>CAWKDF010000011.1:0-773192 GCA_963848345.1 uncultured Acidimicrobiaceae bacterium | reverse complement strand
GCTCGTGAGGTAGTTGCTGTCGCCCGAGTAGACGGCCGAGGCGCTGTAGGGGCCAGCGATGACGTCATCGAGGGTGCAGGTGGCCGTCGCGGTAGAGCCCGAGCCGCTGAGGGTGGTGGTGCTGGAGCAGACCAGGGTCCCGTTGGGTCCGGTCACCGTCCAGGTGACGGTGCCGGTCGGGGTGATGCCCCCGGTGCCGGTGATGGTGTCGGTGAAGCCGAGGTTGTCGCCCGCCACCCCGCCGAAGAGATGTTGTTGTCGGTGACTTGGCTCTGCGAGCTGGTCGCGCCGACCGTGGTCGAGTCGGTGTTAGAGGTGCTCGTGAGGTAGTTGCTGTCGCCCGAGTAGACGGCCGAGGCGCTGTAGGGGCCAGCGATCACGTCATCGAGGGTGCAGGTGGCCGTCGCGGTAGAGCCCGAGCCGCTGAGGGTGGTCGTGCTGGAGCAGACCAGGGTCCCGTTGGGTCCGGTCACCGTCCAGGTGACGGTGCCGGTCGGGGTGATGCCCCCGGTGCCGGTGATGGTGTCGGTAAAGCCGAGGTTGTCGCCCGCCACCACCGCCGAAGAGATGTTGTTGTCGGTGACTTCGCTCTCCGAGCTGGTCGCGCCAACCATCGTCGAGTCGGTGTTAGAGGTGCTCGTGAGGTAGTTGCTGTCGCCCGAGTAGACGGCCGAGGCGCTGTAGGGGCCAGCGATGACGTCATCGAGGGTGCAGGTGGCCGTGGCGGTAGAGCCCGAGCCGCTGAGGGTGGTGGTGCTGGAGCAGACCAGGGTCCCGTTGGGTCCGGTCACCGTCCAGGTGACGGTGCCGGTCGGGGTGATGCCCCCGGTGCCGGTGATGGTGTCGGTAAAGACGAGGGTGTCGCCGCCACCACCGCCGAAGAGATGCTGTTGTCGGTGACTTGGCTCTGCGAGCTGGTCGCGCCGACCGTGGTCGAGTCGGTGTTGAGGTGCTCGTGAGGTAGTTGCTGTCGCCCGCGTAGACGGCCGAGGCGCTGTAGGGGCCGGCGATCACGTCGTCGAGGGTGCAGGTGGCCGTGGCGGTAGAGCCCGAGCCGCTGAGGGTGGTGGTGCTGGAGCAGACCAGGGTCCCGTTGGGTCCGGTCACCGTCCAGGTGACGGTGCCGGTCGGGGTGATGCCCCCGGTGCCGGTGATGGTGTCGGTAAAGACGAGGTTGTCGCCCGCCACCCCGCCGAAGGGATGTTGTTGTCGGTGACTTGGCTCTGCGAGCTGGTCGCGCCGACCATGGTCGAGTCGGTGTTAGAGGTGCTCGTGGTCGTTGCTGTCGCCCGAGTAGACGGCCGAGGCGCTGTAGGGGCCAGCGATCACGTCATCGAGGGTGCAGGTGGCCGTGGCGGTAGAGCCCGAGCCGCTGAGGGTGGTGGTGCTGGAGCAGACCAGGGTCCCGTTGGGTCCGGTCACCGTCCAGGTGACGGTGCCGGTCGGGGTGATGCCCCCGGTGCCGGTGATGGTGTCGGTAAAGACGAGGTTGTCGCCCGCCACCGCCGAAGAGATGTTGTTGTCGGTGACTTGGCTCTGCGAGCTGGTCGCGCCGACCGTGGTCGAGTCGGTGTTGAGGTGCTCGTGAGGTAGTTGCTGTCCCCCGGTCGACGGCCGAGGCGCTGTAGGGGCCAGCGATCACGTCGTCGAGGGTGCAGGTGGCCGTGGCGGTAGAGCCCGAGCCGCTGAGGGTGGTGGTGCTGGAGCAGACCAGGGTCCCGTTGGGTCCGGTCACCGTCCAGGTGACCGTGCCGGTCGGGGTGATGCCCCCGGTGCCGGTGATGGTGTCGGTAAAGACGAGGTTGTCGCCCGCCACCACCGCCGAAGAGATGTTGTTGTCGGTGACTTGGCTCTGCGAGCTGGTCGCGCCGACCGTCGTCGAGTCGGTGTTGAGGTGCTCGTGGTAGTTGCTGTCGCCCGAGTAGACGGCCGAGGCGCTGTCGGGGCCGCGATCACGTCATCGAGGGTGCAGGTGGCCGTGGCGGTAGAGCCCGAGCCGCTGAGGGTGGTGGTGCTGGAGCAGACCAGGGTCCCGTTGGGTCCGGTCACCGTCCAGGTGACGGTGCCGGTCGGGGTGATGCCCCCGGTGCCGGTGATGGTGTCGGTAAAGACGAGGTTGTCGCCCGCCACCACCGCCGAAGAGGTGTTGTTGTCGGTGACTTGGCTCTGCGAGCTCGTCGCGCCGACCGTGGTCGAGTCGGTGTTGAGGTGCTCGTGAGGTAGTTGCTGTCGCCCGAGTAGACGGCCGAGGCGCTGTAGGGGCCAGCGATCACGTCATCGAGGGTGCAGGTGGCCGTGGCGGTAGAGCCCGAGCCGCTGAGGGTGGTGGTGCTGGAGCAGACCAGGGTCCCGTTGGGTCCGGTCACCGTCCAGGTGACGGTGCCGGTCGGGGTGATGCCCCCGGTGCCGGTGATGGTGTCGGTAAAGACGAGGTTGTCGCCCGCCACCACCGCCGAAGAGATGTTGTTGTCGGTGACTTGGCTCTGCGAGCTGGTCGCGCCGACCGTGGTGGAGTCGGTGTTGAGGTGCTCGTGAGGTAGTTGCTGTCGCCCGAGTAGACGGCCGAGGCGCTGTAGGGGCCAGCGATCACGTCATCGAGGGTGCAGGTGGCCGTGGCGGTAGAGCCCGAGCCGCTGAGGGTGGTGGTGCTGGAGCAGACCAGGGTCCCGTTGGGTCCGGTCACCGTCCAGGTGACGGTGCCGGTCGGGGTGATGCCCCCGGTGCCGGTGATGGTGTCGGTAAAGACGAGGTTGTCGCCCGCCACCACCGCCGAAGAGATGTTGTTGTCGGTGACTTGGCTCTGCGAGCTGGTCGCGCCGACCGTGGTCGAGTCGGTGTTGAGGTGCTCGTGAGGTAGTTGCTGTCGCCCGAGTAGACGGCCGAGGCGCTGTAGGGGCCAGCGATCACGTCATCGAGGGTGCAGGTGGCCGTGGCGGTAGAGCCCGAGCCGCTGAGGGTGGTGGTGCTGGAGCAGACCAGGGTCCCGTTGGGTCCGGTCACCGTCCAGGTGACGGTGCCGGTCGGGGTGATGCCCCCGGTGCCGGTGATGGTGTCGGTAAAGACGAGGTTGTCGCCCGCCACCACCGCCGAAGAGATGTTGTTGTCGGTGACTTGGCTCTGCGAGCTGGTCGCGCCGACCGTGGTCGAGTCGGTGTTAGAGGTGCTCGTGAGGTAGTTGCTGTCGCCCGAGTAGACGGCCGAGGCGCTGTAGGGGCCAGCGATCACGTCATCGAGGGTGCAGGTGGCCGTGGCGGTAGAGCCCGAGCCGCTGAGGGTGGTGGTGCTGGAGCAGACCAGGGTCCCGTTGGGTCCGGTCACCGTCCAGGTGACGGTGCCGGTCGGGGTGATGCCCCCGGTGCCGGTGATGGTGTCGGTAAAGACGAGGTTGTCGCCCGCCACCACCGCCGAAGAGATGTTGTTGTCGGTGACTTGGCTCTGCGAGCTGGTCGCGCCGACCGTGGTCGAGTCGGTGTTGAGGTGCTCGTGAGGTAGTTGCTGTCGCCCGAGTAGACGGCCGAGGCGCTGTAGGGGCCAGCGATCACGTCATCGAGGGTGCAGGTGGCCGTGGCGGTAGAGCCCGAGCCGCTGAGGGTGGTGGTGCTGGAGCAGACCAGGGTCCCGTTGGGTCCGGTCACCGTCCAGGTGACGGTGCCGGTCGGGGTGATGCCCCCGGTGCCGGTGATGGTGTCGGTAAAGACGAGGTTGTCGCCCGCCACCACCGCCGAAGAGATGTTGTTGTCGGTGACTTGGCTCTGCGAGCTGGTCGCGCCGACCGTGGTCGAGTCGGTGTTAGAGGTGCTCGTGAGGTAGTTGCTGTCGCCCGAGTAGACGGCCGAGGCGCTGTAGGGGCCAGCGATCACGTCATCGAGGGTGCAGGTGGCCGTGGCGGTAGAGCCCGAGCCGCTGAGGGTGGTGGTGCTGGAGCAGACCAGGGTCCCGTTGGGTCCGGTCACCGTCCAGGTGACGGTGCCGGTCGGGGTGATGCCCCCGGTGCCGGTGATGGTGTCGGTAAAGACGAGGTTGTCGCCCGCCACCACCGCCGAAGAGATGTTGTTGTCGGTGACTTGGCTCTGCGAGCTGGTCGCGCCGACCGTGGTCGAGTCGGTGTTAGAGGTGCTCGTGAGGTAGTTGCTGTCGCCCGAGTAGACGGCCGAGGCGCTGTAGGGGCCAGCGATCACGTCATCGAGGGTGCAGGTGGCCGTGGCGGTAGAGCCCGAGCCGCTGAGGGTGGTGGTGCTGGAGCAGACCAGGGTCCCGTTGGGTCCGGTCACCGTCCAGGTGACGGTGCCGGTCGGGGTGATGCCCCCGGTGCCGGTGATGGTGTCGGTAAAGACGAGGTTGTCGCCCGCCACCACCGCCGAAGAGATGTTGTTGTCGGTGACTTGGCTCTGCGAGCTGGTCGCGCCGACCGTGGTCGAGTCGGTGTTAGAGGTGCTCGTGAGGTAGTTGCTGTCGCCCGAGTAGACGGCCGAGGCGCTGTAGGGGCCAGCGATCACGTCATCGAGGGTGCAGGTGGCCGTGGCGGTAGAGCCCGAGCCGCTGAGGGTGGTGGTGCTGGAGCAGACCAGGGTCCCGTTGGGTCCGGTCACCGTCCAGGTGACGGTGCCGGTCGGGGTGATGCCCCCGGTGCCGGTGATGGTGTCGGTAAAGACGAGGTTGTCGCCCGCCACCACCGCCGAAGAGATGTTGTTGTCGGTGACTTGGCTCTGCGAGCTGGTCGCGCCGACCGTGGTCGAGTCGGTGTTAGAGGTGCTCGTGAGGTAGTTGCTGTCGCCCGAGTAGACGGCCGAGGCGCTGTAGGGGCCAGCGATCACGTCATCGAGGGTGCAGGTGGCCGTGGCGGTAGAGCCCGAGCCGCTGAGGGTGGTGGTGCTGGAGCAGACCAGGGTCCCGTTGGGTCCGGTCACCGTCCAGGTGACGGTGCCGGTCGGGGTGATGCCCCCGGTGCCGGTGATGGTGTCGGTAAAGACGAGGTTGTCGCCCGCCACCACCGCCGAAGAGATGTTGTTGTCGGTGACTTGGCTCTGCGAGCTGGTCGCGCCGACCGTGGTCGAGTCGGTGTTAGAGGTGCTCGTGAGGTAGTTGCTGTCGCCCGAGTAGACGGCCGAGGCGCTGTAGGGGCCAGCGATCACGTCATCGAGGGTGCAGGTGGCCGTGGCGGTAGAGCCCGAGCCGCTGAGGGTGGTGGTGCTGGAGCAGACCAGGGTCCCGTTGGGTCCGGTCACCGTCCAGGTGACGGTGCCGGTCGGGGTGATGCCCCCGGTGCCGGTGATGGTGTCGGTAAAGACGAGGTTGTCGCCCGCCACCACCGCCGAAGAGATGTTGTTGTCGGTGACTTGGCTCTGCGAGCTGGTCGCGCCGACCGTGGTCGAGTCGGTGTTAGAGGTGCTCGTGAGGTAGTTGCTGTCGCCCGAGTAGACGGCCGAGGCGCTGTAGGGGCCAGCGATCACGTCATCGAGGGTGCAGGTGGCCGTGGCGGTAGAGCCCGAGCCGCTGAGGGTGGTGGTGCTGGAGCAGACCAGGGTCCCGTTGGGTCCGGTCACCGTCCAGGTGACGGTGCCGGTCGGGGTGATGCCCCCGGTGCCGGTGATGGTGTCGGTAAAGACGAGGTTGTCGCCCGCCACCACCGCCGAAGAGATGTTGTTGTCGGTGACTTGGCTCTGCGAGCTGGTCGCGCCGACCGTGGTCGAGTCGGTGTTAGAGGTGCTCGTGAGGTAGTTGCTGTCGCCCGAGTAGACGGCCGAGGCGCTGTAGGGGCCAGCGATCACGTCATCGAGGGTGCAGGTGGCCGTGGCGGTAGAGCCCGAGCCGCTGAGGGTGGTGGTGCTGGAGCAGACCAGGGTCCCGTTGGGTCCGGTCACCGTCCAGGTGACGGTGCCGGTCGGGGTGATGCCCCCGGTGCCGGTGATGGTGTCGGTAAAGACGAGGTTGTCGCCCGCCACCACCGCCGAAGAGATGTTGTTGTCGGTGACTTGGCTCTGCGAGCTGGTCGCGCCGACCGTGGTCGAGTCGGTGTTAGAGGTGCTCGTGAGGTAGTTGCTGTCGCCCGAGTAGACGGCCGAGGCGCTGTAGGGGCCAGCGATCACGTCATCGAGGGTGCAGGTGGCCGTGGCGGTAGAGCCCGAGCCGCTGAGGGTGGTGGTGCTGGAGCAGACCAGGGTCCCGTTGGGTCCGGTCACCGTCCAGGTGACGGTGCCGGTCGGGGTGATGCCCCCGGTGCCGGTGATGGTGTCGGTAAAGACGAGGTTGTCGCCCGCCACCACCGCCGAAGAGATGTTGTTGTCGGTGACTTGGCTCTGCGAGCTGGTCGCGCCGACCGTGGTCGAGTCGGTGTTAGAGGTGCTCGTGAGGTAGTTGCTGTCGCCCGAGTAGACGGCCGAGGCGCTGTAGGGGCCAGCGATCACGTCATCGAGGGTGCAGGTGGCCGTGGCGGTAGAGCCCGAGCCGCTGAGGGTGGTGGTGCTGGAGCAGACCAGGGTCCCGTTGGGTCCGGTCACCGTCCAGGTGACGGTGCCGGTCGGGGTGATGCCCCCGGTGCCGGTGATGGTGTCGGTAAAGACGAGGTTGTCGCCCGCCACCACCGCCGAAGAGATGTTGTTGTCGGTGACTTGGCTCTGCGAGCTGGTCGCGCCGACCGTGGTCGAGTCGGTGTTAGAGGTGCTCGTGAGGTAGTTGCTGTCGCCCGAGTAGACGGCCGAGGCGCTGTAGGGGCCAGCGATCACGTCATCGAGGGTGCAGGTGGCCGTGGCGGTAGAGCCCGAGCCGCTGAGGGTGGTGGTGCTGGAGCAGACCAGGGTCCCGTTGGGTCCGGTCACCGTCCAGGTGACGGTGCCGGTCGGGGTGATGCCCCCGGTGCCGGTGATGGTGTCGGTAAAGACGAGGTTGTCGCCCGCCACCACCGCCGAAGAGATGTTGTTGTCGGTGACTTGGCTCTGCGAGCTGGTCGCGCCGACCGTGGTCGAGTCGGTGTTAGAGGTGCTCGTGAGGTAGTTGCTGTCGCCCGAGTAGACGGCCGAGGCGCTGTAGGGGCCAGCGATCACGTCATCGAGGGTGCAGGTGGCCGTGGCGGTAGAGCCCGAGCCGCTGAGGGTGGTGGTGCTGGAGCAGACCAGGGTCCCGTTGGGTCCGGTCACCGTCCAGGTGACGGTGCCGGTCGGGGTGATGCCCCCGGTGCCGGTGATGGTGTCGGTAAAGACGAGGTTGTCGCCCGCCACCACCGCCGAAGAGATGTTGTTGTCGGTGACTTGGCTCTGCGAGCTGGTCGCGCCGACCGTGGTCGAGTCGGTGTTAGAGGTGCTCGTGAGGTAGTTGCTGTCGCCCGAGTAGACGGCCGAGGCGCTGTAGGGGCCAGCGATCACGTCATCGAGGGTGCAGGTGGCCGTGGCGGTAGAGCCCGAGCCGCTGAGGGTGGTGGTGCTGGAGCAGACCAGGGTCCCGTTGGGTCCGGTCACCGTCCAGGTGACGGTGCCGGTCGGGGTGATGCCCCCGGTGCCGGTGATGGTGTCGGTAAAGACGAGGTTGTCGCCCGCCACCACCGCCGAAGAGATGTTGTTGTCGGTGACTTGGCTCTGCGAGCTGGTCGCGCCGACCGTGGTCGAGTCGGTGTTAGAGGTGCTCGTGAGGTAGTTGCTGTCGCCCGAGTAGACGGCCGAGGCGCTGTAGGGGCCAGCGATCACGTCATCGAGGGTGCAGGTGGCCGTGGCGGTAGAGCCCGAGCCGCTGAGGGTGGTGGTGCTGGAGCAGACCAGGGTCCCGTTGGGTCCGGTCACCGTCCAGGTGACGGTGCCGGTCGGGGTGATGCCCCCGGTGCCGGTGATGGTGTCGGTAAAGACGAGGTTGTCGCCCGCCACCACCGCCGAAGAGATGTTGTTGTCGGTGACTTGGCTCTGCGAGCTGGTCGCGCCGACCGTGGTCGAGTCGGTGTTAGAGGTGCTCGTGAGGTAGTTGCTGTCGCCCGAGTAGACGGCCGAGGCGCTGTAGGGGCCAGCGATCACGTCATCGAGGGTGCAGGTGGCCGTGGCGGTAGAGCCCGAGCCGCTGAGGGTGGTGGTGCTGGAGCAGACCAGGGTCCCGTTGGGTCCGGTCACCGTCCAGGTGACGGTGCCGGTCGGGGTGATGCCCCCGGTGCCGGTGATGGTGTCGGTAAAGACGAGGTTGTCGCCCGCCACCACCGCCGAAGAGATGTTGTTGTCGGTGACTTGGCTCTGCGAGCTGGTCGCGCCGACCGTGATCGACAGAGTGGAAGACCCCGAGGTGTAGTTGCCGCTGGCGGCAACGGTCGCGGTGATGACACAGGGCCCGGTGCCGACGCTGGTGATGCCGGTGACCGCGCCGGTGGTGGAGTTGACGGCGCAGCCGGTGCCGTTGGCGCTGGTCACCGCATAGGTGATCGCACCCGTGTCACCGGTGGTGGCCGTGGCGCCAGCGTTAAACGGGTTGCCGACGGAGGCGTTGGTCGTCTGGCTGGGCGGCGTTCCCCCGGTGCCGTTGGTGAAGGTGACCGTCGGGGTGCCTTTGGCGACCGTGATCGACAGAGTGGAGGACCCAGAGGCGTAGTTGCCGCTGGCCGCGACGGTCGCGGTGATCACGCAAGGCCCGGTGCCGACGCTGGTGATGCCGGTGACCGCGCCGGTGGTGGAACTAACGACACAGCCGGTGCCGTTGGCGCTGGTCACCGCGTAGGTGATCGTGCCACTGTCACCGGCAGTCGCGGTGGCGACCGCGTTGAAGGTGCTGGCTGGGTAGGTGATCGAAGCCGTCTGGCTGGGCGGCGTTCCCCCGGTGCCGTTGGTGAAGGTGACAACGGGGGTGGCCTGACCCACTGCAATTGAGAGAGTCGAGCTGCCAGCCGCGTAGTTGCCGCTGGCCGCGACGGTCGCGGTGATCACGCAAGGCCCGGTGCCGACGCTGGTGATGCCGGTGACCGCGCCGGTGGTGGAACTAACGACACAGCCGGTGCCGTTGGCGCTGGTCACCGCGTAGGTGATCGTGCCACTGTCACCGGCAGTCGCGGTGGCGACCGCGTTGAAGGTGCTGGCTGGGTAGGTGATCGAAGCCGTCTGGCTGGGCGGCGTTCCCCCGGTGCCGTTGGTGAAGGTGACAACGGGGGTGGCCTGACCCACTGCAATTGAGAGAGTCGAGCTGCCAGCCGCGTAGTTGCCGCTGGCCGCGACGGTCGCGGTGATCACGCAAGGCCCGGTGCCGACGCTGGTGATGCCGGTGACCGCGCCGGTGGTGGAGCTAACGACACAGCCGGTGCCGTTGGCGCTGGTCACCGCGTAGGTGATCGTGCCACTGTCACCGGCAGTCGCGGTGGCGACCGCGTTGAAGGTGCTGGCTGGGTAGGTGATCGAAGCCGTCTGGCTGGGCGGCGTTCCCCCGGTGCCGTTGGTGAAGGTGACCGTCGGGGTGCCTTTGGCGACCGTGATCGACAGAGTGGAGGACCCAGAGGCGTAGTTGCCGCTGGCCGCGACGGTCGCGGTGATCACGCAAGGCCCGGTGCCGACGCTGGTGATGCCGGTGACCGCGCCGGTGGTGGAACTAACGACACAGCCGGTGCCGTTGGCGCTGGTCACCGCGTAGGTGATCGTGCCACTGTCACCGGCAGTCGCGGTGGCGACCGCGTTGAAGGTGCTGGCTGGGTAGGTGATCGAAGCCGTCTGGCTGGGCGGCGTTCCCCCGGTGCCGTTGGTGAAGGTGACCGTCGGGGTGCCTTTGGCGACCGTGATCGACAGAGTGGAGGACCCAGAGGCGTAGTTGCCGCTGGCCGCGACGGTCGCGGTGATCACGCAAGGCCCGGTGCCGACGCTGGTGATGCCGGTGACCGCGCCGGTGGTGGAGCTAACGACACAGCCGGTGCCGTTGGCGCTGGTCACCGCGTAGGTGATCGTGCCACTGTCACCGGCAGTCGCGGTGGCGACCGCGTTGAAGGTGCTGGCTGGGTAGGTGATCGAAGCCGTCTGGCTGGGCGGCGTTCCCCCGGTGCCGTTGGTGAAGGTGACCGTCGGGGTGCCTTTGGCGACCGTGATCGACAGAGTGGAGGACCCAGAGGCGTAGTTGCCGCTGGCCGCGACGGTCGCGGTGATCACGCAAGGCCCGGTGCCGACGCTGGTGATGCCGGTGACCGCGCCGGTGGTGGAACTAACGACACAGCCGGTGCCGTTGGCGCTGGTCACCGCGTAGGTGATCGTGCCACTGTCACCGGCAGTCGCGGTGGCGACCGCGTTGAAGGTGCTGGCTGGGTAGGTGATCGAAGCCGTCTGGCTGGGCGGCGTTCCCCCGGTGCCGTTGGTGAAGGTGACAACGGGGGTGGCCTGACCCACTGCAATTGAGAGAGTCGAGCTGCCAGCCGCGTAGTTGCCGCTGGCCGCGACGGTCGCGGTGATCACGCAAGGCCCGGTGCCGACGCTGGTGATGCCGGTGACCGCGCCGGTGGTGGAACTAACGACACAGCCGGTGCCGTTGGCGCTGGTCACCGCGTAGGTGATCGTGCCACTGTCACCGGCAGTCGCGGTGGCGACCGCGTTGAAGGTGCTGGCTGGGTAGGTGATCGAAGCCGTCTGGCTGGGCGGCGTTCCCCCGGTGCCGTTGGTGAAGGTGACAACGGGGGTGGCCTGACCCACTGCAATTGAGAGAGTCGAGCTGCCAGCCGCGTAGTTGCCGCTGGCCGCGACGGTCGCGGTGATCACGCAAGGCCCGGTGCCGACGCTGGTGATGCCGGTGACCGCGCCGGTGGTGGAGCTAACGACACAGCCGGTGCCGTTGGCGCTGGTCACCGCGTAGGTGATCGTGCCACTGTCACCGGCAGTCGCGGTGGCGATCGCGTTGAAGGTGCTGGCTGGGTAGGTGATCGAAGCCGTCTGGCTGGGCGGCGTTCCCCCGGTGCCGTTGGTGAAGGTGACCGTCGGGGTCGTCAGTGAATTCGTGGTGAAATTATCCTCTGACCCGAAGTAGTAAGCGGGAAGCAAGGCGTCATAGGCGACGATTTCGTAGTAATACTTCGTCCCTGCTGAAAGACCCGTCAATGCCAAGCTTTCGGACGTTGGTGAGTTTGAGTTCCCCGCGCTTGCGGGGGTAGCTGCCACTTCGATGCTTTCGCAGGTCGAAGCAGTTGTAACGCTCGATGAAGTAGCTGAGTAGCAGAAATACATGCTGTAGGAGTGACCGGTTCCCGTACCAGGTGTAATGGAGCCATTCAGCGTTGCCGTTGACGTACCAATTGAACTCGCAGCGCTGGTCGTGAGAGCGTTCGGGGTTGCAGCCGAAGCGCTGCCTATGTCCACCAGAGGGGAAGCACTCACTGCCAAAAGCAGGGTCGGTAAAATGATTCGTAGAAAGCGCTTCATTACGATCCGCCTATCGCGAGTAGATAGTCAAAAAATTCCGTGGATTCGGTACGAAAGAATCTCCCCGAAGACGAGTTGTCTCGAGAATCAAAAGAAGGCGTTTCGGCAAAGCCACGATGGGCTTCAGCCACTGAGTGAAACGAATACGTCTCTTCTAGAAACGCATTAGGAGCGCGACCAATTCGGTTCGCGCCGTCATGGGAAGGCTCAAGCTTGCCTCGCTGATCGGTACTCGACGACGAACGTTCGGTGTTCGCGCGCAGCCCGCCAAAGGCTTGCCGCATCATCGAAAGCGAGAGCTCGCTTGGAGCGGCGGATGGTTCGGAGTCCGTGCTGCCGTACTGACCAATAGACACAACCCTTGGATCACGTGCAGACATGGGGTTGTCTGGTTGACACGAAGTGGCACCCATTCCGTAAACCTCTCCGACCGGTGCCCCTGCGGAGAGTGACTATTACACCTTGATGAAGATTTGTCAAATAGTAGTGATTGGGTAGTTGATCCGTTGGGTCCGAAATGCCCCTCCTCGCCGACATGACATCACGGAGCTGACATTCAATTTTCTAATGATCCGGCCGAAACGGTGCCAACCAGCACGCGCGCGAAGTTCATTATGCAATCGAATTCCGAACTTCAAAACGACCCTTCGAAGGTGCTCTGTATCGACGACTTTTGAAAGGGCTAATCGACAGCCCATTGCACCGATCTCCGGGCGCGACTCACCAGCCGCACGTACCTGGTCACTTGATCGCATCGATGTCAGCTGGCGTAGACGCTCCTTCGTCGACAACGGCGCCATGTATATGTCCATGACGGTCCAGACCGTCATGACCCAAGCCGAAGCACTTACTGACGCCATGGGAAAGCCGGGGTGACAAGGCGAAAGGCGCGCACAGTTTCTTAAGAATCTTGCGCTGATCCTGTCCAAGCTCAACGAGAGGGGTTATCATCTCGTCGGCATCAAACCTGCGTTAAGTACGTGGCTCTCCCGCCAAGGGCTTGTGAGAGAGAACCACCCAGTCGAGCACTGGCCGCCTCGAGGAACCGAGGTTGCCGTACATCATTCCCCATATTGCTCGTCGTTTGGACTCACTTGCCTGTGAGTTTTTCAGTAATCAGCACTTTTTGACACGGTCGAAACCCGTACGACTCAGCGTCGTCACATAGCGGCCACATCCGACGATCGGCCCTACCGCGGTCATCCCATCTCACCTCGAAAATTGCTATACCCGCTCGCGCGCTCTCGACCGATCCTCACTTCTTCTTCTCGATTTCAATGACTTTTTTTGCTCACTCATCCTCACAATTCCTCGTTTCGCTTCCCTTCTGACAAGTCACGCTCAAATGCCGAGCAAATCAATCACAACCAGGCAAAATACGACGTTTCGTCGAGGATGATGAATGGGCCCTTCGAGAATTTTTCGAAGTCGGTTCTCAGTGCTCAGCTGAGGTGGTTCTCCCCAACATGCCCTTGCGGGGGTGAGCCACGTCCCTCGTGCAGTTTGACGATCGCGTTGTCGTCGACGTGCTCTTGAAGGTCACTCAAAGATCTGGGACTCTCGTGGAACCCGCCGGTCGTTTATCGACAGGTCTTGAAAGACCATCAGATAGTTCGCGACCACCACTTTCGGTGTTCTCGTCGTGCGTCACCGCAATTTCGTAACCACATGTAGTTGACACGGGCCAACGGGCGCCCCATACTCGCTGCTGGTGCGGGCTTCGCGGGAGAGTTCCGAGCGCTCGAACAAGCTGCATCCAACTGCATTGCGCTTGTCCCCCTTTTGTACCGGGTGATCCGGACCACGTCGGCCATATAGCCCTGCCCGACGTGGTCCGCACCAGGTAAAGCGCTATCTCAGTCCCAGCTGCCGACGGGCGTGGCAGCCATTTCGCAGGAGCGATGTTCGCCGTGATCGAGCGCAGCGAACCGAGAAACTCACCGATCACACATTGACGAGTCGGGTCTTACGCTCCTACAGTCCGCCATAGGCGGGTTTCGACGAGCGGTATCGCGAGAACGCCTTCTCGAATGCTCGAAAGGGGATAGATATGGCCCTCTCAGTAGCCGACGCCCTGGTCGAAACGGCTGTGCGCGCAGGCGTCAAGAACGTGTACGGCGTCATCGGGGACAGCTTGAACCCGATCGGCGACGCCATCAGAAGAAACGGACAGCTCCGCTGGATTCACGTCCGCCACGAGGAGGTGGCCGCCTTCGCCGCCGGGGCGGAGGCCCAATTGACGGGAGTGCCGTCGATGTGCGTGGGCTCAGCCGGCCCCGGGCACGTGCATCTCCTGAACGGCCTCTACGACGCCAACCGCAGTCGGGTGCCGGTGTTCGCCCTGGCGTCACTGCTCGAAAGCAGCGAGGAGGGCAGTGATTATTTCCAAGAGACCGACCCCGAGCCGATGTTCCAAGGGGCCTGCGTCTATTACGCCCATCTCTCTACCGGTCACCAGGCGCCACGGGTCTTCGAAATGGCCTTCCAGCAGGCCATTGCCAAGCAAGGGGTGGCGGTCGTCGCCCTCTCGGGCGACACGGCGCGCCTCGATACTGGTCTCAACAGGCTGATGCCCCACAACTTCACCCTGCAGACCCCCACCTACGCGCCGTCGTCTGCGGCCTTGGACGACGTCGCACGCCTCATCGATCAGCACGAGAAGATCACCATCTACTGCGGCGCGGGCGTTCGTGAAGCGCACGACCAGGTCATTGAGCTCGCGAGTCGGCTGAAGGCGCCGATCGGACACACCCTTCGGGCGAAGGAGATCATGGAGCAGGACAACCCCTTCGACGTGGGCCTGACGGGCCTCATCGGCTTCGGGGGCTGCACCGAAGCCCTGCGCGACGCCGATCTGGTGCTGCTGGTCGGTACCGACTTCCCATACCGCGAATATCTGCCCGACGACAAGACGATGATCCAGATCGACGATCGCCCCGAGCAACTGGGGCGCAGGTCTCGCCTGGACTACGGCGTCGCGGGCGACGCGGGACTCGCAATGAGCGGTCTCGCCATGCGGGTAAAGGAAAAGACCGACGATCGGCACCTCGTAAAAGCCCTCAAAGTCAATGACGAAGCCCATCGCAGGCTCGACGTCTACGTTCGCCACAGCGGTAGCCAGTCCCCGGTGCACCCGGAGTATGTGGCGGCGACGCTCAGCCGAGTGGCCGATCCGGACGCCATATTCACCGTGGATACGGGAATGGCGACCGTCTGGGCCTGTCGCTACCTGCAGATGACCCCAGGGCGGCGCTTGATCGGCTCGTTCAATCACGGCTCCATGGCGAATGCCATGCCACAGTCGATTGGCGCACAGCTGGCCTACCCGGGTCGCCAGGTCATCGCCATGTGCGGCGACGGTGGCCTGACCATGCTGCTCGGGGACCTTTCCACCGTCACCACCTACGATTTGCCCATCAAAATCCTGGTCTTCGACAACGAGCTGCTCGACATGGTCCATTGGGAGATGCTCGCCGAGGGCATGGAGCCCTACGAAACGACGCTCAAGAACCCCGATTTCGCCAAGCTCGCCGAGGCGTACGGCATGTTCCATGTCGGTGTAGACCGTCACGACCGCGTGGAAGCGGCCATATCCGCGGCCTTCGCTCACCCCGGTCCCGCGCTCGTCTCGGTGAAGACCCTGGGACTGGCGGCAGGCTTGCCGCAGTATCCGAGCTGGGAGCAGGTGAAGGGCTTCGTCAAGTCGAGCGCGAAGTTGGTCTGGCACGGGCACGCCGATCAAGTGGTCGATCTCGCGAAGGAGAGCATCCGCGATATCTCCCAGCTCCCTCCCGCCCTTCCCCGCCCCCAAGGACTCATGAGCCCGGACAGCGATCCGTCACGCAGTTACCACCGAAAGTTGTTCATTAGACGGTTTCTCACGGACCAGTGCGCGTTCTATCGTGTACCGGATGGTCACGAGTCAGTCGAGCGGCATCACGCTCACCAGTCTCACCAAGTCCTACGGCGTGGTGAAGGCCGTCAAAGGCATCGATCTGGCGATCAATCCTGGTGAGACGCTCGCGCTCCTCGGACCGAACGGCGCCGGCAAGTCCACCACCATCGACATGATGTTGGGCCTGATCCGCCCGGATTCGGGCACGGTCTCGCTGTTTGGCCGTTCGCCGACCGAAGCGGTCGACGCGGGGATCGTGGGCGGCATGCTGCAGACCGGATCGCTGCCCGGTTATTTGAACGTGCGAGAGCTCGTCACCATGATGGCGTCCCTCTATCCCCACCCGCTCAGCGTGGAAGATGTGCTTCGCAGCACCGGGATCCTCGAAATCGCTGATCGGCAGACGACAAAGCTCTCGGGTGGCCAGACCCAGCGGGTCCGCATGGCGATCGCCCTCGTCGCCGACCCGGAGCTCCTGGTCCTCGACGAGCCGACGGCCGCCCTTGACGTGGAAGGCCGACGCGACTTTTGGACGGCTATTCGGGCGGTCGCCGCCCGCGGCAAGACCATCGTGTTCGCCACCCACTACTTGGAAGAGGCCGACGCCTACGCCGATCGCATCGTGCTGATGGCCCGGGGCAACGTCGTCGCCGACGGTCCGCCCATCGAGATCAAGGCCAGGGTGGGGGGTCGGACCATACGAGCGACCGTGCCCGGGGTCGACCTGACCGCCGTCCAGTCGCTGACGGGCGTCACCCGAGCCGAACAGCGCGGCGAGGGCTACATCTTGACCTGCACCGATTCGACCTCATCGGACGCCGCACTCCGGGACCTGCTCGCCCGATACCCTTCGGCCCGCGACATTGAGGTCCGAGGGGCCGGGCTGGAAGAGGCGTTCTTGAACCTCACCGGCGACGAGGAAGAGGTGCAGCCGTGAAGAATCTCACCTACGTGCGCTACGAGGTCCTGCGCACCGTAAGAAACCGGCGTTTTCTCATCTTTTCGCTCATCTTCCCCCTGATCTTGTTCCTCGCCGTCGCCGGAGCGCACCGGCACGTCAAGCTGGACGGCATCGGCTTTCCCCTGTATTACATGACCGGCATGGCCGCCTGGGGGGCGATGACGGCGGTCATTTCGAGCGGGGCGCGGATCGCTCAGGAGCGCCAAGTGGGCTGGACTCGCCAGCTGCGCATTACGCCGCTCAACACCAGCTCGTATTTCGCGGCCAAAGTGCTGACGGGCTACCTGATGGCGCTCTTCAGCATCGTGGTCCTCGCCCTTGCCGGGACCCTGCTTGGCGTTCGTCTGGACGCCACCGGATGGCTCACCATGCTGGGGCTTCTCCTTATCGGGCTCATCCCCTTTTCCGTCATGGGGATCATGCTCGGCCATCTGATCTCGGTCGATTCATTGGGTCCGGCGATTGGTGGCATCACGGCCCTCTTCGCCCTATTTGGGGGCGTCTTCGGTCCGCTCTTCACGTCGGGGCCGGTGTTTGACGTCATCAAGGCCCTTCCCTCCTACTGGCTCGTCCTCGCGGGCAAGTCGGCCCTGGAGGGAGGCCACATCTGGACGGGCGAGGCCTGGATCGTCATGGTCGTGTGGACCGCAGTGCTGGCCCGCATCGGCGTGCGGGTCTATCGCCGCGACACGGCGAAGGTCTAGAGACCCGAGAGCTTTCGAATCGGCCGCGCGAGCGCCGAGTTGTCGTCGTCGCCATATCCCTGGGCGATCAGCCCGTCTTCGAAGGTGGCGGCCAAGGACGCCACCGGCAGCGAGGCGCCGACGCTATGGGCGAGCTCGAGCCCGATCCCGAGATCCTTGCGATGAAGGGAGATCTTGAAGCCGAGCGGGTAGTCGTCCTCGATCATCCGGCCGCTACGGTTTTCGAGCACCCAGGACCCGGCGGCCCCGCCCTTGATGGCGGCGACCACCTTTTCGACGTCCAGTCCGGCCTTGAGGCCGAGGGTCACGCCCTCGGCGACCCCGAGGTAGACGCCGGAGAGAATGACCTGGTTGATGGCCTTCGCCCACTGGCCCGCACCGACTGGCCCGAGGTGCGTAATGGACTTTCCCATGGCGGCGAGCACCGAGCCCGCACGCGAAAAAGCGGCGTCCTCGCCGCCCACCATGATCGAGAGCGCCGCGTTCTTCGCACCTTCCGATCCCCCCGAGACCGGCGCGTCGAGCATGTCGACTCCGTTTCTGGCGAGTCGTTCGGCAAACTCTTGGGCCTTCAGCGGGCTGAGCGTCGAACAGTCGATGAACAGCGCCCCTGTGGCCAATCCCTCGGCGAGGCCGTGGTCCCCGAACAGAACCTCTTCCACCTGCGGAGAGTCGGTCAAACACGCCACCACGATGTCCGACGCCCGGCCCACGTCCGCGGGCGTCGCCGCGAGCGTCGCGCCGAGGGCGACCACGTCATCGGCGCGACTCGCCGTTCGATTCCAGACGGTCAGGGTAAATCCGGCGCGGGCGAGGTTTTGGGCCATGAAGAGCCCCATGGTGCCCAGACCTACGAAACCGATCCGTACGCTGTCGTTGTTGGGGGTTTCACTCACACGTGCTTCCTTAGAAACGGATCGAACGGTTGATCGACGGCGAGAAAAGTGTAGCGATGCCCGTTTTCGAGGCTCAGAACTTGATTCCCGAGGCCGCCCGAGCTGCGCCGCGCAGGAGCGACGAGTCCGATCCCACGGCGATGAAGTCAAAACCCCTGGCGCTGAGCGGTTCCACTCGGCTGAGGTCGGTCGCGAGAATGGCGGCCGAGATCTTGTTCTCCCGCGCGGCGGCGATTACCGTGTCGAACGCGGCGAGCAGCTCCGGCGCGTCCATCTGACCGGGAATGCCCATCGACGTCGAGAGGTCGCTCGGCCCAACGAAAAGGACGTCGACGCCGGGAATGGCCGCAATCTCGCGCACGTTTTCGAGCGCGCTCAGCGTCTCGATCTGGACGACGCTCAGCAAGGAGTCGTTGATCTCCTGGGTGTCGCGGCCATCGCCGCCGAAGTGCCGCGCGCGGTTGTAGGTGGCGACCCCTCGGTCCCCCGCCGGCGGATACCAGAGGTGACGCAGTGCTTCACGGACCTCGTCAGGCGTGTTGAGACGGGGAAACATGACGCCCGGCGACCCCGAGGTCGAGCACGTGCCCGACGCGGATGCGCTCGGTGGTCTCGACCCGCACGATGACCGGCACGCCGTGCGCCGCCCCCGCCAGGATTTGGCCCGTGAGCGCCTCTTCCCCGCCCGCACCGTGCTCGAGGTCGACCAGCAACCAGTCAAAACCGCTCAGGGCGCACACTTCGGCGGCCAAGGGCGAGCCCAGGTTGAGCATCGTCCCTCGGGTCGCGCCCCCGGCTCGAATTCGTTCACGCAGCGTCGTCATTGATCACCTCTCATGGTCGGATTCGCCGGTTGCGCAGTGCCTCAGCACTCGGCAAAAGGGTCGCTGCATTAGTCTCGCATTGCCCGGCGAGCACCCGCAACCTCACCACGCGAGAGAGATCCCCATGAGCGCCACCCGCATCACGAAGGTCATCATCACCCCCGTCGCCTTTCGCGACCCGCCCCTGCTCAACGCCGTCGGGGTGCACGAGCCCTTCGCCATTCGCTCGATCATCGAGGTCGAAACCGACGCGGGCTTCGTTGGCCTCGGCGAGTCCTACGGCGATCTCGGACACCTCGAGCGCCTACGACTGGTTGGCGAGGCGCTCCGTGGCGTCGACGTCTTTGCCACCAACCAGATGCTGGTCGCGAGCGCAAATGCGCTGTCGGGCTCGGTCGGCGCTGATCGCCACGGTCTCACTGGCTCCATCACCGCCGCCGGCACGGTGCTGCGGGCGTTCAGCGCCTTTGAGGTCGCGGCCCTTGACATTCAGGGCAAGATCCTCGGTCGTCCGGTGTCCGATCTGCTCGGGCGGATCCGTTCGCGACTCGGTTCCCTTCTCGGCGTACCTCTTCTATAAATGGGCGGAGCACCCCGGAGGTTCGCCTGACCAGTTCGGCGAGGCCCTCACGCCCGAGGACATCGTGCGCCAGGCGCGCTCGATGCTCGACACCTATGGATTCGGCGCCATCAAGCTGAAGGGCGGCGTCTTCCCACCCGATGAGGAGATGGCCGCGATCTTCGCCTTGCGCGACGCTTTTCCGGGAGTACCGCTACGGCTTGATCCCAACACCGCCTGGAGCGTTGAGACCTCCGTGCGCGTCGGCCAAACCCTCGAGGGCGTTCTTGAGTACCTGGAAGATCCCACGCCGGGGATCTCGGGCATGGCCGAAGTGGCCCGCGAGGTGCCGATGCCGCTTGCGACCAACATGTGCGTCGTGGGCTTTGACGACATACCTCCGGCGATTCGCGAGGGGTCGGTCGGGGTCATCCTCTCCGACCACCACTACTGGGGCGGCCTCGAAAAGGTCCGTCAGCTGGCGAGTATCTGTGAGACCTTCGACCTGGGGCTCTCGATGCACTCGAACTCGCACCTCGGCATCAGCTTGGCCGCCATGACCCACGTGGCGGCGGCCGTGCCCAACCTCACCTACGCCCTCGACACCCACTGGCCCTGGAAGGACGAGGACGTGATCGTGCCGGGCGTGCTCGACTTCGTCGGCGGCGCGCTCCGCGTGCCGCCCTCCCCCGGCCTCGGCGTCGAGCTCGACCGCGACGCGCTCGCCAGGCTGCATGAGCAGTACCTGAGGTGCGGCATTACCGAGCGCAACGACACTATTTACATGCAGTCGTTCCAGCCCTCCTACCGCGCGGCCCTCCCTCGCTGGTGAAGGTCACCGGCTACGCCTTCCCCTGGGACGCGCTTGAGGATGACGCGGCCGCCCATCGAGCGGCCGAGCTGGGCGTCGACGCCGTGGCGCTCGCTGGGACCTATCACGCCACCCGGGTCGTCACCCCCCTGCACCCGAACCGGCGCGTGCTCGACGTGCCGCATTCGGCCGCCTATATTCCGATCCGACCCGAAATCTGGCAGAACCAGCGGCTACGGCTCCGCGCTCCCGAAGGTCGAGCAGCGGGCGATTCCTTCAACGAAGCGGCTCGTCGGTTCGAGGCAGCCGGACTGCCGGTCGTCGCCTGGGTCGTGCTCGCCCACGACGACGACCAAGGGTGGGCTAATCCCGACGTCGTGGTGCGAAACGCCCTCGACGAGCCGTACCCCTACGCGCTCTGCCCGAGCAACGAAGAGGTGCGCGCCTACTGCGGAACCCTGCTCGAAGAGGTGATGGTGACCACACCCTCTCGCGGGGTCGTCCTCGAGGCCTGCGGCACGGTCGGTGTCGACCACGGGGGTCTCCACGACAAGAGCGATATGGCGGCTCTGAGCGAGGCCGAACGTTCGCTCCTCTCGATCTGCTTCTGCCAGAGCTGCTACGAAGGCCTGCGCGAAGCCGGCTTTGATCCGTCCGAGCTCGCGGCGAGGGTCCGTCGGGCGCTCTGCGGTCCCGTCGTCTCCGTAGAGTCCGCCCTCGGTGAAGACCTGGCCTTCGGACTGGCCAGCTTTCGCGCGGGACTCTCGTCCTCGTTGCGAGATGAGCTCACCCGTCGGATCCGAGCGGTGCGCCCCGAGGCGACCGTGGCGGTCCACGCGAGCCCGTCGCCCTGGGCGACCGGCTCATTTCCGGCGCTCGGGGACACGGCGGACCTGTCCGAGGGCTCGACGGTGGTCGCCAACTGCTGGAACGAAGCAACGGCCGAGCGCGAGCTCTCCCAAATGAAGGAAGCGCTCGGCGCGAGATCGAACCTCGGCGGCTACGTGCGAGCCGATCGGGTCGCTGGTGATCCCCGCGAGACCGTCGAGCGCTATCGCCGGTCGGGTATGGACGAGCTCCACCTCTATCACCTGGGACTTCTCAATCGTTCGAGCCTCGAGGTCGCGCGGGCGCTCATCGCCGCCTCCCACGCTGCAGACGGCGCGTGAGTTACGTACGATCATGGGCATGACCGAGACCATCCTCATCACCGGTGCAAAGGGCACGATCGGCTCGACCCTGCGTCACACACTTCGCAAAGACGGCCGCCACCTGAAGCTGCTCGACATCGCGACCCAGAAGCCGCTCGAGGACGGCGAAGACGCGGAACTGCTGGTGGGCTCGTTCCTCGACCACGACACCTTGGCCAACGCCCTCGAAGGAGCGAACGCCATCATCCACCTCGGCGGGCTCTCGAGCGCGGGCTACCAGTGGCAGGAGTATCTGGAGATCAACATCGATGGCACGCACGCCCTGCTCGAGGCCGCCCGGAGCGCCGGCGTGCCCCGGATGGTCTACGCGAGCAGCAACCACGCCGTGGGCTTTGCCCGTTCCAGCGAGTACGACACGGTGCCCGACTACCTCTACCCCAAGCCCGACACCTTCTATGGCGTGTCGAAGGCCGCCAGCGAGGCCCTGTGCAGCCTCTACTGGGACCGCTACGGCATCCACTCCATCTGCCTGCGCATCGGCTCATTCCGCGAGCGTCCGACGGACAAGCGCTCGCTGCTCACCTGGCTCTCGCCGGGCGACTGCACGAGGCTCGTCGAAGCGTCGCTCCAGGTGACCGACCCTGGGTTTCGAGTGGTCTGGGGAATCTCCAACAACACTCGAAGGGTCTTGTCCCTGGAAGAGGGTCGAGCAATCGGCTATCACCCGCAAGACGACGCCGAGATCTACGCGAGCGAGCTCATCCCGCTCACCAACAAGGAGGAGACCGATCTCATCGGCGGGCCCTACGCCGCGAAGGACCGCATCTAGCCATTTCTTACGCCAGCACCGCGACGTAGAGATCACAGAGGTTCCAGCCCGTGTGTCCCCCGTCGATGAGTTGGCCCAGCGTCTTCAGCGCCGGGTAGGTGTCGTGGGACTGAGCGACCGCCGTCCAGTCGAGGCCTCGGGCGCGCACCGCCGCTTTGGTCTCGTCATCCACCCACGCTCCAGCGACCCCGTCGACGTAGTCTCTTCCGTCTGAGGCCTGGGCGACGAACGCGCTCTTGCGACCGCTCCTCGCGAGCACGTCCGACATCAGCCAGGCGAACTCCTGGCACCGCCCGCCTACGCCGGCGCCGCGAACCTTGACCGTGACCTCTCCCGCGCCCACCAGCGCCACCCGCCCGGGAGGCGCCATGGTGACTGCACTCGACCACTGGGCGGCGACCTCGTTGACGTCGCCAGAGATATCGGCTCCGAGGTCGATGACCTCATAGCCCCGGCGCCTAGCTTCTCGCAGCGCAAGCTCCTGCATCATCGACGGCTCGGCGAGTACCGCGTTCTCGTGGTGCGTCCGCGAAGCCCTCTCCATCAGCGCAGCGCGCGCCGCACGTCCTTCGATGAGCCGCGAACGCAGCACAGCGTCCGTGACGCCGATCCGATCCCACAGCTCGGACATCAGCGCTTCGCTCGGCTGAAAGTCGTAGGTCATGGCAGAAGCCACCCACTCCGCCCCCGACACGACGTTGTCGACCAGGATGAAGCTCTCCGAGCGCGTCGTGCCGACGTGACCCAAGACGCCGCCCCCGGCAACGAGGGAGCTTGCGGCGCGGACCATGTTGAGCGTGGTGATGTCCGCGCCCGAGCGAAGGGCCGCCTCCCACACCGCCGCCAGATCGGCGAGCGTGAGCGGTGGCACGGGTACCACGCAGAGGCTCGACGCGCCGCCCGAGATCAAGAACAGGGTGGCGTCGGCCTCGCTGCGCTCATCGAGGAAGTTCAGCACCGCCCGGCCGGCTCGGAGGCTTCCAACGCCCGGCACGGGGTGTTCGCCCACGAACACGCCCGCACGCGGTTCGTGGGGCGAGCCGATTGAGCCGTCGACGACCGCGATTCGACGTCGCACGCGCGAATCGAGGACGGCGAGGACCGCCTCTGTCATCTCGAGCGAGGCCTTGCCGATTCCGACGACGTCGACCGTGAGCTCGCTCAGTCCCGATCTTTCGAGCAATGCGCGACTCAGCTGGCCGAGATCCATCCGCCGACGCCAGCTGGCAGCGATCGATCGCGCGTCGGCAGCGAGCGACGGAGCGTCAATGCCATGCCGTGCGCCCATCTCTCTATCTTGCCGCCCGTGACGCCCCCGACCCGTGCGGGCGCGACGAGTCGCCGGGTCGTCCACCAGTCAACGGCTCGGCAGGAAGCCTCTCTCAATCAACAGATGCTTTCCACCCCTATTAGGGTCAAGGGTGAAGGGAGTTGCCATGTCTGAGTCAGCGTCTGAGCCCGAACTGGGTCATCTCACGAGCCACCATCGAGCCACCCTCGAGAAGATCTTCCAGCACCCGGTATCGCACAACCTGGAGTGGAACGACGTGTACTCGCTCCTGAACGCCGTCGCCGACGTGAGCGAGAAGCACGACGGCAAGTTCGAGGTCGTCCTCAACGGCCAGAGCGACACGATCGAGCGACCAAAGCACAAGGACCTGGAAGCCCAAGAGGTCATCGACGTGCGTCGCCTGCTCGAAGGCGCGGGCTACGGTCCAAAGGTATAGCGGAGCAGAAAGGCAGTACATGCCCTACCGATACTCACCAGGTATGAACTGGGGCGGCGGTCTTCTTGGTCTGCTGGTCTTCCTCGTGTTCCTCGCCGTTCTGGCGTACGTGATCTTCACGCTGGCGAGCCAGCGCAGCCATCATCACGTGCACCCCCACCCCGCAGGACCAGACGCTGCAGAGCCCACCTCGGAGGCTCTCAAGATCCTGAGCGAGCGATTCGCCCGCGGTGAGATCAGCTCCGAGGAGTACCGAGAGCGGCGTGATCTCCTGAAGGGCTCCTCGTAGCGGGCCACAGAGCCAGCGCACCTTGGCCAGCGGTTAGGAGTTCCACTCCGCCGTGTCGAGATAGTTCGGCGCGAGCGTGAACTGGATGCTTTGGACAGAGACGGCCGTTGGAAGCTGAAAGACCACGCAGCCCGTAGAGCTGGCACCTGAGGAGAGCTGGAAATCCCCGAAACCGGAGAGGAAGCTCGTGCACTGGGACACCATGTCGTAATCGGCCGCGTAGGTCTGGCCGTCTGAGCCGGTGAGTGTCGTCGAATAGTTGGCGTCACCGTCGATGGAGGTGGCGCTGCTTTGATTGCTCAGCGTGAGCTCCACCGCGACGAAGCGATCCCCCGACTCCGCAGAGGCTGAGGCCCCGGTCGCGGGGTCAATGACCTGGGTCGCGGTGACCGAGACCGCGTCACCGTAGAGGTCGTGAATGGTCTGGGCCGTGTTGAGCGCCACCGCGGTCGGCACCGTGGTGATCGGAGGCTTGATCGGGGACGGGAGTCCGAGATTCGCATAGACCTGCGCTTCGGCCAGCTGATTCTTGATGGTCGCACCCTGGAGCGTGTCGTTGTCCTGTGCCGCGTCCGTCGCCGACGCTCCGAGGGCGGTGATCGTGTCGGTCACGAGCTGGCGGGTGTCGCCGATGAAGCTCGCCATGTTCGACGAGGCGCCCGACGGCCATCGCTCCAGTTTCAGCGACGCAATGAAGGAACTGGTCAGCTTCTTCAGGGCCGTTTCACCTTTCGCCGTCGTCTGGGGATTCTCGAACTCGGTTTCTGCGGTCACGGCAGCGTGGCTAAAGGTGCCGAGCTCGTCGCGAAAGTAGGTGCCCGCTTTGGCCACCCTGATTCGGTTGGAGGTCGAAGGCGCGCTCGCGCCATGACTGTTCTCCGCGACCACGCTGAAGGTGTAGGACGAGCTCGCCTTGAGCCCCCTCACCACGCACGACGTCGCCTTCGTCGAGCAGGATCTCCCCAGCGGCTTGGACCTCACCACGTACTCGCGAATGGGCGACGACCCTGTGGAGGCGGGCCTCGACCACTTCACGCTGACCGACGTCGCCGTGCCACTGGCGTGCACGGCCCGTGGAGCCGACGGGCTCCCGGTCGCTGCGCCGGCCGACGAGACGATGAGGCCACCTGCCACCAGCGACACCAACGCCGCCGCGCGGACCATTCCGGGGCGCCAGGCGCGTCGCTTCATTCCGTAGCTCCTTTGATGCTTCCAGGGTAACCATCGAACCGGGTCACGTTGTCCTTATTTGCGTTACAGCAGACGTAGATAGGCTCTCATCAGCGGAAGGAATTGCATGGATGGCGAGCACTGGCAACTAGAGCCCGACGAGCACGATTTTCCCGCCGCGCGAACGTATCTGTCGCTCATCTGCTCACCGTCGCTCGCTGGAAAGCTGGTCAAGCTGCTCGAGCGAGCCCCCACCTCCAGCTACCAGGCGAAGGACCTCCTTCGCGCCAGTCGCCTTCGACTCCTCGAAGAGAACAACAAGCACGTGGCCGCCGACCTGCAGAAGGTGCGCGACGGCAAGAAGCTCTCTCCGATCCTCCTCGTACGCGGGCGGTTCGACAAGAACCGAGATCTCGTAATCGCAGACGGATATCACCGGGTGTGCGCCAGCTACTGGCTCGACGAGAACTCCGTGATTCCCTGTCACATCGTGGACCTTCCGACCTAGCCGCCCGCACCCGGGCCGTGGAACGAGGCACGTTCGCGCTCGCCGTACACTTGTCGCGTGCGACGACTCATCCCCTTTTCGCTTCTCGCAGTCCTCATCATCGCAGCGGGCGCCTTCACCGCGCTCTCCTACAGCCAGGCGACCGCCACGAGCTCGGCCAAGATCCTTCTCAGCTGCTCTGACAAATACGGCGCCAAGCCGTCCACTTACGTGCTCTCGTGCGCCGACTTCAACTCGAAATTCACCGACCTGCACTGGACCAGCTGGGGATCCACGACCGCCTACGCGACGGGCGAGGCGCGCTGGAACGACTGCACGCCCGACTGCGCGAGCGGACATTGGAAGAGCAAGTCGGTCACGGTCTGGGCCTGGGACCTGAAGAACGATCACTACACCCGTCTCGGTAGCGACGACGCGTCGCTGCTGACCAGCGAGGTGCTGAAGCCGTACCCGGCCTAAGAATCAAGTAAGGCCGGCGTTCACCATCGACGACGCACTTGTGGCTTTCTTATACTGAAATGCGCATAGCGTCGGACGTTCGTTCGCCGTGGTGAGGTGTCGAAGCCGACACTTGAGCTCTCGAAATTGGGGTACGAACGATGAAGTTCCTGCGTGACGCTTTCGTCATGGCCGCGCTCGCGACGCTCGCCCTGGCTCTGCCGGCGTCCGCGCTCACCGTCCCCTGGCACCAGGCCAAAGAGGTGGTGCTGCCAAAGGGCGCAGCGGGGATTCCCGACGGCTTTCTTCCCACGCTCAGCTGCCTTTCGGTGCGCGACTGCGTGGCCGGTGGCGACTATGCGACGGCGACCGGGGTGACCGAGGGGCTCATCGTGAGCGAAACCAACGGCGTCTGGCGAGCGCCCATCTCGCTGGTCCCTCCGGTCGAAGCCGGCGCCAACCCGGACGTCACGATCTACGACGTGTCGTGCGGCGCGGCGGGAAACTGCGCCGCGGTCGGCAGCTTCCTCGATCGTGCGCGCAACATGATGCCCTTCACGGCAAACGAAGTAGGCGGACGCTGGGGCCGCGCGGTGGAGCTCACGCTGCCAAAGAACGCCCTCGTCAATGGTCAGTCCGGTGAGCTGCGCGGCGTGGACTGCTCGTCCGCGGACAACTGCAGTGCCGTCGGCGAATATTTCGACAACTACCGCGCCTACCCGCGCAGCCAAGGATTCGTGGCGAGCGAAGTGCGCGGGCATTGGTCGAAGGCGAGCGAGGTGACCATCGCTCCAAAGACGAATTTCAACCCGTTCGTGAGCTTCGCCCAGCTCGCCTGCTCTTCAGCCGGCAACTGCGTGGGCGTCGGATCGTTCATCGACGACCACGACGTGACCGAGGGCCTGGTCGTGAACCAGGTGCGAGGGGTCTGGCGCAAGGGCGAGGAGATCTCCCTGCCGGAGGACGCGAGCGCGTTTTCTGATGCGTCGCTCAGCGAGGTGTCGTGCCTCGCGGGATCGACCTGCTCGGCGCTCGGCACCTTCCTCACCCAAAGCGGCGCGCTCGAAGTGATGGCATCGTCGGGGGCGCACGGCACCTGGAGCCGGGCCGAAGAGCTCACCATGCCGGTCGGCGCGAACCTCAATCCCCACGCGTTTCTCTTCGGGTTCAACGGCATCGCCTGTGCGAGTCCGGGCAACTGCAGCGCCGGTGGTCAGTACGAAGACAGCGCGGGCACCTACCAGGGCTTCCTCGCGAACGAAGAGAACGGTGTGTGGAGCCAGTCCGTTGCGATGTCGCTCCCGAGTGGCGGCGTATCAGCGGGGCAGAACGGCGGCGTGGTCGCCCTCTCGTGTCCCTCGGTCGGGCAGTGCCAGGCCAGTGGTTCCTATTTGGACGCTGCGGGCACGTACCAAGCGGTCACCCTGAGCGAGATCAACGGCGTGTGGCAGCGCGGCGACAAGGTGACGCTTCCTTCCGGTGCGTCAACCGTCGGCGTCGACGGGGGCATCTACGCGATCGTCTGTCCGAACGCCAGCTCCTGCGTCGGCGTCGGGACCTACCTGCAAAGCGGCGCCTATGAGGGCTTCACGCTCCAAACCTGAGTCCACTTACCCAGAATTTATCGATTGGCGCGATTCTCGGTGAAGGTTTCATCTGTTCACCACCATTGGGACCCGCTCAATTCACCTTACGGTAACCAAGCCTTCTTAGTTTCTGTGTGTGGCACGTATACGAACTCACCGCCCCCTTGATGATGCCGAGCGTGCCGCACCTCGCCGTCGCTCACGAGTCTTGTCGTGAGCGCCACCCTCGATCTGCCGGGACGCAACGTCATCCTGATCGTCGAGGATGAAGAGAGCTACCAGGACGCGCTCAACGTCGGGCTGAGCGTCGAAGGCTTCGTGGTGGTCGGCGCCACCAACATCGCCGAAGCCCGCGTGCTGCTCGCGAGCGCCAAGCCCGACCTGGTGCTGCTCGACGTGATGCTGCCGGACGGTTCGGGCATCGACTACTGCCGCGAGCTGCACGACACGACGCACATCCCGGTCATCATGGTCACCGCGCGCACCAGCGAAGTTGACGTGGTGCTCGGCCTCGAGATCGGCGCCGCCGACTACGTGACCAAGCCCTACCGGCTGCGCGAGCTCGTCGCGCGCATCCGCGCGGTGCTGCGTCGGCCGGTGAGCGCGAATGACGACGAGGTCATCACTTTCGGAGACCTGCGCATCGACTTCTCGCGCCGCACAGTAACGCGCAAGAGCCGCGAGGTGGAACTCAGCCGCAAGGAGTTCGATCTGCTCGCGCTCTTCGCCACCCGGCTCGGTCAGGTCGTCACGCGCGAAGTCTGTCTCGACACCTTGTGGTGGGGATTAGAACTTTCCGATACGCGCACGCTCGACACGCACGTGAAGCGGCTTCGCCAAAAGATCGAAGAGGACCCCGCCACTCCGCGCCATCTCATCACGATCCGCGGTGTGGGCTTTCGCCTCGACGCTTAGTCTTGATTTGTGCAGAAACACGATCTCGCCTACGACTTCACGCTGAAGGACCAGGACGGCAACGACCGCACGCTGTCCGAGATGGTGAAAGAGGGACCGGTCGTCCTTTTCTTCTACCCGGCCGCCATGAGTCCCGCCTGCACCAAGGAGTCGTGCCACTTTCGCGATCTGGAGACCGAGTTCGAATCCCTCGGCGCCCAGCCCGTCGGCATCTCGATGGACGAGACCCAGCTTCAGTCTCAGTTCGCGAAGAAGAACGGCCTCGACTTCCCTCTCCTCGCCGACGTCGACGGCGAGGTCGCCCACCACTACGGCGTCAAGCGCTCGCTCCGGCTCCTCAAAGTGAAGCGCGTCACCTTCATCATCGGCACCGATATGCGAGTGCGCGACGTCATCACGAGCGAGGTCAGCATGAACTCGCACGCGGACCGCGCGCTCGACGCGCTGCGCGTCTAACCAGCGATCAGCGCCGCGGCGGGGTCTTCGAGGTAACGAGCCACGTGCCCGAGCACGCGTGAGGCGAGCGCCCCGTCCACCTGGCGGTGGTCGAAGGACATGGCGATCTCAGCCACCTGGCGCACCACCACTTCGTCGTTGACGACCCAGGGCGCTTTCGCGATCTGGCCGATCGCGAGGATCGCGCCCGTGCCGGGAGGCAAGATGGGCACTGCCGCGTCGACGCCGAAAGGACCGACGTTGGTGATGGTGATCGTCGTGCCGATCATTTCGTTGGGCGTGGTGGTGCCGTTGCGAGCCTTGTCTACGAGGACGTTGAGCGCTCGGGCCATGCCCACGAGATCCAGTTGGTCGGCGCCCTTGATGTTGGGCACGATCAGTCCCCGGGGCGTGTCGGCGGCGATGCCCAGGTTGACGGTGCGGCGAACCACCACCTCGCTCGTCTCAGTGTCAAAGCTCGAGTTCACGCCCGGGAAGTGGCGCGCGGCGTCACAGAGCGCCATCGCGACGATCGTGAGTGGCGAGAGACGAACGTCCGAAAGGCTCGGTCGCTGCTTGAGCGAGGCCAGCAGCTCCATGGTCTTGGTCGCGTCGAGGCGAACCCAGACGGCCGCGTGCGGAGCGGTGAAGGCGCTGTGGACCATGGCGTCGGCCATCGTTCGCAACACCCCGCGCACCGGAATGCGCTCTTCCTTCGGACCGGTCGACCACGGTTCGAGGTCGCGACCAACGAAGCGAGAGGTGGTCAGCGGGCCCGTGACTGGCGCGCTCTGGCGCGACGCGACGACGGGCTCGCCCGCGAGAGCGCGCTCCACGTCGTGGCGCGTGATGAGACCCTCACGACCGGTGCCCGCGAGCGTCGCGAGATCGACACCGTGCTGCTTCGCGTACAGGCGAACCGGAGGCGTTGAACGCGGGGCGAACGCCGACGGAGCGCTCGCCGGCGTGGGGGCGGGCGGTGCGGCCGCGACCGGCGCACTCGGCGGCGGGGTCTCCGCGCGGCTTCCACCACGGCGGTGCTTGCGCGTCGCGACGCCGTCTTCGTTGGCGACGCCGTAGCCCACGAGCACGGCCTCGCGGCTCGCGCCGATGGATTCCTCCGCCGGCTCGGCCTGGCTGGTGGCGGGGGCCGACGTTTCAGTCGCGGGCGCGCCAGCAGATCCGTCGCCGCCCACCTCGAAGGTGATCAGTGGCTTGTGCACTTCCATGATGTCGCCAACGTTTCCGTGCAGCGCGACGACCGTGCCTTCGTAGGGGCTCGGAAGCTCGACGGTGGCCTTGGCCGTCTCAATGTCGACGAGCGGCTGGTTCAGCTTCACCACGTCGCCGACGCTCACCTTCCAGGTGACGATCTCGGCTTCGACGAGGCCTTCGCCGACGTCGGGCAGGAGGAATACTTGCTCACTCAACTCTCAAACTCCATTACTCGGTCGACCGCGTCGAGCACTCGATCGACGCTCGGTCGATAGTCCTCTTCGATCCTCGTGGGTGGGTAGGGCACGTGATAGCCCGAGACGCGGAGTCCGGGCGCTCGCAGTGAGTAGAAGCAGCGCTGGGTGAGCTCGGCGACGATCTCTGAGCCGATCGAGGCCATGTGCGGCGCCTCTTGGACCACGACCAGGCGACCGGTCTTCTCGAGCGAGGTCACCATCGGTCCGAGGTCGAGCGGGGCAATGCCACGCGCGTCGATCACCTCGAGTGACACGCCCTCCGCCTCGGCGGTGTCGGCGGCTCGCAGCATCGTCTTCACGGACGCGCCGTAGCCGATCACCGTGACGTCGGTACCCTCGCGACGAACGACTGCATCGAACAGTCCGGCTGGCGGGTTGTCGAGATCGACTTCGCCCCGCTCCCAGTAGCGGCTCTTGGGTTCGCAGAAGATGATCGGGTCGTTGTGCTCGATCGACTGCTGGATCATCCAGTAGGCATCGTTCGGTGTCGAGCACGCAACGACGCGCAGGCCCGCCGTCGCGGCGAAGTACGCCTCCGGGCTCTCCGAATGGTGCTCGATGGCCCCGATGCCCCCCTGGAAGGGGATGCGGATGACGAGGCCCATCGTGTAGACGCCGTCAGAGCGCTTGTGGAGCTTGGCGACCTGGGAGACGATCTGGTCAAAGGCGGGATAGACGAAGCCGTCGAACTGGATCTCACAGACCGTGCGGTATCCGCGAATCGCGAGGCCGACCGCGGTGCCCACGATCGCCGACTCGGCGAGCGGCGAGTCAATGATCCGATCTTCGCCGAAGTCTTTCTGCAGGCCGTCGGTAATGCGAAAGACCCCGCCGAGCTTGCCGATGTCCTCGCCCATGATGAGGACCTTCTTGTCCTTCTCGAGCGCGCGGCGCAGCCCCTCGTTGAGGGCCTTCGCCATGGTCATGGTGGTCGTCGCCATCAGTGTGCACCTCCGCTGACACCCAGCTCAATCATCTCGCGACGGCCCTCTTCGATGAGAGGGTGGGGCTCGGCGTAGGCGTGGTCGAACATGGTGATCGGATCAGGCCGGTCCATCGCCAGCACGTCGTCACGCAGTTGGAGCGCGAGCGTCTCCGCTTCGGCCGCCACCTCGTCGAACTTGTCGTTCTTCAAGTGGTACTCGCGAACGAGGAGCGACTTCACTCGCTCGATCGGGTCGCGGTGCTTCCACACTTCGACTTCGGCGTCGATGCGGTAGCGAGTGGGATCGTCAGACGTGGTGTGCGCACCCAAGCGATAGGTGTAGGCCTCGATCAACGTCGGGCCGCCGCCGACTCGAGCCTGCTCGAGCGCGCGTCGGGTCACTTCATAGACGGCGAGCACGTCGTTGCCGTCCACGCGCACTCCCGGGAAGCCGAAGCCGTGCGCACGGTGATAGAGCGGGATCTTCGACTGGATAGACGTCGGCGTGGAGATCCCCCACTGGTTGTTCTGGCAGAAGAAGACGATCGGAGTGTTGAACGACGCCGCCCACACGAACGCTTCGAGCACGTCGCCCTGGCTGGAGGCGCCGTCACCGAAGAAGGTCATGACCGCCTCTTCGGCCCCGTCGCGCTGGATACCCATGGCGTAGCCCACCGCGTTCAAGACCTGATTGCCGAGCACGATGGTCGGCACGGAGTGGCGATACTTCTGGGGATCCCAGCCGCCGTTGGACACCGCGCGAAAGAGTCGGAGCATCTCACGTGGCGGCACGCCGCGGCACCAGCCGATGCCGTGCTCGCGGTAGGTAGGAAACGTGAAGTCCATCGGCGCCAGTGCGCGTCCCGCACCGATCTGCGCCGCCTCTTGACCCTGCACGGGAGCCCAGAGGGCGAGCTGTCCTTGGCGCTGCAACGACGTCGATTCGATGTCAAGTCGACGGATGATGACCATGTCGCGATACATGCCGAAGATCGCTTCGCCGCTCAAGCTCGACTCATACTCGGGGTTCGATACTCGCTCCCCTTCGGGCGTCACCAACTGGATCAGTTCTTCGCCGATCATCAATTCTCCTTCGTGCCACACCCCCGGGTTTATACCCTATCCGCCTACGCTAAATGGGTGGCTCGCCTTCTTGTCGACACGACACCACTGCGAACCAGTCGAAACTTTCGATTGCTGTTTCTCGGTCAACTTGTCTCACTACTCGGCAGTAACTTGACGCTGGTCGCCGTCGCCTACCAGGTCTACCAATTGACGGGCTCCAGTCTCTGGGTTGGACTGGTCAGCTTCATCCAGCTGCCCTTTCTCATCTTCGGCTCTTTGTGGGGAGGCGCCCTCGGCGATCGATTCGATCGACGCACGCTCTTGATGGGCGCCTCGTTGATGCTCGGTCTCTTGAGCTGTGCGCTCGGCGCCAACGCGCTCGCTCATCACGCGAGCCTGATCGTCCTTGTCGTCGTCCCGGCGCTTGCCGCCGGACTCGCGGGCCTCTCGGGTCCCCTGCGCACGGCAACCATTCCGATGCTCGTCCGGCCCGACGAGCTCGTTGCTGCGTACTCGCTCAACCAGATCATCGTTAACACCGCGACCGTCGTCGGTCCAGGCGTCGCCGGCGTCCTCGTCGCGACGGTCGGCTTGTCGTCGTGCTACTTCATTGACGGCGTTACGTTCTTCGCCCTCGTGCTCGCCACGTTCTTGATGGCCCCGATGAAGCCGGTCAGCCAGCGCTCGGAGGCGAAGATACTGCGCTCGATCGTCGAAGGCTTCTCCTACGTGCGCAGCCACGCCGTGGTCCAAGCCGTCTACCTGGTCGACCTCAACGCCATGGTCTTCGGGCTGCCGCGCGCCCTCTTTCCTGCCGTGACGAAGCACCTCTACCACGGCGGACCGGAGATCCTCGGACTGCTCTACGCAGCGCCGGGCGCGGGAGCGCTCCTCATGGCGATCTTCACCGGATGGATGGATCGCGTCACGAGGCGCGGTCGCCTGGTCATCCTCGTGGTGCTGGTGTGGGGGCTCGTCATGGCGCTCTTCGGCCTCGTCCATCTCCTCTGGGTCGGTCTGATCTGTCTCGCCGTTGCGGGCGCCATGGACGTCATCTCCACCGTGATGCGCAACACGATCCTGCAGACCTCCATCACCGACGAGTTCCGCAGTCGCGCCTCGGCGATACAGATGGCCGTCGTCACCGGAGGACCACGTCTCGGCGATCTCGAATCGGGGGTGGTCGCGAGTCTCTCCTCGACCGAGATCTCCATCGTCTCGGGCGGCCTCATGTGCATCGCGGGCGTGCTCGCACTGGTTCGCTGGCGACCGAGATTCTGGAACGAGCGGTCCCTTACCCAGTAGTTAGGTGAGCATTCCTGCGTCGCGCGATTGAGCTCAACACGTCTCACCCACGCATCGGACCCGATCAACGGCATGAAGGCCACCTCGTCCCCAATCGGCCGCAGACGTCGCGGAAGATATTTGAAGGTGCTCTTGCCTTCCGCCTGAATCGGCGGGAGGCTTGGGCCATTCCAACGGAAACGCTTGGAAGGGGGCACTGATGGTTGTTGAAGTGGTCTTCGGTGCGGTATTGGTGTTACTTGGATTTTGTGCCTTGCTCGGACTGCCGACCATTGCACTCCGTCTTGAACTTCGCGCGGAGCGCTCACACGCGCTCGACGCACGCGGGGTTGCGACGGACCAGGCTGCGGGCAACGCAGCGCACTCCAACGTGACGTTTCACTAGCACCGTCCATCGTCAGCACTGCTCGCGCCTTGCTGCGGGCCAGGTCAAAGCGTGGTGCTTCTTGCGTCCTTGCGAACTTCCATTTCCACGGTGAGCAGCGAAGCGACGGCAGTGCCGCACGCTGCGACATTCTCGATCGCCCGCCACTGCGGGACGACGACTCACTCGACAGATCGCCTCGATGCACGCACGCGCGACGCGCAGCAAAGAATGCGAGACGTTCTCCGCGCAGTGAATGAGATGATGATTCTGCGCGTTGCTCCGTGCAATATCAACGGATGTGCAGCGCATCCATTACGAACGCAAAAAATGCTCCAAGCGATCTCACAATGTCTTCTTAGCCAATTTCCATTGACCTCGACAGCGAAGACCCATAAGGCTTGAGACGTAGTCCAACAACAGCAAACCAAAAGGAGTAACCATGGTTGTAGAAGTTGTCTTCGGAACGATTCTCGTGATCCTCGCGGTGTGCGCCGGTGTGGGCCTGCCGTTGCTGGCCGTGCACTTTCAACAGCGTGAAGTACACGAGCGCAATCTCGCCGCGGAGGTTGATCGCCAGAAGGAAGTTGCCGCGGTGATGGAAGAGAAGGTCGAGGTCTACCACGACATCACCAAGATTCACCCGGACCAGATTCCCGTAGACCACGAGGCCGTCGCGGCTCGCGCCCACGCGGACCAGGCCCCCGCGAACCGCTCAGCCGTTCGTCGTTAGCGGGAGCGCAGCGGGATCGATCGCCGCTTTGCGTTGGTGACACTGGCCAGTTGTCCGCACGCGGCGGCGATCGATCGCCCGCGGGTGTTGCGCACCGTGGCATTCACGCCTCGCTCCCGCAACCCTTCTCGAAATCGCGCAACGCGCTCGGCGCTCGATCCCATGACCAGATAGCCCGGCGTCGGATTGAGGGGGATCAGGTTGACGTGCGCATCGAGAGAATTCGCGTAGTCGGCGAGCTCGTCCATCGCGCGATCGGTGTCGTTCACCTCCGCGATGAGGGCCCACTCGAAGCTGAGTCGTCTCCCGGTCGTTTCGATCCACGTGGTGCACGCTTGATGGAGACGATCGAGCGGATAGCGACGGTTGAGCGGGACGAGCTCGTTGCGCGTCTCGTCGTTCGCCGCGTGCAGCGACACGGCGAGCGTCAAGGGGAGGCCCTCGTGTGCGAGCCGCTCGATCGCGGGGGCGACGCCAACGGTCGACACGGTGAGGTGACGCGCCGACATCCCCTTGTACTCGTGCAGCCGTTTCACCACTGCGACGGTGGTGGCATAGTTGGCCAGAGGTTCGCCCATGCCCATGAACACGACGTTGGAGAGTCGCGTGGGCGCCGCAGCCCGCGACGCGTACATCACCTGCTCGAGCACCTGTCCGACGCTCAGCTGTCCGCTGAAGCCCGCCTGGCCGGTGGCACAGAACGTGCAGCCCATCGCGCAGCCGGCCTGGGAGGAGACGCACACGGTTACCCGATCCTCGTAGTGCATGAGCACGGTTTCGATGGTTGAGCCGTCGTTTAGCCGGAAGACCCATTTGCGCGTTGCCCCGTGATCGCTCGCGACGTCGTTGGCCACCTCCAGCGCGCGCGGAAACTCTTCGACCAGGCGAGCGCGCAACGACGCGGGGATGGTCGTGATCGATTCAATGCTCAGACCTTCGTTCCACAGTCCGCGCCAGAGCTGCTCGACGCGATAGCGCGGCTCGCCCTCGAGTCGAGCCGACAGCTCCTCTTTCGTGCATTCGTAGATCGAGGCCACTTATCCACGCTAGAGGACGCGAGTTATTCACCGAGTGGCGACGTCCAAGTGAGCCACCTTCACGCTCGTCACGCACGCGACACGAAGAGCTCGCCGCACATCTCGCTCACAGGAAGTTCTTACTCACTTCTTCGATCCACCTTGGGCGTGGTTGCAGATGCCCGACCAGAATCGGTGATCGTTGAAAGGACTTACGCACATGCTCACCGTCTGTTTCTCCGCCTTGCTGGTCACCCTCGGCGTTACCGTAGGCCTCGGCGTTCCGCTCCTTGCGGTGCACCTCGAGCAGCGTTCGCGCACCCAACGCGCGCACCATCTCCAATTGGCCCGCCAGCGCGCGATCATCGCTGACTATGAAGCCACGATCGACGCGTATCGCCAGATCGTCCAGCACGACCCGGAGCTCGCGCTGAGCTCGCGCTAAGTCCCCCCGCTGCAGCGGGATCGGTCCCCCCGCCGATCCCGCTGCAACCCTTCGCTGTTCGCGTGTGGTTGACTCGGTAGTCGGAACGAGCAAGGAGCACGCGTGGAGATCAACAACACATCAGCCGTCGTCACCGGTGGCGCCTCGGGGCTAGGCGAGGCGACAGCGCGGCTGCTGTCCGAACGCGGCGTCAAGGTCGTCGTCGCCGACCTCAACGACGCCGGTGGCGAAGCCATCGCCAAGGAGATCGGCGGCACCTACGCGCACTGCGACGTCACGAACACCGAGGACGTCATCGCCGCGATCGAAGCCGCCAAGGCCATGGCCCCGCTGTGGAGCGCCGTCAACTGCGCCGGCATTGGCTGGGCGACGCGCACCATCGGCAAAGACGGCGAGTACGCGTCCGCGCACGATCTCGACCTTTATCGCAAGGTCATCGAGATCAACCTGATCGGCACCTTCAACGTCTGCCGCCTGGCGGCGACCGCGATGAGCCACAACGCTCCCGACGCCGACGCCATGCGCGGAGCAATCGTGAACACGGCCTCGGTCGCCGCGGAGGACGGGCAGATCGGCCAAGTCGCCTACTCCTCGTCGAAGGGCGGCATCGTCGGCCTGACGCTTCCGCTCGCTCGCGACCTCGCGCCCATCGGGGTGCGGGCCAACTGCATCCTGCCCGGGCTCATCGACACGCCCATCTACGGCACGGGCGAAGCGTCCGATGAGTTCAAGGCTCGCCTCGGTGCGGGCGTGCTGTTTCCCAAGCGTCTCGGACACGCGAGCGAGTTCGCCTCGCTCGCCCTCGAGCTGCTCACCAACAGCTACATGAACGCTGCGGCGATCCGCATCGATGCGGGCATCCGCATGCAGCCGAAATAGCTCCCATCGTCACGAGGACGTCGGTGACTCGCCCCGCGCACCCGGCGGCGAAGACGTGAAGGTTTAGCCTGTCCCAATGGGTTGGGTCGATCTCATCATTCTCATCGTGGTCGTGCTCGCGGGCGTTCGCGGGTTCGCCGAGGGCGCGATCCGACAGGTCGCGGGACTGGCGGGCATCGCCGGTGGCTTCCTCCTCGGCGCCGCCATCGCCCCTTCCTTGTCGGGCGACCTCACTAAGAGCGGATGGCGCCCGGCCATCGCGCTGTTCATCGTCCTTATCGTCACCATCCTCGGGGGCATCGTCGGCGGCGTCGTGGGCAGCCTGATCAAGCACGTCGTTCGAGCCATGATGCTCGGCATCGTCGATCGCATCGTGGGCGTGGTCGTCGGCGCGGGTGGCGCCCTCGTCATGTGCTGGCTGGTGGCGGGCCTGCTCACGTCAACGACCTGGGGCTCGATCGCTGCCGGTATTCAGAACTCCAGCATCCTTGCCGCGATGGATCACGTGATGCCACCCGTGCCGAACATCGAAGCGAAGGTGCAGAGCCTCTTTCACGACGCGGGCGTGCCGAACATCTTCGCTGACGTTGTCACGCCGACGCTTCCACCCACCGTCAAGCCCTACAGGCTCGGACCGCTCATCGACAAGCTCGCCCAGCCGAGCAACGTGGTGAAAGTGCTCGCGAGTGGTGCCTGTGGCGTCGTCAGCGAAGGCACCGCGTTCTACGTGACGAGCGATGAGGTCCTCACGAACGCTCACGTCGTCGCCGGACAGAAGCGCGTGACCGTGAATGGCGCACCGGCCGTCGTCGCGCTCTACGACGCCAAGAACGATCTCGCGGTCTTGCGCGTACACGCGAGCGAAAGCCCGCTCAGTTTTCTCTCGAGCGAGCCCTCACGCGGCACGCCGATTCAGGTCGTGGGCTTTCCGCTCAACAGCTCGCGTACCGAAGCGCCCGGGTACTACGAAGGCGAGCTCACCGGCGCCGGGCGCGGCATCTACAACGAGACGCTCTTCCTCAAGACCGTGCTTGACCTCGAGGTCAACGTCAACCCGGGCAACTCGGGAAGTCCCGTGCTGGTGGATGGGCGCGTCGCGGGCATCCTCGAGTCAAAGTCGCTCAGCCAGACGAGCACCGGCTACGCGATCCCGGACAACGTGATCAGCGCCGACCTCGCAAAGACCCCCAAGACCGGCAGCGTCTCGACCCAAACCTGTCTGCCGTAGCGAGCAGTTCGGTGTAGGTGGCGGTTGATCTTGTTCGGGTCCGCCTCGCTCACGGTGAAAGGCGACCGCTCCCGCTGCGCCAGCCATGATCGGAATGCCGATACAGGGCCCGAGACGATGCCTTGACGCCAAGATGGGATCCTGCCCCAAGAATGACACGGAGCCACTTGTCGCAATCTTGACTACCCCAACTCCTGAGAGCAGATCGTCGAGGGCTGCCATCGGGTCGAATGCAGCCGGTTCAGATCCGCGCGTCGACGCAGGGCCGTCACTGTTTCGTGAACCCATCTCTCTAACCTCCTTACCTCATTTGCGATGAAGCAACGGGGCCCACCGACGCTGCGTCATCGCCAAAAGCGTCCGGTATGCGATGCGACTGTTCCAACGCCGCTTGAAGGGGGCTGACCCCTGTCCAATTCGAGACGAGCGCTAACTGCCGCTCATCGCTCCGGTTGACGAGTCGGCCGGCGCGGGCGTCACCATTGAGGAGAGTGCCGACACCTATTGCGGCGAGGAGCGCCGCACCGGCCGCGTAGAGCAGACCGGTGTGAATTCCGCTCACGAAAGCAACGCGCGCGTGAATGCCGGTCGATCCACCGGCGTGGATGGCAATGGCAAATGACGCTCGTGCTTGGCGGACGAGGGCCGCCGGAGCTCCGGGTAGTTGCAAGCTCGAGCGATACACGCCGGTGACGATGCTGCCAATGACCGCGGTACCCAAGGCGCCTCCGACCTCGCGCGAGAGGTCATTGAGTGCGGAGCCCACCCCCTGCTGGGCCTGCGGCAGCGCCTCGGTGATAGCCGAGGTCGCGGGCGTCATGGCGGCACCCATGCCGACACCCAGCGGGACAAGACCTGCCAAGATCAAGAGATAGGCGCTGTTCGGCCCGATTCGAGAGATGATCACGAGTCCCACGGCCACCAGCACAAGGCCGATGACACAGATTCGTCGCGCGCCGAATCGCGACACCAATCGGGGCGTGAGTCGTGCTGCTGGCATCATCGTCGCCGACAACGGAAGGACCGCGATAGCGGCCACCAGCGGGCTGTAGCCGCGCACGCCCTCTAAGTACTGCAAACAGACGAACGTGAAACCGAAGAACGCGAAGAACTGAATGCAAATCGACAGACTGCCCGCGGACAGGGTGCGGTTGGAGAATAGGCGCGGATTCAAGAGCGGGTGATCCTGGCGCGACTCGAAGAGGACGAATCCGGCCAACGCCACCAGACCGGTGCCGATGCCTCCCAGTGTTCGTATGCTCAGCCAACCTGCGTCAGGTGCTTCGATGATGCTGAAGACGACCGCGACCAGTCCGATAGTGGAGAGCAACGCTCCGCCCTTGTCGAGCTTCGGTGCGTTTGGTTCTGAGGACTCGGGCACGAAGCGGAAAGTCCCGACGAGAGCGACCGCGGCGAGGACCACGTTTACCGCGAACGCGGCCTGCCAGGAGAACCACTCGAGGAGGATGCCACTGCACAAGAGGCCGAGGATGGCGCTGCCACCGGCGACTGCTGCCCAAATGCTTACCGCTTTCGTGCGCTCACTCGGAGGAAACGTGCCGGTGATCGTGGACAGGGTGGCCGGCATCACCAGCGAAGCACCAAGGCCAATCAGTCCTCGCAAGATGATGAGCTCGTTGGCGGAACCCGCTGTCATCGCCGCTGCCGAGGCGGTGCCGAAGATGATGAGGCCGCCAATGAGCGCACGGCGCCGTCCGTAGCGATCACCAATGGCGCCAGACGGCAGCAGCAACACGGAGAAGACCAACAGATATGCGTCAATAATCCACTCAAGTTGGGTCTGGTTCGCGTGGGTGCTGCGCACAAGGTCGGGAATCGCGACGTTCAGCGACGCCATCGCAGCCGACACGGCTCCCAAGGCAACGCAGACGACGGTCGTGATCATCGAGAGGTTGACGCTCTTGTTCTCAACTGTGACAGAAGTATTCATGACTGCCTTTCTTTACCGAACGAATATTCTTTTTATCACGACCGGTCGGGGCTGTCAAGAGCGAATATTCGTTTTTAGGTGATATGGTTTGAAACGTGCCACGGATCACTGACGAACGCAGAGAGGAGCGGCGCGAGCAGGTGCTCGAGGCGGCTCGCGCCTGCCTCCAAGATCACGGCCTCGAGGCCGTGTCCATGGAGATGATCATCGCTCGTTCCGGACTTTCAACCGGAGCGGTCTACGGCTATTTCAAGGGAAAGGATCAGATCATCAACGCCGTGATCGTTGAGGGTCTGACCCAAATGGCCGAGGAACTTGCGCCAATTTTGATGAACCCCGATCCCCCAGCGCTTCCCGAGTTCATGAGTCAAGTGCTCGATACGGTCTTCAACTTCGGCCGACACAAGAAGGGAGGCATAGACCGATTACTTGTCTCACTCCACGGTTGGAGTCACTCTCAGAGTGATTCTGAGTTGAAGAAGGCTACCCGCGCCTCGTATGCCGGTCTGCGTCAACTCTTCGCCGACGTTGTGAGACGTTGGCAGGCAACCGACAAATTCGAACCCGCAGCAGATGCCGAAGCCGTGGCCGAACTGCTCACGTCTATAACGCTAGGGTTCGTCGCCCAGCGAGCCATGGCTGGATCCGCCGACGTGGCGGCTCATGCGGACGCGTTGGCATCCGTTGCACGCGGCTTGAGCTTCAATCGAGTCGCCAGTGAACTACCCGACTGACGCCCAGCAAGATAGTGCCGGCCGCCGATTCGAGGCCACGGAATGAAATGTTGGTCGAGCTCGAGTAAGTCTCGAACCACGGGACGTGCAATCCTCAAATGGGACTGACCAATCGCTCATCGACTGTTCAGAAGGACCTGTCAATGTCCATGATGGACTCTTTCTCACATCAAATCTCGCGAGCGTCGGCCACGTTGTCAAAGCGCGCGAACTCGCCACGCCAGGTGAGGTGGGCGGTACGCGTCGGACCGTTGCGGTTCTTGCCCACGATGATCTCCGCGTCGGCCTTCATGTCGTTCGGCACTTCGCCGTAGATCTCGGGCCGGTACAAGAACAGGACCACGTCGGCGTCCTGCTCGAGTGAACCCGATTCGCGAAGGTCCGACATCATCGGTCGCTTGTCCGCTCGCTCCTCCAGCTTTCGCGAAAGCTGGGAGAGCGCCACGACCGGGCACTCGAGTTCGCGCGCCAAGATCTTGAGCGAGCGACTCATCTCGGAGACCTCGACCTGGCGATTCTCGGCGCGACCGCGACTGCTCATCAGCTGCAAGTAGTCGATGATGATGATCCCGAGGTCACCGTTTTGCTGCTTGATGCGCCTCGCTCGTGCTCGCACGTCCATGATGGTGAGGCTCGGATTGTCGTCGATGAAGACCTTGGCTGATTGCAAGAACCCGAAGGCCTCGTGCGCACGGTTCCAGTCGGACTCTGACAGGTCACCGGTGCGAAGCTTCGAAGAGTCGATGCGCGCCGTCGACGCGAGAATTCTCTCGGCGAGCTCCTGGCGACTCATCTCCAACGAGAAGAAGAGCGCGGGACGCTTCACGACCGCGCCAACGTGGATGAGAATGCCGAGCGCGAAGGCGGTCTTACCAGTCGCCGGACGCGCACCCACGATGGTCATCGAGCTCTTCTGCAAGCCCTGCAGGACGGCGTCGAGTGACTTGTAGCCCGTCTCCAGGCCGTTGAACTGGCCGCGGGTCTCACCACGCTGTTCGAGGATGTCCGCCTCGCTCAGCAGGAGCCGCTGCAAGGGAGAGACGGAGTCCATCTTGCGGTCGTCACCGATCGCGTTGATCTTGCGCTCGGCCTCGTCGATGAGCCCGACGACGTCATCGGTTGCCACGTACGCGTCGTCGACGATCTCGCCCGCAACGGCGATGAGTCGGCGTTGCTGGGCCTTTTCGCGTACGAGCTCTGCGTAGTGCTGCGCGTTCGCGGCGGACGGCGTGTTGAGCTGCAACGCCGAGAGCACCGCGAGCTCCACGGCGATCGCGCCGCGCTCTTGGAGCTTCGCCTGTACCGTAACGTAGTCAACGGGTTCGCCGGCGTGCGCGAGCGCGATGATCGCGCTGTAGATCTGACCGTGCAGCGGACGATAGAAGTCCTCCGCCGTCACGTTCTCATACGCGATGCTTACGGCCTCGCTGGAGAGCAGCATCGCGCCGATGAGCGACTCTTCCGCTTCAATGACGCTGGGCGGTACGCGTCCCCCCGGAGCGGGGCGCGAGCGTTGTGCCTCTATCTGCGTCATAAGACCTCAACGGTTGTCGATAACGCTTGTTGGTCGCAAGAACAACAACGTGGGGAAAGCCTGTGTCTAAATCCCGACATAACACACACTCTCAGAGTGCTGCGACATGAACATCGCCGGGGCGCACGGCCCCGGCGATGTTCACATCAAATCCTCAAAAACTATTTGGCAACGACCTCAATCGCGACAGTAGCCTCGACGCCATCGAAGAGCGTCGCGGACGCGGTGGCACTGCCGACGTCCTTCAGGTGCTCGGCCATAACGATGGCGTGTCGGTCGAGCGAGATGCCCGTCGCCGTGCGAATCGCGTTCACCACGTCGGCTTCGGTGATCGAACCGAACAGACGACCGTTGGCACTGGCGCGCGCCTCGATGGTGAGGGTCTTCTGCTCGATGAGCGCCTTCTGCGCCTCGGCTGCGTCACGGCTCTTCGCGTCAAGGATGTCGCGAGCCTTGCGCATTGACGCCGCTTGCAGCTCCGTGGAAGAGTTGGCTTGCAGCGCCGCACCGGAGGGCAGCAGGAAGTTACGCGCGTAGCCGGACTTCACGTCGACGATGTCGCCGCGCCGACCAAGCCCACGCACGTCGTTTCGCAACAGGACCTTCATTCGGTCACCTCCGTCGCCAGCTCGGTTTCAAAGACCTCGGCGGCTTCGCTCGCGTCTTCCAGCAGGATCGCCTCAACCGGAGCCTCAACCGTGGCCTCGGCGTTGTCGCGGCTCGGGCGCGGACCGCGTGGGCCGCGGTCGTCACGACCGCGGCCACCGCGACGCTCGGTCACCGTGCGTTGGGTGTAGGGCAGCAGGGCCAACTCGCGCGCCGTCTTGATGGCGTCAGAGACGTCACGCTGGTGCTGCTGGCAGTTCCCCGAGACCTTGCGGCCACGGATCTTGCCGCGGTCCGAGATGTACTTGCGCAGCTGGGCGAGGTCCTTGTAGTCAACGTGGTCGACGCCGTGCTGACAGAATGAACACGGCTTCTTCTTCGTGCCGCGACGAATATCGATCTTCGGCGCGCGCTTTGGCGGTTTGGGGTTATTAATACGTGGCATTAGAAGGGCTCCTCATCAAAGGCGTAGCTGCTGGGTTCGTTCGAGCGCGGGGTGGTAGCGGGGCGATCGTTGGACTGGAAGTTCGATCCCTCGGCGCGAGGGGTCTTGGTGACGACGGCGGTCGCAAAACGCAGCGACGGGGCGATCTCGTCGGCATTGATCTCAACGATCGAGCGCTTGTCGCCGTTCTCGGTTTCCCAGCTGCGCTGCTCAAGCCGCCCACTGACGATGACGCGGGTCCCCTTCGTGAGCGAGTTCGCCGCGTTTTCGGCCATTGAGCCGTAGCCGGTCACTTCGAAGTAGGAGACGCGCTCTTCCCACTCCTGGGTCTGGCGGTTCTGCCAGCGTCGGTTCACGGCGATCGAGAGTCGAACCGCGGCTTGGCCACTGTTCAAAAACTTGAGCTCCGGGTCACGGGTGATGTTCCCGACGACGGTGATGGTGTTGTCAGCCATAGTTTCTCCTTAGCGTTGCGCGTCCGAACCTAGGCCTGGGCCGTAACACGGCTGGCGTTGGTCCGCACGTGGCGTCGAAGGATCTTGAAACGAAGCACTTCGTCCGAGAGCGTCAAGATGCGGTCGAGTTCGTCGACGGTCGACGACTCACCGCTGAACTCCACGAGCACGTAGTAACCCTCTTTACGCTTCTTGATTTCGTACGCCAACGGACGCTTGCCCCAACGGTCGATGTTCCCTGGGGTTCCGCCGTTGGCTCGTATAGTTTCGAGCGCGCGGTCCAGTGAAATCTGGATCGCCTGCGCGTCGACGGTCGTGTCGAACACGATCATGGTCTCATAAGGCCTCATGGCCGGTTTCCTTTCCCTCTGGACCGAGCGTGAACTCGGGCCCCGCGGAAACGGGGCAGGGTGTCATTCATTCCCCACGTTTGTGGGAACAACCAGTGTAGTCCTCGATCGACGACTCCGCTTTTGGGTTTGCAAGTCCTCAGAATCAGATCGGCGCGAGCAGGTCGGCCGTGGCCGAGCGAATCGCCCGCCGCAGATCGGCCTCGGGGACGTCGCCGAAGGCACTTCCAAACATCAAAAGGCATCCAAAGACGGCGCCGAAGGCGGCTGCCACGCGAACTCGAGCTTCCAGTTCGACGCTCGAGTCGGAGAGCGTCTGGCGAAATAACTGTTCGAGGTCTTGGTGAGAGGCTTCGTGACGCTCGTCATGCAGTCGCTCGAGCGCCGCGCGATTTCGCTCATGCAGGGCAAAGAGGCTCCGTTGCTTGATCATCAGGTCAATGAAGGCCTCGATCAGCCCCTTCCAGTCCCTGGTGGAGACGGGCGAGGACTCCATGCTTTGGAGGGCCTCGTAACCAAAGTCGTGCAGCCGGTAGTGCAAAGCCAACAAGATGTCGTCCTTGCTCTTGAAGTGGTAGTAGATCGCCGCCTTGGAGAATCCAAGGCGCTCTGCGATCTCGCGGAGCGAAGTGTTTTCATATCCGTGCTCACCGAACAGTTCGAGGGCAATGTCGAGAATCCGCTCACGGGTGCTCTCGCCCCCCTCGACGTTCGCCTTCGAATCCATATCCCTATTCTACTTGACGACCGGCAAGGAAGCACACTAACCTGCTGGCAAGTAACTAGCCCAAAGGAGCTTCCGTGAGCAACGACCTGGCTATTGAAGCGGAGGGCTTGGTGAAGCGCTATGGCAAGACGGTTGCGCTCAGCGGAATCGACCTCGAAGTGCCCAGCGGCTCGATTCTCGCGGTGCTCGGGCCCAACGGAGCCGGCAAGACCACCGCAGTACGGATCCTTACCACTCTCGCGCTCCCGGACGAGGGTCGGGCCCGAGTCGCGGGCTACGACGTCGTAACCCAAGGTGCCGACGTGCGGCGCAACATCGGTGTGACGGCTCAGGATGCCACGGTGGACGAGCAGCTCTCAGGCCGCCAGAACCTCGTCATGGTCGGCCGTCTGAGCGGTCTGTCGCGACGGGCCGCCGGTCATCGGGCCAACGAGCTTCTCGCGGAGTTTGACCTCGTCGACGCCGCGACACGCACGCTGAAAAGCTTCTCGGGTGGCATGCGCCGCCGACTCGACTTAGCAGCCGGCCTCATCGTTCGACCTCCCGTCATCTTCCTCGACGAACCGACGACCGGCCTCGATCCGAGGAGCCGTGTTCGAATGTGGGAGATCATTCGAGGACTTGTCGCCGGAGGAGTCACCCTGCTGTTGACCACGCAGTACCTCGACGAGGCCGACCAGCTTGCCGATCGGATCGTCGTCGTCGACCGCGGTCGAATCATCGCCGAGGGCACGTCCAGCGAGCTCAAGGCGAGCACCGGAGGCGCCCGGCTCGAGGTGACTCTGAGTCAGCCCAACGTCCTCGCCGCGGAGGCGCTTGGTCCTTTCGTCACCGGCGCGGTCCAGGTCAGCCAGGACGGGCGGCGCCTGAGGGCTCCCGTACGCAGCCACAGCGGCCTCGCAACGTCGGTGGTGCGAGCGCTCGACCGAGCCGACATCGTTGTCGATGACGTCGAGGTGCAACAACCTTCGCTGGACGACGTGTTCTTCGCCCTCACGGGCCACCCCTCGGTCGAGCCCGCGCCCGACGAAGCGGTTGCGTTGAGCACCTACGAAAGGACTCCGTCGTGACCCTCGCCCTCGACCCGCCCTCAATGGCCGCGATTCCGGACTCGGGCGCGCTGCGCCGTGTAACCGATGTGGCCTCACTCATCTGGCGCAACCTCGTGCACATCTCGCGCGAACCCGCCCAGCTCTCCGATGTCACCATCCAGCCTGTGCTCTTCACCCTCTTATTCGTCTACGTGTTCGGCGCGGGCGTGAGTCTCAGCGGGGGCGGCGAGTACGTGGACTACGCCATCGCCGGGATGCTCGCCCTCAACCTCGTCACGTCAGCCATGGGCACCGCTGTCGGGCTAAGCAGCGACCTCAACAGCGGGATCATTGATCGGTTTCGGACGCTACCGATGTGGCGTCCAGCGGTCCTCGTCGCGAGGTCCCTCACCGATCTCCTGACGGCAACCATCTGCACCTTCTTCGTCGCGGCAACCGGGATGGCCGTCGGCTGGCGACCTGAGCGCGGCGTCTTGTTAATGTTCGCTGGCTTTGGCGTATTCTTGCTCTTCGCCTACGCGCTGGCTTGGGGCTGTGCGTGTCTCGGCATCGTGAGCAAAGGCCCCGAGTCTGCCCAGGGCGTCGGCCTCGTCGTACTCTTTCCCTGCGCCATCGTCTCCAACGCTCTAGTGCCGACCCAGCGCATGCCAGAGGTACTTCGAGTCTTCGCGAACTGGAACCCCGTCAGCGCCGTCGCTTCAGCTGCTCGGCAACTGTTCGGCAACCCCAACCCCTCGACGCTCGTCCAGGCGTGGCCAATGCAGCACGCGATACTCGCTTCGCTCCTGTGGTCGGTTGGGCTGATTGTGGTCTTCGCACCACTCGCGAGTGTGCTGTACCGCCGCCGCACCACCGAATAGCGGTAGCGCTTCTCAGCGAAGGTCGTCGGGCGTCGCGTACACCTCGTCGGGGCCGGGAAACTCGCCGGCTCGCACGTCACTCGCATAGTGGGCGATTGCCTCGGTGATCAGCGGAGAGAGGTTGGCGTACCGGCGGACGAATTTGGCGGGCTTCTGGCTGGTCAGCCCCAGGAGGTCGTGAAACACGAGAACCTGGCCGTCGGTGTCAGGTCCGGCACCTATCCCGATGGTGGGAATATCCAGCGATTCGGTGACTCGAGTGCCCACGAGGCTCGGCACCGCCTCGATCACGATGGCAAAGACGCCCTCGTCCTGGAGAATCTTGGCGTCGAGCTTGAGCTGCTCGGCGGCTTCACGGCTTTTCGCTTGGACTTTGAAGCCACCGAAGGCCATCACGCTTTGCGGGGTGAGGCCCAGGTGTCCCATGACCGGAATCTCTGCGTCGAGGATCGCGCGCACCACGTCTCGTCGCACTCGTCCGCCTTCGAGCTTGACGCTGTCCGCACCGCTACGGATGAGCAGCGCGGCGTTGCGCACGCTGTCGGCGACAGAGACGTGGTAGCTGAGCCACGGCATGTCGGCGACGACGTGCACGTCGGGCTTGGCGGCCGCGACCGCGCGCACGTGGTGGCACATGTCGTCAATACTCACGTGCAAGGTATCGGCCTGTCCGAGGACGACGTTCGCGAGCGAGTCGCCGACGAGCAAGATGTCGACGCCGGCACTCGCCGCGAGGCGTGCGCTGGGCTCGTCGTAGCAAGTGACCATGACGAGCGGAGCGGAGCCGTTGCGGCGCTTGCGGGCCCGAATCTGGGGAGCGGAAAGCTTCACTCTCCAGCCTCTTGCGCGAACGAGGCGTTGCGGCGTGCCCTTCCACCCGCGATCCACTTTCGAACGAGGTGATGAAACGAGCACGCAACGCACACTTCGACGGCGTAGCACTGCACGGGCTCTTCGCGACGCTCGAGCTTGAGGAGCTCGGCGCGCGTCGAAGGACACGTGCCGCCCGAAGGCAGTCGCGCGCCAAAGACGTAGGTCACTTCGACGAGTTCAGCGTCGTGACACACGGGACAGGTCTCTCCCGTCGAGCGACCAATGTTGCGCGCGGCGCGCAAGAGCTCTGGGTGAGCGTCGCAGACGTCCTCGGGACGAAGCTTTCCGGCGGCGAGCTTTTCGAGGAGGGCGTGACGAACGAGGCCGAACTCGACGACGGCTCCGTTGGCCGAACTCGATCGAAATCGCTTAACCATTACGGGTGATGCTACAGGCCAATAAAACACCGGCTAGTGCAGAACCGTATGGCTCGATATATCGAAGTGATATGATGATTCGCGTGTTGGACATTGCCATCTTGGGCCTGCTCATGGACCGCGATCATCACGGATATGAGATCCGCACCCAACTTCGCGACCGCCTCGGCGTGTGGGCCAATGTCTCCTTCGGTTCCATCTATCCCGCGCTCGCTCGACTGGAGCGTCACGGCCTCGTCGAGGCGGTAGCGCCGCCCGCTCCGAGGTTGAGTTCCCTTTCTACTGGCTCGCTTTCCGGCGAACGCGCCTCCCTGCGCTCGCTGCGCGCCACGACCGGCCTCGGGCGCCGCGGCCGCAAGGTCTATCGCATCACCGAGCGCGGACGCGAAGAGTTCGTGTTGCTGTTGAGCGACCCCGCCACGCTCGATGATGGCAAGAACTTCTCCCTTCGCATGGCCCTCGCCCGGTACTTGACCCCGAACCTTCGCCTCGGCCTGCTCGAGCGTCGCCGCGCGGACCTGCTCGGCCGCCTCGCCGAAGTGCGGGCCGGCGCGCACAACGAAGAGCTCGATGACTACGCGCGCGCGGTCATGGATCACGCCGCTAAGGGCGTCGAATTGGATCTCCAGTGGATCGACGACATGTTGAGCACGGAACGTAGTAACCAGCAAACCTTCGCGAGCGATGCGAAGTAGGAAAGGAATAAGCCAGTGAACAAGATTCGTGTGGCTATTGCGGGCGTCGGCAACTGCGCCAGCTCACTCATTCAGGGCGTGACGTACTACCGGGACGCGAAGGTCGGCGACCACGTCCCCGGTCTCATGCACGTGGATCTCGGCGGCTATCACGTCAGTGATCTCGAATTCGTCGCTGCGTTCGATGTCGACGCGACAAAGGTGGGCAACGACCTCGGCAAGGCGATCGACGGCGGGCAGAACAACACCATCAAGTTCGCCGACGTACCGACGCTCGGCGTCACCGTGATGCGCGGACCCACCCTCGACGGGCTCAACAAGTACTACCGCGAGGTGATCGAAGAGTCCCCCTTCGAGACCTGCGACGTGGTCCAAGCGCTGCGCGACGCGAAGGCGGAAGTGCTCGTCTCCTACCTCCCCGTTGGCTCGGAAGAGGCGCAGCGTTTCTACGCTCAAGCCGCACTCGACGCGGGCGTGGCTTTCGTAAACGCCATCCCCGTCTTCATCGCCTCCGACCCGGTCTGGGCGAAGAAGTTCGCCGACGCGGGACTGCCGATCATCGGCGATGACATCAAGAGCCAGGTGGGCGCCACCATTGTCCACCGCGTGCTCACCCGCCTCTTCGAAGACCGCGGCCTGACCCTCGACCACACGTACCAGCTGAACGTCGGGGGCAACATGGACTTCAAGAACATGCTGGACCGCGATCGTCTGCAGTCGAAGAAGGTCTCGAAGACCCAAGCGGTGACGTCCCAAATCGAGTTCGCTCAGATGGACCCCGACGACGTGCACATCGGTCCGAGCGACCATGTGCCCTGGCTGGCCGACCGTAAATGGGCCTACATCCGCATGGAAGGCCGCAACTTCGGTGACGCTCCTCTCAACATCGAGCTGAAGCTCGAAGTCTGGGACTCGCCCAACTCGGCCGGCGTCATCATCGACGCGGTGCGCTGCGCCAAGCTCGCGCTCGACCGTGGCATCGGTGGACCGTTGCTCGGACCGTCTGCCTACTTCATGAAGTCCCCGCCCGTGCAGTTCCACGACGACGTCGCCTTCGACATGATCGAAGAGTTCGCCGCGGGCGCGGAGAACCCCGTCTGGCCGTAAGTTCGCCTCAGCGTAAGAAAGCCCCCGCGAATGCGGGGGCTTTCTTTATTGCTCTTCGCGCTCTCTCCACCACTCACGCAAACGAACCGCCGCCTCATCGGGGCTGATCTCGCCTTCGTCAAGTCGGATCTCCATCAAGAAGTCGAGCGCCTCCCCAACCGCGCGGCTCGGTTTGATGTCAAGGAGTTCCATGACGGCCGTGCCGTCGAGGGCCGGGCGGAGTCGCATGAGATCTTCCTGCTCGCGCAGGATCGTGATCCGCTCTTCGAGCTCGTCCATGCGCGCAGAGAGCGTCTGCGCCTTTCGAGCGTTCCTCGTCGTGCAGTCGCAGCGGGTCAGCTCATTGAGCTCTTCCAAGAGATCGCCCGCATCGCGCACGTAGCGTCGCACCGCGCGGTCACTCCAGCCGAGCTTGTAGGTGTGAAATCGCAAATGCAGTTCCACCAAGGACGCCACGTCGTCGATGATGTCTTGGGAGTATTTGAGCGCCGTCAATCGTTGCCGAGTGATCTTTGCGCCCACCACATCGTGAAAGCGAAACGTCACGCCTTCTTCGGTGATCGCGCGCGTGTTGGGCTTGGCGATGTCGTGAAAGAGCGCGGCGAGGCGCAACACGAGCGACGGGGAGGTCTTGTCGACGACAGCCCAAGTGTGCTTGAGCACGTCCTTGTGGTGATGAACGGGATCTTGTTCGAGCTGCAGCTTGGGCAGCTCGGGCACAAAGTAGTCGGCGAGCCCCGTGCGTACGATGAAATCGAGCCCGATCGACGGCCGCTTCGTAAGCAGCAGGAGGTCCAGTTCGCCGCGAATGCGTTCGGCCGACACCTTGGTGAGGCGTTCTGCCATCTTCGTTGCCGCCGCCTCGATGGCCGGGTCGATCGCCATGTCGAATCGAGCGGCGAAGCGTGCCGCTCGAAGCATCCGCAGCGGATCGTCGCTGAAGAGGATTTCGGGATCGATCGGAGTGCGCAAGACCCGGTCCTGAAGATCGTGAAACCCCTGGTAGAAGTCGAACAGCGTCTGGACTCCGGGGGTCTCGTCGTTGAGCGCGATCACGTCGAGCGCGAGCGCGTTGATGGTGAAGTCTCGCCTCGAGAGATCCGCTTCGAGTGAGTCGCCCCATTCGACGGACGGCTTTCGCGAGTGATCCACGTAGGCCTCGGAGCGAAAGGTCGTCACCTCCACCTTCACGCCGCTCTCACGCAGTGTGCCGCCGATCGTTCCAAAGGCCCGGCCCTGTTGCCAAAGCGCGGTGCACAGCGGCTTCATGAGTCGCTCGATATCGTCGGGACGAGCGTTGGTCGTGAAGTCGATCTCGAAGTCCTCGCGACGAGTCTCGCCAAGGAGCGCGTCGCGCACAGAACCTCCGACTGCGTAGAGCGAGAAACCCGCGTTGGCGAACGCTTCTGCAAGCGGACGTGACGATCGAGCGAGCTCATCAAGTTGATCGTGGGCGTTCGTGAAGGAAGTCACTGCGAAAGAAGGTTACGGCGCCGGGTTGCGCGTTCGTACGAAGGTAGCCTGTAACTGCAATGTCCCACCGATTTACGTCCTGGTGGCGGGCGCTCAGCGTCGTACTCCTTAGCCTCGCAACGCTGACGTGGCCCTCGGCCTCGTGGGCCGCCTCGACGCCTCGGTTCGACATCGTTCACCAAAACGCGCTTACCTCGCTGTCTGCACTCGGGACTTCGACCATTACGACGCTCGTCTCGGTCACGCCCGCGGGTTCGACCACGACCGCGAGCGTGGCCATCTTTCCGGCGCTCGTCACCCGCAGTCAGATCGAACCGATCATCGAGGGCGCCGGGGTCTCCGGGCGTCCACTCTCAGCGACCGGCAACTTCGCGCTCAAATGTCTGCGACGAGGCTCGGCCTCCTTTGGCGTCACGATCTTCACCCACCGAGTGCCGACGCGCTCCACCTCGTGCGACGGCATCTCACCGCGACTTCATCTCTCTTGCTCGGGCGCCGCGTGCGGCGGGGTCTACCCGCTTCGCTACACCTTGAGTGTCGACGGCACGAAGCTGACCAAATGGTCGCTGCTCGCCGTCCAAGCGGCGACGGTCACCCGACCCCTCAGGGTCAACCTCATCGCGAACCTCACGTCGGGCTCGCTGGTGCATTCGAAGAGGTTGCGCGACACGCTCGACGAGCTGGGCCACTACTCAGCACTGCCGCTCACGATCGGCGCCAACTACGACGCGCTCGCCACCATCGACCTGAGCACGCGTGACACGCTCTGGAGCGCGGCGCTCGATCGCGCGCTCCAGAGCGCTGAACATCGCGCTGTGGTGGCCCCGCCGAACAACGTGGATTTCGCGGGTCTCGCCGCCAACCACCTCGCCACCCAGGTCGCCCAGCAATTCACGCTCTCCTCGGACCTGCTCACGGCAGTCACCGGGCACTACACGGACGCACCGGTGATCCTGAACGGCCCGCGATCGTCTGCTGACCTGCTCGCTCTCGATAGAGCGGACTTTAACCAGGTCGTCCTGCCCGAAAGCGATCTCACCGTGGCTCCCTCGTCCACGCTGGGTTGGGGCGCGCCCTTTCACGTCGCGGGGGCGGGCAGCCTCACCGCGGTCAGCACCGACGGGCCGTTGTCGTCGCTCGTGGCCGACTCTTCCATCGAGCCCGGTCGGCGCGCCGCGCTCACCCTCGCGACCCTCGCCTTCTTGCACTATGAGGCACCGTACGCGCCCGCGAGCCGAACCGTCGTGATCGAGGCCCCCCTTGATCGGCTGTCAAAGACGTTCGTGAACGATCTCCTGGGTGGACTGAGCCACGACGCTTTCAGCCGCCTCGCTCCCCTCTCGTCGTCGTTCAGCCCTACGCTCATCGCCACCAACGGCGCGCCGGCGACGCGCTCACTCGCGACCCAGAACACTCACTCGTCGTGGTCGGATCACAACGTCTCGTCCCTGCTCACCTTGATCGGCGCCGTGACCTCCTACGCTCAGGGCGTTCGTTCCGGCAACATCGCCATCACGCTGCGCGTCGCGGTGGCCAAATCGGAGATTCGCGCGTCTCCCGCGACGCGTCAAGCGGCCATTGACGCGGCCAATGCCACGCTGAACGACCAGCTGTCCCAGTTCTCGATCGATCAGAGCTCCATCACGCTCGCCGGGCCCGGGACGGCACTGCCGATCACCGTGATCTCGCACCTTCATTACACCGTCGACGCAGTCGTGCACCTCGTGACCAACCAGATGACCTTCCCCAATGGCGGCGTGATTCCCGTCACGATGAACTCACCGACGCAATCCATTCGGGTGCCCGCAACGAACTCGAAGGGCGGCTCGCTCACCTTGCAGGTCGTCCTGACGACGCCGAACGACCAGGTCGTGCTCGCGCGGACCGCTATCCAGGTGCGCATCGCTGGCACCTCGGTCGTTGGGTATCTGCTCACCTTTGCGTCGCTCCTCGTGCTCGGGCTTTGGTGGTGGCGCACCAGTCGTCGTCGACGCCCGAAAGCGCGTCACGCTCGATGAGCATCGCCTCCAGTCACTCTTCGCGCGTCGTGTCGATGGCGAGCGGCACGCTCGTCTCACGAGTAACCGGTTTCCTGCGAGTGCTCGTGCTCGCCTGGGCGCTGGGCTTCACGCCGCTCGCCGACTCCTTCAACCTGGCCAACACCGTCCCGAACATGCTGTTCGATCTCGTGCTCGGCGGCATCGCCTCGGCGACCTTCATCCCCGTCTTCGTGGAGCGACTCGCGCTCGACGGCGAGCGGCGCGCCTGGAAGTCGATCTCAAGCGTGGTCACCGGCTCGGTGGCGGTGCTCTTCGTCGCGACCATCTTGTCGTGGTTCCTCGCGCCGTACATCATCGACGCCTTCACGTTCCTCCAGCGGACCCCCGCCACGCACGTGACGAGCGCGACCATCGCTCAGGCCAGATTGGTCGCGCACCAACAAAGAGTCGTCGCGACCGACCTGTTGCGCTTCTTCGTTCCGCAGATCTTCTTCTACGGCATCATCGGCATCGCGACGGCGCTCTTGAACATTCGTCGTCGCTTCGGCATCGCGACCTGGGTGCCTGTCGCGAACAACGTCATCTGCGTCGCCATCCTCATCTGGTTCCACCTAGCAGACCCCTCCCCGATCCTCGGCGCCCTCAGCGGCTCACGCGACCTCCTCTGGCTGGGACTCGGCACCTCGGCGGGCGTTGCCGTGCAGTTCCTCTGCCTCGTGCCCTCGCTCTTGCGAAGCGACCTCTGGCGACTCAGCTTCCGCTTCGACGCGAGCGACGTGGCGGTGCGCGCGATCGGACGGCTCGGCAGCTGGACGCTCCTCGTGGTGCTCGCCAACCAGGCAGCCCTTTTCGTGGTGCTGGCCTTCGCTTTCGGCATCGGGGGCAATGGACCGGTGAGCGACTACACCTACGGCTGGTCGATCATGCAGATGCCCTACGCCGTGGTCGTGGTCTCGGTGCTCGGGGCGCTCACCCCCCAGCTGGCTGGCTTTGCGACCGACGAGGACTACGAAGGACTGAGCGAACGGCTGCGCTTTGGGATGCGCCAATCGCTCGTCATCATCGTGCCCTGCACGCTGGTGCTGATCGTGCTCTCGCAACCCCTGGTCGCCATCTTGTTGCATCGACTGAACGGTGCGCCGCACTACAGCGTCGGCACCGTGCTGGCGGTCCTCGCTGCGGGTCTGCCCGGATTCACCATCTTCCAGCTGTGCGTGCGCGGGCTCCAATCGATGCAACGTGCGCGCGAGGTGTTTCTCCTGTACGTGCTCGACAACGCGCTCACCATCGTGCTGTGCATCGTGCTCGGACGTCACTCGATCGCGGGGCTCACGGCGAGCGTCTCGATTGGCTACACCGTCGCGGCCGTCGCCGGACTCGTGGTGCTCGCGCGCTACCGGGTCAACATCATCACCGGCATTTGGGGCGTGCACGTTCGCCGAAGCCTCGGGGCCTCGTTGGTCGCGACCGCGGCCATTGCGGTTGTCTACGCCGTACCCTCCTGGACGCACGGGATCTTGCTCGTCGTGCGCTTTGGCGCCTCGGTCGCGGTGGGGGTTATCGCGTACGGCCTCGTCGTCGTGCTCTTACGCCGCCGCCTGCGACGAGCCCACTCGAAAAGTGCAAGGCTTAACCAGTACTAGGGGGAGCCATGGCCCGAATTCGAGTAGTCACCGACAGCGCAAGCGACCTCCCAGAAGTGTTCGCACAGTCCCTCTCTGTGGACGTCGTCTCCTTGACCATTCGATTCGGCGACGAGGAGTTCGTCGACCGCGTCGATCTGACGCCGGAAGCCTTCTGGGCGAAGTGCAAGGCGTCAAAGACGCTTCCCGAAACCGCTGCGCCCTCCCCCGGTGCCTTCCAGGCGGCCTACCAACGCGCAAAGGCCGACGGCTGCGACGGCGTCGTCGTGCTCACGCTGTCCTCCCTGCTGTCGGCCACGCACCAGTCAGCGACCCTGGGTGCCGAAGCAGTCGCGGGCCTCATTCCGGTCAAGGTCCTCGACACGCTCAACGTCTCCATGGGTCAAGGACTGCTCGTCATAGAAGCCGCCGAGCTCGCGAAGAGCGGGGCCTCGCTGGAAGAGATCACCGCGCACACCGAACAGCTCATCAAGCGCTCCGGCGTCGTCGCCACGCTCGACACGCTCGATCATCTGATCAAAGGCGGGCGTATCGGCGGCGCCAAAGCGCTCCTCGGGCAAGTTCTCTCGATCAAGCCGTTAATCGAGCTGAAAGAAGGGGTGGTCGCCGAGGCGGGACGACAGCGCACCCGCGCCAAAGCGCTCGCCGCCGTTGCCAACGTGGCCTCTAGCCACGCTCCCCTGCGTCGTCTCGCGCTCATCCATGGCGCCGCGAGCGACGTCGCCACGCTCGAAGCCCTCATTCGCGACATCAAGACCGAGCACCCGGTCATCGTCACGGATATAGGGCCGGTCGTCGGGACCCACGGCGGGCCGGGGATCATCGGCCTCACCTGGATCGAAGCCTAGAGAGTCCAGTAGGTTCTTTAGCGTGACGGACGCCAGCCCAGAGCACGACCCAGACCTCGTTGACCGACTCCTCGGGATGCTCGACCACGGGCTCGACGTCGTGCACGACAAAGTGCTGAGACCGATCATCCTCGCCGCGCGCGCCATCGCCTATGGGCTGATCATCGTGCTCGCGGCCATCGTGCTCGTGATCGTGCTCGTGATCGGTTTCATTCGACTGCTCAACATCTATGCTTTCTCGGGCCACGAGTGGTTGAGCTACGTCGTTGTCGGCGCGTTGTCGATCCTCGCGGGAATGATTATCTGGCGGCGACGCCGGCCTCTTAAATTAAGGAAGTAATGCCCGAGCACACCCGTGTCCTTGTTATCGGCTCGGGCCCTGCTGGCCTCACCGCCGCAATCTACAGCGCCCGAGCCCAACTGCGCCCCATCGTCATCGAGGGCGAACCGTCCTCAACGACCGATCAGCCCGGTGGTCAGCTCATGCTCACGACCGACGTCGAGAACTTTCCCGGCTTTCCCGAAGCGGTGACCGGACCGGAGTTGATGATGAAGATGCGCGAACAGGCGGCTCGCTTCGGCGCCGATCTGCGCGTTGAAAAGGTTCACAAGATTGACACGACGCAGCGCCCCTTCCGTGCGTGGCTGAGCGGTGACGTCGAGCCGAGCATCACGGCCGACGCGGTGATCCTGGCGACCGGCGCTCGGTCCTTGATGCTCAACGTTCCTGGTGAAGAGCAGTATCTCAGCCATGGACTCTCAACCTGTGCGACCTGTGACGGATTCTTCTTCCGCGGCCAGGACATCGCCGTGGTCGGCGGCGGCGACTCGGCGCTCGAAGAGGCGCTCTTTCTCACCCGTTTTGCCTCGAGCGTCACCGTGATCCATCGTCGCGACTCCTTGCGCGCCTCGAAGATCATGCAGGAGCGCGCGTTCGCCCACGAGAAGATTCGATTCGAATGGAACACGCAGGTCACCGAGGTCTTTGGTGACGACAAGGTCATCGGGCTCAAGGTTCGCGACACGGTCTCTCACGAGGAGCGGGTGCTCCTCGTGACGGGCGTCTTCGTCGCGATCGGGCACGTGCCCAATACCACCCTCGTGCACGACCAGGTCGATCTCGAGGAGAACGGCTACGTGCGCACCGGTCCGGGCAGCTACACCAACATCGAGGGTCTCTTCGCCGCGGGCGACGTACAAGATGACGTGTACCGTCAAGCCGTCACTTCGGCGGGATCAGGCTGTATTGCCGCCATCGACGCCGAGCGGTGGCTCGAAGCGCAAGGAATGTGATCGCGAATCGCTAGGGTGGTTCCCACGGCGCCGCGACCGGCGTTCGAGGAGGTAGTTATGAGCGAGAACATCACGACCCTGACCGATGCGACCTTTGACGAGGTGATCGGCGGCTCCGAAAAGCCGATCCTCGTCGACTTTTGGGCCGACTGGTGCGGACCGTGCAAGATGATCGCCCCGATCCTCGAGGAGTTTGCGGTCGAGCAGTCCGACAAGTTTGCCATCGGCAAGCTCGACGTCGACGTGAACGTGGCCACCGCCACCAAATTCTCGGTCATGAGCATTCCCACGCTCCTGCTCTTCAAGGACGGCGAAGTGATCGCCCGCCTCGTGGGCGCAAAGCCCAAGGGTGCGCTCTTGCAAGAGATCACCTCGAACCTGTAGTTCACCTGAGCTACGAACCGCTGCACCTCGGCGACACGGGCTCTCGTGTGCGCGAGTTGAAGGATCGACTCCGGGCGATCGATCTCGGTCCGACCAGCCTCGATGACGTCTTCGACGAGGAGACGGTCGCACTCGTCGAATCGTTTCAGCGTTCTCGCGGACTCCCCCTCACCGGGTGCGTCGACCGCACCACGTATGAACGCCTCGACGAAGCGAGCTGGCAACTCGGTCAGCGGCTTCTTTACCTGACGCGACCTATGCTGCGCGGCGACGACGTGGCTGAGCTGCAGGTTCTCCTGGCCCAACTCGGCTTCAACCCCGGCCGCATCGACGGTATTTTTGGACCCACGACGAGCGACGCCTTGGCCGAGTTTCAGCGAAACTGTGCACTCGATTCGAGCGCTGCCCTCACCAAGACGACGTTGCTCACACTTCGGCGCGTGCGCGCGACCAACGCCGCGCGCAGCCTGGTCACCGACGCTCGCGACCTCGCCGGCATCGACCCGCTGACCAACGGTTCGGTGCTCGTCTGTGGCGACGGTCCGCTCGCTGCTGGACTCGCACGTCATTTCGACGGTGTCGGGGCCATTCTCGTTGCACTTGGTGTTTCACAGGAAGAAGCCGCTCACTACGCCAACGTCCACGACGTAGCTCTTGTTCTGTCGTTTCAAACTCTCAACCACATCGAGGGTCTCCATTTGCACTATTGGGCGAGTTACCGAGCCCATTCTCACCGCGGCGAGGTCCTCGCCAGTGCATTGGCTTCACACTTGGCCCACCTACCTGAGGTTCCGAGGGTTGAGGTGACGGGCATGGCGTTACCAATCCTCAGGGAAACCAAGATGACGACCGTCCACGTTGAGCATGGCGGCGTTTCCGAAGGGGTGCTTCACCAATCAATCACCGCTTTCGAGGGTGTCGTGGAGCAGGTTATCCACAGATTCGAGTGAAAATCTCCCCCGAAACAGCCGTAATTTAGCGGCGAAAACCCAGTGATTACTGGAAAATGCCAGTAACCCACAACTTCATCCACAACTTGGGGAAAACTTCAACGATAAGGTTAGGTTGAAGGTTGAAGGTCACTTCGACTTTGCAATCGTGCTGTACAAACGCTCGAGATCATCCAGGTCCGCAAAGTCAATGATTATCCGGCCGTTGCGCCCTTTGAGGTCCACGTGGACTCGGGTGTCGAGATAGCTCTCGAGGAGCTCTTCTAGCTCGGCGACGCTCGCATCGGGCACGGGCCGAAGCCTTGGAGCTCCCTCCGGGGCACGACTGGCCGACTCGGCCGTCGGCAATGGTCTCGGTTCCATGAAGGTCTTCACCGCTTCTTCCGTCGCTCGAACGGAGAGTTCGTTCTTAATGACCTTCGCGACGAGGGTCGCTTGGGCATTGGGGTCACTGACGCCGAGCAGCGCTCGCGCGTGACCCGCCGTGATCTGGGACGACGCAAGTGCACTCTGCGCTGTCTCGCCCAGCTGCAGGAGTCGTAATGTGTTCGTAACATATGCGCGACTCTTGCCCACTCTCTGGGCCACCGAATCGTGCGTGAGGTCGAACTCGTCTACGAGTTGCTGATACGCCGCTGCCTCCTCCAGAGCATGCAGGTCGACTCGATGCAGGTTCTCGACGACTGCCTGCTCAAGCGAAAGCCGATCGTTCACGTCATCTTGAAGGAGAACGGGCACGAATTCAAGTTCCGCGATCGCTGCCGCCCGCCAACGTCGTTCGCCAGCGATGAGCTCATATTTGTCAGGCTCTCCCTCGACCGGACGAACGATGATGGGCTGAAGAACGCCCAGCTCCGCAATCGAGGCGGCGAGCGTCTTCAGGCTCTCATCGTTGAAGGTTTTTCGAGGTTGAAACTGGTTTGGTCGAATTGCCGTCACCAGCACCTGCCGCAGCGGACTGGTAGAAGGAGCTTCCACCGGAGTCTCATTGGGGTTGGGTGTTCCCTCCGGAATGAGAGCACCCAGGCCTTTACCTAAACCTGGCCTTCTAGGCATTTAAAATCTCCTCTGCTAGAGCGCGATATGCAAGTGCACCCTTAGACGTGGGATCAAAGACGGTGATCGGCTGGCCGAAAGACGGAGCTTCCGCCAGGCGGACCGTCCTGGGAATGAGCGTGTTGCAGAGCTCATCTTCGAAGTGCTTCTTCACTTCCTTGGCCACGTCAATGGAAAGGGTGTTTCTCGAGTCGTACATAGTCAATACGACCTTGGTGATTCGAAGGGTGGGATTGAGGTTTCTCTGAACCAGATCCACGATTCGTTGGAGTTGGGTCAGACCCTCTAGGGCATAAAACTCGGCTTGAACCGGCACCATGATCTCCGTGGCAGCCGCGAAAGCGTTGATGGTAATGAGTCCAAGCGACGGGGGACAGTCGATGAAGACGAAATCGAAGTCACCTTCGACTGAGGTGATTGCACGCTTCAAGCGAAGCTCCCGGGAAATCACCGAAGTAAGCTCTTGTTCAACGCCCGCGAGATCCAGCGTGGCGGGGGCGACGAAGAGATTGTTGAATCCAGTGGGCTCCACGATATCCACGATTGGAACATCATTTAAGAGAACGTCGTACACCGAGCGCTCAAAGCGACGCCCGTCTATGCCCAAGCCGGTCGTAGCATTTCCTTGAGGGTCGAGGTCTATGACCAGGACTCTTTTGCCTCTTTCTGCGAGTGCCGCTCCCAATGAGATCGTTGTAGTGGTCTTGCCAACGCCGCCTTTTTGATTGGCCACAGCAAAAATCCTCATTGTGCTGGCGTCCGCCATGAGCCTCTTCCCGACCGTTGGGTGATTTACCGACACTGCGTCGAACCACTGCCATTCAACTCGGTTTTTTGGCCCTCGTCAAGTACCGATGTTTCACGTGAAACATCCAGGATGGGCCGCGAAGTCCTTATGTTTCACGCAAAGCGAATGATGACCAAAAGGTGCATATTCATTGAAGGTTTCACCTGAAACCTTCATCCGGAAGTGACCGGCTGGGTGCGGATGTTTCACGTGAAACATCCACCGGGAAACGTCCTGCGCAGCGCGAGATTGACGATCTAAGGATCGGAAAGCCCTCCCAGGCACATCAGCCCAGAATGGAGTTCAGAGCCAGCAGCCGGGCACACCTCCGCCACGGATTGCTCCAAACGCAGACCGCGCCTAGCGAGACGGCCCGCCCGAAGCCGATAGCTGAACCAGGACTAGGTAGCGTCGCAAAAGGACCACCAGCCAAGCCCTCTAGCGCAGTCCCAGGCGCCCTCGCCCTTTAGGCGTGCGGTCGTTTCACCCCTAGGCCTCTTAATTCAGGACACCAGCGCTGTCGGGCGCCTCCCGGTCCGGCAACTTCCACGGCGCCGACGCGAGTGATCGCCCTTCTCGGTCTAGCTGACTCCCCGTTGTTTAGCTCGACGACACCCTCGCACCCATGTTTCACGTGAAACATGGTTCCTTCTCGCGCCCCAGCGTGTGCCCGAAGGGAGACGTGGTCTCACGTGAAGCATTGGTTCAAGCTCCTACCGAAGACAACGTGAGACCCGGACACGGACTCAGCACTGGTTTCACGTGAAACATCAGAAGAGTGGGTGCTTCTTCGGTATTCCGGACGCCCTGGGGAACTCAAGAGGAGTGGGCTTCTCCTTGACGAGAACCTCATAGGCGGCGCCAAAGCGGGTACGACCACGGACCTTAAACCCAAGCTTTGCCAATCCGTCGGCCTTCCATCGCTCTTCCTTCCGCTCGGTAGGTGGCTCGGAAACGACCAGGACTCCCCCAACCTTGAGAAAACGTGCGGCACACTCGGCTGTCACCGCAGGTGGACCGAATGACCTCGCGGTGACGAGATCAAAGTGATCATCGAACTCGGGCCACCGCGCGGCTTCTTCAGCCCGAGCAACTACAACCTCGCCGCCTTCCGGGGCATCAGGCCAGGACAGGACTTCCTTGAGGAATGCGCTTCGCTTCACCATTGAATCAAGCAAGACCGCCTCACAGATCCAATGGTCTAACAACACCAATCCTGGCAAACCGCCGCCGCTTCCAAGATCGAGCAGAGTCTGCGGGGGAGTGGGTTGGAACGCCTCCCAGCATTGAGCAAACCCTAAAGCGTGGACAATCTGAGGATCGATGGGTTGAGGGCCTAAAAAACCCCGCGCCCTCGATTCCTCGAGGGCGCGGGGTAGCCAGTCATCATTCACTATGCAATTATGCCGGAGAAACCACCACGAATCGTCGAGGCTCCTCGCCCTCTGATCGAGTTACGACCTTCTCGTCGTCTGAGAGCGCATCATGGACCGCCTTGCGATCCGCGGCGGACATGGGCTCTAGGGCGCGCTCCTCGCCAGTTTCGGTGACCTCTTGGGCGACTTGCTTGGCGAACCGTCCCAGGGCAGCCACGCGGCGTTCACGGTACTGTGCAACGTCAACGAGGATGCGATCGGTTCTTCCCGGGCTCTTCGCCTGAACCACCGTTCGCGTAACCTCCTGAAGCGCCTGCAGGGTGGTGCCCCGCGGACCGACCAACACGCCGAGCTCGGTTGGGGGAGTGGCATTCACGGAAACCTCGACAGTTTCTTCGTCCAGCTCTTTCACCGAAACTTCGGCCACTATCTCCATCGATGCCAAGAGTCCTGTGAGGAACTCCTTTGCGATGGCTCCTTGCTCGGCAAGCGAGATGCCTTCCGCCATACTGTCCTCCTTCACGGGACTCTTTTCAGAACTACGGGGTTTCGTCGCCGTTGCGGCGCGGGGTGCTTTTGATTTCTCACGTCGGACTTCTTCACCTTGCTTCTTCTCGGGACGAGGACGCTCGGAGCGACCAGCGTTGTTACGCGGTCGATCGCTTCGCTCGCCTCCGCGCCGCGAGCGCTTGGGTCGCGGTCCACTGGGACGCACCCGAGCGCGCACTCGCGCTTCACCCTTTACCCGTCCAAACATTCCCGACTTCGGTTCTTCAAGTACTTCAACTTCAGCGTCGTCGCGGTGCACACCAAGGTGCGCAAGTGCCCGATCCATCGCCTCATCGACTGTCTTTCCTGTGGTCTCTACCCATTCCATGGGTTAACGCGCCTTTCTCTTTCGCTTCGCCTTTGAGCGAGGTTGTTGCGGTCTGGTTACGGGTTTCGGCGCCGGCCCGCTCTTCGACCGCGGCGGGTTCGCCGGCTTTCGAGCTGGAGGTTGAACCTTTGGCTCCACAATTTCACTGGCGACATCGACGCCCGCAGCTAATGGGCGAACACCCTGTTTCACCGGGTTCGATATTCCGGTCCGGAACATGATGTCTTGAGTAATTATGCGAATTCCTGTCGAAATAATCATGTACAAAACCACGGCAGCCGGGATCACCATGTAGAAATATGCAAAAATGATCGGCATGATTCGCTGCATGGTCTGCTGCTGGCTCGGTATTGCTTGACCGGTCTTCTTGTTGCGATTGTTGATCTGGGCCATCTGGAAATACTGAAGGAACACTGCAGCAGCCACGAAGAGAAAGAACGGTATGGCCGAAACCCAGGATCCGTGGGCGCTGATCGGGAAGGGACGAAGACTCAAGTCCATGCCCCACACGTTTATGTGACCACCGGAATGAATCAAGTTCTCGTATATCTTCGAGCCCTTCGGGATGTAGCGGGGCTCCGGTGTGACCTTTCCGGCCTTCGAGGTAACGGTAAACGCTAAACCCTTGATGGTGCTGTAGAGAATGAAGAGAAACGGCATCTGCAACAGGAGGGGTAGGCACCCGCCAACAGGGTTCACGCCCTCCTCGCGATACAGCTTCATCATCTCTTCATTGAGGAGCTGACGGTTCTCTGGACCCTTGTACTTCTGCTGGAGCTTCTTGATCTCGGGCTGAAGCCGTTGCATAGCGATCATCGACTTCGTGCTTTTGACCGTCAACGGCGTCAATATCCCCATAATGACCACCGTCAGGGCGGCGATGGCGAAGACGTAGTTGGGCACGAGATCGTAGAAGAACGAGAGCATCCAGCCGATCGCGTGGAAGATCGGTGCAAAAATGGTGCCAAAGAAATGGCTTATTGAGTGCATGTCGGGCTGCTCCTAGGGTGACGGGGTTCGGGAACGAGGTCGATGCCGTGTGGACCCAAGGGCCGACAACGCAGTATTCGGCGGAGGGCGAGCCAGGTTCCGCGAAGAGCCCCGTGGGTTTCCAACGCCTCCAGGGCGTAGGCGGAGCAGGAAGGGTAGAAGCGACAGGGTGCCACGCGCCCCACACGGAGGCGCTGGTAGGAGCGGACGAGGAAGATCAGCGCCGTTGCGGCGCGGGCCTTAGCGGGCGTGGGCTCGCTCAAGGGCTTTTTCGAGGTGGTGGTGAAGTTTTTCATAGGAAAGGTTTCTCGTCTCAATACCGCATCTGATCAGGTATGTCCCCGACCGTGGTTGAGGCTCAAGGTCGTCTATGAGTGCCCGGAGTCGGCGGCGGATTTTGTTTCGCTCCACCGCGTTTCCAACCTTCCGACTGATCGCGTACGCTACGTCGACTGATGTACGGTCCTCGAGACTCGCCACGAAGCTGATTCGTAACGGTCCGCTCTGACCGCGTCCAGTTGGCGACGCAAAGAGCGCGAACTGCCGGCGGGTTCGGACCCGACCGGGCACCGCAATTAGACCGTCAACTGGTGACGGGCCTTGTTGCGACGAGCCTTGAGGACGGCACGGCCGGCACGAGTGCGCATGCGCGCGCGGAAACCGTGTGTTTTAGCCCTTTTCCTCTGATTCGGCTGATAAGTACGCTTCACGAAAACCTCTTCTCAAATAGTTACTGCGCTTCGCGTCACCCCCTGGGGGTCGCTGGCACGCCATAGGGAGCAATCTTACCCCACCCATTGCTTTGCTCCGGCGGGAGAAGAGAAATGGGTGTAGGGTTGCTCTCCCCGCCAGACAATTCCCGGTTTTGGACGGCGATTTGGTTGTGGATAATGTCAGAAGTTGCCTGTGGAGGAAGATTGTGCAGAGCGGTGAAGAGATCTGGTCAGCCCTACGAGACTCCTTACGCGGAAACGCTTCTGATGCAGTTTGGGCAGCCGGACTCAGCACACTTCGCCTTGTGGATTACCACGATAACGAGCTCGTCATCGGTGCGCCCAATCAAATACAACTATTGCGCGTCCAACAGCGCTACTTGCCATTCATCACCGAGCAAGCGCAACAACTCGTTGGTCGGCCACTGCAGGTTTCCCTAACCGTCACAGAACAGACGGTTTCAACCGTCCTCGATGACCACGGCGAGGACGCTCGCGACGTGCCGGAGGCGGCGCCCGCCATCTCCTTCGCCCCAAGCGTCGATCAGCCGGCTCGTCTCGATCCTCGCATGACCTTTGACTCCTTCGTGCCGGGTCCCTCCAATCGCCTCGCGTTCGCGGCCGCACAGTCGGTCGCCGAAACCCCTGGTCGTGCGTACAACCCACTCATGATCTATGGCAATTCCGGACTCGGCAAGACCCACCTTTTGCACGCCATCGGCAACTATGTGCAGGAGAACTACCGCGGGCGCAAAGTCCTCTATGTGTCGACAGAAACGTTCTTGAACGACTTCATTCGAGCGATTCAGACCCGAACACAACTGTCGTTGCACGAGCGCTATCGAGAAAACGATGTCTTACTCATCGACGACATCCAATTCATGGAAACGCGCGGAGAGACGTTTCACGAAGAGATCTTCCACACGTACAACGCGCTGCACGGTGAAGGCAAGCAGATTGTGTTGACGTCGGATCGCTCACCTCGAGACCTCGCGGGGTTGCAAGATCGATTTCGCAGCCGCCTCCTCCAAGGCCTCGTCACCGAAATCGACCAACCCGATCTCGAGACTCGCATCGCGATCCTGCGCTCCAAGTCCGAACGCGAAGGGATCGCCTTGCCCGACGACGTCGCCGAATGGATCGCCCAGCGCGTGCGTGACAACATCCGTGAGCTCGAGGGGTCGATCACGATGCTCCGGGCCTTCGCCAATCTGCGCCAGGAGCCCATCACCCTGGAACTGGCAAAAGCGCACCTTACTAATCTCGGTCAAGAGCAAGTCATCTTGAAGCCGGAGACAATCTTGTCCGTGGTCGCCGACTTCTACGGGCTCTCGGTCGAAGAGGTTCGTGGATCCAAGCGCCTGCGCCCCCTAGTGCACGCTCGCCACGTAGCGATGTACCTCATCCGTGACCTGCTCAACAACTACTCGTACCCGATGATCGCGCGAATCTTCGATGGGCGCAACCACACGACCGTCATTAGTGGTGTCGAAAAGATCCGCGAGCAGCTCACCTCCAATCCTGAGATGCTCTCTCAGATCAATCAATTGAAGCGACGTTTGCAGGGGGAGAATTAGGCGCGAGCTTTGTGTGCAAACTAAGGACGACCTTGTTGATTAAGAGTTGACAACTGCCAGGTCGTGCACATCATCCAAAGGTTGAACCCTGAGGGTTGAAAGAGTTACTCACAACACTGTGGGTTGCTGGTACTCCAAGAAACGTAGTTTTACCAGGGTTTCTGCGACAACCAACACTAATCCACAGCACTACTACTACTAAGACCTATTTACATTGAAAGACACACCGTAACCTCAGTAGCAAGGAAAGGTAGTTCTATGAAGTTCAAATCAGAGCGCGACATCCTCGTCGAGGCGCTCACCGCCGCGAGTCGCGTTGCCGCTACCCGACTGATCGGTGCGTCTTCAGGAGTTCTCCTCTCGCTCACGGGCAACCAGCTCGTGGTGACGGGCACCGACCTCGACATCACCGCACGCACGACCGTGGACGTCATCGGGATCGAGGACGGCTCAACAGTGGTTCCGGCGCGTCTGATCGTCGACGCGGTTCGCTCGCTTGAAGCCGGTGCCGTTAGCGTCTCCAGCGGCGAGGACAACGTCGAGATCTCGCTCGGGCGAGCGAAGTTCTCGCTGCGAACCTTTCCGGTGGCCGACTACCCCAAGCTTCCCCCGGTGAGCGGTGCGATCACCTCGATTGCGGCGCTCGATCTCATTCAAGGCTTGAACCAGGTAGTTCGAGCCGCGGCCAATGACGACGCACGACCACTGCTCACCGGTGTGCTGTTCACCACGGATAACGGAACGCTACGGCTTTTCGCGACCGACTCCTACCGCCTGGCCGTGCGCGACGTTCCTGGTGTGAAGGGGATTAGCGACACGGAGGACTTGTTGGTCCCGGCCCGGGCGCTTCAAGAACTCCAACGTGCGGCCTCGTCTCTCGCACATGACGCGGAGATCGGCGTCACCTTGAGCGATGCAGAGATCTGCTTCATCGTGGGACCGACGAGCATCGCCTCTCGATTGATCGACGGAAACTATCCCTCGGTGCTGCAGTTGATCCCCGCCAGTTTTCCTAACCAACTCCGCATCGCCAAAGACACGCTTCTCACCTCGCTTCGTCGCGCGAAGCTGCTGGCGAAGGATTCGACGTCGTCGGTACGTCTCACGATGAAAGACCGCAACCTCGAGATCAGAACGCAGAGCCACGACGCGGGCGACGTCGAAGACAACGTCGACGCGGACTACACCGGCGAAGAGATGACGATTGCGTTCAATCCGAGCTTCCTCATCGATGGCGTCGAAGCGGTATCGGGTGACGAGATCGTGCTGGAGATGTCGGACTCGGTGCGTGCAGCCATGGTGCATGGAGTGGACGATGTTCGATTCCGCTATCTCTTAATGCCCGTTCGAGTCCAGTAGATCAGCGCGTCGTGGGCCTCCACGAACTCACCCTTCGCAATTTCAGACTCTTTCGCGAACTCACCTTCGAACCTGATCCGGACGCAATTACAGTGCTCATCTCCCAGAACGGGACGGGCAAGACCTCCGTGCTCGAAGCGGTGTACGCGCTCGCCACGGCGTCATCGTTTCGCACGAGTGCAGCGAGCGACATGATTCGAAACGGCGACTCCGTCGCAGAGGTGCACGGCGTGGTCTATCAACGCGAGCGTCGTGTTCAGGTGGACCTCACGTTGACGAGGGGGATGCGCAACACCACGAAGCGAATGTTGGTGAACGGCCAACGACCGGCGTCGCGTGCGGCGCTCGCTGAAGCGTTGCCCCTTACCGTCTTCACTCCGGAGGGAGTTGATGTCATTCGGGGTGGGCCCGAACATCGTCGCAACTTTCTCACTACGTTGCTCACCGACATGGAGCCATTGATTGCAGACGTCATCGAGCGATTCGCGCGCGTGCTCAGCCAACGCAACGCCCTCCTGCGAGGACTCGAGGGCATGAGGCCTTCTGCGAGCCAACAGTCCGAGTTGGAGCTTTGGACGATCGACTTCTGTGCCGTCAGTGCGGAACTCCTCGCTCATCGTCGAACGATGGTCGAGAGCCTTGCTCCCCTCATCGCAAGTTTCTATCGGGAGCTCTCCGATAGCGACAGCGACGTCGGGATCACGTACGAGCCATCGTGGAGTGGAGAGCTCCAAGACGCGCTGGCAGCGAGCTTCGACGACGATCGCTATCGCGGCTATACAACGGTGGGCCCGCACAGAGATGACCTTGGAGTTTCGCTCGAGGGTCGAGATGCTCGTCGCCAAGCCTCCCAGGGCGAACAACGTTCTCTCGCGCTCGCGCTGCGCCTGGCCGGCCACGAGCTGGTTCGCCAGCACCGGGGGATTGACCCAGTACTCCTGTTGGATGACGTATTTAGCGAGCTCGATCCACTGCGAAGCCACCGATTGCTGGGTCTCCTCCCGACGGGCCAGACGTTGGTGACAACCGCATCGCCGCTTCCCGGCGCTCTCATCCCAGCCGCAGTAATTGACCTGTCGCTGGTCACCTCGTGAGTCCACGCGACGACCCAGCGCCCTTAGGGGACATCCTCAATACCCTCGCGGGTCGCCTTCGACGGGTTGATTTGCGACTCATCGATCGAGCTCGACAACTGTGGCCGACGGTCGTCGATCCAGTGATCGCTGCGCACTGTCGAGTCGAGCTGATCAAAGACGGGGTGCTCATTGTGAGCGTGCCGTCGGGTGCTTTTGCCCAACAGATACGACTCGAAAGTGCGTCGATTGTTCGGGGATTTTCGTCCCTCGGATCGGGCGCTCCGACATCGGTCAAAACCGTCCTCCAGTAGCGCAAAAATCCAGTCGAAACAGGCGTTTTGGGCGTTCGTTTTTGAATGAAGGTGACACGCGTTCGGGTAGGATGGAGGCATCAATTTACTGACATTGTCCGCACGATCACGTGCCTCGTCATTTTGCATCGAAAGGATCATTTAGTGGCCGAAAAGACCAAAGGTTCGTCTAGTTACGGAGCTAGCGACATCACTGTTCTTGAAGGCCTCGAACCGGTTCGAGTTCGCCCTGGAATGTACATTGGCTCAACCGGCCCCGCCGGGCTCCACCACCTCATCTGGGAAGTCGTTGACAACTCGGTGGACGAAGCAATGGCTGGGTACTGCACGCGAATTGACGTCACGCTGCTCGCCAATGGCAGCTGTCGGGTGACCGACGACGGGCGAGGGATCCCGGTCGACGAACACCCCCAGTATCCAGGCAAGTCTGCGGCGGAAATCGCCCTTACCGTCCTGCACGCGGGTGGAAAGTTCGGCGGAAACGGCTACAAGATCTCGGGCGGACTCCACGGTGTCGGCGTCTCGGTCGTGAACGCACTCTCGACTGAACTCGTGCTTGAAGTTGACCTAAACGACCAGCACTACAAGATGACGTTCCGAGATGGTGGCAAGCCTCAAGGAAAACTTAAAGTGACCGGCCCCGCGCCTCGCGGACGCACCGGTACCACCGTTACCTTCACCCCCGACCCGACGATCTTTGAAGACGTCGAGTTTCGAGCACAGACCGTGATCGAGCGTCTTCAGATCATGGCGTTCTTGAACCGCGGGCTCGAGATCCGATTCACTGACGAGCGGGCTGGCCGCGAAGCCAAGGAAACCTTCAAGTACAACGGTGGCATCGTCGACTACGTGCGCCACCTCAACAACACGAAGGAGTCGCTCTTCCGCAAGGTTGGCTACTTCGACCAGACCGAAGAGAACCAAGAGGTCGAGATCGCGTTCCAGTGGAACACCGGCTACTACGAGAGCATCTACTCGTTCGCGAACGGCATCTCCACGATTGAAGGTGGCATGCACGAGGAGGGGTTCCGCAAGGCTCTCACCAACGTCGTCAACCGTTACGCCCGCAAGCGAAACCTTCTGAAGGAAAAGGAAGAGAACTTAAAGGGTGAGGACATTCGTGAGGGCCTGACGGCGATCGTCTCGGTCAAGCTGCGCGATCCCCAGTTCGAGGGTCAGACCAAAGGCAAGCTTGGCAACGTCTCAATTCGATCGATGGTCGAGCGCGCTACCAATGAGAAGCTCGCCGACTGGCTCGAGGAGAATCCGCGGGAAGGAAGTCAGATTGTCGCTAAGGCGATCTCCGCGTCCCGTGCGCGCATGGCCGCTCAAGGTGCTCGCGACCTCACGCGACGCAAGAACGCGCTTGACGGCGCTGGTCTTCCCGGGAAGCTCGTCGACTGCTCGTCAAACGACCCTCGCGAGTGTGAGCTGTTCATCGTCGAAGGCAACTCTGCTGGCGGCTCCGCGAAGGATGCGCGCGACCCTCGCGTGCAAGCGATACTTCCGATTCGAGGAAAGATCCTGAACGTCGAGAAGGCCCGCTCGGACAAAATCCTGAAGAACACCGAGATCCAAGCGCTCGTGTCGGCTATCGGCGCTGGCGTTGAAGGGGAGTTCGACCTTTCGAAGATCCGGTATCACAAGATCATCCTGCTGGCTGACGCCGACGTTGACGGAAGTCACATCCGAACGCTGCTGCTGACGTTCTTCTTCCGCCAGATGACCGAGCTCGTCAACAACGGACACGTGTACGTCGCCCAGCCGCCGCTCTACTCCACGCTCGTTGGCAAGGAGAAGGTCTACCTGCACGACGATCTCGAAAAGGCGACGTTCCTCCAGGAGCACCCCGACCACAAGAACGACTTCCAGCGATTGAAGGGTCTCGGCGAGATGGACTTTGACGAGCTGCGCGACACGACGATGAACGCCACGAAGCGCGCGCTGCTGCAGATCACCGTCGAGCAGGCTGCGCTCGCGGACGAAGTGTGCTCGATTCTCATGGGCGATGATGTTCCTCAACGTCGCCACTTCATTCAAACGAACGCCAAAGACGTTCGCTTCCTAGACATCTAGGACGGAGACAGATGCCACGCACCACCAAAGGTTCCGGCGCCGGAGCGCCACCGCCGAGCGACGACGTCGTCGTCGGTTACATCGAGCCGATCGAGATCAACCTCGAGATGGAGCGCTCGTTCCTCGAGTACTCCATGTCGGTCATCGTCTCGCGTGCGCTGCCCGACGCGCGTGACGGGCTGAAGCCGGTCCACCGTCGCATCCTCTATTCGATGTTCGATCAAGGACTGCGACCAGATCGCCCCTTCGCCAAGTGCGCGAAAGTCGTTGGCGAGGTGATGGGTACGTATCACCCACACGGCGACAGCGCGATTTATGACGCCCTCGTGCGCATGGTGGTGGATTTCTCGATGCGTCACCCGCTGATCAGCGGGCACGGCAACTTCGGCGGCACGGGGCCCGACGAGGGTGCTGCTGCCATGCGCTACACCGAGTGCCGCCTCGCCCCGCTGGCGCTAGAGATGCTCGACTCCATCGACGAAGAGACCGTGGACTTCGAGCCGAACTACGACAACTCGACCCAGCAGCCGGTCGTGTTGCCTTCGCGCTTTCCCAACCTGCTGGTCAATGGATCCCAGGGCATCGCCGTCGGCATGGCGACCAAGATCCCCCCGCACAACCTCGGCGAGGTGATCGACGCGACGCTCCACCTGCTCGCCAATCCCGACGCGACACCCGATGACTTGATGAAGTTCGTGAAGGGCCCCGACTTTCCGACGAAGGCCCAGATCCTCGGTCGCCAAGGGATTCTCGACGCCTATCGAACGGGTCGGGGCTCGGTCAAGCTGCGTGCGGTCGCGGAAATCGAAGAGACGAGCCGCGACACGCGAATCATCGTCACCGAGTTCCCCTACGAGGTATCGGTCGAGTCGATCGAGGAGAAGATCTTCGACCTCGTGAAGAACGGAGAGCTCGAGGGCATCGCCGCCGTGCAGAACGACTCCGCCGGGCGCCAGGCCCGCTTGGTCATTCGCCTGAAGCGCGACGCCAACGCGAACGTCATCTTGAACAAGCTCTACAAGAACACCTCGCTCCAGACGACCTTCGCAGTGAACATGCTCGCCCTCGTCGACGGCGTGCCGCGCACGCTCAATCTCGCCCAAGCGCTCACGCACTACATCGCCCACCAGGTCGACGTCGTGACGCGTCGCACCCAGTTTCGCTTGCGCAAGGCTGAAGCGCGCGCCCACATTGTCGAAGGGCTCCTCAAGGCGATCGACATGCTCGATCAGGTCATCGCGACCATCCGCGGCTCCGACGACCGTCCCGCCGCTCGAGCCGCGCTGATGGATGCGCCCTTCTCATTCTCCGAGGAGCAAGCCAACCACATCTTGGATATGACCCTCGGTCGACTGACCCGACTCGGTCGCAGCGAGCTCGAAGACGAGATGGCCAAGCTACGCGAGACGATCGCGGAGCTGCAGTCCATTCTCGCGAGCGACGTGAAGCTGCGTGGGGTGATCGCTGAAGAGATCGGCGTCATCAAGGACAAGTACGCCAGCGAGCGCCTGACTCAGATCGTGAACGATCCCGGTGAGCTTGGCGTCGAGGACTTGATCGAGGACGAAGAGATCGTGCTCACGATGACGCGTGCGGGCTACGTGAAGTCCGTTGCCGCAGACGCCTTCCGCACCCAAGGTCGCGGTGGGCGCGGGGTGCAAGGGGCAAAGCTCAGGGACGAGGACCTCATCGATCAGGTCATCCATACGACGACGTTGGCGTACTTGCTGCTGTTCTCGAACCGAGGCCGCGTGTTTCGACTTCGCGGTCACGAGATTCCGATGAAGGAGCGCACCGCGAAGGGTACGGCCATCGTGAACCTCTTGAACCTTCAGCCCGGTGAATCGATTCAGGCCATTGTGTCGACTGAGGACTTTCCCATCGATAAGTTTCTCGTCTTCGCCACGAAGAACGGGACGGTGAAGAAGACGGCGTTTAGCGAATACGACAAGTCTCGACGCGAAGGATGGATCGCGATCAATCTGCGTGACGGCGACGAAGTCGTCCGCGTGGTCTCGACGGGTGGACACGACGATCTCATGATGGTCACCCACCGCGGCATGGCCATTCGCTTCAGCGAAGAGGAAGTTCGCGAGATGGGTCGCGACGCGACCGGCGTGCGCGGCATCAAGCTGCGTGAGGACGACCACGCGATCTCCCTCGACGTCGTGCGCGAGGACGCGGACCTGTTCGTCGTCACCGACACGGGCTTTGGCAAGCGCGTGAAGACGGAGCGGTTCAACCGTCAAGGTCGCGGGGGACAGGGTGTTCGAGCGATCAAGCTCACCGCGGCGCGAGGATTCGTCGTAGAGGCCTTCATGGTTCGCCTGGACGACGAGGTGCTTCTCGTCTCTTCGGGCGGGGTTCTGATTCGCACCGCCGTGCGTGAAGTCTCATCGCAGGGCCGTGACGCGACGGGGGTTCGCGTCATGAATCTTGACGAGGGGCATTCGGTGGCGGCGGTCGCGCTGGTGCCCAACGAAGACGACGACTGAGCTTCTTCTCGCCGGCCCGGTAAGGTGGCCAGTCGCACTATTCATCGCAACAAGAGGATCCTCATCACCCCTGTCACCCTTCTCGAGAAGCCTGTCTTCGCCGTCGCCCGCTCCGCGGGCGCGGTACCTGACGTCTCGGTGAGCGATCGAGCAGGGAGGGGTGTCTCGTGCTCATCGTAAAGGACCTCGGCATCGAGATCGGGCCCCGGCGAATTCTGGAACCGGTCTCCTTCGTGATCGGTAACGGAGAGAAGGTCGGGCTCGTCGGGCGCAACGGGGCGGGTAAGTCGACGCTGCTGTCAGTCCTCCTCGGCTATCACCCCGAACATCTGCGGATCACCGGTTCGGTGGCGACCCAAGGCACCCTCGCGCACCTCCCCCAAGAGCCGGTGCCGGGTGGGCTCGGCGTTGAGCCCATCGGGCTCTCCCACGTGCTCTCCGCACGAGGCGTCGATCGACTGGACGCGGAGATGCAGCACGCGCGTCACGAGCTGGCGGCGAATCCGACGGACGAAACCATCTCTCGCTTCACCTCGCTCGAAGAGGAGTTCCGCGAGGCGGGCGGCTACGAAGCCGAATCGGAGGTCGCTCGTCTCGCTGACGGGCTCGGACTCGAACAGGATCTTCTCCTAGAGGACCTGAACTCGCTGTCGGGTGGACAGCGTCGCCGCGTTGATCTCATGCGCGTCCTCTACGAGCAGCCCGAGACGATGGTGCTGGACGAACCGACTAACCACCTCGACAAAGCCGCCAAGCGCTGGCTCTTCGATGAGCTGGAGCAGTTTCGCGGCACGGTGCTCGTGATCAGCCACGACCTCCCCCTCCTCGATCGCTCCATTGATCGCGTACTCGCGCTGCGCGACGGACAGCTGCGCGAGTACCGAGGCAACTACACCAAGTTCTTGCAACTCGAAGAAGAGCGTCGTCTGTCCGAAGAGAAGGTCGCCGCCCACCAGGACGCGAAGATCGAGCAGTTCACCGATCTGGCTAACTCCATGCGCGGTCAGACCGCCAAGCGCGCGCGCCTCGCCAAGGTCCTCGACCGGCGCGTCGAGAAACTGAAGGACACGCGCATCGAGGTGACGAAGAAGGAACAGAAGGTCACTTTCCGGTTGCCGGTGCCGCCGCGCAGCGGCGACGTGCCGATGACCGTCGAGCACGTTGCCGTGCGCTACGGAACCCTCGAGGTGCTGCGCGACGTCAACTTCATCACGCGAAGGGGCGACCGCATCGTCATCGTCGGGCGCAACGGCGCGGGCAAGTCGTCACTGCTGCGCTGCCTCGCGGGAACCCAGCACGCCCAGGAGGGCATCGTCAAGTTCGGGGCGAACGTGACCGTTGGCTACTTCGCCCAGGAGAACGAGCAGCTGGACTTTGCCAAGACCGTGCTCGGCAACCTGGATAACTCGACCGTCGAGTCCGACGTGCAGCGTCGCTCGATGCTCGGCGCGTTTGGTCTCAAGGGCGGCGCGGCCCATCAGATGCCCGCGACGTTGTCCGGTGGGGAGCGGGCCAAGCTGGCCTTGGCCATCCTCGCGTCGTCGAACGCGAACCTCTTGCTGCTGGACGAACCGACGAACAACCTGGACCCCGCGAGCGTCGAAGCGCTGGGCGAGATGATGCATCAGTGGAAGGGCACGATCGTCGCGGTGAGTCACGAACGTGGCTTCGTCGAGGCCCTGGAGCCCACCCACGCCGTCCTTCTTCCCGAAGAGTACTTCGACCTCTGGAACGAGGACTATATGGAGCTCATCGAGCAACGCTAGGTGAGGTGACGCTCGTTGGCCCAGTGGGAGAGCTGGTGCCGATTGGAGAGCTGGAGCTTGCGCAACACCGAGGAGACGTGGCTCTCGACCGTCTTCACCGAGATTTCGAGCTCGGTGGCGATATCGCGGTAGGAGTAGCCGCGAGCGATGAGCCGCAGGGCCTGGCGCTCGCGCGGGGTCAAGAGATCAAGATCAGGATCCACGTCGCCGGCCTCGAGGTGCTTGCCCTCGAGCGAGAACGCGTCGAGCACGAATCCCGCTAGACGCGGGGAGAAGACGGCGTCGCCCGCGGCGACCCGGTAGATGGCGTCGAGCAGATCGGGACCCGAGATGTTCTTGGTCACGTACCCGCGGGCGCCCGCTCGAATGATGCTGATCACGTCTTCGGAGGCGTCCGAGACCGAGAGGGCGAGGAAGCGCACGCTCGGGTCCTTGTCGTTAACGGCGCGCAAGACAGCGAGGCCACCGCCCCCTGGCATGTGCACGTCGAGGAGCACGACGTCGGGGATCCGCTCGATGATCATCTCGATGGCGGCGTCCACCTCGTCGGCCTCGCCACAGATCTCCACCGATCCAGCGAGCTCGCTGCGAATGCCCGTGCGGATCAGCTCGTGATCGTCAACGAGAAAGACGCGCGGCTGGCTCACGGGAGATCCGTGCGCGGCACGGAGAGCTCGATCTCGGTGCCCACACCCTCGGTGCTCTTGATGACCGCTTCGCCGCCGTGCTGGGCGATGCGCTGGGAGATGGACAGTGCGATGCCTCGTCGGTCCGCGGGCACGCCCGCGACGTCGAAGCCGCATCCCTGATCACGGACGAAAAGGCTGATGAGCGTGGGCTCCACCTCGCCGTAGATTGAGATGTACTCAGCGCCCGACCAGCGTGCCGCGTTGATGGCCGCTTCGCGTCCGGCGGCCACGATGGCGCTCGCGGCGTCGCTCTTGTCGCAGTCTCCGACCATCACGAGCTCCACGCGCACGCCGTAGTCGTTCTCGATCTCGTTTTCCAGCTCGCGGAGCATCGAGGTGAAGGAGCTGGACTCGCCTTCTTTCACGTAGTCCGGGTCGAAGAGCCACTGGCGAAGCTCGCGCTCTTGGGTCCGCGCGAGTCGCACGACCGCCGCCTCGTCACCGGCCGCGCGCTCGATCAGGGTGAGGGTCTGCAAGACCGAGTCGTGCAGGTGGGCGGCGACCTTGGCGCGTTCTTCAACCCGAACTCGCGCTTCGCGCTCTCCGGTGAGATCGTTCAAGGTCGTCAGCCACCACGGGGCGAGGAGTACCAGCACGCCGCCGAGGATCACGATCGCGGCGAAGAGCGCCGGTGTGGCGACGCCCCACGCGTGGCCGAGGTGATGGAGGATCCAGAGCCCGAAGAAGATCAGGATCGCCCCCAACACGAGGCGAAAGGCAACGTTGCGCCGTCCTCTCGAGGACGCCACGCCGATGACCGGCGCGGATTTGATCAGCTTCTCGAGGTGATCGAGCTCGTCGGGCGAGGCGCCGCGCCAGACGCCCACGAGACCGAGCAAGCTCAAGAAGAACGGCCAGGTGTAGACGCCGAGATTCGGCATGCCGAGCGAGTGCAGGACGAAGAAGATCGCCACGATCGCGATGAGACCGATCACGATGCGATAGAGCTGGCGGTGACGCCCGACAAGTCGTTGGGCGATCGCTTCGCGTTCGTTGGCGCGCGGAAGGCTCAGCCACAGCACCATGTAGAGCAGGGCACCGATGCCCGACACCAGGGCGAGCAGGGAGAAGGTGATGCGAACGGTGCGCTCTTTGACGCCGAGGCGGATGGCGAGCCCCCCGCAGACGCCACCGATGATGGCGTTCTCGACCCCGCGACGATAAGGGCGGTAGGGCGTTCCGACGACTGCCCGCGGCGGCGCTTGTGTGGACACGTCGCTCCTTCCGGTTCTCTTGCCGGACCATTCTCCCACGCACCTGGCCCGAGGGGCCTCCGGGAAAACCCCGAGTCCGCGTGGCTGTCACGGGGTAGACGTCGGGTTCGCCCTGATAGGCGCGCGAGGTGCCAGAACTTACATTTGTGCCATGGATGAAGTCGAAGTTTCTAGCGAGATGCAAGAGCCCACGGAGCCGGAGACCGAAGGCCTGTCACACGACAGCACGACGCTGCGTCGCAGCGCGACGAAGCGGATCTTTGGTGGCGTCGCGGGTGGACTGAGCGACCGCTTCGACGTCGACGCCAACATCGTGCGCGTGGTGTTCGTCGTCCTGGCGCTCGTCTGGGGTCTCGGCATCGCGCTCTACCTGGCGATGTGGGTGCTCATTCCGCGAGAGCCCGCGAGCGGGGTTCCCGCGAGCGAGGTCATCGAGGACGCTCCACGAGTTCGCTGGCTGCGTTACGCGCTGCCGCTGTCGATCGTCGTGCTCGCGGTCATCTTCATCTCGACCATTCGTGTGGTGCCCACGCTCGGCAAGGCGTTCTCGCTTCTGTGGCTGGTCTTTTTGGTGGCGCTGGCCGTGATCGCGCTGTTCTCGCCGGCTCGCCGCCTGACCTTCCGCCGCTTCGTGGCGCTGGCGTTTCTCGGGCTCATCAGTTTGCTCATCGTGCTGTCCGGCGCAACGCTCCTTGCGCTGCAGGTGATTGGCGTGCCGGTCCAAGGGGGCAGCGGAGCTCGCGAGTGGTCGCCGACGACCCAGAGCGAGGTCCAGCGCCACTATCACGGAGCCTTTGGGCTCACCACCATCGACCTCTCTCACGTCGCTTTCACCGGCACCACCACCGTCAGCGCCACCGAGGGCATTGGTCAGCTGGTGGTGGACGTGCCGGCGGACGTCACGGTCGATCTGCGGACTCACGTGGGAATCGGGATCGTCAACAACTACACCAACGACAACGGCTTCATACAGCCGGGCGACACACTGCACAAGACCGGCGCCAACCTCGTGCTCAATCTGCAGGTCGGCATCGGTCAGATCCAGCTTGTCCACGTGGTCGGCGCCCAGCGCTAGTTGCTGACACCCTCCGAGGCGGCGGACGACCCGGCCACGTACGTCGGTTCAACGGCGAGCTCGCTCCACGTTCGCGAGGCGGTGTTGCTCGTCGCTTCGGCGATCGAACCGGAGTAGGTGTAGAGCGGGAGCAGCCAGAGCGCGCCTCCCTTGAGTCGGTAAGCGGCCAGCGAGACGGTCTCGCGCCTGACCGTCGCGCGGCCAGTGGGCGGCTTTGACGTTCCCGCGAATGAACGCTTCTCCGCAGCCGTCAGTGCCGAGACCCCGGCGAGAGGGCTCTGGAGGGGGTAGCTCACTCCCGTGCTCACACGGAACGCGGGTCCCTCTGCGTAGAGGAGTTGATTGGTGGGTCCGACGGTGAAGCTGATCGACTGACTCGTCGCGGTGCCGTGCACGACGATGGCGTAGGACGCGGTCTCGCTGTAGACCGTGAGCGGCGACCCGTCGGGCGTCGTCGACGACGTGGTGGCGGTCGAGAAGTTCGGTGTGCCGAGGGCGTAGTGGTACCCAAGACCTCTCACGTAGCGCCGCACATCAGAGGTGACGGTGGCGTGGCTCGGCATGGCGACGCTCACCGAGCCCGACTCCTCGGCGGGCGCGACCTTGGGGGATGTCGAGGAGTAGTACCACTGGGGAACTCCGGCCCCGTCGTAGTTGAGGGCCGCGCCGGTTGGACTGGTCACGGTCCAGTTGCGGTCGCCCGCTCTCTTGGGCGCGCCCGTGATACCGAAGAGCGCGGCCAGTCGCTCGGCCTCTCGCTTCGCGTTCGCGGGCACCTCGAGCTTGTACGAATCGATCGTGGGAGCGTGCGCCGAGATCGCGGAACCGGCGCTGAAGTGGAGGTCTTCGTTGGCACTCATGGGCAGCGCGGTTGAAAAGCTCGCGGAGGGTCCGCTGAGCGCGCGCTGAATGGCGAGCGCCGGCAGCGAGGGTGCCCCCTGGGTGGCGACGAACGCGAGGGCGCTCGCCAGGGTGGCGGCGATGAGGCCGCCGGCGAAACGGGCTTGAAGCCGTTGCCAGCGAGCGCTCTGCACCCGTGGAGGCGTCGCGGTGATGCGTGTGATCATGCCGTCGAGATCGGCGTGACGGTACGGCCGATGGGCGACGGGGTCGAGCGCGGCGAGACGGTCTTTCACGTCACTCATCGTTCCTCCTTCCCCTTCTTTCTGTCGCGAGATGGTGCAACATTTCAGTGAACCTCTGCGGCGCTCAGCAGTTCGCGAAAGCGCGCTTGGGCTCTCGAGAGTCGCACCGCGGCGGCGTTGGTCGAAATGACGAAGTGGACGCCGAGCGCGTGCGTGTCCAGTCCGTCCCAGGCGTTCAGCAGCAAGATCTCTCGATCGTCGTCGCCCATCGCGGCCAGCGCCTCGCGGACGCTGACGTCAGCGACCACGAACTCTTCGGCGGAGGGGTCCGTCGAAGACGACCTCAGCGTGGCTTCGAAGGCGGATCGTCGATTCTTCGAGCGGCGGGCATTGCGCAACACATTTCGTGCGACCCCGAGCATCCAGGGCAGCTCCGCGTCGTCCGGCACTTGGTCGAGGCGGCGCCAGACGACGAGCATGGTCTCTTCGACGAGATCGTCGAGATCACCCGGCGTCAGAGGATAAAGACGGCGACGGAGGTAGTTGCCGACGGCCGCCGAGTGCTCGTGCACGAGTCGAGCGAACCGAACCTCCTCTGTCGAGCCCATGGCCTCTCTCTGTCCGCGAAACCTTGATTATTACCTGATCGTCGGCCTAGTGGCGGAGCAGCGCGACTTCTTGGTCCAGCGTGAGCCACCGCTCGGGCCAGGCGCGGTCGCCCCACCAGGCGAGCACGTCATCGACACTGTCTTCGAGGGGACGAAGATCGAGGCCGCTCGAGATCGCGAGGGAGCTGTCGAGCGCGCTGATGTAGTTCTCGCGCTCGCCGCCGCTCCAGAGCGGGAACTTGTCCGAAAGTTGGCTGGCGCGCACGTCCTCGGGAGGCACCACCGAGACCGCGGTGTCGATCGGAGCCACCAGCCGCGCCACGGCTTCGACCATGGCGACATACCCGTCGGGCGGAGTCGGACCGGCGACGTGGTACGGACCGGGGAGGGTGTTTTCGGCGACGCGAACGACGAAGTTGGCCAGATCGCGCGCGTCGACGTACTGCAAGAGCGACTCCGTCGGACCGGGCACGGCGATCTCGCCCCCGCGTCGCGCGCGTTCGACCCAGTAGGGAAAGCGGAGCGTGGTGTCGTGTGCGCCGATGACGTACGTCGGGCGCACCATGGTCGAGCTCGCTCCGAAATGCTGAGCGCCCGATCGTTCGCTCGCCGCCTTCAACGGTCCGTAGGTCGCTTCATCGATCGGGGATTCCAGGTCCTCGGGGTCTTCGAGCAGGGTCAGTGTTGCCTCGGTGGCGTTGGGCTCGAGCGGATCGGCGTAGGCGGAGATCGAAGAGATCTGAATGTAGTGGCCCCCGCGGCCGTCGAGGGCCGATGCCAAGCGCTCGACGTCGCTCGGGCGATAGGCGATCACGTCGATGGTGGCGTCGAAACTCCGACGCTCGAGCGCGGAAAGGTCACCTCGACGATCGCCGACGAGCCGTTCGATCGAGTCGGGCAAGTCGCTCGCCGTCACGCCGCGATTGAGCACGGTGATCTCATGTCCGTGATGCCACGCCGACCAGGCGATGGCGCGACCAACGAACGCGGTGCCCCCAACGATCAAGAGTTTCATGCCGCTCCTTCTCGCCCCAGATTAGGTGGCGAAGCCTTCCTTCACGAGCGACAGCACGGAGATCGCCGTTGCCAGATCGTCTGGATTGACGCTGCTCGTCAGCGCCTCGTTGAGCGCACGCACCGTCTCGACGACGGCTTTCGCGTACGCTTCGCCCGACGGCGTGAGGTGCACCCGGCGCCGTCGGGCATCGGCGGGGTCGGTCTCGAGCGTCGCGAAACCGCGTTCGATGAGCCCGCTCACCATCTTCCGTGCGGCCTGGCGGGACCGGCCGTGCGGGCGAATGAACGCTCCGAGCGCGTGCGGGCCCGAGGCGAGCAGGCGCATCGCGAAGGCGTCGCTTCGGCGATACCCCTGGTAGCCACGCGCCGCCAATCGATCGGCCATTTCTCTCACCCATCGTTCTCGCGCCAGCGCGAGCACATCGCCAAAGAGGGGGCTCGGAAGCGAGGACACGAGCAATCGTAGCATTTATGCAACCTGGTTGCATAATTTGGGAAACTGTGCGACCATAGGAAGAAAGAGGGGAGCCGTGATGCGCGGAACCAAGCTACGACGGGTTGGGGTGATCACGGCAGCGGCGATCCTCGCGGGCGCCACGCTCGTCGCTCTCGTGAACGGTCGCTCCGTCGCGGGGGCCGCGTCGACGCCGAGCGGCTGCGCGTCACCGGGATCCTCCACCACGCTGACCCTCGATGTCAACGGCCATCAACGAACAGTGATCGTCCACGTTCCGCGCAACTCATCAGATACGACCCCACTCGCCCTGGTACTCAACCTGCACGGCAGTGGGAGCACCGCGCTCGAACAAGTGGAGTTCTCCGGCATGAACGTGACGTCCAATCACGACGGATTCATCGTCGCGTACCCCCAGGGACTGATCCCGGACGGGTCCGGCTTTGACTGGAACATCCCGGGCGTGCCCCTGATCGGTGGTCGGCCCGTACCCTCGAACTCGGCGAATGACGTGAAGTTCCTCACTTCGCTCGTCGGCGTGCTGGAACATCGTTACTGCATCAATTCGCGTGAGATCTACGCGACGGGCTTTTCGGGCGGGGCGCGTGAGGCGAGCCAGCTGGCCTGTGACGAATCGACGGTGTTCGCGGCGGTCGCTCCGGTGAGCGGACTTCGTCGCCCGAGCCCGTGTCCGACGTCGCGAGCAGTGCCGGTGATCGCGTTTCACGGGTCGGCCGATCCGGTGGATCCTTTCGCGGGACACGGTCAGGCGTATTGGACGTATTCGGTCCCGACTGCGGAGAAGTACTGGGCGGAGAAGGACCAATGCTCGTTGCGCCCGACGACGTCCACACCAGCGTCGGGTGCAACGCTCACCACGTACTCGAAGTGCGCCGACGGAGCGACGGTCGAGCTCTACGAGCTGGCGGGCGAAGGCCACGAGTGGCCCGGAGGCCCGACGATGCCGACAAGTCTTACGGCGCTCCTTGGACCTCAGTCCGACGCCGTGAGTGCGAGCGCCCTCATGTGGGCGTTCTTCCTCGCGCACCCGATGCCCAAATAACGCGCACCTGAACGTCTAGAGGAAGCTGAAGCGCGACAGCGGCCAGATACGAACGAAGGCCTTGCCGATGATGCTTGAGCGCGGGATGGTTCCCCAGAAGCGGCTGTCGCACGAGTCGGACTCGTTGTCGCCCATCATGAAGTAGTGGTTCTTCGGCACCGTGACGTTCCCGATGGCTTTGCCGAGGGTGTGCACGTGCGTCCAGGGCTGAGGCAACGGTTTGTTGTTCACGTAGATCGTGTTGCCTTTTGACGTGAGGTGTTGACCCGGCAGCCCGATCACGCGCTTCACGAGGTCGGCGACGTCGTCGCCGCACACCGTCGCGACGGCTTTGGGGGCCTTGAAGACCAGGATGTCGCCGGTGTGGATGGTGCCGAACTCCACGCTGAGCTTCGAGACGATGATGCGGTCGCCGACGTGCAGGGTGGGCTCCATGGAGCCGGACGGGATAAAGAAGGTCTGGAACACAAACGTTCGGATGAGCAGTGACACGAGCACCGCGATCACCACGACGATGCCCCACTCGATCAGTGAACGCCGCCGGGACCTGTGTTTCACAGGTACGGCGCTCTCCTCTTCCACGTCAAGGGTTGGAGGCGGGAGCGACACTTGAACAAGCGTACTGGGCGCGCGACGCGGCGAAGAGTGCGACCTGATCATTGACTTCGAAGCGCGGGCTGACGCACTCGCCATCACGGGCATCCTCCGTGATTCTCATTCGGCTATTCCGCGACCTCCCAGAGGTAGCCGTCAGGATCGGAGAAGCTGGCGGTGCGAACGCCCCACGGGCGATCAATCGGGCCGTTGTTGAGCTTCACGCCTCGACGCGCGAGCTCCGCGCAGGCTTCGTCGACGCTATCGACGCGGATCGTGAATTGAAAGCAAACTCCCGCGTCGGAGGGGGCGAGCCTGGCGGGGGCGAGGAGGTCGGGAGACGCGTCGCGCTGGAGGAAATTGAGACTGGTGTTGTCGAGGTTGAAGACGACGGAGTTCTCGTTCTCAAAGATTGCCGAGAGTCCGAAGACGTCTCGGTAGAACGTCTTCGTTCTCGTCACGTCCTCCACGAAGAGCGTGACGACGTCGACATTGCTGAGCCACGAACTCATCGCCCGCGACGCTACTACCGAACGCCTCGCACGAAGGCTCCTCGCGCCCGCGAGTGTCGAGCGTTGGTGCGGATCACTCACCTGTTTCGTCACGGAACCGACGGGAAGGCTGTTCGTTCGTTTGTCGCGCTCGTCACGTTGGCGCAACCAGCGCTCGTTACGTTGGGCGCGGTCGCAGTGAGCGACCACGCCTCCCCCGAAAGGATCGACAATGTTACGACCGTTGAGTCACAGAAAGGTGCTTCGCCGCCTCGGTGTCGGCGCTGTCGCCTCAATCATGAGCCTGCTTGGAGTGACGAGTCTCGCGTCGACGACGGCTACCGCATCACCGAGTCCGTCTGCTTACGCGCCTCACATCATGACGATCATGATGGAGAACACCGACTACAGCCAATTCGTCGGATCTCCGCAGATGCCATATCTGAACGAGATCTCGCACGAGTACGCGAACTACACCGAAGCGTACGGTTGGACGTATCCGAGCTTGCCCAACTACCTCGAGCTGCTCTCTGGTTCGGACTGGGGCACGGCGGGCAACGACTGTGACATCAGCGATCCGGGATGCAGCGACTTCGCCGGTCCGACGCTCGTCAATCAGCTCGCGAACGCCGGCCTTACCTGGAGCGCCTACTACCAAGGCGACGCCTCCGGCTGCGACCAGAGCGACGGGAGCGGAAACTACCCCTACTGGCACAACGCATTTCGCTACTTCAGTGACTTCTCCACGTTGTGCAAGAACATCTCGAACTTCAACGACCTGAACTCCAACCTAAACGCCGCTAACGCGGCCGACTTCCAGTGGGTCGTGCCGGACCTCGTGAACAGCGGCGGCGACAACGGGACAATGCAATCGGGCGACAGCTGGCTGAACGCGGAGCTGCCCCAGATCATGAACTCGACGTGGTACCGCCAGGGCGGTCAGATCGTGATCCTCTACGACACCGGGTACGAAGACTCGTCGTCGACGCCCGCCACGGGTGGACAGATCCCGATGGTTCTCGTCTCCGCGCACACGAAGGGGATGGGTTCGATCGCGACACCGATCGACACCGCGGGCGTCCTTCGATCGATCGAGCAGGCCTATGGCCTTTCCTACTTAGGCGACGCGGCGAACACTTCCAACGGTGACTTTGGCAGCGCGCTGGTGTCGGGACGCCCCATCGGACCCGACGCGTCCAACACGTCCAGCGGAGCGGTCTTGACGACGTCATTGAAGGGACCGGACAGCGTGTCAACCGTCAACGGCTTCTTCGACCAGACCGTCGCTCTCAACGGCGTTGCGCAAGTGCCCGCGTCCTCACAAGGCGGTGGCTTTGGCAACGGCCAGCAAGGCCGGCAGACCACCACCATCTCCGTCGGAGAAAACGCGGACGGACTGGGAACGGTCACGACCAACGGTGGCACGGTCGCCGTTCCTAATACGTCGGCGCTCGAATCGGTGAGCTGCACGTCCGCTTCGCAGTGCTACGCGGTCGGACTCGCGCCTTCCAATGACGACGAGGGAGTGCTCGTGTCGATTCGCAACGGCAAGCCGACCTCGGCGACACCAGAGCCCGCGTTCCTCGGGCTGTACGGCATTGACTGCCCGACGGCGAGCACCTGCTACGCGGTCGGCTACGACAACAGCGACGACGCGGATGCGGTGACAACGATCAGCAACGGTCAGGCTGGCCCCGCCAATGAGGTCGAGCCCGGTCAAGGCGTTGGCGAGTGGTTGAATGCGATTTCCTGCCCGACGGCCACGCAGTGCTTCGCCGTTGGATTCGTCAACTACTACCCAGCGATAGTCCCGATCACCAACGGCACACCGGGCACGCCCGTCACCATCACCGACGGTGGCAACGCCTGGTACGTGAACGGCATCGACTGCACCAGCGTTGACTACTGCGTTGCCGTCGGTGAGAACAGTACCGAGCAGGGCATCGTTACCACGCTCGTCAAGGGCGCCATTGGCACGACCCAGGTGGTGCCGAATACGGAGAACCTCTACGGCGTTGGCTGTGACACGCAGGGCAATTGCGTCCTTACGGGTGCGAGCACGCCCGCCCCAGACGGCTACAGCGTTGGCACCGTCACCGGTTTGGTGAACGGTGCGGTACAGAACACGCGCACCGTCGAAGGGACCAACGGCTTCGGTCAGACCATCTGCGGATCAGACCTCGCCAGCTGCGTCTCGGTGGGAGCCGCGTACCGAAACTGATCGATGGTCGCGTCGTCATCCCACGTGATGGCGCGAGCGAGGCGGGGTTGCTCAGGCGGCCCCGCCTCGCGTTGTATCTGGACCTCGGTAGCATTCGTTCCGTGAATCACCAAGAGCACTGCAACGAACTCGACCGCGAAGTCGATCGGTTCGCTGATGCGTTGAGGAACGCTGATGAATCGGCACCGGTGCCCACCTGTCCCGCCTGGTCCGTCCGAGACCTCACGAAGCACCTCGGCATGGTGCACCGTTGGGCCCACGAACTCGTGCGTGTTCGCGCGACCGAGCGGATCTCCTTGGCGGCTTTCGACGTGGATGGCATCGCATTCGACGGTGATTGGCTTCGCTCGGGCGGTCACTCGCTCGCCGAGACGTTGCGCGCGGCCGATCCTGACGAGTCAATGTGGGCATGGGGCGCAGATCAACACGTACGTTTCTGGGCGCGACGACAGTTGCACGAGACCTTGGTGCATCGAATCGACCTCGAGCTCGCCATGGGCGTCGCCTACCACGTCGAACCGACAATCGCGCTGGACGCAGTTGACGAGTTTCTCGCCAACGTGAAGTCTGATCGAGACATTGCGTTGACGGCTCGCTCGACGAGTCCTGAAGGCGAGCGCTTGCAGATCCGCACGTTGGACTCATCGACGTACTGGAACGTGATCCTGCATGTAGATGGGTATGAATTCGTAGATGCGTTGGCCGATCCCGACGCGGTGTTGATCGCAGAGCCCGGCGAGTTGCTTGCGGTCTTGTTGCGCCGGCGGGCGATCGAAGAGTGCGATGTCGTGATCGAAGGCGACGAGTCGCTGGTCGATCACTGGCTGCGAGGGACCGCCTTCCAGTAGGCCTGCTCGCCTTCGGATCGAAATATCCTGGTCGGTGTGACCGCCCTTCTTGCCGACGACGTTATTTATCAATGCTCTCTCTGTGCGACGCACTTCGAGGTGGAGCTGAGTCGAATCAGCTGCGACTGTGGAGGTGTCCTGGATCTGCACTTCGACGTTCCAGCCTGGCCCTCGTCGTTTGATGGCCGAGGTGTCGGCCTGTTGCGTTACCGAGAGGCGTTGCCCATTCGCGAAGAGTGGCTCTCGCGCGCCGACCTCGGCGCCTCGCGAACGCCGCTCCTCAGCGCCGGATCAGTGCACGTGAAGTGCGACTACATCACGCCGAGCGGATCATTCAAGGATCGAGGCGCAATCATGCTTGCCGCCCTCGCTCTTGGTCTTGGGGCGAAGAGCGTCATCGTCGACAGCTCGGGCAACGCGGGAGCGGCGATGGCCGCCTACTGCGGGCGTATTGGAGTGCCCTGCACGGTAGTGGCCCCCGCGAGTGCGCCACCGGGCAAGCTCGCCCAGTCTCGCGCCTACGGAGCCACCGTCGTCGCCGTCGAGGGGCCACGAGCGGCCGCGACCGATGCGGCGCTCGAGATGGCGGCGGACGGGGGTTTCTACGCGAGCCACGTCGAGAACCCGTTCTTTACCCAAGGCACGAAGACCTGGGCGTTTGAGGTCTTCGAGCAGCTCGGCGACGCCCCCGCCGAGGTTGTCATGGCGGTGGGCAACGGGAGTCTCTTCCTCGGGGTCGAACAGGGATTTCGATACCTCTTCGACCAGGGGCTCACGACGCACGTGCCTCGCATGGTTGCGGTACAGGCGAAGGGCTGGTCACCCCTCGCGGACGATGTCGCAGAGGACCGTGGTGCGCCGCTCGCCGACGGCATCGCGATCATTGCGCCACGACGGTTCGCTCAGATCGTCCGAGCGATCGATCGCACGGGGGGCGAGACCCGCACAATCGGTGACGACGAGATCATCGCCACGACCGAGCAGCTCGCGCACCAAGGGCTTTGGGTGGAGCCTACGTCGGCGACGGCCTTCGCCGGGGCCTCGCGTTCAAGGACCGATGACGGACCAACTGTGGTTAGCCTCGGCGGCGCGGGATTCAAGGCCGCGGCTTGACTGTCGAGCTCGTGACCGCTCTGGGGCACTTCGAAAGAATTTAAGCGCTTCCTAGGTCGCAGCAATCGCCGTACTCTAGAAGTTCCCTATGACCATTCTTGAGTCGTGGCCCCGCGGGCGCAAGATTGGAGCCGTCTGCGTCGCTCTCGCCGTGCTGGGCGCGATCAGCGTTGGCGTTCGATTGAGCGCGGAGCCCCGAGCCAGCTTCTATCTCGTCATTGGGGCATCGGACGCGAAGGGCTTTGAGCCGACCGGCACGATGGGATCGCGAGGGCCGAACGAAGCAGCCACGAAGAACGGCTACGCCAGCGATGTAGCAAAGCTGCTGGACGAGAAGGGATCGCCGCTGACGCTCGTCAACATCGCCTGTCCCGGAGAGACCGTGCAGTCGCTGGTGAACGGTGGAGATGCGTGCAGTCCATCGGTGTCTCTGCTCAGTCGCGCGGAAGGCTTCTTGCGTCAACGGCGTGGAGCATCCGGCCTCGTCACCGTTGACGTCGGATTTAACGACATCAGACCGTGCCTTCAGTTCTCCGAGGTCGACCAGGACTGCGTGAACAGCAGCGTGGCGCTCGTGCGGAAGTATCTTCCTCGCGCGCTCGCGGGGATGGAGCGGGCCGCGGGGCCGAATGTCACGTTCGTTGGCGTCCTCTACGGGGACCCGTTCCTTGGGCACTATCTGGACAGCTCCTTAGGTCCGTCGAATGCGCGCGCGACGTTGCGAGCCATGAAAGCGCTGGACGCCGCGCTGGACGCTGCGTTCAGGGCTTCGAAGGTGGCGGTGGCGCCGGTCGAGACCGCGCTCGACATGAGTGACAGCCGCCTGACCGGTCGCTTCGACGGACGCGTGTTGCCCCAGAACGTCGCCACGGCGTGTAAAACGACATGGATGTGTCGAACCGCTCCATGGGGTCCCAACGACCATCCGGACAACGAGGGATATTCCGTGATTGCGAGAGCAATCGTGAGCGTAGTTCCGGCCTCGCTCTGACCTGCCTTCGCCGAGGTATCGGCGAGCGGTCTTCATCCAAGGACCACGAAGTAACTTCTCCGTTCGCATTGCAGACCTTTATGCTGTCTGGTCCAACCCTCGAACAACAGGAGGCGCTCAGTGCCGAACCCCAGGACGTTTACCTACGCGAATCAAACGATCAATCGACTTGGCTACGGCGCCATGCGCATCACGGGACCGGGAATCTGGGACTATCCCGCCGATCGCACGGAGTGTCTCGCGGTTCTCATACGCGCTGCGGAGCTGGGTGTGAACTTCATCGACACCGCGGACTCGTACGGACCGTACGTATCCGAAGAACTCATCAGAGAAGCGCTTCACCCGTACGGCGACGTGAAGATCGCTACCAAGGCGGGACTCTTGCGTACCGGACCCGACGTGTGGGTTCCGTGCGGACGGCCCGACTACCTACGACAGGAGTGCGAGATGTCGCTTCGCCGGCTCGGTCAAGAGTCCCTCGACCTCTTCCAATTGCACCGCATCGACCCGACCGTGCCGCGTGACGAGCAGTTCGGTCTCCTGAAGACGCTGCATGAGGAGGGGAAGGTTCAAGCGCTGGGCCTCTCCGAGGTTTCGGTGGAAGAGATCAAAGCTGCCCAGGAGGTGTTCTCTGTCGCGACGGTCCAAAACCTGTACAACGCGACCAACCGGCAGAGCGAAGAGGTCCTTGACTACTGCGAGGCAGAGGGCATTGGCTTCATCCCGTGGTTCCCGGTCGCTGCCGGTGATCTGGCTCGTAGTGGTGGATCGCTCCATCAGCTTGCGTCGGCGCAGGGGATCACCGTCGCGCAGTTGTCGCTCGCGTGGCTGCTGCGCCGTTCGCCCGTCGTCATCCCAATTCCAGGAACGTCGAAGGTGGCGCACCTGGAAGAGAACCTGGCAGCGGCTGACGTCACACTTGACGACGAGACGTTCGACGCCGTTGAGAAGCTGGGCGCTTCGCTGTAGCGGGTCTGGCGGAAGTCGTCTACCGGCTAGGAAATCTTCGAGTAGATCGTTGCCTGGCTGGCGCTCGAGTCCTCGATATAACACTGGTGGGCGAGGGGGGACTTGAACCCCCACATCCTTTCGAATACAGGCACCTGAAGCCTGCGCGTCTGCCAATTTCGCCACTCGCCCGGAGACCTTGCAACAATAGTCGAACGGCTTCGGACGCCTCCCTTCGCCTTCTCGGTTGAGGAGCCGACCGGTACAGTTATGGGTGTCATGGTTCTAAAGAATGTGGAAAACCGCCTCGAGCGGATATTTGAGCGAACGTTCTCACGGCCCTTCAAGGCGACGCTGCAGCCCATCGAGATCGGCACGCGCATCGTTCGCGAGGTGGATCTGACGCGACGACTGTCCACACAGGGGCCGATATCGCCCAACGTCGTGCGAGTGTGGCTGGGGCCTGCAGACGCGCAACGCTTCGAGGGTTTTCAGAAGGCGCTAGTCAGTGAGCTCGAAGAGACCGTTCGCCAGCATGCGCTTGCAGAGGGCTACGCCTTCGTGGGACCGGTGAAGGTCGAGATCTTCATAGACGACGACCTCAAGCCAAGCGCTATCGAGGTGAAAACGGATTTCATCGGCGGCGAGAGCCAGCCTCGACTGGTCGTGAGCGACGGGCGCTCCTTTGCGGTTGCGGATCTGCCGCTCATCATCGGACGCAGCCCGGACGTCGAAGTCGTCGTAAACGATTCGAACGTCTCGCGTCAGCACGCCGAAGTGTGGCGAACGAGCGAGGGCGTGGCCATCCGCGATCTGCAGTCCACCAACGGAACGTTCGTGAACGGTCACCGAGTTTCGGCCGTCTCACTCTCGCCCCGTGACGACGTCACGATCGGCTCGCTCCACTTTCGGATTGAGCTCGCTTGAGTCTCCTCGCCGCGTCGACGAACTACGCGGCGATCGTTCGTCCGCTGCAACTGTTGGTGATGATCATCGCCATCTTGTTCTTCGCGCGCGTGCTGCGCGTGGCGACCGTGCAGTCTCGTCCCGTCGACTACGAACGACGGAGTCGACGTCGGCGTGCGCTCGCGCTTGAGTTCATTGAACCCTCAGAGCGAAGCGGCCAACGTCTCGACGTGGACGGCGGTCTCACGATTGGAAGAAGCGGCGACTGCGACGTCACGTTGCAGGACACGTATCTCTCTTCTCGCCACGCTCGCCTGGCGAACGATGACGGCGATCTCTCGATCGAAGATCTCGGATCGACCAACGGCACCTACGTCAACCAAGAGCTGGTCAAAGGCCGCGTGCGTTTGGAGCGCGGCGATGTCGTCCAAGTGGGCGGCGTTCTCTTCGAGGTCGTTCGTTGACGCGTTGGCGTTATGCCGCGGCGACCGATACCGGGCTGGTACGCCAGACGAATCAGGACGCGCTCTTCGCTGACGCCTCTCTCGCCATCATCGCTGACGGCATGGGCGGACACGCGGCTGGCGAAGTGGCGGCCGCCATCTCAATTGACCTCATCAAAACTCAATTTCAGCAGAACCCGACCGTCGAGGGATTCATCGAAGCCATCCAAGAGGCGAACGTCGCCGTAGTGACGGACGCGAAAGAGAATCCCGAGCACTTCGGCATGGGCACAACGATCATCGCGGTTGGCCTCACCCACGACCTGAACGGCATTGTGTCGCCCACCCTCGTCCACGTCGGCGATTCTCGGGCGTACCAGCTGCGTGACGGGGCGCTGCGGCAGCTGAGCGAGGATCACAGCGTCGCCGAGGAGTGGGTGCGAATGGGCCGGCTGACGCCCGAAGAGGCGGCCGTACACCCGCGGCGTCATCAGCTCACCCGGGGCGTGGGCGTGGAAGACACCATCTCCATCGACGTGACTTCCATTCACGCGGTGGCGGGGGACCGAATCCTTCTCTGCAGTGACGGTCTTTCCAATGAGCTTGATCCTGACACGCTGGCTCGCCTCGCCAGCGCGCCGACGGGACTCGAGTTTGCCGTCGAAAGTCTGGTGAGCGCCGCCAAGGCGGCCGGCGGCCACGACAACATCTCGGTGATCCTTCTCGAGTTCGACGAAGTGAACGTGACGGCGGCGCCCATAAATCGCACCATGAGCTCTGCGCCCCCTCCGGTCGAGTCGACACGGCCAAAAAGCGCAGGGCGCAGACGGAGAATCGTCACGTGGAGGGTATGGGCAGCGACGTTCCTCTTCCTCGCGGTCATCGCCGGAGGCGTCGCGGTCGTTCACTGGTACGCCTACTCGACGTACTACCTGGGAAATGACGAGGGGACCATCGTCGTCTACCAAGGCCAGCCAAGCGGCGTGCTCTGGTATCACCCGGTCGTCGTGAGATACACCGCCTATCCGGCGTCGCAGCTGCGCCCGAGCGACGCGCAAGCGCTCGCCTCGTCGATCAGCGAGCCCACGATTCCCGCGGCGCTTCATTACGCAAAGTATCTTCACAATGAGTGGAAGCTCGCGCGCTCCAGTGCGACCACGACGACCACCCAACCCCACACGACCACGACGGTCGGCGGGTAAGGAAATGGGGCCAAGGGTGAGCGGTGCGTTGGCGCCGGCTGGCGTTCCCCCCGATCAGGTGAATCGCTCCCGTATTCTGGGCGTACTACAGCCGAGGTGGCCCCCGGCCGGGTGGAGCGCAGGCGCGGAGCCCGTGAATACGTCAACGACCCGGACGGACCCTTCATTGCAATCGTGTTACCGCTTCACGTCGTTTTGGCGACGAGACATCCCCCGCGACCCCTTTTGCTCGGTGTTTTCTTTCTGGATCGTTCGCGCTACCGTCCCATCGTGCACGGTCACTCACGACAACGCGCGATGCGAGACGTCGAGCCAGTGATCTTAAGATCGAAAGCGTAGGCTTGGCCCAGTATGGAGCCCGTCAACGACCCACGTTTGTACTCTCATCGTTATCAGGTGACCCACCTCATAGCCCGTGGCGGCATGGCGATGGTCTATCGGGCTCAGGACACCCTCCTCAACCGCGCTGTCGCGCTCAAGATTCTCTACCCGGAGCTCAGCGAAGACCCGTTATTTGTTGAGCGCTTCCGGCGCGAGGCTCAGGCGGCGGCGAACCTGTCGCATCCGAACATCGTTCCGGTCTTTGACTGGGGAGAAGACGGTGAGACCTACTTCATCGTCATGGAGCTCGTCGACGGGATCTCGCTCGCCGAGATGCTGCGTAACTCGGTCACGTTGACGGCGGCGCGTTCGGCGCAGATCGTGGCGCAGGTGGCTGCGGCGCTCGGCTACGCGCACCGCAGCGGCGTCGTGCACCGCGACGTCAAGCCCGGCAACATTCTCATTACGCGCGACGGCCAGGTGAAAGTGACTGACTTCGGCATCGCCCAGGCGGTGTCGAGCGAGGATCATCTCGCCGAAGCGGGTTCCGTGATGGGCACCGCGACGTACTTCTCGCCAGAACAAGCAGAGGGCGCGGCGGTCGACGGCCGAAGCGATGTCTACTCCCTCGGCGTTGTGCTCTACGAGATGCTGGTGGGGCGTCCACCCTTCGTTGGTGATACGCCGGTGGAAGTATCGAGCCAGCATGTGCACAACGCAGTCCCGCTCATGTCGCAGTTCTCCTCGAGCGTGCCGAGCGATCTGGAAGCGATCGTGATGGAGGCGCTCAGCAAATCGCCCTCCAACCGCTACCAGTCCGCCGACGAACTGCGCGCTGACCTCATTCGATTCAGCGAGGGTCAGCCCGTCCACGCGGCCATGCGCGACACCGCGTTCTTTGGCGCCGACGCCACCCGATCGGTGGCCGCGGTCGCCGGAGAGCGAACCCGCTCCGTGCCCATCATGCAAGGTCCGCGTACCGACGTGCGCCGGCGACGTCGCAGCTACAGCGGCGTCATCTTGATCCTCGTCCTGCTGCTGATTGGAGGAGGCGTGTACGCCTTCTTGCAGCACAACAAGACGACCGACACGAAGATGCCCAATCTCGTCGGGGAGCAACAGACGGGGGCCGCGAAGCAGTTGAAGAATGACGGATTCGTAGTTGACGTTACGCCCGAGACATCGAGCAAGCCCAAGGGAACGGTCCTTTCGACGAGCCCGAAAGAGGGAGTGGAGCTGGCCAAAGGTGACGCGGTGACGCTCGTCGTGAGCAAGGGCATTACGACGGTGCCCGAGACGGTTCCGGACGTGTCGAACATGCCTCTCTCGAGCGCAGTGAGCACACTGACGAAAGAGAAGCTCGGGATCAAGATCTCCGACACCCCGACGGCTCCACCAGGGTCCAACCCCACGCCTAACACCGTGCTCTCGCAGACGCCCCTCGCTGGGACCAAGGTGCAATCTGGAACCGTCGTGACCATCACGGTGCTCGCGGCCAACGCGAAGTACCCGATCGACAACGTCGACGGGCAGCCCCTGGCCCAGGCTGTGGCTACGCTCTCGGGCCAGGGGCTGACCATCGCCCCGAAGCAGACGCGAGCGTGCTCGAACAGTGTGAAGCAAGGCCTCGTGATCGCGACGGTGCCCATTGAAGGCTCGCTCGTGACGTCCGGGACGGCCGTCACAATTGAATTGTCGTCAGGCAACTGCCAGGCGACCGTCCCCGGGGTCATCAATGACACCGAGGCGCAGGCGGGCAACACGATGGCCGGCGACGGCTTCCTTCCGTCGTTTACCGTGAGCTCGACGCCGTGTCTCCCAGGAGCGCAGCCGACGGTCGTCTCACAGGATGAAGCCCCCGGTTCGAGCGCGACCTACGGTTCGACGATCACCATGGAAGTGTGCTCGACCACCGCACCGACCACTTCCACGACCACGACCGGCCCGCCGACCACCTAGAGAGTAGTCGGTATAGCATCGTTGGCCATGGCAAAACCCGCTGCGAAGACGAATCCGAAGAAGTCCGTTGGACGTTACGTATCGCCGGAAGTGCGAGGAAAAGTCACGAAGCGCCGTCCGAAGTCCGACGACCACAGTCCGCGCTGGTTTGGCTGGACCATCCTCGGTCTCATGGTGTTCGGCATCGTCGTCATCACGCTTAACTACCTGTCCGTACTCCCGGGCTCGACGTCCGCGTGGTATCTCGCCGCCGGGCTCGTGGCGATGTTCACGGGCTTCTATCTGGCGACCCGCTATAAGTAAGGGCGCCGGTTAGCCCAATCGCTCTATGACCATGGCGTTGGCGAGCCCGCCACCTTCGCACATCGTGAGGAGCCCGTAGCGGCCCTGAGTGCGCTCGAGCTCGTTGAGCAGCGTGGCGCACAGCTTCGCGCCCGAGGCGCCGAGGGGATGCCCGAGCGCGATGGCGCCTCCATTGACGTTGACCTTGTTGAGATCAGCCTTGTGATCTATCTGCCACGCGAGCACCACCGAGGCGAACGCCTCATTGATCTCGACGAGATCGATCTCGTCGAGTGTCAGACCGGCCCGTTCTAGGACCTTGGTGGTGGCCGGGATCGGCCCGGTCAGCATCGTCACCGGATCGACGCCCGCGAGGGCGAAGGAGTGGAACCTCGCACGAGGCGTGTAGCCGAGTTCGCGTGCTTTCTGCTCACTCATGACGAGAACCGCAGAGGCGCCGTCGGTGATCTGTGAGGAGTTGCCGGCCGTGACCTTGCCGCCCTCCTTGAAGGCGGGCTTCAACTTGGCGAGTGATTCCAGCGACGAATCGGGGCGGATGCCTTCATCGCTCGTGACGAGTCCCTCGGTATCGTGGCCTTCATCGTCACGAAGGTGGATCGGGATCAGCTCGTTGGCGAATCGACCTTCGGCGGTGGCCCGCGCGGCCCGACGATGGCTTTCGACGGAGAAGGCATCGAGATCTTCGCGACTGATGCCCCATTGATCGGCGATCATCTCGGCACCGATGCCCTGATTGACGAGGCCGCCCACCGGTGCGTATCGTTCGGCGACGCGAGGACCGAAGGGCCACCCGGCGTCTTGTCCGATCGAAGCACCCATGGCCACGCGCGACATCGATTCGACGCCGGCCGCGACGACCACGTCATACGCGCCGGCCATGACGCCTTGTGCCGCGAAGTGCAGCGACTGCTGGGAAGATCCGCACTGTCGATCTATGGTCGTCGCCGGCACCGACTCAGGCCACCCTGCCGCAAGGAGAGCGCTTCGCCCGACGTTGAAGGCCTGTTCTCCCACCTGGGAGACGCACCCCATGATGAGGTCGTCGACGACGCTCGGATCGAGTTGGTTGCGCTCGACCAGCGCCTTGAGCGTCTCTGAGGCCAGATCGACAGCGTGCCAGTTCTTCAGCGTGCCATTGCGCTTTCCGCCAGGGGTGCGAATCGCATCGACGATGACTGCAGTGGGCATCGTGTTCCTTTCGTCTCGGGTGGTTACCACCCGCGCGAAGCCTATTCGTCGTGTCGAGGTAGCGTCACGACGATGAATGAGATCACAAAGAACATGGATCGATGGCTGGGCGATGGGGGCATGGCGCTTGTTGGTGCGGTGGGCGCCGCGTTCGAGGCCTACGGAGTCGACGGAGAGGATCTCGGTTGGGTGGAGGGCGGCTTCACGCCGACTCAATTGGCGTGCAACCCTCACGGCACCGCGCAGGCCGGCGTGCACGCACTGCTCCTCGACGCTTCGATGAACTTCGCGATCAATGCGGCCCTCGCTGGTCGCGATCGGACCCAAGCGACGATTGAGATGACGACCGAGCTCTTGCGTCCCGCGCTCCTCGGCGAGCACTATCAGCTTCGCGGCGACGTCGTGCGACTCACCCGCCTGATTGGCTACGGCGAGGCGACCGTGACGAGCGGAGAGGGAAAGCTGGTCAGTCGCTCGACGGGGACGTTTCTTATCCAGCGCGACGAGCGCGACTCCTGATCGTTCCGCTTTCGCGTCACTTGCAGGGCGTGCTTCTAGTAGTCGGGCTCTTGCTGCTCGCGCTCGCGCTCGATGAAGAGATCGCGGGCCGTGTCGTCCTCGGGATTGGCGGCCGCCAGCAACTCCTCATTCGCGCTGTCGCTCTCGCTGGGATCCGCTCTGAATATTGGCGAAACCGACGAAACCTCCGGACCAAGCACGCCGTCGCGGCCCAACTCCTTTGCCTCGGCCGCTGCCTCGAGCGGATCGGCGGCTTCGTGGTGCTTTGAACGTCGAAAGAGTGCCATCGACGTACCGTACCGCACCTCTCATTTGCTGTCGAGGGGACAAGTGCTCGCCTCCAGATCGCCAGCCTCGAGGCCATCGTCCGCTCGCGAACCGCTACTGTCGGCTCATGAGCAGCCAGCACGTGCCTGGTGGGGTCGCGCACAAACTCCCCGTAGACCTGCGCAAAGCCTTAATGGCCAACTCGATAGCGCTCGAAGCGTGGAAGGACATCACGCCCCTCGCCCGTAACGAGTTCATCTGCTGGGTCGAAGACGCTAAACAAGAAAAGACCAGAGAGCGTCGCATTCGCAGAACCCAAGAGGAGCTCGAGGAAGGGCAGCGCAGACCGTGCTGCTGGCCGGGGTGCGCGCACCGCGAACGCAACGGCAGAGCGTAGACGGCCCCGGTAGAACGACGAATTCCCCCCGCGCACGTCCATGATTAGAGATATCTGGGGAATTCGCGTACCCTCGCGGGGGGCGCTGCCAGTATGTGAGTCGCTTGTGATTGCCCGAGATGAGGTGTCGTCGACAGAGGCGAAGCTTTATGGTGGGTGCACGTTTACTTCAGCGCTCAGACGCATCCCATTCGGCACCGCCCGAGGCGCGGTCGCCCTCCTCGCGGCGTCCGCTGTCGCGTTCTCGGCGCCGGCGTACGGCTCGACTCCATCGGGAAAGACGCTGGCTATACGCGAGCTTCGCTACCTGCATGCCGCGGCGCCCAAACCACCGGGATCGCGCCAGCTAACGCTCGCCGCCGCCTTGAAGACGAAGCCGTTCTCCTCAGCGCGAAGCTCACCTGGCTATCCGCCGTACCAGATGGGCTCAACTGACTACTACATCGCGTCCTCGGCGAGCAACTCGCTCGCGTGGCTGGAAAAGGCGACGCTCGCCGGCCACGCGGCGATCGGTTCCGTTGCGGGCGCCACTCCAGGCAGCGTGAAGACGTTGGTCTACAGCCTTCCGGGGACAAAAGAGCTTGAGCACCCAAACGTGATCTACGTCATGCTCGTCACTCCCAAAGGAGCGCTCGAGTATGGCGTCACGGCAGCGGTGGGTTGGAAGCGTAAGTAGTTCCTCGACGCGCTGGGATTCGAATCTGGCCCTGATCGGATTCTCAATGGCCTTGCGTTAGTACGACTCCAGAGCTGAAGTGACGCAGCGGGAAGGCAATGGATCGATGCCGCTATCAGCAACACTCGGATCGGACTGGCCCCCTGAGGGTATCGGTCTGTCAGTTTAGGTTGACATACGAGTGATTGTCAGTCTATACTGACAGCCATGGATGTCGATAATTTCAGCGCGAATCTCTCGTCGGACGATCCGGCGATTGGGCTTCGCGCCTCGTTGGCGCTGCATCGCCTGGCTGAGAGGGTTGAGGCGAGCAACGTCGCCTTGGCCCGGGAGAAGGGCTGGTCGTGGCAGCAGATCGGAGACGCGTTGGGCGTCACCCGTCAATCCGTGCATGCCAAATACAACAAGGAGTCATCATGACGACCGAACCCGTTGCGCCTGAGGCGCTCCACGCCTGGGCCATCTATTTGCGGGCCAGCGAGGAGGCTCGTCGCCGAGGCGACCGCCGAGTTGGCACTGATCACCTTCTGCTCGCCTTGTTCGAGGATCCTTCGATAGAAGTCGTGCTGGGTGTGAGTCTGCGGCAAGCTCGCGAGGCCCTTGAGTCGCTCGATCACGAAGCCCTGGCCGCCCTGGGCCTGGGACCGGATATCGACGCCCCTCCAGTGCCGATGCACGCCGTGCCAAAGAAGCCAAGGATCAGAGACATCGCTCAAAAGGATCGCCTCCACATGGTGCCCGCGGCAAAGAGGGTGCTCGAGAGGGCGTCCAAGCCCAACCGCCGGAGGCTCCAGATCACGGCCCAGCAGGTGCTGGCCCAGATCCTCGCTCTCCAGCCGCCTGACCCTGCGGCGCTGCTCCTCAACGCTCTCGGCGTGAACGTGTCGGAGGTCCTACGCCGATTGGCTGTGGCGACGCCCGACAGCTGAGCTCGGGCACCCAGCACGGTTGAAGTTATTGAAGGAGTGGGGGATCGTCCTGCAAAAAGAGATCGCGATTTGGAAATCAACAATTGATCCAATTGGTGACCGTGATCGCGATGATGGTCGTCGACTGACTGGCTGGTTGGTGGGGCTGGTGGGGAATTTGGACAAATGAAAAACCCAGTCATTCCGACGTGTTCGAACGTGACCGTGAGGGAAATCCGAAGCACACACCAGTGCACCTGACTTTGGTGACCAGGTTTCGGTCTCTTGGTCACCGACGCCGTCGATTGGCTCGCCTACTCGGTAACCGCACCTTGGTGTCGGGCCGGCGTCCCAATGTGGAAACTGTAATCGTTTTGGAGCTGATAGTGTAGCCCATAAAGGTCAGAAAGTGTAGCCACTAATTATCATGAAGTGTAGGCGCTGAAGGACAATCACCAGTGCCAGGTCTCGAAAAGACAGTTGATCGTAGAGAAATGTTGGAATACCGACCGAGAGTAATCGATGGACTCCTAGCCGACAGGCTCGCTTCGTCTGGGGCCGTTCTATTGGAGGGACCAAAGGCGTCCGGCAAGACGTTTACCGCCGAGCAGCACGCAAAGAGCTTCGTCTACCTGGATACCGACGAAGCCGCCCGACAAGCCCTCCAGATAGATCCCTCCGTTGTTCTCGATGGCGTACCGCCACAACTGATCGACGAGTGGCAACTCGATGGGACGAGCCTATGGAACTACGTGCGAGCCGAGGTGGACCGACGCAAAAAGGCGGGTCAGTTCATTCTCACTGGATCTTCGGTCCCCAATGATGACGTCCGACGGCATTCCGGCGCTGGAAGATTTGCAAGGTTAACGATGCGCACCATGAGCCTCTTCGAGAGTGGGGAGTCCTCGGGCGAAATGTCGCTATCAGCGTTACTGGCGGGGAACCGTCCGACCTCTTCGCCCCCGTCGTTGACCGCCACGGACATTGCCGAACTGGTGGTGCGCGGCGGGTGGCCCCTCAACCTAGGCAAGACCTCGAAGGATTCATCAAGAGCCAACATCGACTACCTAAAGACCATCGTAGAAGTAGATGTTCCGCGCATTGGCGGCGCACGACGAGATCCTGCGATTGCACTTCGTCTTGCGCGAGCACTGGCGAGAAACGTGGCAATGGAGCAAAAAGTGAAACGGCTGACCACTGAAGTGGACGGAGACAGCGAGGGACTCGCACGCACGACGGTCTATGACCACCTTGCGATCCTTGAGCGTTTAATGGTGATCGAGGAGCAACCACCGTGGGTAGTTCACCTCAGATCTCGAGCAACTCTTCGCAATGCTTCACGAACTCACTTCGTCGACCCATCCCTGGCCGCCGCTGCACTGCAAGCGGATACGGGGCGGCTGGTCAAGGATCTCAACTACCTAGGACTCCTTTTTGAGTCACTTGTGGTCCGTGACAGCCGTGTCTACTCCAGTCCCCTTGAGGGGACCGTGTACCACTATCGAGATAGTGATGGGCTCGAAGTTGACGTCATAGTTCAGACAGCTGACGGGAGATGGGGGGCATTCGAGGTAAAGCTCGGCGCTGCTCAGGTCGAGGCAGCGGCCGCCAAGCTGCTGACGTTTGCTTCGAAGGTTGATACCACTAAGTGCGGAGTTCCGGCGGCGCTGGGAGTGATCACCTCCTCTGGCTACGGCTACACCAGACCCGACGGCATCGTGGTGATACCAATCGGTTCGTTTGGCCCGTGATGGCCACGAGGATTTAGCCCACATACTAAGCAAGGTGCGATTTCGCGCTGGTGGGGCTAGTAAGAATCGAACTTACGACCTCGTCATTATCAGTGACGCGCTCTAACCGACTGAGCTATAGCCCCGCAGGGGTACCAATCTACAGCAACGGCTCGTAGGGTCCTACGAGGCTGGCGGATCCCAATACTTTGAGGACATCGACTGGCTCGCCGTACCGAGAAGCGTTCCGTCTTCGCTCCAAAGGAATCCAGTGCCCTGGGAGAAGCCGCCGGTCAGCGCGTGCATGTGGATTTCCACGAGAATCCACTCGGTCGGGACCAGGGACGCGACACGAATCGTGTTGTCAAGGCTTCGGCCCATGGTGCTGCGGCCGAGAGGCTGGGAAGCGCCGCCCGACACTAGGTCACCGAAGATGGCGAGCGTTGCCACGGATGGATCGAGATGGCTCGGAACACGGGCCCACAGTGCCGAGACGGGTGAGCCGAGCGTCCCGTCGAGGTGATCGAAGCTACGCCCACGGGCGATTCTCGTCTCGATGTGATCGAAAATGGAGCTGTCGATGCGTCGCATCATCACCCGCTCGGGACTCTCGTCGGGCGAGGGCACGTCGGGCATGGTGAGCCAGGGCGAAGGGGCACTGAGGTCTCCCGTGCCGAGTGCGGCGTTCACCGTCAAGACCTCGCGCCCGTTCTCGGTTGCCACGGCGCGCGCTTGGGTGACGCGTCGCCCAACCACGGCGAGATCAACGTTCACGATCACTTCGGCGTCCAAGGACGCAAACGAGAGATAGTGGGCGCCAGCGTAAATCGTCGGTCGCTGACTCGCCGCTTCGAGCGCCACGATGCCCGACGCGAGACCGCATCCTCCGAAGAGGAACTTGCCGGGGGTGATGAGTCGATCGGTGACGCGAAAGCGCCAGGTCGATTCGTCAAGTCGTTCCATTCCGAGAAACTCGCGCATGTCCACGGGGGCCGAGGCTACTGGACCACGCCACCGGGCAAACTTGTGAGGTGATTGCCCCCCAATTCGTGTATCTCGCGATGGCGCTGTCGGTTTTCGGGGCTTACGGCTACGTTCGCGACACGCTTCGCGGGGAGACCTCTCCCAATCGGGTCTCGTGGTCGCTCTGGGGAGTTGAGGGAGTCCTCGGCTTCGGGGTCGAGCTCCAACAGCATGTCGGACTGGCGTCGTTGATGACCCTCATGCTCGGGCTAGTACCTTGCTCCATCGTGTTCGCCTCGTTCAAGAACCCGAACGCGGTGTGGAAGATCGGCCCCTTCGATCTTGCGTGCGGCGCCATCGCCATCGCTGGACTGGTGTTCTGGGCGTTTGCCAAGGAGCCGACCGTGGCGCTCGTCTCCTTCGTCTGCGCCGATCAAGTCGCAGGCTTGCCAACCCTTCGCAAGTCGTGGCTCGCGCCATCAACGGAGTCCTCGCGCGTGTTCGTGATGGGCAGCATCAACTGCATCATCACGGTGCTGACGTTGAAAGCGATTACGACGGCGGGGATACTCTTTCCCGGCTGCGTTGCCGTTGCCGACTTCGTCATGGCGACGCTCATCATCTCGCGCGTTGGACCTCGGTTGCGCGGACGCCGTCTCGCCGCTTCGTAGGCCGCGCACTCGCACACGCCAGGTAATTCGCGCCACCCTTTACCTGTGAGCGGTCGGGCGTTACCGTTACCAAATGGCTTCGTTGTTGCCCTTTGATTGGCACCCGCTGGTGCTCGCGGTCATTGTCGCAGCGGGGCTCGTCCACCACCTGCTCGTGAGCTCGCCGCGTCAGCGCCGCCTGGCCCAATACGCGTTGATCGCGCTGCTGGTGGTGACCATGTGGCCGATCGGCGATCTCGCTGCCTCCGTGTCGCTCAGCGTGGCGACTACCCAACGCCTCGTGATCATGCTGCTCGTCGCGCCGCTCCTGCTCTTGAGCATTCCCACCTCGGCGCTCGGGCGTATGACTCGGCCCGCGCCCATTGACTACGTGGTGCGCAAGCTGGCCCATCCCGGCGTCGCGCTACTCGTGGTGACGGTCGTCGGCACGGCGACACTCGCGACGCCCGTGGTCGACTGGGGGGCCCGATCCACGTACGCCCGCGATCTCATCTTGCTCACAGTCTTGCTCGTCGGGTTTCTCCTCTGGATTCCGGCGCTCGCGATCATGCCGGGGACCCGCCGCCTCTCGCCCGCGGCGCGGGCCGGCTACGTATTTGCGTCGTCGCTCGTCGTGACCAGCCTCTCGTTCGTCTGGATCTTCTCGCGTCATCCGCTCTATCCCGCCCTCCATCATCAAGAATCGCTCCTTCACCTGAAACCACTCTTTGATCAGCAGCTCGCGGGCTTCATCGCGAAGCTGGGCTGCTACGTACCCATGTGGTGGGTCGCCTTTTCGATCTTCTTCAGCGCTGAGGGCAAGGGCATCCCGGTCGAAGAAACGCCGCTGCACTGGGCCGACGTCGAGCGCGAGCTGCTGCGTATTGACCGCCAGCGCGCGCGAACCCTTCGTCACCACCGACCCACCTAGCGAGCACTTTGGTAGAATGTGTGTCCCGCGGGGATGTAGCTCAGTTGGTAGAGCGCGGGCTTTGCAAGCCTGAGGTCGTGGGTTCGATCCCCATCGTCTCCACTGAATGAGAGAGCCCGAGGGTGTGGGGGGCTCGGCACGTCTGCTGCACCTCGGCTTCGCCACGGGTGCTTCGCACCTCTGCCACGCTCGCTCAACTTGGTTAGTGAGTCCGAGGGGACACTTCTGGTGGCTCGCTCAGGTGGAAGCGTCACGGTCCTAGGGGTGTAGTCCTCCTTCGTGAGATTCGTGCGACGCGGGCTCCAATTGAAAGGTGGCGTGCTCAACGGCGAAGTGCTCACTGAGACATGCCTGCAGCGCGTCGAGAATCTGCGGCGCGTGACCATCGTCAAAGCAGCGCTGCTCCACGACCACGTGCGCCGAGAGTGTGGTGAAGTCACTCGCCACGCTCCAGGCGTGCAGATCGTGGACCTCGAGGACGTGATTGACCGTCGAGAGGTGGCGCCGCACGTCCGAGAGATCGAGATCGTCCGGCGTTGCTTCGAGCAAGACCTTGCCGGCGTCGCGCAACAACCCCCACGCGGAGCGACCCATGAGGACCACCACGACAAGGGACGCCACGGCGTCCGCCCGCTGCCAGCCCGTGACGATGATGATGAAGCCCGCGAGAGCGGTGCCAACGAACGCATAGAGGTCGGTCACCACGTGCGCATAGGCGCCGCGAATGTTGAGGCTTCGATGATTGGCGCGTGCGAGGGCGTAGGCGCTCGTGATGTTGACGAGTGCGCCGATGATTGCGACCACCAGAATCAGCGGTCCGTTGACCGGGCTCGGTGTGATGAGCCGTTGAATCGCCTCGACGGTGATCAAGAGTCCGACGGCGACCAGGGTGACGCCATTGACGGCCGCGCTCAGGACTTCGGCGCGGTGGAACCCGAAGGTCCAGCGGCCACCCGAGGGTCGACGCACGAGACGAAGCGCCCAGGCGCTCATGGCGAGTGCCGAGACGTCGGTCACCATGTGACCGGCATCGGCGAAGAGAACGAGCGAGGACCCGAGAATCGCCGCGACCACCTCGGCGCAGAGGAACGCGCCGATGAGCGAGAGCGCGATGAGCACGTACCGCAGATCCCCGTTTGGCGCGACCATGGGCTCTGTCGATTTGTCGTTCACCTGATTCGCCTCACGACTTCATTGTGACACCAGGTCACCGACGAGCGATTGTCGGACGATCAGTGTACGAGCTCGGGGACGCGCCGGGCTTCGGTGCCCGGCTCGCGATCGCGCGCGTACTGGCGAACACTGAACTGCACCATGCCGATCGTCAGCGCGACGGCGCCAAACTCGTGGATCTCGACGAGCCAGGCGGGCACGTGCGTGAGGTACTGGGTCGCGCCGATGACCGCCTGGGCGAGCGATACCCACAGCAGCCGCTTCACCCCGATCGTGAGCGTCGGCGGTGCGGCGCTTTGCCAGATGGCGAGCACGAGGCCGAGCACGATGCCGATGAAGAACAGCGCCGCGAGCGAGTGAACCCACGCGGCCGACGAGAACGCCCACGGCAGACGCCGGGCGACGAGCTGACCTTGCGAGGATCCGGCGTGGGGGCCAGACCCGGTCGTGGCGGTGCCCGTAATGACGAGGATGACGAAGGGCAGCCAGAGCCAGCGTCCGAGGTTGCGGAAGTACGGGTCGCGCACGTCTTCTCGAGTGCCGGGTCCATAGAGGTACTTCGAGTGGTGATAGAGGAGCGTGCCGATCGCCACCATCGCGAGGCTTATCACGAGGTGGAGCGACACGAGATAGGGATTGAGCTTGGAGTAGACGACGAAGGCCCCGAGGATGGCGTCCCCCACGACGCCCAGGACGAGCGCTCCCGAGAGAAGGATCAGGTCCTTTCGGCGCTCTTCGCGGAACCAGGCCGCGAGCAGTGTCGCCCCGACAATGACGACGAGGGCGCCCGTGACCATCCGATTTGAGTATTCGATGAAGGGGTGGATGCTCATGGAACCGGTGACCTTGCCCTTGAAACAGGTGGGCCAGTCGGGGCAGCCAAGCCCTGATCCGGTCAGGCGAACGGCGGCGCCGGTCAAAATGATGAGGATCATCGAGAGGAACGACGCCAGCGCGAACCAGCGAAACACGGGACCGGTGACGCGGCGTCGTGATTGGAACTGCATTCGCCCAGCCTAGGTAATCGGGCGAGTCGTAGAATGTTGGTCGTGACTGTTTCCGCCGCTTCGTCCTACTCGGCGAGTGACGTCCTGAGGGGCTACCTCGCCCTCACCAAGCCTCGGATCATCGAGCTGCTGCTGGTGACGACGGTGCCCACCATGATCGTCGCGGCGAACGGTTTTCCCCGACTCTGGCTCATCGTGGCGACGCTGGTGGGCGGCACACTCGCAGCCGGCGGTGCCAACGCCTTCAACATGGTGATCGATCGCGACATCGATGCCCTGATGGAGAGGACGAAGCGGCGTCCGCTCGTGACGGGCGTCATGACTGCCCGTTCGGCCACGCTCTTCGCGTTCGGTCTCGAGGTCGTGGCGTTTTTGGTGCTGGCCGTGTGGGTCAACCAGCTCTCGGCGTGGCTCGCGATCTCGGCGACGGCGTTCTACGTCGTGATCTACACCATGGTCTTGAAGCGTCGCTCGAAGCAAAACATCGTCATCGGAGGCGCGGCGGGCGCGGTGCCCGTGCTGGTGGGCTGGGCGGCCGTGACGAACTCCCTGGGCTGGACGCCCGTGCTGCTCTTTCTCGTCATCTTCATCTGGACGCCACCGCACTTTTGGGCGCTCGCGGTCCGTTATCGCGACGATTATCACGCGGCCCGTGTGCCTATGATGCCGGTCGTCGCCTCGCTGCGACGTACCACGCTGGAGATCTTGATCTATTCGATACTGCTCTGGGCGCTGACGCTCCTCATCGGACCGAGCGCGCATCTGGGCTGGGTGTACGCCATTTCGGCGACCGTGCTGGGTGGGATGTTCACGTGGTCGGCGCTGCGGCTCTACCAGCACGCCCGCACCGACAAGGCCGACGTGGCCGAAGCGATGCGACTCTTTCACTTCTCCATCACGTATCTTTCGGCGCTCTTCGTGCTGATGGCGGTTGACGTCCTTGTCCGTCACCACTGAGGCTCCTCGGCGGCGCCTCTCGCACCGGACGACCGTGATCATGGCTGCCGTCGTGCTCGTCGTTGCTCTCATCGCGGTCGTCTCGGTGCTCACCGGCGGAAAGGTCACCTCGGGCGATCGGGGCGGTGTGGTGCTGCCGACTACCAAGCTCGTTGGCCATCAGGTTCAAAGCTTCACGCTCCCCGGCCTCAGCGGCGGAAAGGTCCACGCGCCGTGGACCGAGGGACACGCCAGCGTGCTGATCTTCTTCGCGAGCTGGTGCACGCCTTGCCAGGGTGAGATGCCGAAGGTCGCCGAATACCTTCGCGCGCACGACCCCGGTCCGATTGACGTGGTGGGTATCGACGCCAACGACGAGCGTTCGGCGGGCCAGGCGTTCGTGAAGAAGGACGGCGTCACGTTTCCGGTGGCCTTCGACGCGAACGGGACGGTCACGGGCGGTATCTTCGGCTTTCAAGAGCTCCCCGAAAGCGTCTTCATCAATGCGAAGGGCGTGGTCAAGAGGGTCCACTTCGGCGCCATCCCCGATCGTGCATTGGCGAGTGGCATCAAGATGCTGAAGGGCTAATCGAATCTGAACGTGCGCGCCGCGAGGAGCGGCGCGGCGACGGCCCACACCACGAGCGAGAGCCAATCGGCGATCGTCGGAGCGCCGCCGTGGCCGAGCACTCGATGCAGCGCTTCGGCCATCGCACCCGAGGGTAGCGCGATCACGACGTGGCGAAGGGCCGCCGGCAGCGAGGTGAGCGGCACGACGATGCCCGACAGCAGCAGCAACACGATGTAGAGGCCGTTGCTCGCAGCGAGGTTCACCTCGGCGCGGAGTCGTCCCGCGAGAGCGAGTCCGATACCCGCTGAGCCGATTGACCCGAGAAGCAGGGCCGCGGCGACTTCGAGCGCGCCGCGCCAGCCGCCGCTCGGATGCCAGGCGAGCAGCAGCGCGACGATGCTGATGACGCCGATCTGGATGATCTCGGTGACGAGGACGCCCGCGATCTTCGCCCCGACGAGACGACGTTGGCCAAGCGGCGTCACGTGAAGGCGCCGCAGCACGCCCGAAGAGCGTTCGAAGCCCGTTGCGATTGAAAGGGCCACGAGCGACGTGGACAGCACGCAGAGCGCGAAGATCCCCGGCGCGATGAAATCCACGCGACGGGCGTTCGGCGACGACGTCACGTGGGTGAGGGAAAAGAAGAGCAGCAGCGCGACGGGAATGCCGATAGTGAGCAGCAGGGTCTCGCCGCGACGGATGGTCATCGACACCTCAGCGCGAGTTTGGGCGAAAAAAGCCCTCACGAGCGCGCGTCGCTTCGCTCGTCGGCGATGAGCTCGAGGTAGCGCTCTTCGAGCGAGGCGCGGGTGCGCAGCGACACCATGGAGAGCCCAACGCTCGCCAGGTAGTTGGTCACGATGGCGATGCGCTCGGGGGTCGACGCAATGGCGCAGCGCAACTGCAACGGGTTGTCGAGCGCGACGGAGCAGCGGAGGCGCTCGGCGAGGGCGTTGGGGTCAACGGGACCCGAGGACTGCACGATCATCTCGGGCTCTCCCGCGAGCTCGTCGAGCGAACCTTGGACCAGTACGCGGCCGCGGTGCATGATGACGAGCCGGTCGGCCACGCGCTCAGCCTCGGTGAGCTCGTGGGTCGTGATCAGGAGCGCACATCCGCGCGCGCGTTCTGCGGCGATCAGATCGCGAATCACCTGACGACCCTCGGGATCGACGGCCGTGGTCGGCTCGTCGAGCACCAGGGCGCGCGGTCGTCCCAGGAGCGCCAGCGCGAGCAGCGTTCGTTGCTGCTCGCCACCGCTCAGGCGTCGCCACGGCGTCTTCTGACAGCTTTCGAGCGCGAGGAGACTGATCAGATCGTCGACGTCGCGAGGCGCCTCGTAGTACGAGGCGGTGAGGCGCAGCACGTCACGCGGGGTCATCGGTGCCCAGACGCCGCCACGCTGGAGGAGCGCCCCGGTGCGCACGACGACCTCGCGATGATCTCGCGTCGGGCTGAGCCCATGAACGCGGACGGTGCCAGCCTCAGGCTCGCGAAAGCCGAGAACCGTTTCGACGAGGGTGGTCTTGCCCGCTCCGTTCGGTCCGAGCAGCGTCACCACTTCGCCGTAGTTGACCTGCAGCGTGACGTCGTCCACGGCGTGCAAGGTCCCAAAGGAGACCTCGAGATGATTGATGTCGAGCGCGAAACTCATGCACTATGAAGTTAGCCCTGGCTCGGGATCGACTTTCGTGTCTCGGTAGGCTCTATCCATGATTGATCTCGCCCAACTGCGCCGTGAGCCCGACGTTGTGAAGGCGGCCCTTGGTCGCCGGGGTATCTCGTCGGGCGAGGTCGATGAGATTGTCGCCCTCGACGTCGAGCACCGCCGCCTTTTGCAAGAGGCGGAGCGCCTGCGCGCTGAGGTGAAGGAGCTGTCGCGCCGGGTTGGCGCGGCGCGGCGCGAGCAGGACCTCGAGACGGCCGAGGGCTTGGCGGACGAGAGCCGGGCGCTCGGTGACCAGGAGCGCGAGGCGAGCGAGGCCACCGAACGCGTGGGAGGCCGTCTGCGCGAGCTGCTCTTGATGCTCCCGAACGTGCCCGACGCCAGGGTCCCTGACGGGCTGGACGAGACCGACAACGTCGAGGTCCGTCGATGGTGGGTCGGTATGGACGACGGGGCACCGTTTCCGACCTACGCCGAGCATCAGCGAGTCGCGCACTGGGATATCGGGCGCGACTTGGGGATCTTGGACATGGAGTCGGGCGCCAAGCTCGCCGGATCGATGTTCCCGCTCTATCGCGGCGCGGGCTCTCGACTGATACGCGCGCTCGCCTTCTTCGCCCTCGACCAACACGCCGACGCCTACGAAGAGATTCGTCCTCCGAGCGTGGCGCTCACCGAGACCATGATGTCAACGGGACACCTGCCCAAATCAGTGGACGACATGTACTCCATCGAGCGCGACAACCTATGGCTAATCCCGACCGCCGAAGTGCCCCTCACCTCACTGCACCGCGGTGAGATCCTCGACGAGTCGGCGCTGCCGATCCGACTCACCGCCTTCACCCCGTGCTTTCGCCGCGAAGCGGGGGCCGCCGGGAAGGACACACGGGGACTCCTGCGCGTGCACGAGTTCGACAAAGTCGAACTCTTCGCCTACTGCTCGCCGTCCCAGGCGGAGGACGCGCACGCCGACATCCTTCGTCGCGCGGAGGGGATCCTGCAGGCGCTCGGGCTCACCTATCGCGTGCTCGACCTCTGCGCGGGGGACCTCGGTACCGCTTCGGCGTACACGGTCGATCTCGAAGTCTTCAGTCCCGGCGTCGATCGCTGGCTCGAAGTGTCCTCGGTCAGCTGGTTTCGAGACTTCCAGGCTCGTCGAGCCAACGTGCGCTATCGCACGAGCGATGGCTCAACGGCGTTCGTGCACACCGTCAATGGCTCGGCCCTTGCGTGGGCGCGAATTTGGGCAGCGCTCGTAGAGACCTACCGCCAGGCGGATGGCTCCGTTCGCCTTCCCGACGTGCTCGCCCCCTACTTCGGCGGCGACCCCGTACTTCGCTAGACCTTGGCGACCTCGTAGCGGTAGCCCACGCCTCGCACGGTTGAGATGTGCGAGGGATTCTTCGGCTCGTCCTCGATGAGCGTGCGCAGGCGCTTGATGTGCACGTCCAGCGTCTTGGTGTCGCCCACGTAGTCGCTTCCCCACACGCGATCGATGAGCACCTCTCGGGTGAGCACCCGTCCGGGGTTCTCGAGCAGCAGTCGCAGCAGCGCGAACTCCTTCTTTCGCAACTTGATCTCTTCGTTGTTGACGAAGCAACGTCGCGCGTCGATGTCAAGGCGAATGTTGCCGAGCGAGATGACCTCGTCCGCGTCGAGGACGCCGTGGTCCTGACGTCGGCGCAGCACCGCGCGTATTCGCGCGACGAGCTCTCGCAGCCGGTACGGCTTCGTGACGTAGTCGTCGGCGCCCATCTCGAGCATCAGGACCATGTCGACCTCTTCGCTCTTGGCGCTCACGATGATGATGGGCACGGAGCTGGTCAGCCGGATGTCGCGACACACGTCGAGGCCCGACTTCTTGGGCAGCATGAGATCGAGGAGCACCACGTCAAAGTGACCCTCGTTGAACAGCGTGAGCCCTTGTTGGCCGTCGACCGCCGTCGTGACGTCGAATCCCTCGCGCTCGAGACCGACCGTGAGGGCGTCGACGAAGGACTCTTCGTCCTCGACGACGAGAATTTTCACGCGTGGTTCGTTGGGTGGGCGTTTGGTCATTGAGGATTCAGCGGGAGCTCGAGGGTGAAGGTCGAACCTTCGCCCTCACGGGAGTCTACGAGCACGTTGCCGCCGTGGTTCTGAGCCACGTGGCGCACGATGCTGAGCCCGAGTCCCGTACCGCCAGTTTCGCGCGCTCGACCGGGATCGACCCGGTAGAAGCGCTCGAAAATGCGCTCCAAGTCCTTAGCGGGTATGCCGACGCCGTGGTCGCGAATCTCGATGTGCACGCTGGGCGCCGGGATGTCGCCCTCTGACGTCGGGGTCGCGTCGTTGCGCAGAATGGAGATTTCGACGGTTCCAGAGCGCGGCGAATAGACGACCGCATTTTCGAGCAGCGCGTGCAGTGCGGAGGTGAGCTGGCGGCGGTCGCCGAAGACGACCTGATTGGTCTCGGGCTCATCGAACGTGATCTTGACGTCGTGCTGTTCGGCGGCGGTTCGAATCCGCTCGATCGATTCGGCGACGATGAGTGAGACCGAGATCGGTTCGCGGCTCGGAGAGCCTTCTCCCTCGATTCGTGACAGGTCGAGGAGATCCTCGATGATCCGATTCACGCGGAAGGCCTCGTTGTTGATGCGCTCGGCGAGGCGTTGGGCGACCGCCGGGTCACGCTCGAATTGGAGCGTCTCTGCGAGCAGCCCGAGCGCGCCCATCGGGGTCTTCAGCTCGTGGCTCACGTTGGCGATGAAGTCGCGGCGAATGTCCTCGAGGCGCCGTCGCTCGGAGACGTCTTCGATGACGGCGAGGACGCCGAGTGAGCGTCGTCCGTCGTCGATCACCGTCGCACGAATCGTGAGGGTGCGTCGGGGCGGCCCGTAGATATCGATGGTCCGCTCGGCGACACCATTGGCCCAGCCTTCAGCCAGCACGTCGGTGACCGCTTGGGCGGCGATGGCTTCGCCGTAACGGCTCGCCATGAGGTGTTCGGCTTGCGTGTTGCGAAAGATGACCCCACCGGTCTCGTCGCACAGCACGAGACCGAGCGGGAGAGAGTCCAGCGAGCGCCGCAGGCGTACCGTCTCCGCGCTCGATTCGCTCACCGCGTTGTGCGCGGCCCCCGTGACTTCTTCGAGGTAGCTGAGCGCCGATTCAACCTTGCCGTCATCACGACGGGGCGTGACCGCGAGTCGCGATCCGAGGGCGTTCAGGCGCTGGGCGATCGCGCGGTGGCCGCGCTGGCGGAAGAGAAAGACCCCAATGAGGATCCCCAGCAAGAGCACTCCGGCGCCGACGCCGTAGATCGCGGCTGGCGGCCATAGGGAGATCACGTTTTTGGTCGAGGCAAGCAGCACGGAGCCATTCTCGCAGACCTGGCCCGAGAGCGGAGCCGACCGTTGGGGGCCCCTATCGAAAGCGAGACCACCATGATCCTGGCCAGCGTATCCCTCAGTCCTTCTACGTCGGATCTTCCCGGGGGTGCCGCGCTGCAGTCGCTGGCTGACGGCATCGCCGCTTGGGCGCTCATCGGCGCCCTCGTCGCACTGCTGCTCGGAGCGATGCTCTGGGCGATCGGGAGCCACACGCAGAACATGCACCAGTCATCCCAAGGTCGTCGCGCGGTGTTGACCTCGCTCGTGGCGGCCATCCTCATCGGTGCCGCGCCCACGCTCATCAACTTCTTCTTCAACACTGGACTCAGCGTCCACTGATGAGTCATCTCCTATGCGTGTTCTCGCCGGCGTCGTGCCTCACTGCGCTTGGGAAGTCAACGTTCAACGACCTGTTCAACGCATTGACGAGTTGGATTCTCGCGAGCGTCGAATGGATCCTCAACTCCGTGGGCAGCGTTCTCACGAGCGCCAGTGAGCCCTCGGTCGTCCTCAGCGGGGCGAAGAGCGAATTCTCCTCCCTGCTCGTCGCCTCCCCGGTCCTGATGATGCTGGGCCTCCTGGTCGCAACCCTTCAGGCGTTGCGCCACGGCGACGCACCTTCGCTCTGGCGGGTCTACCTGGGCGTGGCCCCTGCGTGCGTCGCCGCGATCGTCCTCGCCCGGCCCATCGCCACGCTGATGCTCGAGGCGGTGAATCAGCTCTCCACGAGCGCCGCGGCCACGGTTGCCCAGCACGAGACGTCGCTCGCCAAAGGACTCGAGAGCCTCACGCCCACGACGCCCGGCTTTGGCGTGTTCCTGTTGGCGGGCGTGGTGGTGGTCGGCGCGATGCTGCTGTGGTTTGAGCTGATCGTGCGCGTCGTCGTCCTGACCTTGCTGCTCGTGCTCGTGCCGGTCGTGGTGCCCCTCGCGACATTTCCTTCGCTTCGTCGGATCGGTTGGCGGCTCGCCGAGAGCTTCATGACCGTTGCCGCGAGCAAGTTCATCATCGTGATCACGCTGGTGCTCGGGCTCGACGAGCTCACCGGCTCTTCGGCGACCGAGATCATCGCGGGAGCGGTGACCTTGCTGTTCGCGGCCTTCACCCCGTATCTCGTGCTTCGGGTCGTTCCCATCATCGAGCAGTCCGCGCTGCACCAGTTCGACGGACTGCGAAGTCGCGCTACTCGCGCCGTCACGAGCGCGCCTTCGTCGCCGGCGGCACAGGTCATACGGTCCATGACCCCCGACACCCCGTTGCCGGAGCCGCCAGCAAAGGGTCCTGACCTCGGGTTAGATACGTGGCCGGGAGTTCCGGAGACTCCGATGCCTCCCACGGAGGGCGACCGGCCTTCGCCGCCCGTCGGGACGCCGCGCCGACGCGGGGGACACGTGGTCTATCAGCACGACGACATGGGGCCGGTCGTCGGATGGCACTTCGATGAGTGAGGATCTCGGTCTCGGAGAGTCTGACGCGAACGCTCGTTGGATCGGAGTACGTCGCCACCAGGCCGTGCTCGTTCTTCTTGGCTTCGGTCTGGCGAGCGACTGGATCATGAGCGCTCGTGCTCCTACGGGTGAGCTTCTCCTCGGTGTCGTCCTTCTCGCGGGCGCCGTGCCGGCGGGCGATGGGCTCACGGTCGGCGAACACGCGCTGGTGGCGGCGCGGTACATCCTGCGCTCGCACTGGTTCGAGTTCACGGCGCGCGAACTCGGCGACGACATCGTCCTCTGGGCCCGAGCAGAGGTGTCGTTTCGCGGATACGAGCTGGCGCATCGAGGGCGACTTGATCTCTCCGGCCGAGACATAGCGCTCGCCGAAGAACTGGCGGTCCTGGCCGACGCCGCCAGCGCGGCGCGAACCGGACAGCACTTCAGCCAGCACGTGGTGAGCAACCGAACGTCCACCTCCACGCTCCTGACGCTTCCCGGTGACGCGGCGATGCCTGACGGGTGGCGATCGAACGCAGCGCTCGCGCGCAGTGTGGTGGGCATCGGCGACTCGACCTCGCAGCGTCTGCTCGAACGTTTCACCTATATCCGCACCCCGAGCGAACTGGCGCGCGTTTATCGGGTGCGAGACTTCTCTTCGGTTCCGCGAACACGCGCGTTGCTGGAACAGACGCTTCGCTCGCCCGTGCCCTTCGATCTCGCGGTCCACTTTGAAGTCATGGCAGGCTCCAAGGCTCAGCGCCTCGCGGCGCGAGCCGTCCACCGCGTGCGCAGCGACGACGCGACATCGACCGCGGCCGGTTTTCGTCGCACCGCTCGCTCGTCGAGAAACTACGAACGCCTCGCGCGACGAGAGACCTTGGTCGCTAGCGGAAGAAGCCTCTTGCGCCTCGCGGTGTTCCTCGTAGTGCGCGGCGATTCGCTCGATGAGGTGCAGCAACGAGCCGCACTGGTGTGGCGAAGTGCCCACGACGCGGGGCTGCGACTGGAACGTGGGCGAGGTCGACAGCTCAGCTGGTACGTGGCTCAGCTACCCGGAGGTCCGAGCTGGTGAGGGTCTGGACCCATTGGGCGACCTCGAGCGACCTGGTGAGCCTGCGGGTCCCCGCGCACGACGCGGGGACCGGACTTGCCGGTGAGTCGCTCGGCGAAGCCCAGTACGGCGCGTCCTTCGCGCTTGACGTCTTTGACGCATACGGCGCAGGTCTGGTCTCCAATCCAAACGTCATCGTGGCGGGCTCGATCGGCGCCGGAAAGAGCACTGTCGTGAAGATGCAGATCGAGCGCGCACTCCGTCGAGGTCGCCGGGCGGTCGTGATCGACCCGAAAGGCGAATATCGAGAACTCGCGCTCCGCCACGGCACCGCGCCGGTCGCTCTTGGGCGCGATGGGTGGTGCAGTCCGTTCTCTGAGGACGATCGAGAGAGTCGAGAGCTGTTGCGGGCACTCTTCGCCAGTGCGCAGGGGTCGCCGCTTTCGAGCGACCAGCACTTCGCTCTCGACGAGGTATGGCAGCGGCTCCAGACACCGCGCCCCACTTGGGTGCTTCGCGCCCTGTTCGAGATGCTCTCTTCTCACCTCGAATCGGCAACCCCAAGCGCCGAGCGCTCGCTCGCGTTGATGTTGTACCGGTTCGTGCACGGCGACCTTGCGGGTCTGTTCGACGGTGTGGGTGAGCCACTCGTCTTTGGTGGCGAACTCGTGGTCGTGGACCTCTCATCGCAGTGGTCATCGAATTCACTCTCGGTCGCGGTGCTGAGCGCCGTCGCGGCGGCGCAACAGGTCGTGGCGCGAAGCGACGAGCTGGGATATCTCGTCATCGACGAGGCCTGGGCGCTGCTCAGCGACTCGAACGCGCTGCGGTGGCTCCAGGGATCATGGAAGCTCGCCCGGGCGCGAGGTCTTTCCCACATCATGGTGTTGCACCGCTGGAGCGACATCGCTGCCGCGGGCGACGCGGGGAGTGTCGAGCGTGAGCGAGCGCGCGGACTGCTCCGCGAGTGCGAAACCGCGTGGTTGTTTCGCCAGCCGCCCGACGAGGCGAGCGAAATGGCCGTCGCCCTCGGGCTTCGCGATCATGAGGAGCGTTACTTAACGGCACTGCCGAAGGGAGTCGCGCTCGTTCGCTACGGCCCGCACCGTTCGATCGTGCGGGTTCAGCCCGACGAGGTGGACCGCACGTTTGTCGACACGGACGCAGCGATGCGATCCACATGAACGACCGACCGACGCTTGGTCGTCGCCATTGGAACGGCGTCAGCTTTGGACGGCGCGTCACCATCGCGCCGAAGAGCTCCCTGCTCGTCGTCGGTCCTACCCAAGCGGGCAAGACCTCCTCGATCGTGATGCCGGCTCTCTTGCGTTGGACCGACGCGCTGGTCGTGACCAGCGTGAAGAACGACGTCATCGCGACGACGTCGCCTTGGCGTCGAACTCTCGGCGAGACGCAGATTCTCGAGCCGGGACTCGACGGTGGCCTGACCTGGAATCCCCTGGAAGGGGTGACCACCTTGCGCCACGCACTGCGGGTGGCGAGAGATCTCACGGTCGGATCGAGCGACCACGGCGAGACCGCGTTTTGGAACACGCTCGCCACCAAGCTCGTGGCCGGACTCATGACCATCGCCGTCCAGCGTGGTCAGACGATCTTTGACGTCGCACGACTTGTGGAGCGCCGCGACCTGGCGGGTTGGCTCGGTGACGAGTCGTCGCTCGGCGGAGAGTTCGTGCGGAACTTCCTCGAGCACGACGGAAAGACGCTCGACGGCGTCCTGACGACGGCCGAGACGATGCTCATGCCATGGAGATTCGAGCAACCGCTCGCGTGCGTGCGTCGAGTGGTCGGCGGCGCGAACACCATGTATCTCTGCAGTCCGCGCGGCGAGCAGCGCCACTACGAATCGCTCTTTCGCGGAGCCCTTCGGATGGTGCTCGAAGAGCAGCAGCGCCGGGTTGACGAGGGAACCGCGCGACGTCTGCTCATGGTGCTCGATGAGGCGGCGACGGTCGCTTCACTCGACGAGCTCGATCAGCTCGCGGCGACCGTGAGCGGACTGAACGTGACCCTCGTCACCGTGGTGCAGGATTTCGCGCAGCTGGTGGCTCGCTGGGGACCGAAGGCGGCCACGATCGTGAACAACCACACCACTCGCGTGGTCCTGAGCGGCCTGGCCGACCCTACGGTGCGCAACTATTTGCCAGAACTGATCCCGAGCAAACCGGATGATCGTGAAGTGCCCTTGCGGCTTCGCCCGCGTGGGACCGCCGCGGTGGTCGCCGGAAATGAGCGCGTCTTTCGCGTTCGGCTTCGCCCGTGGTGGAAGGATCGCACGATCCGTGACCTGGGAGTACGCGCCGGTTAACTACGATCTTCCCCATGGCTTATCAATCGCTGCTGCTCCAAGAGCAGATTTTCGCGATCGATATTGGCGCCACGAACATCAAGTTCTCGCACGTGAACGACCAAGGAATCATGGTTCGGGGGTTTCGTCGCCGACCGACGCCCTATCCGTGTTATCCGGCCCGACTGGTCGAGTTTCTCGAAGAGCGGATCGTAAAGAGCGGGTGTCGACGGGTGGGCGTCGGATTTCCGGGAGAGTTTCTCGATGGCCATGTCGTGCGTCCCGGCAATCTGTCACGTCCTGGAGGCATTGGGACGGAGAAAGACCCCGAGCTCGATGCGCTGTGGCGCGGATTCCCGCTGCAAGACGTCCTTCGGGAAAAGACCGCACGAGACGTGCGAGTCGTCAACGACGCGACGATGGCGGCACTTGGCTGCATCGAAGGCGTGGGCATCGAGCTGGTCTTGACGCTCGGCACGGGGCTTGGCCTCGCGCTCGGCGTCGACGGCAAGCTCAAGCCCGTGCGTGACGTCGGCGCCGAGATCTTTCGCGATGGCAAGACCTACGACCAGACGATCGGCGAGCGGGCCCGATCCCTCGACGAGGCAAGCTGGAACCCGACGCTGGTGGAAATCGTGAAGGGCTTCGCCGACGAGTTTCACGCAGCGACCGTGCACTTGGCTGGGGGCAACGCTCGTCGCGTCGTACCGGGAGAATTTGAGCATCTGCCCTTTCGGGTGGTCATCAACGGCAACGACGCTCCGATGCGCGGCGCGGCCCGCCTCTTCGCCGACCCCTCGCCGTTCTAGGCGCTCGTCCTCGCGGCGAGATCGACGGCGCTCGCGGCGAGCACCCCCGCCTGCACGCGACAGGCCCCGTCGTCGATCGCGAAGTCCGGACTGTGGTGCATACCGCTCGATCCGTCGGCGAGCGCTCCACCCACAAACAGATAACACCCCGGTACGCGATTGAGGAACTCCGAGACGTCGTCACTGGGGGTGACCGGAGGGAAGTCCAGCACGGCCGAGGCGCCGATCACGCGCGCGGCGCTCTGGCGAACGCTCGCCGTGACGCTCGGATCGTTCACGACGGCGGGCGTCCCCACGTCGAGCTGCAGCTCGCAGGTAACACTGAAGGTGCTTGCCACCTCGTCGAGTAGCGCACGAAGTCTCGCGAGTGCTTCGAGCTTCTGCTCGGCGGTGAAGGTTCGAAGCGTCCCGCGGAGGAGCGCTCGTCGAGGAACCACGTTGTTTGCCGTACCTGCTGCGATGACGCCCGCCGAACACGCGCAGGTAGTTCCTTCGAACACCAGTCCCCGATCACTTCAGCGAGACGCGGAGCAATCTCGCTGACGGCGAGTACGACGTTGCCCTCGATGGTCGACATGGCTCCATGGCCCCCGCGCCCCTTGATGTCCACGCTCAGGGTCTGACCGTCGCTCATCATGACGCCCGAACGCGTGGCGATGACGCCGACGGGCGCGAGTGACGTGACGTGCGCCCCGATCACGGCGTCGACGGGATTGTCGTTCATCACGCCGCCATCGATCATGGCGATCGCGCCGCCGATGACCTCCTCGGCGGGCTGGAACAGGAGGGTGAACTCGCCGGCAAGTTCGTCGCGCCGGCGCGACAGGATGTCGGCGACGCCGAGGAGGCTTGCGGTGTGCACGTCGTGACCGCAGGCGTGCATCACGCCGTCCACCACCGACGCGTAGGGGAGGTCACACTCCTCAGCGACGGGGAGTCCATCGATATCGGCGCGGACCATCACTCGACGACCCGGGCGCCCTCCCACCAGTCGCGCAACCGCACCCGTCTCGGTCGGACACGGACGAAGCTCGAAACCAAGGGACGTCAGTCGGTCGGTGATCACCTGGGTCGTGCGGAACTCTTGAAAAGCCAGTTCCGGGTGGGCGTGAAGATCGTGGCGCAGCTCGACCATCGAGTCGCTCACTTCATCGAGCAGTTGAGGCAAGTCGTCAGCGAAGCTTTCTGGCATAGTCGCATGGTAGTGAGAGACCAAGAGTTAGACCGAAGGCCGGTCGGATAAGATGAACGCTCATCGACAACGCGGCTGTAGCTCAGCGGATTAGAGCATCGGTCTACGGAACCGAGGGTCGGGGGTTCGAATCCCTCCAGCCGCACTTTTTGACCTTGACTCCGGTTTCCGGACTGCGGTTATCAGAACGTGGTCCAGGCGCGTAGCGAGGACAGAGGCGGGCGCACTCGATGTCGCCGGGGTCTACACTCAGGCGACCGAGAGTTTTTTTGGTGAGATGAACTTCGGGACGAACGCCAATAGATAGAGGCGAATGAGTTAGGTGAGCGAAGGATGATTCCCCTTTCTGTTCTCGACCACGCCACGGTAGCGACCGGCTCAACACCCGCGCAGGCGCTACGAGAGACGACCGAGATGTCACAGATCGTGGAAGAGCTCGGCTACCACCGACTTTGGGTTGCGGAGTATCACAGCAATTCAGCTATCGCCAGTTCGGCTCCCGCCGTGCTCATCGCCCACTTGGCAGACGCCACTTCGACCCTCAGGGTTGGTGCGGGCGGCGTGATGTTACCCAATCACTCCCCACTCGTCGTTGCCGAGCAGTTCGGGACCCTTGAAGCGCTGCACTCGGGTCGGATTGATTTGGGGGTGGGCCGAGCGCCCGACATCGATCCTGAAACGGCACGGGCGCTGCGACGCGATGCCGACCACGGCGCCCCCTGGGCGGTCGATAATTTCCCTGATGAAGTGGTGGAACTGATTAACTATCTTCTGCCCAGCGAGGGTCGTCCTGCACTCCCATTTGCCACCCCGGGCAGCGGATATCTTCCCGAAGTGTGGTGGCTCGGTTCGTCCACGTTCAGTGCACAACTGGCCGGAATGCTGGGACTGCCGTTTTCCTTCGCCTACCACCTTGCTCCCACTCTCCTTGACCCTGCGCTCAGCATCTATCGATCAACGTTTCAACCCTCGCTCTTGCATAAGAAGCCACGAGTCATGGTCGCCGTTTCCGTGCTCTGCGCGCCCACCGCCGAAGAAGCTGAGTGGCTCTCGGGCTCGACGGCGCTGAACGTCCTCCAGCGCCGTTCGGGCAACGTTGATTTGCTGGCGTCCCCAGAAGAGGCCGAAGCGTATCCCTTCACAGAGGAGGAGAGAGCAATCATCGGCCGGGCCCTCGCGACCCACGTGATCGGAGATCCGAAGGCTGTCCGCGAAGGACTCGATCTCCTTCAACGACGAACGCAGGCGGACGAACTTATGCTCTCAACACGCACCCATTCCCACCAAGCGCGGGTTCGTTCATTCACACTGGTCGCCGAGTCGTGGAATCTTGTTTCACCAAACAGTTGAGACACAAAGCAACGGAGGCGGCTTGGCTCTGATACTCCGTAGAGCCGGGCGCGGAGGAAGAACAACGAGGACAAGCTGAACATGCGGAGTGAAGCCGCGAAACAGGAGGTTGAGAGGCGGGCTGCGGCGCTCCAACGACTCAACCAGATTCGCCCTCGCAGAGCCGGAATCTATGGCTCTTACGTTTAGTGAGTGCCATCACCTATCCCCAAATGTTGACCTGGGCCCGAGGCCCCAAGAGGCGGCGAGCGTTCGCTGGGGTTCGATCGGGTTTCGGGGCTCCTCGCTCGCCCGTTGTCCGCGTAGCCCGGAGTTCATTGGGCGATGGTGCCCGCGGCAGAAGCGCCTGATCCCGAGCGCGTTCCGGGGACCTGCCAAATATTCTCCATCCTGTAACAGGATTGAACTCGATGTGGCGACCCTCCGCCCTGTACGTTTCTGACAATGACTTCGGCCGCAACTTACGAACAGCGCGTCGCTACGTCGCGATTGGTTCATCGGTTCTCATTCGGTCCGACGCCTGGACAGTACGCAGATCTGCTGCAACGAGGCATCGGTGCAGCGCAGGCGAGCGTCCTGGAGCACGGCTCACTCGATCATGGGCTTGAGTCAATCGGCATGCTCACTCTCCCGGATGTTGGACCCATTCCGGCGTTGGGCACTGCGGCAAATGCCGCATATTGGAAGACGATCAACGAGCAGACCATCGAGCTCACCTCGTGGTGGCTAGACCGTATGTATCTCGCGCAGTATCCGTTGAGCGAGCGCATGACCTGGTTCTGGCACGGACATTGGGCCACGGCCATCTCCAAGGTGCTCTATCCCCTCACCATGTTGAGGCAGAACGACACGCTTCGAAAGTTTGCGTTGGCGAATTTTGAGGATATGGCCAAAGCGATGGTGGTTGATGGGGCGCTCAACTACTGGCTCGACAATGAGGAGAACTACGTCACCTCGCCCAACGAGAATCTGGCCCGAGAGCTGATGGAACTCATGACGCTCGGCGTGAACAACTTTACGCAGGATGATGTGACCGCCGCGGCTCGAGCGCTGACCGGTTATTCGACTGACTACTTCAACGGGATCGTTACCTTCAATCCCGAACAGCACTATTCGAAACCCGTCACCATCCTTGGAAAGACCACCGCCCTCAACGCTGAGAGTTTGGCAACGCTCCTCGTGTCGCGGGCGCAGAACGCGACCTTCATCGCTGATCGCATGTGGTTCCGATTCGTGTCGGGAACTACGAAGCCGCCCGCTTCGCTGGCGAGCAGCTTCTCTGGTCGCGACATTTTCTCACTCGTGAGCGCCCTCGTACGCTCGTCTGCGTGGGAAAATCGAGCAAACTCTCTTGTGAAAGCCCCCGTCGAGTGGTTTGTCGGGGCGTGTCGCGCTCTTCGGGTCCGACCGTCGCTGCTGGACGCCGCCGACTCACAATGGAGTCTGTCGCAGATGGGTCAGGTGCCGTTCAATCCCCCTAACGTTGGTGGTTGGCCTTCCGGCCAGACGTGGCTCAGCGGGGTCGCCTTCCAGTACCGATTTGGGTTGGCGCAGAGCATTGTGACGGCCGGCGACCTCTCACCCCTCTCGGTGCCCAAATCGAAGATGGTGCAGGCGTGCGCAGATTGGCTCGGGGTGCCCGAGTGGTCCCGACGAACGGGCAACACCCTCGCTGCCGCTACTGGTACGCCCTCGGAGCTCGCCGTCGCTGCCCTTCTCTCCCCCGAATACGTGGTGAGCGCATGATTCAGTGTGAGTTCGACCGACGCCGTTTTTTGCAGTGGACGGGAGCCAGTGCGTTTGCCGCGCTCTCGGTAGAGTTGTCGTTCGAAAATCTGGCCAGTGCGGCGAACTCCTCACCGCTCCCCACCAACACACCAGTTCTTGTCCTCGTGACGCTCTACGGCGGCAATGACGGACTGAATACCGTGGTGCCCTACACCGATCCGACGTACCAAAGCGTGCGATCGAACATCGCGCTCACCACCTCGCAGTTGCTCCCGTTCAACGACTCCCTGGCGTTCAATTCATCCATGCCTTCGATCAGCGCGCTCTACAAGCAAAACAACGTAGCGATCGTCCAGGGCGTGAGCTATCCCAATCCCAGTCTTTCGCACTTTTCGTCAATGGCGATCTGGCAGACCGCGTCGTTGTCAGCAGACGCTTCCACCGGTTGGATCGGTCGATGGCTGGATCGCCAGCCCCATAGCCCCTTCAACGCCATCGGCATTGGTTCGACGCTGCCTCCGTCGATGGTCGGAGAGAGGAGCGTCGCGTCGATGGTTGACGTGAGCGGCGTCCAGCTTCCGTGGGGACCAGTGGCCACTTTGTTGCCGCGCATGGGTCGTACATCGCCAACCGACGACTCGCTGGAGGCCGCCGCCGCAACGTCCATTGCAGATCTGTACGAGACCGCCCAGTCTCTCGGCTCATTGGTGCCACAGTCACCATCGGGCTCGAGCATGGGTCAGCAGCTGGCAGTCGTCTCGGCGTTGATAAACGCCGGCGTACCCACGCGAGTGTGGGAGGTAAACCTGGCTTCCTTCGACACCCATAGTGGCGAGCAGGCGGATCAAAATGAGCTCCTGGCCGAAGTGGATGGGGCGATCGGCTCGTTTATGACGAGCATCAGCGCGGGGAGTCGATCGAACGACGTGACGATGATGGTCTATTCAGAGTTTGGCCGTCGCGTCAAGTCGAATGCGAGTGACGGGACCGATCATGGGACGTCCGCTCCGGTGCTGCTCATTGGGAACTCCGTGAAGGGCGGACTGTACGGTGAGCAACCGCCTCTCAACAACCTTGACGTCAATGGAAATCTGCAGGTGACCACCGATTTTCGGAGCGTGTACGGCGGACTGCTCCATGATGTCCTGGCGACACCAGTGAGTGACATCATCCCCTCGTGGACGACGGCCCTCTCGGTGCACTGAGCGTCCGCCGGAGTTCTTTCACCGACGTTGTCGACCAGAGTGTCATCGATGAACGCGACGGACGACGACCGAGACCAGCGGGCCATCGCGTTCATCGGACGTTGAAGACGTCGAAGCGATGGCCTACGAGCCCGTGTAACCGCCCGTCGCGAGTCCGATGATGCTGGCGTCGTACGCGGCGTAGGCCAGGGCAATGTTGGCGTCGAGGATCTTGTGGTTCTGGGCGACGAAGACGCTGGTGTCGCGCGGGAAGTCTTGGGGGGCCTGCGCGATGACGACGCCTTCGACCGTGAGGATCTTGGCCGACCAATTCAGAAGGCGCGCCACGTAGTTGTTGTAGTGGTTGAGCGCGTTCTGGTACCCCGGCAAGCCGACGATCGAGGCCACTTCCGCTTGCAGTGCTGACTCATTTGCCTGCATGGTCGCGACCTGACCTGCTGCCACGGAGGCCTCGATCAGCTCGAAGACCTGCGGCGACATCACGGCGTAGACACGATTGTCCTTCAGCATTGCCGCGCGGTCGGCGTTGACTTCCGCTCTCGTCGTATCCGTCGGGACTTTCGCCACCAGGCTGTTGATGCTCGCGTCCTCGGTGGACAGTCGCGCTTGCAGCGTTGAGGAGATGCTTGCGCTCAGCGTGCTGGCGGCAGTCACGTCCGAGACGAGATGCTGCAGTCGAGTGACCCGTGCCGCGAGCTGGCTTTCGAGCGCTTTCTGAGCCGCGGCGAAGCTAGCGCTCGGCGCAACGGTGGTGGTTGTGGCAGTAGTGGCAGTAGTAGTGGTGGTAGTGGTGGTCGAATCGGCGTACGCGGCAGCGGGAATGCCTATTCCCAGTGCCGCCGCCAAGGCCAGTACGACCGCCGACCTCGTGGTGATGTGCCTCATGATGTCTCCCTTCACAGCGACGGACTCAGAGTAGGAATGGTCACTGTGAGACGGTTGTGAAGGTGCTGTCGGTCAGCTGAGAGGTAGCTGGCAAATTGGTGTGAAGTTGCCCGCGACCCGGTGCCCGCGCACCCGTGATGATGGCCCGCGCGGCAGATCAGTCGGCGAGCGAGCGATTGCCCTAGTCGTCGGCGCTCGTCTCCGCGCTCAAGCGGATGGTCGTTGGGGACTCGGCGACGGATCGCGCCACCGCGGCGACATCGTCCAACGACCGACCGGACGGTTCAGGGAGCACGGCGGTAAGGCCGAAACCAAGGAGAGCGGCGACGCCCGCAACGAGTAAAAGTCCACGCAACCCGATGTGCGCCTCCAATTGCGGGACGAGGAAGACGCCAACAAAAGCGCCGAGCTTGCCAACGCCGGCGGCGAAACCATGTCCCGTCGTTCGCATGTTTACCGGAAAGACCTCAGAGGGCAACACGAAGGTCGTGGTGTTGGGCCCGAACTCGGTGAAGAAGTAGCTGACTCCGAACAGCGCCACAAATGGCGCAACGTTCATGGTCAGCGCGGGGATGCCGGCGAGCGCGAGGAAGGAGAGTGCCATCACGGCGAACCCGATGAACTGGAGGCGGCGGTGGCCCACTTTGTCCATCTTCCACACCGCAAGCAGATAGCCCGGGACGGCAAAGATCACGAACAGAGCGAGCGTCAGCATCAGCTTGGTGACAAGGCTGGCATTCGGCGATACCTCGCTCAAAATGCTCGGGAGCGAGAGAGTGTTGCCGTAGTACGCGTAGTCAAAGAGAAACCACGAACCTGCCGTGCCCAACATCAGCATGATCATGCGGGGATTGGCGAGAAACTCGCGAAGACCCATGAGCCGCGAGTCAGCCGTCGGTTCCGTCGAAGCGATCATTGAATGGTCTGAAAAGCGCTGGAATTCTGCGGCCGCTCTTTCGGTCTGCCCTTTCACCCGCGATTGGAATCGAGGGGACTCGGGCATCCTCGAGCGGAAGTAGATCACTGCTGCGGCCGGCAGCGCGCCTAGCCCCAGCATTATGCGCCACGTCAGTCCTGAACTTATACCCGACGTGAGGAGCACCAACCCGACAAGTGGCCCCACGATGAGTCCGACTGCCTGCATCGAGAAGACGAGGCCCACGAGTCGCCCCCGGTCACGCCGATTAGAGAACTCACTCATCATGACCGCTGACACGGGGTAGTCACCGCCGATGCCAAGTCCAAGAACGAACCGCGCCACGATGAGAAAAACGAGATTCGGTGCCAGCGCAGACGAGATGGCGCCGATCGCCATTATCACTGCGACGCAGGTATAAACATTCTTGCGCCCGAACACGTCGGCCACTCGGCCGAAGACGAATGCACCGACGAACGCGCCAAGTATGGCGCTTCCCGTCACCCAGCTCGTCTGGGTCGTTGAAAGATTCCATTGCAACTTGAGGATCGCCGCAACGGTGCCAATGACGAACAAGTCGTATGCGTCAGTGAAGAATCCCATGCCGGAAATGAGGACCGCACGACGGTGGAATCGGCTGAGGGGAGCCTCGTCGAGGAGTTGGGTGAGGGTTGGCGCTTGGCGAACTGCGAAAGTCGCTGAAGGCGGGTCTTGCTCGTTGGAATTCGAGGACGAGTCCCGTATTCGAATGTCAGTCACATAGCTCCGGATCGAATTGCTTGCTAAGGACGGATTTTGTCAGCCCGAAATGTCTCTCCGGCTAAATGAAAGTTACCTAAGAGTGAACATTGAGCGAAGTCTCTGCGACAGACATCCAACTTGGGGGAACACCAATCATCGGTCGCGTGCTGAAGGGCGAACGGCAATGTCCCTCTCCGAGGGGTGGATCGGAATCGGAGAGCCATCTCTCTGACTACGACGCGGAGCGTATCGCCGATCTCGAAGGAAGCACGACGGACTCACCGTCATCGATTCGAGGGAACGCTCACCCAGACCGTGTTGGTGTTTGCTTCGATGGCTCGAACTTGCCGTCGACCAGTCGCCATCCGTTCGGAAGCGCTGCGGGCGTTCCGATCAGACCGCGCGCGAAGACGCCAGCCAAACTCGCGTCGGTGAGGCTCACGCTCGTGACGTCGGCCTCCGAGAGATTTGCACCGGTGAGATCTGCGCCCACCAGATTTGCTCTTGTTAATCGAGCCTTTGAGAGGTTGGCACCCGCAAGATTGGCGCCAACCAGGTTGGCGTACGCGAGGCTGGCCTCCGGGCCGATGAGATAGCCGTCGATGAGCGCCCAATCAGATGGCAGCGATGCGGGCGTGCTCGCGATGGTTCCCGAGGACACGCCGGTCAGCGTGGCGTCGCTCAGGACGGTTCCTTCGAGATTCGCGCCGGCGAAGTTTGCGTTGGTGAGATCCGCGCCACTCAGATTGGCGCCCGCGAGATTCAGACCCCGCAGGTTGGCGTCGACGAGTTTCGCACCTACAAGGTTGCTCAGCGGACCTACGAGATAGCCGTCGATCAGCGTCCAATCGGTCGGGAGCGACGCGGGCGTGCCGGTGATTGCTCTCGATTGCGCCGACGTAATGTCGGCGTCGGCTAACCTCACGCCGTCGAAATCGCAGCCGTCAAATGTCGCGCCACTCAACTCGGCACTCGTGAGATCGGCGTTGGCGAGCGCTGCCGCCGTGAAGTTCACACCCGAGCAACGCGCGCGCACGAGCTTGGCGCCGGTAAGGGTGGCGTCCGTGAATTCGGTGCCGATGAGATCCGCTCCGGTGAGATCGGCCTCGCTCAAGTCGACGCCGGAGAGGTTCGCGCCAATCAGGTTGGCGCCGGCGAGGTTGGCGCCCGCGAGACTCGCTCCCAAGAAGTAGGTCCTGGAGAGATCGATCTTCTCGAGATTTGCGTGGGGGCCGACGAGATAGCCGAAAATGAGTCGCCATCCGGCGGGCAGTGCTGCGGGAGCGCCTCTGATACCCCCCGAGACGACGCCTACGAGATCTGCTCCCTTCAAGTTCGCCTGCGTGAGTTCGGCGCCGGCGAGGTTGGCGCCTCGCAAGAAGGCGTTCGCCATATTCGCGTGGGCGAGGTTGGCACCCGTGAGGATCGCCTCACGAAGGTTGGCGCCGTTGAGGTTCGCATTGGCGAGCGCCGCTCTGGCGAGATTGGTGCGCGGTCCTATGAGGAAGCCGTCGACGAGTCGCCAGCCTACGGGCAGCGAGGACGGTGTTCCTGCGATGCCCCCCGAGAAGACGCTCTCCAGGTTGGCGTGTGCCAACGCGGCAGCGTCGAGGTTGCTGCCCTGAAGCATCGCGCGCGAAAGAGTGGCGCCGGTGAGATTCGTGCCGACGAGGACGGACTTCGTTAGGTTGGCGTCTTCCAGGAGCGCGTGAGCGAGACTGGCGGAGCTCATGTCGGCGTGGACCAGTGTCGAGCGCGTGAGCGTGGCGTTCGCCAGATTGGCGTTGACGAGGGCGGCATAAGTGAGATTGGTGCCGGCGAGATTCGCGTTGGCGAGGTTGGCGTTGGTCAACGTGGCGTTGGCAAGCACCGCGTTGGCGAGGTTCGCGTGCGCCAGATTTGCGTTGGTGAGCAGCGCGGCGTACAGGTTGGCGCTCGTGAGTTTGGCGTTCGCCATGTTCGCGTTGGTGAGGTCGGCACCAGTGAGGTTGCAACGCATCATGTTGCATCCGGCGAGATTGCGAAGCGAGAGGTCCATCTCTTTGAGATCAAGATTCGAGAGATCGGCGCCGGGTTCCGGGTTCACCTCAAGTGACTCCTCTCTTCCGTTCTCGGATCGCGAGTCAGCAGGGTCGAGTCGCATCGCGAGATGCTCGTCTCATTCCATTTATAGCGACACGAACTTCGCATGGAACCGGGGGCGACGTGAGCGACGTGCGCCGCACTCTCGTGATCTGGAAGGTGTCCGTTTCGCGAGCGCTGAGGTCCCCGCGCGACACGGGCGTTCACTCCGGGCGCGAGCAATGTGGCGTCACGTCGTTGCAACAAATCGGATCTACGGCCATACCCGCCACCTCCATTACTTGGGCGGAATCGGCACTCAGGGAGTGTTCGGCCAAAGTAACCGGTTGGGGGAGTGAGTCGCTCAAGAACTCAATAAGACTTCCCTAAGTAGCGTCGGTCCCCCAAGGTGATCGCTCGAAATATCGAGTCCTCGAACGTGTTCGTCCACGATCCAAACCGAGCGGGCGTCGGATGAGTACAGTCGGGCGGGTGGAGCGATATACCCGGGTGACCGCAGAGAATGACGTCGACAAGGACATCCATCTGCAGAGCTCTGGCAACCCAAACTCAACCCTTTGTGGCATGAAGCCCGGTGAAGTCACGACGCGCGATGTGTCGTGCTACCGGTGCCACCAATTCTCGGTCGGCGATCTGTAGGTTGGCGCCGCGCGCGGGAGCGATCGGGTTGATCAACTCTCCGTTCGGCTGAGCCACGTGTGCGATGACTCGCCCCGCGGCACTGATTGAGTGCGCGAATTGGTCATTTCTAGATTCCGTATTGTCGTTGCGCCGAACTCGAGCGGTACTGTGTGGCCTACGCGTTCGAGGAGCGTCGGCGGTGAACGATTCATTGAATGAAGGAGACGGTGCGACCAACGAGGCGCCCACGCGAACTCCACGCCGTCGCGTGCTCACGGTGTCGCTCGTTGCCGGTTGCTTGGTCGTTGCGGTCACCGGGGTGACGTTCGCCCTCTCGAGTTCGAAGCCGTCGTCCGCTGGCGCTGCCGTGGTCGTACGCCGGGCTCTTGATTCGACCCTCGCGACCAACTCCCTCGCCTTCACGTTGAGCGAGTCGGTGGACGCGGCGAGCACGACGATCGCACTGAGCGGCAATGGGGAATGCAATCTTTCGAGCGCACTGTGCGGCGTCACCATGGACTACAGCGGCGTGTTGAGCGCCGCAGGCACGATCCGCATCGTCTACTCGGGCGGCACCGTGTACCTGAATTTGGGTTCCGCGCTGTCCGGCCTCTTGTCGACGCCGTGGATCTCACTTCCAATTGAGAATTCCAACTCCGCGTCGCTCGGGGTCTCGGCGAGTCCGCTCGCGGGACTTTCCCTCCTCGCGTCCGAGGGCGCGTCGGTCACTGACGATGGTCCGGTAAGCGAGAACGGGCAGACGATGACGCAATACACGGTGTCCGCCGACGCATCCCAAGTCCAACATCTCATTACCTCGAGCGCCGCCCAGCTGCCATCGTGGATGAGTGGCGCAGCGAGCAAGTTCTCCTCGGGTGCCGTCGTCGAGATCGTGGACGTGGACGCGGCGGGCCGGTTGGGCTACCTCGGCGCCAAGGTGAACGAGACGGTGGCCGGCGCGTCGGTGGGCGTAAATCTCGATGAGACCGTGACCGGGTACGGCGTGCCCGTCAACGTGGCGGTGCCCCCGGCAAGCGAGGTCACCTCCATCACGAGCTCAAGTCAGCTTTCGGGACTTTAGAGGGTGGTGTGCATTCAGGTTTTGTGAGAAAGTCGCGTAATGATATTTGCTACTATTTCACTAGAAATAGTATGACTACCGCTGGGGGGATGTCACGTGGCGATGTTGCGAAGCGAGGCTTCAGTGAACGAACGTTACGGCGACAAGTGAGATCGGGCAGGGCCTCTCGTTGTCTCGAGCATCGTTGAGACGAGCGGGCTCGATGACGCGACCCACCCAACGATCCGGCCGAGTTCGTTTTGAATCGCTGTTTTGGATGGCCCGCACAACGCGGGACCACGCATTTGTCTCCAACGGCGATTCGAGAAGCGCGCACCGTTCGTTAGGCAGTGTGACCTGCGGTTTCTTGGACTCGATGGCCGACGCACACCGTCGAACAACGAGTAGAGAGGCGATGATGCAGAGCGGTCACACAAGGGACGAGCAATGTTTCATTGGTAGTGTTGGAGGGCACCAAAGCCCTTATCAGGGTTGGCGGCGGGTGCGGCCGTCACTTATTTATTCCGAGTAGGAGATTTCATGAAGGTACTGGTTCTTGGCGGCGACGGCTTCTGTGGCTGGCCCACGTCGCTTCACCTCTCGGATCTCGGTCACGAAGTGACGATCGTCGACAATCTAAGTCGCCGTGAGATCGACATTGAGCTGGAAGTGGAATCGTTGACGCCGATTCGCCCGATTGGCGAGCGCGTGCGCGTGTGGCGTGAGTTGACGGGCAACGAGATTGACTTTGTGCACCTCGACCTGGCGACCGAGTACGACCGGTTCCAAGGCCTGCTGCTCGAAAAGCAGCCCGACGCCATCGTGCACTTCGGTGAACAGCGTGCCGCGCCGTACTCGATGCGTAATCAGGCGGCGAAGCGCTACACCGTTGACAACAACGTTCGCGCTACGCACAACGTGCTCGTGGCAATCGCGACGACCGGTCTCGACATCGCGCTGGTGCACCTCGGCACGATGGGTGTCTACGGCTACGGCTGGTCCGGCACCGCTCCGATTCCCGAGGGTTACCTCACCGTGAAGGTACCCACACCCGACGGCGAGATTGAGCGAGAGATCCTCCATCCGGCTAATCCCGGTTCGGTGTATCACATGACCAAGACGCTCGATCAGCTGCTCTTCGCCTTCTACTGCGCGAATGACCAGATTCGTATCACGGACCTGCACCAGGGCATCGTCTGGGGCACCCAGACGCCCCAAACTGTCATCGACGAGCGACTTATCAACCGCTTCGACTACGACGGGGACTACGGGACCGTCCTCAACCGGTTCTTGATGCAAGCAGCGATCGGCCACCCGCTCACCGTGCACGGCACCGGGGGCCAGACGCGGGCGTTCATCCATCTGCGTGACACGGTTCGCTGTGTCCAGATCGCCCTGGAGAACCCGCCCGCGCGCGGGGACAAGCCAAAGGTGTACAACCAGGTCACTGAGGTCCACCGCGTGAGCGAGCTGGCCGAGCTGATTTCGAAACTGACCGGCGCCGAAGTGGCGTACCTGCCCAATCCCCGCCGTGAGGCCGTCGAGAACGAACTCAACGTCAGTCGTGACAAGTTTCTCTCACTCGGGCTCAACCCCACCAAGCTGTCCGAAGGACTGCTCGAAGAGGCGCGTGACATCGCTCTTCGCTACAAGGATCGCGCGGACACCACCAAGATCATCGCCCGGTCCACCTGGCGCGCTGGCATGGAGACATCGCCAGACCTGATGAAAAATTGATTTGACCTCATCCTCCGGATAAACGCACTGGCGTGAAACAATCCGGACATGTCAAAAATCTACGAATACGTTCGTCACCCCCGCGCGAGCGAACTCGCGCGGGCGGGAAGGCCCGTCAAGACCGAAGACTTTCGCAAGCCTAAGAGTGACTCATTTTTCGCCAAGTTGAACGCTCGCTTTGGGCTACGAGTGACCTTGGCTGTGGGAACCATGTGGTGCGCCTACCTCTTCACGGTGCTGGCGCTGTTCGCGCTACCCGACGCGATCAAACAGGGCACGTATTACATCATCGTCTGGCTTTCGAGCAGCTTCCTCCAGCTGGTGCTGCTTCCCATCATCATCGTGGGCCAAAACATCCAAGCGACCGCGTCTGACAAACGCGCGGAGGAGACCTTTAAGGACGCCGAGGCCGTCTTAAAGGAAGCGGAAGAGATTCAAAAGCACCTGTTGGCACAGGACGAAGTCATCACCGCGATCATGGCCCGACTCGAGGCGTTCGTGGGTCAGGGTCCGCCGCCAAGTACGGCGAGCTAGTAGCCCCGCTCGCTGACGAGCTCCAAGATCTGGTGGCACATCTCGCTCCACGTGGGCACGCCATCGCGCAGCAGCGCGCGACGAAACGGCTCTGCGAACTGATTGAAGTCGATGGTGCGCGTTCGGTTCGTCACGGTCGACAGGAAGGAAACGCCTACCGTGCAGAACACCAAGGAGCGGATGAGATAGCGCAAGCGATTCTTCTCGTCGTCGCTGATGTTGTTGAGCAGCGGCACGACGGCTTCGAGCTCGCTGATCTGGCCCAAGACGGCGTTGCGCAGCTTGTCGCTGTGAGCGGACGCGAGCGCCGTCTCGAGCGTGAAGTGCTGGCGCACCACGTTCTGTTCACTCGCCGTCGAATAGAGCAGCTGAGTGAGCGAGCCCTCCTCCAAGATGTTGACGAAGTTCGAAATGCTCATCCAGCGCGCGCGCATCAACTGGTGAAAAGCGGAAATGACCAGGTCTTCTTTCGACGGGTAGAGCTTGTAGATCGCGCCCGGGGAGCAGTTGGCGCGCCGCGCAATCCGCGAAATCGTCGCTCGCGTGTAGCCACTTTTCCCGACGACGCCAAACGTCGAGTACGCCAGCTGAGACTTCAACTCTTCGCTCGGCACGAGGATGATGCGATCATCCGGCTCGGTGAGTTCGACGGGTTTCACGTCCACTGGATCGGTCTCCAAGGTCTCGATCAGCAGCTTCTCGAGCACCGCCTCGTACTCGCGGTCCCAGCCGAACTGGGAGTTCGCGAAGATCTGAATCAACGCCATCGCGAAGAGCGTCAGCCCGCGCGTAAAGACCGCGCTCTCTTGATCCGAGGCGAAGCCCACTTGCTCGAAGTGGGTCTGAATGAAGGGCTCGACCTCTTCGTGGAGGATCGGAATTCGGCGTGCGGTCAAAAGCACGTGGACGCTCGCCGCATCGGCGGGCTTGGCGTCACGGATGGCGTCAAACATCACGCCAACGGATTTGGCGCTTGGTGCCTTGGCGGCGCCCATGCAGAGATCGAACATCTCGCTCGCGCGGGCGCTCAGCACCGAATTCCAGAGATCAACCAGGAGCTCGTCGACGTCCTCGTATCGGGCGTATGTGGCGCCGTGGGTCAGTCCGGCCTGGTGGCCCACGTCGCGGAGGGAGACGTGATCGACGCCGACCCGCAGGACCTCGCTGATCGCCGCGTCTCGGATCGCCGTGTCATTCGCGATAGCGCGCGCACTTCGAGTGCGCTGGCTTCTAGGCATGACACATAATACCTGGAGGGGCCCAAAACCCGATAGGGGGCGGTCAAAACTGGAATAAATTGAATATTCAACGGGGCGTTCGCACGACAGTGCCGTGCGAGATTGGATTGGTGAAGTTCCCTCATGAACGCTCTTCTCGCGTCGCTCACGTTCGGCTCGAACGTGACGAACGTCCATCGTGGCGCCGTCTTGCCCGAAGGGCGCATCGTGGTCATTGTGGTGCCTCTGGCGGCGCTGGCCTTCTACGTCTTAGTGGTTCGGCGGAACCGAGACCGTTGAAGTGACCGCGTCATTCCCGTACGTGCCGATCGACCCGCAGGGCTGGCGTTTAGCAATGGGAATGCGTCCGCTGAATCTTGGAACGTGGTTGCAGGTCGACGAACTTCGAAACGACGAACTCGCGCTAAAGCAAGAGCTGCTCGATCGAAGCTTCGACGTCGTCGCCGCGACCGAACCTGCGGGCGATGCGGCGAGCCAGGAACTGCTCAGTGAGGTCAAGTCGTTTCTCGCGGCGTACCATCCGATGCTCTCGACGGTGACTGACGCGAGCGAGCATCCGATCGTCCAAGCAAGCCGTCTCGTGCAAGAGGACTTCTGCGTGCTGGTGCGAGAGGACGCCTGGCGTCTTCGCGCCGCGTGCGTGTGCTTTCCCTCCAGGTGGGACCTCACCACCAAGATCGGCACCACGATGGACGAGATTCACGCACCCGTTCCCGGCTACGAGGCCGAGCTGTCGACGCCCACGAACTCCTTCTTCGATCGACTGCGTCCGGAACGTTCGTACTGGCGTCTCAACTGGACGCTGCTCGACCACCCTGATCTCTTTCAGCCCCAGCGCGTTCGGGTGGCGCCGAGCGGCGAGCTGGCGGACTGGTTCTTTCGTGTGGAGCGTCAAACGCTCCGACAGTTGCCGCACACCGGCGCCATCGTCTTCACGATTCGAACCTACGTGACGTCTGCAGCGTCGCTGCGTTCGAGTGACGGAGAGTTCATGCCCGCGCTGCTGCGCAGTCTGGAGACTGCTCCTTCGGATATGCAGGACTACAAGGGCTGGACGGGCGTCGCCGAACGACTGCGCCAGACACTCACGATCGAGTGAGGTCCTTCGCGATGGCGACCACCTGCATCTCGTCAGTCCCCGCGTATATCCGCAGCACCCGCGCGTCGCGACTGAGCTGCTCGACTCGATAGTCCGCGATGTAACCGTTTCCCCCCATGATTTGGATGGCCTCGTCGGCGACGCGACACGCCGCCTGCGCCGAGTAGAGCTTCATTGCCGATGCCTCCGCGAAGGTGGGCGTGGCGCCGGCGAGCGAGCGCTCGATGTGGCCGAACACCAAGTTCTGCACATTGACGCGGGCGACTTCCATCTCGGCGAGCTTCAGCTGAATGAGCTGGTACTCGGAGATCGGCGTATTCCAGAGCACGCGGTTCTTCGCGTACGCAACCGATAGACGCAAGCACTCGTCGATGATGCCGAGCGACATCGCGGCCACCCCGGCGCGCTCGGCGACGAAATTGTCGCGCGCGCTTTGACGTCCGCCACCGCGAACGTGCTCGCTCTCGCCGAGCAGCCGATCGCGGCCGACTCGCACGCCGCTGAGAAAGACGTCTCCGGTGGGAGACGCGTGCTGGCCCATCTTGCGCATCGGGCCCGACTGCTCGAGCCCGTCCATGCCGGCGTCGAGAATGAAGGTCAAGACGGGGCGGTCGCGAATCGGCTGCGCCGTGCCATCGTCGAGCTTCGCGTAGAGCACGATGGTGTCGGCGTAGGGACCGTTCGTGATCCAGGTCTTTTGACCGTTCAACACGTAGTCGTCGCCGTCACGGGTCGCGCTGGTGCGCATACCGCCCAGAGCGTCAGAGCCCGAGTCCGGTTCGGTGATCGCCCACGAGCCGACCTTGTCGAGGGTCATCAGATCGAGCGCCCAGCGTCGCATCTGATCAGGCGTGCCGAGCCGGTTGATGGTGCCCGCGGCAAGTCCGGTCGACACGCCGAGCGCGGTGACGAGTCCCGGGCTCACCCGCGACAGCTCAATGGTCGGAATGATGGTGAGGGCGGGATCGTGGGCTTTTGGCTCCTCGGAAGCGTCGTCACCCGCAAGCTTGCGCTCGATAATTCGCTCGAATCGTTCGCGGGCCGCGTCCTTTAGTCCAAAGGTCTCGAACATGGTGCGCAGGACGTCATAGGGCGGCAATCCTTGATGTTCGAGTTCGTCGATGTGGGGGCGCACATGTTCGTCGACGAAGCGTCGCATGACCGCGATGATCGCTTCGTGTTCCTTGGACCATTCGTACATCGCACTCCCCCCGTCGGCGCGGCGCCGCGATCAGCCTAAAACGCGTTCGTCATCGAGTGATGGTCCTGTCAGACGCTCGATCAGCGCGTTGAACCACGTCGATTCGATGTAGGCGACGATGACGGGGCCGACGCAGAGCCACAGGTCGCTTCGAGAAGAGATGACGAAGATCGTGAGCAGAATAATCTCTGACGCGATGCGCCACATGCGTCGCGCGCCGAGCCGCCGGGTGACTAGCGCGCTGGCAACGAAAAGGTTCACGCCGGGGATGAGTGCCTCGATCGACCACTGTCCCTCGAGCTCTTTTACGCCGAAGGCGCACACCACCGAGCCCACGATCAAAAAAAGGCCGGCGACGCCGGTGGCGCCGATCGTGAACCATTCCGGCGCGGGGTGCGCGGTGCCCGGCCAGTGCGCGAGCACGCTGACGAGCAGTCCGAGACCGCCGAGCACACCAACGATGCCGGTCGTGAGCACCCGACGCAGGGCCGACACCAGATCGAGGCTCACCGAAGATCTCTGCGAGGTCGTGACGCTGCGTTCGCCATAGGGGCGAGTGACTTCCGACCAGGTGGTCCCGGTCCAGACGCGCCACTGGCGAGCGCCGGATGGGTCGGGATACCAGCCGGGGGGAACTTCGTACGATGGGGACAAACTCACAACACCAGCCTCCCATAGCCGGGCGCGTCATCGAAATCGGGCTAAGTGCTGGTGGGCACACTGACCAACGTGGTGACGCCAATGGCGGCGCAGACCTTGGAGCCGCACGCGACTCCAAGGAGTGGCGAGGGAACGTAGCGCAGGTCGACCTCGGTCGCTTGGCCGCCTTTGATGTTGGCGAGCCAGGGCTGGTCACTCGAACCTTGCCCGACGGCGACGCACCGGCTAAAGGTGACACAGGCGAGCGCGGAGGCGGGCAGTGCGAGCTTCGTGCTCTTCCACGTACGAGTGAACGTCTTCGAGCGAACGAGCAACGACGAGCCGTTCGTGGTCGCGAGCCCGACGCAGTGCTCGTCCACGCAGGATAAGGACGTCAACGTGGTCCAGGCGCTAGGCGTCACGCTCTCGCTCCAGGCGGTGCCACCATCGGTCGTGACGTAGAGCGAGAAGACATGGCTCGAGGAGAGCACCCCGACGGCACACTCGAGAGCTGACCCGCAGGTGAACGCCGTAATCGCGTCGCCCTTCGCCCAGACGATCGGTGAGGGGTTAGCCCAGGTCGTTCCACCGTCGGCACTGACGCTGAAACGCGGCTCGCCCGTGCTGCTGCTATCGATGAGCGCACAGGTGGTCGCGTTGCAGGCGAGTGAGCTAATCCCGATGCCCCCCGCGGGAGCCGAGACGCTCGTGAGGCCATGTCCGTGCGAGTCGAACTGGTAGAGAAGATCCTGGCCCGGTCGTGAGCCGCCGAGGAGGCATTGGGCACCCGAACAGGCAACCGAACTTAACAGGGTGGGGAAGGTTGTCGGGATGGCAAGATTGAACCAGTGGCCCTTGGGCGAGGAAAACTCGCCCACGGAGGTGGGGCCTGCGCCGTCGGTGGCCGTGCCGACGGCAACGCACACGTCATTCAACGTGCACGAAATCTCCGATAAGGGCACCGAGATGCTGATCGCTGGCGTCCCGTCGAGATGGATCTTCTTTACGACCGCTGCGTGGGAACCACAGCTCGCCAGCACCACCGCACTCGCGCACAGCAGCGCAATGAGTCGCGCTGGGACGCGTAGGTGACCGAAGGCCTGGCTCATGAACTCCTTGAGTGAAAAGTGCGGACTTATTGAACGGAGCGGACCGCCGCAGAGACGACAGCGAGGCCATCGGCGAGCTGATCGTCACTGATGACGAGTGGCGGGAGGAGCCGAATGACGTTGCCGTCGGTACCGCAGATCAGCGCGATGACGCCGTGCTGCTGGCAGTAGCTAACCACCGCCTTGGCCGCTGCGGCGTTGGGGGTCGTCGTACCCGGCACGACGAGCTCAAAGGCGATCATGGCGCCGCGTCCGCGCACATCACCGATGATGGCGACGTCGCGAGCCAGCGACTGCAGCGTGCCGAGCATCGTGGCGCCGAGCACCTTGGCACGTTCGAGGAGGTTCTGCTCTTTCAGGGTCTTGATGACGGCCAGCGACGCCGCCGCCGCCACCGGGTTTCCGCCATAGGTCCCACCAAGTCCGCCCTCGTGGACGGCGTTCATGAGTTCGGCGCGCCCTGTAACGCCCGCGAGCGGCATACCGCCCGCAAGCCCCTTCGCCGTCGTCACGATGTCGGGAATGACGCCTTCGTGGTCGACGGCGAACCAGTCCCCGGTGCGACCAAAACCGCTTTGGATCTCGTCGGCGATGAAGACCACGCCGTTCGTGGTCGTCCACTTCGACAACGCTGGCAAGAAGCCCTCGGCGGGGACGACGAATCCGCCCTCACCCTGGATGGGCTCGATGAGCACGGCCGCGACGTTATGGACGCCGATGTCGGTTTCGATGAGCTTGATGGCGCGCGCGGCCGCTTCTTCGCCGCTCAGTCCGTCCCGGAAGGGATAGCTCATCGGCACTCGATAGATCTCGGGCGCAAAGGGACCGAAGCGATCCTTGTACGGCATGTTCTTCGCGGTGAGGGCCATGGTCAGGTTGGTGCGGCCGTGATAGGCGTGTTCGAACACGATGATGGCGCTCTTGCCGGTCGCCAGTCGAGCGATCTTGACGGCATTCTCGATTGCCTCCGCGCCGGAGTTGAAGAGCGCGGACGTCTTGCGATGGGTGCCCGGGGTGAGCTCGTTGAGCTGCTCGCAGACTTCGACGTAGCTGTCGTACGGCGTCACCATGAAGCAGGTGTGGGTGAAGCGAGCGACCTGTTCGCTCACCGCGTCAATGACGGCGGGCACCGCGTGACCGACACCCGTCACGGCAATGCCCGAGCCAAGGTCGAGCAGTTGGTTGCCGTCCACGTCGAGCAAGATGGCGCCCTCGGCGCGCTCGATGTAGACCGGAAATCCGACGGTCAACCCGGCGCTCACCGCATTCAGGCGGCGTCGGTGCAGTTCTTGGGACATCGGACCAGGAAGCTCAGTGATTACCTTGCGTTCGGTGCCGACGGGAGTAGTGACGGATGTGACCATGGCGATCTCCTGAGTGAGGGACGCTCTAAGCGTACTGGGCCTTTTCACCACTGTCACGAGAGCGACAGAACGGGTGACCGAAGTCACCCGTTCTGTCCGGCGGAGGAGGTGGGATTTGAACCCACGGTGCCCGTAGACACAGCAGTTTTCGAGACTGCCCGATTCGGCCGCTCTCGCACCCCTCCGTCGATGAGTCTACCAACGCCTTTGGACTTGACTTTTGGCCCAATTCGTTGCCCTACGCTTCCTCGTCATGGATGACGAACGATTCATGCGTGAGGCGCTTCGCGCTGCGGAGCGCGCGAGCGGTCACGAAGACGTGCCCGTGGGCTGCGTCCTCGTGGCGGGCGGAGCGGTGCTGGGTGTTGGCGAGAACCGACGCGAGGTCGATCACGATCCCACCGCGCACGCCGAAATTGTCGCCCTCCGCGAAGTCGCGCGCGCCCGCGGACGATGGCGCATGGATGATGTCACGGCGTACGTGACGCTCGAGCCGTGCGTCATGTGTGCCGGAGCGCTGCTGAACGCACGCGTGTCGCGGCTCGTGATCGGCGCGCTCGATGAAAAGGCGGGCGCCGTCGGCTCGCGCTATAACGTGCTGAGCGATCCACGACTGTTGCACGAGGTTTCGCTCACCTTTGACGTGCTGGCCGATGAATCGGCCGAACTGTTGCGCGAGTTCTTCCTGGAGCGTCGTCTCGCGTAGCGGGTTGTCTGGCGGACACGAACTCTTCACGTAGGCGCAACGTGGCGCGTTTAGGTTAAGGCGATGCTGCACGAACAAGACCGTTCACTCGACGCTCAGCGCACGGTCGTGGTGGGCGGCGGAATCATCGGCACGACGCACGCGCTGGCTGCCCTGCGTCGCGGTGCTCACGTGGTCCACCTTGAGCGGGACCCCACTCCCCACGGAGCGACGGTTCGAAACTTTGGATTGGTGTGGGTGAGCGGGCGCGCCGAAGGTCCGGAGCTTGACCTCGCGCTGCGCTCGCGTGCCCTCTGGGAGGAGATTGGCGAAGCGGTGCCGGGGGTGGGCTTTCGGGCCAACGGCTCATTGACCCTGCTCAGCAACGAAAGCGAGATGAAAGTGGCCGAGCGCGCGCTCGCTCGTGAAGACGCCGGCGTGCGAGAGTTCGAACTGCTCAGCCACGACGAAGTGCGTAAGCGCAACCCAGCACTTGAGGGAAAGTTTGAGGCGGGCCTCTTCTGTGGACGCGATGCAGCCGTTGAATCGCGAGTCGCGCTCGGGGCCCTGCGCGAGTGGATGGCCGCGACTGGGCGATACGAGTACTACGCGGGGCGCGAGCTCGTCGGTATGTCTGACTACGAAGTCATCGATCACCGCGGCGAGCACCATCGCGGTGATCAAGTGTGGCTGTGTGTGGGCGCCACCCTGAGTGGCTTTGCCGCAGAGCTGTTCGAATACGAGCCGTTGCGCCGCGTGCGACTGAACATGGCCGAGACTCGACCGCTCCCCAGGGTGATCACGACATCGGTGGCGAACGGCGATTCCTTTCGCTACTACCCCGGTTTTCGCGCGGACGCCGCCGACCTCTTGGATGCCCAAGAGCCGGTGGCGAGCCACTACGCGATCCAGCTGCTGTGTCAGCAACGCTTGCACGGAGGTCTCACGATCGGCGATACGCATGAGCCTGACGCGCCCGGCCTCTTTGAGACGCACGACGCGCCTATGGATCTCATCGCGAACGCCGCGCGTGAACTGATAGGCGACGATCTTCCGCCGATTGAACGGCGATGGAGCGGTGTCTATCACCAGGTGGAGTCCGCGACCGACGAGATCTACTATCGACGCGAGCTTGCTCGAGGCGTGTGCGCAGTAACGGGAGCCGGCGGGCGAGGCATGACTCTCGCCCCCGCCATCGCTGAGGAGAGTTTCCTATGACCATCGAACTCATCTGCTTTGACATGGCTGGGACGACCGTGAACGACCATGGACTCGTGCTCGAGGCGTTTCGTCGCACCATCGACGAGCTCGGCGTGGTGGGCGACGACGCGGTGAAAGCGGAAGAGTACGTCATCGAGACGATGGGTCAGTCGAAGATTGAAGTCTTCAGCGCGCTCTTCGACGAACGGGCGCTCGACGCGAACGACGCCTTCGAGCGCCACTTCGTGACTGCCGCCATAGAGGTAGGCGTTAGTGAAATACCCGGGGCCCGGGATACGGTCGAGGCCTTGAAAGGGCGCGGATTGGCGGTGGCGCTTACCACGGGATTCTCTCCCGCAACGCGCGAGGCGCTCATCGAGATGCTCGGCTGGTCTGATCTGTTTGGACTGAGAGTCTCGCCCGCCGACGCCGGACGCGGTCGACCGGCGCCGGACATGGTGCTGTTGTGCGCGCTGAAATCACGAGTGAGCGCCGTTCAGACGATCATGGTCGTCGGTGACACCGCGTCCGATATGCAAGCAGGACGAAGGGCCGGCGTCAGTCAGTGCGTCGGCGTGCTCACGGGCACCGATAACGGAACGCGCTTGCTCGCGAGTGGCGCGGATGCAGTCATTGATTCAGTTGTTGATCTTGCGCGACTGGATGTGCTCATCACCCAATAGTCACTCAACCTTTGTAGAAGTTTTGAGCGACCGACACAAAAGATGCGTCCTGGCGTCACACTGCGCTAACAACGGACTCTTACTCTCATTGCGAGTCACCAGCCCGGTGCTCAATAATCGGAGGAATTTACGTGGTTCTAAACAAACTGAAGGTTTCGCTTTCGGCGGGCCTCATTGCGAGCGCGTTCACGGGCGTCGCTCTCACGAGTGGCACGGCTGGTGCGTCGTCGTCGTGCAACACGGCGACCTCCGCCGCGGCTTGTGGCGGAATGAGCGCGTTGATCAAAGCGGCCAAGGCTGAGGGCAAATTGAACGTCATCACGCTTCCGGCAGACTGGGCCAACTACGGCACCATTATTAAAGACTTTTCCAAGAAGTATGGGATCAAAGTCAATTCGTACAACCCGGACGGTTCGAGTGCCGACGAGATCACCGCGGTCAAGGCAGACAAGGGTCGCTCTGACGCGCCTGACGTCCTTGACGTGGGTACGAGCTTCGCGGCGGACAACATGTCGTTGCTCGCGCCCTACGAGGTCGCGACCTGGGCGGATATCCCGGCTGGCCTCAAGAACCCTAAGGGCTACTGGTTCGATGACTACGGCGGGTACGTTGCCATCGGTTGCAACACTGCTGTCGTGACAACCTGCCCGACATCGTTCAAAGACCTTCTGGAACCCCAGTACAAGAACGAAGTTGGCATCAACGGCGACCCCACCGAGGCCAGCGCTGCGTTCTCTGCCGTGTTCGCCGCGGCGCTCGCCAATGGCGGTTCGTTTAACAACATCGAGCCGGGCATCAACTTCTTTGCGACGTTGAATAGCGATGGCAATTTTGTGCCTGGCTCGAGCGGTGCCGCGACTGCAGAGAGTGGTGCGACGCCGATCATCGTCTGGTGGGACTATCTGCAGGCTTCAGAAGTCGCCTCGACCCTGAAGACGTGGAAGATCAACATTCCAACCGACGCCAGCTACGCCGCCTATTACACCCAGGCAATCTCGAAGACTGCACCGGACCCTGCGGCCGCTCGTCTCTGGGAGGAGTTCCTCTACTCGACCGAAGGTCAGAACCTTTGGCTCGAGGGCTCCACTCGGCCCGTTGAGTTGGCGACGCTGGTAAAGGACCACACGGTGAACGCCGCGGCCTACGCCAAGCTTCCACCGGCGCCCGCCAACACGACGTACCCGACCCTGGCTCAGCTCACGAAGGCCGCTGCGACGGTCGACTCAGACTGGGCGTCTGCAGTGGGCGGGGCGAGTAGCTGAGAGCAGAGAGACAATCTCCTCGTGGTGATTGAATCCACAACGATCACTGCCGACGCTGGACACGATGTGACCAGCGTCGGCAGTGCCGTCGCGCCTGCGAGCGCGTGGCGGCGAGCGCTGCGGGGGGGCCGAACCTTCGCCCCACTGCTGCCGTTTTTCGTCTACGTGTTCCTCGGGCTCATCATTCCAACCGCCGCCATTGTCAACCAAGCGTTTCGCGATGGCAACGGCCGACTCACGATGGCCAACATCAAGGCCATCACGAGTGGCGGACAGTTCCTGCTCGGGTTCGAGACGAGTCTGAAGCTTTCTCTTATCACGTCGATCGTCCCCGCAATCGTGGGGACGATTCTCGCCTACGTCGTGGCGACTTCTCGCTTTGCCATACTTCGCCGCGTGGTGGCGACCGCGTCTGGCGTCTTCGCCAACTTCGGCGGCGTCAATCTCGCCTTCATTTTCATCGCGACCATCGGCGTGACGGGCCTTGCGACGGGAATCCTCTCTCACCTGGGTTTCAATCCGTGGCATCACGGATTTGACTTATACAAGTTCTGGGGCGTCGTGATTGTCTATCTGTACTTCCAGATCCCTCTCATGGTGCTCATCATCACCCCCGCCATCGGCGGACTCAAGCTCGCTTGGCGCGAGGCAGCACAGAATCTGGGCGCGTCGAGTTGGCAGTACTGGCGCCGAGTGGGGCTTCCCGTCCTTCTTCCCTCAATTCTCGGCAGCACTCTTCTGCTGTTTGGCAGCGCCATGTCGGCTTACGCCACAACTGAGGCGCTGACGGGCGGCACCATCGAGCTCACGCCGATTCAAATCGGCTCCTTTCTCAATGGCAACGTCATCGCGAACGAGGTCAACGTGGGCTACGCGCTCGGATTCGGCATGATCGTCATCATGCTCATCTCCATCCTCGGCTACATCTTCCTGCAGAGAAGGGCATCACGATGGCTTCGATAGGTGTGGCGCCCATTGCGTCCAAGGCGCTCATTGAGGGCGAGATTCCCCCGCTTCAGACGGACCGGTTTCGAATCCGAGCCCCGCGCATCCACGTTGGTCGAGCGATCGTGCTCATCGTCGCCGGGATCTATTTCCTGCTTCCGCTCTACGCGGGATTCAAATTTGCGCTGCAGAACAACGAAGGTCATTTCTCCTTTTCTCCGTTCAGCGCCATCCCCTCGCAGCCAGGTCTCGGCACGGCGCTGTGGCTCTCCCTCCGCCTGGCCTTCGTTACGGTGGCGATCTCGATGCTGCTGATGGTTCCCACCGTCGTCTACATGTACTTGAAACTCCCTCGGCTTAAGCCCCTGTTTGAAACGCTCACGTTGCTGCCTATCGTCATCCCGCCGATCGTTCTGATCCTCGGCGTGCTGGAAGCGACTCCGGTCTGGCTCAAGTCTTCGCCGTACTTGCTAGGCCTGCTCTACGTGATTCTCACCATGCCGTTCGTGTACCGCTCGTTGGCAGCGGGCTTGGGAGCGATCGATTTGAAGACGTTGGTTGAGGCCTCGCGTTCGCTGGGCGCCGGATGGGCTCGAACGCTCTGGAGAGTCCTCGTGCCCAACTTGCGCAGTTCGCTGCTCTCCGCCATCGTGCTCAGCGTGGCTCTCGTGCTCGGCGAGTTCACGATGGCGAGCCTCGATCTGTGGGAGACGCTGCCGGTGTGGATCGTCGACTTCGCCCAGACGAATGGTCACATCACCACGCTCGTCGCAATGCTCTCGTTGGTCGGAACGTGGCTGCTGCTCATCCTTATCGTGTCGCTCGACCGTTCGCAGTCCCGCAGAAACCTTAGAAAGAGGCTGTCCTAATGTCCGTTGAAACTCTGCCCACTATGACGAACGGTGTGACGCCAGCCGTTGGTGCGCCGGTGGTGCTCGATCACATCGTTCGCCACTTCGGCACGACGAGGGCGCTCGACGGTCTCTTCCTTTCGATCAATCCTGGTGAGTTCATCGCCCTTCTCGGGCCATCGGGCTGCGGCAAGACGACTGCGTTGCGCGTGTTGGCGGGGTTCGAAAAACTCGACGGCGGGCGCGTGCTCGTCGACGGCAAGGACGTGTCGGGCGTTCCGGCGCAGAAGCGCGACATGGGCATGGTGTTTCAGAGCTACTCACTGTTTCCGAACATGAATGCTCGTGACAATGTCGCGTTCGGGCTACAGTTGCGCAAGCAGCGCTCGAGCGAACGCAAGTCGCGCGCGAACGAGCTGTTGGAACTCGTCGGCTTGGGCGAGCACGCGAACAAGTATCCCCACCAACTCTCGGGTGGCCAGCAGCAGCGCGTTGCGCTGGCGCGCGCAATCGCGATCGAGCCTCGCGTGCTCTTGCTCGACGAACCACTGTCGGCCCTCGATGCAAAGGTTCGCGCTGAGCTTCGCGATCAGATTCGGGCCCTGCAGCAACGTCTCGCCATCACCACCGTATTCGTCACTCACGACCAAGAAGAAGCGATGTCGATCTCGGACCGAGTATGCGTCATGTACCAAGGGCGCATCGAGCAGGTCGACAGTCCTTCCGTCCTCTATTCGCATCCGGCGACCCCCTTTGTTGGTCAGTTCGTGGGGATCTCGAGCCGTATTCCCGCCGTGCGACATGGCGACCACGTTGAGGTGCTCGGGCGCGAGGTGAGGATACGGGGCGATCTGAATATGGTGCCCGCAGGGGAGCTTGAGGCACTTCTGCGGCCCGAGGATCTCGCGTTGACGGTCAATCCCACCGGACTGGGTGTCGTGACTCACCGAAGCTTTCTTGGTTCGACGACTCGCGTGGGCGTCGGCATTGCGGGTACGAACGTACGCGTGGACGTGCGCAGCAGCGAGGCGGACCACCTCGAACTTGGCACCCGCGTTGAGATCTCGGTCAGCGCTCGCGACGTGCTCGTGACCACGCCGCTGCCAGCGAATTGACGATCCCCTCGTAGTCCGCGAGCGAGCCAACCTCAAGTCCTTCGGTCTTTCCCTCGTCGTCCCACGTGCGCAGGGCGAGCGCGTCGGGGAATCCCGGATGCTCTTCGAATCGGATGCATTCTCCGTCGCTCAACAGCCCGCCTTGAGCCTTCAGCGTCATCTTGGATGCCTCCGAGAGTCGGTCGTAGTAGCCGGGATCGGTCGAGCAGCGCCAGCGTTTGGCGGTCACGTGAAGGGCTACCGGCCCGGCCACGGCCGGGCCAAAGAGCGGTGCCAGCACGCGGGCGCCGATGGCTTCATGATCGTCGTCGTCCTCATCCATCTTGAAACCCGGCTCGTTCTGAATCTCCACGACGAGGTGGCCAACGTCGTGAAAGAGGGCGGCCGTGATCATTGCCTCGCTCGCCCCCTCGGCTCGAGCGAGTGCGGCGCACTGAAGCGCGTGCTCGGTTTGCGTAATGGCTTCCCCGTACGGTTCGCCGCCCCGATCCTCATAGAGGTCAAACAGTTCCTTGGTGTTCTTTGGCGCGTTCATGAGCCTCCTTCATTCGAGACGATGCTATGACGCTCGATGAGTAATTCCATGAAGGACGAGCAACGATTGAGTGAACGATGCGAGGAATGTCCCTCGGTACGCGAACGAACGCTGATCAGAGCACTTGCAGCGTTTTTATGTGCAGGTGGGTTGCCACGTACGTGGAAAGCGCGGTGCCGCCACCAAGGCTCGCCGAGCCCGAGAGCGTGTGGTTCGCGTTGTAGTCGTGGATGGCCACACCTCCACATCCACCCGGATCGGCGATGACGACCGCGTAGGGCTTCGATGAGTGGCGAAAGAAGCTGAGGGTGAGCTTGGCGCCCACGTCCATCGGACACATCTCTCCCGACGAGGGCGCTTTGGGCAGCGCGTTCACGCGGACGACAATGGCGCCGATGATCGTCGCGTTGGTCGTGGCGTACGTGGAGAATCGGTCCGTCTTGGCGTTGAGGCCGCGATTCACTTGGACGACCAGCCGGGAGGCGCCGGCTGCTACGTAGGTGTGAGGAGCCGTGGCGCGCGGGGTGCCCGCGAACGCGGAGGGTGAACTAGCGCCGAGCGTGACGGCTGCGATCGCCGCGAAGGCGAGCGTCGCGCGAGCGAGGCGTCTGGTAGTAGTTGCGTCGGAAACCGTGGAGGCGTTCATACCTTCTTACTGTCGCCACGTCGAACCTTCTTACACGTGATCGTCGAACCACGCTGGCCGGTCGTATCAACGGGCGCCCTTTGTCGACCGGTCGAGCACGTCGACCGCGCTCGCCAGTCCGTCCATGTCCGCGTAGCAGCCTTGGAGATGGCGGCTGCCAGCGCTCGATTCTTCGAAGGCCGTGCGAGAGTGCAGCGCACGGGTGTTGTCGAAGATTACGCAGTCGCCCGGATCGAGGCGAAAGACCAGCTCGAGTTCGGGGCGCGAAAGAATCTCGGCGAATCGGCGATAGCTGGCGTAAAATCGCACGACGCGGTCGTATTCGAGGCGCAAGGCCTGCATCGAACGGTTATTGAATCGCACCGAGCGGACGCGATCGCCTTCGTCTACTTCGATGAGAGGACGCGTCGCGCGCAGCGAGTGGCGTGCGTCGGACCAGGCGAAGTCGACCGATGTGCGCGAGAGCACCTCGAAGCTTTGTGGATCCTCATCTCGCAGTATTGACGCGGCCAGGAAGCCGTCGACGAGCCCGGACTCGCCGCCGTCAACGGAGTTCTTGAGGCAGTGCAAGAGCTGCAGCGTGGGCACTGGATCGCGGTAGGGGTTGTCGGTGTGAGGTGTTATCGCGAGGCCCGTGAAGGCGAGGTTGGTTGGGTCGGGCTCGACCCGCACGTCGAAGAGCCTGCCGTAATTCGTCTCGCGAACGAAGCCGAACGTTGCGACCACGTCCAATACGGTGTCGGCGACGGCAGGTGTGCCTTCGATGAGTGCCAGGCCGAGATTCTCAACGCCACGCAACACGCGAAGTCGCTCGAGGTTGTCCGCGCGATATTTGGTCCACGTGGTCTTGAGCGCCGTGAGATCGATGTCGGCGGCACGCCACAGCTGCTTGCTGTCCTCGTTTCGTCCAGCGAGCAGCTGGCCGGGCCGAGATTGCAGCCACTCGCGCGAGTAGATCGAGTGGTGATGGTCTGGATGAAAGGTGATCTCGATGTCGTTGCCACGCTCGACGATCTCTCGAATCTCAACCTCTTCGGAGAGGTCGAGGAGTTGGAAGAGTTTTTGCCCGCTGGAAGGATCTCGGCACTCCGCGCACGGGCAGTTGTCGCGCAGCCACAGCACTGGATAGGCGGCGGCGAGTGAAGAGTCCCTCGCCGCCGTGGTCATTGGAGCCAGTGCTCGTCCGACGGTGGCTTCAGTTGACGAAATTCAAGTGCCTCCCTCTCGTCGAGCTTCGACTCAGTGAACCATACGGGGCGTGCGCGATCAGAAACGATCGATGTCGCAGCCCGCGCTCCGCGGTGCATTGGCGGTGTCGGGGAGCCGGCCGGGCGAGCACCGCGCGCACGCTTGCGAAGGGTTCGCCATGCGCTGGAACGAGTCACGAATCCACAGTACGAGTGCAAGGTAAGAACCCGGTGATCACGGGGAAAGCCTTCTGAATCGATTTCGCAAAATGGCGGAATTGTGGTGTCGCACATCGAAGTCCGAAAGCGGGAAGTGATCGAGGAAGGCGCTGCGTAGATTACGACCATGCAAGAACTTGACGAGGTGAGGTGGCGCGCAGTCGAGCAACGGGACGCGTCGATGAGTGGATGCTTCGTCTATGCGGTCGCCTCGACGAAGGTGTTTTGTCGGCCCAACTGTGGAGCGCGCCGCGCCCTAAGGCGCAACGTCCGGTTTTTCGCAACGCCCGCTGAGGCCGTTGAGGCGGGCTACAGAGCGTGTCGACGCTGCCGTCCGGATCACCTGGCGCAGAGCGATCCATCGATCGCAGCGGTCGTTGAGACGTGCCGTCGCCTCGAACGCTCGAACGACGCGCCACTTGCGGCGATCGCGCTCGAGCTCGGATATAGCGAGCGCCACCTTCGACGCCGATTTCACGAGATCATCGGCGTCTCGGTGGGTGTCTACGCGCGCTCCTACAAAGCAGAGCGCGCTCGTGCCAGGCTGCGGGGAGGCGCGTCCGTGACGAGTGCCGTCTTTGACGCAGGTTATGGTTCGGTCCGCGCGTTCTACGACCACGGCGCGCCCGCACTCGGCATGTCGCCTACGCGCTATCGCGCAGGCGGAGACGGGGAGCACATCGCTTTTACCTCGATCGCGACCTCGCTCGGCTGGGTCGTCGCGGCACGCACGCCACGGGGGGTGTGTTCGGTTCGCGTCGGAAATGATGAAGAGAGTCTGGTCCACGATCTGAAAGCTGAGTTTTCGAACGCCGTCGTCGAACGAGACGATGGAGGTCTTGCCGACGTAGCTGAGATACTTGTGGGAGCTCTGCACGGTGAGCGCGACGCAACCTCGTTGCCCCTCGATGTGGCGGGTACCGCATTTCAGCTGCGTGTGTGGGCGGCGCTGCGCGATATCCCTCTCGGAGAGACGCGAACGTATTCGCAGGTGGCAGAGGGTATTGGGGCGCCCAGGGCGGTCCGGGCCGTGGCCTCAGCGTGCGCGGCGAACGAGGCAGCGCTGGCGATCCCGTGCCATCGAGTTGTGCGCAAGGACGGCTCGATGGGCGGCTACCGGTGGGGGGTCACGGTGAAAGAGCAGATCCTTGAGGCAGAGCGTCGGGGAACTGGGTAGAGGATACGCGTGGTCGGCGAACGACGGATCGCTGGAACGTCGGATCGATGAATCGAGCCGCTCGTCGAGGCGACCTATTCGACGACGGGGGCGAGGGATCTCGCAAGTGCCCGTCCCCGAAGACCTCCTCAGGAAGTCAGACGAACTCCTCAAATCGGGCGTCCGGTGTGTCATTCGCCGAGTTTCGTCACAAGATGGGGTCAACTTTCGTTAAGACCCCATGGCGGAGGAGGTGGGATTTGAACCCACGGAAGGTTTCCCTTCACACGATTTCCAATCGTGCCGATTCGGCCGCTCTCGCACTCCTCCAAAGGATTCAAATTTGAAATGAATACCGGCTTGCAAGGCTACCCGAGTCCGACTGTTCCGATCTCCGGTAGCCTTTTTGATGCCGAGATCGAAAGCGGTGGCCGGGTCCCGTGCGACGACCTTTCGTGAACCGAGTCAGGGGTGGAAACCAGCAGCTCTCAGCGAACTGTGTTGGGTGCCACGGATCGCCTGACCACCGCTTTGGATCCCGGCACGTCGGACCCTCCCGTTAGCATCGTTCCATGGCTGATACGAAAGCGACGCCCACTTCGCTCGAGGGGGTGACCTCTCTTTACCGTCGTTTTCGACCCGGTCGATTCGCCGAACTTCGGGGTCAGGATCACGTGGTTCGCGCCCTCCAGGGAGCGGTAAGGAATGAGCGGGTCTCGCACGCGTACCTCTTCTCCGGACCTCGCGGAACCGGGAAAACGACCACTGCGAGGATTCTCGCCAAGGCGCTCAACTGCGAAAATCCCGTCGAAGGAGACGCTTGTGGGGTGTGTGAGAGCTGCGTGGCGATCACTAAGGGCACTTCGCTTGACGTGATCGAGCTTGACGCCGCGTCGAACAATGGTGTCGACGACATCCGCGAGATCATCTCGGGTGCCTGGCACAACACGCCGGGGCGGTGGAAGGTGTACATCTTCGACGAAGTGCACCAGCTCTCGAAGGCCGCCTCCGCGGCACTACTGAAGACGCTGGAAGAGCCTCCCGGGCACGTGGTGTTCGTGCTGGCGACGACCGATCCGCACAAGGTTCTACCGACCATCAAGTCGCGCACCCAGCATCTCGAATTTCGCTTGATCAGCGCCGACACACTCGCCACGCTCCTCCATGACGTACAGCGCGAGGCCGCCCTTGGGGCGGACGACGCCACGATTGAAGCGGCGGTCCGCCTAGGTCGTGGTTCAGCTCGCGACGCGTGGAGCGCTCTTGATCAGCTGCTGGCGACCGGCTCGATCAGCGAATCCCAGCCTGAATTCGAGGGGCTCTTTGGCGCGCTCGCCAATGAGGACGCCGTCGGGGCCCTACGTTCTCTCGCCGAACTCGCGCGCGAGGGTTGGGATCCCGAGCAGCTCGCGGAGAGCTTCGCGGGAGAAGTGCGCCAGGCCTTCCTCTTGCAGGTTGCGCCAGAGGTATCCGACGCAATTGACGCCGACCGTGAGCGACTCACGCGCTGGGGAGAGCAGCTTGGCCTCGCGCGAACGGTGCGGATTCTCGAGACCGTTGGGCGAGCGATTCGAGAGATGAAGAGCGCGCCGGAGAAGATGGTCATGTTGGAAGTCGCCATGGTGCGCCTGACGAAGCCCGAACTCGATCACTCGTACGAGTCGCTCGACGAGCGTCTCGTGCGTCTCGAACGAGGCTCGACCCGTGCGACGCTCGAGGCCGCCCCCACCGCCCCCGTGCTTCGTCCGATCGGGACGACCGTGAGCCCGCCCGCCCCTGCCCCTGCGCCGCCGTCGTCAAAGACGCCACCGACGCCGGCACCTCGGTCCGAGCTAACGGAACCTCGAGTTGCGGCGGTGGCAGGAGCTGAGCGTCCGAGCGCTGTGGGCGTGCTCACTCTTGGTGAAGTTCGCGAGCGTTTCAGTGAGCGCGTGGTGCCGCGGACCCCTCGCTCCGCGCAGCTGCTCCTTCGTTCGGCGAGAGTCGAGGCACTTGAGGGACTCCTGGTCACGATCGCCGTGCCGAGCGAGGAGATGCGAGAAAACACCGAGCTCATCGCACAAGGCCTGAAGGCGGCGCTCGAGCACGAGTTCAAGATGGCCCTCACGGTGCAGTGGACCGTGGACCCCACGCTGGAGGTGGCTCCCTCCCTGGTACGACGGGCGACGCCGAAGCCCGTCGCCGAGGAGTACATCGATCGTGATGACACCGAGGTGGCCGACGAGGTCGTCGTGGTCGATTCCGTGGTCAGCCATCTCATCACAGAGGCGTTTCCCGGCGCCGAAGAGATCTCGTGAACTATCCCCCTGCCCTGCAGGCAGTCGTGGACGAGCTCGGTCGTTTTCCCGGCGTCGGTCCGAAGTCGGCCCAGCGCATCGCGTTCTGGCTGATGCGCCAGCCGAGCGAAGACGTCGAGCGACTCGCAGCCGCGCTCGGCGAGATGAAGTTCAAGCTCTCGTTCTGCGAACGCTGCTGCAACATTGCAGAATCTGGGGGGCTCTGTCCTATCTGCGCTGACGCGCGACGCGACCAGACCACCATCTGCGTGGTCGAGAGCCCGCCTGACGTGGTGGCGGTCGAACGCTCGGGCGCGTTTCACGGGACCTACCACGTGTTGCACGGCGTGCTCAATCCTCTGGAGGGAGTCACGCCGGACCGGCTCAAGATTCAAGAGCTCTTGCAACGCCTTCACGGTCCGGTAAAGGAAGTCATTCTCTGCTTCAACTCCAACGTTGAGGGAGATCACACGGCGATGTATCTGTCTCGGCTGCTGCAGGTGCCCGGTCTCATCGTGTCCCAGCCCGCGAGCGGATTGCCCGTGGGTGGAGACCTGGAATTCGCGGACGACTTGACACTCGGGCGAGCCTTTGATGGGCGGCGTGTCCTGAGCGATTAGCCGACGCTCGAACGCCTTGTTTCCCGCCGCGACGAGGGATTACGCAAATCGAATGATGCAGAGAAGGCCGGCAACGAGGCAGTAGATCGCGAACGGCCTCAGCGTTCGAGTCTGGAACCAGCGGGTCAAGAAGCGCACCGCGAAATACGCGGTCCCCATGGCAAACAGTGCACCGATGAGCGTTTGGGCGCGCACACCGTGGCCGAGGGGCCCGAAGAGTTCGGGGAGCTTGTAGAGGCCAGCGAGCAGGATGACCGGGGTTGCCAGCAAGAAGGCGAAATTTGCGGCGTCCTCATGATCGAGCCCGTCCAGCAGTCCCGCCACGATGGTGACGCCGCTCCTCGAAATTCCCGCGAGCAGCGCCAAGATTTGGGCGCTTCCCACGGCGAAGGCGCTCTTGGGTGTCATGGTGTCGAGCTTGGCGAGCGATGCGTGACGACCTCTCCTACGCCGAAGCGCTTCGCCGACGAGCAGGATCAATCCGTTGACCGTCAAGAACACGGCCGCAGCGAGCGGCTTCGCGAAGAGCTCGCGCAGCTTGTTCTGCAACAAGATCCCGACGACGCCCACGGGGATCGATCCGATCGCGAGTATCGCCAGTAACCGATACTTGGGATCGAGCGTGGGCTCGTTGAGTCGCCAGAGGGATGAGACGCCGTCCTCGCGAGTTCGTCCCAGCTGCACCAACAGTCCGCGAAAGAGCTCGTACCAGGTGCGCCGGTAGTAGACGACGAGCCCGAGCGCGGTGCCCACGTGGAGGCCGATCAGAAAGACCAAGAAGAAGTTCTGATTCGCGCTCTGGGTGCTGACCAGGTTGTGCCAGCCGAACAGGGCGGGCACCAACACGCCGTGGCCGAGGCTCGAGACCGGGAAGAGCTCGGTCACGCCTTGCACGATGCCCATCACGATGGCTTGGAAAAAGCTGAGCGTCGGATGCACGGTGTCCACGCTAAACGAGGTGGCGATACGCCTCGTTTATCAATGAGAGACTCTGGTGGTGCGCTACCTCACGATTGTTCGCCACGCGAAGGCCGAGAAGGCTGCGCCCGATCAACGCGATAGGGATCGCGAACTGAATGACCGAGGTCGCCGACAGTGCGAGCAGTTGCGTGCCTGGGCGAGTGATCCGGGTGAGCTCGGTCGCTTTGGGCCGACGACGGCGCTCGTGAGCGCGGCCGCTCGCACGAAAGAGACGTTCCGGCGCGCTTTTGAGGGCACGGGTTTTGTCGTCTCGCACGTCGAGAGCGAGCTCATCTACAACGGGCTGCGCGACGTGAGCGCCGAAGACGTCCTGATCGACCTCGCCGCCATTGATCCCGTGACGACCTCTTTGCTCCTGGTGGGGCACAACCCGACGGTGCTCGAGCTGCTCGGAACGCTCGTGCCCGACCTGCCGCGTCCCCTACGCGAGAGCTATCCGCTGGCGGGCGCCTTCGTACTGGCCTTGCCCGACGATCAGCAGGTCGGTCCCGGACCGTACGAACTGGTCGCTCGGTACGTCCCCGATTAAAGCGAGCGCAACAGCGCAGCGTCGCCTTGACCCCCGCCGCCGCACAGCGCCACTGCCGCAAGCCCCCCGCCGCGGCGGCGAAGCTCCAAGAGCGCGGTGAGTGCGAGGCGCGTACCCGACATACCGATCGGATGCCCGAGCGCGATGGCTCCGCCGTTCACATTGATCTTCTCCTCGCTCACGCCAAGGTCGTCGGCCGAAGCGAGCCCCACGGCGGCGAACGCCTCGTTGATCTCGAACAGATCGACGGACTGCACGTCGACGCCCGCCTTCTTCGTGGCCTGAAAGATGGCCCGCGAGGGTTGGGTGAGCAGGGAGGTGTCGGGCCCCGCGACCTGCCCGTAGCTCACGAGCTCACCGAGCGGACTCAACCCCAGTTGATCTGCTCGTTCCTTAGACATCACGAGCACGGCCGCCGCGCCGTCGGAGATCTGGGAGGCGTTGCCAGCGGTGATGGTGCCATCCTTTTCGAACGCCGCACGCAGCGCCGCGAGTGATTCGACCGTGGTGTCGACGCGCACGCCCTCGTCGGTGTCGACCAGGACCGGCTCACCTCGGCGTTGGGGGACGGCCGTGCGGACGATCTCTTCACCAAATGCCCCCGAGGCGATCGCCTTGGCCGCGAGCTGGTGGCTGCGCGCGGAGAACTCGTCCTGACGAGCGCGGCTGATCTGGCCGTTGTTGTAGCGCTCGGTCGCGAGCCCCATCGCGCAGTGATCGAAGGCGCACGTCAAGCCGTCGAACATCATGGAGTCAACGACGCTCTGGTCACCAATGCGGTATCCGGCGCGAGCTCCGGGCAGGAGGTAGGGCGCGTTGGTCATCGACTCCATTCCACCGGCGATCACGATGTCGGCCTCTCCGGCGCGAATCATCAGGTCGGCCAGGTAGATGGTCTGAAGACCCGACAAGCAGACCTTGTTGATGGTCGTGGCGTGGACCGTGAGCGGAATTCCCGCCTTCTGCGCCGCCTGGCGCGCCGTGATCTGGCCCTGGCCTGCTTGAATGACCTGTCCCATCAAGACCGCATCGACGCTCGCGGGATCGACGCCGGTCATGTCGAGCACGCCCTTGATGGCGACCCCGCCGAGCTCTTGGGCGCTCAGGCTGGCGAAGGCGCCCGCAAGCCTTCCAATGGCGGTGCGGCGACCCGCGACGATGACGCTGTTTGACATGACGGCTCCTCACTGCTCGCCCCTTCGGGGGACACTGAGAGACGATAGACGCTTCTTCAAGGACCGCTCCCTTCCTGAGAATGAAGGGCTCTCAACCACGAGGCACCGCTCGCCCGCCCGGTAATGTCTCCAGATGAGCGAGATTCTCGACGCCGTGCTCGCGGGTGCCTCGCCCGACGTGCTCGCCGATACGCCCATGCCCGAGGCCTCGAGGGCGGTCTTCGTGCGCCGCGACGAGCAGCACATGTTCGAGGGCGTCGCGAGCAACGAGAAGGATCCCCGCCGGAGCTTGCACGTGGGGGACGTGCCGATCCCCGAGCTCGCGCCCGACGAGGTCTACGTCGCGGTGATGGCCTCGTCGATCAACTTCAACACGGTCTGGACGAGTCTCTTCGAACCCCTTTCGACCTTCGGGTTCCTCGACCGGCTCGCGAAGGAGTCGGTCTGGGGCAAGCGACACGCGCTCGACGTGCACGTCGTTGGTTCTGATGCCTCGGGAGTCGTGCTGCGCACTGGCTCACAGGTGCGCAACTGGAAGATCGGCGACGAGGTCACCGTGCACTGCAACTACGTCGATGATCAGGACCCGAGCAGCCACGACGATTCGATGCTCGCGAGCAACCAACGTATCTGGGGCTTCGAGACGAACTTTGGGGGTCTCGCGGACATTGCGGTCGTCAAAGCCAATCAGCTGATGCACAAGCCCGCGCACCTGACCTGGGAAGAGGCGGCGGTCAATGCGCTGTGCAACTCCACCGCCTATCGGATGCTCTCCTCGCACAACGGTGCCCACGTGTCCCAGGGTGACAAGGTGCTCGTGTGGGGCGCATCGGGCGGACTCGGTGCGTTCGCCGTCCAACACGTCCTGAACTCGGGCGGCGTGCCCATCGGGGTGGTGTCAAGCGAGTCGAAAGCGGCGACGCTGCGCGAACTGGGCTGCGAGCACGTCATAAATCGCGACGCGATGGCCTATCGATTCTGGAAGGACGAACATACCCAGGACGAGAGCGAGTGGCGTCGACTGGGCAAGGACATACGCGCACTCGTTGGTGACGATCCGGACATCGTCTTCGAACACCCTGGTCGATCCACGATGGGCGCCAGTGTGTTCGTCACCAAGCGCGGCGGCACGATCGTCACGTGCGCGGCGACCAGTGGGTACATGATCGAATACGACAACCGGCATCTGTGGATGAGGCTGAAGACCATCAAAGGTTCGCATTTCGCCAATTATCGCGAAGCGTGGGCCGCGAACCAAACGATCATCGACGGCCTCGTGGTGCCGCCGCTCTCTGCGGTCTTCCCGCTCGAAGAGACCGGTGAGGCGACCTATGAGGTCCAACACAATCGCCACGAAGGAAAGATCGGTATCCTCTGCCTCGCGCCGCGCGAAGGACTGGGCGTCAGCGACGTCGCCACTCGCGAGCGCATCGGCGAGAACCGCCTGGGGATTTTTCGACGCCATGACGAGGAGAAGTAATGGATTCACTGTTCACCGAGATCGATCACGTGGCCATTGCGGTCAATGACCTCGAAGCCGCGATCGCCTGGTACGCCGAGGTCTTTGGCGCGCTCGTCGAACACCGCGAGGTCGTCGAATCCGACGGCGTCGAAGAGGCGTTGGTGCGCGTTGCCGATTCCTACGTACAGCTGCTGACGCCCACGCGCGACGATTCGCCCGTGGCGAAGTACTTGGCGAACAAGGGCGAGGGGCTGCACCACATCGCGTATCGCGTGGACGACTGCGCACTCGCGCTCGACGCCGTGAAGGCATCGGGCGCACGCGTCATCGACGACGCGCCCCGACCGGGATCGCGAAATACCATGGTCGCCTTCATTCACCCGAAGACATCGTTCGGCACGTTGATTGAACTCGTGCAAGAGCGCGACTAGCGACGTCGTCGCGCAACGTGGTTACTGCTCAGTTAGACCGTTGGTACTTCCGAGTAACGGAAAATTCCTACTTCGCGGTAACGCAAGGGACGACGCAACGTTGCTCGTTTTCTTCTCGCGACGACAAGTTCTCACTATGAAAACGCTATGCCCGATGGCTAGCCTCTCAACATATGGAGCATTCGATGGCAGAGCGTCTTAAGCAGTTAGAGGCATTCAAAGCCGAAGCCCGCGTGGCGGGAGGTGAGACCGCAATCGAGCGTCATCGTGCGAAGGGTCGCATGACGGCGCGCGAGCGTCTGGAGTACTTGCTCGACGAGGGCTCGTTCCAGGAGCTGGACATGCTGGCGCGCCACGTGGCATCGGGAATGGGGCTCGAGGAGTCACGCCCGTTCTCTGACGGCGTCATCACCGGTTTCGGCAAGATCGACGGGCGAAAGGTCTGCGTCTACTCACAGGACTTCACCGTCTTTGGCGGAGCGCTCGGCGAGACGCACGGCGAGAAGATTCACAAGATCATGGATCTCGCGATCACCATGGGCCTGCCCATCATTGGACTCAACGACGGTGGCGGCGCGCGGATCCAAGAAGGCGTCGCCGGACTGAACGCCTACGGCGGGATCTTCCGGCGAAACGTTCGCGCGTCAGGGGTGGTCCCTCAGATTTCGGTTATCCTCGGACCGTGCGCTGGCGGCGGTGTGTACTCCCCCGCACTCACCGACTTCATCTTCATGGTGAAGGACTCGAGCCACATGTTCATCACGGGTCCCGACGTGGTGAAGTCCGTGACCGGCGAGGACGTGACGTTAGAAGAGCTCGGCGGCGCGCAGACGCACGCGACGAAGTCGGGTGTCGCGAGCTTCGTGCTGCCGGACGAGAAGAGCACGCTCGACGAGGTTCGCTACCTCTTGTCGTTCTTGCCGTCGAACAATATGGAAGAGCCTCCGCGCATCATGACGGGCGACGACCCCGAGCGACTCTGCGAAGACCTGCGCGAGTTGCTGCCGGCGTCGCCGAACCAGCCCTACGACATGAAAAAGGTGATCGCGTCCGTGGTCGACGGTGGGGACTACATGGAGGTCCACGCCACCTACGCCCAGCAAGTGACCTGCGGCTTTGCTCGTTTGGACGGCCACACCATCGGCATCATCTCTAACCAACCTCAGATCCTGGCCGGCGTGCTCGACATCGACTCCTCGGAGAAGGCCGCGCGATTTGTGCGCACTTGCGACGCCTTCAATGTGCCGATCGTGACGTTCGTCGACGTGCCTGGTTTCATGCCCGGTGTCGACCAGGAGTACGGCGGGATCATCCGCCACGGCGCCAAGCTGCTCTACGCGTTCTGCGAGGCGACGGTGCCTCGGATCTCGGTCATCACGCGCAAGGCCTACGGCGGCGCGTACGTCGTGATGAACTCCAAGTCCGTCGGTGCCGACCTCGCCTACGCCTGGCCCACGGCGGAGATCGCGGTGATGGGCGCCTCGGGAGCGGTGGGGATTGTCTATCGCCGCGACCTGGCGAAGGCCGAGGACCCCGAGGCGATGCGAGCCCAACTGATCGACGACTACGAGGAGCGCTACGCCACGCCCTACATTGCGGCCGAGCGCGGCTTCATTGACGACGTCATCGACCCGGCCGAGACTCGCCAGATCATCGCGCGAGCCCTCGATCTCCTGCGTGGCAAGCGCGAAGAGCTGCCCAAGCGCAAGCACGGGAACGTGCCGCTATGAGCTACGGGCTCGCACCTCGTCCCTCGCTGCCACCCGAGGAGATGGCGGCACTCCTCGCGGCGGCAGAAGAGCTCCTGAAGGCCGAGCGCCGTCGGGTGAAGGACAAGCCTCCCGCGTGGCGGTTCTCTGGTCGCTGGTTCAACGCGGGACCCTATTCGGGTCGCCGACCGCGACTCACGTAGCCGACTCGATCAACGTCAAGAGGTCGTCCATGATGGCGGCCATCGAATAGTCCTTTGGCGTGTACACCTGGGACACGCCCTCCGCCTTGAGCGTGCGCGCGTCCTCGTCGGGCACGATGCCGCCGAGCACCACTTTGGCCGTCACCTGATTGTCGCGAAGGCCCTGCACGATCCGTGGCACGAGGGCGAGGTGCGAGCCCGAGAGGATCGACAGGCCGACGACGTCCACGTCCTCGTCACGCGCCGTCGCCACAATCTCTTCGGGCGACAGTCGGATGCCCGGGTAGATGACCTCGAAGCCGGCGTCTCGGGCCGCCACGGCGATCTGCTCTGCCCCATTGGAATGCCCATCGAGTCCAGGCTTGGCGACGAGCAGCTTTGGCGGCGTCCCGCGGCGCTCGAAGAGCGCCCTGGAGCGAGCGACGAGGCTCGAAAACGACTCGCCACGACTCGAGCTCGCGGTGCGCACCCCGGTGGGGGCTCGGTATTCGCCGTAGACCTCGCGCAGGGTGTTCGCCCATTCGCCGGTGGTGCCCCCGACCTTGGCGAGGGCGATCGAGGCGGTCATGATGTTGTCCGTCACGTCGTCGCTGCGCGCGACCCGACCAAGCTCATCGAGCGCCGCTCGCACGGCCGAGTCGTCGCGCCGTGCGCGCCACGAACGAACGTCGTCGATGAGCTCGCGCTCCACCTCGGGGTCTACCGTCATGATGGCGTCGATGGACTCAGCCGTCAGCGGCGATGCGGCAGTCTCCACGTAGCGATTGACGCCGACGACGATCTGCTCGCCGGTTTCAATACGCTCGACGCGCGCGGATTGGCTGGCGACGAGCCGGCTCTTCAGCTCGTCAATGGCGCTGAAAGCGCCCCCGAGCGCGAGGACATCGTCGAGTTCGCTCTGGGCGGCCACCGTGAGCTCGTGCACGATGCCTTCCATCACTCGAGACCCCGCAAAGATGTCGGGGTACTCAAGCAGGTCACTTTCGAACGCGAGAACCTGCTGCATTCGCAGGCTCCACTGCTGGTCCCACGGTCGAGGGAGCCCGAGGGCTTCGTTCCACGCCGGCAGCTGGATGGCGCGAGCGCGAGCATCGGCGCTCAACGTCACGCCAAGCATCTCGAGCACGATCCGTTGCACGTTGTTCTCGGGCTGCTGCTCGGTGAGCCCGAGTGAATTCACCTGCACGCCGTAGCGAAAGCGTCGCATCGACGGATCGTCCACGCGGTAGCGGGTGCGACAGATCTCGTCCCACATCGCGGTGAACGTGCGCATCTTGGCGACCTCCTCGATGAAGCGCACGCCCGCGTTGACGAAGAAGGAGATTCGCCCCACGACCTCGGGCATCTGGGAAGGCATCGACTTTTCCTGAATCGCGCACGGCGTCGAGCACGTCGATCGCCGTGGCCAGCGCGTAGGCGATCTCCTGGGCCGGCGTGGCCCCCGCTTCTTGGAGGTGGTAGCTGCAGACGTTGATCGGGTTCCAGCTCGGTACGTGGTTGATGCCAAAGGCGATCATGTCGGCGATGAGACGCCGCGAGGGCTCAGGGGCGAAGATGTAGGTCCCGCGACTCAGGTACTCCTTCACGATGTCGTTCTGGGTCGTGCCTGAAAGCGATCCGTAGGCGACGCCCTCCTCGTCGGCGAGGGCCAGGTAGAGCGCCCACAGCCAGGCCGCCGTTGCGTTGATCGTCATCGAGGTGTTCATCTCGTCAAGGGGGATGCCGGCGAGCAGTTGGCGCATGTGACCGAGGTGAGCGACGGGGACCCCGACCTTGCCCACCTCGCCCGCGGCGCTCGGATCGTCGGGGTCGTAGCCCGTTTGCGTTGGCAGGTCGAAGGCGATCGAGAGGCCCGTCTGTCCCTTGGCCAGGTTGCCGCGATAGAGCTCGTTCGAGGCGCGAGCACTCGAATGGCCCGAGTAGGTCCTCATGACCCAAGGCTTAGCTCGCTCTTTCACTCGTCTCCTATCGGCCGTACTGGTAGAACCCTGCGCCAGACTTTCGCCCGAGCTTGCCCGCACTCACCATGCGGCGAAGGAGCGGCACCGGCTTGTAGTTGGCGTCCCCGTACTCGTCATAGAGCGCGTCGAGGATGGCGAGCGAGGTATCGAGACCGACGAGGTCCAACAAAGCAAAGGGACCCATCGGGAAGCCGCAACCGCCCTTCATCGCCGCGTCGATGCCCTCCTTCGTCGCCATGCCCATCTCGTAGAGGCGCATCGCGTTGTTGAGGTAGGGAAAGAGCAGCGCGTTCACGATGAAGCCGGCCTGGTCCTTCACCTCGACGGGCTCCTTGCGACACTCCAGCACGAACTCGGTCACGGCGTGCATGGTCTCATCGCTCGCGGTGAGGGGACGAACGATCTCCACCAGCGCCATGGCGGCCACGGGGTTGAAGAAGTGCACGCCGCACACCCGCTCGGGATGGGACACCTGCATGGCCAGGTCGATGATCGGCAGCGTCGAGGTGCACGTGGCTATGACGGTCGTGGGGCCGACTACGGCGTCGAGCGCGCGAAACGTCTCCATCTTCACGCCGAGATCTTCGACCACGGTCTCGATCACGAGATCGCACGCAGCAAGGTCGCTGAGATCGGTCGTCACCTTGATGCGGCGACGCACGTCGGCCGCCTCTTCGGGCTCGCGCTTGCCCTTTTCGACTTGGTTCGCGAGCGACCGATCGACGGCCACGAGCACGGCGTCGGCGCCGGCTTCGGTGCGTGCGCGTACCGTCACCAAGGCCCCCGTTGACGCCGCGGCTTCCGCCACGCCGCTCCCCATGATGCCCGACCCCACGACACCGACGTTTTCGAATCTCATCTGCGAAGAATATCGTTACCGGCGAGTAGATCACGAGTGAGAAACTGAGGGCATGAAAACGGTGACGGCGGTGGGCTCCATGGACGCCTTGCGCGACGTCCTGAGAAGCCGTACTCCCCTTGACCTCGAAGAGGGATCCGACGTCGTGATCTTGCCGACGGCGGCCGCCTTCAGCGGCGCCGAGGCGGCCGCTCTCCAGCTCGCAGATCTGTTCGAGGGGCAGGGCGCGAAGGTCGAGGCGATCATGAACGTCAGCCGCGACTCGAGTGACGAGCCGCACTTCGCCCAGCGCGTGCGCGACGCCGACCTCGTGGTCATCGGCGACGGATCCGCGCTGCACGCCAAAAGCGTCTGGCTCGGGACGAGCGTGGGGGAGGCAATTCGCGAGAGTCGAAACGTGGCCGTGGTCGGTTCGGTGGCCTCAGTGCTCGGCGAGGTGATGGTGGATCCACGTGGTGGCGCGCCGACCAACGGGCTCGGTTACGTGAGCGGACTCGTCATCGGCGTGAGCGCGAGCGAAGAGCAGCTCAGGCGCACGAGGCTGCTCCTCGGCGAAGGTTCGACGTTCTCGGTTCTCGGACCCGACGGTGTCATCCATTACGACGGGGCGAGGTGGCGGTTCGTCCGTGGTCACGTGGCGACGACCCGCGGTGCCGAGCTCGTTGAGCTCTAGGGGCGCCGCCTAGCTCTCGGAGATCGTCACCGACTCGATGACGACGCTCTCTCGCGGCTTGCCCGAGGGGCTGCCGAGATCGTTGATGGCCTGAACCACATCGAGACCTTTTACGACCTTGCCGAAGTGAGAGTACAGCGGGGGAAGGCGTACGCCGTCAGGACCGGAGATCACGAAGAACTGCGAGCCGTTCGTGTTGGGACCAGCATTCGCCATGGCGAGAGAGCCCAGCTCGTAACGCCCTGGCTTGGGCAGCTCGTCTTCGAAGCGGTAGCCCGGACCACCTGCGCCAGTGCCGGTGGGATCGCCGCCTTGGAGCACGAAGCCGGGAATGATGCGGTGAAAGACGATGCCGTCGAAATAGTGCCAACGGGCGAGAAAGACGAAGCTGTTCACCGTCTTCGGCGCCCCGAGCGGGTCGAGCAGGAGCTCCATGGTTCCTTTGGACGTCACCATGGTCGCGGTGTAGGTCTTGGCGGGATCGATGATCATCTCGGGGGGAGCGTCGAACTTCTGGCGCTGCGGGCTCGATCCATCGGCGTTGGGCAGGTCGGTCATTACGACTCCTTAATCGTGATGTTCAAGATGCGGTACGTGACAAACGGAGGCACGCCGTTCGCCGAGGTGTTGGAGTTGCCGCCGTCTTGAATCTTCATGACAACGTTGTTCCCGCTCACGACCTTGCCGAAGAGCGAGTAGGACGCGGGGAGAGTCTCTCCGGCGGAGCCCGTCACGATGAAGAACTGGCTCCCGCCCGTGTGGGGCTGGCCCGTGTTGGCCATGGCAATCGAGTACAGCGGGTAGGTCGGACTTCCGGTTTTCGGATACTCGTCGGGAATGGTGTAGCCCGGTCCACCCGAGCCGGTGCCCGTCGGGTCGCCGCCTTGGATCATGAAGCCCGGGATGACGCGCTGGAAGATCACGCACTTGTAGTAGTTGTGCTCGGCCAGAAAGACGAAGTTGTTCGTCGTGATCGGAGCCGTTTGAGCGTCGAGCTGGACGACGAAGTTGCCGGCGGTCGTGTCGAAGTCAGCGTCGTAGGTGGCGCTCTTGTTGATCGTCATCGCGGGGGCCTTCGCCCAGGTGAGCGAGTTGACACGAGTGCTCGTGGACGCCGGACATCCGTAGGCCACGGCCTTTGCGTTCGACGCGGTCTGCTCGTGGAGATCCTGCACCGTCGCCGTGGACCCGGCCGCGGTGGTGGTGGTCGTCGCCGTGGTGCTCGAGGTGGTCGTGGTGGTGGTCGTCGGCTTGTTATTTCCCGAAAAGAGGAACGCGCCGGTGCCGACCACGATCACGGCGATAACCCCGATGATCACGCCGCGCCGGATGCTCTTGCGCTTCTTTTCTGCGCGCTGCATGCGCTCGAGCCGTTCGCGGCGTCCCGCCTTTTGCCGTTCCCGTTTTGAAGATGTCATGGATGCGACATTAGTAGGCCCTTTCTAATGCTCTAGATCGCTCAACTATCGTTGACCCGTATGGCACTCATCGTGCAAAAGTACGGAGGCACGTCGGTTGGCGACGCGGAGCGCATTCGCGCCGTCGCCCAACACGTCGCGAGCACGCGCGCCGAAGGCCACGAGGTGGTCGTGGTCGTCTCGGCCATGGGAAAGTTCACGGACGATCTGATCCTGCTCGCCGACGAGGTCTCGCCCAACCGTCCCGATCGAGAGATGGACATGCTGCTGACGGCCGGCGAGCGCATTTCGATGGCGCTCGTCAGCATGGCGCTCAGCACCGTGGGCGTCGAGTCGGCGTCGTTCACCGGCTCTCAGGCGGGCATCATTACGGATACGAGCCACACGCGAGCGAAGATCCTCGAGATGCGACCCGATCGAATTCGCGAGGCGCTCGACGACGGTCTGGTGCCGGTGGTTGCCGGGTTCCAGGGAGTCTCCATTGATCGAGACATCACGACGCTGGGCCGAGGTGGTTCGGACGTGACCGCCGTCGCGCTGGCGGCCGCGCTGAAAGCGGACGTATGCGAGATCTACACTGACGTCTCGGGCGTGTACTCCGCGGATCCCCGGGTCGTACCCAAGGCGCGCCGCCTCTCGATCGTCTCGTTTGACGAGATGATGGAGATCGCCGCGACCGGCGGACGCGTGCTCATGCTGCGCTCGGTGGAGCTTGCTCGGCGCCATCGCGTCTCGTTGCATGTTCGATCGAGCTTTACCTGGGAGCCAGGCACCTGGATCGTGGAGGAGGACCCCACTATGGAAGAAGCCATCGTTTCGGCGATCACGGATGATACGTCGGAGGCGAAGATCACCGTCGCTGGCGTGCCCGACCGTCCGGGCGTCGCGGCCACGCTCTTTCGCGAGCTCGCCAACGACAACATCAACGTAGACATGATCGTGCAGAACACCAGCCTGCACAACGTGACCGACATCTCGTTCACGGTCGCCAAGACCGACCTGGAAGCGGCCACCAAGGCGTGCCAGAAGATACAAAAGGAGATTGACGCAGAGACCGTGACGAGCGACGATCGAATTGGGCGAGTGAGCCTGGTGGGAGCGGGCATGAAGTCGAGCCCTGGTGTCACCGCCCTGATGTTCGAAACCCTGTATCAGAACGGCATCAACATAGAGATGATCTCCACGAGTTCCATCAGGATTTCCTGTGTTCTCCACGCCGACAAGGTCGCTGACGCGGTTCGAGTCCTGCACCACGCCTTCGGTCTCGACGCCGAGTGATCTAAACTTCCGCCATGCGTATCGCCATTGTCGGAGCCACCGGCCAGGTGGGCGGGGTAATTCGTTCGATCCTGCTCGAGCGCGACTTTCCCGTAGACGAGATCAGGTTCTTCGCGTCGGCGCGATCCGCCGGTTCGACGATTGAGTGGAGCGGCCAGCAGATCGTCGTAGAGGACGCGGCGACGGCCGACTTCTCGGGTATCGACATTGCGCTCTCATCTTCGGGCGCCACGTCGTCAAAGGTCCTCTCACCGCGAATTGCTGCTGCAGGCGCGATCGTCATCGATAACTCGTCCGCGTTCCGAATGGATCCCGACGTGCCCCTGGTCGTGCCCGAAGTCAATGAGCACGCGCTCATCACGATCCCCAAGGGCATCGTGGCCAATCCAAACTGCACGACGATGGCGGCCATGCCCGCGTTGAAGCCGCTTCATCTCGCGGCCAACCTCGAAACGATGATCGCCTCGACCTATCAGGCCGTCAGTGGCTCGGGGCGCGACGGTGTCGAAGAGCTCGCCGACGAGCTCGAGAAGCATCGCGATGAAGATGCGCGGGTGCTCGCCTTTAACGGCGCCGCCTTCCCACTCGACGAAGGGGTGAAGTTTCCCGCGACCATCGCCCACAACGTCATTCCGATTGCTGGTTCGCTCGTGGACGATGGATCCTTTGAAACGGGCGAGGAGCAAAAGCTTCGAGACGAAAGTCGAAAGATCCTCGAAATCGCCAATCTGCGCGTGAGCGCCACGTGCGTGCGCGTTCCAGTGTTTACCGGACACTCGCTCGCCCTCACGCTCGGCTTCGAGAACGCGCTCTCTCCAGAGCGCGCCACGGAGATCCTGGAAAAGGCGCGCGGTGTCGTCGTGCACGATATGCCGACCCCGCGCTTGGTCACTGGCAAGGATCCGAGCTACGTCGGACGCATCAGGCGCTCGGAGGCGCTGGAGAATGGCCTTGCACTCTTCGTGAGCGGCGACAACCTTCGCAAGGGTGCCGCGCTAAACGCAGTGCAGATCGCCGAAGCGCTGCTCGAGCTTCGCTCCTAATCTCCTCCGTCTCTGCCGACCTGTCGTCGGGCGAGATTCACGCAGTGGTCCCCGAAGCGCTCGTAGAAGCGAGCCATGAGCGCGACTTCCACCGCGACGGGCACGCTCATTGATCCTGACGTGAGTTCCGCGGTGAGCGACACGTGCAGATCGTCCAGTTCGTCGTCAATGTCCTCAATGGCGCCGACCGCTTCGTCCTTGCCATCGATGATGATGTCGGTGGCCTCTCGCCATATGGTCGTCGCCACTTCCCCCATGCGTTCTATCAGTCCCCGTGATCGGGGACTCATCTCACTGCCGAGCCCCCGCGCCGCTCGGCGAGCCACGTGCTCGGCGAGGTCACCGTTGCGCTCGATCTCGGGGAGGATGCGAAGCAAAATGAGCATGTCCCGACGACCTTCGACGTCAAGAGCCGCGCTTTCGAGCAATCGTTCTTCGGCCGTCGAGACGAGTCGGTTGACCAGGTCGTCGATGATGATGTCCTGTTCAACGATGCGCTTGGCAAGTTCGCGGTCGTTTGCGAGGAGTGCGTGCGTCGCCCCGGCAATCGCCTCGCCTACGAGGGCGAAGATCTGTACCGTCTGCGGACGCAGGTCGTCGCCGAGGGAACCCAGCGGTGCCTCGTTCTCCTCATCAGGCCGGGAGGAACGAAAGAGTCGGTTCATCTTCCAAAGGCTAGTGGGCGTTACATCGCTTCTCTAGGGTTGGAAGTAAACGAAGGGTGAGGAAAATGGTCGCACTGCTGACTGGGCTGATCGGACTCGTCGTTGGCGCCGGCGTCGTGTGGATGTTCGCCGCGCGACGCGCCGAGGGCGACCGTGGATCATTGGCTGACGTCAGATCTCAGCTCGCGGTTCGCGAGAGCGAGCTCGAGAGCGCCCGGATGAACGTCGAGCAGCTGCGAAGCGAGCACCAGGCTGCGCTGTCCAACCTCGGGCCCGTCTTTGAAAGCCTCTCCACTCGGGTCCTCCAGCAGACGGTCGCCCAGTTCAATCACTCTCAGGAAGCGGTGATGAAGGAGCGCGAGACGACGCTCGATCGAACGCTGAAGCCCCTCGCCGACCTCTTGGACGAGTACAAGCGCAACCTCGCCGAGTTTGACAAGCAGCACGTGGGTGCACTGGGCGAGGTGAAGAACCGGACCGATGAGCTGCTGGCCGAGCAGCGCCGAACCCAAGACGAAACCCGACGACTCAATCAGCTCCTCGGACGAGCGGATCACCGGGGCCGCTGGGGTGAGATCCAGCTCGCCAATGTGCTCGAAGCGTCAGGACTGCGCCAGAACATTGACTATGAACTCCAAGTCTCTTCGACGAGTGAGTCGGGTCGTTCGCAGCGTCCCGACTGCGTCGTCAACATGCCGAACGGGTCTCGAATCGCCATTGACGCGAAGTTTCCTTTTGATGCATTCGAGGCCTCGATCGCGACGAGTGACGCCAACGAACGAGCAGTGCTCGAATCGAAGCACGCGAAGGACTTGCTCGCCCACGTCAGGACGCTGCGACAAAAGGCGTACTGGGAGTCGATCGCGCCCGCGCCCGAGTTCGTCGCGTGCTTCGTACCGAGCGACGTCGCGGTCAGCGTGGCGTTTGACGCCAATCCCGATCTGTTGAACAGCGCGGCGAAGGATCGTGTCATCATCGTTGGCCCGACCAATCTGCTCTCGATGCTCTGGTCCGTTGCGATGGTCGTTCGTCAACAGCGTCTCGCCATGAACGCCGAAGAGATCTACAAGGTTGCCGAGGACATCTTCGAGAGGATTCGCAAGGTCGCCGAGCCGGTGGAGAGAATGGGCAGGGCGCTTGACACGCAGGTGAAGGAGTACAACGCGATGGTCTCGTCGTTCGAATCTCGTCTGATTGTGAGCGCGAGAAATCTGCAGAAGCTGGGTGGCGCGGCCCACGGGAAAGAGCTGCCCGAGTTGGATCACGTCAATCGTTTGGCGACGCGCATCGATAGGAGCAAGTGGGGAATCGACGACGCATCGCCCTTACCCGACGGCGCCGTAGAGATCCTCGAACTCGAAGGTTTCGAGGACTCGGAGTAAAAATCGCCGCCGAGTAAGTTCTTTCAGCGTGGCCCGTACTCGCGCGCAACGCCGTCGTCATACGGTGCTCATCACGCTGGCGCTCGTCATCACGCTCATTGTGCTGGTGTTCGCGCGCGACGTGTCACGATCAGCACACGGTGCCATCACCGAGCGGCGTAGCGAAAACAAGAGTTTTGCGGCACTGGCGAACGGGCTCGTCGACCAGGAAAACGAATTCGACGCGCGCCTCGATCGACTGCTCACTCAGGGAGCCTCGCTTAGGCGAATCGTCTTCGCCGCCCGCCTTTATCAGTTGAACGACGTACTCCCAGGATGGATCACCGATGCCGATCTCCTGCGTGAACCGGCGCTCTCGCACAAGGTGAACGAGACCCTGTATCAGCTCACGATTGAGCGTGTCGCCGCCTATCAGGCACTCCTGGGTGACGTGGCAACCTCGCTGAGGTTGCCCTGGAGCACCACACCATCCGAGACACCGGCGAACCCATCGGCCACCATCGTCGAGACGAGCTCGCGATGGAATCGTGCTCGGTTCGCACTCTCGAAGGAGCCCGGTCGAGTGCGTTTAGCGGCGACAACCTCTCGCAGCGCCAGCTATTTTGAGCATCGCGGCACCACGGATCTCGCGAACGCACCCTCGCTCGCTCTGGTGCGAGCTATTTCAATTGTCGCGGTGCGGGTGGTTCCTTCGCCGCTGCCCGCCGCGCACGGTGTCTTGCTGCTGCCGCCCGTGAAGACCGTCGCTCTTGGGGTTTCTGTCCTCAACGCGAGCTACGACGAGCAGCCCGTGACGCTGAGCATTCGCGTGACGCCCACGAACCACCGCGGTCAGCCGTTCTTTGAACGGATGAGCACGACACTCGGACCGCTCCAGGCGTACGCGTTTGTGCCGAGCGCGCTCACGACGGCCCCAAGCGAGCGGGCGGGAGTGGTCATCTCTGTCGCGGGCGCTCGCGCAGCCGTCGGGAAAGTCACGACGGAGCACTTCCGCCTTGAGATGTCGCCGTCGGGAGCCAGTTAGCGCGTTTTGGTTACTGGTGAGTTGACCTACGATGGTCCCGGCCCCAAAATGAATCGAGGAATCGTGACTGAGTCCATTACCGTGACCGACAACCGCACAGGTGAGACTCGAGAGATCCCAATTCGTAACGGCGGGGTCGCCGCCAACGAGTGGGCGAAGCTGCTGCCCGGTGTGTGGTTCTACGACCCCGGCTTCATGACGACGGCGATGGCTGAGTCGGCGATCACCTACATCGACGGGGACGCCGGGATCCTGCGCTATCGCGGATACCCCATCGAGCAGCTCGCCGAGAAGTCGACCTACGTTGAGGTCGCCTATCTGCTTCTTCACGGTGAGCTGCCCAACGCCGAACAGGCCGCCGCGTGGGAGAAGGAGATCACGTATCACACCTTCATCCACGAGAACGTGCGAAAGCGCTTCCTCGAAGGTTTCAACTACGACGCGCACCCGATGGGCATGCTGGTCTCGGCGGTCGCCGCGCTCTCGACGTACTACAAAGAAGCGAAGGTCCTCGACGATCCAGAGATCCTGAACAAGCAGATCGTCAGACTTATCGCCAAGATGCCGACGCTCGCCGCGGCTGCTCACCGGTTCAGCGTAGGAATGCCCTTTGTCTATCCCGACAACTCACTGGGCTATGCGCAGAACTTTCTCTCCATGATGTGGAAGGTCGCCGAACCTCGCTACGAGCCGGACCCGGTGCTCGCGCACGCTCTGGACGTGTTGTTCATCCTGCACGCGGATCACGAGCAGAACTGCGGCACGACGGCCATGCGGGTCGCCGGCTCCGCGCACACCGACCCCTACTCGGCGACCGCCGCCGCGACGGCGTCGCTCTATGGTCCTCGTCACGGCGGCGCCAACGAAGCCGTCCTCAAGATGCTGACGAAGATCGGGAGTATCGAGAACGTTCCGGCCTTCGTCGAGACCGTGAAGCAGGGCAAGACGCTGCTCGACGGATTCGGTCATCGCGTGTACAAGAACTTCGATCCTCGCGCCACGATCATCAAGAAGACCGCGGACGACGTCTTCAGCGTGACCGGGAAGAATCCGCTGCTCGACATCGCGCTCAAGCTCGAAGAGGTCGCTCTCGCCGACGACTACTTCATTTCGCGCCGGCTCTATCCGAACGTGGACTTCTATTCGGGGCTCATCTACCAAGCGATGGGCTTTCCGGTCGAGATGTTCACGGTGCTCTTCGCCATTCCTCGTACCTCGGGTTGGCTCGCGCACTACCAGGAGCTTCTCCAGCAAGACACCAAGATCGCTCGACCGCGCCAGCTCTACGTCGGTGCCGAGGAGCGCGACTTCGTCCCGATGCACCAGCGCGCGTAACGCGAAACGCTACGCGCTTTCGCGCGGGGTGATCAGCCGGGTGAGGCCCTCTTGGACCATCGACACCTTGAGCTCACCGTCGCGCGAGAACAAGAAGCCGCGCGCGAGCCCTCTACCGCCGAACGCGATGGGCGACTCCGCGTCGTAGAGCAGCCATTCATCGGCGCGAAGCTCGTGATGAAACCACATGCAATGATCGAGGCTCGCGCCCATGAAGCTTCCGTCATCCCACGAAATGGTGTGCGCCTTCACGATCGAGTCCATGAGCGTCATGTCGCTCGCGTACGTGACGACGCAGGCGTGCAAGAGGGGGTCATCAGGCAACGTGCCGTCCGCTCGAATCCAGAGAAGCTGGTGGGGGTCCTTGTCGCGGTTGGGGCTCCAGGGAACCTCGCCGATGTAGCGCTGGTCGATCGGGTGCTCGCGCATGAACCACTCGTCGCTGCCGGGAAAGTCGCTCTTGAGCACCTCCGCGAGTGAGCGGATCTCTTCGGGTCCGGAAACGACGGGCATCGCGATCTGGTGTTCGATGCTCACTTCGTCGCTGTGAAAGCTGGCCTGCATGTTGTAGATCGCCTTGCCGTGCTGAATGGCGACGACGCGACGGGTCGTGAAGCTCTTCCCGTCGCGAATCCGGTCGACTTCGTACAGAATCGGCGTGGTCGGATCGCCGGGGCGAAGAAAGTACGAATGCAGTGAATGGACGCGGCCTCGATCAACCGTGCGCCCCGCGGCCATCAGGGCTTGCGCCGCAACTTGGCCGCCGAAGGTGCGCTGGCGCTCCTCTTTGGGATTGATACCCCGATAGACGTTGACCTCGATGGTTTCCAGGTCGAGGAGGTGCACAAGGAACTCGAGCGCTTCGGACATGGTCCATTGTGCCACTCGCGGCCGCTGAGTCGAATTGGCCCCGGCCGGTAGACTCGTTTCAATGACGTCCCGGATTCGCTCGTTGTGGGCGTGGATGCACACTCGCGAGGGTAAGAAGTTTTACCGCTACCTTCTCGGGTCCGTCGTGACGACCGGTATGTCGTTTCTTTGGATCACGATTGTCTACGGCCTGAAGATCATTCCAGGCGTGATCTGGGCCACGCTGTCGGGCAACTTGGTGGCGGTCATCCCGTCGTACTACTGGAATCGGGCCTGGGCCTGGGGCAAGCGCGGGCGAAGTCACTTTCGCAATGAGATCGTGCCCTACTGGTCCATGGCGTTTCTAGGTATCGCGTTTTCGCAGCTGGGTGCCTTCTGGGCGCGCTCGGAGGTGCACTCGCACGACTGGAGCAGACTCTTCAATACGGGTCTTGTCGCGGGCACCAACGTCGCGTGTTTCGCCGTCTTCTTCGTCTTGAAGCTCCTGGTGTTCAACCGCATCTTCCACGTCGCGCACCACGACCAGATTCTCGACGAACCCGTTTCGATGTAAGTAGGGAGCTTCGCCCCTCGTCGACCCGCATTCGCGCTCGTATCGGTGAAAGATGGAAGACGCGTGCGACCTCGGGTCTCGGGGAATGAGAAAAGGTAGGTTGGCTGCGATGACGATTTCCCCACGGGCGGTGCTCGCTTGGTCACGCACCCACGAAGGTCGTCGGCTCATTCGCTACACGGCCGCGTCGGTCATTACGACCGCGGTGTCGCTCGCGGCGGTCTCGGGCTTCTACGGACTTCGTATCATCCCCAGTGTCGTGTGGGCGACGCTCGCGGGCAACGTCGTGGGAATGTTTCCCGCGTACCAGTTGAATCGACGCTGGACGTGGGGCAAGCACGGGCGCAGTCACTGGCGGCGAGAGATCTTGCCCTTCATGTCCATGTCAGCGCTCGGCATTGCCTTCTCCCAGCTCGGCGCGTGGTGGGCGCGCAACGAGGTGCGTTCGCATCACTGGAGTCATCTCACCAACACCGGTCTCGTCGACGGCGCGAACCTCGTCTGCTTCGGCGTCTTTTGGGTGTTGAAGCTGATCGTCTTCAATCGCATCTTCCAGGTAAAAACGCTGGAGCGGATCGACGAGCACCTGCGCGTCGAGGAGGAAACGGCCCTCTAGTCGCGGAAGTTCGTGAACTGCAGCGGCACGTCGAGGTCCGCTTCCTTGAAGCGCGCGATGGCCTGTTGAAGGTCGTCGCGCTGCTTGCCGGTCACGCGCACGTGGTCGCCCTGGATTGACGAGCTGAGGCTCTTCACGCCCATGTCCTTTACGAGCTTGTTGATCTTCTTTCCGACGTCCTGACTGATACCGGCCTTGAGCGCCACCTTCTGTCGGGCGCTGTTGTGACTCGCCTCTTCGATCTTTCCCGCGTCGAGGGTCTTGAGCGAGACCGACCGCTTCACGAGCTTCTCCTCGAGGAGCTGGTAGAGGGCGCGCAGGCGGTCTTCGGTTGAGGCGCTCAGGTTCAGCTCCTTCTCGCTGAACTCGATGATGGCGTTGGTGCCTTTGAAGTCGAAGCGGTTCGTGGCTTCGCGGTTCGCTTGGTCGACGGCATTGCGCACTTCTTGAAGGTCAATCTCGGAAACGACGTCAAAACTCGGCATGAAGTGATGCTAGAGCGCACGTCACTGGCTTGTCGCGAGTGATCGATATTTCATCGAGCAATCGCGCGCGCCTCGCTCCATTGGTGGTGAGGGTGCCGGGACAGTAGAATTCTCGACGGGTCAGTGCCCGAGTGGCCAATGGGATCTGGCTGTAAACCAGACGGCTTAGCCTACGGGGGTTCAAATCCCTCCTGGCCCACCATGGTCAACCTCGCAAGAGGTTGACCCACCCGGCGAGAGCCGGCAGCAGTGCTGGCGGTACCGTGTCACCTTGAGTGGCGAGAGGAGTTTGGTGGTTCGAGTGAACTCGTGGGCGAGCGGGGTCAGAACGACCTACGAGCGAGTCGCGTCACGTTTCGAATCGGGCGTCCAACTCCTCGAGCGTCGCTACACGCCGCTCGGTCGATTCTCACCCGGACCCTTTGAAGGCTGGTCGTTTCTCTGGCAGCCTGCGCTGCTCGGATTTGCGGCGATGGTGGCGATCGTCGGGGGAGCATCCTTTACGAATTCGCCGTTCAAGTACAACCTGACCAACACCTGGTTCTTTGGCGAACCCGCGGCGAACGCAACCGGCACGCCGAGCCTGACCAAGTACATCTTGTCGGTGGTGCTCGTCTACGGCGGACTGCTGCTCTTGATGCGAGTCTGGTTGAGACTCTCTGAGGTCATGAAGCTCCACGTCGGGGCCCCGTTGAAGAAGCTCTGGTGGATCTTTGCCCTCTGGTCGGTACCGATGATCGTGGCGCCACCTCTGTTCTCACGTGACGTCTTCAGCTACGCGGCCCAAGGCGAGATGACAGCCCTGCACATCAGCCCGTACCTGTACGGTCCGGCGACCTTGGGCTGGCAGAGCAGTGCCTGGACGCTTCCGGTTGACCAGTTGTGGGCTAATACACCCGCCCCGTATGGTCCGTTCTTCCTCTTTACCGATAGCACGATCGTCAAGCTGAGCGGGAGCAGCCAGCTCTGGACCGTCGTCGGGCTGAGATTCCTCGAAGTGCTCGCCGTCGTGATGATCGGCTTTGGCGTCGCCATGCTCGCCCGCGGGCTGGGACGCGATCCGGGCGAAGCGTTCGTGCTTGCCGCGATGAACCCGCTCGTGCTGTTGACCCTCATTGGCGGCGCCCACAACGACGCCATCATGACCGGCTTCTTGGTGATCGGGCTCGCGCTCGCGGTCCAGCGACATCCGGTATGGGCGCTCGTCTTCGTTTCGCTCGCCACCGCGATAAAGGCGCCGGCCGCCATCGGTCTCGCGTTTGTCGCGTGGAACTGGCTTGGACCTGAGGCGTCGCTCAAGCAACGCATTCGACCGTTCGCCATTGGGGGCGTTGTTGCGGGCGCTGTGCTCGGGGTCACCACGTTGATGGCGGGCTTCGGGTTTGGTTGGGTAAAGGACCTCATGAGCGAGGGCACGGTTCGCTCATGGGCGGCCCCCGCCACCGGCGCGGGGATGGCGCTCACCAACATCTTTCACGCGGTGGGCCTGCACTCGATCTCCTTGGCGTCGGTGCTCTCGGTGACGAGGTTCCTCGGTGTGGTGATCGCGGCTGGCTTTACGTTCTGGCTGCTTTGGCACTCCGCCGAGCGGGGTTGGGTTCGCTCACTCGGACTCGCGTTGCTCTTGTTCGTCATCCTCGGCCCGGTCGTCCAGCCCTGGTATCTCGCTTGGGGACTCGTCGTCTTGGCTGCGAGCTACGAGGGCCGCGAGCATTTCTGGCTGCTGCTCCTCTCGATCATCGGTCCGTTCATCGGACTGCCCGGTGGGCGCCAGTTGCTGAGCGGTCTGGTGCACTCCAATCCGCTGTTGATCGCTGTCGCCGTTGCCATCTTGGGCGGCGTGCTGATCGCGCCCATGGGGCGCTGGACGCAGTGGTCCTGGCCGGAGCGGGAAGTTTCGAGCGAGGACGAACTCGTGTTCAACGAGGAGCTGGAGCCGACACCCCCGGGAGGAAGCGGACTGAGCGAAGCGAAGGCCTAGCGTCGCGGCCTAGTGGCCGGGAAACATCGCTTCGTCGGGCATCACGTACTGGTATTCGACGACGTCCAGCCAGCGTCCGTGCTTGCGCCCCACTTCAATCTCGGTTCCGACCAGGGTAAATCCGCACTTCTCGTGAAGTCGGATCGAGCTGGCGTTCTCCCCTACGATGCGGGCGATGATCGAGTGGAAGCCCGAGCGCTTGGCGGTGGTGATCAGGTCGTTCAAGAGCAACTCGCCGACTCCTCTGCCGCGAGCCCCGCGGTGGACGTAGACCGAGTTCTCCACGGTGGTCGCGTAGGCCGGGCGCTCGCGAAAGGGGGAGACCGAGGCGAATCCGAGGATGCGCTCGCCTCGCGCGCCTAGCTCACCGAGGTCGTCTTCGGTGTTGACCGCCACCAGGCAGACGTGGGTCGCCTGATGCTGGCTGATCCAGGCGCGCTGCGCTTCGAGGGTGCGCGGGACGAGGTCAAAGGAGACCGAGACCTCGAGCACCTCGGGATTCAAGATGTTCATGAGTGCCGCGGCGTCGTCGAGTTCGACCAGGCGCGTTCTCATAGGGGACAAGGGTACCGCGAGAACGGTTGGAATAAAGGGGCCTAGAGGCACTACACTTTGCCCTCGCGACTTTTTTGTCGTCATCGCCCTCTTAGCTCAGTGGTAGAGCACTTCCATGGTAAGGAAGGGGTCGTCGGTTCAACCCCGACAGAGGGCTCGCCAGGCGGCGTAGCTCAGGTGGTCAGAGCACACGGCTCATAATCGTGTTGTCGCGGGTTCGAGTCCCGCCGCCGCTACCAGGCATAACGCAGCATCAAAGGAGAGACATGGCGAAGAACGAGAAGCGGGTCCAGGTGACCCTCGCATGCGAAGACTGCAAACGACGCAACTACATCACCACCAAGAACAAGATCAACGATCGCGAGCGCATCGAGATGAAGAAGTTCTGCCAGTGGGAGCGCAAGCACACGGTGCACAAAGAGACCCGCTAGGAGGGCTCCTCGGCCCAGATGGTAAGATTGTCGTCCCGAGGGACGCGGCCATCTGGCGGGTCCCCTAAGGGCAGTGGCTCAATTGGTAGAGCACCGGTCTCCAAAACCGGTGGTTGGGGGTTCGAGTCCCTCCTGCCCTGCTCGAAGATGGTTTTCGGCGGCTGATGATGAAGTACGAGTGAGAGACGAAAGATGAATCGCGAACAGAAGCGCTTGATGCAGCGACAGGGACAGGTGGGCGCCGACGGTGCGCCCACGGCTCGTCGTGCACAAGACGTTCAGCGTCGCCGCAGCGAGCGCGCCACCCCGCGAGAGTTCTTTCGTCAGGTTCGTGAGGAGATGCGCCAGGTCTCTTGGCCGACGCGCCCCGAAGTTGTCAACTACACCTCGATCGTGCTCTTCGTGATGGTATTCATGACCTCCCTCGTCTTCGGGCTGGGGTGGAGTCTCTCCAAATTTGTCGCATTTCTCTTTGTCAAGTAGGCCCTAATGAGTGACGTAGAAACAGACCACCTCGAAGACGCGAACGACGCCGCTGACGGCGAGGAGATCCTGGACGTCACGATCCTCGAAGAGGACGAAGAGCCGATCGTTGAAAGCGCCTATGACCGGCCCGGTCGCTGGTACATCGTGCACACGTTCGCCGGTCACGAGCAGAAGGTGATCGGCGCCCTCAACAACATCATCAAGAGTCGCGAGTTGAGCGACTCGATCTATGAGATCTACCTGCCCGAAGAGGACGTGACCGAGTTCAAGTCCGGCAAGAAGGTCACGGTCTCCAAGCGGATGTTCCCGAGCTACTTGCTGATCCGCTGCGAGCCCGATCCCGAGATCTTCTACGTGATCGGCTCGACCCCAGGGGTCACCGGATTCGTCGGCGCCGAGAAGACCAAGCCGACCGCCCTCACGCGCCGAGAAGTCGACAACATCATCCGACCCCACGTCGAGGGTGTCGAGCAACCCGTCGCCAAGCGTCGCATGCCCACCCACGAGTTCGAGGTCAATGACACGGTCCAGATCAAGACCGGTCCGTTCGCCACGTTCTCCGGCCACGTCGCCGAGATCAACGAGGACCAACTCAAGGTGAAGGTGCTCGTCGACATCTTTGGACGCGAGACACCCGTCGAGCTTGACTTCACCCAAGTCACGAAGCTCTAGAAGGATTCAAGGAGAAGCCCATGGCGAAGAACGTCGTAGCAGTCGTCAAGATTCAGCTGGAAGCAGGCGGGGCCACCCCCGCGCCGCCCGTCGGCACCGCGCTTGGACCACACGGCGTCCAGACGATGGAGTTCTGCAAGCAGTACAACGCGGCAACGGAGTCGATGCGTGGCACGGTCATCCCGGTTGAGATCTCGATCTACGAAGACCGCACGTTCACCTTCATCCTGAAGACGCCGCCCACGCCGGTCCTGCTCCGTCAAGCGGCGGGCATCGCGAAGGGCGCCCATCTGGCCGGCCGCGAGACCGCCGCCACGGTCACGATGGACCAGGTCGAAGAGATCGCGAAGACCAAACTGAAGGACCTCAACACCGACGACGTCGAGATGGCCAAGCTGCAAGTGGCCGGCACCGCGCGTTCGATGGGCATCAAGGTCGCGGGCTAGGAGAGTCATGAAGCACGGCAAGAACTACAAGAACGCGCTCGCTCAGGTCGACCGGGAGGAGCTCCTCCTGGTCCCCGAAGCGATCGATAAGGTGAAGAACCTCGCCCACGCGAAGTTTGACGAAACCGTCGAGCTGGCCGTGCGCCTCGGGGTTGACCCGCGCAAGGCCGAGCAGATCGTGCGCGGCACGATCTCCCTCCCCGCGGGCACGGGCAAGACCAACCGCATCGCGGTCTTCGCCGCCGGTGAAGCCGCCCAGGCAGCCCGCGACGCGGGCGCCGACGAAGTCGGCGCAGAAGACCTCGTGGCGAAGGTGGCCGCTGGTTTCCTCGACTTCGACGTCGCCATCGCGACGCCCGACCTGATGGGCCAAGTCGGTGGGCTCGGCCGCGTGCTCGGACCCCGCGGTCTGATGCCGAACCCGAAGACGGGCACCGTGACGACTGATGTCGCCAAGGCCGTCAGCGAGTTCAAGGGCGGACGCGTCGAGTACCGCACGGACAAGATCGGCAACGTGCAACTGCGCGTTGGCAAGGTGAGCTTCTCCCGCGAGGACCTCGTTCGCAACGTGGTCGCCGTGATTGACGAGCTCGTGCGCGTGAAGCCCGCGAGCGCCAAGGGCCGCTACCTGGTGAGCGTCACGGTCAGTTCCACGATGGGCCCCGGGGTCAAGATCGACCCGACGCGGATCCATGACCACGACGAGGTTCTGGCCTCTGCGTAGGTTTTGACGCGGGACCCGCAGTGCACGTACGATGTAATGCGCACGAAGTCGGTGCCACAGATTTTTTAGAACGCCGAAGACATCCGGTGCACGAAAGTGCCTAATGGACGAAAGTCCGCCTGACGAGGAGTTCGGGTTTCTCTGGAAACTCGTTCACTGATGTCGTCGGCCCGTTCCCGGGCGGCATCCGGTGAAGGAGTCAGATGAACAAGGTTCGCACCGCGAAGGTCGCCACCGTTGACGAGGTGAAAGCGAAGGTGGACGCGACGTCAACCGCCGTCGTCACCGAGTACCGGGGCATGACCGTCGCTCAGATCCAGACGCTCCGGCGTCAGCTGCGCGCGCTCGACGCCGACTACAAGGTCTTCAAGAACACCCTGGTGCGCCGAGCGATCGCCGGCACCTCGGTCGAGCCACTCGACGCGTTCCTCGTAGGTCCGACCGCCATCGCCTTTGTGAACGGGGACGTCTCGGCTGTAGCCAAGGCACTGCGCGACTTCGCGAAGGCGACGCCCACGCTCGTGGTGAAGGGCGGGGTCCTTGATGGCAAGGCGCTCAGCGTCGCCGACCTGACCGCGCTCGCGGAACTCCCCTCGCGCGACGTCTTGCTCGCACGACTGGCGGGACTCATCGCGTCGCCGCTGTCCACGATGGCTGGCCTCTTGAAGGCCGTGCCGCAAAACTTCGCCTACGGCCTCTCAGCCCTGATCGACGCGAAGGGCGGCGCCCCCGCCCCCGCGGCCCAGGTCGACGAGGTCGCCGAGACTCCGGCCGGGGTCGAGGAAGCTGGCTCGCCAGCGAGCGACGACACCGCGACGCCCGTCGCGGAGGTCGCGGAAGAGGCGCCAGCCGACTCCGACTCGAACACCCCCGAGGCGTCAGCTGACGCCGAGGAAGCACCGGCCGAATAACCCAACGTAAGAAGAGAAAGGAATCACTATGGCTGCAACCCTGACCAAGGAGCAGATTCTCGACGGCATCGCGGAGCTGTCCGTGATCGAGCTGAGCGAACTTCTGAAGGAATTCGAAGAGAAGTTCGGCGTGACCGCAGCGGCCCCCGTGGCTGTCGCGGCAGCCCCCGCTTCGGGCGGCGGCGCGGAAGAGGAGGTCGAAGAGAAGAGCAACTTCGACGTCATCCTCACGAGCGGCGGCGACAAGAAGATCCAGGTCATCAAGGAAGTGCGCGCACTGACCAGCCTGGGCCTGAAGGAAGCGAAGGACCTCGTCGACGGTGCCCCCAAGCCCGTCCTCGAGAACGTCTCGAAGGCCGACGCCGACAAGGCCAAGGCAGCCCTCGAGGCCGCTGGCGCCACCGTCGAGCTCAAGTAGCTCCACTGCGTTTTGCGTGGTCCCGGCCGGTTTGCCGGCCGGGACCAGTCGCAAGGTCGAGAAATACTTGACCTGGGCGGCGAATCTGCCTAGGGTGAGCGCAACCGTTTTGGCGGCCGCGTGTCTCTTTTGAGAACGCCAGTTGCACATTCCCCGGCAGAACCACTAGAGTTGTAAGACCGTGTTCCTGCCCTCAACTTCGTCATCCCTTGACGCCGTTTTGTGCTTTGACCCGGCGCGTATCAGTAGCCACCCACTCACACGGAGGATGACCGTTGACGTCTCGGTCCACTAGCCCGGAGCGCTTTAACTTCTCGGCATTGGGTGAAGCCCACCCACTGCCTAATCTTCTTGAAATTCAGCGCGACAGCTTCGATTTGTTTATGAAGCAGGGTCTGCGTGAGGCCTTTGAGGCAATTTCACCCATTACCGACTTCACCGGGCGTTTGTCGCTCGAGCTCGAATTCGACCCCGACGACGCGGACCTGAAGAGCCCGCCGAAGTTCACCGTGGAAGAGTGCCGTCAGCGCGCCACCACGTACTCCCAGCCCATCTTCGTGCGCGCGCGCTTCCTCAACTCCGAAACGGGCGAGATCAAAGAGCAGACCGTGTTCATGGGCGACTTCCCGATCATGACCGAGCAGGGCACCTTCATTATCAACGGCACCGAGCGCGTCGTGGTGTCCCAGCTCGTGCGTTCGCCGGGTGTGCTCTTCCAGCCCGGTAAGGACGAGAAGGTGGCCTTCGAGGGGACTATCCACCCGAGTCGCGGTGAGTGGCTCCAGGTCGACCTCGAAGAAAAGAAGAACAAGTCCGCCAACGCGGGTGCGCGCATCGCGCGCAAGCGTCGCATCTCGATCTTTACGCTGCTGCGCGCCCTTGACACGTCGATGGACGAAGCGTTCTTCGAGAAGTTCGTCGCGCACTTCGACTTCCTCGAAGACCAGTTCCACCTCGACTGGAAGAAGGCACACCTCGAGATCGCAAAGCACATGGAGAAGTTCAACATCGAGGACAACCCCGAGAACTTCACCCGCGCGAGTCAAGAGACCGCCTGGCTCGAGATCTACCGCCGAGCCCGTCCGGGCGAAGTGCAGACCGTCGAAGCTGCTCGTCAGTACTTCGAAGGGGCGTTCTTCTCGGAGAAGCGCTACGACCTCTCCCGCGTGGGCCGTTACAAGCTCGACCGCAAGCTCGGCGACGAAGTCGCCAAGAACCTTGAGCTCTTCGGCGACCTGCTCGAGCGTCCGAACCCGGCGCTGCACGTGCTCTCCAAGGCCGAAGTTCTCGCCACGGCGACGTACTTGCTCAACCTCGCGCGTGACCGCACCGCGAAGGAGACCACCTACCACATCGACGACCAGGACCACTTCGCGAACCGCCGCATCCGCAGCGTGGGCGAGCTGATCCAAAACGCTTTGCGTACCGGTCTGTCGCGCATGGAGCGCGTCGTGCGCGAGCGCATGAACACTCAAGACGTCGAGGCGATCGCGCCCCAGACGCTCATCAACATTCGACCGGTGATGTCGGCGATCAAGGAGTTCTTCGCCACGAGCCAGTTGAGTCAGTTCATGGACCAGAACAACCCGCTCTCGGGCCTCACCCACAAGCGCCGCCTCTCAGCGCTCGGACCGGGTGGTCTGTCGCGTGAGCGCGCGGGTCTCGAAGTCCGTGACGTCCACTCCTCGCACTACGGCCGCATGTGTCCCATCGAGACGCCAGAAGGCCCGAACGTCGGCCTCATTGGCTACCTCGCCACCTACGCGCGCATCAACGAGTACGGCTTCATCGAGACGCCCTACCGCGTCGTCACCAACGGTCGCGTCACCGGTGAGATCAAGTACTTCACCGCCGACGAGGAAGAGCGCTACGTCATCGCCCAGGCGAACACCGAGCTCGACGACAACGGCAACATCAACTCGGAGCGCGTGCTCGTTCGCCGCGGTCCGGTCGGTACCGGTCTGCGCGTCGGGTCCTCCAACAAGTCGTCTTCGACCACCTCGGAGATCGACTTCGTGAAGCCCGACGAGGTCGAGCTGATGGACGTTTCCACCAAGCAGATCATCTCAGTGGCGACGTCGCTCATTCCCTTCGTCGAGCACGACGACGCCCAGCGTGCCCTGATGGGTGCCAACATGCAGAAGCAAGCTGTGCCGCTCGTCATGCCCGAAGCGCCGTTCGTCGGTACCGGCATGGAAGCGCGCGCCGCGCTCGACTCGGGTGACGTGCTCATTGCCGAAGGCAGCGGCGTCGTCAAGTCCGTCTCGGGAGACCGCATCATCGTCGAGTACGAGAAGGACGCCGTCGATCGCTACGGCAAGGCGTTTGGTCGCAAGACCTACAACCTCAACAAGTTCCGCCGCTCGAACCAGGACACCTCGATCAACCAGAAGCCCCTTGTGGTCGGCGGCGAGACCGTGGTCGCGGGCGACCTGTTAGCCGACGGTACGAGCACCAGCAACGGCGAGCTCGCGCTCGGCAAGAACCTGCTCGTGGCGTACATGCCGTGGGAGGGGTACAACTACGAAGACGCCATCATCTTGAACGAGCGTCTCGTTCGTGACGACGTGCTCACCTCGATCCACGTGAAGGAGTACGAGATCGACGCTCGCGACACCAAGCTCGGGGCCGAGGAGATCACCCGCGACATCCCGAACCTGCCCGACGACATCTTGGCGGACCTCGACGACCTCGGTATCGTGCGCATCGGCGCCGAAGTCGAGCCCGGCGACATCCTCGTCGGCAAGGTCACGCCGAAGGGTGAGACCGAGCAGTCGCCCGAAGAGCGCTTGCTCCGGGCCATCTTCGGTGAGAAGGCGCGCGAAGTGCGCGACACCTCGCTGAAGGTGCCCCACGGCGAGTCCGGCAAGGTCATTGACGTGAAGGTCTACAGTCGCGACGAAGACCACGAGATGCAGCCTGGTGTCAACCAGCTGGTGAAGGTCTACGTGGCCCAGAAGCGCAAGATCTCAGAGGGCGACAAGCTCGCTGGACGTCACGGCAACAAGGGTGTCATCTCTAAGATCCTGCCCGAAGAGGACATGCCGTTCCTCTCGGACGGAACTCCGATCGACATCATCTTGAGCCCGCTCGGCGTGCCGAGTCGTATGAACGTGGGCCAGGTGCTCGAAAGTCACCTCGGCTACGCGGCGCGCCACGGCTGGGCCGGTATCGAGGTCAACCCGGCCGTTGGTACCTCGGGTCACGACGACCAGCGCAATCCGGCCACCCGTCCGTACCGCAAGACCCGTCCGCGCACCGAGCCGGCCGTCTACGTAGCGACCCCGTCGTTCGACGGTGCTCACTGGGACGAGACCGAGCGCGCGAAGGACAAGCCGACGATCCAGTACACCTTCGAGACTCTCAACGTCGACGGCCAGAACGGCAAGCGCATGCTGGCCGGGGACAACGATGGCAAGGTCACCCTGTACAACGGTCGCACCGGTGAGGCTTACGACAGCCCGATCTCGGTGGGCTACGCGTATATCTTGAAGCTCGCCCACATGGTTGACGACAAGATTCACGCCCGCTCGACCGGCCCGTACTCGATGATCACGGCCCAGCCCCTTGGTGGCAAGGCCCAGTTCGGTGGTCAGCGCTTCGGTGAGATGGAAGTGTGGGCCCTCGAGGCCTACGGTGCCGCGTACGCTCTCCAAGAGCTCCTCACCGTCAAGTCCGACGACATGAAGGGTCGCGAGCGCGCCTACGAGGCGATCGTGAAGGGTCAGAACCTGCCCGAGCCGGGAATCCCCGAATCGTTCAAGGTGCTTATCAAGGAAATGCAGTCGCTCTGTTTGAACGTGGAAGTGCGCGACAAGGTTGGCGCCCACGTTGATCTGGCCGACACCGAAGAGGACTTCTTCTCCGTCACTCGCGAACTCGGGATCGACATCTCTCGACCCGAGCGTGGCAGTGACGAAGAAGACGCTCGACGTGCCGCCGAAAGGAAGTTGTCATCATGAGTCCACTCGACGTGAACCAGTTCGACGAGATCTCGATCGGTCTCGCCACGGCTCAGAACATTCGTAGTTGGTCCTCGGGCGAAGTGAAGAAGCCTGAGACGATCAACTACCGCACGCTGCGTCCCGAGAAGGACGGACTGTTCTGCGAGAAGATCTTCGGGCCGCAGAAGGCCTGGGAGTGCGCGTGCGGCAAGTACAAGCGCGTGCGATTTAAGGGCATTGTCTGTGAGCGCTGTGGTGTCGAAGTGACGAGTGACAAGGTGCGCCGTGAGCGCATGGGTCACATCGCGCTGTCCGCCCCGGTCGTGCACATCTGGTACCTGCGTGGTACCCGCTCGTGGCTCGCCTACCTCTTGATGGGTACGGCTCCCAAAGAGGAGCTGAAGGCGAAGCAGCTGGAGAAGGTCATCTACTTCGCTGCCCACATGGTCACCTACGTCGACGAAGCCCGTCGTCACGACGACGTCGCCGAGCTCCGTCTCGGACTCAACGACGAGATCGTGGAGATCGCCGAGCGCGAGGTGAAGGCGCTCGACAACAAGCTGAAAGAGATCGAGGCCCGCGCCGCGAAGCTCGAGGCCGATGGCGCAAAGGAGTCCGAGCTTCGGGCCCTGCAGCGTGGCACCGAGAAGGAGCTCGACAGCGTGCGTTCGCGTTTCGCCGAAGAGCGTGAGCTCGCCAAGCAGGCCTTCGACACGTTCGAGGGCCTCCACAGCCGCCAGATCATCGAAGACGAAGTCCTCTACCGCGAGATGGAGTTCCGCTACGGCGACTACTTCGAAGGCGGCATGGGCGCCGACGCGATCCTGCAGCTGATCGACCGCATGGACCTCGACGAAGAAGAGAAGATGATGCGCGAGATGATCGACGCGAAGGACGGCCGCAAGCCGCTCTCCGCGCAGCGTCACGCCAAGTTCTTGAAGCGTCTGGCGATCGTGCAGTCCTTCAACCGTCGCGACGAGCACGGTCACCGCTTGAACGACCCGCGCGCCATGATCCTCGAGGCCGTGCCGGTCATCCCTCCGGACCTTCGTCCGATGGTCCAGCTCGACGGTGGCCGCTTTGCGACCTCGGACTTGAACGACCTCTACCGTCGCGTCATCAACCGCAACAACCGCTTGAAGCGGCTGCTCGACCTCGGCGCGCCCGACATCATCGTCAACAACGAAAAGCGCATGCTCCAAGAGGCCGTGGACGCCCTGTTCGACAACGGGCGACGTGGTCGTCCGGTGGCCGGTCAGAGCGGCCGCCCGCTCAAGAGCCTCTCGGACATGCTGAAGGGCAAGCAGGGTCGCTTCCGCCAGAACCTTCTCGGTAAGCGCGTCGACTACTCGGGCCGCTCGGTCATCGTGGTCGGCCCGCAGCTGAAGCTGCACCAGTGCGGTCTGCCAAAGATGATGGCCCTCGAGCTGTTCAAGCCCTTCGTCATGAAGCGCCTCATCGAGACGCAGATGGCCCAGAACATCAAGAGCGCCAAGCGCATGGTCGAGCGTCGCAAGACGATCGTCTGGGACGTCCTCGAAGAGGTCATCCGCGAGCACCCGGTGCTGCTCAACCGCGCGCCTACCCTCCACCGCTTGGGCATCCAGGCGTTCGAGCCGATCCTCGTCGACGGCAAGGCCATTCAGATCCACCCGCTCGTCTGCAAGGCGTTCAACGCCGACTTCGACGGTGACCAGATGGCCGTGCACGTGCCGCTCTCGGCAGAGTCTCAGGCCGAAGCGCGCATCTTGATGCTGTCGACGAACAACATCTTCACGCCCGCCACGGGTCGCCCGATCACCGAGCCGGCCCAGGACATGGTCTATGGCGCCTACTACCTGACGTTGCCCGCGGACGAGACGGTCGAGCATCCCAAGGTGTACCGCCACGTCTACGAGATCGAGAACGCTGTCGCGGACAAGCTGCTCGGTCTTCGCACGCCGATCCAGATTCGACCCCTCGAGGGCTCGAGTCTGGACACCCGCCTGGAGTCAGCCGGCATCGAGGTCGAGGGTGCGGGACGATCACTCGTCACGACAGCCGGACGCGTCTTGTTCAACGAGGCGCTGCCTTTCGGCTTTCGATACGTGAACGAGTTGATCGGCAAGAACGCCATTCCGATCGGCACGATCGTCGAGGAGATCTCGGCGAGCTACTCGCGCCAGGAGGTGGCCGAATCTTTGGACGCCATCAAGACGCTCGGATTCCGTTTTGCGACCAAGTCGGGCCTCACGATCTCCATTGACGACATCGTCACGACCCCGGAGAAGGCCGCGATCCTCAACAAGTATGAGGAGCAGGCCGCCAAGGTCGAGACGAACTACCGCCGCGGTGTCATCGTCGACGACGAGCGTCGCCAGCAGGAGATCGAGATCTGGACCAACGCCAACAAGGAAGTCGGTGACGCCACGGACCGCGCGATGAACGCGATCATGGACAACCCGATTCGCCAGATGGTCGACTCCGGTGCTCGTGGTAACTCCCAGCAGATCCGCCAGATCGCGGCCATGAAGGGCCTGGTGTCCAACCCGCGTGGTGAGATGATCCCTCGTCCGATCAAGTCCTCGTTCCGCGAGGGCCTCTCGGTGCTCGAGTACTTCATCTCCACCCACGGCACCCGCAAGGGACTGGGCGACACCGCGCTTCGCACCGCAGACTCGGGCTACCTAACCCGCCGACTCGTCGACGTGGCCCAGGAGCTCATCGTCAAGGAGTTCGACTGCCAGACGGCTCGCGGCATGTGGATCGAGCACGTGGCTCCCGACACTCGCGCCCAGCGTGCGCACTTGGAGACCAAGCTGTGGGGACGCGTCGTCGCCGAAGACGTCACGCTCAGTGACGGCTCGGTGATTGCGGCTGGCACCATGCTGTTGATGGACGACGTCGAGCGCTTGCGCGACGACGCCGCGGTGACGCGCGTGCGCGTGCGCACGACGCTCACCTGTGACGCCATCCAGGGCGTGTGCGCGGCGTGCTACGGACTCTCGCTCGCCACTCACCAGCTCGTCGAGCTCGGTGAAGCGGTCGGCGTGATCGCCGCCCAGTCCATTGGCGAGCCGGGAACCCAGCTCACCATGCGTACCTTCCACTCCGGTGGTGTGACCGAGAGCGACATCACCCACGGACTTCCGCGCGTGGTCGAGCTCTTCGAGGCCCGTACGCCTAAGGGCGCTGCCGCCGTGGCCGAGTTCACGGGCACCGTGCGCGTGGAGCTCATTGGTCGCGAGCGCAAGGTCACCATCGTCGGCGACGAGGGTCAGGTGCAAGAGGAGTCGATCTCGATCGCCCGCCACCTGCTCGTCGAAGATGGCCAGGAAGTCGAAGTCGGTACGCCGCTGCACGACGGACCGCTCGACCCGAAGCTCATGATGAAGTTCCGCGGTACGCGCGAGACCCAGCAGTACCTGGTCGAAGAGGTCCAGAACGTCTACCGCGACCAGGGTGTGTCGATTCACGACAAGCACATCGAGCTCATCGTGCGCCAGATGACCCGTCGCGTCCAGATCGTCGACGCCGGCAACTCGCACTGGCTGCCCGGTGCCTTGATCGACGTGAAGCTCTTCAACGACACCAACGACGAGCTCGAAGCGAACGGCAACGAGGCCGCCGACGGCCGTGCCCAGCTGATGGGCATCACCAAGGCGTCTCTCGCGACCGACTCGTGGCTGTCTGCCGCGTCGTTCCAGGAGACGACCCGTGTGTTGACCGAGGCTGCCATCGAAGGCAAGCGCGACAATCTGGTGGGTCTGAAGGAAAACATCATCATCGGTAAGTTGATCCCGGCCGGTTCGGGTCTCGAGTACTACAACCGTCGCGAGCTGCGTCTCGACATGCCTGACGCCGAGCTGCTGCCCGCCTGGGCCCAGGTCAGCGATGACGACCTCGACCTCGCGAGCTTGCTCGGCGAGCTCTCGAGCGATGACTCCTTCAGCGCCGACTTGAGCGCGTTCCAGAACATCGGCACGGCCACCTACGACGAATCGGCTTTGCCGGAAGACGATGTTGTCAACCCCGAAGATCAGCTTGGGGGCCAGGCTCTCTAAGGTGGAGCCCGCGCCCGGCCCAGTGCCGGTCGCGGGCTTGCCGTAGAACCCCGGAGTGTCGTAGGATTGACAGTCCGCCCTCCGGTAATTCCGGCGGGACGCCAGTTGTACCAATGAGCTGTACCAACAAGAGAGGTTCCGCGTGCCCACAATCGCACAGTTGGTCCGAAAGGGCCGACAGGACAAGGTTTCAAAGACGAAGACGCCGGCCCTGAAAGGGGCGCCGCAGCGCCGCGGTGTGTGCACCCGCGTGCACACCGTCACGCCCAAGAAGCCGAACTCCGCGCTGCGCAAGGTTGCCCGTGTGCGCCTGACCTCCGGGGTCGAGGTCACGGCCTACATCCCCGGCGTCGGCCACAACCTCCAAGAGCACTCGATCGTCCTCGTGCGCGGTGGACGAGTGAAGGACCTTCCTGGTGTTCGCTACAAGATCATTCGCGGCGCGCTCGACACCTCCGGTGTGCGTGACCGCAAGCAGGCCCGTAGCCGCTACGGCGCCAAGAGGGAGAAATAATGCCTCGCAAAGGCCCCGCCGTTCGCCGGGAGATTCCGGTTGATCCGATCTACAAGTCGGTCCTCGTCACCCAGGTGACGAACAAGATCTTGGAGCGCGGCAAGCGCACCATCGCCGAGCGCATCGTGTACTCCGCCCTTGAGCAGGTTGAGCAGAAGACGGGAACCGACCCGATCGCGACGCTCAAGCGCGCGCTCGAGAACGTCCGCCCCGAGCTCGAGGTTCGCTCGCGCCGCGTCGGTGGCACCACCTACCAGGTCCCGGTCGAGGTTCGCCCGCGTCGTTCGACGACGCTCGCGATAAGATGGTTGACCGACTTCGCGAAGAAGCGCCGCGAAAAGACGATGGCCGACCGCTTGGCCAACGAGATCATCGACGCCAGCAACGGCGTGGGCGCGGCGGTGAAGCGCCGCGAGGACATGGCCAAGATGGCCGAGTCCAACAAGGCTTTTGCCCACTACCGCTGGTAAGTAAAGAGAGTTTGCACAAGAAATGACCGCACGCGAATACCCCCTCGACAAGGTTCGCAACATTGGCATCATGGCCCACATCGACGCGGGCAAGACGACCACGACCGAACGCATCTTGTTCTACACGGGCAAGAACTACAAGATCGGCGAGGTCCACGAGGGCGCGGCGACCATGGACTGGATGGTCCAAGAGCAAGAGCGTGGCATCACCATCACCTCGGCCGCGACCACCTGCTACTGGAACGGCAACCGCATCAACATCATCGACACCCCCGGCCACGTGGACTTCACGGTCGAGGTCGAGCGCTCGCTGCGCGTCCTGGACGGTGCGGTCGCGGTGTTTGACGCCGTGGCCGGCGTCGAGCCCCAGACCGAGACGGTCTGGCGCCAAGCCAACAAGTACCACGTGCCGCGCATCTGCTTCGTCAACAAGATGGACCGACTCGGTGCGGACTTCTTCCGCTGCGTGGCCATGATCGAAGACCGTCTCGACTGCGTGCCCGCCGTCATTCAGCTGCCCGTCGGTGCCGAGGGCAACTACCGCGGCATTGTCGACCTGACCTCGATGAAGGCGACGCTGTACCACGACGACCTCGGCGAAAGCTACGACGTGGTCGACATCCCCGACGAGCTGAAAGTGCTCGCCGAGGAGTACCGCGCAAAGCTGCTCGACGTGCTTACGACCTTCGACGATGACCTCATGGAAAAGGTGCTGGGCGACGAGGATGTCTCGGTCGCCGACATCCGCCGCGCACTGCGCAAGGGCACCTTGGAGAACCACTGCGTGCCGATCCTCAATGGTTCGGCCTTCAAGAACAAGGGCGTTCAGCCTATGCTCGACGCCGTCGTCGACTTCCTTCCTTCGCCCATCGACCTCCCACCCACGGTCGGCACGAAGCCGGGCAAGGACGAGCCGCTCGAGCGCAAGCCCGACGACTCAGAGCCCTTTTCCGCCTTGGCGTTCAAGATCATGACCGACCCTTACGTGGGCAAGCTCACGTACCTGCGCGTCTACTCGGGCACCCTCGAAAAGGGCGACACCGTGATCAACACCACCAAGGGCATGAAGCGCGAGCGCCTCGGGCGACTCCTGCTCATGCACGCCAACAACCGCGAAGACCTCGACACCATTCGCACGGGTGACATCGTGGCGGCCGTCGGTCTGAAGCAGGTGACGACGGGTGACACCCTGTCGGATCCGGGTCAGCCGATTCAGCTCGAAACGCTCACCTTCCCCGAGCCCGTCATCCACGTGGCCGTCGAGCCGAAGACCAAGGCCGACCAGGAGAAGCTGGGCAAGGCGCTCTACGCGCTCTCCGAAGAAGACCCGACCTTTCGCGTGCGCACCGACCAGGAGACCGGCCAGACGGTCATCTCCGGTATGGGCGAGCTGCACCTCGAAGTCCTCGTTGACCGCATGCTGCGTGAGTTCTCGGTGGACGCGAACGTGGGCAAGCCCCAGGTCGCCTACCGCGAGACCATCCGCAAGAAGGTCGAGAAGGTCGAAGAGAAGTACGTACGCCAGACCGGTGGTAAGGGTCAGTACGGACACGTCGTCATTACGGTCGAGCCGACTGGCCCCGGCGGCGGCTACGAGTTCGTCGACGAGATCTCCGGTGGCGTGATTCCCAAGGAGTACATCGGCCCGGTCAACCAGGGCATCACCGAGGCGCTGACCTCGGGTGTGCTCGCGGGCTATCCGGTCGTGGACCTGCGCGTCCGTCTCACCTTCGGTAGCTATCACGACGTCGACTCGTCGGAAATGGCGTTCAAGATTGCCGGTTCGATCGCCATCAAGAAGGCGGCTCGTCTCGCGAGCCCCGTCCTCTTGGAGCCCATCATGAGCGTCGAAGTGGTGACCCCCGAGGACTACATGGGCGACGTGATCGGCGACCTGTCGAGTCGCCGTGGTCGCATCGAAGGCATGGAGCAGGTTGGCAACAACCAAGTAATTAAGGCGCTTGTGCCGCTTGCCGACATGTTCGGCTACGCTACTGACCTGCGTTCTCGCACTCAGGGGCGAGCGACGTACACCATGCAGTTCAATTCGTACGCGGAAGTACCTGAGGCGATCGCTAAGGAGATCGTCGCCAAGGCCACCGGCGCGTAAGAAGCCGGGAAACCGGCAACAAAGGTCCAAACCGTGGTCGGGGAGGGCCGAAAAACCGACCGATTCATAGTGAAGCGGTCACGAGAGAGAAAGTTAGTCCCCGACAATGGCAAAGCAGAAGTTCGAGCGCACTAAGCCGCACGTCAACATTGGCACCATGGGCCACATCGACCACGGTAAGACCACTCTTACTGCGGCGATCACCAAGGTCCTGTCCACGCGTATCCCCGGCACGGCCTTTACCCCCTTCGACCAGATCGACAAGGCCCCCGAAGAGCGCCAGCGCGGCATCACCATTTCCATCGCCCACGTGGAGTACGAGACGCAGAACCGTCACTACGCCCACGTCGACATGCCTGGACACGCCGACTACGTGAAGAACATGATCACGGGCGCGGCCCAGGTTGACGGCGCCATCCTCGTCGTCTCAGCGACCGACGGTCCCATGCCCCAGACTCGCGAGCACGTGCTGCTCGCCCGTCAGGTCGGCGTTCCCTACATCGTCGTAGCCCTCAACAAGTCCGACATGGTCGATGACGAAGAGCTCCTCGAGCTCGTTGAGATGGAAGTACGCGAGCTCTTGACGAGCTACGACTTCCCCGGCGACGACACCCCCATCGTGCGCGTCTCGGCCCTGAAGGCCCTAGAAGGCGACGAGGCCTGGGGCGACAAGATCATGGAGCTGATGGCCGCCGTCGATGAGTGGATCCCCGAGCCCGTACGCGCGACCGACAAGCCGTTCTTGATGTCGATCGAAGACGTCATGTCCATCACCGGACGTGGCACGGTCGTCACTGGCAAGGTCGAGCAGGGCGTCATCAAGGTCGGCGACGAAGTTGAGATCGTTGGTCTGCGTGACACGCAAAAGACGGTCGTCACCGGCATTGAGATGTTCCGCAAGCTCCTCGACGAGGGCCGCGCGGGCGACAACCTCGGCGCGCTGCTCCGCGGCACGAAGAAGGAAGAGGTTGAGCGGGGCCAGGTGCTCTGCAAGCCAGGCACCATCACCCCGCACACCAACTTCGAGGCTGCGGTCTACGTGCTCACCAAGGAAGAGGGCGGCCGCCACAAGCCGTTCTTCGCGAACTACCGTCCGCAGTTCTACTTCCGCACGACCGACGTCACCGGCACCATCGAGTTGCCCGCGGGCACCGAGATGGTCATGCCTGGCGACAACACCGATATGACGGTCACCCTCGGAAAGCCGATCGCGATGGAAGAGGGTCTTACCTTCTCGATTCGCGAAGGTGGCCGCACCGTAGGTTCCGGTCGCGTCACGAAGATCCTGAAGTAGTTGGTCATGGCCGACAACCGACAGATGATTCGAATCCGATTGAAGGCCTTCGACCACGGCGTCTTGGATCAGTCCACCGCGAAGATCGTCCAGACCGTCGAGCGCACGAACGCCCGCGTGCAGGGTCCCGTGCCGCTGCCGACCGAGAAGCACCGCTACACGGTGGTTCGTGGTCCGCACAAGCACAAGGACAGCCGCGAGCACTTCGAGATGCGCGTGCACAAGCGTCTGCTCGACATCGTGGATCACACCGCGAAGACCGTCGACTCGCTCCAGCGTCTCGACCTGCCGGCGGGCGTGGACATCGAGATCAAGATTCGTCAGAACTAACCCTCACCACCGGCCCCGCGCCTTTGCGTGGGCGGGGCCCGGTGGTGTAGGGTGAATAGCCCGTTCTTTGCGAACGAGCGAACAACAGAAGTGCTCAGTTGCCATTCGTGGAACGCTGAGCCAACCCAGTCGAGCGCTCCGTTCGGGTTTTCATGGCCCGGCGGAGCGTCTGTATGTCGGCCCTGGTCGACGTAGAGAAATAAAGAGGAAGAGGCAAACGTGGCGACCAAAGCGATCGTCGGCGAGAAGGTGGGCATGACCCAGGTCTGGGATGACCAGAACCGGGCTATCCCGGTGACGGTAGTACGCGTCAGCCCGGCTCGTGTCGTCCAAGTGAAAACGCCCGAAAAAGAGGGGTATTCCGCCGTTCAGGTGACCTGGGGCACCAAGCGCACCTCGGCCCTCACCAAGCCCGAGCTCGGCCACTTCGAAAAAGCTGGCGTCGCCCCGGGAAAGAAGCTCGTGGAACTTCGTCTCGACGACGTGAGCGGTTACACGGTCGGCCAAGAGATCCTCGTCGATTCCTTCGAAAAGGGCGAGATGATCGACGCGACCGCCGTCTCCAAGGGCAAGGGCTTCGCCGGTGGCATGAAGCGCCACAACTTCTCCGGCCAGGGACACGCCCACGGTAACCACAAGCACCACCGTGCGCCCGGTTCCATTGGCGCCTGTGCCACGCCTGGACGCGTCTTCAAGGGAACCCGCATGGCCGGTCGCATGGGCGGATCCCAGGTGACGACCACCAACCTCGAGATCATCAGCGTCGACGCCGAGCGCAACCTCGTCCTCGTGAAGGGCGCCGTTCCCGGCCCTCGCGGTGGCGTCGTGTTCTTGCGCACGTCGGTGAAGAACCCCATGAAGGCCGGAGGTAGCCGATGAGCGACGTCTTTACCCTTCGTGGTCCAGTGAAGAAGGATCGTCCGGAGCTGGCCGAGCGCTCGATCGAGCGCAAGTCCGTCGCGGGAGCGGTGCTGGGCACCGTCAAGCTCGAGCCGCAGTATTTCGGGCGCACCCCCAACATGGCCGTGCTGCACCAGGTCATCAAGGCCCAGCTCGCCGCCAAGCGCTCGGGCACCCAGTCGACCAAGACCCGCGCAGAAGTCCGCGGTGGCGGCAGGAAGCCCTTCAACCAGAAGGGCACCGGCGGCGCCCGTCAGGGCACCATCCGCGCGCCGCACTACCCGGGCGGTGGCATCGCGCTCGGCCCGAAGCCTCGCAGCTACGAGCAGAAGGTGAACAAGAAGATGGTGCGCCTGGCGCTCTACTCCGCCTTGTCCGACCGCGCCGAGCTCGGACGCGTCGCCCTAGTCGACAGCTTTGACGCCTGGACGGCTCCGAAGACCAAGGACGCGACGGCGCTCCTCGCCGCGCTCGGGCTCGAGGGGAAGATCCTCGTCGTGATGAGCCACAGCGACGAAACGGCCAACCGCTCCTTTCGCAACCTCATGAACGTGAAGACCATCGACGCCGGCGAGCTCAACGCCTACGACGTGCTCGACTGCGACTGGGTGCTCTTCACCGACGCCACGCTCCCGACGGCACCGACCAAGGAGACCCTCTGATGCGTGACGCCATGAACATCCTGATTCGCCCGGTCGTCTCGGAAAAGACCTACGCGTCGATGGAAGCGGGCACCTACGTGTTCGTGGTCGACCCGCGGGCCACCAAGATCGACGTGCGCAACGCCGTCGAGCAGGCCTTCAACGTGAAGGTCACCAACGTCAACACGCTGAACCGCAAGGGCAAGCAGACCCGCAACCGCCGCACCGGCGTACGCGGCTCCAAGCCTGACACCAAGCGCGCCATCGTCACCCTGAAGCAGGGCGACACGATCAACCTCTTCGAAAGCTAAGGACTGCCATGGCCCTTCGACACCGCAAACCAACCAGTCCCGGTCGCCGTTTCCAGACGGTCTCGGACTTCGCCGAGCTCACGACGAGGACGCCGGAGAAGTCCCTCCTCGAGCCCAAGGCCAAGACTGGCGGACGCAACAACTACGGTCGCAAGACCTCGCGCCACCGTGGTGGCGGGCACAAGCAGCAGTACCGCATCATCGACTTCAAGCGCAACAAGGACCACATCCCCGCGAAGGTCGCGAGCATTGAGTACGACCCGAATCGCACCTGTCGGATTGCGCTGCTGCACTACGCCGACGGCGAGAAGCGCTACATCCTGGCGCCCAACGGCTTGAAGGTCGGCGACTACGTCGAATCCGGCCCCAAGGCCGACATCCGCCCCGGCAACGCGCTGCCGATGCGCTTCATCCCGACGGGTTCGACTGTGCACAACATCGAGCTTCGCCCCGGTGGTGGCGGCAAGATGGCCCGTAGCGCGGGCATGAGCGTCCAGCTGGTCGCCAAGGACGGGGGCTTTGCGACACTGCGCCTGCCCTCGACCGAGATGCGCCGCGTGCCGATCGACTGCCGCGCCACGCTCGGCACCGTCGGCAACTCCGAGCACGAGCTCATCAAGATCGGCAAGGCCGGCCGCAACCGCTGGAAGGGCGTTCGCCCCCAGACTCGCGGTGTCGCCATGAACCCCGTCGACCACCCACTCGGTGGTGGCGAAGGCAAGACCTCGGGTGGACGCCACCCGGTCTCCCCGTGGGGTCAGCCCGAAGGTCGCACGCGTCTGCCGAAGCAGTCGGACGCGCTCATTATTCGTCGTCGCCGTGGACGCGGCGCGCGGAGGTAGGTAGACAATGTCACGCAGCTTGAAAAAGGGGCCCTTCATCGATGCCCACCTCTTGAAGAAGGTCGACGCGATGAACGCGGCCAACGAGAAGAGGGTCATCAAGACCTGGAGCCGTCGCTCGACGGTCATCCCCGACATGGTCGGTCACACCTTCGCCGTGCACGACGGACGCCGCCACGTGCCGGTCTTCGTCAACGAGTCGATGGTCGGTCACAAGCTTGGCGAGTTCGCGCCCACGCGCACCTTCAAGTTCCACGCGGGCCAGGAAAAGACGGGTAGGCGCTAATGACGGCCTCTAAGACCAACGAACGTCCGGGCACCCGCGCCTTCCTGCGCGGATTTCCGATGTCGGCGAGCAAGGCTCGCCTCGTCCTCAACCTCATCCGCGGCGAGGACGTCACCACGGCGCGCGACATCCTGTCGGGCACCACCCGCGAGGCGGCCGACGTGATCGCCAAGGTCCTCGCCTCCGCCGTTGCGAACGCCGTCAACAACGACGGCATGCTCGCCGAAGAGCTCTACGTCTCGGCCGCCTACGCGGACGAGGGCATCACCATGAAGCGCTTTTCGCCCCGAGCGCGTGGTCGCGCGGGCAAGATCTTCAAGCGCTCGACGCACATCACCGTCATCGTCTCGCGCATGGACGAGGAGCGTCTCGAGCACATGCGCAGTGCGCGCAACGCCCAGGCGGCAGCGACCCGTTCGCGCCGCGTGGCCTCCTCGCGCCGCCGTGCGGACCAGACCGCCAGCGTCAACAAGCGCGAAGCCGCCGCGGAAGCGAAGGCCGAAGCCGCCGCTCGCGAAGCCGCAGAGCTCGAAGCCAATGAGGCGTTAGCCCTCGCGGACGAGACGACCGAGATCGACGACACGACCGATGCGGCGGGCGCTGATCTCACGAGCCTCGACGACACCGCGGTTGACGAGGTGAGCGAGACCGAAGCGGCCGCGAGCGAAGCCGGCGTCGAAGACGCCGTGGCGAGCGAGTCGAACGACACGACTGAGGAGACCAACTAATGGGTCAGAAGGTAAACCCCTACGGTTTCCGTCTCGGGATCACGACGGACTGGAAGTCGCGCTGGTTCAAGGAGCGCGGCTACAAGGAACTCGTCATCGAGGACTGGAAGATCCGCGACTATCTCACCAAGCAGCTGGAGAGCGCGGCCGTGAGCCGCATCGAGATCGAGCGCAACTCCGACCGCATCCGCGTCGACATCCACACGGCCCGTCCGGGCATCGTGATCGGCCGTCGCGGCGCCGAGGCCGAGCGTCTGAAGAAGGACCTCGAGAAGATCACCGGCCAGAAGAACAAGATCTCGCTCAACATCCAAGAGATCAAGCAGCCTGAGCTCGATGCGGCGCTCATCGCCCAGGGCATCTGCGACCAGCTGCTGCGTCGCGTGGCTTTCCGTCGTGCGATGAAGCGCGGCATCCAGACCGTACAAAAGGCGGGCGCCCTCGGCGTGCGCATCCAGGCCTCGGGCCGTCTCGGTGGCGCGGAGATGTCGCGCCGCGAGTCCTATCGCGAAGGCCGTGTGCCGCTGCACACGCTGCGCGCGGACATCGACTACGGCTTTCGCGAGGCTCGCACCTCGACCGGTCGCATCGGCGTGAAGGTCTGGATCTACAAGGGCGACATCTTGCCCTACCAGCTCACCAACGACGAGAAGATCGTGCGCGAGGCGGCCATGGCGGCCGGTGACGCGATGCCCGTCGGTGCCACGCCTTCGACGCCCAAGGGTGTCGTGCGTGCGGGTGGCGGACGTCGCCGCGTGGACGTGGAGCCCACCAACGAGGTGGCGCTCGAAGCCGAGGCCGTCGTCGAGAACGCGGACGCGTTGATCGACGGCCAGGTGGCGGACGTCGCCGTTGCCGACCTGCTCGCCTCCACCCCGGAGGTGGAAGCCCAGCTCTCGGTCGAAGAGGAGATTGAGCGCCGCACGGCTTCAGAGCACAGTGACGCGCCGCACTTTCGAAAGGACGCGGAGTAATCATGTTGATGCCTCGTAAAGTGAAGCACCGCAAGCAGATGCGCGGCCGCCGGGCTGGCATGGCCAAGGGCGGCGTCGACCTCAACTTCGGCGACTTCGGCATCCAGGCCCTCGAGTCGGGCTGGGTCACGGCTCGCCAGATCGAAGCCGCACGTATCGCGATGACCCGTCACGTGAAGCGTGGTGGCAAGGTTTGGATCCGCGTCTTCCCGGATAAGCCCGTCACGCAGAAGCCAGCGGAGACCCGCATGGGTTCGGGCAAGGGCAACCCGGAGTTCTGGGTCGCCGTCGTGAAGCCCGGTCGCATGCTCTTCGAGCTCGGTGGCGTGGACGAGACCTTGGCGCGCGCCGCCATGGAGCGCGCCATCCAGAAGCTGCCCATCAAGGCGAAGTTCGTGGTCCGTCCCGGCACGCACGGTACTCCGGAGGTGACGATCTAATGGCGAAGACCAGTGAACAGCGTGCGGAGATGCGCCGCCTGGGCGACGGTGAGCTGCTCGGACGATTGGGCGAAGCCCGTCGCGAGCTCTTCAACCTCCGCTTCCAGCTGGCGACCGGCCAGCTCGACAGCTCGGCGCGTCTCGGCGTGGTGAAAAAGGACATTGCTCGCTTGTCGACGTTCCTGCGCGAACGCGAGATCGCGGCCGCCGAAGCTCTAGAAGAAGGTGGACAGTCATGAGTGACGAAACCAACCCGACTGAAACCGACGTGACCGATGACGTCGTGACCGACGTCACGGCAACGGAACCCGCGGCGACAGAAGCCGAGGCGCCACAAGCCACAGCACCTCAAGCCACGGCACCTCGAGCCACGGCGACCGAGACCGACCAGACGCGTGCGAATCCCCGCAAGGTCCGCGAAGGCATCGTGGTCTCGGACAAGATGGACTCGACGCTCGTCGTCGCCGTCAACGAGCGCGTGAGTCACGCTCGCTACGGCAAGACCGTCCAGCGCACGAAGAAACTCTACGTGCACGACGAGAAGAACGAAGCCAAGGTCGGTGACCGCGTGCGCGTCCAGGAGACTCGGCCGCTGTCGAAGCTGAAGCGCTGGCGCCTCACCGAAGTCGTGGAGCGTGCTCGATGATCCAGCAGGAAAGCCGACTCAAGGTCGCCGACAACTCGGGAGCGAAGGAAGTCCTTTGCATCCGCGTGCTCGGTGGATCGCGTCGCAGGTATGCCTCGATCGGTGACGTGTTCATCGCCACCGTGAAGGACGCTATCCCCGGCGCCGCCGTGAAGAAAGGTGACGTGGTTCGCTGCGTCGTCGTTCGCACGGCCAAGGAGAAGCGTCGTCCCGACGGCTCCTACATCAAGTTTGACGAGAATGCCGCGGTGCTGATCAACGATCAGCTCCAGCCGCGCGGGACCCGCATCTTTGGGCCCGTCGGGCGTGAGCTTCGTGACAAGAAGTTCATGCGCATCATCTCGCTCGCCCCGGAGGTGTTGTAATGAAGATTCGCAAAGGTGACGACGTGGTCGTGCTCACGGGCAAGTTCCGTGGCGAGCATGCGCGCGTCGAAGAGGCGTTGCCGAAGGTGAACAAGGTGATCCTCGACAACCTGAATATCGCCAAGCGCGCGACCAAGCAGTCCGGTCGCACGATGCAGGCCGGCATCATCGACAAGCTCATGCCGCTCAACGCGTCGAACGTGGCCGTCTGGTGCCCCAAGCACAAGGGCCCCGCGAGGATCGGCTTTGACATCGTCGATGAGGTCAAGACGCGAGTCTGCCGCAAGTGTGGAGAAGTCCTATGACAACTGCTACTCGACCCCGCCTGAAGGTCCGCTACGACGAGCAGATTCGTCCGGCGCTCAAAGAAGAGCTGGGTCTCGACAACATCATGCAGGTGCCGCGCCTCGAAAAGATCGTCCTCAACTCGGGCGTGGGACGCGCGACCCAGCAGGCGAGCCTGCTCGAGGGCGCCCAGCGCGACCTGGAGCAGATCACCGGCCAAAAGCCGATCGTGACGCGTGCGAAGAAGTCGATCGCGAGCTTCAAGTTGCGCGAGGAGCAGCCCATTGGCGTGAAGGTCACCTTGCGAGGGGACCGCGCCTGGGAGTTCTTCGACCGCTTGCTCAGCCTCGCGATTCCGCGCATTCGCGACTTCCGAGGCCTGTCGCCGAAGTCGTTCGACGGGCACGGCAACTACACCTTCGGTGTGAATGACCAGCTGATCTTCCCCGAGATCGACTACGACAAGATCGACGCGCCGCGTGGCTTTGACATCACGATTGTCACCACCGCCGCGAACGACGAGCAGGGTCGCGCGTTCTTGCGCGCCTACGGCTTCCCCTTCAAGCAGGAGAATCGATAAGCATGGCGAAAAAAGCTCTTCGAATCAAGCAGAAGCAGACCCCGAAGTTCTCGACCCGCGCCTACACGCGCTGCGAGCGCTGCGGCCGTCCACGCTCGGTGTACCGCAAGTTCGGCCTGTGCCGGATCTGTCTGCGCATGATGGTTCACGCCGGTGAGATCCCGGGCGTGACGAAGGCCAGTTGGTAGGAGGACAGCTATGACTATGACTGACCCCATTGCCGACATGCTGACGCGCATTCGCAACGCCAACGCCGCGATGTTCGACAGCGTGAAGATGCCCAGCTCCAAGCTGAAGGAAAGCCTGGCGAAGGTCCTCCAGAAGGAGGGCTTCATCGCGAGCTACACCGTCACCCAAGACCCGAGCAAGCCCGGTGCGACCTTGGAGATCAACCTGAAGTACTCAGAAGACCGCAAGAAGACCATCATCGGCATCAAGCGCGTCTCGAAGCCCGGCCTTCGCATCTACAAGAAGTGCGACGAGATGCCCAAGGTCTTGGGCGGCGTCGGCGTGGCGGTCGTCTCGACCAGCCACGGCCTCATGACCGACCGCCAGGCCCGCAAGGCCAAGCTCGGTGGCGAGGTGCTCTGTTATGTGTGGTAACCGCGAAGTGGAGGTTCACTAATGTCGCGAATCGGACGTAATCCCATCACCGTGCCGGCTGAGGTCACGGTGAGCGTGGCGAGTGGCGAAGTGACCGTGAAGGGTCCCAACGCCACCATGACCCGCACCCTGCCCGACGGGATCTCGCTCGCCCAAGAGGGCGACACGCTCGTCGTCGACCGGCGCAGCGACGAGACGACCTACAAGGCTTTGCACGGGCTGACTCGCACGCTGCTGTCCAACATGGTCACCGGCGTGACGACGGGCTGGACCAAAGAGCTCGAGATCATCGGCGTGGGCTACCGCGCGACCGCGGCCGGCCCCGGTGCGATCGACCTCGCCCTCGGCTTCAGCCACCCCGTCAAGTTCGTCGCCCCCGAAGGCGTCACCTTCGAGGTCCCAACGCCCACGAGGATCATCATCAAGGGCCCGGACAAGGAGATCGTCGGTCAGGTTGCGGCGAACATTCGCAAGCTCCGTAAGCCCGAGCCCTACAAGGGCAAGGGGGTGCGCTACCTCGGTGAGCGAGTGGCGCGCAAGGCAGGAAAGGCCGCAAAGTAATGGCACGCACCACCCGCGAACTCCGTCAGCGTCGGCACCGCCGCATCCGCAAGAACATCTCGGGGACGCCCGAGCGTCCTCGCGTTGCCGTGAGCCGCACGAACAAGCACATCTCCGCGCAGATCATCGACGACGTGAACGGTCGCACCCTGGCTGCCGCCTCGTCGGTCGAAGTCTCGCTTCGCGAGACGACGGGCGGCAACATCGCAGGCGCAAAAGCCGTTGCCGAGCTGCTCGTGACCCGCGCCAAAGAGGCCAACATCACCACCGTGGTCTTTGACCGTGGTGGCTTCGACTACCACGGCCGAGTGGCGGCGTTCGCCGACGCTCTTCGTGCCGGTGGACTGGAGTTTTAATGACTGAAGTAGAGCAGTTCGAAGAGCGCACCATCAAGGTGAACCGCGTCTCGAAGGTGGTAAAGGGTGGACGTCGGTTCTCCTTCACCGCTCTCATGGTGATTGGCGACGGCAAGGGCCGCGTCGGGCTCGGCTACGGCAAGGCCAAAGAAGCGGGCCTGGCCGTCCAAAAGGGCATCGAAGAGGCGCGCAAGAACCTCTTTGACGTGCCCCTGGCCGGTACCACCATCGTCTACCCGGTCATCGGCAGTGCCGGTGCCGGCCGCGTGCTGATGAAGCCAGCGGCCCCGGGAACCGGCGTGATCGCCGGTGGCGCCGCGCGCGCGATTCTCGAAATGGCCGGTGTGAAGGACATCATCGCGAAGTCCCTCGGCTCGCCCAACGGGATCAACGTCGCCCACGCCACCATCGAGGGGCTGAAGCAGCTGCGCCGCCCCGAGGAGCTCGCGGCGCTGCGCGACAAGGCCGCTGACGAGATCATTCCTTCGGGGACGTTGCGCGCGTACCGCGAGCGTCAGCGCGAGGGTGACCTCTTCAAGGTTACGGAGGCTTAGTAATGTCGTTAAAGGTCACGCAAGTTCGTTCGTCGATCGCCACCAAGCCCAAGCACCGCGGCACCCTGCGCGCGCTCGGCCTTCGCGGTATCGGCCAGTCCAACGTGCTGCCCGACCGCCCGGAGATTCACGGGATGATCGCTCGAGTGGTGCACCTGATCAAAGTGGAAGAGGTCTAGAGATGAAGCTGCACGATCTCAAGTCACCCGAGGGCTCGACGCATCGAAAGAAGATCGTCGGTCGCGGTATTGCGGGCAAGGGCGGCAAGACGGCCGGCCGCGGCACCAAGGGCCAGAAGGCTCGCCGACAGATCCCGGCCGGGTTCGAAGGTGGACAGCTCCCCCTGATGCAGCGCATCCCGAAGCTGAAGGGGTTCACGAACCCGTTCCGCGTCGAGTACACGCCGGTCAACCTGGACGCTCTCGCCAACCTCGGCGTCACCGAGATCAACCTCGACGTCCTCGTCGGGCGCGGTCTCGCGCGTAAGAAGGACCTGGTGAAGGTCCTCGGACGCGGCGAGCTGAAGAGCGCGTTGAATGTGTCCGCGCACGCCTTCTCCGAATCGGCCAAGTCGGCGATCGAAGGTGCCGGCGGCACGACCACCATTCTGGAACTGCCCTTCTCGGTCCGACCGCCCGCGTCGGGAAACCAACACCAAAACCGGTAGGGACTGAACCGTGCTCCAGCGCCTGGCGAATATCTTTCGTGTCCCCGACCTTCGCAACAAGGTCCTCTTCACGATCGGCGTCATCTGCCTCTACCAGGCGGGGGCCAACATCCCGATTCCTGGCGTCAGCTGGTCCCGGGTGCTCGAGCTCGAGAGCAAGGCGGGCGCGAGTGGCGCGCTCGGCTTTCTCAACCTCTTCTCGGGTGGCGCGCTCACCAGACTGGCGGTCTTCGGACTAGGCGTCATGCCCTACATCACGAGCTCGATCGTGATCCAACTGCTGACGACCGTGATCCCCAAGCTCACCGAGTGGCGCGATCAGGGAGCCGTCGGCCAAAAGAAGATCACCCAGACGACGCGTTATCTGACCATTGGCTTGGCCCTCCTGCAGTCCACCGGTCTCATCTACGCCTTCCACGGCCACGATGAGGCGTTGCTCGGCTTCACGATCAACCTGATTCCGAAGTTCACGTTCCCGCTGGCGCTCTTCATGGTGCTGATCCTGACCGCCGGCACCGCGTTCGTCATGTGGCTCGCCGAGCTCATCACCCAGCGCGGCATTGGCCAGGGCATGAGTCTTCTGATCTTCGCCAACGTCGTGGCCTCGTTGCCCTCGGGCGGCAAGGCCGTCTGGGAAGAAGGCGGCGAGGTCAAGTTCTTCGTCATCCTCATCGTCTCCATTGCGCTCTTGATCCTCATCGTCTTCATGGACAACGGACAGCGCCGCATCCCGGTCACCTTCGCGCGCCGGGTCGTGGGACGGCGAGAGATGGGCGGAAACTCCACGTACATTCCCCTGAAGGTGAACCAGTCGGGCGTGATCCCGATCATCTTCGCGAGCTCGGTGCTCTACATCCCGATCCTGCTGTCGAACATCGTCCCCTGGTCGAGCTTCCAGCACTTCGTGACGAACTCGCTGCAGCCGACCAACTTCTTCTACATCTCGTCGGACTTCATCTTGATCCTCGCCTTCACCTTCTTCTACGTCTACATCGCCTTCGAGCCACACCAGCAGGCCGAGATGCTCCGCCAGCAAGGCGGCTTCGTGCCGGGCATTCGACCGGGCATGCCGACCGAGCGCTACTTCGCGCGCATGCTCTCGCGCCTCACCGTGGTCGGCGCCGTCTTCCTGGCCTCGGTCGCCGTGATTCCGAGCATCTTGATGGCCCTCTGGAGCATCAACCGCTTCCCGTACTACGGCACCACGCTGCTCATCGCCGTGGGTGTCTCGCTTGAGACCATGCGTCAGATTGACTCTCAGCTCATGATGCGCAACTACGAAGGCTTCCTGAAGCGCTAGCCATGAGAGGCCAACTCAATCTTGTCGTCCTGGGCAAACAGGGCGCCGGCAAGGGCACCCAGAGCCAGGGTCTCTGCGAGCGCTACGGCTTAGCCCACATCTCTACTGGCGACATCCTGCGCGCCGCCGTGGCGGCGGGCAGCCCGCTCGGTCTCGAAGTGAAGTCGATCCTCGACGCCGGGCAGCTCGTGTCGGACGAGCTGGTCAACAAGCTGGTCGAGGACCGCTTGAAGGAACCCGACGCCGAGCGCGGCGCGGTCCTCGACGGCTTTCCGCGCAATATTGGCCAAGCCCAAGCGCTCGAAAGCCTGCTCGGACCCGGCGGGATCAAGCTTTGCCTCTACGTGGACGTCGCCAATGAGCTGGTGGTGCAGCGGCTTTCCTCGCGTCGCGTGTGCCAAGAGTGCGGGACGATCTACAAGGACTCCGACGTTGCGGCGATCTCTGGCACCTGCGAAGTGTGCGGCGGCGACGTCATCCAGCGCAGCGACGACAAGCCCGAAGTCATCGCCGAACGCCTCGCCACCTTCGAGCGCGACACGTTTCCGCTGCTCTCCTTCTACGAGTCGCGCGATCTGCTCGTGAAGGTGAATGGCGATCAGCCGGTCGACAAGGTCGCCGCCGATATCGATGACCTCTTGCGCGGGCGCGGTCTGGTGTGATTCGCTCGAAGGACGAACTCGACAAGATGCGTCGGGCTGGCAAGGTCGTCGCAGAGATTCACGAGGTCACGCGCGCGGCCATCCGTCCCGGCGTAACGACGAGGGAGCTCAACGCGCTGGCGGCCGACGTGCTCGCCAAGCGCAACGCGCGCTCCAACTTTCTCAACTATCACGGCTTTCCCGCGGTCATCTGCACCAGCCCGAACGACATGATCGTCCACGGCATTCCCGGTGACTACGTCTTGCAAGAGGGCGACATCATTTCGGTGGACGCGGGCGCCATCGTCGAGGGGTATCACGGCGATGCGGCCTATACCGCTCCCGTCGGCGAAGTGAGCTCGACCGCGAAGCGTCTCATCGAGGTCACCGAGCGCTCGCTCTGGGCGGGCATCGATCAGCTGGTCGTCGGCAATCGCCTCTACGAGGTTGGTCGGGCAGTGCAGAACGTCGCCGAAGCCGCGGGCTTCTCTGTGGTGCGCGAATACGTGGGCCACGCCATCGGAACCGAGATGCACGAGGATCCCCAGGTGCCCAACTACTGGCCCGGTTCACCCGGTCCGAAGTTGAAAGCCGGGATGGTCTACGCGGTCGAACCCATGGTCAACGTGGGCACGTACGAGACCTACGTGCTCGACGACGAGTGGAGTGTCATGACGCGTGACGGGAAGCTCTCTGCTCACTTTGAGCACACCATTGCCGTCACCGAAGACGGACCCGAGGTCTTCACCGTCGCGTGAGGGTTCGCGTCGGGTCTCCGACATGAACCCTCACTATTGCCATTGCATTGTTGTGGACGTAATGCACTCCGAAGCAAAGCGTCCCTACGGTCGTGCGTCCTGGCCGCACTTCGCGGCCATTTCGAGGGTCTCTTTAGCCTCCCCGTCGGAACTGAATTCGTAGCGCTTTTGTCTGGAATCGCGTTATTGCAGTTTCCCTTTCATGAACATACCATTCGTCTGCATTCAGACTTTGGTCTCTTCAAGTTGAAGGATTCGGAGTCGAGCAGAAGGGACTGACATGTTCGCAAACAGAAAAATGAGGATTGCAGTTGGTGTGTGCCTGATTCCCGCTTCCCTAGCCATCGCTTCGGTGGCGATGGCATCCGGCGGCACCGCTGGGCCGTCATCGTCAAATCCAACCGGATCGGCCACTTATGGACCCACTGGTACGGGCGGGATCACCCCTGATACGGGCTGGGTATGCAATGTCACTATGAGCAACGCATCCTGGAAAGATTCTGGTGGTGATTATGGCGGTGTATATGTGTACGGCACCCAAACATGCACCGGAACTAATTACTCACCGATGCGAGTCGGAACGTCGATATGGAACGATGACAACGACACCCTCGTAGCTGGCTGGAATTGGTCGCCTTGGACGGGGAGTTCAAGCACGAGCAAAAACTCCGAATTGGTTTGCGATAACAATCAAGATTTGCACAACTTCATCGGTATTGCTGAGGGTGAGGCCGTAGATGGGGAGGCCTATCAGTTTGTGCAATCTGGAAACGCGACGCTAAGCGCCTGCGGATACTGATGAGATCAATGGCTCCATTGCGTGCAACGGTGCTGTTGTCTGCACGTAATGGAGCCGTGATGCTGATCATTAGTTTTCTAGTTCTCGTAGGGTGCGTGGAGTCTGCGTCCGCGCACGGCATTGTTCGATCTCCAACCAGCGTTAGCCAGCCGCCCAAAATACACGTCACGGTGTCCGCGGGAATCCACAAGACTGACGCAGTCATCGCCTCTCCTCTGCTTGTCCAGTACGACGGATCGCGCTTAATCTCCAAGACCTATCGGATGGGAGATCCGTCAATTCTCAAGGTATCTGGGCAAGACAACAGCCTCGAAGTCTCGGCTCCCGCATTGCCGCAATTTGTTCAAATCGAATCGGCAAAGAGCATTTCGAAGAATGGCGATCTAATCGGCAAGTCGGTCATAACCCAATGTGGACCCGCTCCAGCATTGGATCTCCTATCGCATTGCACTCACGGTCACGAGACGAGTGGTCGATGGAAGTGGAAAATCTCCATTGCCGCAGCCCGTTTTCGATCTCCGTACCTGATCGTGTACGTGAGGTGGATTAGCAACCGCAAGAAAGGTTCGCCGGTCATTTATCTAGGACTGTGGAGTTTGCTGGTTCAGCGGCACGGGCAAAATACAGGCACATATGGAGGATAGTAACCGCATCCCATGCCCAATTGGTTCGTTGGACCGTTAAGTGGCGATTTTCCGCCCGATCTAGCCCTTAAGCCATAGGTCAAGATCTGGCGCGGTCACTTCCCGCAGCGCGAGCTTGATCGAATGATCACTCGTCACTATTGCAATTGTGGTCGCGCTCGAATAGCCGACAAGAAGACGCGCATCATCAAACTTTGAGCTTGGAATCCGAGTTTCTGCAAACAGAAAAGGAATTCGTGCCACCTCTACCGCCGTAGTTCTCCACTCGAGTTCGTCCACGATATTTGTCGATCCGAAGTCGCGATATTCACCCGACAGCATGACGAGTCCGCCTTGAAGATATCTCTGCCTAATTACCCAGTCGTTCGCGTCTCCGTTCACTCGCTTCTCTGAAGATACGAATGCACTAGCGCCGCTCGGATAGTTGTATTGAATCGTGACGCCGCCAAAAGTACGCGACGCCCTCGTCTGATCACCGCCTAGTAGACGTTCGCTCGCGTTCTCGTTCCCGTGGCTGCCGAATAGTTTGCAAACTGCCCCGTCAGGGTCGAGTAATGCAAAACATGGAGCTTCGAGCATTCCAAGAAATGCTGTACCGCCGTATGGAACTGATCGGCTCAGGCGCGACTGTGCGCGCGAACCCGAGCGAGATCCGTACATCGCGCTACCGCGTAGTAGATCCATAGGCCCACTCTAAATGAAGGTGGCTAAGGTGATCGCACCAGATTGTGAGTCTGCGGGGACTCCGGTTAGTGAGCCAGTCAAGTGGCTCGTTTCAAAGGGGCCCGTGCAGTACGGCGCCGCGCTGGAGGACTCTTGCTTTCTTGTGGAACCAAAGCTCGACGGTCTGGACTGCTTCTGGTTGGTGAGAAGGCGGGGTCGAAGTTGGAAAAGGCTCAGGAGTTAGGTATTCCGGTGATGACCGAAGCCGAGTTTGCAACTTTGCTCGAACTCTGATCGATTAACCGACCCAATCAGCCCCAAGTCGGGGCACGTCGGTCACATGAAGACGTTGCCAATCACCACAGAACAGCAGGCCGAACTCGTCGTGTGGCGAGCCGAGGCCCTCGAACTCATGCCCTACATGTCGAGCATCCTCTTGAACCTCCGACCTGTGAACGCGCCAGGACTCGGGACGTTCGCCTGCGACCAGCACTATCGCCTCTACACCGACTTCGATGCTGTTTCCAAGATGAGCCCGCAGTTTTACGCCCAGGCGCTCTTGCACGAGTGCGCTCACCTCGCCCACGACGTGGAGCGCGCCGAGGAACATGGCGTTCCTCGCGAAGATCGCATGACGCTCAACGTTGCCGCCGACTGCGCAAACAATGACGACCTCATTGACGCCGGTTGCACCGCGCTCGCCGAACATGCCATGCAACCAAGCGCCATCGGCGCGGAGAAGTATCAACCGAACCTTCAGCAGTCTCGACTGCATCATCCAAATTTACCGAATCACTCCAGCTGCCAATGAGGGTTGCAGATCTGCCGCTTCGGGTCTCCGACATCAAAGATCTCAGACCTGGTCATCCCCGGTTGATTGCACGGTTGTCAGTTCGAGTCCCGATGGTGCAGTTTGCGTCGACCGTCTGAACTCACAGGTGCTGCGATACAAGGAACGCACCCGCCGTTGAAGTCGTACAATCTCCGCCAATGGCCAAAGTAGAGAAATCGCGTTCGCAGTCTCAGTTGAAACGATCAAGATTAGCGAACCTCTCGAAGCTTGCTTACTGGCGAGCGTTGCCTCAGCCGAACCGAAAGGTCACGCTTTCTCTGCTCCTAGACGAGTCAGAGATACCAGGCACCGGCTGGCAACTGGCCGTCCAGCAGGCCATGAAACTAAGCGCGATCAATAAGAACGATCCGATCAACGTTCGCGCTGGAGAAATTAAGAGCACTGGCGCTCGAAGAATGTTTAACAATGGTCTGACTTCCGAGTCAGTGACGATTGAAGTATCTCCACTTGCCACCGCTGAGGACGCGGAAACTCGAGTATCGATGCTTGAGGAACGGCACTTTTCACGACTTACGGAGATCATAAATGTCAACGAATATGAAGTCGTGGAGTACGCGGAGTGGAGAGGGGGCTCTCGAATTAAGTGCATTGAGTACAGCTGGAGCGTTCAAGGAAGCGTCCGCACAGCACGATCCGCGGCGACCGCACTGGGTCGGTTCTTCGTTTATGCGAACTACACGACGTTTGAAAACCCGTGGACTTGGTCAGAAGTTGTTGGACTCATCCAACTGCAGACAAAGAAGATTCGTGCTTTGACGGAAACACTGTCTTAATACTGGATTATCCGTTACGCCCAGGTCGCGATTCTCCAGTCGGACACCAGGTTGTACAAGATCGATGGCAGTGTTGTACAGTGGTGACATGAGCAAAATCTCCGTAAGTAAGGCTCGCGAGAAGCTCTCCGAGGTAGTGGAGATGTCACAATCGGAACCCGTTGTCCTCGAGCATTATGGACATCGGGCCGCAGTGGTGGTGAGTCCTGCGCACTACGACGAGATGCTTGACGCCTTTGAAGAAGCTCAGGACGTCGTCGCGTTTGACGCCGCGATGGCCGAAGACGGCAGCAACATTCCTTGGGAGCAGGTGAAGATTGACCTCGGCTGGTCGTGAACGACTATCGAATCGAGTTCCGGCCAGCGGCTCTACGCGAGCTTCGAAAGATTGACCGGTCACTCCAGCCGCGCATTCAGGGCGCTGTTGCGTTACTCGCTCGCGATCCGCGCCCGCCCGCTTCGCGACCACTCCGAGGGCGTCCCGGATATCGGCTGAGGGTGGTCGACTATCGAATCATCTACACCATTGATGATGGAGTCCTCCTCATCGTGGTGGTAACTCCTGGACGCCGACGCGACGCTTATCAGTAGTCAGGTCGCACTGAGTCGCCAATGATTGGCAGCAGATCTGTTGTTTCGGGCCTCCGACAAGCGCAGTAAATCCGTAGGCAAGAGGCTCGATCCCTCAACCAGTTCTCCTTGATGATTGAATCGTTGTCGACGCAAGGAAGTGATGTTTTCTGCTTCTACCCTGCAGTCCGGATTCATCCTCCACCGTTTTGTTGCGGGCAACGGCGATCTCGTCGTCACATCGAAGCCTTTGCGGTGAAGCGCATGAAGCGCACAATTGTCATCAGCTTGAAACATTTACCCCGGTGCACGGTTGAGAGTTCGTTGAGAGATGCGTTTCCAACGTCGTGCTGCGAGGACATTCTTATAGCACCATCGTAAAATTTGTGCGGAAGTAAAGACCCTTCTGCCGTTACAGGAGGAGGAGTCGGTGGTCCTTGTTGAGCTGCGCAGATCGTGGATACGTTGCCGAGTCTGGTTGACGTGTTCCGATCGCCTCGATGGTTATGGTCAGGCAGCCCACGGGTCCACAAACAGTCATCGCTCTTTGCGACGTCCCATACTCAGATTGGAAGTTCATTATGCGCACCAATAGATTGTGGATTCTTCTGATTGGCCTGGTGGCGGTGGCGCTCATCATCGTCGGGTTCGTAGTAACCGGCACTTCCTCGCCGTCGAAGGGGCCGGGCACCTCGGGCGCGTCGAACGACATAATCACGTTCGCCGAGTCACCAGGCGGATTCCCTAACTACATCTTCCCCTACATGAGTTGCACCTACTTCTCGGTCGACAATACGCAGGCGTTCCAATATGAGATGTTTCGTCCCGTCTATTGGTTCGGACTCGGCACGACCACGGTGGTCCAACCGCAGCTCTCGCTGGCGAGCTTGCCGGTGATGAGCAACGGCAACAGGACCGTAACCATCAATCTGAAGGGTTGGAAATTCGCCGACGGGCAGACCATCGACGCGGAGTCGGTGATGTTCTTCCTTAACATGTACAAGGCCGATCCGACTTCGTACTGCGGCTACAACGCCGGGTACGGCATCCCGGACCAAGTGTCGAGCGCGAGTGGCACGGGCAACACCGTCACCATCACGTTCACGAGTTCGGTCAACCCCAACTGGATCCTCTACAACTATTTGGCTGAGCTAACTCCAATGCCCAATGCGTGGGACATCACGGCCCCCGGGAAGCCGTCGACCTGCGCGAGTGGAGTCTTTGGTGCCACCAGCACCGACGTCGCGTGCAAGGCGGTCGAGAAGTATCTCGACGACCAAGCATCCAAGATCTCAACCTTCACCGACGCCATGTGGCAGTCCGGTGTCAGCGGGCCGTGGACGTTGAGCTCGATCGACGATCTCGGGAACGTCACCTTCGTGCCCAACACGAAGTACTCGGGTTCGCAGAAGGCTCAGGTCAAGTACGTGAAGGAAGTGGCGTTCACGACGGCGACCGCGGAGCAAGAAGCGCTGCGGGCGGGTTCGATTGACATCGGCTACGTCGACAACTCGGTGCTCACCCAAGATGGAACGCCCGAGAAGCCGGGGGCGAACTGGTCGGCGATCGCGGGCAACTACAACCTGGTCGTTGGGGCTCCCTGGTCGGTCGACTACGCGGCCTACAACTTCAACTCGAAGAGCCCTCAGTCGGTGTTCCTCGACCAGCCCTACATTCGCCAAGCCATTCAGATGACGGTTGATCAAAAGGCCATGATCAACAAGATCTTCAAGGGCTACGGCTACGAGCAGATCAACCCGTTGCCGCCGGTGACGCCAGCGGCTATTGCCGGGAACGCCTCGACCAAGAACCCCTATCCCTACAACCCAACCAAGGCGGAAGGGCTGCTGACCAGTCACGGATGGGTGTCGACTGGTGGGGTGGACGAGTGCGAACGTCCCGGTACCAGCTCCACTGAATGCGGTGCGGGCATCAAGAAGGGCCAAAAGCTCACAGTCACCCTCGAGTACGGCAGTGGCATTCCCGCCTTGCTGCTCCAGGTGAACACGGAAGTCTCTGAGTGGAAGACGATCGGCATTGACGCCACCACTTTGGCGGAACCCTTCAACAGCGTGGTCAGCGACTGCGTCGGCAACTCCGCCAACTGGAGCATCTGCCTCTGGGGTGCGGGATGGATCTACTCACCGGACTACTACCCCTCCGGCGAGTCGCTCTTCGTTCCTGGTGCCAGCTTCAACATCGGTGCGTACAGCAATGCTGCGCTCACCGCCGCAGTCAAGGCCACGACCTTCGGGACCGCGACGCTGGCGACCTTCGCCAACCTCGCCGCGAAGGATCTTCCTGATCTTTACCAACCGAACACCACCAACGACTTCGCCGCCGGCGGTATTGGCGAGGTCATCAAGACGCTCAAGAGCAAGATCGGATTCACTCCTAACCCGCTCGAGAACTTCATGCCGGAGTACTACTCCTTCAAGTAACGGCGCTCGTCGGTACCCCCGAGCGTGCCCGAACGATGGCGAACTTGGCGCTGGGTCGATCGGGCACGCTCTTAGGGCGTAGGGGTCAGAGATAAAGTAAGTGGTGACGTTGCCTTGATGCGCGCGCTTGCGCGCGTCGTTGGCATTCGTAACCACAGCTCGACCAAAGGACGACGAACGACATGACGACATTTGCGGGTACTTGGGACGTGACCATCGACACGCCCATCGGCAAGATGGTCGTGGTGTTCGAGATCAGCGAAGAGGGTGACGCGATTCAAGGAACGGCGCGTTCTGACGCGGAAGAGGTGCCCTTTCTCAACCCCGTGGCGGACGGAAATCGATTGACTTGGACTCAGAACGTCACGACACCGATGAAACTCACGTTGAAGTTCGAGGTGGATGTTGATGGTGACGCGATGACGGGCACCTCAAAGGCCGGATTTCTTCCCGCGTCCAAGCTCCACGGAACTCGCGCCTCGGCAAACTAAGGCGTTTCCCACGCCCTGCCTGTGCCCCAGAGATAGTGGCGTCTTATCGTAAGTGGGTGGTTCGCTTCCTTGATACCCGCCCCCACGGAGCTGTTGGTCACCAATGAGAGATCCTCAGCGGATCTCTCGGCGACGCGGCTTCAACTCGGCGCTCTGCGCGATCACCGTCGTGGCGACAGTGACCGCCGTCTCGATTGGCGCCCAAGCGGGAATCGCCTCGACGTCATCGGGGGCCGCGAGCGCGAACGGGATCAACGTCTATCCGATGAGTGGCACCCCCTTCGGCGTGCACGCAGCAGTTCGACTGCTCACCTTCTTCGGATCCCAATACACGCTCAAGATCGGCTTGGCCAACAACGCCATTGACGGTGGCGAAGAGAAACCCAGCTCCATGTGCAGCGCGACCGCCGGTTGCGTGGCGGCGGTGAACGGCGACTTCTTCGACGTCACGGCTGCGGGCAGGCCCGACCCGGGCGACGAGGTCGGCGGGATCATTCGGAACTGCGTGCTGCTGCACACTCCAGAGATCGCACACAATCAAGTCGATCTGGATGGACAGACAGTCAGCAACGACCTCAACTGGTCGAGCGATCTCGACGTCAACGGAACGAGCCTGCCAATAGCGGCGGTGAATCAGGAGCTGCCCATGTCCTACGTGGGCGTGCATCTCCCGCTTGCCGGAATGCTGCTCTACACCTCGCCGTACGCGCTGAAAACTCCGACCGCTATGGGGCGGACCACGTTCGAGTTCGCTGACGTGGACAGCACGGTCAGTCCTCTGACGATCAATGCGACCGCCGATCTCCAGTATCTGGGTCGCACGACGAAGGCGCTGAAAGTGACGACGGGTCGCGTCGACATCTCGGCTGCGTCAACGTCCGCGCTCGCCACGCTGAGCGTTGGCAGCACGGTCACGTTGACGACCACCTCGACGTCGGGGTGCGACAGTATCGGAGGGCATCCCATCATCCTTAACGACGGGGTGGCCAGTCGGATCAGCCCAGCGGACAGCTATATGGATGAGCCCTCGCCGCGCACGGTAGTTGGCTGGACAAGCTCGGGCGAGACGGTCATCATGTCCGTGGGCGGCGCCGATGGCAGGTCAGGGGCGACGATGGCTCAGCTCATTGCGATGCTGGAATCCCTCGACGTCCAGACCGCGCTCGACCTCGACGGAGGCGGTTCCACGACGCTGTACGCCAACGGCCAGGTGCTGTATCCGACCAACAAGACCGAACGACCAGTCTCAACGGGGCTGCTCATCGTGCAGAGCAGCTAGTTGGGCGCTCGGGGACGGATGAAGCGATGACCTATCGACGCTGGACGTGCATCATCGCGGGAGTCGCCCTGGCGGTGGGGCCCTTTCTTTCGGTGCCAAGTTCCGCCGCGCCCACGAAGATCCCCGTTTCGGCACCGTGCGGCGTGTCGGATACCGCCCACTACAGCCACGTCGTCCTTCTCATGCTGGAAAACGTGGGGTACTCGGTGGTGGGCTCCCCGAGCGCTCCCTATTTCAACCGGCTCGCATCGGAGTGCGGGCTCGCCACGAACTATCTGGCGGTGTCGCATCCGAGCCTGCCCAACTACATCGCCCTGACGTCGGGCTCGACGCAAGGAATCACCGACGACGGTGAGCCCGATACGCATCCTCTCGGCGTGCAGAGCATCTTCTCCGAGTTGGGTTCATCGAACTGGAGGACGCTCGCCGAATCGATGCCCACGGCGTGTGACCACGTCACCAGCGGCTCGTACGCCGCGCGGCACAACCCGGCCGTGTACTACACGACGATTGCGGCGGCGTGTCGGCGCGACGACCTCCCACTGAGGCTTCCGCTCAATCTCAGTGCCAAGTACACGATTATCGTGCCCAACGTCTGTGATGACATGCACAGCTGCCCGGTGTCGACGGGCGACCAATGGCTGAGCCAATACGTGCCTCTCATACTCTCGGGCGCGCAGTATCAGTCGCAATCACTGGTGCTGTTCATCACGTTCGATGAGAACGACTCGGCTGCGTCCAACCAGGTCCCTACCCTCGTTATTGCGCCGTCCACTCCACGAGGAGCACGTGTCGGTGTTCGATTCACGCACTACTCGCTCCTAAAGACGACAGAAGAGCTCCTACACGTCGCACAACTCGGACAAGCGAGGACGGCGGCCTCGATGAGTGCGTCGTTTCATCTCTAGGTTCTCAATGAAATTGACGGTGGCTGCTGGGATCCACTAGCCGAGAGCCGATCGGGCTAGTAACAATGAAACGTGACACGGGATAAGTCCCTTCAGCTGCGGCGGGCTGTCGGCGCCGACGCGAGAGCGGTCGCCGAGGTGCACGTCGCGTCCTGGCAATTCGCGTACCGAGGAATACTTCCGAGTGAGTTTCTTGACGAGCTCGACGTGAAGAGACGAGCGATCCTCTACAGCTTTGACAGCACTCGTCCTGAGGATCCCGTCACGTGGATTGCCGTCGACCGTGACGTCGTTGGCTTCGTCACCACGAGCGGGTGCCGAGACGCCGACGCGAACGGGTCGGGCGAGATACAGGCGCTCTACGTCGCTCCTTCTCGCTGGCGATGTGGAGTGGGCAGAGAGCTTCTCAATAAAGGGGAGCATCTCCTCGCGGAAATGGAATTCGCAGAAGCATCGCTTTGGGTGCTTGAGGCGAACGATCGAGCGCGGCTCTTCTATGAAGCGCGCGGTTGGGAGCCTGACGGCGCTATCAAAACGCTGAGTTTCACTGGCGTCGACGTGGCGGAGGTCCGTTACCGAAAGGCACTGACGTAGCTTCCTCGCCGCAGATGGTTCGCGTACGCGATGTTGGTAGTTCCATTGAACCCGCTCGCTGGGAATTCTCTCGTACCATCTCCTGCGAAGGGAGCGCCGTGGGGATTCGAGAATGCATGAGCGCCGCTGTGGTCTCCGCGGTCGCGGTCACGACGATTGCCCTGTCGACGCCGGCGGGATCAGCCAACGGCGGTCCAACGACGACCCTTCCGACGACCACCACGTCAACCACGTCCTCCACGACCACGACAACCACGACGACCACGACGACCACGTTGCCGCCCACCCACAATCCGGACAATCCGTTCACCGATCGACCGCTGGCGCTGTATCTGAAGAGCCGCGCTGGACTCGTCACGGCTGCCGTCTACGACGTCGACACCGGTGCCACGTACACGTACCACAACGGGTTCCACGATCGCACCGCCTCGATCGTGAAGATCGACATTCTCGCCGACCTGCTCTACGAGTCGCAAGAGAGTGGCAAGCCGCTCTCTGCGAAGGATCAGACGCTCGCGATGAGGATGATCGAAGCGTCCAACGATGCCGCCGCGACCAAGCTTTGGGCGCAGATCGGGGGAAGAGACGCGATCGACGACTTCAACTCCCTGATTGGCTTTCGGTACACCGTACCCAGTTGGTCGTGGGGCGACATCTCGACGACGCCGCTTGATCAGCTGCAGCTCCTCAAGGTGATTGCCCTTCCGAATCGGATCCTCGACTCGGCGTCGCGGAGCTACGAGATGGATCTCATGGAAGACGTGATTGGCGGGCAGCGATTTGGGTTGGGTTGGGGCTCTCCGGCGAAAGCCACCGTCGGCGTGAAGGACGGTTGGTACAACGAGATCCCGACGGGTTGGCAAGTGAACAGCGTCGGGTTCGTTCGGTATCAGGGACGCTCGTACCTCGCCGCCATCATGACGGCGAGCGATCCCAGCGAAACGTACGGCATGAACACGGTCACCACCATCGCGAGCGGCATCTGGAAATATCTCAAGCCCCGGGTTGTTGCCCCAACGTAAGCAAGGGCAGTGCACCGCCGCGACCGAGCAGCAGGCCGTCAAGGGCCTCGGTGTCGACGTGTTGGTCGACCAGATTGGCGAGCGCATCGATCCGAGCCTCGCGACGAGCATCAAAGGTGTGCGCCGCGTCGGGAACGAAGCGTTTGCCCGCGTCGCTCGCAACCCGCACCAGGTACCGCCGCCGCCACGCATCGTTCTCGAAGAGCCCGTGCCAGAGCGTGCCCGCGGCCGATCCGACGACACAGCCCTCGTCTCCAAAGAGCGCCTCGCCGCCCTCAACGTGCACACGACCGTGGTGAATCTCGTATCCCTCGATTGTGGAGCCGTGATCGACGACCACGCGCCGTCGCGCCAAGACCTTCTCACGCCGGAATTCGGTGCGCACCGGCAAAAGGCCGAGTCCCTCTACTCGTCCGACCGTGCTTTCGACCTCGTCGTCGATGACGCTGCCCAGCATCTGGTACCCACCGCACACGCCGAACACGGCGCGACCCGATGCGACACGTCGGGCCAGTGCCTCGGCGAAGCCGCGTTGGCGAAGCCAGGCGAGGTCGCTCGTGGTGGCTCGCGTCCCGGGAAGGATCACCAGATCGCAGGTGTCCATCTCCTCTGGCCGCGAGATCGGCCGAAGTACCACGCCGGGTTCGTCGACCAGGGGATCCACGTCAGTGAGGTTGCTCGCTCGAGGAAAGGCCAGGACGCCAATCGAAAGGATGTCCTCACCGAGCGGAGCCGCGACCTCGAGCCACGAGGAGAAATCGGTGGCGTCTTCCGCGTCGAGTTCGAGGTCGCGCCGGTGGGGCACGACCCCGAGCGTTGAGCGGCCGGTCAGTTGTTCCAGCTGGTTCAGTCCGGGTTGCAGCAGCTCGAGCGAACCTCGAAACTTGTTGACGAGGAAGCCGCGAATCAGTCGTTGATCTTCCGGATCGAGGACGCAGAGCGTGCCGACAAATGACGCGAACACCCCTCCGCGATCGATGTCGCCGAGGAGGATCGCGGGCACTCCCGCCGCACGCGCAAAGCCGAGGTTCGCGATGTCGCTCTTTCGCAGATTGATCTCCGCGGGACTGCCCGCGCCTTCGCAGATGACCACGTCGTATCGGCGTCTCAGTGCGCGATAGGAGTCGACGACAATGTCGAGAAGGTTCTCTCTCGCGTGCCAGTCCTTGGAAGAGTCGAGGTCCCCGACGGGTTGGCCCAGGACGATGAGCTGGCTCGATCGGTCGGTCCCGGGCTTCAAGAGGACCGGATTCATCATGACGTCTGGTTCGATGCCTGCCGCTCGGGCCTGGACCACTTGGGCGCGACCCATTTCTCCGCCATCGAGTGTGACGAAGGAGTTGAGCGACATGTTTTGGGCCTTGAACGGCGCAACGGAGACCCCTCGGCGGCGCAGTGATCGGCACAGCCCCGTCACGATGGTGCTCTTGCCAGCGCCCGACGAGGTGCCGAGGATCAGCAACGAACCTTCCTTCGGCGTGGTCATCGGTCCCGTTCGCCGTCGGCCAGCTCTCGCTCGCTGCGCTGTATGGCGATCGCTTCGCGCTCGCGATCGAGGTGGCGAGTCGAGGCGAAATAGATGGCGCCCGAGGCGACGAGGCCCACGATCCATGAGACGTCGACGCCGTGCAGCCAGGTCGCCCCCGGGCTCTCGTACACGTTGGTGATGAACATGAAAGGGATCTCGACGGCGACGCCGAGGAGATACGCCCCGATCCCACGCGATCCCCATCGTCCGTAGATGCCCTCGGGTGTGAACAGATCCGTCACGGCGAACCGGCCGTGGCGGACGAAGTAGAAGTCGACCAGATTGACGCTCGTCCAGGGAGCGAGCAGGTACAGCATGACGATCAACCAGTCGTTGAGCACGGTCGTGGCGTTGGTCAGTGCGCCGCCAAGGATGAGCCACGCCAGGGCGAGACAGATGATGGCGACGACGCGAACCCGCGGGCCGGGTGGTACGGGGCGAAGGGAGTCGATGATGGTGACGATCGAGAGCATGCCGCTGTAGGCGCTGATGCCCATCGCGGACACGAGTGCCGCGACGGCGACCAGCGCGAGCAGGGTGCCGAGGTGCGAAAACGCGGCGTTGCCAGCCACCTCGATACCGGTGAGGGCGTCAGTCACGTGCAGGCGCGTCGCCATCCACGCGCCCACGGGGATCAGCCAGCACGGCGAGCCCACGGCGCCGAGGAAGACCGCGGTCGTCAGCTGGCGCCGTGAAGTGTGTCGCGGCAGGTAGCGCGAATAGTCCGAGACGCACGGGGCGTAGGTGATGTTGTACGAAGCGGCGACGGTGAACATGGAGAAGAAGCCGATCGCGCTGAAGCCGCCCGTTGAAGGGCCCTGACCGCCCGCGGCGTGGAGCATGATGGCGAGCGTCACGATGATCCAGAACGGCAGCGAGACCCAGAAGACGGCGAGGACGACCTTGTGAATCCAGTCGTGGCCGAAAATGGCAAGTGCCGCGACCGCGATGCTCACGATCACCGCGGTCGCGGTCGAGTTCCAGCCAAAGATGTCAAGGAGACCCTGTTTGATGATGACGACCGTGACGACGTTGAAGCCGACGAACGTGAGGGTCGTGGCCACGAGAGGCACGATCACTCCGGAGTAGCCGAACTGCGCGCGCGACTGGATCATCTGAGGAAGGCCTAACGTCGGGCCTTGGGCCGAATGGGCCGCCATGAACATCGCGCCAAAGAGGATGCCCGCGATGCCGGCGACCGACGTCCACAAGCCGTTGAGTCCTACGACGGGACCAAAGAAAGCGAGGGCCAGCGTAAAGGGCTGAAAGTTACCGAGAAACCAAAAGGGACCTTGTCGCCACACTTTCCCGTGTCCCTCCGCGTCGGGTACGTGGCCGAGGTGCCGACGTTCAATAACGCTCACGCGTCGTCCTTCTCGGTAACCCCGGCAGAATCGAAGGTCGCCATCTCGCGAAGAATCTTCGCCGCGGCCTGGACCAGCGGCACGGCGAGTGCCGCGCCGCTTCCTTCGCCGAGGCGTAGCCCGAGATCGAGCAGGGGAGTGAGACCGAGGTGTACCAGCCCGGCGCTGGCACCCGGTTCGCTCGAGCGATGACCGGCGATCAGATAACCCGTCACGTTCGGTGCGAAGGCCCGGGCGACCACGGCCGCGGCGACGGCGATGACGCCGTCGATGACGACCGGCACTCTCGCTGCCGCCCCCGCAACAATGAAGCCCGCCAGCGCTGCGATTTCGAAACCGCCGACCTCAGCGAGCACGTCGAGCGGCGTCGCGTCGGACGTCAGGCGAGCGAGGGCGGACTCGATGACGCGGGTCTTCACGTTGAGCATCTCGTCATCGATTCCCGTGCCCCGTCCGGTCACCTCGCGCGGCCGTGACGACGTGAACGCGGCGATCAGTGCGGCAGACGCTGTCGTGTTGCCAATGCCCATGTCGCCCGTCACGAGCAGTCGAGCACCTTCAAGAAGCGCCTCGCGGGCCACGTCGACACCGACGTCAAGGGCGGCGAGGGCCTCGCTCGCACTCATGGCGGGGCCTTCGGCGAGGTTGTTCGTTCCCTGGCGCACGGTTCGTTGGATGAGCCCCCGTGCGTCGCCGGGGATGGGCGTCGCCACGCCGACGTCAACGACGACGACCGAAGCCTCCACGTGGCGCGCGAGCACGTTGATCGCGGCGCCGCCCGCACAGAAGTTCGCCACCATCTGGGCGGTCACCTCTGAGGGCCAGGGTGTGACGCCTGCCTTGACGACGCCATGATCACCTGCGAAGACCGCGATGGTGACGGGCTCGGGCACGGGCGGAGGACACTCACCCGCGATTGCTGCGAGCTGCACGCCGATCGTCTCGAGGAGGCCCAGCGAGCCCTGGGGCTTGGTCAATCGGTCCTGCAGCGCCCGGGCCGCCAGCGCCGCCGAGGCGTCGGTCGGAGTCACGCTCTTGGCGAGGTCGATGAAGTGGGGCTCGGTCATCTCAGTTCCCTTTCAGTGTTTCGAGTGCGCTGGCGAGACGTGCCAGCCCGGATTCATTTGGCACCGCGACTCGGACGACGCCCTCGAGTCCAAAGCTCGCGCAATCGCGAACGACGATGCCCTTCGGCGCGAGCAGCTCGCGAAGCCCCGGGTAGTCCACGAGGAGCCAGTTCGCGTCCGAGGGTCGCGCCACGATGCCGTAGATCTCGAGCAACGACCGCAACTCTTCGCGAAGGATGCGAATCCGCTGGACGCTGTCAGCGAGATCGAGCGCGTCCAGAAGATCGGGAAGCGCGTTCGCGGCAAGGCCGTTGAGCGACCACTCGGGCTGATCGCGTCGACAACGCTCGATGAGGGACGGCTCGGCGAGGACGTACCCCACGCGTAGTCCGGGGCAGGCCAGCACTTTGGTGAGCGAGCCCACGACAATGGCGTCATCCCCCCGCGTCCACTCGCCCGTCGCCATTGCGTAGAAGGCCTCGTCCCATACGGCGGCTTCCTCCTCGGGCTGTGCGAGGAGGCCAGAAGGACTATGCGGGTTCGATCGCCAACGAGGTCCCGTGCCGCGCGGATGCAGCGAGAACTCGGGTTCTTGCACGGATCCGCCGATGAGGTTCTTCACGAGGGCGATCGCCTCGGCGCCGCCGTTGGTGAGCAGGAGGCGATCCGGATCGACGCTCATGACGTCGGCCAGCGAACGCTGGGCTGCGGAGGGGTCGGGATAACGCGCGAGCGCGCCGAGATGAGTGGCCACGATGGCCCGCGGATCAGGAGCCACCGGATTGAGCGATTGGGAGAGGTCGAGCATGGACGCGGGATCAAGCCCGAGGGCGCGTGCGACACGCTGCGCGTCTCCGCCATGAATGCCCGCGCGGGGAATGCTCATCGCCGTCGCCACCACTGCGCGAGACCGATCAGCGCCAGCATCACCGCCAGCGACGTCACGACGTCGCGGCTCAGGCGGACCGCTTCGCCGATGTCGTCGACGCGAACCGCACCGCCGTTGCCGAGGGTGGGGCGGTCTTCCATCCGGTCCCCGTACCGGTTGCGGCCGCCGAGTCGAACGCCGAGTGCTCCAGCGAAGGCCGCTTCGACGACGCCCGCGTTGGGCGAGGGATGCGCCGGCGACTGCGTTGACACGGCCAGGCGGACCTCGCTCGCCGTGTTCGGGCGCACCATCGCGACGAGCAGGGCGGCCGCGCGCGCGGGCACCCAGTTCGCGAGGTCATCCAATCGAGCGCTCGCCCGGCCGTAGCGCTCGTAGCGATCGGAGTGATGACCCACCATCGCGTCCATCGTGTTGACGGCCCGATACCCGAGCGCGCCGGGCGCGCCCGCGACGCTCGCCCAAAGGAGCGGAGCGATGATCGCGTCAACGGTGTTCTCCGCCACTGATTCGATCACCGCTCGCACGATCTCGACTTCGCTGAGCTCGCTCGGGTCGCGCCCGACGAGGTTCGGCAAGAGCGCCCGAGCGGCTTCGAGATCGCCACGCGCGAGCGCGTCTGCGACGTCTTCGGCGGCGCGCCAGAGCGAGCGTCCCCCGAGCGAGAGACCGGTCGCCAACGCCGTCGAGCGCGTGAGCGCACCTGCGCTCACGCCGAGCAGCGTGCCGGTGAGCGCATGGAGTATTCCGGGACTTTCGGCGTCGCGGTAGTGGCGCTGCTCGAAGGCGCTCATGGCGCGGCCGAACTGCACTACCGGATGCCATGACGTCGCGGGCTCGCCAAAGAGTCGATCGATCACGACACCCGCCGCCGCCGCGAGAGGCCGCGGTGTTCTAGAGACGGTTCGCTTCATCGCACCGCCAGTGCGAGCAGACCGATGGTCTCGCCAACGACGCCGGCCGCGCCGAGGACGTCGCCGGTATAGCCACCGAGCCGCCGACGTGAGAAGAGCGCGACCAGCGAGATGGCAGCGAGCTCGGCCGCCACCGCGGCGAGGCCGCGTACGCCTCGAGCGAGCACGACGAGAGCGGCCGAAAGCCCAACGCCGAGAACGACCGATACTCTCAGCACGCCACGCTGGCGGGCGGTGCGATCGCCGAGAAAGCTTTGGACGAGTCCGTTGGGACGGGCGTAGGGCAGTAGTTCTGTGATGGCGACCATCGCAGTGCGCGATGCGCACCAGAGGCCCGCGATCATGAGGGGTGAGGGTCGAAGCGAGGCGAATGCCCCGAAGCGAAGGAGAAGGACGGCACCGACGGTCAATGCGCCAAAGGCGCCGATCGAGGGGTCCGCCATGGCGGCGAGGCGACGCTCTCGAGTAAGCGGGGCCAGCAATCCGTCGCCAGCGTCGGCGAGACCGTCAAAGTGCAGGAGTCCGGTGAGAGAGAGATCCGCCGCGACGGCGACGCCAGACGCGATCAGCCTCAGCCAGAGCTTCGCTGCCAGCCACCAGACGCCCCCGACGGCGAATCCGATGAGCGCTCCCACGACGGGAAACCACGCGAGCGTCGTGTTGTTGGGCGGGGCCGAGCGGCCGAACGGCGTGAGGAAGGCAACGGCTCGTCTCATGAGTCGCTTCGTGGCAGCGAGAGTGTTCGTCCGGCAACCACCAGCAGCACGTGGTCGCACTCCTGTGCGATCGCTTGGTTGAGGGAGCCGAGAGCGTCGCGGAACTCGCGACCGACGGAGGATTCCGGATGGACGCCCAGGCCGACCTCTTCAGAGACGATGATCGTGTCCTCACTCCGCGCACGCAACGCCGCGATGAGCGCATCGAGATCGCACCGCATTCCCGGCAGGGACGCAAGCCAGGGTCCGAGTGAGTCAATGAGCACCGTGCCCGCAGTCGACAGGAGAACTCCTGGGAGATCGTCGCCGCACTCGATCGTCGACCACGCGGGTGGGCGGCGCTCGCGATGAGCGGCGATCCGTCGGGCGAGGTCTTCGTCCTGTCCGAGTCGCACGGTCGCGACATAGGTCACGTCACGCGCGATTCGGGTCGCCAAGCGCTCGGCGACGAGAGATTTGCCCGACCGAGCACCGCCCAGGATGAGCGTTCTCACGGGGTCCACGCGTGAGCACCCGCGAAGACAGCACGGTGGACGGCGTGGGCGACTCGCGCACCCCAGCGCGATCGCGGGCCACAGAATGGCTCTACGTCACCGTCGAGCGAGCAGAAGAGTGCGACTGCGTCCGACGCCGTGCCGGTGGCGGGAACGCCCGCCTCGAAGAGTGCCTGGCTCTTCGCCTCGGTAGCGGTCGCAATCGCATTGATGAGTGCGCTATCGCTCAGGCGGGTTGGCACGAAGACGATCGTGTTGATGGTGCCCGCTCCGGTCGCGAGCTCCGCGTCCGATCCCGCAGCCCACGTCGGGTGCGAGAGGCCGGTGGTGACTTCCGCGTCAACACCCTCGACCGTGGCGCGTTCGCGGCGTCGCACGTTCGCCGCGGTGAGCATACCGACGCCGTCGCCTTCGAGTTGGAACACGCGAGCCAGTTCGTCGGCGTGATGCGCAATGTCGTCGCGGGCGTAGTCGGAGGGAACTTGCGCGTTGAATGCCCAGTGCCGCTCGCCAACACCTCCGCCGACCACGGTGCTCGACACGCCAAGCAGCGCACGCTCGAATCGATAGACGAGGACGTTGAGGTCGACGCCATCTTCTTGTCGCGTCGTGAGTTCGCCGAACATCAGTACTCGATCCCCTTCTTCGCCCGAATGCCCCGTTGGTAGGCGTGCTTGACCATGGTCATCTCCGTCACCGTGTCGGCCAGTTCGACGATTTCCTGAGGCGCGTTTCGACCTGTCACGATGACGTTGGTCGTCGTGGCTCTGGTGGAGAGCGCGTTGACCACGTCTTTAACATCCACCCATCCGTAGGAGACCGCGTACGTCACTTCGTCCAAGATCACGAGGTCGTACTCGCCGCTCGCCAGTTTTTCTTTGGCGACCCGCCAGGCGTCTCGTCCCTTGGCGATCGTTTCATCAAGGTCCGTCGACTCCCAGGTGAACCCATCGCCCATCGTGTGCCACTCGATGCCTAAATGCTCCGCGAGCTTCTTCTCGCCGACCTGCCACTTGCCGCTCTTGACGAACTGGACGACCACGACGCGCCACCCCCTCGCCCAAGCGCGGCCCATGACACCGAAGGCCGAGGACGACTTCCCCTTGCCGTCGCCGGTGTTGACGATGATGATTGAGTCGGCTCGCACGAGCTTCTCGGGAACTGGTGGTGCGTCACGCTGGGGGTCCGGCATGGTGTCCTTTCGGGTGGATGCGACGTGGCACGACGATGAGCTCACCGTCGTCGGTGCGAAGAATGCGCACTCGCGTGCCGAAGTGGAAATCGAGCGACCCTTCTTCGAGCACCTCCTCGGCGCTGCCGGTGGCGACAATCGCGCCACTGGCGAGCAACGCGAGCTCGATCGGCGAACTGCGCCGCGAGGGTCAGGTCGTGCATGGCACTGATGACGGTGAGGCCGCGCTCCATGCGGAGCTCGTCGACGAGCTCGAGCGCTTCTACGCGACGTCCGAGGTCGAGCGCGCTCGTGGGCTCGTCGAGCAGCAGGACCGGCGCCTCTTGGGCGAGCGCGCGCGCGAGGACGAGTCGCTGCAGCTCACCGCCCGACATGGTCGAGAGTGGTCGTGTCGCCATCGAGCCGAGCGACAGTCGCTCCAAGAGCTCGAGTGAGCGGTCCCGGTCGTGGGGGCCCTCGGCGCCGAAGTATCCAAGGTGGGGCAGTCGACCGAGTGCCACGTAGTCAACGGCGCGCATCTCCGGTGGGAACTCGGGCTTTTGGGGCACGTAGGCCACGAGCTGGGCGAACTCTCGGCGCGAGAGTCCTAACGTCGCGCGTCCCTCGACGCGGATGGCGCCTTCGAACTCCACCAGCCGGGCGAGGGCCTTCAGCAACGAAGTCTTGCCCGCACCGTTCGCGCCGATGAGCCCGAGCCAACGCCCGCGTCCGACGCCATGACTGACGCCGTCGAGCGCGGTCGCCTCCGCGTATCGCACCACGAGATCGGAGAACTCGACAATGGTGAGCGACGGGTCAAGCTCGCGCGCGGCCACCGCTAGAGCACCCCCTGCTGAGCGCGGCGAGAACGCAGCACGAAGATGAAGAACGGGGCGCCGACGAACGCCGTCACCACGCCGAGTGGGACTTCGGCCGGCGATTCGATGGTGTGCGCGACTAGGTCGGCGAGGATCAGGAACGCGGCCCCGCCCACGATCGAGACCGGCAGCACGACGCGGTAGCTGGCGTTCGTGGTGAGACGGACGAGATGGGGCACGATGATGCCGACAAAGCCGATGAGCCCGCTCACCGACACCGCCGCGGCGGTACCCAGAGTCGCCGCCGCGACCACGATGAGGCGCACCCGACGAGTGTTGACACCCAGGCTGGCGGCCTCCTCCTCCCCGAGGCGGAGCACGTCAAGCAGTCGGCGATGCATCAGCAACACCACCGCGCTCACCACGACGTAGGGCAGGATCAACCACACGTTCGACCAGGTGGCCGTCGCGAGGCTGCCGAGGATCCAGGAGTACACGGTCTGGAGATCCTGGGCGTGCTGCTGCAGCAGTGTCGTTTGGACCGCCGTGAAGAGCGCAGCGACCGCGACGCCGGCGAGCACCACGGAGGTGCCCGACGAACGGCCGCCGAACTTGGCGCCCACGATGTACGTCAAGGTCACCGCCGCTGCACCGCCGCCGAAGGCGGCAGCCGGTAGCCACGAGGTTGAGCCAGAGCTCGCCACGATGACAATGGTCGCGCCGAGACCCGCCCCGGCGGCAACACCCAGCAGGTACGGATCGGCCAGCGCGTTTCGAAACACCCCTTGGTACGAGGCGCCGCCTGCCGCGAGCATGGCGCCGACGATGCCGCCGAGGATGACGCGGGGCAGTCGAATATCCCACACGATGGCCTGGTCGATCGTGGTCGCCGAGGTGTGAAAGTGAAGTAGCGGCACGTGCGAGAGCAGGACGCCTGCGACGGTCGCGATCGACAGGTCGGCCGGACCGATTGCCGTCGACACGAGGATGACTATCGCGAGGCCGATGCCCGTGATGACGAGCGGCATCCTCGGCGAGATCGGCGACGTCGCAAGACGAGCCCTCACTCGAGCGCGGCTGCTCACGACGTCGCCGGGACGGGCTTGCCCTCGAGGGCGTCCGCGACGTCTTGGAGCAGGATCGTGATGCGCGGTCCCCACCGAGAGGCGATGTCGTCATTGAGGTTGATGACCCGTCTTCCCTTCACCGCGCTGAGCGCCGACCATCCAGGTCGCTTGGCTACCGTCGCCGCACTCGCGTGACAACAGAGCGTGTCGGCGAGGAAGATGTAGGAGGGATTCGCCTTCAAGATGAACTCCGCGCTGAGCTGCGGATAGCCCCCGCTCGACGCGACTCCTTTGGCACTGTCGGCAATCGACGTGAGGCCGAGCAGTGAGAAGAGCTTGCCGACGAACGTCGTAGACGTGACTGAGTAGTAGTCGGGTTCGAGTTCGTAGTAGTAGGTAGTTCCCTTCTTGGGGCGGGGCGTCGTCGCCACGATGTGGTCAATCTTCGCCTTGATGATCGCGACCTCGTGCTTCGCCCGTTCGACGTGCCCGGTCACCTCTCCGAGGGGACCGTACTCGGCGTACGCCTGAGAGAGATTCGCAGCCGCCGGGTCGTAGAGCACGGGAATCTTGAGCGCGGCCATTTGGGTGTTGAACCCCGTCGTGTCGCTCGCCACGACGACGAGATCAGGGTTGTATTTCGCGATCGCCTCGACGTTCGGGTCGTATGCGTTGAGGGTTGTCTTGGGAGCATTGGGTGGATAATCGGAGTAGCTGTCGACGGCTTTCACTTGGGACCCCGCGCCGATGGCGTAGAGCATTTCCGTGGCGGTGGGCGAGAGCGACACGATGGCGTGTGGAGGGGTCTTGAAGGTGAAGGTGCCGTCAGCCAGTTTGAGCGTCACCGGGAAACCGGACGCCGGGGCAGCGCTGCTGGTGATCGGTATCGCGAGCGGGCTGAGAGTGACGAGCAGGGCCAGAAGGCCCTTGCCGAGTGGACGCATAGTTAATCTCCGTTAGCTAGACGGTGGGTGAACCTTCCGCCCGCTCACTCGGAGTGGTACGAATCGTCCCTCCACCGGGAACTGATTACGTCGACGCAGGGAAGGCGACCGGACTCGTCCTCTAGCTTCGAGGCATTACCGTTGCGGGACAGCGCCGGAATTGCACCGGACTTCGCTACGACTGCGTCACTTCGACGTGGAGTCGAAGCGCTCAGAGCATACTCACGATTCGGGACCCGTGCGAGAGGGACACGGGTCACGATGCTTCGTCCCGATCGGTACGCTGCAATCGTGAGCCCGGATCGGATTGTGCCGTTTGCGGGCGCGCTGAACTTTCGAGATCTCGGCGGGTATCGAGTCCTCGATGGGCGTACCACGCGCTGGGGCCGTCTTTTCCGCTCCGACGCGATGCATGATCTCACCGCCGACGACCTCGTGACGTTTCGGCGACTGGGCGTGTCATCGGTCGTGGACCTGAGGAGTTCGAGCGAAGTGGTTCGCACCGGTAGGGGGCCCCTCGAACTCGAGACGTTGCGATTTGTCAACTCGCCGGTCCTCTCAGACGCAGAAACCGAAGAGCCACGGGGCGAGTCGATCTTTGACGAGTCGTACCTCGCTCGGCGCTATCTCCAGTACCTCGACGTGGGAGGACCCGCCTTCATCGTGGCCATCAAGGAGATGACCGTGGCCGAGAACTACCCCCTGGTGTTCAACTGCTTCCTCGGCAAGGACCGTACCGGGGTGCTCGCCGCGCTGGTGCTCAGCTGCCTCGGGGTCGAGCGCGAGACCATTATCGAGGACTACGCCCTCACCCACGAGCGAATGCGCCACCTCACCGAGAAGTTCCGCCGCGACCCCCTGCTTCGCCAGACCATCGATCTGACGCCTCCCACGCTGCTCGCGGCTCGCGAATCGACCATGTCGAGCTTCCTCGAGGAGGTTGATGAACGCTTTGGAGGCGCACGCGCGTGGGTGGAGAGCGCGGGAGTGGCCCCCGAACAGGTCGAACGTCTCGGGGCGCTCGTCCTCGAGTGAGGGAGGGCGCGTCGCGCCCGTACGAGCCGGATCATTTCGGCCACGTGACCGCTGGAACGTCGTTTTCCACCTCCCGGTAGGCTGGTGAGGCCCACATCGCCTCGTTGGGTGTGATGGGTTTTGAAGAAAGACCGGTCTTTTTTGCGTTTTTCAGATTTTCCGATAGAATAGAAAGCCGACCTCGGGGCAGGACTCTGAGGTCTATCCGTGAGGGAGTTTTGCTCCCGCACGCCCCGCAGTGAAGAAATAAGGAGAGAGAACCTGAGTAAGCCAAAGGAAGACGCGTTCACCGTTGAGGGAACCGTCGTCGAGCCGCTCCCGAACGCCATGTTTCGCGTTGAGCTTGAGAACGGCTACACCGTTCTCGCGCACAGCTCGGGAAAAATGCGCATGCACCGCATCCGTATTCTTCCCGGCGACAAGGTCCAAGTGGAGATCACGCCCTACGACATGACTCGCGGACGCATCACTTACCGCTACCGATAACTCACGTTCTTCAAGTTCGAGAAAGTACATCAATGAAAGTTCGCGCGAGCGTCAAGCCCATATGTGAGAAGTGCAAGGTCATTCGACGGGCCGGGGTTGTTCGCGTGATCTGTGAGGCAAACCCGCGCCACAAGCAGCGCCAGGGTTAGGAGAGACGATGGCCCGTATTGCTGGTGTTGACATTCCGCGCGACAAGCGCGTGGTGATCGCACTTACCTATATCTTTGGCGTGGGTCCGACCATCGCCCAGCAGATCTGTGCCGCGACGGGGATCAATGAGTCCACTCGCGTGAAGGACCTCACCGAGTCCGAGGTCAACGCGCTGCGTACCTACATCGACCAGAACGTCACCGTCGAAGGTGACCTTCGACGTGATGTCGCCCAAGATATCAAGCGCAAGATGGAGATCAACTCGCTCCAGGGCATCCGCCACCGCAAGGGTCTGCCCGTGCGCGGTCAGCGCACCCGAACCAACGCTCGCACCCGCAAGGGACCCAAGCGCACCGTCGCCGGTAAGAAGAAGGTAACGAAGTAATGGCTAAGCCCACGACGGCTCGCAAGGTCCGCAAGAAAGAACGAAAGAACGTTGCCTTTGGTGTCGCGCACATCAAGAGCTCGTTCAACAACACGATCGTCTCGATCACCGACCCCGAGGGCAACGTCCTCTCCTGGGCGTCTTCGGGCCAGGTCGGCTTCAAGGGTTCGCGCAAGTCGACGCCCTACGCCGCGCAGCTGGCCGCTGAGAAGTGTGCCCGCGCCGCAATGGAGCACGGAGTGAAGAAGGTTGACGTCTTGGTTCGCGGACCCGGCTCGGGCCGTGAGACCGCGATTCGCTCGATCGCCGCTGCCGGCATCGAAGTGGTTGCCATCAAGGACGTGACGCCATTGCCGCACAACGGCTGTCGTCCGAAGAAGCGGCGTCGGGGTTAATCGGTCATGGCTCGTTATACAGGACCCGTCTGCCGCCTTTGTCGCCGTGAGCGAACGAAGCTCTATCTAAAGGGCGAGCGCTGCTTCAGCTTGAAGTGCCCCGTCGCCGAGAACTCTGATCGCCGCGTCCGCGCGTTCCCGCCCGGCATGCACGGCCGCGACCGTCAGCGTCAGGGCTCTGAGTACCTGACCCAGCTGCGCGAGAAGCAGAAGGCGCGTCGTATCTACGGCGTGCTGGAAAAGCAGTTCCGCAACCTCTACGAAGAGGCGAACCGTCGCCCCGGCATCACGGGCGTCAATCTCCTCCAGTTCCTGGAGACCCGTCTTGACAACGTGGCCTACCGCGCCGGATGGGGCGCCTCGCGCGCTCAGGCCCGTCAGCTGGTTCGCCACGGGCACGTGAGCATCAATGGCAAGCGCGTCGACATCCCCTCGTACCGGGTCCGGCCCGGCGAAGTGGTGACGTTGAAGCCCGTGACTCGCGAGAACTTCAACGTGAAGCGCAATCTCGACGTCCTTGACCGCAGCGTGCCGGGTTGGCTGGAAGTCGGTGAGAACGCCTTCAGCGTGACCATGCGTGTCGTTCCCCAGCGCGAGCAGATCGACGAGTCGATCCAAGAGCAGCTCATCGTCGAGCTGTACTCCAAGTAATCGTTTTCCTTATATACCCCTAGGAGTTCCCATGTTGATCATCCAACGACCCACCATCGAAGCCCTCGGCGACGAGGTCAACAACCGCCAGTCCTTTGGCATTGGCCCGCTCGACCCCGGTTTCGGCCACACGCTCGGCAACTCGCTGCGTCGCACCCTGCTGTCGTCGATCCCGGGCGCTGCTGCCACCCGCGTCAAGTTCGATGCGGTGCTGCACGAGTTCGGCGTCATCGAGGGCGTGAAGGAAGACGTGCAGGACATCACGCTTAACTTGAAAGACCTTTTGTTGCGCGTGCACTCCGACGAGCCGGTCACCTTGCGTCTCGACAAGCGCGGTGAAGGCCCCGCGCTGGCTTCGGACCTTTCCACCACGGCCGACGTCGAGATCTTGAACGGCGATCTGCACCTGGCCTACCTGACGTCCCCGCGCTCGGCGCTCACCTTCGAGCTCACCGTGGAGCGCGGCAAGGGCTACGTCGGCGCAGAGGGCAACAAGGGTTCTTCGACCATCGGCGTCATCCCGCTCGACGCGATCTTCTCACCCGTTCGTCGGGTGAGCTTTGAGATCGAGCCCGTGCGCGTCGAGCAGAGCAAGGACTTCGACCGTCTCGTCATCGACATCGAGACCGACGGATCGATCTCGCCGCGAGAGGCGCTCGCTTCTGGTGGCAAGACGCTCGGTTCGCTCGTCGAGCTCATCGCGAGCTTTGACGAAGAAGCGCCGTCGCTCGAACTTGGTGACGTGGGTTCCGCCCAGGCGGCCGCCAGTGAGCTCGATATCCGCATTGAAGAGCTTGGTCTGACCGAGCGCTCGCGCAACTGCCTGAAGCGTGCCGGCATCAACACGATCGCCCAGCTCGTGAACGCCACCGAGCGCGACCTCACCTCGATCACCAACTTCGGCGCCACGTCGCTGAAGGATGTGAACGACCGTCTTGAAGAGCGCGGCCTGTCGCTGCGCGCCGAGGACTAGACATGCGCGGTACTCCAACCAAAGGCAAGCGCTTCGGCGGGGATTCGGCGCACCAGAAGGCGATGATGGGCAACCTCGTCGCCTCCCTGATTGCGGCCGAGTCAATGGTGACGACCGAAGCCAAGGCGAAGGCGCTACGGCCCATCGTGGAAAAGGTCGTGACCGCGGCAAAGAACTCGCCTGAGGGTTCGGTCCACGCGCAGCGTCGAGTCGTCGCGCTCATTCGCGACAAGGACATGACCCACAAGCTCTTCAGCGAGATCGCCCCGCGCTACAGCGACCGTCCCGGTGGCTACACGCGCATCTTGAAGCTCGGGCCGCGTCAGGGCGATAACGCCCCGATGGCGCGCATTGAGTTCGTCTGATCACCTAGGCGCCAACCAACGCTGGCGCCTCGACCTGGCCTATGACGGCCAGGCGTTCAATGGATTCGCCTATCAGCCCCACCGCGACACCGTGGTGGGGCTGTTGCGTTCCACGCTCGCGCGAACACTGCGCCTGGAGCAGGAACCGGTCATCGTCGGTGCGGGTCGCACCGATGCGGGGGTGCACGCCTTCCACCAAGTAGTGCACGTCGACCTGCCGCGCGTCGCCAAGGTGCGCAGTCTCGAAGGCGAGCGTCTGCGCGATTCGCTCAACAAGCAACTTCGCGGGCGCGTCCAGATTCTCTCGGCGACGCCCGTCGACGATGAGTTCCACGCTCGCTTTTCTGCCACCTGGCGCGAGTATCGCTATCTCGTCCTCGAGCACAACGCTCCCGGACTCGACTCGACGAACGCGTGGGCCTGGTCGGTGAAGGGCCCGCTCGACGTCGTCGCCATGAATCGAGTCGCCGCCCGAATTCTCGGGACCCACGACTTTCGTTCGTTCTGTCGGCGACCGGCCAATGTGGCTGCGGGCGAGCCGCTGTATCGCCGGGTGATCGCCGCTCACTGGGACCGACTCGAGGACGCGTGGGCCATGAGCCCGCGTGAGTCGCCCGCGCTGCGACTGAGCATCCGTGCTCAGTCTTTCTGCCACAACATGGTTCGTTGTCTCGTCTCCTCCATGGTTGCCGTGGGCGAAGGCGCGCTTGATGAGGGTGAGATTGACCGGCGTCTCGAGAGCGGAGATCGCCACCAACTGCCCCAGCCAGCACCCGCGGCGGGCCTCGCACTGGTGGGGGTCGGCTACGACGCGACGGCGTAGACGAATCTCGAGGTCACTCGATAGGCTCGCACTCATGTCCGACACACCCAACTCCGGCATCGACCGCAACGACCTGAGCGACGAGATTCGTCCCCAGGACGATCTGTTCCGCCACGTCAACGAGCGCTGGATCGAGCGCACGCCCATCCCGCCCGACAAGGCGAGCTACGGAACGTTCATGAGGCTTTTCGAAGCCTCGGAGCAGGCCATACGCGACATTGTCGAAGAAGCACGCTCGGCGGCTGAGGACACCGAGGCACGCAAGTTTGGTGACCTCTATGAGAGCTTCATGAACGAAGAGCGCATCGAACAGCTCGGCGCCGAGCCGCTTCGCGAGGATCTGGCGCTCGTTGATTCGATCTCCTCGCTGCCCGACTTCATTCGTGCCGTCGGCCAACTTCAACGAGGCGGGCTTTCGGGCTTTTATGACGTGTTCGTCGACAACGACCCGGGCAACCCCGAGCGCTATCTCGTCTTCATCGAGCAGGGCGGCATATCACTGCCCGACGAGAGCTACTTTCGCGAAGAGCACTTCGCCTCCGTGCGCGACGCGTTCGGGGCGCACCTTCGGCGCATGTTCGAGCTCGCGGGCGTCGACGACGCGGAGACTCGAGCAGCGCGGGTGTTCGCCCTCGAATCCGAGATCGCCAAGCGACACTGGGACAACGTGGCTTCGCGCGACAGCGAGAAGACCTACAACCTCTTGACCTTCGAGGCCGCCGACGAGCTCTTCGCCGTGCCCGGCGCGGCCGGTTCATCCGTGACCCTCGCGCAGTGGGCGAGTGCCTTCGGCGCACCCGACGGTGCGTTCGACGAAGTCGTCGTACGTCAACCGAGCTTCTTGCACGGGCTCGCCGAGCTCTTCAGCGAGGATCGTCTCGAATCGTGGAAAGACTGGCTCCGCTGGCAAGTGGTGCACGGCTATTCGCCGTACCTCTCGAGCGCCTTCGTCGATGAGCAGTTCGACTTCTACGGTCGCACCCTCACCGGCGCGCCGCAGCTGCGCGAACGCTGGAAGCGCGCGCTCTCGCTCGTCGAAGGGGCCCTCGGCGAGGCGGTCGGGAAGATCTACGTCGAGCGGTACTTCCCCCCTGACGCGAAGCGGGCAATGGATGAGCTCGTGGCGAACCTCGTCGAGGCCTATCGCCAGAGCATCGCGACGCTCGAGTGGATGAGCCCCGTGACGCGAGCGCGCGCACTCGAAAAGCTGGAGGCTTTCACGCCAAAGATCGGCTATCCCGCCGCCTGGCGCGACTACTCGGCGCTCTCGATACGTCCCGACGACCTCATCGCGAACGTGCGTGCCGCGAGCGAGTTCGAGTTCAACCGCCAGCTGGCGAAGATCGGCTCGCCGATCGACCGCCAGGAGTGGTTCATGACGCCCCAAACCGTGAACGCGTACTACAACCCCGGGTTCAACGAGATCGTCTTTCCAGCGGCGATCCTGCAGCTGCCGTTCTTTGGCGCCGATCGAGACGACGCCGCTAACTACGGCGCCATCGGCGCCGTCATCGGTCACGAGATCGGTCACGGCTTTGACGACCAGGGCTCCAAGTTCGACGGCTCGGGGCGTCTCACCGACTGGTGGGAAGCGTCAGATCGAGACGCCTTCGAGGAGCGGACCAAGTCGCTGATCGATCAGTACAACGAGCTCTCGCCAGCCCAAACGCCGGGTCAGCACGTCAACGGCGCGCTCACGATTGGCGAGAACATTGGCGACCTCGGAGGACTCGGGATCGCCTGGAAGGCCTATCTGATCTCGCTGAAGGGGGCGACCCCGCCGGAGATCGACGGGCTGAGTGGGGCCGAGCGCTTCTTCCTTTCCTGGGCCCAGGCCTGGCAGAACGAGGCGAGGACCGAGGAGATCGAGCGACGTCTCGCCATTGACCCTCACTCGCCGCCGGAGTTCCGCTGCAACCAGATTGTGCGCAACATCGATGAGTTCTACGAGGCCTTCGGCGTCGAACCGAGCGACGCACTTTGGCTCGAGCCCGCCCAGCGCGTGACGATCTGGTGATCGCTGATGGGAACTGAGAAGGAACTCCTGATCGCGTTTCTCGATACGCAGCGCGAGCACGTGCTCGGCATCCTTGACGGTCTCAGCGAGGAGGACCTGTGTCGTCCCGTGCTGCCCTCAGGGTGGTCGAGCCTCGGTCTGGTCAAGCACCTCGCCATCGGGGTCGAGCACTACTGGATTCGGTGCATCGTTGGAGGCGAGTCGCTCTCGTTCTTCGAAGAGCACGGTTTCCAGCATCACGGCGAATGGCGCCTCGCACCCGAAGATACGGGTAAGAGCATCTTTGCCCTCTACCGCGACGAGATTCGGCGATCGAACGAGATCATCGAGGCGACGCCGGTCGAAGCACCCCCGCGCCAGCGCGATGACTGGGGCGAGTGGCCCGTCGACAGCCTCCGCTTCATCCTCCTGCACATGATCGAAGAGACGGCCTGCCACGCCGGGCACCTGGATGCCGCCCGCGAGCTGATTGACGACCGCCAGTGGATGGTCTTCTCTGATGAGGTTGGGTAACGAGACTTCCCTGCTCCGGGTAGCCTGAAAGAGGCTCAAACGGCCGATCTCCGGGGCAGACTTGCCTCAGAGGGACCAAATTTCGTAAGATGGAGAGTCCCCTGCGAGCGAGCGGGGCTGATCCGTAGATCGCTTAGGAAAAACTGTGAAAACGTATTCGCCAAAGGTTGCTGAACTGACGCGCGAGTGGCTGGTCATTGACGCCGAGGGCCTGGTCCTCGGGCGCGTCGCGACCGCCGCCGCCTCTCTGCTGCGCGGCAAGCACCGCACCTACTTTGCCCCGCACGCCGACACGGGTGACTTCGTCATCATCGTGAACGCCGACAAGGTCGTGGTGACGGCGAACAAGCTCGCCCAGAACTTTCGCTACCACCACTCGGGCTACCCCGGCGGTTTGCGCTCGACGTCGTGGCAGACCTTGATGGACACCAACCCGGTGAAGCTCGTGACCGAAGCCGTGCGTGGCATGGTTCCAAAGAATCGCCTTGGACGCGCGCAGATGGACAAGCTGTTCGTCTACGCCGGACCGGAGCATCCCCACGCGGCCCAGCAGCCGAAGAGTTTTGACACCTCGGCGATTCGCCGCGGTTAAGGAGCAACGTTGACGACACCTCTTACCCAGACCACCGGCCGACGCAAAGAGGCCGTCGCTCGCGTTCGGCTCCGTCCGGGCACCGGCACCATCACGATCAACTCGCGCGCCTTCGACAACTACTTCACCTCGGCGACGCACCGTCAGATGGTCATGGAGCCGCTGCGCCTCATCGACGCCCAGCAGACCTACGACATCGACGCCACCATCGAGGGCGGCGGCGTGGCGGGACAGGCGGGAGCGCTTCGTCTGGGTATCTCCCGCTCGCTGCTAGAGATCGACGAGGGTGTTCGCCCAGCCTTGAAGAAGGCGGGACTGCTGACTCGTGACTCGCGCAAGAAGGAGACCAAGAAGTACGGTCTCAAGAAAGCGCGCAAGGCTCCTCAGTACTCCAAGCGTTAATGGCCATGGCCGTGCGCTTCGGCACGGACGGAATTCGAGGCCGCGCGAGCGACGAGATTACCGTCGAGTTGGCGTACCGACTGGGGCGTGCGGTAGCGACCGTGTTTTCGGTCCCCGTCTACGTCGGCTACGACACGCGTGAGAGCTCACCCACACTCGCAGCGGCGGTCCTCGCCGGACTGCGTGACGGCGGCGCTCACGGCGTCAACCTCGGTTACTTCACGACCCCAGGGGTCGCGGTCATTGCCCAGCAGCGCGGTGGCGTGGGCGTCGTCGTCTCTGCGTCACACAACCCCTACTACGACAACGGGCTGAAGGTTCTGGGCGTCGGTGGCGCCAAGCTCGACCTGTCGACCGAGGCGGCCGTGGAGAGCGCGCTGCTCGCGGCGGATAGTCCGGACAGCACCGACTTCGCGGTCGTCGAGATCGACGAGTCCGCCGAACACGAATACGTGAAGCACCTCCGCGAGCTCGCCCCCGCGGACCTCTCGAGCCTCAGCATCGTCGTTGACTGCGCCAACGGTGCCGCCTCGCACGTGGTCCACGAGCTCTTCACTTCGACCGGTGCGGACGTGACGGTCATCCACGACCGACCCGATGGCCGCAACATCAACGAAGAAGCCGGTTCGACCCACGTCGACCGGCTGGTCGCCACCGTGCGCGAGCTCGGCGCGGATCTCGGACTCGCCGTCGACGGCGACGCGGACCGCTTGATCGCCGTCGATAGCGAGGGCACGGTGCGCGACGGGGACGATCTCATGGTGCTCTTCGCCCTCGACCGACACGAACGTGGCGTGCTCGGAGGCGGCATCGCCGTCACCTCGATGAGCAATCTCGGCCTCTCGCGGGCGCTCTCCGCGGCGGGCGTGGAGATCGAAGAGACGGACGTGGGCGACCGCAACGTGTTGCTGGCGCTCGAGGCGCGTTCGTGGATCCTCGGCGGCGAGCAGTCGGGGCACGTGATCTTCCGGGACCTCACGCCGACCGGTGACGGGCTCTTGACGGGCCTCCTGCTCGCCGAGCTGATCGTGCGGCGCGGGTCGCTCGCCGAACTCGCGGGCGCCGCCTGGCGGCGGGTGCCCCAGGAGCTCTTGAGTGTCCCGCTCGAGCACTACCGGGACCACTCGGTGCAGGATCTCTTCGATGAGCTGCTGGTGCTCTACAAGGTGGACCGCGAAGACGTGCGACTGCTCGTTCGAGCCTCGGGCACCGAGCCGCTGGTGCGGATCATGATCGAAGCGCTCGACGCCGAATTCGTCGAGGCGTTCTGCGAGCGACTGACTTCTCTGTACGCACACTGAGCATCGAGAGCTCGAAATCCTCACGAGTAGGCTGAGTCCATGTGCGGCATCATCGGGGTCGTAGGCTCCAACGACACGCTCGACACGCTGCTTGAGGGCCTCGCGCGACTGGAATATCGCGGTTACGACTCCGCGGGCGTCGCGCTGGTCCGCCCCGGGGAGACGTGGCGGGCCCGCACCGCCGAGGGCACCGAGTCCGTGCACGCGTTGATGCTCGAGTGCGAGAGCGCACCGAAGGGATTTCGTTCGGGCATCGGCCACACTCGCTGGGCGACCCACGGAGCCCCCGAGGCGGTGAACGCCCATCCGCACCTCGACTGTTCGGGCAACATCGCCATCATCCACAACGGCATCATCGAAAATCACACGGAACTGCAAGAGGCGCTCGAGCTGCGCGGGCACGTCTTCAGCTCGGTCACCGACTCGGAGGTGCTCGCTCATCTCATCGAAGAGTCTCGTGGCGAGGGCTACGAGCTTCTCGAAGCGATGCGTCGGAGCCTTCTGCTGGTGCGCGGGGCCTTCGCGGTCGCGGCGATGGACGCGACCGAACCCGACGTCATCGTGGCGGCGCGTCGCATCTCTCCCCTCATCGTCGGTACCGCCTCGGGCAAGACCTACCTGGCGAGCGACATTCCCGCGATCCTCGATCGCGCCAACGCCTTCTACGCGGTGAGCGACGACGAGATCGTTCGCCTGGACGCCGCGGGCTTTCGAGCCATCGATCTCGAAGGCGTGCCCGTCCACCTTCACCAGCTCGCCATCGATTGGGATCTCGAGACCGCGGAGAAGGGCGGGCACGAGGACTTCATGTCCAAAGAGATCAACGAGCAGCCCGAGGCGATACGCGCCACGCTGCTCGATCGTCGGCGCCGTGACGGCACGCTGACCTTTGACGAGCTGCGCCTCGACGACGAGGAGCTCCGTGACGTGCACCGAGTGGTCATTGTCGCCGCCGGAACGTCCAACCACGCTGGCCAAGTGGCGAAGTACGCGATTGAGCGCTGGGCTCGGCTGAGCGTCGAGGTCGACATTTCGAGTGAATATCGCTATCGCGATCCCATCGTCGAAGTGGGCACCCTGGTGATCGGAATCTCCCAGAGCGGCGAGACCATCGATACGATCCAGGCGATCCGTGAGGCGAAGCGACGCGGTGCGCGGGTCATTGGCGTGACCAACATCGTGGGCTCCTCGCTCGCTCGAGAGTCCGACGCGGTCATCTACACGCGCGCCGGGCTGGAGGTCTCGGTGGCGTCCACCAAAGCCTTTGTCGCACAGGTCGCCGCGCTCGAAGTCTTGGCGTTACGTCTGGCGCAGCTGCGCAACACCATGGCGGATGCCGACGTTGACGCGCTCTTCAAGGGCATCAACGCCGTAGCGGACCAAGTGGCCGTCACGCTCGAACGTCGCGGTCACGTCGAGCACGTGGCGACACAGCTGCTGGGCGCGAGGGACTTCTTCTTCATTGGCCGCCACGTCGGGTTCCCGACGTCCCTCGAGGGCGCGCTCAAGCTGAAAGAGCTCAGCTACTTGCACGCCGAGGGCTATCCGGCGGGAGAGTTGAAGCACGGGCCGCTCGCGCTCATTGAGCCGGGCGTGGTCGTCGTCGCCGTTACCACCGATCCGGCGATGCACGAAAAGATGCTCTCCAATCTCGCAGAGGTGAAGGCTCGTGGTGCGACCGTCGTGGCTATCGCGACCGACGACGACGAATACATCGAGGCCCTCGCCGACTATGTGCTTCGCGTGCCGGCGACCGAGCCACTCTTCACTCCCATGGTCGACGTGGTGCCACTCCAGCTCTTCGCCTACGCCATGGCGCGTGGCCTTGGTCGCAATGTCGACCGCCCCCGCAACCTGGCAAAAACCGTGACGGTGGAGTAATGACGACCGTGGGCGTGGGCATCGACGTCGTCGACGTGGCGCGCTTTCGCCTCGCTCTCGAACGCCATCCCAAGATCGTCGAGCGACTCTTCACCGAGGAGGAGCGGCGCGACACGCACGCTCGACCCGAGCGCCTCGCAGCACGCTTCGCCGCCAAGGAAGCGGTGATGAAAACCATGGGCGTAGGCGTGGGCTCGGCACCGTGGCGATCCATCGAGGTCACGCTGGACGACGCCGGCGCGCCCAGCGTGCTGTTGCATTCGCCGACGCGCGAGCTCGCGAAGTCCCTCGGCATCGCAACCTTGCATCTCTCCCTGACCCACACCGACCAGACCGCCGCCGCGTTCGTCGTCGGTTCATCCGGTGACGAGTCCCGTGGTCGTTGAAGGCGTGCGCCGTCCGGCCTGGGCGGAGATCTCCGCTCGGGCCATTGAGCACAACGTGCGAGCGATCAAGCACGTCGTTGGCGATATCGCCTTGTGCGCGGTCGTCAAGGCCAACGCCTACGGGCACGGCGCTCCGCTCGTGGCGCGGGCGGCCGTCGACGCTGGTGCGGACTACCTCGCCGTCGCTATGGTCGACGAAGGCATCGAACTGCGAGAGCACGGCATCATCGCACCGATTCTCGTGCTCGCGGAGATGCCCGCGGACTCCCTTGGCGACGCGTTGGCGCACGACCTCGCGATCACCGTGGGCTCTCTCGCGGGAGCGCGCGATGCGGTCGCCCTCGCCGAGCAGCTCAGGGGGCGTCACCGGGTCCACGTGAAGGTCGATACCGGCATGCACCGCATGGGGGTCGTGCCCGAGGACATCGACGACGTGGTCGATCTGCTCGCGGGCTCTTCATCAATCGACGTCGAGGGTCTCTACACTCATTTCAGCGTCGCCGGCGGCACGGGTGACGCGGATCGTGACTTCACGCACGCGCAGATCGAGTGCTTCAATGGCGTGGTGACCCGTCTTAGGGAGCGCGACAGGCTTCCGCGCGTGCTTCACGCCGCCAATACGGCGGGCACGCTGGGCCACCCCGACGCTCGCTACACCATGGTGCGCGCCGGCATTGCGCTCTACGGCTACCTTCCGAGCGGTTGGTTGGCCGCGACGCTCGACGAACGGGGAGAGCAACTGGAAGCCGCGCTCACGTTGCGCGCGCGGGTCGTCGCCGTGCGCCGGGTTGTCGCGGGCTCGCGTCCGAGCTACGGGCGCCGCCGCCTCGCCGAGCGCGACACGACCATCGCCACCGTTCCCTTTGGGTACGCCGACGGGTACCCGCGTCGACTCTTCGACGGGGGTGCCGAAGTCTTGATCAACGGACGACGCTATCCGCTCGCGGGCGACGTCACCATGGACCAGCTGGTGGTCGACGTGGGAGACGACGAGGTCGAGCTCGGCGACGAGGTGGTGCTCCTCGGACAACAGGGCGATCAGTCCATCTCCGCGGAGGATCTGGCCAACTGGGCGGGCACCGTGTCGTGGGAGATACTGGCCTGCCTCGGTGCGCGCGTGCCTCGAGTGCTCGTCGATTGATGACCGACTTCGACGAGATGGCGACCTGCGTGCGCTGTGCGCTCGCCACCACGCGCCAAAGAGTCGTGATCGGATCGGGTCCGCTCGACGCGCCGCTCATGATCGTGGGCGAAGCGCCCGGACGCACCGAGGACGAAGGTGGCGCGCCGTTTATCGGGGCGAGCGGGAAGCTCTTCTTCACGTTGCTCGAAGAGGAGGTCGGACTCGTGCGCGACGAGTGTTACGTGACCAACGTGGTGAAGTGCCGCCCGCCCGCCAATCGCACGCCCACGCCACACGAGATTGCCACCTGCCGGCCCTGGCTGGTAGAGCAGCTGGACCGAGTCGCGCCCAAGTACCTCCTCACCCTCGGCAACACGGCTGGCCGGGCCATCTTCGCCTACCAGGCGGGCATTGGTCGCGTTCACGGTCACGTGTATCGATCAGGCGCCCTTCGCGGGATCCCGACCTACCACCCGGCGGCCGCGCTTCGCGGCGGCCCGAGCGTCGTTGAGGTCATGCGCGAGGACCTGCGGGTGCTGCGGCGATTGCTGGAGACTCCGTGAGCTGGCGGCGCTACTGCCCGAGCGCGCAGGACACCAAGGTGGCGGGCGAGGAGTTCGCTCGCCTCTTGCGGGCGGGCGACGTGGTGCTGCTTTCGGGCCAACTCGGTGCGGGCAAGACGATGTTCGTCCAGGGCGTGGCGCGCGGGCTCGGCGTGCGCGATCGCGTGACCAGCCCGACGTTCACCATGGTTCGCGAACACCGGTGTGTGAATGAGCTCGGGATTGTCACCCTGCATCACGCGGATGTCTATCGGGTGGGTTCGCTTGGTGAGGTCAGCGACCTCGCTTTGGGCGAACTCGTCGAGGAGTCGGCGGTGGCGCTCATCGAGTGGGGCGAGATCGCCTCGCCCGTCTTTGGTCGTGACGTTCTTCTGGTCGACTTCCTGCTCGATGATCGCGATGGTCGCACCCTCGAGGTCTCGGGTGCCCTCAGTGAGGGACGCGAGGACGAGCTCTCGGCGTGGTCCGGCGAATGAACATCCTCGCCATCGAGACGTCCACCACGGCATGCGCGATCGGACTGGCGACGAGCGAGGGTGAGCGGGTCGCCCTCATCGTCAATGACGACCGCCACCACACCGAGTCGCTCGTCCCGGGGATACGTGACCTACTGGGCTCGGTTGGTCTGGGAGCGACCGCGCTCGAGCGGATCGTGGTCGACCGCGGACCCGGCCTCTACACCGGACTGCGCGTTGGACTGGCGACCGCGGTGGGCCTGGCGCTCGCCGCCGGTTGCGAGCTGGTGGGCGTGACGTCGCTCGAAGTGCTCGCCGCGGGTGCGCATCGCGCGGGCGTGCGAGGAGGCTTGCTCGCCGCCGTCGATGGTCGTCGAGGCGAAGTGTTCGTACAATCGTTTGAGCTGAGCGACCTCGTGAGGACGACGAGCGACCCGTCGGTCGCGCGACCGGCCGACGTGGTCGCTCAGTGGGCGCAGCGGGGAAGCGTCACGCTGACGGGTGACGGCGCAGCGCGATATCGCAACGAGTTTGGCTCGCTCGGGTCGGTGACGATCTTCGAGCAGCTGGTCCCGCCCCCGCTCGAGGCGCTCGAGCTCGGCGCGACGCGCGAGCCCGAGGGCGACATCGTGCCGCTCTACCTACGCGAACCAGACGCGGTCGCCAACTTCTCGACCCGGGAACGTCCCGCGTGAGTGAGTGGTTCATCCGAGCGGCCGAGCGCCGTGATGTGCCCGAGCTGCTCGTGATCGAAGAGGCGCAGTTTCCAGAACCCTGGAGCAGGGCGATGCTGCTCGACGAGATCACCAACACCGAGACTCGCCGCTACACGGTGGCTGTCGAAGGCAAGCGGATCGTTGGCTACCTCGGGGTGATGTTCGTCATGGACGAGCTTCACGTCAACACCCTCGGCACGCTCGCGGGCGAAGAGGGTCGAGGCATCGCGACCTCGCTCTTGAACGAAGCGTGGGACGTGGCGCGCGATCGCGGTGTCCTCCGCGCCACGCTGGAAGTGGCGGCGTCCAACTCGAGGGCGCAGTCGCTCTACTTTCGCTTCGGCTTCAAGCCGGTGGGGGTGCGAAAGAACTACTACGAGCGAACCCGCGAGGACGCGCTCATCCTCTGGGCCGACCTCGATTGAGCCGCGTCTGCTCGCCGTACGCTGGAAAGATGGCGTTGGTCCTCGGCATCGAAACGAGCTGTGACGAGACGGCAGCCGCGGTGGTCGACGAGGAGTTCTCGGTCAGATCGTCCGTCGTCGAGTCCTCGATCGACCAGCACCGAGCCTTCGGTGGCGTGGTGCCGGAGCTCGCCGGTCGCGCTCACATCGCCACGATTGGCCCGGTCGTTCGTCGCGCTCTCGACGAGGCGGGTCTAGACGCACGATTACCAGATATTGCCGGTGTGGCCGTGACGAGCGGACCGGGGCTCATTGGTTCCCTGCTCGTCGGGCTCTCGGCCGCGAAGGCCATGGCCTTCGCTTGGGAGGTGCCGCTCGTCGGGGTGAACCACCTCGAGGGGCATCTCTTTGCGCCGTTGCTGGAATCGCGCGATCTTGAATGGCCACTCATGACCTTGCTGGTCTCGGGGGGTCACAGCCTGATTGTCTTTCAGCGAAGCCTGGGCGAACACGAGGTGCTCGGCGAAACCATCGATGACGCGGCCGGTGAGGCGTATGACAAGGTGGCGCGCTGGCTGGGACTCGGATATCCAGGAGGACCCGAGATTGATCGCTTGGCGAAGGAAGGCTCGGCCGACGCGCTGAAGTTGCCCGTCTCCATGATCGGCGACGACTTCGATCTTTCCTTCTCGGGGCTGAAGACGGCGGTCGTGCGCGCGACCGAAGCGCACCGCGAGATCTCTCTGCCCGACGTCGCGGCCTCCTTCCAAGCGGCCCTGGCAGAACAGCTGCTGCGAAAGCTTCGCCACGCGCTCGAGCGCTACGAGGTGGCCGGCGTGGCACTCGCGGGAGGCGTTGCGGCGAACTCGGCGCTGCGGGCGGGCGTCACTGATCTGGCGGACGAGTTCGGCCTCGTGGCCCACCTTCCGACCCTCGCCATGTGCACCGACAACGCGGCCATGATCGCGGCCGCCGGACTCCACCGCCTTCGGGTCGGTGGCTCGAGCTCCCTCGACCTTTCGGCGACGCCGAACTGGCAGCTGGCCGACGTTTCGTGAGCGAGCGTTGGGTGCCCCTCGATGTCGCGGACGTCGATGCGAACCCCTTCGAGCAGTTTCAGCGCTGGTTCGACGAGGCGCTCGGTGAGATGGCGGAGCGCGAGGCGATCGCGCTGGTCACGGCCACCCCCGGCGGGGCACCTAGCGCGCGCATGGTGCTTTTGCGGCTCCACGACGGGAGGTCATTTGGCTGGTACACCAACTACGACTCACGCAAGGGCCATGAACTGGCCGAAAACCCGCGCGCGGCGCTGCTCTGGTACTGCGAGCCCCTCGGCCGCCAAATCCGCATCGAAGGCCCCGTCGAGCGAATGACCGCCGACGAGTCCGACGACTACTTCGCTCGCCGCCCACGAGGCAGCCAGCTCGGGGCCCACGCCAGCCACCAGAGCGAGCCGCTCGCCAGCCGAGGCGAGCTCGAGGATCGAGTGGCGGCCCTCGGCGTCGAGTTCCAGGGTCGCGAGGTGCCGCGACCACAGAATTGGGGCGGCTTCCGGCTCACGCCGAACCGCTTCGAGTTCTGGCAGCACCGCGACGATCGCCTCCACGACCGGGTGATCTATCTGCCCGAGAGGACTTCCTGGCGCCGCGAGCGCCAATCGCCCTGACGGACCCGCCGTTCTCGTGACCAGGAGAGGGGCCCTTTGGCGCGCTGTTGGCACTCCCACCGTCTGGCTGCTAAATTGGCAGTCGCAAGTATCGAGTGCTAATTGCTCAGGAGGCAAGAACAATGAAGTTGCACCCACTAGAAGACCGCATTGTCGTTCGTCCCAACACCGCAGAGGCCACCACGGCGTCCGGCTTGGTGATTCCCGACACGGCCAAAGAGAAGCCCCAGCAGGGTGAAGTGCTCGCTACCGGTCCCGGCCGTCGCGCTGACGCCACGGGTGAGGTCATCCCCACGGGCGTTTCGGTCGGCGACACCGTCGTCTACTCGAAGTACGGCGGCACTGAGATCACCGTCGATGGCGAAGACCTGTTGATTCTGTCGGGTCGCGACGTACTCGCGACTATTTCTAAGTAGCTCGTGACGGGCACGGCCCGTCACCCCAATCGCATAAGGAAAACGTATGTCAAAGTTATTGAAGTTTGACGAGGACGCGCGCCGTGGCCTCGAGGCCGGTGTGGACAAGCTGGCCGACGCGGTCAAGGTCACGCTCGGGCCCAAGGGTCGCAACGTCGTGCTCGGCAAGAAGTTTGGCGCTCCGACCATCACGAACGACGGTGTGTCGATCGCGCGCGAGATTGAACTCGAGGACCCATTCGAGAACATGGGTGCGCAGCTCGTCAAGGAAGTCGCCACGAAGACCAACGACGTGGCCGGTGACGGCACGACGACGGCCACCGTGCTCGCCCAAGCCTTGATCAAGGAAGGTCTGCGTAACGTCGCGGCCGGCGCGAGCCCGTCGGGTCTGAAGCGTGGCATCGAAAAGGCCGTCAACGTGGCGGTCGAGTCCATCGCGACCCAGAGCCAAGAGGTCTCGGGCAAGACCCAGATCGCTCAGGTGGCGACGATCTCCGCCGCGGACAGCGCCATCGGTGAGGTCATCGCTGACGCCATTGACAAGGTTGGCAAGGACGGCACGGTTACGGTCGAAGAGTCCAACACCTTCGGCATCGAGCTGGAGCTCACCGAAGGCATGCAGTTCGACAAGGGCTACCTCTCGCCGTACTTCGTCACCGACGCCGAGCGTCAAGAAGCCGTGTTGGAGGATGCCTACATCCTCTTCACGAGCAACAAGATCTCGGCCGTGCACGACCTCGTGCCGGTGCTGGAGAAGGTCATGCAGGCCGGTCGCCCCTTGCTCATCATCGCCGAGGACGTAGAGGGCGAAGCGCTCGCCACACTCGTGGTGAACAAGATCCGCGGCACCTTCACGTCGGTTGCGGTCAAGGCGCCGGGCTTCGGCGAGCGTCGCAAGGCGATGCTCCAAGACATGGCGATCTTGACGGGCGGCACGGTCATCTCCGACGAGATTGGCCTGAAGCTCGACAGCGCCACGGTGGACCTGCTCGGACGCGCCCGCCGCGTCGTCGTGACCAAGGACGCCACGACGCTGGTTGATGGTGACGGCACCAAGGAAGACGTGGCCGGTCGCGTCGCGCAGCTGAAGCGCGAGATCGAAGACACCGACTCGGACTGGGACCGCGAAAAGCTCCAGGAGCGCCTGGCAAAGCTCGCCGGCGGCGTGGCCGTCGTCAAGGTGGGCGCCGCGACGGAAGTCGAGCTCAAAGAGAAGAAGCACCGTATCGAAGATGCGCTCAGCGCGACTCGTGCGGCGATTGACGAGGGCATCGTGGCCGGTGGTGGCACCGCGCTCGTGCGCGCTCGCGTCGCGGTCGACAAGCTCGCCGCCAGTCTCACTGGCGACGAAGCGACGGGCGCGCGAATCGTCGCGAACTCGCTCGAGGCACCGCTTCGCCACATCGCCTTCAACGCTGGTTACGAAGGAGCCGTCAAGGTTCGTGAAGTGGCCGACGCTGAAGGTTCGTTCGGCCTCAACGCGGCAACGGGCGAACTGGTCGACCTGGTGAAGGCCGGCGTCATTGACCCTGCGAAGGTTACACGTTCGGCGCTGCAGAACGCGGCGTCGATCGCGGCCCTGCTCCTCACCACCGAAGCCGTCGTTGCCGACAAGCCCGAGCCCGCGGCCCCGCCGATGGGCGACGGCGGCATGGGCGGCATGGGCGGGATGATGTAGTCATCTCGGTCAAAGGGACCTTGGAACGGCCGGGCCTCGCGCCCGGCCGTTCCGCATTTCAGCGTGAACAGACAGGCCCAGAGGGATAGTGCGCCACCAGGTTCGTTTCGGGTATCGCGATCATGCTTGGTGTCGCGGCGAGGGTCCCATGCGAACAACGCGAGGACATCGATTGCCCGATTCGATAGGGCCGGTGGCTGCTTACGCGTCGCGACGCGACAGAAGGACCGCTCCCACGACGTTCGCCACGACGACGTAGCCAAGAAGAATCAGGAATCCGACCCACGGCGAAAAGACGTCGGAGCCGCGCAGCGAGCCGTTGGCGGAGATCATGTCGGCTCCGATGCGATCCGGCAGGAAGCGCCTCACGTCCATGGCTATCGAGTTCGGCAGGGCCTGGACCAGGAGCGGCAGTATCAGCAAGATGCCGACGAACGTGCTGATCGCCGCCGCGGAGTGCCGGATGATCGTGGCGAGTCCCAGACCGAGCAGCCCCAGCGCGGCGATGTAGAGCCCACAACCCACCACGGCGCGAAGCGCGCCGGGCGTGGAGAGGGTCGCGTGGATCGCGGGAGAGCTGAGCAGTGCCTGGCCCAGCAGGAAGGAAGCGAAGGACACGAACTCGGCCACGACGACGGCGACCACCGTGAAGACCACGATCTTTGCGAGCAGGACACTGCGACGGTGGGGCGCGGCCGAGAATACGGCCCGCACGGTGCCCGTGCTGTACTCCGCACTCACCACGAGCACGCCGAGCACCCCGATGGCGAATTGAGCAATGAAAGTGCCGATGAGACTGAGCGAGATCGGATCAAAGCCCCGAATGCTGGAGGGCGACATCGTCGACCAGTTGGCGCGCGTTTCGGCGGTCGCGATGGCGCAGACGCCGAGGCCGAGCAACACGGTGATGACGATCGTCCACATGGTCGAGCGCACCGTGCGCATCTTCGTCCACTCCGATCGGGCTAAATCGATGAGGTTGTAGCGGCCGGCGGGAGGCGCGCCGAGGTCCGCAGCGATGGCCGTCCTCGTCAAGACACTTCCGCTCTCTTGCGTCGCCGGGCTGGAAGGTGCCAGCGTGGTCGGAGTTCCCTCGGCGACGGGCTTTCGGTTGCGAGATCGCTGGATGAGGAGCACGACCACGACCACCACGACGATGAGGAGGAGCACGCCACCAAAGATGTGGCCGCGGTGGCGGTGTGCGCCGGCAGCGAGCGCGGCCGCGGCGAAGTTCATGGTGCTTCTCACGACGGTGTCCCCTCGGTCCCCATGGTGGCCGCACTCTCGGAGAGCTCGCTCCCGCGGTATTCGAGGCTTCCCTCGGTCAACTCCATGAAGGCCTCCTCGAGCGATGCCGTCTGCGGGGAGAGCTCGTGCAGGACGATGCCGCGCGCCCCCGCGAGGTCTCCGATGGCGACTTCGTCGACGCCGCGAACGGTGAGCGAGCCGTCGTCCGCGGATTCCGTGGTCGCGCCGAGCTCGTTCAAGGCTGAGCGCAAGGCGTCGATCTGAGGTGAGCGCACCCGCACGGACTGCATCGAGCTGCGGTTCAACAGCGCGTCGATCGAGGTCTGCTCGATGAGATGACCGCGACCGATGATGATGACTTCATCGGCGGTGAGGGCCATCTCGCTCATGAGGTGGCTGGAGACGAACACCGTCCGGCCTTCCTTGGCGAGGCCCTTCAACAGGTTGCGCACCCAGCGGATGCCGTCGGGGTCGAGGCCGTTGACGGGCTCGTCGAAGAGCAGGACGCCCGGATCGCCGAGAAGGGCGGCGGCAATCCCGAGGCGCTGGCCCATGCCGAGCGAGAACTTCCCCGCGCGCTGGTTGGCGACCGCGGTGAGGCCCACGAGGTCGAGGAGGTCGTCGATTCGCCGTGTGGGCAGTCGATTGGTCTGAGCCAGCATGAGCAGGTGTCCTCGGGCGCTGCGCCCGGGATGGATGGCGCGCGCCTCGAGCAGTGCGCCGACTTCGCGCAGTGGCCAGTGCGCGTCGTAGAAGGCCTTGCCGTTGACCTTGACCTGCCCTCGGGTGGGCGCGTCGAGACCCATGATCATGCGCATGGTGGTCGACTTGCCAGATCCGTTGGGTCCGAGAAAGCCGGTCACGACGCCCGCGCGAACGCTGAAGCTCAGATCGTCGACGGCGACCTTGTCGCCGTAGTGCTTGGTGAGTCCCACTGCGTCGATCATGGGGGTCCTTCTTTGGGGAACGAGATCGATTCTACGACTCACTCGCGGAGAGTCCGGTTCGGGAGAACCAGTACGCCGTCGCTCTCCGCGCTGGGCCAGCTGCTACTCGGTCGCCTCCACGGCGACCCGGGGCACGATGCGATCGAGCCACTGCGGCATCCACCAGTTGGCCTTGCCAATGAAGTGCATGAGCGAGGGGACGAGGATCGTTCGGATGATGAAGGCGTCGATCAGCACCGCACCGCCGAGGCCGATGCCAAACTCGGCGATCACGCGCTCGCCGCCGATCGCAAAGGAAAGGAACACGCAGATCATGACGAGCGCAGCCGCCGTGATGACCCGACCGGTATTGGCCTGGCCCCGGATGATCGCCTCTTCGTTGTCACTGGTGTTGAGGTACTCCTCGTGCATGCGCGAGACGAGGAAGACCTGATAATCCATCGAGAGGCCGAAGAGTATGGCGATCATGATGATCGGTAAGAAGGATTCAACGGGCCCAGTACCGGCGCCGAGGAGCGACGTACCCCAGCCCCACTGAAAGACCGCGACGACGAGACCGAACGACGCACCGACCGCCAAGAGGTTCATGACGGCCGCGACGAGCGGCACCAGCACGCTGCGGAACGCGACCATGAGGAGCAGGCAGCCGAGGAGGACAATGACCCCGACGAACAACGGCAGCTTGCCGGTCAGCACCCGCGCGAAGTCGACGAAGATGGCGGTGATACCCCCGACGTAGATCTGGGTGTGCGACGAGGACGTGGCTGCGGGAATGTACTTGTTGCGGATGGTGTCGATCAGTGCGGCGGTCTTCGCGCTCTGGGGACTCGTCGTCGGGATCACGTTGATGATTCCGACCGTCTTTTGCGGATTCGTGATGAGCGGCGCGACGGACGCCACGCCCGGCTTGCCCTTGAGCGACGCGTCGAGGTGATCCATGGCGGCGAGGTCGCCCGGGTTGTGGATGGAGCCGACCACGGTGAGGGGCCCGTTGAAACCGGGTCCGAACCCTTGCGCGAGCAAGTCATACGCCTGGCGCGTCGTCGATCCCGCCGGGTCGGAGCCTTGGTCGGAGCTCCCCAGTTGCAGTGAGAAGAAGGGCACGATGATGATGACGATGATGGCGATCGCCGCGAAGGTGAGCACGCGCGGGTGGCGCGAAACGAAGTGCGCCCAACGCTGCCAGGGACCGCTGACGACGACCGGACCGGGGCCGTTCCGCTCGAGCTCGCGGCGCTCGCGGCGGCTGAGCACGTGCTGCTTTTGGAAGCCGAGCAGCGCTGGCAGCAGCGTCATCGAGGCGAGCATCGTGATCAAGACGGCGAGCGAAGCCGTGACGGCGACGCCGTTCAAGAAGGAGAGACCGAGGATCAACATGCCGAGCAGGGCGATGCACACCGTCGAACCCGCGAAGAGCACCGCGCGACCCGACGTGTTGATCGCGCAGGTGACGGCTTCTTCGACGTCGGAGCCGCGCTTGAGCTCTTGACGAGAGCGCGTGACGATGAACAGGGCGTAGTCAATACCCACACCCAGTCCGATGAGCGACCCGAGGATCGGCGCGAACTGGGCGATGGCGAGTATGTGGCTCAGCAGCTCGCCTCCCGCGAGTGCGATGCCGAGGGCGAACAGTGCGACGCCCAGTGGGAGCAGCATGGCGAAGAACGAGCCGAAGGCGAGCACGAGCACGATGGCGGTCGCGATGAGGCCGAAGGCTTCGTAGGGGCTGCCCGTGGGGGAGTTGAGGTTCCCGAACGCGTTGCCGCCGAACTCAACGCTCAGCGAGGGCGAATGGACGGTCGAGGCTTCGGTCACGACCGCTTGGATCTCGGGGTTGGTGAGGAGGTTGGCGTTCTTCGAGAAGTGCACGACGGCGTAGGCGATGGTGCCGCCTTTGGAGACCTGCGACGATCCGAGGCAGGTTCCGTTCGAGAGGGTCTCGCTCGTGGCGAAGCTCCCGGTGCAGAACGGCGACGTGACCGATCCCACGTCGGGAAGCTTTTCCACCTTTGTCAGCATCGACTGCAGGGCAGCTTCGTGAGAGGAGATAGGTCCTCCGAATGAGTGGAAGACGATCTGGTCCACGTCACCGGACTGGCCGGTGAATCCCTTTTCGAGCAGTGTCTCGGCGTGAGCGGAGTTGGTGTTGGGCAGGCTGAAGACGTTGGAGTAGGCCGAACCCTCCGAATGGGCGACCACGTTGATCAAGATGAAGAGGACAACCCATGCGCCCAGCACGAGCCATCGGCGCCGGACACAAAAACGGGCAAGAGATTTCAAGGGGAAGTGCTCCTGAGGGAGGTGGAGAGAGGCGTTAGCGTGAGAACGTCAAAAGAGTGCCAAGTCTAGGGGATTGCCGGTGACGCCTTCGATCGGTCGACCCGAGCGCTTTGCCGGACATCAGTATCCGCAGATCATTCCTGACCCCGAAGAGATCAGGCCAGGGAGGCCAGCGCCGTGGTCGCTCCTTCCACCATCGGCGCGCTCGAATCTCTCGCTCGATCTCGTGCGGTCCAGACTCACTGCTGCGCACCGATTGCTCACGGAGACATCACCTCCCGAGCAACCAAGCGACCTCCGTTTCGTGGCCGACGCACAGCCAGCACCCGTCACCGCCAGCTCTGCCGTCCTCGCTGCGTTGTTCGAACAAGACGGTGAGGCTCGAATCGTGCTCACCAGGCGATCCTTCGCCATGAGGATCCACCGCGGCGAGATCGCCTTGCCGGGAGGTCGGAGCCACGACGGCGAGACCCCCGTCGAAACGGCGCTCCGCGAAGCGCACGAGGAAGTGGGTTTGGAACCGGGGGAGGTCGCGCCGATTGCCTGGCTGACGCCCGTCGCTTCCTTTGGGGCGGGCTCGTCGATTTGGCCCATCGTCGGGTTTCTCGAGCGGCGCCCCGAGCTCACCGTTGATCCGAACGAAGTCGATCGTGCCTTCACCGTGGCCCTAAGTGACCTGGTCGCCGAGGGAGCGTTCGTGGAGGAGCGCTGGCGACGTCCCCCTGTTCGGCCAGGCACCGACGACGAGGGGTACTACCCTCTCCAATTCTTCAAGGTGCCCGGCGACCTCGTGTGGGGCGCGACGGCGAGGGTGCTCACCGAACTGCTGTCGCTCGTGACGGGTGTTGCCTAGGGGTCGCGGCCGTGAAACGCGGGTTGCCCTAGTAGATTGGTAGAAACGCAGCACCATTTTGTGGTGTTTCAATCGGAGGACTTCATGGCGGAAGTTGAGATCGGCATCTTCAAATCGGCTCGTCAGGCGTATGGTTTTGACGACATCGCGATCGTTCCCTCGCGACGCACCCGCGACCCCGAGGACGTCGACATCTCCTGGCAGATTGACGCCTACAAGTTCGAACTGCCGGTCCTGGGTTCGGCAATGGATGGCGCGATCTCCCCTCTGACCGCGATCGAGCTCGGACGCCTCGGTGGGCTCGGCGTGCTCAACCTCGAGGGTCTCTGGACGCGCTACGAGGACCCGATGCCGTTGTTCGAAGAGATCACCGAGCTCGAAGACGACAAAGCGACCGCCCGCATGCAGCAGATGTACCTGGAGCCGATCAAGCTCGAGCTCGTCGCCGAGCGCATCAAGCAGATGAAGGACGCTGGCATCGTGACCTCGGCCTCCGTCACGCCCGCGCGCACCGCGTGGATGTCAAAGACCATCATCGACTCGGGCCTTGACATCCTGGTGATCCAGGGCACCGTGGTGTCGGCGGAGCACGTCTCCAAGACGGCCGAGCCACTCAACTTGAAGAAGTTCATCCGTGAGTTTGAAGTGCCGGTCATCGTGGGAGGGTGCGCGAGCTACCAGGCCGCGCTGCACCTCATGCGCACTGGCGCTGCTGGCGTCCTTGTGGGCGTCGGCCCCGGCAACGCCTGCACCTCGCGCGGCGTGCTCGGTATTGGCGTTCCTCAGGCCACGGCGATCGCTGACGTCGCGGGCGCGCGGATGCGCCACCTCGATGAGACCGGCGTCTACGTCCACGTGATTGCCGATGGCGGCATGAGCAAGGGCGGCGACATTGCCAAGGCGATTGCCTGCGGTGCTGACGCGGTGATGATCGGCTCACCCCTGACGAGCGCCGTCGAGGCGCCGGCGCGTGGCTTCCATTGGGGCATGGCCACCTTCCACCCGACGCTGCCGCGCGGCACTCGAGTGCGCACGCAAGTCCGTGGCACCTTGAAAGAAGTGCTCCTCGGACCGGCGCACGAGAACGACGGGCGACTCAACCTCTTTGGTGCACTGCGCACCTCGATGGCTACGTGTGGCTACGAGACCTTGAAGGAGTTCCAGAAGGCCGAGATCATGCTCGCGCCCTCGCTTCAGACCGAAGGCAAGCAGATGCAGCGCTCCCAGGGTGTAGGCATGGGCCATTGAGCGACGCCGTTCTGGTCGTTGACTTTGGCGCCCAATACGCGCAACTCATTGCTCGCCGCGTGCGCGAAGCGCACGTGTACTCAGAGATAGTCCCGAGTTCGATCAGCGCTGAGGACGTTCGCGCGAAGGCTCCGAGCGCCATCATCCTCTCGGGCGGACCAAAGTCGGTCTATGCCTCGCCGGCACCGTTGCTGGATCCGGAGATCTACGAGCTCGGCATTCCGATTCTCGGAATTTGCTACGGCGCGCAGCTGATGGCGTTGCAGCTCGGCGGGGCGGTCGCCAACACCGGTGTGGGTGAATACGGGCGTACCGAACTCGTGAGGGACGGCGTCAGCGTGCTGATGGCCGACTGGCCGGAAGCGACCACCACCTGGATGAGTCACGGAGACGCGATCTCGGTCGTTCCGAACGGGTTCGTGGTTACTGGCTCCACCCCAGAAGCACCGATTGCCATCATGGAAAGCGTTTCGAGGCGGCTGTACGCGGTCCAGTTTCATCCCGAGGTCGCACACACCGAACGCGGACAGGAGCTCCTCGCGAGCTTTCTCCATCACGTGGCAGAGATCCCGCCGACGTGGACGAACAGCTCCATCATCGAAGACCAAGTCGCTGCGATTCGCGCTCAGGTAGGCGAGGAGAAGGTGCTCTGCGCGCTCTCGGGTGGGGTGGACTCGGCCGTCGCGGCAGCCCTCGTCACCAAGGCAGTCGGCACCCAGCTCACCTGCGTCTTCGTGGATACCGGTCTCATGCGCAAAGACGAGGGCGAGCAGATCGAGGCGACCTTCACTCGACAGTTCGGCGTGGAGCTGATCCACGTCAAGGCCCAGGACCGCTTCTTCGACGCGCTCGCGGGCGTCACGGACCCCGAGGCCAAGCGCAAGATCATCGGTGAGCTCTTCATCCGCGAATTTGAAGCCGTGGCACGCGATCTCGCTGAGGGGGGCGAAGGTCCGAAGTTCCTCGTGCAAGGAACCCTGTATCCCGACGTCATCGAGTCCGGTTCCGGACACGCTGCCAACATCAAGAGCCATCACAACGTCGGGGGCCTCCCGGCCGATCTGTCCTTTCAGTTGGTCGAGCCACTGCGCCTGCTCTTCAAGGACGAGGTTCGTCACGTCGGCGAAGAGCTCGGCCTGCCGCCCGAGATCGTCTGGCGTCAGCCTTTTCCCGGCCCGGGCCTCGGCGTGCGCATCATCGGGGAAGTCACTCGCGAGCGGGCCGAGATCCTGCGCAACGCCGATCACGTCGTGGTCGACGAGATTAAGAAGGCCGGGCTCTACCGCGAGCTCTGGCAGAGCTTTGCCGTGTTACCCGCCGTGCGTACTGTGGGCGTCATGGGAGACGGGCGAACGTACGCGTACCCGATCGTGATTCGTGCCGTGACGAGTGACGACGCCATGACCGCGGACTGGGCGCGCTTGCCCTACGAGGTGATCGAGAGCATCGCCAATCGCTTGATCCGCGAGGTCGACGGCGTCAACCGCGTCGCGCTCGACGTCACGAGCAAGCCGCCGGGCACCATTGAGTGGGAGTGAGCCGAGGCTCGTTCTCCGATGAGTCGCTGTGGGACGTCCACGCGGGAGATTCACGCTCGAGACTCGACCCTTCCTCGCTTCTTGAGGGGCTGACCGAGCCGCAACGCGCGGCCGTCACCCAGCGCGGCGGCCCGCTGCTCGTGATCGCTGGTGCGGGATCGGGCAAGACCCGCGTCCTCACCCGTCGCATCGCGCACCTGCTAGCGACCGGCGACGCGCGACCCTACGAGATCATGGCGATCACGTTCACCAACAAAGCGGCCGACGAGATGCGTCGACGGGTGATCGAGCTCGTGGGACCCGACGCCGACCGAATGTGGGTGTCGACGTTTCACTCGGCGTGCCTGCGCATGCTTCGCGCCCACGCTGACGTGCTCGGCTACGAGCGTGGGTTTACGATCTACGACGCGGGCGACGCGGAAACGGCCGTCGAGCGGATCATGAAGGAGCTCAACCTCGATCTCAAGCGTCTTCCGCCGCGCAGCGTGTCGGCGGCGATCTCTGCAGCGAAGAACGAGATGATCTCGCCCGAGCGCTACTCCGACCTCTACGGCGACGACCCGCAACGTCGTCGCATCGCCGAGATCTTCCAGCTGTACGAGAAGCGACTGCGCACGGCCAACGCCATGGACTTTGACGACTTGCTGGTGAACGCGGTGATGATGATGCGGGCCGACGAGCGAGTGCTGCAGTCCTATCAGGAGCGCTTCCACTACCTGCTCGTCGACGAGTTTCAAGACACGAACGGCGTGCAGAACGAGCTTGTCATGATGCTCGCGGCAGAGCATCGCAATCTCTGCGTGGTGGGCGATTCGGACCAGTCGATCTATCGATTTCGCGCGGCGGACGTGCGCAACATCCTGCAGTTCGAGCAGCGCTTTCCCGACGCCGAGGTGATTCTGCTTGAGCAGAACTTCCGCTCGACCCATACCATCCTCGACGCCGCCAACGCGGTCATCGCGAAGAACGCGAGTCGGCACGCGAAGAACCTCTTCACGGTGGGCGCGCAGGGCGAAAAGTTGCGTCTGTACCGAGCGGGCGATGAATACGACGAAGGCCGCTGGGTTGCGAGCGAGCTGCGTCGACTCCGCAGCGAGCACGGAGTCGGATGGAGCGAGATGGCCGTCTTCTATCGCACCAACGCGCAGAGTCGAGTGCTCGAAGAAGAGATGTTGCGCGCCAATATTCCCTACCGGGTCATCTCCGGTATGCGGTTCTACGACCGCAAGGAGATCAAGAACGCGCTCGCATTCGCGCGCCTCATCGTGAACCCGCGCGATGAGGCATCCGCCCGGCGAGTGATCAACGAGCCCAAGCGCGGGGTCGGCGAATCGGCGCAGGCCAAGCTCGGCATCTACGCCGCTGAACACGGGCTCTCGTTTGCCGAAGCGGCGCACCACGGTGCCGCGGCCGGCCTCACGGGCCGGGCGCTGACGGGCGTCGACAAGTTCTCCTTCATGCTGGATGAGCTGCGCGCTCTCTCGAACGACTTAAGTCCTCGTGAGATGATTGACGCCATTGTTCGCGAGTCGGGCATGGGTGACGCGCTCCGGGCCGAAGACAGTGACGAGGCGTACTCGAGGCTTGAGAACCTGGGCGAGCTGGCCTCGGCGGCCGCGCAGTACGACACCCTTCTTGACTTCGTCGAGCGGATGGCCCTCGTCGCTGATTCGGACCAGTTGGGCAGCGGCGACGGCGCCATTTCACTGATGACGCTGCACGTCGCGAAGGGTCTCGAGTTTCCCGCGGTCGTCGTGACCGGACTCGAAGAGACCGTGTTCCCACATCGTCGAGCGTTGTCCGACGACGCCGAGCTAGAAGAAGAACGTCGGCTCTTTTACGTGGGAGTGACTCGAGCGATGCGCCATCTGGTGCTTACGCACGCCTGGAGCCGTACCATGTGGGGTCAGCGTGTCGAAGCAATTCCGAGCCGATTCCTTCAAGAGGTACCGAGCGAACTGATCACCGATCTCACCTCCACGCTGCCCACGCGGCGTTCGAGCTTCTCGCTCGATGATGACGGCTTCGTCGGAAGATCGACGTCCTTTACCGAAGGACGAGCCTTTGGGACTGGCGCCGCACCGCCCGTGCGCTCGACGGGAGCGGAGAAGCTCGGTCTCGCTCTTGGCGATCGGGTGGTGCACGACCGCTTCGGCCCCGGCGTCGTCACTCGCGTCGAGGGCGAAGGATCGCACTCGAGAGCCACGGTCAACTTCGACGAGCACGGCATCAAGCACCTGGTCCTCGCCATGACGCCGCTCAAGCGCGCGTAGATCTTCAGCGATTGGCGAGGCGGCGCCACAGCGCAGGCGGCAGCAGTCGAACGAGGACGAAAACGTAGCGCAGGATCGGCGGGCTCCAAATGACGACCTCGTCGCTCGCGAGGCCGCGAAGGACGTTGTCGGCGACCTCGTTGGCCCCCGTCGTAAAGGGAGTAGGCGCCAAGCCCAGGCTCATTCGGGTGCGCACCGCCCCGGGCCGGACCACTTGGAGCTGAACGCCCGTCCCGACGAGGGATTCGGCCATGCCCACGCACAGACGATCGAGTCCGGCTTTCGCCCCCGAATAGAGATAGCTCACCCGTCGAACCCGAACCGACGCGGCCGATGTCAAGACGAGAATTCGGCCCGATCCTTGGGCTACGAGCCGACGACGCACCTCGGCTAGGGCGGTGACCGGCCACGTTACGTTGACGGTCATCATGCGCGCGGATTCCATCGCGTCGTTTTCGTCTTCGAGCTGGTGACCGACCATGCCGACCGCCATGACCACGAGGTCGATGGGGTCCCCGGCCTTTTCGAACGCCTCGCTCACCGTACTTGCGGCGTTCAGGGGGTCTTCGGCGTCAAAGACCACCGTATCGGTCTTCGCCGCGCCGTATTCTTGAGCTTCGAGCGCCGCCGCGTCGAGCAGCACTTGGTTGCGACCCGCCAAGATCACGGTGTGCGTGTTGTCGAGGCAGAGCTTCTTCGTGAGCGCGCGCGCGATGTCTGAGCTACCGCCCAGTACGACGATGTTTTGGAGCTCATTCCCGTTTCCCATGCTCCTTTCCTACTATGGGCGTCCGCGAACGCTTGACGTCGAGAGACCGCCGAGATGCGCAAGTTCGAGAAATCAAACGAACGTTAAGCGACAAGCCAGGGATTTTAGACTCATCGCCGTACATCTATGCTGAGAAGTTGATGAAGCGCACGTATCGAGTCGTCGTCGCGAAACCTGGCCTCGATGGCCACGACAGGGGCGCCAAAGTCATCGCCCGCACCCTGCGTGATGCCGGCTTCGAGGTCGTCTACACGGGACTGCATCAGACGCCCGAACAGATCGTCCAAGCCGTCATCCAAGAGGACGCGGACGCGCTCGGGCTTTCACTGCTCTCCGGCGCGCACCTGGTCCTCGTGCCTCGAATCGTCGATCTGTTGAAGCGCGACGGCAGAGAGGACGTCCTCTTGGTGGTCGGCGGCATCATTCCCGACGACGACGTGCCCGAGCTCGAACGCGGGGGCGTCGCTCGCGTCTTCACCCCTGGCGCCTCATTGGACGAGATCGGCTCGTGGCTCGAATCGACACTCGATGAGCGCGAAGCGATCAGCTGACTGACCACCCCCTAGCACTATCGAACGAAGGAAGAAGTAATGGATCTCTTTGAGTATCAGGGCAAGCAGTACTTCGCGCGCTACGGCATCGCCGTCTCGCCGGGGGGCGTCGCCGACACCGTCGACGAAGCGATTGCCGTGGCGGAGCGGGTGGGCTATCCCGTCGTCGTCAAGGCGCAGGTCAAGGTGGGCGGACGAGGCAAGGCGGGTGGCGTCAAGCTCGCCAACAACGTCGACGAGGTGCGAGAGCACGCGGGTAACATCCTCGGGCTCGACATCAAGGGGCACGTGGTCAAGCGCCTCTGGGTCGAGCGTTCGAGTGACATCCAAAAGGAGTACTACGCGTCCTTCACGTTGGATCGCCAGAACAAAACGCACCTCGGGATGCTCAGCGCTCAAGGTGGTGTTGAGATCGAAGTGGTCGCCGAGGAGAATCCCGACGCGATCGCGATGCTTCAGATCGATCCCGTTCGCGGACTCGACGTCGAAACGGCGCGACGGTGGGTTGCCGAAGCCGAATTGGACGAGGTCGCGCGCGAACAGGCGGCCGAACTGCTCGTCAAGCTCTACGAGTGCTACACCCGCGGTGACTGCGATCTCGCAGAAGTGAACCCTTTGATCTTGACCCCGGACAACAAGGTTCACGCGCTCGACGCCAAGGTGACGCTTGACGAGAACGCTTCGTTTCGTCATCCCGAGTGGGAAGAGTATCGCGCGGACGAGTTCGAAGATCCTCGTGAAAAGATGGCGAAAGAGAAGGGCCTCAACTATATCGGTCTTGATGGCACCGTGGGTATCATCGCGAACGGCGCAGGTCTCGCGATGTCAACCCTCGACGTGGTCAATCAGGTCGGCGGCACGGCGGCGAACTTTCTCGACATCGGCGGCGGCGCCAACGCGGACGTGATGGCGGCGGCGCTCGAGGTGATCAACGCTGATCCCAAGGTGAAGTCGATCTTCGTCAACATCTTCGGGGGCATTACGCGCGTCGACGAAGTCGCCAACGGCGTCCTCGAGGCGCTGAAGCGGGTCACGATCACGTCGCCGATCGTGCTGCGGCTCGACGGCACGAATGCCGTCGAGGGCCGCGCGATTCTCGCGGGGCATTTGAACGAGCACCTGGTCACCGAACCCACGATGCTGGACGCCGCGCGCCGCGCGGTCGCGATGGCGAAGTAAGGAAGAGCGATGAGCATATTCGTAGACGAACACACCAAGGTCATCGTCCAGGGCCTCACCGGAAGTCAGGGGCGCTTTCACGGACTGCGCAACCGCGACTACGGCACCAAGGTGGTGGGCGGCGTGACGCCAGGCAAGGGGGGCACCGACGTCGACGGCGTTCCCATCTTTGATTCGGTGAAAGAGGCGGTGGCGGCGACCGGGGCGAGCGCCTCGTTCGTGGTGGTGCCCCCCAAGTTCGCGGCGGGTGCGATCATGGAGGCGGCAGAGGGCGGTATCACCTTCATTGTCTGTATCACCGAAGGCATTCCCGCGCACGACGAAGCCGTTACCTACAACCGACTGGTCGAGGAGTTTCCGGGCGTGCGGCTCCTCGGGCCAAACTGTCCGGGCATCATCAGCCCCGGCAAATGCAATATCGGCATCACCTCGGGCGACATCGCTCTCGCGGGTGGACCCGTTGGCATCGTGTCGCGTTCCGGGACGCTCACGTACCAGGCGCTGCACGAGCTCAGCCAGCAGGGCATTGGCCAGACCACGTGTGTCGGCATCGGTGGCGACCCTGTGCCGGGTACCAACTTCATCGACTGCCTCGCCGCGTTTCAGGACGACCCCGAGACCAAGGCCGTGATGATGATCGGCGAAATCGGCGGCTCGGAAGAAGAGCGTGCCGCCGAGTGGATCAAGCTCAATATGACCAAGCCAGTCGTCGCCTACATCGCGGGCGTCACGGCGCCCGCGGGTCGAAAGATGGGCCACGCGGGCGCGATCATCTCGGGCTCCAAGGGCACCGCTCAAGCGAAGATGGAAGCCTTGAGCGCCGCGGGCGTGCACGTGTGCGCGAATCCGACCGAGGCGGGCGAGAAGATGGTCGACATCGTCAGGGCGATGTAAGACTTGAGCGACGTTCGTCTCTGTGTCCTGGTGTCGGGTTCTGGCACCATCCTCGAAGCCATGCTGCACTCGGATCTGAACATCAGCCTCGTTGCGTCTGATCGGCCCTGTCGAGCGCTCGACGTGGCGCGCGAGGCTGGGGTGCCAGCACGCCTCGTCGATCGCGAGCTGTTCGGCGGTTTCGGACCATCGTTCAATCGCGACGGCTACAGCGCCGAGCTGGCTCGGGTCCTCGTGGAAGAGCGCATTGATCTCGTGGCCATGGCGGGCTTTGGGACCGTCGTCACCGACGCCCTGCATCGCAGGTTCCCCGGCCGAGTGCTGAACACGCACCCGAGCCTGCTGCCCGACTTCAAGGGCTGGCACGCGGTCGCCGCCACGCTCGCCGCAGGTGTGCGCGAGTCGGGGTGCACGGTGCACATTGCGACCGAAGCGCTCGATGACGGGCCGATCCTGGCGCAGCGTCGAGTTCCGGTGTATCCCGACGACGATGAAGATTCGCTGCACGAGCGGATCAAGACGGTTGAGCGCGCCCTCTACCCCGAGGTGATCGCTAGGGTGATGGCGTCACTCGCGAAAGGTCTTGAACCCGAGAGCGTGGCCGGCGCCCTGGAGGAGAGTTAGATGCGAGCGTTGCTGAGCGTGTGGGACAAGACCGGTCTCGTCGATTTCGCGAAGGGACTACGGGCACAGGGCGTCGAGCTCGTGGCCTCGGGCGGCACGGCAAAGGCACTCAGCGAAGCCGGGGTCGAGCATCTCGAGGTGGATGACGTCACCGGATTCCCCGAGATGTTGGATGGACGCGTGAAGACGCTGCATCCGAACATCCACGCAGGCATTCTCGCCGATCTCGCCAAACCCGAGCACGTGAGCGCGCTCAGTGACCACGGCATCGCGCCGATTGGCCTGGTCGTGTGCAACCTGTACCCCTTCACGTCGAATCCTTCGATCGAGCTCATCGACATCGGCGGGCCTACGATGGTCCGCGCCGCGGCGAAGAATCACCGATACGTCGGGGTGGTGACGAGTCCGGCGCAGTATGACGCGGTCCTCGAAGAGATTCGCTCGTCCGGCTCGTTGTCCGACGCGACTCGCCACGAGCTCGCGCGAGCGGCCTTCGCGCACACCGCGCAGTACGACGCGGAAGTGGCGAAATGGTTCAATGGCGGCGCGGTCCTTGGCGGCGAACCGAGCGAGATCGACGCGGTGGTGCCTTCCACGGTGCACCTGACGCTGGAGCGCGCCGAGGTCACCCGCTACGGCGAGAATCCACACCAGATCGCCGCGCGATACCGCATCGCGGGCACGACACCGTGGTGGGACGCGGTCGTCCAGCACGCCGGCAGCGCTCTGTCCTACCTCAACCTCTTTGACGCGGACGCGGCGTGGCGGTTGGTGCACGAGATGAATCACGATCTCCCCGATCACGACGTCGTGGCGATCATCAAGCACGCCAACGCTTCGGGCGCCGCGCTCGGCTCCTCGCTCGGCGACGCGTTCTCGAAAGCCCTCGCTGCTGATCCCCAGAGCGCCTTTGGCGGCATCATCGCGCTCGGTGGCGTGGTCGACGCAGAGGTCGCCTCGCTCATTGCGGCGGGTCCCCAAGCGGACGTGGTGGTCGCTCGGGGATACTCCGATGAGGCAATCGGCATTCTCGTGTCCCGCCGAAAGGCCACACGGCTCCTGAGCGCCCCCGCTCCCGAGCCACTCGGGCTCTCGATTCGCACCTTCGGCGATACGGCCCTCGTCCAGAACGCCGATGAGTTGCTGGTGCCTGCATCGGAGTGGCGCTGCGTCACGAACGCAACGCCGAGCGATCAGCAGCTCGAAGACTTGATCGTGGCTTGGCGCGTGTGCGCCCGGACAACGTCGAATGCCATCGTCATTGCGCGCGGCGGGGTTGCCGTAGGCATCGGCGCGGGCCAGCAGTCACGCGTTGTCGCGGCGGGTATCGCCGTCGCCAAGGCCGGGGAATTTGCCATCGGTGCATCGGCCGCGTCGGACGCCTTCTTTCCCTTCGCCGACGGCCTGACGTCACTCACCGACGCGGGCGTACGAGCCGTGGTGCAGCCCGGCGGTTCTGTTCGAGACGGCGAGGTCATCGACGCCGCCAACGAGGCCGGGGTAGTCATGATGCTCACCGGCGAACGTCACTTTCGCCACTAGGAGGGTCATGAGCGCAGTACTACTTGACGGAGTGCGACTCGCGAGCAGCATCAAGATGGAGCTCGCCGACCGCGCGCAGCGCCTCACCGCGGCCGGCCGCACCCCCGGGCTCGGCACCATCCTCGTGGGCGAGGACCCTTCGAGCGCGCGCTACGTCCAGATGAAGATTGAAGAGTGTGCCGAGATCGGTGTGCGCTCCTTCGACGTGCATCTGCCCGGCACCGCCTCCCAACGCGAGATCGAAGACGTCATCGATCGATTCAACGCCGATAACCACGTGCACTCGATCCTCGTGCAGCTGCCCCTCCCCGAAGGGGTGAGTGACGAGGAGGTCCTGCTGCGCGTGCTTCCCGAGAAGGATGTCGACGGACTGCACCCCACGAACTTGGGGCGTCTCGTCATGGGCGCGCCGGGACCGCTGCCGTGCACCCCGAACGGCATCGTGGAGCTCTTGGCCGCCTACGACGTTCCAGTGGAGGGGCGACACGTGGTCATCATTGGTCGCGGGCTCACCATTGGCCGACCACTCTCGCTCTTGATGGCGATGCGACGCCCGCACTGCAATGCGGCGGTCACCGTGGTGCACACGGGCGTTGAGGACTTCGACGAATTGGTGCGAAGTGCCGACGTGGTGGTTGCCGCCGCTGGGCGAGCTGGGCTCGTGACGCGCGACATGGTGAAACCGGGGGCTGCCGTGGTCGGGGCGGGAACGAGCTTTCTCGGTAAGAAACTTCTCAGTGACGTCGCTGATGACGTCAGTGAGGTAGCGGGCTGGATCACTCCGCGGCTCGGTGGCGTCGGTCCGATGACCCGTGCCATGCTGTTACGCAACGCTGTACAAGCCGCAGAAAGGGCGAGATGACGGAATACGACTCACGGGGACGGGAATACGATGTGCGGCCGTGGGGCTCATTTACGGTGCTCGACGACGAACTGTTCGACCACAAGGTAAAGCGGATCCTCGTCAACCCCGGCAAGCGTCTCAGCTATCAGCGTCACGCCCGGCGTGCGGAGCACTGGTTCATCGTAAATGGCGTCGCGACCGTCGTGCTTGACGGCGTGGAGCACGAAGTGCCCGCCGGCGGGAGCATCGACATCGCGATCGGACAGCTGCACCGCTGCGAAAACCGTGGGACGACGCCGGTGGTCTTCATCGAGGTTCAACACGGTACGTACTTTGGCGAGGACGACATCGAACGGATTGAGGACGATTTCGGCCGTGCCAACTAGCTCGCTGCGCGTCGACCAGCTACTCGCGCGCGGTCAAACGCGGTCCTTTGAATTCTTTCCCCCGAAGTCTGACGACGAAGCGGCGGTGCTCGAGCGGACGCTCAGCGATCTGCGCGTGCTCGAACCCTCGTTCGTCTCGGTGACCTATCGAGGAGGTCTCGAGTCTCGGCAGAGGACCTTCGACCTCGTCACTCGTATTCAGCGCGCCGGAGAGCTCACGGCCATGGCGCATCTCATCTGCGTCGGGCATCGCCGCGACGAGATGCGCGATCTCCTGAAGAACTATCTGGATGCGGGCGTGGTCAACGTCATGGCCCTCGGCGGGGACCTCCCGGAGGGCGACGACGGGACGTCCTCGGACTTTCGCTACGCGCTGGAGCTCGTAGAGCTCGCCCGAGATGCAGGCGAGTTCTGTGTCGGCGTCGGTGCGCATCCTCAGGGTCATCCTCGCTCGACGAATCGTGCGGATGACCGTCGGCACCTGGCGCGCAAACTCGAAGCCGCTGACTTTGCCGTTACTCAGTTCTTCTTTGATGCGGACGAATGGATTCAGTTGGTAGGCGATCTCGCCGACCTCGGAGTCGAGAAGCCCGTGCTGCCCGGGATCATGCCCGTGACGACGCTGCACAGCGTCGACCGGATGGCGACCATGGGTGCCGTGGTGCCCGTGGCCTTGGCCGCCCGTCTCGAGGCGGCGAACGCGGTTGGTGGCCCCACAGCCGTTCGTGCCGAGGGAATTCGCGCCGCCACGGAGCTCTGCCAACGCCTGCTCGACGCGGGTGTCCCGGGCTTGCATTTCTATACCTTGAATCGTTCGACCGCGACGCGAGAGATCTGCCAGACCCTGTTCACCTAGAGCTTTTTCGGGCGCGCCTGACCCAAAAGTGGCTCATCTAAATAAACCTAGGATGGGCAACATGGCAGAAAAAATCACGATGAGCCCCGAGGGCGTCCTGCACGTTCCTGACAACCCCATTATCCCCTTCATCGAAGGTGACGGAACCGGCGTCGATATCTGGCCAGCCGCAAAACTGGTGCTTGACGCCGCCGCGAAAAAGTACGGCAAGAACATCGAATGGAAGGAAGTCTTGGCGGGACAGAAGGCCTTCGACGAGACTGGCGACTGGCTGCCCGATCAGACGGTGCTTGATTTTCGAGAGTATTTGATCGGAATCAAGGGACCGCTCACCACGCCCATCGGTGGTGGCTTTCGTTCGCTCAACGTAGCGTTGCGCCAGATTCTCGATCTCTACGTGTGCTTGCGCCCGGTGCGCTGGTTCAAGGGCGTACCGAGCCCGGTGGTGCACCCTGAGCTCGTCGACATGGTGATCTTTCGGGAGAACACCGAAGACGTCTATTCCGGGCTCGAAGTCGAGGCCGGTACCGCCCAAGCCGAGAAGTTGCGGAGCTTCTTGAAGGAGGCGTTTGACTGGGACATCCGCGAGGGAAGCGGCATTGGCATCAAGCCGATCTCGAAGTTCGGTTCGGATCGTCTCACCCGCGCCGCGATCAACTACGCGCTCGCGCACCAGCGCGAATCGGTGACACTGGTCCACAAGGGCAACATTCAAAAGTTCACCGAAGGCGCCTTCATGAAGTGGGGATACCAGCTCGTGCGCGAGGAGTTCAGTGACGTTGCCGTTGGCTGGAATGACTGCGACGGGAAGCCGGGCTCGAAGCTGCTGGTAAAGGACGTCATCGCGGACATCTGCTTTCAGCAGGCGCTTACGAGGCCGAGCGAGTTCGACGTGATCGCCACCATGAACTTGAACGGTGACTACCTCTCTGACGCCCTCGCAGCACAGGTCGGCGGCATTGGCATCGCTCCGGGCGCCAACATCAACTACGTCACCGGTCACGGGATCTTCGAAGCAACCCACGGCACGGCGCCCAAGTATGCGGGTCAGGACAAAGTGAACCCTGGGTCGGTGCTCCTCTCGGGCGTCTTGATGTTCGAGCACCTCGGCTGGACCGACGCGGCGAACGACATCGTGACCGCCCTCGAAGCGACGATCGCGAACAAGATCGTTACCTACGACTTTGCGCGCCTGATGGACAACGCCACCGAAGTGAAGTGCTCAGAGTTCGCCGCGGCGATCGTCGAGCGTCTCTAACCAAAGGAGAGTCAATGACACCCGTCAACGTCACCGTGACCGGCGCCGCCGGTCAGATCGGTTACAGCCTGCTGTTTCGCATCGCCGCTGGGGAGATCTTCGGCCCCGACGTTCCGATCTCCTTGCGCCTGCTCGAAGTCGAGCCCGCGATGAAGGCGCTCCACGGCGTCTTGATGGAGATGGACGACTGCGCGTTCCCCCTCCTCGCCAGCGTCGAGGCGACGAGCAATCTCAACCACGCGTTTGACGGCACCAACTGGGCGTTGCTCGTTGGCTCCGTTCCGCGCAAGGCCGGCATGGAGCGCAGCGATCTGCTCAACATCAACGGCGGCATATTCAAGCCCCAAGGAAGAGCCATCGCCGATCACGCGGCGAGCGACATTCGAGTGCTCGTAGTAGGCAATCCGTGCAACACGAACTGTCTCATCGCGCGCTCGAATGCGCCCGAAGTACCCGAAGATCGCTGGTTCGCCATGACGCGTCTCGATCAGAATCGGGCGGTGGCTCAGCTCGCCAAAGAAGCGGGCACCCCGGTGTCGGAGGTGAAGAACCTGGCAATCTGGGGCAACCACTCGTCGACCCAGTTTCCCGACTTCGCGAACTCGACGATTCGCGGCAAGAAGACGACCGAAGTCATCACGGACAACGAGTGGCTGCGAGGTGATTTCATCACGACCGTGCAGAAGCGCGGCGCGGCCATCATCGAAGCGCGCGGGCTCAGCTCCGCCGCGTCCGCGGCCAACGCGGCGATCGACACGGTGCGCAGCCTGGTGACCGAGACGCCTCTCGATACTTGTGCGTCGGTCGGGGTCACGAGTCACGGAGAATACGGCGTGCCCGAGGGACTGACGTTCGGCTTTCCGATTCTCTCCGACGGTGCGGGATCCTGGAAGGTGAAAGAGGGCTTTGAGATTGACGGATTCGCGAAAGAGCGCATCCAGGCGACCACCGACGAGCTACTGAGCGAGCGTGACGAAGTGCGCGCCCTGGGCCTGATCTAAGCCGGTTCGGCGTGGACGCGCCCCGCTAGGTTTCCAGGAATGGTCGAGCGCATCACGCCGCAACAGTTTCACGCAGCGGTCGGGGTCGAGGACTGGAGGGTCGTAGGCCCCACCGCGAGCGCCTATTTCGGCACCGGCTCGTTTGAACGCGGTGTCGAGTTTGTCAACGAAATCGCCCGATACGCGGGTGAGCAGAATCACCATCCAGACGTCGACCTTCGATATCCGAGTGTGACGGTACGCCTCGCCACTCACGAGGTGAATGGCCTGAGCGAACGCGACATCGAGCTGGCTCAGACGATCTCGCTGTCGGCGCGGACGTTGGGGCTCGCCGCCGATCCAACGCGGGTGGAGGACGTCCAGGTCACGATCGACGCCATCGACATCCCATCAGTACGGGCATTCTGGCGCGCCGTTCTCAACTATCGCGACGAGGGAGACGAGGATCTCGTCGATCCCAACGGGCGCGGGCCGTCGTTCTGGTTCCAGCAGATGGACGCGCCGCGCACCGAGCGCAACCGAATTCACGTGGACGTGTCAGTCCCGCACGACCAAGCACCGTCACGAGTGGCCGCGGCGATCGCTGCCGGTGGACGCCTCGTCACCGCCGAGTTTGCGCCGTCCTGGTGGGTGCTGGCCGACCCTGAAGGCAACGAGGCGTGCGTGGCTATCTGGATGGGACGAGAGCAGCCCTAGAGCGCGTAGCAGCCGGTCTTGAGCGCCTGGCTGCCGAACGACCCCTGCGCTGGCGCGCCGCGCACCGGAATGACCGAGAGCTCGTGCCCGTCCCAGGTGATCCGGTACGACGACGGGGCTGAGGGCCATGACTGCATCAGCTGCTCGCCGTTCGCGTCGGAGGTGGCCCAGGCAGTTCCCGCGGGCGGGTACGAACCGTTCAGCGCTCGGTAGTTTTCGACGGCGCTCTCGACGATGGTGAAGTTCGCTTCGCACGAGGCGAGCGTTGCCTCCGTCGCCCCGCTCGCAACGTCCTTGGGCGCCGTCGTCGTCGTTGCGTTCGAGTGAACAGGCTCGAGCGTGGTGGGGGTCGACGTACCGAGGCTCAAGGAGAGCGTGAGTGCGACGAGAATGCCGAGAATGGCCACCACGCTCAAGATGGCAACGAGCGAGGAGCCGCGTTCGCGCGCGTAGGGTTCCGGTGAGACACGTGGTGATCGCTCGCTTGTCCTTGCCATCTGTCACGTCCTCTGGAAGGACGGGTTCGCCGTGTCGTTGAAACCTACCATCGGACGTCGTCGCGTGTCCTCCGTCGCGACGGTGACGACTTAGGCGCCGTGAGACTCGAGGAGCCAATCGAGCAGGGGCACCAGGGCCTGCACGTCACCGCGCACCTTCAGGCGCCCCTCACGAAGTGCCTTGGCGCTCTCGAGCGTGCCCTGGGTCAGCGCCTCCGCGTCGGCGTAGGTGAGGCGCACGACGGCGTCGGCAGCGAGATGATCACCGGGCTCGGCGAAGGCGCCCACTGGGTTGACGGTGAGGGTCATGGCGTGCGGAGCCGACGAGGGGCCGTCCACCAACTCCAGCACGACGCGAAGGTCGCTGCGGTCGCCCAAGGACGGCGCGCCCGCGCGCGTCAGGGTGTTGTTGAGCGCCTCGAACCACTCGGCGCTGAGGAAGCTCGCCACAAGCTACGGCGCGGGCTGAACGGCCGCGTCCGCCGCAGACGTCTTGGCTTTGCGGCGGATCTTTCGCCCGAGCCACGCGACGGGGTCATAGTGCGCGTCGACGACGCGCTCCTTCAGCGGGATGATGGCGTTGTCGGTGATCTTGATGTGCTCGGGACAGACTTCGGTGCAGCACTTGGTGATGTTGCAGTAGCCGAGGCCCATGTCTTCGCGGATGAGATCACGCCGGTCGTTCTGATCGAGCGGGTGCATCTCCAGCTCGGCGTAGCGAATGAAGAAGCGCGGTCCGGCGTAGTGCTGCTTGTTCTCTTCGTGGTCACGTATGACGTGACAGACGTCCTGGCACATGAAGCATTCGATGCACTTGCGGAACTCCTGACCGCGCTCGACGTCCTCTTGGAACATCCGGTACCCGTCGGGGGGCATCGGTGGGGGCATCAAGGCCGGCACCTTGGCGGCCTGCACGTAGTTGAACGACACGTCCGTGACGAGGTCGCGGATGATGGGGAACGTCTTCATCGGGGTGACGGTGATGGGACCGTCGGGCAGCGTGTCCATGCGCGTCATGCACATCAGTCGGGGCTTGCCGTTGATCTCGGCCGAGCATGAGCCGCACTTGCCGGCCTTGCAGTTCCACCGACACGCGAGGTCGGGGGCCTTCGTCGCCTGGATGCGGTGAATCACGTCGAGGACCACCTCACCCTCGTTCTGCTCGATCGTGTAGCTCTCGAAGGCTCCGCCGCTCGCATCGCCGCGCCAGACTCGCATGGTTACCTCGGCCATTACTTCGCCTCCTCGAGCAGAGCTTTCAGTTCATCGGGCAATATCAGGATCGGCGACTCGACGACCGAGATCGGACTGTCCCAGTTCCCGCCATCGGAGGTCTGGGCGAAGTTGATCTTGCCGAATTCGGGGTCGGGCGCGGGGAAGTCTTCGCGAGTATGACCTCCGCGGGACTCCTTGCGCAGCGTCGCGCCCAGCGTGACGCTCTTCGACACGCTGATCATGGCCGGCAGGTCGGTCGCCAGGTTCCAGCCCGGGTTGTACGCCCGCCCGCCTTTGACCGAGATGTGCTTGACGCGCTCGGTGAACTCGTCGAGCTTGTTCGTCGCCTCTTCGAGCTCGCTGGCGGTGCGGATGATGCCCACCAGCGACTGCATCATCTCTTGGAGGTCGTGCTGGACGTCGTAGGGGTTCTCGCCCTCCTCTCGAGAGAGCGGTGCGAGCGCCTCTTCGATGGCCGCGTCCACCTCGGCTTGGGAGTAGGAGGTGGCGACGTCGCCGGCGGCCACGTAGTCCGCCGCTCCCGCTCCCGCACGCTTGCCAAAGACGACCAGGTCGGAGAGTGAGTTGCCGCCGAGCCGATTGGCGCCGTGCATACCGCCCCCGACTTCGCCCGCGGCGAAGAGCCCCGGCACGACTGTCTGTTCGGTGTCCGCGTCGACTTGGACGCCGCCCATGATGTAGTGGCACGTCGGGCCGATCTCCATGGCCTCGCGCGTGATGTCGACGCCCGCGAGCTCCATGAACTGGTGATACATCGACGGCAGACGACGCCGGATGTACTCCGGTGTTCGGCGAGACGCGATGTCGAGAAAGACGCCGCCGTGGGGGCTTCCCCGGCCGGCCTTCACCTCAGCGTTGATGGCGCGGGCGACCTCGTCGCGCGGCAGCAGCTCGGGTGGCCGGCGTCCGGCGCTGTGGTCTTCGTACCACTTGTCGCCCTCTTCTTCGGTGTCGGCCGTCTCCGCGCGGAACATGTCGGGCACGTAATTGAACATGAATCGCTCGCCCAGCGAGTTGCGAAGCACCCCACCGTCGCCGCGAACGCTCTCGGTGACGAGCAGCCCGCGCACGCTGAGCGGCCAGACCATGCCCGTCGGGTGGAACTGCACACACTCCATGTCGATGAGCTTCGCGCCGGCCCACAGCGCCATCGCGTGGCCGTCGCCCGTGCTCTCCCACGAGTTGGAGGTGATCTTCCAGGACTTGCCGGCGCCGCCGGTCGCCAGAATCACCGACTTCGCCTGGAAGATGACGAACTCGCCCGTCGCGCGCCAGTAGCCGACGCAACCGGCGATGCGGCCCTCGTCGTCGTGGACGAGCTTGAGGACCTTGCACTCCATGAAGACGTCGGCCCCCATCGAGACGACCTTCTGCTGCAGCGTACGGATGAGCTCCAAACCGGTGCGGTCGCCGACGTGAGCGAGCCGAGCGTAGCGGTGGCCACCGAAGTCGCGTTGGAGGATCTTGCCGTCCTTGGTGCGGTCAAAGAGCGCGCCCCACTGCTCGAGCTCATAGACGCGATCGGGCGCTTCTTTCGCGTGCAGCTCGGCCATGCGGTAGTTGTTGAGGTACTTGCCACCGCGCATGGTGTCGCGAAAGTGCACCATCCAGTTGTCCTCGGGGTAGACGTTGCCCATGGCGGCGGACATGCCGCCTTCGGCCATGACGGTGTGCGCCTTGCCGAGCAGGCTCTTCGTGACGATGCCGACCTTCAGGCCGCGCTGCTTGGCTTCGATCGCGGCGCGCAGCCCGGCGCCACCCGCGCCGATGATCAGCACGTCGTACTCGTGGTGTTCGTACGATTCGCTCATGAGGTCCTTACTTAGAAGAGTCGGAAGTCGGTGATGACGCCGGAGGCGACGAGGCGCACGTAGACGTCAGTGAAGGCCACGAAGAGGAGTGACGCCCAGGCGAGGTTCATGTGCTTCGCGTTGAGAGGCGTGACGATCTTCCATAAGCGATAGCGCAGGGGGTGAGCCTTGAAGCTGCGCACCTGTCCGCCACAGAGGTGTCGGCACGCGTGACAGGACAGCGAATACAGCCAGAGCAGCGTGGCGTTCACGACGAGCACGATCGTGCCCACCGTGACGCCCCAGCCGATCCCGGGCTGATGGAACGCGAGGATGGCGTCGTAGGTGAGCAGGGCGTTGAAGATGAGACCGGCGTAGAAGAAGTAGCGGTGGGCGTTCTGGAAGAAGAGAGGGAAGCGCGTCTCGCCGGAGTACGAACCGTGGGCGTCGGCGACGGCGCAGGCTGGCGGGGACCACCAGAACGCGCGGTAGTAGCTGCGCCGGTAGTAGTAGCAGGTGAGGCGAAAGCCCAAGGGAAAGATGAGGATGAGGAGCGCCGGCGAGAGGGTCCAGGCGTTCCAGGTGAAGGCGAACTTGGCGCCCGGCACGCAGGACCCGCCGATGCAGGGCGAGTAGAAGGGGCTGATCAGGTCGCGATGGAGGTTGGCCCCGACGAAGTAGTCCTTGTTCTGGAAGGCGGCCCAGGTGGAGTAGATAACGAAGGCGGTGAGTACGGTGACCGTGAGCACCGGCTGGATCCACCAACGGTCCTTTCGCAGGGTGGGATCGTTCGGACCACCGCGAGCGCCCCCTAGTTGAACCTTCGTGGAACTCTCTAGGGCCGTCACTGACTCTCCTCACTCGTCGCTGGACACCGAATCGTCAAACCGGAACTCAATAGTACAAAGACTCTTCGGGTCACCGAAGAATGCGCCGCGTCATCGCGATCGCACCACAGCACCAGAGGCGTCCGAGCGCGACTAGTGCTTACCGCCACGACGACCTTCTGCCGTCCCCCCGATAATGGCCCAGAACACGAGAGCGAGTCCTGGGACCAAGAGCCAGATTCCAAAAACGAGGGCGAGCACGGTGAAGAACGCGCCCATGCCGAGCGTGAAGGGCCAGATTGAGGTCCCGGGGAACGCGCCGATGACCCCGGCTCCTTGGGCCTGCGTTGCGTTGGGGTCGTCTTCGGCGCGCGGCTTCATGCGCCGGCTCCAGAAGTAGTAGTAGCTACCGGGCAAGAAACACAGCGCCATGCCGAACAGAATCATGACGCTGCCGGCGTTCTCTTTGCTCCAGAACCAGTAGACCACGCCCATCAGGCCGAAGAATGTGCCCAAGCCAATGAGGAACTTCGCTTCTACCTTCATGAGACTTCCTCGTGCTCGAGAAGCCGGTGGCCAGCCTCACCGTGGGCGGCCGCGCCGTGACCCGGGTGGTTGTAGTCCCAGGTTGGGCGCTCTGAGCGGATCTGGGGCAGGCGATAGAAGTTGTGGTGAGGCGGAGGGGATGTCGTAAACCATTCGAGCGTGTGCCCGTCCCAGGGGTTGTCCCCGGCCGGGTACCTCTTCCAGCTGTACATGATGTTGACGACAAAGATGATGGTTGACAGACCCACCATGACCGCACCGACCGTCGCCCAGTCGTTCAGGTTCTGCCACGACGGATGGTTGAGATAGACGGCCACGCGCCGAGGCATGCCGCGCAGTCCCAGCAGGTACATGGGCAGCGTGAAGACCTGGGTCCCGATGAAGAGGAGCCAGAACTGGATCTTGCCGAGACGCTCGTTCAGCAAGTAGCCGGTGATCTTCGGTCCCCAGTAGTACAGAGCGCCCATCGCCCCCATCATGAGGGCCATCACGATCGAGTGGAAGTGCGCGACGACAAAGTAGGTGTCGTGCGTGAAGAAGTCGAGTGGTGGGCTCGCGAGGTAGATACCGGTGATGCCACCAATGAGGAAGGTGATCAAGAAGCCGACGGCCATCAGCATGGCCGTCGAGAACCAGACCTCGCCTCGCCACATGGTGCCAATCCAGTTGAACATCTTGATACCGGTGGGCACCGCGATGAGGAGGCTCATGATCGAGAAGAACGGCAGCAGCACCACGCCGGTCGTGAACATGTGGTGCGCCCACACGCCGAGAGAGAGTGCCCCGATCGTAATCGTGGCAAAGATCATGCCTTTGTAGCCGAAGACGGGCTTGCGCGAGAAGACGGCGATGATCTCGGTGACCATGCCGAATATTGGTAACGCGAGGATGTACACCTCAGGGTGGCCCCAGAACCAGAAGATGTTTTGCCAGAGCACGGGCACCCCACCTCCGGCGACGGAGAATATGTGGGTCCCAAAGTGCCGGTCGCAGTAGAGCATGATGAGCCCCGCCGTCAGCACGGGGAATGCCAGCAGGATCAGGATCGCCGTGATGAGCAGGTTCCACGTGAAGATCGGCATGCGGAACATGGTCATGCCGGGGGCACGCAGATAGAAGATCGTCGCCGTCAGGTTGACGCCGGTAAAGATTGCCGAGAAACCGGTGAGGAGCAGTCCTCCGATCCAGAGGTCGGCACCCGCGCCGGGAGTGTTCACCGAGTTCGACAGTGGCGCGTAGGCCACCCACCCGAAGTTTGCCGCCCCCCCCGCGACGAAGAAGCCCGACAGCATGGTGATGGAGCCAGTGAGGTACAGCCAGTAGCTGAGCGCGTTCAGCCGGGGGAAGGCCATGTCGGGTGCGCCTATTTGAATCGGCACGATGATGTTGGCGAGGGCGCCGAAGGCGAACGGGCCAATGAACAGATAGATCATGACCGAGCCGTGCATGGTGAACAGCTCGTTGTACTGAGCCAGTGAGACCAGGTGGCCGTTCGGGGTCGAGAGCTGAACGCGGATGATCTCCGCGAAGATGCCGCCAATGACCATCATGATCACTGAGGTCACCGTGTAGGACATGCCGATGACCTTGTGGTCGGTCGACGTGATCCACTTCAAAAAGCCGGTGGGTCCATGGTGGTCGTCGCTTTCGGGGCCATGGGCCGCGACGACGGGCGCTTCGAGTACGTCGGTCATCAACTGTTTCCTTCAGTGGGCTTCGTCGGCACGATGGACGACGTCTGTTGCTTCGTGGCGGCTTGGGCTGCAGCGTACGCGGTCGGGTTGTAGTGGCTCTGCAACCAGGCGCTGTACTGGCTAGGCGTCACTACCTTCACTTTGAACCACATGAGGGCGTGATACAGACCGCAGAGTTGGGTGCACTGCCCATTGAACGTACCCGTTTGGACGGCGCGGAAGGTGAACTGGTTCAAGACGCCCGGCAAGGCGTAGCGAGAGAAGTTGAACGCGTGCACGTAAAAGCCGTGAATGACGTCCGAGGAGGTCAGGTTGATGTGCACGTTCTCGTTCTCGGGGATCACCATCTCGGGATCCTGAGTGGTCTGGCCAATGACGACGACCTGCTGGCCCGGGTAGCTGAACTTCCAACCCCATTGGAAGGCGTTCACGTCGATGGTGACGGAGGTCTTCGGGTTAGCCACTTCCTTGTTTTCGACGACCATGGTCGCGGCGAAAAGCCCGAGCACGATGAGGACCGGAATGATCGTGTAGGTCAGCTCCAGAGGGACGTGATACTGGGACTGCTTGGGAATGTTGTCGCCTCGACGCCGATAGCGAAACACCGCCCACACAATGAGCACCGTCGTGATGGTGCCGACAATGACGGCGCCGATGGAAAAGCCCTGCCAGAGGTGGTAGACGGATCGCGAACTGGTAGTGGCGCCGGGGGCCGCGCCGAATGTCGGTACGGTGCATCCCGCGAGCGCGAGGGCGGCTATCGGGAGTGCAACAATGCGTCGAACACGGCGCCAACGACGCGTGCGGACTGAGACTCCCTGTGGGGGCAGGGTAGAGGGTTCCACAGGGGAAACCTTAGTCATTTTTTATAGTGTCTTGAATTCGACGCGGACGCCTGCGGGGGGTTCGTGCGCGGATTTCGAGGGACGGTTTATACGCTTTCGCCCGACGTCTCGCGCTGCGCCCATCGAAACACGCCGCGCGACATCGTCGAGGTCGACTCGGCGGCCAGCGTTGCGAAGACCAGCTGGCGCACGCGCTGCACGCCCTCATCGGTCGGTGTGGCGAGCCAGGCCATCTCCGCGAGGTGACCGGCGAGCCGTAGTCCCTCGTCAGATCCACTTTCGAGGAGCTGCTCGGCGCGCTCGGCGAGCCTCGATGCGCCACCGGCAATTTCCGCCATCTCTCGAGCGAGGGCGCGGTCGTTGGCCGGGCGAAGGTGGGCGGGATTGCCGTCCCACCATCCGCCGTAGAGCCGCCAGATGTTCCGCACGATGAACTCTGGCTCGTCGTAGAAGGGCTGGAGATAGGGTCGGTCGGCGAGATGGCGCGGCACGACGACGCTTGAGACCACGTCCGCCAGTCGCGCGCCTTCGTTCATGAGAGCGAGGGTCTGCTCGACGAGACTCTCCAGGTATTCCGCGGTTTCGCTCAGCGCCTGCGCGATGCGCGCCGAACCGAAGACCGGGAGTCCGTGTCCGGGAAGGAGATACTCGGCGTCGAGGGCGGCCATGCGTCGTAGGGCGCGGGCCCACTCGAGGGGATAGCGCTGAACTTTCTGGGGGTTGCCCGCGTTGGGGCTGTTCCAAATGAAGAGGTCACCCGTGCAGAGCACACGGCGTTCGGGAAACCAGGTGACCGTGGCGTCGTCGGTCTCGCCTTTTTCGTGCTGGAGCCGGAACGTACTCGATCCCACCGTCAGTTCGTGGGTCGTGTCGTAGGTCTCGTCCGGGAACCGGTACTCGATCGGCCACTCGAGGTTGGCGACGGCGAACTGACGCCGGTTGATGACCTGGTTGTAGCCCGCGGTCATGATGTAGCGATCGAAGCGCGCGGAGAGGTGACGTTGGGCGATCACGTGCGGAGCGCGCCAGCCGTTGGTCGCGGCTTCTTCGTCGAAGAGCCCGACACCGAAGACGTGGTCGATGTGACCGTGGGAGTAGATCGCGCTGCGCAGCGGCTGAGTGTTCCACGAACGCACCTCACGAAAGACGTGCTCGGCGGTCATGATCGAGCCGGTATCAACCATGACGAGGCCGTTGTCCGTGGCAAAGACGGTGCAGTTGCCGAAGTTCGGCAAGAATGCGACGCCGTCAGTGATCTCGGCGACGTGGCCAATCTGACCCAGTGGATTGGACTTGTGGGAAGGGTCTTCTCCGCGCCACAGGCGGTCGGCCAACTCGATGATGTCCACCGAGCGCTACTTGTCGGACTCGGGTGCCTTCGTCTCGCTTGCGTCGGTGGCCTGCGAAGACCCCGAGTTCTTGCCTTCTTTCAGGCCCTTTTCGAATTCGGTCTTTGCGCTGCCGAGATTTCGAGCCAGCTTCGGTATCGCGGCACCGCCAAAGATGAGTACCGCGACGATCACGACCACGACGATGAGGTCTGGCCCAAAAATATCTCCAAGGAACACGATCATCTCCTTCGACGTGTCTTGAATCCCACAGTAGTGCTCGTCGACAGAGGCGGCGCGACGAGAGAGCGTAACAGCCCTCATCAGGCTCGGTCAGAATGTTCGGATGCCAGACGGAGAGGAGCCCGCCCCGCCTTCTCAGACCTTCCGCGACGCTTTGAGTGTCGCCCTCACGGTCGGGTCCTACGGCGTCGCCTTCGGGGCGGCGGGCGTGTCCGCAGGATTCAGCGTCCTGCAGACCTGCCTGTTCTCGCTGGTCGCCTTCACCGGAGCCAGTCAATTCGCCGCGGTCGGGGTGATGGCAGCAGGCGGCACCGCGATCAGCGCGGTTGCCGTTGCGACAATGCTCAGCACGCGCAACACCCTCTACGGCCTTCAGATGGCTCCGCGGCTGCGCGTGAAAGGACTCCGTCGTATCGCCGCAGCGCACCTGACGATCGATGAATCGACTGGCGTCGCCCTGACGCAGGCGCCGCGAGGCATTCGAGCCGTGCGGCAGGGCTTCTGGCTGACCGGGGCTGGCGTCTTCCTCTTTTGGAACGCCTTCACGTTGGTCGGAGCACTGGGCGCTCAGGCGCTCGGCAACCCCGCCGCGTGGGGACTCGACGCCGCCGTGCCGGCGGCATTCCTCGGTCTCCTCTGGCCGAGACTCACGAGCAACTTTCTTCGCGTCGTTGCTGCGTCATCGATGGTCTTCGCCGTACTCGTGACCCCGTGGCTGCCCGCCGGGCTTCCCATCATTGCGAGCGTGCTCGTGGCGTTCGTGTTCGGCTGGCCCGAGCGATGAGCGCCATGACGTCGTGGGTGGTGCTCGCAGCGACGTGCTCTCTCTGTTTTGCCATCAAGCTGCTGGGCTATTTCATCCCGCAGGTGTGGCTCGCCCATCCGCGCCTGCAGCGCATCAACGCGTTGATACCGATCTCGTTGCTGAGCGCGCTCGTCGTTGCGGAAGGCGTGGTGGAGAAGACCCGCATCGTGTTCGACCACCGTCTCGCGGGCCTCGCGGTCGCGCTCGGTCTGCTCTTCGCGCGGGCGCCCTTTCCGGTCGTCGTCATAGGAGCGGCGGTCGCTTCAGCGATCGTCTACCACCTGCACTGACAGCGCGCTACTTTCCCTGCCAATTCGGCGCTCGCTTTTCGGCGAACGCAATGGCCCCTTCCAGAGCGTCGCCGCTTTGGCCGATCATGGCGAACGCTTCATCGCTGGCTACCCACGCGTCGGCTTCGCTGAGCTCGCTCGCTCGACGCATGACGTCCTTTGACGTGCGCACGGCGAGGGGCGCGTTCTTGGCGATCCGCTCGGCGAGCGCCACCGCTTCGTCGAGGACCCGCTCGCCGGGTACGACCCGATTGACCAGTCCGAGCTCGTACGCGCGCGCGGCATCGATGGGCTCTGCGGTGAGCGCCATTTCGTAGGCGACGGTAAGAGGGATGCGCCGGGGCAGGCGAATGAGTCCGCCCGCCCCGGCGATGAGTCCGCGTGACGCCTCGGGGATGCCGAACTTGGCGTGATCGGCCGCTACGACCATGTCACAGCTGATCATCATCTCAAAGCCGCCCGCCAGAGCCGAGCCGTTCGCGGCGGCGATGAGCGGTTTTTTGAACTCGCGCTTGGTGATCCCCCCGAATCCCTTTTCGGTGATCGGAAATTCGCCCGCGGCAAAGGCCTTCAAGTCCATGCCCGCGGAGAACGCCTTGTCCCCGGCGCCGGTGAGCACAACGACCCAGACGTCGTCGTCGGACTCGCAGCGGTCGAGCGCGTCGCCGAGGGCGATCGCGGTGGCGCGGTTGATCGCGTTGCGAGCCTCGGGACGATTGATCGTCAGAATCTCCACGTGTCCGCGTCGTTCGCTCAGGACCTCGTCTGCCATGGCGTCACCTCTCGTTCGTTCGTGCAGTTCGAACGCTAGCGGGGCCCGCATCCGTGCGCCGTGCGAAACTGGCGCGATGGTCAACCGAAACAAGCTGCTCGTAACGTTGGAGGGCTACGCGGTTGAGGGTGGTTTTGATCGAACGGGCGAACCCATGACCTGCTATTCGCCCACCATCGCGCTCGGTCGTCACGCCGGGCCGGGCAACGCCGACTGGCTCTGGCGAGACTACGAAACGGTGCTCGACTTGGTGCCAGCGCTCGGTGTCGACGGGGTGCGACTCACCGTGGAGTGGGCTCGGATCGAGCCGCGCCGCGGCGCGGTCGACGAATCGGCACTCGCTCGATATGGCAAGGCCATTCGCTATGCACGAGAGCGAGACCTGCTGGTGACCGTCGCCATCATCGACGGGGTCTGGCCCTCCTGGCTCGGTCTTGAGGCCTGGATCCTGCCCTGGACCGTGCCGCACGTGCTCAATCACGCGCGGCGAGTCGTCGAGGTGTTCGGCGACCTGGCGACGGGGTTCCTTGCCTTCACCCAATCGAACGAGCTCGTGACGCGGGGCTATCTCACGGGCAAGGCGCCCCCGTGGCGCGAGAGCGCGCTCAAGGACGCGGCGTTCGCCCACGCCCAGATCGAGCGGGTGTTCTCGTCGCTGCGCGGCGATGAGCTCGTGGGACCCCGGCTCGTCGCCTCAAGTGCGACGACCACCCTCGACGTGGCTCCAGAAGACCTCCTCGAGGCGCGCCACTCGCTCAACGTCGAAGAGATCTACGTGCGCTCGCTCCTTCGCGGCAGCGGGCCGACGAGCGTCGCTCAAGGACTGCTCGTCCAACACGGGAACGAGTGGCGAATCAATGCGCCCGCCGAGCTACTCAACGCCTTTGGCTGAGTCGCCCTGGTCGTCATCGCGAAGATCGAGGGCCGCTTCAATCTTCGCATCAGCCCGACGCTTGGCGAAGTAGAGGGCGACCACCACGCCGATCACCACCACCAGAATCCCGATGCCGACGAGGCCGGAGACTCGCTCGATGGAGTTGAGCGCGGCGCCAGCGAAATATCCGAGCAACGTGTACCCAACGCCCCAGAGCAGGGCGCCCGACGCGTTGGCGACGAAGAATCGTCGATAGGGCAGGCGGCTCATGCCGGCGAGTCCGGGCATGACGGCCCGCAGGAATGCGGTAAAGCGCCCGACGAAGACGTAGATCACGCCGCGGCGGCGTAACCCGTCGAGCGCTCGTTCGATGGCGCGGCGCCGCGAACGAACGAGGGGAAGCTCGATCAATCGGGTGCCAAAGGTTCGGCCGATCTCGTAGCCCACGGAGTCGCCCACGATCGCCGACGCCACCACGAGCACGCACAGCGTGGCGACGTTGACGTGGCCTTTGCTGGCGACTACGCCAGCGACGATGACGGCGGTCTCGCCCGGCAGGACGAATCCGATGAACAGCGCCGCCTCACCAAAGACGAGGAACGCGACGAGGCAGTAGACGAGAATGCCCGGCAGGTCCTGGATCTTTTCGAGTAGGAACGAGACGACGGTCGCGGTTGACACCTGACCATTGTCGTTGACGCAACGCGACCGCGACGGAAGGGTGCCGAAAAGCCCTAGAGCCACCTGTCGTACGATGAAGGGGTGTCAGGAGCCGGTGACGATCGAACCTTGCGTGGCCCCGAGCGGCGCCTGCCCTTCAACGCACCTGTTCGCGCCTGGTCGCTGAGCGAATGGGCGCTGTTGCCCCTTCGTGCCTTCGTCGGGGCGACCTTCCTCTACGCGGGCCTCCAGAAGCTCGCGAACCCCAATTTCTTTAAGAAGGCCAGTCCGATCTCCATCCAGTCGCAGCTGATCGCCGCGTCCCACACCAGCCCGATTCACGCGGTCCTGAGTCATCTCGAGGGCATCGCGAAGCCGATCGGCCTCGTCATCGCCTTTAGCGAGATCGCCATTGGTCTGGGCACGCTGCTCGGGCTCTGGACGCGCATCGCGGCGCTGGGCGGCCTCATTGTTTCGCTCAGTCTGTTTCTCACGGTGAGCTTTCACGCGTCGCCCTATTTTACGGGCGCCGACATCGTCGTCTTCTTTGCCTGGATGCCCTTCATCATCGCGGGAGGCGGAACACGACTCTCACTCGACGCGTGGATCCAAAATCGCGTCGCTCGAAAGGCCAGCCAACCTTCGCCGGAGCTGGTCGCGATTCCGTTCTCGACCGTGCAGGCGATCTGTGGGAACTATGTGGCCGACGTCTGTACCGCGCGCGGCGGCCTCGCGTGCGACGCCGCCGTCTGCCCGGTGTTGATCGGAGGACGTGCGCCGCTCGCGATGCGCACGGCACTCGACGCGATCGACCGCCGATCGCTCATCGTCGGCGCGACCGCCGCGGCGTCGGCGGCAGCGGTCGTGCTCCTCGTTGGTGGCGCCGCCGCCGACACCGGTTCCTTGATTGGTGACGCCCCGTCTCCAAAGTCCGCCACGTCTTCGACGCTGTCGCCGTCGATCGCCACGACGACCACCACCCCGCCCTCGGGGAGTACGTCGCCGACCACCACGCCGGTCTCGGTACCGAAAGGCAAGCTGCTCGGTTCGGTCTCCTCGATGCCGGACAACTCCTCTGCCTCCTTCACCATTCCCGCGAACGGCGAGCCGGGCCTCGTGATCCACACCACGACCGGCGACTTCGTTGCGTACAACGCGGTCTGTCCCCACATGGGTTGCACGGTTGGCTATTCGAGCGCGAACAAGATCATCATCTGCCCCTGCCATGGCTCGGAGTTCCAAGTGAGCAACGGCGACGTCATCGTGGGTCCCGCGCCGCACGGTCTCACCAAGCTGAAGGTGGAAGAAGGGTCCAACGGTAACCTCTACCTGCAATGAGTGATGAACCTCGCAGGGTGCTGTTCGTAGAGGACGATCACGACCTGGCAAGTGCCGTGACCGGCCTTTTGGTCGACGAGGGGTACGTCGTCGAGCAGCGCTACGACGGCGACGCTGGTCTCGAGGCCGCCTTGAGTGGAACCTTCGACGTCATCGTGCTCGACATCATGCTCCCCAAGCGCAGCGGTTTTCGGGTGTGCCAAGAGCTCCGGGCGGCGGGCGTCCTGACGCCCCTCTTGATGCTGACGGCCAAAGAGGGGGAGTGGGACGAAGTGGAGGGCCTCGACGTGGGCGCTGACGACTTCTTGCGCAAGCCCTTCGAGCGGTCGGTCCTCATGGCGAGGTTGCACGCCCTGCTGCGCCGCCAGGAGCGGGGTCGGCCGCTACAGCTGAGCGTCGGTGGGGTGTCGCTCGATCCCGTCAGTCGTCACGTGAGCTCGTACGGGCGATCGGTTTCCCTGACGCCTCGAGAGTTCTCGCTTCTCGAGTTTCTGATGAGCCACGCGAACACCACGCTCTCCAAGTCCGACATCCTCCTGACGGTCTGGGGCAGTGACTTCGACGGCGATCAGAACATCGTCGAGGTGTACGTCGGCTACTTGCGCAAGAAGATCGACGCGGCAAACGAACCGTCCATCATCCGTACGGTTCGAGGCTTCGGATACAGCGCACGAGACGTCTAATGGCGCGCGAGAGTCAGCTCTCGGTCCGGGCTCGACTGACGGTGATCTTCGTGTGCGCCATCGCGGTCATCTTGACCTTTACGGGTATCGCCCTCGTCAACCTCGTCCACCGTTCACTGCTCACGCAGGCTTCGAACCAGATCGACGCGGTCATGGAACAGACCCAGATGCGCTTCGCCTCCGCGCAGACCGCGGTCAAGCGCACGGTGGTGCTCTCTACCCAGGGCGACGTGGTGGTTCAAGTCACCAACAGCGCGGGAACCCGGGTCTGGGCCGCCAGCTCGGCTATCGCAAACGCTCCGGTGCTCGCAAAGTCGGTGGTCGACTTTGCGACGGGCAGCGGCCTCGGCGTCAGGTACGTCCGCAACGCCCAGACGGAGTCGACGCTGGGGGAGCTGAGCTCTGGCCAGGTGGCGAGCATCACCACCAAGCGAGGGCCGGGCCTCATCTTTGGCTTCATCTACGGAGGCCCGATTGAGCACAGCGTCAAGGTGCTGCTCGCGAGTCTCCTGATCTCGTTTCTCCTCCTCCTCCTCGTGTCGGGCGCGTTGATCTGGCTGGGCATCGGGCTTGCCTTGGCGCCCGTCGAGTCGATTCGGCGACGAGTTGACGCCATTGCGGCACAAGACCTCACCCAGCGCGTCCCGGTGACCGGCGGGGATGACGAGATCGCTCGTCTCTCGCGAACGGTGAACGAGATGCTCGATCGATTGGAGTCGGCGTCGCGATTCCAACAAGAGTTCGTCTCGAACGCCAGTCACGAGCTGCGAAGCCCGCTCACCACGCTGCTCGCCACGACCGAGCGCGCCACCGGCGACCCGAAGGGTGCGAACTGGCCCGAGGTGGCCGACGTCATCATGCGCGAGGGTCGTCGACTCGATGGCATCATCGCCGACCTCTTCTGGCTCGCTCGCCACGACGAGGATCACGTGGATTCGGAGCACCTCGAGGTTGACTTTGACGACCTGCTCTACGAGGAGGCCACGCGGGTGCGTTCGTTGAGCGATCTGAGCGTCGATACGTCCGCGGTCGCGCCGACGCGCGTAATGGGCGACCCGACCATGTTCAAGCGCATGATTCGCAACGTGGTCGACAACGCCATGCGCTACGCCCAGAGCGAACTGCGCTTCGATTCGCACTTCGAAGGAGAGTACGCAGTCATCGTCGTGAGCGACGACGGCGAAGGCATCGACGTCGCCGACAGCGCGCGATTCTTCGAGCGATTCACCCGCGCCGACTCCGCGCGCTCGCGCCGTTCGGGCGGTACCGGGCTCGGTCTGGCGATCGTGACCGAGATCGCTCGACGTCACGGAGGATCGGCTCGCTTCGTCGAAGTCGAAACGGGATCACGCATCGAGCTTCGCGTTCGCCGTGATGGCGAGCGCCCACTGGCCAAGCCCTAAGGTTCGCTCATGGACGCTGACCAACTCTCCGCGCTGACCGCCGATCCGATGCAGGTGCTCGGTATGAGCTTCTACTTTGACCCGTTGACGCGCACGAGCGGCAAAGAGCTCGGTCTCAACGTCTATGAGTTCTACGGCCTTGGTCGCGGCGGTGTGCTTGGTGATGTCGAGGCCGCCACCGTGCAGGAAGCCTTCAACTTCTTTGATCCTTCGATCATCGACTCGCTCTGGACCAACGCGAGGGCGAAAGCCAATCCCGTCCAGGCGGCGAGCGAGCACGTGCGCGCGGCCTACGCCTTCGCCGACCGCACCTTCGGCGGCATAGATCTCTCGGTCCTTTCGGCGTTCGCCGACGCGGTGCGGCGCATGGTCGAGCAGCTCGATCGCGGCGTGTGCCCTCTCGTTGACGGATATCTCGCCGTGCCCGCTCCGATCGACCCCGTGCACGCCGCCTACCTCGCGACGATCTTTCTTCGCGAGCTGCGTGGCGGGCTCCACATCCTCGCTACGCGCGAGATCGGGCTCGATCCCCTGGTGGCGTGCTACCTCCAAGACCCGGGTGTCTTTGCGCTGCACGGGTACAAGGAAGAAGCGTCGCCGACGGTGACCGAAGAGCTGACCCAGCAAAAGGCGCAGGCCGAGGAGCTGACGGACGCCGCGATGGCGGCATGCTTTGCCATGCTCACTGAGGACGAGCGCACGGCGATTGCCCGCGCCACGCCGCTGTTGTTCGACGCACTCGAACATCCGGTCCCCGTCGCGCGCTAGCGATGTCCTCTCGACTCGTGCCTCATTCTCGGCGCGATCGACTGTTGGCGCTCCTCCTCCTCGGGGCCGCGCTCGAGATCGTGTGGGCCGTGTACCTGGGCTGGAAGCTTCCGCGCCACTACGTGGCCGCTCACTGGGCGCTCGCCTGGGTGGGCCTTGACGTCGCAGAAGTCGTGATGCTGCTGGCCGCAGCGTGGGCCGCGTGGCGCCAGCGGGCGGTGTTGATCGTCTTTTCGATTGCGGCCGCCACCATGTTCCTTCTCGACGCCTGGTTCGACGTCACGACCGCGAGCCACGGTGATGAGCTCGAGAGCGTGGCGCTTGCCGTGTTCATCGAAGTGCCCTCGGCGCTGGTGCTGTTGTGGGTAGCGCGCCGGGCCGCGGTCAGGCTCCTGGCGACTCACGTTCCTCACGACGCGCGCTTGCCAACCGCGGTGCGAAAGGTGCGGCTGGAAACGTCGATCGATCGAGACGGACGTAACGTCCCGGGCGACTAGAGGAGGACGCCCTCGAGCGCGAGCAGGTAGCGCTTCACTTCTTCGCCTCCGCCGTAGCCACCGAGCCCACTCGAGGCGACGACCCGATGGCAGGGAATCACCACGGGAAAGCGGTTGACGTGATTGGCGTTGCCCACCGCTCGCGAGGCGCGCGGGCGCCCGACGCTCTCGGCGACTTGCGCGTACGAGCGCACTTCGCCGTAGGGGATCGCCACTAGCGCCCTCCACACGTCGCGCTGGAAGCCGGTCGCCTCAACGTCGGCGAGCGTCAGCTGAAAGCGCTGGCGCGCTCCGGCAAAATACTCCTCTAGCTGTGTCGTGGCCTGAGCGACTGCCCGAGGAGCTACTCCCTTCGACGCGCGATGGCGCTCGTGAGGCAAGAAGATGGCGGTGAGTGCGTCGTCGTGGCCCGCAACGCCGAAAGGCCCAACTGGAGTCTCCACGTTCATCACGAATGCGTTCATGCAGACGTTCTACACCTCCGGTGTACGGTCACCAGGTGGACTCTTTGACCGTTCAAAACCGGGACGTCAACTTGCACGTCAACCTGGTGGGTGACGGACCCCTCGTACTGCTGCTTCACGGTTGGCCGGACACGTCCGCACTCTGGGATGAGGTAGTTCCGCTGCTCGCGGACGCGGGCTTTCGCGTGGCCGTTCCTGACCTGCGCGGGTGTGGACAAAGCGACAAGCCAAGCGACGTGGATGACTACCGAATTCACCACCTGGTCGACGATGTGGTCGCGATCATCGACGCGCTCGGTGGCGAGCGGGTCATCCTCGTGGGACACGACTGGGGTGCCGCGTTGGCGTGGGTGATCGCGACCTTTCGGGCCGATCTGGTCGAGCGACTCGTGGTGCTCTCCGTCGGACACCCGTCCGCGTTCTACGGCGCGGGGATCTCCCAGCAGGCGAAGAGCTGGTACATGCTGCTGTTCCAGTTCGAGGGGGTCGGCGAGGCATTTCTGCGCAAGAACGACTACGAAGCTATTCGTCGCTGGACGGGCCATCCTCGCCCCGACGCGGTCATCGAGGAGCTCGAACGCGACGGGCAGATGAGATCGCATCTTCTCTGGTACCGAGCCAATGTCGCACCGGACGCCTTCATCGTGCCGCTTCCGGTGCTGCCACCCCTCGAGATGCCGGTGCTCGGGATCTGGTCGAGCGGCGACTTCGCGCTGGGCGAAGGGCAGATGAGCAACTCGGCGAAGTACTGCGCCAATGAGTTTCGCTACGTGCGTCTCGAGGGCGTCGGTCACTGGATTCCGCTCGAAGCGGCGTCGAGCGTGAGTCACGAGATCGTCAACTTCTCTTCGAGTAGGGACAAACTGCCCTAATCCCCTGGCTGGTGGGGCTGCTAAAACAAGAGAGTGAAAATCGCGCTCTTCAAGGAATCACGTCCCGGGGAGACTCGCGTCGCTCTCACGCCCGAGGCCGTGAAGATGTTTGTCGCCGACGGCTGGCAAGTCGAGGTAGAGCGTGGCGCGGGCGAGCTGGCCCACTTTTCGGACGACGCCTATCAGTCGGCGGGGGCCACGATCGTTGACGCGGCGAGCGGTGACGTCAACCTGCGCGTGAACGCCCCAAGCCTCGAGGAGGTCGCTCGCCTGCCCGAGGGCTCTCTGTCGCTCTCGTTCCTCTCGCCGCTGCTGGCCCTCGACGTTGTTCGCGCGCTCAACGAGCGCACGATCACGGTCGCCTCCTTTGATCTGCTCCCGCGCATCTCGAGGGCCCAATACATGGACGCCCTGAGCTCGCAAGCGACGGTGTCGGGCTATCGCGCGGCCCTCGCCGGGGCCAGCTACCTCGACCGCTTCTTCCCCTTGCTGACAACGGCGGCGGGCACCATTCGGCCAGCGAAAGTCCTCGTCATGGGTGTCGGGGTGGCCGGTCTCCAGGCGATTGCCACCGCCAAGCGCCTCGGCGCGCGGGTGCGCGCCTACGACGTGCGGACCGCCGCGAAAGAGGAGGCCGAGTCGGCTGGCGCGACGTTCGTGCAACTGGGGGTAACGGCAGACGCAGCCGGAGGGTACGCGCGCGAGCTCACTGCCGAAGAGCGCGAGCAGCAGCAACAAGCGCTCACGGGTGAAGTCGCGGGATCCGACGTGGTGATCACCACGGCCGCGGTACCCGGACGCAAGTCGCCGATCCTCGTCACGACTCCGATGGTGGAGGCCATGGCCGACGGTTCGCTCATCATCGATATGGCCGCCGACGGGGGAGGCAACTGCGAGCTCACCAAGGCGGGCGAGGTGATCGAGCACCACGGAGTGCGCATTGTGGGCCTTTCGAACCCGCCGGCCGAGATGGCGACGCACGCGAGCTTCATGTATTCGAACAACGTGGTGAAGCTTCTCGCGCTCTTTGGGGCGAAGGGTCAGCTGAATCCCGACTGGAGCGACGAGATCGTCGTCGGTGTCACGCTCGCCCGCGGTGGCGAGCTGACCCACGCGGCGACCGCCGAGGCGCTCGGCGTCACCTACGTGCCCATCACGACCGAAGCGAAGGAGAGCACCGAATGAACGTCATCTTGCAGTACCTCACCGTCCTCATATTGACGGCGTTCGTCGGTACCGAGATCATCGCCAAGGTGCCGAGCATCCTGCACACCCCGCTCATGAGCGGGTCCAACGCCATCCACGGCGTCATCCTGGTTGGCGCCATGCTGATCCTCGGGGCCGCCAACACCAACCTCGAAGAGGTCCTCGGGTTTCTCGCGGTGATCCTCGCCACCCTCAACGTGGTCGGCGGCTTTGTCGTGACCGACCGGATGCTCGAGATGTTCAAGCCGCGCCAGCCCAAGGCACCCGAGGCGAAATCAGATGAGGCCGCACAGTGAGTCGTGAAACGCTGATCGACCTGCTCTACCTCTTCTCGGCGACGACGTTCCTCGTCGCCCTGAAGGGTCTCGGCCATCCGAAGCGCGCCCGCTACGGCAACATGGTTGCCGCCTTTGGCATGCTCGTGGCGATCGTCGCCACGTTCTTCAAGTACGTCGACGGGCACGCACTTCACCACGTGTGGCTGATCCTGCTTGCCATGTTCATCGGGCTGATCATCGCGGTACCGACCGCGCGCTTCGTCCAGATGACCGCCATGCCGCAACTCGTGGCCATCTTCAACGGCGTGGGTGGTGGGGCGGCGGCGCTCGTGTCGATCACGGAGTTCGTGCACATCAAGTCGACCCACCCCGCGACGTACGTGACGCTCGAGGTGTTGCTCGGTGTGTTGATCGGGACGGTGTCCTTCTCGGGCTCCTCCATCGCCTTCGCGAAGCTCCAAGAGCTCATGACCGGCCGGCCCGTCACGTACCCCGGCCAGCAGATCATCAACGCCGTCGTGGGCGTCGCCGCGCTGGCGCTCATCTTGACGATCTTGGTCAACGGCTCGGCGGCGCTGCTGTGGGTCCTGCTGGCGGTCGCCTTCGTGCTGGGCATCGCCTTCGTGCTGCCGATCGGCGGAGCCGACGTGCCCGTGCTGATCTCGCTCCTCAACTCGTTCACCGGCTTGGCCGTGGCGGCGTCGGGGTTCACGCTGGGCTCGAACCTTTTGATCATCGCCGGCACCCTGGTCGGCGCCTCGGGCATCTTGCTCACCCGACTCATGAGCAAGGCCATGGGTCGAAGCCTTTCGAACGTCCTGTTCTCGGCGTTCGGGTCGAATATCACGGCGACCGGGGCCGACGGAACCGAAGGTCGCACCGTACGCTCGGGCACGCCAGAAGACGTCGGGGTGCTGCTCAGCTTCGCGAGCAAGGTTGTCATCATCCCGGGTTACGGGCTCGCCGTCGCCCAAGGACAGCACGTCCTGCACGAGCTGGCCACCGAACTCGAGAGCAAGGGCATCAAAGTGTTCTACGCGATCCACCCGGTGGCTGGACGCATGCCCGGGCACATGAACGTGCTCCTGGCCGAGGCGAACGTCCCCTACGACGAGCTGCTCGAGATGGACGAGGCGAACTCCGAGCTCCAGACGGCGGACGTGGCGATCGTGGTCGGGGCCAACGACACGGTCAACCCGGCAGCGACCAACGACCCGAAGTCGCCGATCTACGGCATGCCGATCATCCACGCGGACTTGGCCGAGAACGTCGTCTTTCTCAAGCGCTCCATGCGACCGGGTTTCGCCGGTATCGACAACGAACTGCTCTACAACCCGAAGACGATCCTCGTCTTTGGCGACGCGAAGGACACGCTCACCAAGCTCGTGGCCGTGGTAAAGGCTTCTTAGCCCTCGTTGGCCGTCAGTCGGTTGAGCTCTTCGATCTGATTGTCGGTGAGGTCGCGGACCGAGTGCGCGTTGGCGCGAATCTGATCGCCGCTGCTCGCCCCGGCGATCACCGAGGCCACGACCGGGTGGCTGAGTAGCCACGAGAAGGCGAAGTCGAGAATCGGCACTCGCGTGTTTTCTGAGTATTCGAGCAGCGTGCGCACGCGCGCGTAGAACTCGTCGCTCAGCCAGTGCACGCTGCGCTCTTGGGGCATGTTGGCGAGGCGCGTGCCTTCGAGAAGGGGCTCACCGGGGCGAACTTTGCCCGTCAGCAAACCGTTGGCCAGTGGGTAGAAGGGAAGAAAGCCAATGCCCAGCTCTTCACAGGCGGCGAGCACGCCATCACGCTCGGGCGCACGCTCCAGCAGGGAGTACTGGTTCTGCACCGAGACGAACGACGGACCACTGCCGGCCGCCGCCTTCGCTTCTCGAAGCTGATCTGCCGTGAAGTTCGAGCAGCCGATCTCTCGCACCTTGCCCGCCGCGACCAGCTCCGAGAGCGCGCCGAGCGTGTCGGCGATCGGGGTCGTCTCGTCGGGATAGTGCAGCTGGTAAAGGTCGATGTAGTCGGTGTTGAGGCGGCGCAGCGAGTCCTCGCAGGCGGCGCGCACGTAGTCGGGCTTCGCCCCGAAGTGCGCGTCGTCGATGGGCATGCCGAACTTCGTGGCAATGACGACCTCGCGGCGGTGAGCGCCGAGCGACTCACCGAGGAACACTTCGGACTTGGTGCCGCCGTAGATGTCCGCGGTGTCAAAGAAGTTGATCCCCGATTCGAGTGCGGCGTTGACAACGACCTGCGCACCGACCTGGTCCAGGCGTGCGCCGAAGTTGTTGCAGCCGACGCCCACTTCGGAGACCGAGAGTGATCCGAGGGTCCGTTCTTTCATGTTTCTCCTTCGTCCGCAGCGAGCATAGACAGCGTCATTCTCCCTTGGGTCGGCTATCGAGACGCGAGCAGGCTCAAGTACGATGGACCGAAAGGAGGGGCCGTGAAAGTTCACGTCGACTTTGATCTGTGCACTTCGAACGGGGTCTGCATGGGTATCGCCCCGGAGATCTTCGAGGTGCGCGACGACGGCTTTATGTACGTCTTAAATGAAAATCCCGGACCTGAGTTCGACGATCGACTCCGCCAGGCCGTCGCCGGATGCCCCAACGGCGCCATTTCGATTGAGGAGTAGCCAATGAGCGGGCCACGGGTCCGGTTCGCCCCCTCGCCGACCGGCTATTTCCACGTGGGCTCTGCGCGCACTGCGCTGTTCAACTGGCTGCTCGCGCGCCAAGCGGCCGACGGCGTCTTCATCTTGCGGGTCGAAGACACGGACGCGACGCGTGACCGAGAAGAGTGGGTAGAAGGCATCTACGCCGCCATGTCGTGGCTCGGGCTGACGCTCGACGAAGGGCCTTTCCGCCAGAGCGACAACGTGGCGGCCCACGACAGCGCGGCCCAGGTGCTGCGCCGCAATAGCTACCTCTACTACTGCGACTGCACACCCGCATTGGTCGAGGGGCGCAAGGGTCCCGGCACGCCACCGGGCTACGACGGCTTCTGTCGCGACCGCGGGCTCGAACGTGGACCGACCACAGCACTGCGCTTTCGAACTCCGCGTGAAGGCGTCACGGTGGTGCACGACCTTGTGCGCGGTGACGTTGAGTTCGAGAACGCCCTCATCGACGACTTCGTCGTAGCGCGCTCTACGGGGACGGTCCTCTACGCGCTCGCGAACGTGACCGACGACCGTCACGACCGCATCACCCACGTGATTCGGGGTGAAGAACACCTGGCAAACGCCCCCAAGCAGATGATGCTCTGGGAGGCGCTCAACCGAGCGACTCATGACGAAGTTCCCCTCCCGGCCTATGCGCACCTGCCGCTGCTCGTGAACGAACAGCGAAAGAAGCTCTCCAAGCGCAAGGACCCCGTCGCCACCGAGATGTACCGCGATGAGGGATATCTACCCTCCGCGTTCGTGAACTACCTGGCGCTCCTCGGATGGAGTCCCCGGGGGGACGAGGAGATCGTGCCACTGGCCACCCTCATCGAGCAGTTCCGACTGGAAGACGTGTCGCACTCGCCGGCGTTTTTCGACGTCAAGAAGCTGCGCCACATGAACGGCGAGTACGTTCGTGCGCTGTCGGTCGACGAGTTCATTCGAGTGAGCGCCCCCTGGGTTCGACCGTGGAGCGCCAACTGGCGTCCGAGCGATCGCGAGCCCGCCTGGAAGCGAAGATCAGTTCTCCGCGGCGCTCTACGCCCGGGTAGCGCCCCTCGTCCAAGAGCGCGTGGCGATTCTGAGCGAGATCCCCGCCATGGTCGAGTTCTTCTTCCTCGATGAGCCGCGCTTCGACGAGGCGAGCTTCGCCAAGGTCATCGCCAATGATCCGGTTGGGCGAGCCCTGATTGCCAGCGCCATCGAGCGATACGAACGCCTGGCCGACTGGGAGGCGCCAGCCCTGCACGAGGTCGTCCAGCGGCTCGGCGACGAGGTTGGACTCGCGCTGCGAAAGGCCCAGGCGCCCATCCGTTGTGCCGTCACCGGGACCCTCGTGGGACCTCCCTTGTTCGAGTCGCTCGAGTATCTAGGCAGAAAGAGGACAGTTCAGCGACTGCGTGGCGCGCTCGCGAGGGCGGGGTGATTCGCCGCGTCCTGAAGCGGACGCTGCAGATTGCCGCAGTGGTGCTGGTCCTTTTGGTCACGTACTTCGCCGTCACGTTCGTGCAGATCTGGCTGCGGGGACACGAGCACACCACCCGCTCGGCCCAGGCGATCCTGGTCTTTGGGACGACCGAGGATGACGGCGTGCCGTCTGCGGAGCTGACGGCACGCCTCGATCAGGCCCTATTGGTATACAAGGCCGGACGAGCGCCGTGGATCGCGGTCACCGGAGGAAAGCGGCCGGGCGACGCCAACACCGAGGCCCAAGTGTCCGCCGAGTACCTTGAACGTCACGGGGTGCCCGCCTCGAGGATCCTGATTGGCAGCGGCGCCGATACGTGGCAGAACGTCTCGACGGTCTTGGCGCAGCTGAGGGCCCACCACATCAAGACGGTCATCACCGTGACCGACCCCTTCCACGAATATCGAGCGATGGCGATCTCCTCGGCCCAGGGGTTGATTCCGTACCCTTCGCCGGTGCGCAACTCTCCGACCATCAAGTACCAGCTCTGGCGCTACTACCTGAAGGAGACCTTGGAGGTCGGGGTCGGCCGGGTCGTTGGGTATGGTCGACTGAGTCAGTGGACAACCGGGCACTGACTCGTCTGGCACCTGCGAAGTAAGACCAGGTAAGATTGCCCAGCCCTTCGGGGGTGGTGTAATTGGCAACACAACTGGTTCTGGTCCAGTTATTCAGGGTTCGAGTCCTTGCCCCCGAGCGAATGAGTCATCGGCGACGCTGTCTCTTTCATGGTCCCATCGTCTAGTGGCCTAGGACATCACCCTCTCAAGGTGGAGACACGGGTTCAAATCCCGTTGGGACTGCGCGGTTGTTTCGCCGTTACTTCAGCTATTTAGACGAGTTCGACCTAACCATCTGTGACCGGCGTCACCCGCTTTTGTCCAGTGCTACGCGCCCACTAACGCCCAACTAATGCCCAAGAAAAATCGCCGGTTACGACAAATGCCAATCATTGATGGGGCCCTTGTCTGATTGTCGCTCGATGCCGAGTGCCTGATACAACTGGTAGGCGCGGTTGTGCGAAGGAAGCCCATCCAAGATGCTCTAACGAGGAGAGTCGTGCCTGAGTTGGTTCCAGACGACATCGACCAAGAGATCGTCATCTTCGAGAGCGCGGGAATCGAGGTGTCCCTTCCGCTCGATCGGGTTCGGGAGACGGTTTGGGCCTCGCAAGCCCAGATAACGGAGCTTTTCGGGATCGACCGCACAGGCGTGACGAGGCACATTAACAACATCCTTCGCAACAGCGAAGTGGATGAAGAAAGCAATGTGCAAATTTTGCACATTGCTTCTGCGGACCGCCCGGTGACCTTCTACAGCCTGGACGTCATCCTCGCCGTCGGGTACCGAGCGAACTCTGCGCGGGCAATCCAATTTCGCCGCTGGGCCAGTGGTGTGCTGAAGGACTACATCGTTTCAGGCGTGGCCATCAACGGCAGGCGCCTGGACGAACTCGGGTCGATTGTACGCCTGCTGTCACGCGCCGATGACGAGCTCATCGCAGGGGTGGCTGATGTGCTCGCCAGTTACGTTCCGGGGCTACAGCTGCTACGCGAGTACGACGACGGTTACATTGCCATTCCCGATGGTGCTCTACCCGGTTGGGAACTAACCATCGAAGAGGCTCGGGCCATCATTGATCGCGTCGGCGACCAGTTCCCCGAAGACAAGCTTTTTGGTCATGACCCCACGGGCAAGCTTGACGGCACCATTGGTGCCATCTATGGCGGCTTCGGCGGCCAAGACATGTACCCAACTGTCGAAGACAAGGCGGCGAACCTGCTCTACCTCGTCGTCAAGGACCACGCCTTGGCGGATGGGAATAAGCGCAGCGCAGCTGCTCTTTTTGTTACCTTCCTCGATCGAAATGGCATCCTCCGAGACGCGGAGGGTCAACCAAGAATCTCCAACAACGCCCTGGCCGCCCTAACGCTCATGGCGGCCATGAGCGATCCCAGCGAGAAGGATCTCATCGTGGCACTGATCACCCGGATGCTCTCAGGGATCGACCGGCTTTAGGTCCCTTTGGGCAGGGAGAGAGTCTTAAGCGTCCAGTTAACGCCCAGCGCCCCAGAAACTCAGCAGCCATCTAAAACAAAATGGCCTTGACCACCGCGTTTACTTCTAACGATTGATAACAGCGCGCACCCTCTCAAGGTGGAGACATGGGTTCAAATCCCGTTGGGACTGCCAGAATTACCCTGTTCACTGCAGGTTTTGGAATTACGCGGCGCTACATCAGCGTGGTTCGCGCCTCGCGAGGCCGCGCGAGCGAGCTTGGCTATTCGATGGAAGGATCTCCCGCTTCGCTCTCGACCGGCAGGTCCTCGGCGAACCAACCCAGCATTCCCCCGGTCAGATTCACCGTGTCAAAACCGTTCTCCTTTAAGAAGCTGGCGGCGCGAAACGAGCGCCCTCCGGATCGACACACGCAGATGATCAGTCGTTCTCGGGGAAGCTCATCCACGTGGTCCGGGAGCTCGGCCAGGGGAATCAGGGAAGCCATGGGGGCGTGTCCCGCGTCCCACTCACTCGGTTCTCGAACGTCGATGAGCAGGGCCCCATTGTCCAGTAACTCAAGTGCCTCACTGGGACTTACTTCTTGAACGGACATCAGGCGACCTCTCTAGCGTTCACGACTTTCGCGACCCTCCTCGAATGTATCGGGAGCGGTCGCTCGGGACTTGCCGCCGTCGCCCAAGAACGTCTGAGCGCAAGAACATCCAGAAGAAGGGAGAAGCGGCAGTCGATCGGGCGCCATAGGCTGTGGTCGATGCCAACGGTGATTTCGACGATCAGCGGCGATGAGCTCGTAAGGGAGTTGGAAGACCCCGCTCTCTATCTGTTGGACGTTCGAGAACCTGATGAGGTCGCTGATTGGCAGATTCCGGGGGCGCACAACATTCCACTCGGGCACCTCGATTCGAGGCTGGACGAGATTCCGACGGACAAGAACATCGTGGTTGTCTGCGCGGCGGGAACGCGAGCCCTTCAGGGTGCGCGCAATCTCGCTGGTCACGGTCGCGCCAGCCGAGTGCTTGACGGCGGCATGGCCAGCTGGGGATCCACCTACGACGTCGTAGAAGCGGCGTTCGGCGACGCCACGGTCGTCCAGGTCCGCCGACGGGGAAAGGGCTGCCTCTCTTATGTCGTGGGGGCGGGCTCCACGGCGGTCGTGATCGACCCCTCGCTCGAGACCGGTCGATATGAAGAGATTGCGCGGCGCCACGGCTGGATGATCTCCCACGTCCTCGATACTCATCTCCACGCGGATCACCTGAGCGGTGCTCGGGCTCTCGCCACCGACACGGGTGCCGCCCTCTGGCTCAATCCCGCAGATCCGTTCAAATTTGCCTTCGAGCCATTGGCGGACGGCGCGTCCATCGAGCTCGCGCTGGGTATCGACCTGCGCGTGGCCTCAGTGAGCGTTCCTGGGCACACTGAGGGCTCCACGATGTACCAGTTGGGCGACTATGCCATATTTACTGGAGACACCCTGTTCCTCGAGAGCGTTGGCCGCCCGGATCTAGCCGATGAAGCTGAGGGATACGCTCACCATCTGTTCCACAGCCTGCACGATCGAGTCTTGCCGCTAAATGACGACATTCTGGTGTTTCCCGCGCACTTCGGCGCTGGCGTGGAGATTCGAGCAAACGAGTTCGTAACTCGGCACCTCGGAGAGATACGCCACACGCTGCCCGCCCTTGAACTCAGCGAAGACGACTTCGTGCGCTGGGCCGTCGACCACGTCAAGAATCGCCCGGGCAACTATCGCCAGATCGTTGGCATCAATGCGGGCTCCTCGGCACCGGGGCCCGACGATGCGGATCTCGAGATCGGTCCTAATCGCTGCTCGATCGCTTGAGTTGAACTCACTAGAAAAGCAGTTCGCTTTTGCATCGTCGAGCGTCAACGTGAAGATCGTCGAGAAGTCAGGCGAGACCTTCAGTTCTCCTGTCCATTCGTACGCCTGAACTGGTAGTACTGAGTAACCATTCGAATCCATCTAGAACACCTGAGATCTACCGTGATTTGTCTCCGGCGCATCCGTGACGATCGCGAAAAAGTGTCGAGACGCACGATGAAACACCTGCGATTTTCATAAATAGAGCGGCTTACAATATGGTTACGATTTCACACGGTGCCAACAACGGTCCTGCGATGTAGCAAGAAGGTCTTTTTTTAAGCACCTTGATCAGGAAATATTCAGTTAGAACTAGTCCCGCCATGATGTATGTGCATTACCAAAGAAAAGCCATGCCTCTTCGCTTGTGCGGTGGGCTTTACCTATACTTGCTCGTAAGGAAACGGCCGTGATATGTCACGAGGCGCTACCTTGTGAGTGTTACTGCAGTGCCGCATGATCTAAAAATTAAAGGCTGGCGAGTCCCGCCCTTATGAATGGAGTGAATTGACAATGAATAATCCAAGACGGATACAACGCCACTTGGTAAAGGCTCTAGCGGCCGGCGCCTTGCTCGCGGCTGCGGCGCTGCCAATGGCTATCGCTACGGCGGCGGGAGCGGCCGGTACCGGCAGCATCACGTTCACCGAAGGCGCCACGACCTTGCCCGGCTATTTCGGAGCAGGATCTTCCGGAACCTTTACTTTGACGGACACCGCGGCGCCCTTTGCCGCGAACGGTGGAACCGTAACGGTGACATCCAATGACGCCGGAGTGACGTTCACGACGACAACCGGTACCACCGGCTCTGACATCACGGGCGACACGATCACCGGTTCGTTCACCTCGACGGCGGCCGCCGCCAGCAGTTCGGTCACCGTAACGGTGGTCGACTCAAGCGGTACGGAAACGTACAACGGACTGTTCAGCGTGAACGCTGATCCCACCGTGACGTCGATTACGCCCACCTCGGCCCCTGACATTCCCACCGGTGGCGTTGCCCATGCCGGTACGGAAGTGACGGTTACCGCAACGGGCTCTGGCTTCATTGGAGCCGCGGGCGACCTACGGTCAGCTGCTCTCGTCAGCACAGTTGACGGTACGCACCTGAACGTTGTCTCGGCGCTCACATCGGGCACGGAAGCAACTCCGAGTTCGACGGCGACAGTGGAATTCTGGCTCCAGAACGTTGTGACGAATGGCGCGGCTACGCCCGGAACCTACGACTTGACGTTCACGAACAATGACGGTGGATCCGTAACCACGGGACCGTTGTTCACCGTTATCGGTGACGAGATCACGAACGCCAGTCCTTCCTCGGTTTCTGCAGTTGGCACGTATCCGATCACCATCACCGGTGGCGGATTCGAGCAGGGTGCGGTGCTGAGCCTGTATGCGTCTGGCTCGACCTCGACTGCTTGCGCCAATGCGACCCTCTCGGGTACGTCGTTGGCGAGCGCTGACGAGTTCACCGCGAACTTGGTTGTGACGTCTGCCACCACCGCAGTGTGTGACTTGTATGTCATCAACAGCGGTACGGGTGACAACGGAGCGGCCTTCGACCTTGCTGGCGCTATTGGCTTCGGCACCGACGCTTCATCGGTTGCACCCACGATTACGGCCTCGAGCCTTACGTCGGGTACAGCCCTGACCGCCGGAGCTCCTTCCACCACGATCGTCCTGACTGGTACGGGCTTTGGTGCGAACAACGGCACGCTGCTGACTGAGGACCCCGCTCTCGTCACGACGAACGCGACCTTGAGCGCTTGCGTGGCGAACGGTGCTGGCACTTCACTGACCTGCAACGTCGCCGCTGGTAACAGCGGTACGAAGACTGGTGTTGAAGGTAACTACACCGTCTCTGTCAACGGTGGCACGCTCGCTGATGCATTCTCAGTCACCGGCCCAGCGATCACATCGATCGCACCGGCGGCGCTCGCTGCAGGCGCTCCCATCGGAACGGCTGTTGCGATTACGGGTACTGGCTTCAGTAACACCACCGGTGGCACCGTCACTGAGGGAACTTCGCCAGGGACCGACACGCTGGCGGGCAACTTCCAGTACGTCAGCCCGACCGCGGTCAACTTCGTGGTCACCACTCCACCGTCGATTGCTCACGACACTGACGCGCTGTCAGTGACTGCTGTTGACGCTTACGGCTACACCGTTGCCTCAGCACCTACGAGCCTTGCCATCGACGCAACGCCCGTTGTGTCCTCGCTTACATACGTAACGGGCACGACTGGTGTCGGTATTGGTGCGACGGCTCAGAAGATTGTCATCAACGGGACGGGCTTCCTCACGGGTGCGACGGTTGGTTCGTTCGTGAACGCGGCCGGTACGGCTGACGCCAACGTGACGGCTACCGTTACTGCCGTTACCTCGACGTCGATTACCGCGACCCTCGCGGTGAAGGCTGGCGACACGAACACTATCGTCGGCTACACGGTGACCAACACCGACGGTGGCTCGACGAAGGTTCTGGCAATCGCTCCGTTGGGCATCAAGCTCGACGCGGCTCCGACCATCACGGCTGTTTCGCCAGTGACGGCCACGCCTAGCTCAACGAATGCCTTTACCATCACCGGGACCGGCTTTGTGACGGGCGCTGTTGTCACTCCGTCTTCGGACGGCACCTGTGGTACAGCGACTGTGGCGAGCGCAACCTCGATCACTGTCTCCTGCACCCTGGGCGCTGCAAGCTCCACGGCGGTCACGTTGGCTGTTTCGAACCCTGATGGTGGCACGGCTACTTCTGGCACCATCCTTCAGGCCTCGGCGCCTAAGCCACCGGCCTTCAAGGTGACGGGTGCCCACGGTGTCGCAGTGGCTGGCAAGACGTCAGTGCTGACGGTTACCGGTTCAGGCTTCTATGGCCAGCCGAAGATCACCAGCAACGCCGCTGGCACGAAGGTGACAGTCGCCAAGGACAACGGCAAGGTTCTCACGATTCACGTGACCACCCGCGCCGGTACAAAGGCTGGCACGCACGTCCTGACCATCCGCCTCGCGAATGGCAAGACTGGCCGTGCGAACTACTCCGTCAAGGGCTAGTTCACACAGAATTTCATAAGCAGTGCGTAAAGGAAGGCCCCCTCGAAAGAGGGGGCCTTCCTTATTGTGCTGAGAGTTCAACTGCACTGGTTTTTCAATGCTCGAACGGCGCTTCGTGATTCGGAAACTACGAGTTCTGGATCAGGTTCCAGGTGGTGCCGTCGGGTCCGTCTTGCACCTCGATTCCGTTTGACACTAAGACGTCTCGAAGTTGGTCGGCGAGTTCGTATTGGCCGATAGCGCGCGCGCTCACGCGCGCTTGCAAGACACCTTGGATAAGGCTGGACGGATCGATATAGCCGTCACCGCCCGTGACAGCAAGTTGCACGAGTTGCGCGAGCGCACTCGCCGCGTCATCTCCCCCTGCTGCTGCAATATGACCGAGTTCCAATGGGCTCGTTTCAACTGAAACTGGTGACGCAACATCAACGGCGGGAGCTCGCGGGCCAATGTGCGCGTTCCTCAGATCATCCAGTTGTGTCGTCGTGCCGTTGGCGAGAACTTTCAGGCTGCCGTGATAGCGCCAATACGCGTTTGAGCGTCCCTCTATCGTCACGGTGTCTTTGGAAAAGTCAATGACCGCGGCAGTGTGCTCGTCAACACCGAACGTTGCCACATCATCGGGCAGGAGTTGCTCTAATGCAGTGAGCCTGACCTCGCCCAGATAGCAGTACCTGGTGTCGTAGTTGCCGCCCTCGGCATTGTCGAAATGAGGTATTACGACGCACCGCAGCCCGTAATTCCCTAGGACGTTGAGACCATCGCGCCACACCGGCGAGAGCTCGCCGACTTTGTAGATCTCGTAGATGGGAGCCGTGAATGCACCGAGGGTCAACGATGCGGCCGACGAGATGCAGAGACCTCCACCCTTATCGAGGACGCTTAAGAGGTCCTCGTCGAAGTGGAGCGGCGCCCATTGGGCGAGGGCGTACGTGGGGCTCCCTGGCCCCGCAAACACGTAGTCGGCTTGGCGAACCTGTTGTTTGAAGACCGTTCGTTCCAGTTCGCTGGCACGCTCGTACGAGGGGAAGTGAAGAGTCGTCATCTTGAGGTGAAGCGACGTGTCGAAGTAGTCCTCTAGCTTTTTACTCATCTGAGGCACGTTTAGCTGGAAGCCATAGGCGGTATCGATATTGACGGCGTTGGTTGGTTGCAGGGCTTTCAGCATCTTGCGATGGATTTTGGTCATTCCCGGGGCCGTTTCCCCCGATCCAAGTATCGCCAGCACGCCTTGAGCCATTCGGCAAGCGTATCGTGGCCCCCGTCGCTGACATCGAGGGGATTCGCTAGGTTGGGGACATGAACGGTGTCGTATTCACGGTTCGAAACCGAGCGAAGGGCAAGGTCTCAACGCCCATGGTGCTCTGGGCGCTCACCATGACGGTCGTCTTGTTTATCGACGTGGTTGCCCCCTCTGCGACCGACACGGTCGTCGGATTTGGTGTCTCCGCCTTGTTCGGCGCCTATCTCGGATGGCAGCGACGCGTGGGCGCTGCCATTGCAGCACCTTTCGTCAATTGGCTCTTCGCCTGGTTCCCTATGGAGATTGCCTGCATGATCCACTTCGGTGTACTGAAGGGGTTTTTGCTCGGTCTCTTGATCATCACCTTCGGATGGGTCGGTATCGGATTTGTCGAGTTCGTCTGGATCTCGATGGTCGCGGCACTCTTTCGATCGATGCACGGCTCCTCTGGCCGCGGCGATGACGATGCGGTGATCATCATCGATCCCGATCGACACTGATCAGTCAGCGAAGTTAATCTCTTCGTCAGTTGTCACGAGACCTTGCGCGACGTGAGCCCAGTCATCAAGATCATCCCATGGTGAGGCAAGATCGTGGAAGGCTCGGCTGACCATCTGGCTCTCGAAGAAGAGGGCCCACTGATGTCCGGAGAGTCGTGGGTCGAGCAGTCCAGCGCTTACGACGCCTTCGTAGATCTCGTCGGCGCGTCTCGAGAAGTCGTTGTAGAGGTGTAGGAACCCGGGGCGAATGCTCGCCCGCGAGAGTGCCGTCGCGGACACCCGAAAGAACATCTGGCGCTGGCGGACGACGGCTCGCTCGTTGTCTGGATCGCTCACGAGCGCGTAGAGAGCGTCCGCGAAGGACCCCGTGAGATGAGGTCCGGCGGCGGCGCGCTCGAGGGTCGCCACGATCTCGTCGGTAACTTGGCGAAAGAGGTGCAACAGCGAGGCGTCGATGAGTCCTTGACGCGAGCGGAAGTGCCCATAGATGACGCTGGTGCTGAGGTTCGTCTCCTTACAAATATCCAGGATTCGCAGGTCGCTCTCATCTTCTTGCCAGAGACGCTTCGAGGTCGCCTCAATCAGGAGCTGACGCGTTGAGTACTCGTGTGCGATTTCGACCATTTAGTGAAATTAGTCCGTGGCGATGCGGTGCGTGTCAATGGAGCATGTTTTGTTGACCGCGATTTGATGACGACGATGGCCGACGCGACGATCGAGCGTCTAGCGCGACGCCGTGACGACGGGCGCGAGTCGACGCCACTCTACAAGGGGCACCTCGCTCGGATCCGATCCGAGCAACTGCAGACAGACGTGACTTGCGCCGGCGTCGAGGTGCTGACGAGCACCCTCCAGAATTGCCCGCTCGTCACCGTGCAGCACGAGCGCATCGCAAAGTCGATCCGATCCGCCGCGCACGAGGTCGTCGTCGCTAAATCCCTGACGTCGCCAACTGTTTCGGTAGTTCTCGAGACCCGAGTAGTGCTCGAGATGCTGGTGGGCGCGGCGAAGGAACTCCTCGCGACTCTGTCCGAGCACGGCCGCCTGTTCGACGCCGAGGAACTTGTCACCAACGAGCGATCGGGCGATCTCGGTGTGCTCGGGGGTGACCAAGTATGGATGGGCTCCATCGGTGAGCTCTGCCGCGAGCTCCAGCATCCTTGGCCCGAGGGCCGCGATGACTCGTGGCACACGCGTGCGTCCTTCCTCGGCCATCATCGGGGCACCATCCATCGCGACCAGAAAGTCGTTCATCACGCGGAGGGGTGCTTCGTAGTGGTGTCCACGCAAGCGCGTGACCAGAGGCTCGTGACTCACACCGAGTCCGAGCACAAATCGACGGCCGAACGCAGCGGACAGGGTCTTGGCACCGTTCGCCGTCGTCACGGCGTCGCGCGCCCAGATGTTGGCAATGCCCGTCGCCACGACCAGAGTCGTCGTCGACGACAGCAGCAAGCTCGCGTTGGTAAAGGACTCCCGTCCCCACGATTCGGGTATCCACAGCGCGCGGTAGCCAAGCGACTCCAGTTCTTGGACGCAGTCGGCGCTCGCCTGGGGACTGATGCTGTCAAGCGTGGCGGTCCACAGTCCGATCGAACCGCGCAGTGACTCAAGGGTGGAGGGCCACGTCGACATGCTTTTCAGCATAGGTACGGCACGGTTCTCCTAAGACCCGTCAGAATGGGTCGATGGCCTACTTCGTCGCGCTCGCGAGCGCCTTTTTGGTGCTCTCGGCGGCGACGGCGCTTCGGCCCGGGCGACGGGGCCTCGCAGCCGCTCTGGCCTTTCCCGTTGGCTGGGCGGCGGGTGAACTCGCCGGTCAAGCGGTTTTTCTCGAGGCGGGGCTCGTGGGCCTCCTCTGGTGGTGGGGCTGGCCGTCGACAGCGTGGCTCGGTTCGGTCGTGGTCATCCTCGCCGTCGTCGCGCTGGTGGAGAACGCGACGCTCATCTATATCCAGTTCCTTTCGCGTCGCGTGGTGCGACGGGCGATGGAGCAGTCTCCCGATCGCCCGCTCCTGATCCCGAGCCCGCGGGATGATCGCTTTGGTCGATGGTGGCGCACCGCGCTGCAAGTGCCGTTCCATCCCCGCGACATGCAGTTGCACCGCGACGTCGTGTATGGTCCGCTCGCACGACATCGACTGGACATCTGGCGACTGTCGACAACGCCGAAGGACGCCGCCGTGATCTTCTACGTGCACGGCGGCGCGTGGACCTTCGGCGACAAGCGCGAGCAGGGTCGGCCCATGCTGCACGAGTTCATGCGCCGTGGTTGGATCGTGGTCGCGAGCAACTACCGACTGGCCCCGCGATTTCCCTGGCCGGCGCAGATTGAAGACGCGACACGAGCCTTCGGGTGGATCAAGAAGAACATCGCGACCTACGGCGGTGATCCCGATCGCGTCGTCATCGCTGGTGGCTCGGCGGGGGGTCACCTGGCGTCACTGATCGCCCTGAGCGCCGAGGATCCCAGGTGGCGGCCCGAGGAGATGGCTGACGTAAAGGACTGGTCGGTGCGCGGCGCACTGCCGTTCTACGGGGTGCTCGAGATGACGGGCGATGAGCGGCACTGGCGCGGCCTCGGGCGGGGCATCCTGCGGCTCCTGGAGCGCCGGGTCGTCCAGCTGCCGTATCGGGGCAACGAGGAGCTCTACCGATCAATCTCGCCCTTTGAGCGGATCAGCGCGAGCTCGCCCCCGTTCTTCGTCGTCCAGGGCGTCAACGACACGCTGGTCGAGGTCAACGTGGCTCGCGACTTCGTAACGAAGTTCCGCGAGGTGGCCTTTGCGCCGATCTACTACGTGGAGCTTCCCTTCACCCAACACGCCTTCGACCTGACGGCGAGTCCGCGCACGTCGGCGACGACCCGGGCTGCCATCGCCTTCGGGGAGTCGGTGGTGATGCCCCGTCCCGCGCTGACGGCGTCGCTCGTGGCGAGCTACCAGGTGCCACCCACGCAGCTGCTGGTCAACATCGACGGTGAGTGGCGGGACGCTCGAGACGCGGCGACGACGCTCGGCGAGTTTTTCGTGATCACCTCCGACAATCCCTATTCGAAGATCCTGGACGATGCTGCCAACGAGCGTCGTCGCGTCGAGTTACGCACCTTCCTCTCCGCACGTCGAATCTCGTTCTGCGAGACGACGGGGCGCGATCCGACGAGCCGGTGGCCGAGCGAGCACGGTGTTGCGCTGCCCGGTCTCACGGGAGTGGACGCGCAGGCGCTCGCACGGGCGTGGGACCAGTTTGCGTTCTACGAGGTTGGCCCCGACCGGGTCATCGTTCGTGACGCGGCGTCGGATCTCGTCCTGTCCTAGTCGGACTCGAGGACGACCTCGACGCGAAACTCGGTTCCCACCTCGATGACCAGATCGGTGACGTTGCCCGCGGCGCGAAGGTCATTCGCGCCCGCGCGCAACGCCTCGGCGATGTCGTCGGGTCCGGTCACGACGAGACGGGCGACGCCTGCGCGCTGGGAGACCTTTGCCGTGCTCTTCTCGCGCCGCACCGCTTCGAGGGCATCGCACACCGGCTGGTAGATCGAGCCCGGCCGCTCGCTCAAGCTGCCAAGCTCGTCGACGCTCGGCCAGCTCGAGCGATGCACCGACTCGGCGTGCCACCACCGCCACACCTCTTCGCTCACGAACGGCAAGGTGGGCGCAAAGAGGCGCTGGAGCACCGAGAGCGCAATCTGAAGCGTCGCCTGGGCCGAGCGCGTGTCCGCCTCGTCGCCTTCGCCGTAGGCGCGAGTCTTGACGAGCTCGACGTAGTTGTCGCAGAAGGACCAGAAGAACGATTCGGTGCGCTCGAGCACTCGCGCGTAGTCGTAGTGCTCGAAGGACTTCGTGGTCTCTGCGACGAGCACGCCGAGCAGGGACAAAAGGTCGCGGTCAAGTGGGTTCGTCACGTCGCTCGGGGCGAGCGACTCGGTGCCGTCAAGGCGACCGAGGACGAACTTCGACGCGTTGAGGATCTTGATCGAAAGACGCCGGCCGATCTTCATCTGCCCTTCGTCGATCGCCGTATCGGTGCCGGGCCGCCCGGAGGCCGCCCAGTAGCGCAGGGCGTCGGCGCCGTGCTGTTCGAGTAGCGGCATCGGGGTGACCACGTTGCCGACCGACTTGCTCATCTTCTTGCGGTTCGGGTCGAGCACCCAGCCGGAGATCAGCACGTTGCGAAAGGGAACGTCGTGGAATTCGAGGTGACTGCGTACGACCGTCGAGAACAGCCAGGTGCGGATGATCTCGTGGGCCTGGAGGCGCAGATCCATCGGGTAGACGCGATCAAAGAGCTCGCTGCCCCAATGCCCGGCAATCTCGGGCGAGAGCGAACTCGTCGCCCAGGTGTCCATGACGTCCGGATCACCGGTGAAGCCGCTCGGCTGGTTGCGCTGGGACGCTTCGTAGCCGGAAGGCACGTGGCTCGAGGGATCGATGGGCAGCTCGTCGACGCTGGGCACGAGAGGCCGGTCGAATTCGATCTCCCCGGCTTCATTGATGGGGTACCACACCGGAAACGGTACGCCAAAGAAGCGCTGACGCGAGATGTTCCAGTCGACGTTGAGCCCTTCGACCCACGAGCGGTAGCGGTACTTCATGTAGTCGGGGAACCAGTGCAGCTGCTCGCCGCGTGCGAGCAGCTCCTCGCGGTGCTCGAGGGTCTTCACGAACCACTGGCGAGAGGTCACGATCTCGAGCGGCCGCTCGCCCTTCTCGTAGAACTTGACGGGATGGGTGATTTCTCGGGTCTCGCCCACCAGATCTCCGCTCTGGCGCAGGGCGTCGACGATGGTGGCACGGGCTTGATTGACGGTCCCGCCCTCGATGCGCCCGTAGAGCTCATTGGCCGCCTCGGCGTCGAGTGATGGAAAGTCCGGGCTCGAGAAGTCGGCCGGAAGGTAGCGACCGTCGCGGCCGATCAATGCCCTCGTGGGCAACTGCAGTTCGCGCCACCAGGTCACGTCGGTCGTGTCGCCGAAGGTGCAGATCATGGCGATGCCCGAGCCCTTGTCCGGGTCGGCGAGTTCGTGGGCGACCACCGGGACTTCGACCTGGAACAGCGGCGTGACGACGGTCGTTCCAAAAAGATCCTGATAGCGGGGGTCTTCGGGATGGGCGACTAGGGCAACGCAGCTGGGGAGCATCTCGGGGCGCGTGGTCTCGATCTCGATATGCCCGTGTCCGTCACTGCGCGAAAATGCCACCCGGTGATAGGTGCCAGGGCGTTCGCGATCCTCGAGCTCGGCCTGAGAGACGGCGGTGCGAAAATCGATGTCCCAAAGGGTCGGGGCAACGCTCGAGTACACGTCGCCGCGCTCCAACATGGCGAGGAATCCGCGCTGGCTGATGGCTTGGGCTTCAGGCGAGATCGTCGTGTATTCGAGGCTCCAGTCGACGCTGACCCCGAGATAGCGCCACAAGCGCTTGAACGCCTCTTCGTCAACGGCGGTGAGGCGATGGCACAGCTCAACGAAGTTTCGCCGCGAAATCGAGCGCCTCTCTTTGTGGGCTTTCTCCGGTGTACTGAAGGTCGGGTCGTAGGGGAGCGACGGATCGCATCGCACCCCGAAGTAGTTCTCGACGCGCCGCTCCGTCGGCAGACCGTTGTCGTCCCAGCCCATCGGGTAAAAGACGTTCTTTCCCCGCATCCGCCAGAATCGCGCGATGACGTCACCCTGGGTGTAGCTGAAGACGTGTCCGATGTGCAGCTCGCCTGAGACCGTGGGAGGCGGGGTGTCGATGCTGTAGACGTCGTCCCGGCTTGAGGTCCTCTCGAAGCGATAGATCGCCTCGTCGTCCCAGCGCTCGATCCAGGCCGCCTCAAGACCGTCAACGGAGGGCTTTTCAGGGACGTGGAAGGCTCTCGCCGTGGAAGCATCAGGCATGGTTGGCGTAGTTTAGAACAGTGATTCGCCTCTATGACACGGCTCGAGGAGAGGTGCGAGACCTCCAACTGCGCCAGGCGGGGCGTCTTTCGATGTACGTCTGCGGCCCTACGGTCGACAATCTGCCCCACCTCGGGCACGGCAGGTTCACTCTCGTCTGGGACGTCGCGCGCCGGTGGTTCACGTTTCAGGGACTCTCTGTCCAGTACGTCTCCAACATCACCGACATCGACGACAAGATCATCGCGCGCGCCGCGGCAGAGTCGCGAAGCGAGAGCGAAGTCGTCAAGCAGTACGAGGGCGACTGGTGGGACGCGATGGCCCGGCTCGGTGTCGCCGAGCCCGACGACATCCCGCACGCGACCGACTACGTCGACGACATGATCGAACTGATCGAATCTCTCCTCGCGAGCGACGTCGCCTATCAGACCAGCGACGGGGTGTACTTCGACGTCTCTCGAGTGCCCGACTACGGTCTTCTCGCTGGTCAGCCGCTCGAAAGCTTGCGAGCCGGTGCCCGCATCGAAGAGAACGAGGAGAAGCGCTCACCGCTCGACTTCGCTCTGTGGAAAAACGCTAAACCGGGCGAGCCGCGCTGGGCCGCGCCCTTTGGGGAAGGGCGTCCGGGCTGGCACACCGAGTGTGTCGTGATGTCGCTCGATCTCTTGGGAGAGGACTTCGACTTGCACTGCGGTGGACTCGATCTCAAGTTTCCCCACCACGAGAACGAGCGAGCCCAGGCGGTTGCCGCGGGCAAGGCGTTTTCGCGTCACTGGGGTCATAACGGTTGGGTCATGGTCAATGGGGTGAAGATGAGCACGTCGCTCAACAACTTCACCTCTCTCACCGATCTGCTCGAGAGGACCGACCCGCGTGCCTATCGACTTTTGGTGCTGCGATCGCACTACCGCTCGCCCATCGAGGTCAGCCCCGCCACGATCGCTGACGCGGAGCGGGCGCTGGCGCGCCTCGATACCTTTGCTCGCCGCTTCGAGCTCACCGCGCTCGGCGCTGGCTTCGTGGTCGCGAGTGCCCACACCTGGGAGGAGGAGTCGAGGGAGCTCTACGAGCGGGTCGTCGCCCTCATGAATGACGACCTCAACACGCCCGCCGCCGTGGGCGAACTCTTCGAGGCCGTGACGGCCGCACACCAGGCGGCCGACGAAGGACGTGACGGGGCGGCCCTGCGCCTTGCTCAATCGATCAACCTGCTGTTCGGGGCCCTTGGGCTCACCCTGCGCGCCGGCGTCCAAAATATCGATGAAATCAGCGAAAAATTGGTGCTGGAGCGCGACGCGGCCAGGGCCGAGAAGCGCTGGGCCGACGCGGATCGACTGAGGGATGAACTGGTCGAACGGGGCTGGATTGTCGAAGACGGATCCTCAGGAACTGTTATACGAGGAGCCTAAATTCCCTTGTCCTAGCCATATCCCACCATGTAGCGTTACCCCTGAGGTTGCCGTTGTGGTTCCCTCCCAAACCGGAACACCGGACGTAAGAAAGTAATAAGGAGGCCCACAGTGGCTGCAGGAACCGTCAAGTGGTTCAACGACGAAAAGGGTTGGGGATTCATCGCAGTCGATGGCCAGCCTGACGTCTTTGTTCACTACTCGGAGATTCAAGGTGATGGGCGCAAGACGCTCGTCGAGGGACAGGCAGTCGAGTTCGACATCGAGCCCGGTGACCGCGGTCCTCTCGCAAAGCGCGTCGTCCTCAACTAACGACCACTCGTCGATTTGAACAACCGCCGCCTTCGGGCGGCGGTTGTTTTGTCTAGCGGCCTCGTAGGGTACCGTTGGTTACTGGTAAGTAACCTCATTACTCCTAGGTGGCCCATGAGCGATTTTTCAATGGAACTGAACGAGGACCAGGTCACCTTGCGTGACTGGGTCCACGGATTCGCCGAGCAGCAGATGCGCCCGATCGCCGCCGAGTGGGACGAGCGCGAAGAGACCCCCTGGCCCTTCATTGAAGAGGCTGCGAAGCTCGGTATCTACAGCCTCGACTTCTTGATGAACGCGATCGCCGATCCGACGGGGCTGTCAATGATGATCACGCTCGAAGAGCTCGCCTGGGGCGACGCGGGCTTGTGCCTGTCGATCATGGGCACGACCCTCGGGGTCGCCGCGATCGTCGCGAACGGCACGCGTGAACAGCAGATGGAATGGGTGCCGAGGTGCTTCGGCACGCCCGACGACATCAAGATCGCCGCCTTTGGCGTCTCGGAGCCCGACGCGGGCAGCGACGTCTCTTCGTTGCGCACGCGCGCCGTCTACGACGAGGCGAGTGACGAATGGGTCTTGAACGGCACGAAGACCTGGATCACGAATGGCGGCATTGCCAATGTCCATGTCATCGTCGCCTCGGTTGACCCCAAGCTGGGATCGCGTGGTCAGGCGTCGTTCATCGTCCCCGAAGGCACACCTGGCATTCGTCAGGGTCAGAAGTTCAAGAAGATGGGCATTCGCGCGAGTCACACCGCTGAGGTGATCCTCGAGGACTGTCGTGTGCCGGGCGCTTGTCTGCTCGGAGGCAAGGAGAAGCTCGATGAGAAGCTCGCGCGCGTGCGCGAGGGCAAGCGCGCCTCGAGCCAGGCGGCGATGGCCACCTTCGAGGCGACGCGCCCGGCGGTCGGGGCCCAAGCATTGGGCATCGCGCGCGCCGCGTACGAGTACTCGCTGGACTACGCCAAAGAGCGCAAGCAGTTCGGCCGAGCCATCATCGAAAACCAGGCCATTGCCTTCAAGCTCGCTGACATGAAGACGCGCGTTGACGCGTCTCGCCTTCTCATCTGGCGCGCCGCGTGGATGGCGGCGACGAAGACCCCCTTTACGAGCGGTGAGGGCTCGATGTCAAAGCTCTTCGCGAGCGAGACGGCGGTCAAGGTGACCGAAGAGGCGATACAGATCCTCGGTGGATACGGCTACGTGCGAGAGTTTCCGGTTGAGCGCTGGCACCGCGATTCGAAGATCTTCACGATTTTTGAAGGGACTTCGGAAATACAGCGCCTGATCATTGCAAGGGCCGCTTCGGGCGTGCACATCAGATAGTCCGGAGAAGCGACTCGGGTACTTTCCGTTTGCCGCGGACACGATCAAGGACCGTACATCATTTCCCAAAGATGCCCAGAGAAGGTCGCTTTGTAGCGGTGGGCACGGTACAATGCATTCGTGCCAACTCCTGTCAGTCAAGCCCGCGTGTCTCAGCGTGGTCAAACAAATCTTCCGGCAGAACTAAGGCATCGTTGGGGTATCGAGGACGGCGGCGAGATCGCCTTCGTTGACCTCGGTGACGCAGCGTTAGTTCTGCCCGGAGGAATGGCTCGAGCCAAGGCTGAGCTGAAAAGCGTCCTCACTGCGCGCTACAACGCTGGGTTAGCAGCAATCGGCGATCCCGACCTCGCCGATCAGTAGTGAACGTCGTCCTCGACGACCGCCTCTTGATCGAGGAGCTTCTCGTTGGCAGTCGTAGACCGGGAGTGCAATTGCACACCACCGCCTACTGGTACTACCGCGCTTGTCGCGCCGCTGTACTTGGCGCCGGCGGGCATCTTTCTGGACCATTCCGGGAATTGGAGCCGCAAGATCAGGTGCGCGCGATTATCGCAATGCTTCAATTGCCAAATGACATTGGCCTTCCTGACACACGCCAACTCGTACCGCTCATGGTTGAGATTGCGGAGCGCCACCCTAAGTTGAACCTTCTCAACCTTGAGGCGGTGGCTGCGGCTCGCGCTCTGGCCGCCACGATCTCGCTGTCACCAGAGGCAGCGAACGGAGTCTTGCCGGCTGTTCTCGATGCCGAACTTCTAGAGTGGGAAATCGTCTCTCCGAAGTGATGCTGACCGTGACTCGCAATGGCGCTCGCGCGAGAGCCATTAACAGGGACCGGGATCGGGCCAAATCGGGTCTAAATCTGGTGTCTTCCCATTCATTTGTGGGTCCATCTCTCTTCGAAAGGTGTCGCCACCAGTACTTCTGGTCGCGCCTATATGAACTTCACGATCTTTGAGGGTACCTCTGAGATTCAGCGCCTAATAGTGGCGCGCGCCATTTCGGGCGTTCAAATCAAGCAGCGGGCGCTCGCGAGGGGAACTCTTCACTCATCCGCAGGGCTGGCCTCCGTCCCTGGTCGGGTTCGACCTGTCGGGCAGGAGGCACTGCATCGCAAAACCTTCGATCCGACACGTATCGGAACTGTTGGGTTCTTACCACAAACCTGCGGGAAACCCGTATTTGAAGGACAATGTGAAACGGTTGTGTGATGTTTTGGAAACCTCACCGGCCTACTATTACCCGCGAGGGGGTCACACCGAGGGCTTCCCTCTGAGGGGGTAACCATGGCAGCGATGGCTACGATTCGCAAATGGGGGACGCTCGCCACTGCGTCGAGCGTGGCGGTACTGGGTCTCGCGGCCAGTCTGGGCTCGCCTCCCGCCGGAGCCTCTGGGCTACGGGGTCAGTACGGCACGCTGCCCTCTCAGTCAGGCACGCCGGCTAAGGGAGGTGTCGTCACCTTTGCCGAGCAGCCGAGCGGCGGGCCGAACTACATCTTCCCCATAACTCCCGCCGCGAACCTCAGCGCATACGACGTCAGCCAGTTTCAGCAACTATTCTGGCCAGCCTTGTGGTGGTCTCCGAAGGGCGCGGAGCCCACCATCGACTATGGCGAGAGCATTGGCTTAGCACCGAAGTACAGCGACGACAACAAGACCATCACCATCACGCTCAAGTCTGGATGGAAGTGGTCTGACGGTACCCCGGTGACCTCGACCGACGTGGAGTTCATGATCGACCTGCTGAAGGCGGCCGTGTCCATCAGCCCGGCGAACGACGGTGACTACACCCCGGGGCTGTTTCCCGACAATCTCGCCTCCATGACGACCCCCAACGCAACAACGCTCGTCTTGAAGCTGACCAAGGCGTATAACCAGCCATTCATCCAACTGGACCAGCTGGGGGCGCTGGCGCCGTTGCCGGCGCAGGCCTGGTCAAAGACGAGCGCCACTGGACCCATCGTCAGCTTCACCAACCCAGCCAACGCGAAAGCGATCTACAAGTTCTTGAACGCCCAGTCCGATTCACTCTCCACGTACGGCACCAACCCGCTGTGGCAGGTCGTCGACGGGCCTTACAAGATCAAGACGTTTGATCCCTCGACCGATGCCACCGACCTCGTGGCCAATAAGGCCTACACGGGACCGCAGAAGTCGCATCTGGCTGGCATTGACGAACTCGCCTTCACCTCGACGTCGTCAGAGTTCAACCAACTTCTCACTGGCAAGCTTGACGTCGGCTACGTGGACTACAGCGACCTGGCACAGGTATCGACCCTGAAGAAGGACGGCTATTCCGTTTGGGGGTATCCGGACCTCGGGTTCAGCTACATCGTCTACAACTTCAAGGACAAGACGGGGGACTTCGACAAGATCATCAGTCAGCTCTATATCCGCCAGGCCCTCGCCCATCTGCAAGATGAGCCGGCGCTCATCAAGTCGAAGGGGGGCTTCGATGGCGCGGCGGGCGCGGCGTATGACTCGGTGCCCGCCATCCCCGCAACGCCGTTCACTCCCTCGAACGCGACGAGCAATCCCTATCCGTACAGCATCAAAAAGGCGGCCAAACTGCTCAAGAGCCATGGCTGGAACGTGAAGCCGGGGGGCACCACCACGTGCGTCAAGCCGGGCACGAGCGCCAGTGAGTGCGGGGCGGGGATTGCCAAGGGTACGCCGCTCAGCTGGAATCTGCTCTATGACAGTGGAGTGCCGGTCATCGGGACCCAGGACGAACAGCTCGCGTCGGCCGCCAAGCAGGTGGGGATCAACATCAGCTTGTCGGGCAAGACGTTCAACTACCTGATCTCAAACCTCTCGGACGTGTCCAACCCTAGCAATGACAACATTTGGGCGATGGACGACTTCGGGGGGTTCACCGATGACATCTACCCAACCACGAACGAACTCTTCAACACGACGGGATCGTTCAACTTGGGCGGATTCTCCAACGCAACCATCGATCAGGACATCCTGAACTCGGCCGACTCTCCCAACAACAACGCCGTGAAGATCGAGCTGAGGGAAGTGGCGAAGGAGCTCCCGGGCCTCTTCCAGGCTGAACCAGACCTGGTCTTTGCCATCAAGAACACGTTGTCGGGGCCGCCGGCAAGCTTCGAGTCAATGTCGCAATACCAACCGGAGCCGAATTACTGGTACTTCAAGAAGAGCTAGAGCACGCAGTCAGAGTGATGGCGCCAGCACGTCGCAAGAGGACCGGGTACCAGAACGGGCGTAGTCAATGACGGCGTATCTGATTCGGCGCGGTGCGGCGTCGTTGGTGGTCATTGTCGGCATCGCGTTGCTCACGTTCGTCATGCTCCACGTCCTGGCGCCCTCGCCCGGCCGGGCGCTGCTCGGAGACCGGGCCACGCCCGCCGCGGTAAACGCCTTTAACCGGACGAACGGGTACGACCGGCCGGTCCTGGTCCAGTTCTTCAGCTACATGAACCAGCTTCTGCACGGAAACCTGGGACATTCGTACAAGTTGAACCAGTCAGTGGACTCGCTGCTCGGCGAGAACGTGCTGCGGAGCCTGTGGCTCTCGGGCATCTCGCTGTTCCTCAGCATTCTCATCGCGTTTCCACTCGGGATCTTTCAGGCCGTCAAGCGCAATTCGATCGCGGACCAGATCCTCACGGCCGGTGCGTTCACGACCTATTCGATGCCCCAGAATTTTCTCGGTCTCATCGTCATCGGTGCGTTCGCCGTCAGCCTCGGCTGGTTCCCCGCCGAAGCGCCGCAGTCCGAATCGATGGTGACCTACATCACCGACATCCACGCCATGTTCTTGCCCATCGCGGTGCTGACCTTGAGCTCGGTGGCGGGATATTCGCGCTACATGCGCTCGTCGGCACTGGACGCCTACGCGCAGGATTACATTCGCTTAGCGCGAGCCAAGGGTCTGCCCGAGCACCGGGTGCTGCGTCGACACCTGGTGCGCAACTCGAGCCTGTCCATGATCACGTTGATCGGACTGTCCATCCCCGCGCTGCTCGGCGGCAACCTCATCGTGGAGAACCTCTTCAACTCCCACGGGCTGGGGTTGTTGTTCATCAACGAACTGAACAATGAAGACTTCCCGACGGTCATAGCGCTCGTGCTCATCGGCGGCGTGCTGACGGTCGTTGGCAACTTCGTGGCCGACATCGCGCTCAGCGTGGCCGACCCCCGGATCAGGATCGCCTGAACGTGGTTATCGGTGACGCCTCCGAGGGCTTGCTGGTACCGCCGTCGCCCGAGGGAGGCCAGATCCAGGGGCCGCGCGCGGGGTGGCGACTCGCGCTGTCGACATTTGTCGAGAACAAGCTCGCCGTCGTTGGTGCCGGGATCATCGTGTTCTTCTTGCTGTTCTGCTTTCTCGGTCCGCTTTTCTATCACACCAACCAAATCGACACGAACGTGCTGAACGCCTTCGATTCTCCCGGTAAGGGCCATCCCCTGGGCACCGACGGCAACGGCTTTGACGAGCTCGGGCGACTGATGAAAGGTGGGCAGGCCGCTTTGGAGATTGGCCTCTTCGCGTCCCTCATCGCCACGGTGATCGGGACGCTGGTGGGAGCCGTGGCTGGTCTCGTCGGGGGCTTTCTCGACGGGCTTCTCATGCGCATCGTAGATGTGCTCTTGTCGCTTCCAGTGCTCTTTGTCATCCTGATCATCTCGGCCCACTACGGGGCGTCGATCATCAAGCTCTCGCTGATCATTGGCGCCTTCTCGTGGCTGGTGTCGGCGCGCCTCGTGCGAGGGGAGGTCCTCACGTTGCGGGTGCGCGACTTCGTGCTGGCGTCGCGCACCATGGGCGCCTCGCAGCGTCGTCTCATCTACAAGCATCTGATCCCCAACGCACTCGGCGTGGTGATCGTGAACATCACGTTTCAAGTCGCCGACTCCATCAATTTCTTGGCCATCCTGGGCTTTCTCGGCTTCGGCCTCAACTATCCCCAGGTGGACTGGGGCGACATGCTCTCCGGTGGTCTCACCTACCTCCAAGACGGATACTGGTGGCTGGTGTATCCGGTCGGAGTCTGCCTCGTGCTGGTCGTGATGGCTTTCAACTTCATCGGTGACGCCCTGCGCGACACCGTCGACGTGCGCATGCGCCGGCGCTGAGCGGTAGACGAATCGTGGGCGAGCCCGTTCTTCAGGTGGACAATCTTTCGGTCGACATCACGCTCTCGCGCTCCGTGGTGCATCCGGTGGGCAATGTCAGCTTCTCCCTCGAGGCGGGAGAGACTCTTGGTCTCGTCGGCGAGTCCGGCTGCGGCAAGTCAATGACCGGGCTTTCCATCATGCGACTTCTGCCCAACGGTGGGCACGTGGTCGCCGGTTCAATCAAGCTCGAAGGTCGGGATCTGGTCACGCTGAGCGACGGCGCCATCCGGTCGGTGCGCGGCAATGACATCGGCATGATCTTCCAGGACTCTCTCACCTCGCTCAATCCGACCATGACCATCGGCGACCAGATTGCCGAGCCGTTCCAGCTGCACCGGTCGGCGTCGAAGGCCGAGGCTCTCGATCGGGCCGCCGAGATGCTCGCCATGGTGGGCTTTCCCCAGCCGAAGGAGCAGCTGGGCACCTACCCGCACCAGCTCTCGGGCGGGCAGCGCCAACGAGTGATGATTGCCATCGCGCTTGCGTGTGACCCCAAGGTTCTCATCGCTGACGAGCCGACGACCGCCCTCGACGTCACCATTCAGGCGCAGATCCTGGCGCTGCTCGATGACCTCAAAGCTCGCCTCGGCATGGCCATCTTGCTCATCACCCATGACATGGGGGTGGTGGCCGGGCGGGCCGACCGCGTCAACGTCATGTACGCCGGACGGATCGTCGAGACGGCCCCTACGTCACCGCTGTTCAAGCACATGCGCCACCCCTATACCCAGGCGCTGCTCGGCTCGATCCCGAAGCTGACCCAGAACCCTGACATCGAGCTGTTTTCCATCCCCGGCATTCCGCCAGATCTCACCGCGCCGCCTCCGGGGTGCCGATTCGCTCCCCGCTGTCGATACGTCAGCGAAACGTGCGTGGTCAACGAGCCGCCCCTCACCGGCGATGATCACGCGTTCGCCTGCTGGCACCCCGTTGACGGCTTGACCGACGTCGCCGACGGAAAACGTCGGAGCCCCGTTGCGGTCGCTCCGCCCTCGAGGGCAGAGGGCGATGATCGCGTGCCGGTCCTGGTGCTTGAAGACCTGGTGCGCGAATACCCGATCACCTCGGGGCTCATTCTTCGACGTCAGACCGCGTCGGTGAAGGCGGTCAGTGACGTGTCGTTCTCCATCAGCCGAGGTGAGACCTTTGGGCTGGTCGGAGAGTCGGGTTGCGGAAAGACGACGCTCGGCAAGCTCGTCGTCGGCCTGGAAGCCCCCGACAGCGGTCGGGTGGTGTTCGATGGCACCGACCTCGCGAGCCTCAGCACCAGGACGCTGCGACGCTTTCGGCGGGACATCCAGATGATGTTCCAAGACCCCATTGGCTCGCTCGACCCGCGCATGCGCGTTGGCGCGGTGCTGCGCGAGCCAATGGAGATCCAGGGCATCGGCACTCGTCGAAGCCAGGACGTCGTCGTGCGCGAGCTGCTGAGCGAGGTGGGGCTGCCGGCCAACGCCGTCGAGCGGTTTCCGCACGAGTTCTCGGGCGGCCAGCGCCAGCGCATCGGGTTGGCGCGAGTCCTCACCCTCAGTCCCCGATTGATCGTGGCTGACGAACCCGTCTCCGCGCTCGACGTCTCGATCCGTAGCCAAGTCCTCAACTTGATGAAGCGGCTGCAAGACACGCACGCGATGACCTACCTGGTGATCTCTCACGACCTCGCTGTGGTCAAGTACCTCTCGGACCGAATCGGCGTGATGTACCTCGGCAAGCTCGTGGAGATCGGCTCCGCCGAGGACATCTACGAACGGGCCGTGCACCACTACACGGCGGGGCTCATCGCCACCATTCCCGAACCCGATCCCGATCGGGAGCGCTCGAAGGCGATCGTGACCATCAAGGGGGAGCTGCCGAGCGCGGTCAATCCTCCCACCGGGTGCCGGTTCCGGACCCGCTGCCCCGCGGCGAGGGACCTCTGCACCACCGAAGAGCCCCCGTTGCGGCCCTTCGGGCCGGGCGGCCACCTCGCAGCCTGCCACTTCCCTCTGCGCCAGCCAGCCTCGGTCCCGCGAGATCCGCGAGCGCAGAGTGGCGCGCGAGATCTCGGGACGGCGGTTTAAATGGAACTCGTGGCGCTGGGACATACGTGAACATCGTCACGCTCTGCACTGGCAACGTCGCTCGGTCCGTGATGCTCGGCTACATGTTGACGACGCTCGCAGAAGCGAACGGCGCCGAGTGGTCGATTCGCACTGCGGGCACGCACGTGATCGAAGGCAGCGCGATGAGCTCGCGCACCAGAGACGCATTGCTGAAGCTCGACGAGCTCGGCGTGCATCACTTCAGCGGACATCGCAGTCATCAGCTCACCGGAGAGGACGTTCGTTGGAGTGACGTGATCCTGGCGAGCGAGGCTGCGAATGTGCACTTCGTTCGAACGCACCACGGCGACGGCGGGGCCAAGGCCGTCGTCTTCCAGCAGTTCTTGCGCGAAGCTCCTCTCGACACCGAATTCGAAGAGCAGGTTCGCTACGTGTCCTCGCTCGAGCCGCTCGCCTACTTTGATGTCGACGATCCGGCGGGCAAGGATCAGGCGGCGTACGACGCGTGCGCCGCGACGCTGTGGGAGATGGCGCAGGTCTTCGCGACGCTCGAGAGTGAAGAGCTCTAGTCGCGTTCGACGGTGCGTAGCCCGCCCCAGGCGAGCGTCGCGCTGCGTGCCGCCAGTCGCTCGGCGACGCCGGGCGTCGGCGGGGGCCAGCCTTTGCCCTCCTGCTGGATGAGCCACGCCGTCGCAGCTCCTTCCGCGATGCCGACCACGCCGGCCGCGAGCTGGCGACGGTGATCGGGCTTGATGCGCACCGCGATCAACGGTTCGAGGAAGGAGACGAGTCCGAGCTCGACGGCCCGTAGGTCACCGCGAGTCTCGCCTTCGTGCGAGTGGATAAAGAGGATGCGAAAGGCGTCGGTCTCGCTGACGACCATCTCGAAGTACACGCGAAAGGCCACTTCGATCTTCGCGCGTGGCGACTCGACCTCGGCGACGGCATTACGCAGCGAGGTGAGCAGCTTCGTGGCTGTCTGGGTGACGATTTCGCGGTAGAGCTCGGTCTTGGATTCGAAATACTGATAGAGAATCGGCTTCGTGAAGCCCGCCTCTTTGGCGATGTCGTCCATAGTGGTCGCCTGGAAGCCGCGTTCGGCAAAGATTCCTTGCGCTACAAGCAGGAGCTGGTCACGGCGTTCGCCGTGTGGTGTTCGCTCCGTTTGAGACGATCGCTCGTCGTTTAGGACCATCACAGAAAAGCCTACTTGCCTCTAGTTGAGGCCCCACGTCTCCAAAAGCGGTGCGAGCCGGGCGGGAAGATCGGCCACGTTGAAGTGCTCTTCGGCGATCGTCGCGTTGTGTTCCAGCAGCTCCTCGTCAGGATCAGCCAGGAACGCCTCGATCCCCTTGACGTTATCGAGACCGAAGAAGCGAAAGCCAAAGGACGCGATCTCCGAGAGGACGGGGTACGGATAGACGGCGAGCGGTCGTCGGTGGGTTGCCGATTCGAGCACCGGGTTGCCGAACCCCTCCCAGGTCGAAGGCATGACGACGAGGTCGCACGCTGCGTAGGCGTCGTGAATGTCGAGGCTCTCGGGGAGTCGCGAGACGATTCGGATGGGACAGTGGTCGATGAGCTCGCGAAGTGTTGCGTCGTAGCCGTCCTCGGGCGGTCCGAGCAGCCATAGCGTCGCGTTGAGGGAAGCGGCGAGGTTGAACGCGCCCTCGATGTTCTTTCGAGGAATCGCGCGCGTCGGAAAGAGGACTACGGTCTCGTCGAGGACGCCGAGCGCGAGTCGAGCCGCCGCTCGCCGGCCTGGAGGTGGCGAGCAGTCGAACGAATTGCGAATCGTCACCGACGGGACCCCGCGCGCGAGCAGCTCGCGACGAGAGAGGTCGTTGATGGTCACGTGACGCCAGAGCGGGTTCGTGCGTGGCGCTTCGTAGTCGATCGATGTCGGTCGCTGCCACGCCAGGTCGTGATGGCGAAAAAGGGCGCGGCGATTCTGCAGAGCGGAGTAGAGCGCCTCGCGGGCGGGGACGTTTAGTGGCAGTGAGGCGACGTTTTCGACGATGACCAGATCAGCGCCTCCCAGCAAGGTGGTCAGCTCTTGGCTCTCCGGCGCCTGGGTCGCGCGAATAGCCAATTCGGGCATGATCACGTCAGCGTCACCGTCGCCGGCGATCGTTCGCACGTGGTGACCCAAAGAGCGCAGAGCCCCGATCCATTTTGCGGCTTCGATACTCACCCCGTCCGTGCCGCCCAATCGAAAGCTGATGACGACGAGTTGAGCCACGGGGCCAGGCTAGGCCGCCCCCCGGGAACCGATTTTCTTGCGGTAGTAAGGTTGCTCACGGCAGTGACCACCCGTCGGTGCCCATGCGTTGGAGGATCTAGGTGGCCAAGCGCGCTCTGATTACCGGCATTACGGGACAAGACGGCTCCTACCTGGCCGAGCTTCTTCTCTCGCAGGGCTACGAGGTCATCGGACTCATGCGGCGAAGCTCGACCGTCAATATTGAGCGGATCAGCCACATTCAAGAGCGGCTGACGCTGGTCTCGGGCGACCTGATGGACGAGGTGTCGCTCATTCATGTGCTGCGGGATCATCGCCCGAGCGAGGTCTACAACCTCGCCGCGCAGAGCTTCGTCCAGGCATCCTGGTCGCAGCCGGTGCTGACGGGCGAGGCGACGGCGCTCGGCGTTACCCGCCTGCTCGACGCCATCAGGATTGTCGATCCGGAGATTCGCTTCTACCAAGCGAGCTCGTCCGAGATGTTCGGCAAGGTTCGCACCGTGCCCCAAGACGAAAACACGGCGCTCTACCCGCGAAGCCCCTACGGCGTCGCGAAGGTCTACGGGCACTGGATCACCGTCAACTATCGCGAGAGCTACGACCTGCACGCCTCGAGCGGGATCCTCTTCAATCACGAATCACCCCGGCGCGGCATCGAATTCGTCACCCGAAAGGTCACCCACGGTGTGGCGAGAATCAAGGCGGGTCTCGCCACCGAGCTGCGGCTCGGGAACCTCGAATCGCAGCGGGACTGGGGATACGCCGAAGATTACGTTCGAGCGATGTGGCTCATGCTCCAGCAGGAGAAGGCCGACGATTACGTCATCGCGACCGGCACCACGCACTCGGTCCGCGAGCTTTGCACGACGGCGTTCTCGCTCGTCGGACTCGACTATGAGGAGTACGTAAAGATCGACCCCGCGTTCTTGCGGCCAGCGGAGGTCGATCTGCTCGTGGGCGATGCGAAGAAGGCGCACGCGAAGCTCGGCTGGAAGTGCGAGACGGATTTCCACACCTTGATCGAGATGATGGTGGACGCCGACCTCAAAGCGCTGCAGCACTAGCGCCTCTGCATGAGTAGTCGATCACTCGTCGTCGAGCTGCACGACGCGGTAGTGCTCGTGGGCGGATTTCCCCTGCTGGCTGGCGTGAACCTCGATATTGACCGTGGCACGCTGACGGTGGTCACGGGCGCGAACGGCGCCGGCAAGACCAGCCTGCTCCGTCTCCTCGGCGGACTGGTGCCCCTCTCGAGCGGCTCGGGTACGGCGAGTGGCGTCGATCTGATGTCCGGCGACGTTCGAGAGCTGCGCCGACGGGTCGGCTGGCTTGGACACGAGGGCTCGTTCTACGACGACCTGACGGTGCGCGAGAATCTTGCCTTTGCCGCGAAGGCGCTGGGTCGTCCCACCGAGGACATCGCGCGGGTCCTCGAGCGCGTCGGTCTGTCGGCTCGCGCCGGCACGCCGGCGAAACGCCTGAGCGCCGGTCAACGTCGACGGCTGGGACTCGCCTGGCTCTTGCTGCGCCGCCCAGAGACCTGGCTGCTCGACGAACCCTACGCCAGCCTCGACGATGAGGGTCGAACGTTCTTCGACGAGCTCATCGGCGACGTGGTCGCGAGCGGCGCATCGGTCGTCGTGAGCGCGCACGACCCGCTTCGCTCGAGCGCGCTGGCTCCGCGCACGATCACCCTCGCCGGTGGCATCGTGGTGGGAGACCGGTCGTGATTCGTACGGCGTTGCTGGTGGCCGGAAAGGACCTGCGGATCGAACGGCGCAGCCGCGTCCTGCTCTGGCAGGTGCTGCCCTTCGGGGTCATGGCCCTCGTCCTGTGCGGCCTGGCCCTAGGACCCAATCACGCGGGAAACTCCACGGCCGGTCCCGGACTGTTTTATTTGGTGATGCTGCTCGTCACGTTGCTGATGATCAATCGCAGCCAGGTCATCGAGGGTTCGCCCGGCACGCGCGCGTCGGTCGCCACGCTGGGATTGGACCCGGCGGGGGTGTTTTTGGGCAAGACGCTGGCCCTCGCCGTCGAGCTCTGGATCATGAGCGTGGTCCTCCTCGGAGGGGCGGTTCTGTTGCTCCACACCCAACTCTCGGGCACCCTCGAGGCCCTGCCGAGCGTGCTCGTCATCGTGGCGGCGCTGGCGGCGGTGGGCACCCTCTACGGCGCCTTGAGCGGCGGCGGACAGGGCCCCGCCACGTTGTTGCCGGTGCTGTCCTTTCCCGCTTTCGCGCCACTTCTCATCGCGGGGGAGCGTTCGTACTCTGACGCGTTGCACGGCGGAGCGCTCTGGCAGTGGTGGGTAATTTCCCTCGTCGCTTTGGCTGCGTACCTGGCAATTGGGATTCTGCTTTACGGTGTTCTGGAGGAATCATGACAAAGCAGCTCTCCCAACGCCTACTCGGACCGGTCACGCTCGCGTTGCTGGCGCTCACACTCTGGCTCGGACTCTGGGTGACACCCGAGGACAAAATCCAGGGCAACCTTGTTCGTTTGCTCTACGTCCACCCGGCGATCGCGTGGGTCGCGCTCTACGTCTCCTTTGGGACGTCGGTCATCGCGAGCTGCCTCTACCTGTGGAAGCGCACGCGCTCGGTCGCCATGGACCGCATCGCCTACTGCGCGATGGAGATCAGCGCGGTCTTCTTGGCCCTCACCCTCATCACCGGCTCGATTTGGGGACGCCCGACGTGGGGCGTGTGGTGGGCGTGGGACGCACGTCTCACCTCGACCGCGATCCTCCTGGTGTTTGCGCTGGGCTACCTGGCGCTGCGCCGAGCAAACGACGACCCCGAGCTGCGTGCGCGTCGAAGCGCGGTCTTTGCGATCATCGCGGCGATCAATGTGCCCATTGACCACTTCTCCGTCGATTGGTGGCACACGCTCCATCAAGGTGCGTCGGTCTTCACCGAGAATGGGAATTTTCTCGTGCACGGCTCCATGCTCGTGACCTTGTTCATCAGCCTGTTCGCGTTCACGCTCCTCTTCTTCTGGCTGTTGCGCGCGCGCTATCGCCTCGAAGTTCGTCGCGACGAGCAGTACTCGTCCTCGCTCGAAGAGGCGCTCGAGCAACGGCGTCACGAGGGGGTCCACTAAATGGGGTACGTCGCGGCTGGCTACTCCTTCGCCTTTGGGGGGTTGGCGCTGTACGCGCTGTCTATCTGGTGGCGAGGGCGACGTGCCGGACGTTGACGCGGCGCACGACCTCACCCCCGTTGCGGCGCCGCCCACCAAGCGGCGCGGTCGCTGGCGCACGATTGGCGTCCTGGTGGTGCTCGCCGGCGCGGTTCTCGCCCTGCTGAGCCAAGGACTGCTTCACTCGCTCAACTACTTCGAGACCATTGACCAGGCTATGAGCTCACGAGCGAGGCTCGGCACCCAGACCTTCCGCCTCGAAGGGGTCGTGAAGTCCCACAGCATCCATCGCACCGCGAGCGGCGCCTCGTTTTGGATGACCGGGGGTGGGCATGAGATCTTCGTCAGCGCGCACGGGAGCCCGCCCCAGCTGTTCCAGTCCGACATACCGGTCGTCGTCGAAGGCCACTTCACCAGCACGACCTCCGACACGTTCTACGGGACGCAGATCATCGTCAAGCACACGGCGTCTTACATCGCGGCGCATCCCAAGCGCGTGAAGGCTCCCAACGGGACGGTTCGATGATCTTGACGTGGCTCGGACGAGCTGCCCTCTACATATGTTTCGTCGGTGCGATCGGAGGAGTGGTCGAACAGGCCGTCGCCTTGCGCCATCACCGGGCCTCGCGCGCCATCCGATGGGCGGCGCTCTCGCTGTTCGGCATCGTGGCTGCGATCGGCGTCATGGAGTTCGCGCTCGTCACGCACAACTTCTCGCTCGCCTACGTCGCCGAGAACAACGCCACCTTCACGCCACTGCTCTACTCGATCACCGGGCTCTGGTCCGCGCTCGAAGGTTCACTGATGCTCTGGGTGCTCGTCCAAACCGCCATCACCTTCGGGGTGCTGGTCTATTACCGACGCGACAAGTCGGACTCCGTCGTGGGCTGGGCCGCGATCGTGCTCTTCGGAGTCGGAGCGTTCTTCACGCTGTTGATGATGGGGCCCGCCGATCCGTTCTTGCACAACGCCGCGCTCGTGCATCAAGGCGCGGGCCCCAACGCGTTGCTCCAGGACAATCCGCTAGTCGCCGTGCATCCGCCGCTCCTCTACCTCGGTTTCGTTGGCTTCAGCGTCCCCTTCGCCTTCGCGATCGCGATGCTCGTCACGGGACGGGTCCACGATCGCTGGCCCTTGGAGCAGCGCCGTTGGACGGTGCTCGCCTGGGGTGCACTCTCCCTCGGCATCATCCTCGGGGCTTGGTGGAGCTATCAGGTCCTCGGGTGGGGCGGCTTCTGGGGCTGGGATCCGGTCGAGAACGCGGCGCTGTTGCCCTGGTTGACGGCGACCGCGTACATCCATTCGGTGATCGTCCAAGACCGTCGCGGCCTCTTTCGCGTCTGGAACCTCTCGCTCGCCGTCGCCACCTTCGCCCTCACGGTGCTCGCGACGTTCTTCACCCGCTCGGGCGTCTTGCAGAGCGTGCACGCGTTCTCCTCGAGCACGCTCGGACCCCTGCTCATCGGACTGTTCTTCGTCGTCGTGGTGCTCGGGGCGGGACTGCTGGCCTGGCGCGGCGATCGACTTCGAGCGCCGATTGGGGTTGACCATCCGCTCTCTCGCGAAGGGCTCTTCGTCGCCAACAACATCGTCTTCGTGGGATTCGCCATCGTGGTGTTGCTCGGCACGGTCTTCCCTCTGCTCTACCAAGCCATCAACGGCACCGAGGTCACGGTCGGATCGCCCTACTTTGTCTCGGTCGCCGCCCCCATGAGCGTGGTACTCCTGGCCTTGATGGCTGTCGCCCCGCTCGTGGGGTGGCGCAGCGCCGACGCGAAGGTGCTCTGGGGTCGGATCCGCTTCAGCGCTTGGTGCGCACTCGTCACGGTCGTCATTCTGCTCGCGCTCGACGTGCGTCAGATCACCGAAATCGTTGCCGTTTTCCTCGCCGTGCTTGCGGGTGGCGCCGCGTTGCGCACGCTGCGAGGTTCGCTCGTGTCGTCGATACGACGCGGCTCGTGGAGCAGCGTGCTGCGCTCGCCGAGCACCGGCGGCATGGTCGTGCACCTCGGCATCGTGATTCTCGCGCTCGGCATCGTGACCTCGACGACGTACGTGAAGCGCTCGGAGGTCACGCTGGCGACCGGGCAGAGCACCGTGGTCGACGGTCAGCTCGTGAGCTTCAGTGGCTTTCGCAACGTGAGCGACGCGCTCGAGAGTGTGACACAGCTGAGCGTTGACGTGGACGGCCACCAGCTGCGCCCGGCCGTGACGACCTATCACGGACGAGGCGGCACGACCGTCGGGACGCCCGCCATCGACTCCAATCTCGCCCGTGACGTCTACGTCACCTTTGACGCGGTCGGCGGCAATGGCAACACGTCGGGCGCCCAGGTGCAGAACAACCTTCCCGCGGGGTCGGTGGTGCTCGGGGTCACGGTCGAGCCGCTCATCGCGTGGCTGTGGCTGGGCGGCCTCATTGTCGGCTTTGGCAGCGCGCTCACGTTCTTTCGTCGGCGCTACGGCGAGGAGACCACGTGAAGCGCTCCGTGTTGATCACCTCCCTGGTCGTCATTGTCATCGTGGCGGCACTCTCACTGTTTCTCGGTCTTCGAAAGCCGGTCACGAGCGCGGGGACGGACATCCAGAGCCCGCTTCTCGGCAAACCCGCACCCGCCTTGTCGGGTCCGCGGCTCGGCGGAGGGACTCCCATCAATCTGCGCAGCGACCTCGGCAAGATCGTCGTCGTGAACTTCTGGGCCTCGTGGTGCGGGCCGTGCAAGACCGAAGCGCCGAATCTGTCGACGTTCGCGTGGCAGGAGCGCCACCGCGGCGTCGCGGTCGTGGGGGTGGTCTTTAACGACACGCTCTCAGCGGCGGAGACGTTCGCCAAGTACTACGGCTCGCTCTACCCCTCGATCACTGACGCGGGCGGAGAGATCGCCAACCGCTATGGCGTGACCTCGCCACCGACGACGTTCGTGATCAACGCCAAGGGGGTTGTCGTGGCAACCCTGGTGGGTCCGGTCAGCACGGAGCAGCTCGAAGAGGTCGTTGCGAGGGTGAGAGCGTGACGCCGGCCAAGGTTCTAAAGTCCTTCACCGTGTGGTGCGTGGCGCTCGTAGCCGTGGCGGCGGTGGCAGTGATCCTGAACCCCCACGGTTCGAGCCAGAGCGCGAGGATTGCCCACTTGGAAACGCTCGTGCGCTGTCCCGCGTGCCACGACCTCTCAGTCGCCGAGAGCAACGCGACATCGGCGATCGCCGTGCGTCACGAGATCTCTGCCGCAGTGAAAGCCGGCAGGTCCGACAGCGAGATTCTGACCTCGCTCGAAAACAGCTACGGGACCTCGATCCTCCTCAGTCCGCCAACGTCGGGGCTCGGGGTGCTGCTCTGGCTCGTTCCCTCGATCGGTCTCGTGCTGCTGGTGGGTAGCGCGGTTCGCTTGACGAGGCGACGGTGAAACAGAGCGCCCAGCAGCTCCGCGACGAAATCGTGCTCCGCGAGGCCTCCCTCGCGGACGCGCGACGAGAGCGCGAGGCCGGAGAGCTCTCTGCACTCGAGGCGGCGACCATTGAAGCGCGAGAGGAGATGGCGCTGCGTCGAGCGCGCGAAGAGCTCGCGGGACTCGGCGAGGACGAAGGGCGCGGCAGTGGGCGGCGTCGACGTCGCTCGCTGCTCTGGATCGGGCTTGGATCCTTCTTCCTGGTCATCATCATCGTCTTGGCGTCCTCCATCGAGCTGCGCCAGGCGGATAATTCGATCACGGGGAACGTGTCGCTGAGCCACCAGCAGGAAGTCACGCAGCTCCTCAGCGAGGCCCAAACCGACGTTGCCGAGGGCAACGTGACCGCGGCGCTCAGCGCTTATCAGCAGGTGCTGGCGCTCAGCCCGAAGAACGCTTCCGCCCTTACCGAGGTCGGTTGGCTCGACTTCTCCGCCGGGAGCGCCGATACCAATCCCGCGCTCGTCTCCCTCGGCATCAAGGAGCTGGGCACGGCGATCAAGGATGCGCCGCGCAATGCCGCGGCGCACCTCTACTACGCCATCGCCGCGTATTCGATACCGCACAACCAGTCGGTTGCGATGAGCCAATTGAAGCTGTTCTTGGCCCTGCATCCTTCAAAGGCGCAGCTCGCCATCGCCGCGCCGATACTGAAGGAGCTCGGTATGAGTTCGTCCAGCTAGACGAGCTCGTCAGGGGCGAGGGACTCCGGCGGTATGACGAACGGTCCGGTCTCGGACGGGACGACGACCGGCATCGGAGTGCGCCGGGCGACCGCGAAGTAGTAGATGGCACCGATGATCGCCACGAAGAGCAAGACCGTATAGAGGATCGGAACCTTGTTCAGCCAGTCGACGCCGAGGCTGAGCGCGCCGGCCGTCTGGTTGGGCTCGGGGTTGCTCGCGGCGCGCGGCCAGGCGAAGTTGATCAGCATTCCTCCGCCCCACGCGAGCGCGAGCACGTTGACGATCATGCCCCAGCGGCCGAGCTTGAACGGCGAATCGACTTTGGGCCAGCCACGCGTCCGCGCCCACATGATGGCGAGATTTCCGAGGAAGTACGACAGGTAGATCATCGCCGTCGCGGCGATAGCGACGATGCCAGCACCCGCGTACTTGAGCATCGGGATCGCGGCGATGACCGCGACCGCGATGCACGACCAGATCGGCGTGCGCAGCGTTGGGTGCACCTTGGCCAGGTGGCGCGAGAGCGGGAGTCGGTGGTCGCGGGCCATGCCGAAGCAGAGGCGCACGGTCGCCGCCATGATCGCCATGCAGCACACGAAGATTGCCGCCGAGACCACGAGCAGGTACACCGTCGCCCAGAACTTGTCAAAGTTCGCGTCGATGATCTGCGCCGGCCCCCAGCCGTCCTTGATCGCGGTGCCGAGGTTGGGAATCGCCATCAGCAATGCCACGAGGAAGATGCCGCCGATGACGAAGGCGCCCGAGACGGAGAGCAGCACCGCTTGAGGCCCGCGCCGACGCGGATCGTGGGTCTCTTCGGCGAGCGTGGAGGCGGTATCAAAGCCGTAGATCACGAAGAGGCTCATGAACATGGCGGCGAAGAAGGCGGGCAGCGTGACGTGGATGCCGCCACTGTTGGTGACCACCGAAATGGACTGGTGGTGGTGGACGATGAGCATCACGATCGCGAAGATGACCATGCCCACGATCTCGAAGAAGACGCCGGTGTTATTGATGATGGCGACCAGCTTCACGCTGAAGATGTTGAGCACCGTGATGAGAACGAGCGTGATGGCCGCGACGAAGATCTGGTCGTGCAGCGCGCCGGCGTCCACGTGCCAGCCCATGTTGTCAAGGGCGGGCAGGACGGTGAGCGGAAGGGTCACGACGACGGCCGTCACGGTGAGGATGCCCGCAAAGATGTAGATCCAGCCCGTGAACCACGCGTACGGTCGACCGGCCAGATACTTCGTCCACTGGAAGACCGATCCGGCGACGGGGTAGTGGCTCGAGACCTCGGCGAAGTTGAGGGCCACGATGATCTGACCGATGGCGACCACCGGCCAGGACCAGATGAAGACACCACCGAGGGTCACGAGCCCGAACGCGAAGAGCGTGAAGATGCCCGTCGAGGGGGAGATGTAGCTGAACGCCGCGGCAAACGAACTGAACAGTCCGAGGGTCCGGTGAAGCTCTTGCTTGTAGCCAAACGTTCCGAGGTCGGTCGAGTCATGTGAGTCGCTCGAAGGATGCCCAGTTGGTGTGACCGGTGACGCGTCGTTTAGATCCATTGCAAACTTCCCCCCAGAAGTAGTTACTTCATCTGCAATGACGCTTGCACCTCTCGCGTGCAGTCCGTGTATCGAACGTCGCGACCCGCGGCAGACGTCACCGTTTTTATCCCCTGCACGACCACATGAATGCCGTCGTCGCCGTTAAGTTAGCCACGCATCCTCTCAAAGTCAATTAACGCGTTTGGTCATTGAGCGCGTTCGTCCTATCCGAACGGTGTGGAGGGTCCGCTCAGCGGTACTGTCTCCAACGAAGGACGAGAGTCCTCGATCAACGGAGGGATCGTTCTCGTGCCGAATATCGCGTCTGAAGATACGCTGCCACCGCGAGCGCGCGTCGTCGTCATCGGCGGCGGCATCGGGGGATGTTCGATCCTCTACTGGCTGGCTCGCCTCGGCGTCACCGACGCGGTCCTCCTTGAGCGCGCACAGCTCACCAGTGGATCCACGTTCCACTCCGCCGGACTCGTGGGTCAGCTTCGTGGCTCGCTCAGCTTGACGCGCATGATGATGAACTCGGTTGAGCTGTATCGCGCGCTCGGCGACGAGGTGGAACTCGAGACCGGTTGGCGCGAGGTGGGCTCGCTCCGCCTCGCCTCATCAAAGGAGCGGATGGAAGAGCTCCAGCGCCAGGCCGACTGGGCCGAGACCTTCGGGCTTCCGTTTCACCTGATCTCCGCGCAGGAGGCCCAGGAGCTCTTTCCGGTGATGACCACCGACGGCGTCTACGGCGCGGGATATCTGCCCACCGACGGATATCTCGATCCGAGCCAGGTCACGCTCGCCCTCGCCAAAGGCGCCCGCCAGCGCGGAGCGAAGATCTTCACCGAGACTCGGGTGACGGCCATCGACACGAACGGGGGGCGCGTCAGCGCCGTACAGACCGACCGAGGCACGATTGAGTGCGAGATCGTCGTGAACGCCGGGGGCATCTACGCCCACGAGATCGGCCAGCTCGTGGGCGTGCACGTGCCGATCATTCCGATGGCGCACCAGTACGCCATCACCAAGGACGCCGGTTTGCCGCGCGACATGCCAACGATGCGCGATCCGTCCCTGCTCGTCTACTACCGCGGCGAGAGCGGGGGCCTCGTGACGGGCGGCTACGAACGCAACCCCGAACCTTGGGGCCTATCGGGCATCGCGAGTGACTTCAACAACCAGCTGCTCTCGCCTGACTGGGACCGGTTCGCCGACATCTTCGAGGCGGCTACGACACGCGTGCCGACGCTGGCCAATGCCGAGATCGTCACCTTGATCAACGGGCCGGAGGCGTTCACGCCGGACGGCGAGTTCATCCTTGGCCCGAGCGACGTGCAGGGCTTCTGGGTGGCCGCCGGATTCTGCGCGCACGGCATCGCGGGTTCGGGCGGCATGGGTCAGCTCGTCGCCCAATGGATCATCGACGGTCAGCCGGGCCTCGATACGTGGGAGATGGACTCGCGTCGCTTCGGCCCCCAGTACCGCAGTCGGGGATTCGCACTCGCGCGCACCCACGAGGTCTACGCCACGTACTACGACGTGAAGTACCCCGGTCACGAACGCCAAGCGGGACGTCCCCTTCGCATCGCCCCGGCCTACCCCAGACTCGAAGCACTTGGCGCGGCCTTTGGTGAGAAGGCGGGCTGGGAACGGGTGAACTGGTTCGAGTCGAACGTCCGAGCGGGCGACGAGTCGCTGCGTCCCTCGGGCTGGGCGGGACGACTCTGGTCGCCCGCGATCGGTGCCGAGCACCGCGCTTGTCGTGAGCACGCCGCTCTCTTTGACGAGACGTCGTTTTCGAAGCTGGACGTGCGCGGTCGGGGGGCGGCCTCGTTTCTTGAGCGAATCTGCGCTAATCGGGTGGCCCGGGGCGTGGGAGCCGTCACCTACACCCAGCTGCTCAACCCGCGCGGCGGCGTCGAATGCGACCTCACGGTCACTCGACTGTCCGAAGAGCGCTTTCGCATCGTGACCGGTACCGCGTTCGGCAACCATGATCGAGCCTGGATCACGTCGCAGCTCGGCGATGATGGGGAGGTCGTGGTCGAGGACGTCACGAGTCAGCTGGCGTGCTTCGCCCTTTGGGGTCCACGCGCCCGAGACATCCTTCAGTCAGTGACCGACACCGACTGCACGCACGCCGCTTTCCCTTTCATGACGGCACGCGAGCTCAACGTCGGTCCCGCGCCCTGTCTCGCGCAGCGAGTGACCTTTGTCGGCGAGCTCGGCTGGGAGTTCTACTGCCCGAGCGAATACGCGATATCGCTGTGGGACACCTTGATGAAAGCGGGAGCGCCGCACGGGCTGGTGCCTGGCGGCTACAAGGCGATCGAGTCCCTGCGACTCGAAAAGGGGTACCGCGTCTGGGGCAGCGACGTCACCTCGGCGGACAGCCCTTTCGAAGCCGGACTGGGCTTCGCGGTTCGAATGGACAAGGGCGACTTCATCGGTCGAGAGGCACTCCGCGCGGCGGGTGAGCCCACTCGTCGACTGGTCGGTCTCGTGCTCGATGATCCGCGGGTGATTGCCCTCGGCTCGGAACCGGTTCGCCTCGACGGTCGAGCGGTCGGGCGAATCACCAGCGGGGGATACGGCTATAGCGTCGAGCGCTCGCTCGCCTACGCCTACGTGCCCGCGAGCGAAGCGGTGGCCGGACAGCGCGTCGAGGTCGTCGTCTTCGGACAGCCAATTGGCGCGCAGGTGGTGACTGAAGCGTTCTTCGACCCGACGAACTCGCGGGTCCGCGGGTAGCCCGCGTTCTCGACGGGCGCCGTGGCACAGCGGTTGCCTATCATCAGCCACGACCGACAACGCACGTAGAGAGGCATACGCCATGAACGAATCTCCGGACTACCGCTTGCAGCTCTTCCTCTCCTACGACCAGGCGGTCGCACTGGCTGACGCCGTGAATTCGACGCAACTCCACGATCCGACGCCGTGCGCGGCGATGGACGTCGGCGCGATGCTCGACCACCTGGTGTTCGCTGCTCGGCGCGCCGCCGGGCTTGGTCGGGGCGAGGCGCCGTCAGCCGAGCTGAACGCCCCTCACGTCGAGCTCGAGGACGTCCCCACCGCGATCCGCGTGGCGGGCTCGGAGAGCAAGGAGGCGTGGAGCGACGACGCCGCGCTTGCTCGCTCCATCACCATGCCCTGGGGCGAGACGTATTCCGGAGAGGCGCTCGTCGGCATGTACCTCGTAGAGCTCGCGACTCACAGCTGGGACCTCGCCGAGGCGACGCGCAACACCGACTTGCTCGACGAAGAGCTCGGAGAAGACACCCTCGCCGTGGCCCAGGCAACCATCAGACCGGACTACCGCAACGCGGAGGGCAATCCCTTTGGACCCCAGGTCGAACCACCCGCCGAAGCCACGTCGTGGGAGCGACTGGCTGCCTTCATGGGCCGAACGTCGCGCAGCTTGGGTTAGACGAGCGAGTCGTCGACGTCAACGGCGAGGCGAGTGAGGGCGGCGATATCCATCTCGCCGAGCATGGCGAAGAAGTGATCGCTCCGCTCACGGCAGTACCCGGCGTAATCGAAGTCGAGCGTCGACACGGCGAGTTGGACTACGCCCCACATCGTTTCGCGCATCTCGGACACCAACTTCATCAGCGAGAGCGTGGCGAGCAGTGACTGATCGGTGCGACCAAAGTACGCGTTGAGCAGCGCGTTATCTGCCGCGACGTCGAACCCATGGTTGACCGAAAGGTTGGCCAGGTCGAAGAACGGATCGCCCATGCCGGCATACTCCCAGTCAACGATCCGCACCGCGCCGTCGAAGATGAAGTTGCCATTGAGATAGTCGTTGTGGCAGAAGGCACCGGCGCGAAACGGTCGCACCGCGCTGATCTCGTCGAGCACGTTGGCAGCCGCATCGAAATCGAACGGCTCGTCGACGCCTCGCGACGCCGCCGTCTCGTGATACGTGCGCACCATCGAGAACGGATCGAAGACGGCCTCGATCACGCCCGCGCTGTGCAGTCGACGAAGAGTTGACGCGACGGCACCGACCATCGGTTCGCTCCGGAGCTCCTCGGGCGGGATCGGCCGGCCCGGCAGGAAGCGCGTCACGAGCACGTGTTCATCTTCCAAGAAGAGAAGGACATCCGGCGCGACGCCGATCGAGGACGCCAGGTTGTTCGCCGATGTCTCGTGACGTCGGTCGATGCCGAGGAGATCGGTGTGCTCGCCCGAGAGGCGCAGGACGACCTGCTCGTCTCCGAGGTCAACGAAGTAGTTGGCGTTGGTAATGCCCCCGGCGAGCGGCTCCACCCGCGCGCTGCGGCCTGGCCAGAGCCGCCCGACAAGCTGGTCGACGACCTCAGTCATTGGGCGATGGTACTGCTCTTGTGGCCTCGAGGTGCGATCTAGGCCGTGACGCGACAGGCGTCGTCACCGAGCGCCTTTGACGTCAGCGTCACCGTGGTGCATTCGACGCCGAAGCCTTCGAGCATTCCCGAGACGAGTCCACGATCGACGGCACAGAGCACCGGGTGGTAGCGCGCGGCCGATCCGAAGGGGCAGTTGTCCGAGACGACCGAGCTCGAGAGCTCGTCGTTTTCGGCGTGCGCCGCGAAGCCGTGGGCGGTCAAGAGACCCGCGATCGAGATCATCGCGGACTTCACCGTGCGGTTCGTATCGCTCGCGCCAACGGCGTCGACGAGCGAGCGCCCGTATTCGAGTCCGACGTCGTGGGCCATCCGCTCCGACGCTTCCGGCCCGAGCCGCTCGAGCGCCATCTCCAGGAGGGTCACGAGCAGGGCGTCGCGACGGATAGAGCCCTCCATCACAACCGATTCGTCGACCACGCGATAGCCCTTCGCGGGACGACCCACGGTGGGCTTGCGAACATTGTCGTAGGTGACGTAGCCGCCCTCGGTGAGGCGCTCGAGGTGGTGGCGCACGACGTTGGCGTGCACCGTGCAGTGGGTTGCGAGCTCGGCCGCCGTGGCCCCGGGATTGTCGCGAAGGTAGAAGTAGATCTTGCGTCTCGTGCTGTCGCCAAAGGAGTGCGTGAGGCTGGTCACGGTCGCGGCAAAGAGTGCCGGATCGACCTCGTTCTCCGTGGGTGCCGTCACGTTGTGAAGTTTATGGGTGTACCGGCTCCAGCGAACGATAGCCTTCCAAAGTCAACAAAAGGACCGACGTGACGCTTGACCCCACCCTCCGACATGACCTCGCTGCGATCAAGGAACCCCAGCTCGTCCGCAGCCTGGGGGAGCTGGGCTTTCTCGGGGACGTCACCGAGTCCGACGGCACCGTACGGGTCGAGCTCGTGCTCCCGGTGACCAACTGGCCCCACCTCGATGCCCTGGCCGCAGCGATAGACGAACGCGCTCCCGGTGCGGAGGTGGTGGTGCGGCCCATGAACGACGAAGAGCGCCTCGGCCTGCGCAATTTCCTGAGAGGAGCCATGGCCGCCCCGGCGGGACCGGGTCACCACGACCACGCAGACGCCACGCCAAAGTTCCTCGACAAGCTCTCAAAGACCCGAGTCCTCGGCATCTCCTCGGGCAAGGGCGGAGTCGGCAAATCCTCGGTGACGGTGAACCTTGCTATCGCGCTAGCCCAAGCCGGTCACTCTGTCGGCGTGCTCGACGCCGACGTCTACGGGTTCTCGTTGCCCAAGATGCTCGGAGCAACGAACGATCCCATCGTGCTCGGTGACACGGTCATTCCGACACTCGTACACGGTGTTCGGTGCCTGTCGATGGGTTACTTCGTCGATGACGCCCAGCCCGTCATCTGGCGTGGCCCGATGTTGCACAAAGCAATCGAGCAGCTCGTCAGCGAAGCGTGGTGGGACGAGCCGGACTTCTTGCTGATCGATATGCCACCGGGCACCGGCGACGTGGCGTTGACGCTCTCAGAGATACTCCCGCGCATTGAGATGTACGTGGTGACGACGCCCCAAGCGGCCGCCCAACGAGTCGCCCAACGTTCCGCCTACGCCGCGCGCAAGCTGAAGCTGTCCGTGCGTGGCGTCATCGAGAACATGAGCTGGTTCACGGGCGATGACGGAAGGCGCTACGAGATCTTCGGTGCGGGCGGTGGTGAAAAGCTCGCCCGTGAGCTCGGCATCACGCTGCTCGCACAGATTCCACTCGAGCCGGCGCTTCGATCCGGTGGCGACAGCGGAGAGCCCGTGGTGGTGGCCGATCCGAAGAGCGAAGTGGCGCGAGCGTTCCATGATCTCGCTGAGCGAGTGGCGCACCAAGGTCCTTCGCGGGTCTATCGTCAGGAACTCAAGCTCATATAGCCACGGCGGGGGGAACGATGGACGTCACCGGCAAGACCATTGTCATTACGGGAGGCGCGAGCGGGATTGGCCTTGCGACCGCGACCCGCTTCGCCGAACGAGACGTCAACCTCGTCTTGGGCGACATTGAAGAGGGGCCGCTGCAAGAAGCGGTTGAGGGGCTGAAGGCGAAGGGCGCTCGCGTCCTCGGGGTGAAGACCGACGTCTCGAAAGAAGAAGACGTGATCGGGCTGCGTGACGCGGCGCTCGCGGAATACGGCGCCGTGCACGTCATCTTCAACAACGCTGGCGTCAGCGCGGGCGCCACGATCGGTACGCCCAATGAGGTGTGGAAGTGGGTGCTCGACGTGGATCTCTTCGGCGTGATCTACGGGGTCAACGCCTTTGTGCCGCTGCTCATCGAGCAAGACGAAGGGCACGTCGTGAATACCGCCTCCTTGGCGGGCTTAAGTGGGTTCCCCGGCATGGGTCCCTACTGCACCGCGAAGATGGCTGTCGTGGGGCTCACGGAGTCGCTCTTTCACGAGTTGGCGTTGCGCGGCTCGAACGTGGGCGTCTCGGTGCTCTGTCCGGGATTTGTGCGGACGAGAATTCACGAGTCCGAGCGCAACATGCCCCGAGACATCGCGAGCTTCGCCGACGATCCCACCGCTCAGATGATCAGCGGTCTCGCCGCCCAAGCGGTCAACGCGGGCATCGACGCACGCGAAGTTGCGATCGCCGTCGATGCCGCCGTGCGCGGTAACAAGTTCTGGATCTTGACTCACGAGCACTCGGCGATTCGCACCACGGAGATTCGGCTCGAGTGGATGCGCGGCGGTCCGCCCCTCAAGTTCGATCCAATGAGCGCCACCAAAGGGTAGGACCCTAGCGATCGATGCCGTTGGGCAGCTGATCGATCGGCCACTCCAGGTGTGCGACAGCGCTGCGACACGCGAAGCGATCGGTCATGCCCGCGACGTATTCGACGGCATCGTGGAGCGCGTCGTCGGTGCGGGGATTCTCCGCCCGTTCGGCCACGTCGGGGATGAGCGTCGGATGGACGCTGTAGTACTCGACCAGCGCGCGCAGCATCCCAACGACGGCAGACGCTTGCTGGCGCGAGGCGCTGCGCAAATAGATGGTCTCGTAGTTAAAGGAGCGAAAGGCGGCGAGCGCCTCGGCGTGACCAGCGTCCATACCGATGGTCCCGTGGTCTCGCACCGTCGCAATCATGGCGTTGATGAACGAGCCCAGCTGTTCGCTGCGGCGGGCGCCCGTGCGTTCGCGCACCAGCGCGGGCAGCTCGTCGAGACCGACGAGTCCGGCGGAGACCGCGTCTTCGAAGTCGTGGCACACGTAGGCGATGCGGTCGGCCCACGAGACCACCTCGCCCTCGGGCGTCGCGGGCGCGGGGCGAGCCCAGGAGTGATTGCGAATTCCGTCCAGGGTCTCTTCACAGAGGTTGAGCTGTCGCACCGATACGTCGGCGCCCCAGACCGCGTGATCGAAGCCCCCTTCGACGAACGGATCGAGTGCTTCTTCGCTCGCGTGCCCGCCCGGCCCGTGTCCGCAGTCATGTCCGAGCGCGATCGCTTCGGTGAGCGCCACGTTGAGTCCGAGGGGGCGCGCGATGCCGGTAGCGACCTGGGCGACCTCGAGCGCGTGGGTGAGTCGCGTGCGCATGTGGTCGTCGGGGAAGATGAACACCTGCGTCTTTCCCGCGAGCCGACGGAAGGCGCTCGAGTGCAAGATGCGATCGCGATCGCGTTCAAAACTCGTGCGGTACTCATCGGGCTCCTCGTCGCGTGCTCGTCGCCCAGCGCCGTGGCTCCTCGTGGCGCCGGGAGCCATGAGCTGGTCGAGGAGCTCCTCGCGCTGGAGGAGCGGACCTGCGAGGGCGGGGGCCCCGGGGGCGATCTCGCCGACGGTGGCGCTCGAATCACGGTGCGCGACGGTCACCTGCGCGCTCGCCTCGTAGCCACCCATGGTGGCGGCCCATCGCCGCGAGCGCTCGGATACCGGTTCGGTCACGTCCTTCATCTTGGCGCATCGCCGTATCATGGGAGTGAGGTCAACTCCGGGAGTGTGTCATGGATATTCGTATAGGCATCGTTCAGTCAATGAAGGAGCTTGACGTCGAACTTCCCGATGACGCCGACCGGGAGAAGGTCATGAAAGAGGTTGAAGAGGCCCTCGCCGGCGACGGAGAGAAGATTCTGTGGCTGGTCGATCGCAAAGGTCGCCGCGTGGGCGTGCCCGCGTCGCGCATCGCCTACGTCGAGCTCGGCACTCCCGCCAGTGAACGCGTCGTGGGCTTCGGCGCCGCCTAAACCTCGTGATTGATTACCATCTGCACTTGTGGCCGCACGAGGATTCCTCGGTGTGGTTTCGCCTCGACCAGATCGCCGAGTACTGCGACGAAGCTGCCGAGCAGGGCGTCAACGAACTCGCTTTGACCGAACACGCGCACCGCTTTGTGGATGTGGCCTCCGTCGTTGGCCCGTTTTGGCAGCGCTTCGGCCACGAACCCACGAGCGCCACGATGGCCGAGTACTGGCAGTTCCACGCACGCAACTCGCTCGAAGAGTACGTCGCGCTCGCCCAGCTCGCGAAGGACGAAGGCCTGCCCGTGAAGATCGGCCTGGAGGTCGACTACTACAAAGACCAGATGGACGACGTCGCGGTGCTGCTCGCGCAGTATCCGTTCGATGTGCTGATCGGATCGGTGCACTGGCTTGGTACGTGGCACCTCGACGACTATGAGAACCCCGTTGACTATCACGAATGGACGGTTCGCGACATCGACGAATGTTGGAAGAACTACGCCACCGCGCTCGACGAGCTGTGCGGCACGCGCGCGGTGGACGTGCTCGCGCATCCCGACCTCATCAAGGTCGCCGGCTTCATCCCCAACGCTCCCGGCGAGTACTGGGACGCCATGGCCGAGTCGGCGGCTCGGGTTGACGTGTCCATGGAGTGCTCGTCCGCCGGCTGGAAGAAGCCCGTGGGCGAGCAGTACCCCGCCGAGGGTTTTCTCGACCGACTCGTCGCCAAGGGTGTCACGTTTACGACCGCGTCTGACGCCCACGGCAGCGGCCGGGTCGCCGAGCGCGCCGGCGATCTCGCGAACATGCTGGAGGCTCGTGGCGTGCACGAGCTGGCGTCCTATTCCCACCGCGAGCGCCAGATGATTCCCCTCCGAGTGAGCTAGTGGCGACCCTCGCCGAGCTCGCCGCGCAGCGAACTCGGCTCGACGAGCCCGCGATCGATCACCTCCAGCGACTCATCGCCTCGTGGTCGCTGCTAGCCGACCTGGCGTTCTCCGACATGCTGTTGATGGCGAAGATTGACGAGTCGGGCCACGATGATGAGCGCTTCGTGGTGCTTGGCCAGATGCGTCCCAACAACCGCACGACGCTCATCAACGACGACCTGGTTGGCACGACCCAGCGTGCCGAGGACTGGACGCTCGTAGGGCAGGCGTTTCGCAGCGGGGAGCGCATCGTTGGCGAGCTTGCGATCGACCACGTCGACGACCTGGTCCCCGTCTGGTGCGTGCCCGTGCGGTTCATGGGCGACGTCATTGCGGTGCTGGTGCGCCTGCAAGGCCCCCTGCGGGGCTCTGCGTCACTCTTCGAACAGCAGTACCTTTCGGTGTTCGTGCGTCTTTGCGACATGGTGTCTGACGCCACGTTTCCCTACCGTGAGGACTCGGTCGCGGGACCGGGTCTGCCCCGCGTGGGCGATGGGGTGATCTTGATGGACGAGCTCGGTCGCGTCGAGTTCGCCACCCCCAATGCGGTCAACGCACTGCACCGGCTCGGCATCTACACGGCCGCCGAGGGCCACAGCCTCGAAGAAGTCGGTGTACGGGCGCGGGCGATCGAGCGCTCGTTGGCGTTCGGCATTCCCTCGCTCGAAGAGGTGGACCGGGGCCACGACGTGGCGATCCTCTTCCACGGCGTCCCCCTGTTGGCAGAGCGTCGGGTGACGGGCGTCTTGACGCTCGTGCGCGATGTCTCGGACCTGCGCCAACTGAATCGAATGGTCCTCAACAAGGAGGCGGCGGTGCGTGAGGTGCACCACCGAGTGAAGAACAACCTTCAAACGATCTCCTCGTTGCTGCGTCTGCAGGCGCGACGGAGCGAGGAGGCAGAGACTCGTACCGCGCTCTTCGAGGCTGAACGTCGCGTGCGATCGATCGCCGTGGTCCACGAGGTGCTCTCTCGCGAGCCCGGCGAGGAGGTTGTCTTTGACGAGATCGTTCGCTCACTGGTGCTGCTCGTCGAGGACACGGTGCTGGCGCTGCACCCGGTCGAAATCGTCGTGAATGGCGAGCTCGGGGTGCTCTCGACGGACCTCGCCACGCCGCTCGCGGTCGCGTTGGCCGAGTTGCTCACCAACGCCGTCGAGCACGCGTTCATCGATTTCGGTGGCTCGAGCAACGAACACGTGGGCGTCGTGACGTTGAACCTCTACCAAGAGGACGGTCAGGCGATCGCCGAGATTCGCGACAACGGGCGAGGCCTCGGCGAGAACTTCTCTCTCGACGTGCCCACGAGCCTCGGCCTTTCCATCGTGCGCGACCTCGTACGCGCCCAACTCTACGGTGAGATTGAAATGAACTCGGTGCCCATCAGCGAGGGCGGGGGAACGTTTGTTCGGGTATCGGTACCGCTGAGCGCTCGGCTCTAGTTCGCGTTAGCGCGACGGCGCGCGGCGAGCCACTGCTTGCGAAGCTTGCGACGCTCGTCTTCGGTCGTGCCACCCCACACGCCCGATTCCTGGTTCGTGGCCAGGGCAAACTCCAAGCAGGCTTTCTGCGCGTCACAGTGGTCGCACACCCTCTTGGCGGACTCGATCTGGTCTGTCGCCATTCCTGTCGTGCCGACGGGGAAGAACAACTCGGGCTCGGTGTCCCGGCAGGCGGCGACTGAACGCCACTCGGAGTCATCCCACGCGTGGGTGCGGTTCCAGATTAACGACATGAAAAATTCCTTTTGCTGGGGGGCTGGCAGGCGAGATTTCATGAAAATTTCACCTACTTGAAACAAAAATTCTACTGAAAATAAATTCGAAAAACAAGGGCAACTTGAGTGATTTGACCTATCTCAAGTGGTTGTAACTCCTGGTCACGTGCTTGACTTGAGGCATGACGGAGGTCTTCGCCCACCGCGGCGTTCACCGCAGCCTGCGAGAAAATACCCTCGGTGCGTTCCGCGCGGCGATCGATCTCGGGGTTGACGGCGTCGAACTTGACGTGCGCCAAACGAGTGACGGGGCGCTCGTCGTTCACCACGATCCCTCGATCGGCGGGCGGCCCATTGGGCACACCCCCGCAGATGAACTTCCGGGGTACGTCCCGCGCCTCGACGAAGCGATGGCCGTCCTGCGAGGGCTCACGGTGAACGTGGAGATCAAGAACTCGCGCGATCCCAGCGAACCGACCTACGACGAGTCGGGCGCCATCGTGCGCAGGACACTCGAATGTCTCGGCGACGAGTCGTGGTTGGATGAGGTCATCGTCTCCTGCTTCGACCGGGCAACGTGCGAGATCATTCGATCCCTTGACGCAACGACCAAGGTCGCCTGGCTCATCCACGAAGGATCCTTGGAGGAGTCGCTTTCGCTGGCTCGCGATCTTGGATTCAACGCCGTCAATCCGCACTTCTCGATGGTCACTCGAGAGAATCGCTCGCTCGCTCGCGACCTCGGTCTCGCGATCAACGTGTGGACGGTCAATGAAGCCAAGGATCTGACGGCCATGGCAGATCTGGACGTGGCGAGTGTCATCACCGATGAACCGGACTTGGCGCTCGATCTTTATGGTCGTTAGATTCCGACACGACGTGGGGTCCGCCTTGATGGCGTAGATTACGTTGCATGAATATCGTCGTGTGCGTAAAACAGATACCCGACCCGGCCGCCCCCCAGTCGTTTGACTCGTCGAACAATCTGAACCGATCCGGGAAACTCATCCTCGACGAAGCTGACACGTACGGCGTCGAGATGGCCCTTCAGCTCGTGGACAAGGCGGGCGGAGGCGACGTGACCGTCGTGTCGATGGGTTCTGCCAGTGACGTCGCGGGACTACGCAACGCACTCGCCATGGGCGCCACGAAGGCGATCATCGTCAGTGACGACTCCTTGCGCGGCAGTGACGCGCTTTCGACGGCGAAGGTGCTCGCCAAGGCGATCGGTCGTGACAGCTTTGACCTGGTGCTCGCGGCAACCGAGTCGTCCGACGGCTACACGGGTACGACGCCGGTGCAGCTCGCAGAGCTCCTGGGACTGCCGTCCATCACCTTCGCCAAAGCCGTCTCCATCGACGGTTCGACGGTGAAGGTGTCGCGCCAGACCGAAGCCGGCTATGACGAAGTCACCGCGCCGCTGCCCGCGCTGGTCACGGTGACGGCGGGCGTCGTCGAGCCCCGCTACGCGTCGTTCAAGGGGATCATGGCAGCCAAATCGAAGCCGCTCGAAATTCTGAGCGTGAGCGATCTCGGACTCGACGGCGAGGTTGGTGCGATGAACGCGCGAGAGACCATCACGTCGGTGCAGGCCGCCGAATCGCGCCAAGCGGGCGAGAAGTACGTCGACGAAGGAGACGGGGCCGAGAAGGTCATCGCATTCCTCGAATCCATCAAAGTTCTCTAGGAGTAGCTGATGACACTATCCACACTTTGGGTCCTGGCCGAGCCATCCGGCGACACCTTTACCACCACCTCACTCGAACTGCTCACCCACGCGCGTACCCTCGCGGGCAACGTCGCTGCGATCACCTGGGGCAACGGCGGATCGCTGGCAACTCAGGCAGGCGAGTACGGCGCCACCACGCTCTATGACGTGGGCGATCTGGCGGGAGCGCTTCCCGACGTGCCCGTCGCTGCGGCGATCCAAGCGCTCATCGAGAGTGCGGGCAGTCCCGACGCCATCCTCATTCCCGCCAGCTATGACGGCCGCGACATCGCGGGACGCCTCTCCGCGCGACTCGACCGGCCGGTACTGACCAACGTGACCGGGCTTTCTGATGACGACGGGCTCGTCACGGAGCACCCGGTGTTCGGCGGTTCGCTGACCGTGTTGGCGAAGTTCACCGGCGAAGGTCCGGGCATCGTCGTCGTGCGCGCGAAGTCCTTTGCCGCCGAGTCTGGGGGAGGCGCGTCCGCCACGGTCGTCGCGGCGCCCGCGGGCGACGTTGGTGCGACTGGCACCGCCAAGATCGTCGAATCACACGTCGAAGAGCGCACCGGACCGAAGCTCGAAGAAGCGACGGTCGTGGTGTCGGGTGGCCGCGGTCTCGGCGACGCGGGCTCCTACGCGCTCATTGAAGACCTGGCGAAACTCCTGCACGGCGCGGCGGGCGCGAGTCGGGCCATCGTCGACGCCGGCTGGGTGCCGTACTCGCATCAGGTGGGCCAGACCGGAAAGACGGTCAAGCCCATCGTGTACGTCGCCTGCGGCATCTCCGGCGCGACTCAGCACATGGTGGGCATGAAGGGCTCAAAGAACATCGTCGCCATCAACAAAGACGCGGACGCGCCAATTTTCCAGATCGCGGACTTGGGAATCGTGGGCGACGTGCATAAAGTGTTGCCAGCGTTAATTGAAGCGTTGAAGGGCCGAGGCTAAAAGCTCCGATGCGTAAAGGTTCACACGCCTAGGCAGGCGCACTCGTCGACGCCGTTCGCGAGGTCAAGTTGGGGAGTTGCATTGGGCAGAGAGCCGCGTAGCGCGAACGCACGCCGATGGTGGACACTGTCGGTCCTCAGCCTTGCGCAGTTGATGGTCCTGCTTGACGCGACGATTATCAACATCGCGCTGCCGAGCGCGCAGCGGGCACTGCACTTCTCGGCCGGAAACCGTCAGTGGGTGGTCACGGCCTACGCACTCGCCTTCGGCTCGCTCCTCTTGCTCGGCGGACGCCTCAGCGATCTGTGGGGGCGCCGTACCGCGCTCTACGTGGGACTGGCGGGGTTCGCCGTCGCCTCCGCGATTGGCGGCGCGGCACACACCTTCACCATGCTCATCGTGGCGCGCGCCATTCAAGGAGCGTTCGGCGCGCTGCTGGCGCCGGCGGCGCTCGCCGCCCTCTCCGTGACGTTCACCGAAGCCAAGGATCGAGCGACCGCCTTCGCTATCTACGGCGTCATCGGTGGCTCGGGCGCCGCCATTGGCTTGATACTCGGTGGAGCGCTCACCCAATGGGCCTCGTGGCGCTGGTGCCTCTTCGTGAACCTTTTCTTCGCCGCGATTGCCATCGCTGGCGTCAGCGTTTTTGTGGCCGGGGGGAGAAGCGAACATCGAACTCGACTCGACGTCGTGGGCACGGTGCTCGCGAGCGGCGGGCTCTTTTTCGTCGTCTACGGCTTCAGCCACGCGTGGATGTCCAGTTGGGGCAACGCCGTCACGTGGGGCTCGATTCTGATTGGTGTCGCGGTGCTCGCCGCCTTCGTGTGGTGGCAACGCCGCTCGCCCCATCCCTTGCTGCCGCTTCGGATCGTGATGAATCGCACTCGGGCCGGGTCGCTCGTTTCGCTCTTGCTGACAACGCTTGGGGTCTACGCCGTCTTTCTGCTCCTCGCCTACTATCTCGAAGAGACGCTCGGTTTCACGCCGCTACGCACCGGGTTTGCCTTCTTGCCGCTGGTCCTTTCCATCACGCTCTCCGCGGGCTTCGCGAGCGCTCGCCTGCTCGCGCGCACGGGACCTCGTCCCTTGGTTCCCACCGGCATGCTGCTCGCGGGCATGGGCATGGTGCTCTTCACTCGACTCACTCCGTACTCCGACTACTGGGGCCACGTGATGCCGGGACTCATCGTGACCGGTCTCGGGCTCGGCCTCATCTTCGCTCCGGCCATCGCCAGCGCGACGGCGCAGGTTGAGCCCCGCGACGCGGGCGCCGCGTCGGCGCTCGTCAACACGACCCAGCAGATTGGCGGTTCGCTGGGCACGGCGCTCCTCAACACCATCGCCGTCGCGGTGACGCTGCGCGCGCTTCACCACGCCGCCCCGACCTCGGCCGCGTCGTCAACGGCGGCGACACTGCACGGCTACTCCGTGGCCTTCTGGTGGGCGGCTGGATCCTTCGGCGTTGGCGCGCTGCTGACGCTCTTCATGCTCGAGTCGGGCGCGCCCGCGGACGAGCCGGTGCTCGTCCGCATTGGCTAGATCAGCGGCCAGGGATACGGGGGCCAGTCAGAGGACTCGTCGGGCTCCGGGTAGCAGGCATTTTCGACGAGGCCGTGCGCGCGCAGCTGCGCGAGGGCGAGCTCACTCGGGTTGAGCCAGGTGGACACCCTACCGACGTCGCCTTTCGCGAAGCGGTCGATGCGTTCGAGGAGCCGCGGTTCGACGGCGAGTCCGGCGTACTCCCAGATGACCGTGCGCAGCTTGTCCTCTTCGTGAAAGCACAGTCCGTTGTCGATCGCCCACAGACGCACGCCGTCAAAGATCACGTGTCCGGCTTTGCGGTCGGCGTTGTTCGCCACGACGTCGAACGCGGCGAGCCGTTCAAACCAATGACGAAACTCGGGCCGGTCCCGCAAAGTGAAGTAGTGGTCCTCCTGGTTGTCGGCGACCCACCACTGCAGCGATCCCGGACCGTAGGGGGCGTCGTCACGACCGACGGTGGTCGGCACGAGGTCAGTACCGAGCTCGGCGTCGAGCTCGTAGGCGGCGACTTCGCGCCGCCAGAGCCCATCGGGGAAGTCCCAGAGCGGGCGCTCGCCGGCTTCTGCCTTGTAGCAGGCCAGTGCGCTCACCCCGTCCAAGGTGAGCGAGACGAGCAGGGCTTGGTTCGAGGAACCCGCAACGCGTCCTTCGATCTCGATCACCCCACGCTCGAGGAGCTGGCGTTGCTCGTCGCGCGTCACGGCTAGCGGATCGGGGCGTTGTGACCGTTCGTGCGCGGACAGTCGTGCCCCTTGGGGTCGAGTGGTCCCCCACAGAGCGGGCAGAGTGGACGTCCGGCGTCGACGAGTCGAACGATGGCGATCGCGAGTCCGGCCGCCCACTCGCGGGTGAGACGGACGCTCAGCGTGGAGTCTTCCTCGAGCGACTCCAGCGTCACGTCGATCGTCTTTTCGGTCTCGTCCACCGACACCGCGATGTCACCCGCCACGAAGTCGGTCTCGTATTCGGGCTCTAAGGCGAAGTCCTCGGGAAGGTGTCCGGGACGACCGAGCTCTTGGAGCACCTGGCCGATCCATTCCGCCAGGGCGGCGAGCTGAAGCTTCTCGCACTTCACGATGACGAGTCGGCGTCCCTCTCGAACTTGAAGGAGGAAGAGCCGGTTGCCCACCTCACCGCGCACGCCGACCATGACACGATCGGGGTTGGTAAAGACGTAGTTCACGAGGGACTGAGACCTTTCAGTGTTCCCGTGCTGTTCACGCAGAGCACGATGGGCGTTGACCCGGTAAAGGCGACGGCACTGACCGAGCACGGCGAGATGACGGTGCGCTGAAAGAGGTCGAGCGGCACACCTTGAGCGTAGGTGACGGCCGCTTTGATCGGGTCGGCATGACTCACGACCACGACCGTGCGGCGCGGGTGGCGCTTGGCGATGGCGCTCACTGTCTCCCATATCCGCAGCTGCATCTCGACAAACGATTCGCCCTCTGGGAATCGAAACGTGCTGGGCGCGTGCTGGACGGTGCGCCACTCCGGGCGCCGGGCCAGCGTAGCGAGCCGCTTTCCGGTCCACAGTCCGAAGTCGCACTCGAGGAGTCCACGCTCGACGATCGGCTTTAAGCGCAGAGCTTTAGCGATGGGTGCCGCCGTCTCACGGGTGCGTTCGAGGGGTGAGACGTAGAGCGCGCTCGGCTTGAGCGACAGCTCCTTCAGTCGTTCGGCGACCTCGGAGGCTTCCGCCATCCCTCGCTCGGAAAGATGCAGGCCGGGCGCACGACCCGGGAGCACGGTGCCGGTCGTTGCCGTCGTGCCGTGACGAACAAAGAGGATGGTCGTCGGCCGCGGGGCCGAGGTGGTTGGCATCAGCCCGCCGTGACGGGAAGTCGACCCGGGGCCGGCGCGGCGTTCTCAGGCCAGCGCTTTCGCGAGACGCGCGCCAGCTTGTGCAGCAGCGCGACCGCGCCCGGGTCGTCGTCGCCCGGGCGAGTGTCGATGAGCCCGAGTTCCTTCATGGACGAGAGGATCTCGCGGCCGAGGTCGGTGCGCGCGATCACGAGCGTCCAGTCGCCGAACGCGCCGATGCCGCCCGTCGAGAGGTCCGCGTGCTCGGCGGCAAAGTCCGGGCAGTGCGTGCAACCCTCGCGCGTGTACGCGTGAGCCTCCTTCAAGGGGATCTCGTAGTAGCCGCCGTCCTTCGTCCACAGCTGGAAGACGCCCTTGATGTTCATCTTGGTGATCTCAGCGCGCTTGATCCCATACTTCGCTTCGAAGAGCTCTTCGAAGATCGAGTCGTCAAACGTCTTGGAGCAGAGCAGCCCGATGGTGAGACAGAGTCGGCGAGCAACCTTGCCCGCCTTTCTCGCTTGCATGGCGCCCGGCGCCGACGCCATGCAGCCCATGCCGACGAGGCCAATGCGCTCGGCGCCCCCCTCGACGGCCTCTTCGTAGGCGAGCAGATTCGCGCTGTAGGTGTAGCGGGACTTCGCGGTTTCGATCACGTCCTCTGTCGTGCGCGCCACCATGGGCTTCGCGCGCCACGTCGAGCCGTCGCCTTCGAGTCCGCTCACGAGAGCCGCGTCGATGATGTCGTGCTCGAGGGCGTAGATGAGCAGCGCCGAGACGAATCCGCCGTCCTGGCCGTTTTCGACGAGCGTTTCGTCGGTGGCTCGTGCGAGGAGCACATCGCCGATGCCCCAAACCTCCTCTGGAGTGCGCTCGCGCGCGAAGCGGTGCACGTCGATCTCGCCTTCCCAGTTACGAAAGCGCGGACAGGCACGGGTGCACATGGTGCAGCCCTTCTGACCGTGGGTGCAGTCATCGGGCCCGCCGTCGATGTCGAGGTGGAACGGCTTGTAGACGCCGTTGTCGGTCTCGTAGTCGAGCACCGGATGCGGGCAGGCGATCACGCATGCCGCGCAGCCCGTGCAGAGTCCAGACGTCACGACTTCGCTGAAGAGCTCACGCCACTGGGGCTTCTCAAGAGACATGGCTCAACCCTAGTAACGGAGCTCCACGCATCTTGCGCCGAATACGATGCCACGGTGCCCGAAATACTTGAAGTGGAGTCGTATCGCACCCTCGCCGACCGGGTGGTCGGCGCGACGATCAGTCGCGGTTGGGCGGACGCCTACCTGGCGAAGAAGCTCACCTCGCCGTCCGCCTGGGCGAGAACGGTGAAGGGCCTCACCATCGAGGGCACGTCGAGAAGGGGCAAGCTCTTGTTGCTCGACACCGACGGGCCGACGCTCGGGGTGCGCTTCGGCATGACGGGCGTGCTGCTCCTGGATGGCGACGCGGGCATTGAAGGTCTCTTCTACGGGCCCCACGACTTCGAATCAAAGTGGCTGCGTGGCGGGCTCGAATTCGAGGACGGGCGAAAGTTGGTGGTGCACGACCCACGGCGCATGGCGCGATTTGAGATCAATCCCGATCTGGCTGGCCTCGGACCGGACGCGCTCACGCTGACGCGAAAGGAGTTCGACCAGGTGGTGCGCGTGGACAGAGGAGAGGGCCCCGCGATCAAGGCCAGACTTCTCGACCAGTCCCATATCGCCGGTGTCGGCAATCTGCTCGGTGACGAGATCCTCTATCGCGCGGGCATCGACCCGCGCACGCCGACGGGGTCTATGACGGCCGAAGAGAAGGGCCGCCTCTTTCGGGCCTTTCGCGCGACGATGAGCGCGCTCAAGCGTCGAGGCGGCTCGCACACGGGGGACCACATGGACGGTCGTTTTCCCGGCGGTCTCTGCCCGAAAGACGGCGGGACGATGTTGATCGCGACCGTGGGCGGACGCACCACCTACTGGTGTTCGGTGCACCAACACTAGGGAAACGTTGCCCTTCTCACCGTCGGCCAGAATGGACGGGTGCAATCGTTCATCCAGCACTATGGCTACTTCGCGCTCGTCGTGCTGTCGCTCGCGACCTCGGCCTGCATTCCTATCCCCTCAGAGATCACCTACGTGGTCGCCGGAGCGCTCTGCACGACGGCGGTGACCGGCCACGTCCAGTTCACGCTCTGGGCGGTGATCGTCGTGAGTTCGTTGAGTGCGGTCGTTGGTTCTCAAATCGCGTATGAAGTTGGCCGGGGCGCGGGACGGACGGTCGTTGAACGATGGGGCAAGTGGCTGTTGCTCGGGCCACGGGACCTCGAGACCTCCGAGCGCTGGTTCGAGAAGTACGGATCCGCGACGGTGCTCTTTGGCCGACTGCTTCCCTTTGTGCGCAGCTTCATCTCGGTGCCGGCTGGTATCGCGGAGATGAACCGCGCGCGTTTCGCCACCCTCACCTTGATCGGATCGGCGGCGTGGGTCGCGCTGCTGAGCTCACTTGGCTACGCCGCTGGATCTAACTGGCACCGAGTGTCGGGAGACTTCAAAGATGCGGAGTGGCCGACGATCATCGTGGTCGTGCTGCTCCTCGTCGTCGGGTTCTTGCATCGGCTTCGTTCGGTGCGCCGCCAGAACGCGACCTAACTCGAGAGACCGGCGAGCACCTTTCCCGCGTGACCGTCGGCGCGAACGTTGTAGTACGCCCGCTCGATCGTGCCCTTCGCTCCCACCACGAACGTTGAGCGAATGACGCCTCGCACCTTGTTGCCGTACATCATCTTCTCGCCGTAAGCGCCGTACTTCTCCATGACGGACTTGTCCGGATCCGAGAGCAAGGTGAAGTTGAGGCCGTATTTCGCCCGAAAGGCCTGATGCTTGTCCGCGCCATCGGGCGATATCCCGATCACCTCGACATCCAAGGAGCGAAACGACGCCAGCTCGTTATTGAACTGACAGGCCTCTTTGGTGCATCCGGGCGTGTCGTCAGCGGGGTAGAAGTACAGCACGACTCGTGACCCGGCGAAGTCTTTGAGCGAGACTTTCTTCCCCTCGTGGTCTTTCAGCGTGAAAGCCGGGGCCCGGTCGCCCGTTTCGAGTCGTGACATTCGTGCTCCTATGCGTCGTGGGGCTGCTTAGCCACACGTAGACTAGAGGGGAGCTCGAGGATATGGGCTCGGGCCCATTCGAACGTACGACGGTTACGGGTCCAACCGAGAAACGACCCGTGTTTACGTGAGCAGTGAAACCGCCGAGTCCGTCGCGTCAGGCGCGGACTCCTACGCCACCACCACCACCTTCGAAGACCTCGGGGTTGCGAGCGCCCTCGTGGGCGTGCTGAGCTCCCAAGGGATCACGACCGCCTTCCCGATCCAGGCTATGACCATCGCCGACGCCCTCGCCGGGCGCGACGTCTGCGGCAAAGCGAAGACCGGTTCGGGCAAGACGCTCGGCTTCGGTCTTCCGATGCTTCAGCGACTCGCCCTCGAACCGACGCGCAGCATCCCCGACCAGAGGCCCGCCCGGCCGCGCGGTCTCGTGCTGTTGCCTACGCGCGAACTCGCCGTCCAGGTCTATGAAGTCCTCGCCCCACTCGGCAAGGCGATGGGCCTCAACGTCGCCGCCGTCTACGGTGGCGCGGACATCGAGCGCCAGATCAAGGCGCTTCGCAAGGGTTGTGACGTGATCATCGCGACGCCCGGCCGACTCATCGATCTCGGTGACCGCGGCGAAGTCAACGTCGAGCAGCTCGACGTGCTCGTCCTTGACGAAGCGGACCGGATGGCCGACATGGGCTTCATGCCCCAGGTCGAATGGGTGCTGCGGCGCATCGCGGATCGCCCACACCAGACGCTGCTCTTCTCGGCGACGCTCGACGGCGCGATCGACCGTCTCGTGAAGCGCTACCTCACCGATCCGGTCTTTCACGAAGTGGCGAGCGATACCCAGACGGTCTCGCGCATGGCGCACCATTTCCTGCAGGTTCACCAGATGGACCGCGTGAAGGTGGCGGCCACGATCTGCCGCTCATTCGATAAGACCATCATCTTCTGTCGCACCAAGCGTGGGGCCGACCGTCTGGTCGAGCAGCTGCAAAAGGAGGGCGTGCAAGCAGCCGCCATCCACGGTGATCTCCGTCAGAGCCAGCGCGAAAAGGCGCTCTCAGACTTCCAGGCAGAGAAGCTCCCCGTGCTCGTCGCGACCGACGTGGCCGCCCGAGGGCTCCACATCGATGGCGTCGACTGCGTCATGCATTTTGACCCGCCGGAGGACCAAAAGGCCTATTTGCACCGCTCGGGACGCACGGCTAGGGCCGGGTCCACGGGCGTGGTGGTCTCACTTTTACTGTGGAATCAGATGATTGAGGCCGAAATTATCATGAAGAGGCTCAACTTGAAGCGCCCCATCGTTGAGGTCTTTTCAAATGACCCCAGATTGAAAGATTTGGCTAATTGGGACCCGACCATGCAAAACTCTACTTTGTGAAGAAAAAGGCACTGCCCGTCTACAAGCACGACAAGTCGCTGAAACGCGCCCTTGTCGTCGTCGCGCACCCTGATGACGTGGACTTCGGCACCGCGGGCACCATCGCCTATCTGACCAATCGCGGGGTCGACGTCGCATACTGCCTCGTCACCTCGGGTGACGCCGGCGGCGATGATTCCACGGACAGCCGCGAAGACCGGATCGCCATCCGCGAGGCGGAACAGACCGCGGCGGCCAAGGAAGTGGGCGTGACCAACCTCACGTTTCTCCACTGGCCGGACGGACGAGTGGAGACGACCATGGCGCTTCGACGCGAGATCGCCCGCGTTATCCGCACGCACAAGCCGAGCCTGGTGATCACCCAAAGTCCGGAGCGCAACTACGAGCGCATCTTCGCGAGCCATCCCGACCACTTGGCAACGGGCGAAGCAACGTTGCGCGCGGTCTATCCCGACGCACGGAATCCGCACGCGTTTCCCGAGCTCATTCGCGAGGGCTTCGAGCCGCACTCGGTGAGTGAGGTCTGGCTGTCGGGGGTGAACCCCACCATGGTGGTCGACATCACCAAGACCTTCGACCAAAAGTTCGACGCGTTGAGCAAGCACGTGAGCCAGGTCGGTACCCGCAAAGGTCTGAAGAAGATGATGCGATCGTGGTCGCGTGCGACTGCGAAGAACGCGGGCATGAAAAAGGGCAAGCTCGCCGAGGGCTTCCGGGTCGTCGCGACCAGCTAGTTCGCGCGCCGCGCCCGCCGTAGGGTGGAGCATGGCGAATCCGAGAGCCAGCGAGCCTACCCGCACTCCGATTGGGCTTCGTCGGCCCGCGCGGGGAGTCAAAGAGACCTTTCTCGGCGTGAGCCGCGAGAACTTCGGTCCCCAGATGCTCGCCGGCGTGACGCTCCTCGCGATCGCGATCCCCGAACAGCTCGCCACCTCGCAGCTCGCGGGCGTGCCGGCCTTCGTCGCGATGATCGCGTTCATCACCGCCACGCTCGTCTTCGTCGTGTTCGGCTCCAACCCGATCGTGTCGGTCGGCGCGGACTCGACCATCGCACCGCTCTTCGCTGTCGTGCTGGTGCGGTTCGCTCCCGTGTCCACGCCGCTCTACATGGAGCTCGTCGCGGCGACGGCGGTGGTCACCGGTCTCGCGCTCCTCGGCGTCGGGCTCTTGAAGCTCGGTTGGGTCGCCGATTTCTTGTCGCTGCCGATCGTGACGGGCTTTCTCTGCGGCATCGGGGTCATCATCATCGTCCACCAACTGCCGAGCGCGCTCGGTGTCGCCTCAGGGGGCACCAGCGTCATCCAGCGACTCCACACCGTCTTCGGCGAACTTGCGCACGTCAGCGCCTGGTCGATTGCGCTGGCCCTCGGGACCCTCGTCGTGCTCGTGGTCGGTGAAAAGGTAAATGCTCGCTTGCCGTGGGCGCTCGGGGCGATCGCCGTCGCGATCGTGCTCACGGTCGGCCTCAAGCTCTCCCACCACGGCGTGACGGAGCTCGGAACCGTCCACGTGGGGCCGCCGACGTGGCACCTGCACTGGTTGAGCTCGGGTCAATGGGGGGTCGTCCTCACGACCTCGGTCACGCTCGTCATCGTGATTCTCTCCCAGACGGCGGCGACGTCGAGAACGGCCTCGGACGATCTCGGGGTCGAGAGCAACCTCAGTCGAGATTTCGTCGGGGTGGGCCTCGCCAACGTCGCCGCAGGATTAGTGGGTGCCTTTCCCGTTGACGCGTCGCCCGCTCGAACCACGGTCTCGCGCCTGGCGGGCGGGTCCACCAAGCTCGTCGGGCTGACGGCGGCGGTGATCGCCCTCGTGCTGTCGCCGCTTGGGCGTTATGCGCACACGATTCCGCTGGCCGCCCTCGCGGGTGTGCTCGTCTTCATCGGCGCGCGCCTCATCAAAGTCGGCCTCATGGCCCGCGTGTGGCGTTCGAGTCGAATCGAATTCCTTTACGCGCTCATCTCAGCGCTGGGGGTCATCTTCATCGGCGTCGAGCAAGGTATCGCCATCGCGGTGGGGCTCGCGATTCTCGACCAGACCTGGCGATCAGCGCGCCCGCACATGATCGTGCTCGGACGTCGTAGCGGAACGACGAGCTGGGAGCCCCTCAGTGACGAGGGCGTGGCATCGGTCGACCACGTGCTCGTGGTGCTCTTCGACAACGATCTGTTCTTCGCCAACGCCGGCATCTTTCGCCGCGAGGTGCACGGCATGTTGTCGACGTACCCCGAAACGCGTCACCTCGTGATAGATGCCGCCGCCATGGCCGAGATCGACTTCACCGGCATGACGATCCTTTCTCAGGTCCTGGGCGACCTCCAAAAAGACGGCATCAGCCTCTCTTTCGCGCGGGTAAACGATCGTGTAGCGGACGAGCTCGCGAAGTCGTTCGACCCGAAGATCCGTGCGCTCTCGGTCTACGCCAACGTCGACGCCGCGGTGGTGGCGTTGGTCCCGGCTTAGCTCGCAGCCAGCTGGCGGAGGACGAAGTTCAACACGCCCCCGTGACGGTAGTACTCGGCCTCCGTGGGCGTGTCGATCCGCAGCCGTGCGCTGAACGTGAAGTTGGTCCCGTCCTCGCGCGTGACGTCCACGTTCACCGTGCTCACTGTCTCGCCGTGATTGAGCGGCTCGAGCCCGGTGATCGAGAAGACCTCCGTCCCGTCGAGCCCGAGCGTCGCCGCGCTCTCTCCCGGAAGGTACTGCAAGGGCAACACCCCCATCCCCACGAGGTTGGATCGGTGGATCCGCTCGAAGCTCTCTACCAGCACCGCGCGAACGCCGAGCAACTTGGTGCCCTTGGCCGCCCAGTCGCGGCTCGAACCGCTGCCGTACTCCTTGCCGCCGAGAATGACCAGTGGCGTTCCCTCTTCGGCGTAGGCCATGGCGGCATCGAAGATTGACATCGGGGTTCCTTCGGGCAGTTTGATGGTGACGCCGCCTTCCGTGCCCGGCGCCATGAGGTTGCGAAGACGGATGTTGGCAAAAGTGCCGCGCATCATGACTTGGTGGTTGCCACGTCGCGTGCCATAGCTGTTGAAGTCCTTCGGATCGACGCCAGCGTCGATGAGGTACTTGCCCGCGGGGACGTTTGGACGAATATTGCCGGCGGGAGAGATGTGGTCAGTGGTGACCGAGTCGCCCAGCTTGGCCAGCACGCGCGCGCCACGCACGTCGGTGACGACGCCTGGGTGCATCGTGAGGCCCTCGAAGTAGGGGGGCAGCTTTACGTAGGTCGACTTCTGGTCCCAGTTGTAGGTGACCTCGTGGGTGGTCGGCACGGCACGCCAGCGCTCGTCGCCCCCAAAGGCGCTTGCGTAGCGATCTTCGAACATTTGAGGGGTGATCGACGCTCGCACTGCCTCGGCGACGTCGGCGTCGGTCGGCCAGAGATCCGCCAGAAAGACTGGTTGGCCGTCGGAGCCGACCCCCAGCGGCTCGCTGCTGAGATCGATGTCGATGGTGCCCGCCAGCGCATACGCCACGACGAGCGGCGGACTCGCGAGGAAGTTCTGCTTGACGTCAGGGTGGATGCGGCCCTCGAAGTTGCGGTTTCCCGAGAGCACCGAGACGACCGAGAGGTCGTGCTCATTCACGGCGTCCGACACACCGTTGAGCAGGGGACCGGTGTTGCCGATGCACGTCGTGCATCCATAGCCCGCGAGGTAGAAACCGAGCGCATCGAGTGGCTCGATGAGCCCGGCGCGCTCGAGGTAGTCGGTCACGACTCGGCTGCCGGGAGCGAGCGAGGTCTTCACCCACGGCTTCGCGCTGAGCCCGCGCTTTACTGCCTCTTTCGCGACTAGTCCTGCGGCGACCAGCACGGAAGGATTCGAGGTGTTGGTGCACGAGGTGATCGCGGCGACCACCACGGCGCCGTCCTTTAGATCCTCGGCCGCCTCGACGCCATGGACCTCCAACGGCTCGCGGCCGAGCGCGTCGCGAAAGGCGCCTCGCGCGCCCGAGAGCGATACGCGGTCTTGGGGACGCTTTGGTCCCGCCAAGCTGGGCTCGACGGTCGACAGGTCGAGTTCGACGTACTCGGAATAGACCGGCTCGGGCGCGTGCTCGTGGTGCCAGACTCCCTGAGCCTTCGCGTAGGCCTCGACCAGCTTCAGCTGCGCCGCAGGGCGGCCGGTGAAGGCCAAGTAGTCGAGGGTCACTTGGTCGATGGGAAAGATCGTGCAGGTCGCGCCGTATTCGGGCGACATGTTACCGATGGTCGCGCGCGTCTCCACCGACAGGGACTTGACGTCCGGTCCGAACGCCTCGACGAACTTGCCAACGACACCGTGCTGACGAAGGAGCTGAGTGATGGTGAGCACGACGTCCGTCGCGGTGACGCCCTCACGGGTCTTGCCGACGATGCGCAGTCCGACAACCGGCGGGATCAGCATCGAGGCGGGCTGGCCGAGCATGCTCGCTTCGGCTTCAATGCCGCCGACGCCCCAGCCCAGCACGCCGAGGCCATTCACCATGGTCGTGTGCGAGTCCGTGCCCACGACGGTGTCGAAGTACGCAACGCCCTCCAGGTCGAAGACGACCTTCGCCAGGTGCTCCAGGTTGACCTGGTGGCAGATCCCCATTCCCGGAGGCACGACGCGGAACTGCTCGAACGAGCTCTGTGCCCACTTCAAGAAGGTGTAGCGCTCGGCGTTGCGCTGGTATTCGATCTCGACGTTCTCCTCGTAGCTGGTCGCCGTACCGCTCCGCTCGATGATGACCGAGTGGTCGATGACGAGCTCAACGGGAACGAGCGGGTTGATCTTCTTGGCGTCGCTGCCAAGGGCCACGATGGCGTCGCGCATGGCCGCGAGGTCCACCACCGCGGGCACGCCCGTGAGGTCTTGCATGAGGACGCGCGCGGGGGTAAAGGAGATCTCACGAGCGTCGTCGCCCGCCGCCTCGCCGTGGGCCGACGGCGCGTCTGCCCAACGCGCGAGCGCTTCAATGTCCGAGGCGGTCACTTTCACGCCATCTTCATTGCGAAGCAGATTCTCGAGGAGCACCTTGATGGAAAAGGGAAGCCGTTCGACGCCGAAGGGCTTCAGTCGCTCGCCCTCGAGCGCAAAATAGGTGAGCGAGCGACCCTCAACATCAAGGGTGCTCTTCGTCTGAAAGGAGTCGAGCGAAGAGGTCATGAATCCATTCTGCCGTGTTTTCTCACGGGCGTTCCGCGACGAATTCGTGAGGGTCCGGCGTCAAGTGGGAGACTGTGTGGCGTGACGTCGACCTACGAAACGCTCCAGGTGCGCCTCCAGCGCGCCTTTGACGCCCTCGAGGCGGGGGCCGACCCGGTGCTGCGCGTCTCGGATCGCAGCGACTACCAGGCGAACGGCGTCATGGCACTGGCCAAACGGCTCGGTCGCCAACCCCGTGAGGTCGCTGACGAGATCGTGCGCGCTCTGGATGTGGACGGTGTAGCGAGCGTCGAAGTGGCCGGGCCAGGGTTTTTAAACCTGACGCTCTCGACGACCTTTCTCAGTGAGCAGCTGCGAGCGCTCGGGCCCGATGAACGCCTCGGCATCGCTCGAGCGACGCCGAGGCGGGCCGTGATCGATTACTCGGCGCCCAACGTCGCTAAGGAAATGCACGTAGGGCACCTACGCTCGACGGTGATCGGTGACGCGCTCGCGCGAATGTATCGATTCGCGGGCCACGAGGTCATCGCGCGCAACCACGTGGGTGACTGGGGCACGCCCTTTGGCATGCTCATCGAGCATCTGCTCGACCTGGGCGAGGACAAGGCCGTGGCGACGCTGTCGATCGGCGACCTCGACGGGTTCTACCGCGAAGCCCGCGCCAAGTTCGACGCGAGCGATGCGTTCAAGGGCCGTAGCCGCACCCGCGTGGTGGCGCTACAGAGCGGCGATCCCGAAACCCTGAGGCTCTGGCACGTTCTGGTCAATGAATCCATCGCCTACTTCAGTTCGGTGTACCAAAAGCTCGACGTCACCCTCACGGCGAGCGACGTCGTCGGTGAGTCCTATTACAACGAATTGCTGGCGGGCGTCGTGCGCGACCTCGACGAGGCCGGTCTGCTGGTCGAGAGCGACGGGGCCCTGTGCGTCTTTCCGCCCGGCTTTGTCAATCGCGACGGCGAGCCGTTGCCGCTCATCGTGCAAAAGCGCGACGAAGGCTACGGCTATGCGGCGACCGACCTCGCGGCGCTGCGTGATCGGGTGTCGACGCTGCACGGTGATGAGCTGCTCTACGTCGTCGGCGCCCCCCAGGTGCAGCACTTTGAGATGGTTTTCGCCGTAGGCCGCATGGCGGGCTGGCTGCCCGACACGGTGCGCTGCGAACAAGTGGTCTTCGGGAACGTGCTCGGCAAGGACCACAAGATGTTCAAGTCCCGCGACGGAGAGACGGTCAAGCTCGTCACGTTGATCGACGAAGCGATCGAACGCGCCTACGTCATTCTGGACGAGCGCGGGACCGATCTTGACGGTGACGCCAAGTTCCACCTCGCCGAACAGATCGCACGAGCCGCTATCAAATACGCCGACCTCTCGACCGAACGCCAGCACGATTACGTGTTCGATCTCGATCGGATGATCGCCTTCGAGGGCGACACCGGTCCGTACTTGCAGTATGCGCACGCCCGACTTCGGTCGATCTTTCGCCGTTCGGGGGGCGAAGCGCCCACCGACGCGCACTTCGCGCTCGACTCGGTCGCCGAGCGCGAACTGGCGCTCGGACTGCTGGCGTTGCCCGAGGCGTTCGCCTCCTCCGTGGCGGCGCTCCAGCCCCATCGCCTCTGCACGTATCTCTTCGACCTGGCGCAGCGATTCACGTCCTTCTATGACGCGTGCCCGGTACTTTCGTCCGAGGGCGCGTTACGCGAAGAGCGACTCGCCCTCTGTGACCTGACCGCGCGCACCTTGCGTCTGGGCCTGTCGGTGCTCGGCATCGATGCGCCCGAACAGATGTAGGGAATCCCCGCACGCCCGATCGATAGAGTACGGACGACGGCGCCGACCGTTGAATCGGGGGAGAACCATGCAAGTGAGAGCCGCCATCGTCAGTGAGCTGAACGGTCCCTGGCACACCGAGACCATCGAGATAGACGAGCCGCGCGCGAGTGAGGTGAAGGTGAAGATGGCCTTTGCGGGGATGTGTCACTCAGATGAGCACATTCGGACCGGCGATATGGTGCCCGAGCAGCTGATCGTCCAGGCCCTGACCGGTCGCGACTCGATCTACCCGGTCATCGGCGGCCACGAGGGAGCCGGTGTCGTCGAATCAGTGGGAGAGAACGTCACGACGCTGAAGCCGGGTGACCACGTGGCGGTCTCCTTCATCCCCTCCTGCGGGCGATGCGAGTCCTGCGCGTCCGGACGTCAGTACCTCTGCGACCTTGGCGCGCACACCTTGATGGGACCGATGATCTCTGACGGCACGTGGCGCCACCACCTCGGTGGCGACTTCCTCAACCGCGTCTGCCAGTTAGGGACCTTCTCCGAGTACATCGTGGTGCACGAAGCGTCACTCATTCGCATTGAACCTTGGTACGACCTGCGAGCGGCTGCGCTCATCTCGTGCGGCATCTCAACGGGCTTCGGTTCAGCGGTGACTCGAGGTGGCACGAAACCGGGCGACACCGTCGCCGTGATCGGGTGCGGTGGCGTTGGTTCCGGTGCGATTCAGGGCGCCGCACACGCCGGTGCGCGGGCAGTCATCGCGATCGACACCAACGGGTCCAAGGTCGACCGGGCGCTCAAGATCGGGGCCACGCACGGCTGCGCGACGACCCTGGACGCGGCGTTCAACATCCTGCCCGAGCTGACGAGCGGCAAGAACTGCGACGTGACGATCATCACGGTGGGCGTGCTGACGGGCGAGTTGATCGAGCAGGCGAGATCGATCACGGCGAAGGGCGGCGTCGTCGTGACGACCGCGATCGCTCCTTACGATCTAAAGACGGTTGATCTCAATCTGTTCATGTTCTCGATGTTGAATCAGGATCTTCGTGGCTCGATCTTTGGATCCGAGAACCCCCGCGTGCAAATCCCCAAGCTCCTCCGTCTTCACCACGAAGGCAAGCTGCACGTCGACGATTTGATCACCCAGGAGTACAGCGTCGAGAACGTGCAGCAGGGCTATGACGATCTGGCCTCGGGTAAGAACGTGCGGGGCGTGGTCCGCTTCTAGGTGCGAGCTTGGTCCGTTTCCGCCGCGACGTTCGGTTCCTCTCGATACGTACGCAGCATTGAGTAGAAACCCGCGGCGCTGATGAGCGCACCGAGTCCGACCAGGGCGTTGCCTTGGACCGCCCACGAAGATGCGAGGTGCCAATAGGCGACGGCGACAAGAGCCAACGAGGTGACGGCAAGGAACAACTGTTCGAGCACCAGCGAGAGAAGTGCCCTTCGGACAAGCGCCGTCGGCGCGACGTCGTTCGCGATGATCTGGCTCAGAAACCACCACACCGCCACACCCGCGACGACCGCGAAGGTTGCGGCGAACGACCGCACGTCCTCATTGGAGCTGTAGCGAAGATCACCGTCGGAGATCCAGCTGACGAAACTGGTGAGTTCGCCGATTGCCGTGACGACGAAGCCAGCGACAATGATGAAACGCGCGCGGTCACGATGTCGCGCGCTGATCCCCATACGGTTCACCGTACTTGTGCGCTCGGCCCTGCTTTCTGCACCGAGATGACGGATGCTGGTTTAGTGTGCGCCCACCGTTGCGAGGTGGCGACCGTGTTCGAGCGCGAGGGCTTCTGCGTCGCGACCCATTGCCGCTGCGAGATCCTTGAACTCGTCAAGCGCCGGGTTCACCCCTACCAACGTGAACTCCTTTTCTACAACCTTGAGGTCAAGCTGCCAGACGTCTTCGAGGATGCGCCGGTACCAACCAGAGGCGTGATCCCAGCCTTCGCGCGGCGTGCCGGCGCCATAGGCGCCGCCGCGAACGACGACGAGCACCGCTGGTCGACCCGCGAGGGCGGAGCCCTCGGGAGTCGCCAACCGCTTGTCCGTCAAGACGACGTCAACCCACGTCTTGAAGTGCTGGGAGACACCGAAGTTGTAGAGCGGGATGGCGAAGAGCAGGGCATCCGCGTCGAGCAGCTCGTCGCCCAACGAGGCCGCGACGGCAGCGGCGTCGCGCTGTTCGGGGCTGCGGTCGTCCTCGGCGACCCAGCTCGCAGAGACGGCTTGTGCCCACAGGGTCGAGGGGAGCGGGTCTAGTCCCACGCGGCGCCGCGTTACCTCCGCTTCGGGGTGGGTTTCACGCCACGCACTCTCGACGATGTCGGCGATAGCTCGACTGTGGGAGCCTTCCTCGCGGATACTGGCGTCAAGACGGAACAGCGACATGCGGACTCCTAGATAGTTGGTAACTTCAACTATATAGGGTACTTTGAAAAGCAAAGTCGCTCAGTTCCCACTAGTCAATGGTAGCCTCACAGCGTGACCGCTAGCGCCGAACGGGATACCAGCCTCGAGGAGGGGTGCGTGGGGTCCAGCGAGGAGTGCCCCGAGGTCGGACCGGCCGCCTGTGACGCGGCGCTCGTGCGCGCGTTCCGGTTCCTTGGAAAGCGCTGGGTGGGCGTCATTCTCGGCACCCTCGCGAACGGTCCGCTCGGATTTGCCGAGCTGGGTCGTCGCGTCGAAGGCATCAGCGATTCCGTTCTCGCCGAGCGGCTGAGCGAGTTGCAGGTCACCGGCGTGATCGTGCGCGAGGTGCAGGCCGGACCGCCGGTGTCTGTTACGTACGCGTTGACGGCGGCCGGCTCCGCGCTGATGCCCGCCATGCATGAGCTGAGCGTGTGGGCCGCGGACAATCTCTCCGTCGAGCGGTAAGGACCGCGCTCGATAAGGACCGCACGAAATCTCATCGTGAGAAGATGTCGCGATGGCGGCCTATCCCATTCCAACGCTGAACGGCGCCTGGGTTCGACTTGAGCCCTTGTCCCATGATCACCTCGACGGGCTGTTCGAAGCGGCGAATGAGGATCGCTCGACGTACGGTTTCATGAGCGTGCCCGAGTCCCGTGAGGCGCTCGAGGGCTACGTGGGCGACATGCTGCGAATGTGGGAGTCGGGCGAGGTCATCCCCTTCGCCCAGGTGAACACCGTGACGAATCACCCGGTGGGGACGACCCGCCTCATGTCCATTCGAGCGCTTCAGCCATCGCAAACTCCGTATGCGGTAGAAATTGGCGGCACCTGGCTTGCCGCGACCGCTCAGCGTTCGCCGGTTAATACCGAGGCCAAGCTGCTGCTTCTCGACTACGTGTTCGAGGCCTGGGGTGTGGGCCGAGTAGATCTGAAGACCGACGCGCGAAACGATCGATCAAGAGACGCGATTCTTCGCATCGGAGCGAGCTTTGAAGGCGTGCTTCGACACTGGCAACCCTCCCAAGTGGCGGGCGAGGCCCATCTCTTACGGGATACGGCCATGTTCTCGATTCTCGACACCGAATGGCCACGCGTTCGAGAACAACTGCAATCGCGCCTCAGGTCCTAAGGGCGTCGACGCTACTTCTCGACGGCTGGGTTCCTGGCCGATCGAGGGAGACCCAAGATCTCTGCGAGGCCCATCTCGGACCTGACGATGTTCGGGGTCAACGCGCGAAGGGTCTTCTTCCGCCAGGCGCCGTGAACGACGCCGGAGCCGTAGGCCAGATCATCGGCCATGGCGAGTGGGACGTCGCGTACGTCTACTCGCTCATGGCGCCAGCGCCACATCGTGCCGACCGCGTACAGCGCGAGTGCTCGTATTCTGAGGCGGGGATGCAGGGCGCTGGCCAAGAGGACCAGGCCGAACGTGCGCACCGTGGCGCGCGCCAAGGGGCCACCGGCGCGCACCATGTTGTAGGTAACAACTTTCGTGGCCACCTCGCCTGGCGCGTCTTGCTCGGCGAAAAACTTCGTGCGAGCGTGGCGCCGAGCGGCGCCAACGATGCGAGCACCGAAGGCCGGCTGCCCCACGAGCACCGATGCCCAGGCGACCAGCGACCAGGTATCCACGCGCACGGGAGCGAGGCGCTGCCCGTGACGCAACGCCAGCTCCGCGCTCGACTGGCCGTATTGGTGACGCTGGCGAAGCCACGCGCGCCACGATGTCCGCGCTCGATGGCGTACCTCGGTGCGCGCGTCATAGCGGACGAGCCATCCGTGGTCATAGAGGCGCCACACGAGGTCCACGTCTTCTCCGAGTCGCAGCGACTCATCAAATCCGTCGCCGAAGGACGCACGGCGCACCATCAGACAGGCGCTCGGCACGTAGCTGACGGGACCTCCGGGAACCACGAGACCGCTTCGGTCCCCCATGTCGAGCGCGCCAAAGTGGCGCTCGAACTGCTCGCGCCTGGTGACGCCGGAGGCGCCGCGCACGCGTGGCGCGACGACCGCGACCATCGGGTCGGCGAATGCTCGCCGCAGTGACTCGGCGACATCGCGAGCGCGGTCCATCTCAACGTCGATATCGACGAACCAGAGGAACGGTCGCCCACCCGCCCGAGCCCCCTCGTTTCGCGCGACGCCGGGGCCGCAGTTGTGTGGCAGGCGAAGAAGCGTGGCGCCGTACTCTGCGGCGAGCGCCGCCATGGCTCGGGCGTTTGTTGAGCCATCGTCAACGACGATCACGTGAAAATCAACGAGGCTTCCGAGGAGCGTGGCGAGTGACGCGGTGTCTTCGTGCACGGGGATCACCACGTCGACCTCATCTACGTCAAAGGGAACATCGAAGTGAGGATGGAGCAATCCCTGCTGAACCAGGGTTCGCGCGAACCGCTCTTCCCCGGCGCGAACGCTGCCCTTGGTCCGCCACCGTTGCGCGACGCCAAATGAGGAACTGGTCAAGCGGAGGAGCCGCCACGGGCTTCCTCCGCTGATGAGATTGCGATCAAGGAAGCTGGCCTGCTCGTCGATGCTGACCGCGGTTCCTTCTGGAATCGGGGCTTCGGTGGGCGGCGGCGCCGCTGGCAGATAGGCGTCCACGAGGCGAGTCTTTCACGCGTGGCGCGGCACCAGAACTGCAACGCGCCAGAATGGACGTGGCAAAGGAGAAACGGTGACACCAGAAACGCTGACCTGCGAAGAGTCGACGGTCGACGAGATCGAAGACGTCGAGGAGCTGCTCGTAGAAGAGGTCTCCATCGACGGGCTCTGCGGGGTCTACTAAGTCGTGGGGCTGCTTGCGACCAGCACGGAGTTCGATTCCTCGAAACCCTATCGACTGAGCGACGACGTCTCCCTTCGCGATGAATCGTTCGGCGCGCTTGCGTACCATCACGTCAATCGTCGGTTGGTCTTCTTGAAGTCCCCTTCACTGGTGGAGCTCGTTCGACGGCTTGATGAGTTCCCGAGCGCGGATGACGCGCTGGCGGCGATCGCGCCGAAGGAGCGCGGGCGCTACCTCGTAGCCCTCGCCTCGCTTCATCGATCGGATCTGCTCCGTGGCTGAATCCCTGCGCGATCGTTTTGAGCGAGGCCTTGGCGCGCCGATCTGTCTGACCTGGGAGCTCACCTACGCGTGCAACCTCGCGTGCACGCACTGCCTCTCGTCCTCTGGCCGTCGCGACCCGCGCGAGCTATCGACCCGAGAGGCGTTGAGTCTGATCGACGAGATCGCCGATATGCAGATCTTCTACGTGAACATCGGCGGCGGTGAGCCGATGATCCGCCGCGACTTCTTCGAACTCGTCGAGCACGCGGTGCGCCGCCACGTGGGCGTGAAGTTCTCGACCAACGGCACGCGCATCGATCGTCGGGCCGCGGAGCGATTGGCTGCAATCGAGTATCTCGATGTTCAGATATCGATCGATGGCGTCGATGCGGCAACCAGCGATCGCGTTCGCGGGGTCGGCAGCTACGACGCTGCGCGACGGGCCATGGATCACCTCGCTGAGGCCAACTTCGGACCATTCAAGATCTCGGTCGTGGTGACGAAGGAGAGCGTGGAGCAACTCGACGCGTTTGAGGCGCTCGCTCGCTCATACGGCGCCCAGCTGCGACTCTCTCGGCTCCGCCCCTCCGGTCGTGGCGCAGACGTGTGGGACGAGCTTCGCCCGTCGCTCGAGCAAGGTCGTCAGCTCTATCGGTGGCTGATCGATCGACCCGACGTCTTGACCGGCGACTCGTTCTTCCATCTGTCGGCGCTGGGCAGTCCCCTCGAAGGACTCAACCTCTGCGGTGCGGGACGTGTCGTCTGTCTGATCGATCCGGTGGGCGACGTCTACGCATGCCCGTTCGTCATCCACGATGAGTTTCTTGCGGGCAACGTGCGCGAACGCGATTTCGCGTCGGTGTGGCGCGAGAGTGAGCTCTTTCGCGCGCTCCGAGAACCCGGTAACGAGGGCGCGTGCACCTCGTGTGGGTCCTATGACGCGTGTCGCGGTGGTTGCATGGCGGCCAAGTTCTTCACCGGTCTCGAGATGAGCGACCCTGACCCCGAGTGCGTATACGGACACGGTGAGGCGGCGCTCGCGACGCGGTCGGTATCGCTTCGGCCTCACCCACCGATCGATCACTCTCGACGCGTCGCGGTATCGCTCAGCACTCACTAGATCCGCGGGCAAAAACCGCTCCGGTAGTCTGCGGTGGGTTGTCTTGGAGGGGAAATGGCGAGTTCGTGGTTTGAGACCGTGGCGATAGCCCAACGCCGGGCCGAAAAGCGCCTGCCGTCGTCGGTCTACGGCGCGCTGGTCGCGGGCTCTGAAAAGGGCCTCTCTTCGAGGGACAACCTGGCGTCCTTCGACGAGCTCGGATTTGCCCCCCACGTTGCGGGGCTCTCGAATGATCGGTCGATGGCAACCACGATCATGGGTCAATCGGTCTCGATGCCGGTCCTCATTTCGCCGACCGGCGTGCAGGCGGTGCATCCCGAGGGCGAAATAGCAGTCGCGCGAGCGGCCGCCAACCGCGGCGTCGCCATGGGATTGAGCTCATTTGCCAGCAAATCAATCGAAGAGGTTTGCGGTGTCTGCGACCAAGTCCTCTTTCAGATGTACTGGTCCGGTGATCGCGACACGATGATCCAGCGACTTGATCGTGCCAAGAGCGCCGGGGCGAAGGGCATCATCTTGACGCTCGACTGGTCGTTCGCGAACGGCCGCGACTGGGGAAGCCCGTGGATACCCGAGCGTATTGACGTTCGGGCCGCGCTGAAGCTCGCGCCTGATGTTCTCGTTCGTCCACGATGGTTCTGGTCGTTCGCGAAGACCGGTCACCTGCCTAGCCTTACGACGCCCAACATGTCGGCACCGGGTGAGAAGCCGCCCACGTTCTTTGGCGCGTACTTCGAGTGGATGCAGAGCGCACTGCCGAGCTGGCAGGACGTGGCGTGGTTGCGATCGCAGTGGGACGGCCCGTTCATGGTGAAGGGCGTCAGCCGGGTAGACGACGCGAAGCGGGTGGTCGACCTCGGCGCGACCGCGCTTTCGGTCTCCAACCACGGCGGCAACAATCTCGACGGAACGCCGGCCCCCCTTCGCGCGTTGCCGGCGGTGGTCGACGCCGTGGGCGATCAGGTTGAGGTCCTCTTGGACGGCGGCGTGCGTCGCGGCAGTGACGTCGTCAAAGCGGTTGCGCTCGGGGCCAACGCGGTCATGATCGGACGCGCGTATCTGTGGGGCCTTGCGGTGGCGGGGCAAAGCGGCGTCGAAAACGTGCTTGACATCATTCGCGGGGGCATCGATTCCGCGCTGCTCGGCCTCGGCAAATCGAGCATCGACGAATTGGATCGAACCGACGTCATTTCGCCGCCGGACTTCTTTCGAAGGCTCGGCTAATGAGTCGCGTCGCCATCGTCACCGGTGCAGCGCGCGGGATTGGCGCGGCGACCGTCGACGCGCTGGTCAACGACAACTATCGAGTGGTCGCCGTCGATCGCTGTCGCGATATCCCCGACATTCCGTACGCGCTCGCGACGCCCGCCGATCTCGAGAGCGTCGTTGGGCGTCACGGGGAGGCGGTGCTCGGTCTGGTCGGCGACGTTCGCAGCGCCACCGATATGGGACTCGCCGTCGAGACGGCCACGCGACACTTTGGTCGGCTTGATGCGGTGGTCGCGTGCGCGGGCGTGCTGGGCGCGGGGGTTCCGCTCTGGGAAGTCGGCGACGCCGCGTGGGATTCGGTGTGGTCGGTCAACGTGCTCGGCACGCGACGATTGATCGAGGCCGCAGCACCCGTCTTGATCGCAAACGGTCGAGAGAGCCATCCACGTATCGTGGCAGTGGCGTCAGCGGCGGGACACACCGGACTCTTTCATCTCGCAACCTACAGCGCCGCCAAGCACGCCGTGGTCGGACTGATTCGCGGTGTCGCCATGGACCTCGCGCCCTACGGCGTCACCGCCAACGCCGTTAGTCCGGGTTCGACGCGCACGGCGATCCTCGAGGCGTCAGCGAAGGTCTACGGGCTCGATAGCGTGGAGGCGTTTGCGGAGCAGCAGCCGATCGGCAGGCTTCTCGAGCCGAGTGAAGTCGCCTCCGCCATTGTCTGGCTCTGCTCGGCCGGGTCATCGGCGATCACCGGAGCCGATATCGCCGTTGACGGCGGAATGACGGTCTCGTAGTCGACCCTCTCGTTTGAGAACGTCAGGCGTAGTGTGTGACGGGGATGTCTTCGGGGGGAGGATGGTCTAATGGCGTCAAGATTTCGGCCCGGTGCCACGGTGTTGGACGCGATCGGATCAACGCCGCTCATCCAAATTGACGACATCTTTGTCAAGCTCGAGTATTTGAACCCCTCGGGCTCGATCAAGGCACGCATGGCGCGCTACATCATCGAGCGTGCCGAGCGCGAAGGTCTGCTCCACCCGGGCGACACCATCGTCGAGGCGTCGAGCGGCAATACGGGCAACGCGATGAGCATGGTCGCCGCCGTGCTCGGTTACAAGATGCTCGTTGTCATGCCCGAGGGGCTGAGTCCAGAACGCGCGGCGATCTCCCTTGCCTTCGGCGCACAGATGCTCAGCGTCGGGACATTTCACGTGAACGAAGCACTTGACGAGGCCAGCCGACTCGGCGATCAGCCCGGCTATTTCGCGCCCCACCAGTTCGAGTCCGAGTGGAACGTCGAAGAGAACCGTACGTGGCTCGGGCCCGAGCTGCTCGAGCAACTGCCCGAGGACGTGCTGCCCGATGCCTTTGTCATGGGCGTGGGGACCGGGGGCACACTCATCGGCGTGGGTCAAGCGATTCGCGAGGTCAATCCTCAGGCGCTGATTGTGGCCCTCGAGCCGAGCGAGTCATGCACCATTCAGTGCGGGGATACCGGACTTCACCAGATCGAAGGGATCAGCGACGGATTCATCCCGACGATCTATCAGCGTCATCATGAAATGGTCGATCGGGTGATGGGTGTCCACAGCGACGACGCGGTGCGCGAGATGCGCCGCTTGGCGCGCGACTTCGGACTGCTGGTGGGACCGAGCTCGGGCGCCAACATGGTGGTCGCACGCCGACTGCGTGACGAGCTGCCCAAGGGGTCGACGATCGTGACGATCCTCTGCGACGAAGGAGAGAAGTATCTCAGTGAGTACTTCATCCCACCGTCGCTCACCTCCAAGATCGCGTCCGACTAGACGGGCTGATTTAGAGCGGCGTGACGTACGCGCCGCTGATGCCCCCATCAACGAGGAAGGTAGACGCGTTCACGAACGACGAGTCGTCGCTCGCAAGGAAGAGCACCGCGCCGGCGATCTCGTCGGGTTCCGCGAAGCGACCCGCAGGGATGTGCACGAGGCGTCGAGCGGCGCGCTCTGGATCCTTTGCGAAGAGCTCTTGAAGGAGCGGCGTGTTGACCGGCCCCGGGCACAGCGCGTTCACGCGGATGCCTTGGCGGGCGAACTGCACGCCCAGCTCGCGCGACATGGCGAGCACCCCACCCTTGGAGGCGGTGTAGGAGACCTGGGAGGTTGCCGAACCCATGACCGCGACGAACGACGCGGTGTTGATGATCGATCCACCCCCGCGCTCGAGCAGGTGGGGGATCCCGTACTTGCAGCACAGGTACACCGACGTGAGGTTGACGTCTTGGACTCGCTGCCATGCCTCGAGGCCGGTGGTGAGAATGGAGTCATCGTCGTCGGGGGAGATGCCCGCGTTGTTGAAGAGGACGTCGATGCCGCCGTAGGTGTCGATGACCGACGCATACATTGCCTTCACGCTTTCCTCGTCGGCCACGTTGACCGACACGAATGTTCCATCAATCTCATTCGCGATGCCGGTGCCCACGCTCTCGTTGAGGTCAGCCACCACGACCTTCGCGCCCTCCGCGCTAAATCGCCTCGCCGTAGCGAGGCCGATGCCGCTCGCGGCACCCGTGATGATGGCGACTTTGTGGTCGAGACGTCCCATTTACTTCTCCTCCGTTGAGATGAACACATTCTTTTCTTCACTAAATCCGAGCAGCGCATCGGGTCCAAGCTCGCGTCCAAGTCCGGACTGCTTGAATCCGCCAAAGGGTGTCGAGTAGCGCACCGAGGAGTTCGAGTTGATCGACAGCGCGCCCGTCTCCACGCCGCGAGCCACCCGCAACGCTCGACCGATGTCGCGGCTCCATATTGACCCCGATAGCCCGTACGGGCTTTCGTTGGCGATGGCCACGGCCTCTGCTTCATCCGCAAATCGCACCACTGAAACGACGGGTCCGAAGATCTCCTCCTGGAACGAGCGGCTCTTCACGTCGCTCGTTTCGAGCACCGTGGGAGCCATCCAGTAGCCGGGACCCTCGGGTGCGCTGCCGCGGAAGGCGACTTCGGACTCGTCCACGTAGGAGCGCACCGACTCTCGCTGTGCCGCAGTGATGAGTGGGCCCATCTCGCTCTCGTCGCTGGTGGGGTCAAGGACCTTCACGCCCTTCACCGCGGTCTCAAAGAGCTCCATGAACCGCTCGTAGGCCGACGCCTGCACCAAGAGGCGCGACCTCGCACAGCAGTCCTGTCCCGCGTTGTCGAACACCGCGTACGGCGCGCTGGCGGCAGCCTTCTCGAGGTCCGCGTCATCGAAGATGATGTTCGCGCTCTTGCCACCGAGCTCTAAGGTCACGCGCTTTACTTGCTCAGCGCAGCCCTGCATGATGAGACGACCGACGGCGTTCGATCCGGTGAAGCAGACCTTTCGAATCGCCGGGTGCGTGACGAATCGGTTGCCGACCATGGATCCGTCGCCCGTCACGATCTGGAAGACGCCTTCGGGGAGGCCTGCGTCGAGGGCGAGCTCGCCGAGCCGAATGGCCGTCAAGGGTGTGAGCGTGGCGGGCTTCATCACGACGGTATTTCCGGCGGCGAGGGCCGGAGCGAGTCCCCAGCCGGCGATGGGCATGGGGAAGTTCCACGGCACGATGATGCCGACGACGCCGAGCGGCTCGTAGAAAGTGATGTCCACCCCTCCGGCTACCGGTATCTGGCGACCGGAGTGGCGCTCGGGTGCTCCGGAGTAATAGAGCAAGACATCGCGCACGTTGCCCGCCTCCCAGCGCGCGTTCGAAATCGTGTGCCCAGAGTTCGCGACCTCGAGTTGTGCGAGCTCTTCGATGTGTGCGTCCACGACGTCGGCGAATCGGCGCAGGAGCCTCGCGCGATCAGCTGGCGTGACGCTTCTCCAGGACGAGAGGGCCTTGGACGCTCGGTCGATGGCCTGGTTGGTCTCGTCGAGATCGTGGACGGCGACCGAGGCGATCTCTTGTTCGGTTGCAGGGTTGATGATGCCAAGCGCGGTGCTCATAGACGTTCGAATCCTCGGTAGCGTTCCCAATCGGTGACGGCGGTGTTGAAGGCGGCGACTTCCACATCCGCAGCGTGAGTGTAGTGATCGACGACCTCATCGCCGAACGCCTGGCGCGCGACGGCGCTGTTCGCGAACAGCTCACTTGCGTCGCGCAACGTGGTGGGTACTCGCGGAGCGTCGGCAATATAGGCGTTTCCCTGGAAGGCGGGGGCCAAGGGAAGGGACTCTTCGACGCCGCGCAAACCCGCCGCGACGAGTGCCGCGACGGCGAGATAGGGGTTGACGTCGCCGCCGGGTATCCGGCACTCCACGCGAATCGAAGGGCCGTGTCCGACCACGCGAAAGGCGCACGTGCGATTGTCGAGTCCCCAGAGCATTGCGGTCGGGGCAAAGGAGCCCTCGACGAACCGCTTGTAGCTGTTGATGTTGGGAGCGAGGAAGAGCGACAGTTCGCGCGCGTAGGCGACCTGACCGGCGAGGAAGTGCTCAAAGACGTCGGAGAATCCGTGCGCGTTCTCGCCGGCAAAGACCGGCGCGTCCTCGTCGTCGCGCAACGAGAGGTGGATGTGGCACGAGTTACCCTCGCGCTCGTTGTACTTGGCCATGAAGGTGATGCTGGAGCCCTCCTGGGCGGCGATCTCCTTCGTACCCAGCTTGAACAGACTGTGCTCGTCACATTTGTCGACGAGCGGCGCGTATTTGAACGCAATCTCGTGCTGACCGAAGTTGCACTCGCCCTTCAGCGACTCAACCACCATGCCCGCGTCACGCATGGAGCGGCGCACGCGTCCAAGCAAGGGCTCCACGCGCGAGGTCCCCATGAGCGAATAGTCCACGTTGTACTGATTTGCCGGCGTGAGCTCGCGGTACCCGGCGTCCCAGGCCTCTTCGTAGGAGTCCAAGAAGACGATGAACTCGAGCTCCGTGCCGGTGAGACCGGTCCAGCCGCGTTCGGCCAGACGATCCACCTGGCGCTGGAGGACTTGACGCGGGGAGACGGCGACCGGCTCGCCATGGGTCGTTTCGACGTCGGCGAAGATGATGGCCGTCCTCTCGTGCCAGGGAACTAGTCGCACCGTTGAAAAGTCGGGAGTGAACGCGAGATCGCCGTAACCGCGCTCCCACGAGGTCAACGCGAAGCCGCCGACGGTATTCATGTCGACGTCGGACGCGAGCAGATAGCTGCACCCCTCGACGACGCCGCCAATCAGGTCATCGACGAAGAAGCTGGCGTCGACGCGCTTGCCCTGAAGGCGACCTTGCATGTCGGTGATCGCGAGGATGATGGTGTCAATGTCCCCGTTTTCGACGTGTGCGATGAGCTCGTCGCGCGAAAGCCTGCCCGGTATTGAAGTACTCATACGCCCCCTCGAACCTCAGTGGTGGCAATGGTAGCCGTGACGTTGGTGGGCGCTCGAGAGTACTTCGGGGTTGGAGAAGCCTTCCCGCCCGGTCCTTTCACGCTGCGCTCTCGGGCCTCACGTGGGTCGCAGTGCCACTGCGCGGGTGGTGCGCATCTGCATCAAACATGGTGCGAATTCGATTCGGTGCGATCACTGCGAACTCGTCGGGCGTCGTGCCGACCTGCGCTATGAACTGATCAGTACCTGGCGGTCGTGCCTTACTTCGCGGTAAGGATCGACCCCCCGGGCGCAGGTTCCCTTTCTCGTAGACTTGAGTAAAGAAACGAAGGGAATCCCGTGCGACGTACGCGCATCGTTGCCACTATTGGCCCGGCATCAGACTCTGACGAGAAGCTCAAGGAGCTCGTCACTGCGGGCGTAGACGTACTCCGGCTCTCGTTTGCCCACGGCGACATCCCTTCAGGGATCGAACGGCTGCGTCGGGTGCGCGCCATCGCCCCAGATCTGGCCATCATGGTCGACATCCCCGGCCCGAAGATACGAGCGGGTTCCTTCGGGTCGCTGCCGGTGGCCTTGGGGGTGGGAGAGGAGATCGAGCTCGCCGAGGGATTTGGACTTACCTCCACCGCCGAGCTCATCGCGGTCGAACGAAACGACGTCCTGTCGCTACTGAAGATCGGCGATCGGGTGCATATCGGGGATGGTGGCGTCTCCTTAGTGATGACCGGGACCGGCGCAAGGACGACGGCGCTCGTGACCTCTGGCGGTGCCGTCATGGGAAAGCCGGGGCTCTCGCTCCCGTCCTCGATCATGAACGACCGCCTTCCCACCGAGGACGATCGGGCGCGACTGGAAGCTCTCCGCGATGAGGATTTTGACATTCTTGCAGTCTCATTTGTTCGTTCGGGCTTTGACATGGAGTCCGTTCGCGCTGTGCTCTCTCGAAGCGACGTAATGATCATGGCGAAGATCGAGACGAGTGAAGGCATCGAGAACCTCAATGAGATCATCGAGCACTCGGACTCGCTCATGGTCGCCCGGGGGGACCTTGGCGTGCGAATGCCGATCGAAGAAGTCCCGCATCTCCAAAAGGAGATCGTGCGCCTCGGCATTCGCTACGCCCGTCCCGTGGTCGTGGCGACGCAGATGCTCGAATCGATGACCCACGCCCAGGTGCCTACGCGCGCTGAGGTCACCGACGTCGCCAACGCGGTCCTTGACGGCGCCAGTGCAGTGATGTTGAGCGGCGAAACCGCCATCGGCGATGATCCGGTCGGCACGGTCGTCACGATGGACCGTATCGTGCGCCGCGCCGAAGAGAGTTTTCCCTATGCGGAATGGGGTGCCGGGCTCGGTATTCAGCACCTCGTCGCTTCGAGCACGCAGGCCCAGCGCGTCACCGCAGCCATCACCGGCGCTGCGTGGCGTGCGGCGATGGACGAGAGCGCGGTCGCCATTGTTGCCTGCACCCGTTCTGGGCTCACTGCTCGCGCCATCTCGCGTTTTCGGCCTCCGATGCCCATCGTCGCCATTACCCCCAATACCTCAACGGCCCGCCAACTGCGCAGCTCATGGGGCATCCAAGAGATCTACGTCACGCCGCTCAACGACATCGACGCTCTATGCGACTACGCCGTCACGCAGCTCAAGCAGGACGGCTTCGCGAAGTCGGGCGATCCCATCGTCGTCATGGCCGGCTCCTCGTCCAACAGCGCTGCGGTCACCGATACCGTGCGGATGATCATCGTCCCGTAGGGCGGCCTCGCGCAGCAGCTCCAAGGCGAAGCGACGCGCTGATACGCCGCCTGGTGGGAGCCATCATTCCTGGCCGGTTGACTGACTTCGTCGATCGCGGGCAGACGACCTCGCGCTCGGATTAAATGGTGTGAAACGGAGGAGGGATCCATGAGCGGGGTACGGGTTCTCGTTGGCACGCGCAAGGGAGCGTTCATTCTTACTTCGGACGGCAAGCGCGATAAGTGGGAGGTCAACGGTCCGCTCTTCGAAGGCTGGGAGATCTATCACATGAAGGGTTCGCTGGTGAATCCTGATCGCATCTTCGCGTCCCAGTCGACTGGCTGGTTCGGTCAGGTCATCCAGCGATCCGATGACGGTGGTGCCACGTGGACGCCCGTCGGCAACCAGTTCATCTATGACGGCGTGCCGGGGACGCACCAGTGGTATGACGGAACGCCTCATCCGTGGGAGTTCGCGCGTGTGTGGCACCTCGAGCCGTCGCTCAGCGATCCCGACACGGTGCTCGCCGGTGTCGAAGACGCCGCGCTCTTCAAGTCGGTCGATGGTGGCGAAAATTGGGCGGAGGTCTCTGGACTCCGCCAGCACGACACCGGTCCGGCCTGGCAACCGGGCGCGGGAGGCATGTGTCTTCACACGATCATTGAGAGCCCTGATGACCCTGATCGCATCTTTGTCGCGATCTCCTCGGCCGGTGCCTTTCGCACGGACGACGGGGGCAAGCACTGGCGCCCGATCAACTCGGGTCTGCACTCGGAGGGGATCCCTGATCCCGACGCCGAGGTTGGACACTGCGTCCATCGAATCGCACTGCATCCTTCCCGACCAGAAGTCTTGTATATGCAAAAGCATTGGGACGTCATGCGAAGCGACAACGCGGGCGACTCGTGGCACGAGGTGAGTGACAACCTGCCGACGGATTTCGGATTCACGATCGACGTGCACGCCCACGAGCCCGAGACCGTCTATGTCGTGCCGATCACCAGCGACTCGGTGCACTTTCCTCCCGAGGGCAAGCTGCGCGTCTATCGCAGCACCACGGGCGGCGGCGATTGGGAGGCCCTCACCAAGGGACTTCCTCAGAGCAACTGTTACGTGGACGTCTTGCGTGATTCGATGTCCGTCGACCAGCTTGACTCCTGCGGCATCTACTTCGGAACGACGGGCGGGCAGGTGTACGTGTCTGCCGACGCCGGTGACAGCTGGAAAGCGATCGTCCGGGATCTCCCCGCCGTCCTCTCGGTTGAAGTGCAAACGTTGGCATGATCCGGGTCGTTTTGCCAGAACACCTTCGAACGTTGGCCCAGGTCAATAAGGAAGTGAAGGTTGAGATCGCGGGTGTTCCGACCCAGCGCTCCGTGTTGGACGCCCTCGAGGCCGGTTACCCGGTGCTCATTGGGACCATTCGCGACGCTCAGACGAAAGAGCGCCGCAAGTTCATTCGGTTCTTCGCGTGTGAAGACGACCTCTCGCATGAATTGCCCGATGAGCCGCTGCCCACCGAAGTCGTTCGCGGTGACGAGCCGTTCTTCATCATCGGTGCGATGGCGGGGGGCTAAGGAGTGCGCGGGCGCGCCACCGCCGGTCGATTTGGGTCGAGACGCATCGCGGCCCTCGCGGGCATCGTGGCGTTGTCCGTGGCCCCCGGTGCTGTCGCGCACGCGGCGGGGACCAGCCCTCGAGGCACCACCGCAAGGATCTGCACCGTGGCGACGCAGTGCCCCACGATCGTTGCCGTCGCCAAACCAACGTCGAGCGCGCACGACATCTCGAAGTTCCTGAGTGAGTTGTGGAGCGTTAACTTCGAAGGCGCGCCCTCTGGCTCCTACCAGTTGCAGCGTTGCGATGATCCGGGGCCCTATCGAGTGGAGTGCGTGCTGTTCTCCACTGGGTCTAATCAGGACCTTGACGCACTGCGAGCCAAATTCCTTTTGTCACGGCTCTTCCTGAGCGTCAAGTCCTCACTCTGACGAACGAGCCGCGTTGCGTCGGCGATCGCCGAGAAGGCAAGTGAAGCCTGAGCCCGGTAGGCGCTCAACCGGTACGGTAAATCCGACCGCCCGCTTCACCTTGCCGCCTGGAGAGACGACCAATGACGACCGTTCTGTTGATTTCGGGGAGTCTGCGCCGCGGTTCCACGAACACCGCACTACTGCGCACCATCCAGCAGACGGCGCCGGGTTCGATCCGCGCGAGGCTCTACGGCGCGGCTGGTTCTCTGGCGCACTTTGACCCTGATCTCGACCGCGAACCTCTTATGACGTCTGTTCGCGAGCTGCGCGATCTGATACGAGACGCCGACGCCATCTTGTTCTGTACGCCTGAATACGCTGGTGCGCTACCCGGATCGTTCAAGAACGTGCTGGATTGGACCATCGGCGACGCCGATCCGCGCTCGATCTTCCAGAAGCCGGTTGCCTGGATCAACGCATCGGCCAGTTCGACCGGCGCTGCAGAGGCGCACCGCTCATTGGAGAAGGTGCTCGCCTATGCGCACGCTGACGTGGTGGCCAGCGCGTGCCGGCATATACCCGTCACGCGCCAGGCTCTCGAGCCCGACGGCCTCATCAGTGACCCGTCGATCCGTCACGACGCCTTGGAGGCACTCACCCGTCTCGCTTTGGCCGCTGCGCGTCGCGACCAAGGCGGGAACGGCAACTCATGATGCACCTCTCGGAGGGCTGGAAACAGGAGTGCCCCCGACAGGAGTCGAACCTGCGCACATGGCTTCGGAGGCCAATGCTCTATCCGCTGAGCTACGGGGGCTTGCAGGGCATTGGCCCATCCGTGAGTTTACCTCTCCACATGAACGGCTGTTAAAGCGAAGGGTAAGGTCACCTTCGCTAGAGCCGCTCTCAGGGATCCGTGTTTGCCGAGCCCCGGCGGCCCGAAGCCCTCGAGGAGCGGTTGCCCCGAAGCCCCTGACGCATCCGGAGCCCCTAGGAGGAAAGAGCTCCCGACGCCGCTACGTGCGTGGCGGCGACGCCGGCTTCGGTCCCGAGCGAGCTGCCGCGATGACCACCGTTACGGCTCGGAGGTGCACTCGTTATCGGCCACCTGCTCGCTGTTCGGCCCTACCGTACGATTCAGAATTTCAATTCAAATTGCGTGAAACATTTTGTAGAAATTCCTCGGTGGCGGCGAGCCGGTCGTGTATCGTCGCTCGCAACAAGTCCTACGGGACCAAAGCTCGGGGGGCCGGATGAGCAACAGCTCTAGGACGGGTTCTAAGGACGAGGAGCGCCTGGCCGCTCTCGGATACAAGCAGGAGCTCAATCGCGGCTGGAGCGGGTTCTCCAACTTCGCGATTTCGCTCACGATCATTTGCATTCTGAGCGGCTGCTTCACGACCTTTGGGCAGGCCTGGAACGACGGCGGTCCGATTGCGGCCTCGATCGGCTGGCCGGTGATCAGCATCATGGTTCTCCTCGTGGGGCTTTCGATGGCCGAGCTCGCTTCGAAGTACCCGACCGCGGGCGGCATCTACTACTGGGCGTACAGCCTTGGCGGCGTCCGCTGGGCGTGGTTCACGGGCTGGTTCAACCTGCTCGGACTTGTCGCCATCGTCGCCGCCGTCGACTACGGCTGCGCGTCATTCCTGAACTCAGTGCTCGCGCTGTACGGACTGCACTTCATCCTCAACTTCACGACGGCGAACCCTTCGACGATCCTGCACAACGTGTTCATCCTGTTCGTCCTGATCCTCGCTCTTCACAGCCTCATCAACGTCTTCTCCTCACATCTGGTGTCGCTGCTGAACCGGATTTCGGCCTGGTGGATGCTCGCCGGCGTGGTCGCGATCGTCGGCATTTTGATCTTTGGCCCGTCCACGCACCAGAGCGTCTCGTGGGTGTTCTCGCACCGGATCAACAACAGTGGGTTCTCGGGTCACTTCTACTGGTTCATGATTCTGCCGCTCGGCTTCCTGCTCACCATGTACACCTTCACCGGCTACGACGCGTCCGCGCACTTATCGGAGGAGACTCACGACGCCGAGCGCGCAGCCCCGCGGGGGTTATGGACGTCGATCGCCTACTCCGCGGTCGGCGGCTGGGCGGTGCTGCTCGCCATCACGTTCGCGGCAACACACATCGCCGCGATCAATGCGGGCGGTGGTGGCGCCATCCCGATCATCGAGACCTCGCTCAGTTCCGGACTCGCGAAGCTCGTGCTGGACATCTCCACGGTCGGGCAGCTGTTCTGCGGGATGGGCTGCGTGGCGGCCGCATCCCGAATGGTATTCGCCTTCTCACGAGACGGCGCCGTGCCAGGCCACTCCTTGTGGCGACGACTGAACAAGCACCGCACCCCGACTTGGGCGGTGTTCTTCGTCGTGGTCTTCTCCCTCATCATCACGATCCCGGCGCTCTTCGGCAACAAGGCCGGATTTCCGGTGGCCTTCTTCGCGGTCACCTCGATCACGACGATCGGACTGTACATCGCCTATATCCTGCCGGTTTTTCTCCGCTTGCGAATGGGCAGCAGGTTCGAGCCCGGCGTGTGGAACCTGGGCAAGCACTACAAGTGGATCAACACCATCGCCCTCATCTGGGTCATCATCTGCGTCGTCATCTTCTGCCTGCCAACGTCACCCGCGGCGGTTCCGTGGCGCACCGGCTTCAGCTGGAGCGATTTCAACTACGCACCCGTTGTCACCATCGCCCTGGCGCTCGGCGTCTGGATTGCCTGGGTGGGCGGCGCCAACAAGAGCTTCAAGGGTCCGGTGAGGACTCTGGACGATCCCGACGTCGGCTCGCCAGAGGATCCCGCGCTCATGCCGGCGGACTGAGCGGCAGCGACCGCCCCTGTTAACGCGCCTCAAAGCGTAGGCCCGTCGCGCTCAGCCAGACGTTCCAGGACGTCCTCGATCAGCGCAACTCGTAGTGTTTTCCTATGAGCATCGCGCCAATACTCAGTTCCCTCTTTCCCGACACTGCAGTGCTTCGTGACGACGGCGTCACGGTAGGCGGCGTCGAACTGCGCGAGCTCGCGACCCGTTATGGCACGCCGCTCTTCGTCTACGACGAAGCGACGCTGCGCGCCCGTTGCCTCGAAGCCGCCAGCGCCTTTGATGACGGCGTGGCGTTCGCGTCCAAGTCGTTCCTCTGCGGCGCCATGGCTCGGCTCGCCTTCGAAGAAGGCCTCTGCATCGACGTGGCGACGGGGGGCGAGCTCAACGTGACCCTGCGCGCCGGCGTCCCCGCCAAGCGCATCATCATGCACGGCAATAACAAGTCGGCGAGCGAGATCGAATACGCCATCGCCGTCGGCGTGCACCGGTTCGTCGTCGACAACTTCAGTGAGATCGCGCGCCTGCGCGACATGGTCTCCCCCGAGCATCCGCTTAACGCGCTGGTCCGAGTCACCCCGGGCGTCGAGGCGCATACGCACGAATACGTGCGCACGGGCCAAGAGGATACCAAGTTTGGTTTCTCTGTCGCCTCGGGCGACGCCAGAGCGGCGATCGACGACCTGCGGGGCATTCCTGGACTCGCGCTTCACGGGGTGCATGCGCACATTGGCTCTCAGATCTTTGAAGTGGAGGGCTTTCGCGAATCGATGGGCATCCTGAGCGAGTTCACGGCCTCGGATGACTTCGACGAGCTCTGTGTCGGTGGCGGACTCGGAGTTCCCTACGTGGAAGGCGAGACCTCTCCGTCGATCAAGGAGTGGGCTGTCTCGATTCGCGAGGCAGCAGCCGAGAGCGGTCTTCGGCCAGACGTCAAGATTCTGGCGGAGCCGGGTCGCTCCATCGTTGCCCAAGCGGGCATCACCCTCTACACCGTCGGCGTCGTCAAGCCCGTCACGCAGCGCACCTACATGGCCGTTGATGGCGGGATGAGCGATAACCCACGTCCCGTCCTTTACGGTTCGGGCTACGAGGCCTTCGACGTCGATCACCCGCTCGCCGAGCGGCCCCAGAGGGTGCGGCTCGTGGGCAAGCACTGCGAGAGCGGTGACGTCTTGATCGACGAGGCGTATCTCCCCCAAGAGACGGGGGTGGGGAGCCTCGTGGCGACGCCGGTGACGGGCGCGTACGGATACTCCATGGCTTCCAACTACAACCGGGTGCCGCGTCCGGCCGTGGTCTTCGTGCGCGACGGAGTCGCGCGCGAGGTGCTTCGTCGAGAGACGTTCGACGACCTTGCGCGCCTCGAGGTAGAAAACTAAAGGATGCCGGACGTCGGTTAGCCTTATTTGATGGAAAATCCGGCGGTACGAGTCGGCGTCATCGGCGGGGGCTTCGTCGGCGCGGCACTCGTGACGTTGCTGAGCGACCCCACCCGTCGTGACGCTCTCGTGGACGGCGCAACCGCGCCACTCGAGCTGGTTGGTGTTGCGGTGCGCGACGCGACCAAGGCCCGCGCGGGCGTCGACCCGTCGCTGCTGACCACCGACGTCGACAAGCTCATTGCGAGCGATCTCGACATCCTCGTCGAGGTGGCCGGTGGCGTCGAGCCGGCGCGCAGCTACGTCGAGGCCGCGCTGAAGCGCGGTATCTCGGTCGTGACCGCCAACAAGGCCCTGATCGCCGAGAGCGGCACCCAGCTCGCCCAACTGGCCCACGAGCACAGCGCGGACCTCTTTTATGAGGCTGCCGTGGGCGGGGCCATTCCGATCTTGCGGGCTCTGCGCACGTCGCTCGCGGGCGAGCGAATCACCCGGGTGATGGGCATCGTCAACGGCACCACAAATTACATACTCACCAAGATGACGAGCGAGGGTAGCGATTACGCAAGCGCGCTCGCCGAAGCCCAGGCCCTCGGATACGCCGAAGCCGACCCCACCGCGGACGTGGAGGGTTTTGATGCAGCGGCCAAGGTGCAGATACTTTCGACGCTCTCTTTCGGCACGCGCTTGAGCGGCGAGGAGATCGCTCGCGAAGGCATCACCGGCGTCCGCACCGTTGACGTCGAGTTCGCAAAGCGCGCCGGGTACGTCATCAAGCTGCTGGGCGTGGCCGAACGTGTGGGCGACGCAGGAATCTCTCGACGTGTGCACCCCGCCATGATTCCCGCCGCTCATCCGCTGGCCTCGGTGAACGGCGCGATGAACGCAGTCTTTGTGGAAGGCGTGAAGAGTGGCCCTTTGATGTGGCTGGGCCAGGGTGCCGGGGGAGAGCCGACCGCGACCGCGGTGCTCGGCGACGTGCTCGATGCGGCGAGAAATCGCGTCAGTGATCGCCACGATGAACCCTTCAGCGGCGACCGCTCTCTCCATTACGTGCCCGCGGGCGACCTGCGGAGCGCGTTTTACCTGAGCGTCGATGTCCTCGACCGCCCAGGAGTGCTGGCGGAAGTTGCGAGCGTGTTTGGGCGCCACGAGGTGTCCATCCAGTCGATGGACCAGTCGGGCATTGGTGACGAGGCGCGTCTCGCGTTCTTGACCCATGAGGTGCTGAGCGCGGATGTCGAAGCAACGGTTGATGAACTGGTGGCCCTTCCGTCCGTCGATTCGGTCGGTGCGTGCATCCGAGTGATCGACGAGGCGATCTCGTGATCGGCTGGCGCGGGCTGCTCGTCGAGTACGCGGACTGGCTCGACCTCGAGGGCGTCACGGACATCGTGACGCTCCAAGAGGGCAACACGCCGCTGCTCTACGCGGACGCCCTGTCCGAACGGCTTGGGGCGAACGTGTGGCTGAAGTTCGAAGGGCTGAACCCTTCGGGCTCATTCAAGGACCGCGGCATGACCATGGCGATCACGAAGGCGAAGGCGCTCGGCGCGAAGACGGTGATCTGCGGGTCGACGGGCAACACGTCCGCAGCCGCTGCCGCCTACGCGGCGAAGGCCGGCATGGAGTGCGTCGTGCTCGTGCCCGAAGGAAAGATCGCGCTCGGGAAATTGGCCCAAGCCATGATCTACGGCGCTCGAGTGCTCCAGATTCGTGGCAATTTCGATCAGGCGCTCAACCTGGCGCGCGAATTGACCCAGCATCTGCCCATCACCATCGTGAACTCGATCAACCCCGATCGCATCGAAGGTCAAAAGACCGGGGCGTTCGAGATCGTCGACGTTTTAGGCGACGCCCCGAACATCCTCTCGATCCCCGTCGGCAACGCGGGGAACATCACCGCTTACTGGCGCGGGTTCACCGAATACCACTTCGCACAGCGCTCCGCGACGCTTCCAAAGATGTGGGGGTTCCAAGCCGCCGGTGCTGCTCCGATCGTGCTCGGACATCCCGTGACCCACCCCGAAACCATCGCGACCGCCATTCGCATCGGCAACCCGGCGAGCTGGGTCCCGGCCCTCGAAGTGATCCACGAATCGCTCGGTGATATTCGTGCGGTCACCGACGACGAGATTCTCGACGCGTATCACTTCGTCGCGCGTCACGAGTCAATATTCTGCGAGCCCGCGTCGGCCGCCTCGGTGGCGGGTCTCTTAAGGTACGGCGTGCCCCAGGGTTCGACGGTCGTCTGCGTCCTCACGGGCAACGGGCTGAAGGACCCGGACACGGCGGTAGGCTCCAGTGGGTTGCCCGATGTCGTCGACGCCACACTTGGTGCGCTACTCGACAAGCTCGGCTAAGCGTAGACAAGGCGTTCGGTCTCGGCTATAATGGTTACTGTCGTCCGTTCGGCTGTGCCGGGCGTAAGGAATCTCTTCCGAGACGACGTTTCCCGATTTTCTTCTCCGCCCTGTCACATCATCATGGGCGGCGAGAAAGGATCATGCATGGCTATCAAGCCTTCCCCAGACCGTTCGGATCTCGAGTCGAAGACTCGCGAGGATCTCCAAACGATCGCCAAGCTAAAGGGCGTCGAAACGCCGGCCCGCGCGACCAAGGCCACGCTCATCGAAGCGATCATGGGCGACGCGCCAGTGAGCACGAGTGCGCCCGTCTCCGCGAGTGCGCCCGCGTCGCGAGCCGTTCGTTCGCGCCGCACCGTCGCGACACCCGAGGATGACTTCGACGACCTCCTCAGCGAGTTCGCCGCCGACTCCAAGTCCGAGCCTGCGGCCGTCCCCGCGTCTGCACCGTCGTCCGCCCCGATGGCGGAGACGAGCGGTGGCGAAGTGGCGCCGAGTGAGCGCCCCACCGCCCGTCAGTTCACCCAAGCCCGCCCGGAGCGCCAGCCCCGTGAGTTCAACGGCGAGACCAGCAACCGCAGCCGCCGCAACCGCCGCAACCGCAATGGCCGCGAGCGCTTCGGCGGCGGCGAGGCCATGCCCAACGCTGACCAGCCCTACGCGGGTGAGCTCGTCGAGGTTGAAGGCCTGCTCGATCTGCGCGACGACGGCTACGGCTTCTTGCGCACCAAGGGCTACCACGCTTCGCCGAACGACGTGTACGTGTCGATCAACCAAGTGAAGCGCTACCACCTGCGTAAGGGCGACACCATCATCGGTGGCTACCGTCCAGCCGCGTCGAACGAGAAGTATCCCGCGCTCTTGCGCGTTGACAGCGTGGCGGGGATTGACCCAGAGGTGGCGCGTCTGCGTCCTCGCTTCGAAGACCTCACGCCACTCTTTCCCGATGAGAAGCTCAACCTCGAAACCAACGAGGGAAAGCTCGACCTCACTCCGCGCATCGTCGACTTGCTCGCGCCTATTGGCAAGGGTCAGCGTGGACTCATCGTCTCGCCTCCAAAGGCCGGCAAGACGACGATCATGAAGCAGATCGCTCAATCGATCGAGACGAACAACCCCGAGGTGCACCTCATGGTGCTGCTCGTTGACGAGCGTCCCGAGGAGGTCACCGACATCCGCCGCAGCGTTCGCGGAGAAGTGATCTCGTCGACCTTCGACCGCCCGGCCGAGGAGCACACCCACGTCGCCGAGCTGTGCATCGAGCGCGCGAAGCGCCTCGTTGAGCAGGGACGTGACGTGGTCATCATCCTCGACGGCATCACCCGCTTGGCCCGCGCCTACAACCTGGCGGCACCGGCGACCGGGCGCATCATGTCCGGTGGTGTCGACTCGGGCGCTCTCTACCCGCCAAAGAAGTTCTTCGGCGCTGCTCGCAACATTGAAGAGGGCGGATCGCTCACGATCCTCGCGAGTGCCCTCGTCGAGACCGGGTCCAAGATGGACGAGGTCATCTTCGAGGAGTTCAAGGGCACGGGCAACATGGAGCTCCGTCTGGACCGTCGACTCGCTGAGCGGCGCCTCTACCCGGCGATCGACGTCAATGGTTCCTCCACCCGTCACGAAGAGCTGCTCTTCAGCCGCGACGTCCTGCCTCAGGTCTGGAAGCTCCGTCGCGTCCTGAACGGGCTTTCGGCCGAAGGTCGAGACGCCGCCGGCCTCGAGCTCTTGATCGACAAGCTGAAGACCACCAAGTCCAACGACGAGTTCCTGGCCGAGATCGCCCGGGGCCCGGCACCGACCAGCTGATTTCCCGCTAAACTCTCTCTTCGCACTAAGGAGCGCTATGAAGCCAGATATCCACCCCACCTACGGTGAAGCGACCGTGACCTGCTCGTGCGGCAACACCTTTACCACCGAGTCGACCAAGTCGACCCTGCGCGTTGAACTTTGCAACGAGTGCCACCCGTTCTTTACCGGCAAGCAGAAGCTTGTCGACACCGGTGGCCGCGTCGAGCGCTTCCAGCGCCGCTACGCGCAGAAGACGAAGGCGCGCGCTCCGAAGGCGTAAGTCCTCGAGCGCTCCGCCAGTTCCGTGCGCTCCCTCGACGAGACGCTGAAGGCTCTAGAGGCTGAGCTTCACGCCGTTGAAGCCCAACTGTCAGAACCCGATGTTGCGAGTGACCTCACGCGCCTGCGTGACCTCTCACGTCGCCACAAGGAGCTGAGCGAGATCAACATCGCCTGGCTGGAACTGAAGTCTGCCCGGGCCGACCTCTCGACGGCTCGCGACATGTTCAATGAGACGGACGGCCAAGACCGCGAAGCCTGGCGCGAGGAGGTGAACGCCGCCGAAGAGCGGATCACCCAGCTCGAGTCGAACCTTGAGACGCTTCTGCTCCCACATGATCCGAACGAGGGTCGCAACGTGATCTTGGAGATTCGTGGCGCCGAGGGCGGGGAAGAGGCCAACCTCTTTGCGGGGGACCTCGCCCAGATGTACCGCCGTTACGCGGCGCTGCGTGGCTGGAAGCTCGAGGTGATCGAAGAGCGCGAGTCCGAGCAGGGCGGCCTCGATGAAGCCATCTACTTGATCAAGGGTGACGACGCCTGGTCGCGCCTGGAATTCGAAGCGGGAGTCCACCGTGTCCAGCGCGTCCCGGTGACCGAAGCGAAGGGTCGCGTGCACACCTCGTCCGCGACCGTCTCGGTACTGCCCGAGGCCGAGGAAGTGGACGTCGACCTCAACCCCAGCGATCTGAAGATCGACGTCTACCGCTCGTCGGGCCCGGGCGGCCAGAGCGTCAACACGACTGACTCGGCCGTTCGCATCACGCACTTGCCGACCGGCATCGTGGTGTCGATGCAAGACGAGAAAAGTCAGATCCAAAATCGGGCCAAGGCGCTGATCGTGCTCCGCTCGCGGCTCCTAAAGGCCGCCCAGGACGCGCAGGCGAGCGAGCTCGGCGATCTGAAGCGTTCCCAGCTCGGGAGTGGTGGGCGCAGCGAGAAGATCCGCACCTACAACTTCAAGGAGAATCGCGTCACCGATCACCGGATCAACCTGACGAACTACTCACTGGACGCGGTGTTGGCCGGTGATCTCGATCCCTACGTCGACGCGCTGCTCGCAGACAAGCGGGCTCGCCAGCTGGGCGAGAGTGACGGACGTTAACGGCGAGTTCATTGCCGAGCTCGTCGCCTCCGGCGTCGAACGGCGCGAAGCGCGCTGGCTCGTCGAGGAGTTCGTGCCGGGGGGTGACCCTGACGCGGCGCCCGCACTGCGACAGGCGGCAGCTCGTCGTCTGCGTGGCGAGCCCCTCCAGTACATCATCGGCCACTGGCCCTTTCGCACGCTCGATCTGGACGTCGACGATCGCGTGCTCATTCCGCGCCCCGAAACCGAAGAGCTCGTCGATGTCGCCCTAAGAGAGCTCGCCGCGATCGGCGCGCCGGCCCCCATCATCGTGGACCTGGGCACGGGATCCGGAGCACTCGGCTTATCGCTCTTGGCTGAGCTCAGCCAGCGCGGGGTCGCAGCGACGCTGCTCGCGCTCGACGAGTCGCTCGACGCGCTCGAGGTCGCTCGACGCAACGCCGCGAAACATCGCCTCCACGCGGCGTCGTTCATTCACTCCTCGTGGTTCCGCGAGCTCGACGTCTCCCTGCGGGGTCGGATCGATCTCATCGTGGCCAATCCCCCCTACGTCGGTGCGGCGGAGTTCGCGACCCTCGACCCCGTCCTTCGCTACGAACCGTACGGCGCACTCGTCGCGGACGACGCTCGCGGCGTCGCGGGATTTGCGGATCTCGAGACCATCATCAGCGAGGCGCCCGGGTGGCTCGGCGCGAGCGGCGCACTCGTCTGCGAGCACGCCAACATCCACCGCGACGCCGCGTCGCAGCTGGCGCTGTCGGCGGGCTTTCGCGAGGTCGAGGACATCCTCGACATGGCGGGGATGTCGCGCATTCTGGTGGCCCGCCGATGACTGACGTGGTCGGTCCCGATGAGGCGATCGAGCGCCTTCGCCGAGGCCTCGTGGTCGCCGTGCCCACGGACACGGTCTACGGACTCGCCGCAATGCTGGAACACTCCGATGCCGTCGCCACCTTGTTCCGGCTGAAGCGTCGACCGACGAGCGTGGCGTTGCCGGTGCTCGTTGGCGCGCGCGAGGCCATTGACGCACTCGACGTTGTGTGGCCCGCGAACGCGGCTCGCCTCAGCGGGGAGTTCTGGCCGGGGCCTCTCACCATCGTCGTCGGCGTCGACGCCGATCAGGCGGCGAAGGTCGGAGGCGTTGGGTCCATAGGATTTCGTATTCCTCGCGACGAGGTGTTGTTGCGCGTGCTCACCGAGTGCGGTCCGCTCGCGGTGTCGAGTGCCAACGAGCACGGCGAGCCGCCGTGCCAGAGCGTGGAGCAGGTGCTGGCGGCGCTCGGCTCGAATCAGCTCTTAGGCGCCGTGCTCGACGGGGGTGTTCGTCGAGCAGAGGTGTCGACCGTGGTCGAGGTCACCGAAGGATCGTGGCGAATACTCCGCGCCGGTTCGATCAGTGCCGAGCAGATCGAGCGCGCGCTCGCCTAGGTCTCGTTCGGACGCTTTACCCAGTCCGCCGGGCGCTTCTCAAAAAAGGCGGCGATGCCTTCGCGCGCCTCTTTGCTGGCGAAGAAGGACTCGCTGAGCTCAGTCGTGCGCTGGAATGCCTCTGCTACCCCGAGCGACGGCACCGTGTACAACAGTTCTTTGGTGGCGGCGAGGGCGGTCGGTTCGCCCGCGAGCAGATCCGTCACGATGTCCCCAATCGTGCGATCGAGAAGGTCGCCCGCCACGCTGTACGTGATGAGCCCTATTCGCGCCGCTTCTTCCGCCGAAAAGCGTTGACCGCGCAGCATCGCCTGCTGCGCGTCGGCGAGGCGCATCTTTGGAAGGCACACCACGGAGATGACGGCGGGAACGACGCCGAGGCGGACCTCGCTGAAGCCGAACGTTGCCGTGTCTATCGCGGCCGAGATGTCGGCGACCGCGGCGAGTCCCAGGCCTCCAGCCACGCAGTGTCCCGCGATTCGTCCGACGAAGATCTTCTTCGATCCGCGAATGCGCAGGAAGAGTTCGCTCATACCGGTTCCGAGGCTCGCCGAAGGCGAGTCGGCCGAGCGCTCGCGCAGGTTCGCGCCGGAACAGAAGACCGGACCACGATTGGTGAGCACCACCACGCGAACGTCGTGGTCGCGGTCCGCTTCGCTGACCGCCTCGAGCAGCTGGGCGAGGAGATCGACGCTCAACGCGTTTCGCCGCGTCTCATCGGCGAGGGTGATCCGGGCGACGTGCGCGCTGACTTCGTAGTCGACCAGGCTCATGGGCCGCTCCTCGCGGGGCGTAACGTCGCCGCACCGGCGAACGCCTGAGCGCGAGTGAGCCAGTCCATTGCCAGGGCACCGGCGATGAGCGAGGTATCCGAAACGTGACGACGCTGGGTCACGACCAGGCAGAACTCCTCGGCGCTGCCAGTCACGGTGTCATCGGCCTCGTCGGGCCCCCAGGTCCACGTCGCTCCAGAAGGGCTCTGCAGCTCAAGTCGAATGTCGCCCGATGGCACGGTCTCGCCGCGAACCTGGTAGGACCAGCGTCTCGTGTGATAGCCGAGCTGGGCGACGTGGACGAGCCGTTCCGTCGGGGGCGAGTCCACGCCCAGTGCCTCGAGGACGTCAGTGCCGTGCGCCCAGGTCTCCATGAGCCGCGCGCTCAGAAACGACTTCGCACTCATCGAGGGGCCGAACCAGTCGACGCGCGCGTCTTCGACCAGCCCTTCGGCGGCGTCGTCGAGCGCGTCACGGCTGGTACGCCAGCGTTCGAGCAGTTCGTGCGCACTGAGGAGCCGTAGCGGAGCGAGCGTGAACTCATCAACCCCAACCTCGACAGCGCGGGTGAAGAGGACGTCGCGATCGGCTCGAAATCGCTCTGGATCGAGCACGGCGGTCACCGCCGCTTGGTCGAAATACGCGAGATGCGCGATCTGGTCGGCGACGCTCCAGCCGGGACTGGGGGTGGAGAGACGCCACTGTTGTTCGCTGAGGTGTGCGACCACGGCCTCGAGCGCCGCGTGCTCGCCGCGCAGGTCCTCACGCAGGATTTCCAGTGTCGCGCTCATGGAGCGAGGAGCGACGCGGGAACGTCGACGTAGCGGCTGCGCAACCACTCTCCGAGACCTTTCGCTTGGGCGTCTTGACGCGGCGACGCGGCGACCCCCTCGCCGAGCAGGTCGTGGATGACGAAGTTGAGCGCGCGCAGAGCGGGGAGGCGATAGCGATCAATCTCGAGCTCGGCGGTCTCGGGCAGCAGACGGCGTAGCTCAGCGATGCTGAGGAAGCTGTCCAGCCAGGCGAACGCTTCATCGCTGCGAGTAAAGACGCCGAGGTTGGCGTTCCCGCCCTTGTCGCCCGAGCGCGCGCCGCAGACCTCGCCGAGCGGGGCGAGAGTGGTCGAACCGTTTGGCGCCGCGGCGCGCGAGCCTTCGTTGGCGACGACGTGCACGGCACGGGCCGGTGCGACGGAGTCGATCACGGTTCGCTCCCCACCGAGCACCGTGATGTACTGCGGTACCAGGTTGCTGGGGACCCGAGCGGGGCGGTAGACGCCAAAGGGGGCACCAGGGGAGGGTGGAGATCCGGGAATGAAGAATCCGGGCACCGTCGCGAGCGCGAGCTCCACGAGCGCGTCGGCGACGGCGCGACCCACCTTCCGTTCGTCGTGGTCTTTTAACGTGAGGCGCCACAACGCAATGGCCTCTTCGTTGGTCGGTGCGTCGGCCTTGTCAGTGCGGAGAAGCTGGGTCGTCACGCTGTCGTAGTCGCTCGGCTGAAACGGGCAGGCGCGCCAGAAGGCGGTCTCGACGAGGTGAGCCTTCTGCTCGATATCGAGTCCGGTGAGCGCGACGACGAGGTCCTTTCGGTAGCCACCGATTTCGTTCATGGCGACCTTGAGCGTGGCTGGCGGGGCTTCGCCACGCACGCCGCTGATGCGCACGCGGTCCTTCGCGACCTGCTCGAGACCGATCGAATCAAAACGCGCGGTGACGTCGGGGCCGTAGTACGCGGGTGAGGCGATTTCGTAGAGGAGCTGTGAGGTCACCGTCCCGATGGAAACCTCCCCGCCCGTGCCCTCGTGCTTCCCGACAATCGATGAGCCGTCCTCAAAGACGTCCACCCAGGGAAAGCCCACGTAGTCCATTCCCGGGACCTCTTCGAAGAACGAGTAGTTGCCTCCCGTCACCTGCGCACCGCACTCGATCACGTGGCCCGCGACGACCCCGCCAGCGAGCGCATCGAAGTTGTCGCGGCGCCAGTCGTGGCGCCACGCGGCCGGACCGCACACGAGTGCCGCGTCGGTGACTCGACCGGTGATGACGATGTCCGCTCCCATGGTGAGCGCTTCGGCGATGCCGAAGCAGCCGAGGTAGGCGTTGGCCGTGAGAAAGCTCGACACGCCGTCGATGGCGTTATCCGAATCGAAGTCCATCAGGTGACCAGAGGCGCGAAGTTCCTCTAAGCGGGGGAGAAGATCGTCGCCGTTGACGTAGGCGATCGTCGGCACGAGGCCGAGCTTGTTGGCGACTTGGGCGACGGCCTCGGCGCAGGCGGCCGGATCGAGCCCGCCGGCGTTGGAGACCACCCGGATCCCCCGATCGAGACACGTGCCCATGACCTGCTCCATTTGCGTCACGAACGTGCGGGCGTAGCCCGAGCCCGGGTGCTTCAGCTGAGTTCGCGCGAGGATCAACATCGTGAGCTCCGCGAGCCAGTCGCCCGTCAAGACGTCGATAGGACCACCCTCGACCATCTCCTTGGCCGCCGACACACGATCGCCGAAGAACCCTGAGCAGTTCGCGATTCGGATGGGCTCGGTCATGGCGCGTCGGCCTCCCCGTCAGGGAGCAACGTCAGCAGCTGGGTGTCGCGCTCAACCTGTTCGCCCTCGACGACGAGCAGGGCGCTGACGGTGCCGTTATAGGGAGCAGCGATCACGTGCTCCATCTTCATTGCTTCCATAACCACGAGCGTGTCGCCAGCGAGCACGCGCTGGTCAAGCGCCACGCGCACGTCGAGGACCAGTCCCGGCATGGGGGCGCTCAGCCCGCCCGCCGCTACCGTGACGCTGCCCGGCGCCACGAACCGCGGCACGAGGGCGAAATCGACGGTCCCGCGTCGCGCTTGCACGAAGAGATGCTCTCCCGCATGGCTCACTCGCACCTGTCGCCGTACGCCCCCCATCTCGAGGTCGACTCCGTGAGGGTTCCACTCGCGCACCTGCGCCACCCCGCTCTCTGCCACGTCGAAGCCGCCGTCGCGACGTGACGCGTAGTAGACGTCGAAGTGGCGCTCGCCATGACGAAGCGCGCAATGTTGGTGCGGAAGGCGCGCATTACGCCAGCCACTCGGAACCGATCCGAGCACCGACGCCTCCGCGCGGTGCTTGCCTTGCAGCCACAGTGAACTGGCCGCCGCGAGCCAGGTCAGCTCGCCGTCGTCGAGAGGGATGGTCCGGGACGGCTCAGCTAGCGCAATGAAATCAGTGGTCGTGTCCCCGGCGAGGAAACGCTCGTGGCGCAAGGTCGCCGCGAGGAAGTCGCGGTTCGTCACGACACCGCCGAGGTGCAGCCTCTCGAGCGCAAGCGCGAGCGAGCGCGCTGCTTCGAGACGAGTCGGAGCGTGCGCGATGACCTTGGCGAGCAACGGATCGAAATCGACGGAGACGATAGATCCTGGCTCGACGCCGCTCTCCCACCGCACGGCTGGCTCCGCGGGCACCTCGAACGCGGAGAGCGTGCCCGTCGCGGGAAGGAATCCACTCGATGGATCCTCGGCACATAGTCGGACTTCGATCGCGTGGCCGTGGAAGTGGATATCGCCCTGGTCGTAGCCAAGCTCCTCGCCCTCTGCAATGCGCAGCTGTTCGCGCACGAGGTCGATGCCGGTGACCGCCTCGGTCACGGGATGCTCGACCTGAAGGCGGGTGTTCACCTCGAGGAAGAAGAACTCGCGAGTGTGATCGTCGAACAGGAACTCGACCGTGCCAGCGGATTCGTAGCCGATCGAACGCGCGATCTGAAGAGCGGCCGCGCCCATCGCCGCGCGAAGCTCGTCATCGATCACGCTTGAGGGTGACTCTTCGACGAGCTTTTGGTGGCGTCGCTGGATCGAGCACTCGCGTTCGCCGAGGTGCACGACGTGGCCGTGACGGTCGGCGAGGACCTGTATCTCCACGTGGCGCGAGGCGGGGACGTACCGCTCGAGGAACACTCGATCGTCGTGGAAGCCGCTCATCGCCTCGCGACGGGCCGACGCCAGCGCGTCGCTCAGCTCCGTTTCCCCCTCGACCACCCGCATGCCTTTGCCCCCTCCGCCCGCAGCAGCCTTCACCATGAGCGGAAAGCCGATGACGAGGGCGTCGTTCGGATCCTCACTGGACGCCAGGGTCGCCACCCCCACCGAGCGCGCGAATCTCTTCGCTTCGAGCTTGTCGCCCATCGCGGCGATGACGTGGGGCGGTGGTCCGATCCACACGAGTCCCGCCGTGACCACGGCGGTGGCAAAATCGGCACTTTCGGACAAGAAGCCGTATCCCGGATGCACGGCGTCGGCTCCGCTCGAGGCGGCTGCTGTGATGATGGCCTCTATATCGAGGTAGCTGCCCACGGGAACCGCCAGATCGGCGTCGCGCACGAACGGGGCGCGTTCATCGACCGGAGCGAAGATCGCCACCGTGCGCAGTCCCGCCGCCCTCGCGCCGCGAATCACGCGGCGCGCGATCTCACCCCGATTGGCGACGAGGACCGTTTCGATGCTCACAGGCGAAAGACCCCATAGCTCGTGGCGCCTTCGATCGGGCGACTGCGCACGACCGACAGGCACATGCCGAGCACCGTGCGCGTATCACGCGGGTCGATGATGCCGTCATCGCTGACGGCCCCGGTGGCGGCGAGCGCGAGAGAGCCCTGTTCTTGCGTCTCTTCGACCATCGCGACGATCTTCGCGTCCTCTCCTTCATCAAACTCGACGCCCTGACGGGCGGCCTGGCCCCGACGAACCTGGCTCATGACGCCGGCAATCTGCTTTGGTCCCATCACGGCGATCTTCGCCGTGGGCCAGAGAAAGGTGAAGCGGTTGTTAAAGGCACGCCCCGACATGCCATAGGTGCCCGCGCCGTAGGACGAGCCGATGATCAGTGTCAGATGCGGGACGGTCGAATTGGTCACCGCGTTGAGCATCTGGGATCCCTTTTTGATGATGCCCTCGGCCTCGGCATCCTTTCCAACCATGTAGCCAGTGATGTTCTGGATGAAGACGAGCGGCACGTCGATCTGGTTGCAGAGCTGAATGAACTGGCCGGCCTTCTCGGCGGCCTCTGGATAGATGACGCCGTTGTTGCCGAGCACACCAATGGGGTACCCGTGGATGCTCGCCCAACCGCAGACGAGCGTCGAGCCGTAGCGCGCCTTGAACTCTTCGAATCGCGAGCCATCGACGACGCGCGCGAGGACGTCGCGCACGTCGACGCTTTGTCGCAGATCTCGACTCACGACGCCGAGAAGCTCTTCGGCGTCGTAGCGCGGCTCGTCGTTCGGCATCGACGGCCCCGGGCCCTTCTTTCGCCAGTTGAGGTGGGCGACCACTTCGCGACACATGCGCAGCGCATCCATCTCGTCCTCAGCCAGGTAGTCCCCGAGTCCGGACACCTCGGCGTGCAGCTGTGCACCGCCGAGCGTCTCGTCGTCGGACTCTTCACCGGTTGCCATCTTCACGAGTGGCGGACCGGCGAGAAAGATCTTCGATTGGTGTTTGACGAGAATCGTGTAGTCGCTGAGTCCGGGCTGATACGCGCCGCCCGCCGTCGATGAGCCAAAGACGACCGATACGGTCGGCACTCGCATCTTGGACAGCTCGATGAGGTCGTAAAAGAACCGGCCGCTTTCGGCGAAGTGCCCGGTCTGCATTCGCCCTCCGCCGCCCTTGCCGACGCGAAGGTCCGCTCCCGCCGATTCGAGGAAGCTGACGTAGGGAATCTGATTGTCTCGGGCGATCTCGAGCGCACGCATCCACTTCTTTGCGGAGTACTGCGTGAGCGCCCCTCCAAGCACCGAAGGGTCGTTCGCCATGACGAGACATTCGGTGCCAGCGATGACGCCAATCCCGACGATCATGCCGCCCCCGACGGTGTAGTCCGAGCCGTACCCCGCGAGGGCCGAGATCTCGAGGAAGGGGGAATCCGGATCGAGCACGCGCGCGATTCGCTCTCGGACCGGAAGCTTGCCTCGAGAGCGCATCCGATCCATCGCCGCCTCGCCGCCACCCCGCTCGGCCTGATCGAGGAGATCGTCGATCACGCCGAGTTGCTCCAGCATGTCGAGGCGATTCTTTCCGAACGACTCGGACGCGGTGTCGAGCGCCGAGACGAGCGGCGGCGCGAGCGACACTTGCTTCATGCGGCGATCCTACCTATGGTTTCACCGCGCAGACGAGGGCGAACGGACCCTTCGAGTGAATCAGGAACGCGGTCGCCTCGAGGCGTTCGTCAGCGCTCCAACGGTAGGGTTGGTGCGATGCGCATTGCCCTTGGCTCCGATCATGCCGGCTACGAGTTGAAGACGCTTCTCAAGTCTTCGCTTGAGTCCTCGGGTCATGACGTGATCGACCTGGGCACGGACAGCTCGAGCGACCCCGTCGATTACCCCGATTTCGGCGCGGCCGTCGGACGGTCCGTTGCGTCTGGCGAGGCCGATCTCGGCGTGGCGTGCTGCGGCTCGGGCATAGGCATCGCCATGGCTGCCAACAAGATTCCCGGCATCCGCGCCGCGGTCGTGCACGACGTGACTTCGGCGCACCTCGCGAGGGAGCACAATCACGCCAACGTGCTTTGCCTCGGAGGTCGGCTCACTGGTTCGGTGGTGGCGCTCGAAGCGCTTGACGCGTGGCTTCGCGCAACTCCCGAGGCCCGACACGAAGCTCGAATTGAAAAGCTGCGACAACTCGACAGCGCCGCGACGATGGAAAGTTAGGTAGACCGATGGGATCTTCACCGATTGACGCCTGGATCAAGAACGATGAGGAGATCACGTCGCTCTTGGCCCGAGACTGGGACCGTCAGACGACGACGGTCCAGCTCATCGCGAGCGAGAACTTCGCCTCACCCTCGGTGCTCGCCGCTACGGGATCGATTCTCACCAACAAGTACGCCGAGGGATACCCCGGCCGTCGCTACTACGGGGGCAACTACGTCGTTGACGAGGTCGAAGAGCTAGCGCGCCAGCGCCTCACGAGGCTCTTTGGTGCGGATCACGCGAACGTGCAGCCCCACAGCGGGGCCAACGCCAACGTCGCGGTCTATGAGGCACTGCTCGATGCGGGTGACACCATCCTCGCGATGCGACTCGATCAGGGCGGCCACCTCACTCACGGCTCGCCCGCCTCCATCACGTCAAAGTTCTGGAAGTTTGTCTCCTACGGCGTGACGCCGCGATCGGATGATCCGATGCTGCCTGGTGAGGTCATCGACTTTGACAACGTTCGCGACCTGGCACTCGAGCACCGACCGAAGCTCATCGTCGCGGGCGCGACGGCGTACGCGAGGCGCATCGATCCAGCACCGTTTCGAGCGATCGCCGACGAGGTCGGTGCGATGCTGATGTTCGACTCCGCGCACGTCGCGGGGCTCATCGCTGGGCACGTGCATCCTGACCCGGTTCCCTTCGCTGACGTCGTGACCTTTACCACTCACAAGACGCTGCGCGGTCCGCGCGGGGGCGCGATCCTCTGTCGAGAGGAGCACGCGAAGAAGATCGACTCGGCGGTCTTCCCTGGCCAGCAGGGCGGACCACTCGAGCACGTGATCGCGGCGAAGGCCGTGGCCTTCAAAGAGGCGAGTCAGCCGAGCTTCGCGACCTACGCCGAGCAGATCGTTGCCAACGCCCAAGCCTTCGGCGCTGCGCTCGCGAAGGAGGGCTTTCGGATGGTATCGGGGGGCACGGAGAATCACATGGTGCTGCTCGACCTTCGAGACTTCGACGCCGACCTCACGGGCAAGGTCGCCCAAGAGGTGCTTGATCGCGCGGGGATCACGACCAATCGCAACACGATCCCGGACGATCCTAGGAGCGCGTTCATCACGTCAGGGCTTCGCGTCGGCACGGCCGCCGAGACGACGGCCGGCATGCGCGAAGGCGAGTTCGAGACGATCGCGTCGCTCATGGCGCGTGCGCTTCGCCAGCGAGGAGACGACGCCGCGCTCGCCGACGTTCGTCGCGACGTGGCCGAGCTCTGTGGCTCATTCAACCCCTACGCCAGCTTCACGAAGTAGTTCATGGGCAACATTGCCGCGTACATCGCTGTAGCGGTAGTGGGAGCGGTCATCACCTTGATCGCTAATCGCCCGGCCCGCGCGATCTCGCTGCAGGTTGGCTACACCGCCCAACCGGGCGAGCGCAAAGTCCACCAGAACGTGACGCCCTATGGCGGCGGCGGCGCGATGCTCGTGGGATTCTGCGTCGCGCTCTTGATCGCGTTCCTCATTCCGGTCCTGCGCAGCGTGATCGTCTCCTCGCACGAGATGCTCGGCGTGCTCCTTGCGACCGGCGTCATCTTCGTGGTTGGCGTGCTCGACGACTTTCGTGAGATGAGCGCGCCCGCAAAGGTCGCCGGCCAGTTCCTCGCGGCGTCGATCCTCTACTTCTCTGGCGCCACGATGTATCAGCTGAAGCTTCCCTTTGCGGGATTCATCGTGCTTGGACCGTCGATCCTGCCGATCATCACGGCCGTGTGGGTCTTCGCCCTGTGCAACGCCATCAACCTGATCGACGGTCTCGACGGCCTCGCGGCGGGCATTGTCGCCATCGCTTCAGGCACCTTGTGCGTCTACGGGTTGCGGCTCGAGGATCTCGGGCTCCTGCCCGCCACGAACGTCGGGCCCCTGATTGCGGCCCTGACCTGCGGTATCTGCATCGGTTTTCTCCGCGACAACTTTCACCCCGCGAAGCTCTTCATGGGCGACGCGGGCGCGCTGATGCTCGGGCTCTTGATGAGCGCCTCCACGATGGTCATCGGGGGTCGGACACCGCCGACGAGCGGGGTCACCTTCTTCTTCTTTGCACCGCTGCTCATCCCGGTTTTCATCCTCGGGGTGCCACTGGTCGACGCCGTCTGGGCCTTCATTCGACGCACCGCCTCGGGTCAGGGCTTCCACACGCCCGACAAGGACCACATCCACCACCGTCTGATGCGACTCGGTCACGGACACCGGCGAACCGTGATCATCTTGTGGGCCTGGACGGCGCTCCTGTGCGGATTTGTCCTCTTGCCCCTCTTTGATACCCGCGCCAACGTCTTCATTCCACTCGGCGTCGCGGTGCTCGTCATCGCCCTCTTCACGTGGATGAGCCCGCTTCGCTGGCGCCTCCGTCGACTCCGAGGTGGCGTCGACAGGCCCGAGGAACGGGTTCCTCGATGACCAGCCCTGGTGGCGGTGATTCCGATCAGCCTCCGCATCAGGAGAAATCTAACCTGAAGGACCTGCCCGGTCTCGCGGCGTTCGCTGCCATGGGCACGACCCTCGCGGGTTGTGAGGCGATTGGCGTGCTGCTGGGCCTGTACCTCGACCACCTCTGGAGCTTCGCGCCGTGGGGTCTTTTGTTGGGGATAGTGTTGGGGACGGTCGCCGCCGTGGCGAGCGTGGTCCAGCTCGTTCGGCGCTTCCTTTAAAATTGACCGCCCGTGCTAGAGAACCTACCCACCAACACCCTTCCACGCCTCCTGCGCCGAACCACCTTTTCAGCACTCGCGGTGGGACTGGTGGGGTTCGTGGTTGCCATCTTCATCGCTCCGCCCCTCGCCGCCCTTGGCGTCGCCCTCGGCGTCGCGGGAGCGATTCTTAACCTGCGTTTCCTTGATCGCCAGGCCGCTCGTGTTGAGCTGCGTGGTGAGCAGAGCACTAAGGCGGTTCGACGCCAGCTCGGCGGCAAGACCACGGCGCGTCTCGTGATCGTGACGATCGTGGTGCTCGGCTTCGTTTGGCTGAACGCCCCCTTCGGAATCGGTATTGTGTCAGGGCTTGTTCTTTATCAAATTGTTTTTGTCGCCAACGTTCTTCGCGTCGTGGCAAATCAGGGAGGCCTGTAGTGAGGATGTTGGAAGCCGGGGGGAACATCACCGTCGGCGTGCACCCTCAAGTGCACGTCTTCGGTCTCGCAGTCGACACCGACATCGTGACCTCAACCCTGCTCGCCATGGTGATCTTGCTCTGGCTCGGTTTCCGCATGCGTGCCAAGGTGACCGACGGCGTGCCGGGCAAGCTGCAACTCATGTGGGAAGTGCTCGTCGAGCAGGTGAACGATCTCGCTGACTCGGCGATTGGACCCAAGGGACGTCGGTTCGTGCCGATCGCGGTGACGCTCTTCCTCTTCATCTTGATCTGCAACTGGATTGGCTTCATTCCCTCCGCGCTGCATCCGGGCGTTTCCGCGGAGATTCTCCCGGCCCCCACGAGCGACGTCAATCTGCCGCTCGCGATGGCGCTCTTTGTCATTGCCTGGGTGCACGTCGAGTCGTTCCGAGCGAGAGGTTTCCGCGGATACTTCCGCCACTACAAAGAGCCCTACATCGCGCTCGCGCCGATCAACGTGATCGAAGAGATCACGAAGCCCATCACGCTGACGTTTCGACTCTTTGGCAACCTGTTCTCCGGCGGTCTCATGGTCGCCGTGATGGTTTCGTTGCTGCCCATCTTCGTCTCGCCGCTTGGCGAGCTCATTTGGAAGCCGTTCGACCTCTTCATTGGGTTGATCCAGGCCTACATCTTCATGCTGTTGACGGTCCTGTACTTCGCCTTTGCGACGAGCAATGACCACTCGGCTGAACTAGAGACCTCGCATTAACAAACCCAGGAGGAAATGATTAATGGCTACAAACACAGATGACATCGCAAGTGCGGTACGCATCGCGGGTGCACTGGTCGGTGGCGGTCTCGCCCTCGGCGGTGGTGCCATCGGTGCGGCGATTGGTGACGGCCTAGCCGGTAGCCAGACGATCGCCGCTATCGCTCGTCAGCCCGAAATCGAGAACAAGGCACGTCAGTACTTCTTCTTGACGGTTGGTCTGGTGGAGGCCATGTACTTCATCAACCTGCTGTTCATGGTCGTCTTCGTGTACGTCTTCGAGAAGCACTAGCACGTTCGCATCGACGCCCGCACGGGCGTCGCGAGCTCTGCGCCCTAAGAAAGAAGGTCTCACCAGATGATTGGAACGTCAATCTTCCTGCTACCCAACGGCACGTTCTTTGTCGAGCTGCTGGTGGTCGCGGTCATTTTGTTCCTCATGACGAAGTACATCCTGCCGCCGCTCAACCGAGCGATGGAATCGCGTCAGGAGAAGATTCGTTCCGCCCTCGCGGCGGCGGACGCCGCACATGCAGAAGCCGCAGCGGCCGACGACGAGCGTGCCAATGTGCTGGCTCAAGCGCGCGAGCAGGCTCGCGCCATTGTCGCGGGTGCGCAAGAGACCTCCGATCAGCTGAAGGCCGAGGCGGCCGGTCGAGCGCAAGTGGAGTACGACCGCATCGTGGCGACCGCGCAGAGCGAGGTCGTCGCCGCCCGCCAGCACGCCATCGACGAGGCGTCAGCACGCATGGGCGAGATCGTCTTTGACCTGGTGTCAAAGATCGTCGAGCGCGAAGTCGACCAGAGCACTCACGAAGACCTGGTACGTGAGGCGGTCGCGGCGCTCAACGCCGAGGCAGTGAAGGGCGCGTAGCCGAGCATGTTGCCCAAGCTCGAAGGATTCGCGGCCGCCCTCTTGGGCCGATTGGATCGCAGCGTCCTCGCGACAGCCGTCAGTGACCTCGACGCATTTTCGTCGACCATTCAGTCGCGCGCCGATTTGAGCGCGGTCCTGACGGACACCTCGATCGGCCACGTGGCGCGCGGGCAGGTCGTGAGTGACCTCTTGCACGGCAAGGTGAGCACCGACGCGCTTCGACTGAGCGTCTACGCCGCGACGGCGGCGCCCGCACAAGAGGTGCCTCACGCCATTGATGAGCTCGCCTTTTCGGCGAGGACGCTCCTTGACGCGGGTGAGTTTCATCACCCTGGACTCGGACTTCTCGACGCGCGCCGCCGCGTCGGTGGATTTGCCGATGCCTACCTCGACGAGATCGATACGGAGAACTTCTCCTCGGTCGAAGACGACCTCTTTCGATGGGCCCGTACGGTCGAAGCCAACGAGGCCCTTCGCCAGCTGCTGCTCGATCGTGACGCGCCGCTCGAGGCCCGCCTCGGTCTGACGACCCAGCTGCTGGCGGGCAAGGTCGACCCCGTCTCGCTGGCCCTGGCGCAGTTCACCATCGTCGGCGGTCGCCCACGAGACGTGGTGGGCACCTTGGACTACCTCGTGAACTACGTGGCCCAGTCCCGTGACTGGCGTGTCGCACGCGTGCACACGGCTCGCGCACTCACTGACGAAAATCAGAGTGAACTGGCGAGTTCGCTCAGTGCCTTGACCGGCAAGAACGTGGAGCTCCAGATTGCCGACGATCCTTCGCTCCTTGGAGGAGTGCTCGTCGAGATCGGCGACCTCCGACTCGACGCCACCACCCGAGGGCGTCTCGGCTCACTTCGCGACGCGGTCGCGTCGAGCCGCTCGCTCGAATCCGCTCTACTACGTAACAACTAAGAAAAGGAATATGTGATGACTGAGCTCACCATTAGCGCCAGCGAGATCACTGAGGCACTGCGCAAGCACGTCACCGACTTCAATCCCGGGGTTGCGGCCGAGCAGGTCGGGCGCGTCGTCGAAGTCGGTGACGGCATCGCTCGCGTGTCGGGGCTGCCGTCGGCGAAGGTGAACGAGCTCCTGGAGTTTGAAGACGGCACCGTGGGCCTCGCGATGAACCTCGACGAGGAGACCATTGGTGCAGTGGTGCTCGGCTCCGTCGACAGTATCGAAGAAGAGCAGGTCGTGCGTTCGACCGGTCGCATTCTGTCGATGCCCGTCGGCGACGCGCTGCTCGGGCGCGTCGTCAACGCCCTCGGCGAACCCATCGACGGCAAGGGACCGCTGGTCAATCCTGAACTTCGCCGCATGGAGATCCAGGCGCCCGGCATCACGGGCCGCCAGCCCGTCAGTCAACCGCTGCAGACCGGCATCAAGGCCATCGACGCGATGACCCCGGTCGGTCGCGGACAGCGCGAGCTCATCATCGGTGACCGCAAAACTGGCAAGACGACGGTCGCGATCGACACCATCTTGAACCAGAAGGGTCAAGGGGTGAAGTGCATCTACGTCGCCATCGGGCAGAAGAACTCGTCGGTCGCCCAGACCGTAAAGACCTTGGAAGACTTCGGCGCCCTCGAGTACACCGTCGTTGTGGTCGCCGGAGCCGGCGACCCGGCACCGTTCAAGTACCTCGCGCCCTACGCCGGATGCGCCATTGGCCAGGAGTGGATGGAAAAGGGCGAGCATGCGCTCGTCGTCTACGACGACCTGTCCAAGCAGGCCGAGGCCTATCGCCAGATCTCGCTGTTGCTGCGCCGACCACCGGGCCGCGAAGCGTACCCCGGCGACGTGTTCTATCTGCACAGCCGCTTGCTCGAGCGCGCGGCGAAGCTGAGCGACGAGCTCGGCGGCGGATCGCTGACGGCGCTACCGATCATCGAGACGAAGGCCGGTGACATCTCTGCGTACATTCCGACGAACGTCATTTCGATCACCGATGGTCAGATCTTCCTTCAGGCCGACCTCTTCTACTCCGGTGTTCGTCCCGCCATCGACGTGGGTAACTCGGTGTCGCGCGTGGGTGGAGCGGCTCAGGTCCGAGCGATGCGCACCGTCGCGGGCACCCTCAAGATCGACCTCGCCCAGTTCCGGGACCTCGAGTCGTTCGCGACGTTCGGCTCGGAGCTCGACAAGTCGTCTCAGCAACAGCTGGACCGCGGGTATCGCCTGACCGAGCTTTTGAAGCAGGGACTGAACGCACCGGTGCCGGTCGAAGAGCAGGTGGTCGTGATCTACGCGGGTACCCGCGGCTATCTCGACACGATTCCCGTCGAGGACGTCACGCGATTCCAGGCGGAGTTCTTGACCGATCTTCGCGCGAAGCACGCGGACATCCTGACGAGCATTCGCGAGACGGGGGCGCTCAATGACACCGAGCCGCTCGACACCGCGTTGAAGTCGTTTCTCGACACCTTTGCGACCAGCAACTAAGTAGCGGACAGCGAGAGAAAGGAGGGACCGTGGCAGGAGGACAAGAGCGAGTTCTGCGTCGACGAATCAAGTCGGTGCAATCCACGCGCAAGATCACGAAGGCAATGGAGCTCATCGCGGCGTCCCAGATCCCTCGGAGTCTCGCTCGCATCATCGCCAACCGCCCGTATCGGCTCGGCATGCAGCGCATCATCCTGGAGGCAGCCCTCGGTGACCCGGCGGGTGCCCGGAAGTTGCTCACGCTGCCCGACAAGATCGACGACGCGGTCGTACTCGTCGTGACGGGCGACCGGGGCCTGTCTGGCCCCTACAACAATGCGTCGCTGCGAGCCGGAGAGCGCCTCGTGGCCAAGCTACAGAGCCAAGGCACGCGCGTGCGGCTCTTCACAGTCGGCAAGAAGGGATCCGCGTTCTTCCGCTTCCGCGGGATCGAGGTCGAGGACAGTTTTATTGGTTTCCTCGACCGCCCGGGCTACAGCGACGCACAAACCATCGCGGCGCGCGTGGCCGATTCGTACCTGCGCGGCGACGTCCAGCAGGTACTCCTCGTCTCGACGCGCTACCTTTCTGCCGGTTCCCAAGCCGTCGAGGCCGAGCAGCTCTTGCCGCTCGTCGTGCCCGAGTTGCCCGAGACCAACGAGCCAAAGGCCTTGCGGGGATACACCGAGTTCGAACCCGAGGTCGAGAAGCTGCTCGTGACGCTGATGCCCAAAGCCATCGAGAGCGAGATCTTCTCCGCCCTGCTTGAGGGCGCGGCCTCGTTCCACACGAGCCAGCAGCGTGCCATGGCCGCGGCGACCGACAACGCCGACGAGCTCGGCCAGACGCTGACGCGCGTGATGAACCGAGCCCGACAGGACTCGATCACTACCGAAATTATGGAAATCGTGGGCGGTGCCGAAGCGCTCCGCTCGGGAAAGTGAGAAGCAAATGACCGTGACAGAGGAATGGACCAAGTTGGAAACGGGCCGAGTCGTCGCGATTGCGGGACCGGTCGTGGACGTCGAGTTCCCGCCCCACGCCCTGCCCGAGATCAACCACGCCGTCGAGATGGACATTGACCTCGAGGGCCGCACCATCACCGTGGTCGCCGAAGTCGCCCAGCAGATCGGTGAGGGTCGTGTGCGCTGCGTCTGTATGCGTCCGACCGACGGTCTCGTGCGCGGCGCCGTCGTGCGCCAGAGCGGCAAGGGCATCACCGTGCCCGTCGGCGAGGCCGTGCTTGGTCACGTGTTCAACGTCATCGGCGAACCCCTCGACACCGACAACATCGGGACGATCGAAGATCGCTGGGAGATCCACCGCAATCCGCCGGCGTTCGACCAGCTGGAGCCTCGCGCCACGATGTTCGAAACGGGCATCAAGGTGGTCGACCTGCTGGCGCCGTACGTGCAGGGTGGCAAGATCGGCCTCTTCGGCGGTGCGGGCGTCGGCAAGACCGTGCTCATCATGGAGATGATCCGCCGAGTTGCCGAACAGCACGAGGGCGTGTCCGTCTTTGCCGGCGTCGGCGAGCGTACCCGTGAGGGGACGGACCTGCTGCTCGAAATGCGCGAGTCGGGCGTTATCGAAAAGACCGCGCTCGTGTATGGCCAGATGGACGAGCCGCCTGGGGTGCGCTTGCGCGTGGCGCTCGCGGCCCTCACCATGGCCGAGTACTTCCGTGACGTGAAGAACCAGGACGTGTTGCTCTTCATCGACAACATCTTCCGCTTCGTGCAGGCCGGCTCTGAGGTATCGACGCTGCTTGGCCGCATGCCCTCGGCCGTGGGCTATCAGCCGACGTTGGCCGACGAGATGGGCGAGCTCCAAGAGCGCATCACCTCAACGCGCGGTCACTCCATCACCTCGCTCCAGGCCGTCTACGTTCCCGCAGACGACTACACCGACCCGGCGCCGTTCACGACGTTCACCCACCTCGACGCGACGACCGAGCTCAGCCGCCAGATCGCGGCGCTCGGCATCTACCCGGCGGTGGACCCGCTCACCTCGACGTCGAACATCCTGGCGCCCGAGATTGTGGGCGAGCGCCACTACGCCGTCGCCCGTCAGGTCCAGCAGATCCTCCAGCGCAACAAGGAGCTCCAGGACATCATCGCCATTCTCGGCCTCGATGAGCTTTCCGAAGAAGACCGCATCACCGTGACGCGCGCTCGCAAGATCCAGCGATTCTTGTCCCAGCCCATGTTCGTCTCCAAGGTCTTTACCGGCATCGACGGCATCAACGTGCCGGTGCAAGAGACGATCGAATCGTTTGAGCACCTCGTGAAGGGCGACCTCGACCAGTACCCCGAGCAAGCGTTCTTGAACGTGGGTGGCGCCTCGGACGTCGAAGCCAAGGCCGCCGAGATCGCGAAGAGCTAGTGGCGACGCTCAACGTCGAGATCGTGGCGCCCGAAGCGGCGCTCTGGACCGGGACCGCGTCGGCACTCGTGGCGCGATCGTCAGAAGGTGACTTCACGGTGCTGGCGCAGCACACGGCGACGGTGGGCGACCTCGTCTCGAGCATCGTACGCGTGGAAACCGACGAAGGACCGATCTCCTTCGCGGTCCATTCGGGGTTCTTTCAAGTAGGCCCGGGGCTCGAGCCGGAGACGACACTCGCCACCGTGCTCGCGAGCGTCGCCGAACGCACCACCGAGATCGACGTTGCGCGCGCCCAGTCCGCAAAGGAGACCGCACAAAATGCGCTGTCCGTGGCCCAAAAGGCCGACGACGAAGACGCCGTGCGGGTGCTGTCCGCGGCGCTCGAGCGCGCCGAGTTGCGCCTGCGCGCGGCGTCGGTGAAGTAGTTAGCGGCCCGACACGTAGTTGAGCAGGTCGCGCTTGTCGTGCTCGAGCTCATCGAGCCGCGCCTTGACGACGTCACCGATCGAGACCAGACCAACGAGACGATCGTCCTCGACAACTGGCACGTGACGGAACCGCCGTTCGGTCATGGTCGTCATCAACTCATTGACGTCAGTTGACTTGGTGCAGGTGACGACGTCTCGGCTCATGAGTTCGGCCACCTTCTGGGTGAGCGCCTTCTCGCCGCTCACGGCGAGCGCTCGCACGACGTCGCGCTCGGAGAACATCCCGACGAGTGGTGCGGTCGCGCCGGTGACGACGAGCGCGCCGATGCTGCGCTCCTTTAGGAGTGCGACGGCGTCGAAGATGGTGCGTTCTTGAGAGATGGTCGACACCTCGTTGCCTTTTGTTTCCAGCAGTTGCGAGACTTTCATAGCCCCTCCTTCACGCTGTAGCGCATGAGCCAAGCGGCCCTTGGGGCTCAGGCTACGTGGGTGAAATCGCCAGCGCAACCAGCAACTTTGTGAAGAAGTTCTCCTAGTCGACCGATATTAAGAGTGCTCTAAAAGCCGGCGAAGGTAAATTCCTGGAGTTTGTCGTGTCGATGGAACGTCTCGATGGTGCGAAGCGTGCCCGAACGCGAACGCACGACGAGCGATTGCGTGGTGGCGCCGAACTCATAGAAACGAACGCCGCGCAGGAAATCCCCGTCCGTGATGGCCGTTGCCGAGAAGAAGCAGTTGTCACTGGCGACGAGATCGTCGGTCGTGAGCACCCTTGTGAAGTCGTAGCCAAGCGCTTCAGCCTCTCGGCGAATCTCGTCGTTATCGGCGTGCAGCATGCCCTGGATTTCGCCGCCCAGCCCCTTTAAAGCCGCCGCTGCGATGACTCCCTCCGGGGTGCCGCCGATACCGATCAGCACGTCGGCGCCCGAGTTCGGCCAGCCCGTCGCGATGGCGCCTGCGACATCGCCGTCGGTGATCGAGAGCACTCGGGCGCCCGCTTCGCGCACTTCGGCCACGAGGTCGATGTGGCGGGGGCGGTCGAGAATGACGACGCCCATCTCCTGGACGGGCTTGTGGAGGCGCTTGGAGAGTTCGCGCAGGTTGTCGGTCGCCGACGCGTTCACATCGACTGAGCCGCGTCCTCGCGGACCCACCGCGATCTTCTTCATGTAAAAGCACGGGCCCGGGTTGAACATCGTGCCCCGTTCGGCGAGCGCGATGACGGCGAGGGCCCCGTTTCTGCCCTCGGCGGTGAGTCGGGTTCCATCGACCGGGTCGACGGCGATATCGACCTGTGGTGGTCGTCCGTCGCCGATCTTTTCGCCGTTGTAGAGCATCGGCGCTTCGTCCTTTTCGCCCTCACCGATCACCACGACGCCGTCCATCGCGACGGCCCCGAGAACGAAGCGCATGGCGTCGACGGCGGCTTTGTCCGCGGCGATCTTGTCCCCGCGACCCGCCCAGCGCGCGGCCGCGATCGCGGCTGCCTCGGTCACCCGGACGAGCTCGAGGGCGAGGTTCCGGTCGGGCTTGAGCGGTCGCTGCACACGCTAAGCGTAACCGGCGCCTTCTAAGGTTTATCTTGAATTTTGGCCTGATCCGCCAAGCGGCAATACTTAGAAGGTGACTTCTCTCGTCGTAAAGCCCGCAGGAGCCCTCGTGGGTGAAGCCCGGGCCTACGGGGCAAAGAACGCGGTGTTGAAGCAGATGGCCGCCTGTTTGCTGGCTTCGGGTGAGCACCGATTGACCAATGTGCCCCGCATCAGCGACGTGGCGGTGATGAGCGAGCTGCTGATCGCGCTCGGTTGCCGCGTCTCGTCGCCAAAGGAGCACGAGCTGAGTGTCATCGTGCCCGAGGCCGAACAGCTGCATCCGGTCGCCCCCGCGCACCTCTTCGAGTCAATGCGTGCGTCGATCGTCGTGCTGGGGCCGTTGCTCGCTCGATGCGGCGAGGCGAACATGGCCCTTCCCGGTGGCGACGACTTCGGCCAGCGCCCCATCAACTTCCATACCGAGGGGCTGAGCGCGATGGGCGCGACGTTCCACAATGACCGGTCGTCGATCCACGCGACCTCGAGCTCGCGGCGGCTGCGCGCGACGCGCATCACGCTCGAATACCCGAGTCACACGGCGACCGACAACCTCCTGATGGCGGCGGTGCTCGCCGAAGGCCGCACGATCATCGACAACGCCGCGCGCGAGCCTGAGGTGGAAGACCTCGGTCGTCAGCTCATTGCCATGGGCGCGCGCATCGAGGGGCTCGGCACGTCGCTGCTCACGATCGACGGTGTTAGCGAGCTCGCTGCCGCGACGCACAACGTCGTCACCGACCGCGTGGTCTCGGCGACGTACCTGGCCTCGGGGTTGATTACCGGTGGGAGCGTGCGCGTGGTGGACGCACGAGCGGACCACATGGTGATGTTGCTGCGAAAGCTCGAAGCCATGGGCGCCGAAGTCGATCGCGGCGGTCTCGGCGTTGCCGTCAAGGCTCACGGGCGCCTTCGATCGGTCGACATCGCCACGCTGCCCTATCCCGGGGTGGCCACGGACTACAAGCCGATCTTGACGACGACCTTGAGCGTTGCCGATGGCGTTTCGGTCGTCACCGAGAACCTGTTTGCGGGACGCTTTCGCTACGTCGACGAGCTGGTGCGCCTTGGCGCAAACATCACGACTGAGGGCCACCACGCGATGATCCGCGGCGTCGATCACTTGGTCGGCACGTCCGTGCGGGGTTCGGACGTTCGCGCGACTGCCGCGTTGGTGCTCGCGGGCCTCGTCGCCGACGGCGAGACCACCGTGACGGGCCTCGAGCACATGGACCGCGGATATGACGACTTCGTCGGACGACTGAGTGCCCTCGGCGCACGCATCGAACGGTTTTCGTGATCGCACGCGAGCCCGACGTGCTCCTCGACGAGGCCCGTGACGGGGCTCGTGGCGCACTGGCGCGCCTCTTGACCTACGTGGAATCCGTTGGCGCGTTCCATCGCGAGACCGTGGCCCTCGCGTACGCGGCCGCGTCGCCGTATGTCGTCGGGCTCACCGGCTCTCCTGGCGCGGGCAAGTCGACCCTCACCGATCGTCTGATCACCGCCGCGCTGGAGCGAGGAAAGGTCGGCGACGCCGAGAGCTTCGATCAGATCGGCGTCCTGTGCGTCGATCCCACCTCCCCCTTCTCCGGTGGCGCGATTCTGGGTGACCGCATCCGCATGCAAGACCACGCGACCAACGCCCGGGTCTTCATTCGCTCGATGGCGACGCGCGGCCACTTGGGCGGTCTCTCGCTCGCCGTGCCCGACGCCGTGCGGGTCCTGGGTGCGGCGGGATTTCCCTTCGTGGTTGTGGAGACGGTCGGCGTAGGTCAGATGGAGATGGAGATCGCCTCGGCCGCCGATACGACCATCGTGGTGACGAATCCCGGTTGGGGCGACTCGATGCAGGCGAACAAGGCGGGCCTCTTGGAGGCGGCCGACATCTTCGTGATCAACAAGGCGGACCGGCCCGGCGCAAAGGAGACCCGTCGCGACCTGGAGCAGATGCTCGACCTCGGAGGAGCGCGTGCGTGGCGACCCCTTATCGTCGAGACGACGGCCACCAATGGTGCGGGCATTGATGAGCTCTTCGACGCCATCGATGCGCATCGCCGCTTTCTCGACGACGGCCTCCTCGAAGAGTCGAGACGTCAACGTGCTCGAAATGAGCTCGACAAAGTGGTGAGCGTCCTCCTGCGTTCAAGAGTCTCACACCTCTCGCACGGAGATGCCTACGAGGAGCAGGTGGCGGCGCTCGTCGCCGGATCAACCGACCCGTATCGTGCGGCGGAGAAGCTGTTGCTCGACTCATGATCGCAACTTCGGTCACGTACGACTGGATCTTCGTTCTCCACATCATTGGCGCCGTGGCCACCATCATCGTGTTCGTTGCGATGCGTTTCGCGGCGCTCGCTGTCGCTCGCGGCGCGGATGGGGCAACTCAGAAGCTGCGGTTTCCAGAGCGCAAAAACTGGGCGGCGCGAGTGCTGCATGTCATGCCGATCACCGGCCTCATCATGTCGCTCAGTGGCGGAAAATCCGTTAGTCCTTCGCAGCCCTGGGTCATCGTCGGCCTTCTCTGTTACTTGGCCGCGGCTGGTCACCTTGAAGCACGGACCCTACCCGAAGAGCGGGTGGTAGCTGCAACGATCGCGCGCGATGGCGTGGCGACGCCCAGCGAAGGCCGCGCGCTTGTTCGCTCTATCGATACGCTCCTTGTCATCGTTGCCATTGCCTTCATTTCGATGCTGATTCAGTACTAGCGGCGAGTTTCCGACGCCGAAAAAGAATCTTCAGCCCTACCTTGACATTTGGCGCGAGGGTACTTAGTATCTTCACTTAATTAAGTAAGTTTCTCATGGCTTAATAGTTCGTGACGAGGGGGGAAATGAGTCGTAAATCGTCGGACGCTGCGTCCCAACCGGAGCGTTCCCCAGCGGATCTCCCATCAGCGAACGAGGAGCGAGGGCTCGCGGCTCGGCCCAACCCGCCGCGGGCCTCTCGTTCACTTTTGCGTGACATCAACGTCAGTCTGTTGATCGAGTTGGTTCGCCGTGCGGGTTCCATTTCTCGAGCCGAACTTGCTCGACAGAGTCAGCTGAGCGCACCGACAGTCTCCGCGATAGTGGATCATCTCATGAAGCGCGGAATTGTCGTCGAGACGACGACAGCTCCCTCCAGCGGCGGGCGGCCGCCGGTACTTCTCAGCGTGGACCCGAAGGCCGGGTACGTCGTTGGCATCAAGCTTCGCGGCGACGGACTCACCACCGTGGTCTGTGACCTCAATGCTCAAGTGGTTTCAAGTGGGGAACACTACGTCCGTCTCGTGGGCGAGCCAATGGCCGCTCTCGACGCGATCGAACAAGAAACTCGCAGAGCGTTGCTCAATGCGGCGGTCCCCGCGTCAAAGGTCCTCGGTGTGGGCGTCGGGCTCTCGGGCATCATCGATTCGAGTGCGGGCGTCTGTCGCTTCTCTCATCTTCTGCAGTGGTATGACGTCGACCTCGCCGCGCCACTGCGTCGACGCATGGGGCTTCCCGTGTGGGTCGAGAACGACGTCAACACATTGGCCGTTGCCGAGAAGTGGGCCGGTGATGCTCATGCCGCGCGCGACTTTGTAACGCTCAGTGTGGGACGTGGCATCGGCCTTGGCATCGTCGTGGATCGCTCGCTCTACCGCGGGGCGCATGGCGCGGTCGGCGAGTTCGGCCACATGATCGTGGAGCCTGGCGGACCAAAGTGCGAATGTGGCCGATTTGGGTGTCTCGAAGCCATGGTCGGCGAGGGGGCGCTGCGTCGACGTATAAGTGAACGAAAAGGTCACGACGTTTCGCGCGAAGAACTCCTGATGCTGGTCGAAATGGGTGATCCCGCGGCCCTCGACATTGTCGACAGTGCCGGCCGCAAACTGGGGCTCGCCGTCGCGAATATGGTGACGTTGCTCAATCCGGAGCTGCTCATCATTTGTGGTGAAGGCACCGCGCTCGGCGCCCCCTTCCTCGATCCCATCGTGAACTCGGTACGGGAGCAAACGTTTGCGGACGTGGGACGTCAGATCGATATCAAGGTGCAGAGCTGGGGCGACGAGGCTTGGGCCGTCGGCGCCGCAACCTTGGTGCTGCGCGAATCGTTCAACCTTCCTGGCGCGGACGACAAGAGCCAAGCGATCTGGCATCGGGCTGGGGCAACATCTACGACGGCTTCAGGCGAACTCAATTTTGTGCACGGGAGCTGATGTGAGCGACAACCATTACGGTCCTTCGGTACGTCGAAGCGTCGACGCCATATTGAAGAATCAAGCCGCCAACGGATCGATCGTCGCCTCACCGGACTTTGCGCAATACCACTTCTGCTGGCTCCGCGACGCCTCGTTCATCGCCTACTCGTTGGACCGGGCAGGCGAGCACGAGGCGTCAGGTCGATACCACGCCTGGGTCAATGCCGCCGTCGGAGGCATCGCTGGCGTAATTGATCAGGTGATAGCGAAGAAAGACCAGGGACAAGAGCTCGGCCCCCTCGACATGCCGCCAGCGCGTTTTGCGCTCGACGGATCAGTCGTGGTGGACGATTGGCCAAACTTTCAAATCGACGGGTACGGGACCTGGCTCTGGTCGCTGGGTGAGCATCTCGCTCGCACCGGACGATCGGGCGTTCCCGATGATTTGCGCGACTCAGTCGAGCGGGTAGCGAGCTACCTATCGACATTCGCCTTTAGTCCTTGCTACGACGTATGGGAAGAGAACGGTGAAGCTCAACACACGTCGACACTGGCGTGCGTCTACGGAGGGCTGTCCTCGGCGAGCCAGCTCCTCGACGACCCGGCCTACCGGGCGCGCGCGGAGGAAGTTCGCGCATTTCTCGTCGAGTGCGCATCGCGCAACGGCCTCTACATCAAGTCGAGCACGAACGGTGACGTTGACGCCAGCACACTCTGGCTCTCTGAGCCATTTGGTGTCGTCGGCGACAGTGACGAGTTTTTCGAAAGAACGGTGGCACTTGTCGAAGAACGACTCACGCTCGACGGCGGCATACGCCGCTATCCCACCGACGTCTACTTCGGCAGCGGCGCGTGGCCGGTGCTAACCGGATCGCTCGGGTGGTACTACGCGGGCATCGGTGATGTCGACGGTGCCGATCGCTGTCGGCGTTGGATTGCGTCACATTTCGACGAGAGCGGTCGCTTAGGGGAGCAGTTTGGTGGCAATCAACGTGACGCCACGCACTACCAGGAGTGGGTCGATCGCTGGGGTCCCCCGGCCCAGGATCTCATGTGGTCGCACGCAATGTACATCGTGCTCTCACTTGAAATCGAAGAGTCGAGTCGCCCTATGACGGCATCGTCCGCCAATGAACCAGTGCGCGGTGACTCGTGAGCCGATTCTCTATGCAGGTGTCGAACTCGGACGACGTTGCGTTGCAAGCAGTCGCCAGCTAGAGGGGGGAGGGGGATGAAAGACGGGGGCTAATGGGCTCGAAGAGACAGTGCAGGAACAAGTTGCGACGGGCCAAACGGCCCACTCGAAAATAGAAAGTGATTGCCAAACATGAACATGAACAGATTTATACGAGGAAGGACCTCGAAGTTAGTGCGACTCTCTATCGCATTTTCGGCGGTCGCCTTCGGCGGATCGATATTCGCGATAACCGGAACATCCTCAGCGGCGCCAAGGTCAAAGACGGTGGTGACGTTGCAGTACTGGAACACTTACAACCAGAAAGATGCCGAGGGAAGGACGATGTCAAACATCATCATTCCCCGCTTCGAGAAACTGAACCCAGGTATCAAGGTCGTCTCCACGTACGTCGTGTACGCCGATTTGCTACCGAAGTTCATCGCCACTTCGGCGGCGGGCGACCCGCCGGACGTCCTGCGTTCGGACATCGCCTGGGTGGCCCAGCTCGCGCAGCAGGGTCTGGCGGTCAATGTTGGCAAGTTGAAGGCGTTTGCCGCCATCAAAAAAGAGGCGCTTCCCGGTCCACTTCTCACGACGGAGGTCGAAGGAAAGTATTGGGCGTTCCCGTGCGACACGAATACTCAAGCGCTCTACTGGAACAAAGCGCTCTTCACCGCGGCGGGACTCAGCGGACCACCGACGACGTTGGATCAACTGTTCGCTGACGCCGCCACGTTGACGGACAGCGCGAAACAGCAGTACGGGCTTGGAGTTGACGGAACGGACATCTGGAATATGGCGCCGTACATTTGGAGTATGGGTGGATCGTTCACCAACGCCAACTACACGAAGGCCTCCGGCTACATGGATAGTCCGCAGACGATTACCGCAGTGACGACGCTGGTCAATCTGCTGAAAGCTGGCGACATCGGCAGCGACTTCCAGGGTGGCGCGAGTGCCGTATCTGGCGAGACCGGATTCCCGAAGAACGAGTACGCCATGTACATCGACGGTCCATGGGCCGTCCCCACGTATCAAGGAGAGAACTTCAGCGGATACGGCATCGCGCCATTTCCGAGCGGCTCAGGTGGTTCGGTGTCGACGGTGGGCGGCGAAGACAACTTGGTCGCCGCGGACGGTCACCACATCACCGACGCTGAGAAGTTTGCGGAGTTCCTGGATTCGCCGTTTGCGCAGCTCGAAATGGCCCGACAGGGTGACATGTCAGCAATAAAGACTGATGCGGCTCAAGAGGTCAAGAACACGCCCTACTACAGCGTCTTTACCAAGCAACTCCTCACAGCGAAGATCCGCGCGAATAGCCCGGGCTACAGCCAGCTTGACACGGACTGGTCCAATGAGATGGGCCAGATCCTCGCGGGCGACGTATCGGTGTCAGCTGGGTTGCAGACGGCCGCGCAAGAAGCGGACACCGCGCTGGCGGGCAGCTAGGCAGTCAATGAATAAAGAGGCAACTGATCTCCTACAGCGCCCGGCGGTAACTCCGCCGGGCGCTGTAGCGAGGCGTCATTATCGCGCGCGGCGTCTGATCACGCCGTATCTCCTCTTGCTGCCGGCCGCATTCCTCTACGTCCTCTTTATCGTCTATCCGATCTTCAAGCAGTTTGATATCAGCTTCTATAACTGGCACGTCTTCCCCGGCGCAAGCAACCCCTTCGTGGGGTGGTCGAACTACAGCAGGATATTTCATGATCCTGAGATTCGTACGGCCGCATTGAACACGCTGCTCTTTGCAGTCATCACGGTGCCCATACAAATGGCGCTCGGGCTATTCGCCGCCGCTCTCGTCACCGATCGGATGCCAGGCCGCGGCCTCTGGCGAGCGCTGATTTTCATTCCCGTCATTACATCATGGGTCGTCGTGAGTTACGTCTTCGCGTACATCTTCGCCGACCAAGGTGGCGTCGCCAACGCCGTGCTCTCGATTTTCGTGGGCCATACCGTGCATGTCGATTGGCTCGCCAATACGTGGACGGGCAACGCGGTCATTTGGATCCTGAGCATCTGGAAGGGGATCGGTTGGTCGTTCATCATGTACCTCGCCGCTCTTGACGGCGTGCCGCGTGACCTGCTCGAGTCGAGTCGCGTTGATGGTGCCAGCGAGCGAAGGGTGTGGCGCTACGTGGTGATCCCCAACATTCGCCCGACCACAATGTTCGTAACCGTTCTCCTGTTCATTGGAGCAGCTCAAGTGTTCACCCAGGTGTACATCACGACCGGGGGCGGTCCGTTCGACTCGACGGGCGTGTTGCTGACGAACGCATATCAAGACGCCTTCTCCTTCTTTTACTTCGGCTACGCGGCTGCGATCGCGTCGGTGATGGCCGTCATCATCTTGGGGCTCAGCATTGTGTATATCCGGCTGATGCGGAGAAATCGATGAGCGTGTTCACGTTGAAAGACGCACGGAATGACCGTCACGACCGTCGCGCCGCCGAGCGACGCTCGAAGGCGCCTTCGCCGCCCGGACTGTTCGGTGTTCGTTCATGGAAGCGATCTCGCCTGGTCATGGCGATCATCTTCGGACTGATTTCGATCTTCCCCTTGATCTACATGGTCTCTCTCTCGTTCCAGCCGACGAGCGACATCCTGACCTCAAGCGCGGTGCTCTTTCCGACCCACCCGACTGTCTCGAACTACACCGCGGCGTGGTCACAGAACAGCTTCAGTTCATACTTCCTGCACAGTCTCATTGTGGCGCTTGGCACGGTCGTCATCACGGTCGTTGTCGCGTCCCTCGCCGCGTTCGCGTTTGCGCGCTATCGCTTTCCGTTCAAGGAGGTGATTTTCTACCTCTTCCTTGCCGCGCTTGCCGTGCCGAGCGTTGAACTGATCATTCCCCAGTACCTGCTGATGCTGCGCCTGCATCTCGTGAACTCGCTGTTCGGACTTATCTTGATCTACGCGAGCGAGAATCTCCCGTTTGCCATCTTTCTTTTGCGCGGGTTCTTCGAAGCCGTCCCGAAGGACCTTGAAGAGTCATTTCGACTCGACGGTGCGAGCACGCTTCGCGTTCTTACCCGACTGATCGCGCCGCTCTCGGCGCCCGCGCTCGCGGTGGTCGGAATGTTTGCATTCAACTTCGCTTGGGAGGAATTCATCGTCGCCTTGACCTTGCTCAACAGTCAGTCCAACTACACGTTGCCTATAGCCCTTCAGTTCTTCATCACCGCCCACCAGACCGATTGGGGACCACTGTTTGCCGCCTGCACGATAGCGACGATCCCGAGCGTGATCGTGTACTTCATCTCGCAACGGTGGTTCCAACGAGGCGTCTCGCTTGGAGGAATCCGTTGATGGCAGCGCCCGCCCTGCGTGACCTCCGAAGCGCCTACCTGCTCGGCGAATCGATCGTTGTTACTGACCTCCCTGAAGGCACCCAAGACCTTATTGTTCGTACCGCGATCGGTGAGGTCATTGAAGCCCTCGTGAGCCCTGGAATGGGCAAACTGTCACATTGTCCAGAAGGCACGCATGTCCTTCAAGCGCTCTCCTCAAGCGGGGAGGTTCTCGCCGAAGAGTTCTTCAGCGTGCGACGACGCCGAGGGGAGGACCCGGTACCGGGCTTCGTTACGAGTTTCGACGGCGCTTCCCGCGAGGACGTGCTGGCGTGGCTACGTGATCTGCGCTGCACGGTTGTCCAGGTCTATGACTGGATGGACAGCTATTCAAGGCCGCTCGGGGAGAATGACGCGTATGAGGACCCTCTGGGACGACCGATCTCAAGGCGTTCACTGGAAGGTTTGATCAAGAGCGTCAAGGCGTTAGGTGCCGTGGCGCAGGCGTACGCCCCGATTCTGGCGGCCGGCGATGAACTCGCGAACGAGCACCCCAACTGGCGGCTTTATAGAAATGATGGGGTGCCCGAATCCCTGGGTGACCTCTTAGAGATCATGGATCCAGGAAACAGTGAATGGCAGTCGTACTGGATTGAGAACTACGACCCTGCTGCTGAGGCTCTCGGATTCGACGGATTTCATCTTGACACCTATGGCTATCCACGTGTAGCACTTGACGCTCACGGAGAGAGCGTCGATGTCGCGGTCGGTTTCGCGTCATTTGTCGAGGCGGTTCGCCGCGCGCGACCCCACGACGTGCTGAGTTTCAATCAAGTCAACGGTGTTCCGCGAGGCTTTGCAGCGCCGGAATCGCCGAGTTTCCGTTACGTCGAGGTGTGGCCTCCGAACGACCGATGGCGCCACCTCGAAGGACTCGTGTCGCGCAGTGCCGGTAGCAACGAACCTCACGGCGACACCATTGCTCTCTATCCGCCGGTGTGGAACGGTGAACGCGTGAGCGCACTCCGTACGTGCGTGCTCAGCGAGGCGGTATCGACCGTCCTCGGGGTCAACGTATTGATCTGGGGCGACCGCGATGGCGTGCTCTGTCATCCGTATTACGTAAATCACGAAACGTTGACGAGCAGTGAGCGCGAGGTGGCTCTTTTGTGGCATCGCTTCGCCTTGCGGTGCCGCGATCTCTTTCGCACCGCTGCCGACACCAGCTGGTACGAGCTGAGTGACGAGAATGCCTCGGTGACCGTGAACTGGGCGGGGGAGACCCGACCGGAGCCAACTGGCGGATCGCTGTTCGCACGCGTTTTTCGCGATGAGCATCTGATTGCCGTGAGTCTGCTTGATCTCTCGGGGAGCGAAGACGGATCCTGGTCGTCCGGCACTGGGAGGGGACGCAGCACGAGCGCCGAGGTCGAGGTGCTGCTGTGCTCACCCGAGTCGTGGAATATCGATGTCGCAGTCCTGGCTCGAGAGCACGGGCGATTCGTGCCATTCGCCTACGGCACTGTCACGATGCGCGAGGGTCAGGGCATCCGCGTCACGGTTCCGATCGACGCGGGATGGTCGGTCCTGCGCCTGACGCCGAAGAGGGCGACGTGAGCCCGACTGTGGCTCGAACGAAGCACTCAAATGAACAATCGCTCAGTGACACCGGGCGGAGAGGTTGCAAATGACATCGGTTCGCCTGGACAAAGTGTCCAAGATCTACCCCAACGGCTTTGAGGCGGTTTTCGGCCTCGACCTCACGATCGATGATGGCGAGTTTATGGTCGTCGTTGGGCCGTCGGGCTGCGGGAAAACGACGGTGCTGCGCATGATCGCGGGTCTCGAAGATATCTCCTCGGGCACCGTCAGCTTCGGCGACCGCGTCATGAATGAGGTCCCGCCAAAGGATCGTGACGTCGCGATGGTGTTCCAGAGCTACGCGCTCTATCCCCAGATGTCGGTCGCTCAGAACATTGGTTTTGCGCTCAAGATGCAGAAGGTTCCCAAGGACGAGATTGATCGCCGGGTGCGCGACGCGGCGGCGGTGCTCGGCCTCACCAACTGGCTCAATCGCAAACCGACCCAGCTTTCCGGGGGTCAACGTCAGCGCGTCGCGATGGGACGCGCGATTGTTCGACAACCCAGCGTCTTCTTGATGGATGAGCCACTGTCCAACCTTGATGCGAAGCTCCGAGTGCAACTTCGTGCGGAGATCGGGCGTGTGCAACAGCGAATCGGCGTTGCCACGATGTACGTGACCCACGACCAGACCGAGGCCATGACACTCGGGCATCGCGTTGCCGTCTTGCGAGATGGCGTGCTGCAGCAGTGCGATTCGCCAGAGGTTCTGTACCAGCGACCGCGCAATATCTTCGTGGCCGGTTTCATTGGCTCGCCAGCGATGAATTTGCTAGAGGGCACCGTTTCGCCCAACGTTGACGGAGTCGCCTTGGGGAGCCAGCGCATTACGTTGCCGAGCGCCGTGGTGAACAACCATCCGGCCCTTAAGAAGTTCGCCGGTCGAAAGGTTGTCGTCGGCATTCGTCCGGAGGATCTCCCCGCCGGCGAAGCGGACAGTGGCGGACAGACTCTCACCGGCGACGTTCACCTGGTCGAAGCGCTCGGAGCAGAAAAGCTAGTGCACTTTCGATTTGATGCTCCGATTGTTCAGTTGGAGGACACGTCAATCTCTGACGAGGGAGATGAAATCCTCGTCAGCAATCAATCAGCGATTGCTGAGTGCGTCGCGCGTATTCAGCCCCGCTTTCAGGTAAGCGCGGACGAGCGTTTCAGCTTTCTCGTGACGCCGGAGAAGCTTGAGTTCTTTGACGTAGAAACGGGCGTCGCGATCTGGGAGTAGGGGCTCTCAGCGGAAAGTTCGTGCTTAGGCCATGATAAAAATTTCTGGCGGCCTGCTCGCGTCTCCATCCTCTGCATCACCCGCGACCTCGCTCCGGGGCGATGCATCGCCGATCGGATCATCGTCATGTACGCCGGGCACGTCGTTGAGGTCGGTCCGACCGGGCAGCTCTTCACCGATCCTCGTCATCCCTACACCAAGCTCCTACTTTCGGTGGTTCCCGATCCCCGTAGGCGCCTTGACGTGTTCGCCACGGGCGACGCGGGGCGAGCCGCCCAAGGTGGTCGATCTGAAGCCCGGGTGACGCTTCCGGCGAGGCTGTCCCTACGCCATCGAGGAGGGCAAGACCGTGACGCCGCAACTCGGCGAAGTAGCGTACGGGGAGCTCGCCGCGTGCCACGTGGCCCTCGGCGATGCTCGCCGGGAATCCGTCGCCGAGGCTTATCCGGCTCCGCAGGACAGTCGAGCGCCTGTATCGACTTAGAGAGTGCTCACGACGATCGGTCGGAACCGAAGCGCGCTGAGGAACACGGCGAGGTCCAGCGCGGCGTAGCCCGCGAGCGTGAAGGGAACGACGCGCACGCCGAAGTGTGCGTCGAGAACGCTCACCAGACCCGGGCCGGCGACGCCGCCGATCATCATGACAAAGATGAGTAGCGAGAGCCCGTCGCTGTCGTGAGGACACAGTTTGGTGTACCACATGAGCCCCATCGGAAATATTGACGCGATGATGAGCCCGAGAAGGGGGTAGGCGATCGGCGCAACGGGGTGGATCGCGGCCAGTCCGCAGAGCACGATGGCCGCCACAAGTCCCCCGAGCACCAGCTTCTTGTCCGACAGCCAGTGGTACAGCGGACTGCCGGCAAGCCGTCCCGCGGCGAGGCCACACCAGAAACCTGCAGTGACGAGACTTCCTATCGACTGGGAATAGCCCACTCCGTGGAGATCGGTGGCCATCCAGCCCGACGAGGTTGTCTCGATAGCGACATAGAGGACGTAAGCGATCACGAAGGTGAACAGGATCGGACGCCGCTGCTTCTTCAACTTCGTGATCTCGCGCTGCAGCGCCTCAGTGCGGAGAGGCGGCGCATCGACGCCTCCGTTCATGAAGCAGAGCACGAGTCCAATCACGCAGAGACCGGCGAAGAGCGCGGTGAAGTGCTTTGGTCCGAGCCCGATGATGATCAGCGGGCAGATGACCGCGCCCACCCCGTAGCCGGCATTACCCACACTGAGTCGGCGCGCGCGGCCTTCAATCGCGGTGCGGGCGAGCAACGTGTTGAGTCCAATGTCGAGCGCCCCGAAGCCGAGTCCGATGACGAAGACACTCGTGAGGAACATTGTCCAGGAGCGCAAGAAAGTCGCGCCCGCTGCTCCAAGACAGATCGCCGCGAGTGCCAGCGCGAGGACGTGGCCCCCTTGAAGCCGCTTGAGTCCAAGCCAACCGGGCAAGACTCCGATCGTGGCTCCGACAAAGTAGACGCTCAGCGCGGCACCTGCGGTTGGAAGGGAAATGTGAAAGCGATGCGTGAAGCTTTCGAGCAGCGGACCGAAGAGCGATGTCACCGCTCCCATCAGGACAAAGATACCTGTGGCACTCGCAAAAGCGATCGGGCGAAAGAAGACCTCGGTGACGGGAGCGTTGGAGGGTGAGGGTTCGAGATCCACGAGTCCAACAATCCTACGGTCCGCGATCGCCCCCGGGTCTCGGTACGGCGGACCACTGGCTTCCTTGCCACTTCGCCGCTCGTTGGGACCGCAAAGAGCAAGTGCACCTGCGGTATGTTTCCGTCCTAACGTGCGCAGTCTCTTGCGACACTTGAGTCGGGAGCGATGACGCGCGTCACCTTTATATTGAGAATGCCTCTCAAACTTTCCTAAAGGGGCACTCCACGCTCGTAGAAGGAACACACATGGTCCAAAATGCTCCGCTCGGTGGCACGTTCACGATGGCCGAAGAGTTGGTCGTCTCGCGTGTTGGCTTTGGCGCGATGCAGCTAGCTGGGCCCGGCGTGTTTGGACCGCCTGAAGATCACGACGAGGCGATCGCAGTTCTACGCGAGGTCGTTGAGCTAGGGATCACGCATATTGACACGAGCGACTTCTACGGCCCCCGCGTCACGAATCACCTCATCAAAGAAGCGCTGTTTCCCTACCCCGAGTCTCTGCACATCGTGACCAAAGTGGGGGCCTACCGCGACTATCGCGGGGGGTGGCTCCACGCCCGAACGCCCGCACAGCTTCGCCAAGCGATCCACGACAATCTCATCAACCTCGGACTTGACGCGATCGACGTCGTGAATCTTCGCATGGGCGGGGGCGACGACGGGCAATCCCTGGTGCACGATTCGCTCGCCGAGTTGTTTGAGACCCTGGCAGAGCTGCAGCAACAGGGGCTGATCAAGCATTTGGGGCTGAGTACCGTATCGGCGGTGCAGATTGCCGAAGCGCAAGCCATCGCGCCGGTTGTCTGCGTTCAGAATCACTACAACGTGGCCCATCGCGTTGATGACGATCTCATCGACTCGCTGGCCGTCCAAGGAATTGCCTACGTGCCATATTTTCCGCTCGGAGGGTTCTCACCCCTGCAGTCCGACATTTTGAATTCGGTTGCTCAGCGCCTCGGCGCAACGCCACACGCGGTCGCTCAAGCGTGGTTGCTGCAGCGATCGCCGAACATTCTTCTCATCTCGGGCACTTCATCACTGACTCATTTGCGCGAGAATGTGGCGAGCGCCGGGCTGAAGCTCTCCAATGACGACGTTGCCGAGTTGAATTCCATCGCGTAGGGTCATTCGATCTCGCTCCGCGGTCACCACGCCGCTCCACGCACTATCCGGGGTCGACCTGATCGTCTAACGACGAGCGAGTCCGATTCTGGATAATGCGTGGAGCAAAGACGGTTAGGCGGCAGCCGTCGCCTCGCTGACCTCGTGGGCGAGAGCAGCCTTCAGCACGTCGCCAACCGTTCCGGCGAGGTGGAAGGTCATCTGTTGGCGAACCTCTTCGGGAACGTCCTCCAGATCTGGCCCATTGCGCTCGGGCAGCACCACCTCAGTGAGACCGGCGCGGTGCGCGGCGAGCACCTTTTGTTTGACCCCACCAATCGGTAGGACTCGACCCTGCAGCGTGACTTCACCCGTCATTCCGACGACCGGCCGCACCGGCTCTCCTCGGAGAAGACTGACGATCGCGGTGGTCATCGTGACGCCGGCGGACGGACCATCCTTCGGCACGGCACCCGCGGGCACGTGAAGGTGGAAGCGCCTGCCTGCGAACGCGGTGGCGTCAATGCCAAGTTCGCTCGCGTGGGAACGCACATAGGACATGGCAATCTCTGCCGACTCCTTCATGACGTCGCCCAGTTGGCCGGTCAGCGTGAGCCCCTCGGGACCAGCGGAGACACTCGCCTCAACGAACAGCACGTCGCCACCGGCGCCCGTCACCGCGAGGCCCGTCGCCACGCCGGGCACGCTCGTGCGGTCGGCCGGCTCGAAGTAGAAGCGCGGTCGACCGAGCCACTCGCGCACGTCGCTGGCGTCCACCGTGATGGGTGCCTCGCGTTCGCCCGAGGCGAGCTTGGTCGCGAGCTTGCGCAGCAGTCGTCCGATCTCGCGCTCGAGTGAGCGAACACCCGCTTCGCGGGTGTAGTCGGCGGCAATGGTGCGAAGTGCCTCGTCACTGATCACGACCTCGCCGTCACGGAGCGCCGCGCGCTCCAGCTGACGACCAACGAGGTGGTGTCGGGCGATCGAAACCTTTTCGGACTCGGTGTAGCCGTCCAGCCGGATGATCTCCATACGGTCAAGCAGGGGGCCGGGAATGGTATCGATCACGTTGGCGGTCGCCACGAACATCACCCGCGAAAGGTCGAGGTCGACTTCGAGGTAATGGTCGCGGAACGTGTGGTTCTGTGCCGGGTCGAGGACCTCGAGCAGCGCCGACGAAGGATCGCCCCGAAAGTCGGATCCGATCTTGTCCACTTCGTCGAGAACGATCACTGGATTCATGGTGCCCGCTTCGCGCAGCGCGCGAACCAACCGACCGGGCTGGGCTCCGACGTAAGTCCTGCGGTGACCGCGGATCTCGGCTTCGTCGCGCACGCCACCGAGTGACACCCGCACGAACTTGCGCCCGAGCGCCGTCGCGATGGACTGTCCGAGCGACGTCTTGCCAACGCCGGGAGGACCGACGAGGGCGAGGATCGCGCCCGAGCCACGACCGTCAAGGGGGACCAGGCCTCGCTCGGCCTGCAGCTTCTTGACCGCGAGGTGCTCGAGAATGCGCTCTTTGACGTCCACCAGTCCCTCGTGATCCGCGTCGAGAATTCTTGCCGCTTCACTCACGTCGAGGCGGTCCTCGGATTCCACGCCCCAAGGGAGCTCGAGCACCGTGTCGAGCCACGTGCGAATCCAACCAGTCTCCGGGCTCTGGTCACTGGTGCGCTCCAGCTTGTCAATCTCGCGGATCACGGCGGTGCGCACCTGCTCGGGCAGATCGCGCTCAGCGACCTTCGTGCGATAGTCGTCGGGGTCGGGATCGTCGCCGTCGCCCAGCTGACCGAGCTCCTTCTTGATTGCTTCCAGCTGGCGCCGGAGCAGGAACTCGCGTTGGGTCTTTTCCATGCCCTCTTCGACGTCGGTCTTGATGCGCTCGCGAAGTGCGAGGTCGGCCAAGGTGTCGCGCGCCCATCCGAGGACCAGCCGCAAGCGATCTTCAACGTCGATTGTCTCCAAGACCTGAACTTTTTGGACGAGCGTGAGGTCGGGGGAGTAGCCCGCCACGTCGGCAAGCTGGCCGGGTTCCGTAATCTCGCGCAGCTGTGCGGCCACCTGGCGAGCACCACGGCTCAACAGGATGTTTTCGAGCACGGCGCGGTACTCGCGTGCGAGCTCAGTTGCGGCCGGGGTTGCCTCACCCTCGTCGAGGGGCTCAGCCTCCACCCACAACGCATCGCCGGTGCCGGGCACGCCCGTTCCAATCGCGGCGCGCTGGTCACCCCGAACGACAACCGCCTGTAAGCCGCCTGGTAGCGCCCCTTCCTCCGTGACCTCAGCGATCACGCCAACGCTCGCGTATTTGCTCTCGATGTGAGGGACGAGCAGCAGTCGTCCGCCGGCGGAACGGGCGGCATCGACAGCCACACGGGCCTCGTCTGACTCAAGCGCCATCGTGAAGACCATTCCCGGGAGCACGACTCCGGACTTGAGGGGTAGCAGGGGCAACGTCACATGTGCTTGAGCCACGGTTCATCCTTTTTCCAAGGTGGCACGCGCCACCATCCATTCCCACCGAGCTCGCGGTGAAATTGCTGGTTCCGTGCCGATGAACTCGTAATCGGGGCACTCATTATACGTGTTCGATGTACATCTCCGATCATGGCGAATTCGTGGTCGAAACATATACTCACGAAATATGCCGACATTCGACGGATAACGACAGAGAGGAGCCCTCATGGCACTGGCGCCGGGCGACACCGCCCCCGAATTCACGTTGCTCGCGACCCCGGATCAAAAGCTCAGCCTTTTGAAGTTTGACCAGCCAGTCGTGCTCATCTTTTACCCCGCCGACTGGAGTCCCGTGTGCGGCGACGAGCTCACCATGTTCGAAGCGGCCAGCCGGCTCTTCTACGAGCGCGGTGCACAGTTGCTCGGGATCTCCGTCGACGGCGTGTGGAGTCACCAGGCCTTCCGAGCGGACCACAAGATCGAATTCCCGCTCCTGTCCGATTTCGAACCGAAGGGCGATGTCGCCCGAGCCTACGGGGTCTATCGCGAGGGAGAGGGTGTGTGCGAGCGTGCCCTGTTCGTGATTGACCGTGACCACAAGGTGGCCTGGAGCTACGTGTCGCCAATGGGTGTCAACCCCGGAGCCGATGGGGCTCTCAAGGCGGTAGAGGAGCTGTCATGAGTGAAGCCCGGCTTTCCGTCCCGGTCAGCGACAGCGATCACTCGATCGGTCCCGCAGGTGCGCCGATCACGCTCGTCGAATACGGAGACTATGAATGTCCCTACTGCGGGCAGGCGTTCCCGATCGTCGAACAGATTCGACACACGTTTGGCGACTCGCTGCGATTCGTCTTTCGCAATCTGCCGATCCCAGAGGCACACCCGCACGCCGAGCGAGCGGCCGAGGTGGCGGAGGCGGTCGCCCTCCAGGGGGACTTTTGGGCGATGCACGACATGCTCTATGAGCACCAGCGTGAGCTCGATGACGAAGCGTTGTTCGGCTACGCGAAGGCGGTGGGCGCGGACCTCGAGCAAGTGCGCGCTGATCTGGCCGGAGGCGCGCCGCGTCGCCGGGTCGAGAGTGACTTTGAGGGCGCGATCAGGAGCGGGGCTAACGGGACGCCCACCTTCTTCATCAACGGCGATCGCTACGATGGCACATGGAGATACGAGCCGTTCGCGGACTATCTGAAGTCAGTCTTGCGCGATCTGTAGCGTCGCTGGGTACCCATCCCTCTTTCAGTCTTGATTGACCCTGTGCCGGGTCACGTGCGCCAGCATTTGAAAGCGCTCGAGTTCTCTTGCGAACCTCGGATCGGACCGTCCCGCAGTCACTGAGCCATCGGCAACGCCGAGAGATGGTCCTTCGACAGAGAGAATGATGACGACTTCGTGAGGTCAAGGGAACGGCAAGATGAATCTTTGGCTTGGTGCGACGTTTTCCAAATGCACTCGATATTTCCTGTGTTAGACAATCGCTCGTTCGTTGTCACTACGTGGAGGTATGAGAATGGTTCGTTTTCGTTCAGTGGCGGCGGTCCGTGCTCTGCCGCAGGTTCTCGTCGCGACAGCGATCGCGGCCGCTATCGCCATTGCACCGGTTGCACTGTGGAGCGCGTCGGCTGGAGCTGACCCGAACCCTGATACGACGACGTTTACGGTCGGTACGCCACAGTTGAGCAGCATCACCAACAACGGCACATCGCTCGCTCCTTGGAACAATTGGCAGGGCGACTCATCTGCGGCCGAGCCGTCAACGAGCGAGCTCTTCCCGACCTACACGCCGTCCGCGAGCGACCCGACGATCACTGCGGGCGGCGTCACGTACCCCAATCTCTCGACCTACGGTGTTTCGGGCGCCGACGGGACATCTCCTTACCCCGACGGTACGGTCGGCACGCCCGGACCTCTCGACGACTACTGCGGATCCGGTGACAACCCCACTGAGTCCGCCGGTACCCCGACTCGACAGCCGGCCGGCGAAGCCCTGCCCATGTCGCCGTATTACTTTCCACACATCGTGAGCAACCCCGATGGATCACTGACCGGTTACTTCGACTGGCGCCCAAAAGACGCAGACGAGGCGATTGTGGTCGCACGCTCCACGGACGGTGGCGTTCAGTGGACGTACGAAGGAGAAGCACTCGAGCAGAACCCCAACTATTGCCCGAACGCGGATATCAACGACGATGGGGAGGGCCACCCGAATGTGCTGACGATTGGAGGCAACAGCTACCTGTACACACTCCAGCGCGCGGCCGGTGACAACCTCGGCGTAGGGCTCTTGGTCCACTCCGTCGATCCTTCGGCACCCAACCCCCTCGCGAGCGTTCCGAGCACCGAGCAGGTCGGACTCGATGCGGACTCCTTCGCGACGGCGACCGACGCCGTGTCGAGTACCGCCTCGGTCATAAACGTCGTCCAGACGCTGTCGGGCGATCTGGTGAACGGCAATCCAACCTCACCCGAGGAGCTCGTGCCCGGGCCCTTCGTCGACCTCACCCAGACGCCGACGCCGAGCGCGGCCGACGTCATTACCTGCACTGCGGTGACGGCAACGTCGCTCACGGGTTGCACCACGACCGGTGCGACGATCAACGTCGCGAACAATGACCTCATCGAGCAGGTGATCGCCACGGTGAAGACCAGTGGTGCGACAATTCCAACCGGTCCCAACACTTCGACCGGCGACGGCGGACTCGCGTCGCTCACCCTGACACCGGTCGACTCGTTATCGATGACGATCCTCAACAACAACGCGCCGAATCGCGTCTACGTCGACGGCGAGCCGGTGTACTGCGATCAGTCGAACGCTAACCCGACCACCAAGATTGAAGACTGCACCACGGGCGTCGGAGCGCCCGCGCTGTCCCCCGCGGTCGGTGCTCCGGTCACGATGGACCCAGTCGTTCCCGCGACGGCTGAGCAGACGAACGGACTTGTCTCACCCGACGGGATCGTGGGCGTTTTGCCGACCTACCCCGGTGTACCGGCCGGTGCTACCGCCGTCATGTACACGGAAAAGGAGCTCAACTACTTCATGGCGGGGGATACGTCGTCCTCAGCGGCGGCGTCAGCCTCGACGGCGTTTACAATCTCTTTTCTCCCCAGCAGCACCGAGCCGCAAGATCTCCCCGCCACGATCAACGCGGCGAACCCGGTGACCATTCAAGCGGGAGTCACGCCGACGACTGGATCGGGAGCCATCGAAGCCATGACCTGCACTGGACTTACGACGGCGACGGGGACTCCTGGCGCCGCGGCGGTCGACAAGTTCACTGGATGCCTCCTCACCGCGGGCGAGACTGCTGGCACTATTGCCTCCTCCTCGTATCTGGCAACGGCCGATGGGGCCAACACGCCCGAGTCAACGCTGGCGCAAACGGGCGAAGGAAGCACCAAGTCCAGCGCCACCGCCAAGCTCTTCAAGAACAACGAAGATCTCGAGATTCTTCGCGTCGCCTACACCACCGATGGCATCAACTTCTCTTCAGCGGGCCTCGACAACAACGGCATCATCAGTGGGAGCTTCAGCGGTGAGAACTCGGGCGTTACCGCGGGCCAGTTCAACCCCGCGTCCTCGACCAACACTGACGTCACCGGCACCAGTTACACGGACATCTCGAATCCCGAGCAGACGGCCTCGCCTTCGAACCTCAACGCGTACGCGGGGGGTAACCAGGATGCGACGGAGATGCGCTGGGTTGGCTCTACTGGCACTATCGTCACCAACCCCAACGGGACGATCGGGCTCTTTCTCAATGGTGCGTTCGCGGCCGATGGCGACAGCGATGCCTTCAACCAGATCTTCTACACCGAGTCGACCAATGGCGAGTCGTGGACAACACCGGTAGCCCTCGTGAGCACCGACTATACGTTCGCCGCGTCAGCCGCTCAAGAGGCCAGTCCGAACTCGCCGCTCGGAATCTCCGCCTACTACTCGGGTCGCGCCTACAACCCGACCGTGGTCCAGAACCCCGATGGGACGCTGACGATGCTCTTCTCGGGCTATCGCACGCCGGGCACGGCGAGCGTGGGCTCGGCGGTGGGCACGAATAGCGCCGACCCGTACACGCCGAGCGCGACGGACCCGAACTTGTATCGAACGATCCTCGTTACGACACTGACCGAATCCTCGTCGCCACTCGTGTCGACAACGACGAGTGTCACGTCTGACCCGCCGAATCCCGTCGACGGTCAACCGGTGTCCTACACCGCCACCGTGACGACAACGGGCGCCACCACGCCCACCGGCGCAGTCAGTTTCAGTGATTCGACGGGGACCCTCTGTGCCAACGTGGCGCTGAGCGAATCGGCTCAGGATACGGCAACGTGCTCAACCACGTACAACGGAAGTTCAGCCACGGCCACGTACTCCGGTGATACCAACTACGCCACGTCGACGAGTTCATTGGGCTTCGCGCCAGATCCTCCGACCGCGTTCACTGCAACGTCAGGAAACGGCCAAGTCGTCTTTACGTGGGAGGCGCCCACCAACACGGGAGGCAGTGCCGTCACTGGCTACACCGTGAGCGACACCACCGGGGACTCGTGCACGGCGCCGAGCACCGGCACCGGTTGCACCATCTCGAACTTGACCAACGGCACGTCGTACACCTTCAGTGTGACGGCGACCAACGGCACCGGCACCTCCGCCCCATCTGCGCCCCAGACCGTGACGCCCTTTACGTTGCCGGGTTCTCCCACCATCACCGGCGTCACGGCGGGCAACTCGGCGATCACTATCGACTGGACGGCGGGCGCCTCCGGAGGCAGTTCGATCACCGGCTACGCCGTGAACGCGTTCGACAGTGCGAACCCGTCTGACGACGCCACTGATGTCTGCGGTCCGGCCTCTGACGCTTCGTCTGCGACCACATGCTCGACGGGCACGCTCGTCGACGGTGAGTCCTACACCTTTGAGGTGGCAGCGCTGAACGCTGCGGGCACGGGTCCGTTCTCGGCGCCTTCCAGCGCGGTGACTTTCGTCGCCAACCCCGAGTCCCCCGCGATTGCGAGCGTAACCCCAAGTGACTCGTCGCTCACCGTCAAGTGGACGGCGCCCACGAGCGACGGGGGAAGCCCCATCACGGGCTACACCGTCTCGCAGACCGACGACAATGACGTGACCACGACAGACGTATGCCCGTCGTCGGACAGTTCGACGTCGCTCCAATGCGTCGTTGCCAACCTCACCAACGGTGATGACTACACCTTCGAGGTGGCCGCCATCAACGCCGTAGGGACTGGCCCGTTCTCGAGCCCTTCGACGCCGGTTGCACCGTATACGAAGCCTGGAGCGCCCATCATCACCACCGAGACAGCCGGCGACGGTTCGATCGACCTCGCGTGGACCGTTCCTTCGGACGATGGCGGCAATGCGGTCAGCGGTTACTCGGTCAGCGCGCTTGACACCAACACCAGTGTGACGACCACGAATGCGTGCCCGGGCTCTGAGACCTCCTCGGTGACCTCGTGCACCGTGAGCAACCTGACCAACGGCGTGCCTTACACTTTCGAGGTAGCCGCTATCAACGCGGCGGGGACGGGTGCATTCTCGGGCGCCTCGAGCGCTATCACGCCCTACGGATCGACGAGCGCCCCCGGAAACGTCAACGCAAAAGCCGGCGTCTTGTCGGCTCACCTGACCTGGACTGCTCCTTCAAACAATGGCGGCAGCCCAATAACTGGCTACACCGTCTCCGCACTCAACGTGACGACGAATGTCGCCACGTTGGACGTGTGCGGACCGACCTCGGATAGCTCAACGTCACTCAGTTGCACCGCGACCAACCTCACCGCTGGCGATAGCTACACGTTCACGGTCGCGGCCATCAACGCGGGCGGTCCCGGGACGTTCTCCGGTCCCTCCGGACGGGTCGTCCCGCAGAAGTCGACGCTCTCGGTGGATGTCACCGGCTCACAGGCGTACCACTCGTCGTCCCCGTCGTTCACGACCACGACCAGCGCGCCGGCAGGCGACAGCTTCACGGGCACCTTGGTCTGTCGGACGGTGAATCCGGGTAAGCAAATCTCGTCAGACCTGGCGGTGGGCACCTACACGATTGCTGGTCAGAGCTGTTCGGGACTGAGTCTCTCGGGTCCGACGGCGAACGATTATTCGATCGCCTACAGCGGTGGATCGTTCGTCGTGACGTCAGTCAGCCTGACGGTCAGCGTCACCGGCACGCAGTCGTATCGCTCGTCATCGCCGACGTTCGCCACGACGACCAGCGCGCCTGCGGGGGAAAGGTTCATCGGCGTCCTGCGGTGCACCGGCCTGACGTCTCCTTCGGCCACGATCTCCGCCTCGCTCGCCGTTGGTAACTACACCATCGATGGAGCAAGCTGCTCGGGGCTCTCGCTGACGGGTCCGAACGGCGCGGGTTACGCAATCTCCTACGTCGGTGGTGCCTTCCGTGTGACTCCGGCCATCTTGAGCGTGGAGGTCACCGGCTCGCAGACGTACCATTCGTCGTCTCCGTCGTTCACGACGTCTTCGAGTGCCCCGAGTGGTGATCACTTCACGGGAACTCTCGTTTGTACGAAGGTGGCTCCGTCAAAGTCGATTTCCGCGTCGCTCGCGACGGGCGCGTACGTGATTGTCGGTTCGAGCTGCTCGGGACTTGGCCTCTCGGGCGCGAGCTCGTCGGACTACACGATTGAGTACGAAGGCGGTCCCTTCCTGGTGCGACCGTAGGGCGACGCCTTTGGTTCGCCACGCGTGCGCGATAGACGAGACGCCATGCCCGGCGACTGGCGAGTCCAGTCGCCGGGCAGCGGACGTTATGAAGGAAGCGGCCCCGCGTCGCTAGATCCCGTGGCGCTGGCGGACGCGCCACGCCCAACTGAGCAAGGCCGCGCCAATCGCGAGCACGACCGTACCGAGCACCGCGTAGACGCCGTGACCGCTCATGCCCGACCCGTGGATCACGTTGGCGCCTTGGAGGATCCATACGACGCCCACCACACTTAGCACCACTCCGACCACTCCACGGATCCACACGTCTTCCCCATTTCATTGGCACGGCTCGACAACTAAGGGAGTACCGAGCTCGGACTAGGAATGTTCACTCGAGTCGTCGGATCCCTGTATCTCCTTCAGCCACGCCGCCGCGTGGATCGTCGCCCATCCCTCGCTCACCCAGCCTTTGAAGATCGACCGCAACGAATCCCGGTGGGTGAGCGCCATGAAGATGTGCCCGAAGACCACCGCAAAGATGAGAAACGCGAAGCCGTCGTGCACGAAGGTCGCCCCTTGGCGCCACGGCACCGGGAAGAATCGGAACCACTGGAGCATGGAGCCCGTCGCGAGCATGACGAGAATCACGGCTCCGATGAAGAGGGCGTTGAGCTTCTGACCTGGATTGAACTTGTCAGCCTCGAGTGGCGCTCGACCCATCGTCTGCAACCAGCGGATCTCGTTGCGGGTCCAGTAGCTGAAGCGACGAACGTCGCGGCGCATCTGGCGACCCCACGGTCCAAGCATCGAGATGACGACGGGAATCGGCAACGCGAGGCCCGTCCAGAGGTGGATCTGCTCAACGACGTGGCGAGGAAAGACGACCCCGAAAAATGACCCGAAGTAGAGGGGGATGGCGGTGAACATGAGGCAGCCGAACAAGGTGGCGTTCGCCCAATGGGCCGCTCGCTGGACCGTGTCAAAGCGAAGGATCCTGACCGTTTCGCGCGGCGCGTGCGTGATGGTCATGATCTAGGTCAGCCCCGGATCAGGGTTGGTCGGACCGGTGGTGCCGTCCAGCCACCCGTTGACCGGGTAGCCGTTCTGCTCCCAAAAGCCCGGCTGCACCTCATTGACCACCTTGATGGCAGAGAGCCACTTGAGTGACTTGTACCCAAACATCGGGGCGACGTAGAGGCGCACCGGACCACCGTGGGCCGCCGTAATGGGGGCGTCAAGCATGCGATAGGCAACGATGACATCGGGCAGGTGCGCCTGATCGAGCGTGAGACTTTCGGTGTCGGCGCCATCATAGGACTCAAACGTGAGCGCGACTGCACCAGGTTTCACTCCGACAGTCTCCAATATGTGCGACAAGCGCACGCCCTCCCAGTGCACGTTCGGCACGCGCCACCCGGTTACGCACTGGAACGTCAGGTCGAGCGAGGTCACCGGCATAGACATCAGATCACCCAGCGTGAACGTCTTAGGTCGATCTACGAGTCCTCCGACTTTGAGCCGGTAGTCGCTGTCTCGGATCTTCGGAAGCTTGCCCGTGATCGTGTAGATGCGGAAGCGATCTCCACCGGGCAGGATGCCTCCTATCCCGGAGCCGAACACGTTGCCAAGAAAGTTTTGGATGCTCGCTCCAAAGATGACACCCAGTGCGCCAATCCCGGTCACTCCGAGAAAGACTCGACGACCCATGGCGACTCGCTTGGCGGGGCGCGGCCCAGACGGAGTTGCAGATGGGCGGGGCGAACTCTCGGAAGAAGTCGTCATGCTTGGTATACCCCGAAAGGGGTGCTCATGTTCATTGGACGGGACGCGAGGGCCTGGACGTGAAGTCCCGACATCACGAACCTCGCTCCGTCAAGCATCACGCATTCCCCTCTCAAGTCATCCTGTCAGCGTGGGGCGCGCGGCGCATCGCACACCCCAAGAAGTCCCTCGGCGCTCTCCAGGACACTGTCCTCGCTCGTCGGAGAAGCGTTACAAGAGGACTCAAGCGCGAGCATTTGAAGGCTTTGAGCCTCAGCCGGGTTCGACCAACCGACCCCAGTCACCTGACTTACCCCCTGACTTCTTCAGGAGGACGAGATCTTCCACGTGGGCGCGCGGATCCTCACCGAGCAGGGAACTCACGATGCTGAGCGCAGTCATGGCGCACGCGACTAGGGCCTCCATTTCAACGCCCGTCTGGTCGACCGTGACGATCGTTGCATGGATTTCGAGGCCGTTCGACACAGGCACGGCGTCTACCTGCACGTCGGAGATGTTGAGCGGATGACATAGCGGAATCAGCGTGGCCGTCTGCTTGGCGGCGAGGATCCCCGCCACCCGCGACGCGTGGACGGGATCGAACTCCTCGAAGTTTCGACCGGCGGTATCGACGTCGGTGACCACCAGGCAGCTCGCGTGGGAGGTTCGGCGCGACGGGGTCTTGCGCGAAACGTCCACCATGTGCAACTTCCCACTCGCATCAACGTGCGTGAAGGGTTTGGACTTCTTCATTTCACTCCCGTTGCGTTTCCACCGGTGGTCGGGTAGCGGATCAAGTGATTCCCCGAGCAACTCTACCGCCGACTTTCTTCAAAACGTCGGCCGCGAGCACCGGTGCGACGTGGTACGACCTCGCCGGTAGCATCCAGAGACAGGCCCTAGGTGGCGCTCATCGAAGGGACGAAAGGCCATGGAGCTGAAGAACAGCGATGGTGTCGCGGCGACGCTCTCGACGCCGCCGACCGCCGACGCTCAATCAGTCCGAAGCGCTTCGAGCGTCTCCATATCGGTTCGCCCCCACCCACGTCGCGAAGAGATGCGCGAGGACATACCGACCGACGGCCCGCTCATAGATCGATACGGTCGTCTGCACACGGACATGCGGATTTCGGTGACTGATCGGTGCAACTTGCGCTGCGTGTACTGCATGACCGAAGAGGGAATGACGTTCCTGCCAAGATCGGAGGTGCTGAGCTTCGAAGAGATTGCTCGCGTCGCGCGGGTCGCGCGCGAACTGGGCGTCAGTTCACTACGACTCACCGGCGGCGAGCCGCTCGTTCGCAAAGGCGTGACCTCGCTCGTGAAGATGCTCTCGGACATCGGTTTTGAGGAGCTCGCCCTCACGACCAACGCCATGCTTCTTTCGAGTCTTGCTGCGCCGCTCGTCGACGCGGGCCTTACCCGGGTGAACGTGAGCTGTGACTCGTTGCGCCCCGAGCGCTTTGCGGCGATACGACGGCGCGGAGACCTCGCGACCGTGCTGTCGGCCATGGATGTCGCCGAAGAGGCCGGGCTTCGTCCGCTGAAGGTCAATGTCGTGCTCATGCGGGGTACGAACGACGACGAGATACTCGACTTTGCGGCCTTCGCGCGAAGGACGGGACGAATCGTTCGCTTCATCGAATTCATGCCCCTTGACGCAGACGCTCACTGGGGCCGCGAACGCCTCGTTCCGGGCCAGGACGTCTACGCGACCATCAACGCCGCCTGGCCGCTCGACGATACGGGGCGCGGCGGAACAGCTCCCGCGGAGCGGTTCCGTTTTCGAGATGGCAACGGCGAGATCGGATTGATCTCCTCAGTCACCCAGCCGTTCTGTGGCACCTGCAATCGCCTACGTCTCACGGCAGACGGCGCACTTCGAAACTGCCTGTTCTCCGATGACGAACACATCGTACGAGACCTCATACGCGGGGGCGCACGCGACGAGGACCTCGCGACGGTGCTGCGTCACGCCGTCTGGGCGAAGTTTCCCGGTCACGCCATCAACGAGCCCGAGTTCTTGCACCCGGCGCGTTCAATGTCGATGATCGGCGGCTGACCGGCGCTCGGCAACGACGATCGGACTGGCTCGCGACACTCGGGCGTCATCTGTTTTCGGCGCCGAAACTAGGGTGAGCAGGTGAGCGTCTCGTCAATCGTGGACTGGGTGAGTGTCTCGGCGTCTCCTCTCTCGTCCGACGACCTCGTCGCCTGGGCCGTTCGCCCCAACTGCGGCGCCGTGGTGACGTTTTGCGGGACGGCGCGTGACTCGTCGACGACTGGTCACGAGATTCGAGCGCTCGAGTACGAAACCAGCGTCGAACTCGCAGAACGGAGAATCGCCGAGGTGCTGGCGTCGGCCCGAAGCCGATGGCCCGAACTCGGCGCCGTGGCCATTCACCACCGTGTCGGTGTCGTTGCGCTCACGGAGCCGGCAGTCGTCGTCGTCGTGACTTCACCACACCGTCGAGAGGCGTTCGAAGCGGCGCAGTACTGCATCGACACGCTCAAGCGGTGCGTGCCGATGTGGAAGCGCGAAATCTGGGACGGTGGCTCCGCGTGGAGCGAGGAAGCCCAAGACATTCTCCCGGTTGAAGACGCCTGAGCGATGCACGTGCCGACTCGTAGCCACCGATGATCGACGTCACTGAGGCGAAGCGATTTGTCCTGAACGGACTCGGGGCGCTTGCGTCGGCCGAGATGGCCCTTCTCGATGCGCTCGGCTGCGTGGCGAGCGACGCAGTGTTGGCGCGCGAGATGGTCCCCGGATTCGCGAACTCGTCGATGGACGGGTTCGCACTGCGCTCCGCCGACACCGACGATGGCCACGTGACGCTCTCCGTGGCGGGTTCGTTGCTTGCGGGCGACGCCCCCACGACCTACGTGAAGCCGGGACACGCGGTGCGCATCATGACGGGTGCGCCCTTGCCCGAAGGGGCTGATTGCGTATGCATGATCGAACAGACGGTGGTTGATCCGAACACCGGCACGGTGGAGATCTCACGAACCATTCCTGTCGGCGAAAACGTCCGCTACGCGGGCGAGGACGTGAAGGTCGGCCAGGCGCTCGTCCGGCCGGGCGATGAGCTTGACGCGATACGTCTCGGCGTACTGGCGGGCCAGGGGTTCGCCACGGTGTCCGCGGTCACGCGTCCACGAGTCGCCGTGCTCTCAACCGGCAACGAGCTCGTAAGTTCGGGTGCAGCGATGCGTCACGGAGAGATTCGCGATACCAATCGACCGACGCTCCTCGCACTCCTTCGAGAGGCTGGCTTTACGCCCGTCGACGTCGGCGTGGTGCGCGACGACTACAAGAAGATTCGCTCCACGTTCGAGCGCTGCGCAACCGAGTGCGACGCCATCATCTCGACGGGCGGAGTCAGCGTCGGCGACGTCGATCACGTGAAGGGCGTCATTAACGAGCTCGGCGGCGACCGCGCACGCTCGATGCAGGTTGCCGTGCGACCAGGGAAGCCCTTCGCGTACGGCCGGATCGGTCCGCGGCATGTTCCGGCGTTCGGTCTGCCCGGCAACCCGGTCTCGACGCGGGTGAGCTTCGAACTCTTCGTTCGCCCGGCGCTGCGCGTCCTGGGCGGACACCGCGAGATCGAGCGCTTGACGGTGAACGCAGTGCTCGACAGTGCGTTGCCACGTTCGAGGGACGGCAGGCTGCACGTGGTTCACGCGTTCGCCCGCATCCACGATGATGGACGCGTGCACATTGAGAGCCCCGTTCGCCCGGGCTCACATCTCATCAGCGCCGTAGCGGGAGCGAACGCGCTGGTGATGGTCCCCGACGGCGAAGGATTCGCGATTGGTGACGTCGCACGCACGATGATCGTGAGCGTCGACACCTTGGCGACCTCTCGCGACAAGGTGGTGTAGCGGCGGTGGCACGTCTCCTCTTGCTCGGACCGGCTCGCGAAGCCGCAGGCGTTCGAAACGACCTCATCGATGGTGACACGGTCGCTCAAGTGCTGTCTCTCAGCGTCGCTCGATACGGGAGCGACTTCGCCGAGGTGCTCGCCACGAGCCAAGTCTGGGTGAACGGGGACGTCGCGGATCTCGACGATCCGGTGTGCTCGAACGATGAAGTTGCCGTGCTTCCCCCGATATCGGGTGGCTGATCGGGTCGAACGATCGGGAGCGCTTATCGCGTCCGATAAGGTCGCACTTACCACGAGGTGAGCAGATCATGATGAGAAGTCGAAGCGTTGCCGCGTCTCGTCAAATGCCCAATCGGTTCGCCACGCAGCTGTTCGATCCCTTGCCCCGGCGTTACAACCTGCTCGCCGCACTGCTCTCATTCGGACAAGACGGACGGTGGCGCTCGACGATCGTCGAGCAGGTCGCGCCAAGCAATCCAACTCTGGTGCTCGACGTCGCGTGTGGACCCTGCGCCGTCACCAAGCGTCTCGCCCGACGAACATCGGCGAAGATCGTTGGCATTGACTTAACGAGTGCCATGCTGCGCGAAGGTCAGCGCAACGTGCGACGCGCTCACTTGGAGGACCGTGTGGCTCTAGTGCTAGGTCGCGGTGAGCAGCTTCCCTTCGCCGATGCGAGCTTTGACGCGCTGACGTTCACGTACCTCTTGCGGTACGTTGAGGATCCGCGGGCGACGTTGCGCGAGCTCGCTCGCGTGGTGAAACCAGGCGGTCGAATCGCGAGCCTGGAGTTTGCCGTGCCGCAGCAACCACCGTGGCGGGCCATGTGGTGGCTGTACACCCGACTGGTGCTGCCGGTCGCGGGGTACGCAACCGGCGGGCGCGCGTGGTGGGACGTCGGGAGATTTCTCGGTCCGAGCATCTCTCGCCACTATCGCGAGTACCCCGTCAACTGGACCGTCAACGCGTGGCGCGAGGTCGGTATCGAGCACGTCGAGTTTCGAACCATGAGCCTTGGTGGAGGTCTCGTGATGTGGGGCTACCGGTCGAACTAGTCATGACCGAGCACGCGAACAACGAGACCCCCTCCGCAGGGCCTTCGTTTTACGCCCGTCCCCGACTATTGCGCTCCCGGTGGATGCAGGACTGGTGGACGGTGCTCCATCCGCCTTACACGATGCTGCACCTCTCGCTCGTCACGACGGGCGCCTGCCTTGTCGGCCCGGTCAACTCAAACCGTCTGCTCTTGACACTCGCGGCGTTCTTCCTTGCGGTGGGGGTTGGCGCGCATTCGCTCGACGAATTGAACGGCCGTCCACTCAACACAACGATTCCGACGTGGCAGCTCGTGACGGCCTCGGTCATTGGTATGGGAGGTGCGGTGGCGCTCGGGGTCATCGGACTCTTCCTCGTAAGCTTTTACCTCGCTATCTTCATTGTGATCGGCGCGTTCATCGCAGTGGTCTATAACTTGGAGCTCTTTCACGGAAAACTGCACACTGGTATCGTGCTCGTACTTGGTTGGGGCGCATTCCCGGTATTGACGGCGTACTACGCCCAACACGCTCGACTCGGCGTCGCCGCATTCATCGCGGCGGCCTTTGGCGTGCTGGTCACCCAGATCCAGCGAACGCTTTCGACGCCCGCGCGCGATCTTCGACGCCGAACGGTGTCCCTCGAGGGATCCGCGGTGCGTACCGATGGATCAGTCGTTGAGATCACCAGTCAGACGATGCTGCGACCGCTCGAGCAGTCGCTGCGCACTTTATGTTGGGCGGGTGCGTCCCTGGCGTTGGCGTTAGCGTACGTGCGGCTTCGATAGGGGTAATCGCCGAGCACCGTTGAGGAGCCGCGTCCCGAGGCTGCGAGGAACATCTTCATTCACTGCATTTCCTCAGATTACAAAATGATTCGACGGTCTCTCTTCCCCATAGTATGAGGAGAAAATTCGATCTCTTGGCGGTGTGACGAGGTAAGAGTTCCAGATGAGCGACGCCGAATCTCCAAAGGCCCGTGCAGTCACCTACATCGTGTGGGGCCAGATTCTTTTTGCTTTCTTTATTGCCGTGTGCGTGGCGCTGCACCCAGGTATCGTCCTCAAGTCGAACGAAGGCGGCGTCAGCAACTACGGCATCCACATCAAGACGGCCGTCCCTTATACGCTCGCCCTCGGCTTGTTGGCGCTCTACAGTCGGCGCGCAGCGAGCCTGTACTCGAAGAGTGACGCTCTCACTCGGCGCCTTCGTCAGATACTCAACGCGTACGCCGCGATCGTCATGGTGATGCTCTTCAGCACGTACGTCTACTCGCTGAACCATCTTTTGCGAGATATCCACATCGGCTTTGGGACCGTGCTCATTACGTTCGAATCGTTCGTCGCGATGTGGATGTTCGGGCGAAGTCGGCGAGTGTGGAACGGAGTGTTTCTCGCGATGCAGCTTGCAGGCGCGTTGCTGGCGCTCGTGACCATCGTGGGCGCTCTGCACGTGCTGTTTCTCGCCGAGGAGCTCGCCAACACCGGATTCGCGTGCTTGCTGATTTACACGGCTGAGGCAATCGTGCTTGGGGACCGGCTCAAGTTAGAGCGTCCTCTGTCGCTCGCCCCACTACCCATCCGACGATTGAAACTCGCGTTCTTCAGGGCCGAGTACTCTCCGGAACAGTAGCGAGCTCGGGAGTCGCGAGAGAGTCAGGCGAAGTCGGCGAACGAGACGTGAAACAATGGAGCGATGTACGTGCCTCCCAGGTTTTCGGTCGATGACAAGGAAGCGTGGATGATCGTGGACGACGCTGGCGCCGGCATGCTGGTCGTCCAGACTCCCGAGGGGATGGCGAGCGTCTACGTGCCGATTCTCGTCAGTGAAGACCGGCGAGTGCTGGCCACGCATGTCGCCCGAGCGAACCCGTGGTGGAAGGCGGTTGGGGAAGGATCGGACGTGCTCGCCCTCTTCCTCGCCGCGAGCGCCTATGTCAGTCCTTCGAACTATCCGAGTCGCCTCGAGAACTCGGGCGTGGTCCCGACGTGGAACTACGTCGCCGCGGAGATCCATGGCAAAGCCACGATTCACGATGATCTCGAGTGGAAATGGCGTCAGACCGGACTCGTGACGGAACACTTCGAACGAAGTCGCGATCCCGAATGGCGCGCCGACGATCTTGATCGGCAGTTCCGCGAGGGTCAGCTCAAAGCGATCGTAGGGGTCGAGATCGAGGTGATATCGATCGAGGGGAAAGCCAAACTTTCGCAGAATCGTCCAGAGGTTGATCGGGCGAACGTGCGCAGGCAGTTTTCCACGGGCTCTCTAAGCGAGCGCAACGTAGCGGAGCGAATGGACCCTCCCTCGGAATAACCGCGCGAGGAAACTGGCGATGGGGCCGTTTTGCACCGTCGTCGTTCCAGAATGTGGTTTCTCCTCATGTTTCTTCCATGCGTAGCGCAGAAGCCGGTTCCGGGACCCCACACTCCGCTATTTTCGGGGTGTTCGCAAGAACACGGGTGTCGTCCTTCTCACGAAGGTCGTGCCTTTCACTTCAAGGGGGATTGAATGAGTGAAGGATTTACGCCGGAGTCGCTCGGCACAAAACTGCCGGTGGCTCATGGAGAGCACGAACGCTTGCGGCAAGGAGTCTTAGGACTCTTCGATATTTCAACGGCCACGATGGCGAACATCGGACCGGCGATGAGCTTCTACTTCGGATTCGGGTACCTCGCCTACACCGCGGGTCTCGCTTCACCGTTGACCATCATCGCGGCGGGCATCGCACTCTTGTTCCTCGGGAACACGCTGTCGGAGTTCACCAAGGTTCTTCCGTCAACGGGCGGGTTCATCTCGTTCATCGGCAAGACGTTTGGCGGCCGAACCGCGGTCACGACCGCGATTCTCACGGGCGCCGGCTACATCGCAGCGATGGCGTCGGTCATCGCCATCGTCGGTGGGTTCTTCCAGATAATTCTGCAGAACTATCACGTCTCGGGATTCCAAAGCGTGCCGTGGGGCGTGTGGACGCTGGTGTTCTTGGCCTTCGCCGCATTCATGATGGCTCGCGGCATATCGATCTCGACGAAGCTGGCGGGATTCTTCTTTGCTTTTGAGATCACGATCATGATTGTCATCAGCATCATCTCGCTCGTGAAGTTCCACTCGCATATCAACTTCATGCCGTTCGAGCCGAGCCACATCAAGAACGGAATATCCGGCCTCGCGGCCGGATTCCCCTTGGCGATCTACCTCTTCATCGGATGGGAGAACTCGGCCGCGTTGGCCGAGGAGACGGACAACCCTCGAAAGAACGTACCGAAGGCCGTCTTCATGTCAATTTGCGTCATGCTCGTCACCTACACCTTCTTTGCCTTTGCCACGGTGGTGGGTTTCAAGGGGAGCAACGCCGCGCTCACGAGTGCCTCGATTCCCTTCATTTCGGTCGCCAAGGAGACCTTTGCGGTGGGTCTCTTCTTCGCCTTCCTCGCTGGGATGACCTCGACGCTCGGGGCTTTGATCGCGGGCACGAACTCCCAAGCGCGACTCATCTTCAACGCGGGTCGCGAAGGGCTTTTGCCGTCCTTCATCGGCCGCGTGCACTCGACCAGGCGTACCCCCATCTACGCGCTGTTTACCTTTCTCGGACTGAGCCTGGCCATCATCGGCATCTGGGGACTCGGCCACATCATCGGTGGTCACGTGGCGTCGGCGGCCATGAGTCCGCTCACGATGTTCGACGAGTCCTCGACGTTCGGGACGATCCTGATCCTCATCGTGTACGCGTTGAGCAGTGTCGCGCTGCCGTTCTACTACCGCAAGAACCACCCCGACCTGTTCAATCCGTTTCGCCACGCGGTGCTTCCGACCATCGGAGTCTTGTGGATCCTGGTGCCGCTCTGGTATCTCGCCAAGCCGGGACAGGCGGCGCCGTACAGCTGGTACCCCTACATGGCGCTCGGGGTCATCATCCTCGCGCTCATCTACGCAACGTTCCTTTGCGCTCGCGATCCGAACATCGGCGACCGCGTGGGGTCGATCATCGCTGACGAGTAGATGAGCGACGCTACGCGCTGATCACCGTGGGCTGAAAGCCGATGAAGAGGCCCGAACCTACGATCCCCGGCAGTGAGTTCAGTCGGGAATCGAGGTCGGGCGTCACCTCGTCAAATCTGACGTCGAGGATGAGATTGCGATTTTCGGTGATCACCGGTCCGTCTTTGCCCGTCGCCATGCGAAGCTCGATCTCGAGCACACGGAATCGTGCAAGGAGTTCGGAGCGAACCAGCTGCAGCGACTCGGGCACGAGCTCCAAGGGGATCGGGAATTTCAGGCCGAGCTTCTCGACGCGCTTGGAGGCGTCGACCAGGATGTAGCGCTCGGGCGAGCTCGCGATGATCAACTTCTCGCGCAGCATGGCGCCTCCGCGTCCCTTGATCATGTCGCGTTGTCCGTCGACCTCGTCGGCTCCGTCAAAGGACCAGTCGGGGCGCTCGTGCAGAAGGCTCGAGGTTTTCACCCCGAGCTCGGCGCAGGCGATCTCGATCTCGAGAGACGTCGTGATCGCGGAGAACGTCCACCCCATGGTGTGGGCCTGCTCGACAAGGGCGTCGAGCGCCAGCAGGCTTGTCGAGCCGCTACCCACCCCCACGACGTCACCGTCGCCGAGGCGTGCCGCCATCTGATGAGCGACGTTCAGTTTGGCGTCGTAGTTGGAGATTGAGGCCGGCGACGCAGGCTGGTCAATGTCTGAAGCGGTCCATTTCATGTGACGACGTCTCCTCTTGTCGCGCTCGGCCAACGGTTCGAGCGCTCGCGTTCAGAACCTACAGGCACCGATCGTGCCGATGCGAAGCCAATGGTGCGGGTAGCTCCCGGGTGCCGCTGCTGGTCGCGTCAGAGAAAGAGCGCGCGGCCGACCATGCCAGCAGCGACGGTGGCGTTCGTGACTTCGTCGATGAGGACAAAGCTCCCCGTCACGCGGTCCTCCCGGTAGTCGTCAACGACGAGTTCGTCAGCGGTGAGCAGCGTGGCGAGCCCGATGTCGTTGGTCGCGAGCGAATCGGCGTCGTCGATGGTCAGCAGTTCGATGTCGATGACGCCCGTGATCGCTTGCACGCGAACTGGCGTTGATTTCGTTGTGTGCTTGAGTCGAAGTCGCTGGCCGTTCATCGACAGGGGCTTCTCTCCGAACCAGCAGATCGTCGCCTCGAACTCCCTGGTGACGGTGGGGAGAGGCTCGGTGGCGATGAGGTCGCCGCGGCCCGCATCGGTCTCATCGGCGAGATCAAGATCCGCGGCGAGGCCAACCGTCGCTTCGAGCCGCGACTCACCGCCGAAGTTGATGGCACGAATGGTCGTTTGGATGTTCGCCGGCAAGAGCGTGACGCGATCGCCCACCTGGAACGCTTCGCCACTCACCATGCCGGCGTACGTGCGCCCGCCTCCGGGCTGGCGCAGCACCCACTGGATGGGTAGTCGCGCGCCCTGTGCGGCTTCCCAGGTACCGGCCTCGGACTGCTCGAGCGCGTCGAGCACGGACGGTCCGTCGTACCAGGGCGTGTTCGGAGAGTTGGTAGCGACGTTGTCACCGAGCAGCGCGGAGACGGGAATCGCGACGGTGGAGGAGAAACCGAGCTCGCGCGAGAGCGTCTCGATCTGATCGATGACGCGCTGGAACGCCAGCTCGGACCAGGCCACGGTATCCATCTTGTTGACTGCGACGATGACCGATCGCACGCCAAGCAAGGCGGCGATGCAGAGGTGGCGATGCGTTTGCTCCTTGAGTCCGCTCGCCACATCGACGACGACTAGGGCAAGATCGGCGGTCGAGGCACCCGTTGCCATGTTTCTCGTGTAGCGAACGTGACCGGGGCAGTCGGCGATAATGAACTTGCGCGTCGGCGTCGTCGCGTATCGGTAGGCGACATCGATGGTGATGCCTTGCTCCCGCTCCGCACGGAGTCCGTCGGTGACGAAGCTCAGGTCAAGGTCGCCAATGCCTCGCTTCTCGGACGCCGCCGCAACCGCGTCGAGTTGGTCGTCGAAGAGCTGACGGGTGTCGACGAGGAGGCGTCCGATCAGCGTCGACTTCCCGTCGTCGACCGAACCGATCGTTGCGAGGCGGAGCAGATCTTTCGTTGCGAGCTCCACTTAGAAGTATCCCTCTCGCTTGCGATCTTCCATCGCGGTCTCTGAGAACTTGTCGTCGCCGCGCGTTGCTCCGCGCTCAGACACGTTGGCGATGGCGACCTCGTCGATGATCGCCTCGATCGTTGCGGCCGATGAGAGCACCGCGCCGGTGCAGTTCGCGTCACCGACGGTGCGAAAGCGCACGAGCCTGCGGGTAACGGTCTCGTGGGCGCTGGGCTCCACGAACTCACCAACGGCCAGCCACATTCCATCGCGTTCAACGACGTCGCGTTCGTGCGCGTAATAGATTGATGGCAGATCCATGCGCTCGCGTCCGATGTACTGCCAGATGTCGAGCTCGGTCCAGTCCGACAGGGGAAAAGCTCGTACGCTCTCGCCCGGATTCACCTTGCCCTGGTAGAGCTGCCAGAGTTCAGGACGCTGCTGACGTGGGTCCCACTGTCCAAAGGCATCGCGGAAACTGAGGATGCGCTCTTTCGCGCGCGCCTTGTCTTCGTCGCGTCGAGCCCCTCCGAAGGCGGCGTCAAAGCGGTGCTCGGTAATCGCGTCGAGGAGCGTCACCGTCTGAAGTCGATTGCGCGATCCGAGCGGGCCGGGATCGGCGACCTTGCCTTGGTCGATGGTGTCCTGCACTCGGGCGACGATGAGCTTGGCGTGCGCCGCCTCGACGGCGCGGTCGCGGAACTCCAGCACCTCGGTGAAGTTCTGTCCGGTATCGATGTGGAGGACCGGAAACGGCAGTTGCTGCGGTGCGAAGGCCTTGGCGGCGAGATGCAGCAAGACGGCGGAGTCCTTGCCGCCGGAAAACAGCAGCACCGGCCGCTCGCACTCTGCGACAACCTCGCGAAGAATGAAGAGGGCGTGGGACTCGAGAACGTCGAGGTGGTCAGTGGCGTGGTGGGCGGGCAAGGTCGTCGTCATGATCTTTTAGGATGCATTGTATTCTAGTAATGCACTAGAGAAAGTAAGGCTCCTTAGAGAATGCCCGTAATTGCACCCACTCCCGCGCTTTTGGACGAACTAGATGAAGTAAACGATCGATTCGAGCGTGCCACCCCCCACGAGATCTTGAATTGGACCTTCGATCGGTTTGACGACGACGTTGCCATGGCGTGCTCCTTCGAAGACGTCGCGCTGTTGCACATGGTCCACGAGCTGCGGCCAGCGACAGAAATCATTTTTCTCGATACGGGCGGGCACTTTGCCGAAACGCTCGAGTTCACGAGTCGAGTTGCCGACGAGTGGAGTCTGAACCTGACTCGCACCCAACCGGGCGTCGACGCGAACGAATGGCCGTGCGGCACCGCGCGATGCTGCGAGCTCAGGAAAGTCGAGCCGCTTGGACGTGCGCTCGAAGGTAGCGCCGCGTGGATCACGTCGGTAAAGCGAGTTGATGCCCCCACCAGGGCTTCCATGAAAACCCTGATGTGGGACGATAAATTCAACCTCGTCAAGGTGAATCCGCTCGCGACTTGGACCGATGAAGATGTCGCGTATTACCTGAAGAGCCATGATCTGCCGGAGCATCCGCTGTGGTCAGAGGGATACGCGTCGATTGGATGCGAAGCGATGACCTTGAAGCCACAAGTACCCGGAGACCGACGGTCAGGTCGGTGGGTTGGCCTCGATAAGGATGAGTGCGGGCTGCACGAAAGCTAGACATCCACCAAAAAATCAAGGTGCGACTGTAAATTTGTCGCAATGCTACGGCGACACCTTAAGGAGCATGTCGGATGCTTCTGATAGTCCTCGCACTTATCTGGGTGGCCCTGCTGGCCCCCGTGGTGATTCGGCGACTTCGTGAAGGTGGGGCTGAGAGGTCCATTCAGTCATTTCACGCCGAACACGAGGTCCTCAGTCGCCAGGACTACACGGTCGCCCCCGCTCATCGGCTCGACGTGCCAGATGAGGCTCCGGTAAGGGAATTCAGCGGCGATCGTCGGCCGCGCCTGACGGTCGTGCATCCAGAAGACACCTTTGCCGATCTTGAGTCGCGCACGTCCTGGGACGAGTGGAGCGAAGACTACGACTACGACGACCGGGCGCCTGCTAGCGCATCCACCAACCACTACGCGCGCGCGTACTCATCTCACCCGAGTGACGTCGAGGTGACGAGCGTGTACCAGCCGCCGATTCGTCGTCGCACGATGCGAGCGCAGCGTCGCATCATGTTCTCTCGTCTCGTTGCATGTGCCGTCGTGCTCACGATCGTTGCGTTCTTCTCGGGCTACTCTCCGCTCGTCGACGTTGCTGCGCTGTCGTGGTTTGCGGTGGTGGTCTTCGTAGCGCTGGCTCTCTACGCCGTGAGTCAGGGCTATTTGAGCGACGAGTCGCTGCCACTGCGGCTGCCCCAGCGCCGAGGGCTTGCACACGTTGCACCGCTCTACCAAGACCGATACGACGGCTACGCATCGTTTGAAGACGAATTAGACGCTGAGTTCTACGATCCGGACCCGGATGCCGTCTGGGATCGCGAGCCAGAGCGTCGACGCGCCTTGGGTTAAACTGAACGTCTCTTCGGGGGTGTAGCTCAATTGGTAGAGCGCTACGTTCGCAATGTAGAGGCAGTGGGTTCGAATCCCATCACCTCCACCGATCGAGCATGTGCGGATCGCTCGCTGATTCGACTCGACTCGACTCGGCGTCGACGCTTCGATTTCCGCGCGAACCTTGAAGGAGACTGATACAAGGTCGCGCACGATCGGTGACGCTGGGCTCGACGCCGCCGAGAGAATTCTCAACGACGGACGCATCGCCGACTCGTTTGGAGCGGATGCGCGCGAAGTTCAGCGATCCAACTCGAGTCGTCGAACTTGATGACGCTGACAGCTACGCAACACCGCTCTACAACCATGAGCATCAGGGCATCAGTCGGATCGAGTGAGTCGTCGAACGATTGAAACGCGACGCGTCGTCACGTAGAGCCACGATCACCACGATTCAACCCCTCGGTGACATGACGTGCAGACCCTGCGCAAGCTAGCTTGCTTGATTTCTACAATCACGACGAAAGCCTCGATCTTGTCGTCTACGCCCACAGCGTCGGTTTTGGAAAACGAAGGGATTCGCGATTCTTGTGCTCGACGTGTGAAGACGGAGCATTCGCTACTCCTCACCTGTGAATGCGATGTGAGTCGGTTCAACAATTGATGTGAACTTCCTCGGCGTTGAATGTGAATGAACCGATCCGTCAGTTGTTGATGTTGAGTTGACGTATTTGAACTTGACCGTTCGTAAAGTTTGGCGCGATGCGACGCTGCAACGCAGCTCACGTTGGGCGGATGCCGAATGGGAGGTTCAATCATGATGACGAAGTCACTGACTGGAAGTGGCCGCGAGTCGGTCGGTTCTCGTAATGGAACTCGCGGGATCAGCGTTGGACGTATCGGAATGCGAACGCTCATCGCGGCGCTGCTCGGGGTGTCGACACTCGTGGCGTTCGCGGGCGCAGACGCGTATGCGGCGGTTGGTATTCCCTCGCTCGGCGCGGCGTCGCAGTACGCCATCGTGGGCGCGCTGTCCGGTGAAAATACGGGCGTGTCGAACATCACCGGTGACCTCGGTATCGAGTCGAACACGACAACGTCTGCTGGCACTTCGACGTCCGCCGGGTCGTCAGGCTTGCTCGGCAACGGTTTAGTGTCCGGCGTCGGCGCACTCGCGGGACCGCTTCTTGGTTCTGTTGCGGGCGCGACCGTGACGAACACGACGGCCGCCGCTGCGGCAGAGTACGCGGTCACGCACGCATACCAGGTGGTGACCGGTGAGGTGCCGACGCGCCTGCTCTCGGGGGACGCGCTCCACGATGCGACATTGACCCCTGGCGTGTACGCCGTCGCCGGCTCGCTGGAGCTTGCCGGACGCCTGCTCCTCGACGCAAGAGGAGAGAAAGACGCCGACTTCATCTTTGAAGTTCCCTCAGACCTGACGACAGCGCCGAGTCTTCAGGTGCTCCTCGGTGCGGGGGCTCAAGCGAGCAACGTCATATGGCGAGTCGGTGGTCTCGTGGACATCGCCCCCGCGACGTCCCTCGTCGGAACCGTACTTTCCGAAGGGTCAATCACCCTCGGGGCAGGGTCCAAGCTCGTTGGTCGTGCCCTGTCCATCGCGGGTGCGGTCAATCTCAATGATGACACGGTGGCCCTCCCACTGGTCGGCGCGACCGTGGCCAACACGGATCGCGCGGTCTCTGCGGCCGTTGGACTCAGCGTCCCGACGATCGCGCACGCGACGAGCGGCATCAGGGCTGTAGCGCCGACGCTTGCTCTTGGTGCTCAAGCTGCATTGAGGCTTCCTTCCGTTCCCGGTCGTGACCTCGCGACGCCGTCCCTGGCGACGGTTCCGGGCGTCGGCTCCTTGGTGCCCGGCGGAGGCGCAGCAGCGATTTCGTTGGGATTGCCTTTCATCCCGCTAGGCGCCATCGGAGTGCCCGCGCTCGCGGTCCCGGTCATTGGTTTGCCAACTCTTCCCCTTTCCGGTCTGAGCCTCCGCGCGTCGAACGCACCAGCCACGGCGTCGCCGGTTCCGCCGTCGAGCGCCTCACCAGCTGTCGGGCTGCCCTTCATCCCGTTGGGCGGCGTCGGCGTGCCCACGCTTGCCGTGCCTACCCTCGGACTGCCTACTGTTCCGATCTCTGGTCTGAGCCTGCCCGCGCTCACCGTTCCGATCGCAACCTCCTCGCCGGCTTCGCCATCCATCGCTGCGCCTGGCGCACTGGCGCCTCTTTCGCTGGGCGGAGTCTCACTGCCGGCACTGACACTGCCTTCATCAGCGCTCTCGAGTGTCACGTTGCCTGGTGCGAGCGCACCGTCGAACTCGTCGAGTGCACCCGCGTCGAACACCCTCCCGCTTCCGCTCAGCGGTATCTCACTTCCCAAGTTGTCGTTGCCAACCACGTTGGCACCTTCGAGCACCGCAACGCCTCAACTGACGCTGCCCTCCGTTACGCTGCCCTCGATCACTTCGGGCGAGGTTGCCCTCCCCCGGCTGAACGTGGGATCGCCGACGTCGGGTGGAAAGAGCAACCTCGCGCATCCTCGAGTGAAGGAAAACGCGCCAGCGCGCTCGCCGAGGAGTCCACGCGCCAAGTCGACGAACAGCTCGTCGTCGGCCAGCGGCTCACCGATTCCTGTCGGTGCACCACAGACCGGTTTCGGTGGTATGGCCGGGTCGGATCTGCAGCTGTTCCTGGAAATTGGAGCACTGGTACTGGCGCTGTGCGCTGGAACCTTCGCCGTTCGCTCCCGCCGGATCCAGCATGGTTGAGAGTTTTTCAACGACTGCCGTCGCCCGTCCTCGACGCGCCATACGTGAATGGACGTATTGGAGCGTTGCCGCCCTCGCGCTGATCGCGGGGGCAGCAACAGTGTGGGCGGCAAGATCGTCCGCCCGCGCCCCCGCCGTTCAAGTGCTGTCGATCGCACCCAATCAGTCCGCGACATCGCTGCCGAAGTTTCTCGACGTGCCAAGATCGCGTCCCGTCGCGCTCGCCATACCTTCGATCGGCGTCGATACGGGTGTCGGCGAACTCGGTCTTCAGGCGAACGGTCAGGTGGAGGTACCTACGACGACCCGCGTTGCCGGGTGGTATCGCGACGGCGTGGCGCCCGGGCAAATCGGCTCTGCCGTGATACTGGGCCACGTTGACTCGTATCTTGGGCCGGGCGTCTTCTTTCAGCTGAAAACGTTGAAGGCGGGAGATGCACTGGACCTCCGGCTCGCTGACGGCGCGCGTGCTCGATTCATTGTGACCGAAGTCGTTCAGTATCTAAAGTCCGCGTTTCCCGACCGACTCGTCTATGGCCCCCACGGCTCGAGTCGGTCGCTGCAACTCGTCACCTGCGGAGGAGTCTTCGATCACGCTACCGGGCACTACCTTTCGAACGTGGTGGTTTACAGCCGTCTTGGGCAGGTGTCGCTTCCAAGACGCTCGTAAGAGAGCACTGCGGTAACGTTCGACAAAGAGGTACGGTCCTCCCTCGCCGGGGAAGCCTGGCGAGAACGGATCGCCTCTGCGAGAGACCGAGGTGACGTGAGCGACGGCGAAGACCTGGAACCCAACGGCAACGCGCAGCGCTCGCCACTTCCTCTCTCCAGCGAGGGCGGTCGAAGCGATGACCGCCAGGGCTCACGGCACAAGGAGGAGCACTTTCGCCACACGAGGATCTCTGCCGCCTGGGTCAGTGTTGTCGTCGCGATCGTCTTTGGCGTCGCGCTCATTGATTTCATTGCCCAGAACACCACGAAGGTGCGAATCGATTTCTTCGCGGCGAGCGGGCGAATGCCGCTTTCCGTTGCGCTCCTTGTCGCGGCGCTGCTGGGCGCGATCGTCGTCGTTGCGGTCGGCATTGGTCGCGTAGCGCAGCTTCGTCTCACGATGCGGCGTCAGCGGCGTCAGCGCGAGCAGGGGCGCTAACGCGAGGCGACATTTGAAGAGCGAGCGCTCTTTCGAACCAGGGCAGAGCGACCAACCGCAAGAGTTGTCGTTGAATTGGGGGGCTTGTGAGAAAAATTGCATTAGTCCTTATCGGAGCTAGTGGACTTTCCTCTCTTTTGCTGACGCTTAAACCTCCTGTGATCGTCAAAACTCAACAGATATATGGGTAAGTGGTATTGTCTCCGCATTCGAGAACCATGCGGAGGGGATCGCCTGTGACGCAAAAAAGGTAACGGTGCTGTAAGATTATTAACTGGGAATCCGGTTTTCAGCCTCGTCGAGATTGAACTTAATTCGGTCTCGAGAGCTGTGTGTCGTATGCGCACGAACCCTGCGTCAACCCGTTCTGATTCATCCGTAGACATTTCGTCCAGCAGGTATGTCAAAGAGCAGCGACGCCCCTTACGAGGCCGTCGGAGCACGAAGGCGCTCTCCGTCGGCGTCCTCAGCGTGATCACTCTTGTTGGCTTTGCGGGCAGTCCTGCCTTTGCCGCGACCGCGATCAACCTCGGCGCGGCAACGCCGTACGCGGTGGTTGCGGGCACCACCATCACCAACACCGGGAACTCCGTCATCACTGGCAACGTCGGGCTCTCCCCGGGGATCTCCATAACTGGCTTCCCACCGGGGCTCGTCAACGGGACGACCGGCGCCGCTGACGCGAACTCGCTTGCCGCCCAGACCTCCTCGACGGCCGCTTATGGCGTGGCCGCGGGCGAGACGCCCTTTACAACGGTCGCGGGCGGGGATGTCGGCGGCACGACGCTGACTCCGGGGGTGTACGCCTCCGCCTCGGCCATGCAGCTAACTGGGCCGGTCACCTTGAACGCCGGGGGTGACGCCAACGCGGTGTTTATCTTCCAGGCTGGTTCGACCTTGACGACCGGATCCGGCGCGTCGGTCGTCCTTGAAGGCGGAGCACAAGCCTGCAACGTCTTCTGGCAGGTTGGCAGTTCGGCGACGCTTGGCAGCACCACGTCATTCGTGGGTACGATCCTCGCGTCGGCTTCGATAACACTTGACACAGGTGCGAGCGTCGACGGCCGGCTCTTGGCTCAAACCGGCGCAGTGACGCTGGATGACAACCTCATCACCGTTCCCACCTGTGCCGCTGTCCCGTCAACCGGCAGCACTACCACTACTACCAGCACTACGACGACGACGACCACGGCCCCAACGACGACAACGCCAGCGCCGGTTACCACTACGACGAAGCCGACCGCCGCCGCTCACCCGGGCACGAAAGGTCACGGAGGGTCGAATGGTCACGGGGGCACGGGCACGGCGACGTCCGCTTCGACAGGAACCGTTATTCCAGTCGGAGCGCCGGCAACGGGCGAGGGCGGGACCGCGGGATCGAGCTTCTCCCCTCTGGGCTTGATCGGTCTTGGGGCGGTCACCATCGCCGCAGGAGCGACGTCGATCGCACTTCGCGAGCGCCGACGTCGCTAACGCGTCGATGACAGTGGAATCGACGCATGCACGCACACGCCGTCAGTGGGTGCTGTGGAGTGTGGTGGGCGTGGCAACGGCAATCGCCGTTGTTGCGCTCGCTAGCACGCTGACGGCGAGCACTCCAAAGATGGTCGTACTGTCGCACCCCGTGGCCGTCTCGAAGCAGCAGCAGCACGCGAAGGTTCGCGTGGTAGCTCGCTCGCGGCCGGTGAGGCTCATCATTCCAGCGCTCAAAATCGACACGGTCGTGGGGACGCTGGGTCTTCAACCCGATCATCAGGTCATGGTGCCGACGACGACGCACGTCGTTGGTTGGTACGACGACGGGCCTACTCCCGGCGAGATTGGCTCCGCCGTTATTCTCGGCCACGTTGACTCCTTCGCCGGGCCCGGTACCTTCTTCTACTTGAAGGATCTCAAGTCGGGCGATTCGATTACGGTGAAGTTGGCCGACGGCACCGTGACGCGCTTCCGAGTTGTCAGTGTCATTCAGTATTCCAAGACCGCCTTTCCCGATCGGCTCGTCTATGGATCACATGGAACACGAATGCTGCAGTTGGTGACGTGCGGAGGCGCCTTCGATCACGCGACAGGGCACTATGAATCCAACATCGTCGTTTACAGCCGTCTCGTGAGTTCCACTCCGCCGACCCAATAGCACGGATCGAAGCAATTACCGGGTACGTGCGCCGCCCCGCGTCCGTGCGCCAACTGCGCTTTAGGCGACTCTAGGATCAGGGTTACCTTGGCCGAAGCGTTCGATCTCGACGACGCGCGAAAGCGCTACCACTTCGCGCTTGCGCCCGAAGATTATGAGCGTCTTCCGTTTTATTCGGCGCTCCTGCACGAGCTTGAGAGCGACCAGCTCGCCCTAGAGCTGCTCGCAAGCGTACGGTACGAACAGCGAAATCCAATGCTGGTGCTCGCGATTTTGCATCTGGCCGCGCTCACCGGCCACGAGACGCTCGCCCCGATTTACAACGACGCGCGCCACGGTGCACTCGGAGACGCCAAGGGAGCCGCGCGCCAGGTCATGGACGTGGTGCACGCCGATCCCCATTTGGTTCGCGAGCAGCTCTGGCGCTCGACCCAGACGAATGAGCCGGGACGAAGTGCCGTCATTCAAGCGGCGGTTGCGGATGTTGCGGGTGCGCGTGACGAGATCAACGTCATCGAAGTGGGCGCGTCGGCCGGCATCAATCTCTGTTTCGATCAGTTCTCCGTGCGCGCGGTCGACGACGGAAACCGTTTGACACTCGTGTGTGAGGATCTCTCTCCCGTTGATCGGTCTCGCGCCATGCCGCGTGTGCGTTCGCGAGTCGGCATTGACCCTCAGCCGCTCAATCTGGACAACGAAGAGGATCGCTTGTGGCTGAAGGCGTGCTTGTGGCCTGAGCAGCGACGCCGTCACGAACGGTTCGACGCGATCGTCGATGCACGCGCCTCGTGGCCCAGCATTACCATGCTGCGCGGCAGCGTGACGGAATGTATCGACGAAGCGTTCGCGCTGAGTGACAGTGACGTGATGACGGTGGTGATGAACACGTGGAGCGCGTTCTATTTCACGCCCGATGAACGCGCTGCCTACTTCGAAGAGATATCTCGCCGATGTGCGCGCGGCAACGCTGCGTGGATCTCGATGGAGTCGACGATGGTGAAGTGGCCGAACGTCGAGGTCGACGAAGCTGCGCATCATCGAGCCGCCTCGCAGGTAGTATTGATGCGTCCGAGTTCGACACCGGTCGTGTGGGGCTGGTGTCACGCGCACGGGCGGTGGTTGGAGCAAACTACAGGTCGGTAGTTCGCGAAGGAGCCCCGCAAAGGCGCCGCAAAGTGACCCAAAGAACGGGTCCTCACTGTGGAAAAGATGCGATTAAGTGGTTGGTATATGAACGACTGTCGACAAATTTGGTGGATAAGTGTCCCAAATCTGTTTATAAGTTTGTGATTTCCCTCTTCGGCCTTGGTGACGAGAAAAAAGTCTGGCACAGTATCACTCGTAGTTCACGTAGTACCTGCCAACGATCCGACGAACCGCAAGGGGAGACGGAAGTGGGGGGATGAGGGGCCTCGCAAGAGGAACGGATTCCTTCCAACGGGTAGCGGAGTTCGGTCCGCTGCACGGAACCGGCGATGACGTGAAGTGCCTGCCGTCAAAGATGTTCTGTCCGACACGGAACATAGTTGGCGTGCCTCGGAAACCCCGAGGGGCGGGTGAGTTTCGGCTCACTGGTCACTCGGGGTTTTCGGCTGTCTGGGGCCGAATTGATCACTTGATCCAATATCGGCGCACGCTCTCGGCTTCGCCGTAGTTCGGTGGTGCGATGGACTCGAGCACGCCACCGTTTCGCTCGATCGTTCGCGACGACGCAACGTTGTCGTCATCGCATGCCACCAGCACCGGGTCGACCCCCTCGGCTCGAATGACCACGAGCGCTTGGCGCAGGATCTCCGTCGCGTATCCCTTGCGTCGATGCGCGGGCGCCACGCCGTAGCCAATGTGACCGCCGCGCTCGGTGAGGTACTCGTTGAGCTCAAAACGAAGCGATACTCGGCCGACGATCTCGCCGTTGACCTCAGCAGCGAGCTGACGCCCGAGAACTTGATGTTGCGAAAGATTGTTGCCGCGCCGCTGGTTTTCGATGGATGCGAGAAACGCGGACCACGACATGCCTGGCTCCTAGCCGAGCAGAAAATAGAAGCGCTCACGCAGCATCGCCTCGTGTATCGCGACGGCCGCCGACTCATCGTTCTTTCGATACGGACGAAGTCGCAGCGACATCGATTCAGAGTAGTGGGACGTCGTTCGCTCCCTCACGGTGGAGCGTCACCGAAGGTCATCGGCGCGAAGTTCCCATTCAACCGAGAGCCACATTGGGAGCTCTCGGGGCGAGCCATGTCACGACGCGCGTTGGCGAGTCGTCAAGCGCCGTGACGGGCCGGACGGTCCAGACCTTTTCATTCAGCAATACGCGAATGACGACGCGCTCACCGTACGGGAAGAGTTTCGCTAAAACAGCGACTGCGGTTCGACTGGTTCCGTGAGCTCCGGTCCATCGTTCTTGACCGAACCAACGGCGGTGTTGACGCCGTAATGCGTGAGCGTGCCCGCGGGCGCGGGTCGCAAGAGCAGCTGACGTTCATCGGGTCCGTGTTCGACGACGTTGAGCCACGTCTCGACGTCATCGGGGCTCAGCACGACCGGCATACGGTCGTGGAGCTCCATGTCCTCGCTGGGCGTGGTCGTGATGATGGTGCAGGTCGCAAGAAGCTCGGCGTTGGCGACGGCGTCATCGCGCCAGAATTCGTAGAGTCCCGCGAAGAGCAGTGGCTCTTCGTCGACTCGCCTGAAGAAGTGCGGCTGATGGTTGCGTCCGGGACGGTGATCCCACTCGTAAAAACCGTCGACGGGGATCACGCACGGGCGCTTGGCGAAGGCGCTGCGGAAGGAGGGCTTCTCGGCGACGGTCTCGCCGCGGGCGTTGAAGAGTCGACTGCCGATCTTCGGGTCCTTTGACCAGCTCGGCACGAGTCCCCAGCGGTAGCGATCGAGGACGCGCGTCTCGTCGCGTTCGGTGACGGCAAAGAGCGAGCGCTGAGGCCCGACGTTCCAGCTCGGCGGTTGATCAAGATCGAGGTCGGCGGCGAGGGCGGCGTCGAGGAACCGAGCCAGGTGAGCCGGTGGGGTGAAGAGGGCGATGCGACCGCACATCTACCCATTTTGCCGGTATTTCTGGGCTCTGGCGCGTGTCGCGCCGAGTCGCTACTGTTACGAACATATGTTCGCTTTTTCACCTACCCGCCCCTCCCTCTCTCCGGAACTGCTCGCGAGCGTTCGCCCCGTGTCGCTCGCGAAGACCCGCATCATCCCCCTCGGGGACCCCTGGCACACGCTCGTGCCCGAGGGGGGACTGCGCCGCGGTTCAACGGTGGTCGTCGAGGCGCCGGTCGGTCTCGGCGGTCTCAGCCTGGCACTCAGCCTCGTGAGCGAGGCGAGCACGCGGGGTCACTGGGCGGCCGTCGTCGGCGTCGATGACCCCGGTGTCGTGGCGATGGTTGAACTCGGGATCGACCTGCGTCGCGTGCTCTTCGTTCCTCGCCCGCGGGGTGCGTGGGCGGAGTCGGCGGCCGACCTTCTCGACGGCGTCGACCTCGTGCTCGTGCGTCCACCGTCGCGTCCGGGAGTTGGATCCGCGCGTCGCTTGATGGATCGAGTGAGAGAACGCGGCACGGTGCTCGTCGCGTTGAGCGAGCCGCGCACTCCTTGGCCGCTCCCCGCCGATCTCTTGTTTCGCGTCACCCAAGCTGAGTGGATCGCCTCGTCGCGGCTCGACGCTCGCTATCTCACCGTGCACGTGAGCGGTCGCGGCGCGCTGACTCGGGGTGCGGAGCACGTGGTGGTGATTCCGAATCGTCAGGGTGGCGCGGAGGCGAAATGACCGAGCAGCTTCTCGCGATCTGGGTGGAGTCGCTCGCGATCGAACAACCCGACGGTTCGACGTTGCGCGAGATGAGTGCGCTGCTCGACGCGCTCGAAGCGATGTGTCCGTTTACCGAGGCGATTCGCCTCGGACTGTACGTGCTGCCGCTGCGCGGGCCGAGTCGATTCTTCGGTGGCGACGAGGTGGTGCTGCGCATGGTACGCGAGTGCGTACTCGACGTGGTCGGGGTCGAGCCCAAGCTCGGAGTCGCCGAGGGACTCTTCTGCGCGGAGCTGGCGGCGTACCGAGAGATCGTCGTGCCCCGAGGGGAGAGCGACGCGTTTCGTCGGGCCCAACCCCTTGAGGTACTCGGACGCAAGGACTTGACGACGACGTGCCAGCGTCTCGGGCTGCACACGCTCGGCGCCTTCGCGGATCTTGCACCCGCGCGGGTGGCCGAGCGCTTCAACCGTCACGCGACCTACCTCCATCGGATAGCCCGCGGCGAGATCTCCGAGCTTGACGCGCAGCGTGACATGCACCTCGCACGGCGTCTCGCACAGCTGCGCGGTGAAGGGATGCTCTTCGAAGAGCAGCAGGGGTTCTTCGGACAGCGTGGCGCTGAGGACGACCGAGCCGAAGCCGCTGCGCACCGCGTGCGTCGACGTCTCGGTGCCGAATCCATCGTGGTGGCGAACCTTCACGGCGGACGCGGGCCCGAAGACCGTGCGACGCTCGTGCCCTGGGGTTCACCGAGCGCGAGCGAGCGTGACGTCGCCCCGTGGCCGGGACGCCTCGCAGCACCTTCGCCGGCGACCACGCTCGCTCATCCGGTCCCGCTGCAGCTGCGCGACAGCGCTAATCGGGCCGTGAGCTTGGACGGGCGCGGCGTGCTGAGCGCCGAACCGACGGCCGTCATCTTCTCGTCACCACTACGTCGCGAGATCATCTGGTACGCCGGTCCTTGGCCAATCGTTGAACGCTGGTGGGCTCGGCGTCGTCGTCGCGCGCATCTGCAGATGGTGCTCGCGAGCGGTGAGGCGCTGCTCGTGGTTGCCGAAACGAGTCGGTGGTGGCTCGTTGGAATCTATGACTGATGGCGACCTATGGAGAGCTGCACGCACATTCTGGCTTTAGCTTCCTTGACGGCGCGAGCGATCCCGAAGAGCTCGTCGTCGAGGCGACCCGCTTAGGACTCTCGGGTCTCGCCCTCAGCGACCACCACGGCCTCTACGGCGTAGTGCGTTTCGCCGAAGCGGCACGCGCCCTCGGACTCGCGAGCGTCTTCGGCACCGAAGTCACCCTCAACGCGCTGGACGATCGCGTCGGTGTCTCGGATCCCTCGGGTGAACACCTCGTGCTGCTCGCTCGTTCTCCCGCGGGCTACGCCGAGCTCTCGCGAATGCTCGCGCTCGCGCACCTCGAACGCGGTGAAAAGGGATCGCCCCGCTTCACGCTGGATCAGGTGGCGAACGCCGCGAAGGAGTGGCTCGTGTTGACGGGGTGTCGCAAAGGACCCTTGACACGGGCGCTGCTGGACGAAGGTCCTCGTGCCGCCCAGCGCCGTCTGGCCCAGCTCATCGAGCGCTTCGGCCGCGAGAACGTCGCGGTCGAGATCTGGGATCATGGCCAGCCCGACGACGTGGCGCGCAACGACGCGCTGGCCGAGCTTGCGGTGCACGCCAACGTGGCGATCGTTGCAACGAACAACGTGCACTACGCGACGCCGCGTGACTTTCCGCGCGCGAGCGTGCTCGCGGCGATCCGAGCTCGACGCAGCCTTGAAGAGATGGAGGGCTGGCTCAGCGCGTCGCCGCTCGCGCATCTGCGCAGCGACGCTGAGCAGCGTCGGCGTTTCGCGCGCTGGCCCGGGGTGGTCGACCGCGCGGGAGAGCTCGTGGCCGAGCTCTCCTTCGACTTGCGCCTCGTGGCACCCAACCTGCCAGCGTTCGTGACCCCCGCGGAACACGACGAGCAGTCGTACTTAGAAGAGCTCGTCGCGCGCGGCGCCACGCAGCGCTACGGCTCGCGCGAGCAAGAGCGCGTCGTGGGTGCCTGGCGCCAGATCGACCACGAGCTCTCGGTGATCAAGACGCTCGGTTTCGCGGGCTACTTCCTCACCGTCTGGGACATCACCGAGTTCTGCCGCACGCACGACATCTATTGTCAGGGTCGCGGGTCAGCGGCGAACTCGGCGGTGTGCTACTCACTCGGCATCACCAACGCCGACGCCGCCTCGCTCAACTTGTTCTTCGAGCGCTTCCTCTCTCCCGCGCGTGACGGCCCTCCCGACATTGACGTCGACATCGAGTCGGGTCGACGCGAAGAGGTGATCCAGTACGTCTACGAGCGCTACGGACGTCACCACGCCGCCCAGGTGGCGGCAGTGATCACCTACCGATCACGCTCGGCGTTGCGCGACGTCGCGCGCGCCCTTGGCCACAGCGAAGAAGAGGCCAACTACATCCGCGACCACGTCGATCGAGAGACCATGACCTCGAAGGACCCGGCGGTGTCCGAGCTGCTCACGACGATGGCGGCTGAGCTCTTGGACCGGCCTCGTCATCTCGGCATCCACTCGGCGGGCATGGTGCTCTGTGACCGGCCCGTGCTCGAGGTCTGTCCCGTCGAGTGGGGACGCATGCCTGGGCGCAGCGTGCTCCAGTGGGATAAGGACGACTGCGCGGCGATCGGGCTCGTGAAGTTCGATCTTTTGGGTCTGGGCATGCTCGAGGCCCTGCACCGCGCGGTCGACACCGTCGACTCCTTTCACGGGGTTCATCTCGATCTCGCGGCGCTTCCGCAAGAGGACGCCGTCTATGACCTCTTGAGCGAGGCTGACACCGTTGGGGTCTTTCAGGTGGAGTCGCGCGCCCAGATGGCGACGTTGCCACGGGTCGAGCCGCGCTGCTTCTACGACCTCGTCATCGAAGTCGCCCTGATTCGTCCCGGGCCGATCCAGGGTCGGGCCGTCAACCCCTACATCCGACGTCGCCGAGGTGACGAGCCGGTGACCTATCTGCACCCCCGCCTCGAGCCGATCTTGCGGCGCACGCTCGGCGTGCCGCTCTTCCAGGAGCAGCTGATGGAGATGGCGGTTGCCGTCGCCGGCTTTTCGCCAGCCGAGTCCGACGAGCTGCGCCAGGCCATGGCGGCCAAGCGCTCAGAGCTGCGCATGATGAAACTGAAGAGCCGCTTCTACGCCGGTATGGCGGAAAACGGCATCACCGGCGCGGACGCCGATCAGCTCTTCGACGCGCTGGCGGCGTTTGCGAACTTCGGCTTTCCCGAGTCCCACTCAGTCTCCTTCGCTCACCTCGTCTACTGCTCGGCGTGGATCAAGGTGCACTACCCGGGCGCGTTTCTCGTCTCGTTGCTGAACGCCCAGCCCATGGGCTTCTGGTCGACGCAGAGCCTCGTCACGGACGCACAGCGTCACGGCGTGACGGTGTGCCGTCCCGACGTCAACGCCTCCAAGGTCGGCGCTGCGCTCGAAGGCATGCCGGAGCAGCCTCGTGTGCGCCTCGGGCTTGGCGACGTGCGCGGCGTCGGCTCCGAGCTCGCCGAACGCATCGTGGCGGGCGCCCCGTGGCGCGACAGCGCCGATCTCGTGCGCCGCGCGGGTGCCCAGCAGCACCATCTCGAAGCACTCGCCGCCGCGGGCGCACTCGATGGCTTTGGCGCGAGCCGACGCGCCCTCACCTGGTCGGCGGGAGCGGCGGCCCAGGCACTGCCCGACCGGTTGCCGGGGGTCGTCACCGGTGAGATCGCCCCGGCGCTTCCTGCTGTGAGTGAGCTTGAGCGCGTCGCGGACGATCTCTGGGCAATGGGTCTTACGACGGAGGCGACGGCGATGGAGCTCGTACGCCCCCAACTCAACGCGCGTGGGGTGACGCGCGCGAGTGCGCTCGCCTCGGTGGAGGCGACACGCGTCGCCGTCGCGGGGGTGGTGACGCACCGTCAGCATCCAGAGACCGCCAACGGCGCGGTCTTCGTCAACCTGGAAGACGAGACCGGACACGTGAACGTGATCTTCACGAAGGGGGCGTGGATGCGCTGGTCGAAGGTGGCCGGCCTCGCTCCGGCGCTCGTGATCCGTGGTTCACTGGAACGGGGCCAGGGGATCGTGACGCTCGTCGCGGAGTTCGTCGAGCCTCTCGCGCTCGGAGCGACGACGCCGTCCTCGCGCGACTGGCACTGAGCTACTCCATCTTGTTCGAGCGAAAGAGGTCGAGCAGCTCCTCTTGGGAGTGCACGCCCATCTTCTTGAACATGTCAGCGAGGTGATTGCGCACCGTGCTCTGACTCAAGAACAGCTCTTCTGCGATGCGCGGCACCCGCTCACCCTGCAAGAGGCGCGTCAGCACCTCCCACTGTCGTGGCGACAGCTCGGTGACGCCGGGTGTCGCATAGGGGTCAGCGACGTTGGTGACACTCCCGAGGCTCGACAGCAGGCCGCTTCCCTCGAACTCGCGCGCGATTCGCCATAATCGTCGCTCGAGGTTCGCCACCCGCTCGGGCCACACGTGCGAGTCGGCTTGGCTTCGTCGGGTCTCCATGGTCATCGCGACGGCGTTGGCAATATTGGCGAGCACGTAGCGATACGGAGAGAAGGCGAAAGTGTCGTCGGCTTCGATCAGCAGGACACCAAAGAGGCGTGAAGTCGTGCGCAGGACGAAGACCGCCGCGCCCGTTTTTTCTTCCACGCCGATCACGTCGAACGAGTCGGGTCGCGTCACGGCACGCGCGCACTGCTCGGCGACGCCGGCGAAGCGTCCGTCGGGGGGGAACACCGTGTCAGCGAGGCAGAGGTGTACGTCCTTGACGCCGGGCACCTGGAGAAAAGCGCAGCGTATGAACTCGGCGATGCGCTTGTCGTCGGGGAGCGAGACGAGGGCCAGCTGCACGAAGTAGAGGCGGGCGAGCACCGTTTCTTGGGAGAGATCGGCGACGGGCGTTGAACCCTCGAACTCTTCGGGCTCGATGTAGCACGGATTGTGCATGATCTGACCGCGAATGATCATGAGCGGGTGCACCGAAAGAACACGAAAGAGCGTCTCGCCATCGAACTGTTCGGTGTCGTATTGGCAGACGACGGTGATCGGCGTCCTTCGCACCAGTGCGTTGATCCCCGACTCGTACTCGACCACGTGGTCCGAACCCGGAACGCCGCGCAGCGCCCACCCCATCTCGCCCGTCGTCCGGCACCCCGTGGCGCCGTCATCGCAGCTCTCCTTGTAGAGCTGCCCGAGGCTCTCGATCATCGCTTCGGGCACGAAGACGCCGGTGGGGAAGTAGGTGTCGTCTACGCTCGAGATCCTGAGACGACTCAGCTGTTCTCGTGTCAAAGACGCGATGCTGCGCTCGTCGATGGCCCGTTCCAAGAGTTCGGTGACGAGGGCGTCGGCGAAGTAGAAGACGTCTTCGCCCTCCTGAAGCCCGGCGCGGACGAAGGGATGGATCACGCTGCGTCGGTCAACCTCGTCGCCGAACATGTGACAGATGTGGGTAGCCGGAGGAAAGCGCTCGGGGGTGAATCCTAGGTCGATCAAGACAGGCTGTTCACCCATGGTGACTCCTCGCGCGTGCTGCTCGGCCGAGTTAACACATCCACCACGACGCGAACAGGACGAACGTCCTGAAACCCCCTCCGTCCGCCGTGTGATGGTGAACAATCGTGAGACTAACAGTCAGACGCCGAGCTGATGGTGGATCGTCGAGCGCCGGGAATCTAGCTCGCGAACGCGAATTCCGGGCGCTCGCCTCGCTCGATCTCTTCGCGCACGAGGATCTGGGCCAGAGGAAGGTCTTCCGCGTGCGTCACGCCGATGCAGCGAGAGGGCGTCTTCATGACGTCGAAGCGAAGCGGCGTGTGATGGAGGATCTGACCGACGAAGGTCGAGAGCTGGATCTCCTTTTCCTTCGTGAAGTCGTGCCCGTCGAGCACCTGGTGCATGAGCGGGATGATCGTCGGCTGAAAACCCCACAGGTTCATCGAGACCGTGGTCTGGGGATGCAGGAGCGTGGGCTCAAGGCCGTCGTCGGCCGCGTAACCGTCGAGGGTGGCCGAAACGTTCCTGCGTTCGACGATCTCGGTCAGGTGGCCGTTGACGACCATGCACGTGCCTCGCGAGACCGGGAGCTCGCCCACGAGCGCTCGCTCGAGCTCGAACCCCACCAGACAGCTGTTCGGACTCGTGGCAAGGTGACGACCGAGGAGCCGGAACGATTCGCGACCATAGAGGTCGTCAGCGTTCGAGACCGCGAAGGGTCGGGTGAGATCAAGGGCGGGTTGGGCTGCGAGCACAGCGTCGACGGTGCCGCGCAGCTGGGTCTGGTGAGTGAAGGTCACCTGGTGGTCCTTAGGCCAGTGCTGAGCCACGTGGTCGACGATCTCGGGGCCCGTGTCCGGGTTGATCACAATCACGATGTCTTCAAAGCCTGCCGCGAAGGCGTCTGAGGCGATGAGGTCGATGACCCCTTCACCGTGCATGCCGACGGGGGCCAGCTGCTTCACGCCGCCGTAGCGACGCGCTCGTCCGGCAGCGAGGATGACGAGGGAGGGCCCGCTCATTTCGACCATCTGACGATCGCGGACGCCCACGTCATACCGGCGCCGAACCCGGTGAGCAGCGCGTAGTCGCCCTTGTGAATGCGATCGTTCTTGCGAGCGTCATCAAAGGCCAACGGAATAGAGGCGCTCGAGGTGTTGCCGTAACGATCAAGGGAGATGACGGCGCGGTCCATATCGATCTTGAGCCGCTGGCAGGCCGCCTGAATGATACGGATGTTCGCCTGGTGGGGGATCACGAGGCTCAGGTCGTCAGCCGTGATGTTCGCCATGGCGAGGGCCCTTTCGGAGGAGTCGACGACGGCACGCACGGCGCGACGGAAGATCTCCTTTCCGTCCATGGTGATGAAGCCGCCGTGCTCACACGCGAGCAGGTCGGCGTCGGCACCTTCGGCGCCCAGGGAGAACGACAGCAGGTCGTTCTCGGTCGGGTCGTATTCGAGAACGGCGGCGCCGCCACCGTCAGCGAGCAGGACGGCGACGTTGCGGTCGGTCCAGTCGACCCAGCCCGACAGGTGTTCGGCGCCCACGACGAGCACACGCTTGGACCCCGTCTCGAGCAGGCCGTACGCGGTGCGCACGGCGTACATGAATCCGCTGCACGCCGCGTTCAGGTCCATGGCAGGACACGAGAGGCCCAGCTCATGCGCGATCGTGACCGACGTTGCCGGGATCAAGCGGTCGGGGGTCGTCGTCGCCAGCACCAGGAAGTCGATGTCCTTGGCCTCGACGCCCGCGTCGTCCAAGGCGCGTTGTCCCGCCAGTACACCGAGACTGCCCGTCGTGCCGCCGATCCGACGCTCTCGGATGCCCGTGCGCTCGCTGATCCACTCATCAGTTGTGTCGAGCGTGAGGGAGAGCTCGTCGTTGGTGACGATTCGGTCGGGTACAGCAACTCCCCAGCCAATAAATCGAGCGCCCATGAGTTAGCCCTTTCGTCGGCAATCTGTTGAAAAGTCTAGAGGGTGGTCCTATTCGGGCGCTGGAGCGGGCAAAACCTGCAATGTACAGCGGGCAATGCAGATAAGTCGCTCCTTCTCGTCACGGAGCTCGATGCCCCACACGTGCACGGTGCGCCCTTTTCGAAACGGCGTCGCGACGGCGGTCAGCGTGCCCGTGCTCATGGAGCGAAGGTGCGAGCAGTTGAGCTCGGTGCCCACGACGACGCGATCGGGCGCGACGCTCAAGAATCCGCCGATCGAGGCGGCGCCCTCGGCGAGGAGTGCGGACACCCCGCCGTGCAAGATGCCGAACGGCTGGTGCACCTTCGGGCCGACCTCGACGCGAAGGATGACCTCGTCGGCAGTTGCGCTCACCACTTCGACGCCGAGCAGGTCGTTGACGTTCGGGTGGTCAAAGACACCCATTGGGCTGTTGTCACTCATAGGGTCAGTGTAGGGAGCCGATAGCCTTCGACCATGACTCGACGCGTTGATTTGCGAAGTGACACGGTGACGCAGCCGACCCCGGCGATGCGCGAGGCGATGGCCAACGCCGTCGTCGGCGACGACGGCTATAGCGAGGATCCGACCATCAATGAGTTGGAGCGTCGCTTCGCCGAGCTGGTCGGCAAAGAGGCCTCCGTCTTCGTGGTTTCGGGTGTCATGGCCAATCAGATTGCGGTGCGCATCCTGGCCCAGCCGGGCGATCTCGTCATCGCGGGCAGGAATCAGCACCTCGTGAGCTTCGAAATGGGCGCCGCGGCGCGCAACTCGGGGATTCAGTTCGTGACCGTCGACGATTCGAAGGGCGTGCTCAACGTGGCTGACGTCGAAGACATCATCGATGCGGAGAACGACCACCAGCCTCACGTGGGACTCGTGACCGTCGAAGACACCCACATGTTCTCGGGCGGCGTGCCGTGGGAGGTGGAAGACCTTTGCCGCCTCGCGAGTTCGATCGGAGACCGGCCGCTCCATCTTGACGGCGCGCGCCTCTTCAACGCGGTGGTCGCAACGGGCGCCAGCGTCGCAGAGACGGTGGCGCCCGCGACCACGGTGATGACGGCATTGACCAAAGGGCTCTGTGCGCCGGTCGGTTCGCTGCTCGCGGGGCCCGCGGCGCTGATCGAGCGCGCGCGCATCGAGCGCAAGCGACTGGGCGGGGCGATGCGTCAAGCCGGGTTTCTGGCGGCGGCCGGGATCGTTGCGCTCGACACGATGGTCGAGCGCTTGAAGGACGACCACGTTCGGGCCCGCCAGCTCGCGGAGCTCTTCTCCGCCGCGTTCCCCGAGTCGAACTACGACCCCTCGACGTGTCGGACCAATATCGTCTCGTTCGACCACCCCGAAGCCCGTCGCGTCGTTCGCCAGCTGAGCGCCCTTGGCGTCGAGGGCGGCACCGTCTCGCCTCGGAGGGCTCGTTTCGTCACGCACGCGGGGGTGAGCGACGACGACGTCGAGTTCGTGGCTGGCGCATTGGCGCGCCTCTAACGACCAAGAGGCTTCACGGCTCGGGGCGGTAGGCTTCAGACACTGAAAGCACCATCCGTGACTGAGATTCTCCACCTTTCGACGTTCTTGCACCGTCCGATCTACGACTCGCACGGCGACAAGATTGGACGCGTCCAAGACCTGGTCGCGAAGCTCGGCGATGATCCACATCCGCCCATCGTCGGCGCCGTCATCCGAATCGAGGGTCGGGACCTCTTCATGTCGATGAAGAAGATTGGCGGCCTTACCGAGGGCCGCATGACCTTCGAGGGTCGGCGAGTGGACCTTCGCCGTTTCGAGCGGCGCCCCGGTGAGATCCTCCTCGCCGAGGACCTCCTCGCACGCCACCTCATCAACCTGGTGCGCGGGCGCATCATCATCGCCAACGAGATCGAGATCGCCAAGATCGACGGACGCTGGGAGGTGGTTGGGGTGGACCCGGGTCGACGCTCGTTGCAGCGGCGCCTGCTCGGCCACAAGATGGGATCGCGCGTGCAGTCGGACCGGATCGTCGACTTTGCGTCAATCGAGCCCTTCGTCTCGCACGTTCCCTCGGCGCGCCTGCGCATCCCCTATCGAAAGCTGGCGAAGCTCCACCCTGCACAGATCGCCGACCTCGTCGAGCAGGCCAGTCATGAAGAGGGCGAAGAGATTATCGAGGCGGTCGGACTAGACCGGGAGCTGGAAGCGGACGTCTTTGAAGAGCTCGACACGACCCATCAGCTGGAGTTTCTCGAGTCGCGCTCTGATGCCGAGTCCGCACGCCTGCTCTCGCGCATGGAACCGGACAACGCGGCCGACCTCATCACGGAGATCGACCAAGAGCGAAGACTGCCCATTCTGGAGATGCTCCCGAGCGAGCAACAAACCAAAGTTCGCCAGCTTCTCTCCTACAACGCGGACACCGCGGGGGGACTGATGAACCCCGATTTCGTGTCGGTACCCCCGACGGCGTCGGTTGCTGACGCGCTCGAGGCGATCCGCACCTCGCGCGTACCCGCCGAGTCGGTGCAGGCCGTGTTCATCGTCGACGACAGTGGCCAGCCGATCGGTGCAGCCTCGATTGCGCCCCTCGTGCGCGCTCGCCCCAACGAGCTGGCCTTGGCGGTCGCACGAACCCAACTGGCCCACGTGCATCCGCACTGGGACGTGTTGCGCGTGTCGAGGAAGATGAGCGACTTCAACCTCACCGTCTTGCCAGTGCTCGATGACGAGCACTCCAAGATGATCGGGGTCGTAACGGTGGATGACCTACTCGAAGAGCTGTTGCCCCAGGGCTGGCGCGCCGAGTTCGGCATGAGCGCGGCGGAGGAATAGGTGCGCGCTCGCCAAGGTCTCGTTCTAAGGGGGTCTCTCTGAAACCCCCTAGTACCGGCCGCAAGGCTATTGACGTACCGACACAACTTCGCTTGACGAAACAGGAGCACTTCTAGCCCCTTTGGTTTCCGCGTGGTTGTTTCGCCCAACGACCACGACGAGACGAAAGGAGATGGCGCGTGCAGAGCGAGAAGTCGAAAGAAACTCAGATCGCCGGAGCGTTTGGCTCCATCCGCGAGCACGACGACGATCGTCGACGCGGCGTCCGCGCCCGACTCCTGACGCTGATCGCGATCATTGGTCCCGGACTGATCGTCATGATCGGCGACAATGACGCCGGCGGAATCTCCACCTACGCCCAAACGGGACAGAACTTCGGCTACTCCTTGCTGTGGACGTTGCCGCTGCTGATACCGGTCCTCGTCGTCATCCAAGAGATGGTGGCGCGACTTGGTGCAGTCACCGGCGTGGGACACGGTCGTCTCATTCGCGAGCGCTTCGGCAAGTATTGGGGCAACCTGTCGATTTTTTCGATCTTGATCGTGAACTTTCTCATCATCATCACGGAGTTCATCGGCATTTCGCTCTCCATGGACTACTTCGGCGTGAGTCCCTACGCATCGGTTCCCGTCGCCGTCGTCGTGCTGTTCGCCGTCACCGCGTCGGGGTCGTTTCGTCGTTGGGAGCGATTCATGATGCTCTTCATCGCGGTGAACTTTCTCATCATTCCCCTCGTGATCCTGGCCCACCCATCGATCGGGGCGATGTCGCACGCCGCCGTGGCGCTGCACATTCGCGGCGGCGCGAGCTCGGCCTCGGTGCTCCTCATCATCTCCATCATTGGCACGACGGTCGCGCCCTGGCAGCTTTTCTTCCAGGAGTCCAACATCGTGGACAAGCGCATCACGCCGCGGTGGCTGAACTACGAGCGAGTCGACACCATCGTCGGTTCGTTCATCGTGGTGATCGTGGCCTCGGTCATCGTCGCGGTCTGCGCCATCGGTCTGTCGACTCACGGTGGCACGACGTCCTACACCAACGCACTCGGCGTCGCGCGCGGGCTCAATCGCTACCTCGGCAACGGCACCGGCACGATCTTTGCCCTGCTCTTGCTCAACGCTTCGATCATTGGTGCCGCCGTCGTCACGCTCGCGAGCTCCTACGCGCTCGGCGACCTCTCCTCCTCCCACCAGGGATTGAATGCCCGATTGACGGAGGCCAAGGCCTTTTACGGGGGGTTCGCGGCGCTCCTGGTGGTCGCGGGCACCGTCGCCATCATCCCCGGCGCACCACTCGGCGTCATCACGCTGGCTGTGCAGGCCCTCTGCGGACTGATGTTGCCGAGCACCACGATCATTGTCCTGATGCTCGCCAATGATCCGGAGCTCATGGGTCCCTGGAAGAACGGGCGATGGCTCAACGTCGTTGCGGTGGTCATCGTCTCAGTGCTGGTCGTGCTCTCGCTCACCTTGATGATCTCAACGCTCTTCACCTCGATTGACGTGCTCGCGCTGCTCGAAGTCCTCGGGGCCCTCGCCGTGCTCGGGCTCGTGGTAGGGCTGCCGATGGGTCTACGTCGAATGGCGCCCACGCGGGTCTATGACATCGACAAGCGCGACTGGCGCACCCCCCGCCTCGCCCTTCTTGCTCCGATGCCTACGTCGAAGGCGCGGCGCGTGCTCATGCGCTCCCAGAGTGCATACCTCTTCGCCGCGGGTGTTCTGCTCGTAGTGCGAATCATTCAGATTCTCACCTCGTAGTCTCTCGTCATGACGTCTCTGCCCACCCTGGTCTGCGTGCACGCTCATCCCGACGATGAAGCCTTCTTCGGTGGCGGCGCGAGCGCGCACTACGCCGCACGAGGACACCGCGTGGTGCTGATCACCTGCACGTGTGGTCAGCTTGGGTTCGACGGTGCGGGGCGTTCGGGTGACCAGTCGGGTCACGATGCGCTCCAAACGAAGGTCACGCGCGCGGGCGAGCTCCAGGAATCGGCCGCGATACTTGGCATATCGCGCGTGGTCAATCTTGGCTATGACGACTCGGGCATGAAAGGCTGGCCTGAGAACGACGCGCCGAACGCCTTCGTGAGCCAAGACGTCGACGCGGTGGCCCAAACGATCGCCGCGATCATGGACGAGGAGCACGCGGCCGTCGTCGTCACCTATGACGAGAGTGGCTTTTACGGTCATCCCGACCACATCAAGGCCAATGAAGTCACTCGGGCCGCCGTCGCGCTCTCAAGGAGCGTCGAACGGCTGTACTACTCGGTGGTGCCCGAAGGGATCATCACGTCACTCGTCAAGGGCGCGGCGGCGCTCGGTCTGGCGATGCCCAGCTTCGTGACGGACGCGGGGACCCACGTGCGCGACGAGCTGATCTCGACGACGCTTGACGTCGGCGCGTACGTGAAGATCAAGCACGATTCGATGGCCGCTCATCGGAGCCAGATTGATAACGAGGATCTCGTGGAGATGAACGATGACCTTTTCTCGCTACTCTTTAGCACCGAGTACTACCAACGCGCATGGAGTCGTCACCACACGAGGGACGACCGCACCGATCTCATGGGAGGCCTCTAATGGCACTGACATTTCTTGCGGTTCACGCACACCCTGACGACGAAGCGAGCTCGACCGGGGGGCTGTTTCGGGTGCTCGCGGACCAGCGCGTGCGCACGGTGCTCGTCACCTGCACCCGTGGCGAGTTCGGCGACGCTCCCGGTGGCATCAAGCCTGAAGACGAGGGCCACGACGCCGACGACGTCGCAGAGCTGCGCGCACACGAGCTCGACAAGGCCGTCGAGATCCTCGGCATCAGCCGTTCCGTTCGCCTCGGATACCGCGACTCGGGCATGATGGGTTGGCCGCAGAACCAAGACCCCGGCGCGTTCTGGTCGACGCCCATCAACGAGGCGGCAGAACGTCTGGCCGCCGTGCTCATGGAAGAGCGCCCCCAAGTGGTCGTTACCTACAACGAGCACGGCTTCTACGGCCATCCTGACCACATCCAGGCCCATCGCATCACCATGTCCGCGCTGTCGCTGATCGACTACGAGCCGACGCTGTACTTCAACGCGATCCCGAACTCGATCATGGCCATCATGCGAGAGCGCTGGGAGCGAGAAGAGCGCGAGCAGCGCGAGGCCGACGCCGCTAAGGGCATCGAGCGATCGCCCGAGCCAGAGATCAGCGAAGAGGACCGCATCGAGATGGGAACGCCGGACGAGGAGATCGGCGCCGCCATCGACGTCAGCTCCGCGACTGACGCCAAGTACGACGCCCTCGCGGCTCATCACTCCCAGGTCGGTGAGTCCTTCTGGATGAAGATGAGTCGCGAGGAGTTCCGCCAGGCCATGGGCACCGAATGGTTCGTGCGAGTGACGAATCCAAAGAAGGTCTCGGGCCGCGTCACCGATATCTTCGCCGGCTATCGGTAGCTAGTACCGATAGGTGTCGGGCTTGTAGGGTCCCTCGACCGGCACGCCGATGTAGTCGGCCTGCACTTTGGAGAGCGTCGTCAGCTTCACACCGAGTGCGTCGAGGTGCAGGCGCGCCACTTTCTCGTCGAGGTGCTTGGGAAGGACGTAGACCTTCTTCTCGTAGTCCGCGTTGTTGACGAAGAGCTCGATCTGGGCCATGGTCTGGTTGGTGAACGAGTTACTCATGACGAAGCTCGGGTGGCCGGTCGCGTTGCCGAGGTTGAGCAGACGACCTTCGGAGAGCACGATGATGGAGTGGCCGTCGGGCATGGTCCACTTGTCAACCTGGGGCTTGATCGTCTCTCGCGTGACGCCAGGCAAGCCGGCGAGGCCCGCCATGTCGATCTCGTTGTCGAAGTGACCGATGTTGCCGAGCACGGCGAGGTGCTTCATCATTTGCATGTGCGCCACCGTGACGATGTCGCGGTTGCCGGTCGCCGTGATGACGAAGTCGGCTTCGAGAAGCGCCTCTTCGAGGGTGGTCACCTGGAAGCCGTCCATGGCGGCCTGCAGCGCGCAGATCGGATCGACTTCGGTCACGATGACCCGAGCGCCCTGGCCGCGCAGTGACTCGGCCGATCCCTTGCCGACGTCGCCGTAACCGCAGACCACCGCGACCTTTCCCCCGATCAGGATGTCCGTCGCTCGATTGATGCCGTCGATGAGCGAGTGGCGCACGCCGTATTTGTTGTCAAACTTCGACTTCGTCACGGCGTCATTCACGTTGATGGCCGGAAACAGCAACGTCCCGTCGCGCTCCATCTCATAGAGGCGGTGGACGCCGGTGGTCGTCTCTTCCGACACGCCGATGATGCTCGCAGCCATCGGTTCAAACACCTTGTCGCCCTTGGCGACGATCGAGTCGAGCAGCGTCAAGATGACGCGGTACTCCTCGGAATCAGCCGATTCGGGCGCGGGCACGAAGCCGGCGCGCTCAAACTCGAGGCCTTTGTGCACGAAGAGCGTGGCGTCGCCGCCGTCGTCCAAGATCATCGTCGGGCCGTCTTCCCCGGGCCAGCGCAGCAGCTGTTCGGTGCACCACCAGTACTCTTCGAGGCTCTCACCCTTCCAGGCAAACACGGGCACGCCGCGCGGCGCGTCGGGTGTGCCCTCGGGGCCGACCACGATGGCCGCAGCCGCGTGGTCCTGGGTCGAAAAGATGTTGCAGCTCACCCAGCGCACGTCGGCGCCGAGCGCGACGAGCGTCTCGATCAAGACGGCCGTTTGGATGGTCATGTGCAAGGAACCCGCGATGCGTGCGCCGCGCAGCGGCTTCGAGCCGCCGTACTCGGCGCGCATCGCCATCAGTCCGGGCATTTCGTGTTCGGCCAACTTGATTTCGGCTCGACCAAACTCGGCGAGCGAAAGGTCGGCAACTTTGTAGTCAAAGACGTCAGAGGTCATGGTTCTCCTTGGAGTATGAAGTTTTCCAGGCGCCGACCTCTGCCGCAGTCGCCTACCTCGATTGTACCGCTAGACGCCCACTCGGAACTCGACGACGTCCCCATCGCGCATCACGTACTCTTTGCCTTCCACGCGGGCCTTGCCGGCCGCCTTCACCGCCGCCATCGAACCGGCGGCGATGAGGTCGTCGTAGGAGACGATCTCCGCTTTGATGAAGTGCTTCTGGAAATCCGTGTGAATCTCTCCGGCGGCTTCGGGCGCGGTCTCACCCTGATGAATAGTCCACGCGCGCGCTTCCTTCGGACCGGCCGTCAAGAACGTCTGCAGTCCGAGGGTCGTAAAGCCCACTTTCGAAAGCTGGGCCAAACCCGATTCGTGCTGACCGTAGGACTCGAGGAGTTCGAGCGCCTCGGCGTCGTCAAGCTCAGAGAGCTCTGCTTCGACCTTCGCGCACAGCACGACGCTTGGTGCGGGCGCCACCGACGCACGAAGCTGGCGCTGGCGTTCTTCGTTGCCGAGCGTGTCTTCGTCGACGTTGAAGACGTAGATGAAGGGCTTGTCGGTGAGCAGATGCAGATCGTAGAGCTCGGCGCGGTCGATCTCCTTCGGGCCGAGCTGGCTGATGACTCGCCCGTTATTGAGCGCTTGGTGCGCCTTTTTCACCTCGGCGAGCTTGAGGGCGGCGTCCCCGCCCCGTTTAGCATCGCGTTCTAGCCTCGTGATGGTCTTCTCGACGGTCTGGAGATCGGCGAGGATGAGCTCGGTCTCGATGGTCGCCACGTCGCTGGCGGGGTCGATGCGCCCGTCGACGTGGATGACGTCGTCGTCTTCGAACACCCGCACGACCTCACAGATCGCGTCGGATTCGCGAATCGCCGCCAAGAACTGATTGCCGAGTCCCTCTCCCGTGGAGGCACCGCGCACGATGCCGGCGATGTCGACGAAGGTCACGGTCGCCCCGATGATCTTCTCGGAGTGGAACATCTCGGCCAGCACGTGGAGGCGTTCGTCGGGCACAGCGACGATGCCGACGTTGGGTTCAATCGTTGCGAAGGGGTAGTTCGCTGCGAGCACATGGTTCTTCGTCAGCGCGTTGAACAGTGTCGATTTTCCGACGTTGGGCAATCCGACAATGCCGATCGACAGGCTCATAGAGGAGTCCAGGCTACCGTAACGAAGTCGCGAGGCCGTAGGGGAACGCATCATCTATCGTCGGAGCATGCCCGATCTCGACGTAGTAGAAGGTTTCGTTCCGTACGGCGACTACGAGACATGGTTTCGCGTCACGGGCGACCTCGACAGTGAGTTGACGTCGCTGGTCGTCGCTCACGGTGGGCCGGGATGCTCGCACGACTATCTGGTCAGCTTGGCCGAGATCGCGAGCACCGGGCGTCCGGTCATCCACTACGACCAGGTGGGCGGAGGACGATCGACGCTGCTGCCAGAGAAGGGACCTGACTTTTGGACGGTCGACTTCTTCTTGGACGAGCTCGACAATCTGCTCCACGCGCACGGTATCGCCGACCAGTACTCCTTGCTCGGACAGTCCTGGGGAGGCATGCTGGGCGCCGAGCACGGCATTCGACGCCCCAAAGGGCTCCAGGCGCTCATCCTCAGCAACTCTCCCGCGTCGATGGCGCTGTGGGCCAGTGAAGCGAAGGTGCTGCGGGGACTACTTCCCCCTGAGGTGGAGGCGACGCTCGATCGCCACGAGGCACTGGGGACGACGTCAGACCCTGAGTACCTTGCGGCCCAACAGGTGTACTACGACGAGCACGTGTGCCGCGTCGTGCCCAATCCCCCCGAAGTTCAGCGTACCGACGAGTTCCTTTCCAGGGATTCGACGGTCTATAACACGATGAACGGGCCCAATGAGTTTTTCTGCGTGGGAACGCTTCGCGATTGGAGCGTGGTCGAGCGAGTCGATCAGATCATCGCGCCCACCTTGCTGCTCTCGGGGCGTTACGACGAAGCCACGCCCGCGACGGTGCAGCCCTTCTTCGACCGGATCCCCAACGTTCGCTGGGAGATCTTCGAAGAGTCGAGTCACATGCCCTTCGTCGAAGAGCCCGAGCGCTATCGATCGATCGTCGAAGCGTTTCTCGCAGAACACGACTGACTCCGAGCAGACCGCCGGTGCGATGACTCGAGCCGGCAGGTTGCCACGGGCGTGAAGCGAAGATCCGCGTCCTGGTTGTCGACGACGAAGCCGCATTGGCGTTCGCTCTAGTGGCGAGGTCGAAGAAAACATTCCTGGGTGCACGGAGATTGCTGTGCAGCCAATAGAACGTTGACGGATCACGCAATTTCGAATGGTCGTGTGATGAGGAGAACTCATGATTGATGAGAACGAGCAACCCGAAGCCAACACTCGTGAGCACGCCACCGCGACGGGCCGTCACGCTCGCCACGCGATCATGCCGGTGCGAGTCGACGTTGCGGCGGATGGTGCGATGACGGCGTTGAACGCTCGTGGTGGGGAGATGCCGATCGGCACCGGCTGGGAGGGCGAACGATTCAATCCCATCGAGACGCTGCTCGCGGCCATCGGGGGATGCGCGGCGATTGATTTTACGACCGTGCTGGCCCGTCGCGGCCACCCCCTGAGTGGACTCAAGATCGAGGTGCGAGGTCGTCGAGCCAGCGACGAACGACTCGAAGCCATCGAAGTCTTCTATGCGTTGCCAGAGGACGCTGATGTTGGCGACGAAGACATCGAAGTCGCGCGCCGTCTGACTGCGGACGTCTTGTGCACGGTGTCGCGCACGGTGCAACACAGCAGTCCCGTCGAATACGTGGTCGTCGATGAGTTGCCGGATGATCACGGCGAGGCGGAGTTGGAAATCGCGGTTGAGGACAAGTAGAGCAGGGGCCGAGCCCCGGTAAAGGAGGATCTATGTCTCGAAGTGAGAGTTCCGCTAGTCCACTGGCCGCATCAGAGATGGGCACTGAGCGAACCAGTCTTGCCAAGCACGTCGTGGGTCTTCCGGGCGTCTTGTTCCAGTCGGTCACCTTCATGGCCCCGGGTGGTGCCGTGGCGACCTCGCTCGCCGTGGGCGCGGTGTACGCCGGTGGCGCGCTTCCTCTGTCAGTGCTGCTGACCCTCGTCGCCGCGGTGTTGGTTGCCATCTCGATGGCGCAGCTGGCGCGCCACCTCCCCTCTGCGGGCAGCATCTACACCTATCCCTCTCAGGGACTCCATCCGACCATCGGTTTCCTCGTGGGCTGGGGCTACGCGATGATCACGGGACTGGTTGGTCCGATCGTCAATCTGCTCATCGGGTACTTCGTAGGTACCATCCTGAACGAGGAGTTCGGCTGGGACTACCGAGCGTGCTGGATTGGCTTCATGCTTGCCGCGATGGTGCTCACCGCATTGATCGGATACCGGGGCGTGCGCCTCAGCACCTGGTTCGGTGTCGTCCTGGGCGCCTTCGAGATCCTGGTCTTCGTTGCGTTGTCGATATGGCTTATCGTCCATGCGGCGCCCGGTGGGAACACCTTGAACGTCTTTACGTTGAAGTACGCGACGATCAAGGGTTATCACGGCATGTCGGGTGTTGTCGCCGGCGGTGTCTTCGTGATGCTCGCCTTCGTGGGCTTCGAAGCGGCCGGGCCCCTCGCCGAAGAGGCGCGCAACCCTCGGCGCAACGTGCCACGCGCGGTGGTTCTTTCGTGTGTCGTCGTAGGAATCTTCTACCTCTTTACGACCTACGCCGCGGCGGCCTTCGTCGGGCCCGGGCACTTTGCTTCCTACGGAGGACTCGGTGGCGGAAGCCCCTGGATCGTGTTCGCGCGCAAGATGTGGGGGCTCGGTTGGGTCGTCGTGTTCGTCGCGGTCGTCAACTCATTCTTTGCGAACGGCAACTCGGCGCTCGTCGCCGCAACGAGGACCTGGTACGCCATGGGCCGCATCAGGGTGTTCCCATCGGCGTTCGAACGCACCCACAAGCGCTACGCGTCTCCCGTCGTGGGCATCGTTGTCCAGAGCCTCGCGACGGCCATCATCGCGCTGCCGCTGGCGATCGAATACGGGCCGGTCGAGGCTTTCTCGCTGCTCGCCACGATTCTCTCGGCGGTGATGATCTGCATCTACATCGTTGTCAACATCTCGAGCTTCGGCTACTACTTTCGTCGTCAGCGCGCCGAGTTCAACTGGTTCACGCACTTCGTCATCCCTCTCGTGAGTTCGCTCATCCTTATCCCGGTGCTCTTCTCGGCGCTCGGCATCAAGACGTCGCTCTTCAAGTTCGTGTCCTCGCTGCCTTATCCGATCGATAGAGCGGGGACTGTCGTGATCATCTGGTTCGCGATCGGCATCATCTACCTTGCTTATCTCTGGACAACCCATCGTGACCGGGTGATGGAGATGAGCGAAGTCTTCGAGTAGCGAGCGTCTAGTACGGCTACTCGTGCAGACTCAGCCAAAGGTCTTCCGCTGCCGCGAGCGCTTCTTGGACGTCGAAAAGTTCCGCGCCCAACTTCGTCTGGACGGTGTGGTCCGAGGCTGCGAGGAGCTTGTCGGTGAGCGTGGATTTGCGCCGCTCGAGCCGAGCCATCTCCTTTTCGGCGTCGCGCAGCTGGCGACCCCTGGGCACGTCCGACGCAGCCGGGCCCGTCGCGCCGTTGGCGACGCCGATCGGCGCTGACGTGCGTGCAATCCAGGCGTCGATACCCCCGGGGACCTCCGCGATCTTTCCCGTTCGCACTTCGTAAAGGCGATCAGTCGTTCGGCTGAGAAAGGTGCGGTCGTGTGAGACGACGACGAGCGTGCCTGGCCACTGGCCCAAGAACTCCTCGACCGAGCGAATCGTTTCGAGGTCGAGATCGTTGGTCGGCTCGTCCAGGAACAGCACGTTGGGTCGAACCGAGAGCGCGAGGAGCAGCTGGAGGCGCCGCCGCTCCCCTCCCGAAAGATCTTTCGCCTTGGTGAAGGGGAGCGCGCCGGTGAACCAGAAGCGCTTCATGAGCGACACGTCGTCCAGGGAACCCGGTACGCCCTCGGGGCCGGCGACGAGCTCTTGCACGGTCGCCTCGTCGTCGAAGTCGCCGCCGCCCTGGTCGAGGTACGACATTCTGACGGTCGGGCCGATCTTCACCGTTCCCGACGACGGCTCAATCCGACGGGCGAGCAGGCCTATCAGCGTCGACTTTCCCGATCCGTTGGCGCCGACGATACCGATCCTCTCACCAGGTCCAAGTTCCAGAGTGACGTCACGGATGATCTCTTCGCCTCCGTCGTAGAAGAAGTTCACGTGGTGCGCCTTGATCACCGAGGTGCCGAGTCGCGGCACGCCGGCGTCAAATTGGAGTGTCGCGCTGCGGGCCGCCGCCTGCGGACGCGTCGCAAGCAGTTCGTGCGCAGCGTTGACGCGCGCTTGGGGCTTGGTCGAACGGGCCTTCGCACCGCGTCGGAGCCACGCCAGTTCGGTTCGCGCGAGATTGCGCCTGACCTGTTCGGCGCTCGCCGCCGCCGCTTCGCGCTGTGCTTGGGTCTCGAGGAGCTTTGCGTACCCGCCTGAGTGGAGATAGGTCTTCCCTCGATCGATCTCCACCATGCGATTGGTGACCTGATCGAGGAGGTAACGGTCGTGACTGACCATGACGACGGCACCGCGATAACTAAGAATCTCCTGCTCAAGCCAGCGGATGGCGTCGAGGTCCAGGTGGTTTGTGGGTTCGTCGAGCACCAACACGGCGCTCGGTTCGATGAAGGCACGAGCCAGGGCGACTCGTTTGAGCTGCCCTCCAGAAAGCGCGCTGGTGGCGCTCTCGATCTCGCCCAGCATTCCCAGTCGGTCAAGAGCCGCTTCGATGCGCCAACCCGAGCCCAGCGCGTCGCGGACGGTGCCCTCGGGCAGCGTCGGAATCTGCTCCAGAAAGCTCACCCGGAGATCGCGGCTTCGGCGAATCTGACCCGAATCTGGGGTGAGGACGCCCGCGATGATTCTGAGCAGCGTGGTCTTGCCGACGCCGTTGATCCCGACCACCCCGATCCGCTCTCCAGAAGAGACGGTGAGCGTGAGATCTTCCAGGATGGCTTGCTCGGAGCCGTTCAGAGCCACGTGCTCAAGGTCGATGAAGATTGTCATGCGTGGTACACGTTAACGACGGATCGATCGATCTCCGGTCTCTGCGTCGATGCCTAGGCCGACGTCATGAGCCCTCGATGGGCGAGCCGAAGCGGATCACGTTTCCGTCGGGGTCGGTATGCGAGCCCTCACGAAGTCCGTAAGGCATCGCCACAACCGGGTGGGTGTGGCCGGGAATGTTCGATTGGCTCCACTCGTCATAGAGAGCGTCGGCGTCACGAACGTATAGATACGCGGAGCTCGGAGCCATCGCGCCGTGTCCCTTCTCTGCGGATAGGTGCAGACTGACTCCGTCGCGATTGGCGAACCCATAATCGACCCCGTCTTCATACGCGAACGCATCGAAGCCCAGCGATCGGTAGTGAAGAAGGGCCTCAGTGAGATCGCGGACGGGAAAGACGGGGCTGAACTTCGCCAGCATGCGCGTCGCGCGCCGGTACTCGTTCCTTCCTCTAAGGCGTTCGTCTTGATCTCGGTCAGCGCAATCGAGCATCGCTCGCGCGGCTTCGATCTCCTCGTGCGAAAGGCGTTCTTCGAGCTGGCTGTCGACAGCCTCCACTGCGAGCGCGGCAGCTTCGACGACCTCTTGACCGCGACCGGTGAGCCGGAGGGCGACTCGGCGACGATCGTGGCTGTCCGATTCGCGCTCGAGGTAGCCCCGGGTTACCAGCGTGTCGATAACGAGGCTGACGGCCTGCTTCGTGACGCCCAAGGCGGCGGGCAGATCAGGTTTTCGCCCCTCGAATTCGCCGATTGCCGTGAGCACTACGACGCTGTTTTTCGGCAGATCAGTGTGTCCGAGGGCCTGGAGCTCTGCCCTGATGGCCTGCGCGTAGGTACCGCGTGCCATTCTCATCAACGTCGGTGGGAGAGATGGCTTATTGTTGAACGGTCGACATATGTTGAGATATCGACAATGAACTTGGTAGTCAAGTGGCCTTGTCTACTCATTTCACCTGATTGAATTGCCGCACCGTTCGTCGCGGTCCCGGAGTGTTTCCATTCGCCAGTCTAGTTCGCCGGCGCGCATCTTCGTTCGCATCTTGTACATTGTTCGCTTCACCACTGGAACGATCTTCGTGCTTCGCTAGGCCATGCATATTTCGAATGGTTGGGTTCGGACGTCGTCGCGCGCGAAACGGAAGCTCTCGCGTTGCGCGTCTGAGTACGTGCGCGACCCAATATCTGCTAACAATAAGGCCTGACTCGCGCGGGGCGGAGCAGGGAGTTTCGGGAGGGCATTCATGAAGTTGAGTCTGGGAATGCGTCGATTGTTGGTCGCGGTGGGTGTCGGGTCGTTGATGCTCGGGGCCACGGTTGTTGCGGGCGCGTCGTCCACGACTGGGGCATACAACGCTGCAGACGCGAAGCTTGTCCCCGCGATGTATAAGAGCGCCACGATCCAGGTCGCTACCGACGCCACGTATCCACCCGACGAGTCGATGAGCGGCACGACCATGGTCGGCTTTGACGTCGATCTCATGGCCGCCATCGCGAAAACGCTCGGCATCAAGTACAAAGAGAACAACGTCACCTTCGATGACATCATCGCGGGTATCAATTCCGGAAAGTACGTGATCGGAAACTCATCATTCACCGACACCAAGGCTCGCGAGAAGCAGGTCAACTTCGTTGACTACTTCCAGGCGGGCGAGGGCGTCTACGCCCTCTCTACGTCCAAAGTGACCTTCAAGGGTCTTTCGAGTTTCTGTGGTCTCAAGGTTGCGGTCGAGACCGGGACCACCGAACAGACCGACGCGATGACGGAAGCGAAGAAGTGCCCCGCGAGCAAGCCGGAGACCGTGCGCGCTTTCTCGACGCAGACTGAAGCCAACACCGCAGTGCTCTCGGGCCAGGCCAATGTTGGTTTCGTGGACAGTCAGGTGGCGGGCTACATCGTGTCGCTGGCTGGTGGAAAATTCAAGCTCGTGGGCAACGCCATCGAAGTAGCGCCGTACGGTATCGCGACGCCCAAGACGACGGCCGGACTCGCTCTCGCCAAGGCCATCCAAGCTGCGGTCAAGACGTTGATCGCGAACGGAACGTACTCCGCGATTCTGACGAAGTACGGAGTGACGGCGGGGGCGCTGCCAACGAGCAAGATCGGGCTTAACGGAGCGATTTCCTAAACGCGAACGCCGAGAACGAACATGCCTACGAACGGGGACGCCGAAGTAAAGGTCGTCCCCGTTCGCCATTACGGGCAGTGGGTCGCCGCGGTGGTGGCCCTCGTGCTGGTCGCCATGTTGGTGAACACGCTGTTCTCCAAGGTGCCGACTGGACAGACCGTGTGTCACGTCGTTGCGGGCGCACGCCAGTGCCACGCGCTGAGCGAGTGGCGCTTCACCTGGAATGTCGTCTTTCGTTACTTCACGACCTCCGAGATTCTCCACGGACTCATCACGACGCTTGGAGTTGACGGTGTTGGCGATGTTCGCGGGCATCGCATTGGGCGTCACGATCGCGGTGATGCGACTCTCGTCGAATCGGCTGCTGTCGGGGACCGCCTGGAGCTACACGTGGTTCTTTCGAGGCACGCCGGTGTACGTACAGCTGCTGTTCTGGTTCAACATTGCGGCGCTGTACAAGTACTTCACCATCGGCGTGCCGTTCGCCCACGTCACCTTTTTCACCCTCAATTCGGACACCTTCTTCACGCCCTTCGTGGCAGCGCTCGTGGCGCTGGCGCTCAACGAAGGGGCCTACATGTCAGAGATCGCCCGGGCGGGTCTTCTGGCGGTTGACGAGGGTCAGACCGAAGCCGCGATGTCACTTGGGATGACTCGTGGTCAGACGCTCAAGCTCGTGGTGCTGCCCCAAGCGATGCGCGTCATCATTCCACCTACCGGTAATGAAGTCATCTCGATGCTCAAGACCAGTTCGCTCGCGAGCGCCGTGTCGGTCATCGAACTGCTGGGGGCTGCGACCAATATCTCGGCGAGCAACTTCCAGGTCATGCCGCTCTTGATCACGGCCAGCCTCTGGTACCTCATCGTGACGACGGTCCTCTCGATCGGACAGTTCTACCTGGAGCGCTACTTCGCCCGTGGCGCGCTGCGCAGTCCTCCGCCGACGCCGCTGCAGCGACTCAGGGGCGACGCCCAAGGCATACTCTTGAACTTTCGAACCCCGAGGCCGGCGAAGGAGTCGCCGTGAGCACTCCCATGGTGGAAGCACGCAAGATCCATAAGGCCTACGGGGGCGTCGAGGTGCTCAAAGGAGTCGACCTCACGGTCGTTCGCGGCGAAGTGACGTGTCTCATCGGGCCTTCGGGTTCGGGCAAGAGCACGCTGCTTCGATGCATGAATCATCTGGAGAAGCACGACGCGGGGGAACTTCGCGTGGACGGAGAGCTCGTCGGGTACGAGGCGCGAGGGGGAAAGCTCTACGAGCTCACCGACAAGAAGATCTGCGCCGAGCGTTCTCAGATCGGCATGGTGTTTCAGCGGTTCAACCTGTTCCAGCACCTGACGGTCCTCGACAACGTGACCATTGGCCAGATCAAGGTTCGAGGTCTCGACCCCGATGTTGCGCGAAAGAAGGCTCGAGAACTCTTGGCTCGAGTTGGCCTGTCGGACAAGGATAAGCAGTACCCGAGCCAACTGTCGGGGGGCCAACAACAGCGCGTGGCGATCGCCAGGGCGCTCGCAATGGAGCCGAAGCTCATGCTTTTCGACGAACCGACGTCCGCGTTGGATCCAGAGCTGGTCGGTGAAGTGCTTGATGTGATGAAGGACCTCGCCGTCAGTGGCATGACGATGATCGTCGTAACCCACGAGATGGGATTCGCTCGAGAGGTTGCAAACTCCGTGTATTTCCTCGACGGCGGCGTCATTGAGGAGTGGGGCACGCCCGCCGATGTGCTCGGTGCTCCTAAGTCGGAGCGACTGAGGAGTTTTCTATCGAAGGTCCTCTAGGAACGCGCCTCTAGACGCCGGAGAGGTCGGTGGTGCCAACCGTCGTGCCGGGGATTCAGCGAGGACCCTCAGTCCAGCTTTGGTGGAGTCGGTCGAGAAGCTCATCAGCGATGTTCGACGCTCGCTCCTCGAGTGCGGCCGCGTCAAGGTCGGGACGCAGTCGCTGACCCACGCTTCGCGCGAGGTTGCGAAGTAGTGAACTCTCGCGTAGTTCCGGCGAGAGTACGTCACTGTCCTCTCGACCACTCGGGCCCGACATCATGTTCATCACGTTCTCGCGGAGCTGGGCCACGTCGACGCCGAGGCCAAGGATGATGTGAGAACCCAAACCTTCACCCTCTCGCAAGAGTCCGAGAAGTATGTGCTCAGTCCCGATGTAGCTGTGGCCGAGCTGCAGGGCCTCGCGCAGCGACAGCTCCAGGACCTTCTTCGCTCGCGGCGTGAACGGCGGCGAACCCGGCGAAGCGTCGTTGTCGGTGGTTCTCGTCTCTTTGATCCGTGCTTGAACTGCGTCATAGGTGACGCCCGCCGAACCTAAAACCTTGGCAGCGATTCCGTCAGCTTCAAGGATAAGACCGAGCAGAATGTGCTCGGTCCCAATGAAGGGGTCTTTCAAATCACGCGCTTGATCTTGGGCGTAGACGAGCACCCGTCGGGATCGATCCGTGAATCGTTCGAACAAGGCGGTGCCTTTCGTCGACTGCTTCTTTCGAAGAGGGTAGACCAGGTGTTCGAATCAACAGCGCCCCTTCTGATTGCGGCCACGTTGAGCGAATATTCGCCGCAAGTCGCGTACCCACCTCGAAGACATTGCCCGAAGATCTCTTCGTTGGGTGAAGGATAAGCAGACATTTATATAAGCGAAATGCTATATTAGGGCTATGACCACGGCGACCATGACGTTCGAGGCATTGGCGGAGCCGTCAAGACGTCAGCTGCTTGATGCCGTTCGCGATGTGGAGCTCAGCGTGAGTGATTTGGTAGACATCGTGGGACTCAGTCAACCGGGTGTCTCTCGACATTTGCGAATCTTGCGTGAAGCCGGACTGGTCACCGTGCGCACGAACGCACAGCGCCGGCTTTATCGCGCACAACCTGAAGCGCTCGCCGAACTTGACCAGTGGCTGGAGCCGTATCGCCGCCATTGGAGCGCCCAACTTGAGTCGCTCGGCGAGCACCTTGACGCGACGTCGAAAACCACGGGACAAGGAAGCGAGCAATGACAGGAAACACGACTGACGGCGAGATTCGAAGCATTGGCGATCAGGTTGTTCTTCGCTTCGAGCGCAGCTATCCGAACACCATTGACGATGTCTGGGACGCAATCACGAACCCCGTACGGATTGCCCAGTGGTGGCTTCCCTTTGACGCAGAGATCACGATCGCTCTGGTTGAAGGTGGGGAGTACGAGCTTCGTGGTAGGGGTGAGGGATTGCCCACGTTGTCGTGGAAGGTCTTACGAGTCGAAGCTCCGCACCTCTTTGAACATACCCACGTTGAGCCCGGCGTCGTGATCACGTGGGAACTCGTCGAGCGCGACCAAGGCTGCACGCTCGTCTTCACTCAGTCGGTGCCCGATCGCGCTCGCTTCATTCAGAACAACTTCGCAGTTGGGACGCATATGTCTCTTGATCGACTCGATCTGCTGCTGAAAGGAGCGCCCGCGGAATGGGACTGGGAGGCCACGACAGCGCATCAGCGGCGGTACGCGGCTGCCGGTCTCGCGACACCGCCAGAGGATTGAGCCGCGGCACCTCAGGGTTGTACGTTGCGCACAGTTTCGCGATTTCCTGCCGTGGGAAACGGCACGACATCAAATTTCGCACTCATCCGATCGAACCTCCTCGGATAGGTCGTTTTCCAGCGCCTTGATACGTAAAACTCTTCGGGAGGGACGCTTAAGCCCATACCGAGGAGATCAACGTGAATTCCGCCCGCCGTCGCACCACAGCGCTCCTTCTTGGAACCCTCGTGTTCGCCCCCTCGGCTCTCTTCGTGACCGCGCCCGCGGGAGCTACGGTCATATCGAACACGCCGGTTGATTCACCCAATGCCTTTACCGCGGTGAGCTGTGTCAGCGCCACGTTCTGTGCCGCCGTCGATGATGTGGGCAACGCACTCACCTACAACAGCGCGGGCGATACCTGGTCGGCCCCGATCTCATTGGATCCCGGGGTCAACATCACATCGCTGAGCTGTGCCTCATCCTCGTTTTGCATGGCGGGCGATCTCAACGGCAACTCGTACGCATTCAACGGGACCTCCTGGGACATCGCCAACCCAGCCCGACGGCAGCACGGTCACGGGCATCAGTTGTACGACGGCGCCCGCAACCTGCATGGTCATAACGGATAACGGAAACGCCTTTACCACGAACGATGCTGGCACCACCTGGACCCTTACGCCCGTGCTCTCCGGATCCGCGCTGGAAGCAGTGTCGTGCGTCTCGATGACGTTCTGTATCGCGACTGACGACCTCGGGAACGCGTTTGCCTACAACGGTGGATCGTGGATCACAAGCCCTGTCTCGCTCAACCCCTTGACATCGGTCTCGTGTGTCACCTCAACCGACTGCGTGGCCGTTGACAGTCAGGGCAACGTCTTCGACTACGACGGATCGATCTGGACCGCCGCGTCCCAGAACCCAGTCGTGACGACATCCGGGCCGAGCGCGCTCACCTGTGCGACCACTTCGCTATGTCTGATCGGTGATTCGAACGGGGATATCTTCGTCGATGAAGGCGGCACTTGGACTCCCGATCTCGCCAATCCCGTGGACGGCGGCGCGAGCGTAACAGCGCTCTCCTGCCTTTCCAGTAGAGCCTGCGTCGCGGCTGACAATGACGGTCACGCGCTCCTCTACGCTCCACCGCTCCCTCCTTCCGTGCCCGTCTCGCCACTTCCTCAGAGCCCGCTTGCTGTCACGTCGGTGAGCGGCACGGCGGGCACACCACTCACGTTGGGAACTTCCGGAGGAACCGGCGCCGGCGCTGTCACCTTCCAGGTCACGTCTGCGGGCTCTGCGGAATGCGCTCTCACGTCAACCGCCACGATCATCGCCGCGAGCGCCGGAACGTGCACGATTACGGCGTCGAAAGCAGGCGACGGGACCTTCGCAGCCGCTTCCTCGCCGCCCACCCAAGTGACGTTCGCACGAGCGGCGACCGTGCCGAACCCGCCGACGAAGACGCCACCGGTGAGAAGGCCTCGCATCATCACGCGGGTCGTGGGTCCTTTCGCCAACGACTCCTTCGCGCTGAATGGCCGTCTTGCGAGCAGCGTCGACGCACTTGCGATTGCCGCGCGACGAAGCGGCGAGCACCGAGTGCTCGTTACCGGGTACGCCTCGCCGACCGGTAGCAGCAGGGAGAACGAGAATCTCTCGCTGGCCCGCGCTCGCGCTGTGGCCGCTGCCATACTCGCCGCCTGCGCCGAACACCACTACTTCGTCAGGGTCACAGCCTTGGGCCGAGGAGTTGGGTCAGCGCGGACGCCGGCAGGCGACCGCGTCGTCGACGTAACACTTCGCTAGGCGCGAAGCACGCGCCGCCAGAGTCGCTCTCAGTTCTCTCAAGGCCGGGACAGGCCAAGCGATTTTAGTGCGAAATCCAGGTCGTAACATGTCGGGAGCCCGGTCGCGCGAATGTCGCTGCCGGTGAAATCGATGCGAGCGAGATGACAAACCTAAACTCGAGTAACCCCGGACGCGACGTTCAGAGGGTCGGAACCGCCAGGTTCCTTGGCGAAGACGTTGCAAAGATTCACGACCCAGTCTGGGGGGTACTGGGCAATCTTGGGGACAGCCAGTGCTACCTAGGCGTTCAAGAGAAGGTCGCCGCCGTCCAGTCGGCACTGTCTAAGCGCATTGCCACGGGCGATCTTCCCGTCCGACTGATCGCCCCAGCATTCACCTTGGGCGTGTCCGACGGCCAGCTCAACGGGACGCCAGAAATGCGATATTCGCTGATTGGTCGGGAGCTCGTCAATGACGTCGCCGCGACGCATCTCGCCGCTAATGGCATCGCCGGCCTCGTGGGGGTTGTGGCGTGCGACAAGCCCCCGGTGGGCACGTTGGCCGCGCTGCTCGAGCACAATGTGCCGTCAGTGATTCTCTCCGACGGCTCCATCCGGCCAGGGCACGACCCCAAGACCGGTGAACGCATCGATCTGGTCACGGCCTTCCAGGCGGCGTCGAATTCCGACCCCGAAGTCCGCTCGAGCGTTGCGCTCAACGCTTGCCCCGGCAAGGGCAGCTGCGGCGGCATGTTTACGTACAACACCATGCAAACGTTCATCGGTGTCCTCGGCATGGAGCCGCTTCACATGGTGTCCCCGGCGTCGGACGATCCGCGTCGAATCTCTGAATTTCCCGATCAACTCGTTGACTGTCTCGTGGCGATGACCTCTTCCAACATCCGCCCGAGAGACATCGTTACTCCCGCGTCGCTTCGCAATGCGTTGACGGTTGCGGCCGCGATGGGAGGGTCGACCAACGTGATGCTGCACAGCGTGGAGATTGCGCGTGCGGCGGGCATCGATCTATGGAGCGAGGTCATCAGCCAAGCAGAGTTCAACGAGCTTTCGCGTCGACTTCCGGTGCTCGTCAACATGAGGCCGTTCGGTGCGTACTCAATGCCGGACGTTGAGGCTCAGGGCGGAATCCCCGTCATTGTCCGAGATCTTCTCGAGACCGGGTTCCTCGACGGCACGGCCATGACGTGCACCGGCGAGACGATGGCACAACAGATCGAGCGACTTGATCCGCCAGAGCCGGACCACGAGGTCATCTTCTCGGTGGCTCACCCGTTCAAAGAAACCGGCGGTCTGCGTCTGCTCGCGGGAAACCTCGCGCCCGACGGCGGAGCCATCTTGAAGCTCGCCGGTGTAGAAGGCGGTATCACGGATGACGTGTTCACGGGTCGGGCGAGAGTGTTCAACGGCGAGCGCTCTCTCACGGAAGCCTTGGATCAGCGGCCCGACGACTTTCAAGATGGCGACATGGTCGTGATTCGATACGAAGGGCCTCGCGGTGCTCCCGGGATGCCAGAGATGCTCGAACCCACGTCCAAGATCACCACTCTCTGCCGAAACAAGGGCATCACGATTGGTCTGATGACCGACGCTCGATTCTCGGGCGGTTCCGTCGGACTCGTGATAGGGCACGTCGCTCCGGAGGCATTTCTGGGCGGGCCCATCGCGTTGGTGGAGGACGGCGACACCATCACGGTCAACATTGCGACCGATCGAATCGACTGTGTGCAACTGAGCGACGACACAACCTTCAACGAGCGCGCTGCGAATTGGGAGGCAGCGGCAACGATGAATGGAGGGGTGCACCCCGACGCTCGTCTAATTTCGCACCGAGTGCTGAGAAGGATGCGCGCCACCGCGCTTCCGGCGCTGCGCGGCGGTGGGATGACCGATAGCTAAAGGACTCGAGCGCAGGTAGCGCCGTCGGAGCGACTCCTTCAGTGCGACACGCTCGTGCCAGCAGGTCGTTCGGCGAATGATGAGGAATTAGGACTCTAAAGCAGACTTGTCCGCCACCATCTATTCGCGATTCGTAAGACCCGTCGAGGGTACCCTCGTAAAGTTCGTAAGTCGATTTCGTGGCGCAGGTGCCATTATGAGTGGATGCCTACTGACTCAGACGGCGTTCGGCACCTGTTCTGTCATCATCCACACTCAAGGTTGCCCAGCGGCGTCGTTCGGTGGGGAGACGAGCATTTCGAAAACAGCATTCCAGCGCCGGCCACGATTCTTTCAATCGGCATCAATTGCTCCCATGTATTCAACCCGCGGAATGATTTGGTTCGAATAGTCGAAGTGAATCCACCCACTCTCGACGTCACGATCACTGGGCTCGGATAATGAGCTGCGCATGAGTGACCAGAGGGTGTCGCCGCGTGGGGCTCGAGTTCGCATAGTTCTGATGTCGACGGCGATCACTGCCGCAACGGTGATGCTCAGTTCGACGGCGTCCAGCGCAGTGAGAGACCGCGTTCTCGCCATCGCGAATTACGCCTTCGTTACTGCGACGCACTCGAAGCCGAGTCATGCGGTCACCGCAGCTGACCTCCTCAACGCAGTCGAGACGGAGCCCCTCGCCAACACCAATCTGAGCCTCCCCGTCAACATCGGTGACATCCTCGCGTATCCGCGGTTGGCTCTGTTCGTCAACAGCACCACCTTCGCTCAAACCTGCGTGAGCTTTCCGACCCGGGTTGGTCAGCGCCCGCGCGAGATCAAATGCCCTCTGAGAGCAATCGCCTTGTGGCAGGAACAGCCTTCTGTACTCAGCGGGAGTCGTGAAGCGGTGGCATTCGCCGAAGTTAAGGGTCTTGCGGTGTCGGGCTCAGACGTAAGCCAGTTCTTCGCGGGTAGCAACGTGCATATCGTCGGCAACCCGAGTTTCAAGGCAGGCCAAGGCGGAGTTGTGCGCTTCGCCATCAAGTTGAAGATTAACGAGACTGTCGAGTTCGGCAACATCTGTGTCAGATTCCCAAGTACCGAAGCAGGCATACCGGTTCAGGTCGAATGCTAAAAGGGGCGCTCCACCCTTGAAGAACCAATAGCCGCCCGCGCAACGCAGCAGAGCCTGCGCCAGTAATTCGGTACGGTCGTCGCCGGTCTTCTGAGGGCAGAATCGATGATCAAACGCTTCTCGTCGCTACCAAGTTGGATCTGGCTGATTCCACTCTGCACGCTCCGTCGGCTCCCTCATATCACCAATGAGTCGGTCGTTATGCGTAGGTGCATCAATCCCAATAGTTCCGGTTTTTGACCTTTTCCGTATTTCACGGAATTCCAGGATTTCCGGAAATAGAGGGATTCCGTTAGGAACGGAATGCTACAGTTTACGGAATCACCTAGAGCGGAAGGAGGAGCGACGATGAAATCAGATCTACAGGGCCTCGTGAGCGAAGATCAGATCCTTAGAGCTGCGTTGGCCGAACTGACAAGTCGAATCCCTTCTGAATGGGAGGCTGTCGTGCAGTACGAGACGGTCAGCGATCGACTTCAAGTAGACGCAGTGGTCACGATCACCGCACCAGACGGCCAGTTCGCCGAACTATACGTGGAGGCCAAGCGAAGCCTTCTCTTGAAGGACATTGGTTCCACAATTAGACAGTTGGAACGAGTCATCGCCGGAGAACAACCAAATAGGCAGGTGGTCGCAAAGGCTCCCCTGGTTGTCGCCCGCTATTTGGCGGCCACTGTCAGGGAGTCATTGGTCGCGCGCGGGGTGTCCTACGCCGACGCAACTGGGAACATTCGGATCCAGCTAGAGAGACCTGCGCTCTTCTTGCGCGATGTTGGGGCGCAAAAGGACCCTTGGCGTGGTCCTGGACGTCCGAAAGGCAACCTCAGAGGAAGATCAGCCGCCCGGATTGTAAGATCGCTCGCGGACTTTCGTCCTCCCTACACAGTCCCGGAGTTGATGAAACTTGCGGGCACTCCCAGCGGCAACACTTATCGAGCCGTTCAGTTCATCGAGGAACAAGGACTGCTCACCCGAGAAGAAGGTGGGAAGATCACTGACGTTCGCTGGCGTGATTTGCTGGAGCGGTGGTCACGTGATTCCGACTTCTCGAGTATGGCTGGCATGACAACGTGCTTGGCACCTCGCGGACTTTCTAACTTCGTCATGGAGTTGGCGGACCTACGGGAGAATGCCGGTCGGTTTGCGCTAACAGGTTCTCTGGCAGCAGCTAAGTGGGAACCGTACGCACCGGCCAAGAGTGCAATGATCTACGCGGAACGACCAGATGAACTTGTAAATCTCGCGAACCTTCGACGAGTTGACTATGGTGCCAACGTGCTGATCGTCCCAGTTAATGAGACTGCGGCGCTGGAGCGAACGCAGGTTTTTGATGGCGTGGAGATCGTGGCACCTAGCCAGGCCGCCGTCGACTTACTGACCTCTCCCGGTCGAGGACCGGAAGAGGGTCGGGCTCTTCTTGATTGGATGGAGAGGAATGAATATGCCTGGCGAGAGTGACAATTTATTGGTCCAAGCGCGATCCGCGCTCTTGGACGCTTTAGATGCACTCGGAGCGCATGCGGACTCAGTTGTCATCATTGGAGCTCAAGCAATCTACCTTCACACCGGAGAGATATCGGTCGCTATCGCGGAAGCGACGAAGGACAGTGACATTGCCATCGATGTGCGGACTCTTGGCGAAGACCCACTGATCGAAGAGGCAATGACGAACGCAGGATTCCACAAGGACAATCAGCCAGGATCATGGCTCAACCCCGGAGGCATTCCGGTCGATTTGATGGTTCCTGAGTCGCTGGCCGGCGCGGGTCGCCGTGGCGTCGATGCTCCGCCTCATGATCGGGATGCGTTGCGTCGAGCAGTCGGACTCGAAGCTGCGATGGTCGACAATGCAGTGTTGACGATTCGGTCGCTTGACGACGACGATACACGTGAAGTACAGGCGCGGGTCGCCGGTCCGGCGGCATTGCTCGTGGCGAAATTGCACAAACTGGGCGAGAGGAACGACAAGTCTCCCGCCCGTCTGAACGACAAGGATGCGTACGACATCCATCGGCTCCTTGTGGCTGTGAAATCAGACGTATTAGCTGAAACGATTTCCGGATTGCTGCGAGACGACTTTGCGCGAGAAGTTACCGAAGCAGCACTCAGCTACCTAAGATCATTGTTTCTGGCACCTGAGAGTGTCGGATCGGCCATGGCAGGGCGAGCAGAGCAGGGCGTTGGCAATCCGGAGGTTGTCTCGCAAACGTGTTCAGTTCTTGCGGGAGACCTTCTAAATCGTGTGACGGAGTCATCCTAGAAACAGTTCAATGGGAATTTGTCACCCACCCATGAGACGTACGCGATGGTTTCGTAGTACCTGAATGGCACTGCCCGTTGCTTCACCTACTTCGGGCGGGAAAGAAGACCTGGTCGTCGAAGTCCCAATGATTTCCCCCGGCCTATGCTGGGGGTCGATTCACACGCGGAGCCTTGATCGGCGATCCGTGCTGAAGTCCCGCTCCCGTAGCTCAGGGGATAGAGCATCGGTTTCCTAAACCGTGAGCGCAGGTTCGAATCCTGCCGGGGGCACTACCGGGGGCACCAAATGACCTAGACCGCCGCCCGACGGCCCGCGTTCAGCGGCGGCGAGGTCTAGTATCCGTTCCTGATCTCATTGTCGCGAGTCGCACGCACGTCGAGATTGACGAAGTTTCACAATCACGTATCACCGAGCAGAGGTGGTTTGGATGAGTGCTTCACGTGAGCCCGAAAAGGACATCGTGCGTGCTGCCCTAGTGCAGTCAAAGTGGACGGGTGACAAAGAGTCCATGATCAAGGCCAACGTTGCGCTCGCGAGACGAGCGGCCGAAGAGAGTGCCCAGGTCCTCTGCTTCCAGGAACTCTTTTATGGTCCTTATTTCTGCCAAGTGCAGGATCCCGAGTACTTCGCCTACACCGAATCAATTCCCGGACCGACGACGGACCTCATGCAAGAGCTCGCCCGAGAAACGCAGATGGTGCTCGTGGTGCCGATCTACGAAGTCGAGCAAGAAGGCGTCTTCTATAACACGGCCGTGGTCATCGACGCCGACGGGACGTATCTCGGAAAGTACCGCAAGCACCACATTCCCCAAGTGAAGGGCTTCTGGGAGAAGTACTACTTTCGCCCCGGCAACCTTGGCTACCCGGTCTTTCAAACGGCCGTTGGCCCTGTCGGCGTGTACATCTGTTACGACCGTCACTTTCCAGAGGGCTGGCGCGCGCTCGGGCTGGCGGGCGCCAGAATCGTGTTCAACCCGTCGGCCACGAGCAGGGGACTCTCGGCGTATCTCTGGAATCTCGAGCAGCCCGCCGCCGCCGTGGCGAACGAGTACTTCATCGGGGCGATCAATCGAGTCGGAGTAGAAGAGCTCGGCGACAACAGTTTCTACGGCTCGTCCTACTTCGTGAACCCGAGAGGTCAGCTGGTCGGGGAGGCCGCGTCGGACTCTGACGACGAGGTCATCGTTCGCGATCTCGACATGAGCATCCTGAAGGACGTGCGCCAGACCTGGGCGTTCTATCGAGATCGTCGTCCCGATAGTTACGGAGAGCTTGTCGAGCCGTAGTTCGGAGCACTCGAGAGAAAGCGGATCGCCGATGAAGACAGTCATCAGTGGGGGAACGGTAGTGAACGCCAGCGGACCATTCGCCGCGGATGTGCTGGTCGAGGGAGAGACCATTGCCGCGCTCGTCGAGCCCGGATCGCCAGCGTCAGCGGCGTGGCGCGAGGGGGCCGAACGCGTCATCGACGCGCATGGCCTTTACGTCCTGCCCGGAGCCATCGACGGGCACACTCATATGGAGATGCCCTTTGGTGGTACGCACTCGGTCGATACCTTCGAAACCGGCACTCGAGCGGCGGCCTTTGGCGGCACCACGACGATCATCGATTTCGCCATACAAAGCAAGGGCAAAAACCTTCGCGAAGGACTTGACGCGTGGCACGCCAAAGCCGATGGCAACTGCGCCATTGACTATGGCTTCCACATGATCGTCTCGGACGTGACGGAGGCGTCTCTCAAGGAGATGGACCTCGTCGTCGATGAAGGCGTGAGCAGCTTCAAGCTGTTTATGGCCTATCCCGGTGTGTTCTACTCGAACGACGGCCAGATCCTCCAAGCCATGCAGCAGGCGTCGGGCAACGGCGCGACCATCATGATGCACGCGGAGAACGGCATCGCGATCGATGTGCTCGTCGCCCAGTCGCTCGCGCGAGGAGAGGGTGATCCACGATTCCACGGAGCAACGCGCCCGGCCATCTTTGAAGGCGAAGCGACACACCGCGCTATTCAGCTGGCTCGCGTCGCCGGCGCCCCGCTCTACATCGTCCACCTCTCGGCCGCAGAAGCCCTCGCCGAGGTGGTGGCCGCGAGAGACCGCGGGCAGAACGTGTTCGCCGAAACCTGTCCGCAGTACCTCTTCCTCTCGGAAGCCGATCTCGCTCGGGAAGGATTCGAAGGCGCAAAGTTCGTCTGCTCGCCGCCCCTTCGCGCCGAGTCCCAACACGCGGACCTTTGGCGCGGACTTCGCACTGACGACCTCAGCGTCGTCTCCACGGACCACTGTCCCTTTTGCTTCAAGGAGCAAAAGGAGCTTGGACTGGGCGACTTCTCAAAGATCCCGAACGGCATTCCCGGCGTCGAGCATCGGGTCGACTTGATCTACCAGGGCGTTGATCAAGGGGAGATCTCCCTCGCTCGCTGGATCGAGATCATTTCAACGACGCCCGCGCGCATGTTCGGACTTTTCCCAAAGAAGGGCATCGTGGCACCCGGATCTGACGCCGATCTCGTGCTCTATGACCCCGCGGCGACGCAGACGTTGTCGGCAGCGAGCCACCACATGAACGTCGACTACTCGGCCTACGAAGGAATGACGATCCGCGGCCGCGTGTCGACCGTGTTGTCGAGGGGCGAGGTCATCATCGAAGGCGGCAACTACGTGGGTCGAGCCGGTTCCGGCAGATTCCTTCGTCGAGGCTTGAACGAGTGCCTGCGATGACCGTTGACAGAGCGGGTGCCTGATGGAGTTCGGATTGGTCGCCCAGACGAATCCGCCGGCTATGGGTGTGGTCGAGCTGGCTAAGCGGGCAGAGGACGCGGGGTTTACGCACTTTTGGACGTTTGATTCGTGCGTGCTCTGGCAAGAGCCATTCGTTATCTACTCTCAGATACTCGCCGCCACGTCGCACATCAAGGTGGGACCCATGGTCACCAATCCCGTGACACGCGATTGGACAGTGACCGCGTCGCTCTTCGCGACGCTCAATGAGATGTTCGGTCCGCGCACGATCTGTGGCATTGGACGCGGCGACTCCGCGCTGCGCGTGACTGGGCGCACGCCCGCGTCACTGGGGACGCTTTCCGAATGTATCGATACGGTCAAAACTCTCGTGGAAGGTCGCGAGGCGACGGTCAACGATCGTCCCATCAAATTCCCATGGGTTGACGCGGGCAGCTTCGACGTGTGGATGGCCGCGTATGGCCCAAAGGCGCTCGAAGTCGCCGGTCGTCACGCCGACGGACTCATCATGCAACTCGCCGACTCGTTCATCGTCCAGTGGGCTATCAACGCCGCGCGCGAGGCCCGAGCGGAGAAAGGCTGGGAGCGTTACAAGGTCTGCGTCGCGGCACCGGCGTACGTGGGAGAGAATCTCGCGCATCAGAGGGACCAGGTTCGCTGGTTTGGCGGAATGGTCGGTAACCACGTCGCCGACATCGTCGAGCGCTACGGTTCCGAGTCACCGGTACCCGCCGCGCTCACCGAATACATCAAGGGCCGCAAAGGATACGACTACCGCCACCACGGGCAGGCGGGCAATCCCGACACCGAGTTCGTCCCCGACGAGGTCATCGATCGATTTTGTGTGCTCGGACCGGTCGAGCATCATCTCGAGCGACTGAGGGAGCTCGCCGAGATCGGCGTCGATCAGTTCTCGCTGTATCTCATGCACGACGATCCTGAGACCACCATTGAGGCGTATCGAACAGGCATCATCGGCCGCGTGTGAGCAAAGGCGCCGCCAGACGGGTAGTCCCATGGCAAGCCCTCGAACGATTCTCGCGGTGCGGCTATGCAGCCTCTTGCGCCGAGGCTTCTTGGTGATAGCGCCACACGATGGCACTGGCACGGACGACTGATTCGACAACGCCGAGCGCGATGATTGCCGTCAACACGTAGGTGGCGACGCTGCTGTGCATGCTCGCAATCGAGTTGGCGGACAACCTCAGCACCAAGAGCACGACAAGCAGCCCGTACTCAATGGGGCTGCGGCGAAGGATGATGCACTTCGATGCAGGCACGGCGCGAACGTACATGACCCGAGCACGCGCCAGAGCGATCGGCACACCCGCGAGTCCACCGATGATCGCGGCGCCAAAGTGCGCGTAGTTGCGCGTCATGAGGCCCCAGAGCACGGACCCCACAAACACGATGCTGATCACGGGGTCGAGCCAGGTAATCAAGATCGGCCGCTGCCGCTCACCTTTGTTGAGCGAGCCCGCCGGCGTCTGGCTGATCCCGCGGCGACGAAGGATCATGATGACCACAAGTACCCCGAGGACAATGAGCGACGAACTACCGCCAGAACTGTGATGCACATGTCTAGTCTCGCACGATTAGTGGCGGCTTCAATTACCAGAGTTTACCCGGATGCAACACCTGCACAGAGTTCCAATAGTGTCGCCAGCGCTTGACGCGCTTTTTGGAGCGCTTGTCCTCTTCGTCGGCGAGGGTCGTGGCAAGCTTGCGAAGTCCCGGATAATTTGTCGCAACTTGGCGAAACCACGCCGATGCGATAACGAGATCGTGCTGTTTGCCGAGGAACTTCTGGAACGAATCGACACGACGAGCGAACTCCTCTACCGGCGGTCCAAGGACGTCCGATAGGGCTTGCGCGGCATACAGGGTTCGCTTGGCGGCAATACGTGTGTGGTGCAGATTCTTATTGGTGGGCCGACGTGTCGCCTTCTTGGCCGCTTGTTGGAGTTCGCGCCAGGAGAGGTGCATCGCACGCTGAGCCATCGGGCGAAGCATGTCCGACGACGCGTGGCGTGATGGCAGCGCGGCGCGAAACTCGCTCACCTCCGAGAGCGTTTTTTGGTACGCGTCGGAGCTGAGCAAATCGTCGGTGGTGCGCTGCTCGGTTCGGCGGGTTCGAGCGGCGAGTTCCATCAACTGTCGGCCCTGGGGCGTCGCTACTCGCTCGCCGAGCGCTTTGATCACGCTCGACTCGAGGATCTCGGCATCACGAAGTCGCCCGAAGGGCTTGCCCACCTCGCGAAGTCGTCCAATGAGCGGTTCAGCGCCGAGGGTCGCCTCTATGTCGGCCATCGTCTTTAGTCGATACTGCACTCGGCGAAACGAAAGTCGTAGTTTTCGCGTCGACTCCGGATCGTCGGGCACGCCCTCGCGTCGATTATTGCGCACGATGAAATCCGCCAGCTTGATGTCGCTTTCGGCCATGTTCAACAGCTCGCGAGTGAAGGATTTTGTGATTTCCCGCTCGGCGTCAGAGTCGTCGGCCTTAGTCAAGAGCGTCGAGCCGTCTTTGCTCATGAGGGCTCCTGTACGGTCAGCGTCATAGGGCATGTCACGCAGCGCACCTCGACCCACGACGTGTGGCCGATCGCTCGAAGAGAACCCGACATTCTCATCTCACGACCCTACTTCGGCCTTGCGGAGCCCGTCGAAAGAATCGCGAACCGCACTACCTGGCGGGGAATCACCGAATCGCCAGTGCTACCATTCGCCCTCGTCCCCGTTCGCTTTTTGGAGTCACCATGCGGCGCCTTTCTTCCTCAACTCTCGCGGCAGTCCTCGCAGCCTCCTCCCTACTCAGCGTCTCGGCGGCGTCAGCCGCAACCAAGAGCGCCGCACAGGTTCTTCGGCTGAGTGTCTCAGCAATGCATTCAGAGGGAAGCTTTCACTACGAGTCGACGGCGTCCGTTGGTGGAGTGGTGGCGATCACGCTGTCGACGAACAGCGCACTCACCTATGGGGACCAGGTCCAATCGCTCGCCGGCGGTGTCGAGACCACTCGGCTCATAGGTAAGACGCTCTACATGAACGCCGACGCTAAGGCGTACGCGGCGGATTTTGGAGTCAAGAAGACGACCCTCGCCAATAAATGGGTGCTCGTGCCGTCGAGTAACAAGAACTATGCAAACATCTCCTCGGCGATCCTCGTCCCGTCGGTCTTGCAGCAGCTTGTTGACGTCAATCATCTGAAAGAGGTCGGTGTTGGAACCGTGAATGGTCAGACGGCGATCGAGATCCGTGCTGACGCGGGGGCCAGCGGGACCGAGACCATATACGTATCGACCACGGCGCCCTATCTGCCGATTGCCGTCGCTGCAGTGAGCACCGAAGATGGCCAAAAGGTGAGCGATGAGCTGGTGTTTTCCAAGTGGGGCGAGAAGTTCACCGTGGCAAAGCCGGCATCGTTTGTGGTGGCGACCAGCGCTACGTTTCCGTAAGGCTCGGGTAGGAATCAAAGGTTCCGGCCTAGGATCCACACCATGGCGGACTACAACGACGGCATCATCGAGTGCGACAGCAAGGGCATCCACATTCGCGGCTACTACTTTCCGTGGGGGACCAAGACCATTGCCTACCACTCAGTCAGGGGCGTCCAGCGCGTCACTCTGGACACGTTGCGGGGGAAGCTGCGGATCTGGGGCACGGCGAACTTTAAGTATTGGGCCAACCTCGACCCGAAGCGTCCGTCCAAGGGCGTTGGCCTGATTCTCGATACCGGAAAGTCCGTCAAGCCCTTCATCACGCCCGACGACGCGGACGCGGTAGAGACGCTCGTTCGTGAGCGGGCCGGGTTGGGGCCGAGCGACGGGTCATCGGCGCCGAGTCCGTTTCTTTGAGCGGAGCGCAGGGCCGTCGGTAGCGATCGTCGAACGGCACCGACACGACGAGCCCTGAAGTGCCAAGATCGAAGTTGCCGCGAGCGTGCGTCCCTCGATGCCCCTCGCGCGAGATCGATCCCAGCGGTGCGGAGGAGGAGTCCATGAGACCAGTCATCGTGCAAGAGTTCGTGTCACTGGACGGGGTCATGCAGGCGCCTGGTATCGAGCTCGAGTTTCCGGGTGGCGGGTGGCAGCACCCCTTCGTGGGGCGCGATCACATGGCGCTCATGGTCGAGCAGATGAAAGACGCCGACGCACTACTCCTGGGGCGAAAGACCTACGAGATGTTCGCGGCGGTGTGGCCGTCGCGGCACGACGACAGCGGACTCGCCGAGCGGATGAATGAGATTCCTAAGTACGTCGCGTCGACCACCCTGCGCGACGTCACCTGGAACGCGACGCTTCTCACGGGCGACGTGGCGCGCGCCGTCGCTACGTTGAAGGAGGAGCCCGGACGAGGACTCGTTCTTGTGGGAAGTCGCACCCTCGCTCATTACCTGCACCAGCACGAACTCGTTGACGAATATCGCTTGTGGTTTCATCCCGTAATTCTCGGATCCGGCTTGCGCCTCTTTGAGGAGGGACTGAACTCGGCCGTATGGAACCTCTTCGACGTCACGTCCACGGGAGAAGGGGTCGTCGTCGCTACCTATCGTCACAAGCCTCGCTAGAGTCCGACGTAACGTCCAACGAGGGGCGCGAGACAGTACTTCACCGAACTCAACAAAGGGAGTAACGATGGAGATCAACCCCGACGCCATCACCGTCATTGGAGCCAGCTGGTGCCCGGACTGTCGGCGCGCTAAGGCGTTTCTCGCCGATCAGCGAGTCGCCTATGACTGGATCGATCTTGATTCGCACCCCGAAGCCACGGAGATCGTGGAGCGGGTGAACAACGGTGCTCGGGCAATTCCCACCATCATCTTTCCCGACGGCTCCCATCTGACCGAGCCGGGCAACGACGAGCTCGCCGACAAACTCGGCCTGAGCCGCTCGGCGAAGATGTCGATGTACGACCTCATCATCGTGGGTGGCGGGCCAACTGGGCTGACTGCGGCAATATACGCGGCGCGTGAGAATCAAAAGGTTCTCATCGTTGAGAAGTCCGCCCCGGGCGGACAGGCCGGCATCACGGAGTGTCTGGACAACTACCCGGGGTTCCCCGACGGCGTCGAAGGCCACGAGCTGGCGGATCGGATGCAGCGACAGGCAGAGCGGTACGGAGTCGAGATTCTTCAAGCGGTCGCCGTGTCGTCGATCACGCCGACTGATCGCGGCGTCGAGGTGGTGACCGCTGCCGGCGAAACCTACGGTGCTCGAGCGGTCCTCGTGGCGACCGGCTCGGTGTACCGACGCACCGGTGCAGAAGGGGAGGGGGACCTCATCGGCGCCGGCATTCACTTCTGTGCCACCTGCGACGGGCCGTTCTACCGCGGGGCGGACGAGGTGCTCGTGATTGGGGGTGGCAACAGCGGGCTCGAAGAGGGTCTTTTTCTCACGCAGTTTGCAAAGCACGTGACGGTCGTCGAATTCAACGAGCACCTGAAGGCGAGCCGTCTTCTTCAGGACAAGGTCCGAGCGCACCCGCAGATGACGGTCGAAACGAACACGAAGGTGCTCAGCTTTCGAAGCGGCGGGAACGGGAAGCTCGCGTACGTCGAGCTGGAAAATCGCGCCACGGGGGAACGCCGTCGGCACGAAGCGGCTGCCGCGTTCGTGTTCATCGGTCTCGATCCGAACACTCAGTTTCTTCACGGAGCCCTGGAACTCGACGACCAGGGCTTCATCGTGAGCGATGAGCAGTTCCGAACCAGCGTGCCCGGCGTCTTTGTCGCCGGTGACGTGCGTCACGGCTCGACCAAGCAGCTGGCTTCCGCGGTCGGGGAGGGCGCAGCCGCGTCGATTCAGATCCGCTACCACCTCGACCAGTTGGCGGCCGAGCCGACGACCTAGCCGCGCGTGGTGACCGCGTCGCCGACCCCGTACTCCTCGCGACCATGAGCACTGAGTCGCCAGACACTTGAGCGTCCCTGGACTTTCCACTCCTTGGGACCACCCACGAGCGCAGTCTCTTCGTCGATGCCAAAGACGTTGATCTTCGCCTCGTCAGGGAGAACGAAGCGGGTGAAGAGATCGGGCACCCTCTTAGCGAAGGCGTCGAAGTGCGGGATCAGTCCCATGGTCGCGAGCAGTCCGAGCCCCGGCGAGGTGCCCTTTCGCGGGTGGCGCAGAGAGGGGATCCACGATCCAATCGCCATCGCGCCGGCGCTACAGCCCGCGAGAGCCGCGCCGCCTCGCCACGTCTCTTCGATCGCCGCCCACACCTTGGTGCCGCGGAGCGTCTCGGCCAGGTAATGCGGATCACCTCCCGAGAGGTAGATCAGCCCCGCGCCGGTAATCATGTCCGCAAACTGTTGGTTGTCGGCGTCGGCGTGATCGTTGACGGGAACAATCACGGGCTCGACTCCGATGCGCGCGGCCTGGGCGGCGCCGAGCTCATGCCAATGTTGAACGACCGACGGGCCGTCTTGCACCGCTGCAGTGGCGAGTTGCACGTAGCGCGGAGGGCGACCTTCGATGAGCGCGGCCTCAATCGGGGCCATCTGGGGTAGGTACTCACCCGAGCCAACCAGCGCGATCGGTCCGGGGCCTGCGTCGGTGCTCACTGTTCTCCTCGGTCCACGTGGTCGAACGCCAATCTATTCGGCGGCATTGATCCTGAAGCGCCAACCTCAACGCGATAGGTTTCTGGACGTGGCGTCTGACTCGGCATCAGAACTGTCCCTTGTGGTCCAACGAGAGATGTCCGCGACGCCCGAGCGAATCTATGACGCATGGGTCCGTCACCTCGATACCTGGTTCGCGGCGCCCGGGTTGATCTCCATGCGCGACTCGCTCACGCCCTTTTGGTTCGCGACCGAGCACGAGGGCGAGCATCACTCCCATTACGGACGGTTCATCGAGCTCGACGAACCGAGGGCGATTGAGATGACCTGGGTCACCGGAAGCATGGGGACCAACGGCGCGGAGACGACGGTGCGGGTGGAGCTCGTCGCAGCGGGCCCCGGTACCGCGCTCACGCTGCGCCACGGGGGTTTCTACGACGAGCCAGCGAGGCGGCGTCACCTCGAGGCGTGGCCCGCCGTGCTCGAACACCTCGATCGCTCGCTCAACGGCAATAGTTAAGGGCCATTTCGACCAAAGTAGACCTTTAGGGCGAATGTCGATAAGGTGCACGGCTATGAGACGCATTTGGCTCATCATTGACGTTCTCGTCGTCGCGGTGTTCGTCGGTATCGGTCGAACCGCGCACCATCACCCGATGACCTGGGCGGGGATGATCTCTACCGCGTGGCCGTTCGTCGCCGGACTCGCCATCGGATGGGCGTGCGTCGTGCTCGGTCGACGCGACTCCTCGACGTTGGCGAGTGGCGCGGCGATCTTGCTCTGCACGGTCGGGGCGGGGATGATGCTGCGCGTGTGGGCCGGTCAGGGGACGGCCTTCGCCTTCATTCTCGTCGCTCTCGGCTTTCTCGGCGCACTCATGCTCGGACTGCGCCTCGTCGCGTCGCACACCCCCTGGCGGGGTTCGATCACCTCGTAGTTAGAAGAACGCTGCGCAGAGGTCGTAGATTTCGCGAGGAACTTTGCGCTGGCCAACCGCCACGCTCGAGAGGTCGGCCAGCACTACGGTGCCATCGCGCACGACAGGGATCATGCCGAATTTGCCGGCGATGACCGCGTCGTACGCTGCGGCGCCGACACGGGTGGCAAAGATTCGATCGTAGGCAGTCGGGCTGCCCCCGCGTTGCAAGTGCCCGAGCACCGTGGTGCGCACTTCGAAGCCGCGCTCTTCGATCTTCGATGCGACGAACGGTCCGACGCCGCGAGACGCGTATCGAATCCGACGAAAAGCCTCGCCGGACTCTTCATTCGGCTTGTCGCCACAAAGGATGGCGAGATCGATTCCTTCGGCAACGACGACCATGGAGAAGACGAGACCCGCCGAGCGACGAATGTTGATGTGCTCGACGATCTCGTCCATGGTGATCGGAAACTCAGGAATCACGATCATGTCGGCGCCGCCCGCGAGTCCACCGAGAGCGGCGACCCAGCCGGTCGCGCGTCCCATGGTCTCGACGACGATCACGCGGTGGTGCGAGGCGGCCGTCGTATGGAGCCGGTCGAGGGACTCCGCCACGATACTGATCGCGGTGTCGAAGCCGATGCAGTATTCCGTGCCGGGCAAATCGTTATCGAGCGTCTTTGGCACGCCCACGACACTGGCGCCACGCTGGGCGAGCCAGTAGGAGATCTGCTGAGTCCCGTCGCCGCCGATGGCGATCAATGCGTCAAGGTGCTCCTCGATAGCTCCAAGGACACGGTCACGGCCGCCAGGCGGCTGGTCGAGATCGTAGCGAGCGGTGCCGAGCAACGTGCCGCCCTGGCCGATGACACCCCGCAGATCCTTCGCGGTCAACGTGGAGCCTTCGAACTCTCCAACGAGACCGGCCCAACCGTTGGCGATGCCGATCACTTCGTGTCCGTCGCGCATAGCGAGGCCGCCAATGGCGCGGATGGCCGCGTTCAAACCTGGCGCGTCTCCGCCCGCGGTGAGAACACCGATGCGCACACTTGCTCCTTAACCAGACCCGTCGTCATTCTACGAGCGATGTCGCGCTGGAATTGACTCGCGCGCGCGTTACCTGAGCGCTTCCTCACCTGCGACCTCGGAACGCGTGAAGAGGACCGTGACGAGGAAACTCACAACGAGCGCCACGAGTACCCCGAGGTTGGCGTACGCCCACGCGCCGGCCTTGCCGCCGAGACCGAACGCCCCCAAGAGGTAGCCCTGCCACGTCAGCCAGCTCGCAGCGGAGTTGGTGACGAGCCCCCAGCCGAGAAAGCTCGCGAGCACCGTCGTCGCAATCGGAATCAGACGTACGTCGCCGTAGCGTCCGTTCGGGCGAGCGAGGTCCTCATCGACGTAGCGCGCGCGCCGAAGGGCCAGGTCGCCGAGGAAGACGCCGCACCACGCAGCGATCAAGACGCCGACGGTTGTGAGAAAGCCTTCGAACTGAGGGAGGAAGTTCTTGGCGACGAAGACTATGTAGATGGTCCCGATCAACATGATGACGCCATCGACGCCAGCGGCGGCGTAGCGCGGAATGCGCAGGCCTGCGGACAGCAGCGCGAGGCCCGAAGAGTAGATGTCGAGCACGGCGCCGCCGACGAGTCCGAGCAGCGCCACGATGACGAAGGGGACGAGGAACCAGGTGGGGAGCTCGTTCGCGAGCGCACCGACCGGGTCGGCACCCACGGCGGTGCTCAATGACGCGGACGAACCGGCGAGGAGCAGTCCGAAGAACAGCAAGATGAGCGGTGCGATCGACCCGCCGAAGGTGGTCCACCAGGCGACGCCCTTGGTCGACGCGCTTCGTGGAAGATAGCGCGAGTAGTCGGCAGCGACGTTAACCCAACCAAGACCGAATCCCGTCATCAAGAACACCAAAGCTCCCAACGTCGACTGCGCGCTCCCGCTGCCGATGTGGGCGACGACGTGCCACTTGATGTGATGGAGGGTGAGCGCGATGAAGACGATCGTTAAGACGCCCGTCACAACCGTGATGACCGCCTGCATGCGCATGATGAGGTCGAATCCCATCACGCCACCACCGATGATGAGTGCCGCGACGACGAGCATGGCCACGATCTTGAGCGCGACGCCGCCGTGGAATCCGAGTCGAGCAAAGACTGTGGAGGTGGCGAGCACGGCGATGACCGTGAGGGCGGTCTCCCATCCCACGCAGAGCAGCCAGGAAATCGCCGACGGCAGCCGGTTGCCGCGCACCCCATACGCGGCCCGCGAGAGCACCATGGTGGGCGCCGACCCGCGCGTGCCCGCCGTCGCGATCACTCCGCACAGCCAGAAGCTCGCGATGATGCCGATGGACCCCACGATGATGGCCTGGACGAAGGAGATGTGGAACGCGAGGACGAAGGATCCGTAGCTAAGTCCAAGCACGGAGATGTTCGCGCCGAACCACGGCCAAAAGAGCTCGCGGGGCCGTCCCTTTCGCTCGCTTTCGGCGATGACGTTGATGCCGTTCTGTTCGATCCGAAAAGCGCTGGAAGGACCAGTGCCTAGGATCTCCGCCACGTCCTCGCTCACCGTGCCTCCTCGCGACCACCGGTGCGCGGCCTCGCATCGAGTGTAGAAGGCGATTCGTCTGAGACCGACCTCCTTCGCCACGCCGCGAAAGATTTCACTACGGTTCTATGGTTGCGTCATGCGTGACGCGCCACGACTGTTCTGTCTTGACACCGTTCTCATTGACGTTGTTCTGCGGGTTGCCGCGATACCCCCACGCGCGGGCGACGTTCGCGCCTCCGAGCAGCTCGTCACGACCGGCGGCGGATTCAACGCGATGAGTGCCGCCACTCGTCATCACTTGCGTACCTTCTATGCAGGACGCCTGGGCACCGGACCGTTTGCTCAAACGGCCGTGACGTCACTTTTGGATGAAGGCATTGAGACGCCCGTCGAAGTGAACCGTGATCTCGACACGGGTGTGTGCGTTGTGCTCGTGGAGCCAGACGCGGAGCGCACCTTCATCACTGCTCCCGGCGCGGAGAGCACCTTGCGCGCGTCGGACCTCGCAGGTCTTGAGGTGCTCGACGGAGATTACGTCTTGGTGTCGGGCTACAACGTGATGTATCCAGATATGGCCAAGACGGTGCTCGACTGGCTCGGGGAACTTACTTCTGGTGTCGTCGTGATCTTCGATCCAGCGACGCGAGCGGAGGACATTCCGCCGGCCAATCTGACGGCCGCGCTCGGCGTCACCACCTGGTTGTTGTGCAATGAGCGCGAAGCGATGCACCTTGCGGGCAACGATGACGTTCGAGAGGCGGCGCGCGCGCTGGCAACCACGAACGACCGGGTGAACGTGGTGGTCCGTCTCGGCCCCGCCGGTTGTCTCCTCGTCGTCCAACCCGCAGAACCCATTGAGGTGGAGGGCTTCGCTGCGGAGGCGGTCGATACCAACGGGGCGGGCGACGTGCATAACGGAGTCTTTATCGCGGAACTGGCCAGCGGACATGACGCGCTGGCTGCCGCGCGCTGGGCGAACGCAGCAGCAGCGATGGCGGTCGGTCGGTTTGGCCCCGCGACGTCTCCCACGCGTGAAGACGTTGCTGCCTTCATCGAGCAGTCCGACGCCCGGCGCTAGAAGTAGTTCTTGCCGAGCTCCTCGCTCCAGGGAGCGACGCGAAGTTCGGTGCGAGGTCCGCTCCAGGAGTACACGGGTTTGATGTCAAGCACCTGAGTGTCGTTGATGGCATCGAGTCCCCGCACGACGAGGGAGCGTTTGTCGACGCGTTCGAGCGCCACGACGGAAAGCATGAGCCGGTTCGGTCGGTCCTTGTTGCGCTGGGCGAAGATGCCGACGTCCGGCCAGTCGTCGTTGCCTCGCGGTCGTCGATGCCATGGTCCGGGGGGCACGTCTTGGGCGAGGGCGGCAAAGAACACGATCTCGACGTGAGAAAACGCCTCGAGGCCTCGCAGAGACGAATTCGGCACGTCGTCGGCGAGCTCGATGGTCGAGACGAATTCGTCCCAGTTGTCGTCGACCATCTCTCGCCGTTCGTTGCGCACGTAGGCAATGGCTCGCATGACGGGTTCCACGGAACACCAATCTACCGAGCGGCGGCGCCACCTCAATTGAGCGAGCGGTATCGTGGGACGTTCGAGGAGCGACATGGCGGAACTTACCTTTACGTACGGGACGATGGCCTCGGGGAAGTCGACCCTCGCCCTCCAACTGTGTTGGCAACTTCGCGAAGGTCGAAGCGACGTTGCCCTGTGGACGTTTGGCGACCGCAGCGACGACGGTATGGTCACGAGTCGCATCGGCATCGCGGCGGCCGCTGAAGCCATCGACCCGGGCGTCGCGCTCGACGCTCACGTGGACGCCCTGCTCGCCCGGGGCGTCAAGATTCTGGTGATCGACGAGGTGCAGTTCGCGACGGTCGCGCAGGTCGACCAGCTCGCGCAGCTGGTGGACGACCACGGTGTCGACGTTCACGTCTTTGGGCTTTCGGCGGATTTCCTCCTGAATATCTTTCCGGCCTCCGCTCGACTCTTCGCGATCTCGGATTGGGCGCACGAGCTGCCGCTGACGGCTTCGTGCTGGTGCGGCCAAAAGGGTCGATGCAACGCACGAGTCGTAAACGGTGAAGTCGCTCGCGAGGGTACGCAGTTCGTGACGGGCGACGTCAGCGAAGGAGTGGTGCATTATCAGGTCCTCTGTCGACGTCACTACCGCCTGGGCCAGCTCTGCGCCCCGAGCGCACGACGCACTGTCACAAGCCACACCTAAGGGTTCCTTTGCTGCTCTGATGAACGTCGCCCGGTTCGTTGATGATGGCGACGGAGCGAGAGCGGTCCCACCTCACGTTCCAACCGAAGCCGGGCGCTCCGAGGCGAGCGCCTACGCACCTCGGAAAACATGAGGAAAATTACGGCAATGGCGTCGGCACGTCAAGAACCGTTCATGATTCGATCACATTCGGGTAACCATCGCTCCTTAGGATTCCGAATAGGTCAACAAAGGATGAAATGCCATGAATGAGGCCGCTGAGCAAGCCACTGTTACCGCTGAGTCTGCGGCGCGCAAACTCTCGCCGGAGCTCGCCGCGCTCGATCCGGATGGCCGGAGGCCGAAGAATGTCATCGAGGCCAAGAATCTCTCACTGAGCTTTGAGTCGAAGAAGATCCTCGACGGGATCAACATGTCGTTCCCGCGAGGCACGATTACGGCCCTGATCGGTCCTACCGGCTCGGGCAAGTCAACCTTCTTGCGCACGCTCAACCGGATGAATGACAAGGTCTACGGCTTTCACCGGGAGGGCGATGTTCTGCTGGACGACTGCAGCATTTGGCACTCGAGTCAGAATCTCTTGACCGTCCGTCGCCGGGTTGGCATGCTGTTCCAGCGCCCGAACCCTTTTCCCATGTCCATCAAGGACAATGTGGTCGCTGGTGTGAAAGCCCACCGGATCGCCAAGGGCAAGCAGCTTGACGTGATCGCCGAGACGCGCCTTCGCGAAGTGGGCCTGTGGGACGCGGTCAAGGATCGGCTCAACGCTTCTCCCTATCGGCTCTCGGGAGGTCAACAGCAGTTGCTCTGCCTCGCTCGCTCCCTCGCCGTAGGTTCAGAGGTGTTGCTACTCGACGAGCCCACCTCTTCTTTGGACCCGGTCACCACCGAATCAGTCGAGCGCCTGATACGCGAAATGGTGCCTGCTCTCACCATCATCATCGTGACTCACAACCTCGGCCAAGCTCGGCGAGTTTCAGACTCCACCATGTTCTTCTACGGTGGAACGTTGGTAGAGCACGGCCCTACGGAGCAACTGTTCTCCTCACCCGTCAATACTGACACCGTGCGTTACGTGAATGGCCTGATGGGCTGAAGCAGGCTAGGTCGAGCGATCGACGCTTGCCCGCCGGGCCGTTTCCATAGGAGCGTGTCTCGGGTACTCCGAGCACGCTTGAGTCTTTGACTGCAGCGTCGTCGGGGCGGCTAAATCTTTGGCCTGGTTCGTTCCAAGCAATACGATTCCTGGCTTGAGATCAACAGTCGCCGCCGTCAGAACGAATGCGGCTAGCGACGACGAGGCATCTGAGTGCTTTCTCACCGAACACCGTGGCAAGCGGGGCGACACAGCACCCTCGCAGATTCGGACCGCTCGCTTCCGCAGGGTCGACTCGCGCAACGGCCTAGCGGCGGCCTTCGGCGTAGCGCTGTGTTCTGTTGACGAGCAGCCTCGAGGTTACGAGCAAGACCAGCACGAGCACGATGAGAATGAGCGCTGCGTCAAAGGAAAGATACTGTGAAGCCTTAATCGGTTGGTCGTAGTCGGTCCAGACGTAGTACGTGAGATACGCAATCGGCTGATGGATGAGTGACGTCGACGGCAAGCTGTTGGTGATGCCCGCCGTGTAGATCAGGGGGGCAGTCTCGCCCACGGCGATCGCGAGGGCGATCAACAGGCCGGTAACGATGCCCGGCAAGGCGCTCTTGATGACCACTTTGCGCAGCGCGTAACCGGTCGACATGCCGAGGGCTTCTGCGCCCTCGCGATAGTTAGTGGGCACTTGGCGCAGCGCCGACTCCGTGGACTTGGTGATGTACGGAATCACCATTATGGAAAGAATGATGAGTGCCGGCAGCAGCGAGAAGCCCCATTTGAGGCCAACGCAGAGTGCGACGTAGCCGACGTACCCGAGGACGATGGACGGGAAGCCGGCCAGAACCTCGGTTGCGGTCCGAAGGAAGTTTCCGCCCGCCTTGCCGCTCCGCCGCGGTCTCTGGAGCTCGGCGAAGTGAATGCCCGTCAGGACCCCAATTGTTCCGGCGATGATGAGCACTCCCGCCATGATCACGAGCGTTCCGAGAATGGCGTTCTCGAGTCCCCCTCCGACGCCGCTCGGGACGGTCGTCAAGACATTCCACTGCCAATGCGGCACGGCACGCGCCACCACGTCCGCGATGAGCCACACCGAAGGTCCGATGACAAAGATGAGGGCGACTAGGGACATGCCCTTGAATACCTTCTCGCGGAAGCGTCGTCCCCGGTTGGAGGGGTACGAGTTTGAGACGGTGGCCATGGTCAGCCCCTCCCGACGGGCGCGACGTGCTTGGACGAGTTATTGACGATGACGCGCGCCACGATATTGACGATGACGGAGATGACGGCGAGCACGAGCCCGGCCTCGGCCAGCGTGGCGATCGCGAAACCGGTTCCGTCGGTAGCGGCGCCGTCGAGTTGGCTAACAATCGTTGCCGCGATGGTCGTCATGGTTCCGTAGATGTTGGGCGAGACAGTGCCGAGAATCGATCCCGACACCATGGCCACGGCAATCGTCTCGCCGAGTGCCCGGCCCAATCCGAGCACGGTCGCACCGATCAGCCCCGATCGCACCCAGGGGATGGTCACGCGCCGCGCCACTTCGGACTCGGTCATGCCGAGGGCTTCGGCGCCCTCTTTGGGTAACGGCGGCACCTGCATGAAGAGATCGCGCGCGGTCGAAGCGATGATCGGGACGATCATGAGTCCGAGCACTAGGCCCGAGGTAAGAAGGCCCTCGCCGTAGCCCACGTTGCCCTTGAAGTAGCGAAGGACGGGCACGTCGGGCATGTTGTTCGAAATGAAGGGGTAGACGTGCTTCGCGAGGAGAGGCCCCAGGGTGAGCACGCCCCAAAGCCCGATGATGACGCTGGGAATACCCGCGAGCACCTCAACGAAGAAGGAGACGGGCCTTGAGACCCACCTCGGAAGGCGTTCGGTCAATGCGAAGGCGGTACCGAGCGCGACGGGGAGAGCGAAGACGAGAGCGATGGCCGACGTTTGGAGCGTGCCGGCGATGAGCGGCCAGGCACCGTAGCTCGAACCAGCCGGGTGCAAGACGCCGTCGGTAGTGACGGGGGCTCCGTAGGTACTGCCGGTGTCCCACGTGCTGCGACTTAAAAAGCCGGGACCGTTGACTTTGATTGCGGGCCACGCTTTGATGGCGAGCACCGTCAAGACGAAGACGAGGCCCGCCAGTGGAATCAATGAGGCGACGCGCGCGCTCCAGCGCCAAACGCCCTCTTCGGATCCACGCAAAAACGACCCCACCCGAGCGAGCCCGGAGGCTCGTCGGATGGGGTCGTTTTTTACGGGCAACGTCGCTGCGGAAAATGCGGTTTCGTCACCCATGTGCGTGAACTATTGGATTTCTTTGATCTGCTTGTAGGACTGCGTCACAATCTTCACTGGCAGGGGCTCGAAGCGCACTTGGCCCAGGTACTCCGAGCTCTGGCCGTAGGACGGGTCGATGGCCCACTCGAGCAGTGACCGTATGGCCGTTGCCGTGGTCGAGCTGGACTGCGCCTTGTTCACGATTGCGTACTCGTAGTTGACGATCGGGTAGCCGCCGCTGATCTTGCCGTCAACCATCGAAATAGTGCCGCTCGCCGGGGTCTGTGCGGTGAAGCCAGCGGCTTCCGCAGCAACCGTTGCCGAGTCGGGCATCTCGAACTGACCCTCACCGTTTTCAAGCTCTGCGTAGGTCTGACCGTCGCTCAGGATCGAGTTCAGGTAGCTCACGCCGACGTAGGCGATGCAGCCCGACGTCGCTGCGCAACCCGACACCATGCCACCGTTGCCGGACTCGCCGAGCGAGTTGCTGATGGAAGGCCACGAGACCGTCGTGCCGTAGCTGTACTTGGACGACCAGGTGGGGTCCGAGTCGGAGAGGTACTGGCTGAAGATGAAGGTGTCACCGCTGCTGTCTGAGCGGTGAAGCGCCACGATCTTCAAGTTGGGTAGCGTCAGGCCGGGGTTGAGGGCCGCGATGGCCGGGTCGTTCCAGTTGGTGATGGTTCCCTGGTAGATGTTTGAGATCACCGTACCGCTGAGCTTGATGTGTGCCGTCACGCCTGGGATGTTGTACTCAATGACCTGGTACGAGATCGCCAAGGGGATGTTCAGCAGGTTCGGCGTGGCCGTCAACTGGGTCGAGGAGAGGTAGGCGTCTGATGATCCCACGTTCACCGTACCCGCTGCCGCGTCCGAGATTCCCGTGCCTGAGCCGGTGCCGCCGGTCGTGAGGCTGACTGAGGGGAATTCGGACTCATACGCCGGGGCCCAGATGTTCCAGAGCGGATACAGCAGCGTGCTGCCCGTCTCCGTGAGGCTGGCTGAGCCCGGATTCTCAACTGAATCGTCAGCAACCGGCGCGGGCTTGGGTCGCTTCTTCGACCAGGGCGACTTGCAGGAACCGTGGAATTTCGCCGTGTGTACGACGTTCTTCTCAAGCCTGAAGCATGTGACTACCTTGGTTGAGGCGCTCGCCGGGAGCGCCACGGCGACGAGCATTCCGCCTGCCGCCAGTGCGACCGCCGTGAGAGACCTTAAAAGGTTCTTCATTCTGAACTTTCCTCCTAAAGAGATTGTGATGCCTGAAGGCCTGGCGCTTCGCTAGAAACGTTCTGCCGCGAGCAACTTAGAAATGGCAGGTAAACGAACTGTGAACCAGAAGAGCCCGACAAGTGAATTCAAGACAAACTTCGTACACCCGTTTTCCGTGCTCTTTCGTATGCGACGGCTCCTTTGCCCCGGAGATCGGCGCGGGTTCTTCCGCCGGATCACGACGTGGCAAACTACCCGGATGAGTCGAGGAGTGTCGAGTGGCCGATGAGTTGTGGCGAGATTCCGCGTTAACGCTGGCTCAGCGCATTCGATCCGGCGAGGTCTCGTCGCGCGAAGTGGTCTCGTCGCACCTGGAGCGCATCGAGCAGGTGAATAGCGAGATCAATGCGGTTGTCGAAGTTCGCAGCGACGCGGTGCTCGCGGAGGCCGACGCTGCAGACGACAGATTGAGATCGGGCGAACCCCTCGGTGCTCTTCACGGGGTGCCCTTTACGGTGAAGATCAATCTTGACGTCGCGGGATACGCGACGAGCGAAGGAGCGGCGGCGCTCCGGGATTTTCTGGCGAGTCACGATGCGCCCACGGTCGAGAAGATGCGCGCCGCTGGTGCGGTGATGCTCGCTCGAACCAACATGCCTGACTTCGGGCTGCGGATGAACACCGAGTCATCGCTGTTCGGCCCGACGCACAATCCTTGGAAGAGGGGCTATACGGTGGCGGGTTCGTCGGGCGGGGAGGCGGCGAGCATTGCGTCAGGCATGAGTCCTCTCGGCCTCGGCAACGACGTAGGCGGCTCTCTGCGCAATCCGGCCTGCTGCTGTGGCATCGCCTCGATCAAGCCCTCTCGCGGCCGCGTCGCCCACGGCAATCCAAGCGCCGTGCTCGAGCAGCCCATTCACTCCCAGATCATGTTCGCCGAGGGGGTGCTCGCTCGCCAGGTCAGCGATGTTCGTCGAGGCTTGGAAGTGGTCATGGGTGCGCACCACCGCGATCCCCAGTCGGTTGACGTGCCACTCCACGGTCCTCCTGCCTCCAAGCGCGTGGCGCTCGTGACTGCACCGGTGGGTGGTGACACGTCACCCGACGTCGTAGAGGGAGTGCGCACCGCCGGCCGCGCTTTGGAAGCCGCCGGTTACGAGGTTGAAGAAGTCGAGCCGCCCTTGGCCTTTGACGCCTACTTCTCGTGGAGTGAGCTGATGACGAGGAGCCTCGAACTCATCGAGCCGCTCCTTGATCCATTCATCGGGGAAGGGGGGCGGAGGTTTCTTGAGCTCACTCGAGTCGAGTTTCCTGCGGTCACGCCAGAGTCGGTTGCCCTCATGTTCGAGAATCGAACGCGCGTGGCGCGAGCCTGGCGCGAGTTCTTTGGGACCTATCCGCTCATCGTCGGACCGACCGCCACGCAGGCGCCCTTCGAGCTGGGATTTGATCTGATCGACACCGAGAGCGCACTCAAGGTGGTCGAGATGTTTCGATTCGTCTTGCCCGCCAACCTGCTCGGGCTGCCAGCCGCCTGCGTGCCCACCGGCGTCGCGAGCGGATTCCCTACGGGCGTGCAGGTCATCGGCGATCTGTTTCGCGAGGATCTCTGTCTCAACGCGGCGGAAGCCATTGAGCAGAGCGTTGGCGTGCTCACGCCGATCGACCCACGCGTCTAGTCATGGACTTCACGATTCGCTCCCTTGAGTTTGACGACGTCACGGCGGCGTCGCTCGTGGTGCAAGGTGGTTCCATCACGCCCGAGGCCGAGGATGAGCATGATGTCGACGCCTACTGGCGGGCCGTCGAGGAAACGCGCCGACGTCGCGGGGACGTGTTGGTCGCTGACGCCGGCGGCGAGGTGATCGGCGTCGTCCAGGTGATGGTCTTCCCCCACTTCCAGCACACCGGTGGATGGTGTTGCGAGCTTGAGAGCGTCCATGTACGGAGCGACTGGCGAAGTCGTGGCGTGGGCGCCGAGCTGCTCGCTGCGGCTGAGGTCATCGCCTGTCGCGAGGGGTGCTACCGCGTGCAGTTGACCAGCCGGAACGTGCGCACCGACGCGCATCGCTTCTATGAGGCAAACGGCTACGTCGCGACGAGTCAGGGCTTCAAGAAGTTGCTGTAGGGCACGCTCACCTCGCGCAAGGCCCCGTTGTCGACGTCGAATACAAATCCGCGAATCTCCGAGTCGCTGAGGAATGGGCTTTCGCGTAGCGCTCGCACCGTTGCGCGAGTGTCCTCTTCGACATCCTTGAATGCCCCAAGACGAAACGGGGGGCTCACTTTCAGTTCGGCACTGATCTCGTCCTTGAGCACCTGTTCATCGAACGTCTCCAGCCCGCACCGTGTGTGGTGGATCACCATGATCGAACGAGTCCCGAGCAGCCACTGACTGAGCAGGAGGGAACGAATCGCGTCGTCGGTCGCGATGCCGCCCGCATTTCTCACGAGGTGTGCCTCCCCAGTGTTCAGGCCGAGGTCACCGAAGAGATTGATGCGCGAGTCCATGCACGTGAGGATCGCCAGATGCAACTTTGGCTCCGTCGGCAACACGTTGTATCCGTGCTGTTCGACGTTGCGACGATTGTTCTCCACGAGGTCGTCGATGGCGGTCATTGCGCAATCTTATGAAATCGCGCTGGTGCCATCAATCAATTCGGGTCATAAAGAATGATCACTACGCTCCTAGTGGAGGTGATTATGGACAGCATGGAACAGGTACGCGAAGAGCTTCGACAGCCGTCATTGGATTTGCACGGCTTGATACCCGAGGTCATGAAAAACTACACAGCATTATCTACGGCGGCGATGGCTGACGGTGAGCTGTCGACCACGGTGAAAGAGCTCATGGCGCTCGTCATCGCAGTGACTCGAGAGTGCGACGGGTGCATCGTGGCACACACTCGCGGTGCAGTGCGAGCTGGGGCAACGCGCCAACAGGTGGCCGAAGCGATGGGTGTAGCGATCGCCATGAACGGAGGTCCCGGAACAGTATGGGGTCCGAGGGCCCTGCACGCGTACGACGAAGCGGTGGCGGCTCGGCGCGCGTAGGGGACCGATCAGTCGAAGCGATAGTCGAGGTGCTTGATGCCGTTCACGAAGCTCGACGCGAGTTGGACCGGCTGATTCGTCGCGTGAACGCCCGGCGTGCGCAAGAGCAGCTCGCGCCACATGACGGTGATCTCTTGGCGAGCGAGGTGCGCGCCCAAGCAGAAGTGCGGTCCGGGCGCACCGAAGCCAAAGTGGTCATTGGGGGTTCGGCCGACGTCGAACTTTTCGGGATCGGCGAAGATCCTTTCGTCCCGATTGGCCGATCCGTAGAACTGCACGACGTGCTCGCCCGCGCGCAGATCGACGCCGGCGAGCGTGTAGTCGCTCGCGAGCGTGCGCCTCGTCCAGCCAATGGGCGAGGCGTAACGAACGATCTCGTCCGTTGCGGTCTTGGCGAGACCGTCAAAATCGTTCGCAAGTCGCTGCTGTTGGTCGGGGAACTCACCGAAGTAGTGCAGCGCGTGGGTGAGCGCGGTGCGCGTCGTCTCGCTGCCGGCCGTGACGAGCAGCACGAAGAACGAGGCCAGTTCTTGCTGGGTCAGTCGCTCTGATTCGATCTCGGCGTTCACGAGCGCGCTCGTCACGTCATCGATCGGTTCGTCGCGCCGGTACTTGCCGAGTTCTTCCATGATGCCGATCAGGGTGGCACCCGCGTCGAGCATCGCCACCACGGGATCGGCGCCCTCGCCGATGATCTCGTTGTCGCCGTTTGAGAGGATGACACTCGCACAGCGCACGACCGTTTCGTACTCGCTCTTGGGCACGCCCAGCATCAAGCAGATGATCTCGCTCGGATAGGGCGAGGCGATGTCGATCACAAAGTCGCCCGTCCCTCCCTCGAGCGCCCGGGTCACGGTCTCACTGGCCACGCGCTCGATGGACTCCTCGATGGCGCGGACGTTTCGCGGATTGAACGCATTCGAGACGATGCGGCGAAGCCGCGCGTGCTTGGGGTTGTCGGTCGAGATCATGCCCGAGAAGTATTCGGCCATCTCTGGGGGCAGGTCGAACATGGTGACCGTTCCGTGCCCCGAGAGGAAGACGTCGGGCCGGCGCGTCACCTCCGCGACATCCGCGTAGCGGGTCACCGCGTAGTAGCCGTCGCCCTTGGGAAACTCGAACGCCGACGCCGAGATGTCGGGCTCGTCGTAGTGGCTGATGGGTCGCTCATTGCGCAAGGTGCGAAAGGCCTCCGCTCGCTCCTTGTACGGTCGGAGCCAGAATTCGACGTCGGACAGGTCGATGTCATCTACAGAAAGGGTGCCCTCGTGCATGGGCTCATCGTAGTGAAGGCCTCGGGCACGCCGCTGCGTTTTCACGGCAGACTGGTGGTGTGGAACTGACGGAGCAAGAACGAGGAAGCCGACTGTCGGCGTTGAATGCGCTGATGGAACTCATGCGACCGTCGGTGCAAGCGGACGGCGGGGACCTCGTGCTCATTCGCGCGGACGTCGAGACTGGCGTCGTCGAAGTGCAGCTGCAGGGCGCGTGCTCGAGCTGTGCGATATCGACCGACACCATTCAGGGCGGTGTCACGCGAATCTTGAAGGACCGTCTCGCGTGGGTCACCGACGTGGTGGGCGACGTTGACGAATCAATGGACCCCGAAGAGTCCTCGCTCCTCGGCACCGGCGGGTACATCCCGCGTTACCGCTCCCTCTAACTCACGCGGGCAGCGAGACGCCGGTCAGCTCTTCGGCCAGCGCGACGAGGCGGCGCCCCAGGTCCTGGGATCGAGCGGATCTCGGAAGCCGAATGAGCGTGGTTGATCCCACGATCAGCCGGTTCGGTCCGTAGTAGGCGCCATTGATCGCGTCCGGACTGGCGACGGCGTAGAGCATGGGTTCCGCTCCGATCTCAACCGACTGCGAGAACAAAAAAGACGCCTGAGTGATCCACTCGCGTTTGGGTCGCTTGCGGCCCAGGTTCGCGCCCGCGCGCATGAGGTTCGTGCGCGTGAAACCGGGGTGCGCGGCGTTGCTCGTCAGTTCCCAGTTGCGTTCACGTGCGGTGTCGGCCAGGTGCGTGGCGAAGACGAGGTCGGCGAGCTTGGACTGAGCGTAGGCGAACCAAGGGCTGTAGCGAGTGCGCCACTGAAGGTCGTCAAAGCGGATGCGCCCGATCATGGCGGCGACGCTGCTCATGGTCGAGACGCGCGCACCCACGCCAGTGAGGAGCGGCAACAGCCGCACCGTCAAGGCGAAGGGACCGAGGAAGTTCGTACCCATCTGCAACTCGAAGCCGTCGACGGTCTCGAAGCGCTCGGGCGGCGCCATGACACCCGCGTTGTTGACGAGCGCGTCGAGGGGCCGCCCTTCAGCGAGGAGCGTCTCGGCAAAGCCCTTCACCGAGGTCAGGTCGGCGAGGTCGAGGGTCCGCACCGTGAGTTGCGCGTCGGACTGGGACGAGAGGATCTCGGCTCGAGCGGCCTCACCTTTGGCGGGATCGCGCACGGCCATGATCACCTCCGCACCGGCCCCGGCGAGTCGCCGAGCGACCTCCTTGCCGATACCGCTGCTGGCGCCGGTAACGATGATCAGTTTGTCGCGCTGGCTTGGGACGTGGTACATGAGTTCCTCTCGCTGAGGCCGAGCGTAACGCTCAGTCGGCGCCGAATGTGGCGGCTCTGTAGCGGCGCAACGCAATGCCGGACCAGATGAACTCGACGACGCCGAAGGGCCACGCGCCCGAGAGGAAGCCGTACACACTCGAGAGCACGCACCCGAGGGCGAAGAGCAGGATGTATCGGCGATGGCGACGCTCCAGTGCGTACATCGTCATCATGAACGTGACGGCACAGACGCCGTAGATGGTGACGGCGGCGCTGGACACTCCCTCAGTCAAGCAGAGACTGAACGGTTCTCCCGAGCCGACGGGAACAGGCTACGCGGTGACGCGAGGCTCTTTCGGAAGGCCAAGGGCGCGCTCGCCGATGATGTTGCGCTGGATCTCTGCGGTGCCACCCCAAATCGTCTCCGAGCGCGCAAAGAAGAAGGCCGCTTGTATCTCCGAGACCGGGTAGTCGGCCCGGCCTCGGCGCAACGGGCCCGAAGGGCCTTCGACGGGACCGGTGCCCGTGAGGATCTGACCCTCCATGCCCAAAATGTCGATGGCCAGCTCCGTCGACACTCGATGCGCTTCGGACCAGAACATCTTGTTGCACGCACCGAGCAGGGCCGCGTTGTGCGTTCCGTTGAGCGCGTCAGTCAGCGTTCGATAGCCGTTGATCTCCATGATCTTGATGTTGGACCACGCGCGCACCAGCTGGTCGCGTACGAGCTCGTCGTCGCTCTTGTCGACGCGCTGGGCCTGGGCGACGATGAACTCCCACTCCTTGAGAAAGCGGCGATAGCCCGTCGTGGACGATGAGCCACGCTCGAAGCCGAGTGTGGTCATTGCGACCTTCCATCCGTTGTTGACGCCACCGACGACGTTGTCTTTGGGGCAGCGCGCGTTGGTGAAGAACACCTCGTTGAATTCTGCTGAACCGTCCACTTGGGTGATCGGCCGCACGTCGACGCCCTCTTGGTGCATGGGCACGAGGAGGTAGCTGATACCCGCGTGCTGAGGCGCCTCGGGGTCGGTACGGGTGAGGAGAAAGACGTAGTCGGCGTGCTGGGCTTGCGTCGTCCAGACTTTTTGTCCGTTGATGATCCATTCATCACCGTCGAGCACCGCCGAGGTCTTCAGGCTCGCGAGGTCTGAGCCGGAGTTCGGTTCGGAGAATCCCTGACACCAGGCGATGGTGCCGTTCAGGATTCCGGGAATGAACTCCTTCTTTTGCTCGTCGGTGCCCCATTGGAGGATCGTGGGTCCTACCAACGTGTCACCGAAGAAATCGGCGCGCATTGGCGCGTTGGCCTTGGCGAACTCCTCGTTGAGGACGACTTGATCCATCAAGCTGAGTCCCTTGCCCCCGTAGTCAACGGGCCACCCGGCACAGATCCACCCACCATCGAAGAGCTTCTGCGTCCAGGTCTCGTTGAAGCGCTGTCGTTCGTCGTGGCTCATCGAGAAGTCCAGTTCGAACCAGCCCTCGGGCAGGTTCTCTTCGAGCCAGGCCCGAATCTCCTTGCGAAACGACTCGGCCTCAGTGGGATAGGTCAGATCCATAGTCGAAGCGTACTCAAGAGGCCATTATTTGTGCCTCACCGGGAACTGGGCGAGAATGGCGGACTGTCGTGATTAGGAAAGTGGTCCCGTGTCTCGCTCGATCAGAGAAACCGTTGCCGCCACCAAGGCTTCGTGGGCGCTCAGCAAGACCATCGCGCTCCCCGAGCACGTCCCCGCGCGACCACCCGAACCGGGCAAGCCGCGCATTGCGTTCCTGGTCTATCGGGGGAATCCTCGTTGTGGCGGACAAGGGGTCTACACCCGTCACTTAACCCGCGAACTGGTCGCCCTCGGTCACGGCGTAGAAGTTTTCGCGGGCCCGCCCTGGCCGGAGCTCGACGAGGGCGTGGGCTTTACGCCCGTGCGCAGCCTCGATCTCTATCGGGACCCCGATCCCTTCCGCATGCCCGCACCTTCTGAGTTCACGTCGCTCGCGGACGTCGCCGAGTTCGCCGTCATGCTCACGGCGGGCTTCGGTGAGCCGCTCGCGTACTCGATGCGGATCGCCAAGCTGTTGAAGGCGCGACGGGAAGACTTCGACATAATCCACGACGACCAATGCATCGGTGGCGGGATGCTGCGGCTTCACCGGCGAGGGTGGCCGCTGCTGGAAACCCTGCACCATCCGATCACCGTCGACCGCTCCATTGCCCTCGATCATGCCGATACTGCCATGAAGCGTCTTGCCACGAGACGGTGGTTCGGGTTCTTGCGCATGCAGGTTCGCGTCGTCAAGCGCCTGCCCGCCGTGCTCACGGTCTCGCACAACTCGAAGGCCGACATCCACGACCAGATGGGCGTTGCGCTCGAACGACTGACGGTCGTGCCGGTCGGGGTCGACCACGAGGTGTTCAAACCCTACGGCGACGTCGTGAAGAAAAAGGGTCGTCTCATGGTGACCTCGAGCAGCGACGTCCCCATGAAGGGACTGGTGCCGTTGTTGGAGGCGATCGCGAAACTTCGCGTAGAGCGCGACATCGACCTCATTGTCATCGGCCAACCCCGCCCGAAGGGTCGCGTCGCCCTCGCCCTCGAGCGACTCGGTCTGACCGACATCGTCACCACCATCAGCGGGGTGAGCGACGAGGAGCTCGCTCGCCTCTACGGCGAGGCCGAAGTGGCGATTGTCCCAAGCCTGTACGAGGGATTCTCGCTCCCCGCCATCGAAGCCATGAGCTGCGAGGTGCCCGTCGTGGCGACGACCGGAGGAGCGTTGCCCGAGGTGGTTGGCGTGAGCGGAGAGACCGGAGTCCTCGTCGAACCAAACAATCCCGAAGCGCTGGTTGAAGCCATTCGCCAACTGCTCGATGACCCGGCCGCGCGCGAGCGCCTCGGCAAGAACGGACGCCAGCGCGTGATCGAGCGATTCACCTGGCAGGTCACCGCCCGTGGCACGGCGGCCTGTTACGACGCGATCTTGAACCATCGCCCGCTACCGGACTCGATGATCTTCGACTGATGCTGACGGCCAAGTACGAACGACTGGGGCTGCGCGAGCGCGACCGAATTCTCGACCTCGGGTGCGGGTTTGGCCGCCACGCCTTTGAAGCGGCGCGTCGTGGCGCGAGCGTGATCGCGCTCGACGCGGGTCGCAGTGAAGTGGAGGGCGTCGCGGGCATGTTCAGCGCCATGGTCGACGCGGGCGAGCTCCAAGAGGGCACGACCCACGCCCACGTGGTCCAGGGCGACGCCCTGCATCTCCCCTTTCCGGACGGCACCTTCGATCGGATCATCTGCTCTGAGGTGTTGGAGCACATTCCCGACGACGTCGACGCGATGCGCGAGCTCGCGCGAGTCCTGCGTCGCGGAGGAACGATGGCGGTCACCGTACCGCGCTTCGCGCCGGAGCTGATCAACTGGGCTCTGTCGGATGAGTATCACAATGTACCCGGCGGGCACATACGTATCTATCGCCGGCGCGTGCTCACCGAGCGCCTCACCTCAACCGGGCTCGTCGCGACCGGACACCACTACGCGCACGGACTCCATAGCCCCTATTGGTGGCTCAAGTGCCTGGTGGGCACGACCAACGACGAGCACTGGGCCGTCAAGCTCTATCACCGCTTGCTCGTGTGGGACATCATGAAAAAGCCGCCCCTCACTCAGTACGCAGAAGTCGTGCTCTCTCCTCTCATGGGCAAGTCCATCGTCATCTACCTGAAGAAGCCGTGAGCGCCGCAACGGGCACACTCGGGGGCGTTCCCGAGGTCCTGAGCGCCGAGCAGCTGGCGGCGACAGCGAGCCACCTGGCTCGCCTCCAGCGCCCCAGCGGGCTCATTCCGTGGTTCGACGGGGGTCATAGCGATCCGTGGAACCACGTCGAGGTGGCAATGGCGCTGACCGTCACCGGATACGGCGATGAGGCTCGCGCGGCGTACCGCTGGCTCGCGCGGAACCAGCTCGGCGACGGCAGCTGGTTCAACTACTACCTCGGTACGCGGGTGAAGGATTCGCGTCTCGACACCAACGTGTGCGCCTACGTCGCGGCCGGCCTGTATCACTTCCTGCTCGCGAGCGGCGACGTCGATTTTGTGGCGGAGCAGTGGCCGACCGTTGAGCGCGCGATCGAGTTCGTCTTGCGCTGGCAGCTCGAGGACGGCACCATCCGTTGGTCGCTCGACGCACAGGGCCGACCAGAGGCGTACGCCCTGCTCACGGGATCATCGTCGATCTTTCACTCGCTGTGCTGTGCCGTGGCGCTCGCCGAGCGATTGGACTCGCCACGGCCCGAATGGGAGCTCGCGGCCGGGCGCCTCGGTCACGCCGTCGCCCATCACCCCGGCGCCTTCGCGCCCAAGAACGAGTTCGCCATGGACTGGTACTACCCGATCTTCTCGGGTGCGCTTCGCGGCGAGGTGGGCGAGCGGCGTATCGAGGATGGCTTCGAGCGGCACGTCATGGAGGGACTTGGCGTACGGTGCGTGTCCACCAATGACTGGGTGACCGCCGCCGAAACCGCCGAATGCGTGCTCGCCCTCGACGCGCTTGGCCTCACCAGTCGCGCACTGGAGCTCTTTCGCTGCACCGGTCTTCACCGCCGCAGCGATGGGGCGTACTGGACGGGGATCGCCTACCCCGATCGAGTGACCTTTCCCGATCGCGAGACGACGTCCTACACGGCGGCCGCGGTCATCCTTGCGGCGGACGCGTTGACGTCATCGAGCGGTGCGTCGGGGATCTTTCGCCACGACGGGCTGGCGCCCCCGCTCGACCTGCCCGAGCCCGGCTGCCCACTGCGCTAACTAGCTGCGCGTGAGCACGCGCAGGGAACCTTCGTGCGCCAGTTCGGTGAACTGCGCGTCGAGTGCGGCGACGTAGATCTCGTAGGGCGGGCGTCCTCCCTCGCTCGGATCGAGAAACACGTCGTGGATGAGGAGCAGTCCGCCGTCGACGATCTTGGGCGACCAGGCGTGGTAGTCCGCCCAGGCGACGTCGTGCGCGTGACCGCCGTCGATGAACAGCAGGTCGAGGGGCTGAGTGAAGTGCCGAGCCACCACGCTCGAGTGCCCCACGAGGCCGACGACCGTCTCTTCCAGGGAGGCCTCGGCGATGGTGCGTTGCCAGTGCGGCAGGGTATTGAGCCGTCCGTCAACGGGATCGACCAGCGAAGCGTCAAAGTGCTCCCAGCCACCCTGGTTCTCTTCGCTGCCGTGATGATGGTCGAGCGAGTACAGGACGCTCTTGGTCGCCTCGGCCGCGGCACCGAGGTAGAGGGCGGACTTGCCGCACCAGGCGCCGATCTCGAGCCACGTGCCCTCAGGCACACGGCGACCCGCCTCGAGCGCGTGCTCAAAGAGCGCGAGCCCCTCGTTGCGGGGCATGAAGCCCTTGGCCCGGTCCGCCAGTGCGAGAATCTCCTCGATTCGGGTCATGTCGTCGCCACGTGCACGATGGTATAGATCCCGAGGCCGAGGAAGATGAGTCCTCCGCCGTAGCGAATCCAACGCAGCGGGACGTAGCGCTGGAGGAGTTTCCCTCCATACGCGCCAAGGAACGAGACGCACACGAGCGCAACGGAGCCCGCCGCGAAGACTTCGAACGGTTGGTGGGTCTTTATCGTCAGGTTCGCCGCCTGGATCTGGGTAAGGTCCCCGAACTCGGCGAGGAAGATGACGGTAAAAGCCGTCGACATCTCCTTTAGTCGCGTGGCCGAGCGCTCGCTCAGGGCCTTCTCTTCTCCGACGCTCTCCTGGGCCTCCTCGCGCGAGAGGAGCAGATAGCCAGCTCCTCCGAGAAACAGCACCGCGACAATGACGTTCTTCACGTCGACGGGCAGCAGCGTCAAGAGCCCGCCCGCGCCGACCGCGATGCCCATCTGAACGATGAAGCCCATAGAGGCTCCGACAACGATCGAGGACGGTCGAGCGCGCGTGCTCATGACGATCGTCGCGATCATCGTCTTGTCCGGCAGCTCGAGGACGAAGAGCAGCGCGAAGATGCCCAGAAACGCCCCGACGGTCATGGGGTTAGAACTGAGTTCTGATGGTGCGAGCGAACTCCAGTCCGACGCGCATTCGCTCTAGCTGCTGTTCCACGGTTGCCGGGTAACCGCCCGGGACCGGATGGGCCACATGGAACGCCTCGACCTCGTCGGCGAACGCCGGATCCTTGATGAACGTGGTGATCCCGCCCGCCAGACGCGCGTGGTGGTTGGAGGAGATCCGCTGCGTCGCTTCGTCCCAGTGCTCGGTGATGTAGCGCCAGACCGACGGTCCGGTGAGATCGTTGCGCATGAGGGCGGGGATGACGAGCGGCGCGTCTTGGCTGCGGAACTCGATCAAGCATCTCTCGGTGGCGTCGAGGGCGGTCGACTCGCTGCGGAACGCCCCGAGAGCGGTCAGATAGCGCAGGTCCTCTTGCGGAGTCGAGGCGTGTCGATGGCGTTCGAGGAAGGTCTCGTAGTCGCCGGGACGGTCCTGACTCGCGACGACGCGAAGGATCGACAGCGCAATGTCGCCGTCCATCTCGTTTGCCTCGAATCGGCGCACCGCCTCCTTTCGAACATCCTCGTCTTGGCCGATCGTGCCGAGCATTCCGATCACGAGTGAGCGCAGCTGGGGTGCCAGCTCGCCCTCGCCGGGACGCGGGTCCCAACCGAGGCGCTCGAGCTGGGGACCGAAGAGCTCGTGCAGCTGGCGGCGCAAGGTGGGGCGTTGGCCCTCGTCCAAAGCGCGGTTCACGATGTCGAAGCTGGCAGCGACGGACTCCCACGGGTTGGGTTCGTCCTGGTTGCCGAGTCCCCGCGCGATCGCGAGGAACTCCTCCCAGGTGATGGCGTTGGCGAAGAGCGCCGCTGCGTAATCGGCGAGCAGTGTGGAGCGCTCGAGCTCTTCGAGCTCACTCACGCGCGGGGCGAGGGCCGCGAGCTCGCTCGCTCCATAGCGCGAGCGAAAGTATCCAGAGCCTCCGGCGTTCACGATCACCGGAGAGGCATCGGTGACCTCCCCGTCGTCGACGCCGAGGAGGTGACGTGTGGCGTCGCCACCTTGTAGGGACCGGGTCTTCACCGGCACCAGCCAACTAGAGCCAATCGCGCTCTTGCCCTTCGCCGGGCCGTAGCTGAAGGGTCGTTGGCTGAGGCGTCCCGCCTCGAGCGTCACGAGGGGGAAACCTCCCTGCAGGATCCAGGTGTCCATCATGGTGCGCACCGGCTGGCTCGAGTTCTCTTCGAGCGCGTCCCAGAGGTCGGTGGTGGTGGCGTTCGCGTAGCTGTGCTTCTGCAAGTACAGGCGGATGCCGTCGCGAAAGGTCGTCTCGCCCAGGTACTGCTCGAGCATGCGCAGTACCGAACCGCCCTTTTCGTAGGTGAGCACGTCGAACATCGCGCGCGTGTCGGTCGGCGAGAGGACTTCGTATTCGATCGGTCGCGTCGAGTGCAGCGCGTCGACCTGCATGGCGAGGTCCCGGAAGGTGTTCTGGGTTACCCAGATGCGCCACTGCGGACGAAAGGCGTTGGTGCAGATCAACTGCATGAAGGTGGCGAAGGCTTCGTTGAGCCAGATCCCTTCCCACCACGCCATGGTCACGAGGTCACCGAACCACATGTGAGCGATCTCGTGGTGGACGACCTCGGCGACGCGCGCGATCTCGGGCTGAGACGCCGTGGCGGGATCGACCAAGAGTGCGCTTTCGCGGTAGGTGATGCAGCCGAGGTTCTCCATCGCCCCCGCGGCGAAGTCCGGGATGGCGATCATGTCCAGCTTCTCGCCGGGATAGGGGATGTTGAAGTACCCGGAGAAGAATCGAAGCGCGAAGGCGCCCGCTTCGAGTGCGACGTCCGTGAGGTGGCCCTTGCCGATCGGGTACACGATGCGTAGCGGCACACCGTCGACGTCGAGGGCGGGCGTCTCTTCGAACGGACCGACCACGAAGGCCACGAGATAGGTCGACATCACCATGGTGGGCCGGTAGCTGACCGTGCGCTGGCCGTTGCCGAGGTTGGTGTCCGAATCGACGGGGGAGTTTGAATACGCCGCGAGCTCGCTCGGGATGGTGAGGTTCACCTGGAACGTAGCCTTGAAATCGGGCTCATCGAAGCACGGGAAGGCTCGCCGAGCGTCGGTGTTCTCAAACTGGGTCGTGGCGATGGTGTGCTCGACGCCGGCGTCGTCGGTGTAGGTCGAACGATAGAAACCGTGGAGCTGATCATTCAACGTTCCGTCAAAGGCGATCTCGATGACGGCGGGGCCCGCGGGAATCTCGCGGTCAAAGGCGAAGGTCACGGTTTCATAGGTGTCATCCAGGCGGTGCTCGAGCGAGCGATAACTCGTCCCATCGCTGCTCAGCGTCGCCGCACCGAGCTCGAGGTCGAGCGCGTGCATGGTCAGTTCGCTCAGCGGTTGTACGACCTCAACGTCGATTTCGACGCGTCCGGCGAAGGTGTACGCCTCCAGATTGGGCGTGAGAAAGATGCGATATGCGGACGGAACGACGGTTCGAGCAAGACGATAGGGGTTAGAAGATGGGCTCATAGTTGGCTACATTACGACGAAATCTCCTACGATCGCTAAGTGACAAACCCGCCCACCCGCGTCGCGCTGCGACAAAAGCCGGGGCCGAACCGACTCGCCGTAACGGGCATCGGCAACGCCATGCTCGACATCATCACCCAGGACACTCGTGAGGTCTACAGGGAGCTTGGGCTCGTGAAGGCGGCCATGTCGCTCATCGAGGAGGACCAGCTCGACACCTTTTATCGCGCGATGGGTCCGACCATCGAGATGTCGGGAGGATCAGTCGCGAACTCCATCGCGGGCATCGCGGGACTCGGTGGCACGTGTGGGTATATCGGCAAGGTCGCCGATGACGACTGCGGCGAACGCTTTCGTCACGACCTGCGCTCCCTCGGCGTTGAGCTTGAACTCGCCATCGCCAAGCCGGGCGAGGGGGCGACCGGGCGCTGCCACGTCTTCATCACTCCCGACGCACAGCGCACGATGGCTACCTATCTCGGTGCCTCCAACCAGCTGAACGTTGACGACATCAGCGGCGAGCTCATTGCTCGCTCCGAGATCACCTACGTCGAGGGATATCTGTTCGACCTCCCGCCCGCGAAGGAGTCGATTCGCAAGGTGGTGAACTTCGCCCACGAGCATGATTCGATGGTTGCCCTCTCGCTATCTGACATGTTCTGTGTCACCCGACACCGGAGAGACTTTCTCGACCTCGTGACGAGCGACGTCGACGTGCTGCTCGCGAATGAGACGGAGATCCTCTCGCTCTTCCAATTCGACGAGCTTGAAGAGGCGTTCGCCGCGCTCGACGAGATTGGCGTGCTCGCGGTGGTGACGCGTGGTCCGCGCGGGGCTGACGTGGCGACCGTCTCGGGCGTCGTGAGCGTGCCCGCCATGGACGTCGATCACGTGGTCGACCAAAACGGTGCGGGAGACATGTTCGCCGCTGGCTTTCTCTACGGACTCGCGCTGGGTGCAGATCCGGTGGAGGCGGCCGAGCTCGGCTCGATCTGTGCGGGTGAGATCATCACGCACCTGGGCGCCCGCCCGGAGTCGGATCTGGAACTGCTCGGAATAGAGGCGGGACTCCTCTAGCTCGCTTGACGTGCACCGCCCTTAGGAGGCGAACCGCAGTCGCTGAGCGAACGTGACGACGTTTCGGGCGCTCTGCCCAAGACCGGTCACGGTGACCAGGTACTTTCCGATCTTCGTCATCGCCAGCACGGACGATGGGGACGTCGCATAGATCACGAGTCGGCCCTCGTACGGCGCATGCTTCCAGGCAGAGGAGTCGGAGTACCGCTTCCAGTAACCGGGAGAGTATTGGCTCACCAGCGCAGCGGAGAGGAGAATCTGGCCCACACGCTCGCTCCTTCCGGCATACACCACGCTCTCGAGCTCCTTAACCAAGCCGGAGCCACCGGTCGAGCCGGACTCGTCCGTTGTTGCCGTTGGAGAAAAGGTAGGTGGCAACCAACCTTCAACGAACGGACGAGGGTTCTTCACCTCGCTTGGGTGAAACGCCTTCGACGAGGCGGCGCTGGTTCCGATCAACGTGCTCGTCGACAGCACGGAAATGACGCTGAGCGCTGCCGTCACGCCAAACGCGAGCGATCTGGAGCGAGCCGTCACACGGGTACCTCTCAAGAGTGGGCCGACGCAGCCAGGGTACCGATGTCACTTCATGTGGCGCAACGGAACGGCATTGCGGATCTTCCCGTCCGGGTGCGGACTCGGTCGCCAATGCTGCACAGGTTTCAAGGCAAACGGTCGAAAGGAGCCTCGACCGAGAACCGTCAGATGCCCTGGGCGTCCAGGACCTTGTCGAGCTCCTTGGTGCGCTCGGTCTCCCACTTCACCCACATGATGGCGATGGGAATGAGGGCTAGGAGCATGAGCGCGTCGCCACCGATCCACATGATTCCCCCGCCGAGCTTGACGTTGGAGAGGATCCAGGCCTTGGTGGCCCCCGCCGGCGCCATCGCGGGGTAGCTGGAGAATGGATTGCGCGAGGACATCGAGAGCACGAGCCCCGTAAAGGTGTCGACCGGCACGGCGGCCATTACGTAGACCAGCCGCAGTCCGGGGTGAATTTTGTAGCCGCGTTCGAGGCCGAAGGCCACGCGGAAAAAGAGATAGCCCACGACGAGGAACGCGATCTGCTCGAAGTGATGGATCCACATGTGGTCCATCATCAGATTCATGAAGTCGGTCAGGTGGGTGAGGGGAATGAACGCGAAGTAGAGGGCGAAGGCGAACAGCGGGTGCGTTACCACCTCCATGAACTTGCTATCGAGGAAGCGACGAATGGTGTCCGGGCCGCTCTCGTAGGCGAGGTCGAGGGGCGCACTGAGTGCGAAGAGCGGGGCAGCGACCATGATCAACAAGAGGTGCTGGACCATGTGGTCGCTGAAGTACGCCATGTCGTAGGCGCCAATGAAGGTCTCGGTAGCGATGAAGGTGATGAGCAGGCCGAGCAGGAAGCAGACGTTTCGCACGCGCGGCCACGAATGGGCTCGGTGGACACCCCAGAAATAAAGGGCGCCCGCGCCAACCAACAGGATGATCGGCAGAGCACCCAGAGCCCAGTGGTTGAGATGATGCCAGGAAAAGGGCGCGATCCTCATGGACCTCATTGGCATTGGCACTGAGCCATTCTAAACGCCCAACGAATTCCCGTATTTGCTCGGTAGGATGGCGGTGTGCGTCGAAAGTATTTCTCTCCCCGCGCGATCGGGCTGCATTTCGCGGTCATCTTTTGGGTAACCGGTTGCGCCTTTGCCGCGTGGTGGCAGGTCGGCGCGGCGATTCAGGGTAACTCGCTCAGCTATCTCTACTCGATCGAATGGCCGCTCATTGGCGTCTTGGGGGTGGTCGGCTGGTACTCGATGCTGAACTCCGAAAAGATCAGCGAACACAAAGAGCGCGCACGTCGCGAATACGAAGAGAAGATGCGCGCGGACGCTCACGCGGAGCGCGAACGGACTCGCGCGGAAGAAGACCCTCAGTTAGCGGCCTACAACGATCATCTGGCACAACTCTCACACACCCCAAAAAAGCGCCTCTGGGGTCACTAAGTGGAAGGTACATTCCGTCGCTATCGGGCGATGTCCTACATCACCGGGACCACGCTCATCATCTTGTTTCTCACGCTGTTCCTGCACACCGTTGACCTGAAGGCCTGGGATCACATCCATCTGTTTGTCGACGTTGTCGGGATCGGTCACGGTATCATCCTCTACCCGATCTACATGATCATGTGCTTCAACCTGGTCTTGAGGTTTCGTCTCCCCGTGCTCTACATCGGCATCATGCTCTTCGCTGGGTTTGTCCCGGGCCTCGCCTTCTACCTGGAGCACCGCATGCGCCTCAAGCTCTACCCGCGGGGTCTGCCCGCCAAGTGAGCGAGTGGCTGGCGCGACGGGTCATCGCCTTCGCGCACCAAGGCGGATCCTTCGAAGGTCCCTCATCGACCATCGCCGCGATCGCTCACGCGCTGGAGTCGGGCGCGCGTGCCGTAGAGCTTGACGTGCACGCCACGAAGGATCGTCGACTCGTGGTCTGTCACGACGCGACGGTCGATCGGACCACGAATCATCACGGTCCCATCGCGTCATTCACGCTCGCGGAGCTGAGCGAGATGGACAACGCGTACTGGTGGATTGAGGGTGACGTCGTGACGCCACGACGCGCACCCGAGGAGTATCTCGCGCGAGGTCGCGCGCCGAAGGATCGCCGGTACGCAATTGCGACGCTCGAAGAGGTCGCCGTCGCGTTTCCCGGCGTGCTACTCAACTTGGACATCAAGGGCACCGGTCCGTTCGTCGAACCGTACGAAGAGCTCCTCGCCAACGAGCTGCGTCGTCTCGACATCGCCGAGGCGGTCATTGTCGCGTCGTTCCACGACGACGCACTTCAGCGTTTTCGAGCGATGGCGCCGAACGTGGCGACCTCCGGTGCGACCAACGAGACCGCGACCTTCTACTTTTCACACTTGGAAGGTGCTCCGGTGGTGCCGCCCGTGGCGGCGCTACAAGTGCCGCCCTGGTTTGGCGACGTCGACGTGGTGACGGAGTCGTTCGTCGCGGCGGCTCATGACGCGGGCCTGGCGGTGCACGTCTGGACGATCAATGAGTCCAACGAGATGGCCCGACTGCTCGACCTTGGTGTGGACGGCATCGTGAGCGATCGACCGACGGTGCTCGCCGAACTGCTCGCTGAGCGTGACTGTGGGTGGGACGGCCAACTGGCCGCCCGCTAACCTCGACCGCAGTTCGGCTTCTTGCCGTGGTTGGCCTTCTTCTTTGCGCGTAGTTTGCGCTTCACGGTCCGCTTTGACATAGGTGACAATGTTAATGGGTAGAGCAGTCCGCGAGCCAAACGAGGAAACTGACGTGGATGAGACACAAGGTGGGGCACTGGTGCTCGTGGCCACGCCCCTTGGAAACCTGGGCGATCTGTCGGCCCGCGCGCTCGAGCTGTTTCGCACGGCGAACGTCATCTACTGCGAGGACACGCGCCACTCCCGGGTCCTGTTCAGCGCCAATGACATACCGAGCGGGGGTCGCCTGGAGTCCCTGCACGAGCACAATGAAGTAGCCCAGAGTGCGAAAATCGTCGAACGGGTGCGTCTCGGCGAGCTCGTGGTCCTGATCAGCGACGCGGGAACGCCAGGCATCTCGGACCCGGGGAGCCGGGCCGTCGAAGCGGTCGTCGCCGCGGGCCTGCGCGTCTCGACCGCACCCGGTCCTTCGGCGGTGATTGCCGCCCTCTCGGTGAGCGGGCTCGGCACCGATCGCTTCGTCATGGAGGGGTTCGTCCCGCGAAAGGCGGGCGAGCGCGCCGAGCGCTACGCAGAGTGGTCCCGTGAACCGCGCACGGTCGTCTTCTACGAGTCGCCCCAGAGGCTGACGTCGACGATGCGCGAGCTCGCGGACGTGCTGCCAGATCGCCGGGTAGCAGTCGTGCGTGAGCTGACGAAGATCCACGAAGAGGTCATTCGCGGCACCGTCGAAGAGGTCGCTCGAGCGTTGCGCGCTCGAGAGGTTCTTGGCGAGATCGTCGTCGTTCTGGAAGGCGCACCCGAGGTCGCCCGCGTCGACGACGCCGTGGTGCTTTCCGCACTCGAGGAGCAGTGGGATGAAGGCGCGACGACGCGAGACGCGGTCGATTTCGTTGCCGAGGCGCTCGGCGTCGCCCGCCGAGAGGTCTACCAGCTCGCCCTGGATGCCCGCAGGGGACGTACTTCTTCCTAACTAACCTGTTCCGATGGGCCGCTTCTACATAACGACTCCCATCTATTACGCCAACGACGCCCCACACGTCGGCTCCGCCTACACGACGGTCAACGCTGACGCGCTGGCGCGGTGGCACCGACTCGTGGGTGACGAGGTGAAGTTCCTGACGGGAACGGACGAGCACGGCCAGAAGATGGCTGATGCCGCGGCAAAGAACGGCGCCACGCCACGAGAGTGGACCGACCGGGTCTCCGAACGGTTTCGCGAGGCCTGGTCCGTCCTTGACATCAGCAACGACGACTTCATTCGTACGACCGAGCCGCGCCACTACTCGTCCGTCCAGAAGTTCCTCTCGGTCATCTACGAGAACGGCTACATCTACAAGGACGTCTACAAGGGTCTCTACTGCGTGAGCTGCGAGGACTACTACACGCTCGAAGCGAGCGACAACGGCACCTGCCCTATTCACCACAGTCCATTGACCGAGATGGAAGAGGAGAACTGGTTCTTCAAGCTCAGCGCGTTCGAGGAGCGACTGCTTGAGCACTTCGAGACGCACCCCGGGTTCGTGACGCCCGAGACCAAGCGCAACGAGGCGTACGCCTTCGTAAAGGGCGGACTGCGCGACATCTCCATCACCCGTACGTCCATCACCTGGGGAGTGCCGGTTCCCTGGGACGACCGTCACGTCTTTTACGTTTGGTACGACGCGCTCATCAACTACCTGTCGGCCATTGGCTATGGGACCGACGCGGACGAGGTGGCGACGTGGTGGCCCGTATCGAATCACCTGATCGGAAAAGAGATCATCCGCTTTCACTGTGTCTGGTGGCCGGCGATGTGCATGGCGGCTGGTCTGGAGCCCGTCCACCACGTGCACGTGAATGGCTGGCTGCTCGTCGGGGGAGAGAAGCTCGGCAAGACCATGGCCGCCGAGGGTGCGGTCAAGCTCACCGACATTGAGCCCATAGGACTCACGAAAGAGTTTGGCGTCGATCCTCTGCGTTACTACTTGCTGCGCGAGACCGCCCTCGGCAACGACGGCGAATTCTCGCTCGAGGGCATCGCCGCGCGTTACAACACCGATCTTGCGAACAACCTCGGCAACCTGGTGGCGCGCGTCGCGGCCGTCGTCACGTCAAAGTGCGCGGGCGCGGGACCAACGCCGAGTGCGAGCTCAACCTTGAAGGACACTGCGGCGAGCGTGATCGACACAGCCGCGCGCGCGTGGGACCAGTTCGCTCCCCAGCGCGCGCTCGAGGTGACCTTCGATCTCGTGGGCGCCACGAACGCCTACCTCGAGGCACACGCGCCCTGGAAGATGGAGCCAGGACCACAGGTCGACCTGGTGATGGGCGACGCGCTGGAGGCGATACGCCTGGTAGCGATACTTATCTCACCCGCGATGCCGAGCGTGGCCCGAGAGATCTGGCGGCGGATCGGACTGACGGGCGCTCCCGACGAGAAGGCCTACGCCGAGGTCACCGTTTGGGGCCAGTATCCCGGCGGGCCCGTCGAGAAGGGTGAGCCGCTCTTTCCACGTATCAAGAGCGACGAATGAGCGCGTGGACCGACGCACACTGCCATCTTCAAGATCAGTTCTTTGACGGGAACGCAGACACGGCGCTCGCCGTCAAAGAGACACTCCAGCGCGCCAGCGACGCGGGCGTTGACCGGGTGGTCGTCGTCGGCACGGACGCGCAGAGCTCTGCCGAAGCGCTCGCGCTGAGCGAGCTCGACAGTCCGGTTGAGCTGTTTGCGACCGTCGGGTTGCACCCGCACGACGCGAAAGATGGCGTCACTCCCGTCGTCGAGCTGGCGCGCGCGGGGCACCAACGGCTCGTCGGGATCGGTGAATGCGGACTCGACTACTACTACGAACACTCGCCCAAAGCCCAGCAACGCCAAGCCTTTTCTACCCAGATCGCCCTTGCGAAGGAGCTGGATCTGGCGCTCGTCGTCCACGCCCGAGGCGCCTTCGGCGACCTCTTTGACATCCTTCGAAGTGAAGGGGTACCAGCGCGAACGGTGATCCACTGCTTCACCGGTACACCCGCCGACGCCGAAGGTTGCCTGGAGCTTGGCTGCGACATCTCCGTCTCGGGCATCGTGACGTTTAAGAACGCCGACGAGCTACGCGACGCGGCGAAGCTCGTGCCACTCGAACGACTGCACGTCGAAACCGACAGTCCGTTCCTCGCCCCGGTGCCCCATCGCGGCAAGAAGAATGAGCCCGCATGGGTAGCGATCGTGGGCAACTACGTCGCTCAGCTGCGAGGCGAGGATCCCGAGCTCGTAAAGGCGGCCACGTCGCGCAACTCGGCGCGGCTCTTCCAATTTCCCTCCGAACGGCCCTGGAAGCCGTAATTTAAGGGGCATTTTGTATTCGTTTGCCGTCGGCGACGCCCTCTTCTAGCGTAAGAGGGCGGGAACTGCCTAGATTCCCACAGTCCTGGCGGAGGACGGATACTGAGCAGACTACGACGAGGGACACTTCGGTGTCCCCGGTTACTTCGTACCGCGACGGCCCTGGTGGCCGCGTCACTGGTACTGATCACACCCGTGGCGTCGGGCGCAGCCGGGCACGCACCCGTGCATATGCCAAATCTCGTCGGTCGATCGCGACTCGCCGTCTATCGAACGATGCGCCACGACGGTCTTTATTTCGTTACCCACGGCCCTGGAAGCACGAACGATCACTGGGCGGTCGTGTCGGCGCAGTCGCCCCGGCCCGGGACGGTCATCGCGTGGCACGGCGAGGCGGTCCTTTCCGTATCGACGGTCGCGCCGCACACAGCGCGCGCGGTACCCCGCGTGATCGGGATGTCTCGGGCGGGCGTCTACGCCGCCATGCGTCACGCTCAGCTGTTCTTCCGCACGGTCGGACCAGGGAGTACGAGCGGCAAGTGGGTGGTCGCACTGAGCCAGTCGCCCCGGCCGGGCACCAAGGTCGCCTGGCACGGCGAGGTCGTGATCCACGTCTCGACGACCCGGCCGAAACCGGTCGTGACCGCGACGTCAGCGGTCGCCCCAGTGTCGAGCGTGATCAACGGATCGAACTTCAAGATCGGTGTCGCGACTTGGTACAACTACGTCCCCGGCCACTGTGCGACGTGGTACTTGCCCAAGGGCACGCGCATCACGGTGCACGACCTGACGACGGGCAAATCGATCACCTGCATCATCAGCGATCGCGAAGCGCACGAGTCCAATCACGTGGTCGATCTCAACGAATCACAGTTCAGTGAGCTCGAACCGCTATCGAAGGGCGTGATTAGTGTCAAAGTCTCTTGGTGACGCATACTCGAACTGAACTGGTGGCACTTCTCAATGCCCGCGGACTCAAGCCGTCTCGCGCGCTCGGCCAGAACTTCGTGGTGGACCCCAACACGGTGCGTCGGATCGCCCGTCTTGCCGACGTCGGCCCTGACGACCAGGTATTAGAGATCGGTGCGGGGCTCGGATCACTCACGCTCGCGCTCGTGGAGACTGGTGCGAAGGTGATCGCCCTTGAGATCGATCGGTACCTGATCGGCCCTTTGCGCGAAGTCGTCGAGCCGCTAGGCGTGCGCGTCCATCACGCCGACGCGCTGAGCGCGAACTATGACGAGATCCTCGGCGCCCGACCGACCGTCGTCGTCGCCAACCTGCCCTACAACGTGGCGACGCCCGTGGTGCTGCATCTGCTCGAGACCCAGCCGCTCGTCACGCGGATGCTGGTCATGGTGCAGAAGGAAGTTGGTGAGCGCCTCGCCGCGCACGCGCGCGATGAGGCTTACGGCGCGGTCTCCCTGCGCCTGCAGTACTTCGCGGACGCCAAGGTTGTCGGAAAGGTCCCGCCCTCGGTCTTCGTGCCTCGCCCGAACGTTGACTCCGCCCTGGTCGCGATCACCCGGCGCACGCACGTTCGGGTCGACCCCGCGATCGTCAGTGAAGATGAGCTCTTTAGCGTCATTCGCACCGCCTTTGGTCAGCGACGGAAGATGCTGCGTCGCTCGCTGTCCGAATGGACGACTGAGGGAGTCTTCGAGCGCGCGGGTGTCGCCGAGACGCGACGTCCAGAGGAGCTCACCATCGAGGAGTTCGCGGCGCTGGCGGCGGCGCGATGAGCGAACTGCGTGCACCGGCCAAGCTCACGTGGTTTCTCGAGATCACCGGGAGACGCGAAAACGGCATGCACGACTTGCGCGCGGAGATGGTGACCCTGGACTTCGCCGATCGGCTCGTGATCGACCCGGAGGATGACTACCTGGTCCTCGAAGGTCCCTATTCGGCGGTGCTGGCCGATGAGGACAATCTGGTCACTCGAGCCCTTCAGCTCGTCAAACGGCGTGCTGGGGTGCGGTTGCACAAAGAGATCCCGCCGGGGGGCGGACTCGGCGGGGGAAGCGCCGACGCGGCGGCGATCCTACGCTGGGCGGGCGGCGTAAGCGCCGAAGAGGCGGCCAGCCTCGGCGGTGACGTCCCGTTTTGCCAAGTCGGGGGCCGCGCGCTCGTCGAAGGAGTCGGCGAGCACCTCAGCGAGCTTGCGTTCGAACCGCGCGAGGTGACGCTCGCGCTCTTGAGCTTTGGCGTCAACACCGCAGCCTGCTATCGGGCGTTCGATGAGCTCCTGGCAAGCGGGGAGCGGCCGGTCGGGCGCAACCACCTCGAAGCGGCCGCGAGACTGGTGGAGCCGCGTTTGGGCGAGACCATGGACTGGCTGAGCGCCACCCTCGCCGATCGGGTCCATCTGGCGGGTTCTGGATCGACGCTGTTCGTCGAGGGGCACCTCGAACCGGGGGTCGAGGCCTGGGACGTGATGGGTCCCGCGGGCTTAGTGCAATTTCGCCAAACCGCTACGACGCCAAAAGAGGCGCGCTAGAGGCTATTTACCGGCGGCGCGACGCTGGAAGCGCGTGCGCTTCAGCATCTTCTTGTGCTTTTTCTTGCGCATACGCTTGCGCCGCTTCTTAATTAGTGATCCCATGGCTCGTAGAACACTAGTCGCTTTTGTGACCGGTCTATTTTTTCGGAGGTATCTCAGTGGTCTGGCGGCTCGATCATGTGCAACTGGCTATCGGGAAGGGCGACGAAGAGCGCTGCGACGAGTTCTACGTGGGCGTGCTCGGATTTGAGGCGCTGGATAAGCCCCCGATCTTGGCGGCTCGAGGTGGGCGCTGGTACCGACGCGACGAAGTCGTGCTTCACCTGGGCGTCGAAGAGGGCTTCTCTCCGGCCAAAAAGGCTCACCCGGCGCTCGTCGTCGACGACTACGACGATCTGGTGGGTCGCTTGAGCGCCTTCGGCGTCGGCCTTCGCCCCGACGAGTCGATTCCGGGTCGGCGGCGATGCCACCTTGATGACCCCGTGGGCAACCGAATTGAGCTGATTGACGGCGCTAGTGCTCGCTAACGCGCTCGATGCGCAACGCCTGTCGCGGACATCCGCGAACGGCGTACTGGGCTGACTTCAGCGCGTTCCGATCGCTGAGTGGCGTGACCTCGCTCGCGATGACGGGATAGCCCCACTCGTCGATCTCGACGAGTTCGGGCGCGAGCTCGTGGCAGTGCCCGAATCCGTCGCACAAAATGGGGTTGACCCGAAGGGAGAACCCGGTCTCCTTGCGGCTCACGTCGTCGACCTCGCTCGAGCCCTTCCGGGGATCCTCGCCGCGTGACGGCCAGAGGAGGCCCCGAGACACGGCTGGGCGCTGGCGTGGGACTTGGCATCGACGCGAAACACCTCGAGTGCCGAACGCACGAGCCGCACGACCCCGTCAGGATGACGGCACGCGCCGCGGCCCGAAATCGTCTCGCAGCGTCGCTCGAGTCGCTCGAGAGACTCCTGAGCACCCCGCGCGCCGTTCGCCAGCGTTGAGAGATCACTCGCCAGTGCGGGGAGGCCGAACGCGCACGGCCCGCATTGGTGCGCGCTCTGGGTGGCCATCCACTTGACGATTCGTGCAGTCTCGGCGATGCCGCATCCGTCCTCGCTCAGCGCGATCACGACCCCCGCTCCGACCGAGGCGCCGTAGGGCGAAAGGCTTTCGTTGGCGTACTCCGTATCAAGGAGCGATCCGTCAATCCACGAGCCACCGTACCCACCGAGCAGCACCGCTTGGAGATTCGACTCGGCCCGACCGGCCTCGAGCAGCTGACGCAGCGACGTGCCGAGGGCCACCTCGAACACCTTCGGCCGCTCGACGGCGCCGCTCACGGTCACGAGCGTGCTGCCCGGGTGGGCCGGCGTGCCGATCGCGCGAAACCAGTCGGCGCCCGCTCGAGCGATGAGGCCGACGTTGGCGCAGGTCTCTGCATTCTGCACGAGCACCGAACGTTGGCGCACGGTAAGGACGTGGGGTCGCGTGGGGCGGTAGAGAGGGAGTGCCTCGCGTTCGCTCAGCCAGTGCGAGAGCGCGGACTCCTCTCCGGTGAGGTACCGCCCGGGCGGGGTCTGTACCACGAAGCTCGCCCCTCGGCTCCCGCGGCGTAGGCGTTCGTTGATCGCTCGTTGCACGTGTTCGACCAGCGGGGTGCGGTCGTCGGCGATGCAGATGATGACATCGCTGCTCCCGATGATCGAACCGAGCGCCTCGGCTCCGTCGAGGACGAGGTGCGGGTTCGAGATGAGAAGGGTCGCGTCCTTGTGCGAGGCGGGCTCTCCCTCCATGGCGTTGACCACCACCGCCTTGGATCGACTCTTGGTGCTGCGAAGCAGGCGAGCCTTCGCGGCGGTGGAGAACGCGGCACCACCACGTCCCGTCAGCCCGGAAGCCTCCAGTTCGTCGAGCAGCGACCCCGCGTGCGATGTCCGGGGAAACACGGCTTCGTGCTGAGCGAGCGTGAGGGGCACCCCTGACGCGCCTCGCAGGAGCCGTGGAAGGGCGGTGGGATCGGTCATCTCGCCCCTCGCACGTCCTCACGCCTCGCGGGTACCGCGGGAGCGATCCGAGCCAGGGGGGAAAGCGCGGTGCCCCCGTTGGCTCGCGGCGGACGCTTTACGAAGCGCCAGACGCCCGCGATGAGGACGACGAGTGCGCACGCGACCACGAGCGCGAGCCCCGCGCCGCTCTTCGTGTCGGCACCGTTGAGATAGGCGTGCAGGATGGCGCTCGCGAACGCGAGCCAGCTGAACCAGTGGATGAACCGCCACGACTGGTGCCGCATCCGTGCCTTCATCAGGCTCGAGAAGAGCACGGCAATCATGAGATCGAAGGCGATGGCGCCGATGGCGACGCCGAGGCGCTCATAGTGCGACGCGAACGGCACTACGGCCGAGAGCCAGCCGGTGGGGGCGTAGGTGTCGAGCACGGTCGTGAGGATGTGGATCGCCAAGAAGGCGATGGCCACCAACGAGAGCGAACGGTGCAGCTCGTTCAGCTCGAAGCGCCCGACGCTCTGGCCTCCGACGCGGTTGGCGACGAGTGCGCCAAGAGCGGCCACCGCAGTGAACAGCACCAGCGCCACGATCCCGGTCGCTCGAGACGTGTACCACAGGTACGGCGAGGTGAGGGCGATCACGCGGCGCTGTCCTCTGGCCAGCCACCTACGTACTCGATCACGCCGTTGGATCGAACGAGTCGCGCCGCGCAGCCCGCCTGGGCCAGGTGGTAGCCCGCGTCTTCACCCCAGAGTAGCGCTGCGGTCGCGAAGGCGTTGGCCCGCACACAGCTCTCGGCAGACACGGTCGCGGCGACGTAGGGACCCGACGCGCACGTACCCGTGCGCGGATCGATGATGTGGTGCACTCGTTGACCGTTGGCGAGCCACGAGCGCGCCGTGGTCGACGACGTGGCGAGGCCCCCGCTCTCGATGCTCACGCGCGGCTCCGTGCCCGTGAGGTCGAGGACGTCGCTCACCCCGACGGCCCAGGGGCCGTTCGGACCTCGCCCGCGCACGGCGACGTCGCCACCGATCTCCACCAGAACCCCTCCGTACGGCGCAAGGTCGTCGGCGATGAGGTCGGTCGCGAGCGCCTTTGCGCTTGCGCCGAGGTCGAGCCGGCATCCTGGAGCGAGAGAAGCGCGATGGTGGGCTCGATCGAGCGTGACGGCGCGCTTTCCGGGACTGGCCAAAGGTGGGAGCACGCGGGTCGTGCCACGTCGGGCGAGCTCGGCGTAATCGACGTCGTAGCCGAGCGCGAGCAGCGAGGGCAGTACGGTCGGATCGCAGAGCCCGGCGGTGGCGTCATACGACTCGAGCGCGCCAACGAGGGCGAGTTCGAGAGTCGGGCTGAGGTCGCTGCTGCCGCATTCGTTGAGCAGCGTGAGCTCCGAGTCGGGCCGAAATCGATTGCACGACTGATCGATGGCGTCAAGCCAATGCCGGAGACGCGCTTTCGCGAAGTCCAGCTGGTCCTCTCGCTCGGTGGCGAGCGTACCGGTCATGCCCCAGATCAAAAAGTCCATCACTCAGCTGCAGTTCTGGATGCCCGAGGGGGTGGTGTAGCAGGTCGGCTGGGTCGTTGTCGGGGTCGGCGCCGTCGTCGTGGTGGTGGGCGTTGGCTGGGTCGTCGTCGAGCCATTCGAGCGAGACGGCACGGTGGTTGTCGTAGACGGCGTCGTCGTGGTGGTGGGGGCGGGAGACGTCGTGGTGGTCGGATCGACGACGTGATCGAGCGTGCTTGGTTTGGCGGTCGAGGCAAACAGGCCCACGAGCGCGGCCGAAGAAAGCCCCGAGCCGACGAGCACGCTACGAGACACCCGCCTCACGCGGGCAAGTCGGCGGTCGCGCTGCTGGGGGGTACGGTGCGTGGGCGTCATGGCATCCTTAAGCCCAACAGTCTTACGGCCGAACCTTAAAGTCAGCCCGAGAACGAATAAGAATTGGCCGTGAGGCGGATTACCCGAAGACCTCCGGCAACTGCATGGTGAATCGCGCTCCACCGAGCACCGGATCGCGATCGACGGCGACGGTGCCTTCGAACTCAGCGACCACCTGGGCGACGATCGACAGGCCCAGGCCCGACCCGGGCAGCGATCGGGCGGTCGGCGAACGCCAGAATCGGTCAAACACGTACTGACGATCTTCGTCGGCGATTCCGGGCCCACTGTCGGCGACCTTCACCGCTCCGTGGGACGAGGCGACCGAGATGCGTCCGCCCTCGGGGGTGAACTTGACGGCGTTGGTGAGCAGGTTCGAGATCGCGCGATTGAGGCGGTCGTGGCGTGCGCGCACCTGGGAGGGCTCGATGTCGACGTCGATCGTGATGTGGCGCGTGCGCGCGTACGTTCGCGCGGTCTCTACACACTCATCGACGCAGTCGTCGAGCCGCAAGATCTCGAGTGCACCCTCCGAGCGCTCGCCCCGCGCGAGTTCGCCGAGGTCGGTGACGAGGTTCGCGAGCTCGTCTACTTGGGTCACCATGTCGTTCGTGATCTGTTCTACCTCGTGATCGCTCAGATCGTTGGCGCGCGAGAGCACTTGGGCGTTCGTGCGAAGTGAGGTGAGGGGCGTGCGCAGCTCGTGGCTCGCGTCGACCACGAGCTGACGCTGCAAAGACTGGCTGCTCTCCACCGAGCGCAAAAGGCGGTTGAACACCCGACGAAGCCGTCCCAGCTCGTCCTCGTCGCCTTCGACGAGTCGGTACTGGAGGTCGTTCGTCGTGGCGACCGCCTCGATCTCGTCGGTGATCTCTTCCAAGGGGTGCAGCGCTTGGCGAGCGAGAAACAGACCGAGGCCGAGTGCGAGCAGCAAGCCACCCGCGGCGACGAGCATCAAGGTGGTGACGAGGCTACTCAGCTCGTTCACTTCGCCGGTGATGTCGACCACGTACAGCTCGGCCGCAGTTGAGGAGATTTGCACGATGCCCTGTGGCGAGCCGACGTAGGTGTTCGCGGCGAGGGGGACGATGAGTTCGCGGTAGTCCTGATTTTTGAAGGAGATCGTCCGCAGTATCTGGGAACTCTTGCCCTTGGCGACGCCCATGATCGTCTGGTCGATCGGGAGGGCCGAAGGAGGGTCCGTCTCACCGTTGGCGAGGACGATCTCCGAGTAGGAGCCGGTGACGCGATCGTCGTAGTGAGAGTCGAGCGGCTGTTTAGAGGCGGCGATCAAGGACTCGTCGACCGAGTGCAGCACGGCAGTGCGCGTCGTGAAGTAGGACGCGAAGCAGGCAATGATGACCGCGATCGCCGCCGCTGCGATGGTGGCGGTGATGACCCGGAGCCGAAACGTCACGAGGTTCGAAGGGCGTAACCTACCCCGCGCACCGTTTGGATCAGCCGCGGTTTGTTGTCCTCTTCGAGCTTGCGACGCAGGTAACCGATGTAGACGGCGAGGGAGTTGGTCCCTGAATCAAAGTTGTAGCCCCACACCAGGTCCAGGATCTGGTCGCGGGTGAGGACTTGGCGTGGGTGGTGCAAGAACAGCTCGAGAAGGTCGAACTCGATCTTGGTGAGCTCCACCAAGCGAGTGCCGCGATGCACCTCTCGGGTCTGGGGGTTGAGTGTCAGATCTTCAAAGCGCAGGACCGTGCCGTCGACGTCACTGCTGTTGTGGCGACGCAGGAGCGCGCGTAGCCGCGCGAGGAGCTCGGCCAGGTCGAAGGGCTTCACGAGGTAGTCGTCCGCGCCGACGTCGAGCCCCTCCACGCGATCATTGACCGCATTGCGCGCCGTCAGCATCAAGATCGGCGTCGTGTCACCCGAGCGACGAATGCGCCGACAGACCTCGAGCCCGTCGATGTCGGGAAGCTGCAGGTCCAGCACCACCGCGTCGGGCGCGCGCAGCTGAATCGACTTGAGCGCGGTCGCTCCGTCTTCGAAAAGCTCGACGTCGTAGTTCTCCATGCGAAGGGCACGTCCGAGTGCGGAGCGGATCGCAGAATCGTCGTCGACGATCGCGACGTAGGAGTTTGGGGTAGGCGTGGTAGTCAAGACGCGACTTTCGTTGGGGAATCCTTCAGGCTCTAGTGTGGCTGTTTGGTATTAAGTGTCTTCAGACGTATTTTAAGAATCTCCGAAGATTGCTGCGTATCAGCGTTTTTGAGCAGTGGCGGGTAGTTCAATTGGCAGAACGACGGACTTTGAATCCGTAGGTTGGAGGTTCGAGCCCTCCCCCGCCAGCCATCAAAAGCACAGCTGTTCGAGCAGATTGGCGAGGATCACCGGCTGATCTCCTTGAATCGAGTGTCCTGCTCCTTCGACGTGAACCACCGTTGCCTGGGGCAGACGAGCAAGCACCATGGCCTCATCATCGTCGTCCACGACGGAGCCCGCCGCCATCCCGCGTATCAAAGCGACCGGCATGGTCAGCGAACCGAGCTGCTCCCACAGATCCCCGGTTTCCGGGGCGCCAAGCGTCGAGGTCGCGTGCTGCTGGTGTCGCCACACCCACGATCCGTCAGGCAGTTGGACCGCGTTGTGCAGGATCCCTCGTCGAAGTGAGGAGGCCGACCTCGTGGGATTGTGCTCGACGGTTCGTGCGAGCAGTTCATCGAAGCTCTCGAACGTTCGAGGACCGTTGACGAAGTCGGTGATGTGTCGAGCCTTGTCGCCATTCACTCCGGGGGTGATGTCGAGCAGCACGAGCGAGGCGACGAGGTCGGGGCGTCGCGCCGCGACGAGGATCGAGCAGAGCCCGCCGAGGGACATCCCGACGAGCGGGAGCGCCTTGTCGCTCATCTGCTCGATCGCGCGCGCGAGATCGTTCGCGTGACTCGTGAGCGCGGAGGGCGGGTAGGGGGAGGGGTCCGAGTGACCGTGACCCGGAAGGTCGAGCGCGATCAGCGGACGAGCGAGCGCCAGCGCGACGGTGTCAAAGGTATGGGCGTTCTGTGCGCCGCCGTGGATGAGCACCATTTCAGGGTCACTCGTTCCCCAGCGAAGGCCGCTCAGCTGACGCAGACCATCGACCGCCACGAAGAATCGCTGCACCGTAGGTATCTCGACGTCAAGGCCCCACTCTTCAATGTTTTCGTGAAAAAGCGAGAATTCGTCGTAAGAATCAAGGGCCACGCGCCCAGCGTACGGGATGGCTGATAGAGATAGAAGTGTGAGTCGTCCTACGTGCGTCGTGGTGCTCGCCGCGGGCGAGGGAACGCGGATGCGTTCGACGCGCCCAAAACCGCTCCATCACCTCTGCGGGCGCGCCATGGTGCGTTACGTGCTGGAAGCGTCCATTCAGGACAACGTTCGCGCGACGATCGTCGTGGTGGGCCGTCAAGCGACCTGGATCGAAAAGGAGCTGAGTGAGGCGGCGCGTCCCGGGCGAGCGCTCTCGTTCGTTGAGCAGCGCGACCAGCTAGGCACTGGACACGCAGTCTCGGTCGCGCTAGGTGCGATCGACGACGCGATTGGCGATACGGACGGAGACGTGCTGATTCTGCCCGCCGACACGCCGCTGCTGCGGCGCTCCAGCGTGAGCGAGCTGCTGGAGCGACATCGTGAGCGCCACGCGGCGCTGACGGTGCTCAGCGCGCGCGTCGACGAGCCGACCGGATACGGACGTCTGATACACGCGAAGGATGGCACACTCGAGCGCATCGTCGAAGAGCGCGACGCGTCCGACGAAGAGCGCCATATCGATGAGATCAATACCTCGATCATGGTGGTCCGCCAAAGCCTGCTGGGACCGGCGCTGAGACGAATCGATCGCTCCAACGCCCAGCACGAGTACTACCTCACCGATCTCGTAGCCGTGCTGCACGACATGGGGCATCTCACTACGTCCTGGATGCTCGAGAACGCCGACGAGGCGATCGGTATCAATGATCGACGCCAACTCGCGCACGCGGAGTCGGTGTTACGCGCTCGCATCAACGATGAATGGATGGCGCGGGGCGTCACCATGTGGAATCCCGACGCCACGTATATAGACGCCGACGTCGAGCTTTCACCCGAAGTCTCCCTGCTGCCGGGCACGATCTTGAAGGGCCGATGCATCGTCGCTCGCGGCGCCCAAATCGGGCCAAACGCCGTGCTCGATGATGTCGAGATTGGCGAAAACGCGATCGTGGGCGCCATCGAAGCCGCGCACGTTCGCATTGGCGCCGACGCACGAGTGTCGTCGTTCGTGACGCTCGCGCCTGGCACCGACGTCGCGTCGGGCGAGATTGTCACGTCGCTGACCCAGCGACCACACTGACCGATCGCTTTCCCAGGTACGCTGGCGCGGTGGAGTCCCTCGCAAAGCGTCGCCTCGTCCTCGTCACGGGCCGATGCCACCCCGCACTCGCCCAGGACGTTGCCGACAAGCTTGGCGTCGAGCTCACTGAGGCAAACCTGCGTGAGTTCGCTGACGGCGAAATCCACTGTCGAATCGACGAGTCGATTCGCGGGGCTCACGTGTTCATCATGCAAACGCACTCGTCACCGGTCAACGATTCGGTGATGGAGCAGCTCATCATGATCGACGCCGCGAAGCGTGCGTCGGCGAAGAGCATTACCGCCGTGGTGCCGAACTACGGATACGCCCGCCAGGATCGCAAGACCGCCGGCCGAGAGCCCATCACCGCGAAGCTCATCGCGGACATGCTCCAAACGGCCGGGGCAACGCGGGTGCTCTCGGTTGACTTTCACTCTGGCCAGATCCAGGGCTTCTTCGACATTCCGGTAGACCACCTGGTCGCCGCCCCGGTGCTGGAGGGCTATTTGAAAGCGCACGCGAACCCTCACGAGCTCGTGGTGGTGGCCCCCGACGCCGGACGCGTGAAGGTCGCTGAGCGCTATGCCCAGCACCTTGGGTGCGACCTCGCTCTCGTGCACAAGACGCGCCCCCGAGGGGCGGTGAACGTGGCGGAAGCACGCCATATTGTCGGTGACGTCAATGGGCGCCACTGCGTCCTGATCGACGACATGATCGACACCGCTGGCACGATCGTCGCCGCGTGCGACCTGCTCAAGTCCCACGGCGCGGACGACATCTGGGTGATGGCGACCCACGCGGTGTTCTCCCCGCCGGCCGTTGACCGACTGTTCAATGCTCCTCTCAGTCGCGTCATCGTGACTGACACGTTGCCCCTGGGACCAGAGAAGCACTTCGAAAAGCTCGAGGTGCTTTCTATTGCACCGATCCTTGCCAACGCGATCTCCGCGATCTTTGACGACACCTCGGTCTCGGATATCTTCGGTGGGGAAAACCTTCTCTAGTCTCCACGGTTGGCTGACTTGCGCTCGTGACGCTCGGGACCTAGACATAACCCAGGGACGATAGGAGAGCCGTGGGATTCTTTGGACGTGCAGGTCAGTCGTTCGGCGGGCCGAACGGGCAGGTACGGATCCAGTTCGGGCCAGGGCCCTTCGGCGGCAATGGACCGCTCGCTGCGTTCGTCGTGCTGATTCTGTTCGTCATCATCGTTGCCGTGCTCGCCCTGCTGATAACCATCTTCATCCGTAGAAGCCGCTACGCCCACCGATTCGCCGGTGCGCAAGGTGCGGGACTTGCGACACATTGGCGTCCCTCGCCATCGTCGGACGCGCTGCGCATCCTGAACGAGCGCTTTGCGCGCGGGGAGATAGACGCCGATGAGTTCCGAGAGCGTCGCGACCTGTTGAACGGACAGTCTTAACGTTCCGAGTTACTCACGCCCTGAGCGGTCTCATTGGTCCAGAGCTACGAGCCTGGCCTGCGCGAGTACTTTTGGTGGTTTACGAGCAAAGTTAAGGGTAAAAGCGCCCTAATAGAGCCCGTCAGAGCCTGGACGGTGGATGCACGTCCAAGTGGAGTCATATCGGCCGCTCGTAGTAGACTTTCTACCCTGTGCGTTGCCCTTGGGCCGCCAGCCATTTCGTAGAGGAGTTTTCATGTCACAGGTCATGCTGCACGCGTCCACGAGCCGCGCGCAAGGCTCAGCGAGCTCCCGACGCCTGCGCCACGAGGGAGCCATCCCCGGTGTGGTCTACGGACATGGTGTCGAGCCACTGCCCGTCGCGGTCAACGCGAAGGCGTTTCGCACCGCGGTCTCGGGCGAGCAGGGCTTGAACGCGCTGATCACCCTCGACGCCGACGGCACCACCTACACGGTCATGGCGCGTGAGATCCAGCGTCACCCTGTGCGCGGTACGGTCTCGCACGTTGACTTCCAGGTCGTGGACCCCAACCAGACGGTCGTCGCTGAAGTGCCGCTGCACCTCATTGGTGACGCGGTCGAAGTTCGCCACGCCGACTGGGAAGTCGACCAGCAGATGTTCAGCATCGAAGTGAAGACGCGCCCCGATCAGATTCCCAACTTCGTCGAAGTCGACATTTCGGAGTTGACCGCGGGCGCCACCATTCGCGTCGGCGATCTCGTGCTGCCCGAGGGTGTTGAGGCGGCGGGCGACCCTGCGGTGGCGGTCGTTGCGACGCACGCCGGACGTGCGGCGACGGCGAAGGCTCCTGGCGCCAGCGACGCTGCCACGCCGGAGTAGTTCGTCGTGGCGCTTCGGCGCACTCGTGAGGACGATCGACGAGGCGAGCAAAGCATCTTGCTCATCGTCGGACTTGCCAATCCCGGTTCCGACTACCAAGGTTCGCGTCACAACGTCGGTGGTGACGCGGTCCGTCTCGTGGTGGCACGTCGTGGGGGCCAACTCACGCTCGAGCGCCGCCAGAAGGCTCAAAGCACAACCCTGCGCACCTCACGCGGCCCCGTCACACTCGCCGTTCCGACAACCTTTATGAATGAGTCCGGTGCGGCACTGCCTCCGCTGCTGCGACGCACGTCACTTGATGACTACGCGAATCTCGTGATCGTGCACGATGAGCTCGACCTCGAACCTGGCCGATTGCAGCTCAAATTCGGCGGGGGACTCGCCGGGCACAATGGGCTTCGGTCGATCGCCCAGACTCTCGGCACCCAAGACTTCGCGCGGCTGCGGATCGGCATCGGCAAGCCGCCGCGCAAGGAGCAAGGGGCCGACTACGTGCTGAAGCGCCCGACGGGCAAGCTCCGTGAATCCATCGCCCTTGACGTCGCCCTCGCCGCGGACGCTATCGAAACGCTGCTCGACTACGACTTCGACGAAGCCCAGCAGCGCGTCAACGGATCGTGAGCGAGACCAACCTACGACTCGTTCTCGAGAGACTGGCGCCCGCGATGCGCGCGTCGCTGACCTCAGGTTCGTTCGTCGCTTCGAGCTACGCGACGCCGCTCGCCATTGCCGCACTGTCGCTCGAGCGAGAGCTCGTCGTGGCGGTGACCGCCACCTCGAGTGACGCGGAACACGTTACCGACGCCCTCCGATCCTGGCTCGGTGACGACGACGTCGCGCTGTGGCCCGGCTGGGACACCCACCCACTGGAACGAGTGAGCCCTGACACCCAGGTGATGGCTATGCGGTCGTTGCTGCGATGGCGGCTGCGCGAAGGGCGCGGTCCGCGCGTCGTTGTCGCTTCCGCGCGCTCCATCGCCCAGGTGCTCTCCCCCGAACCCCTGCGAGACCCTTACGTGCTTCGCCGCGGAGGAGAAGTGGAGCGGGATCGCTTCGTGGCCGGTCTTGTTGATTTGGGGTACCGACGCGAGCACCTCGTCGAGCACCGAGCGGAGCTCGCCGTGCGCGGTGGGATCGTCGACGTGTGGCCCGCGCACGGCGATGAGCCACTTCGTCTCGACTTCTTCGGTGATGAGGTCGAACGGCTGACCGTCTTTGACATTGCGACGCAGCGTTCGACTCACGACCTGGACGAGGCACTCATTTCGCCAGCCCGGGAATGGTTGCCCGGGGAGTTGACCCGATCTCGCGCCGAAGCACTGGCCCTCAGTGCCCCGTGGGCGAGCGAGACCTTCGACCGACTGGCGACGGGTCAGCTGTTTGACGGCATGGAGGGCTGGATGGGACTCTTCGTCGACGGGCCGCGCACGCTTCTTGACGAAGTGACGGCGGCGGAGGTCGTCGTAGTCGAGCCAAGTCGAGTGCGCGCACGTCTCGAAGAGCTGCTCGGCGAAGAACGTGAGCTCACCGATGTCGTGGCCGCGACCTGGCGGGCGAGCGATGAAGTGCCCCTCTTGCACCTTGGGTACGACGACGTGCTGGGCGGTCGCATTGACGTGCCGCTCGAGACGAACGCCGCCTCCGCTGACACGCTGCTGACATCGCCTCCGGTGGTGCAAGGCGACGCCGCACGAATCGCTGCCCACGTGCGCGGCTGGTCGAAAGATCGCAAAGGCGTCATCCTCACTTCCACCCCCGCCGCGATCGATCGCATGGCCGACCAGCTGCGCGGCGAAGGACTCGAGGTCTCCACCGATCCCGCGCGGGTGCTGGAGGCACGTGTCAGCGTCCTCGAGAGCTCGCTGCCGAGCGGTTTCTTCTTCGAAGAACCAGAAGTCGTCGTTTGGAGCGAGAGCGACCTCACCGGTCGGCGCAGTCAGCGGCGGATCTCGCGTACGCGAACGAGGAACGTCGACGGCTTTTTCGACGATTTAGCGGTGGGCAGCTACGTGGTGCATCGTCAGCACGGCGTCGCTCGGTTCTCCGGCACGACGACGCGCGCGATCAACGGCGTGACGCGCGACTACCTGATCCTCGAGTTCAAGGACGGACGCAGCTACTGGCCCACCGAGCAGATTGATGCGCTCACGCCCTATACGGGGGGCGACGGGCCTGCGCTCTCGCGCATGGGTGGCGCGGAGTGGCAGAAGACCCGAGCGAAGGCGAGAGCGGCCGCGTTCTTGGTGGCCCAAGAGCTCGTCGACCTTTACCGACTGCGCACGGTCGCCGAAGGTCACGCGTTTAGTCCCGACACGGCCTGGCAGCGCGAGATGGAAGAGCTCTTTCCCTACACGCTCACCGCCGATCAGGCCCAGGCGATCCTCGACGTGAAGGCCGACATGGAGTCCCCGCGCCCGATGGACCGCCTCGTGTGCGCGGACGTCGGCTTCGGAAAAACCGAGGTTGCGTTGCGCGCCGTGTTCAAGGCCGTCCAAGACAATCGTCAAGCGGCCGTGCTCGTTCCCACGACGCTGCTCGCGAGCCAGCATTTTGCGACCTTCAGCGAGCGATTTGCCGGCTTCCCGGTGAAGGTGGCCCTCCTCAGTCGATTCGTCGACGACGTCGAGACGAAGGCGACGCTCGAAGGCTTGGCCGACGGCACGATCGACGTGGTCATCGGTACGCACCGGCTCCTGGGCGACGTTGTGGCCTTCAAGAAGCTCGGCCTTTTGGTCGTTGACGAAGAGCAGCGATTCGGCGTGCAGCACAAAGAGGTGATCAAGAGTCGTTCGGTCGGCATCGACGTGCTGACCCTCAGCGCGAGTCCGATTCCGCGCACGCTCGAGATGGCCTTTACGGGCATTCGCGATCTCTCGATGATCACGACGCCCCCCTCCGATCGTCGCCCGATCCTCACGCACGTGGGCGAGTACAACGAGCCCGCCGTCGTCGAGGCGATTCGGCGGGAGCTGTTGCGCGAGGGACAAGTGTTTTTCGTGCACAACCGCGTCACGGACATCGATCAAGTAGCCCGTCGTCTCGGCCAGCTCGTGCCCGACGCGCGCGTCGCGATCGCCCACGGCCAGATGGACGAGGGAACGCTCGAGCGCGTGATGGTCGATTTCTGGGAGCGCCGCTTCGATGTGCTGGTCTGCACGACGATCGTCGAGTCCGGCATCGACTTGCCGTCGGTCAACACCCTCATCGTGGACCGCGCGGAGCGTCTCGGACTGGGACAGCTCCACCAGCTGCGCGGACGCGTCGGACGGAGTGGACAGCGGGCCTACGCCTATCTGTTTCACCCAGCGGATCAGGTGCTTTCTGAGACCGCGTACGAGCGGCTTCGCACCATCGGCGACAACACGGCGCTCGGCAGTGGGTTCAAGATCGCGATGCGAGATCTCGAGATCCGCGGCGCAGGCAACCTGCTCGGTCACGACCAGTCTGGTCCGGTGGCGGCGGTTGGGTACGACCTCTACGTGCAACTCGTGGCCGAAGCAGTCGCCGACGCGAAGGGCTTCCATGTTCCTGAGGTCACGCCTATCAATCTCGATATACCGGGTGAGGCGCATCTGCCAAAGGCGTACGTCGAAGCTGATGACGCCAGGCTCGAGGCCTACCGGCGACTCGCCGGCGTTGCCGCCTTCGACGAACTCGAAGACTTGAAGAACGAGTGGGTCGACCGTTACGGCGCGCTGCCCGTACCGGCACGCGGGCTGCTGGAACTAGCGCAGCTTCGCCTCGTCTGTCTCGACATCGGCGTCAGCTCGGTCGTGGTTCTGCCGGCACGCGTCGGGGTGCGATCAAAGCCCGTGTTGCGGCTCGGACCGCTCTCGCTCTCGTTCAGCCAGCAGATTCGATTGCGCCGTTCTTACGGTTCAAGTGCCTACAACGAGTCGACAAAAGAGCTGCGAATAGATGTATCTCCCAACGACGCGACGCCGATCGCCATCGTGACCTTGCTCAACGAGCTTCGCTCGCCAACGACAGAGGCCCCGGAGTGAATCGGTAGCATGACAGGGTGCGTCGCCTCGTAGCCCTGTTTGTTGTTGCCCTCGTCGGAGCCGCCTTGTATGGCCTGAGTGGCTCGTCCTCGGGTGTCAGCGTGAACCACGACTCCGTGTCGGGGTACACCCTTGATTCCGAGCTGGCCGCGATATCGCATAACAGTTCGCTGCAGTGTTTCCTCACCGCCCTCGATCCCAACGACTACGCACCTGGCGCGGGCGGGTACTCCATCAAGGCCGCCGGTGCCGCCGCGTGGGCCAACCTGCGCGTCGAGGGACTGGCGATTGACCAGTACGTCGCCTCGGCGTATCACTATCACCCGGACGCGGCTGAACTCGCCAGCGCAAAGACCTCATTCGTGAGCGAGTTGCAGGCGGCAGAAGTCCAAACGCAGTCCACATCGAATCCGCTCAAGTGCTCGGGCACGGCCGCGGACGCGCTCGCCGAAATGCCGAGCGAGATGCGTTCGGCCGAGATCCAGTCTCAGGCGACGTCGCAGTATCTCGTCAACAAGATCAAGGCGGCGATTCCACTGACCGCCAGCGCGATGAAGAAGTACTACAACGAGCACGTGTCGGACTACGACACGTTGTGCGTGTCCATTGCGCTGGTGCAGCCCGCTGACGTTGCGGCATTTGACAACTCCGAAGCTGCGGGCATGAGCGTTGCGGCGCTCGCGAAGAAGTACTCCCAAGATCCCTCGTCCGCCAAGGGCGGGGCGTACGGGTGCTACGCGCCCTCCAACTCTTCCTACGCGGGGGTGCGCGCAGACGTGGGCTCCGAGGGTCTCGATCGGTTCTCGACGACGCCCCAGTACATCGACTACAACAGCGCCGAGTACGGACTCTTCGTCGCCGTCACGAAGCGCACCATAACGCCGTACGCAGAAGCCTCCCAGGCCGTGCTCTCGGACCTGCAGAGCCTGAACGCCGAGGCGGCGTCCAGCGAGAAGAACCTGCTGCTAGAAGAGGCGGCCGTCTACGTTGACCCCGCCTTTGGCCAGTGGGGCACCTCCTCGACCGGGCCCGGAGTCCTGGGCAGCACGTCACCGAGCAAGAGCGGCGTGCCGGGAGCATCGCGGCTCGCCGCTGTGGCGACTACCTCATACACGTGAGACCCGTCGTACGCGTCGTCGGACTCGGTCCAGGCGGCGAGGGCGACGTAACGCAACGAACGGCTGAGCTGATCCGTTCTTCGCCCGTGGTGCGCTTTCGTACTCTGGTGCACCCGAGTGCGAAAGCCTTCTCCGACGTCGTGAGCTACGACGAGCTCTACGAGAACGCTGAGTCTTTTGACCAGCTCTACGCGGCGATCGTCGACGATTTGGTGTCGCTTGCGCACGATGCGGTCAATCACGAGGTGCTCTACGTCGTGCCGGGATCGCCCGTGGTCGCCGAGCGGACCGTGGAGCTGCTTCGCGAGCGCAACGACGTGACCACGATGCTCGAATCCGCGGTGTCGGTCATCGACGCCGCGTGCACCGCGCTCGGTCGAGACCCGATGTCGGTGGGTTTGCGCGTGGTCGACGCGCTCGCGTCTACGGACCGCTTTCGCGGTCCCGGACCGCTCCTCATCCTCCAGGCGTATTCACCCGAAGTGCTCGCGAGCGTGGCCGACCGGCTGCCGGAGGCGAGCGAAGTGACCGTGCTGCATCACGTGGGACTCGAGGATCAAGTGATCGTGACGCTCGATACGGAGAGCCTCGCGACGTTTGGCGCTGCTGATCATCTGACCTCGCTCTGGGTCGAAGGGCTCCGTGACGCCGGCGAGGCAGTAAATGACCTCGTTGATTTCATGAAGCGCCTTCGCGCGGAGTGCCCCTGGGATCAAGAGCAGACCCACGCCTCTCTGACTCGTCACCTCCTCGAAGAGGCGTACGAGACGATCGACGCGCTCGAAGCGTTCGATCGAGCGGCGTCCGAGGGTGTGCCCAACGACACGCAGATAGACCACGTCGAAGAGGAGCTCGGCGACCTGCTCTTTCAGATCGTCTTTCACGCCGAGCTGGGCGACGAAGAGGGCAGCTTCAACTTCGCCACCATTGCGGACGGTGTTCGCGACAAGCTCATCGGGCGTCATCCGCACGTGTTTGGCGACGTCACCGTGAGTGGCGCCGACGAAGTTGCGTCGCGTTGGGAAGATCTGAAGCGCGATGAGAAGGGCCGCGAGAGTGTGACTGACGGCATCGCGTGGCAGCTTCCGTCGCTCACGCTCTATACCAAGCTGCTGCGCAAGGCTGCGCTCGTCAACGTTGCGCTCGATTCCGGAGAGGTCGCGCGCGAGCGCGCACTCGCGGCGATCGCGGCGCTGTCGTTCGACGACGAATCGGTCGGAGACGTGGTGTCGAGTTCGAACGTGCCGAGCGCGTGGGGTGATGCGCTGAGCGCTCTCGTGACCGCGGCTCGCTTCGCCGGCGTCGATCTCGAAGGTGTGTTGCGTGAACGCGCGGCGACGTTGCGTGACGATATCCGTGAGGTCGAAGGGCGAGGGTAGCGACAATATCGGCCGAGTAACGTTGACTCGAAACTGAGGAGACGCACATGAGCGCGATTGAAGTCGTCCTAGGCCGCCAGATCTTTGATTCGCGGGGCAACCCCACCGTGGAAGCGGAGGTTCACCTGGAGTCCGGCGCGATCGGACGCGCGGCGTCGCCATCGGGCGCGTCGACAGGCATGCACGAGGCCGTGGAACTGCGCGACGGTGACGGGGCCTTCGGCGGCAAGGGTGTGTTGACGGCTGTTGGCTACGTCAATGGCGAGATCTCCGATGTCCTCGAAGGGTACGAGGCCGAGGACCAGCGCGCCGTCGATTTCGCGATGATCGACCTTGACGGGACGGAGAACAAGGGTCGCTTGGGGGCGAATGCCATCCTGGCGGTCTCCCTCGCGACCGCGAAGGCCGCGGCCATCGAAAGCGACCTACCGCTCTATCAATATTTGGGCGGCGTGAACGCTCACGTGTTGCCGGTGCCCATGATGAACGTGGTGAACGGCGGGGCGCACGCGAAGAACACCATTGACTTTCAAGAGTTCATGGTCATGCCCATCGGCGCAGCCTCCTTTCGCGAAGCGTTGCGCTGGGGCGTTGAGACCTACCACGCGCTGAAGCGCCTGCTCAACCAGCGCGGGCTCAACACGGCTATCGGTGACGAAGGTGGGTTTGCGCCAGATCTCACCGACAACGAGACGGCGGTGAAGGTCCTCGTCGAGGCGATCGAATCGACGGGACGTACGCCCGGCGTCGACATCGCTATCGCCATGGACCCGGCCGCGAGCGAGTTCTATCGCGATGGTGCCTACCATCTTGATGGCGAAGGCCGCGTGTTCAGCAGCGACGAGCTTGTCGACTACTGGGTAGATCTGTGCAGCCGATACCCGATCGTGTCGCTCGAAGACGGCATGGCCGAAGAGGACTGGGACGGTTGGGCGACGCTTACGAGCCGCCTCGGCGACAAGATCCAACTCGTGGGCGATGACATCTTCGTGACCAACACCGCGCTGTTGCAAAAGGGAATCGACCGCAAGGTTGCCAACTCCCTGCTGGTGAAGCTGAACCAGATCGGCACCCTCACCGAAACGCTTGACGCAGTGCGCCTCGCTAATCTCAACGGCTACAGCGCGGTGATTTCGCACCGTTCGGGCGAAACGGAGGACGTGACGATCGCTGACGTGGCTGTTGCCACGAACGCGGGCCAAATAAAGACGGGCGCCCCGGCGCGCACGGACCGGGTCGCGAAGTACAATCAGTTGTTGAGAATCGAAGAACAGCTCGGTGACCAAGCGCGGTTTTTGGGTGCGAGATCACTGTCGGGAGCGTTAGGTGTCAGCAACTCACAGCGTTAGTACTCACGAGCGCAACCGATGGATGGTGCCGCTCGCCCTCGTGACGGCCATTGTGATCGTGGCCGGCTGGTTTCCGGCAAGTGCTCTCTGGCACCAGCAGGCTCAGATTGACGCGACCTCCACGCAGATCAAGGCGCTGCAACACCAAGAGCAGTCGCTGGCACAAGAGTCGAAGTCCATCGACTCAAAAGCGGCTGCCATCCAGCTTGCGCGAGAGCAGTACCAGCTCGTTGCACCGGGGCAAGGCCTGATTCAGGTGCTGCCGGAGAATTCGTCGGGCGAGGTGAACGCCAGCTCGTCTGACCCAGGATTTCAGCCGCTCGTCGCTCCGTCCACCTCAGCGCCGCTCGAAGCCTCGACGCCTTCGACCAAGTCGAGCCATCGGGCCGAGTTCGTGTCGCGCCTCGTGCGCACTCTCGAGTTTTGGCGTTGACGTTTCGTGACGCGTCCTCCCACGACCAGCACGTTGTTGAATCGCTCGTAGGTCGCCCACTCGGCGGGCGGTTCGCGGTCGTGGTGCGTCGGGCGGACGGCAGCCCCGTGGTCATCGAGAACGAGCCCCACCTGCGCGACGGCACCCCGATGCCCACGCTGTACTGGCTCGTTGATCCCGATCTTCACGATGCGGTGAGTCGGCTCGAAAGCGAAGGTGGCGTGCATCGATTCGAAGTGCTAGTCAACGCGGAAGACTTGGCCCGAGTCCATGAAGAGTATGCGAAGCGACGAACGGCGGCGACCGTGCGAACCGAACTCGCACAGGCGAGCGGTGGGGTTGGGGGCACCCGTGTGGGCGTCAAGTGCTTGCACGCGCACCTCGCCCACTCGCTCGCGGGCTTCTATGATCCAGTGGGCGACCTGGTGGCGCGTGCCATCGACGTGGGCACGTACGTGATCGAGGATGTTCGTGCCTGACGCGCTTGCCGCCTTTGACTGCGGCAGCAATTCCACACGCCTCCTGATCGCTGACGCCGAAGGGCGCGCGATGAAGCGCGAGATGAATATCACTCGCTTGAGCGAAGGCGTTGATGCCTCGGGTGCGTTGAAGCCAGAGGCAATGGAGCGAACGTTTGCGGTGCTGCGCGCCTATCGTCGCGACTGCGACGACGCCGGGGTCTCAAAGGGCTTGCTCGTGGCCACGTCGGCCGTGCGCGACGCGTCCAATGGCGCGGTATTCCTTTCGGGCGCGGAAGAGATCTGCGGCTGTCCGGCGAAGATCCTCGAGGGACAAGAGGAGGCCGCGCTCTCGTACGCGGGAGCGCTCGGAGACTTGGAAGAGATCGACGTGCCCACCATGATCGTCGATGTTGGTGGCGGGTCCACCGAGCTCGCCGTCGAAGTAGACGGTCGCTTGGTGAGCTACTCCATGCAGCTGGGATGCGTGCGAGTGACCGAGCGAGCTCTTGGACGCGGGATCGTCACGCCGGCGAGTGAGGCTGCAGCCCGGGAAATGATCGACACGCAACTCGACGCGGCCTTCGCCACCGCGCCCGAGTTCTCGAGGGTCGTTGGCGGGGTGCGGCTGGTCGGACTCGCGGGGACCGTGGCGACGCTCGCGCAGCTGGACGCCGGGCTCACGCACTACGACCGTGACGCAGTTCACCACCGCGTGCTTTCACGGGGGACTGTCCAACACTGGCGTGACGTGCTCGCACGAGAGACGCCCGAGCAGCGGCTGGGGCACGCGGGGATGGTCCGGGGCCGCGAAGACGTGCTGGTGGCGGGCTTATACGTGCTGGACGCGGTGATGGAATGCTTCGGAGTCGACTGGCTGATCACCTCAGAGAGCGACATTCTGGACGGAATCGTTGCTTCGTTACGGCGTTGATTGCACCCATTACCGTGACCTGTAACGATAGGAGGGTGAGGCAACGCCCATGGTGACGACTCGGAGTGCGGTCTACTCGCCGATAACGCTGCACGGGCGGCGGGTCGTGCTACGCACGATGACGGATCAGGACTATGAGGCCTGGTACGAGGTGCGTACGCGCTGTCACGAGTGGCTGCTCAAATGGGAGCCCCGTTCGGCGCACGCAGCGCACCTGGCCGAAGATCACCGAAGCTTCGTGAGCCGCTGCGCGATCAGGGAACGCGAGCGCCAGATCGGGACGGGATTTGGCTTTGGCATCTTCGTCGACGGACGGTTCGTCGGCGAGATCACCCTCTCGTCGATCCAGCGCGGACCCCTGCAGTCCGCCTACATCGGCTATTGGATCGATCAGGCGGTGGCCGGACAGGGTCTCATGCCCGAGGCGGTCGTCACGATGCTGCAGTACGCCTTCGAGTCGCTGCGCCTGCACCGAGTCGAGATCAACATCATCCCCAGGAACGCGGCCTCGCGTCGCGTGGTCGAGAAGCTCGGCCTACGGTTTGAGGGCATCTCCGAGCGGTACTTGGAGATCGATGGTGCCTGGGAAGACCACGCGCGCTACGCCATCACCGCCGAAGAGTGGAGCGATCGAGCGCCCGAGCTCGTGACCAACTGGCTCTTGCCTCGACACGATTAGACCGCCTCGTACGAGCGTCCACGCAATTCACTGAGCGAGGTCGGGCGAAGCGAGCCGCCGAGCGCTGTGGCGATCCCGACGCCACCCAGTCCGCCGTCGCGTCCCACGACCAGCAGCGCGTCGTCAGCTCCGCGCGCTAGGACGAGGCCCGTGAGCCGGGCTTCGCGGGCGAGCGGGGCGATCGCGTCAAGTGAGATCCCGGGTCCTAGTTCGACCGCGAGGTTCTCATAGCGAGTCTTCGGGATATCACGAATGTCATGGATCATCGTTCGCGCCACTCGGCTCGGATGGACAGAGGACCCGGTCACGTCTTGCCAGGTGACGAGGAGTGGCATCATGCTCAGTCCGAGTTGGTCTGCGAGGTAGAAGAGCTCCACGTCGAAGGCGAAGCCGTCGATCATTGCAAGTTGGGCCAGCAGCCGAGCGGGGCCGAGTCGTAGCGCCTTGCAGCCGCACTGGGTGTCGCGCACGCGAGTACGGGTGTAGTGGCGCACCACCGCGTGGAACAGTGCGCCGCTCACCGTGCGCAGCCGTGAGTCGTAGTTGATCCGTCCGGCAATGGCTCGCGAGCCGGGCACGAATTCGTGGTCTCGCAGGGCGGCCATGAATAACGGGAACTGTGAGGGATCGATCGCCATATCGGCGTCGGCGGTGATGACGCTGGCGCCTTGTGCGAGCGACATGCCGAGGCGAAGCGCCGCGCCCTTGCCAAGGTTGGCGGGCTGTTGCACGTAGCGGGTGTGCTCGAGGTGCCCGTAGACCTCGTGGGCGCGCTGCATGGTGGCGTCGGTAGAACCGTCATCGACGATGATGACCTCAAACGTGGCGGGATCCAGCGTCTCAAAAAATGGGGCGATTCGCTGGTAGCCGCTGGCGAGCCGGTCGGACTCGTTGAACGCCGGAATAACGATGGAAAGTTCGATGCTCATGGGCTCAGGGACGAGCTTCGCCAATTAATCCAGCGGTGAAGAGCGGCGCGAGCGAAACATCGGCACCCGTGTAGGGAGCAGCGATGGTGGTATCGATTCCCCAGGGGCCCGAACCCACGTACATCACGACGTGATCAACCTCGTCGTCGCCGTCGAGGTTGTAGTAAAACAGCAGGTCGCCGGGCTGGAGGTCGGTCGGGGTGACGTGCAACAATGATGGCCACTGCGTCTCCGTGGTCCGAGGAATCGTGATACCCGCTTTCCCCCAAGCCCACTGCACGAGCCCGGAGCAGTCAAAGCCGACACCCGGGGTCTCGCCGCCCCACACGTACGGCACGCCGATCTGGCTCTCGGCGTACCGCACGGCCGCGAGGCCCTGGGCCGTGCTCCCGACTTCAGCGATCGTGACGGTCCCGCTCGATGGGGTTGCCGCTTGTTCCGCTTCGATCACCTGGTTCGCCGCGCTCTGACCACCGACGGCCGTCGCAGCGGTGACGGCCTTTTCTTCCGCCGAGGTGTCGCGCGCTCGTGCCGCGGCGGCACCCGCTTGGATCTCGTAGTTGATGATCTGGCTTTTGAGCTTTCCCTTCACGGTGGCGAGGTACGCCTGCGTTTGGTTCTGCAGCTGAACGTTCGCTTCGAGCAGCGCCTTCATATTGGCCGAAGCGGTGATTGCTCTGGCGCGCTGGCTCGCCACCTTCGCCACGGTGAGGTCTAACGAATGCTTCTCTCGTTGCAGCTGAGCCTTCAACACATTCAGATTGCCGATTGCTTCGTCTTGATAGACGGTGCGCGCGTCACTTCGCGTCACGTTCTGATCGAACAGCGAGGTGATCTGGTCGCTCGACGCGCCAAGGACGAAGGCGCGCACCACGTCGGTCACCAGCTTGTTCGTAGTGACCTTGATCTGGGCGCGCTTTTTCACCTCATCTGACTTCAGGTGCACGATGTTGGCGTTGATGGAAGCGAGGTTGGCCTCGTCAGCGTCGTACTCGTTGGCCGAGATCTCGCTGCGCTGCTCTTGACGGTTGAGGGCGGCTGACAGGTCGGCGATGGCTTTTTCCGTCTGGGCGATGGATCCGGCCCCCGCCACTGCGGGCAGGACAAGCCACGAGACGCTCATTGTGGCCAAAAGGACAAGAGCAATACTTCGAATCGTGCCCCGACGACGCACGCGCAACATGATTTCAAGCCTAGTGAGCCAACCTAAGAAAACTCGTTGTTTCGCTGATTTCAAAAATTGCATTAGCGTTACGACGCGACGACGCTGCGTTGGGGGCGTAGCCCAATTGGCAGAGGCAGGGCGCTTAAACCGCCTCCAGTGAGGGTTCGAGTCCCTTCGCCCCTACTCAGCGTGGGCCCTTTCAATTCTTTAGTAGCGTTGTAGGGTGGCTAAAAGCACCTCAGGTAAATGGGTTAGTCGCGTCGGCTCCGCTGGCGGCGGCAAAGCGTACGGTAAAGCGCGCCCGAGCAGCTTCTACGCGATCGTGGTGCTCATCGTCGTGCTGGGGCTCGCCCTCGTGGTCTACTCGCGCTACGAGTATCAACACCCTGTAAAGAAAGTCGTGGTCCAGCCGGCGATTGGCACCACACGGTACGCGGGCCTTTCGATCCAGGACTGCGGCGTGAGGCTGCCGTACCTCACGTCGGATTCGACTGACAAGGGTGGATTCATTGTGGGTAGCGACAACGTGATCAGGGTGTCGCCGGTCTCGGCCGCAGACGCTGGCAAAAACGCGACCGTGTCGACGTTTGCCGCGGAGTACCCGGGACTCATCGCGACCTCCAACGAGCTCGCGGTGCCCAAAGCAGCCGGCGGCACGGCGACGGCAGCGAATACTTTCAAGAACGGCGACGTTTGCGGGTCGAAGACCAAGTATCCGGGCGAGAAGGGCAAAGTGGTCTACGCCTACTGGTCCACGCTGGCCCAAAAGAAGCCAACGCTGACGACGAACCCTGCGAAGATCAAGTTCGTGAAGGATCTCCGTCTCACGATGGCCTTCGAACCCACCGGTGTGACGCCAGCGGCGCCCACGTCAACGACCGAGGACGAGATGGTCTTGCAGGCGACTACCACGTCGACCACCACCACCGTGCCACCAACCACGACGACCACGGCCGGTCCGGCGACCACCACCACCACGACCTCAGGTACTACGACGACGACCAAGGGCTGATGCAGGCGGTCATCCTTGTCGGGGGCAAGGGCACCAGGCTTCGACCGCTCACGTACGAAACGCCGAAACAGATGCTGCCGCTCGTCGGCGTGCCCATGATTGAGTGCGTACTGGAGGCGCTAGGGCGCCACGGAATCACGGACGCAGTGCTCTCGCTGGGCTACCTGCCCGATCGTTTCACCGAGGCGTACCCGTCGAACGTGATCTCGGGCGTCCGCGTGACCTACGCCGTGGAGCCCGAACCACTCGACACTGCTGGTGCCATTCGATACGCCGCAAACTCCACGGGCGTGAACGAAACGTTCCTCGTCGTCAACGGGGACGTGCTCACCGACCTCAACGTGACAAAGCTGCTCGCGTTCCATCGCGAGCACGAAGCCGAAGTCACCATTGCGTTGCACCCGGTTGAAGACCCGTCGCACTTCGGCGTGGTGCCCACCGAGGAGAACGGGCGGGTCATTGCCTTTGTCGAGAAGCCCCCGGCCGATGAAGCTCCGACCAACCTCATCAACGCGGGCACTTACGTCTTCGAGCCGCGCGCGCTCGATCGCATCGCCAACGAGGGCCGCGTGAGCATTGAGCGCGAGACATTTCCGATGCTCGCGACGGCGGGCACGCTCTTCGCCATGGCCGACCACGCGTACTGGCTGGACACGGGTACGCCAAGGCTCTACTTGCAGGCGAACGTTGACGTCCTCAAGGGACGAAACGCTCAGCATGAGTTTGCCGACATCGTTGAGGGAACCTGGTGTGCGAAGACCTCGACCGTCGATCCGTCGGCGAGGCTCACCCACTCCGTCATCGACGCCGAGTGCGTGGTGGGTGCAGACTGTGTGATCGAGGACTCGGTGCTGCTTCCTGGTTCCATCGTCCAAAGCGGATGCGAGATCCGATCGTCCATCATCGGGCCCGAAGCAGTCATTGGCTCGGGATCGGTGCTCGGCCCGACGTGTGTGGTCGGCGCCAAGGAACACGTGGCCTCCGATTCGCAGCTCTCGGGCGATGTGCGTCTTGGCGGGGTGTAGTCAGCGAAACAGGTCTTCGTTCTTTTGACGAACGATGTCGTCCTGTACTGAACCGGCCCCAAAGAACGACTCGTCGAGACCGCGAATCAGGGCGAAGGGTGTAGCCGCGGCCTTGTGCAGCACGAGGTTCGCCGCCCCAGCGATCTCGTCGATGATGGCTACCTCGGTCGCCTCCAGCAGTCGGCCGTTCGCGTCGTGCGAACCCCGGAGATCCAAGATCGGCTTCAGTCCGGCCGCGCCGAGTGCGACGTCGGTGACGCCCCGGCGCCACACTCGTCCGAAAGTGTCGGTGATCACGACGGCGACGTCCACTCCGGTGCGCTGGAGCAACACGGCGCGGAGCCGTCGGGCGGATCGGTCGGGATCCTTCGGCAGGAGGACGGCGGTGCCATCGTCGGCGTTGGAAAGGTCGACGCCCGCGTTCGCGTTGATGAAGCCGTGGCGGGTCTCGGTAATGCGAAGCGTTCCACGTCGGCGAAGGATTCGGGTCGATTCGCCCTCGACGATCGCCACCTTGTGCTCGTCGGTGCCGTCAAAGTTGACGACTTGCCCTTCAGCTTTCGACACCACTTTGCTGGTCACGATGACGACGTCATGATGGCGCAGCTCCTCACCAGCGTTCGTCACGGCCTCGAGCAGCAGCGTGACGAGATCGTCGTCCCGCTGGACCATTACCTTCGAGGCCAGCGCGACGAGGCGTAGTTCGCTCACGACACGACGACCTTGGCCAGTCGACGCGCGTTCTCGGAATCAGCCATGATCGTCGTCGTCACTTCGACGTTGACCCCGCGCGAGCGAAGCGGGTCGGCGAGTGCGCGATCGGCCTCGTCGATGACCCACGTCCCGACGAGACCGTCGTAGAAGTCAGCGACGCCGAGCACGGAAGATTCGTAGCCGAGCTCTCGCATGAGTCGGTCGGCCGGTCCTTTCAGGGCTTGGCCGTTGATCAGCGGTGAAACGGCGATCACGTCGCTCACGCGTTCGCCGATCAGCTCGCGCACGCCGGGCACCTGGAGGATCGGATCGATTGAGATGAGGGGATTGGACGGCGCGATGACGAGTCGACTGGCGTTCGTGAGGGCGTCTCTCGCGAGAGCACTCAAGGTCGCGTTCGACGCGCCGACGACCTCGATGGCCGAGACCACCACGTCGTGGTGGTGACGAACGAAGTACTCCTGGAAGGTGAGTCGACCGTCGGGCGTGAGGAACTCCGTCGCGATTGGGTCGTCACTGACCGGGAGAAGCGTGACGCCCAAATCGAAGTGCGCGCAGAGTTCTTGTGCCACCTGGGTCTTGGTCGCACCCTGGCGGAGTCGTTCGCTGCGGTAGAGGTGCGTCGCGAGATCGCGATCACCCAATCGAAACCACGCTTCGCCCCCGAGATCGTGGAGCTCGTCCATGACGCGCCACGACTCACCCCGCAGCCCCCAACCCATCTCGTCGTTGTTGAGACCAGCGAGGGTGTAGGTGATGGTATCGAGATCGGGGCAGATGGTAAGTCCGTGGAGCACCAGGTCGTCGCCGACGTTGACCACGGCGACGAGTTCATGGGGATCGACGACATCGCTGAGGGCACGCAGCAGGCGCGCTGCGCCCACGCCCCCACTGAGAACGGTTATCACCCCCGAAACCTTAGGTGGCCCTGGATAACATCGAGTGCTGTGAGCACTCTGGATAGCGGTTGGCGGGGCTCACTGGCCTACATCGTTGTTCGACTGCGGGGCGGATCAGTTGAGCGGGTCTGCGAGCACGGTGACGTGTCGGCGGTGCGTCCGTGGGCGTCGGTGTCGAAGATGGCGGTCGCCCTGGCGTTCGGCGTCGAGATGGACTGGGGACTGCACGACTACAGCGAGATGGTCGGACCACGGGGCGCGAATTTCGCCAATCTCCTCTCTCACTCGAGCGGGCTCGGACTCGAAAAAGGCGATCCGATCGTGCCGGTCGGCACCAAGCGGGTCTACTCGAACTATGGCGTCGATTACGCCGTCGAGAAGATCGTGGGGGAGAATCCACCGGCGGAGTGGCTGGACGATCGAGTCTTCTCTCCGCTCGGTATGACGTCCTCAGCATTGAGCGGACGGCCGGCGGCAGGCGTCAGCGGCTCGACCGAGGACATGGAAAAGCTCGCGGTCGCGTGGCTTCGCCCCGACGCGTTCGCGTCTTCCACGAGAGACCGAATGATTCGGCCCTACTTGCCCGATCTCGCGGGCATTGTCCCTGGGTTTGGACGGTTCACGCCGTGTCCGTGGGGCATGGGACCCGAGATACGCGGGGACAAGCTTCACTGGATGGGTGACTGGTCGGCCACGAGCTTCGGCCACTTCGGCATGAGCGGATCGTTGATGCTCTTGAATGTTGACGAAGGCATAGGCGTCGTAGCGACGACCACGGAAGACTTCGGGCCCTGGGCCGTCAAGCTCTGGCCCGAGTGGACGAGCGCCGCCCGCGCTAGAGCGCTTGATTCGTGAGCGCTGATCTTCCGCGGGTGGGCCTTGATCTCGACGGCTCGCTCGAGTCACTCGGCAACTCGATGACCGATCTCGCGGACGCGCTCGATGCGACACGGGCGTGTGAGCTACTTCGCTTTCGAACCAGCGAGCCCCGCCGCTCCCCCCTCGAGACGCGGCTCATGCTGCGGCCCTTGTGGGCGCCACTCTGGCGTCGCGGGCTTGGCCTTTCGATCGATCGGTTGACGGGGCCACTGGACGTGGTGCACGTCGCGGGCCGGGCAACGCCGCCCACCAGAGCGACGCCCCTCATCATCTCTGTGGACGACTTGCGTCCACTTCGAAGCGAGTCGAGAGAGCACCAGCGAGTCGCTCAGCTGCGCCGCGCGGTGGAGCACGGGGCTCTCCTCGTGGCCTCTTCGCGAAGCGCGAGTCACGAGGTGCTACGCGTGCTGGGGGTCGATCGTCCTCAGGTGGTCGTGGTCCATCCCGCCGTGCCGCTCGTGAGCCCTACGGTTGACGGCGGCGCACTCGTGGTGAATCTCACGGGCGTCGTGGAGCCGTTTCTCAACATGGCGCCAGAACTCGTTCGATTCGCCGACCTTCGCGGCGCCGCCGTCGAGGCGGTCACCAGCGCGAAGGTCGCTCAGCGAATTCGCTCTCGCGCACCGGAGGTGCGACTTCGTCCACGCAGCGAGGCCCGAGAGGCCCTCGGCGATGCGCGTGTGGTGCTCCACATCTCCGACGGCGCGCGATTCCCCTCGTTTGCCATCGCGGCGTTGGCGGCTGGTGTGCCCACCATCGCGCGAGCGACCGAGATCAACCGCGAGCTTTTGAACGGGGCCGCTGCGCTGACCCTCGGTGACGACGAGGTCGTGCCTCTCCTCGAGACGATCTGGGATAGTCCCACGCGCCGGGCGATCATGGTGGCAGCGGGCAGGTCCCGCGCCCAAGACTTCGCACCCGCGACCGCGGCTCGGGCGTACGTCGCCCTCTACCGCGAAGTCGTGCGAGGCTGAGTACGTGGCTCGAGTCGTCAGCATCACGCTGGATCAGTTCTATCGACCCCAGCCCGGAGGCATTGCGACCTACGTTCGAGGGCTCGTCAACGGCCTGGCTACGTTGAACGACGACTCCCTTCGTGTGCTCGGCGTCGAACCCTCCGGGACGCCCGTGCAGTCGACGTCCGATCTCGCCCTCCAGCACGTCGGCGCTCGGTCATCGGTACGAGTGCTCACGAGCCTGTGGGCGCATTGGCCGCGCGGCGTGCCTCGAGCGAGTGACGTGGTGCACGCGACGTCGCTCGCCGGTCCGTATCGAGGCGGCACGCCTGGGGCGGTGCACTCGGTGGCGCTGCACGACCTGCTCTGGCGCGACGAGCCCAGCGCAAGCACGCCGCGGGGCATCCGCTTCCACGAGCAACGGCTGCAGCTCCTAAAGCGCCGAAGCGGGGTGCGCGTCATCTTGACGGCTCCCGGACTGCGAACACGTCTCGTTGAGGAGGGGTTCGATCCGGGACGGCTTCACGAGGTCCGTCTTGGTGTCGGCGATGATCGAACGACGGCGGAAAGCGAACAGGGGGTGCGCGCAGCTCTCGCTGAGCACGGCGTCGCGGGCCCGTTCACCTTGTACGTCGGCACTCGCGAACCGAGGAAGAACCTCGAGCGCCTGCGCGAGGCGCACGCGCAGGCGCGCGCGCGTCACCCCGAGATCGGTGCACTCGTGGTCGTGGGCCCATCGGGCTGGGGCGGTGTCGATCTCGGCGACGCGGCGGTGCTCGGCCTCGTCTCGCGAGCGATGCTGAGGGGTCTCTATCGAGACGCGACGCTGTTCGCGTACGTGCCGCTCGCCGAAGGGTGGGGCCTGCCACCGATGGAGGCGTTGCACGAAGGATCTCGCGTCGTCGCGAGCGCTACGACACCGAGCGCCTCGAACAACCGTGAAGTCGTGCTGGTGGACCCGCTCGACGTCTCGGCTATCGCTGCGGGCCTCGCGACGGCACTTGAGCTCCCTGACGACGATGCTGCGCGAGCGCGGCGCACCGCGAGCGTCGCCGATCTCACATGGCGCAACGTGGCGCTCGATCATCTAGAGGTCTGGCGATGAAGGTTGCCCTTGACGTCTCGGCCGTTCCGATCAAGGTAGCTGGTGCCGGGCGCTACGTCGTCGAGCTCGCACGACGGCTTCCTTCGCGTGGTATCGACACCACGCTGGTCGCGCGCCGCCACGACGTTGAGCGTTGGCGAGAGCTCTCGCCCGAGGGGCGGCTCGCCCCGATCGTGCCGGGGGGGCGTGCAGCACGGCTCGTGACCGAAGCCCTGCTGCTCGGCAGCAGCGCAACCGCGCGGGCGAGTGACGTCTGGCATGGTCCGCATTACACGATGCCCCGGGCCGGGCGTGTGGCGGCGGTCGTCACGGTGCACGACCTCACCTTCTTCACCAATCCCGAATGGCACGAGCGCTCGAAGGTCGAGTTCTTTCGTCGAGCGATCAAGTATTCGGCCGCTCATGCGCGAGTGCTGGTCAGCGTGAGTGCCTTTAGCGCCCGACTGCTGGAAGAGATCCTTCCCGCGCACGCGCCCATCGTCGTCGCGCCCCTCGGAGTCCAACTGGACAAGTTCACGACGACGTCGCCCGAGGACTCACAGATTCGAGCCGCGCACAGACTCGAGGGCGGCGCGCCCTACATCTTTTTCGTAGGTACCGTGGAACCCCGCAAGGGTCTGGACGTCCTGCTGGACGCGTTTCGAGGGGTCGGAGGCGATGACCCATCCATTGAACTGTGGATCGCGGGCCAGTCGGGGTGGGGAGTTGACCCCGTTGAGTCGGCCATCGCCGAGCATCCTTACAGAGATCGAATCCGGCGACTCGGCTTCGTGGACGATGCACTGCTCGGCGCGTTGTATCGCGGTGCGACAGTCGTCGCGTATCCGTCGCGAGGGGAGGGTTTCGGTCTTCCGGTCCTCGAGGCCATGGCCTGCGGAGCCCAGGTCGTGACCACGCGAGACACGGTCATGGCCGAAGTCGCGGGCGGGGCGGCGAGTCTGGTGCCGATCGGGGACGCGGAGGCGCTCGCCACTGGGCTACTCGAAGTGATCCGAGCGGGTGACGCGGAGCGGGCGTCGTGGTCGAGCCGCGCGCGACTGCGAGCCGAACAGTTCACGTGGGACGCCTGTGTCGACCAGCACCTTGTTGCCTACGAAATGGCCGTGGAGGTCTGATGCGTGCGCTCGTCACTGGTGCAACGGGCTTCGTCGGGACGCAGCTGATGCGTCACCTCCGTGAACGTGGCGACGAGGTCTGCGGCGTCGATCGCGAGCACGACGTTACTGATCAGGCGAGCATGCGCGACGTCTTCGAGTCCTTTCGCCCCGAGGTCACGTACCACCTCGCGGCCCTCACGCACGTGGGTGAGTCGTGGACGCACGCGGAAGAGTTCACCCGCGTGAACGTGGTCGGCACTCATCGTGTACTGGACGCCGCGTTCGACGCGGCGCACGACTCGACGACGATCGTGGTGAGCTCGTCGGAGGTGTACGGGGTCGTTCGTGAAGAGGACTTGCCGGTTCTCGAAAGCTTCCGCGTCGCCCCCGCCAACCCCTACTCGTCGAGCAAGGTGGAAGCGGAGCACGTTGCGCGCGCGATGTGGCACGATCGCCACCAGCGTGTGATCATCGTCCGTCCCTTCAATCACGTCGGTCCGGGCCAGTCGCCAACGTTCGCGGTACCCGCGCTCGCGAGTCGGCTGTTGGACGCGAGAGAGCGCGGCGCCACGGAGATTCCCGTTGGGGACCTCTCGACGCGTCGTGACTTCAGTGACGTTCGTGACGTGGTGCGCGCATACCGACTGCTCGCCGAACGTGGCGTGTCGGGCGAGGTGTACAACGTCGCGTCGGGGCACGACGTCGCACTGCGCGACATTGCAGATCGCCTGGTCGAGCAGATCGCTCCCGGCATAAGACTGGTGGTCGACCCGAATCTTCTTCGCCCCAACGACGTGCCGGTCTTTCGGGGGAGTTTCGACAAGCTGTACCGCGCGACGGGTTGGTCGCCGCATATCACACTCGACGAGTCACTCCGAGATGTTGTGGCGGACCTCGTCGAACGACGCCGAAGCACATAATTTGTCCGGCGGCCGTGTGATTAGCCCACTTGCGGAGCCGAGACCCGGTGGCCGAGCCAACTAGCCTTGAATAACTGATGGACTCTCGTGCTCCGGCCGTTGTTGCCGTCATCGTTACTACCGGAGCCGGTCCGGGACTCGAAGCCGCTGCAGCCTCTCTGGCGGCGCAGAACTACGAGGAGCTCAGCCTGCTCGTGTTGGCGAACGGCGACGCTTTGCACGTCGCCGAACGGGTGGCGACGGTCGCTCCGCACGCGTTCGTTCGCGTGCTCGAGGAGAATCGCGGTTTCGCCTCGGCGTGCAACGAGGCCGCCCTCATGGTCCAGGGATCCGCGTTCTTCCTTTTCTGCCACGACGACGTCCGCTTGGAGCCAGACGCTATCCAGCTGATGGTCGAGGCCGCATTTCGCGCGAACGCGGGAATTGTCACGCCGAAGATCGTGGCCTACGACGACCCTCTCGTGCTGCTCCACGTGGGCCAGACCTCAGACCGGTTCGGCGTCGTTCGTGAACGGGTCGAGCTCGGCGAAATCGATCACGGTCAGCAGGACCTTGAACGCGACGTGTTCGTCGCCCCCGGCGGCGTCACACTCGTGCGCGCGGATCTATTTGCCACCCTTCGAGGGTTCGACCCTCTCATCACGCTGCTCGGGGAGGACCTCGATCTCTGTTGGCGCGCGCAGGTCGCTGGCGCTCGGATCATTGTCGCGCCCCTCGCCAAAGTCGCTCACCGTGAGATGATCGCGCGAGGGGAGCGCAGCTACGGGGCGCTCGGAACTCGGCACGCCAGTCGCCGAGACCTCCAACGCCGTCATCAGCTCCTCGTCGTCGCGACTGGTTGGAGTCGGCGCTCCAGCGCCTGGACGCTCGCTGCGCTGTTCGTGCTCGATCTGTTCGAGATCGGTATCTCCCTCGTTGGCGGCGACACCGATCGAGCGGGAGCGATTGCCGGTTCGTGGCGGTGGCTGCTGAAGCACCGTCGACGAGTTCGCCAGCGCCGGCGTGAGCTCCGAGCGACGCGCGTCCTCTCCGACGCGGAACTCCACCGATTGCAGATCGGAGGAGCCGTCCGCCTGCGCCATTTCTTCGTGACCCTGCTGCGCGAGGGCTACGACCGCGCACGCGGCATCTTGCCCCACGAAGCTGAGGACGAGCGAGGAGACGAGCCAGTTGAGGTCGGGGTCGGCTTCGCCGCCGCATTCTCGGAAGACGAGGAGTTTGACGAGATCGCCGAGAGCGAGCAGTTGGAGCTGCGAACTCGACCATCGCGAGTCATGACGTCATTTCGGGCGCAGGCAACGGTCATCGTTGTTGCCGCAGTCTTGTGGGCGATCGGTTCGAGAAACCTGGTGGCGATGCACCTGCCGCTGATTGGACGGCTCGCGCCGCTCGACTCTTGGTGGTCGATGTGGCGGCACTACTTTTCGTCGTGGTCGTCGAACGGCGTGGGCACGGGCTCGCCGGGCATGCCCGGTTTCGGTGTGCTCGGCGTCGCGGGCACGTTCGTCCTCGGTCGAATGGGCATCTTGCCGAGACTGGCACTGATCTTTGCGGTGCCGGTGGGCGCGATTGGCGCGGGGCGTCTGTTGAAGGATCGAGCGTCGAATCGAGCGCGGCTGATCGGCGCCCTCGCCTATGCGGCCATGCCGGTCGGGATGAACGCCATAGGACAAGGACGCGTCGACGTGCTGGTCGTCGTGGCTGGTCTGCCGTTCATCGTGCGCCGGATCTTCGAGGTGATGGACGTCCCCGGGTTCAGGACTCGTCACTACGGCGAACCGGTTCCCTTTGGGCACCGGGGGTGGCGCACGACCCAGGCGGGCCAGCGCATGCTCCTCATCATGTTGATCGCGCTCCTTACCGCCATGGCTCCCGCCACGCTCGTGCTCGCGGTGCTCGTGATCCTGGGCGTCGCGATCGCGCGCTTGTTTGAACCCGACGCCGCGAGCACGTTCCGGGGCACCGGGCGTTGGCTCGGCTCGCTGATCTTCAACGTGGCGATCTTCCTTCTCCCGATGACGATCGATACGCTGCTCGCCGGTCGATCGGCACTGGAAGTCTTTGGTTTGTCTCGCGGTCCGTGGTCGGTACCGTCGTTCTCGTTCCTCCTTCGTGGAGCGGACGGTAGTTTCGGTGCGGCGTGGTGGGGCTGGTTGCTGCCGCTCGCTGCGGTGTTCGCGCTGGTGCTCTGTCGCGGGGAGCGACGTCGAGTCGCCGTCAAGTTCGCGGTCATGGCCACTCTCAGCCTCGTACTCGCGACGCTCGCCTCACGGCACTGGCTGGGCTCGTTCACTCCCGACCTCGATGTGGTGCTCGTGCTGTACGCCCTCTCCCTCGCCGCGCTCATCGGGCTGGGCGTGGGCGCACTGGAGCGCGATCTGCGCGACGCCGGATTCGGATGGCGACAGATTGCCGCCGGGCTGTCGATCGCCACCCTGCTCGTCGCGAGTCTGCCGTTTCTCCAGAGTCTCGGTTCGGGCCGCTTCGATCTGCCTACTTCGAGCGTCGCCGAATCGCTCAACACGCTCGCACCGAGCACCAGTGGCGGATATCGCGTGCTCTGGCTGGGCGATCCTTCGGTGCTCCCACTGGCTGGATGGTCGGTGGCGCCTGGTCTCGAGGCAGCCACGTCCACGAACGGGCTGCCGGGGGGCTCCACGCTCTTCAGTCCGCCCGACGCGGGTGCGAGTAGCGCGCTGCTCCAGGCGGTTGAGAGTGCCATGACGGGGCACACGGTGCGGCTGGGTTCGCTTCTCGCTCCTGCGGGGATCTCAACCATTGTGGTGATGAACGCCTCGTCGCCGGAGCTGTCAGGTGTGGAGAGCTCGCCTGTGCGTGAGGTGCCGGGGATGCTCATGAGCGCACTCGCGAGCCAGAGCGACCTCTCCCTCGAGCTGCAGACACCGTCGGCGGAGGTCTTTTCCAACGCGGACTTCCACGGCATCTACGCGGAGACGACACCGGGACAGGCAGGCTATAGGCCCGTCTTCAGTTCCACCGAGGCTGCAGGACCGGTGACGGGCGGCTCAACGGTGGTGGCGGGACTTGCGCCCGCGAGCGCTTTCTCCCTGATCGTTGACGGCCAGCCCGTGTCTCGCACGACGCTCGGCACCTGGACGCCCTACTTTCGAGTGCCTGCGACGCCATCGACCGCAACGGCGACGATCGTGATGCGTCGGTTCCCGCTCAACGGCGTACTCGCCCTCTTCACCCTCGTGGTGTGGATCCTCGTGTGGCTCGGCTTCGGGTGGATTCAGCGCCTCGAATGGCTCTTTACGGGGCGTCGCCGCCGATCGGCGCCCAAGCGCGAGCGAGGGCGCCATGAATAGCCTGCGGCGCGTTCCGCTCCTCGCACTCCTCGTTGTCGCACTCGTGGGGACCGGCCTGGCCGCGACGTATCACCACGCGAAGAATCCCTCGCAGTTGCCAAGCGGTTTTTCAGTCTCGTTGAACGCCGAGTCGACGGCGCTCTACTGCACCGGCCTATCGAGCGGTGCCGCGCCCGGCCATGTCTCGTTCTACAACACGGCGAGCAAATCGCGCCGGCTCAGCGTCAGCGTGGTGTCAAGTCAGGGCCGAACTTGGAGCGGTGACCTCGAGATTGCCGCTCATAGCACCCAGTCGCTCATACCGGCCAGTGTCGACAAGCCGCCCCTTCGTCCAAAAGCGAAGGTGCCTTACCTCGTGACCTACGGCGTCGGAGTTGAGATCTCTGGCGGCGGCGTCGCCGCCGAAGAGATTGCTGCCCACGGCGATGCCGAAGTGCCGTGCGCCTCGGCGGGAACCACCCGCTGGTACGCAACGGGGTTCGACACGACGGTGGGATCGAGCGGCGAGGTCAGCGTGTACAACCCGACGGGCACGCCGGCGGTCATGAACGTCTCGGTCTACACGGCGAGCGGATTCTCGGCGCCCGAGGCTTTTCAAGGAATCGCTGTTCCTGCACACGCGCAACTGGAGGTAAACCTGGCCCAGGAGATCGTCAACACCTCCAATATCGGTGTGAGCGTGAAGGTGCTGCGCGGTGCGCTCGAGATCGTGGGCGTCCAGGACTCGAACGGCACGCTCTCCTACGACCAAGGGCTCTACGCCAAATCAACGACCGCGTGGTTTCCCAACGTCACGACGGTCCAGTCGGCCACGTCCCAGATTCGCATCGCAAATCCCAACAGTCGCCCAGCGAGGGTGACGGTGAACGTCAGCCTCGGTACCTTCAAGGTGCCGGCCCAGTCGACCACGGTCAACCCGTACAGCACGGCTACCATCACCATCACGCCGAACTCGGCAATTCCCGCCGCCGGATACGCGAGTCTGACGCTTCGCTCGAACGTGCCGGTCATTACGGGGCTCGCCACCGGAACCGGCAATTGGGTGGCGCTCACGTCGCCTCAGGCGCCAAGCGACGCCTATCTCGTGCGCAACTTCAGTGGTCTCGGGTTCGACGCGGCCACCGTCACGAATACCTCGACCCACAGTGTCAAGCTGACGATTACCTCGTACAGCTGGTCGAAAGGGAATACCACCACGAGGTCGGGTACGAAGCTCGCCGGCGGAGCGAGAGAGGATCTCTCGAACCTCATCACCTCGTTCATGAAGGATCCGAATGACACCTACGTGATCGGCACGACGAAGCCGGTGCTGGCGCTGTCCTTGACGCTGCCGAGCCGTCCGCGCGGGCTCTACGTCGTCTCGACGCTAGACGGCAGGTAGCGAAGGGGGCTGCCAGTTCGGCGCAGGCGCCGGTGCCGCCACAACGGGCGCCGGATCCTTCGAGGCAGCGGCCCTGCCGACGCCATTCAGTGCGCTCACCGTCTTGGTGCCGGCCGGGTGCACCGGCTCGCCGTTCGCCTCATCAATGAGTCGGGCGGCTTCTGCGCCGTCGATCGTCTCGTGCTCAATGAGCGCGCGTGTAAGTGCCTCAAGGCCTCGACGGTGCAGGGTCAGCACTTCGATGGCGCGGGACTCCTGCTCGCGCAAGATGCGTTCGATCTCATCGTCGATGACCTTCGAGGTGTGGTCCGAGTAGTCCCTCGTGTGCATGAGATCTTCGCCCAAGAAGACTTGATTATTCGACCCCCAGGCCATCGGCCCGATCTCTTTTGACATGCCCCACTCGCGCACCATGCGTCGAGCGAGCTCGGTGTTGCGTTGGAGGTCATCGGCGGCGCCGGTCGAAAGATCGCCGTAGACGAGGAGCTCGGCGACACGACCACCCATGCGCATGCACAGGGAGTCCTCGAGGTGCTCGCGAGACATGATGTGGCGATCCTCCTCCGGGAGCGTCATCGTCACGCCCAGCGCCATGCCACGGGGGATGATCGTGATCTTGTGCAAGGGGTCGGTCTTATCAAGGACGTAGGCGAGCAGCGCGTGACCGCTCTCGTGGAAGGCAATGCGCTCTCGCTCGTCGTCTTGGATCACCATGGTGTCGCGCTCTTGGCCCATCAGGACGCGGTCGCGTGCGGACTCGAAGTCCTCCATGCTGACCGTCGCCGAATTTCGACGCACGGCGTGAAGCGCCGCCTCATTGACGAGGTTGGCGAGGTCGGCGCCACTCATGCCGGGCGTTCCACGCGCCACGAGTGAGAGGTCCACGGTCGGGTCGAGCGGTTTACCCTTCGAGTGAACCTCGAGGATCGGCAGCCGTTCTTCGAGATCGGGCAGCGGTACGACGATCTGTCGGTCGAACCGGCCCGGACGCAGCAGAGCCGGGTCCAAGACGTCGGGGCGGTTGGTGGCCGCAATGACGACCACGCCCTCGGTGGGCTCGAAGCCGTCCATTTCGCTCAGCATCTGGTTGAGCGTCTGCTCGCGCTCGTCGTGACCACCGCCGAGGCCCGCCCCGCGCTTGCGGCCGATGGAATCGATCTCGTCGACGAAGACAATGGCGGGTGACTGCTTGCGCGCCGTGTTGAACAGGTCGCGCACGCGGCTCGCACCGACCCCGACAAACATCTCCATGAAGTCAGAGCCCGACACGGAGAAGAACGGCACTCCGGCTTCGCCCGCGACTGCGCGCGCGAGCATGGTCTTGCCGGTGCCCGGCGGGCCGACCAGCAGTATGCCCTTCGGGATGGTCGCGCCAATCGTTTTGTAGCGGATGGGATTCTTCAGAAACTCAACGACCTCGCTGATTTCTTGCTTGACGCCCAAATAGCCTGCGACATCAGCGAAGGTGGTCTTCGGTCGATCCTCATTGAACTGCTTTGCCTTTGAGCGGCCGACGGACATCATGCCATTCATCTGACCGCGGGCCTGTCGGCTCGCGTAGTAGAAGAAGCCGACAAAAAGCAAGATCCAGATGAGATATGGGAGCAACTCCGACGCCAGACCCGAAGGATTGGCGAAGGTCACCGACACGTCGTCGCTCCTCAGGGTGTTCACCTCCGAGGAAAGGGCGGGCACCGGCCCGTTCGTCGTGTAATTGGTGCCATCGGTCAGCTGACCGGTAATCACCCCGCTGGAGTTATTGATGCTGGCGGAGTCCACCGACTGAGTTTTGGCGTCGCGAAGGAGAGACGAATACGTGATCGTCTTCACGTTCTGGTGCGAAAAAAGTGAGTTGATTATCAATAATCCCAGGATGAACGCGATGATGGCGATGGTGATGATGCGCCGACGCATTTGGGGCGCGATGGGCCGCTCCCCGTTCGGGAGAAATTTTTTGTATCCGTTCTGATCATTCGGTGCATCGGCCACGTATCTAATCTAGAGGTGAATAGTGGCAAGTCGTTTGGGCCTGTGCATAACCTCAAGTTGAAAGCGTTATCCTTTGAACTCTCCTTTCCCTGTAGAACAGGCAGATCGGCCACGCGTTGTACCGATTCTGGTCGCGAGTTTTATTGGATTCTTAGCCGGTCAGATCCTGGCGATCGCGTTCGAGTCGGTCGGGGTCGCGCTCACGCACTATCCCGGAGGGGTCAGCGCACTCAATAAGGCGGCGAATCCTCCCGCGTGGGCCAACGCCATCGGACTCGTCGGACTCTGGATCGGCTTTGGCGCCGCGATCTATTTCGCCCATCGCGAGGGTCACCTGCGGGCTCTCCCCGAGCAGTGGCGACCGCGGGCGAGTGACGCTCTCTTCGTGCTGCTGGGCGTCGCGTGCCAGTTCGCGGTCGATCTTGCGTACGCGCCGTTTCATTTCAAGTCGCTCAACAAGCCAGAGAACCACCTCTTCAAGGCAGCGCACGGTCCGGGCTTCATCCTGGTCGCACTCATGACGACGCTGCTAGCGCCGTTCTTTGAAGAGTGGCTCTTTCGTGGGGTCATCTTTCGCGCGGTGGCCGAAGGGCTCACGACTCTCAGCCGACGTGGAGCCGTTACCCTTGGCGTACTTACGAGCGCCGTACTGTTCGGCCTCGCCCATGGTGAGCCACTCCAGTTCGCCGGCCTCGCCGGCCTTGGCATCGTCCTCGCACTGGTGGTGTATCGAACGAAGCGCCTGGTGCCCAGCTACGTGACCCACGCATCGTTCAATGCGACGGCCGTCGTCGCTCTTATTCTTCAGCGAACAGGACATTGATGAATCGATTTCGAGCGTTCTGGACGCCAATGCGGATGCTCGATGCGGCGCTCGTCGCGTCGGTCATCGTGATCACCATCTGGTCGCTCCATCCCAACCTGGTGTTCTCTTCGTCGTTGCTGACCGGAGGCGACACCGGATCGCACTTGGCCGTACCGGCGTACTTGAAGACGACGGGCAATGTCTTTAACTTCACTCCCTGGGACCCGGGGTGGTTTGCAGGGTTTCCGGCCTATACCTATTACTTCGTCTTGCCTGACGTGCTGGCGTCGTTTGCGAGCTACGTCATTGGCTTCGCCGTCGCCTTCAAGCTGGCCACGGTGCTCGGCTCTGTGCTCCTGCCCATCACCGCCTACGCGATGGGTCGGCTGTTCCGCGCACCGCGACCGATCCCGGTCGCGCTCGCCATGGCGACCCTGCCCTTCCTCTTCGACGCAAGCTTCACCATTGACGGCGGAAACCTCTTCTCTACCATGGCGGGAGAGTACGCGTTCTCGCTCTCACTCGCGCTGGCCTTGCTGACGATCGGTCTCTTCGCCCGCGGCGTACGCACCGGAAAGGGCTATTGGCTCGCAGCGATCGGTCTCAGCTTGACGCTCGCCTCGCACGTCTTGCCCTGGCTGTTCGCAATCGGCGCCATCGTGGTACTCGTCGTCTGTGAGCTGATGTACCGGCGCGGCGTCGGCGAACCGTTCGATCGCCATCGCGCCGAAGAGGGGCGACCGAATCCGTTCGCCGTAGGGGTGGGCCTGCTCTGTCTTGCCTTCATACCGTTCTTCTTCGACACCGCAGCCTCAACGAACTCGACGGGATTCCTCTCTTCTCGTGAGGCCACGTATTCGGTGCTCTTCAGCGTCTTGCTGGGTCTGTTCACGCTCACCCGGGCGTGGCAGTCTTACTATTCGCGTCGCGGCTACTGGCTCGTCGTTTTCGGAGCACTCGCGACGATCGCCTCGCTGTTCGTGGCGTTACGGTTCGCGTTCGCCGCGATCCTCGCGATGATCGCTTTTGAGCTGTTCCTTCGACGCGGCGACGTCGCACATCCCAAGCTCGAAGGACGCGGCGACTATTCGCGACCTCTGCGCTTCGCCATCGGCGGAGGTCTTCTCTCACTCGGACTCTCGGCGTGGTGGCTCTTTCCCTTCGCCACGAGTCAGTCGCTCTCGGACTCACTTGGCTATACGAACGTTGATGTCTCGAACCTCCGAGCCATCTTCTCGACGCTGGGTTGGTTTAACGCAACCGGTGGTGCCGCGGGAGACCGCTGGATCATCGTGCTGGCGGGCGTCGCCATCATTGTGGCGTTCGCGGTGCGCGATCGCCTCGGCATGGTGCTCGCGACACTGACGGTGTTGTCGTTCTGGACGTTCGTCCTCGATCCGCAAAGTGCCATCTGGAATCAGCGCCTCATTCCCTTCTGGTTCATCACGATTCACCTGGTTGCGGGCTGGCTTGTCGGGTACGTGGCGTGGCGCTGGTCGAATCGCCTTCCCGCACGCTTTCGACGCGTGCCCTTCTACGAACCAGGCAACAACATTGGTTACGCAGACGAATCCGCTCAACCGAGCGAAGCGGTCTCAGGCACTGCGACTAGTGGCGCCACGCCAGATCTCGCCGAGGCGAGCGTCACGACCTCCGCCTCGAGGGCCGTCGTTAGCGCGCCGTCGGCATTCGACACGGGCAGGGACTCCCTCTGGCGACGGGCACGGGTAATTCGCGCGACGAGCGTGGTAGCCATTCTCGGGCTGCTCTCCACAGTGCCCGGGCTCATCACCCCGCTCGCCAACGATCTCCACCTCGCGACGGGCGGGAATCAAGTGAGCAGCTGGGCCGCGTGGAACTACTCGGGCTACCAGGGGAAGGCCTCCTGGCCCGAGTACCACGACATCATTACGACGATGTCCAAAGTCGCGAGTCGATACGGATGCGGGCGAGCGACGTGGGAGTACAGCTCTTCCGAGGACCGCTTCGGTACGCCCGAGGCTCTCATGCTCTTGCCGTACTGGACGAACAACTGCGTCGACTCAATGGAGGGGCTCCTGATGGAATCTTCGCCGACGACGCCTTATCACTACCTCGACCAGGCCGAGCTCAGCCTGGCCCCCAGCAATCCGCAGGTTGGACTCGACTACGGGACGCTCAACGTGACCGAGGGCGTTGAGCACCTTCAGATACTCGGCGTCAAGTACTTCCTCGCCTTCTCGCCCGCAGTGTTCGCGCAAGCCTCTCGAGATCCGAGCCTGAAGCTTGTCGCCAAGACGAAGACCTGGCCCGCACCGGGCGCACAGTGGCGGGTGTATCTCATCAAGAACAGCCCGATGGTCGAGTCGCTGAGCCACACCCCCAATGTCGTGAAGAACGTTACGGGCATGGCTCCCTGGCTCAAAGCGAACCAGGCCTGGTGGCTCAGTCCGTCGCTTTGGCCGGTCTATCTCGCCGAATCGGGTCCGGCGTCGTGGCCGCGCGCGAGCACGGTGTACGACATGAAGACCTCTGCGAAGCTGCCGTCGGTCGCGGTTACCCACGTCAAGGTCGGCTTGCAGTCACTGTCGTTCCATGTCAATCGCATCGGCGTGCCCATGCTCGTGAAGATCTCGTACTATCCGCGTTGGCAAGCGACCGGTGCGACCGGTCCCTATCGCGTCAGTCCCAACTTGATGGTCGTCGTGCCGACGTCGAAGAACGTGTCGCTGGTCTACGGGGATACGCCCATCGTGACACTCGGCAACGTTCTGAGCGACGTGACCGTCATTGCGGGATTAATAACGCTCGTGGTAGCGCTACGACGACGTCGAATAGCCCGTCGGTAGACTGCCTCTCGTGGACACGACCGCCATCTTCAAGGCCTACGACATTCGAGGCACCTTCCCTGATCAACTGGATGAGCGGGTCGCCGAAGCGGTGGGTTCGGCCTTCGCTACGTTTACCAAGACGCCTCGTATCGTGATCGCGCGTGACATGCGAACGTCGGGCGAAGTCCTTTCGAGCGCTTTTGCCAAGGGGGCGCGCGCGGTTGGCGTCGAGGTCGTAGACCTAGGCCTCGCCTCTACCGACTTCCTTTACTTTGCGACCGGCTACCTCGGCGTGCCTGGTGCGATGTTCACCGCCTCGCACAACCCCGCTCGCTACAACGGCATCAAGCTCACGCTCGTGGGGGCCAAGCCCGTGGGCACCGAATCGGGACTCGTCGAGATCGAAGAGATGACCAATGGGTTCTTTGAAACGCCCGCTCGGGGGGAGCTGGCCGGATACTCGACACTTGACCTGACCAGTGAGTGGGTCGAGCACGTGCACTCCTTCGTCGACGTCTCAACGTTTCGGCCCCTAAAGATCGTCGCAGATACGGCCAATGGCATGGGTGGGTTCGTTGCGCCACTCGTCTTTGCCGGTACACCTTTCGATCTCGAAATTCTCTACGGTGAGCTCGACGGAACCTTTCCGAACCATCCCGCTGATCCGCTCAATCCCGACAACGTGCGAGACCTCCAGCGGCGGGTGCTCGAGACCGGCGCCGACATCGGCCTGGCCTTTGACGGTGACGCCGATCGAGTCTTTTTGATCGATGAGAAAGCTCAGCCGGTGAGTGGATCGACGACGACGGCAATGGTGGCGGCGGCGATGTTGCGTCGCCATCCCGGAGCCACCGTCCTCTACAACCTCATCTGTTCGAAGGCCGTGCCCGAAGTCATTGCGGAATCGGGCGGTGTCGGGGTGCGCACGCGCGTCGGACACAGTTTCATAAAGCAGACCATGGCCGAGACGGGCGCCATCTTCGGCGGCGAGCACTCGGGGCACTACTACTACCACGACAACTACCGGGCTGACTCGGGCATCATCACGGCGTTCATCGTCCTGGAGCTGATGAGCCAGTCCGACCTTCCACTTTCGGAGCTCGTCCGCCCCTTCCAGCGATACGCCGACTCGGGTGAGATCAACACAGAGGTGAAGGACCCGAAAGCCACGGTCGAGCACGCGCGGTTGAAGCTTGAAGCTGACGGTGTTGACATTGATGTGCTTGATGGTTTGACGGCTGATTATGGATCGTGGTGGTTCAACCTTCGACCATCGAACACTGAACCTCTGCTCCGCTTGAACGTTGAAGCGCAGGACGAGGAATCCCTGCAACGGCGCGTGGATGAGGTGCTTGCACTCTTAAAGGAGCTCGGCTGATGCCGCTTGACGATTTCCTGCTCGATCTCCTAGAAGACCCGGTCGATCACGGGGTGCTCCTCTATGTTCCTTCGAAGGACGTCCTGTACAACCCCCGCTTGCGGGTGGCCTATGAGGTGAGAGATTCCATTCCCGTGATGTTGCCGGACGAATCGCGTCCGGTGAGCGAGGAAGAAGAGCGACTCTTCAACGAAGATGAGCGCGCGCGCCTGACGGGACCGCCGGCGTAACGATTTAGAGACGTACAAAATATTGTGAAATCGTCTCACGCGAGGGAGTGATCTCTGCAACCTCCGTATGGACTTTGACTGTTACCGTGGCGGAGAGTGCCCGCATCACGAAACACCTCCTCTGCCCGGCGGTGGCCGTTGCGGTTCGTCCTTCTGGTGGTGCTGTTCGGTCTCGTGATCACCGGGGTGGGTCTTGAGGTATCAAGGAATTCGTCGTCGTCGACGTCGTCGACCACCACCTCCTCCTCCTCCATCACTTCGTCAACGACCACGTCAACGTCGACGGGCGTGACGACGACCACATCTAGCACCGCTCCGCCCTCGACGACGGTCACGACGCAAGGACCGGTCTCGGACCCCTTGTCTCTGAACGAGCCAGCTCGCGGCTGCGGATTCGTCATGACGGGCGGTTCAACGACAACCACGACTTCGACTTCGACCACGACTTCGACAACGGCTTCGACCACGGCTTCGACCACGACCACCGTTCCATCGTCGACGACGACATTGCCGTCCAGGTCTACGGGGCATTGCACCGTTCTCGAAATTGGTGATTCGCTCGGCAACGATCTCGGCTGGGGACTCGCACGCGAAATCGCTTCGAACTCGGGTCTCCACCTCGTGCAAGAAGACAAATCGGCTTCAGGTCTCGTCGCCTCGTGGTTCTACAACTGGCCGCAACATCTAAGGAAGTACCTCGCGCAGTACCACCCAGACCTCGTTCTCGTGTGCCTGGGCGGAGACGACGAGCAAGGTCTTGTTGTGCGCGGCCATGCCTACGACTTCGGCTCACCGCAGTGGGTTGCTCGATACCGCTTGCTCGTCCGTCAGATCGACGCCGCCATCACGAATGCGAACAGCTATGTGCTGTGGGTGGGTCTTCCGGTGATGCAGCCGCCCATCTACAACCGGGGGGCGGCCCAGCTGAACGCGATCTACCGATCGGTCGCGATCACCGTGCCCGGCGTCACCTATCTCCCATCGTGGGGTGAGTTCGCGAACGCGCAAGGCCAATACGAGAGCTCAGCCGTGGTGAATCATGAAACGTCGACGTTGCGAGCGGCTGACGGCATTCACTTCAGCTACGTAGGCGAGAACGTGTTTGCCACGTTCACAGCAAACGAAATCGCCTCGATTTATCACGTTCGAGTGACGCTGACGCAACCCGCGCTCATCACGCACTAGGAGTGCAGGTGCCCGATCAGCAGCGTTGCGTCCCAGGAGAGTGCGACACATACGAATAGCAGCAGCGCGGTCGACCACGCGTCGCTAACGAGCCGTCGCGAGTGACGAATCGGGTTTTCGATCAGGTGATACGACAGGATAGCGCAGACGGTGGCGCCGGCGATCTCAACGACCCGTGCGAGCGGAGATGCAATGGGGTGAACCATCTGGAGCGGCAACATCAGCCACGGATAGTGCCAGAGGTAGAGGGAGTACGAGATATCGCCGATGTAGCGAAGCGGTCGCCACGAGAGCCAAGAGGCGGGCGCGCCGCGCACGCTCGACTGACCTGTCCACAGAAGCGTTGCGCTTGCCCCGCAGGGCCACCAGGCAACGGCGCCGGGAAAGACGCTCGCCCCATTCAGGCGCACCGCCGCGACGATGAGGGCAGACGCGGCCAACACGGCGAAGCACGAGTTGGCTCTGGGCGTATGTCTCGCCCACTGCGCCGGAATGACGGCGGTAAGTCCTCCGAGTGCGAGTTCCCAAAATCTGGTCAAGGGCGAGTAGTACGCGGCAATGGGATTAAGCGGAGTGAGGTGCCAGCACCACCAAGCCGAGAGCGCGATCGTTATCAGAAGAACCGCGGTGATCGAGAGCGTTCGAAACCGTCGCGGAGTCAGCCAGGTCAACGTGAAGATGAGAACCGGGTAGCAAAGGTAGAACTGCTCTTCGACTGCGAGCGACCAGAAGTGAGTTACGAGCGAGGGAGCGAGCCCTGGGACAAAGTAATTGCTCGCCGTATTGATGAGGCGAAAGTTCTCCCCGAACAGCGAAGCCCAACGCTCGTCGACCAGCAGCGACGGATTGAAATTGGCTCCGAGCAACGCGTACGCCGCTATGACCGCGACCACCAGCGTCAGCGTCGCGGCGGGCACGATTCGTCGAATCCGATTGGCGTAGAAGTGGCCCAGATTGCGAGCAATGTTTCGGCGCGGTTGTCGCAGCAGCAAGCGGGTGATGACGAAGCCACTGATGACAAAGAAGACGTCGACGCCGATGTAGCCGCCTTCGAATCCAGGGACCGACGCGTGCACCAAGATGACGAGGATGACCGCGACCGCGCGCATGCCCTGGATGTCTGGTCGAAAGGTCGACGAACGACCTTCGGGAACACCCGGCATCGATGCGAGCAGATCGCGCTCCTGCAATGACGTGTTTTTGGTCACGAATTCGAGGGTACCGCCGACGCCTCCCTCATCCAAAGGGCGTGACGAGAACGTCATTACGGAAAATCAAAGCCGACGCCGCTCGCACTGTCGAGACGTGGTTGCTGCTTCTACTGAGGCGAAGGCTTTCGTTCGCCCGGCGTCGCGACCGCCACGATCGGACTGTGGCTAAGCGCCACGGCGCCAACGATGATGAGTACGGCTGCGGCGACCTCGCCTCAGCGTTCAACCGAGCCGAGGCGAATCCTCTCGTCGAAGATAAGAGTCCCGAGCGGCGTCGCGACCAATGGATCAGTATCAGCTCGCGCTCGTTGGCCTAGTCCAATCGCTCGACGATCATCGCCATGCCTTGGCCCCCGCCGACGCACATGCTCTCCAGGCCGAATCGCTTATCCGCGTCTTCTAGGGAGTTGAGCAGCGTCGTCATGATGCGCGCGCCGGTCATCCCAAATGGGTGTCCGAGTGCGATCGCCCCTCCTCGTATGTTGAGCTTGTCCAAAGGGATCTCCAAGTGCCGCGCACTCGGGATCACTTGGGCTGCGAACGCTTCGTTGATCTCGACAAGGTCAATATCGTCGATGGTCATCTTGGCCCGACCGAGCGCCTGGCGACAGGCTTCTATGGGGCCGAGCCCCATGATCTCCGGGTTAAGTCCGCTGACTCCGCTCGCGATGATGCGGGCGAGGGGCTTAATGCCGAGGTCCTTCGCGCGCGTGTCACTCATGACGATAACCCCCGCCGCGCCGTCGTTCAGGGGACAGGCATTACCCGCGGTGACGGTGCCCCCTTCTTTGAAGACCGGCTTCAGGCTCGCGAGCTTCTCCAGCGTCGTGCCCGCTCGTGGCCCGTCATCCTTCGTGACGACCGTTCCATCAGGCAAGGTCACCGGGACGATTTCGCGTTCGAAGAATCCGTTCTCCTGGTGAAAGACGGCCAGCTCTTGACTGCGAAGCGCGAACTCATCCATCTCCTCGCGCGATACGCGCTCGAACTCTGCGACATTCTCTGCCGTCTGACCCATCGCAATGTAGACGTCGGGAAGACCGGGCTGAGGGGTCCACGGCTCGGTGTATTTCTCCGAGCGCCCCTTGGTCCTTTCGAGTGCGTCATGAAAGAGCGGATTCACGTTATGCCCGCTGTCCGAGGCGCCGCTGGCAAACCTCGATACCGTCTCCACGCCCGCCGAGATGAAGATGTCGCCTTCGCCCGCGCGAATCGCGTGGGCTGCCATGCGAATCGTCTGCAGGGACGACGAGCAATATCGATTGACCGTCACGCCCGGAACGTCGTCGAGTCCGGCGAGCACAGCAACGACGCGCGCGATGTTAAAGCCTGCCTCACCAGCGGGTTGTCCGCAGCCAAGGATCAGATCCTCCACACTGTGGGGGTCGAGCTCGGGCACCTTTTCCAGGAGCGCGCGCACGATGAGTACGGTCAGGTCGTCCGGTCGCATGTCGACGAGCGACCCCTTAAAGGCGCGCCCGATCGGGGTGCGAGCGGTGGCGACGATGACGGCTTCGGGCATGGGATCCTCCTAGAGATGCGTACGCAACTCTGGCGAGCATACTGACCCGCGAACTATGGGCGGATCTAGCCCTTCTTCAAGGATCCGGCGTTGGCGAAACCCTGCCGGATACCTTGACCCGCGCGCTTGGCGAGCTGCTCGGGTTCAAAGATCATCCAGTAGGCGTTGCGCGCGTGGTCGCGAGAGCGGTTTTCGAACACCGACGCGAGGACCTTCTCGTCGTCGGACTCGTCCTCGTGCACGAATACCTCGAGGATGGGGGTCGAAGTCATGAGCTGGGCGGTCATGAGGCCCTGGGACGCTTCGTGAGCGCACTGCTTGTCGATGGGCTGGGATCCGGGCATGCCGAGCGCGACGACGATCGAGGCCCCCTCTTTTTCGATCATGTTCTTCGCCGCGACGGCCAAGTCTTTAAAGCCGGGCACCGTGGCGGAGATGACGTCGAAGGTCGTCCCGTAACCGGGGCAACTCGCGAGCTCCTTGCGCGCGGTCGCGCCCATGTCATAGCGCGCGAACATGGTGTCCACCACTCCGATCAACACTTTCGCGTCACTTTTCGTTTTCTTCTTCTTCGCCATGGCACTCCAGTCCGACTTCAGTGTATGACAGTTGACTCGCGCTTCACTCGAGTCACATTTTCGACTGCCCCTAGAGTGGGGCACGACGAGGGGGTAACGGTGGCCTGGGACTTTTCGACCGACGAGGCGTTCGAAGCGCAGCTGGTGTGGATGCGTGGCTTCGTGCGCGAGGAGATCATGCCGCTCGAAGTCCTCTCGCTCACCCATGAGCAGCTCCTCACCGTTATGCGGCCCCTCCAGCGGGAGGTGAAGGAGCGCGGCCTCTGGGCTGCGCATCTCCCGCCTGAGCTCGGCGGTATGGGATTTGGTCAGGTGAAGCTCGGTCTTATGCACGAGATCCTCGGCGAGTCGATGTACGCTCCCGTCGTCTTTGGCAACAACGCGCCCGACAGCGGCAACGCCGAACTGCTCGCCGCGGGCATGGAGATGACGGGGCGCGAGGACATCAAGGAGCGGTGGCTGGAGCCTCTACTCGCCGGGACGCTACGCTCGGGATTTTCCATGACCGAACCCGATAGCGCGGGGAGTGACCCTCGTCTGCTTAAATCGCGCGCCGTGAGGGACGGCGAGGAGTGGGTGATCAACGGTCACAAGTGGTATACGACGAACGGCTCAGTGGCAGACATATTGATCGTGATGGCCGTGACCAACCCTGAGGTTCATCCGTACCAGGGCTCGTCGATGTTCGTCGTACCGGTCGACTCGCCTGGGCTCACCATCCTGCGTGACGTGGGGGCGATGGATCACCCCGACGTTGTCTATGGACAGTTCGGCAATCACGCGGAGATCCTGTACGAGGACGTACGGGTCCCGCTGGACCATCTGATCGGTCCCGAAGGATCAGGGTTTCTCCTCGCTCAAACCCGCCTTGGCCCGGGCCGCATACATCACTGCATGCGCTGGCTTGGGCAATCCCAGCGGGCCTTTGACATGATGTGCGAGCGCGCGCTCAGCCGCTACACCCACGGATCGCTCCTCGCCGACAAGCAGACGGTGCAGAATTGGATCGCCGACTCGAAGGCGGAAATGCACGCCGCGCGACTGATGACGCTCCACGCAGCGTGGAAGATGGACCAGGTAGGCGCATCCGCCTCGCGCGACGAGATCGCCATGATCAAGTACTACGGCGCAAACGTCCTGCACAACGTCATCGATCGGGCGATTCAGACTTACGGCTCGCTCGGCTACTCCTCGGACATGCCGCTCGAGTCGATGTACCGCGCGGCGCGGGCCGCGCGCATCTACGACGGGCCTGACGAAGTCCACAAACAGACCGTCGCACGCCACGCGCTCAAGAACTACGAGGCTCATGAAGTGCCGAGCGATCATGTGCCAACCCGCACCACGGCGGCGCGCCTGAAGTTCGCCGAAGTGCTCGAGTTTCTCGAGGCGAGCGCGGTCTAGCGCGGGGCGAGGCCCTGGACGGCCTCCGCGAGCTCAACTCCGAACGGCACGATGGCGATGGTGGGGATCTCAACGCCCGCCTCGACGTAGCGCCCTATGTGCTCGCGACATGCGTCGTAAGAGCCGTGGATCACCAGCTCATCGACGACCGCATCCGGGATCACCTCGTTGGCGAGCTTGCGCTCGCCCGCAGACCAGGCGTTCCACATGGGCGTGAGGGCCTCGCCGCGACCGAGCCATCGGTGAAACTCGGCGTACGCGTTGACCGTGAGATACGAGGAGATCATCCTGCGCGCGATATGGCGCGCGGTTTCGGAATCGGGAGTTGGGATAACGAAGAGCCGGGCCGCGATCGTCTTGTCTGCTCCCACTTCCTTTTGGCACTGGGCGACGTCACTCGCCGCGAGCCAGTTGAGGATTGCTCCGTCGGCCTCTTTGCCGGCCAGGCGCAGCATTCCCGGACGAAGAGCGCCGAGCAGGATGGGCGGGCGTTCCACGACGGGCCGCGAGAGCTTGAATCCATGCACCTGAAAGGTCTCGAAGACCTCGTCGATCTTCTCGCCGTCGAGCGCGCGTTTGAGGAATCTCAGCGTGTCGCGCGTCCTGGCGAAAGGGTGCTCGTAGGCGATGCCATTCCAACGTTCGACGACGGGTTGGCTTGACGCCCCGAGACCCATCGTGAAACGCCCGCCCGCCACCTCCGCCATGGCGGCAACGCTCATCGCCAAAAGTCCTGCCCCTCGCGTGAAGACCGGCGTCACCGCCACGCCGAGATTGAGCCGCGTTTCGGTCAGGGCCGCGACGGTGAGCGGGGTAAAGCCATCCGCCCCGTCAACCTCGGCTGACCACACGTCGGTGTAGCCGAGGTCGGCCAGGCGATGGAACCATTCGCGGTGTTCGAGCAGGGTGACGCCGTCAAAGGGGATCGTGATGCCGTAGCGAGATGTCATGGCCCAAGTGTTCCAGATCGTTGAGTTCGCCGACGACTAGCTGAGGAAGTTTCCTCCAGTGAACTTGGGGACCTCGTGGCCGTGTCGTTCCAGATCATGAATCCAGCGATCGATGAGCCTTTCAAGCACCGCCACCCGCGCGTAGTGCTTGCTCTCGGCGGGAATGAGCTCCCAGCGGGCGTGCTTCTCGTCGGTCGCGTCCACCATGTAGCCGAGGGCCTTTAGGTACGCGTCGCGCTTCTCTCGATTGCGCCAGTCGTCGGGCGTGAGTTTCCACCGCTTAAGCGGATTGTTCTGTCGCTCTTCGAACCGCCTCAGCTGCTCCTTTTCCGAGATGTGCAGCCAGAACTTGACGATGGTTGTCCCGTTATGCGTGAGCATGTCTTCGAATTCGACGATCTCCTTCGCCGAACGCTCCGCGGCATCGTCATCGATGAGGCCCTCGACACGTTCGACGAGGAGTCGCCCGTACCAGGAGCGGTCAAAAACGGTCATCTCTGAGGTACCGGGCAGGACTTCTTGGAAGCGCCACAGGAAATGATGACGCAGCTCTTCTTCGGTTGGCGGGCCGACGGGGTGGACGAGCACGTGTCGCGGGTCGAGGCTCGCGGTCAGCCGGCGAATGGCGCCCCCCTTCCCGGCCGCGTCGAAGCCCTCGAAGAGCACCACAAGACCTGGGCCAACCACCTGCGGTTCGAGCAGTCCGGCGCTGAAGAGTCGCAGCTGCGTGAGTCGCTGTTGCGCCTTGAGCACACGCTTGTCGGACTCTTCCTTGCTCATGGACTTCGTGAGATCAATGTCATCGACGCGGCTCATGACGACTCCATTCTCCATGGGGGACTGGTAGTCAAGGTACTCGACCGGTGTCGAACGGCAGCTACTGGCCGTGCTTCGGGCGTCGTCGCGTTGGCACAAATGGATAGCGCTCGTTGACCAACGAACCGATGAGGAAGAGCCCACCGAGCAGTCCCACGATGAGCGCGTCACGCTCGTGAGGCGGAGAGAAGCTGTAAGTGACCGTCGACGTGCCAGCGGGAACCGTGATCTGTTGGTACACGTGGTCTTTCGTGACGATCGTCTCCTGCTTGCCGTTCACGAATGCTCGCCAGCCTTTCATCGAAAGCTCGGTGCGCATCAGCGTGGTCGGCTTCGGGCAACTGACGGTGGCAGCGCTATCGCTCGTGCTCGTGATGGTGCACATGGAATTCGGCGTCGAGAAGAACGATCGGGGATGGGGAAGCTCGTAGATCGTGGCGAGCGAGTCGCGGAACACTTGAGTGACGCCGTCTTTGACAAGGCGCTGGTTGAGCACCACCGCGCTCGGCATCAAGAGGTACTTCACGGACGCGTTTTCGTACGCCTGGAAGTGATTCGCGAGCTCGTACTCGAGGTGCTTCACCCCAATCATGCCGCCCTTTACGACGAACTGGTTCCCCGGAGTGAGGCCGGGATCGAGCTGATCTTCGAGAAGATTCTTGAAAGCCCGCGGGAAGGGCAGGTCGATGTCGCTGAACTCATTGATGCCGAAGTACGTACCCCAGTTCGGATACAAGACGGCAAAGTCCAAGAAGCGGTACTGGCCTTGGTTGGTTTGGAGGTAGGTGATGGGGGCGTAGTCGATTGTGATCTGCTTCGGCGACTCCGCGGTCGGGACGAAGAAGTAGAGCAGCGACTCACCGATGATCACGACGGCGATGACGAAGGGAGCCCAGCGGAATCGGTGGAGGCGGCCGAGGATCAAGAGCAACACGACGGCGATGAACGGAAGAAATTGGAGCCCGACGTAGACGATGTGGATCTTCGAGGAGCCAAAGACGACGCCTTTGTTGTAGGGGCGGGCTTCATTCACGCACCACAGGAGGACGAGCACCATGAAGATCCCCGCCGTCGTGAACAGGCGCTTGGCGCGCGTGCTCAGTGTGAAGTCCCAGAGCCCGAAGCCAGCGAGGAGCACGACTGCGAGCTCGCAGCTTGGCATGATGTAGCGCGGATATGACGACGCGTTGACGAGTGGAATCAAGTTCCAAAGGAATTTGGCGCCGAGGAAGTCAAAGGCCCCGGCGAGTCCCAGTGCGGTCCACACCGCCAGGAAGATTCGAAGTGGCCGCAATTTCGTGCCGAAGAGCCCGACGAGGGCCAGAACGAAGATGCCCGCACCGAAGTATCCACCGATCTCTCCCCACATCGAGTCGACGACGGTATTGGAAAATATGGTCCCGAACACGTAAGGGTCGAAGAACGTTGCGAGCGACTCGGGCGGAAGGCGGAGCGCCCCGTCAACCGCCGCGGTGTGCCCGCCGATGAAGCCAACTTTCAGGTAATCGTCAAACGGTATGAGCACGGGCAGCGCCAAGATGACGCCCATGACGCCGCCGAGGCCGAGGCGGCGAAGGGCCCGCGGGCGCTGAAGCCGGGGGACATTGAACAGGCGCACGATGGCCCAGGCTCCGCCGAAGAGCCCGTCCATGTAGGCAACCTCGGGAAATCCCGCGTACAGCGAGAGCGCCAGGGCAATCGCGGCGATGTACCAGCCGCGCTTGGACGAACTGGAAGAGCTGTCGAGAATCATCTCGATGCCGAGCACGAGCATCGGCAAGAAGGCGACAGGATTCAAGACCGAGTTGCCGAGCCAGGCGTACGTCCCGTTCAGCGCAAAGAGCATGCCGGCGACCGTGGCGAAGAAGATCGGCAGTGAGAGTCGACGGGCGAGGAAGTACGTCGAGATCCCGGCGATCACCTCGAGGACAATGTGAAACCAGACGAGTCCCGAGGGCAGGGCAAAGAGAAGGGTCAGGGGAAAGAGCGCCGACGCCTGCATCTCGCCGGCGAGCGGCTGGCCGAGGCCTTGGAAGTAGTTCCACCACGGGAAGTGTCCGTGCAGGATGTCCATGGCGGCCTGGTGACCGAGGGTCTGGGTGACGAAACCGACATTGGGGTCGATCGCGGGACGGCCACACGTGATGCGACACAGGTGGTGAGAGATGCCGGCGGTCCACGAGATGGGATCGTTGTTGGCCAAGCCGAACACGTACATGCCGTTCGCCAACAGCACCAGGATGACGATCAGGCCAATGGCGAGGGCCGAAGGCGGCAGCCGACGATACAGCGTGATCAGTCGGTCACCGGTCGAACGCACCTTCTTAGGCTACAAGGGCCGAACGGCCGAACTGGGCTGGGTTCATCGAACGATGAAGTACATCTTCTCGCCGAGCAAGATGAGCGACTCGGGAAAGAACGGATCACGGAACGATCCAAAGATGTCCCAACGACGGATGAAGCGATTGCGATCATCAAGCGGATCGAGGTCGCCTCGCGACGACCCAACGTGGTGAAAGAGCTTGACATTCGGCGTATAAACCACGTACTGGTCTTCCATCTGAGCGCGCAGGCAGATATCCACGTCGTTCATGACGACCTTCAACTGCTCATCCATGCCGCCGAGCGACTGCCAAAATTGACGATTCACCATCTGCACAGCGCCGGTGACGGCGGCCACGTCACGGACCGCGAGCGAGAAGTAGTCGACGTGGGGGTAGTTCGAATCAGTGCGCAGGTGCTGAGGATAGGGCGAGATGACGATGCTCTCGTGTTCCCTTCGCCCGTCTTGGTCGAGCAGGCAAGCTCCTACCACGCCGACGTCATCGAGCGAACAGAGTGAGATCATCTGCTCGAGCCAATCTGGCGTGACGACGATTGTGTCGTTGTTGAGCGTGACCACGTAGTCCGCGCTCGAGTGGTTTACCCCTCGATTCACGATCTTCGCGTAGTTGAAGGGCCCCGGGCACGGGACAACTGCGTACTTCGTCTCGTTGAAGTACGCAGTTGACGCTGGTTCGATCGAATCGTTGTCGAGAATGATGATGTCGTAGTTCGGGTACGTCGTCTTCTCTTCGATTGATTCGATGCACTGGCGAACGAGCTCAATGCGGTCGCGCGTCGGGATGATGATGTCAATAGACGGCGCGGGCCTGGGCGCCTCGAGCGACCAGGCGACGAGGCCCGGCAGCGAACCCGGACTGACGCTGCCACGCAAGCCCCTCCGTTCGAGAGCGTGGCGCACGACCTTGCAGGTGTCCTCATTGAGGCGCGTCGCATCAAAGTGGCGTTCAGATCTGCCCGCGGGCAGGACGCGCGGCACGTGACGAAATCGAGCCTTGGCTTCGCTCAGTCGGAGGTAGGCGTCGTGCTCGTACGCCCATCTGGCCTCAGAAGAGAATCCGCCCGCGGCGAAGAGGGTCTCAACGCGCAACAGCGCGGGTCGTCCGACGACGTTGTAGCTGAGCAACGTGTGCGGTCCAACCGCGGGACTCTTCAGCAAGGGTGCAAACTGGTTCACACCAGCCTCGTCAGCGAAGACGACGTCGTCTTCCGGCGTAGCACGGGACAGCAGCTTCGCGACCGTATAGAGCCGACTTTCGGGGGTGGTCGAGGCGTCACAGAGGAAGAGCCATTCGGCAGTCGTCTCGTTCAGCGTGTCGTTGAGCGCAGCGACGAACTCCTCTGGAGCAGAGGCTTCTTCGTCAATGGGAACAATGTTGACGTCGTTGGCGTCGAAGACGAGCGACGCCAGTTCGACCTCGTAGTCGATAGCGCGCGGGCGATAGTTGACCGGATAGACCTCCGGGGCATCCCCGACGGACACGAGTGGAGCCTTTTTCTTTTCGATCTTTCGCACGTTGCGCCAGGCCTGCAGCGCAGGTCGAAAGATGAATCGGGCCAGACGGTATCGACGAGTATCCTCGCCGAGCATTCGACCGGCGACGCATTGGAGACGCGTACCGGCCATGCGGCGAATCTCGGTGTGGAAGCCCACCCAACGAGCTTTCAGCTCCTCTGGCGTGAGGGCGGGAGTGGCGTCATCGTCGAATCGTTGCAGGAGTGGCAAGTTTGGAAGTCTCTCTCTACCCGGGCCCGGACGCTCGCAACGCCCTCGATGAATCTGCTCGCGGCGGACCCGCATCCCGCCTGTCAGCCTTCACCCCAGCAACGTTACCGTTCCGCGCGAACGGACCCCGTGACGCATTCACCCGTCAGCCAGGTCGTGCCGATATGGTCTGGGTGTCGCGGTCTCGCGTTGGGAATATATGCGTATCGCACCTTGGTTCGTGTTACATTTCGGGACCCCAAAGTTTGCAGAAGGTGATATCCAACAAAGGAGCGCAGTAGCCATGACCGATACCTTGGAGGTGCCCGAGTCAGCCGATTCGAGGCAGCACAGTCTGCGCGCCGGCGTGCTCGGACTATTCGACTCGGTGATTATGGGAATTGCGGGCGTGGCGCCCGGATATTCCCTTGCGGCATCGACCGCAGTGCTGTTCGGTGCCGTGCTGCTTGGTGGCGCCGCCTCGTTGCTCTACTGCGGCATCGCGATGTTCGGCATCGTCTTTGCCTTCAGCTATCTCGGTCGCGTTGAAACGAACGCGGGCGCCAGCTACTCCTGGGTGCGCCGTGCGCTGCATCCAGTGCTGGGATTTCTCTCCGGGTGGGCGCTCGTCGTCTCAGCCCTGATTTTCATGGTGGCGGCAACCGTTCCTGCGGGTTCCTACATCCTCGGTCTGTTTTCCCACGCCGCAGCGAATAACAAAGCTGAAGTCACCTTGGTGGGAGCCGTGTTCTTCTTGTTGATGGTCGCGGCCGTCGCCGCCGGCGTCACGATCACCGTGACCGTGCAGATCGTGATGTCCTGCATCGAACTGTTCCTCCTGCTGCTGTTCGCGGCTTTGGCGATTTTTCATGGCCATCACGTTCACGCATTCTCTTGGCACTGGTTCTCGCCGGGCATCTTCGATGGTCAGAAAGGATTTGTTGCAGGAGCTTTGGTGGCAGCCTTCTACTACTGGGGTTGGGACGTGACCGCCAACTTGAACGAAGAGACGAAGAGCGCAAAAAGAACGCCCGGGCTAGGCGCCATCGTTGGCATCTTTGTCGTTTTTTTGCTCTTTGAAATCTTCACGGTTGCGACCAACATGGTCCTCACCGCCAGTCAGATCAACAACAATCCCGCCGACGTCCTGAGTGTGCTCGGCCAAGAGGTCTGGCACGGCACGGGCGGGAAGTTCATCGTGCTGGCCGTGGTGCTCTCGACCATCGCAACGCTCGAGACGACTTTGATCCAGGTGACTCGAACGCTGTTTGCCATGGGTCGAGACAACACCTTGCCGAAGATCCTCGGCACCGTTCACCAAAAGAGGAGAACGCCTCTCGTCGCTACGGGAGTCGTCACCATCATTTCCCTGGGGCTCTTCATCGGTTCGCAGTACTTCGGCTCGATCGGCTCAATTCTCACCGACGCCATCGACGCCATCGGTCTGCAAATCTGCATCTACTACTGCTTGGCCGGACTCGCGGTGGTTGCCCTCTATCGCAAGCAGCTGTTCTTGTCGGCGACCAACTTCATCTTCATGGGTCTGTGGCCGCTCGTTGGCGCTATCTTCATGGGCTATCTCTTCGCCGAATCCGTGCCGCAACTGAACGCGCCCACCCTCTGGGTGGGTCTCGGTGCGATGGCCCTCGGCCTCATTCCGATGTTCTACTACTGGGCGAAGAAGAATCCTTACTACCAGATGCCCGCCAAGGAAGATCGGGTTGCCGTCCTCGAGGAGTTTGAGAGAAACCTCTAGCTCGTCGAGCGCCTCGTCCAAGATGGAGTTGTGAGGATTGTCAGTCTCGTTCCGTCGGTCACGGAGACGCTCACTGCCTGGGATCGAGTGCCGATTGCCTGTACTCGGTTTTGCGAGCGTCCCGACCTCGAACACGTGGGCGGCACCAAGAATCCTGACGTCGCGCGCATCGAAGCCTTGCGTCCAGACCTCGTGGTGATGGAGGCGGAAGAAAACCGACGGGAGGACTACGAAGCGCTCGTTGATCGCGGTCTCACTGTGCATGCGTTGCACATTCGATCGCTCGGGGATGTGAACCCGTCTATGGCAGGACTTGCCAGCACGGTCGGGGTCACCTGGAGGACGATCGAGTTGGGCGATCCGTCGCCTGTTCGCCTGCTCGCGTTCGTTCCCATATGGCGTGGCCCTTGGATGGCCCTCGGGTCGCCCACGTACGCGAGCGCGCTGCTCGTCCATGTTGGCATCAAGAACGTGTACGACCGTGATGGGGCGTACCCTACGGTCGAGCTCGACGAAGCTCGGAGCCGCCGCCCCGCCATCGTGCTCGCTCCGAGCGAGCCGTATCCGTTCAGCGTTCGTCAACTACCCGATCTTGAATCCGTGGCGCCCACATACTTCGTTGATGGCAAGGACCTTTTCTGGTGGGGCCATCGGACGCGGCACGCGCTCGCGCGCGTGGCTGCGATGGCAGAAAGAATCGTCGCAGCCCATACCTAAGCCCCTTCATGTTGGATATCCTCCATTTCGCGACTGATAACTTCGGACGGTGCCACCGATTCGACGCGAGGTGAGAACCTCGAATGCACCTGCGCCGTCCTTCTCGTACTCCCAGGGCATCATCGTCCAAGGAATGCTCTTCATCGCCGGACAGATACCCAAACATCCGGCAAGCGGCGAGGTTCCAGAGTCGTTCGTTGACCAGGCGCGCCAGGTGCTCGACAACCTGTCAGCGGTCGCTCGTGCCGCGGGCACCTCGCTTGAGCACGCGGTACGAGTGAGCGTCTATCTCGACGACGTCGCGAGCGTTCATGAGCTCGAAGAGATCTACCGCACGTATTTCACTCCACCGTTCCCCGTTCGGACCACAGTGCAGGCGGGGCTGCGCGGATTCCTGATCGAAATAGACGCCATCGTGGCGGTCGAAGGGGATTCGGCGTGACGATCAACGTCGTCATTGGCTCCTACCTCGAACCAGAGCTCGTCGAACGAATTGAGTCATACGACGATGGACTGATCGTCCACTATCGACCAGATCTTCTGCCCGTACCTCGGTACGCGTGCGATCACTCTGCCCCGCCACGGCATCTGTCCCTCGAACAGATCGAAGAGTGGCGTGCGATTGCTGCTATCGCTGATGTCTTTTTCGACTTCGACTGGCTGGATCCGTCGACGATGGCCGAACGTTGCCCGAACCTGAGGTGGATCCAGGGCACGAGCGCGGGCATCGGTGGAGTGATGCAGCGCACCGGACTTGACGAGACGTCCATCATCGCCACGACGGCGGGCGGCATCCACGCGGTGCCCTTGGCGGAGTTCGCGCTGATGGGCGCGTTGTACTTCATCAAGGGTGTTCCCTTCCTCAACGCGCGAAAGGCCCAACACCACTGGGAGCGCTACACGACTCGCCAGTTGCGCGGCCTGCACGCTCTCGTCGTCGGCCTCGGAGGAATGGGCCGCGAGATCGTTCGAGTGTTCGGCGCCCTCGGGGTGGAGGTCGTTGGTCTCGGTCGAGCAGGACGTCATTACGACGTGGCAGGACTCGCGAGAGTCATCGACCGGAGCGAGCTCGACGACGTGCTCCCTGAGTCCGATATCTTGATTCTTTCCTCGCCACTTACCAAGGAGACCGAGGGCATGATCGGCGCTCGACAGTTGGACTTGTTGGGTAAGGATGGCATTCTTATCAATATCTCTCGCGGTCAACTCGTTGATGAAGCGGCACTCATCACCGCGCTCAAGACGGGGTCGATCGCAGGAGCGTGCCTCGACGTGTTCAAACATGAGCCCCTACCGGCTGAAAGCCCGTTCTGGGATATCGACAACGTCATCGTTTCTCCGCATTCCGCGTCAACGGTGCGGACTGAGAACAATGACCTAGTGGAACTCTTCCTTGAAAACATGGGACACTGGCGAAGCGGGGAGCCCATGAGAAATCTCTACAACTCAAAAGCGGGGTACTGACGGTGACCGAACCGAATCGCGACGGCAACGAGCGCTTCAGCTGATGCGGCACGCTCTGTTTTTTCCAGCGTTCGACGGCCTCGCCGATCCTGCTCGGGTTGTTCAAGTGGCTCAAGCCTCCGAAGCGTCGGGCTGGGACGGACTCTTTCTCTGGGATCATCTCCTCTACGGACCGCGCGTTCGCGACATTCTCGACCCGTATATCTGCCTCGCCGCTATTGCAGCGGCAACATCGACGATTCAACTTGGCCCCATGGTTACCCCGCTCGTGCGGCGACGTCCGGCCGTGCTCGCTCGCCAGGCCGTGACGCTGGATCTTCTTTCGCACGGGCGTCTCGTGCTGGGTTTAGGCATAGGCGACGACGGCGTCGGCGAGCTCTCTTCTTTTGGTGACACCGTTGACGCTCCAACGAGAGGTCGCATGCTGAGCGAAGGACTGGAAGTCCTCACGCAACTGCTCCAGGGGGATCCGGTCGATCACGAAGGTGACTTCTATCGCGCGGCCGGAGGCGTTAGGTTCCTGCCCGCGCCCCAGCGCGAGGGTGGCATCCCCATTTGGCTGGCTGCGCGGTGGCCGCATCCCGCGCCCATCCGGCGTGCTGCCAGATATCAAGGAATCGTGGTGATTCAAATGCCCGGTCCCGACGAGATGGCTGAGTTGAAGCGGCGCCTTGTCGAAGAAGGTGCAGACCTCGACAATTTCGACATCGTGATGCTCCGCACTCCGGGTGATGATGCGACGGCGTGGGCGGAGGCTGGCGTGACGTGGCTCATGACGCAGCTGGGACCATTCGATCTCGATTTCAAAGAAGCCCTCGCATGCGCATCGGCCGGTCCGTCGCCGTGACGTACTCATGCCCCTAAGCGCGTTCCAGCGTCCGGCAACGCTCCGCGCAGCCGATCTTGATCTTTACCGAGAGTTCTATGGAGCCTCCGTGCGCGAGATGGATCGCACCGTTGCCAGTACTGCGTCGCGCAGGGAAGTCATCGACCTTACCCATGGCGACACGCGGGCGTTCGTCCCACCGAAGTCAGCCGAGCGCGATTTCGCAGCGGCGCTCGCAGAGAACACTGAGGCGTACACGGCCTATCGGGGCAGCGCCAATGTTCGCTCAATGCTCGCTCCGCGATTGAGTGCACTGCTTGGTCGCTCAGTCGACCCTTCCAGTCAACTGGTGCTGACGCCGGGAACGCAAGGCGGACTCTTTACTTCGCTCTCGGCACTCGTCTCGCCCGGGGACATCGTGGCATTTCCAGCCGTCGAGTATTTCATGGACGAGAGGATCTGCGCGTATCTTGGCGCGACCAGCTACCGTTTGCCGCTGCACCAGGATGAGCAGGGCGTCATCACGGTAAAGGAAGAGGACCTCGATGAGGCGGCGCGTCGTGGCGTCAGCGGACTGGTGCTCTCCCATCCAAACAACCCGACGGGCGGCATCTACGCGAGGGAGTCCGCCGAGCGACTCGCCTCGTGGGTCGTTGCCCACGACCTATGGGCGGTCGTTGACCAGCTCTACTGCCGACTGGTGTTCGACGACCGCGACTACGTGCACATCGGTTCACTGCCCGATATGTCCGAGAGAACCGTCATCCTCGCCGGGCCATCGAAGACCGAATCCATGAGCGGCTACCGCATCGGGGCCGCCGTTGGACCGAGCGAGATCATCGACGCGATGGAACAGGTCATCTCACTCACCTCACTGCGCACCGCGGGATATGCCCAACAGACACTCCGACACTGGATGGACGACGATGGCTCATGGCTGAACTTACGAACCACGGCGCACCAGCGGATCCGAGACGCGCTCGTTGAGCGGCTGCGATCTATGCCGGGCGTCTCGGTCGCGACCCCGGCGGGTAGCTCCTATGTCTTTCCGAACGCGTCGCGCTCACCGTGGGCGACCACCCACGGTGAGAGCGACTTCGCGATGGCCGTCGCTCTGAAGCAGAACGGTGTCCTCATCGCGCCCGGTTACCAATTCGGCGTCGCCGGTCGCGGGCACTTTCGCATCAACTTCTCCCAGGACGCCGATCGTCTTCGACGGGCATGTGACGCGATCGAAGAAGTGTTGACGAACTCCTAGCGATCAGCTCGTCGACGGGCCACGCCACAGGTCGATACCGCCTTCAACGGCGTGCTGGTCGATGCGAGCGAGCTCATCATCACTGAAGGCGAAGTTGTTGTGCGCATCAAGGTTGTCGTCCAACTGCGCGACGCTGCTTGCGCCGATAAGCGCACTCGTGATCCGGGGATCGCGCAGCACCCACGCGAGCGCGAGCTGTGCGAGCGTTTGACCTCGGTCCTTCGCGATGTCATTCAGCGCGCGCACGCGTTTCAGATTCTGTTCACTCAGCATCGACATCTCAAGGGAATCGTGTTTCGTGGCGCGCGACCCTTCGGGCACACCATTGAGGTAACGGTCGGTAAGGAGTCCTTGGGCGAGCGGGGAGAAGGCGATGCATCCGACGCCTTCTGCTTCCAGCACGTCGAGGAGCCGCTCTTCAATCCAACGGTTGAAGAGCGAATACGAAGGCTGGTGAATGAAGAGCGGAGTTCCGAGACCCCGAAGAATGTCGACCGCCTCCTTGGTGCGCTCGTCGGAGTAGGACGAGATGCCGACGTAGAGGGCTTTTCCCTGACGAACCGCGTGATCGAGCGCCCCCATCGTCTCTTCAAGGGGAGTCGTCGGATCAAAGTGGTGATGGTAGAAGATATCGACATACTCGAGGCCCAAGCGCTTCAAGCTCTGGTCCAGGCTCGCGAGCAGATACTTGCGAGAGCCGAGGTCGCCGTAGGGGCCGGGCCACATATCCCAACCAGCCTTCGAGGAGATGATGAGCTCGTCGCGCAGTGAGGCGAAATCCTCACGAAGAATTCGGCCGAAATTGATCTCGGCGCTGCCGTACGGGGGACCGTAGTTGTTGGCGAGGTCGAAGTGCGTGACGCCCCGATCGAACGCTCGCCGGAGTATGGCTCGCTGCGTTTCGATCGGGCGATCGTCGCCGAAGTTGTGCCACAGTCCGAGCGAGATTGCGGGTAGCACGATGCCGCTGCGACCGCATCGCCGATAGGACATGGCGTCATAGCGATCAGGGGAGGGGATGTAGTTAGGCATACCCGAATGGTACAGACGAGGGATCGCGACTCATTCCAGAGAAGGCATTGGCCGCGCGATCGACGGCACCCACCCGCCGGTCTGGGCACGTGAATCTCTGAGCGAGGATTCCTCGGGGGAGACCGTTGGTCGTAGCGTCCGTGACGTTTTCACCACCCGCGCCAGAAGTCGCGACCGCAGGTGTTCGGATATACGGAACGCTGTTCCCAGAAAGACCAAAGTCGCTATAGTTACGTTTCTTTACGGGCTTCCGAAAAAGGGGGTGAAGTGACCGTAGACCTCCTGCACAGCGAAACCACGGACGACCTACCCAAGGCGCTGCACGGTTCGGATCGCGTGCTCGCCATCTTGAATGTTCTTGGGTCGTTTCCCGACGGCATCGGACTCAATGAGCTGGCGCGACTGGTGAATTCGCCACGCTCCAGCGTGCACAGGGCCCTCAGCGCGCTCCGCCGCGCAAACCTCATTGAGCAAGACCGTGACAGCCGGTACCGCCTCGGGTACGGACTGCTCAAGCTCGCCTTCTCCTACTACGAGGAGCTCGACGAGATCGGACGGATTCGTCCGGTGCTCTCCGCCCTCGCACAGAAGTTCGGCGAGACAACGCACTACGCGGTGCTCGATCACGCCGAAGTGATGTACCTCGCGAAGGTGCAGCCCGCTCGGTTCCGGTACCAGATGAAATCCGTCATCGGTGGACGCAATCCCGCATACTGCACGGGCGTTGGGAAATCGATCCTTGCCTATATGTTGACGACTCGCGCTGAGGTTGCCCAGTGGGTCCACGAATACGAGTCGACGATGATTCGTTACACGAGTCACACGCTGACCGATGTCGAAGACATGCATCGCGAGTTCAGCAAAATACGCGAAGACGGATACGCGCTCGATCGCGAAGAGCACGAGCCAGGGATCGGCTGTCTCGCCGTGCCGTTGTTCTTGACGTCGAAGTCCGTGCCCGATGGTGCGGTCAGCGTTACCGCCGTGGCTCAGCGATTCCCGCTAAAGAAGCTCGAGTCCTCCGTCGAACATGCACGAAAGGTGATCCGCGCGCATCTGGGCGAAGTCGTGGCCTAGTCGTTCAGGCTTGGTGAGAGGTTACGCTGACGCGTTCGCGCAGGCGACTCCTCATTGAGCGGGCAGACGCTTTAGCGGACCTTTCCCCGACCGGCTACGCGATATTCATCGATCACGTTCCCGTCGCGAGTGACGTAGACGGAGTCAAAGAGATTGACGACGGGACAGATGTGACTCGGAATGAATTCGAGTTTGTCGCCGATCTCGAGGCGTCCGCCATTGTCGAGGTCGATGGTGCCCACACCGTGCTCCTCGGTCGTAAAGCTCATTGTGAGGTCGTCGCGCCCGACGGCACGGATCCATCCCGGACGCCCGACACCATCCGAGGTGAAGCATTTCGTGCCCGCGTCGATGACGAACCGATCCTCTGTCGGTCGGCCGACGACGGTGGCGAGAATGCGCGCCGCGCACGTGTCCTCGGTCGCCACTCCGAGACTCATCATCGCGGTGTCGTTAAACACATAGGTACCCGGACGCACTTCGGTCACGCCTTGGTGACGGAGCTCGCTTCGCGCTGACGGCGTAGAGCCGACACTGATCTCCGTGAATGAGACACCGACATCCGCGGCCATCTCCTTGGTCATGACGAGATCGGCGATTTCGCGATCGACCACGAGATCGCGATCACTCATCGAGACAGCGCCGTAGGCGTGTCCTGCGTGCGTCAGCAGTCCAATGATCGTGACACCATCAATCTCGGCGATCTGCTTGATCAACTCGACCGTCGGCTCGCCTGGCGCTCGACCCATGCGATGGTGGCCAGTATCCACTTCGATGTAGAGCTCAATGGGTTGTCCGCTCGCGAGGCCCACTCGACCGAGTCCGCGCGCGACCTCAACCGAGTCCAAGCTCACGAGGATGCGCGCTCTCTCTCGCAGCGCGCTCAAGCGCGCGAGCTTTTCGTCCCCGTAGATCGGGTACGCAATCAGAATGTCATCGAACCCCGCAGCGGCCATCACCTCGGCTTCGCCGACCTTCGCGCACGTGATCCCCGATGCACCGGCGTCGACTTGAAGTCGGGCGATCTCGGGCATCTTATGAGTTTTCGTGTGAGGACGAAGGCGTACGCCACTCGTCTCTGTTCGCTCGGCCATCTCACGGACATTGGTCTCGACGCGGTCGAGGTCGATCACAAGGGTGGGGGTGTCGAGATCGTGGGTCTTCACGGCTTGAGCAGCGCCTTGATGGGCGTAGAGGCACCGTTCATCAGCTCGGTGAAGATCTTCGCGCCGTCGTCAAGCGGATAGGTCGTCGACCAGGACAGATCGAGGTGCGGCGCCAACTCGATGGCGGCAACGAACTCGTCGTCCACGTACGCGAAGGATCCACGAATCGTCTTTTCCAAACGAACGGCGGCGGCGGCATCGAAGTTTGTGTCGGGCGTGGCGAGCCCCAGCCAGACCGTGATCCCCCCGGGGATGAGGTGCTCGAGCGAGGCGTTTCGCGTTGCGGCGCTGCCCACCGCGTCGAAGATCACGTCGAACTCGCCCTCGAGGGAAGGAGAGACGACGCCCGCCCCCAATGACGTAGCCACCGCTCGTCGATCCTCTGAAAGATCAGCGCAGGCGACCTCCACCGCGCCACCGTGAAGAGCGACCTCGAGGCACGCGAGCCCAATGGGACCGCACCCGATGACGCCGACTCGAGCTCCAACGGGAGAGCCGGCGAGATTCCAGGCATGCACCGCGTTTGCCAGCGGTTCGATTAGTCCCGCGCTGTCCCAATCGAGGCCCGGGGGAAGATCGTGTATCAGCGCGCGAGGCACCGCTACCCGCTCGGCAAAGCCGCCCGCCTTGTGCGCGCCAAGCAGCACTCGAGTCCGGCACAGCTGGGTTTCGCCCCGTCGGCATAGCTCGCACGTCCCACATGAAATGAGCGGATTGACCGCGACGCGGCGACCGTCGTCCGTCGTCCCCACGAACTCATGTCCCATGATGAGCGGAGGCACGCGGAAGCTCGCGCTCGTGATTCCGTGCAGCTCGCTCCCGCAGATTCCGGCTCGCTCGACGTGCACGATCACCTCGTCGTCTGCCGGGATGACCTCATCGACGTCTTTCACTTCAACGACGCCAAGGGCGGTGAATACGAGGGCCTTCATGCACTTCCTTCCGACTGATGAGTCGTGTTCTCATCGGTCACGCTACTGGTTCGCTACGGCGTCCGTGTTGTGACGTGTCGCGTTCTCGATGCCCGTCGACTCTGTTCGGCGCTGACGATGTCGACACGTCATTCCGGGCGAGGTCACCCGAAAAAGACGTTCCAGTAATCAGAACATCCACCATGCGCGCCATTTGCGAAATTGTTCGTGTGAGACATCAGTGCTTCGTCGGTCGCGTTCGAGCTAACACGTTCGTTTTCTTCATAAGACACGCATTACGATCGGCGAGTGCTCGAGACGCTTCGTCAGCACTGTTCCGCCTATTAGAACGCCCTGATCGATGCATACACGTCGCCCAACAGAACGGACGGAGTTGACACGACTCTGCGCATTGTTTCTTTGCGCAACTTGGCTATGTTGTTGTCACTTGCAATAGCGCGAAGACTCAGGGGAGAGAAATGAACAGAGATGTTTGTGCGGGGGACGCACTATCGAAATCCAATCGAATGATGTTCTCGCTGAAACGACACTTGACGAGAAAGCTGATCTCGGTCGCCTGCGTCGGTTCGATGATCCTTACCGTGGCCTCGCTTCCTCTCTCGAGTACGGCGAATGCAGCGAGCAAGAAGACAGACATCACGTACTGGTTCTGGGGAGAAAGTGACATCCCCGGCATCACAAAGTGGATGACCCAGCGCATCGCTACGTACGAGAAGGCGAATCCGAGCGTCAAGATCTCGCTCGTCCCGCAGTCGAACACGACGATCATCCCGAGCTTCACACTGGCGGCCCAAAGCAAGACCGGCCCGGATATCGACACCCAGTGGGCGACCCTGCCCACGCTGCTGCCGGCGCTCAGTGGCGACGTGACGCCGATCTCCAACTTCCTTCCCAAGAGCGACACGTCGCACTGGCTCAGCACCAACGAGAACACGTACGACGGCAAGATCTACGCAATGCCGCTGTACATGATCGGCGTGCCGCTGGTGTGGAACAAGAAGCTCTTCAAGGAGGCCGGACTAAACCCGAACGTGGGGCCGTCTACGTGGGCCGAGTTCCTCGCTGACTGCAAGGCTCTCAAGGCTCACGGCATTACGCCGATCGGAATGGGCAACAAAGACGGGTACTTCGGCGCGTGGATGTTCGCCATCTACGAAAAGCAGGAGCTCAACTCTCTTACCCAGCTGACCGAAGGTGTCGCGGGCAAGGGCAACAGCGAGACAAAGTTGCTCGCGTCGTTGAAGACCATGTACACGATGCTCCAGGGTCTCATCAAGGACGGCTACGTAAACTCAAACGTCGAGTCTCTGACGCTCGACCAGGGTTGGCAGCTCTTCCCGCAGAGCAAGGCGGCCATGTCCTTCACCACTGACGGCAACGTCCTGGCGTGGGCGAAGTCGATCGGCGAAGCCAACGTGGGCGTCACGAAACCACCGATCTGGGGTACGGGCAAGCTCGCCTCCACGTACGACGTAACGCAGTCTTCGGACGAGTTCATCACGTCGTGGTCGTCGAACAAGCAGGCTGACGCCAACTTCCTCGAGTGGCTGCACGAGCCGGCGAACATGATCGCGCTTAACAAGGAAACCGGCGCGTTCCCCGCGGACAACCAGTTCCCAGTGAAGGACATCACCGATCCGCTCGCGCGCCAGCTCGACGAGCTCGACACCTCGGGCCAGTCGATCTGGTTGGAGAACTTTATTCCGCCGCAGATCGACTCCGATGCCGACCAGCCCGCCGGTCAGTTGATCACTTCGGGCTCAGGCACGCCAGCCCAGGCGGTGGCGTTGTGGAAGCAACAGATTTCACTGTGGCAGACCCAACAGCCCACGCAGTTCAAGGAGTTCTCGACCTGGGCTCCAGGCGCTTGAGCCTCCGGTTCTAGCGAACGAGACGCACGGTACCAGCAGTGGATAGAAAGTGACGGTGAGTTCTTCCACTCTGATCGGGCGCAGTTCGGATACAGACGAGCGGCCGGCGTCAGGCATCAAGCGTGCCTGGCGCCGGCGCCAGCTGTGGCCGTACGGCTACATGGCGCCGGTACTCCTCGCACTGGGCCTCGTGTTTGGCTACTCCTTCGTCGAAGTAGTTCGCTACAGCTTTTACGCGGGAAGCGTCGGTCAGCTGACCTACGTCGGAACGGCGAACTATAGGGAGCTCTTCCAAGATCCCCAGTTCGTCACGTCGATGCTGAACAATTTCAAGCTGTTGTTCGTCGTGCCGATCGTCACGATTCTTTCGCTGGCGCTGGCGCTCGGCATTAACACGACGTTTCGCGGCGTCCGTCAGTATCGCGCGATCGTCTTCCTTCCTTATATCCTGCCCGCCACGGCGATGGGCCTCTCGTTCTCGTATCTTCTGCAAGGCAATGGCGTGCTCGACTCGGTCTTAAGGGCGTTGCATCTTTCGTTCTTCATCAAAGACTGGCTCGGATCTCCGAGTTGGGTGATGTTCAGCATCGGGGGTGTCATTGTCTGGCAGCAGTTCGGCTTCGGCGTCGTCGTCTTCTCAGCTGCGCTGCTGTCGGTGCCCGGCGAGACAATTGAAGCAGCGCGCATCGACGGTGCGAACTGGTGGGTCGTCCAGTGGAAGATCCTGATTCCCCAGATTCGCCGCATCATTGAGTTCTTCGTCATTCTCGAGGCGATCATCGTCCTCTCGTCGGTCTTTACGTACGTCTACGTGCTCACGGGCGGGGGCCCCGCCTATTCCTCGAGCGTCATGGAGTTCTTCATCTATCAGAACGGCTTCGAAAACGGCTCGATCGGCATCGCGTCTGCCGCGGCCGTGATCTTGCTTGGCATTGCGAGCGTCTTTATAGCCTTTTACCTCTGGGCGCGCGCACGAGCGGCAAAGGGAATTCTCTGATGCAGCACGCTCGCAACATAGGTCGACAGATCCTGCTCATCGCCATCGCCATCATCTCGCTGTATCCCGTCTGGTTCATGCTGTCGACCGCGTTGAAGTCGCCCCAGTACTACACGCTGAACCCGACCGGTTTTCCTCATCATGTGACGCTTTCGAACTTCTTTTCGGTGTTCAGAAACTGGCCGATCCTGACCTGGATGCGCAACAGCCTTATCGTCACCATCGTGTCGGTGTTCGTGTCGACCGTCATATCGATCATGGCGGCATTCGCGATCGTCTTCGGCCGCGGATTTGGGCGGGAATCGCTATTTCGAACGAATATCGCGTTGATGGCCATTCCCCCGGTTGCACTCCTCATACCGATGTACATGTTGATGGTGATGCTGCATCTGCTGAACGACCTTCCGTCCGTGATGATCTTCTACACCGGACTCCTGGTGCCCTTCTCCGTCTTCTTCTTCGTCAACTTCTTTCGAGAGATTCCGCTGGAGCTGGTGGAAGCCGCGTACATGGACGGGGCGCCTCATCGAAAGATTCTCCGCAAGGTGATCTTGCCGATTTCAGGCGCGTCGACCGTGACCCTCGTGATCGTGAACGCGATCTTCGTGTGGAACGAGCTGCTCGTCGCGCTCGTCTTCCTCCAGAGCAACTCCTCGCGGACCCTGATGGCCGGATTGGCGCTCTATCAGGGCCGCTATGTGACGAACGAACCGCTATTGATGGCGGCGGCGTTCCTGTCGATCCTGCCGCTCATGGTGCTCTACGTATTCGGGCAGCGATTCTTTGTCCGTGGCCTGACGGCGGGCATGGGTAAGTAAGTGATCGAACAAACCGGCGGACGAGTTCGCGAGTCCGCCCCAACCAAAGGAGAAACAATGGCACGAATCGAAGGACGCACCGACCAGGCCCCCACGCCTGTCGCGTCGTACTCCCAGGCCGTCACCATTGGCTCGATCGTCTCGGTCGCGGGTCAGGCGGGCTTCGACCCGGCGACCGGCGAGCTGGCCGGGCCAGACGTCGGTGCCCAGACGGTGCAGACGTTCAAGAACATCGAGGCCATCCTGGCGTCGGCTGGCGCGACGCTTGACGATGTCATTCGCGTGGACGTGTTTCTTTCGACACTGTCGGATTTCGCCGCGATGAACGAGCGCTACGCCACCGTCTTCGCTGCTCCTTATCCCACCCGAACCACGGTCGGTGTCGAGCTGCCACCGGGAATGAAGGTCGAGATTACCGTTCTCGCCGTCAAGAACTGAACCATGTCGCGCGACATCTACGCGGAGTTGGGCGTGCGTCGCGTGATCAATGCGGCTACGACACTGACGGCTCTTGGCGGCACGGTTCTCGCTGAGGGCGTCGTCGAGGCCATGGTCGGCGCATCACGGTCTTGTGTGTCAATTGACGAGCTCCACGAAGGCGCGAGCAAGCGACTCGCGGCGCTCACGCGAAATGAGGACGCCTACGTGACCTCCGGATGTGCTGCAGCGATCGCGCTCGGTGTTCTCGCGTGCATCACGAAGGGCAGGGCCGAGCTAATCGCGCGCCTTCCGGACGACGAGAGCCTCGCGCGCAACGTCGTCATCCATCGCGCTCATCGCATTCCTTACGACCGAGCCGTCGAGCTTGCTGGCGGGCACCTCGTCGAGATTGGCAACGTCATCCAAACCTTTCCGTGGGAGCTCGAGGCGGCCATAGACGACAAGACGGTCGCGGTGTTTTGGGTAGCGGGGAGTCACCTTCCCCAAACCACGCTCACACTGGAAGAGACGGTCGAGATTGCCCATGCGCACGGCGTTCCGGTGATCGTGGACGCGGCGGCGCAGCTCCCGCCACTGGAGAATCTCTGGCGATTCACGAGCGAATGCGGGGCCGATCTCGCGCTCTTCAGCGGCGGTAAGGCGCTGCAGGGTCCCCAGGCGAGCGGTCTCATAGTGGGATCGACGTCGCTGCTGGACGCAGTCCGTGCTAACGCGTCGCCGCGTCCAGCGCCTGGCGAGGGCCATGAAGGTCGGCAAAGAGGAGATCTGTGGTCTCGTCGCCGCTGTGGAGCGATATGTTTCCCTCGATCACCGCGTCGTCGAGGCGAGCTGGGAAGCGACCGTCGAATCCTGGCGGGCCAGCTTGTGCGCGGTACCCGGGGTCGAAGCGAAGCGTCTCGCACTGAATGAAGCCGGTCAACCGGTGGTGCGCCTTGAGCTCACGATCGATCCCGCCGCCGCGGGAGTGACCGCCCGCGAGGTGGTGGATCGACTGTGGGCGGGCGATCCCCGAGTCGCCGTATTGCCGGGACGCGAAGAACGGATCTACGTGACGCCCGACACGTTGAACAACGGCGAGGCGGAGACGGTACGGGTGCGCCTCTGCGAAGCGCTGGCGAGCAATCCGCAAACGAACGAGAAAGAGGCGAGTGATGTGGCGTGAGTACTTTGAAGGAAAGACGGTAATCGTCGGCGGTGGTGCCACGGGCATTGGCGCCGCCACCGTAGAAGGGTTCGCCAAGGCTGGAGCCAACGTGGTCCTGGCGGACATTGCCGATGACATCGGCGCGGAGGTGGCGGCGACACTGACCAGCGCTGGCTCGCGCGTAGTCTTTCGCCACTGCGACGTCAGCAACGAGGGCGACGTCGAGGGTGTCTTCGTCTACGCAGACGAGACGTTCGGCGGCGTAGACGTGGTGCACGCGAACGCGGCCATTGAATGGACGAAGGACATCCGACACACCTCACTGGCGGAGTGGCAGCGGGTCATCGATATCAACCTGACGGGCGTCTTTCTCCTGACGCGAGCGGCCATGATTCGAATGTGCGAGGCGTCCAGCGGATCCATTGTGGTGACGTCATCGCCTCATGCGGTGGCGACCGTGCCTGACGCCGTCGCGTATGCCGCATCAAAGGGTGGGGTGCACGCGCTGGTGCGAGCACTCGCACTTGAGGGTGCTCCTTTCGGGGTGAGGGTGAACGGCATCGTGCCGGGCACCATCGACACACCCATGGTGCGCCGAGAGGCTCAGGCGGCGAAAGACCCCGAGCACCAGATGGTCTTAATGGCGGCGACGCACCCGCTCAATCGCCTGGGCAAGCCCGAAGAAGTGGCCAACGCGGCGCTCTTTCTCGCCTCCCCCTTGGCGGAGTTCATGACCGGTTCTTTTGTGTCGGTCGATGGCGGCCTTATGGCGGGCCTGCCGTCCGGACCGCCACTCAGCTACAACAACTAACGAGGTCACCGTCGTGAAAGTCATTCGCTGCGATATCACCGCCGCCAACGTTGCCTATGAGCATCGTGAGATCAGCTCCCAAGTGGAGCGCGACGGGGTCAGCGCGGGCATCGTGCGCCTCGAGACCGACAACGGCCTTGTCGGCTGGGGCGAAGCGTGCGCCGGCGCCGACTTGGAGTCCGTGCTCGACGCCGTGCGCGCGATGACGCCTTTCATTCTGGGCAAGGATCCCTGGCGCGCTGAGGAGATGAGGCGCGAGGCCTGGCATCACGGACTCTGGCAGTTCCGTGAAGGCACGGGCAATTTCGCCTGGGCTGGGATTGATATGGCGATGGTGGATCTCTGCGGCAAGGAGGCGGGCGTGCCCGCGCACGCCCTACTGGGTGGTGCCGTGCGCGACAGTGTCGATTACTTCTGGTACCTCAGCGGTGACGATCTCGACGAGCTCCTCGCCTACGCGACCGTCGGTCTCGAGCGAGGGTATCGGTCGTTTTACCTGAAGGTGGGTCGTGACGATTCGGCGGACGTCGCACGCGTCTATGCCGTTCGTCATCACATTGGCGAGGATTGCAACTTACGGGTCGACGCGAACGGTGCGATGGAGCTTCTCGCGAGCGCGTCGAGTGCTCGGTCTTCTAGAAGACGCCCACCTTGATTTCGTCGAACAGCCCGTTCGCCAGGTGCCCCGCGATCTGCTCGGTGATCTGCGCCGTCTGGTGCGCACGCCGGTCGCCGCCAACGAAGGTATGTGGAGTGAGGAACAGGCGAGGGAACGCATCGAGGCGCGGGTCGCCGACATCTACTGCTTCAGCCCTTACTGGGTGGGATCGCTGCGTGGATTCCAGCGGCTCGGACACCTTGTCTACGAGCATGGCGGGCTCGTGTGCAAGCACACCCATGGGGAGTTGGGGCTGGCCGCGGCCGCCGCACACCACGTCATGCTGACACTTCCCGGGATTGTCGATGGCAATCAGCAGACGAGCGCTCACATGATGGGCGACATTGTGAAGGGTCGCCTTCCAATCGTGGACGGACCCACGTGGGACGTTCCCGTGGCGCCCGGACTCGGTGTCGAGATCGATGATGACGCGCTCGCTCGCGCGGTTGAGGACTATGAGCGTGACGGGCAGTTCTGGCCGTTCCAGATGGCCCAGTAGGGATCTTCATGAACGCGCTTGAACACGAGGAAGGCCCCTTTCGGCTGACGAGCGACGAGCTCAGCGTCCGGGTCCATTCGCTCGGTGCGCGAATTACGAGCCTCGTGAGTCGGGCGACGGACGCCAGTGGCTCGCGCAGTCGAGGGGCGCATCCGTGGCGCCCGCCGTACGGCGCTCGATTCACTGACACGGATCACTTTGGATGGGACGAGATGTTCCCGAGCGTAGATGCCTGTGCGTATCCGGTCGAGCCCTTCACGGGCCTCGACGTAGTGGATCACGGCGAGCTTTGGAGCCTGCGGTGGGCAGACGGTCGAAGCATCGTCGACGGCGGTTATCCAGCGAGTGCGCAGTGACCGCTTCGAGTACACCTTCGAGCGCACGCTCGCCCTCGACGGTGCGACGCTTCGCGCCGAGTACGTCGTCGTTCTCGACGAAACGGTGACCACCCCGCAACCATTGCTCTGGGCGCTTCACCCGCAGTTCGCCATGAGGACCGGCGCGCGCGTGGAGCTCCAGGGCGATCGCACCCACTGCTCGACACGAGCGACCGCTTCGCCATCACCTCCGTCGAATGGCTCGGTGACCTCGTGGTCGAACGCGACGTGGAGCCGGGCTGGTGACCGCATGGTCTACGTCACTCCGGGGAGCCGATCAGCTAGGCGCGGATCGTCGACCCGAACAGACTCCACACTGCGCCTTTCGTGGGACCACTCCTTTGCTCCGTATCTCGGTGTCTGGATGGATCGCGGTCGCTACACGGATGGTCTCGTGCTAGCGATCGAGCCCACGAACGGATTCTTCGACGAGCTGGCGTCGCGCCCACCAGGCAGGCACCGTCGGAAGTTTCGCGCCTGGGGAGCGCGTGACGTGGTGGGTAGAGCTGAACTTCGAACAAGGAGAGAGTGAATGCGTGAATTCGTAGCGGCGCCGTGCACGACCGGGCTCTACGAGCTCGGTGAGTCCTGTCGTTGGGACGAGGTACGAGGGGAGTTGTACTGGGTTGACGTGCTGACGGGCCGATTCTTTCGCGCGAAGGTGAACGGCACCCGGGTGGACATCGTGGCCGAATACCAAGTCGAGGGAGTCATCACCGCGGTCGCGCCTTACGACGAACGAAGCAAGGGATGGATCGTGGCGATGAATCAATCAGTCGCCCATCTCGACGAATCCGGACAGGTGCGTGAATTGGTGCGGCCCGAGGGTCATCAAGCGAAGGAGGTGCGCACCAATGATGGCGCCGCCGACCCCTGGGGTCGCTTCTGGATCGGCTCGATGGCCTTCAATGCCGAAAAGGGCCGGGGAACGCTCTATCGCTACCACGAGGCGACCGGCCTCGAGACGATATTCGGCGACGTGACGATCTCGAACGGCATTGGATGGAGTCCCGACGAGCGCACGATGTACTACGTCGACACCGGGCCCGGACTGATCAGCGCCTTTGACGTCGATGAAACGGGCGAAATCTTGGGCAGGCGAGTCGTGGCCCAACTCGACGTCGAGCGCGAAGGCGGCCCCGACGGACTCTGCGTCGATGCCGAAGGCGCCATCTGGGTGGCGATATGGGGCGGGTACGAGGTGCGGCGCTACGCGCCGAGTGGAGAACTGCTCGCGCGGGTGTCGGTGTCGACCGCCCAACCCTCGTGCTGTGCCATTGGCGGGGCCAATGGCACGACGCTCTACCTGACGACAGCGAGCGAGGACATGCCAGAAGCGCTGCTCGCCGCGGAGCATGACGCTGGTCGACTGTTTTGTGTCGACGTGGGGGTCGAAGGCTTGCCACTTGCGCCCTACCGGCCGGTTCTACGAGAAGAGGCGCGTGATGGCAACGTCGACTGACCCTTCGAACGGCCGAAGCGAGCCCCTCATCGTGGGTCTCGGCGAAGCGATGATTCGTCTCAGTACGTTGGGCAAGACGCCCCTTCGAATGGCGGCAAGTCTCAACGTGGCTGTAGCGGGATCTGAGCTCAACTTGCTGGTGGCGGCTCGCGCACTTGGAGCGTCCGCGCGGTGGCTGACGCGACTGCCCGCCAATGAGTTCGGCGTCATGATGCGCCGACACGCCGCAGAGAACGGTGTCGACGTGGTTGCGCGTGAGGAGAGGGATGCTCGGGCCGGGCTCTTCTTCCTCGAATCGGGCGCCCCGCCTCGTCCTTCGAGCGTGCTCTACGACCGTGCCGACTCTGCGGCGAGCCACATGGACGCTCACGAGTTCGACTGGGACGACGTGCTTCACGGTGCGGCGTGCGCGCACGCGACCGGCATCACGTGCGCGCTGGGCGACGGGCCGCTCGCCGCGGTGCTCGCATTGTTCGCCAGCGCCCGTCGCGTGGGGGTCTCGACGAGCTTCGACATGAACTACCGGTCACGCTTGTGGGAAACCGGTCAGGCGCTTGCGGCGTTTCGACGAGTTCTGCCGCTGGTCGACACGCTTTTCGTCGCACCGAAGGACATCGCGCTGCTCTGCGAGACGGACGATGAAACAGACCACCTGGCTGAGCGGGTGGCGTCCGAGTACGGAACGAAAACGCTGGTCATTCGGGAGCGATACGAGCTCTCGCCCCACGAGTTCGGCGTCAAGGTCAATGTGTTCGGTGAAGACGATGGCGAGAGTGAATCAAGCGGCGTCGTCGTCGACGAGCTGGGCGCCGGCGACGCGGCAGCGGGCGCCTTTCTCGCCTCGAAGATGCTCGGCGACAAGATTGCCGTGAGCGCGGAGCGGTGCGCTCGGGCCTATGCCCGGATGCTCACCATTCCAGGGGACACCTGGTCGGGCTCCGTCTACGACCTCGCCGAAGGATACGAAACCTCAAGGAGGGTGGTCCGATGATCCCGCTCGACGACCTGCAAGAGCGATCTGCTTCGAGCGCGCCTGGTGGCCATTGTTCGATTGGCCGATCACCGCAACGTGGTCGAGATTGTTGATGCGCTCTGTCACGCGGGCGTCGCGTTCCTCGAGCTCACGGTCGAGCGAGAAGAGGGCTTTTCGTCACTCGAGCGCGTGCTGTCGTCGCACGGTGATCGCGCGATCATTGGTGCCGGCACGGTGCTCGCCGCCGACGACGTTCGCAGGGTCGCTTCCTTCGGCGCACAGTTCATCGTCTCCCCGAACACCGAGCCCTCGGTGATCACCACGGCGCACGAGCTCGGACTGCTGGCGCTCCCCGGCGCGTTCACCGCCACCGAAGTCGCGACGGCGGTGTCGCTCGGTGCGCGATTCGTGAAGCTTTTTCCAGCGAGTGTCGGCGTGGGCTACCTGCGAGCCCTTCGAGGGCCATTCCCTCGCGTCAGTTTTGTGCCGACGGGCGGCGTCAGCGCCGAAAACGCGAGCGACTGGTTCGATGCGGGTGCGGTGGCGGTTGCCATGGGCTCGAACCTCGTGCCGCTGACGGGTGAGATCGAGGGCGTCTTCGAGCGCGCGCAACGTGCGGTAGCAGCGACGAAGCTCGCTCATGAGTAAGCCGACGTTGCCTCGCTAGCTCGTTCACGCCGATCGCAGTGCGAGGTCGTCGTTCCGGCTACCGGAACGCTGTTCTCGCAGACCGAGGGATGGTTATAGTGAGGTCGAACTTCGACTGGTCAGTCGCTCACCGAATGGGTCGCGCGAGGTGCTTCGGCGTCGTGCGAAGCCGGCAATCGCAGAAAAGGAAGACTAAAAGAGTTATGGCGTCAATCGCGTTAGACAAAGTCTCCAAGCAGTACCCGAATGGCTTCCAAGCGGTGCATGACCTCGACCTCAATGTGGGCGATGGCGAGTTCATGGTGATCGTGGGACCTTCGGGATGTGGCAAGACGACGGCGCTTCGCATGGTCGCGGGCCTCGAAGACATCTCGTCGGGAACCCTCAAGATCGGTGACCGTGTGGTGAACGACGTGAATTCGAAGGACCGCGACATCGCGATGGTCTTTCAGAACTACGCGCTCTACCCGCATATGACCGTGGCCGAGAACATCGGCTTCGCGTTGGGACTGCGCAAACTGCCCAAGGACGAAGTCAAGTCGAAGGTGAATGAAGCAGCCGCCATGCTTGGGCTGACCCAGTACCTCAATCGACGTCCCGGACAGCTCTCGGGTGGGCAGCGCCAGCGCGTCGCGATGGGCCGCGCCATCGTGCGCAGCCCATCGGTGTTCTTGATGGACGAGCCGCTGTCGAATCTGGACGCCAAACTGCGCGTGCAGATGCGTACCGAAGTTCGCCGCATCCAGCAACGCATCGGCGTGGCCACGCTCTACGTGACCCATGACCAAACGGAGGCCATGACCATGGGCGACCGCGTTGCGGTGATGCGTGCGGGCGTGCTTCAGCAGTGCGACAAGCCGAACGATCTTTACAGCAAGCCGAAGAATCTCTTCGTCGCAGCGTTCATCGGTTCTCCCGCCATGAACCTCTTTGAAGCGACGCTGAGCGAGGACGGCACGTCTCTCACGCTCGGCTCTCAGACGATCATCCTCAGCGACATCGTGCAACAACGCCCCGGACTTGCCCGATATCGAGGAAAGAGCGTGGTCATCGGCATCCGCGCAGAGGACCTGCCCATCGCCGAGGGGGATCTTCAACGCGGTCCGGTGCTGCGCGGCAACGTCGAAGCGGTCGAAGCGCTGGGTTCAGAGCTGCTGGTCCACTTCTCGATCGATGCGACGAGGGTTTCGCCGGACGGTGCGGTCGACGAGTCTTCGGACGACTTCGTGTCCGAGGCATCGATCAATATCGTGGGCGAGGGAATCGCGCGGGTTCAGCCGCGTGCGGCGGTCACCGCTGGAGAGAAGGCGCCATTCTCCATCTATGCGGACCGACTCCACTTCTTCGACCCGAGCACGCAGGCAGCAATAGAGGACTGACGCTTCGGCGTCTAGCGAGCATGAGGTGGCGAGGGCCGTCCCATACGTCGCGCAGGTCGTGCGGGAATCGGCATCTGGATCCGCGCGACGACGACATCGGTACGTTTCCGCAGTTCGGCGCTGAGCACCAAGTCGAGCTGGTTATGAAGGATGCGGTAGCGCCACTTGCCCGGAGCCAGTACGGGGATGAGCACCACGATCTGTTGGTGATGCTTCGAGCGCTCTTTGTCGATGTAGTCAGAGATCGGTGTGACCACTGAGGTGTATTCGGTGTGGAGTATCTCCAGCTCGGGTCCCGGATTCCATCGGCGCCACTCGAGCGCCAGACTGTTGCAGCGTTGGTGCTCCTCGTCTCCTTCTGCGAGGACCACGGAGATGGCGACGACATCGTGACTGAGCGAGAGCGCCTCGCCGATGGCGAATCGGGTGAGCTCGGAGACGTTCACGATCGGAACGACAACGACCGTCTTTCTTTGCGCCGGGGCTTTCGGGATCTCGCCGATGCCTATGGCCATCGACGTTCGGGCGTAGTAGGCGTGGATCCGCATAAAGAGAAAGATGAACGACGGCACCGCGACGACCACAATCCACGCGCCCGCGAGAAACTTCGTGACGAGAAAGATCACCGTGGAGGCGCCCGTGACGATCGCTCCCGCACCGTTGACCATCGCTCGGTACCGCCAGCGCGCGGGGCGTTCTCGCCACCAGTGGACGACCAGCCCTGACTGAGAGAGCGTGAATCCGGTAAAGACGCCGATCGCGAACATCGGTATGAGGTCGTTGGTGCTGCCGCCAACGGCCACGAGCAGGAATGCCGACAAGACGGCGAGGACCCAGATCCCGCTATTGAAGACCTGGCGGTCGCCGCGCAGTCCGAAGAGATGCGGCAGGAAGTTGTCTCGCGCGAGGAGGCTTCCGAGGATGGGAAGGCCGCCGAAGGAGGTGTTGGCGGCGAGTGCGAGGACGATGGTGATCGTGACCGACACGAGATAGTACGCCCAGTGTCGCCCGACGGCCATCCCCATGATTTGACTGAGAACAGTCTCCTTGCTCCGTGGCCCGATGTGCCAGCGGTGGGCGAGGACGGCGAGGCCGAGCAGCATTGCACCGAGCACCAGCCCGAGCATCAGCTCGGTGCGCTTTGCGCGCTGGACGCGTGGCTGCTTAAAGAGGGGAACACCGTTCGCGATGGCTTCGACGCCGGTGAGCGCGCTGCAACCAGCCGAGAATGCCTTCAAGATGAGCAGCACCGAAACGACCTGGAGCCCCCTGCTCGAGAGCAGTGAATGGCCGGGCTGGGGAGAGTGGAGACCGAGCGGGTGGATGAGCCCGACGGCGATGATGGCGAGCAGCCCCACGATGAACATGAAAGTTGGGAGCAGAAAGGCTCGGGCGCTGTCGCCAAGGCCGCGCAGGTTGAGCAAGGTGATGACCGCGAGGACGCCGAGACAGATGGCGACCGTATACGGACTCAGGCGGGGAAACGCGGACGTGAGGCTTGCAACTCCGGCGGCGATGGACACGGCGACGGTCAGCGTGTAGTCGACGACGAGCGCGGCGCCCGCCACGAGACTCGCGTGCACTCCGAGATTGGCGCGAGAGACCGCGTAGGCCCCGCCCCCACCGGGGTAGGCATCGATGACTTGGCGGTACGAGATCACGAGTATCGCGAGCAGCACGATGATCGCGATAGTGATTGGCAAGATGAGGTGCAGAGCGCTCGTGCCCGCCGCCGCCAGCACGACGATGATGGCTTCGGGGCCGTACGCCACTGAGGTCAGGGCGTCGAGTGACAGCGCCGAAAGTCCCTCGAAGGGGTTGATCTGCTCTTTGGAAGCGTCGCTCGTGCGAAGCGGTCGACCGATCAGCAGCGTCCATATCGAATGGCCAACTGAGAGCGTGGCCGGCGCGTCGGTGGACATTTTCAAATCGTAGGTGCGGTCGCCGCCCCTAGGACTCAGTCAAGGTCTGCCTCTCGATGAGTCGAGCGCATTCATTGGCTGGCACGGCGCGGGCAAAGAGATGGCCCTGGCCGTAGTCACAGCCCATCGCCCGAAGGGCCTCGTACTGTTCGGCGCGTTCAATGCCCTCGGCGATGACTCGCATGTTCATTGAGGTCGCCAGATGGCATATCTCTTCGACCAGGATCATTGATCGGGGTGAGCCGGGCAGCTCGGAGATGAACGAAATATCCAGCTTCAACTGGTCGAAGGGAAACCGGCGAACGTAGGAGAGCGACGAGAATGCGGTGCCGAAGTCGTCGAGGGATAGCCGAGCACCGAGACTCTTGAGGCCCGCGAGAAACTGCAACGTCTCGTTGGAATCATCCAACAGGACCGACTCAGTGATCTCGAAGACGAGATCACTCGGATCAGCGGATGTGCGCTCGATGATCTCTGAGATTGACGTGAACAGACTCGGCACGGAAAGATCTCGCGCAGAGAGATTCACGCTCAGATAGAGGGGAAAAGGGTATGTCTCTTGCCAGAGCTTGAGCTGCCGCGCTGCCTGCTCCCACACCCACTGGTCCATTTCAACTATGAACCCCGTTGCTTCGGCAGCGGAGAGGAACGCTTCTGGGTACAGCAATCCTCTCTTGGGATGCTGCCATCGCGCGAGCGCCTCGAAGCCGACGATTCGTCCGCTGTCGAGCGAGACAATCGGCTGAAAGTGCACCACGAGCTCGCCGAGGGTCGGGAGCGCATCAAGTTCATCGCTGGTGACGACAAAGCCCGCGGCTACGCGCAGGATCGCGTCGCGCAGCTCGTGCACCGCCCGCGTTTTGGAGACCCACGCCGAACTGCCCGCTCGCATCGAGGCAAAGAGAGCTCCCGGCTGTTCGGACCCCGACAGGGTGATGACCTTGAGGTCGGAGTTCTCATCGCGAAGAATCTCGATTGCGCTAGTCGCATCCATGTCGGGCAGCATGTAATCAATGACGACGACGTCGGGATTCTCGCGTCGGGCGACCTCGATGCCGTTCGTCGCGTCGAGGGCGGTACCCACGACGGTGATGCGCGGTTCGTCCCGAAGGAGGCGCACGAGGCTCTCGAGGATCATTTCGTGGTCATCAATGATGACCACTCGAGTCGCATTGAATTCACTCACGCTGATCGAGCACCCGGCGCACGTTTTCGAGCAGCGTCACCTGATCGAAGGGCTTCTCAATGAGATGAAAGTCCGTGCCCAACAGGGCGCCCGCTTTCAGGACGGGCTGGGCGTGTCCCGACATGAACAGGACGCGGATGTCCGGATGTAGCTTTTGCACTTCTACGGCTACCGTCGGTCCTTGCATCAGCGGCATGATCATGTCGGTGAGCACGAGGTCGATAGAACCCCTTGACGCGGCCAACGCGAGATCGATGGCCTCACGCCCGCCCGAGGCGCTGAGCACGGTGTAGCCGCCGCGAATCAGAATCCGCCGTGTCACTTCTCGAAGCGCATCCTCGTCGTCAACGACAAGAATGGTCTCGGTGCCCACCTGGGGGGTGCCCTTCGCGTTGGTCACAGTCAGGTCTCGCGTTGCCTCAGGCGAGGCGGCGGGTAAGAGAATAGTGACGGACGTCCCCACGCCGAGATCGGAGTAGATCTTCGTCACTCCGCCCGACTGTGAAACGATCCCATACACGGTGGCGAGACCGAGGCCGGATCCCTCTCCCGTCGGCTTGGTGGTGAAGAATGTTCTTAAAAGGCTCGTACGCCCGATCACGCACTTCTGGTGTCATGCCCGTACCGTTGTCGCTGACGCGACAGCAGACGAACGATTGCAACGAATTACTCGAACCCTCGTGGTCGTCCATGGATCGCGTCGAGGTGTCGATCGACAGCGTTCCTCCCGACGGCATGGCGTCACGGGCATTAATGACGAGGTTGAGGATGACCTGTTCGATCTGTCCGGGATCGGCGATAACCATCGGCAGATCGGGGGCGAGGTTGATGGCGAGATCGATTTGCGCGCCGATGGTTCGACGCAATATTTGCTCCATCGAGCCGATTGCGTCGTTGAGACTCAGGGCTTGGGCGTGAACGACTTCGCGTCGGGCGAATGACAGAAGCTGTCGCGTCAGCAAGCTCGCGCGTTCGGCGGCAAGCTGAATCTGCTCGACATCTTTGAGCGGGCCTTCCCATTTCGTACCTCCGGGAGCGACGGACGCGGTCAATAGCTCCTCGGCAACGAACGACGCGTAGTTCAAAATCACCGCGAGGAGGTTGTTGAAGTCGTGCGCGACGCCACCCGCGAGCTCGCCAAGGCTTTCCATTCGCTGGGACTGATGAAGCTGCGCTTCGAGGTGACCCCGATCGACGGCCGCCTGCAGGCGCACATCCTCGGCGACGGACTTCTCGTCTTCGGCCTTCACCCGCTCGCCCTCGGCGACGATCTTCTCGCCTTGAGCCTTCACTCGTTCGACTTCGACGACCAGTCGAACTCGCTCGGCCTCGGTTCGCACCCGATCAGCTTCGGCAGTCAGTGCCACGCGCTCGCTGACGTCGACGACCGCAGCGGTCGTAAACACTCCAAGCTTCGATGAGACGGTCGAGAGTGAGGCCGCTGCCGAGAAGGTCGTGTCGTCGCGTCGGTAGCCCTTGGTTTCCATCCACGTGGTCCGCGATGGTGATTCCGGACCGCCCACGTCGATGAGGGACGAGAGAGACCTGCCGACGAGTTCTTCGGGGTCGAAGCCAAAAAGGGTCTCGGCCTGCGAATTGGCGAGCACGATCGATCCCGTTGCGTCGAAGGTCAACATGGCGATCGGCGCCGTTTCGAAAAGTTCGGCGGATGTTTCGGCGCTGAGTCGTTCCATACTCGCCGCCTTTAGGAGTCGAATAGCACGGAAATACCATGCGTTCTTTCACGTTAACGGACCGACGGCCGGAAGCGCGGCGTTCTTCATGAAGGTTTCCCTAACCGGTAATCAGGTTCTTAGCGTTCGGGTGATCGATCACCTCCGCCGTTGGTCTCCGATTCGGTGGCGGCGTTGACTATCGAGAACTCAGCTGGCTTCAAAGGGAGGCGGCAACTCATGCCTGATCGCTCGCGACCTGACGATTGCCCACCACAGCGACCACGTGACGAACGCCTCGAAGAGGATGGCCAGAATGCCGACCACGACCTCGCGGTCAAGCGTGGCGACGATCACGACGAGCAGTTCTGCGGCGACGCCAATCAGACAGAGCACGGCGTATGGTCCGTATTGAGCCGCGGCCACCAGGATGCGCTTCGACGGGTGAGCGGACGTGCGCCAGAACGCTTCGAGCACCTGGCGCTTCTCCTGGCGCGAGCAGCTTCGGTACACGTCGAGCCTCACAGTCCCCAACGCTACCGACACCTGAGCGAGTCGAGGGTGAGTGCCGGCAAAGGGCGTCGTGACGCACTGAGTTCTCCGCTAGTACGAGGGATGAAAAGGAAACGAGGAGGGGAACATGACCCACACAACAAAGTCGACAGTGGCGTTTCTCGGTGTAGGGCAAATGGGCACACCGATGGCTACTCGACTCCTCGGCGCGGGATTCGCGCTCCGAGTGTGGAATCGATCACCGCAACACGCGGTGGCGCTCGTTGACGCGGGGGCGCTCGCGGCGTCCACACCCGGTGAAGCGGCGAGTGGGGCGGAGTTTGTCATCACCATGCTCCCCGACGGGGCCACGGTGGAGTCGGTCATGATGGGCGACACGGGCGCCTTCAGCACGCTGGCAGAAGGTGCATTCTGGTTGCAGATGAGCACCGTTGGCGTTGACTGGGCGGCCCGCTTAAACGAGCTCGCTCAGGAGCACGGCGTGAGATTTGTCGACGCGCCTGTTTCGGGGAGCGTTGGACCAGCAACCAGTGGGACCCTGGTGATTCTCGCGAGTGGCTCCGACGAATTTCGTGAGCCAACCGCTCCCGTCTTTGAGACGCTCGGCCGGGTCGTCTGGCTCGGCGACGCGGGCGCGGGGAGCGCTGCCAAGTTGGTGCTCAACAACTGGCTCGCTGACATCGTCGAAACAACAGTGGAGACGATCAGATTCAGCGCGGCGCTCGGGCTCGATCCTCATGCCATCATCGATCTGTTGGAGGGACTACCCATTGGCTCTCCCTACGGCGTTGCGAAAGCACGACAAATGCTCGGTGGGGATTTCGCTCCCAGCTTCGCCCTGAAGCACGCACTTAAGGACGTCGATCTTGCACTCGACACCGCACGTGCGCGCGGCGTAGGTCTCTTGCTCAGCAATTCCTTCGTCGAATCGTGGCACCGAGCAGTGGATAGCGGTCTCGGTGACCGCGATGTGTCGGCCGTCTTTGCGGCCGACACATCGACCTGAACTGTCTAGAACTCCGAGATGATCTCGAACTGACCGTGCTCGGCCTCCTCGGCGACCGAGGCGCCCGAAGGGGCGGCAACGGCGTCGCGCGCGGAACTGCGGAGCACGACGACGGTTACCAGCAGGGCCATCGCGGCGAGGATCGCTCCAATGAAGAAGGTCTCGTGGTAGCCACCGACCAGCGCGTTCGCCGTGGAGCTGCCGCTCTTGAGCAGGGACGTCGTCCGACTGGCCGCGAGTGTGCCGAACACAGCCAGTCCGGCCGAAGAAGCCAGCCACATCGACACGTTCACGACACCCGAGGCGACACCGGCGTCACTGCGCGGTACGTCGGCCATCGCGATGGTCAACAGTGGCACCGCTGAGACGCTCATGCCGACGCCGAGCAACAAGAACGCCGGCAGGATCGACGTCGCGTAGACGGCGTGCGTGTCGGCGCGAGCGAGCACCAGCAGCCCGAGAATCACCGCGATCATGCCGGGAATGAGCAGCCGCATGGGACCGAATCGCGCAAGCAGGCGGCTGGTGAGACCGAGCGACATGATCGCCATTGCGAGCGTGAGTGGCAAGAAGGCGATGCCAGTGCGCAGTGGGTCGTACCCCTTGACGCGCTCGAGGTAGAGCGCCCCAAAGAAGAAGACGGCGTACATCGCGGTGAAGGAGAGTCCGCGCACGATGCTGGAGGTCGTGAGGCTGCGCAGTTTCAAGATACGTGTTGGCATGATGGGCTTGTCGATGCGAGCTTCGAGATAGAAGAAGCCGACCATGAGGGCGATTGAGGCGGCCGCAAACCCCAGCGTGTGAGCCGTCAGCCACCCGTAGGTGGATGCCGTCACGATTGCGTAGATGCCGATGATGAGCGAGACGGTCATGAGGAGTGAACCCCTGATGTCGAGTCCCGCGCGGACGCCGAGACCCTCGTTCTCCTTGATCAATATCGAACCGAGCACGAGCGTCGTCACACCGATGGGGACGTTGATGACGAAGATCCAATGCCAGTTGACAGCTTGGGTGAGCAGTCCTCCGACGAGCAGTCCGATCGAGCCGCCGCCCACCGCGACAAACATGTAGGCGCTCATGGCCTTCGCACGCTCGGCGGCACCAGAGAACTCGGTGACGATGATCGCGACGATCACCGACGTGGAAATGGCTCCACCCATGCCTTGGAAGAAGCGCGCCGTTATCAATGTCGCTTGGTTCTGGGCGAGTGAGCAAATCAGCGACGACAACGTAAAGAGGGCGACCCCACTAAGGAAGACCTTCTTTCGTCCGAGCAGGTCGCCGAGACGACCGGCGAGCAGCAAGAAGCTGCCAAAGGCGATCAGGTAGGCGTCAACAACCCAGGTCAGATTGGCCTGGGAGAAGTGTAGATCGCGCTGAATTGAGGGAAGCGCCACATTGACAATGGAAGAGTCGAGCGCGTTCATAAGCATGGCGAGGCAGACCACTATGAGGGCGATCCAGCGGCGTCGTGATGTAATTCCTGGTGAAGAGGTATGAGTATCTGTCATCGTAAGAATCCTTGGTGGGTAAGGTGGAACCACTGGACAACGATTCGTTATGATCGTTTTAGCGGTATAATCATGATAGCATGAATATCCACACTTCGCTACCATTAACTCCCATGGATGAAAATTCGTCCACTGGGCCGATCCTCTTAGTGACACAGTTATCGCGTCTGATCAGCCGACGGAGCACGCCCGAACTGCTCGGCCAAACGTTGAAGGAGCTCGCCGCGCTGTCGTATTTGCGTGACTACCACGAGTCGACTCAGCAATCATTGGTCGAAGGCTTGTGCATTGACGCCAACTATGGCGTGCTATTGCTCAATGATCTAGAAGAAAGTGGGCTCGTCGAGCGTCGACGCGACCCGACGGATCGGCGCCGACACATCGTCTCTATGACCGAAGAGGGGAGCAAGGCCCTCCAACAGGCGGAAGCCGCGCAGCAGACCCTCGAGGACGAGATGCTCGGAGCGCTCAACAAAGAGGAACGGGCAACGCTAGCCCATCTATTGCGCAAAGCGATAGATGGACAGGCCGCGAATACCCCGACGAACGCTGCTTAAGGACGAGACCCCCGTGACGCGGTGCTCGCATCGCGCCGCGCGGTCACGGGCGCTAACTCTCTGAGCACAGTTGGTGAATTGCGAATCCTCGCTGAAGGGTGCCCAAGATCTAATGGCGGTGGTGGTGGGACCTCGCACGAGAGGTGACCACGACGCGCAGCACTCCGAGAGCGGCGAGCGCAATCAAAGTGACGTTGACCGCTGGCATCCAGCGAACGCGTTCGCCCGTGACAACGTAGGCGCCTACCGGTAGCACGACGCCGCCGAATCCCCCTCCCGATCCGACCGTGGACGAGTTGTGTCCTTCTTTAGATTCATCACCCGGGGCGGCGCTGACATCGGATGGTTCACTACCGCCGCCACCGCCCCCGCCGGCGACCAATGCGACGGGTATGACGAGCGTGCCGTCCTTTTCGTACGCCGGACCGAAGGCACGACCTACGGAGAGTTGTTCGGTAACTTTGCCGAGTAGTTCCTTCACGTCCATGTCATACCTTCCTTCGTGGGGCGATCGCGATGCCCTACTTCCCGTCGGGCACGTAGTGGCGTTCGCCTAGCGGATCGAGCCACACTCTTATGACCCGATTCGTCGAGGGATCATTGAACACCTCATCGGTGCGCCGCCAGTCAGCGTGAGGGCGATCGGACTCGCCGTGGCGACGAATGAAAATACTGACAAAAAAGCAGACGATGACGACAACGAGGATGACCGCGATCACGACGCCCACCGGTTACGCGTGGTCGCTCAGCTTGACTGCCGTACCGTAGGCGACGATTTCAGTCAAGGACTGTCCCATCTCGGAGGAGTCGAAGCGCATCGAGATGATGCCATCAGCTCCGAGAAGCTTCGCGTTGTCGATCATCCGGTCTAGGGCGTGGCGGCGGCTGTCTTCAACGAGTCTCGTGTACTGCTTGACTTCACCGCCCGCGAGGGCCTTCACGCTGGCCCCAATGCCTCGCGCCAATCCCATTGATCGCACGACAACGCCAAAGACCATGCCAAGGCTCTTGTCGACGGAGCGGTCCGGGAACTGGAGCGCCGTGGTGATGGGAAACTGTGTGCCGCCCGGTTCGCCGTACCGGGGCTGATCGTCGGACACGTTGACCTCCATTCATGAACCCACTGTGGGACTCACTCGGACGTTACATGATCCTGTCGATCCGCCGGGAGGTGTTTTGTGCGCTGGTAACACCAGGGGTAACCTCGAATTGACCACTCGAAAGGCATGAATACACGATGAGCATCCCCAGTGCGTCCTATTCCATCACCATGCGGGTCGCGCTCACGAGCGCCTCAGACATACCGACTATCGCCACCGCGGTCAGTGAGGCGGGCGGCCTCGTCACCGCTCTCGACGTCGTTGAGCCGATCGATGGGCGCATGGTCATCGATGTCACGTGCAACGCCATCGACGAGCAGCACGCGGATCTCATTGGCACCGCCGCCAACTCGGTACGGGGCGCGCGCGTCCACGCCATCAGCGACCGGACGTTCCTCATGCACCTCGGTGGCACGATCGCCATGGAGCCAAAGGTTCCCTTGAAGACCCGCGACGATCTGTCCATGGCCTACACGCCGGGCGTCGCACGTATCTGCAGCGCGATCGCGAAGGACCATTCGCTGGCGCGAAAGCTCACCATCAAGCGCAACACGGTGGCCGTCGTTACGGATGGCTCCGCCGTACTCGGGCTCGGCAACATTGGCCCCGAAGCGGCGCTTCCCGTCATGGAAGGCAAGGCGCTCTTGTTCAAGCGCTTCGCCAACATCGACGCATGGCCCGTGTGCCTCGACACTCAAGATACCGATGAGATCGTTCGCATCGTCCAGTGCCTCGCCCCCGTCTATGGCGGTATCAACTTGGAAGACATCTCGGCGCCGCGCTGCTTCGAGATCGAAGCGCGACTTCGCGACCTGCTCGACATTCCCGTCTTCCACGACGACCAGCACGGGACGGCGACCGTGGTCTACGCCGCGTTGCTCAACGCGTTAAGAGTCGTGAAGAAGGAGATGAGCGACATTCGAGTGGTCGTGCTTGGTGTCGGGGCCGCAGGGGTTGCGATCAGCAAGTTGCTGTTGAAGGTCGGCGTCGGCGACGTTATCGGCGTCAATCGGGCGGGCATCCTCGACGAGCACGACGAGAAACTGGATGACGATCGCCGCTGGCTGGCTCAGCACACCAACAGAGAGAGACGCACGGGATCGCTGAGCGACGCGATGATGGGTGCGGACGTCTTCATCGGCGTCTCTGGGCCTAACGTCGTCGAAGAAGAGCAGATCAAGCTGATGGCGGAGGATTCGATCATCTTCGCCTTGGCCAATCCGGACCCCGAGATCGACCCCGTTATCGCGCGCCGACACGCCACCATCGTCGCGACGGGGCGCAGCGATGAGCCGAACCAGATCAACAACGTCTTGGCCTTTCCGGGGATCTTTCGGGGTCTGCTCGACGTGGGCGCATCCAGGATCACCGAAGAGATTGAGATCGCGGCGGGCAAGGCCATCGCTGGCGTGGTGAAGGACAGCGAGCTTTCAGCTGACTACATCGTGCCGACGGTCTTCAACCCGAGCGTCGTTGGCGCCGTGGCCGAAGCGGTCGGAGAGGTGGCGCGGAGGTCAGCTGAAGACTGAGGCGTCCAGCCGCGGCAGACCAGCTCCCTCGCTTACGCTCAGTGGAGCGATTGAGGAGGGGCATGAGCGGTTTTCCCTACGAAGACAAGTTCGAGATCCATCGGGCGCTGCCCGAAGAGGGCATCGACAAAGTGGCGGTTCTTTCGATGCTGGCCACCATGTCCGCCGCCGAAAATCCGGCGTGGGAAACGGGTCAGGTCTCCGGCACGATGTACTGCGGCGACCACGACCACTACGACTTCTTGAACGAGGCGTTCTCCTACTTCTCCTACGTGAATTCGCTGCAGCGCGATCTCTGTCCCAGCAACACGAAGTTCGAAGCCGAGATCATTGCGATGACCCTCGACCTCCTCGGAGCGAGCAGTCTGTCCGAGACGACCCCCGCGGGTCTCGTGACTTCGGGCGGCTCTGGATCGATTGCCCACGCTGTGCTCGCCTATCGCGAACATCACCCCACGCGCGGTCGACCGAACATCGTCAAACCCGAGACGGCGCACCCGGCCTTCTCCAAGGCCGGCCATCTGTTTGGCGTCGAGGTGCGGGTCGCCCCGGTCGACCCCGAGACCACGCAGGTGGATCTTGAGTGGGTGAAGTCGAACATCGATGAAAACACCGTGGCGATCGTAGGATCCGCGTGCAACTACGGCTACGGCACGCTCGATCCGATTGCCGAACTCGGTCACATCGCCCTCGACCGAAACGTGGGACTTCATGTTGACGGGTGCCTCGGCGGGTTCATCCTGCCTTTCGGGCGAGAGCTCGGCTACGACATCGAGCCGTTCGACTTTTCGGTCCCGGGAGTCACGAGCATCTCGGCTGACACCCATAAGTACGGCTACGCGCTCAAGGGCACCAGTGTTCTCTGTTTCGCTGACAAGTCTCTGCGCAACGACCAGTACTTCTACCTGACGGACTGGTCGGGCGGGAAGTACTGCTCACCGGGCATGGACGGATCTCGCTCCGGAGGTCTGCTGGCGTCCACCTGGGCGGCGATGGTCCACCTTGGGCGCGCGGGCTATCGCCGATATGCCGAACAGATCTTCGCCACATCAGAGTCCATGCAGTCGGCCGTGCGCGAGCACTCCTCGCTTCGCCTCATGGGTAAGCCCACGTTCCTCTTTTCGTTTACGTCGGACGACTTCGACATCTATCTCGTAAACGACTTCTTGCGCCTTCGGGGATGGCGAATGAATGGTCAGCAGTACCCGAACGCGATCCACATGGCGGTCACTCGTCCCCAGACCCAACCGGGAGTCGTCGAGCGATGGAGGACCGATCTCGCAGACGCCGTCACGTACGCCCTCGAACACCGCGACGAGCCGGCGAAATCGGGGGCCATCTACGGAGGGGTCGCGGGCGGGATGACCGAAGAGGCCGACAGCTTCATCAAGTTATTCATGGCCGAAATGATGGATAAGCAGTCTTCCGTCCCGTCCTGATGGATGACGTCGAGCTGTGCCTGAGCATTGACTTGGGGAGCGGCGGCCCGAAGGTCGCGCTCGTCACGCCGACTGGCGATGTCCTTAGTCACGAGGTCCATCACGTGACGACGTCCTTCTCCGAAGACGGTGGTGCGACCCAAGACGCGGAGGAGTGGTGGACGATCATCGCCGCCTCATCGCGGCGTCTCGTCGCGACACTCGACTCGCCCAGTCGGGTCAAGGCGATCGCCGTGACCGGCATGTACGCCTGCACCGTGCTGGTCGATGCCGATGGGCTCCCATGCGGACCGTGTCTCACGTGGCTTGACACCCGAGGAGCCAAGTTTGCCCGCCACGCCCTCGGCGGCTGGCTCCAGGGCTATAACCCGCGAAAGGTGCTGCCGCTCATTCGAAAGACGGGGGGCGCCCCATCGACGGCTGGTGACGACCCGGTTGGCCACCTTTTGTTCTTGGAGCACGAATGTCCCGACATGGTTTCGAAGGCTCGCTGGTACATGGAGCCGATCGACTATCTGACGATGCGTATGACCGGTGTCGCCACCGCAACCCACGCCTCGCGTCTGGCGTGGTGGCTCACTGACAATCGGCGCCTCGACGATTATCGCTACGACGAAGGACTGCTCTCGATGATGGGCATTGACGCGACGAAACTTCCGCCGCTCGTCCCCTTCGGATCGATTGTGGGCACGTTGACGAGCGCGGCGAGCGCGGACCTGGGCTTGTCGAGCGGCGTCGTCGTCATGACCGGTATCCCCGATCTGCACGCGGCCGCACTCGGCTCGGGGGCGATCGGGATCCATGACACGCATCTCGCGCTCTCGACCACGTCGTGGATCAGCTGTCCTGTGGCTGAGAAGAAGACCGACATTGCTCACTCAATTGCCGCGGTACCCGGGCTCTCCAACGACGCCTACGTCGTCATCAACAGCCAAAACACTGGCGCCAAGGCGCTCGAATGGCTCCGAGGCGTGCTCGCCCCGGCGGGCACGAGCCTCACGTTTGACGAGATGACGGCTCTTGCAGCGAGCTCGCCGCCGGGCGCTCACGGAGCACTCTTCACGCCCTGGCTCGCGGGGGAGCGTTCGCCCGTCGACAACAAGAAGATCCGGGCCGGGTTCACCAATCTTTCCGTGACTACGGACAGGGCCGACCTCGTGCGCGCCGTGATGGAAGGTGTCGCCGCCAACAGCGCGTGGCTCTTTGGTTTCGTGGAGAAGTTCACCGGGCAGACGCTCACCCCCGTTCGACTCGTTGGTGGAGGCGCACAGTCAGCGCTGTGGTGCCAGCTGTACGCCGATGTCCTCGACCGACCGGTGGAGCAAGTGCGCGACCCGCTCCTCGCACAGCTTCGTGGCGCAGCGCTACTCGCATTCGTCGCTGTGGCTCGTCGAACTGGCTCCGAACCGGTGCCCGCGGGCACCAGGTATGAGCCTTCGGAGAGTTCGGAGTTCTACCGTGCGAGATCGGGCGACCTGGAGAGTCTCTACCGGCGTGATCGAAGGTGGTCGCGCGCACGCTCCGCCCGCCTGCGCTGATTTCGAGGTTGACGTCTTGTGGCCCGGGCCGTCATGAGAAAGAAAGCGAACCCGTAGTCTTCACGACATGGACATATCAGTCGTTGTTGCCACCGCCTTTGGCGGGCCGGACGTCCTCTCGGTCGTTGACCGCGAGCTCGCAGATCCCGAGGTCGGCGAGGTGCTCGTCGAAGTGCGCGCCGCCGGCACGAATCCGATCGACTACAAGGTCTACAGCGGGCACTACGGCAGCGATCCCTCGAGCTTGCCCATGCGTCTTGGCTTCGAGGCCGCGGGCGTCGTGCTGGCGACGGGAGGCGAGGTTGAAGGGCCGAGTGGTCCGATTCGAGTGGGCGACGAGGTCATCGCGTACCGCGTGAGCGGCGCCTACGCGAGCGCTCTCGTTGCACCATCCGCGAGCATCGTCGCCAAGCCCGAAGCGATGAGCTTCGAAGAAGCCAGCGGGCTGATGCTGACCGGCGCGACGGCAGTGCACGCGCTTCGGGCGAGCGCGGTCACCGCCGGGGATACGGTGCTGATGCATGGCGGCGCGGGAGGTGTCGGCCTCATGGCCATCCAGCTCGCCGTCACCGACGGTGCTCGGGTCATCGCGACAGCCAGCGAAGCCCAGCACGATCTGCTTCGCAGCCTCGGTGCCGAGCCCGTGACGTACGGCAAAGGACTGCTCGAGCGGGTGAAGGCGCTCGCGCCCGAGGGCGTCGACGCGGCGTTGGACTTCATCGGCACCGACGAGGCGCTCGACGTGTCGATCGCCCTCGTCGACGATCGCGACAGGATCGTGACCATTGTCCCGACACCCCGCGCGGGCGAGCTTGGCGTCAAAGCAATTGGTGGTGGTCCGGGGGCCGACCCCGGGACAGAGATTCGCGCCACAGCCCGCCTCGAACTCGTCCGTCGCGTGGAACAGGGATCATTGCGCGTGATCGTCGCTGCAACGTACCCGCTGTCCGAGGTTCAGGCGGCCCATCGCGAGCTGATGGGCGGTCACGCCCACGGGAAGATCATCCTCGTCGCGTGAACTCGGTGCTCAGAACTCCTCGAAGACTTCGGGGTCTTCGTCCATGCGAGCCTGTTCGATAGTGGCAATCGCGGCCATCTCCTCGCGCGAAAGCTCGAAGCTGAAGACATCGAGGTTCTTTAGTTGGTGCTCGATGGAAGACGCCCTGGGAATGGGCGGCGCGCCAGGTCGAGTCGCGTGAGGGACCCGTGCAAGCTCGCAATCGCCTCGTTAACGCCGTCGTCGGCACCTTTCAGCTTCGTGGTCACAAAGATCTCGGATCGATCGACTCCAGAACGGGGGATCCCTCGCGCGACATCGACTTCGTTCCCGTGGAGCGACGCCGTATCGATGACTCGCTAGCCGAGGTCGAGGGCCGTCGCCACCGCCGTCTCCGCTTCCGCGTCGTCCATCAGATGCGTTCCGATACCGAGGACCGGAATGCTCCGTCCGCCACAAAGTCGTCGGGTGGGTACTGGCAACATGCTTTGCACCTTCGCGAATGGTGGTCCACTGCGTCCGTCGTTTTTGCGAGCTCGAACATACTCGGTGAGCGGCGAGACCTCGCCGGGTGGGACTGAGGCGTGAAAGTATGGAACCGAGGTGAGATATGACACGTGAGGTACGCGTCGCCGCGGTTCAGCTGGCGTCCGGGCCCGAACCCGAGGAAAACGTCGAACGAGCGGTGGTCCTCGTGCGTCGCGCAGCGAGTGAAGGCGCGCGCTATGTGCAGCTGCCTGAATATTTCAACTACCGCGGTCTCACCTCGCGTTATCACCTGGTTGCGGAGGCGGTTCCGGGACCGACGGTCGACCGGCTCGGTGCGCTCGCGCGCGAACTCGGGATCACCGTGCACGTCGGCAGTCTGTTCGAACGGTCGTCGGAGCCCGAGAGGAGCTTTAACACGAGCGTCGTGCTGGCGCCGAGCGGTGAGGTCGTCGCCACCTATCGCAAGGTCCACCTCTTTGACGTCAATGTCCCTGGAGAGGTGGAGCACCGAGAGTCGAGGAACATCGCGCCCGGTCATCGACTGGTCGTGGCCGAGGTTGAAGGGTTCACCCTTGGGATGTCGGTCTGTTTCGACGTGCGATTTCCCGAGCTCTATCGGTCTCTCTGCCTGGCTGGTGCGACGGTGTTGGCAGTGCCGTCCTCGTTTGCCGTGGCGACGGGCCGCGTCCACTGGTCGACGCTGTTGCGTGCGCGAGCCATTGAAAACGAGGCGTACCTTATCGCCGCCGCGCAAGCGGGCACGACGTCACAGGGAGTCTCGTCGTACGGACATTCGATGATCATCGACCCATGGGGCGAGGTGCTTGCGGAGTCGACGCTGGAGGGTGAGGACGTGCTGGTGGAGACAATCGACCTCGACGAGGTCGCACGCAGGCGATCTCAGATCGCCGTGCTCGAACTTCGTCGACCCGATGCCTATGAGCGCGGAACTTCCTCGTAATGGCAGCATCGAGCCGCTCGCAGCTCCGATGCTCGTCGGGTTCGACTACTTGAGCCAGTCGTCGATCGACGCCGTTCCCGACTTGTAATGCTCGCGCATGACGCTTTGGATGTGGCGAATCCGTTCTTCCAGCTCGTCGCGACGTCGGCACAGTGCGCCGCGCTGCTCTTTGACTCGGGCTTCGAGATTGTAGACAACACCAGAGTCAGCGAGATCGCTCGCGGCGAGATCTGCGTGAACGCCGAGCAGACCTTGCGCGTAGTCCTTGGTGAGATCGTCGGCTGCTTGGACCGACGTGGCGGCGTCGGGTGAGAGAGACCAGCCGCCTCCCACCCACCCGGTCGCCAGCAGTTGGGGAAGGTGATCGACAAGCAGCTGCAGATCGTGAGGGTCGGTGGCCGAATGCGTCTGTTCGAGAATTTCCTCATCAAGCGAGAGAACACCAATGGCGTAGGAAACGTACACCGACGCGTGCACGAGTTCGGCGCGCCACTCTCGAAGGGTATCGAGTGCAGTGTATTCGTTTACGGGCTGAGTCCGGGACAGCACCGCATCGATCTCGGCCATCGAGTTCGTCACACGCCAGACCTTAGGCCGAAACCGAGAAAAAAGGCGCGTTGACTGGTCATTTAGGGTCAATTTTTGCTTAGAAGGGTCCGTAGTTCCAGGTGATGAGCACCCAACTGTCGCCGCCGCGCGTCACGGTGGCGATTCTTGCCTGGAACGCCTGGGAATATACGGCGCGCTGCCTCGCCTCGCTGCGCACGACGCTGCGCACGGAGGACCAGGTCGTGGTGGTCGACAATGGATCGAGCGATCTCACGGGGGCGTTGTTACAGCGCTATCCCTGGGTCCAGGTGTTGACCAACCCCGTCAATCAGGGCTTTGCCAAGGGCTGTAACCAAGCTGCCGCCGTCGCGGCGGGCGACGTCATCGTCTTTTTGAACAATGACACCATCCTCTCGCCGGGATGGATCGAAGAGCTTCTCGAGCCGTTTCACGATCCTCAGGTCGGCGCCGTGGGGCCACGCTCTAATGACGTCTCGGGTCACCAGAAGATCGAGGACTCGAACTACGTTGCGTCCTCGATCGCCAGTCTCGACCGATTCGCGGCGGCATGGCGCTCCGCACATTGCGGCCAAGTGAGCGAATCCCCCCGCCTCGTTGGTTTCTGCCTCGCGGTGCGCACGGACCTGTTTCGCTCGCTTGGCGGATTCGACGAAGGGTACGGACTAGGCGGCTGCGAGGACGACGACTTGTGCATGAAGATCCGCACCTCCGGGTACCGACTGGTTATCGCCCACGGCTCGTTTGTTCACCACGAGGCCCACGCCACCTTCAAGGCGAACGACGTTGACTGGTATGAACAGCAGTTGAAGAACCAACGACGGTTCCAGGAGCGCTGGGGTTCGTCGACCGTGGCCCCACTAGGGCTCCTCAGCGTGTGCCTGATCGTCAAAGACGAAGAAGCGATGCTCGGCGCCTGTCTCGAGTCGCTAGAGGGCGTCGCCGACGAGGTGATCGTCTACGACACGGGCTCGACCGATCGAACGGTGGAGATCGCGCGGTCGACAGGCGCTCGGGTCGTAGAGGGGTACTGGGACGATTCCTTCGCGAGAGCTCGCAACGCCGCGCTCTCACTCGCGTGCGGCACGTGGGTGCTGTCCCTTGACGCCGACGAGCGCCTCCTTGGCAACTTTGCCGCGCTGCGTGCTCAGATCGCGGACGTTCGCTCTGAAGTGGAGGCGTACTTGGTGGCGATTGAAAACCTTCACGGCGCCGGCAACGCCCGCTCGGTGCACACCGCTATTCGTCTCTTTCGGCGCACGAGATGCACCTGGCGACACCGGCTGCATGAGCAGGTGGTCGCGAAGGACGACGCCTCGAGACGTCTGAGCGTTGGCTACCTCAGCGGCACTCGCATCATCCACCACGGCTACGCGGCAGAGATTTTTGATGGGCGGAACAAGGCGGAGCGCAATCTGCTGCTCGCCGAATCGGCGCTCGATGACGCCGACCTCGACCCGGCGTACGCGCTGATGAACTACGGCAGGGCGCTTGAGTCGGTGGGGCGAAGTGACGACGCCGTTGACGCGTTGCGCACCGCGGTCTCGATGGAGGCGGACCCGACGACAAAGCGACTGGCCATGAAGAACCTGGTCTTCATCCTCGGACGACTCGGGCGCTTTGACGAGGCGCTCGTCCACGTGGAGGACTTGCGTCGAATGTCGGTGAGCCAGGTGGGCGCCGACGTGGCCGAGGGGACGCTGCGCATCTCGATGGGCGACGCCGAGACTGGTTTGGCACTGCTTGCTCGCGTGCCGCCGAAGGGGCGCGACGACGACGGCATGGAGTACGCGGCGCACATGCTGTCGGCCATCCGGGCCGAAGCGTTGGCGTCACTCGAGCGTTACGGCGACGCCGCGGACGTCGTGCTCGACGCCATACGCGACGAGGGGGTCCTCGAAGCGGATCTCGGTGAGCTCGTGGCGTGGCTGGCCAAGGCGCGACGGTCCGCCTCGGAGATCGCTGCAGCGCTCAGTGTCGAAGATCTCATTCCGGTGCTCGGGCGGCTTCTTCGTCAACCTCCGCTCGTCGCCGATGAGATTCTCGAGGGGGTGTGGGGGAGATTTCCCGACCGACTTGAGCCACTCGCCGCCGCGAGCAGGATCGCGCCGGGCTTGGCGATCGCGCGCGCACTGCAGTGGTCCTCACGGCTGCGTGGGCGTGGACTCTCGAGTGCATGCCCCCTCGTCGTCATTGCGAGTGACGAGTCCAATGATCCTCGCGTGCGAGTGCTCGCGGCCGCCGCGGCCTTTGGCAGCTTCGGCGATCGTCGAGTCGTGCAGTGCGTCCACCATGCCCGGTCGTTGCTGGACGCCGACGCACTCGAGGCCACGACCCAAGAGATCAGTCGCTTGGCGCCCGGCCTGCTGGACGCAGCCCCCTTCGTCGTGGCGGAGACTCCTGGGGAGAGCCCGGCGGCCGTCGCAGCGTCGAGCGCGCCGCGAGCGGATCGGGACCGACCTCGCACCCGCGATGCGACTGCGAAAGCGGTGGCGTCGCTCGCCGCTCGCGGCGGCGTGAACATCGTCGGGCCGTTTGAGGCTGTCAGCGCCTATGGTCTGGTCGCGCGACGTCTCGCCACGTCCCTCGCTCGAGGCGGAGGTGCAATTGCCACGGCGTCGTATCACGCTGGCGCGAGAGTGGGGCCTGTGCCTTGGACGCACTATGGCGACGGCGATCACCCGTATGAGACGACGTTGCTCGTCATCGCGCCCGACGACCTCGCAGACTTCGTGATGGACCGCGGCGTCGATGCCTTCGAAGGGCGCTACATGATCGGGGTGTGGCTGTGGGACTACGAGGAGCCGAGCGAGATCATGGCCAACGCCGCCAAGATGGTGCACGAGATCTGGGTCCCTTCGACCCTTGCGGCCAACGCCGTGGCGAAAGTCACCGACAAACTGGTCGTCCGAGTGCCGATCCCACCATCGATGCCCGCGCGTCCCAGATCTTCGCGCCTCGCCGAGCTCGCCCTCGAAGGACGGCCCACTTTTCTCGCGAGCGTCGATTACGAGACCGGCTTTGAACGCCAGAACCCTCTCGGCGTGATCGACGCGTTTCGCCGAGCGTTCGATCCTGGTGACGACCCACGTCTTATCATTGGCACGTCGAATGCGGACCGCTATCCAATCGAGCACGCGGCCCTCTTGGCGGCGTGCTCGGGTCGAGACGTCAGTGTCTTGAATGACGATCACGTCGCCTCAGGGTGGCTGTTCGAACGCTCGCGCGACGTCGCCTCCTACGTCTCGCTGCACCGCAGTGAGGGCACCGGGCTGTTCCTGACTCGCGCGATGCTCCTCGGTGTGACGACGATCGTGTCGCGCCACTCGTTCGGTGATGAGTACTTTGGGGCTCGCGACAGCTTCCAAGTCGCCTGTTCGCTCGTGTCGGTGCCCGAGGGCCACCTGCGGGGTGTCCCGTCGCTCTGCTGGGCGGAACCGGATCTGGACGACGCCGCTTCCGCGATGCGCCTCGTCATAGAGCAGCCGAAGGTGGCGGCCGTGCGGGCTCGACGGGCGAAGGATCGCGCCCGTCGACAGTTCTCGTCAACTCGCTCGACGAAGGTCATGATCGATCGCTTGAGCGGCATTGAGCAGTCGCGGCATCGCATCACCGTCGATGGGCCGTCGCTCGTTGCAGCGAAAGGTCTCTGACCCACTCAACTCTGCGCCGAGACGTTCCGTAGTTGAAAGCGGAGCAGGGAAGCTCCAGCTTCTTTCGAGAAGAAATCGTCATCAGGAGGACAACGCAATGTCAGGATTATTGATCAACTACAACGCGGCGGCGGTGGAATCATCCAACAACCTCGACGCGACCAACAGCATGCTGACGCAGGCAGTCAGCGAGCTCTCGTCGGGCCTGCAGATCCAATCGGCTGCGGACAACCCTTCGGGCTACGTCATTGGCCAGTACCTGCAAGAAGAGGCCAACGGCTACACCCAGGCGATCAACAACACCCAAGACGCCGTCTCGGTGCTGCAGACAGCCCAGGGCGCGCTTGGTCAAGAGGCGTCGGTGCTTCAGACCATGAACACACTGGCGACCGAGGCGGCCAACGGCGGCACGCAGGATGCGGCCACCTTGTCGGCAGCCCAGGCCGAGTTCGTCTCGATGCAGAACGAGCTCGACCAGATCGCGGGATCGACCAGCTACGGTCAGACGCCGCTGCTCGGTGGCACGTACTCGGGCGAGACGTTCCAGGTGGGTCCGTACAACACCGCATCCGACCAGATTGTCATCACCATTGCCGGCTCCACGTCGACGATCCTCGGCGTGAACACGACGGCGGTCAGCATCGGCACGGTGGCCGCCGCCGAAGCAGCGATGACGGCGGTGCAGACAGCCATCTCTTCGGTGGCCGCTCAGGCGTCCGAGGTGGGTGCGACGCAGAACCAGATCACTTCGCTGGCGTCGAACTTGACGACGGCGCAGCAGAACATCCAGTCGGCCAACGCCAACCTCGTGGACGTCAACGTGGCCAACGAGACGACGGTGTTCGCGTCGGATCAGATCCTCGAGCAGTCCGGTGTCTCGATTCTGGCCCAAGCCCAGCAGCTTCCAAGCCTCGCCGAGAAGCTGCTGCAGTAGTTCCGGCTCGCCGGCGAACTCGCCGTGGCACCCGATGCGCCCTAACGAGGCTCATCGGGTGCCACGGCACACGCAACACCAAGGATCAGAGGTTCTCTACCCCAGCGAAAGGTCGGGTACGCCATGAGCACCACGCCCGTCAGTTTCGGCGGTCTCGAATCCGGACTCGACACCTCCGCGATCATCACCGCCGAGATGGCCATCTACGAACAGCCCTTGAACTCGCTCAAGACCGAGCAAACATCGCTCACGACGCAGATCTCTGACTACCAGACGATCAACTCCCAGCTGCTGACGCTGCAGCAGGCGGCTGACGCGCTGGCCGATCCCCTCGCATTCGACGAAGCGTTCTCGGCGACGTCGTCAGACGCTTCGGTGGCGAGCGGCTCGATCACCTCGGGCACGAGCGCGGGCGCGGTCACCATTGCGGTCGACCAACTCGCGACGGGCTCGACCCAGATCTCCTCGGGGACGGTCGCCTCACCGGTCGACGTCGTCGCGAACGGCAACCTGCTGGTCGGATCGGGCGCCGAGCCACTCGGTATCTCGTCGCTGGCGTCGGGTTCGGGCCTTGGCGTCGGGGCGCACACGATCAGCGTGACCCAGGCGTCCTCCGGCGCCGCGGTGTCGTCTGCGACGCCCCTTCCGACCTCGACCACGATCACCTCGTCGAACGACGAGCTCGACGTGACCGTGAATGGCACGACCCAGAGCGTGATCCTCGCCGCAGGCACCTATTCCAGCTCCCAGCTGGCGAGCGAGATCAACCAGTCCTCGGGCGGCACGCTCGCCGCGTCCGTCAATGCAGACGGCGTCATGACGGTCGCGACGAGCCAGCAAGGCTCAAGTGCGTCGCTGCAAGTGACGGGGGGATCGGCGCTTTCGACGCTCGGACTGTCGAGTGGGTCGACGGTCTACGGCGTCGACGGTGAGATTGACGTGGATGGCACGACGACGGCCGTGAGCGATATCGCAGGCTCGGGAGCTACGTCCGTTACCCTCACGTCGGGCACCGGCGGCACGATCACGGCCGAGCTCTCGGGAGGCCTCAACGTCGGATCGATGACGGCCCAGAACGTGTCGGTGGGTGACGGCTCGCTGTCCTCGGTCGTCTCCGCGATCAATGGGGCGAACGCGGGAGTCACCGCGACCGCGCTTGAGGTTGGCAACAATGAGTACGCCCTCGAGGTCACGTCCCAGAGCACGGGTGTGGGCGCTTCCTCCTCTCTCGATGCGAACGCGTTTTCAACCTCGTCGCTCGGGGTGCTGAACACTACGACGGCCGCCCAAGACGCCATCGTGTCGGTGGGCGGCGCGGGGGGCTTTCAGGTCACCTCGGCGACGAACGCGGTATCTGGTTTGCTCCCCGGGCTCACCGTCAACGTCAGCCAGGTAAGCGCAACGCCGGTAACGATTACGGTCGCGGCCGATGGCACCCAGATCGCGAGCCAGGTGTCCTCGCTCGTCAACGCGGCGAACGCGGTGCTGTCGTCGATCTCGACTGACACCGCCTTCCAGCAGTCCACGAACACCGCCGCGGCGCTCAATGGCGCAACGTCACTGACGGCGCTGTCCCAACAAGTGCTCTCCCTTGTGGGCACTGCGGTCGGTGCTTCGGGTGTCGGGTCCGACGGCACGGCCGGCGAATCGGCGGGACTCGCTATCACCGCCTCGGGTACCATCACCTTCAATCAGAGTGCGTTCGTCGCCGCCTACGACAAGAATCCATCGGGCGTGCAGGCGATGTTCATCGAGGGCGGCACCTTCAGTCCCTCAAGTCCAACGTACGCGGGCGAGGTGAGCGTCGCGGGTGCCACCGATGAGACCACGCCTGGCGACTACAGCGTCGCCATCTCCCAATCGGCCGCCCAGGCCGTTGATACCGGTTCGGTCACCTTCGGCGCACCGAGCGCGACGCTCGGCTCGGCCGAAAGCTACACCGTGACCTCTGGCACGTCGTCGGCGACCTACTCGGCGAGCGCGGGCGAGACCGTCGCCAACGTCATCAGTGGGCTCAACAGCGCTCTCGCCGCCTCGGGCATCGGCGTATCGGCGTCACTGGTGGGCGCTTCGGGCGCCTATCACGTTCAGCTGAACTCGGCCGCGTACGGGTCGAGCGCCAGCTTTTCGCTCAGCGCATCTGGCGCGGACCAGCTGGGGCTCACCACGTCGGGGACGTCCTATTCGGGGGCGGACGTGGTCGGCACGATTGATGGACAGTCCGCCACGGGCGTCGGCCAGATGCTGTCGCTCGCCGACGAGGGAAGTCCGGCCAACGGTCTGACGCTCCAAATCTCGACGCAGGACATCAGTTCTGCGACGTCGCTCGGAACCGTTGACTACAACCCGGGATTCGCCCAAGGACTCGCCAACCTCGCCGAGCAGTCCAGCGTTACGCCGAATGGCCAGATCGCCGACACCATCGCGGGACTTAACAGCACGCTCGAGAACGTGACCCAGCAGATCGCCCTCCAGCAGCAGCTGGTCACGACCCAGCAGCAGACGCTCACGACCGAATTCACCAACATGGAAAAGACCCTCACTCAGTTGAAGTCCGAGAGCAGCTATCTCTCCGATCAGTCCTCGACCTCGTCGTCGACGTCTTCTGGTGGCCTGTCGTCGCTCTCTGGCACCTCCTCGGCAAGCTCTACGAGCTCGTCCTAGCGATGTCGGTGGCCTCGCGTAACCCCGCGTCCGCGTACCAAGAGCGGATGGTCCAAACCGCGAACGGACCTCGGCTGCTCGTGATGCTCTGTGACCGTCTCGCCGTTGACGTCGTGCGCGCGGAGGTCGCCCTTGACGCGAACGACCTCAAAACGGTGAACGAGAGTCTCCAGCACGCCCAGAAGATCGTTCGGGTGCTGCGAAGCGCCCTGGATCCCGATGGCTTCAAGGGCGGACACGAGCTGCTCTCGGTCTACGTCTTCTTGGAGAACCACCTCGTCAAGGCCAACCTCGAAAAGAGCGCCAGCATCATCCACGAGTGCGCCAATCTGATCGCGCCGATTCGCGACGCCTGGTCAAAGGCCGTGCAAAGCGAGGGGGAGTGAACGCCGAGAGCGGTCCGTTCGTTCCGACCTGGGAAGAGTACCTGGCGTCCGCCAAGCGCTACCTTGTCGCGATGCGAGTCGCGAGCGCCTCGGGCGCGACACCGCCCGTCGCGCCACGACGTCCCGTCGGACCGTGCCCGGAGGAGTTGCGCGACGAGGTTCGCCGGTTGCGCCTCGGCTTCGATCAGCTCGCGGTGGAAGTGACCCACCACCTCTCCACGCTCGAGGCGAGGCTCGCGACCTCACCTCGCAGCCCCTTTAAGATCCGCGGGCACGCCCTCTATCTGGACACCCCGGTCTAGGTACCCAAAAAATCTGAGGCGACCTCTCAACTCCTCGCGCGGGCGTTCCGTAGATGGATACGAGCAGGGAATGCTCAGCAACGGCCAGGACGGCAGACACCTCAGCACAGGAGGAGAACTGCAGTGGCTGACGCTGCCGAGTCCATCGGAATACTCAACTTCGCTCTCGACGCCGTGGTCGATCAGCAACAGGTGATCGCCAACAACATCGCCAATCAGGACACGCCGGGCTTCCAAGCGAGCGACGTGACCTTTGAGTCGTCGCTCTCGAACGCGCTGCAAGGCGGCGGAACCGCGAGCGTGAGCACCTCGCCGGAGGGACTTGCCTCGGGCACGAACGGCAACAACGTCTCGATCGCGACCGAGATGACCGCCATGGAAGAGAACAACCTCGAGAACCAGACGGTCGATAACGCCCTCTCGGGTCAGTTCGCCTTCCTCTCTGACGCGATCAGTGCCTAGGTGATGTCATGAGTGCCATCTGGAGTGCCATCGATACCGCCGGCTCCGGCGTGGACGTCGACCAGACGTGGATCGACACCGTCGGGGGAAACGTGGCGAACATGGAAGACGCTGTCACACCTGGTCAGCCCGTTTACCAGGCCCAATACGTGGAGGCGGGCGAGCAGGCGAACGGTGACGGCGTCCAGGTTGACGCCATCGACGTCGGCCCAAAGCAAGGCGAGCTCGACTACGAACCGGACAATCCGATCGCGAACGCCCAGGGTGACGTCGAATACCCCGTCGTCGACCTCGGCAGTCAGATGGTCGATCTCACTGAGGCCCAGGCCTCCTACCAGGCCAACGCCCAGGTACTCTCCGACGCGAAGACCGCGTACCAGTCCATTCTCGACATCAAGGCGTAGCCATGATTGCGGCGATTCCTCCCATTCCCTCTATCGGCGCGGCGGAGTCCGCGGGCGCGGCGCAGGCGACGGGTGCGGGCGCGACGGGCGCCATCCAGCCGACGTCGGAGGGATCGTTCGAAAACATCCTGGGCCAGGCCATTGACTCGCTTAACTCGCTCACCAACAACGCGACGAACGTCTCGCTTGAGGCAGCCTCAGGCACGGCGACCGTCGCAGACGCCACCGTTGCAACGACCGAAGCAGACCTCGCCACCCAGCTCGCCAGTGCCGTGACCTCGAAGGCCGTTGACGCGTTCAACACGATCATGAACATGCAGTTCTGAGATGGCACTCGCCCTCAACAGCCAGTCTTTCGCCGGTGCTCGCGAACGGACCCGATCGGTGCTGTCGAGCTTCACGCTCGGCCAGAAGGTCGTGACCGTGCTCGCCCTCGCCGGCTTTGTCGTCGGCGGGCTCGTCTTCATGCATGCGGAGTCCAAACCGAACTACCAGCCGCTCTTCACCAATCTGCAGACCTCGGACGCAGGAGCCATCACGGCCCAGCTCGCGACCGCGAACGTTCCGTATCAGTTGGCGAACGGTGGCTCGACTGTGCTGGTGCCGGCGAATGACGTCAACCAAGAGCGCGTCGCCCTGGCCGAGCAGGGCCTACCGGGCTCCGGGACGGTCGGATTCTCGGCACTCGAAAAGAGCGGGATCACGACCTCCGAGTTCGTCCAGCAGGTGGAGTACCAACAAGCCCTGGAAGGCCAGCTCGAACAGACCATCGAATCGATCTCCGGCGTGGAGTCGGCCCAAGTCAGCCTCGTCGTACCCCAGCAAAGCGATTTCGCGGTTGGTCCACAGCAGTCGACGACCGCCTCGATCCTGGTCGACCTCGCACCGGGCACGAGGTTGTCCGGTGGGCAGGTCCAAGCAATCGAGCACCTCGCGGCGTCCGCGACGCCTGGACTCACCACGTCGAACGTGACGGTCGTTGACAATAGCGGCGACGTGCTGTCGGCGAAAACCACCAACGGCCAGACGGGATCTTCGGACAGCGCGGAGACCGCCAATTACGACACGCAGCTCTCCGGTTCGATCGAGGATCTGCTCGATCGTGTCGTGGGCGTGGGCAACTCTGCGGTGCAGGTTCATGCGCTGCTCAACTTCAATCAGCAGAGCACGACGACGAAGGGGCTTCAGGTAAACACCCAGGGTCAAGCCGTCACGGCGCCAACGAGCAAGAACACCACCAACGCGACCTACAAGGGATCTGGCACGCCACCCACGGGCGTGCTCGGTGCGGGCGTGACGACGACGAACGGTTCAGGTACCTACACGTCGACCAACTCCCAGGTCACGAACGCAGTAGGCCAGGTCACCCAAACCGTCAAAGAGGCCCCGGGTCAGGTCGAAAAGACCTCGATCGCCGTATTGCTCAACTCCGCCGCCAAGCCCAAGGTCAGTGCGAAAAAGGTCCAGGCGATCGTCGCCGCGGCGGCGGGGCTCAACGTTGCCAACGGCGACCAGCTGGTTGTGACCGCGATGCCCTTTGCCAAGACGGCGACCTCGGTGACCGGTGCGATCGCGGCCGCCGAGAGCGCGAATCGTCTGCACCTGATCGAGCACGCGGGCGAGATCGCAGCCCTCGTCGCCCTCATCATCGCCATGCTGCTTCTGGCGCTGCGTGCGTCGAGGCGCCCGGTCTATGACGAAGTGCACGTCAATGAGCTCTCGCCGGTGGGTGCGCGCCACTTGGCGCGCCGCGAGGACCCGATTCCGCTAGGCGAGCACGCGACGGCGAGGCTCCCGCGAGAAGAGGCGCTTCCGCCCGCCGCCGTGCTCTCTCAGGTCAACGAGTTCATCGAACAGCGCCCGGCGGAGGTGGCCCGCCTCCTTCGGGCCTGGGCCGAGGAAGGGCGAGAGTCAACATGAGCAGCGTTACCAATCCTTCGGACCCGAACGTGGCCGTGCCCGTCAAAGTCGACGTGCCCGGAGACGCGCCGGAGACGCGAAACATCATTGCCCTCACGAACCGCCAGAAGGTGGCGGTGCTGCTCGCGCATTTTGGTGCTCAGCGCGTTGGTCCTGTCTTAAAAGAGATGAGCGACGACGAGGCGATCACGCTGAGCAAGGAGATCATCTCGCTGCCCCCCGTCAACAATGAGACGGTCGTTGACGTGCTCGCTGAATTCATGGAGCGCTACAGCCAGCCCGACTTCTCCGGGCACGGAGGGCTCTCGCTCGCTCGGGCGTTTCTCGAGGACCGCCTGGGCCAGACGCGGGCCCAAGAGATCATGGACCAGATCGAAGGGCAGCAGGCGACCGGTCCGCTCTCAGGGATGCTGCGCGTGGATCCCCAGCAAGCGCTCGCGGTGCTCGGGGCCCAGCAGCCTCAGGTCGTCGCCGTGCTGCTGGCGTACCTGTCGCCCGAGGACGCGGCGGGGCTCCTCAGTGCACTCGAGCCAAACTTTCGCGCGAAAGTGGCCAAGAAGATAGCCCAACTCAATAGGGTCGATCCCGTCGCCGTTCGCCACGCCACGTCGCTCCTCGTGGGCAAGCTTCGAAACGCCGACGCGGCGGGCTCAACGACGGTGGCCGGTGGCTCATCGGTGATGGCCGAGATCTTGAATCACTCCGACCGGGCGATCGAACAGCAAGTACTGAGCGAGATAGAAAAGGACGACCAGGCGCTCGCCGAACAGATTCGAGCGAAGCTCTTCACCTTCGACGACGTGCTGAAACTCGAGGACAAATCGCTCCAACATATATTCCGTCGCGTGGACGCCCAGACCCTCGCCCTCGCCATGCGCGAGCCGTCGCTCGCGAGCGAAGCCCTGTCTCGGATTCGCGCCAACGTTTCCGAACGGGTGAACGCCATGATCGAAGAGGAGCGCGAAGTCATGGGCCAGGTCCGCGCGACCCAGATCAACGCCGCGCAAGCCTCGATTGTCCGCGTCGCACGAAAGCTGGACGCCGAAGGGGTCATCGTGATCGCCCGAGAGAACGAGATCGTCGCGTGAGCTTCTCTCGTCCGGAAGGGAACGCGGCTCCCCGGCCGCTTCGCCGACTACCGGCGACCGTCGTGCCGATCACCTACGCGAACCGCGACGCGACCATCGAATCGCTTGAATCGTTTCGCGCGCGAGCGGTGCGCGACGGTTACGAGGACGGCTACGCCGATGGGCAGGCCCGCGCGGCGGCCGAGGCAGAACGCGTGACTGAGGCGATGCGGACGCGCGTTGAGGCGGCCATCTCGGGCCTCGAAAGCGCCGTGCGCAACGCACAGGATCTTGACGCGGGCCGTCGCGCAGAGCTGCAGGAAGCGGCGAGCGCGTTGACCTTCGCGCTGCTTGAGGAGCTGCTTGCCCGAGAGCTCGAGCTCGCCGTGAACCCGGGCCGCGACGCCATCACTCGGGCGCTGGCACTCGATCAGGGCACAGAACCCGCAACTGTACGTCTCAACCCACGGGACCTCGATGTGCTGGGCGAGTTCGCTGACCTCGGAAGAGGTCACCCGCTCAAGCTGGTGGCGGATGCTTCGGTCGATCCTGGCGGAGCGCTGGTCGAGATCGGTCGCTCTACCCTCGATGGACAGCTGCGCACCGCACTCGAGCGCGTGCGTGGAGTCCTCGTTGGAACGCGCGAGGCAGCCTCGTGACGGGTCTGCTTGATGCCGTCGGCGATAGCGCGCGCGCTGCCGCCCGCCCTGAGCGCTTTGGTCAGGTCACCCAGATGGTGGGCATGTCGATAGAAGTGACGGGACTTAGTGCCGCCATCGGCGACGGGCTCGTGCTCTGGCCAGGACGTGATCGCGTGTACGCAGAAGTCGTCGCCCTGCGCGACGAAAGGCTCGTCTGTCTCGCCCTGGGCGAGACGGCGGGGCTGCGCGCCGGAACAAAGGTGACATCGCTGAATGGACCGCTGACGATACGGGTTGGCGAGGACCTTCTCGGACGCGTGCTCGACGCCATTGGCCGCCCCTTGGACGACGGCGTCGCACTGACGGGCGAACAAGTGTCCGTGGTCGGATCCCCGCCGCACCCGCTTCGACGAGCGCTGGTCGCTGAGCAGCTGCCCCTTGGCGTCCGGGTCCTCGACGGGTTGATCCCTTGCGGCAAGGGACAGCGCCTCGGCATCTTCGCCGGTTCGGGAGTTGGAAAGTCCTCGCTCATGTCAATGATTGCGCGAGGGACCGCAGCCGACATCTCGGTCGTCGCGCTCATCGGGGAACGCGGGCGAGAAGTCGCCGAGTTCATCCAGCGCGACCTCGGGCCCGAGGGGCTTCGTCGATCGGTCGTCGTCGTTGCCACCTCCGATGCGCCCGCCGTGATGCGCATTCGTGCGGCATTCACCGCGACGCGCATCGCCGAATGGTTCCGGGACCAGGGCCGTGACGTCGTCTTGATGATGGACTCGATCACCCGTTTCGCGATGGCTCAGCGCGAGGTGGGCCTCGCCGCGGGCGAGCCGCCCGCGACGCGGGGCTACCCGCCGAGTGTGTTCGGGATCTTGCCCCGGCTCCTCGAGCGTGTCGGCGTCGGCGAGCGCGGTTCGATTACGGGCCTGTACACGGTGCTCGTAGAGGGCGATGACATGAATGAGCCGATCGCCGACACGGCGCGGTCCATTCTTGACGGACACGTCCAGCTCTCGCGCTCGCTCGCGGAGTCCAATCACTATCCGGCGGTCGACGTCCTCGGATCCATCTCGAGGGTGGCCTCCTCGGTGGCGTCACGAGAGCAGCTCGCCGCAACAGGCGTCGTGCGTGAACTGCTCGCCGCGTGGCGTGACGCGAAGGACCTTATCGACATCGACGCGTACGTGGCTGGCACCAACGACGTGGTCGATCGCGCGATTCGACTGAAGCCTCGGATCGACGAGTTTTGCCAGCAGTCCGTGAGCGAACCGAGCGATCTCGCGGCCGCGCGCAACGAACTGCTAAGCCTCGCAACGGACGGAGCGACGTGAAGAGCTACCGCTTTCGCCTCGCCCACGTGGCGCGCATCAGGGCGCTCGAAGAGCGGATCGCGCGCGAGCGATTTCTCACGTCGCTGCGCGCACTACGCCAATCGGAAGCCGCCTATCGTCGCGCCCAGGAGGCGCTGGCGGAGTCGGCTCCCTTGCAAGGGGTCGTGTCCTGCGCGGACCTGCTGTGGTGGTCTGACCAGGCCGAACGACGGTTAAGGCTGGAGCAAGAGCGTCACGCCGATTGGGTGCGAGCGGCAGACGAGAATGAGAGCGATCGAGAACGCTGGCGAGAGGCGGCGAAGCGTTCGCGCGCGCTTGAGCGGCTGGACGAACGAGCCCGCGTTGTGTGGCTTGACGACTATCGCCGCGAAGAGGCGCTCGAACTCGACGACGCGGTGAACGCTCGCTACGCCCCGTCCGGAGTGAACCCGTGAGCGTCGGATCCATTGGCCTCGATCAGATTCAGCAGACGCTGGGCGATCTAGCGACGCCTTCGTCCCCCGCGTCGACCTCCGCTAGTGGCGAATATTCGCAAGAGGAGTCGTTCATGCTGGCTTTGGCCCAGGCGACGAACGACCTTTCCACGATGGATAGCCTTTCGGGGCTCAACGGCGACGCGCTCTTCAACGAAGAGACGGGCAGCGGTGACCTCGCCACGAGCGACACCTCGTCGTCGAGCAGCTTTGTGAGCGAGCTCGCGACCCTCGTGGCGGCCCCATCGTCGCCAGCGACGGCCGAGGTCGCGTCTTCCCCGGCGCCCTCGGTGAGCGTTGGCGTTGGTCCCACGGGCTCCCAGGTCGTCAGCGCGGCCGTACAGTATGCAGGCACGCCCTACGTGTGGGGCGGCACCACACCCGCCGGTTTCGACTGCTCGGGCTTCACCCAGTACGTCTATGCCCAGCTTGGTGTGCAGCTCCCGCGGACGAGCGAAGAGCAGGCAACCTCTGGCACTGCCGTCGCCAGTCTGTCCGACGCCCAGCCCGGCGATCTTGTGTTCTTCGCGGGCTCCGACGGATCGGCGAATGAACCTGGTCATGTCGGCATCTACGTCGGCAACGGCGACATGATCGACGCTCCCTATACCGGCACGGCGGTCCAAGTGCAACCCGTCGCTGACGCGGGGCCAGTTGTCGCGATCCGCCAGATCGTGTCGCCGACGTCCGCGTCGAGCGCCGTCATGGGCAACGTCACCGTGCCCGCCGCGTACGTCAGCACGATCGAACAGGCAGCGAGCGCGAATGGGATTCCCTCGTCGCTCTTAGCGGGACTCATTCAACAAGAGAGCGGCTTCAATCCCAATGCCGTCAGCTCCGCGGGCGCGGAGGGCATCGCCCAGTTCATGCCGGCGACCGCCGCCGGTCTGGGCGTCGAGCCCTACGACCCAACGTCGGCGATCAGCGGCGCCGCCCAGATGCTCGGCTCATATACGCGACAGTTCGGCTCGTACGCGGACGCACTGGCCGCATACAACGCGGGATCGTCAGCCGTCGAACGGTACGGCGGGATTCCGCCGTACGCCGAGACGCAGGCGTACGTGCCTGCCGTGCTCTCGCTCGCGGGCCTGAGCGACAGCGACGGGAGCGTGTCATGAGCACCGCGGCCGCGATCGGGCCAGCGGCACTGGGAGCGACGAGCGTGGCGAGTCACGGTCCGGTGGGCGAGATCTCGGGCGTTGACGGTGCGTTCAACAAGGTGCTCAGTGACCAAACGGCAAAGGCTCTAGAGGAACGGTCACTCGAAGGACGCGAAGGGACAGCGAAGCCAACCAAGCGCCATCGCTCGACGAACGCCGTGACGCCGTCAGCGCTGTTGGCCCCGCTTGAGGTCGTGGAGCTCGTGGGAGCTCGCGACAGTGCGATCCCACTCGACCAGCGTCGTCACGTCCTAGCTGCTGAGCCCAGCGAGTCGACGAAGGTGCGCGCGGATTCGACCGATGAGCTCACGGACGCGCGCGCGTCGTTGGTCAGAAACGACCCGAGCGCGACGAGCGATGACGCGAGCGTGTCGCCATCCCAATTGGTGGGCGCCACCGAGACTGAGTTGTCAACGACACCAGCGACACTGACCAGAAGATCCGGGGGCCTCTCGGAGGACGAGGACGTTGCAAAGGCTGTCGAGCCCTCCACTGAAGCGAACGTCGCAACTGGCGTGGCGCCCGAGACCGACGTCATTGCCCGCTCGGTAAATATCAGCGCTCCTTTGCTGTCGAGCACCGCTTTCTCGACGAGCCACGCGTCGGCACCGGGGGCCTCGGGCTCGTCACCATCGCGCAGTGGTGCACCACGCACCGAACCTGGGAGCAGTTCATCAACCGACGCGGCAATTCGTCGGGGGCTCAGCCTGAACGAGGCCACGAGCAAGGTGGGGAGTGGGTCAGTCATCGCGCCGGCGATCTCGCCGACTCCTCGGGCGTTAGTGACCAGCGCACCGACCACCTCGACGGACAACACGGGAGCATCGTCGCTCGACGTTGCCGACCTCGCGAGCAGCATCTCTCGAGCGGCGCTCGGGACCGACGGCAGCTACACCATCAACGTCGCGATGCACCCGACTGATCTCGGGCATGTGCAGGCCGTCGTCTCATTGAACGGCCTCGACCTGCACGTCGCGATCACTCCCCAGACGCCGACGGGTCACGCGGCCCTCGCGAGCGCCGTCGACTCGCTAAAAGGCGAACTATCGCGCAGCGGGCTCAACGTGAACGTCTCGCTGCGCGACCCCGAGTCACGCTCCGGCCGGGGCAACGATGACGCACCGGGTATGGCGCCGATTGACGTGGACGCTTCGGACGCCGAGGCCAGCGTGAATCCCGTGAACGAGTCGCTCAACGTGAGCCAGATCCACCTCATCCTCTAAAGGAGAACCGACGATGACCATGCCCGTAGATAGCGCCAGCGTGCCCACCGGCGACATCGCTTCGTCGTCGAACTCATCGGGCATGGCGAGCTTGCTCGCTCCCGACACGTTTCTCAACCTTCTCGTTGACGAACTCAAGTATCAAAATCCGCTGGACCCAACGAGCTCGGCCGACTTCATGAATCAGATCGCCGAACTTTCCCAGGTCGAACAGCTCCAGACCGTCTCTTCGTCGTCTCAGCTGAACGCGGCGGAACTGTTGATCGGAGAGACGGTGACTGGCAACGACGAGGCCGGCAACCTCGTCACGGGCGTCGTAAGCGGCGTCACCAACGCCTCGAGCGGCCTCGAGCTCGACTTCTCCGACGGCGACGCGATGTCGTTGGCGTCGATCACTTCGATCGGTTCGACCGAATCCGACGCGGCCGCCCCTTCCGCTCCAACCACCTGATGTCCCACACGTCGTACCGAGTCATTTGCACCACCAACCAACCGCAGTTCCCAACCACCAACACCTAGGAGACCCCAATGTCCATTCGCTCACTCGAAGCCGCGGCTTCAGGCATTGACACCATGCAGACCGATCTCGACACGATCGGTAACGACATCGCTAACTCGGAGACCGACGGCTTCGTCTCCCAGACTGCCCAGTTCTCGGACGTGCTCACTGAGCAGCTCACTCCCGCGGGAGGATCGGTCCCCGGAACGCTCGCGAGCACCAACCCGTCGACGGTGGGCGCAGGCGATGAAGTCTCTGCCATCGCCACGAATTTCACCCCGGGAGAGGTCACCCAGACCGGCGTGAACAGCGACGTCGCAATCCAAGGCAACGGCTTTCTCGTGGTCACCCAGGGAGGTCAGACGTACTACACCCTGGACGGCGACCTCCAGGTCGACGCGAACGGGAATCTTGCCACCAACAGCGGGGGCCTCGTCGAGGGCTGGGCTCCTAACGAACCAACGAGCGGACCGCTCACGCCGCTCAGCGTCGTCGTAGGTTCGACGGGACACCCGGTCCAGACGCAGAACGTGACGCTCGGTGGGAACCTGCCGTCAGACCCAACCGGCCCGGTCACGGTCACGACCACGATCTACGACTCGCTCGGCAATGCGGTGCCGGTCACCTTGACGCTGACGCCCACCCTGAACGCCGACGGCACGGCAACGAGCTGGTCGATGCAGGGGACGGTCACCGGCGCCGCCACGAACCTCTGGACGACCCCCGAAACGCTCGTGTTCGGGGCCAGCGGCCAGCTGGCGAGCATAGACGGGACCGCCGTTGGCGCCGGTCAGACCAGCATCGCGATCGATAACGAACCGAGCAACTACACCTGGGCGGGCGCCACTGTGCCCAACATCGACTTTCCGCCGGTCGGCTCCGAGGGGGCCGTGACGCAGTTCGCCGGCGATCAGACGATTGCGGTGACCTCCCAGGACGGCAACGATGCGGGCACGCTCGAGTCGTACTCGATCGGCGCGAACGGCGTGATCACGGGGAACTACTCGAACGGCAACTCGGAGGCGCTCGGAACCATCGCGCTCGCGACCTTCGCGAACAACGACGGGCTTGAGGACGTGGGCCAGACCTACTTCACGACAACCGTCGCCTCCGGCAAGGCCCAGCTCGGCCAACCCGGTTCGAACGGTTTCGGCTCGCTGCAAGGCGGCGCGGTCGTGAGCTCCAACGTTGACCTCGCGACGGAGTTGACGGACCTCATTGAGGCTCAGACCGCCTACCAGGCGAACACGAAGACGGTCGACACGACCGAGACGGTCCTTCAGTCGCTCGTGCAGATGTCGTAGCGGCGGAACTTCGGCGAAGAGAAGGCCCGGCGTGCGGGGCGTCACTCGCGGCCCTCAATTACGCCGCTGGTTGGGACGTTATTTGAGGTACCAAAAGTCCCTTTTGGGAACGGAGCTGGCGTGATCGAGGTGAACAAGCTAGATGGATCGACGATGCATCTCAACGAAGACCTCATCGAGCGCGTCGAGTGCGGCGTCGAAGGCCAATCCGCCGTCTACTTGCGCGACGGCGCCCACTTCATCGTGGCTAACGTACCCCAGGCGGTGGTCGCCATGATTCGCGCCGAAAAGACCGAGCTCTTGCGCCGCGCGTTTCTCGGTGACGACCCCGACGCGACGGTCCCCACTTCTCCGATCCGCGCCGGTCTCACGAAGCTCAGTCAGGTGCGCGGACAATGACCCCCGTCGGCATCGTCATCGCCTTCTTTGCGGTCATCATCTCGATGATCCTCAATCACGGGCACCTGATCTCGCTCATCAAGCTCTCCTCGATCTTGCTCGTGGTCGGCGGGAGCCTCGGTGCAACCATCGCGGGCTGCGACCGGAGCCAGTTGCGGGTCATCCCGAAGGCCCTGCGGATCGTGCTGAAGGCGCCGAAGGGCCCCAAGATCAAAGAGACCGTCGCCGGATGCTCGCCATCGCGAAGGAAGTCAGGTCGAATCCCCTCGTACTCGAGCAGTTCGAGACCGACGACGCCTTTTTGAAGAAGGGCATCCAGCTCATCACCTCGACGTCGGATCCCGAACGCGTCAATGATCTCATGAGCGCGGAGATCCTCGGTCTGCGAATGCGCCACAAGACCGCGATCAAGTTCTTCGCCGACCTCGGCGGATTCTCGCCCACCTTCGGCATCCTCGGCACAGTGATCGGACTCATCAGCGTGCTGGGCCAGCTGAGCTCGCCGGGCAAGCTCGGGCCCGCGATCGCAGAAGCCTTCACCGCCACGCTCTGGGGGGTGATGCTGGCCAACGCCGTATGGCTGCCCATCTCCAACAAGCTTGCTCGGCTTTCCGACGAAGAGATCAACTACCGCGAAATGGTGGTCGAGGGTCTGCTCACCATGCAGCTCAACGTATCGACGACTGAGCTGAAGGACCGTCTTGACGCCTTTCTTCCGCCGGCGGAACGCGAGCTCGATATCACGCGCGTGGCGCCGGGAGAGGCAACGGATGCAGCCGCGTGAGCACCGCCACGACGCCCAGAGGTCCCGGACGCAATGTGCGCACTCGCCGATCGAGCGACCTCACGCCGAAGGGCGCGAGCGAGGATCGTTGGCTGCTGACCTACTCGGACATGATCACGTTGCTGCTGGTGCTCTTCATCGTGCTCTTTGCCATTTCGAAGGTCGACCAGGCGAAGTTCCGCGAATTCAAGCAGTCGGTCACTCGCGCCGTCCTCACCCAGACGCCACACGGCACCGTGACGAAGTCGCCGCCCATCAAGAAGACCGTGACGTCACCATCGCGCCTCGCGGTGATCGAAAAGGAGCTGGCGAATGCGCTGCGCGAGCAGGGCTTGTTACGCGACGTGACGCTCCGGGTCACGCCGTCGGGTCTGGTCGAGGGCCTCGTCGCCGATTCGACGTTCTTCGTGACCAACTCAGCGACGCTCTCGCCTGTTGGGATCAAGATTGTCGACACCTCGGCCCGCGTCCTTCGTCCGTTCCCGAACGCGATCGACGTGGCTGGCTACACGGACAACCGTCCGATCACGTCAGGTCCCTTTGCCAACAACTGGGCGCTGTCCGCGGCGCGTGCGACAACGGTCGTCGTGCGCATGACCGAGGACGATCGGGTCAACCCGGACCGGCTCGTCATTCTCGGCTACGGCCAGTACCACCCGGTGGTGCCCAACAGCTCACCAGCCGAGCCAGGCGGAGAACCGACGCGTCAACATCGTCGTCAGTCCGTCGGATTCGTTCACCCAGTGAGCCCCAAGGAGCTGTCGTGATGACCCCGTCGACGAAAGTTGTTCAGAAGCATGATTTCGGCCGCACCGACCTCTTGGAGCGGGTCGACCTTCAGGCACTGAGCGGTCTCCTCGAGACCTTCACGCGGCTCGCTACCCAGAAGTTCACCTCGGTCCTGCGCCAGCCGTGCTCGTTCGAAGTGGTGAAGGTCGAGCAGCTCACGTGGCGCGACTTCGTCCTCGATGTCGCCGAGCGACGCCTACTTCTTCACCTTTTCGATGCTCCCGTTAGCGGGACGATCGGTCTTCGCCCTACCGACCGACGAAGCGCTCGCACTCGTTGACGTGCGTCTCGCCGGTCGGGGAGAGGACGACTTCACCGGCCGGGTCCCGAGCGAGATCGATCAAGCCTTCTTAGAGCCCATCATGGACGACCTCATCGGTGAGCTCGCCAAGGCGGTGAACCGGTTCCACGTGACGGCACCGAAGCTCGAAGCCCAAGAGGGAAACGTCCAGTTCGTTCCGGTGGGGTCAGCGTCGGAGATGTACCTCGTCGCTCGGATGAGCCTGTCCATCGCGCTCCGTCCCCGACGCGAAACCACGCTCTGCCTGCCGTTCACGATGGTGCGCGCGCTCATCGACGGCCTGCAGGCGAAGTCGAATTCGGCGTCGGAGAGTCGAGAGAGCACGATCGCGGCCGACACGCGGCATCGACTCCGCGAGGTGCCCCTCGATGTCGTCTTCCAGTTCCCGAGCTTCGTCACCACGCCGGCGGAGCTGCTGACATTGCGCGTCGGCGACAATCTCGGACTCGGGCATCCGAAAGGTCGCCCCCTCGAGGTGCGCGCCGAGGGGCTCCTCGTGGCGCTCGCGGACATCTGCAGCTCGGGCGTGCACAAGGCGTTTGAAATCAAAGAGGAGGTCACCAAGTGACATCACCAGAGTTTGAAGCACCGCTCGTCGCCCAGGACGTTCGCGAGGATGATGAGCGCTTGCGGGTACGCGAAGCGCAGTTTCGAAACGTGAGTGTCGAAGTGTCGGCGTGGGTCGGAAAGACGCGGCTCTCCTTCGGCGAGCTCAGCGAGCTGCGTCCGGGCCACGTGGTCGAGCTCGACCAGGTCGTCGGGGCGCCCATCGACATCGTCCTCAACCGCGAAGTTCTCTTGGCGCGCGGCGAAGTCGTCGAGGTTGGCGACGAGTACGGCGTGCGCATCACCGAGATCGTCTCGGACAAGGCGGTCTGAGGAGTGGGCGTCACCATGCTGTCGCTGCTGCGCATGGTCCTCGTGCTCGGCGCGATCATCGGGATCCTCGTCGCCATGGGACGCGTCGCGCAGCGCCGCCAGGGCGGCGTGGGTCGACTCACCACGAAGAAAAACGGCGCGTCTATTGAAGTGCTGTCGCGTAAGTCGCTCGGTCAGCACGTGTCACTGCTCGTCGTGCGCGCGGGAGAGCGAACGCTGCTCGTGGGCCAGAGCTCGCAGCAGATGACCCTGCTCACCGAGCTCGACGACGCCGACTGGGAGGGTGCCAGGACGGCCTCAACGAACAAGAAATTCGCATACCATTCCCCCACGCCACGGCTGGCGCCGGGGGACGATCTCACCGCATCACGGGCATGGGACGCCTTTCTTTACCGACTACGGGAGATGACCGTTCGGCGATAGTCGGACACTCTCATGGAGAGTGCGCATGGCGCAGTACCCGATGCTCGCAACGCTTACGCTCGTGAACCACGTGCTCCTGGCCGCGGGATCGAACGTGAACGTCAACATCAGCGGGCTGAAGGACCCCTCGACGTCGGTCCTTATCATCATCGCGTTGACGGTGCTCACCGTAGCGCCGGCCGTGCTGATGCTCATGACCGCCTTTCCGCGGGTGTTCATCGTCCTGTCGCTCACCAGAAACGCATTGGGTACCCAGACGGTTCCGCCCAACCAAGTCCTCGCGGGTCTCGCACTGATCCTTTCGCTTTTCATCATGGCGCCCGTCATCTCAACGATCTATTCGGTCGCCGTGCGCCCCTACGAGCACGGCACGTTGACCGCGACCCAAGCCATCCAGACGGGTGAAGTGCCCTTGAAGAAGTGGATGCTCGAACAGACCCGCGACCAGGACATCAGCCTCTTCACCTCCTTCGCGCACCAGAGTGCCAAGGATCCGGAGACGCTCCCGATGACGACGGTGATCCCCGCGTTCGTGCTCTCGGAGTTCGAATCCGCTTTCTTGATCGGTTTCATGATCTTCATCCCCTTCATGATCATCGACCTCGTGGTGTCGTCGATCATGATGTCGATGGGCATGTACATGTTGCCGCCCACCCTGATATCGCTGCCCTTCAAGATCCTGCTATTCGTCCTCGTGAACGGTTGGGCGCTCATGACCCAGTCCCTCCTTAGCTCCTTCAACCACGGATGAACGACACGACGGTCCTCAACCTGGCGTCCCAGGCGCTGCTGCTCATCGCCGAGCTCGCGGGACCGGTGCTCGTCGTGAGCCTCGTCATTGGTCTCGTCGTGGCCCTCTTCCAGGCCGTGACTTCGATCCAGGAGTTCACGCTGACGTTCCTGCCCAAAGTGGTCGCCATCGGCCTCGTGTTGCTGCTGCTCGGCCACTGGATGCTCGGCGATCTCGTTGCCTACACCGAGCGCCTCTATGACTCCATCCCCAAGGTGTTGTCCGGCTCGTCATGAGCATCACGTTCTCGGCGTCGTTCGCGATCGCGCTCACCTTGGCGTTTGCGCGCTCGCTGGCCTGGGTCTCGATCTGTCCACCCTTTTCGAACGCCTCGATTCCGAAGATGACCAAGATTGCGTTCGCGGGAGCAGTCGCCGTCTTCGCTGCGGGCACGCTCCAGCACGACGTGCTGCCCGTGACCGACGCCCAAGTCATCACCGAGCTCGTGATCCAGGCTGGCGTAGGCATCGTCCTCGGCTTTGTCGTCTCGCTGTTCATCAACGCCATCGTCGGGGCGGGGAGCCTCGTCGACCTCTTTTCGGGATTGAACCTGCCCGCTTCGATCGACCCGTTGTCCCTGCAGCAGACGAAACTCTTTGGCCAGTTCTACAACATGGTCCTCATGGCCTTGCTCTTCACGACGGGCGCGGTCATCGTGATCGTCGAGGGCTTCGTCAAGTCGTTCAGCTCCGTAGGCACGAGTTTGCCCGCGGTCACGCTTGGCGATCTCGCCCAGACCATTACGGGCGACGTGGTGAGCTTCTTCGCAGCCTCTCTCGAGATCGCGGCGCCGATCATTGTCGTGCTCTTCGGGACTCAGATCGTGCTCGCGCTTCTCGCCAAGGCGGCGCCCCAAATTAACGTGTTCGTCTTCGGCATGCCCTTGCAAATACTGGTGGGCATCAGCGCCGTCGGTATTGCCCTGGCGGCAATGCCGAACGACGTCACCAACCTGGTCGCTCGCGCGATGACCCAGCTCTTCGGCGGTTCGTGATGGCCGACAGCGCTCAGCGGACGGAGAAGGGAACACCCCAGCATCGAAAGAAGATGCGGGAGAAAGGCGCCGTTGCCCGTTCGAGCGAGCTGAGCGGCTGGGGGAGCCTCTTGCTCGTGACGTCGCTTCTGCCCTGGCTCGGGGGACTCGCGATAGCCCGGGTGACCGCGTTCACCCAATCGACCGTCGAGGCGATGGGTCATCCGAGCATTGCCGGGGCAACGGCCCTGCTCGGATCCGGACTGGCGACTGCCGCCTTTACGGCCCTGCCCACGGTGCTGATCGGGGGAGGGATCGCCGTCGCACTCGCGGTCGCTCAAGTCGGACTTCGCATCACACCCAAGGCGCTGCGATTTGACATCGAGCGGATCTCCCCGCGTTCGGGCTTGAAACGAGTCTTCTCACCCCAGGGCGTGTGGACGCTCGCAAAGACCATTCTCAAGATGGGCGTGCTCGCGATCATTGGCTACGTCGTGCTGCACCGACTGATCGGAGGAGTGCTCGGAGCCCAGACGCTGGTGCTGCAGTCGACGCTCGCCGTGGCGGCGGCGAGCGTCGAGGAGTTGCTGCGCATCATGGGGGCGCTGGCGCTGCTGCTCGCTGCCGGTGACTACTTCTTTCAGCGTCGCACGCACAACGCGAAGATGCGCATGACCAAGCAAGAGGTGCGCGACGAGCGGCGCCAGAGCGACGGGTCTCCCGAGATGCGTAGAGCGCTGCGCACGCGAGCGCGACGCATCTCTCGGCGCCACCTGATGGCGGCGGTCGCCAACGCCGACGTTGTCGTCACCAATCCCACCCACTTTGCGGTTGCCATTGCCTACGACCGCACGAAAGACCGCGCTCCGCGGGTGGTGGCCAAGGGAGCGGACATGCTCGCGCGCTCGATTCGTGAGCACGCCACGATGAATGGCGTGGTGATCGTAGAGAACCCGTTGCTCGCGCGCACGCTCTACGGGGCGTGCGAGATCGACGACGTCACCCCGCCTCACCTCTATGCCGCGGTGGCCAAGCTGCTCGCCTTTGTCTACTCCCTTTCAACCACCGCAAAGGTCTTCAACGATGTTCACGTCATGGCGAGTTAGCCCTCAATTTGTGCTGCTCGTGGTCCGTTACTCAGGCAGGCCAGGAAGGCGACGCCGTGTCCAAGGACGGACGAGAAGAAAGTCGTTTTGTGAAGGTTCCGTCTGCCCAGTTCCACTTACGTGGCTAGCCCCGCGACCAGCACCGCCCGTGTGAAGCTCGGGCGCTGGACGAGCGCGAGTCACGCGGCGGTGCCGCTCGCGGTCGTTGCCATCGTCGTCGTCCTCATCATCCCGCTACCGACGTTTATCATCGACCTTCTCATCACCGCGAACATCTCGGCGTCCGTTCTGGTGCTCTTGACCGCCATGCAGGTAAAGCGCGCCCTCGACTTCTCCGTATTTCCAACCCTGGTTCTTCTCATGACGATGTTTCGTCTCGCGCTCAACGTGGCGGTCACTCGCCAGGTACTCCTACACGGCTACGCGGGCGTCGTGGTTGAGAGCTTCGGACACTTCGTCATCGGCGGCAACATCGTGGTTGGCCTGGTCGTGTTCTTGATTCTCATCATCATCCAGTTCGTCGTGATCACGTCGGGTTCGGGGCGCGTGGCGGAGGTGGCGGCGCGCTTCACCCTCGACGGCATGCCCGGCAAGCAGATGGCCATCGACGCCGACCGCTCATCGGGCGCCATCGACGAGCACGAAGCGCGCCGTCGGCGCCGCGAGATCGCCGACGAGGCCGACTTCTACGGTGCCATGGACGGTGCTTCAAAGTTCGTGCGCGGTGACTCGATCGCGGCGACGGTCATCACGGTGGTCAACCTCGTCGGCGGGCTCGCCATTGGCATCTTCGAACGACACCTCTCGGCGGGGTCGGCGGTCGATACATACAGCCTGCTCTCGGTGGGCGACGGGCTCGTCTCCCAGATTCCGGCCTTGCTGCTCTCGCTCTCTACGGGCATCATTGTCACGCGATCGGCCACGGATCACGATCTTGGTCATGACGTGGTAACCCAGCTGTCGCGCTTTCGTCGTATCGTGCGAGTGACGGGGGTCATCATCGTGATCCTCGCGATCGTGCCCGGACTTCCAAAGCTGCCGTTTCTCGTCGTGGGCGGCCTGGTGTTTCTCATCGGCACACGACTGCCCAAGGACGTTGGCGACGCCAAGGCCGACCAAAGAGAGGAGTCGGCGCTGGCCGTCGTTGAAGAGTCGCCGGAAACCTTGGCGGCCGGGATGGCCGTTGAGCCGCTCAGTCTCGAGCTGGGCGTGGAGCTGATCGACCTCGTGCAGCCCGACCGCGGAGGAGACCTGCTCGACCGGGTGAAGGTGCTTCGTCGAAACATCGCCATGGAGCTCGGCATCGTGATGCCGCGCGTGCACACGAGAGACGACCTCGACCTGCCCCACGCCGACTACGCCATCAAGGTGCGCGGGATCGAGGTTGCCCGTGGCCAGGCACCTCGCGGCCAGCTGCTCGCGATCGGCGAGAACTTGGACGGGCTCACCGGCACCGATACTCGAGACCCCGCGTTCGGCGGGCGGGCGAAGTGGATACCCGTGCGTCTCAGCCATCAGGCCTCGGTCGCGGGCATCACCGTGGTTGACCGCTCCGCCGTCGTCACGACGCATCTTGCGGAAGTCGTGCGCGAGCACGCGGGCGACCTCTTGGGTCGCCAGGACACCAAGTTGCTCCTCGACGCCGTGAAGGCCTCGAACCCCGTGGTGCTCGAGGAGATGTCCTCGGCCAACCTGACCCTCGGCGACGTCCAGGCCGTGCTGCAGGGCCTCCTCTACGAAGGTGTGCCGGTCCGTGACCTCGTGCGCATCATCGAGGCTCTCACCGAACAGGCGCGCACCCAGCAGAAGGACGCGGAGAGCCTTCTCGAAGCGGCGCGGCTCGCGCTCGCGCGCACCATCGAGTCCCAGTACACCGTGGACGGCATGCTGTACGCCGTCACGTTCGCGCCGGCGCTGGAGCAGCACCTCCTTGCGACGATGCGCGTCGGTGAGCGGGGTCGGCGCACGCTGGGCGTCGGCGTTGACGACGCCGACGCAATGGTGCGCGACGTCGGTCGCCTGGTGCGCGAGGCCGAAGCCCAAGGACGCGGTCCGGTCATGCTCGTCGCGACGAGACTGCGCCCCGCGGTGCGGCGACTGCTGCGTCCGAGCCTTCCACGCGTGGGAGTGATGGGCGCCGGAGAGGTCGGAACCAGCGTACGAGTAACGATTGTAGGGAGTGTGAGCCGTGAGATTTCAGCCGTTGCTTGACAGTGCGTCCGGTGAGTTCGTGGGCAGAAGCGCAGAAGAAGCGGTCGAGCGCGCGAGATCGGTGCTCGGCGCAGACGCCAAGGTCCGCTGCTGGAAGACGCGCCGCGGGGGGGTGCTCGGATTCTTCGCGCGCGAGGTGTACGTCGCGGGGGTGAAAGAACCCGACGGCCCGCCCGGAACGGTTCGCGGGATCGAGGCACCCTCAGAACCGCTCCGAGGAGAAGGCGACTCTTCAGCCTTGGCGACGTTCGACGAACTCATTGCCACCACGACCGACGAGATGAGCTACTCCTCGAACGACCCAGCGGTTGAAGACCGCGCGTTTCGCGACGTGCTGGCCCAGGCGGAGGCTGCGCTCAACGATGTGGTCTTTGACGACGATGAGTGGCAATCCAAGGAACCGGCGAGCGCGGGCACGGTCCCGAAGGCGTTGGTGGCGAGTGATTCGCTCGCTAGCGAGCTCGAGGCATTTCGCGCCTCGCTGGCGTCCTTCGGACTTCCCGCCGCCCTGTGTCCGGGTGATCACGAGAGCGTCTTCGACGGACTCGTGCGATCGCTCGCGACGCTCCCGGCGCCGCCTGCGCTGCCGTCATTGCCGGGATCGATCATCGCGGTGGTGGGGTCGCGTCGCGACGCGTGCGTCGTCGCCCGCGACCTGGCGACCACGTTCGACCTCGGTGAGTCTGACGTCATCGTGTCGTCCGATGACCCAACGGTTCGACGACGCCTCGCGCGTCGAAAGCATTCGTCCCGACTGAGCGTCGTCGTGCTCGAAGTGCCGGTGCGAGGTCGCTCGTTCGACGAGGCACGCGAGGTGCTTGACTGGTTGCGACCCGATTATGTGCTCGGCGCGGTGGCGGCCACGCTCAAGTGCGCTGACGTCGATCGCTGGCGATGCGAACTCGGCGTGGAAGCGCTGGCGCTTCGACGCTGGGATGAAACGCAGACGCCCGTGGAGCTGGCGACGGCGCTACCGGTCTACTCGGTCGACGGGGTGGTGATGTCGACGTTGCGCTGGCTCGGCCTTTTGCTGACGACGTTCGTGGATCGGACCGATGCGAGAGCGTGAGTATTACCGCTTTGCGGCGGACGTGCGACGACTTCGCCCCCTCGTCAGCGTGATCGTGACGGTACTCGTCATGGCGCCAAGCTTCGTGGAGATGGGCACCCAGGACCTATCTGCGCTGAGTGTGCTCGAGCGCCTTGCGGCGTCACTCGCCACCGTGTCGGTGCTGGTATGGCTCGTCGGTGGACTCGTCCTTCATTACGCCAAAACGCAGTTGAGAAACTCCTTAGAGGAGGTCGAACCTGGCTAATTCCGGGGCTCTCCTCTCAATTCTCATCCGGCGCGGGACGTTACCTGCTGTGGTGACAATTGATGAACTCCTGGTTAAATTGGTCGACTCGCTCGACCGGGACCTCGAGCTCCTCGCCATACTTCGCTACCGGTTCATCGTGCTGGGAGCCCTCGCGGGCGCCGACCAGAGCCCGTCGTTGCCCACGGCGGTTCGCGACATCGAACTCAGCTTCGAAGCGCTCCGTCTCGCCGACCTCGTTCGCGCGTCGCTTACGGCCCAGATCGCCGAGCAGCTCGAGCTTGAGGCGACGCCGCGCTTGGACGATCTCGCGCAGCGCGCAGAGGGGGCCTGGGGCGAGATTCTCTTGGAACGACGACAATCGCTCATCTTCTCCGTGACGAGCATTCAAGGTCTCGCCAACTCCTTGAAGGTCGCCATGGGTCGTCGAGTCTCCCTCGCCGAAGACGCACTGGCATTCTTGCGCGGCGATCGTGCCTCGACCTATCAAAAGACGGGCTCGCGCGGCGGCCTCCTCGTTGAAGGGACCATATGAGCGACATCGGACTTTCGATCGCGGGGAGCGGACTCGCGGCTGACGCTGCAGAGATCGACACGATCTCTAACAACCTGTCCAACATCGACACACCGGGCTACGCCGCCGAGCAGGTCAATCTGTCTCCGGAGGCGGCGAACGGTCCCTATGGCGCGGGCCAGGGGGTGCTCATTGGTTCGATCACGAACCTGACGGACGCGGTCTTCTCGGCCGCGAACGTCGCCGCGCAAGGTTCGAGCAGCGGTGCCAACCAGTTCAGCCAAGTGATGAGCTCGATCGAGTCGATCTTCCCCGAGCCGAGCTCCAACGGGATCGCCTCGCAGTTGACGTCGCTGTGGTCGGCGATCTCGACGCTGGCGTCCAATCCCAACCAGGTCGGGGCGCAACAGGCGGCGGTGAGCGCGGCACAGTCGGTCGCCTCGTCGATCAGCTCGAGCTTCGCGCAACTCAGTCAGCTCTCATCGTCCCTTCAAAGTCAGGTCGGCACGGGCACGAACGACGGAGGGCTCCTCACTGAGGCGAACGCGCTTTTGAGTCAGGTGGCGACACTGAACTCGGGCATCGTGGAGGGGCGCTCTGGCGGACAGAACCCGAACGCCCTGAGTGACCAGGTGACCTCGGACGTCGGTCAACTCGCGAACCTGCTCGGTGTGAATGCGGTGACCCAGGCGAACGGTACGACGACGGTGTTGCTCAACGGGGTCCAGCTCGTGAGCGGCAACGTAGCGGTCACGCTCGGCGTGTCGGGTTCGGGTTCGACGACCAACCTCGCCGTGTCGACGAACAATGGGGTTGTCGTGAGCGCCGGGGGTTCTATTGGCTCGAACCTCGTCGCCGTCAATACGACGATTCCGGACTACATGCAACAGCTCGACAGCGTCGCCGACTCGCTCGCTACCAACCTCAACGCACTGCAGAGCTCGGGTATGGACGCGGCCGGAGATCCGGGGTCGGCGATCGCGGGTGGCTACGCCGGCACGATTCTGCCCGCGATGTTCGTGAACAACGGATCGCCAAACACCTATACGACGGCGTCGAGCGGCTTCAACTCGGCGGCCTCGATCGCGGTCTCGTCGGCGCTCGTCGCGTCACCGTCGCTGCTCGCGACCGCCTCGGCGCCGGGACCGACCAATTCGAACACGCTCGGCACGGCCACGCTCGATGGCTCGAACGCCCAGGCAATGGCGGCCCTCGCCTCGCTTCCGACCGGCCCGGATGCGGCCTATCAGACACTCATCGGCGCGCTCGGCAATCAGGCCTCGAGTGCGAGCGCCTTCTCGACGATTTCGAGTGCCCAGGCTCAGACGGCGGCGAACAACCTGTCGTCGATCTCCGGAGTGAACGAGAACAACGAGGAGGTTGCCCTCATGGCAGCCCAGAATGCTTTCCAGGCGACGAGCCAGGTAGTCAACGCCATCAACCAGAGCTTCCAGTCTCTCCTCTCGGTGGTCTGACATGGATATCTCCGACGTCGCCTTCACCCAGACACTGATGAGCCAGCTCTCGAATCAGTCGAACAGCATCGCTCAGCTCCAAGAGCAGATCGCCTCGGGACAGGCGCTCAATCAGCCTTCGGACAACCCCGCAGCCGTCACCCAGGTGCTCGCGCTCTCGAGCCAGGTGGGCCAGCTCACGAGCTGGCAGACCAACTCCGATACCGCGACCTCGTGGCTCGCGACCGCGAACTCGACGGCGAACAGCGTGCTCGAGTCGCTGCAGTCGGCCCAGTCGCTCCTTCTCCAGGCGTCCAACGAAGGGGCCCAAGACGCCACGACCTTTCAAGCGCTCGGCAGCCAGATCAACGGCATCGTGAGCAACCTGATGTCGCTTGCCAACACGCAGTTCGAGGGTCGAGCCATCTTCGCGGGCACCTCGGCCTCGCCCAATGCCTACGACGTCAGCGGCAACTACTTGGGAAACGCCGACACGCCCTCTGTCGTGATTGGTCCTGGTCAAGGGGCAGGTCAGACCGTCGCTCTCTCAGTACCCGGCACCGCGCTCTTTGGAGCGGGGGCGGCCAACATCTTCTCGACTCTCTCGACCGTCGCGACGGCGCTGCTGTCGGGCACGCCGAGCTCGAGCGCCATCTCGACCGCCATGACGGCGCTCGGCGAGAACATCGCCACCGCGCAGCAGGCGAGCGCGGTCCTCGGGAATTCGTCACAGGAAGTCTCGAACGTGACCTCGACACTCACCAATCAGATTGCGAGCGTCCAAGCGAGTCAGGCGAGCCTTGAAGACGTCAACGTCGCGACCGCAACGACCCAGCTCGAGAGTGAGACGACCAACTACCAGGCGGCGCTGTGGGCGGCCGCTCAATCCCTCCCCGACACCTTGGTGAAGTTCCTTGTTCCCTAGCGCTCGGAGTCTCCAATCGCATGGAGCGAGTACCGTAACAGCAGGTTCCGACTACTCGGCGGGCGCGACGCCCGAGGCCGAGACCGCCCCCTAGATGAACTGGAGAGAGATGCCCACCGCCACCGCTCAGCTACCGGTCGTCGCCATGGAACTCACCTTCCTACGCGACCTTCCGGGCTTTAAGGGCGCGCGTCACTTCGTTGTCGAGCCGCTCGGAGAAGATTCGGAGGGCGTCTTCGCGCGCCTTCGCTGCACTGACACCGTGCTCATCGCTGGCGCAGCGCCATTTGACGGCCTTCAGCTTCTCGTGACGTCGCCCGGCATTCTCTGGCGTGACTACGAGGTCGAGCTCGACGAGGAGACGGTCGCTGATCTTGAACTCGATCGTGCGGACGACGTGATGATGCTCGTGATCATTCATCCCCGTCAGCCGCTGTCCGACTCCACGGCGAACCTGTTCTCTCCCATCGTGATCAACCGCCGCACGGGCAAGGCTGATCAGTTTGTGCCATCGGGCACCGAGCGGGAGGTCGGCTGGAGCGTCGTGACACCGCTGCCGCTCGACCGGGAGGACTGACGTGCTCACCTTGACGAGAGAAGTGGGACAGAAGATCGTCATAGGGGACGACGTCATCATCACGGTCGTGTCGGTGTCTGCCAACGGGCGAGTGCGGCTCGGCATCGAAGCCCCCAAGCAGGTTCGAATTGACCGCGAGGAAGTCCTCGAGCGGGTCCGACAGGAAAACCTTGACTCGGCGAACGCCCCCGACGGTGCTGTCGACGCCGCGGCGTGGGCCTCGTACGGTGCGCGACGCGCGAACGCGCGGGCGAAGTCTCCCGACAGCTAGAGGCTAAAGCTGCAGATCGCGCAGTTCGACACCGAGGTTGTACAGGCCCTGATGGATGAGCTGCGTGACTCGCGATCGGTCGACGCCGAGGATGTCTGCGACCTCGCTCTTTTGAAATCCTTCGAGGTAATGCAACACCAACACTTGACGCTGACGCTCGGTGAGACGAAGCAGCGCAGCCTTTACTTCCTCGCGGAGCATTGACGACTCGACACCCTCGCTGGGCTCTGGTCGAGAACTGACGAGGAGGCGCACGGAACCTTCGCCCGCCATCGACAGCGGCACGAGGTAGCTCGACGTGGTCGCGAGATCGGCGAGCTCGATGACCTCGGTGAGAGTGGCGCCGAGGTACTCTGCGATCTCGTTCGCCGACGGCGTGCGGCGAAGCTCGGATTCGAGGGTCTCGCGGGCGACTTGGTACGTGCGCACGCGTGCACGCATGCGCTTCGGCAAAAAGTCGTCCCGCCGAAGTTCATCAATGATCGCGCCTTGAATGCGCGTGGTTGCGTACGTGGCGAATTGAAAGCCCTGTGAGTTGTCGTATCGTTCGATGGCGTCGATCAGACCGAACTGTCCGCACGAGCACAGCTCTTCGATAGTTTGCACTGCGTGCATTCGATTCGCGACGCGACTGGCGACGAGGCGCACGAGAGGTGCATAGAAGAGCACGAGTCGATTGCGATCGTCGATCGAGCGCGTTTCGTAGTAGCGAGACCACAGCGCATCGGCACCGAGCGCGCCGCCGTCTTGGGCCTGAGGGCCGAGTGACTCACCCTGAATTAACACTGTCTATCCCCTCGTTTCGGTAGTGGGAAGGCTCTGGTCGCGCTCGTTCGATGGTTAAGTATTACATTTCACTAGTTAGGAAATCAATATGACAGCACCATTACTTTTTGCTGGTCAGACCGGCCGAAGGAGCATCCGTCGATCTGTATAAAAGGTCGAGCGATTGGTGACAAATTCGTGATCGCCGATTACCCCGCGCGTCACATGCGCGAATGATTGAAACACATAGCCATGCCTCATTCGGACACACCCAGACCCTCGATGGGTGACGTCACTTCGTCGCGCAGTCTGTGATCGCACGGCGTAGGACGCAGCGCAGTCAAGATCGCGCGTGCGTAGTTACCGATGAGCCTCGTGGCGAGAAGAGTTGATCGATTCGTGTGACGCGTCTTATCAATCGGGTCGTTACTACAGCCGTCAACCGGTGAACTGTGCCACTCGAGCGTTTCGTGCCCGAGTGGACGCGCTTACGTCAATCGGCCGGCGACGGTGGCGATCGCTCCTACCGAAATGAGAACTCCGTAGGTTTGTATCCAGGACCGCACTCCACCCGGTCGCGCGTAGGCGATCGCGCCGGCGAGCACGAGCCCGATCACGCACGAAGCAGCCACCGCGGCGCCGCCCCCCGTAAACGCCCACGGAAGGGCGGGCACGATGATCGCAACCGACGTGGCAAGCCCCATGATGAACGCGAGGCGAAGATCGCGCTTGGGGTCGGAAAGATACTGGCTCGCAGCCATGCCAAAGCCTTCGGCGATCAACAACCCGATCGCGGCGGCCAGGACGACCCGTCGACCGTGTCCCATGGTCGCGAGAATGAGTGCCATGGTCGCGACCAGACCGTCGGAGGCACCAAAGATCGCTGTAGTCGTTGTCTCGGACATCTTTTTCATGGTGCCTCGGTCCTAGACGTCCACAGTGCCTAGCTGACGTGCTGTGCTGCGCGGTGGGTGCGGGTCACCTGACGATGGGAAGGACCTCGCTCGCGATGAGGCGAACGTGGTCGAGATCCTTCATATCGAGGACTTGTAGATAGAGACGAGCTGCGCCGATCCCTGCCCATTCTCCGATCTTTTCGGCGATCTCCGCGGGCGTTCCGGCGAGCCCATTGGTCTTCAGCTCCTCCACGTCGCGGCCGATGTTTGCCGCGCGACGGGCGACCTCGGCGTCATTCGCTCCACAGCAGACCACCTGGGCCACGGAACGAATGACGGAATCCGGGTCCCGTCCGATCGCGCGGCAGGCGTCATCAACTAGATCGAACTGGGTCTTTGAAATCTCGCGCGATGAGAAGGCGACGTTGAACTCGTCGGCAAATCGCGCCGCGAGCCGGGGCGTGCGTCTCGCGCCGTGTCCGCCCACGATGAGAGGGGGTCGGGGTGATTGGACCGGCTTGGGGAGCGCGGGACTGTTGGAAAGGGTGTAGTGCTTGCCCGAAAAGTTGTAGGTCGAATCGACGTCGGTCGTCCAGAGTCCATTGATGATTTCGAACTGCTCCTCAAGCCTCTCGAAACGCTCACCCAGCGCAGGGAACTCGATGCCGTAGGCGGCGTGTTCGTCGTCATACCAACCCGCACCGAGGCCAAGCTCCACGCGACCGCCGCTCATGGCGTCGACCTGTGCGACGGAGATGGCGAGGACTCCGGGGTACCTAAAGGTGGCGGCGCTCAGCAGAGTGCCGAGGCGCACGCGTGTGGTGTCTCGTGCGAGTCCCGCGAGCGTTATCCACGCGTCGGTCGGTCCCGGCAAGCCCGTGACATCGCCCATCTTCAAGTAGTGGTCAGACCGAAAAAAGGCGCCGAAGCCGCCCTCCTCGGTGGCGAGCGCAATGCCGAGAATGTCGTCGTACGACGCGCCTTGCTGCGGCTCAGTAAATATCCGAAGTTCCATTACGACATTCCTCCACGGCTCGCGCGCAACTCCCGCGCATTCCGTTATACCAGCGACGCACGCTTCGACTCATCACGCCAGGAAGAATCCTCGACCGCAAAAGTTGGGAGAGCCGTACCAGATATAACGTTCCGCGAGCGTAGGGCGAAGCGTTAGCGTCGTCTCGTGCCCGACGATCCAGAGACGTCAGATCATGACGATCCATCGCTCAATCGTCCCGGCGCGACGCTTCGCGACAAGTCCGATGAGATAAGGCGGGCGTACCCAATCCGCGTCGCGTTCGGCAAGATCCTTCGCGTTCACAACACGGAACGCGCCTGGCGCCGTGGTGCCATGGGCGAGGAAGAGGTGGCGAGGCGGCTCCGCACGCTTGGCGAGGAGTGGCGCGTCATACACAGCGTGCCCGTCGGCGCGCACGATACGGACATTGATCACGTCGTGATCGGACCGCCGGGCGTCTTCACGCTGAATACGAAGAATCACCTCGGCAAGAGGGTCACCGTCTATGAGCGCGTCATTTACGTGAGCGGCACGAAGCAGCCCTACATCACGAAGTCACGAGCGGAGGGGCGACGTGCGGCGAAGCTCCTCTCGGCAGCGTGCGGCTTCACCGTCAACGTGACGCCGGTCGTCGTCATCATGGCAAGTGAGCTGATCGTCAAGGCGCTGCCGAGCGACGTGGCCGTCGTCGGCCGTAAGCAGATCGCTCGTTGGCTGGCCAATCAACCCCCACGCATCGGCCCGCACCAGGTCGCGGCGATTTTCGCCGCGGCTCGACAGCGAAGCGTCTGGCGTGCGTCGTCTTAGCGGCTGATTGCCAGACCGCATCCCGAACAGTACCTACCCGCTCCGCTTATGGGCTCTCCGCAGTGCGAACAGGATTCAAGCGCACTAGTTGGGCCATGGCTCGTGATCAGAGGAGAGCGTCGACGAGACGTCTCGATCCGCTGCACCTTCGGTTTCACCGCGATTAGGTAGTACGCCGCGTCGAGGCATCCAAATCCGTAGAACAGTGTCAGGGTTCCAATGACGACGACCCAGGCAACCTTCGAGTAGCCAGCGGCGTAGAAATCCGCCTTCGAATGGGAACAGATGTCGACAATGGCGACGATCGAAAGACCGAGGAAGCAAAGGGGGATCAGTATGAAAAGGAATGCGACTACGAGATCGGGTCCGAACACAGCTCCGAGCATGATCCGACCTTACGTTGATGGAGCTCACGCCGCTGTGTAGAGTGCGTACGACTTTCACGTCGACTCAGTCACTCGTATTCGGGGCTGCACGAACTCCTTGGACCGGTCCGAGGAGCACCACATCAACGGCATCCGAAGTCTCAACGGGCCCACGAGTCGCCCCGATCTTGCCTGACAGGCTCGGCTCTCAGCCCGCATTCAGCCGGCTCCCAGCAAAGGGATCGTTTACCTTGTAACTATGGCGGCTGCGAACAGTCTGGAGGACCGTGTGTCGCGTGAAAACGGAGCGTCGAGCAGGGTATTGGTGGTTGACGACGAAATCTCCATCGTCGATTCCGTCGCGACCGTACTTCGCTATGAGGGCTTTGTCGTAGACACCGCGCGATCCGGCGGAGAAGCGTTGGGCAAGATTCGCGCCGGCAACTTTGACCTGGTCGTTCTCGACGTCATGCTTCCCGATATGGACGGACTGGAAGTGACGCGCAAGGTCCGATCCGACGGTCTCGATGTTCCCGTGCTTTTTCTCACCGCAAAAGGGGACGTGGAAGACAAGGTCGAAGGCCTAAGTGTCGGCGGCGACGACTATGTCACGAAGCCCTTTTCCCTCATCGAGCTGGTGGCACGGGTAAAGGCCATACTGCGTCGACGTCAGGTCCCCGAGATGGATGAGCGTCTGCGCTTTTCAGATCTGGTGATGGACGAGGACAGTCGTGAGGTGTGGCGCGCAGGCCATCTCATTCATCTCACGGCAACGGAGTTCAACGTATTGCGCATGTTCATGATGAATCCTCGTCGCGTGCTCTCCAAGGGCCAAATTATCGACAACGTGTGGCACTATGACTTCGACGGCAACCAGAACATCATCGAAACCTACGTTCGCTACCTGCGACGCAAGCTCGGTGAGTTCGGACCGCCGTTGATCCACACAGTCCGACTCGTCGGCTACGTGCTTCGCGAGGGGTAGTGGGAGAACTTTCGCTTCGCACGCGACTGCTCATCGCCGTCGGTGCGATTACGCTCTTTGCCCTCGTGGCTGCGGACGTTACGGTCTATGCCTCACTCAATTCGTACCTGTATCGACAAGTGGACACCACCCTGCAGCTTTCGCATATGACCGTGGAGGCCGCAGCCGACGGCGATCAGGATGACGCGCCCGCGCCAGATCAGTTGCCCCCGGGCACGTCGGAGTTTTGTGCGGTCGGCAGGGAGAGCGCGCCAGGGATGTTCATTGAGGTGCGAAGTGCGCTCAACAAGGTCGAAGCAGGACGAGACTGTCCCGCCTTCGAGCCGGGCCAGACCTCAGCATCCCCCTTACTGCCGACGGTGATCAGCGGATTTACGACAACTTCCGCAGATCCCCACGAGCCGGTGACGTATTTCACCACTGCCTCAAAGGACCCGGGAGGTCCCGCGTTTCGAGTTCGAGCGTCGCGGTTGAGTGGTGGTCGAATCCTGATCGTCGCCGAACCGCTCAATAACGTAACGAGCACCTTGGACCGCCTCTTGCTGTTGGAGATCGGAGTCACAGCGGGGGCGCTCGCGGCAGCAGTCGTGCTTGGCCTGTGGCTCGTGCGGGTTGGGCTTCGCCCGCTGCGCGATGTGGTGAGAACAGCCGATTCGATCTCTGGTGGCAATGAGATGCGTCGCGTGCCGGGCGCGAACGTCCGTACCGAGGTGGGACACGTCGCCACTGCCCTGAACGTCATGCTCGAGCGCATTGAAACGTCGTTCGCCACACTTCAGGAGTCCGAAAATCGCCTGCGGCGCTTCGTGTCCGACGCCTCGCACGAGCTGCGGACACCCATATCGGCGATCTCTGCGTACGCGGAGCTTTATCGGCGCGGCGCGAGCGAACACGCGGAGGATCTCGCTCGAGTGATGAACGGGATCGAACGCGAGGCCAGCCGCATGTCCCATCTGGTTGAGGACCTTCTCGTGCTGGCCAGCTACGACGAGCATCAGAGGATTGAGGTTGAGCCGGTGGAGCTGGTCGGATTGGTGGCCGAGGCGATCGAGACCGCTCGCGCGGTGGGACCGGACTGGCCCGTCGTGTTATGGGCTGACGGCCCGGTGGAAGTGCTGGGGGACTGGAACGCCTTGCGCCAGGTCGTCGACAACCTCTTGGCAAATGTGCGATCGCACACGCCTTCGGGCACGCGCACAGAGGTTCGGGTCGGCCGCACCGCCGACGAAGCGTTTGTCGAGGTAGCCGATGAAGGACCCGGGATTGATCCTGAGCTCGCGAAGTCGGTGTTCGAGCGCTTCGTTCGCGCCGATCCATCGCGTTCTCGAGAAACGGGCGGCGCGGGCCTCGGTCTGGCGATTGTCGCAGCAATCATGAGAGTTCACGGCGGGTACATTTCTGCGAGAAGAGGACCGAACGGCGGCGCCATTTTTGAAATACGCATGCCGGCAATGATCGTTCCGGAAGGCGACGAGGATTAACGGACGAAGTTTGAGTAGTGCCCGGCGTTCGCCGAAGCGGGATGTCAAGACTCTCAGCCAGCGTTCGGCGTACTCTCTGGGCTGATTCAATTAGACACGCGAACATGGATGGATCAAAACAATGAAAGAAGGAACCATGCTCGTGTTGATTTTGTTCCCCATCGCTGCGTTCATCGGCGCTGGACTCCTCGGTCGAGTGATCTACCGTTTCGACCGTGACGCTCAGCGTTGAGTTGAACCTGACGACTGATTTGTGGGTGTTGAGCCACTCTCCCGCCAGTCCCATCGCGCTCACTTGATACCCAATATCTGGTTGACGACGCGGGACGTCGGCGAGCCGTCAATCGCGCGGTGGCGCTGTCGAAAGTGTTCGGGAATCATAGGAGGAAACATGGGGACACCAACGACCACCGTTGACGAGCGCTACAGCGAACCAGGAGCGACCCCGGTGAGTTGGGCCGCCACGCGGGCGGTGCTCGAGTCCGCCGAGCTCTTCTGGCTGAGCACGGTGCGCACGAACGGCCAACCGCACGTCACCCCGCTCGTGGGCGTCTGGGTGGGCGATGCGCTCCATTTCACGACGGGCGATAAAGAGCAGAAGGCGGCCAACCTTCGGGCGAACTCCCACGTGGCGCTGACGACCGGTTGTAATGACTGGAGCAGCGGCGTCGATGTCGTTGTTGAAGGGACGGCAGTGCTTGCGTCGGAACAGAGGGTGCTTGAGGAGCTCTGCGCGGTATGGAGAACAAAATGGGACGGGTCGTGGCGGTACAGCGCGCGAGAGGGCCACATGTTTCACCCGGGAGGCTTCGAGGTGCTGACGTATTCCGTGGCGCCCACAAAGATTCTTGCCTTCGCGAAAGGCGCCTTTTGCCACACCGTCCATCGCTTCGCAGCGAGCTGACGACTGTTGCACGTGGGTCAGCTCGCTAGCGCGACACAATGGCCTGATGATCAGTCTGCGAGGTTCGGCTCGGGGCTTGAGATCGAAATTGACTCGCTCCCGGCGCTTGACTCGCGGCCGCGAATTCGGCGAAGAGCGAGCAAGCCAATCACGCCCGCGACGAAGCACGATGCGGCGCCCACGCCAAGACCGACGCGCGCGCCTGACAAGCTCGTGATCCATCCGATCAGCGGTCCTCCAATGGGCGTTGACCCCATAAACGCGACCGCCCAAAGAGCCATGACTCGACCACGCATCTGGGGATCAGTGTTCAGCTGCAGGGTGGAGTTGGCCATTGAAAGGAACGAAACGCTGGCAAAGCCTACGAGCGCGATGGCGACCAACTCGATCGCGAGCAGCGGCGCTAACCCCGCGAAGGTCATGCACGCCCCGAAGATAAGGGACGCTCGGATCATCGCTCGCACGCCGGTCTTGCCGCGCGAGGCGGTCCACAGGCCGCCGATAACTGCGCCGATGCCCATGGCGGCCATCAGCAGGCCGTAGATGGCGGAACTTCCGTGGAAGACCCTTCCGGCCACGATCGGGAGCGTCACCTGGAACTCGTAGGCGAGCATGCCTACGAGTCCCATCATGACTAGGGGAATGGCGAGTTGGGGAGTTTTCGCCACGTACCGAAATCCTTCACGTAGCTGTCCCTTCGCTCGCTCGGTGGGCGTGCTCGGATTCAAGGTTGTGCGGTCCATAACGACGAGCGACACGACTACGGCAATGAAGCTGACCGCGTTGAGCGCGAAGCACCAGCCTTCGCCCACCGCCGCGATCAGAACGCCCGCAACCGCCGGACCCACCGCGCGAGCGACATTGTTCATGGTGGAGTTCAAGCTCACCGCATTGCGGAGGTTGTCGGGGCCGACCATCTCGAGGACGAAAGCCTGACGAGAGGGATTCTCGAAGCAGTTGTTGAGTCCAAGAACCACCGCAAGGATGCAGACGTCGCCGTAAGTGACGACGTGCGCGATCGAGAGCGCCGCGAGAATCGCGGCCTGCACCCCCATCATCGATTGCAGCACGATCATCAATCGTCGCTTGTCGACCCGGTCGGCGATGACGCCGCCGTAGGGCCCCAGCAGCAACACTGGCAAGGTCTGGAGGGCCACGACGAAGCCGATGTCGGTCGCTGAGTGGGTGAGGGTGAAGACGAGCCACGACTGAGCGGTGGTTTGCATCCACGTGCCGATTAGAGAAGTGGTCTGACCGAAGAAGAATTTACGATAGTTGGGGTTAGCGAGAGAAGAAAATGTCCGTCGGGCGGAGGCCTGAACGTTCACTGATTTCGATTCCCTAAAGACTCTTCGAGCGATTCGATGACCGGCAAGGCGTCAAGGACGATGCGTCGCTGATCGGCGGAGAGCTTGCCGAGGGCGAACAGCAGAGCGTCGGTCCGCTCGTTTCGCATCTCCTGCCAAAGCGCGTGCCCCGCATCCGTCGTGGCCAGATGTACGACTCGGCCATCGATCCCATCAGAGGTTCGTGTCACGAGCTTGGCAGCTTCGAGCTTCGTAACGATGCGCGACAGCATGGTGGGATTCAGACCCTCTTCCGCGGCGACTTCGGAAAGACGCACTGGGCCGCGTCGCGCAATGGTCGACAGCACCTCGCGCTGGCTCGGCGACAGGCTCCTGTTGGCGTTGCTGAGGCGAAGCGCTCGGCCAAGACGTCCAACGGCCCGCCTAAGGCGCTCAGCAGTCTCTACGTCGGCTCGACTTGATTTCGCCTTGATGGAGGTAACTGGCACGACTCCAGTATAGCGATAATTGCCTGCTGGCAAGCATCTAATTCGCCCGCTGAGAACGCGTCCGCTACTACCTGGCTTACGGGTTGACGGTTGGTGGAAGGTCCAGATCATGGCCGTGCGCGCGCTGCAGGTGAGGGAGCAACGCAGCAAAATCGACATCGGCGTATCCCTCGAGGGCACCCTCAACGAGCGATGACACAAGCTCCACCGTGGGCAGGTTCAGTTCTACCTCGTTGGCGAGATCGAGTGCGAGATGAAGGTCCTTGGCCAGCAGTGCAGTTGTAAATGTCGCCTGGTAGTTGCGATCGACGAGCCCCGGCGTCTTGTACTTGACGAAAGGTGATCCGAGCACCGATTGGCCTAGAACCTCGAGAAAGGTGGCGCGATCAAGGCCGAAGCTCTCCGCGAGCACCACGAGCTCGGCGAGCATTTCGGTGGTGATCGCGAGGCCCGCATTGATGGCGAGCTTCACGAGACGGGCTTGGTCTTCGCCTCCGACGTAGCGCACGTTCGGGCCTATCGCACTCAGCAGCTCGCGCCAGCGCTCGAAAGTGATCGATGGCCCCGAGACGATCAGCGAGAGATTTCCCGAGACCAGTACCGCGGGGTTACCGCTCACCGGTGCGCGCAGATACTCCACGCCTACGCGCTTGGCAGCAGCAGCGATCTCTGCGGAGGCCCGCGGCGAGACAGTGGACATATCGATGAAGAGGCGCTCTCCGACGTGGTCGCACAGAATGCCCTCGGATCCGAGGCAGACATCACGAAGGGCGTCGTCATCGGCGACGAAAGTGATCGCGACATCAGTCTCAGACCAGAGCGATGACAGGGAGGAGAGCACCCGAGCTCCCCGTTCGGTGAGGGCTGAGTGATCACGCCTCGAGCGATTCCAGATAGCGACGGGGTAGTCCAATTGAAGAAGCCGAGTCGCGAGGGCGCGCCCCATATTCCCCATGCCGAGCACCGCAACCGAGGGGTGAGCGCGAGACGTCATGACAGTTCCCTCCTCACCGGCGAGAGTCCGGCTACCCGCCGGGCGTCCAACGATCCTGGACGAACCAGATCGCCCTCACGGTGACGGTGCCCTCGTTCCAAAAGCGATGCGGCGTCGTTGGATCGAAACTCAGCGAGTCGCCAGATTCGAGTGTCAACTCTTCGTCCCCGATGCGCGCCTGCAATACGCCTTCCAGGATCACGGCGTATTCGCGACCACTGTGGCGTACAAACTCATCATTCCCGGCCGAACTCGAGCCAACGGGATAGGAGACTTCCATGAACTCGTTGCTGTGCTCGGGGGTCAGCGTCAGGAGTTCCCAGCGCACCCCGTGATCGAGATTGATTGCCAGTCGAGAGTCTCTGTGTTGCACGGAGGACGGGCCACGGGGCGCAGGGTCGGGGGCTCGGAACGGCGAACGGGCGGCGTTCGTGCCGGTGCCATTGTCGTCTGTATCGCGAGTGTCGAACATGGAGTCGACGGAGATCCCCAATACATTGGCAATCGAGTAGAGAGTGTTGACAGACGGATTGGCCTTATCGCGTTCGATCTGCGATATCAGGCTTGGCGAGCATTGGAGCAGTCGGGCGAGCTCCCGCACGCCGTAGCCACGAGCCACACGGGCGACACGAATTTTGGAACCGAGTGTTGTGGCAGAAGAATCGTCGCCGCTCTCAACTAGGGAACCCTGGTTCGCCACCCGTTCATCCATTCGCGCTCAATGTGCAATGGATCTTAACAGTTAAGGGATCACACCCACCGTGGCTACGACTGTCGGTTGTGGCCACCTTCGTCAAACCAGATCGCTTCAACGGGCACGTCGCCGACGTTCGCGAGACGGTGTGGCGTGCTCGAGTCGTAGGAAATGGCGTCACCCGCCTCCATGATGAACGTCTCGAACCCGAGCGTGACTTCGAGCGTGCCGCGAACCACGTATCCGCACTCCGTCCCGACGTGACGGATGAGTCGGCCGTCGACATTCGAGCTCCCGCCCACGTCGTAGCGCACGAAGACAAAGTCGAAGTTGGCATTCGCTGAGGATGACAGCCGTTCCCAGGTAACACCCGAGTCCAGCGCGATGCGACGGCGTTGGGAGGGAGAGACAACGGGAGAGTCTGGCGAGCGGGGCGAGCTTTTGAAGGATTCCGCCGGTGCTGGGATCGGCCGCGCCCCACCGGTGTGTCGGGCATTTCGAGACCCGTCTCGTGCCGCGAGGGAGTCGACATCCTTTTCGACGAACTGCTCATCGTCGAACACGTCGTCAATGGTCATGTTGAGAGCGGTGCAGATGGCGTACAGCGTTGCAACGGAGGGTTGCGTCTTGCCGGTCTCCAGTTGGGAGATGAACGAGGCCGACACATTGAGGTCGCGGGCAAATTGGCGGAGCGATACGCCCATGGCCTCGCGACGCTCGCGAAGTCGAGGACCGAGCGTGCTGGCCCCGCTGACGTCGGAGGCGTCATCAGTGAGTCTTGGTTGATTTTCCTCATGGGAAGCGTTTTGCGAACGCCGAGCCGTCGTCGGGGACTGGCGCACCGCGGGATCTCCAGGCGCTCGTCCTCTGGCGGTCATGACCGCCCCTCCCGTCTCACGGGCCAACGCACGGCCCGATCGACCGCAGTTCGCGCGCGTTATTGATAACTCGAAATCTAGTGTGCTCCGTCAAGCTTCCGGGCTAAGTGCTCCCACTCGCGACTGAATCGATACGAGTGTTGAGTCGGCGGTTGGGGCGCTTGCATCTCGATCCAACGAACGAGACCGCTGCTTCGGTTCTCGAAGCCGTGATCGGCGCCGACGCCCGCCCACAGAACGTCGCCGGGGTGCAGCACCAGTAGGTCGCCGTCGACGAGGGCATGGACTTCTCCCTCGATGAAAACGTAGGCCTCTTCAAAGGGATGGTCGTGTGGGTGCGCAATTGCCGTTGGTTGATAGTCGACGACGAACATCGTGTGTAGTTGGGCCCCCAACATCTGGTCGATCAGCATTCGAACACCGATGCCGCTGTAGGCGAGCAACGCCGTGGCCATGCTCGGTGAGGTGGTGGGGGCGTTGACGTCGGCTCCGCCCGCGAGGGATCGCAGATCCATTGATGCTGCGTCGAATCGTGCGGCGTGATGGTTACGGGGATCGCGCACGTCGGGCTCGAGCGCTTCGTACTCCTCAAACTTTTCGTTCGTAAAGAATGTGTCCTGGCGTCGACCATCATCTAACTCCGAGGGTGCGCTCACCAGTAGCCATCTCGCCGAGCCCTCGACCGCACGCAGCGCGTAGGTGGTGCCGACCGGAATCACCGCGCAATCGTCACGCTGGAGAAGCGTGGTCGCCCCGAGCATCGTCAACGCGATCTGGCCAGAAAAGATGTACAGACTGACTTCGAAGGAGTGCACGACCGGTTCAACCCGGCCGTTCGAGGTCAAGTGCGCAATCGACACGCCCATGTGGGGTGAGCCCGTCGAGCGATCAATCAACGTTTGCCGCGAGTAGCCCGACGACCACTCGACGTAGTGCTCAGGCGTGGACGCGAGCTGGTCGTCGATCCTAGTGAGGAAGTACACGTTGCCCCCCGATCCAGTGGCTTGAACTGGCCTCTTCTTTGCGAATGTCGATCACTTGAGCACCCACCCGCCGTCCATAAACAGATTCACGCCATTGACTCCGGTGTTGTCGAGTAGGAAGAGTACGGAGTCGGCGATTTCGCTCATCGTGACGAGCCGTCCAATCGGGGTGCGAGCGATGACGGCGCTGTTGTCCTTCCCCTCCCAGTACGGACTGTCGCCAATGATCCCAGGGTGGACCGCGTTGACACGGACGGGAGCGAGCTCACACGCGAGTGTTCGCACAAGCCCCGTGACGCCACCGTTCACGGTCGAAACGGTGGTCGAACCGGGATAGGGCCGCTCCATTGCGAGTCCGCCGAAGAGGACGATAGACGTTCGAGGCGTAAACCGATCGTGCAGAGCGTGAATCGCCTCCGTGTAGCCCACGAGTTTGAGGGTGACGAGTCGGACGGCCGCTCGCAGGTCGTAGCTCGCGAGATGGTTGGCGTCGCGCTCGATGGCCGAGATGACGAGGTCGTCGACCTGGTCGACGTTCGCTAGCGAGTTCGCTATAGATTCCGGCTCCGCGAGGTCGAGGGCCAGCGGCGTCGTACCCCGCCCGATTTCCGCAGCTGCCGACTTTGCCGTGTCGATCGTTCGGCCAGTCAGGAAGACGGGACCGCGTTGTGCCAGTGCCGACGCCACTTCCTTGCCGATACCTGAGGTACCTCCAAGTACTACGGCCGTTCGATCGCCCGTTGTGTGTTCCATCGACACTAGCACCCCCTTATCGAATTCGTTCAGTCCTGTCGAACATACCTCATTCGATGCAGGGTTGCGACTGACGTGACGACCGGCATGGCCCGAAGCCTCTCCGGGTGTCGGAGAGGCTCGGATTGGTCGGCTTTTCTCGAGAATACAAGCCAGGGCGGTTTGCCGCACCGCAGTCACTCCGTCACCAATATTCGGAATCGGGCTTAGGCGTCCGTGCGGAGGAGCAAGGTTTTCCGTGCATGGATGGCCAGTGTCAAGCGTCTCTGGACAGTTTTAGTCCGGTGTTACAATCCGCTAAACACTGAACAGTCATGTTTTCAAGGGGGGAAACTATGGGTGATGGTCCGCGCAGTTCGACGGGAGAATCTCTCGAAAACGGTCGGTCTCTTGTCTTTCGACACGGCCTCGTCTTGACGATGAACGACGCGGGCGACGTCTTGAGCGACGCTGACGTCTTGGTCGTCAACGGCGCCATCGCGGCTGTTGGTCATCACCTGGATGCCCCTGACGATGCACTCGAGATCGACGCGAGCGGGGGCATCGTCATGCCGGGGATGATCGACACGCACCGTCACATGTGGCAGTCCGCGATGCGCGCCTACGGAGCAGATTGGACGCTCTCGCAGTACTTCGTGTGGTACTACCTCCAGCACGGGAAGGTATTTCGCCCCGAAGACATCTACGCGGGCAATTTGGTCTCTGCGCTCGAGGCGATCGACGCCGGCGTCACCACCACCGTCGACTGGTCGCACGGACTACAGACCGTCGATCACGCGGACGCCGCCGTTGACGCACTCGAATCAGTGCCGGGACGCTTTGTGTTGGCATACGGCAATATTCAGGCGGGCCCCTGGGAATGGTCGGCTTCACCTGAGTTTCGTAACTTCCACAAGCGGCGCATCGACGGACGCGGTGACATGCTCGGATTCCAGATGGCCTTCGACGTGACCGGGGACCCGGCGTTCCCTGAACGCGCGGCGTTCGAAGTGGCACGCGAACTCGCTGCGCCCGTCACCACACACGCGGGTGTCTGGGGTGCGACGGGTGACGACAGCATTCGACTCATGTATGAGAACGGCTTTATGACGCCTGAAACCATCTACGTGCACGCGTCGTCACTTTCTGACGATTCCTATCATCGGATCGCGGCCACCGGGGGATCAACGTCGGTATCGACCGAAAGCGAAGAGAGCGCGGGACAGGGATACCCCTCTTCGTGGAAGCTGCGCCAATTCGACATACCCGTCTCCATGTCGATGGATACGAGCGTGTGGTTCAGTGCCGATCTGTTCGCCGCAATGCGCGCCACCGTCGGCGCTGATCGCGTTCGAGAGCATTTTGAGGCGCAGAGCAATGCCGAGACGGTGACCCATCTTCAGCTGCGCTGTGAAGAGGTTGTCAACTGGGCGACGCGGGGAGGCAGCAAGGCGCTTGGACTAGACAGCAAGATCGGCAGCCTCGAGGTTGGAAAACGTGCCGACGTTGTCTTGCTAAAGAACGACAACTCCCCAGCGATGTTCCCTCTCCTAAACCCGTTTGGCCACGTGGTGTTTCAAACCGGACGAGGCGAAGTGCACACGGTCGTTATCGACGGGCGCGTGGTCAAGCATGAGCATTCGTTGGTCGACACCGATCTCGCCAAAGCTCGAGAGTCGGTGTCGGCGACGGTCGGGTATCTACAAGCCCAACTCGGCGAGGAAACCTGGAAAGAAGGAATGTATCCCGAGGTGCCGCAACGGAAGTTGAGAGAAAATCCGTACACCTACACGACCTACGACGCAGGCGACGCAGCGTGGAAGCACAGCCCCGACTGAACGGTCTTCGCGCGATCTACTCGATCAGCAGTTGCTGGACGGTGTCAGATCACGTGCCCAATGGTGTGCACTTACGCTTTTCAAAACACAAGAATGTTCGACGTGGCTTGACACAATGAGCACGTATGTGTAGTTTCAGAGAACAGTAAGCAGTGAACAGAGCTCGTGGGGGGATCTCGATCGAAGCACGTTCGAAAGAGCGTGAGCGCTATGCGTAGTCGATCGCTGGATTTCATCGAGGGCAGGGGAGTCGAACGCAAAGTGCGCGACTTACAGAGGGGGAACCAGTGGTAACAAAAGCATTGCTTCGTAAGCCGGGCGTGTTCTTATGCGCGGCGGCATTGATGTCGGTGGGCTTGACCTTCGCGAGTTCTGTACCGGCACAGGCGGCGGCAAAAAAGCACATCAAGATCGCATTCATGTCGTTTGCGGTGAACAACCCCTATGACGCGCCGATGCTCGCCGCTGCCCAAACAACGGCCGCTGCGGACGGCGCGAAACTCGTGGTGTTCGACGCAAATAACAGCCCGACCACGCAGTACACCCAGTTGCAGTCGGTCATCAACAGTGGGGGCTACGCCGGGATCATCACGCAGCCAATCGAGAACACCAATCTCATCCCGCTGGTAAAGCTCGCCATCAAGAAGAAGATCAAGGTCGTCAACGTAGACCAGATCCTTGGAGCGAGTGCGTCAACGGGCGCGGTGCAAGTGAAGGGGCTCTCGGGCAATGTGGTCTTCGTCCCAACGACGATCGGAACCACCCTTGGTCAGCAGGCCGCCGCTGCATGCAAGAGCTTCAGCACGTGCAACATTGGCTACCTGTACAACATTCAAGGATCGACTGTTGACAACGCCGTGCACTCCGCCTTCTTGAAGGCGCTGGGTAGCGCGGGCACCGTCGTCAATGACTCCGGACAGACCTACTTCAACGTACCCGACGGTCAAACAGCCGTATCGACTGAGCTGACTGCCGACCCCGACATCAATGTCATTGTCGCCGCCGACCAGGGATGCGTAGGTGCCCAGAACTACCTCACGAGCATCAGTGAGTACAACACGGGCAAGGTGCTCCTTGTCTGTTGGGGTGCGAGCTACGAAGCACAGCAGGGGGTCGAAGCGGGGGGTTGGTATTCCGATGTCGCGCAGGCTCCCGCGAGCGAGGGACAACTTGGCGTCCAAGCCGTGGTGAAGGCGGTAGAAACGGGTAAGAGCAGTGGGGCCCTCGACCCGGTCGCTTCAGAACCCGACCACGGTTTGCTCACCAAGTCAGACGCCAAGCAGTTCACGCCCCAGTGGACGGCCTAAGGGCCAGAAGGTAAGACCGGTCTTCGTGGCATTCGCGGCATCTCTGGCGCTTTGGTGAACGCATGACCGACCCAACAGTTGAGGCAGTACCCCGCCAAAGCGCGGAGGGCGTCGACATAGACGTCGTCAGCGTCTCGAAGCGATTTGGCGGGGTGCCTGCCTTGACGAACGTGAGTCTCACCATCCGACGTGGGGAAGTGCACGCGCTCGTCGGCGAAAACGGCGCCGGTAAATCGACGCTCGGAAAGATCATCTCCGGTGTGTACAGCGCCGACGGAGGTGAGGTTCGCCTCAACGGTGAGTCGGTGAGTTTCCGCTCACCGCGTGACGCGATGGATCGTGGCATCGTGACGATCGCCCAAGAGCTCGCCATCGTGCCGTATTTGAGCGTGGCGGAGAACGTGTTTCTCGGTGCGGAATCCAAGCGATGGGGCTTCGTGCGTCGCGGCACCATGCGTCGACGGTACGCAGAGCTCTGTGATCGTGTTGGGTTTCACCTCCCCAGCAGTCAAATCGCAGGGACATTGGCAACTGCCGATCAACAGAAGCTAGAGATCCTCCGAGCGCTCTCGCGCGACGCGTCGACCATCATTATGGATGAGCCTTCCGCGGCGCTCTCGATGCACGAGGTCTACGCACTACACGGAGTGATCCGATCGCTGTCGGCGAGCGGCACCACGGTGATCCTGATCTCGCACTTTCTCTCAGAGGTGTTGGACCTCTCGAACACGATCACGATCCTTCGAGACGGACGCCTGGTGCGCAACGCGCCGGCGAGCAACGAGACGGAGAACTCGCTTATCGAGAGCATGCTCGGACGATCGCTCGGACAGGCGTTCCCCGACAAGCAGATGTCCTCGCCCGATGCGCCGACGGTGCTCGAAGTGAACGATCTCGTTGCTCCAGGTGTCCACGGCGCCTCCCTTCGCGTTCGTGCGGGAGAGATCGTCGGCATCGCGGGCCTCGTGGGTTCGGGTCGAAGCGAATTCGCGCACGCGCTCTATGGCGCGACACGAGTTTCGGCAGGAACGATCACCATCAGTGGCGTCGATGTCACGCATCATCGACCCCACCAGTCGCTTCGCCAAGGGATGACGATGATCCCCGAATCACGAAAGGACCAAGGACTCCTCATGGGTCGGCCGATCTCTGAGAACGTGAGTCTCGCCCGCCTCGGTGTCTTGAGTCATTTCGGCGTGGTCGCACCCGGGAGAGAACGCCTGCGCGTTGGCGACGCCCTCGAGCGAGTCCGAGTGAAGATGGCGAGCGTCCGCATCCCCGTGAGCTCGCTCTCCGGCGGGAACCAGCAGAAGGTCCTCTTTGCGCGAACCGCCCTGTGCGAGCCCCGGGTGCTCATCGCGGATGAGCCGACGCGCGGCGTTGACGTCGGATCCAAGCGCACGATCTATGACGTCCTCGTCGAGCAGGCTGCTGCGGGTCTTGCCATCGTCGTGATCTCGTCGGAACTCGAAGAGGTGTTGGGCTTGGCCCATCGGGTGGTGGTCATGCGAGACGGGCGCTTCGTAGCAGAGCTCACCGGCGACGAGATGACTCAACAAGCGGTTCTCGAAGCGGCTTTCGCCGAACCAGCCAACGCAGCGTCGTAAAGGGAAGAGAGGAATTCTGATGACCGAAGTTCCGGGCATCGTGCTGGAGCCAGTGGATCTTGGTTCGTCCAATTTCAATTGGCGTCGGTTCGGCGGACTCTGGCGTACCGCGGGAATTCTGATCCCGTTTCTCGTCGTCTTTGTCACGCTCGCCGTGGCGAACGGACAGTTTCTCACTCGCCAGAATCTCGTCGTCAACATCCTTTACCTGCAAACGCCAGTCCTGATCATTGCGGCCGCCGGCACACTGGTGTTGATCGCGGGAGGCCTCGATCTGTCGGTGGCCGCCACGTTCGTGCTAGCCGAAGACGTTGCTGCCCAGCTCGCCCTTCACGCCAATCCGATCGTTGCGGTAGCGGTCGCGATGCTCTGTGGAGCTCTCGTTGGCCTCGTCAACGGCGTGGTGGTGGCCTACTTGCGCATCAACGCACTCATCGCGACCTTGGCGATGTCATTCGTGGTGTCGGGCATCGCCGAAGTTGCAACGAACAACACTTTCTACTCCCTCTTCGAGAAACCTTCGCTCGGTAAGTTCGCGACGACAGACTTCCTCGGCGCGCAGACTGCGATTTGGATTGCCCTCGTTGTCGTGGTCATCCTCGGCGTGGCGCTATGGCGAACGACGTTTGGTCGCTACGTCATCGCCGCGGGCGGAAACGCCGAAGCCGCGCGACTCGCGGGCGTGCGAGTCTCTCGCATACGCATCATCACGTTCGTGTTGAGCGGCACGGCAGCTGCGCTCGCGGGCGTCATCAGCCTCGCGCAGACATTGACCACGACGCCGTACTCCAATGAGAGTTCTCTCGCCTTCACGGTGCTCGCGGGAATTGTGGTTGGAGGCACCTCCATTCTCGGTGGTGATGGTTCGGTCACTCGCACCGTCATCGGGGTTCTCTTCATTGCGCTGATTCAAAACGGATTTGATCTGCTGCAGTTCAACGCATTCTTGATTCCGCTCGTGACTGGGGTCATCTTGATCATCGCTGTTGCCAGCGACGTGTGGCTACGCCAACGTCGCCGGTGAACCAAAGACCGAAAAGGGAAAGGAAACTTCGTGGGTATTCACACCAACGGGACGAACGCAGTCGACTGGGAAGCGCGTGTTGACATGCCGCGCTTGCGCGGTGAGCGACTCGTCAAACTGAAGGCGGAGCTGGATGCCTCAGATCTGGGCGCGCTGCTGACCTTCGATTTTCACAACATTCGTTACATGACCGGCACGCACATCGGGACCTGGGCAATGGACAAGCTGATTCGGTTTTCACTGCTGCCGCGCGGCGGCGAGCCGATCGTGTGGGATTTCGGCTCGGCGGCTAGACACCACCAGCTGTACAACCCGTGGCTGACGGGAGTGCAAACGCTCCCCGACGGCACGCAAGTCCCCTATGAAGGCGCTCGGGCTGGCATCCCCACCCTGCGAGGGGCGATTCCTCCCGGTGCCGACCGTGCGGGGACGGTCGCGACCAAGGTGAAAGAGGTGCTCAGTCAATTCGGACTTGAACGTGAGCCCATTGGCGTCGACATCATCGAGATGCCGATCCTTGACGCGTTCGCCAAAGAGGGTATGCATCTTGTTGACGGCCAACAGACGTTCCTGGCTGCAAGGCGCATCAAGACAACCGACGAAATCTCGCTGCTGACGCAAGCCGCCTCCATGGTCGACGCCGCCTACGAAGATCTCTACGGGTTTCTTCGACCCGGCGTCAAGGAGAACGAGTGCGTGGCGCTCGTGAACAAGACGCTCTACGATCTCGGTTCCGAACACGTGGAAGGCGTGAACGCCATCTCGGGGGAGCGGTGCTCGCCGCACCCCCATGTCTATAGCGATCGACTTCTTCGGCCGGGCGATCCCGCGTTCTTCGACATCCTCCATAGCTTCAATGGATACCGAACCTGCTACTACCGGACGTTCGCGGTGGGTAGTGCGTCGGTGGCTCAGCGCGACGCGTACGTGAAGTGCCGTGAGCTGGTCGATTCGGCGATTTCTATTGTGAAACCCGGCGTCACGACGGCCGATGTGGTGAAGCTGTGGCCCGCCGCCCAAGATTTTGGCTTTCCAAGTGAAGAGGCAGCGTTCGGCCTCCAGTACGGGCACGGAGTGGGGCTTTCGATCTGGGAGCGACCGATCTTTAGTCGAATGATCTCCTTCGATCACCCCGAGGTGCTCGAAGAAGGGATGGTGTTTGCGCTGGAGACCTACTGGCCAGCGAAAGACGGCTGGTCCGCCGCGCGCATCGAAGAAGAGGTGGTCGTGACGGCGACTGGCGCGGAGGTCATTACGAAGTTCCCGGCGGAGGAGCTTCTCGTCGCGGGCAAGCGTTACTACGCGGCCGGCGGCATCGACACACCTCTTCGTGAGTCACAGTCGAACCTGAACGCCATTCGTGGATGACGACCGGATTCCGCGTCGCGAGAAAAACGTGACAGACCGGACGTAGTGCTCGTGACCCGTGAGCGCCGATCGCCCGTGCCCGATTTCTCGAGAGAGCTGGCTCGGTGCGATGAACTGGAGATGACCTACGAGCATGACCCTTGGTGGGAGTCGCTGTGCGACGACTGGGCTGACGACGTTTCGGAGAAGCTCGATGCCTGGAATCCTCGCATGACGAGGAGGTTCCTCGTCGCCAGTGTCTTTGAGTCGTCGGCGGACATCTATATGCCGGACGAGGTGAGCAGCGCGAGCAGCAAGTTGATTGAGTTGCGTCAACGAAGAAATCGACTCGAATTGTTGATCGTGAATCAACGGCGGTTTGGATGGCTTTCAAGCCTTCTGCGTCCCTAACGACGCGCCACACGGGGGCGGCTCAGAGCCCGGGTAGCTCTTGCAACATGAAGATCAGATCTTCTCGACGGTACCCGTGCATGCGCGCGACTTCCGCAAGCTCTTTCAGCTTCATGGTGACCAGGGCTCGATCAGGTTTGCCCGTCACTCGAATCGATCGACCCCGTCCCATCTCGATGACCCCTTCATCCCGCAAGACTCGAAGCGCTCGCAAGACGGTGTTGGTGTTCACCCCGAGCTCTGCCGCGAGGTCCTTGGCCTGAGGTATTCGTTCGCCCGGTCCCGCCTCTCCTTCGGCGATGGCTCTGCGGATCGCTCCAGCGACCTGTTCATGGAGCAACGTGGGATCGCTGCGATCAAGTCGTTCGAGACCGAGATCCGCATCGGCGACGGATTCCTGGGGAGACTTGAAAGAACTAATGAAAACAATTATAGTAGCTTCAATGCCAACCATGACCGAACCCACTGCTTCTCCCGAATCTTCAGAGGTCAAAGGGCGTGCGCGTTTCCTTGACGGGATTGTGCTCCTCTTCAAGGAAGCGAAGCAGCGCGAACGGCGTCGACGGCTCCGTTGGCTATCTCTCTTTATTGCAGTGGTGATGATCGCTGGCGTCGCGTCTGGTATTGCCTATGCGAATGCGGGGTCGAATGGGGGTAACGGGCAAAGTTCCCCGGCGGCGCTGGCCCTAGGAACCGAGGCGAAGGTGTTGACCTGCCAGGGAACCGACGTCGTTCGACCACGAACGTTCATCGTCACGTGCGCAGACGCCTACACGCAGCTGACCGATACTCGCTGGACCACATGGAATTCAAAGAGTGCTGTGGGCACGACGACCTTTGCCATGAACCTCTGCAAGCCGTACTGCGCTGCGTCCAAGATGTCGTATTTTCCGAACAGCACCGTGCGGTTCTCGGCACCACTTTCCACGAAGCGCGGTCGCGTCTTCTCGCTGCTCGTCGTGCATTACGTATCGAACGGAAAGTCGCACGTATTTCGTTTCTCGTTCAAGGGCGACCCCTCGCTCAACTAATCAAGCCGTTGAAAGAGCTGCAAGAAGCGGGCAATCTTGGAGAGAGGACTACAGAGCCGGCGTTCGTGAACGACAGCACGGTGTGGTTCTCGATCATCTGCGAAGCGACTGCTACGCCGTCGTGGATCGATTCCGATGTTCCCGCGAAGGAGCAGGCATCGATGCTCGCGCTCTGAATGAAAAGGCGGTGCCGTCGAGAGACGCACTCTTCGGCGAGACCAGCACCCGCAGAAGACGAAGAAGGTTTCAGGGAGGGCTCATTGAGCCTCCTTGCTAGAGGAGTCCAATCGAGGACGGCGAGTGGACCTGCAGCCACACCACGAACGCTCCCCACGCACCAGTCGCTTCAGCGGTGCCGATCAAGATGAGCATCGCGCCACCAATTCGGCTTATCCCCCTTTGATGTTGGCGAAGCCACCTCGAGGTGCTCGCCATCCACTCCGTCGCGAATGCGGCGCACACAAATGGAAGGCCCAGTCCAAGGCAGTAGATGAAGGCCAGGAGCGAACCTCGTAGCGCGGTCGCCCCGGATGACGAGGCCGCAAGCCCCAAAATGGTCGCCAGCGTCGGGCCAATGCAGGGCGTCCAACCGAGGGCGAAGGTGAATCCCAGAATCGACGCACCAAGAACAGAGACGCGCGGCAAGTGATGGATGCGGCTGTCTCTTTCGAGCCACGACGCGGGCCACCAGCCGGCAAAAAAGAGGCCGAGCAAGACCGTGACGACGCCGAAGATGATCTCAAGGTCGTGCTGGTGCGTTCGGAGCGAACTTCCGACGCCCCCGAACAGTGCTCCGAAGCTAACGAAGACCACGGCAAAGCCGATGATGAAGGCGAGTGAGCCGGTGACGGCCCGGCCTCTTCCGACACGACCTTCGCTGCGGCCGCTGGCCCCACTGAGAAACGCGAGATAGCCGGGCAGAAGTGGTAGCACGCAAGGCGAAACAAACGAGACTAAGCCCGCTGCAAACGCGAGCGGAAACGCGGAGAAGAGCGAGTTCGGAAGAGAAGCGACCATCGTGAGGGCCCAGCTAGTCGGAGGCGCTCGAGAAGATGCCGAGCGTAAAGGCGGGCGGGTACGGGAGTGCGCGGCGAGACGTGATGACTTCTGCACCTTGAATGCGCGACAGTCGCGTCACGCGCTCAAATCTTCTCGTTGGCGACCCACTGGATAGCTTCGACCGCTTCGGCGGGAGTCCAGCCCCCTTTGTAGACCGGACTTTTGTAGATGTTGCTCTTGTAGCCCATGAAGGTTGAAAGTACCTTCGACAGCGTGCCGGTAAAGGCCGGAAGGTCGCCGCTAGCGAAGCGAACGGTTTGGTCGGCATCGATTATCCAGAATCCGTCCGAGTGGTTGATGTCGTAGGACAACAAGTCGTGCGGGGCCATCCAATCGGTGGGAGCGGGAACCGATTGCGGGACGACCTGCACTGTCCAGCCGAGGAACTTCTCGATGGCGGTCAAATTGGCGTTCTTGTCGCCTTTGCCAATCGGATTCTTAGAAGCAAACTCCTTGTCCGTTATGTACGGTGTTGTCGTAGGGCCCCTCTCGGTCCAGATCTGAAAGTTTGCTCCGATGATTTTCGCGTATGCGGCAATGCGCGCCTGCGTGTCGCGGTACGGGTCGACGTCAATCGCGATGATCTCGATGTCGGTGGTCTTGGCGGCATCGATTTTCTTCTGCAACTGAAGAAGATTGCCCGAAGTGAAGGGACACGTATCACCGCAAAGGGTCAACAGCGGGACGATGAAGACCGTCTTGCCCTTCAATGACCCGAGCGTCTCAGGAGTGCCGTTCTGATTTACGAACTGGGCATTCTTCACGTCGGCCGGCAAGGCGCTGTTTGTGGCGACCCCAACTTTTGCTGAAGGTTGACTGTAAGTCGACGCGGAGGCAACGCTCACGAGCCCGGTGATCGAAAATACGAAGGCCGATCCCGCTAGCGAGAGGGCGAAAAGTCTGCCATTAACCACGACGGCTCCGTTCAACTACGATGTGTAGTTTGAGAGTACTACAAGGCGTAGTAGGGATGTCAAATTGTGAGCCGCGCAGGCGGCGCAGAACTACGATGAACGAAACGTTTGGTCCGTCTAACCTGAGGAGTGCCGTGGGACTTGGCGATCTAGAGCGCGAGGTCATGGAAGTGATCTGGACGAGTCCGAGTCCCTCCCTCACGGTTCGAGACGTCGGAGAGCACTTTCCCGATCACGCCTACACCACGATTTTGACGGTACTTTCGCGGCTGAGCGCAAAGGGCTTTCTTCGTGAGGCGAAACTAGGCCGGCTCAACACGTTCTCGGCGACCGCCTCGAGAGAGGACTACATCACGGGCTTGATCTTGGACGCGCTGTCGAACACCGAGGATCGCCAAGCCGCCCTGGCCCATTTCGCCGACGCTATGGCGCCCAGCGATCGAAGTTTCTTCCGCAAGATCATTGCGCGAAAATCGTCATGACGTCGACGGTGGCACTCGCTTTGGCTACGGCGACGCTATGTCTCGTTGTGCTGCCAATCGCCCTGAATTCGTCGACGCGATTCGATCACCGACCTCGCGTGGGTATCGCCGTCTGGGGTGCGCTGTGTATCGTCGGCTGGTTCAGCGCCGTCGTGATGTTTCTCGACATTGGACTGGGCACTCCTCGTGGTTCACTACTTACCTCGCTCCTGGCCTTCGTTCGACACCTCGGCGACGGTCATCCTCTGCGGGGGCTCGGTCTTTACGAAGTCGTGGGGCTTTCGGTCGCCTTTGACATCACGGTCCTCCTGATCGGAGGACTTCTCGTCACCGCAGTCAGGATCTGTGGCGTGCGATCGCAGCAACGAACCGTGCTCGATCTGGTCGCAGAAGCGCCCAGATCGTTGCAGGGCGTATGCCTCCTGCGGCATCCGTATCCGATGGCGTACTTTCTTCCCGGCGACGGCGGACGAGTGGTGCTGAGCACTGGGGCTGTCGACGCTCTCAGCTCGGGTGAACTGAACGCGGTCATTGCCCATGAGAATGGGCACCGCGCCGGTCGCCACGGCTCTCTCCTCGTACCGCTGCAGGTCCTGTCGTCGTTCGTCTCGTTCCTCCCGCTCGCTCGCCACGCTCCGGCGGTGGTGCGCACGTATCTCGAGATGTCGGCGGACGACTATTCGCGTGCGCGCGAATCCCAGCAGACTCTCAAGACCGCCCTCGCGAAGGCGGCGCGCTTTCAGCCTCCACCTTTAGGTGCGCTGAGCGTCGCCGATGGTGCCATTGAGCGGCGGATCCAACGTCTCGACGCGGGTCTCGCGTCGCCTGGCAGCGTGGTCGCTCTATTTGCCGGTATCAGCGCCGTCGCTTTGACGCTCTGCTTCTACTTGGTCCTTCGTTAGGACCACTGCGGCGCCACAGGGACATGGGTTACCAATGCAGGTGGTATGAGTCATGGCCATCAGGATCGGAACGACCGCGTCACGCGTATTTGAGGCCCGCCGGTACGCGAAGCGCCCGTTGGTGCGTCACGGCCTTGAGGCAGAGCAACGCTACGTGGCCGACCATGAGGGTCGTGCCCAGCAGCATCATGACGAGACCGCCGTCTCGCACGTCAATGATGGTGATATTTGACATGTTCATGCCAACGTTCTCGAGCGAGGAGGCGGTGGACGACCACAACACCAGACCGGTCGTGGCGATAACCGGCAGCGCGAGCACGGAGTAGGTAATGCGTTGCTGGTCAAGGAGCATCGAGGCGCCGCCGTAGACGGGGATCCAGAACCAGACGCCAACGGCGAAGAACACGCCCAACTCTAGGTAGTGACCTCCTGAGTACTGCATCACCCAGCTCCCAAGAGGGGTGAGATGGAACAGCGGGACGAGGAGCGTAAAGGCGAAGAACCCGAGCGTCGACATCGTCCGACTGAGCGGATAATTGACAGCGCCAGCGACGAGCGGCGCGATCAACAAGACGACAGTGATGTGCTCAACCATGTGACTCGGATAGCTCGACATCGATAGCGCCTGGACATCTGACGAAAGCAGGATGATCGTGGCAGCGAGGGCGAGCGACAATAGGCGCTTCTGTCGAGCATTGATTCGCGGCCACGCGACAAGGAGTATGGCGAACCAGACTGCCGATGCGACAACGCCGGCTTCGCTCACGTGCCACGAGCCCCAATTCGGCCACGCTGCGCCGCGCCCCGTCATGCGCATCATCGAGTAATTCATAGATCGCGCTCCGACTCATCCTCGAACAGGGGCGTGCGGCAGCCTCTCGGGTCCATCATCTCGCCCGAATTCATTGCAATATCTGCCACTGCCACGAACCGGCCGACCGAGCACATGCTACATAGACATCGACGTCATGCCGAAGTTCAGGTGTCGCGGAGGAGCCACGACCTTCGCTTCGACGGTCTCCGAGTGTGCCTTTTGAAAATTGCTCCAGGTGATCACGACGGGAATCGTCTCACCTTTCACCAGCTTCTCTTTCAGTCGGCGAAGCATCGCGCCTTGGTACTTGTAGCCCAGCTGTTGGGTATGGCCGCCAACGATGAGAATGTTCGCCAACTGCATCATCGAATGATTGCCCTGGCACATGTTCGTGTCATAGTCGATCATGCTGGTGGCTGTATCCGGCGAGGTCACCGAAATGAGCGAGATGAGTCCTCTGGCCTCGTTCTTGATGGTCATCGACACGGCTGAATTGCCGCGTAGCTTTCCCGCGGTCACGGTGACATGGGACAACACGACGCCGCTTCCAGTTGACGAGGAAGCGATGGCGGGCGCGACCCATGTGAGCGCGAGCACGCAACAAGCAGCCGTCATCGGCAGCGCGGCAAGCGACTTCCTCACGTTTGAATACTACCAGTCGTAGTTTTTAGGGCAAGTGCGAACTGATTCGCTCTCGCCGCAAGTACTGGTCGAGTTTTCCCAGAGTTAGTGAAGCTGAATCACTGACCATCCATCTCCCTCGCCGTCGACGCGACCAGGCACATGGTCGAGCACGTAGCTGTAGAGGGGTAGGCCCCGGTAGGTCACCTGACGCACGCCGTTAGACCGAGTGATGGTGCCGAGGCCGGTGACGTCCTTGCCCGCTGGCGTATCGCCCGCCGGCACCACGAGGGGAGGCCACATCTGCAGACAGAACGCCATGCAGTTCGAATGGTTCTTGGTGTCCGACTGGTACGTGTAGAGCGTGAATCCTCCCCGGGTGACGAGAATCTTCCCGTACCGAGATGTCGAGCGAATCTTGACCACGAACTCTGCTCGCTTAACGTGCGGAGTCTCATTGGACACGTAGGTGTCGACGAGGAACGCCATGACGGCGAGAGCCGTGATCGCCATCGCTGCCTTACCTAGCCTGCCGCGTTGTGTGTGGGCCGATCGGGCCACTACGAGGCCTTGAGCATTGTGATTCCCCTGGCGAGTAGACGTTCGGGAATGGCGCCGTAATACACCTTGACTACGACACCTTCCGAATTGATGAAGACGCTTTCGGGAATCTCGCCGAACCCGAAGACACCGTTGGTTACGACTCCGTTGGGGTCGAATGCCACCGGGAACGTCACGTCGTCCCGTTTGATCATTGCCTGCGCGGAGGACCGTTCATCAATGGCGTCAACAGCAACTATGTCAACGGGGCTCGGATTGTGGGCGCGAATGTAGCTGGCGATCTTGGGCATCTCGCCTTGGCACGGTCCGCAGTAGCTTGCGAAGAACACGAGAACGCTCGCACGGTCCGATTCCCAGGGCGCCTTGATGGTGCCGCCGTTCAGACCCCCGAGCGAGAAGTCCTTCACGTGCACGCCGATCAGGCTTGAGTTCGAGTTCGTGCTCTTTGGCGCTTGGCCGCCGGTCAACGAGGAAGCCACTGCAATAAGGCCGATCACGCCAAGTACTCCGACGGCGATCGGAACCAACCTACGCTTAAAGCGCTCAGGCATCTGCTTCATCGGCTCGACCAAAACAACCGCACTCAATTGTTCTACTACAGTTCGTAGTTGGTAATGAAGTGCTGGGCGGGGGCGTCCTTGCGGCTAAGGGAGATAGTGGAAGACAGTCTTCCGTAAGGCAGCGGAGGTGATCCTCAGTTGGGGATGTCCAACTCCCGGCGGAGCCGCGACACGTCAAAGGTGGTGAACCCTGCAACTTCTCTGTGGCGATCGTCAAACTCGTTGAGCAGTGCAACGAGGTCCTCACGGCGTGTCGGATCTGCGGCAGCTTGTCGTGGAGTCAATCCCGACAACGCGGGGATTGACTCATCCAACCAACGTGACTCTTGCTTGCGAATGAGTTCTTGCAATGCCTCCATCACCTCGGGTGGAGGGGTGTCCCCAAGGTCTGACTCGGAATCCTCTTCAGCTATCTGCCTGGATCGCTCGGACCCCATTTCGATCTGTTCGTCCTCGAGGATCTCCAGATCGTCTGCCTGACTGAGGAGGTGTGACAAAATTCGCTGGCGCCGTTCAACGGAATTGGCGGTGATGACCAGTGTGTCGTCGACGCGATTCAGAAGACAGCGAATGGTTGACGAACCGTTGACCTCGACGGACTCTTTCCACCGTGCGGGGCCGGCAGGCTCGAAGAGCCGGTTCAGAATCGCCTCCAGTTCACTCCAAGGCGTCGTCGTCGGGGCGAGAACGAGTTTGCACACGACGATTAGTTCGCCCTCGTGGTTGACCATCGTGATGGGGCCGAACAGGCGACCAAGCCACGCTGCGATGTCCCGCGCATCACCACCCTCGACCAGTATCTCAAGCAGGGAGTCGCGGTACTGCATTGGCACCAGCAGTATCTCCGATTCAAAGGACCAAGCGCCTCCTTCTTCCAAGAGCCGAGCGAAAATGTAGGTACCGACATGCATGGTTTGCGAAGCCGTTCGTTCAATCACGTCGATTGATTCTCCGGTACAGGTGTCGAGCAGCCGCACCGACTCTCCGGGAACCACGTCAACCACTTGCCAGAGAGAACGCCTCGCTCCCATCCAGGCGAGAATAAGAGAACGCTCCTCGTCGGTGAAGAATTCCCCGCGTTCATCTAAGAAGAGGGCCAGAAATTCGACGTCATACAGGGCGAGGTCCATCAGGGTCGACGTGGCACCCGTGGCGCGCTCTTCGGCGGCCCTCTGGAGGGTTTCGTCGAAGAGCTCTCGCGCGCGCCACTTGTTTTGGGGGCGAAAGGCGAACTGTCCCAACTTGAGCTGCAACATTTCGCGCACCAATGAAGGAGGAATCTTGGGGTTTTTTAGGCAGCACAACTTGAACTTTCGACCTGATCCGCACGGGCAGGAATCGTTGCGTCCGGCCGTTATCGCGGTTGCGCTGAGCAGATCCAGCAGCGATTCAATCCGCGGGTTCTCGTCATCGATGCCCGCACGGCGCAGCAGAGAGACAGCGGCACTCAGATGGCCGCGATCGGACTCGTACCACGACAGTTCAATCAGCGCGGGGGAGAAGCCTCGGTCGGCCAAGGTGGCAAGTTTCAGATGGCGTTCAGCCGCGGCCGTCTCGCCATCTCGCTCGGCGTTCAACCCGAGGAGCAGGTGACCAGGGGCACTGGGCTTTCCATGGAGACAAGCCAGCGCGGAGGCAAGGACCTCCAAATGGGGTGAGCCCGTAGAGGCTTCTTCCAAGACGTACTCAGCGAACGCGGCAGACACCGTCGAGTGGGCAAGGGCCAGAGCGACTTTCTCGGCGTCGAGGGGCAAGGTTTCTCTCAACACCCAGTCACTCCACGCCGCGAGGACGAACTCTAGGGCGGTCGAACAGCAACGGTCAAAGTCGTAGCGATCGGCGAGTTCCGCCAGTCGGTAGCGATTAGCAATGACGCCGAGTGGCTCGGCATCCTCGCCTTGACGCGACAGCCACTCACCATTGCGCGCAAGTCCGCCTCGTTCGAGAAGTTCGTCAATGGGCGGCGTGGGGACGCGAAACAAAGTGTTGTCGCGACACATGGCGTCGAGTACAACCTGATGGAGTTCATCGTTGACACCTTCGACGTGAATCATCTCGAACGCCGCGCGGAGCGCCTGTGCTTCTCGATCGCCGGAATCTAGTGAGGAGGACTCAGCCACGCGCACCGCCGATCCGACCCTCGAAAGGACCACCACCTGACCTGGGGCAAACTTCTGAAGCCAGCCGGGAGGTCCAGTCACGTCATCGACATCAGAATTGAAGTCGATGAATTCGTTCCGCAGCCGTCCGCCCCCAACGAGGTCGATGCCATCATCTGCGTCAAAGAAGAGGATCGTGAGATCGGGTATGGCTTCAAGCGCGTCGCGTTGAATCTCCTCCGCGGTGATTCGACGACTGAAGAAGGCGCCATCGAGCATCACCGCCGTCGCGGCGACGACTCCGTCGTCGGTTGTCCAGATGGCATCGCTGTAGCCGAGCAACTCGTCGAGTTCGTCGATTATCTCTTCGTCATCAAATGCCTCGAGTGGCCCGAGGATTCCTCGAATTCGTAGAGCACCAACAAGACCTGCCAATGTCGTCGGGCCGTCCAGGAGCAGATCAATTGCGTTGTCGATGATGACAGTTTCAAAATCTGAACTCACGAGGTGATGATACTGAGGACCTGTCCCACCCTCGCCTGAGGCCCCTGCGTTACGGTGCCGACGACTCCGATTTGCGCATTTCCCTGTCCGCTCTAAGGCCGCCGATGATACGTGAAATCGGGGGAACCTCCAAGAGTGTGGCCGCAGAATGAATCGGAGAGGAGTAGCGGGACGACGCTCGAGCGAAGGAAAGGCTGAAGGAAGTCGAGTCCCGGATGGTCGAACTTGGTGGGGAAGTTATGTCCATCGGCGAACTCGCGGACCTCAGTGTTGCGGTTCGCGACTGTTGTGGTCATTAACCGACGGCTCCAAGCATCTGGAACGGAAGAGGGTGCTGGCGACACTCCAGTTGCACGAAAATCAACCCTTGGTTCTTTCATCGCGATATTCGAAAACTACGCTAGAATTCTGTACATGACAACTCTGCCAATTGCTGACGCTCGAGCTCAACTGTCGAAGCTGGTCGAAGAGGCTCGTTCTACACATGAACGAATAGAGATTACGAAGAACGGGCACCGGGCCGCAGTCTTGCTGGGAGCTGCCGACTACGACTCGATGCTGGAAACCATTGCGGTGCTGTCTGATTCCGCCTTGTTGTCGGACCATCAGCGGGGTCTCCGCGCACTGGAGGATGGCGACGTGCTGAACCTCGAGGAACTCACCAGTGCAATGAATGACGTAGGGCGTCGTGCCGACGCCAAATGACCATCGATACAACCTTCAAATAGCGAGATCGGCTGCAATTGCGTTATCGGAAGCACTTCCGGAAAAGTTCGCTCTGGCGGTATTCGAATTCATTACCGGTCCGTTGCTCCAGAATCCTCACCAGGTTGGAAAGCCCCTGCGTGCGCCGCTCGCACCTGCGTTCTCGGCAAGGCGTGGTTCCTATCGAGTCTTGTACCTGATCGATGAAGCGTCGCGCACAGTCAAGGTAACTGCGGTTGCGCACAGAGGCGACGCTTACCATTCCTAATCGCGACCGTGCGATCTGAGCCGCTGTGCTCGGATCATTGGAATCCTGGGTGGCCCTATCCACTGCTGACTCAAACAAACGGTTGCTTCTTAAAGAAGGCCATCTGGAGAAGCAAGCCCCGGAGTTATTCCTCCTCTGACTATCGGCTAAATGGTTCAATCCGTCAACGAGAGAGGCGGCTCACTGAGGCTCAGGTGGCCGATGTGGTCGCAAAATGCAAAGCCGGAGCCACGGTGTACGAGTTGGCCGCTGAATTCGACTGTCACCGCGCGACGGTGGGCGAACGGCTGAAGAAGTCAGGAATCGTAATGCGAGGCCAGTCTCCAACATCCGAAGTCATCGACTCTATGGTGCTGCTGTGTGCGATTGGTATGTCATCTCAGGAAATCCGCAAGCAACTCGGATTCTGCGCAAATACGGTTCGCGATTGCGTTCGGGCTTGCAAAGTCCCTCTGTGTCCACTCAAACGACTGAGCGGCCTTTTCACGAACTCGGCGCCTTCGTGGATGATGGGCGTCGCTCTGAGAGCACGTCCTTACACCAGGTGCGAAAGCTGGTGGGTGCGGGGGTCGCGTGGGACCAGTCTTCGTCGTAGATCCCGTTCTGCTGTGCCCAGTACATCGCCGTAAAGTCACGTGCCATACGTTCGGGGACTCCGCGCTGGATCGATGACGCGGTGATCTGCTCAAGGTCGGTCTGCTCGAAGATGAGCTCCAGCCCCAGAACGTCGCTGATGATGGCTGTCATTTGGTTCGGCGTGAGGTTGTCGCCGAAGAGCGGAATTCGGTCTATTCCCACCCAGGAGCGGTCTAGCAGGAGTCGCGCCGCAGTAGCGGCAACGTCCCGGGTTGCGATTGTGGCCAGCGGACGATCCGGTTTCAGCGGCAGCGAGAGAACTCCCTCGGAGGTCATTTGCGGTAGCGGCCTGAGCAAGTTCTCCATGTAGAACCCCATTCCGAGCGAACGGTAGGCGGCGCCCGAGCTTTCAAGCTCGGCGTCCATCGCGTGCGCCGCCGAGAGTAGGCCCGCAGGATGTGGCCAGTTCCATCCCGCACTTGAGATTCCGACCACATGACCGAGCTGGTGGCGACGGATCGATGCCACTGCCGGTCGTGTGAAAGAGAGGTAGTACTCCTCTGCAGCGTTTGCCCGCATGTTTGGCGGGATCAGCCAGAAAAGGCTCTGCGCACCATCGAAGGCCCGATCGAGAACAGCCGGATCGTCATGGCTGCCAGTGATCACGTGCACTCGATCGCGGACGGTGTCCGGTAGTCGAGACGGGTCTCGGACGATGACCCGGATTGCCTCAGTTTCGGCGTTTAGAAGTTCAACCAGCAATTGACCTCCGACATTGCCGGTAGGTGTTGTGACAACAATCATGAGGTCTCCTTTTGAGTCTGGTTACGTGGGCGCGATTGGCTTGCCCAAAGACGTTCGTCCACTAAGCGGTCGAGCTCGACAGCAAACTCGGCCATCTCAGGAAGATGATCCGCGAACGCCGCATCGATGTCATGGAAATTACCGTCGCCCGTGAGCATCGTCTCATCGGTCTCGAGCTCGATATTCGTGTCAAGGCTGCGCATGTGCAGACCCTGGAGAACCTGTCTGAGTTGAGCCGCTGCCAAGCCGCCGCCGTGTCTACCGTAAGTCACAAGACCGACAGGTTTGTCGGACCACTCGTGGTAGAGGAAGTCCAAGGCGTTCTTGAGTACCGCCGGGTAGCCCCAGTTGTACTGAGGAAATACGAACACGAATCCGTCGTTGGAGCTAACAAGCTCACTCCATCGGACCGAGTGCTCATGCTCGTAGTGCCCCTGTGCGGGCAAAATCGGTTCGTCGAGAAAGGGCAGGTTGATCTCTTGAAGGTCGATGAGCTCGATCTCGTGCACTCCAGCGCTCTGAAGCACTCGCTGGACCGACGACGCAATCTGTGGACAGATCCGTTGAGGTCGATTGCTGCCGATCACTACCGATATTCTTGGGGGCGTATCGGGCATTATATGCATGATACATACATGCTATCGTTGGAGGAATGATTGATCAAGCTGACCCACTGAAAGTGCTGCACGAGTCCCTACTGCAGATCGTCAGCGTGCTTAACCGGCCCCAGGGCGATAATGTGATCCTGAACCGTGCCGGCGTTTCACTTGACACCGCGCTGTTTCCGCTGCTCGTGCGCGTCTCGATGCAGCCCAACCTCACCGTCGGTGCGCTTGCTGATCAGGTCGGGCGTGACTACTCCACCGTTAGCCGTCAAGTCGGTCGCCTACAAGCACTCGGGCTTATCCGGGCTGAACTTTCCGAAATCGACCGTCGCCAACGCCTTCTCAGCGTGACCGCAACGGGCAAGAACACCGTCAAGAAAATCGACCGTGCTCGCAAGTCAGTAATGAACGAAACTCTCGATGGGTGGAGCCAAGCCGAGATAACTGAGCTTGCACGGTTGACCTCCCGGTTAGCGGCTGCCATGAAACCCCGCGCTTGAGCAACTCTCGGTCGCCTTGCCAAGTGCATCAAAATTGTGCACTTGGCTTAATAGCAATCCATCGAGCACGCTCCGTTCGGGCGGCGCGTTCGATGGATTGACAAATTCATTCGAGTTGCGAGGTGATGGAGTACCTTCGGGGAACTAACCAGAACTTGGTGGAGGTAAGGGGATTCGAACCCCTGACCCCTTGCATGCCATCGGCTCAAGACCCGTTCATGAGCGTTCAAGTTGGTCCAATGGCCTTCGTTTGATGGGCTTTCAATACATCTCCGTTCGTCGAAGTCCATGTCAATTCAATTCAACTGCTGAAGTAAATGCTGAAGTAAACCCATTGCGCGCCGTGCAAAGGGTCACTTCGGCGGAAGCGCAGATACGCCCTCGTCACTCCATGCCCCGGGGCGACCGGACCACCGAAAGCGATATCGGAGATAAGTCCCTCCGGGCACCTGGACTGAGTCGCCAACCTTCTTAACACCGGAGAAGACTTCGTCACTCGAAAGGCGAAACTCGTGCTCCCACTCATCTGGAGCCGTTCCTAGATAACCCTCACCCGACCAGACCGGTGTGATCCAAACGAGGTTCTCGTGAGCAGGTGGGTCTTCAGAGGACATCCATCAACGATACATACAGTTGTCGGGATACGCGAAGTATCCAGATGCGGGTCGGACTCCGGCGTGCGTCCCGTCCCGGAAGTAAATGTGCAATCAAAGTCGTACATCGAATGAAGCGACTTGAGATCTAAATGACAGCGAAGTCGTTACTTGACCACCAACTTTCAAACCGCGTTGTTAGGTCGGTCGCGAGCGTGGGCGTGAGGGTATCTAGCAGCGAGAGTCGATGACCAAGTCCCGAGGGGGATGTTCCGACTTTCAAACCCCCGCCGGGCCACAAGTAGGCACGATCATGGAAAGGGGGATTCGGGCCATTTCCTACCCAAACCTTGACCTCTAACGAATTTGATGCCATCGCAAGTGCGCTGGAAGGAAGGACTCCTTTTCTTCCCGTTAATAGCCGAATTGGAATTGTCACTTTCTCCAGCACCTTCCAGTTCGCGTCCTTATCGAAGTAGGGGTCGAACACCAATAACTCTTCGTTGGCGGCTTCCAGCCATTCGGCCAATCGGGCAACGCCATCGTCTCCGACCGCGACAATGCGGCCTTTGGCTCCTTCCGCGAGGAGCTGCGCGTATTCAATTTCGACGCGATTCATTCGCGCAAGCCGATCATTAACGCTCGTGACTGTGTTCGGCTGCAGGCCCACAAACGTCCTTATTGGCTGATCGTTTATCTTGAAGCCGATACTTTCGGCGATGTTAAAGTGATCACTTCCGTCGAGAAGATTGCCGTCGCGATCAGTGAGCGTGACCTTACGGATTATCTGTGGGCCAAGAGTCGGGAATATTATGTCCACTGCATCAGCATCGAACGATGGAAGATGAAGGTCGCTCAATCGGAGGCGACGGAATCCGAGAAGGCCTAAGTCATCTCGTTCCTCGAGATCCACTTCAAGGTCCCAAAGCATTGGACCATCGTGGTCCCGATGTACAGACACACTGAAAGTCTCCAGCCCTGACCCACCCCGAAGTTTGCCAAGCCAGGCCAGTCGATCAACTCTTCCGAAGACGATGCCAGGTTCGGGCGGTTTACCGAGCAGTTGTGAGGTTGAGAATCCTGCAAGAAAGAGGGCACTCCCCGGGATTCGAATGCCGTCGATTTCCCACGTGGCCGGAAAGGCTTCCTTCTCCGCGCTCTCCTCAGCAAAATCGATGTCGGTCGGAGTTCGCAGGCCCGCGTACCACCCGGTGATCGGGCGACCGGCTCCGTGAACCAGCCGAGAGGCAGGGGTTGTTTCGTGCCAAAGAGTTCGAACGGGGCGCAGTTCGGATTCATAAGTCATGGTCACAGGATCAGCGGCAGGCACGTTGATCATGCTCAGTTCGAACGCTTCCTTCAGGGTGTCCCTCAACTTAGAGAGTGGAGCAGAGAAGCGAATAAACCGCCAGTTTCTAACTCCAAAGTCGAAGTTGATCCATGTAGATATTGGCCGAGATGTCGTGGAGAGAAGGCCCTCTGTCCCTAGAACGTCGTTCTGAGCGTTCTCCAACCAAGATGCCCAAGATTGGTTGGCCATTCCAGCAGGACCAACGAGCATGCTTACAAAAACAGCGTTCCACTGCCCACTGTGCTCAATGGCTGCGACAGAGACAACTACGGAGTCGCCCGGAGTTGGGTTGAGCCGCTCCATGATGTCGGCGATATTGTCGCTCACGTTTTCTCCAATCACGAGTTTGATGAATCGTACGACTAGGGGTGACGTTTAGCCACCGAGTTACTGGGCCTAGCGCGGTCCATCGTGGGGAGAACGATAGAGCCGGAGAATTGCGCTTCCCACGTCACTTCCGTGGATTGTCACTTAGGCGTGGGTATTCTGAGGTACGTGCCGCAAACAGGGGATCCGCAGCCACGCGGTCGCTATTTAGCGTCCGAAGTTGGGCAGTTGGCAGGTGTTTCAGGCAATCGCATAGGACAGTGGGCCCGGCGCGGATACATCCGGTCGACGTGGTCGAGCGAGACTCCTCGAATTTACAGTTTTCAAGACGCCGCTGAAGCGTTCGTGGTTCACGAACTCGAGGATCTTAAAGTGACCCCAAGAAAAATAGGAGAAGCAGTATCCACGCTGCGTTCCACTCTCGGCACTGATTGGCCGCTTCAGAGCTCAACACTGTTCGTGCCCCAGGGTCACGCGTTGTCATCTGGACGCGGCAAAACGGTTGCGCACGTCAATGACGCAGGTCACCTTGAAGACGTCATTCGAAAACATCCAGTGCTGGGGCAAGTTGACTTAGTCGAGGTAAGAGAGCAGTTGTCCCGGGGCGGTTGGGCTGCCAGAGACTTACCTGATCTAGTTCACATTGAAGTAAATCCGGATCGTCTTTCAGGTCGACCGACGATTCGGGGACGACGAGTGTCCGCAGCCGAGATGGGTCAACTTGCTGAAGATAATCAACTTGAAATTCTTAGAGAGGGCTTTCTACTTAGTGACGACGAAGTGCGTGATGCAGTTCGATGGTGGCTCAAGGTCAAAGAGTATGAGCGGGCGTCGTAGATCCAATGTCAAGGATCCTCGTTATTGACGAGAATCTTGATTCTCGGATCGCGACGGAACTTAGGGCACGAGGCAGGAACGCTTCAAGCGTCAAGGAACTTGGATTGACATCGAGTCTCGACGAGGAACTGCTCCGAGAACTCGCGTCGCAATCATATGAATGGGTACTTGTAACTGCGGATGATCGCATGCCGTTTGAACATGACACTGCGATAGCAGAGTTTGAATCGACAATCGCCACCATCGACGGCGAATGGGAAAAGTGTTGCAAGAAGAACGATTTGCACCTCAACCAACAGCAGTTCCAGCGCGAGACGATTCAGCGGTGGGCTCACCTACTTTCGAACCAATCGGCTGGATCGGTAAGGCGCTATTCGCCAGTAAGAAACTCGGAGTGGACAACCCGTCGAAAGTACTATTCGCGCTGAGCGGGGTCGCCATTAACGAATAGAAGCACATCTCGGTGATCGTCTCGCAAACGCAGCGCTAGAACGCCCTCGTCGGCTCGTTGAGCTCACCGAAGCAGGCCTCGGACGTTTATCGCGGGGGCCGATCTGATGATCCGGTCGTTGGGGGATAGAGCTTCAGTTTCCTAAAAGAAGAACCGATCACCGCGATGCTAAAAGCTCTGCAATTACGTCTGGGGAGGCGGGATCAAATCCGACTCCCGGGGAATTCCAGTCCCATCCGCTCACGTCTCCGCCAAGATTCCGAGCTTGCTCCTCAAGAGGCGGCAGAATATCAATCAACTCGGCCATTACCGCAATCACCTTCGTGCCGCATAGATGGTCGATTTTGGACTTGCGGACGGAGTCAACAGCGGCCTTGTCAGAAATGACGACGTGACAGTAAGGAATGGCGAGGCTGAGTGCGTCAATATCGTGCAAGTCGTTTATCTTCCACGTCCGACTTGGGTCGCGAAATAAATTTGTCTTCATCTCGGTTGCGATGCGAAGGCTCGGAACTGATTCAAAGAACGCTGACACACCTGGCCGGGCACTACCTGGCTCGTCAATCGATCCACCGAATAGCGAATGGAACGTCACATCATATTCCTCGAATATGGAAGTGAGAATATCTAGATGCTCGCGTATTAGCTCGCGCGCCTGGACCCTCGCGCGAAGTTCATTTGTGCTCACTGGATCTTCGCCTAATAGTCCGACGTATAGCTCTTCCCACTCAAGCCGGAGTCTCGCTGCCTCCTGGGCTGTCTCAGGTTGATATCCAAAGTTCGTACGCAGGCGTTCAATTTCTTCGTCACGAGGTCCCATTAGGTACTGGATTTCAAGCCACTGGGCCATTCGGCACAGAACCCTAGGAGTGAACGGGATACGAACGGCCTCGAAGAACTCGTTTGGACCATGGATCGTGAGTTGTTTCACTTCACCTTCGAAAGCCCAGTTGACTCCAACACCCAGTACGGCTCGTTGTGTCGGCACAAATTCCGGAAGCTCAAGGAGCGAGTGCACGGAAGTGAGAATCTGATCGCGGAGAAGAAGGTGCCGAGAGCGCAACGTTCTAATATGCGAAATTGACGACATTGTCTCGCTCAGTGCCGCACGTTGAACCACCTCAGGAACGCTGAGCGTCTCGATGTAATGGGTAGACGAGAGTGGAAACGCTACGCCCACGTGGCTTGCTCGAACGACTGCGTCTAGGACATTTGAATCAATCGGCTCGCGCGGTCGACCAGCTGCAGCGGCAGCAAGTCGACTCCACACCCATTGATCAAGGTAGATGCTTGGTCGAACCGTATGAAGGTTAAATTTTGGATACTCGTCGGACATTTCCTAACTCTCTGTTTTGGAGTGCGTCGTCAATTAGGACTCCTTCACGTTAAGCAGAGTCTTCCTTCTGAAAGCGGCTTCTTAGATAGAGACGAAGGATTCGCCCCTCCGAAAAGGAGCGGAGATCGGCTCAGGGATCGTTGATCGGTGTTCGGAACAGTCCGAACTACGTACAATTCCTAGTTTTTCAGGTCATCTCCGTTCGTCCACCTTCACTCAAACACACTGCGCCGCGTGCAAGCGATCTAACTGACATTTTGAAGCGTCCGCAACGAGAATTGCACCAGACCTACTTAGGGAGAAGATGCTGAGCACCACGTGTGACTTTTGTGAATGTACTGTTTGTGGATGAGCGGGGCATCGGACGGTAGCGCTTCGGCGACCGACAGCCCAATCATCTATATCGTCTTTGACGCGAACGTTTTTGGCGAAGACGCCTTCCCGAATATCAGGTTGATAGAAAAATATGTGGAAGTCTGCAGACGTCGCGGGGTTGAACTGCTTATACCCGAGTCGGTCGTTTGGGAGCTGGCCGAACATGCAACGGCAAGATCACAAGAGATTCTTGCCCTCATAGAGACGCACAACCGCAAGAGGGAGCAATGGGGGATATCGATCATCGAACTTCCCGGTGCATTTTCGCCAGAAGATATTCGTAGGAATATCGAAGATGCGGGCGCGACAGTTATTGAGTTGACCGAGGCGGATGCGAAAGAGGCACTTAGAGACCAGGTTCTCCAGGTCGGAGCAGGAACGAGAAAGGGGAAGACTAAGACAGGCGCGTCTGATAGCGCAGCTTTTCGAAGCGTCGTAACCGAATACGGGAATGTAATCGAGAACGTCCTCATTGTCACCGCAGATACGGAGGGTGCGACTTCAACGTTTGAGCGATTGGGTGGCGCTCCTCCGAGGATCGCCAAGCATCTTCGCGATATCGGGACTCTGTTCGATGAGACGGTTGAGGCTGGCGACGAGGTATCCGTTCAATTTTTCAATGCGGTGGAAAGGCTCGTCATGGGCTCCGGGATACTCGATGAAGCCGCCCTCGTCGACATAGCTTCGGACTTTCAACGCGCGATGTCGACGTTACCCGGAGGTGCCGGGCTAGAGAATCGTGGCTGGGAAGTCGACGGGAACGGTACGAACTTTGTACCGTTTACGATCCGACCGACTGACGGAGCCGTCATTAAGGACGAATGGACGAAAACAGTGAAGTCGACGGTGGCGGTAGAAGGTTGGCTCTTGCAGGATCTACATCGTCAAGATTTCATCGGGAGTGATTCGGAATATGCGACTTACCAAGTCAAGGTATCAATAGATCTTGAGATCGAACTCGGCTTCGATGGAGGTGTAACGGACACAGTATGGGATCTCTCGTACATTTCGTCATCGTACGACCCAAGTCTTGCTGAGATCGTTAGTCACTAACAGTTGCCTTCAGTAGTTGTTCGCGTGCAGCACATTTGCCCCTTAATTGCTGCGTGCTTTGGGGTTCCCCGGGCGCTTCTCGGCCCCTTGCCCAAGCATCAAGTTCGCTCACAAATGCTCTGCCGCCCTGCCTTTGCCCGGTCACGACTATGGCAGCGCCATTCATGTCACACGCAGATGGAAACCTTGTGTGGTGGCGAAAGTCAAACGATCTCGATGCGGGAAAATTCTCTATAAGACCTCGGTGGAGGCAGCCTTCGCGCTGAAGCGAATCAGTGCGAAAGAGCAATCAATCCGTGGGGTCCATTTTTGTCCGAAGTGCGCTGGCTACCACTTGACCTCAGCTAAGGGCATGAAGCGGCTCAACGAAGGGAAAAAGTTCTAGTTTCCCAAACGAAAGTACAGTTTGTCGGTCCCGCACTCGATCGACGTCATCCGTGTGAGGTTCTGAATGGAAATCAATATTCTCTGCACACAGAGTATGATCCAACGTTTGGCGACAGAGGATTGCATACCGCGCAACCGTTGGGCGCATGTCCGAAAATCAGCAAGCGCTAAGTCAGGCGGGCTCAGTTATCAATATTGCGGTGTCAGACCTTCGAGGCTCGATTGAGTTAGGTATTCATCTTTGGGACGACGAAGTGCTACGCATTTGTTCTGAACTAGAGATGGTAAGCACCATGATCCGATTGGCTTCTGACAATTTGACGTAACCCGCATACTTTGGATGGAGAATCGGCTACGGCGGAGAAGATATGAATTGTCGGCAATGCAATAGGCACCAAAAGATTCTTATTTGGCGATGACTTCTCATTCTCAGGTACTCCCGCGTCATAATCAAGATAGGCGTACTCAGGCAAGATCGAAGTCGAGCGCCAAGTGGAGGACAACGATGCAGGAACGCTCGATGGGATTCATAGTGTGGGCTTCTGGCATTTGCGCCGGCGCTGGGGTCATTTCAAGTTTCGTACGGAATATTGAATGGCTATTCATTGTCTTCGTCGCGATTACCGTCCTTGCATTCGGGGCCCTCGTTTCTTCTGGCTATCCAAGTACCCGGGAGTGGATAGTGACGCGTGCATCGCGAAGAAAGCAATATATTCTACAACTGCCTGTTTCGACGATCTGGAATCATTGGCGATATACATCGAATGGATTTGAATCTGGCCAAATGATGACAACTCTCCAGAAGTCTCCATCTCTTCCAGGAACGCCCATGGCGGGAGAAGAAAAATACAGTTCCATAAAAATCGGCGTGATTATCGCGTGTGACCCTCTGGGTAGCGTCCCTGGGACATCGCAATTAAGAGACGAGTTCATCGTTTTCTTGCGACACGCTCCAATATCGACATTCATGACCGAGGTGTTGAGCGAATACATCGGAGGTGCCTGGGAGATCGCGTCGAGTAATGGACGATTGTCGAACGCTGCGGTGTTTACTCCGCATGATCAGCACAACTACCTCGCCTGGGCTCTTCTGATTCTTCGCGAGGACGACAATCCAAGTTTTGGCAGTGATCCGCGTTACGCCGAATTGATAGTGCAAGTCGAACTTAGAGCTGAAAATGGTTCGTCGGCTCCTGTCAAGAACTTCAGCGCATGGCACAACGTGCTTCTCCAGACACTAACTATTGCACCCGCATTCGCGAAGTTTTTGAGTGATCAGGCGAAAGTCTTGGTATACAACGAACCCCCGGCGCAGGTTGGAGTGCGCTTCGAGGCCCCAATGAGACTGAGTGAAATGATCGACCGAGAGCGCATTGCGAGCATCCCAGGCACTCCTGAATCGAGATCATTTCCCGGTTATTTAATCGCGACTCAAAGTGGAGAGGCTGCCTCTGATGCCGTCTCGGATTTGCTGCGCGGTGTTGCAGATCACGCAATGCATTTACACGGCTACGAAAGCGAGTTTGAAAGGTTTCGCCTGAATCGCGACGGGAATCTTGGAGAGTAAATCCTCTGAGAGGATTGCTACATGTCAGGTTCAACAAAATACTCACCCGAGTTGCGTGAGCGGGCCGTGCGGATGTTCAGTGACAAGCGTGAGGACTACGCGTCCGAGTGGGCCACGTTCACGGCGATCTCGAAGCTGCTCGGCATGACACCCGAGACACTGCGCACCTGGGTCCGCAAGGCCCAGGTCGAAGGCGGTTCCCGCCCGGGTCTGTCCGCCGATGAGCGTGCTCGTCTCAAGCAGCTCGAAAAAGAGAACAAGGACCTCAGGCGCGCCAACGCCATCTTGAAGAACGCGTCGATTTTCTTCGCGACCGAGCTCGACGGTCAAACCAAGAAGTAGTTCGCTACATCGATTCCCGCAAGGATCGATGGGGGGTCGAGCCGATCTGCGCAGCATTGCAGTTCGCCCCTTCGACGTACTACGCGACCAAGTCCCGCACGCCCAGCAAGCGCGAGCAACGTGACGAGGTCCTGGTGCCCGAGATCCACCGGGTGCACCAGTCCAACTGCGACGGCGTCTACGGCGCGAAGAAGGTCTGGAAGCAACTGAACCGCGAAGGGATCGCGGTCGCCAACTGCACCGTTCGACGTCTGATGAAATCCGAGGGCCTCTCCGGCGCTCGACGTGGTCGCCAGTTCAAGATCACCACCACGAGCGACGAGTCGCTGCAGCGACCGAGCGACCTCGTCGAGCGTCAGTTCGTGGCCCCGGCGCCGAATCGCCTCTGGGTCGCGGACCTGACCTACGTGAAGACGCACACTGGCTGGGTCTACGTCGCGTTCATCATCGACGTCTTCAGCCGGTTCATCGTCGGGTGGCAAGCTTCTACGTCACTGCGCAGCGACCTCGCGCTCGACGCGCTCGAGATGGCGATCTACGCGCGCAACCACCGTGGACTCGCGGGGCTGGTCCATCATCGCGATCACGGTCACCAAGGTGAATTCAATCGGTTGTCGCAACACCCCATCGTGATGGAGGTGTTAGGTGGTTCGTCGACAGCAAGCAGCGGATCGGGCAGAGCGACCAAGGATGAGATCGCCAGGATCCCCGCCGTTCCCTCGCGAAGTCGAGCGGTTGTTTTGGATCGAGATTGCCAAGGGCCTCATGCCGGCCGAGGCGGCTTACGCGGTCGGTGCGTCCCAACCGGTCGGGCAACGTCGGTTCCATAATGCTGGTGGCATGCCACCTTTCACTCTGGAACCTTTGTCGGGTCGCTACCTGTCGTTTGAGGAACGCGAAGAGATCGCCGTGTTGAAGGCACGCGACATGGGGGTGCGAGAGATAGCTCACGCCATCGGACGAGATCCGTCGACGATCTCACGGGAGCTCCGCCGCAACGCCGCCACGCGATCAGGCAGCTCTGACTACCGCGCCTCGGTGGCGCAGTGGAAGGCCGAGATGGCGGCGAAGCGTCCCAAGCCGGCCAAGCTGGCGACGAATCCGGAGCTGCGCGCCTACGTGGAAGAGAGACTGTCGGGCCAGATCAGCCGACCGAACGGGGTGGTCGTCGCGGGGCCACCACCCCCGCGCTTTACCGGCAATGGCAAACCTCACCGCAAGCACCGAGCGTGGGTGCGGGCCTGGAGTCCCGAGCAGAGATCCCAGCGAATCAAGTTGGATTTCCCCCATGATGAGAGCATGCGAATCAGCCACGAGGCCATCTATCAGTCGCTCTACATTGAAGGTCGTGGGGCTCTGAAGCATGAACTGGTCTGGTGCCTGCGCACGGGACGGGCGTTGCGCGCACCGCGTGAGCGCTCTCGGCGAGTGACCTGGGCCCACGTCACCCAAGAGACGTTGATCAGTGAACGTCCCGCGGAAGCAGAAGATCGTGCGGTGCCCGGACACTGGGAAGGCGATCTGCTCATTGGCCTCGAACGTTCGGCGGTCGGCACGGTGGTTGAGCGCACGACTCGGTTCACGAAGCTCGTTCACTTGCCGCGCGAAGATGGATATCGCCACAAAGAGACGCCGAAGCACGGACCGGCCCTCGGCGGATACGGGGCGCTCGCAATGAAGAGTGCGCTCACCAACTCCATGTCTACGTTGCCCAATGAGTTAGCTCGCTCACTCACCTGGGATCGTGGCGGGGAGATGTCTGCTCACGCCCAATTCAAAGTCGCCACCGGCATACCCGTGTTCTTTGCCGACCCACGCAGTCCGTGGCAACGAGGCACCAACGAGAACACCAACGGGCTGCTTCGCCAATACTTTCCCAAAGGCACAGACTTGTCGTGTTGGTGAGCTGAAGATCTTGAAGCCGTGGCTCACGCCCTCAACACACGACCACGAAAGTCTCTTGGTTGGAAGACGCCAGCAGAAGCATTCAACGAGTACTTAGAATCAATTCAACAAGCGGGTGTTGCATCGACCGGTTGAACTTGCACAATACCTCAGCATTCGCTACTCCGAGCGTCTCGGCGAAGCCGAGATCGTCGCATCAGTCGGCTCGAAGGGCGATAGTTACGATAATGCGCTGGCCGAGAGCTTCAACGGTCTCTACAAGACTGAGCTGATCCACCGAAAGGGTCCTTGGCGCAACGTCGAGCACGTCGAATGGGAGACGCTCAACTACGTCGAATGGTTCAACAACCGACGAATCCACGAGTCACTCGACTACGTGCCCCCGGTCGAATTCGAGGCTCACTACTATGACTCCAACGAGTCAGAAAGTCTGCTCGTTTTGGAAATGATTTAGTCTCCCGGAAACCCGTCGCGATTCAGCCAGCATTGAAGTCTTGACGATGTCTTGCGAGGGCAACTCCGCTCACCGAGGTTAAAACGAATGCGTCGTTAGCCGAACGCCGCCACTCATCCGACGTCGTCCTGCGAAACCCTGCCTTCAATCACATCGAGGACTTTCCGCTCGAGGCTTAGATCCCCCAACTCACCCAGATGATTCATGTATGCCTGAGCTGCTTCTCTAAGTTCGTCGTCCTCAGACGCGATCGCTCGTGCCAACACCATCGGAACGGCATTTTGAGAAAGGTCGTATATTGCGACCCCATTCTCATCCCGTCCATCGATCAAGAGTTTCAACACTTCGAAGGCCGTCGATGCATCCACGTCAGCTGAAGTTGCGAGTTCCTTTCCAATGAAGTAACGCTGCGTTGCGAGGCTTGGGCTTAATTCGACCGCCTCTCTGAGCCGGGGCAACCACCATTCAACAGGGAATTTACCGCTCTTCACAAACCAATAAAACTCATTGAGTTCATCGCTGTCGTTCGGGTTAGACCGCACGTGACTTACTCGCTGATCCCAGAGCGCTTCCAATCTCTCCCTTATTGAATCATCGACAGACGGTGCATGCATGAATTGCCAGGCTGTGCGGCCTAGCGCACGGCCGCGCACAGAGCTGGGTGCGCGTTCGAAGAATGTGCTGGCCACGGGGTCTTCCATCGTTCGATGTCCAAAGATGATGGCACTTACTGCCCACTCGCCTATGCGCTGAACGGGGTTGGAGTCGCTACGCCAACCGGCAATAATTGGTCCATCCGCCAGAAGGGCCCCCAACATTGATGGGGTCAGAAGTTCATAGAGAGTCCTATGGTAATAGTGAATTGCCATGCCGGTCGTTAGCGCAATTTGCTGTCCGGTCGTTAGACCGGATTGATCACCGAAGAGCTCCAGCAGGTTCTCGTTCAGCCAATCAGATTCTGAGTTAACCAACCGCGCAAGACTCTCTCCAATCACGGCACGAGACGCTCCGCGGGAGTCGTTTCTGGCGAGCTCACTGTCAAGCGCGGCCTCTGCTTCCCGATACCAAGTAGCTTCCGGCCCGAAAGCAAGCAGATAGACAAGTGCACGTAAGCGGATTGGCCACTGCCAGTTGAGTGAAACTGTCATTGGGTCCGAAGAACCGTCGTCGCCATAGGAGATATATTCCGCCCACGCGATTTCGTCAGATGCGCTCGAAATCAACATTCGCGCGAAGTCGTTCATCAACGTCGTAGGTATAGCTAACTCTTCGTGCTTTTTCACGACGTCCAGGAGAAAACTGACAGCCGCCTGTTTGGCCGCACGAAAATTTGAGTCATCGTCCCAGGCTCCGCCTTCGGAATCGAATGACGCTTCGTCAGCATGGGATAGGACTTGGGAAACAAACGTCGCGGCTTGTTCCAGATTAAGTGACAGATCGTTCTTAATGGCTGCCTCCCAGCCCTGAAGAATCGCTCTCAAATATGTTGGGCGCAGTCGACTAGTTAGGTTCTCGACTCCGTCAAACGCGCTTGGATTAGAAGAGATCAACGAAGTGAGCACACGAGCCTGTCCTTCGTGCGACGGTTCCGGACCTAGGCCCACTCCGCGATAGTGCCAACTTTCCAGGTGAGAGACTAGTTCAGTGGGGCTCATCGAAGCCATCTCGATCTGGGTTAGAGGGCTATTTGGGCCTGTCCAAGAAGTAATGAGCCTCGAAGGATTCAAAGGATTATCGATGACTCCGAAAGTCCCGTCGAACGCTGCCAATTCTGATTGCAGAATGGCCGGCAGAGCTTCGTATCCGATGGATGACAGCCAGCGATGTTTCCACTGGTCAACGTACTCCTGCACCTGACTTTCGACGTCGCCGTCCTGCTCGTAGCGAGCAATCCACTCCCTAAGCTGACCTCGATCGACACGTGGCCCTGACTGAATGTATTCAACGAGTGGATCGAGGCTCACCAAGGACTTTTCTGCAACTGCTCGAGCAAGTTCCGCATAGTCGATCCGGCAGGCGTCATTGCTCGACTCCTCGTCATAAAGTAACTCAGTAGCGAGTTCGAGCAATTCCGGAAGGTTCTCATCGCGGTCTTCAGACGCTTCGATTACTTTTCCGAGAGCAAATAACAGGATTTTGCGAGAGAGGATCATCCGGCTTTTCGTCAAAGAGTTGAACGTGCTTCGTGGGTCGATGCCGAGCCCAACGACGGCGAGGTCTCTTACAGCGTCAATCAGGATCTGTTCTTTGCCGTCAATGGACTCTCCCGAAACGCGGATTGACTCGCGAGAAACGTAAGAAGTATCGGATCCATCCGTGACGTTGCCGGCCAGGCGCTCGAACCGCTCCAGCCACCCGAGGACGGTAGATAGGCCCGCGGGTCCCAACGCAGATGTGATCTTGGGTAGCGCCTCGACGAACGCGTATTCGTCAATGAGGGTTTGAGGCTGGTTCCACTCACTCAACCTGTCCGGCGAAAATATCAAGTTAGCGAACCATATTCCGGTTTCGTATTGACCACCTTCAAGCAGGTTCAGGGTAACAGTCACAAGATTGCGGGGGTCAGTTCGCCAGCCGAATCCTGTAGTGCGCCACGATTTAACCAGTGGCTGGAGACGTGCGGCGGAGGCAGGGGGGAGTGTGGCGGCAATCGCAAACGTCGCACGAAGAACCCACGAATTCGTCGATGCTCCAAGTGTCAGAAGTACATCGACAACTTCTTTGGGAACGTCCCTCGCTGCGCGCAGTAAGTAATCGCCTTCAGGCCAATATTCCTCCCGAACCAGACCGTCATCCAGAATCTCCGGTTCAGGAGGATTGCTAAACACACCATGCTTTAACAACGGTGCGACCCACAGAGGATTCTTGAGCCCCTCAAAGAACGCGCGCTTGAGTTGTGGAGTCACGATTCGTCGTAATGCCGCCTTGACTTGGTCGTCCGACGGAGATCGATATTCAGCCATCCCGGACATCTCCTTTCTGATCATTGATTTCCGCGAGGAGGTCATCGATTGCGTGAACGTTTTCGAAGAATGCCGCAGTCCGACTAAGGATCACATCTTCCACCACTTCAATAAAGCCCCCGATCTCCTCAACGCTTGGCAATGGGCGACCTCCTTCGTGGCCTCGGTCCAAGTGAGCCCACTTGACGAAAAATCTGTAGGCATCATTCCACTGCCTCACTGCCGAATGCTTCTCATCGCGACCTCCGGTGATCAGCATCGCGGCGATACGTATGTTTCGTCCGTTCTCCTGTGAGGCAGTTTTGATGATCAGACTGATCGCTCTAGCAAATAGTCGCGGTATTGGGATGCTGTCCTGATCAGCTTCGAGATCTACGGAAGGGTGTTCCTCAAGCAATCCGGGTAACTCTTGGGTAAGCGATGAGGAGGATCGCTTGGGTCGCGACGTATCTTCTTCCGCAAGCACGGAAGGGAGATTGGCCATCAGCTCGCGCATGCAGTGGCAAATCACCGAGATTCGGGCATTTTCACTTCCTTCAGCCACAGGCGCCCCGAGGTTCTGAAGGGCCACGAGATACATACCCGCAAGTTTTGAAGATCGTTGAATCAACGCCTCGTAAACAGACGATTGACGATCGTCAAAGTCAAAAATGCCGGTCATGGATGTGTCGCATCCGTCTTGTTGCCGAGACCAAGCTTCGCCATGAGCCGACGTTAATTGGAAAAGGAAGGGATGAATAGGCTCAACAACGTGTCCGGATCAGATTCAAAACCGCTTGCAGAACGAGAAGCTCGGGCAGCCGCCGCGCACCTGAACTATGAACCGAAAATGATGGCCGCGCTCTACGCGTGGACGTGTCGGCTTGACGGAATCGGCCCGGAGATAATGAAGAACGCCTGCCTTGAGGCGACTTTGATCCATATCCGCCTACTGATCGAATTCTTGGCCGGCCGCTGCCGACCGACAAAAGAAGACCCCTTTCGCCGTTGGTGGAGTTCGAAAGACCTCTCCCCGTCCTGCGGGGACCCCTCTTAATGGTCCAGCACGACTGAGAGTCGTTGCTGATGTTGCTCGCTCCACAACTCCTTGAACTCGACCGGGGCGAGATAGCAAAGGGAGCTGTGAAGACGATCATGATTGTATTCGTGACGCCAGCCCTCGATGAGCACCTGGGCCTCGAGCAGTGACTCGAAGAGGTGGCCGTTGAGGTATTCGTCGCGGAGCCTTGAGTTGAACGACTCGATGTGTCCGTTCTGCCAGGGCGAGCCCGGATCGATGAACGTCGTCGAGGCGTGATTGAACCGACACCAGTCACGGATCGCGAAGGCCGCGAACTCGGGGCCGTTGTCGCATCGCAGAAACGCGGGCGAACCGTGTGTCGCCACGAGTTCGTCGAGCACGGTCATGAGGTCGTCGGCGGTGATGGAGCGACGCACGTGCACCGCCAGGCACTCGCGGGTGAAGATGTCTTGGATGTTGAGCAGCTTGAGTTGACGCCCGTCCCTCGTCTCGTCGAACTGGAAGTCCATGGCCCAGATCGCGTGGGGACGGATGGGGCTCATGGCCCCCACGTGCACGCCGAGTCCGCGCAGGGGCTTCTTGCGTTTGCGATGGGGAACCTTGAGGCCTTCTGCGCGCCAGAGACGCTGGATCCGCTTCTTGTTGACGCGGTGCCCCTCTCGGCGACGGTGCTGATAGGCCCGCTTCCAGCCCCAGCGCGGGTGCGCCTTGGCGAAGGCGACGAGCCAGCGACGAAGCTCCTTCTCGTCGTCGGTGGGTAGTGGCGGCGCGAGGCGCTGGGTGGAGCGGTGTTGGCCCACGACGCGACAGGCCTTGCGTTCATTCACCCCGAACGATTCCTCGAGCATGATTACTGCTCGACGGCGGGCGTTCGGGGTTAGAAGTTTCCCTTGGCGACCTCTTTGAGCATCGCCACGTCCAAGGTGAGATCGGCGACGATGCGCTTCAAACGTCCGTTCTCGGTCTCGAGTTCCTTCAGGCGCTTGGCGTCGTTGGCCTTCATGCCGCCGTATTGGTTCTTCCAGCGGTGCCACGTCGACTCGGCGATCTCGAGGTGCCGGCAGACCTCGGCGAGGTCCTTGCCTTCATTGAGCATCTTGTCGCCTTCGGCGAGCTTTCTGATCACTTGCTCCGGGGTGTGATGCCTCTGCTTCATGGGTGTCCTCCTGGCTCCATTCTGGAGCATCGGGACTCTCAGTCGCGTTGGATCATTTCACAGGGGCCAGCGCAGTCCCATTTCGTCAAGGCGTGGACAGGATTTCGTGACAAGCGATTTGACGGATACCTCGAGTTGATCGATCAATACCTTGCGCATCTCTCCATCGTCCCTGCACAGACGATCGCTGGTCAAGCATGGTCACTTGAACACATGGTGGATGCAGTAATACTCGAGTTTGCCAATCTTGTTGACGTGATCGAACTCGCCGGTCGGCCAGCCGTCGACGTCTTGCGTTCCGGGATTAGTGAAGCCATATACCTTAAAAGCAACCCGCCCGAGAGTTGGCCCCCGGAAATCTCGGATCTGTAAGCGAGCAATCCGTACTTGATGATGTAGAGAAAAGTTAGACGAATCCCTCCACGAACCACCTCTCGCGTCTGTGTCTCAGCGTCCGGGGTCGACGGGCGCGTAGCGCCCGGTCGGCCCAGCGGGCGGACTTAGTGATCATCAAATTCGTCCGTCTACAAAACAATTTTTGGACTCTCCGAAAAGTTCTTGCTCGGTTTTGTCGTTTTGGAGTGGCTCTGTAAGTAGAAGGCGAAAATTTTGTCCCTCTGCGAAGGAGCCAAATGAGACTGCCTATTGACAGCACAAGCATGAGGTTCGCGGCGGCGGGACCGGCCGAAGCGCTTCCCTACGAGTCAGCGGCGGTGAGGGCATGTCGAACGATGAGCGACTTTCGTGTTGCTGGCCCGATCCTGCTAACCGTCGAAGAAGCGGCGCATTTGCCGTGCCTCGGGCGCACCACGACGTACGAACTTGTGATGAGAGGTTCGATTCGAAGTGTGAAAATTGGCCGTCGTCGTCTAGTCGTGCGCGAGGGCCTCGAAGCCTTCGTGGCTGCGCTCGAGTCAGCCGAACTGGATTCCTAGAGCTACTCGGTCTTCCAAAGCACGGATCCCATGGCCTCGGCGGCCTTGGCCCGATCTGGATCGAGCAGATGCCCGTAGACGTCCGCCGTCATGCGAATGGAAGAGTGCCCGAGGACTTGGCTCACCACCTGGATCTTGACTCCGTGGGCCAGCATCAAACTGGCCGCAGAGTGCCGAAGCTCGTGCGGATGCCAATCGCCGAGGCCGGCGAGCCGGCAGACGATCTGAAATTCGCGATAGAGGTTTCTCGGGTCAATGGGAGTGCCGATCGAGCTCGTGAAGATGAAGCCGGAATCGACCCACGAAGAACCTAGTTCGGTTCTTTCTTTCTCCTGTCGCCGCTCATGCTCGATGAGTACCTCAAGCATCGGTGCAGGCACGTTCACCGCTCGTCGGCTGAGTGCAGTTTTGGTATCGGTGGTTACCAGTCCGCCACCCTCACGCTTCAGCTGTTGGCGAATCCTGAGGATCCCGTTTTCGCGCTCGAAATCCTCCCAGCGGAGTCCCAGCGCCTCGCCACGCCACGCCGCAGCCCCGTCGACAGCATCAGGGCGTACAGGGCCTCGTTGCGGTGTCCATTGAGTGAGTCCAGGAGCCCGCGCGCTTGCTCGGGCGAGAGTGTCCGACCCTCCCGTCGAACGGACTTCGGTGATCGCGACAGTGTGGCGACGTTGCGAGCGAGAAGCTCCCAGCGGATCGCCTGATCGAGGCATTGCGCGAGGACCGCACGGATTCGTCGAACCGTCGACGGCGAGAGTCCGCTATCTGTCTTGACCGAGAGCAATTTGTCGACGTCGCCAACTGAGAGGTCGACCAGCTTCTTCTTTCCTAACGTCGGAAAGATGTGCATTGTCGCGACGGTCTTGTAGTTGCTTAACGTGCTGGGAGCGATCTGGTGGCGCATAACGTCCTCGAACCACCGGTCAAAGAGCTCGGCAAGTCTCATTCGGCTGTCCTCAGGCATTAGCCCGTCCTCGACCTGGCGACGGACTTGTTTCAGCTTCTTGACGACCTCGGCGCGACTCTTCGCCGAGACGTACTTCTTTCGCGGCTTTCCGAGCTCATCGGAACCTGTTACGACAGCTCCCATCCATAGCCCGTCCGACGACCGCTGATAGATCGAACCTTCGTGGTTGTCCCGACGTACACTGCTCACAGCACCCTCCAAACGATTGCTGAAGTAACTGCTGAAGCAACGGTCGGGGATGTTCGAGGATCGGATGGAAGAAACCGAAAGCCCTTGTGAATTAAGGGCTTTCCTTCGTGGAGGTAAGGGGATTCGAACCCCTGACCCCTTGCATGCCATGCAAGTGCTCTACCAGCTGAGCTATACCCCCGCGCTGCGGAATCACGATCCTAGCAGTCGCGGAAAACGTGCATATCTCGCGTCAGAAGGCCCTAGGCGTTGATCAAGTACGTGAGTTCTTAGGGATCATCAGTCTCGCGCGCTGCGCCTTTGGCATCGTGGCGACAACTCGTTCGTGCGAGTGAGTGATCATTCTTTTTAGTTCGTGATCGGGCACGGACCCGTCGAGCGCGACTGTGTTCCAGTGAGTCTTATTGAGGTGGTATCCGGCCGTGATGGCGGGATACTCCTCGCGCAGTTCGAGCGCGAGCATCGGATCGCAATTCAGCGAGACCGAAGGTGGCGTATCGTCAGGCGACAGGATCGCGAACATCTTGCCAGCAACTTTGTACACGTCGACGTTCGGGCCGAAAGGTTGCTCTTCGGTGGTCTCTGGAAACTTCAACAAGAATGCTGCGATTCCCCTCGGCTTCACGTCAACGCCTGCCGCTTCCTAAATCGCTTCGGCCACGAGAAGGTCGGTCAACACGCCTGGACGCGAAAGAAAGGGGGAGTGATCGCTTTCGAGGGTCACCACTTCGGTGCACCGTTCCGACATCACTTTCTGCAAGGTCGGGTCGATGGCGTTGTCATCGGTACAGAGGATGTAACGAGAGGGCGCGTCAACGTCAAACGAGCTTCGTGGACTGCGAAAGCTCGCGACGGTTTGAGGGGTCAACTGGGACACCGCCCACGCAGCGACCTTTTCCTTGCAGTCTTGGTAGAGAGCCGCGTGGGCGAGGACCGGATTCAAAACCAGGAATTCGCCGTCACGTTCGATAGCTTCGTCGAGGCGGGTCATGACGTCGACTTCCGCTTTGGCTTCGCTGGCACTTTGGCCGAGCGCAGGTACGAGCGCCGCAATGTACACCAGCCGCTCAAGATTGGGGATCTGTTCCGCCGCTTCGGTGATAACGGCGCCGCCGTAACTGTGACCAACGAGCACGACGGGGCCGTCGAGTTTTGCGACTTCGATGACCTCTCGCGCGTCGTCAGCGAGGTACGTGTTGGGATGAGCTCCATGGGTCGAGGTCGGCAGATCGAGGGCTGTCCAGGGAAGCTCGCGCCGGGTGAGCTCCCTACCGACGTCGCGCCAACTCCACGCGCCGCTCCAGCCTCCGTGTACCAAGATGTAGGTCGCCTCTGACATGTAGTGACCTCCTCGCTCAGAAAGGCTAGAGGCGTTTCGAACGTAGAATGTCGTAATGAGCCGCCCTTTTGACGTTGTCGCCATCGAGGAGAAGTGGCAGGCCCGATGGCTGGACGAGGGTACCTATGAGGTCGACAACGACGACCCGCGCGAGCGCTACTACGCGCTCTGTATGTATCCCTACCCCTCGGGCGCGGCCCATCAGGGCCACGTGCGCAACTACACCTTTGGCGACCTCGTGGTGCGGTATCAGACCATGCGCGGCAAAGCCGTGCTGTCACCGTATGGGTTCGACTCCTTTGGTCTACCAGCCGAGAACGCTGCCATCAAGGCGGGCAGCCACCCGCGCCTGTTCACCGAAGCGCGCATGCATGAACTGAAGACGTCCGTACGGCGCCTCGGCGCCGTCTACGACTGGCGTCGTGAGGTCTACAGCCACGACCCCGAGTACATCAGGTGGTCCCAGACGATATTTCTGGCGTTTTTGGAGGCTGGTCTCGCCTATCGGGCAGAAGCCCAGGTCAACTGGTGTCCCGGGTGCAAGACGGTGCTCGCCAACGAGCAAGTGCTCGCGGACGGAACCTGCGAGCGCTCGGGCGATGTCGTCGTGCGCCGATTCCTCGAACAGTGGTTCTTCAAGATCACCGACTACGCCGAGGAGCTCCTCACGAGCCTCGACGACCTCGAATGGCCCGAGCGGGTAAAGACCATGCAGCGCAACTGGATCGGGCGCAGCGAAGGCGTCGAGTTCGATCTGCCGCTCGCCTACGACCCGACGAAAGCACTTCGGGTCTTTACAACGCGCCCGGATACGGGTTTCGGCGTCACCTACGCCGTGGTGGCTCCCGAGCACCCGATGCTCGCGCTCCTCACGATGGAGTCAGAGCGACTACGCGTTGACGAGATCGTGAGCCGCGCCTCGTCGATCAGCGAGATCGAGCGCACGTCGTCCTCGGCCGAAGGAGTTGCCGCCGAGAAGCGCGGTGCGTTCACCGGCAGCTACGTGCTTAACCCCTTCACCAACGAACGGGTTCCCGTGTACGTCGCTGACTACGTGCTCGGCAACTACGGTACCGGCGCGATCATGGCGGTGCCCGGAGAAGACGAGCGCGACTACGAGTTCGCGAAAGTTCACGGACTCCCCATTGTTCGCACGGTCCAGCCGCCCGAAGGTTTCGACGGGGACGTCTATAACGGGGACGGCGCACACATCAACTCCGGGTTCCTCAACGGGCTCAACGTCGCCGAAGCCAAGCAGAAGGCCACGGAGTTTCTCGTCGAGCACGCTCACGGCATTGCGAAGGTCAACTATCGACTGCGCGATTGGCTCGTGTCACGCCAGCGTTTCTGGGGCTGTCCCATACCCGTCGTCTACTGCGACGACGACGGCATTGTGCCGGTTCCTCTCGATCAGCTCCCGGTGCTCGCTCCCGATGATGTGACGATGGACGCGAGTGGGCAGTCGCCGCTCGCGACGCACGAGGGATTCTTCCGTACGACCTGTCCCACGTGCGGGAAGCCGGCTCGACGCGAGACCGACACGATGGATACGTTCAACGACTCCTCGTGGTACTACCTTCGCTTCACGGATCCCTTTACGCCCGATAAGGCCTTCGATGCGGCGCAGGCTGCGAAGTGGATGCCGGTCAATCAGTACATCGGCGGCATCGAGCACGCGATTCTCCATCTCATGTACGCGCGCTTCTACTTGAAGGCGCTTGTCGACATCGGTATGGGCGAGGGTCTTCCCCGCGAGCCCTTCCAACGCCTCTTCACCCAAGGGATGATTCGGCTCGAAGGTTCGAAGATGTCGAAGTCGAAGGGCAACCTGGTGAGCCCCGAGCAGTACTACAAGACGGTTGGTGCGGACGGGCTGCGCCTCTTTCACCTCTTCGCGGGTCCCCCCGCCGACGACCTCGATTGGACCGAGCAGACGAACGACGTCATCGACGGCTGCGGGCGGTTCATCGATCGACTCGTTCGACTCTGGAACAACTACGACGTGCATTATCACGACGACGCGGACGAGGGCGACCTCGCGGTACGCCAAGAGGCGCATCGCACCATCGTGCGCGTCACCAACGACTTCGATCGCTGGAGCTACAACACCGCCGTCGCGGCGTTGATGGAACTCCTGAACACCATCTCCAAAGCCGCTCGCAGCGAGCACGGCATCGAGAAAGCGACGCTCCAAGACGCCCTTGACATTTTGGTGACCTTGCTCGCGCCGATGGCGCCGCACATCACCGCCGAGCTCTGGGAAGAGCGTCATCCCGACCAGCCGAGCGTCCACCTCCTGCCGTGGCCGGTGGCCGACCCCGCGTTGGTCGCCGAAGCGACCGTGACGATGGTGGTGCAGGTAAACGGCAAGGTGAAGTCGCGTCTCGAGGTCCCGCCGACGATTAGCGAAGACGAAGCGACTGCGGCGGCGCTCGCCGACGCGCAGGTCGTGGCCACCTTGGGCGGTGCCGCGCCCTCGCGAATGGTGGCGCGACCTCCTCGTTTGGTCAACATCATCCCCTAATGGCGGCGTCGTCCTCGCACACCGAAATCACCATCGAACCGCCTCGATTCGACCGGCCCGAGGTCGAGATCCGCGCCTCGACGCGGCGAAAGAAAACGGGAAACGCGCACTGGTCGGGCAGTCGCATCGTCGTCCAGATCCCCGCGCGGGTGCGCGGCCGCGAGCGGCGCGCATTCGTCGACGAGCTGGTCGAGCGGTTGCTGACCCAGCGCCCTCAGAACGCGGGCGGTGACGGCGCGCTCGAAGAGCGAGCTCGGGTGCTCGCCGAGCTCTATAACGACGGTGTCGAGCCAGCGTCGGTGCGCTGGGTCACGAACCAGCAGGCGCGCTGGGCGTCCTGTTCACCCGGTTCACGAGAGATCCGGATTTCGAGCCGCCTTCGCCAATGCCCGGAGTGGGTTATCGACGCCGTGCTCGTGCACGAGCTCGCGCACCTACAAGAGGCCGATCACAACGCCCGCTTCTACGAGCTCGCTGACCGTCACCCGCGACAGGGCGACAGCGCCCTCTACCTGGAGGGGTATGCGTTGGGCCTCGGGCTGCGCATCGAGGCGGGCGACGTCGATTCGTCGCCCGAGGGCTAAGTCGCCTCGCCTCGCAAGAATCGCTCGAGCTCCGCGGCGAGCTCGTCGCCGCTCGGCACCTCTTGACCAAGGGACGTGCCCTCGGTCTGATCGGCCGCGGCTTCTAATCGCTCGACCATCGAAGCGTGCTCGGGGTTGTTCGTCACGAGATCGTCGACTCGCTGGCGCGCCTCGTCGGCCGCGGCGCGCAGCAGCCCCGCGTCGAGGGTGAGCCCTGAGGTCCTCGCGAGCCCGTCGATGAGCGCGGCCGCCGCTTCGGGGTAGGGCATGGAGGCGACGTAGTGGGGGACTCGAGCCCAGAGGGTGATGATGTCGATGTCCACCTCGGCGAAGCCGAGCTCGAGGGCGGTGCCGATGCCTGCGGGGACCTCGAGCTCACCCGACACCGACCCGACTGGTGCGAGCAGTTGGGCGCTGGCCGCCGGCGCGGTCCCAATAACGCGGATGGGCCGGGTGTGGGGGGTCGGGGCAGGAAAGGCGCCGAGTCCGACGACGAGACGCACGTCGAAGCGCCCGGCGGCGTCGGTGACGACGTCGACGAAATCGCTCCAGTGAAAATCGGGCTCTGGTCCGACGAGGAACAGCACATCGGCCCCGTCACCGTCGCGTCCGTAGCGCAGCTGGATCTCGGGCCACGTGAGCTCGGTCGTCACGCCGTCCACGATCCGCGCAAGAGGACGGCGGGCTCGCTGGTCGATGAAGTACTCGGTGTCAAAGGTGGCGAGCACTTCGGTCGGCAGCGTCTCGAGCATCGTCGAAATCGCGGTACTCGCCGCGATGCCCGCGTCGATCCATCCTTCGAGCCCGATGACGAGCACTGGTTCGTTGAGGTCGGGGTCCGCCAAAAAGATGATGCGGTCGTAGATCTCGTCGTCCATTAGGTCTCCAAAGTCCGCTTCGCCAGTTCGGCGAGCATCGCGATATATCCCGGATAGGCATCGACGCTGCCGCGGTCGCCCGCAGTCGCCCCGGCACGGTAGCGAGCGAACACACCTTGCATGATGCAGGCCAACTTCCAATATCCGAAGGCTTGATAGTAGGCGACGTGTGTCAGGTCCAGATCCGAGTTCTTGGCGTACGCCTCGAGCACCTGGTCGCGACGGGCAAAGCCTGGTGCCGTCGTCGGTGCGACCCCGAGCAGCGACGTGGTCGCATCGCCGGGCTCGGCCCAGTAGCACAGCATCACGCCAACGTCGGCCATTGGGTCACCGAGCGTGCAGATCTCCCAGTCGAGAATCGCGCGGATCCTTCCCTGCCCGTCGAGCACGGTGTTGTCGAGCCGGTAGTCGCCGTGCACGACCGCGACCTTCTGTTGTAGGGGGATGGAGCGCGCCAGTTCGTCACCCACCTCGTCGACGACCGTCTCGTGGTCGACGCCGTCAACCTTCATCTGCTCGAACTGGGTACGCCAGCGATTCACCTGACGCTCGATGTACCCCTCGTGCCGGGCCAGGGTCCCGAGCCCGATCGCGTCGACGTCGAGCGCGTGGAGCTGGGCCAGCGTGGCGGCGAGGTGGTCACCGATGACGCCGCGCGTCTCGAGGTCGTAGACCGCTTCCGCCTGGGCACGATCGCGCAAGATGGCCCCCTCGACAAACTCCATGACGTAGAAGGGAGCGTCGTTTACCTCAGGATCGACGCACAGCCCGAGCGGCTCGGCCACCGGGATACCGGCCGGGAAGAGGGCCGTGATGATCGTGTGTTCGCGCACCATGTCGTGCGCCGTCGGGAGCACGTGACTCGTCGGGGGACGGCGAAGCGCGTAGGTGCGGCCGGCGGCGTCCGTGACGCGAAAGGTCAGGTTCGAGCGCCCGCCGGCGATGAGTTCGAACGTGAGCGGTGCACTCGCGCCAACGTGTCCGATCATCCACCGCGTGACGTTGGCTTCGTCGATTCCCGTTGCCATCCCCATAGTCGCCGAGGCTAACAGTGATGTTCGACCCCTCCATTCGACGATCGATGACCATTAGGCTTGCGCTTGTGAAAGATGTCACGGACGCCACCTTTGCCACCGACGTGATGGAGCGATCGAAGAGCGTTCCCATCGTCATCGATCTTTGGGCCGAGTGGTGTGGGCCGTGTCGCACGCTCGGACCGATCATCGAGAAGGTGGTCGGGGAGACCAACGGCGCCGTTGAACTGGTGAAGGTTGACGTTGACGCCAACCCGCAGATCTCCCAAGCCTTCCGCGTCCAGTCCATCCCCGCGGTCTTCGCGATTCACGAGGGCCAGATAGTCGACTCCTTCGTGGGAGCGCTCCCCGAGGCGCAAGTGCGCGAGTTCGTTGAGCGATTGGCGCCGGGGGCATCCGCAGTCGACCGTCTCGTCAACGCGGGCGATGAGGTGTCCTTGCGCGAAGCCCTTGCGCTTGACCCAACGAACGTCGAGGCAGCCGTCGCACTGGGCGATTACCTGCTCCAAGAGCATCGTCTCGACGAAGCCGACGCGGTGCTCGAGCCGTTCGCCACGGTCGTCGCGGCGAAGACCATCCTCGCGAGAGTTCGCTTGCAGCGCAGCGGCGTCAACCTCGACGGCGACCTCGATCTCACCCTCGAACATCTCCTCGAGCAGTCAGCCACCAACGACCAGATGAAGGCGCAGCTGCTCGAGGTGCTGGACGCACTCGGCCCCGAGGACCCGCGCTACGTCTCGTATCGTCGCCGGCTGGCGAGTCGCCTCTACTAGTGAAGGTATTTCGGCCCACGGGGCCGTTGGTGCTCGCCCTCGGGGCGCGCCGCGTTGACCTCACCCACCGGGCGATCGTCATGGGTGTCCTCAACCGCACGAAGGACTCCTTCTACGAGCCAGCCGTCACCTTTGACCTGGACGCCTTCTTCGCGCGAGCAGCGCAGCTGGTAGCCGACGGTGCCGACCTGCTCGACGTGGGCGGGGTGAAGGCGGGCCCCGGCGACGAGGTCAGCGAAGAAGAGGAGCTTGATCGGGTTGTGCCAGTGATCGCCGAGCTCACGAAGCGCTTCGACGTGCCCGTGAGCGTTGACACCTGGCGAGCCTCCGTGGCTGCTGCCAGCTACGAGGCGGGCGCGTGCGTGGGCAATGACATCAGCGGGTTCGCCGACCCGGAGTATTTGCCCATAGCCAAGCGCGCGGGCGCGACGGTCGTGGCGACGCATATTCGACTGCGCCCACGCGTCGCCGACCCGGCTCCGCACTACGACGACGTGACGGCGACAGTTTCGAGCTTCCTGCTCGCGCGCCGCCGCTGGGCCCACGACGCGGGCCTCGGCCTCGAGCAGGTGATCCTGGACGCCGGCCTCGATCTCGGAAAGACCGCGGCGCAGTCCTTGCAGCTCTTGCGAGATTCCGACCAGCTGGCCGGACTTGGTTCGCCGCTACTGCTGTCGGCGTCCAACAAGACCTTTCTCGGCAAGGCGCTCAACCTCGAGGTGGGCGAGCGAGCCAGCGCCTCGCACGCCGCGACGGCGATCGGGATCTCACTGGGGTGTCGTATCGTGCGGGTTCATGACGTCAAGGGAGCGGTTCGAGTGCGTGACGCGCTCGAGCGCCTCTCGGAGGCGTCGTGAGTAGCGCGACCATCTGCGTCGTTGGCACCGACGCCACCATGGTCTACGACGCGGTCCATAACGCGGTCGCCTCGTCGCTCGCAGACCTCGACCCCTCCTTCGCGCTGCAGGACTTCACCGCGAAAGACGTGACCTTGACGTCCGGCGAGTCGGCGTTGCCGCGCATCATGGAAGCGCTCAATACGCCGCCGTTCTTGGTCGAGCGACGCGTGGTCGTCGTGCGCGATGCTCAGCTGCTCGTCGCCGACGAAGTCGCCGAGCTGATGAGGTGGATGGCCCAACCGGCGGCGGGGACGGTGCTGATCGTCGCGGTCGTAGGAGCGAAGTCGAACAAGCTCGTCAAGGCCGCCCAGGAAGTCGTCGAGGTGAACGTGGGGTCCCGCGTTGCTGACCGCGTCGCGTTCGTGAAGTCGAAGATGGACGAGTACGACGTGGTCATCGACCACGCCACAGCCCAAAAGGTCGCCGAGCAGGTGGGAGACGACGTGGCCCGCGTGGACGCACTGGCAAGGACCCTGCAGTCGATCTACGGCACCGCCCCGCTCAACTTCGCTCGGGTCGAGCCGTATCTCGGCGACGCCGGCGATGTACCCGTTTGGGACCTCACGGATGCGCTCGACGCGGGTGACGCCGCGAAGGCCATCGTCGTCGCGCGCCGCATGCTCGAATCGCGCAAGCGCGCGGGGCTCCAAATCGTTTCGATGCTGCAGCGCCACTACCTCAACATGAGCGCGCTCGAAGGCAGCGACGCGCGCACCAAAGAAGATGCGGCGATCCTGCTCGGCGTGAACGCCTTTCCCGCCGGCAAATCGCTGCAGATGTCCGAGCGGCTCGGTGCGGAGCGATTGACCACGGCGGTCCACTGGATCACCGACGCGGATCTGGCCTTAAAGGGCGGGATGAGCTACGGCGGCAGAGATCTTGACAGTGATCTCGACGTCACCGAGCTGACGGTGATTGAAGTGCTGGTCGCGCGACTCGCGCGACTCAGCTTTGGCGCGCGACGACGCTAGTTGGATTCCTCGCGAAGCGCGTTGATCCGCTTCATGAGGCCGCTCTTCTTGTTGGCGGCCGTGTTCTTGTGGATGATGCCCTTGGAGGCGGCCATGTCGATGCGCTTGATCGCCAGACGCAGTGCGGTGGCCTCGTTTTCGGTGCCGACGGCGGTGACGGCGTTCTTCGTGCGCGTGCGCAGCTCGCTCTTTACGGCTTTGTTGCGCTCGTGACGGACCACGGTCTGCTTGTTGCGCTTGATCTGGCTCTTTATGTTCGCCACGAAAGACAACCTCGTTCTAGATGCAGCACCTCGCTGCGGGCCTATCGATGCTACCAGAGGTCGCTCGAACCTCTCCACTTTGGCGAAATTGGGGGGCGATTATCCTTTAGTGACCGTGGCAAGCACCCCCTCAACTGTCGATTCGCGAAAGATCCGCAATCTCAGCATCATCGCCCATATCGACCACGGCAAGTCGACCCTCTCTGACCGCATCTTGGAGATTACGGGCGCGGTCGATCCTCGGCTCATGCGCGCCCAGTACCTCGATTCGATGGACATCGAGCGCGAGCGAGGGATCACCATCAAGGCCCAAAACGTCCGGGTTGCCTACCACGACCACCTCATCCAGCTGATCGACACCCCGGGACACGTCGACTTCGGGTACGAGGTCTCGCGCTCCCTCGCCGCCTGCGAAGGGGCCGTCCTACTGGTCGACGCCAGCCAGGGCATTCAGGCCCAGACGCTCGCCAACTGCTACCAGGCGATCGAGCACAACCTCGAGATCGTGGCCGTCCTCAACAAGATCGACCTGCCCGCCGCGGATCCGGAGCGGTGCAAGGAGGAGCTCGAGCGCGTGCTCGGCATCCCCTCAGGCGAGATCCTCTCGATCTCGGCGAAGACCGGCGAGGGGGTTCCCGAGCTCCTCGACGCCATCATCGATCGCATCCCCGCACCCGTGGGCGACCCGAGCGTGCCGCTGCGTGCGCTCATCTTCGACTCCTACTACGACCAGTACCGAGGAGTGATCAGCTCGATCCGGGTGCTCGAGGGGACGCTGCGCGACGATACCCGAATACGCATGATGCGCGCGGGCACCGATCACGAGCTCGAAGAGATCGGCATCCGCACGCCCGACATGTTGAGGGTCACGGTCCTCGGTCCCGGCGAGGTCGGCTACGTGGTCGCCGGCATTCGCGACGTCGGGGGAGCGCGCTCGGGAGAGACGATCACCGAAGCTCGCCGCGCGGCGTCGGCGCCTCTCGAGGGGTACCAGGACCCCAAGCCCATGGTCTTCTGCGGGATCTACCCGATCGATGGCGACGATCTCGCCAACCTGCGAGACGCTCTCGACAAGTTGAAGCTGAATGACGCCTCGATCACCTACGAGCCCGAGAACTCCCACGCGCTCGGATTCGGGTTTCGCTGCGGATTCCTCGGGCTCTTGCACATGGAGATAGTGCGCGAACGCCTCGAGCGAGAGTTCAACCTCGACATCATCGCGACGGCACCTTCGGTCGTCTACCGCGCCTTCTTCACCGACGGCACCGAGGTGCTTGTCGACAATCCGACTGACCTCCCAGACCCCAGTCGTCTCGACCACGTGGACGAGCCCATGCTCGACGTCACGATCATCACGCCCGCGGAGTACCTCGGTGCGGTGATGGAGCTCGGTCAGTCGCGACGCGGCGAGATGGTGAAGATGGAATACCTCTCGACCGAACGGGTCGAGCTGCGCTACCGGATTCCCTTGGCCGAGGTCGTCATCGACTTCTTTGACGCCTTGAAGAGTCGCACCAAGGGCTACGCTTCGCTCGACTACGAGCCCGCCGGGTACGTGACGAGCCAGGTCGTGCGCGTCGACCTGTTGATCAACCACGAACCGGTCGACGCGTTCTCGACGATTGTGCACCGTTCGAACGCCGAGTACTACGGGCGAAAGATGGCCGAACGACTGAAAGAGCTCATCCCCCGCCAGATGTTCGAAGTGCCGATTCAGGCGGCGATCGGCGGACGGGTCATTGCGCGCGAGACGGTGAAGGCTCGCAGGAAAGATGTGCTGGCCAAGTGTTACGGCGGCGACATCACGAGAAAGCGCAAGCTACTAGAAAAGCAAAAAGAGGGCAAGAAGCGCATGAAGAACCTCGGCCGCGTGGAAGTGCCCCAAGAAGCGTTCGTCGCCGCCCTCAAGCTCGACGAGTAATCAGTCCTTTTGCGATGGAGGGCGCGGTGGTGACTGATTCGGTCTCACCGCTCGACGCGGCTCGAGGAGATGCGCTTCGAGCTCCTTTGGCTCGAGGGGGCGAGAGAACAAGAAACCCTGCACGTAGTCGACGTCGCACGAGCGAAGCAGATCCATCTGATCGACCGTCTCGACGCCCTCGGCGACGGTTCGCAGTCCCAAATCTCGACCGAGCTGAATGAACGTGCGAACGACCGCCATCGATTCGTCCGAGGTCGTGATGCTCGAGACGAACGACTGATCGATCTTGATGCAGTCGACCGGCAGTTCGCGCAAGCTCGAGAGGGAGGAGTACCCGGTGCCGAAGTCGTCAATGGCGATGCTCACGCCCAGCCGCTTGATCGTCTCCAGATCACGAACGACCGATTCCATGTCCAGCATGAGCGCGGTCTCTGTCACCTCGACGCAGAGCGAGCGACCGGCAAGGCCGCTCGCCTCGAGGGCATCCGCTATCTGAACGATCAGCGCGTGGTCATCGAACTGGCGACCCGACACGTTGACCGCCAGGAAGAGTCGGTCACCCCGTTCACGCCAGAGTGCGACCTGCGCACAGGCTTCGCGCAGCACCCAAGCCCCGACGTCGCGTATCTGTCCCGTTCGCTCGAGGGCCGGAATGAACTCGTCGGGCCCGAGGAGGCCAAGCTTGGGGTGGTCCCAGCGCAGCAGCGCCTCGACGCCGACGATGGTGAGATCGCTCAACGCGTAGAGCGGTTGGTAGAGCACTCGGAACTGATGGCCCGAGAGCGCGGAACGAAGATCGAACTCGAGCGCGAGACGGTGTCCAATTGCCTCTTCCATCTTCTGATCGAAGAAGACGTACTTGTTCTTGCCCTTGGACTTTGCCTGGTACAAGGCGACGTCGGCGTCGCGCAGCAGAACGCTGCCCGAGGGCCGATCCCCGACGGCGATGCCGATGCTGGTGTTGACGATGAGCGGCAGCAGGGAACCGTCGAGCTCGAAGGGTGCGCGCAGCGCGTCGAGCAAGCGCTGGGCGACAGTCTCGGGTGCGCCGATCGTCTGGCCACCGTCAAGCAGGACCACGAATTCGTCACCGCCCACTCGCCCAATCGTGTCGACGTCGCGAAGGGCCGACTTCATTCGCGCCGCGACGAGCACCAGCAGTCGGTCGCCCGCCTCGTGGCCGAGGGAGTCGTTGACGTTCTTGAAGTCGTCGAGGTCGATGAACAGCGCCGCACCGTACGTACCGGCTCGTCGGTTTCTCGTCAGCAGCTGCTCGGTGCGGTCGATGATCAGAGTCCGGTTCGGCAGGCCGGTCAGCGTGTCGTGGTTGGCCTGGTAGTGGAGCTGTTCGGTGCGGTCGTCGACGAGCCGACGGAGGCGGGCTCGGTCGGTACCGAGCAGAAAGATCAACATCGCTACGACCAGGCTCAAGACGATCCCACCAAAGAGGATGCTCTCCGCGTCGCCGTTGGCGAAGAGCCCTCCGCCGCTGTTGAGGCCAAGGACATCGACCGTCCATCCATCACCGAGCGAGGTCGAGATGCGCGCCGCCCCGGGTGGAGCGACACCCCTCGTGAACAAGGGCTTCGCGGCACCGCCGAAACGGAGATTGACGGCCATGTGCGGGTAGTTCTTGAGTGAGGAGGCGAGAACGATCTCGGGTTCGACGGTGAGAGCAACGATCGCGACGAAGTTTCGCTCGCGTCCGGCAACCGTGGTGGGGACTACACCGTCCCGGTAAGTCGGCGTTTCAAAGGCGATCGTCCTCACGCGGCCTTCGCTGTAGGGGATCACGTCACCGACGCCACTATCGCGCGCTGAGATGATGAGCGGTCCCTCGGACCCGCTGCACAGGTCGTAGCCGGGCGGCGTCACGGTGAGGCCCGGTCGTTTGACGCCCGTCGGGGCGAAGCAGTAGTACGCGCGCGGTCCCGGTGGCGTCACCACGAACGGCGTCGCGGGCGTACCCTCCTCACGGGCAAAGCGAGGAAGCTGTGCTGCGGTCACGTAATAGATGATGCCGAGGGCGTCAAGGTCTTTGTTGTGATCGAAAAGGCCAACGGCCCTCGTCCAAGCATCGAACTGGGTCCGGGTGGGGCGCGGATTGCCGAGCAAGAATGACCCCACTGAGGTGATCAGGTCGAGTTGGTGATGGATATAGAGCTTGAGGGTGTCGGTGATCTCGGCTGAGGAAGTGGTGAACGAGTGGTGGACCCTTTGATTATTCGAGTTGCTGACGGCCACCGCGCCGTACGCGGAGATCGCCGCGCCCAGGGTAGACAACGCGAGTGCCGCGAGAATCCACCGACGATAGGGGTGGCGATGACGGTACCTGAATCGCATCAAGAACGGCTTGCGTGCCGTCAACACGCCTTGGGACGCCACGCGCCTAGAACTCCCGACATCTCATCACCTTCAGTGTCTCAACCTTGAGACAACGGAAGGTCAGCGTTTGCTCAACGCTCCCTCATTTTCCGAAGACGAATCGTCTCAGTAGCCGGTGGCGCCGTCGATCATCTCTCTGATGAGGTCTGCGTGACCGCAGTGTCGGGCGTACTCCTCGATCAAGTGCACGTAGATCCAACGCAGGTCGACGTCGCGCCCGCGCCGAGGTTTCTGCGCGTGCTCGTCGAGTGGGTGGCCGTCGATCAGGCGCTTGGAGACCGTGATGACCTCCTGGTAGAGATCGAAGACCGTTTCGCCAGCGGCGCTGTCGAGGTCGTTGAAATCGGCGTCACGGTCGCCTTCGACCTTGTAATAGTCAACCGTGTCGACGCCCGCGAACGTGGTCTCGAACCAGACCTGTTCGACGAAGGTCATGTGACGCACGATGCCGAGCAGCGACAGGGAGGAGGTCGGCACCGGTCGCGTCTTGAGTTGGGCGACGTCGAGACCATCGCACTTCATGAGCAATGTCGCGCGATAGAAATCAAGCCAGGCGTCGAGCTGAAGCCGCTCGTCCCCGGAAGGGGGCACGTGCGGCCGTTCTGGTGCGATGAAGGTGTCCACGGCGCTACTTTACGCACGGCGCGTCGGAATGGTTAGCACTCGGTAAAATCGAGTGCTAACAAGGAGAGCTATGGCCCGGCGAGCGAAGACTGCACCCCAGCCCCTCAGCGACCTCGACGCGCGCAAAGCGACGATTCTCGAGGCCGTCGTGGTCGAGCACGTCGACACGGCCCAGCCCGTGGGCTCGAGCTCGGTCGCTGCCACCTCCGACCTCGCGGTCTCCCCGGCGACCGTGCGCACCGAGATGGTCGCCCTTGAGCGCGAGGGGTACCTTGCTCAGCCTCATACTTCGGCGGGCCGAGTGCCGACCGACAAGGGGTACCGCTATTTCGTCGATCACCTCGAAGCGGGCGTGATCGGCCCGGCCCAGCAGCGCCAGATCCGCGAGTTCTTCGCCCACGTGCGCGGCGAGGTCGAAGACGTGCTCGAACAGACGTCCTCGCTGCTCAGTCGGCTCACGAACTACACGTCGGTCGTCGTCGGCTCGGGCAGTAGCCACGCGTCGATCCTCTCGGTCCAGCTGGTCAACCTCGACGCGCGCCATCACCTGCTCGTGACGGTCTTTTCCGACGGCTCGGTCACCAAGCACAGCGTGCTCGCCAGCTACGAAGCGACGCCCTTGGAGGTGAGAGAGGCCTCGCGTCAGCTGAACGCGCTGCTCATTGGCACGACCTTCGACACCAAGGTGCAGGTGCCGAGTCGCGCCGACACCGTGGCCAAGCTGGTGCGAGAAGCCGTCTCGGTGCTCAAAGCCGAACAGCCGACCTTTGAGGGCGAGCAGGTCTACATTGGCGGGTCCTCTCGCGTGGCGGAGGTCTTCGAAGGCGTCGAAACGGTCCGCAAGGTGCTCAGCATCTTGGAGCAAGAGCTCCTCGTCGTCACTCTCGTTGAGGACATCCTCGACAAGGGCGTCTCGGTCGCCATCGGCTCCGAGCACGGGTTCGAGCCACTGTCGTCGTGCGCCGTGATTGTCGCCCCCGTGTCGCTCGAGGGCGAAACCATCGGGGCGGTCGGGCTGCTCGGCCCCACGCGCATGAAGTACCGCGAGGTGATGGCAGCGGCAGAAGCCGTGTCGAAGCATTTAACCGCGCATTTCGGAGGCGACGACCGTGGCTAGTACCAACCTCTACGAGATCCTCGAGGTCGAGTCGACGTGCACACCCGAGGAGCTAAAGACGTCGTATCGACGCTTGGCGCGCAAGTACCACCCCGACGCCAACACCGACGACCCCATGGCCGAGACCCGATTCAAGGAGGTCTCCCAGGCGTACGAGATTCTGTCGGACCCCGAGCGTCGAGCGAACTACGACCGCTTCGGTTCGGACGTGGGTGCCGGGGGCAATCCCTTCGGCGCCGGTTCGGTCCAGGACATCTTCGACATGTTCTTCGGCGGCGTCGCGGGCGGACAGGCTCGTCGCGGTCCTCAGCCCGGTCCTGACGCTGAGGTGTCGATCGACATCACTTTGGAAGAGGCGGCCTTTGGCGCCGCTCGCGAGGTCACCGTCACGCTGCCTCAGCGATGCGCGACGTGCGACGGCTCGGGCTGCGCGCCGGGCACCTCGCCGGTCACCTGTGAGGAGTGCCAGGGAAGTGGCGAGGTGCGCCGAGTGCGAAACTCGATTCTCGGCCAGATGGTCACCTCCCAAACCTGTCCTCGCTGCCAGGGGATGGGTTCACGCATCGAAAAGCCGTGTCCCGACTGCCACGGGGACGGACGTCGCCCGCAAAGCGTGACCTTGAGCGCGCACATCCCGGCCGGCGTCGAAGACGGCTCGACGATGCGTCTCGCCAATCGGGGACCTGCCGGTCTTCGTGGTGGTCCGAACGGGCGACTCTTCGTGCACTTGCGCGTCGAAAGCGACCCGCGATTCGAGCGCCACGGCGACGACTTGCACCACGAAGCGCACATTGCCTTCAGTCAAGCCGTCCTCGGCGCGGAGATCACGGTACCCACGCTGAAAGACGACGTTGCGCTCGAGGTCGAGCCCGGGAGCGCGAACGGCACCGTCCACCGGCTTCGTCACGAGGGCGTCGAGCACCTGCACGGCCGCGGTCGGGGCGACCTGTACGTCCATCTCGTCGTTGATGTGCCGACCGCGCTCGACGAGGAGTCGGAGCGGTTGCTGCGTTCGTGGGCCGAGCACCGTCAAGAGGCGGTCAGCGAACCCCAGGGCGGCTTCTTCCACCGCCGCAAGGCGAAGAAGTGACCTACCTCGAGTGGCCGCGACGCGTGGCCGCGATAGGACAGTTTCGCGTTGAGAACGTAGAGTCGCCGCTGCTCGATACGTCGTCGACGCACCATCTTCGCAAGGTCCTTCGCGCCCGACCCGGTGAGGAGATCGTCGTTACGAACGGCAGCGGGTCGTGGGCCATCTGCGTGCTCGACGGCGAGGGAGTCACGCGCGTCGGCGACGTGCATCTCGATCCCGAGCCGCCCGCCACCTCGCTCTATCTCTCCCCACTCAAGGGCGATCACGGCGACTGGGCCATCGTGAAGGCGACCGAGGTCGGGGTGCGACGAATCGTGCCGCTCATGAGCCAGCGCGGGGTCGTGAAGGTGAAAGGCGAAAGCCGCGAGAAAGTGCTGGCGCGCTGGCGCCGCCTCGTCACCGAAGCGGCCGGCCAGTGCCGACGCACCTATGACGTCATCGTCGATGATCCGATCAGTGTCGCCGACGTGCCCGATGAGGTCGCCGTCTGCGACCTGGGCGCCTCGGGGGATTGGCGCGGGCTCACGAGCGTCGCGGTGGGTCCCGAAGGCGGTTGGGCCCCCGACGAGTGGAGTGCGACTCGTCGGCGCGTGGGACTCGGACCAACGGTATTGCGCGCAGAAACGGCCGGCGTGCTCGGCGCGGCGTTGCTCGCTTTTCAGGCTGGTGGGTGGGGATTTACGCTGAACGGCGTGGGAAATGGGTAATGATGAGAGCACTAGATGAGTGACTGCCTCTTTTGTCAATTGGTCGCGGGCCAAGTCCCCGCGAAGGTGGCGGCCGAGTCCGACAACTCACTCGCCTTCTACGACATCGCTCCGCAGGCGCCGGTGCACGTGCTGGTCGTGCCGAAGCGGCACTACACGGGCGTGAACGACGTGACCAAAAAGCATCCGGAGGTCTTTGACGACCTGATGTTCCTCGCACAAGAAGTTGCCAAGGTCGAGGGCATCAAGGAGAGCGGGTACCGATTGGTCTTCAATGTCGGCGACGACGGCCAGCAGACGGTGGGCCACCTGCACGTGCACGTGCTCGGTGGTCGGCGCATGACGTGGCCCCCAGGATGACCTCAGAAGCCAAAGCTGACGAAGCCCTCACGACCACGACCTACGTGGCCAACACGCACCTGATGGCTGGGTTGCTCGGGGCGCGTGACGAGCACCTTCGCGTGATTGAGCGCTCCTTTCCCAACTCCAAGATCCGGGTTCAGGGAAACCAGATCTCGGTGACCGGACCCGACGCGGCGACGGTGCTGCGGCTCTTCGACGAGCTGGTGCTGGTCCTCGAGAGCGGCCAGGCCCTCGACACGACCAAGATCTCGCGCACCATCGACATGGTCGCCGACGACCTGCGCCCGAGCGAAGTGCTCCGTCACGAGGTCGTACGCGGCGCCAAGGGAAAGACCATCCGTCCCTCCACCGCGGGCCAGAAGCGCTACACCGACGCGATCGACAACAACATCATCACCTTTGGCATCGGGCCCGCCGGTACGGGCAAGAGCTACCTCGCCGTCGCCCAGGCGGTTCAGGCCTTGCACCGGCGCCAGGTCCAGCGCATCGTCCTCACGCGACCGGCTGTCGAGGCGGGGGAGAACCTCGGGTTCTTGCCCGGCGACCTCATGGCCAAGGTCGACCCTTACTTGCGTCCCCTCTACGACGCCCTCTACGACATGGTCGGGGCCGAAGGGACCCAGCGTCTGATCGGCAACGGGACGATCGAAGTGGCGCCGCTCGCCTTCATGCGCGGACGCACGCTCAACGACTCGTTCATCATCCTCGACGAGGCGCAGAACACGACACCCGAGCAGATGAAGATGTTTTTGACGCGCATTGGGTTCAACTCGAAGGTCGTCGTCACGGGCGACGTCACCCAGATCGACCTCAACGGCAAGCGAAGCGGCATGCTCGACATCGAGCGCATCCTCGTCGGCGTCGAAGGCATCAGTTTCATCCACCTTGGCACGAAGGACGTCGTTCGCCACCGGGTCGTGGCCGACATCGTGGCGGCCTACGAACGCTCGACATGAGTATTGACATCTACGCTGCCGACGAGCAGCACGATCACGACATCGAGCTCGAGCGGTGGGTGGCGCTCGCGCACGGGGCCCTCACCGACGAAGGCGTCCGCGGCGCCGCCGAGGTCTCGCTCATCTTCACCGACGAGCCCACGATCGCTGACCTCAACCAGCAGTTCATGGGTCGCTCGGGTCCGACCGACGTGCTGAGCTTTCCCATCGACGCGGAGCCCGAACCATCGGGCAGGGTGCCCGACGCGGGCGGATCGGGCCCCGGCGAGCCGCCGATGCCCGAGATTCCCCAGCTGGTCGGCGACATCGTCATCTGTCCTGCGGTGGCTGCACGTAATGCGGTCGATCATGAGGTGAGCTTCGACGACGAGGTCGCCCTGCTCGTGGTGCACGGTGTGCTGCACCTGCGCGGATGGGACCACGTCATCGACGAGGAGGCAGAACGGATGGAGGCGCGCGAACGCGAACTGCTTGCGCGCCACTACCGCTCCGCGTCATCGTGATCGCCGCGACCTGGCGAGCGAGCGACACCTACCTGACGCTCGCCGTGTTTGTCCTCTTGATGCTGTCGGGATTCTTCGCCATGGCCGAGACCTCGCTCACGCGCATGAACAAGTCGCGCGCTCGCTCGCTGCGCGAGGAGGGGCGCCACGGGGCGAAGGCTCTCGTGGGCCTCACCGAAGCGCCCGAGAAGTTCCTCAATCCGCTGCTGCTCCTGGTGCTCGTCTGTCAGCTGGTGTCCGCGACCATGGTCGGCGTGCTCGCCGGACATCTCTTCGGTGCGGCCGGCATCTTCGTCGCGACGGCGGGCGAAGTCATTGTCATCTTCGTCGCCTTCGAGGCCATCCCGAAGAACTTCGCCATCCAGCATCCCGACGAGGCCGCGCTGACGAGCGCACCCGTCGTGGGGCGGATCCTGCGGTTCTGGCCTATCCGGTGGATCTCGGTGGTGTTGCTCGCCGTCGCCGACAGCGTCATCTCGCTCTTTGGACGAGGCGAGGGGAAGCAGCGCGTGACGGAGTCCGAAGTGCTCGCCATGGCCGACGTCGCCCACGAGGACCGCGCCATCGAGTCCGACGAGCGCAACTTCATCCACTCGGTCATCGAGTTTGGCGACACCATCGTGCGCGAGGTGATGGTCCCACGCATCGATATCGTCGGCATCGACGCGACTGCTTCGATCCGCGAAGCGCTCGACCTCGCGATCGAGAGCGGTCGCTCACGGCTGCCCGTGCTGGGCGAGGGGATTGACGACGTGGTGGGCATGGTGAACCTGCGTCACCTGGCCGGTCTGGTCATCAGCGGTGAAGAGTCCTCACCCGTGCGTGCGCACATGGGTGTGGCGCACTACGTCCCCGAGACCAAGCGGGTCGCGGCGCTCTTGCGCGAGATTCGTCACGCGAAGAGCCACCTCTTCATTGTCGTCGACGAATACGGTGGCACGGCCGGCGTCGTAACGTTGGAGGACGTCCTGGAAGAGCTCGTGGGCGAGATCACGGACGAGTCGGACCCGGTGGAGGATGACGCCGAACGCACGATCGAAGGCGGCATCGAGCTGAGCGGTCGGCTCAATATCGACGACGCCAACGACGAATTCGGCCTCGCCCTTCCAAAGGACGGCTGGGACACGGTCGGCGGATTGGTCTTGGATCTGAAGGGCGGCGTGCCCGAGGTCGGCGACGTCCTCACGACCGAGCGCTATCGCCTCACCGTGACCCGGATGGAGGGACGTCGAATCGAAGAAGTGCTCGTCGAACCGCTCGGGGGTGGCGCATGACTCGTGCGGGCTTCGTCGCCGTGCTCGGGCGCCCGAACGTGGGCAAGTCAACGCTCGTCAATCAGCTGGTGGGCGCCAAGGTCTCGATCACTGCGGCGTCACCCAACACCACACGCCACGCGGTGCGCGGCATCCTCACCGAGGACGACACCCAGGTGGTGCTCGTCGATACCCCCGGGCTTCACCGTCCCCGAACGACCCTCGGTGGGCGTCTCAACGAGACGGCGCGGTCGGCCGCCGACGGCGTCGACGTGATCCTCGCGGTCGTTGACGCGTCGGCCTCGATCGGGCCCGGGGACCGCCACGTGATCGAGACGATGCTCGCCCAGGCCCGACCCGCCGGAGGTCCCGCCCTCCTGGTCGTAGTGAACAAGATCGATCGTCCGGGGCGAGAGGCCGTGGCGGCACAGCTGCTCGAGGCGTCGGCCGCCGTCGAAGAGGTCGCCCGTGAGAGTGGGCGCAGCGGCGTTGTCGCCAACGTCGAGTACTTCCCCGTGTCGGCGAAGACGGGCGAAGGCACGAAGGCGCTTCTGCGATATCTGCTCGACAAGATGCCCGAGTCGCCCTTCCTCTTTCCCGACGAGGAGGTCTCTGACGTCACCGAAGCGACGTGGATCGCGGAGCTCGTGAGAGAGCAGCTCGTGCGCAAGACCAAACAAGAGCTGCCGCACTCGATTCACTGTCGGGTGAGCGAGTTCGAATGGCCCCACGTCACCGTCGAGATCCTGGTCGAACGCGAGAGTCAGAAGGGAATGGTGATCGGCAAGGGCGGGCAGCTGCTGAAGGACGTGGGCATCGCCGCGAGGCGCCAGCTGCCCGAAGGGCTCTACCTCGAGCTACGAGTCCGCGTCGAGCCGGGATGGCAGAAGCGCGACGACGTCCTCGATCGATTCGGCTATTAGCGCGTCGTCTTTCGTGCGCCGCAGGTCGCGCACGCCGAGCGCGGTGACCCCCACGGCAATGACGACCGCCGCGGCGCCGAGCGCGTCGGTGTTCATGCCGACATACTTAAGGCCGCTCAAGAGCACGGCGCCCATGATCACTCGTCGAAGCAGCAGGCCGTTCGAGCGAGAAGAGAGCAGCGCGCCGATGATGACTGCGGGCACCGAACCGACGATGATCGACGACGTCAGCGAGAAGTCGACGTGGCTGAAGAGCAACGTACCGAGCGTGGCCGAGAGCGTCAAGGGCACGGACTGGGCGAGGTCGGTGCCGACGAGCTGATCGTTGCGCAGATTCGGGTAGATGAAGACGAGCAGCACCACGATGAGCGATCCCGCGCCGACGGAGGTGAGTCCGACCATGAAGCCGCCGACCGCGCCGATGGCGATCGTGACGGCTCGTCGAACGACGACGTCACCGTTGGGGTAGCGTGCCGGGGCGACGAGCGAACGCAGCAGCATGGAGATCGCACCGATGACGAGAGCGGCGCCAAGGAGAATCTGGAGACGATGTTCGGCGACCGCGCTCTCGCCCATGAGATGCAACGCGTAGGTGCCCGCGAAGGCGCCGGGCAGCGAGCCGTAACAGAGGTAGCGCACGATGCGGGTGTTGACGGTCTTGCGTCGCCAGTGAATGGCGACGCCGGCCGGTTTCATGAAGAGGGCCGCTACGAGGTCCGACGTGATCGCCGCCGTCGGGGTCACGCCAAAGAGCAAGACGAGCATCGGGGTCATCAGGGCCCCGCCGCCGACGCCCGTTAGCCCGACGAGGAGTCCCACGACGGCGCTGCCGAGAACGAGGAAAAGGTCGAGGTGCATAGCTCCAAGCGCAATAAAAACTATTGAAATAGTAGCCTATCGGGTCTCCTGGTCGGAGCCGGTTCAGCTGGCTTGGAGATCCTTGAGTTCTCGCAGGAACGACAGCACCTCGGCTCTGGTTCTGGTTCGGCGCATAGGCGGGAGCTTCTTGAACATCGTCGAGCGGTAGCTCGACGTGGCGAGCCTGGTATCGAGGACCGCCACCACCCCACGATCGTCCTTGGTGCGGATGAGGCGTCCGACGCCTTGGGCGAGCAGCATCGTGGCGCGCGGGAGATCCACCTCGTAAAACGGACGATCGGAGCGCTCGCGTCGGGCTTCCGCGAGCGGATCGTTAGGCACGCTGAAGGGGAGTCGGTCGATCGTGACGAGGCTCAGCGAGTGGCCCGGCACGTCGATGCCCTGCCAGAAGCTGGTGACCGCGAAGAGGCTCGCTTCGGCGCTCTGGCGGAACTCCTCGACCAGCTTCTGGCGTGAGAGCGAACCCTGGACCAGCACCTCGGTGGGGAGTCTTGGCGCGACCGCATCGGCGACGCGCTGCATCACAGACCGGTTGGTAAAGAGCGCCAGCGTTCGACCGCCCGCCGCCTCGATGAGCTCGACCAGCTCGTCGATGATCGCCGCTTCCGCCTTCGGATCGTTGCGCTCGGGAAAGCCTTCGGGCACGTAGAGCAGACCGTGGTCTCGATAGTCGAAGGGACTGTCAAAATGCTCGCTCGTCGCGTCGTCGAGTCCGAGGCTCTTGGCGAGCGACTCGGGGATGGTGGCGCTCGTGAGCACCGCCGTCACGTTGCCCCACAGCTCGTCGCGCAGGCGCGGGCCCACGTCCACGAGAGAGATCTCGATGTCGATTTCGCGATCGCGACGAGAAAGGTACAGCAGCTCGGAGTCCTTCACGTTGTTCACCCGCGCGAGATCGTTGGCGAGATGAATCGCCGGTCCGAGTGCTCGAACCTTTCGAAACTCCGCGTCGGGTGACGCGGTTGGCAGGTCGCGCAAGCGCTCGACGATCCTCGTGACGAGCTCGTTGGCCCGCGCCAGCTCGGCGCGGCAGGTCTCGTCGAGGCCCTTCAGCTCGTTGCGCTCGTACTGAGCGAGCAGCAGTGCCGCGAAGCGTTCCGCGCTGGAGAGCAGCTCGTCGGCCGCATTGCGATCTTGATCGCTGAGCAAGTTGCGCGAGACCGTCGCGAGCGCCCGCAGCCGTGCCGCGTTGAGCGAGGTGCCGAGCAGGGTCGCGAAGATGTCGAGGATCTCGTGGGCCTCGTCGAAGACCACGTACTCGTGCTGAGGGAGCAGCATCGAACCGGACGCCAGGTGGGAGGCGTAGAGGTGCGCGTTCACGATGAGTATCGAGCTCTCATTCGCGCGGTCTTTCGCGAGTTCGGCGAAGCAGTTCTGGCCCTGAGGGCACTTCGAACGTTGGAGGCACTCCTGGGGGGTGACCGACACCGCGCGGCGCGCTCGGGCATCGACTTCGAAGGGAAGCTCGTCCAAGTCCCCGGTCGTCGTGTCGTTGCCCCAGCGAAGGATGCGTCGCATCTGGTCGGCGACTCCGCGGGGCACGTCGGTGCCGTCGTCCAGGCTGAGCTGGGCGCCCCCGCCGAGGCTCTGGGCTCGATTGAGGCAGAGGTAGTTCTGCTTGCCCTTCAACACGGCGACGTGCACGCCCTTTGCCTGGCTGGCCACCTGCGGGGCGTCTTTCTTCGCCAGCTGATCCTGAAGGTTTTTCGTGGCGGTCGCGACGACGACGCGCCTGCCCGTGAGCACCGCGGGCACGAGATAGGCGAGCGACTTGCCGACGCCCGTACCCGCTTCGATCAGGTGGTGACGCCGCCGGGAAAACGCGGAAGCGACCGAGCGGACCATCTCGCGCTGGCCCTCGCGATCTTCGCCACCGCCCGGAAGGTCTCGCGTGATGGCGTCGAGGAGCTCCAACGCCCGATCGGCGTCGATCGAAACCAGGTCCTCATCGATCTGAACGCTCTTTTCCGACTCCACGTCGACGTAGGGGGTCTCCTCGTCCGGGTCGAAACTCTTCACTCGACGACACTAGGGGGAAGAGGCCTCGATTATGAGGAACCGGTAGGTTTTAATCGTGCCCGACCCTCGTCCCACCCCGATTCCTACGTCCCTCGAGCGTGACGGAATGCCCCGTCACGTCGCCATCGTGATGGACGGGAACGGCCGTTGGGCCCAGCGTCGGGGGCTCCCGCGCACGGAGGGCCACGGAGCGGGGGAAGCGTCGCTGGTCGATGTCACCTACGGGGCGATCTCGGTCGGGGTGAAGGCGCTCACCGTGTTCGCCTTCTCGACCGAGAACTGGCGTCGCCCCGTTGACGAGGTGCGTTACCTCATGAACTTCAATCGGGGACTCCTCGATCGGCGCCAGCACGAACTGCACGCCGACGGCGTGCGGATCGTCTTCTCGGGACGACGGGATTGGCGGGTGCCGCGCGGGGTGCTCTCGCGGATGGACGAGGCGGTCGAGCTCACCAAGGACAACAAGGTGCTCACGCTCAACATCGCCTTCAACTACGGCGGTCAGGCCGAGATCGTCGATGCGGTGCGCCAGCTCGTCATCGACAAGGTGCCCGTAAAGAAGATCGACGAGAAGCGCATCCGCGAGCGGCTCTACCACCCAGAGCTCCCCGATCCCGACCTCGTCATACGCACCTCGGGCGAGTACCGCATGTCGAACTTCCTCCTCTGGGAGCTCGCGTACTCAGAGCTCATCTTCACCGACGTACTCTGGCCGGATTTCCGTCGCGAGGATCTGTTCAACGCGATTGAAGAGTTCCAGCGCCGCGAGCGACGCTTCGGCGAGGTGAAGAAGTGACCTACGTGCGCGCGACCATCGTTCTCGCGATTGCCATCTACGTGTTCTTGTGGATCGTCGCCCTCAACGGGGCGAGCGGCATGATTCCGCTGCTCGCCGTGCCGCTTATCCTGGCCGCGATGATCGCTCTCGGAGTTGCCCTGCAACGATTCATGGGGATACCCCCGCACAAGCAGCGCTTTCGAGATCGCGGGGACGACTCCAAGCCGTGAACGAGCTGCACGACGACGCCGTCGTACTTCGGACCTATAAGTCGGGAGAGGCGGACCGGGTGGTGGTCCTGTGGACGCGCGAGCACGGGAAGGTGCGCGTGCTCGCCAAGGGCGCGCGCAAGACGACCAGTCGACTCGGCGCTACGCTCGAGACCCTCGCCTACGTCAACGTCGACCTCGTGAAGACCCGCGGCGAGTTCTATATCGCCCGACACGTTGCCCATCGCGAGCGCCTCGCGACCCTGCGCGGATCGTATCCTCGGATCTCTGCCGGGTACGCGGTCGTTGAGGCGGTTGACGCGATTCCCTCTGACGGCGTGCCCGACGCAGAGATCTTCGACCTGTTGACCCGTGTTTTGCAGGCGCTCGACGACGAGAGCTTTGAGCCCGCGCTCGTGCCCGCGTCGTTCTTCTTGCGACTCCTCACGCTCGATGGTTCCGAGCCCGTCGTCGACTCGTGCGTCAACTGCGGCCGAACCGGGCCCCTCGTGGCCTTTGACGCCGAGATTGGCGGGACGCTTTGTGACCACTGCCGTCAGGGGACCTCGATCAGCGCCGGCGCGCTGACGCTGTTGCGCCGGGTGCTCGGTGGCGAACTCGCGAGCGTGCTGCGCGAAGAACATCCCGACGGTGCGGGCGAAGTGATGAGCCTCGCGCAAGGCGCCATCGAGGTCCACTTCGGCAGACGACTCCGCTCACCGAGTGCCGTCGCGCCGCTCGCCGCGAGACGAGAGTTTCCGTGAACTTCGGCGCCTACGTGCACGTCCCGTTTTGCGCGCATCGTTGCGACTACTGCGCCTTTGCCACCTACGCCGATCGAGACCACCTGATGGACGACTACGTGACGGCAGTACTCACGGAGATCGCCCGCGCTCGCGAGATCGGCCTTCGCACGGCGACGTCCGTCTTCTTCGGCGGCGGGACGCCCTCGAGGCTCACGACCGAGCAGCTGTTGGAGATTCTCGACGCCATACCGCGCACCGATGACGCCGAGATCACCGTGGAGTGCAATCCCGAAGACGCGTCCCTCGAACGACTGCGTGAGTATTTCAAAGGTGGCGTCACCCGAATGAGCTTTGGGGTCCAGTCGACCCAGCCCGCGGTCCTCGCCGATCTGGGGCGTCGGCACGGGATCATGGCGCACCGCGAGGTCTCCGAAGCGGTCACGGCGGCGGGCTTTTCGACGTGGAACATGGACCTCATTGTTGGCTCTCGCGCGGAGAGCCTTCCTGACGTTCGCCACACGCTCGATGACCTCTTGTCGCTCGAGCACCCGCCTCCGCACATCAGCTGTTACGCGCTCACCCCCGAACCGGCCACCCCGCTCGGGCGGGATCCGGCGCGCCACCCCGACGAGGACGAGACCGCTGACGCGTACGACCTCGTGGGTGAGGTGCTCGACGAGCACGGGTACCTGTGGGAAGAGATCTCTAACTGGGCGAAGCCCGGCCACGAGTGCCGCCACAACCACGTGTACTGGGACCATGGGGACTACGCGGGCTTTGGTTCGGCGGCGCACTCGCACGACCGCGGCCGGCGCTATTGGAACGTGCGCACGCCTGAGCGCTACATCGAGCTGATCGGCCGCGGCGAGTCGCCCCTCGGAGGCGAAGAGTTCGTCAACGCAGCGAGTCAGCGGTTCGAACGCGAATCACTGGCACTGCGAACCTCACGTGGCGTGCCGCTCGAAGCGTTCGACTCACTCGAGGAGATCAAGCATCTCGTGGACGTCGATCACGGTCGTGTCACGCTCACGCCGAGGGCCCGACTCGTGGCGAACCAGGTGATCGTCCGCCTAAAGAGCGCGGGGTGAGCCAGTAACCTTGAGGGATGTCTGACGCGCCCGACCTCGATCCGGCCCTCCTAGAAAAGGTGACGAATCTGGCCAAACGGCGCGGATTCATCTTCCAGTCGGCCGAGATCTACGGCGGGTTTCGCTCCACCTACGACTACGGCCCGCTCGGGGTCAACATGCTGCGAAACGTCAAGGAGGCCTGGTGGTTCTCGATGGTCCAGACGCGCCGCGACATCGTTGGTCTCGACGCGGCGATCCTCGGGCCACCCGCCGTGTGGGCGGCCTCCGGCCACCTCGAGACCTTCACCGACCCGCTCGTGGACTGCCTGGTCTGCAAAGAGCGCTGGAGAGAAGACAAGATCGACGGGATCTGTCCGAACTGTGGCTCGACCAAGTTCACCAGTCCGCGGGCGTTCAACCTGATGTTCAAGACCCAAGCGGGACCCGTCGAAGGCGAAGGCTCTACCGCCTACCTGCGGCCCGAAACGGCCCAAGGCATCTTCACCAACTTCGCGAACGTTCTGTCGACGACGCGCAAGAAGCCGCCCTTTGGCATCGCTCAGATCGGCAAGTCGTTTCGCAACGAGATCACGCCGCAGAACTTCGTCTTTCGTACGAGAGAGTTCGAGCAGATGGAGATGGAGTTCTTCGTTCCGCCGGACCAGGCTGAGGAGTGGTATCGCTACTGGATCGACACGCGCTTCCAGTGGTATCTCGACCTCGGCATACCTGAGCGTTTGCTGCGAAAGCACGAGCACCCCAAAGAGGACCTCTCGCACTATTCGCGCGGCACTACCGACGTTGAGTTCCTGTACCCCTGGGGCTGGGACGAGCTCGAGGGGATCGCCAATCGCGGTGACTACGACCTCACCCAGCACGCGAAGCACTCGGGCGTCGCACTGGACTACTTCGACCCGACCACCAACGAGCGCTATACGCCCTACACCATTGAGCCGGCTGCTGGCGCGACGCGCGCGATGATGGCCTTCCTTCTCGCCGCGTATCACGAAGATGAGGTCGAGGGCGAGACGCGCACGGTGCTGCGACTCGACTGGCGACTCGCCCCGTACCAGGTGGCGGTGTTGCCGCTCTCGAAGAAGGTCGAGCTCGAGGGCGTGTCGACAGAGGTGCTCGAGATCCTCCAGCCACACTTCATGTGCGACTACGACGTCACGCAGTCGATCGGCCGACGATACCGTCGCCAAGACGAAGTAGGCACGCCTTACTGCATCACGGTCGACTTTGAGACGTTGAACGACCGGGCGGTCACGGTTCGCGATCGCGACACGACGAGCCAGGTTCGCGTGCCCCTCGAAGGGCTGCTCGCACATTTGCGCGGCGTCCTGGGTCTGCATTGATGCCAGACGACGGACGCGGTCTCAAGTTCGGCACGGTCGCCGAGCAGTATGACCGGTATCGTCCGAGCCCTCCTGACTCGGCTAGAGAGCTGGTGGGGGATCTTCGCGGACGCGACGTTCTAGACGTCGGCGCGGGGACGGGCAAACTCACCCGCTTCCTGCTCGATCTCGGCGCCCGGGTGAGCGTCATCGAACCTGATGACGAGATGCGCAGGGTGCTCGTTCGCCGGTCTCCCGAAGCGACCGTGCTGGCGGGCAGCGCCGAGTCGGTGCCCGCCGATGACGCCTCGTTCGATCTGGCCATCTCCTCGTCCGCGTGGCACTGGTTCACCCAGCCCGACGCGACGAACGAGTTCGCCCGAGTGCTGCGAGATAACGGAATGCTCCACGTGTGGTGGAACGGATTCAGCCGGGAAGTGCCCTGGATGGCTGAATTGACCCAGATGCGCGAACGAGACGACGATGTGCATCGCCGACCTAGAGGATGGAGGGCCGAATTCGATCCGAACGGTCCGTTCGTTGATGCGCGCGACTTTACGCTGCACTGGGACCTCCCGCGGACGATCGATGAAGTGGTTGGCTACTTCGGCACGTACTCGGGCACTATCGTCGCTGGCGACGAGTTTCAGCGGAACCTCGAAGATCGTGTTCGAGCGCGACTCCACGAGCTCTTCGGTGAAGGTGACGTTGTGCTGCCGATGACGCTGCGCGGAACGATGGCGCGTCGATGGCCGCGCTGAGCTACGCGCGCGGGGGGATGGAGTACGTCACTGACGCCTTGGCCACGAGTTCGGTCGAACCGCGCGAATAGAGGTCGACGTCGACGACGGCGAGCCGGCGGCCGAGTTTGATGAGCTTCGCTCGGGCCAAGAGATCAGTGACGTCGGGTTTGCGCAGGAAATCGATGTGCAGACTCGTGGTCACGGCGAGCAGCACCGGACCGATGTGACCGAGGATGACCAACCACGCGGCGTTGTCCGCGAGCGCCATCATGGTCGGGCCCGAAAGCGTGCCGCCCGGTCGCGTGTGCCGCGTCGACGTTGTCAGGGCCAGCACCAGAGTGTCTCCCTCCAATGACTCCACGGTCGGCAGGTCGTAGTCCGGGAATGCCTCGACGACGATCTGCTGGAGCTCCTCGACACTGAGGACCGTCACGAACTAGGCGACCTTCCGGTACTGGTTGACGGCGAGCGGGGCGAGCACCAAGATGGCACCCGCCGCCCACGCCAACGCGGTGTAGGTCGACATGCCGTGCGCGGTGCCGTCCATCAGACCACGAACGGCGTCCGCGGTCTGGCTAACCGGCTGGTGAATGGCAAACGGCTGTAGCCAGCTGGGCATCGAGGCGACCGGCACGAAGATGGCGGACGCAAACGTGAGTGGAAAGATGAGGGGGAACGTCATCGCCTGTGCCGCTTCGGAGTTTGGCGCTGCGAGGCCAATGAACGCGAAGCCCCAGGAAAGGCAGTACGCGAAGATGAGCATCAACAGGCACGCCTGGATGTACGACACAAAGGTTCCACCCGGGCGAAAACCGACGAGAAAGCCGACGCCGGTGATGATGACCACGACCAAGAGGTTGCGAAAGAGGTCAGAGATCGTTCGTCCGGCGAGCACCGCCAACCGGGCCATGGGGAGAGCACGAAACCGCTCGATCAGTCCCTTGTGCAGGTCTTCGGCGAGTCCGATGGCGGTTCCGACGGAACCGAAGATGGTTGTCTGGACGAGGATTCCCGGAATCAAGTAGTTGACGTAGGAGAATCCTGGCGGGTGAATCACGCCGCCGAACACGTAGCGGAACAGCACCACAAACATGATCGGCTGGATGATCATGAATACGATGGCGACCGGGATGCGGAAGAGCACTAGCAGGTTTCGTCGCGCCATCGTCAGCACATCACTGACCGCCCAGCGAAACGACGAACGAGGTGACGTGGAAACGGGCAGGGTACTCATGCGCGCGCCTTTCGTGAGCGTCCCCGGGCTTCGCTCGGCGGAGAGCCAACTTCATCTTCCGCTTTGTGCCCGGTCAGGTTCAAAAACACGTCGTCCAAACTCGGCTCGCGAAGAGCGAGTCCACTGAGCGAGATGCCCGCCGCGTCAATGCGTCGAAGTGCGTCCGCCGTGACGGCGGGACCGTTGTCCACAGTCATCTCGAGGACGGAGCCATCGAGGTTCCCGGGCGTGTTGCTGAGATCGGAGATAATCGGCTTCGCTCGAAGAGCGTCACCGGTTGATGCGAAGCTGAGCGACAGGACGGTCGTGCCCATTTGGGCCTTCAGCTCGGCCGCCGTGCCCTCCGCGATGATCTTGCCGTGGTCGAGGACCACTAGCTGCTTCGCGAGCCGGTCTGCCTCTTCTAGGTACTGGGTCGTAAGTAGCACGGTCGTGCCACCTTCCACGAGGTGCTCGATGATCGCCCAGAGGTCTTGGCGGCTCTGGGGGTCGAGTCCGGTGGTCGGTTCGTCGAGGAAGAGGATTGGGGGAGCGGCCACGAGTGCGGCGGCAAGGTCGAGTCGTCGTCGCATGCCGCCCGAATAGGTCTTGGTGGTTCGGTGCGCCGCGTCACTCAGGCCAAAATCCTCGAGGAGCTGACGAGACTTGGCAATGACGTACGGCTTGTTCAGGTGATTGAGCAGACCGACCATGCGCAGATTCTCAAAACCCGTGAGGTTCTCATCCACAGTCGCGTTCTGACCGGCGAGGCCAATGTGATGACGCACCTGGTTGGCCTGCTTGACGACGTCAAAGCCCGCCACCGTGGCGCGCCCGCTCGTCGGGGAGAGAATGGTCGAAAGTATGCGCACCATGGTGGTCTTACCCGAACCGTTGGGTCCGAGTAGTCCAAAGACCTGGCCCGCGGGAACACGGAGGGTTACGTCGTCGAGGGCGCGCAGGTCGCCGAAGGCGCGCACGATATTAAGGGCCTCGACGGCGTATTCGGACATTGCGAGCATTCTAGGTAAAAGGTAAATAGCCTTCGACGCGACATCGACAGAGAGCCGGTACCTTCTTTCTATGGCCATATCAGAGAGCGAGATCGCACAAGTCCGCGCCGCGACTGACATCGTGGCGCTGATTGGCGAGATGGTGGCCCTCAAGCGGACGGGCCAGCGCTGGACCGGGCTGTGCCCATTTCATGGGGAGAAGACGCCCTCTTTCTCGGTGAACGCCGAAGAGGGTCGCTACTACTGCTTCGGCTGTCGCGTGTCTGGCGACCAGATCACCTGGGTTCGCGAGACCCAGCACCTCGACTTCATGGATGCGCTGCGCCAGCTCGCCGACCGCGCGGGCATCGAACTGAAAGAAGACGCGCAGGCAGGCCCCGCGCGCAAGGAACGTCAAGACGCCATGGCTGCCATGCAAAAGGCCGTCGACTGGTACCACGAGCGTCTGCTGACCTCGCCTGACGCTCGAGCGGCGCGCGACTATTTGCGCTCGCGAGGCATTTCCGGTGAGGTCGCACGCCAGTTCAAACTCGGCTGGGCGCCCGACGAATGGGACGGATTGACCAGAGCGCTCAAGCTCAACGAGAAGGTGCTCTCGACGACGGGGCTCGGGTTCCTCAACAAGGGAGGTCGACGTCAAGACGCGCTGCGCGCCCGGGTCATCTTTCCGATCTTCGATCCCGCTGGAAAAGCCATCGCGGTGGGAGGGCGAATCCTTCCCGGCAGAGATCAACGGCCCGATGCGCGCGTCGAGGCAAAGTATAAGAACAGTCCCGAGACGCCGATCTATTCAAAGCGCCGCACGTTGTACGCCCTCAACTTCGCGAAAGACGACATCATCAAGTCGGGCGAGATCATTGTGTGTGAGGGCTACACCGACGTCATTGCTTTTTTCACTGCGGGTATGCCGAGAGCGGTGGCGACATGTGGAACGGCACTTGGCGAAGAGCATTTTCGCCTCATGCGCAATTTTGCGAAGCGAATCGTCCTCGCCTATGACGCCGACGCGGCGGGTCAGAGCGCCGCCGCGTCTGTGTATCAGTGGGAGCGTCAGCACGAGGTCGACGTCGCCGTCGCGAAATTGCCCAAGGGGAGTGATCCCGCCGATCTCGCCCAGCGCGATCCAGAGGCTCTACGACGGGCGATTGCCGACGCCGTACCGTTCCTCCGATTTCGCCTCGATCGCGTGTTTGAAGGGGCCAACCTGGCGACCGCGGAGGGTCGCGCTCGGGCCGCTGAACTTGCGATGGACGTGCTCGCCGAGCACCCGAGCGACCTGGTGCGAGACGGCTACATCGTTGAAGTGGCGGACCGCCTACGGATCGACCTCGCGACCGTTCGCGCGCGCGTGGCTGATCTGGCAAAGCACCCTCGTGAACGCGAAGCGAGAGAGATTCCCAACGAACCGGCGCCTCAGCGACCACAGCAACGAGCGATGCCTCGGCCGGGAATGGAGGCTTTGCGGCTATTGGTGCACGGTCCGGAAGCGCTGCGATCTCGATTCATACCCCAGTACTTCGTCAACGAAGTCCAGCGGGAGATATTTGAAGAACTCGAATCGAAGCGTCCCACGTCTGAGTTGATCGATGAACTGGAGCGAAGGGGCCAAGAAGACGCAGCGCAGGTGTTGAGCGAACTCGTCGTCGAAGAGCTGGATCACCATTACGGGGCCCAAGACATCAGCGCGGTCGTGGCGCAGCTCTTGCGGAGCGCGGTAAGCGCGGAACTGAAGAACTTCGACCGCGACTTTCGCGACGGACGGGTCACCCCCGAAGTAGCGATGGCGACGACTCGCGACGTAAAGGAACGACTCGAACTCCTTGAAACCGCCCAAGGTGACGAGGCTGAACGTGATCTACGCAGCTGGCTCCTCGAGCGCGCCTCGCTCACCTCATCGTGAGCAAAGGAATACGCGGCTTCATCGGCGGGATGGAGATCACGCCGCCACTCGAGGTCGAGGAAGAACGTGCGCTTTATCCGATTATCCAAGCGGGCAGGAGCGCGAGCGAAGAGATCGCAAGAAACGCAGAGACGGATCCTCTACGACGCCGCCGGCTGTTGCGCGCACGCCAAGATGGTCAAGAAGCGGAGTCCACGTTGTTGCGCGCTACGTTCGGTCTCGTGCGCGCTCGGGTGCTTGAACGCGGATACCGCTTTTACGACGAAGACCTCGAAGCGGCCGGTGTCGAAGGACTCGTCAATGCGCTGCATCGATTTGATCCGGAAAAAGGTAATCGATTCTCCACGTACGCGAACTACTGGATCATGAAGCTCGTCAATCAAACCGTGCAACAGCAAGCCGGTCTCAGCGATGCGGAGATGCGATTGATCATCAAGTTTCAGCGTCTGGAGCGATCGCACCCCGAACATCGCCTCTCGAAGCGCGACGTCGCCCACGAGCTCGAGATCTCTCAAGCGAAAGCGCACGAGATCATGCAGCTCAGCCGGGAACTTCAGTCACGCCGCTTTGCGTCTGTTGAGCTCGAGGATGTTGCTGATCCGAGGCCCTTAAGCAATCTCGATGAAGCGCCGGCGTGGGTAATCGACGAGCTACGTCGACTGACCGGCGACGACTTCGACGCATTCTGGCAGTACACCTTCCGCACAATGTCGATGGAGGAACTGGCTCGGGCGCGTGGGATCTCGCGCCAAGGGATGGCCAAGCGCATCGATCGAAGTCGCCGAGCGGTACGCGAAAGTCCCGAAGCCGAGCGTTTGCAGCGCTGGTTCGACCAGCAGTGACCCTCGAAACGAGTGATATCGTAACTAGGGTTTTGTTTTCATTCCCAGATAGCTCAATTGGCAGAGCAAGCGACTGTTAATCGCTAGGTTGCAGGTTCGAGTCCTGCTCTGGGAGCCATCGTCTCCATTTTTCGCTCTCACCTTTTGCTCAGAGTTCGAGCGTGAACGACATCAAATGAAGAGGCTCATCGGTCGGGGCGTTCTCCTTTACCCATTCGTCGTGTTCGGGAGATCTGACAAATCCGAGTCGCTCGTAAATGCCGTGCGCGATCGTCACGCGGGCCGTCGAATGCAGCGCGACGCGTTTGCGCTCTCGAGTGCGTGCGAGCTCGACGCACCAGGCGGTGAGAGCTCGACCAGCGCCATGCCCTTGTCGTCGAGGATCAATTGCCAACATGCGAATGCCCGCGGCCTCAGGGTCAGAGAACTCGCTCATGTGGCGCCCCGGACCGGGAACATAGGTCACGCCGCCTAGTAGTGAACCATCGTCATCTAGAGCGACGTACACCTCGCTGTCCGCATCGCGACCGGCCACTTCGAGCAGCTCGCTCTCGTAGGCGCCAAGAGTGTCCATTTGGAATAGCTCACGATACGCGCGCACCGTGATCTCGCCGAGCGAAGAGTATTCGTCAGGTTGAATTCGTCTGATCTCCATGATTCGCGAATCCTAGGACGTGTGATCGAGGTAATGGCCATCGATTCATCTCTCGCGCGCGCCGTCGTACCGATATTCTCGAGAAATGAGTGACGGACCAACTGTTCCGGCCGACGCGACGAAGGCGGTCGTAGTGATCGATGCCCACCGCCTCGAAGCGTTTAGTGATTCGGTGATGGCGGTCATCATTACGATCATGGCGTTCGATTTGAAGACGCCCATGACCGCCAATTGGCACGGCCTCGAGGGGCGCTTGCCTTCGCTACTCGTCTACGTTCTGAGTTTTACATTTGTCGGCATCTATTGGAACAACCATCACCACCTGCTGCGAGCCACGAAGCAAATCGACGGTGCCGTGATGTGGGCAAACCTGCATCTTCTGTTCTGGCTTTCGCTCATTCCTTTCGTGACATCGTGGGTCGGAACCAAACACGGCAGTTCCGTACCCGCTTCTATCTACGGTGTCGTCGCTCTTGGTGCCGCGCTTGCGTATTACGTTCTCGTGCGAGCCATTCTGAGAGCCAACGTGGACGACTCCATCACTCATGCCGTTGGGACCGACGTCAAGGGGATTGTTTCGCCCGCCATCTATGCCATCGGGATCGGACTGGCGTACGTGAACCCGTATATCGCCTATGCGTGTTACACGTTTGTCGCGATCATCTGGTTTGTTCCTGACAGGAGGTTGACGAAAATCACCTGAAGCGGCGTTCGATATTGGTGGCATATCGCACGTTGTCGTATGGATCATTTCGTTGCGTGCACTGCTGCCTGCTACGTTTTGTACGCATCTAATGCAGAGCCATACTCACTTGGTGAACACCTCTGTCTGGAGTTGCCACGGTTTGATGGACACCTAAATTTTGGGGGAAGGCCCCAAAAGGAAGGAGCCCACCGTGGCCCGTCAAACCAGATATCCCTCCGAGTTCAAAGAGGAGGCGGTGGCGCTCGTCAAATCGTCGGGACGTTCCATCGCCGATGTCGCTCGTTCACTCGGCATGAGCGATCGCACGCTCTGGTATTGGGTGAGCGAGGATCGCAAGGACCGCGAACACGCTGAGGATCCAACGGCCCTCAACGCTGACGAGGCGGCGGAGCTGAAGCGCCTGCGCAAGGAGAACGCCCAGCAGCGCGAGGACATGGAGATCCTGCGAAAGGCCGCCGCCTATTTCGCGAAAGAGACGCTGCGGTGACCGGCTGCCGCTTCGTCCACGACCACCAAGCCGAGCACGCCGTCAAGGATCTCTGTCGCGTGATCGACCTGCCCCGATCGACCTACTACGCGTGGTTGGCCACCAGCCCAGTCAACGAGCGTGGGACGACAACGTGCTCTTGAGTGAGATCAAGGAGATCCACGTCCTCTCTCGCCACACCTACGGCGCGCCAAGGATCCTCGGACAACTGCGCCACCGCGGGCACCGGGTCGGGCGCCACCGCGTGGCGCGGATCATGGTCGAACACGGGCTCGTGGGCGTGCACGGTCGAAAGAAGTGGCGTCGCGGCAAGCCCAACACAGCCTACGCCCCCGACCTGCTCGAGCGTGACTTCAGCGCGACGCGACCCGACGAGCGCTGGGTCGCGGACATCTCGGAGTTCCACTGCCTCGACGGCAAGCTCTTCTTGGCCGGCATCCGCGATCTCTTCGACAAGACCCTCGTCGGCTGGGCCATGGGAGAGCGCCAGACGACGGACCTGGTGGTCTCGGCGCTCGTGATGGCGCTCTCGCGACGGCGTCCTGACGGCGAGCTGGTCCATCACAGCGACAAGGGCCCGCAATACACGAGTTTGGACATGGCCAACCGTCTCAGCGATTGGGGTCTGTCGGCGAGCTTCGGGTCAACGGGCGATGCATATGACAACGCCGCGATGGAGAGCTTCTGGGCGACGGCCAAGCGCGAGATCGAGTTCCTGCACGGACCGGTGCGCCAACTCGCGAAGTCCCAGCTACGCACGATCATCTTCGAATACGTCGAGGTGTTCTACAACCGTGAACGACACCAGGCGATCCTCGGCCACCTGACGCCCGCGGAGTACTACGCCACGGCGAAGGTGGCATAATCACTAATCAGTTCGTGTCCAAGGAACCGTGGCAACTCCAGTCGAAGGGCCGTAGCTCAGTGGTTAGAGCAGGGGACTCATAATCCCTCGGTCGTGGGTTCGATCCCCACCGGCCCTACTTCGTCCTACTCCGGATCATTTTCCGTAGTGGTATCTCGCTTGGAGAACCACGATGTCCTCTCCGTCTACGAGATACACCAGCCGATGCTCCTCATCAATTCGCCGCGACCAGCAGCCAGCTAGAACGTGTCGGAGTGGCTCGGGCTTTCCAATTCCTTCAGAGGGATTTCGCGTCGACTCCTCAAGAAGCCGGTTCAGCCGTTTGAGCATTGCCTTGTCGTGTGACTGCCAATAGAGATAGTCCTCCCAGCCGAGGGGGGTGAAAACCAGTCGCACTACGAGAGCTTGTGGGCACTACGTTCGCCGGCATTTGCTTGAGCCAAGCTCTTGAGGAGTCGGCGCGCATTGGCGGGGGAGCGCAGAAGAAGCGCTGTCTCGTTCAGTGCGTCATAGTCGGCTCGAGACATCAGCACAGCGTCGCCCCGCTTGGACGTGATCTCAATCGGTTCGCGATTTTCATTGACCTGCTCGATGAGAGGGAAGAGGTTCTTTCGAGCTTCGCTCGCGGTAATAGACACGTCCAAAATCTCCTGGCTTGAAGTGGTACCACTTATCGTACCAGTATTCGAGCGATCTCCCACGCCACTTTCACGACCTCGGGTGCCTCGATCGTTTCGAATTGCTACTCCTTTGCTACTCCAATCCGTGGACGCTACGAATCTGTATGGATGCTGGTGGAATCTGAGCCGAACCAAAACGAACTGTATGGAACAGAAAAAACCTGAAAAACGATCGGTGAGCCCCTCATAATCCCTCGGTCGTGGGTTCGATCCCCACCGGCCCTACTAAGTCCTACTAGGTGTTAGTTCGTAAGTTTCAACTACGCGCAAAGTAACTCATGGCAACCTAAAACGAACCGTGGCCTCACGTTGCAAACGGACCCATTTGTTAGTTGACTCGTCTACTTAGAGTCGCTCGATTGACGTTCAATTTCCTTCTTTATCTCCTGCTCGGTGATTGGCTTGTTCCGATATACAAACCAGGCTCGACCTGAGAATATGAGAACTAGACCTCCGATGGGATAGACAATCCAGAAGTTCCACACGTCGTGGATTCCAGAGCTTTGACTGAAGCCATGGGTCGGCCAGCCGCCGGCATTGTGATACTCGGTCAAAGCCCAAATAAGGATGAGAATCATCGCACCGACAGCCGTCATCGCCGCCTGGATTCGAAAATGGCGCCGAAGCTCAATCTGCTTGATTGCATTTTGGCGAGCTATTTTCGCGTCGTCGAAAGCATTAATCCCAGAGTCGCGTCCTTCGATTTCATTACTGGTTGGATTTGGGTGCCCAATCACGGTTCACCTCCTTGGCAACAGGGAGCGATCCTCGCGCCATCAATCCATGATGCGTCCCGGAATGTGAGAAATTCTAGGGACGAAAGTCACTTTTGATTGAGCCTCCGACCAGTCTGATTCAACTCGATTATGCGAAGACTCCCTCAAGCCAGTCGAGAATCGTCTCAAGAGATTCCGGATCCAAACGAGTATCAGCCTCGTTGTAACCCGAGCCAGGTGCCGCGCGGACTTCGGCGAGGGGGCGTTTGTCTTCTTTGAGAACATGGTTCGCATTCTCGGGAAATGCGAACGTGACGTTTCCCTTCCCGCGAGCTATCCGCTCGAGAGGCTCGCCGTCAAGGGCGGTGTCGATCTGGAGATCCTTGCGCCCGATTATGACGAGTGTGGGAATCTCCACTTCACGCAATAAAGCGGTGGCGTCCTCATTCCACAGCTCGCGAGCCAATGGCAGATTCGCCGGTGCTTCGAAACTGGCGAGCACCATCTTCACGGTGTCAGGTACTTCTGGATCGATGTTCATGGGCTTGCCCGCTTCGTAACGCGCAGCGGCCGCCTCCACCTCAGTCATGAGTTCGGCGCCGCCAGGCATCTGCGATGCCTGCAATGCGAGTTGGGTCAAAAGGACCTTGCCGACGGATCGCCCCGGAGGCGCGGCGAGTACGAGACCGGCGAACGGCACGGCTTGAGGGCTCGTCGCGTAATGGAGCACGTGGAGCGTTCCTTCGCTGTTGCCGAGGCCGACGATTCGCCGCGAGTCGATGGTGCTATTTTCGACGAGCGCACCGACGGCTGCGGTGAGTTCCTCAAGGTGCGAACGCATGCTGAACTTGCCGAAGAGAATTCTCGCGTTTTCGCTCGCGTCCGGGCCCGAAGCTCGCTTGTCGTAGCGAAGCGAGGCGATGCCGGAGTTCGCAAACGCTTCAGCGAAGAGCGCGCCACTTCCGTTGGTGCCCGGAAGTAGAGGGGAGCACCAGTCGCGGTCGGTAGGACCACTGCCAGCGACGAATACGACGGCCGGAAATGGCCCTTCGCCCACTGGGAGGGTCAGTGTGCCGCGCATCGTGATGTCGTCGAGCTTCCAGCTGACGTCGTAAGAGTTCGTCACACCGCCCACAGTACGTGTCGCGCGGAGTGGCGTCTAACGCTGACGCAAGCGTCGATGGGCTCACGATCGCCCACAGGCCAACTTCGTATTCGATCCCGCCCACCAAACGGACGTCACCTCGCGAATTCGACGAAACCGGACAGTTGAGCGAGGTGGTTCCGGATCAAATCAAGGGCAGCGTTCATCACCGCCCGCCTGACCACTAAATCGACATTCTCCACGAGATGTGTCCCCGATGACCCGACACATCTGTTCGCGATGAAGTGGAATCAAACGCCACTGGAACTCCGGTTGACTTAGGATCCCCTCCCTGGTCAATGCCAGTACTCATGACTTTCAAGGTGCAGTCTTAATGCGGCAACAAGGATGAGGCAGGTGTTGAACATTCGCAATTTCGAGAGCGGGGGTAATCGGCGACCAAGACGCGCTAGCGTTAGCGTTGCTGATGAGCAAAACGTGAATAGCAGGCTGTTGCGGTGGGTTGTTTTTGGAGAGATAGCGTTTCTATTTTTTATGGGAGCGGGTGTCGCGCTCCATCCGGGCTACGTGCTGGCCCGGTACGAAGGCGGAATCAGTGAGTACGGCGTTCACGTAAAGACTGCGGTGTTCTATACGCTTGCCTGGGCGGTGCTCGCGGGTGGGAATATGCGTGCGGCGCGCGCGTGTTGTGGACGTGGCGTTCGCTCGGAGAAAGTACGCAAACTACTGCTGTTTTACAGCGCCGCCTCTTTCTTGGTGCTTATCAGTTCTTACTTCTACTCGCTCGACTCGGTGTTGAAGTACATTCACTATGGCTTTGGGGCCGTGATTGTCGTATTCATGAGTACGGCCGCTTATTGGCTGTGCCGTCAGTTGACCGACGTCTCTTGGGCCAGGGCTGTCCTCTGGGTCCAGGTAACGGGAAGCCTCGCCGCCCTCTTGAGCATCGTGGGTGTGTTCCACGTGCTCTTTTGCGCCGAAACGATCTCCAATGTGGGATGTGCGATTTTGCTTGCCAAGACATGCAGTAGGGCGCTTGACGGAGACGTCGGCGAGGTTGCAATACCCGTTGTGGCGCAATAGTCGGCTTCGACCCATCGCTGCTCCTTCGCCTCTCCAAGGGGTGCGTGCCGAGGATGCAGGTGAGCGGACGTGATACCTGAGTCCCTAGGACCCGGTCCACGTACGATCCGCCGCCCATGTCGCCCAGCCCCTTAATCGCTCAGCCCTAGGTTCGGCCTTCACCGGCTTTCACCGGCCCTGCCGGACGACTGCCTTATATCGACTGCGTAGAGTGCTCCATCTCCGCGGTGTCCGCGCTAAAACGGAAGGGACTCAGTTATGCGAACAAAGACCACCCGTCACATTTGCGGAACTTGCATCAGGACATTCGCCTCGGTCGACGCCTTGCGACTGCACATCGTGTATGAACACCCTCGCTTGAAACTGCCGAGGGAATTGGAGCGGCGAAAGGAAGCCCGTCAAGCGTCCTGAAGTAAGGCCCAGTGAGCATCAACCCCATTCCCGAATGCAGAATCCGATCGGGATGCGAGGAATCCCGATTGACGGGACGGATCGCGGAGGACGTTTCACGGGCGTCCGTGATCCTTCGGTCATTATCGGTCCTCTTCGGGTCTCGTCAGGCGCAACGCGAGCAGCTTTGCCGGAGCTGGCTACTTTGAACCGCGTTAAGCCGACGCACGGCCATGGTTCGGACGGCATGACGTACTGTAGGTGCCCTGCGGAACACTAAGGGGTTGGTTGACGTGGGCGAACGAGTTACTGGCAAGGTGTGCGTCGTTACCGGGGCTGGGTCAGGGATCGGGCGGGCTTCGGCCCTCAGGCTCGCGGAAGAGGGTGGTCGCGTCTTATGCACCGATCTGAACGGAGCTACCGCTAAGGAGACGGCGGAACTGGCGCGTGCTGCCGGGGGCGTTGCGAATTCGAGGCAAGTTGACGTCAGTGATTCCATAGCGGTTGACGCGATGATTGCCGACGCAGTCGAGCAATTCGGGGGCCTTGACGTGCTGGTGAATAACGCGGGGGTCAATATCCCTGGTGTCCTGCACGAGGTGACCGACGAGGTAATCGAACGGACGCTGGCCGTGAACGTGAAGGGGCAGATCTACGGGTGCAGAGCGGCGATTCCGCACATGCTCGCGGGAGGCGGCGGTTCGATAGTCAACGTCTCGAGCGTGAACGGCCTCGTCTCTGAGCCCTTTCTCGCCGTGTACTCGGCATCGAAAGGTGCCTCAGTCATGCTGACGAAGGGAGTCGCGCTTGATTACGCGAAACGCGGTATCCGCTGCAACGTGATCTGTCCGGGTTGGGTCGACACCCCGATCAACTACGCGCACGCCGAGATGCTTGGGGGCCTCGCCCACGTGTACGAAACAATCGATTCCTTCCAACCAATAGGTCGACCGGGCCAACCGCGAGAAATAGCGAACGTCGTGCTCTTTCTGGCATCGGACGAGTCGAGCTTCATGACGGGGAGCGTCCTCGCCGTTGATGGGGGCATGACTTCCCAGTAGCGCCTCGTTTCGCTGGAGAGTTGTACTTACACTATGAACTGGACTTAGAGAATCGAGCCCCAGATGCAGAAGCGACACGCCGTGAACGCCTTCTTATTCTGTTCGTCGATGATGATCGGCGCGACCGTCACGCTCGTTTCATCGATTGGGCGCGCAAATGCGAGCCCACTCGCGCGGGATCTGCTTGTTACCCCCGCAGTTCGCCAAAGCCTTCTTGACGCCGATGCCGCGTACCACTCGTATCCGCGCTCGGATTACGTGGGCCTCGCCAGAGGGACGACCTACTACGCCTTCGATGCGCAAAACCATCGCTACTACGCGGCGGCGGGTTTGGTGCCGAACGCCAAATCGCAGGGTGCGCAAGTGAGCACCCAGGACGACGGCGGGTACAACCTCTTTGTGAAGGTGCGAGGCTCGTCCAAATGGAGGGTCTACAACGATGGCCTCGGAGGCGCGCGGGACTCGGTCTGTCCAATCGAGATTCCGGCTGCGGTTCGAAAAGTTTGGAATTGGGTAACGCATCCCTGTTATCCCAATACATAGCTTCGACCGGCTGGCTACGTCTGCTCCCATCCACAGGTGCGAGCGAGATCACCCAGATTCACGATTTCGAGGTGATCACCATTACCTTCTCTACGCTCGATGTCGTGATGATCTTGATGGTCACATGCAGCGAGACTTGCTGGGCCAAGTAGCTCGCTACAACGTCAGCTCGTCGACGGGCGAGCGACCTGTCGTTATGCGCGTATCCGATAATCGTGATGGAGCCACCAGTAGAAAGTCTCTTGACGAGGGTACTGAGGAGACTTTTCGCCCGGAGCGAGAGCGCCGTCGAGTTTCCCGAGTACGTGACCTCTCTTGGTGTGGGAATCGACGCCGTGGGAGCGACTGACGCTACGGGTGGACTTGATGTGGTGATAACTGTAGGGCTCGGGGGTGCTACGCCACCACCACCACCACCACCGCCGCCTCCACCGCCACCTCCACCGCCACCTCCACCGCTATCTCCACCACCGCCGCCCCCGCCACCGCCAGACGACCCTGCGACGCCGAAGGACTGTTGGACTTGGGCGGCGGACTCGTACGCGTCCTTCGGTCCGGAACTGGGATCGTTGAAGTCGACTACGCAGGTACCAGCGGCGATGAAACTCACCACGCCTAAGGCGAGAGCGCATCCGGTCGATGCGGCATCGAGAGTTATGTGCACGCTGTCACCCGACGTTGCGGTGGCGCTCGGCGAGTACGTAGCGCCGCCCACCATCGCGTTGGATGGTGCGTTCACACTGGGCGTGATCACATCGGCGATCGACCCAGGTAGGACCAGGCCGGCGTTATAAGTCGTCGTCACGCCAGCAGAGATCACTTCCGTGCCGGACGTGGGCTGCGGTGAGGCGTACGGAGTGGTGATAGTTCCGCCACAGCTGGGGTCCACGACCACGTCATATGAATCGGCGGCCAATCCCGAGACGGCATAGCTACCGTTGGACGACGTCGTCGCGGCACCACCGGTCCCGCCATCGGTCGACGTTACCGACACGCAGACATCTGCGACGCCCGCTCCGCTAACTGCATCGGTTACGGTCCCGGTGATGCTTGCCGTGAGGGCCAAGTCGGCGTCGATGTCGGCCGCCGGGGACGCGATCGTCGTGGACACCGCCAAGGCCCCCGACATAGACGCCGCCCCGGTCGGCGTGCCGTCATACCACTGCGTCACGTAGTTGCGTCCTCCGCACGGATATGTGTAGAACTCGACCGCGTAACTACCGGCGGCGATGCCAGAAATTGTGTACATGCCATCGAGCGCGGTCATCGTTTTAGCCACCGCGCCGCCTCCGACGGGGTACGCCCACACGCACATGTTGCCAATGCCGGCCCCGCTCACGGCCGCGCTCACCGTGCCAGAGATGCTTGTGCTCAACGCCATCGCAGCGTCGATGGCGGTGCCCGGAGACGTTACGGTTACCGCAACTCCAAGCGCTCCCGATGTAGATGACGTCCCCGAAGGCGTCCCGTTGTACCACTGCGTAACGTAGCTCCCTCCACACGCCCCGCCGGAGAACTCGACGTCATAGCTGCCGGGCAACAGCCCTTCAATGGAGTAAGTCCCGTCGGCCGCACTGGTGGCAGTAGTTCCAGCGGTAGTAGTGCCCCCGACTGGGAAGGCATTGATGCAGATACCCGTGAGGTCACCGCCGCCCACCGCCGCGCTCACCGTGCCGGAGATACTCGTACCCGCCGACATCTCGGCGTTGACATTCGTTACCGGCGAGGCCGCCGAGACGGCAACCAAGGTGCCCGGTGCAGACTGCGTTCCCGAGGAGGAGCCGTTGTACCACTGTGTTGCGACGTCCCCGCTGCCGCACCCGGGAGCGAACATGACTCCGTAGTCGCCAGGGGCGAGTCCCGAGATTGTATAAGTGCCTTCGGCAGAAGTGAGGGCTGACGCGGCAAGGTTCGTGCCATCGAGGAGCGCTTCGACGCAGACTCCCTCAAGATCGCCTCCGCCGACGGCGGTAACAGTTCCCGAGATGCTCGCGACCGTCGAAGGTGGAGTACCAAACCATTCTTGATACGAGGTGACAGAGAGCGGCGTACTGGATCCGAGTGCAAGAGCTTCCGAGCCTGAGCTACCTGCATCGAAATACGCCTCGAAAGCGAAGTCACCGTTGGCGACGGTTGATGCCATGCCATCGATATACCCGGGATCGTCGCCGGAGGGGACTGTCGACAGTCCCCATTCGGGAAAGCTCATGGGTTTTCCGTGTGCGGCGGCGAACGCTTCGAAGTCCGCGAGCCCATAGGGCTCATCGGCGAGCTGTGAAAAGGGTACTGATGTATTTGGAGAATCGGAATCAACGTCGTAGAGGTCGAGCCCCATGATGTCGACGAACGAATTTCCGGGGTAGAAGTTCGCGTAGGGATACCCGTCCTTGCCAGCGTTGGGGTCCCAGTCGATGAGGAAGTTCTCACCACCCGCTTGCCGCAGTGCGGTCACTTCATTGGCAAAGCACATGGCCCACAGGCTCTGCTCCTGCGTAGTCGTGCCCATGAAGTCTGCTTCCCACGTGCCGTTCATCTCCGCACCGAGGCGGAGAATGGAGTCCTGCAGACCAGCGGCGACAAGGCTCGTGCCGAGTTCGGTGGCGTAGGAGTCGTAGGCGCCATCGGCGCACGGCTGCTCCCACGTCAAGGGATCACTCGCATCTTCGAGGCTGTTGGGAATCAAGTTCACGGCCAAGACGAGCTGTCGACTTTGCGGCGCCTCTTCGACCCACGAGGTGTATCCGTACGACGAATCAGTGATCCACGGAGACTCCCAATCAGTCCACGACACGGCACTATCCAAGTACGCCGAGACGCACGTTACGGTCGAGCTCGTTAGGGTCTCAAAACTTGTGACCGCAGACTGAAGGGCCGCAAGACCTGTGTCATCGAAGTCCGGAGTCAGACATTCGCTACGCGACGGACCAGCCGTGATTGGTGCCTGCGCAGCCACTTGGGTTGACGGCGGGCTGGCGGGATTTGCGGCGAAGACCGCAGTGGCAGGACTGATCGTCAAGGCCAGGATCACCGCACCGGCCCCAAGCGCCTTCGCCGCGACCTTGAGCGTCTTCATCCTTATCTGCCCCGAATAAGTGAGAGTTCTGAATTACGAGGAATCCTTTCACAATTCGACGGGCCGCGCACTGGTCGGGATTTCACGTGATCGGGACGAATTGGGGTCTCGATGACGCTTCGAACCGAGCAATTGGTGGAACTTCAAAGACTGGGCGTGCCCCGATGCCAATGTGGAAGAAGAAAGATGTCGTTCTATCTGGCAGTCTGGCCACACGAGTCACGAGGCGGGGAGACGTTGAACTCCGTTCGCCGACGCCCCAGAGTGCGCCGAGCTCGCAGCGCTGTTCGGATGATTGATCAAAGGCACGTGCTGCAATAAGTGCTCGACTTCCAGCGGCAGTGAACTTGACTCCTGGCGGCAGTGAAGTCGGGCCCCGATCGAACGAGCGCGACGAGCGGATTCCCCGCGAGCTGACCGACCTGCGTGACGGAGGAGACAATCGATGGTGGTTTGTGTGCGCTGGCACAAGGTCGCGAGCCGCTTCAGTTGTGCCGTCGCCTCATCTTCCGACTCGGAAGTCAAGGAGGAGATACCCCATCGGTGACGTAACGTGATGCGTCAGGGCTAGTCGGGAAGGAAGACCCCTGTCGAAGAGTTTGCGTCCGCGCATTTGTAGCGCCGGTGCGATGACGAGTCTCAGTTCGTCGACGAGACCAGCTACCAGCAGGGACTGCACCAGCGTGATACTTCCGTGCAAGCCGATGTCCTCGCCGGACTGGTGCTTCAGCTCGGTAACAAACTCAAGAAGATCGCCACCTACAGGGGTGGCATTGGACCAGGTTTGTTGCGGCGACGTTGACGTCACCACAAATTTTTCCACCGGATTGATGAAGCTGGCGAACGGTTCGATGTCGCTCGTCGGCCAGAACGTGGCCCAATCGTCGTAGGTCCGATGGCCGAGCAGTACGGTGTCTTGCGACTCGATGACTCGGCCGAGATTCGCATCCATTGCTTCATCCCAGTCGGCGATGAACTCATCGGGCCCTTCGGCAACGCCGTCGAGCGACAGAAGTTCGTAAGCCACTACTTTGCGCATCGCGTCACCCCCTGGACCGATGACACTGTACCGAGACGAGATGGGGGAATCAACCACACACTCGTCTGTGTCACCGGAACCGAAGACCGGGCGGGCGGATGCGAACGCTTGACGGAGGTAGCACTCTTGCTAGTGCGCGTACCCGTGTGCTCGAAGGAACTTCAGCAGTGCGACAACAAAGCTCTCGCCACTTGGAGTAATCGGGCTCAATGCACTATTGAGGTGGCCAGCTTTGGCTTCGCTGTCGAGGAATCGCATCACCGACGCGGAACGGCCAAGCATGTCCTCGTCGGCGGCCCAGGCTGCGACTAGGCCCACCGAGTCTGCGTAATGGGTGCTGGCCTGCGACTTGAACGCGCTCATCCATTGATCTGCGTCCTTCGTGATCAACTGAGGAAAGCTTCGCGTGACGTCGTGGAACGAGTTGTGCGAGAAGCTCAGTATTTTGATCGGCATGCCAGACGCGGCGTAGTCGGTGAAGGCATACGCGAACGCGTCGTTCGCGCTGAGGAGGTCAAAGCTGCCGCCCGCGCCGAGCTGCACGAGCCGCACTCCCGGGTTCCCGAAGTTGTACTCCGCCTTTTGAATCCTCGACGACTTCTGGCTGAGCGAATACACCTGCTCGATTGCGCAGCAGTGAGCGCCCCCGCTGTAGAGATCGAGGACCACGCTGGGAGATCCGTTCGGCTCCAGTCGAACGATGTGGACCACTGTTCGCGCTCCTGCGATGACGTTGGGGGAGCACTCCGTCTGCGCACCACGCCGAACGTACCGCCTGGCTGTAGATCACCTTCCCGCGGAGGTCGATCCTCAGATACGGGCTCTTCGAGAGGGGAGGCGTACCACGATAGGAGAGGGTGGCGGTCAAACCTCCCGCCGTCACAGTTTCTCTGGCCGCGTCCGCGGCTGGAATCAACGCGAACAGAGAAACAACCAGCGCGACGACGACGGCAGCAAGTCGCCGAAATGTGAAGAGTCCTCTCATGTGCATTCCCCTGACTGACCCGTTATCCCACCTACTCTTTGTCGTCGCGCCGCCAAACCTTACTGAAACATGGCCACGATTCCTGGGCAAACGTGCCGGTGAGGACGCCTCCAAAGATCGGCCGTGGAGTTGGCCCATTAGGTTCGTTGGTAAGGGCAGTCAGCGGGAGGTGTCGAGGTGCGTGTGCTTTCGTTCTGGACTGATCCCGTGTGGAAGGGCCTCCGCATTGTCTCCTTTGTGTCCGTGACGGTCACCGCGGTCATTCTCGTTGTTTACTTTTCAGGCGTGTCGTCATGGCGCTTTCCCCTGGAAGTCGCGATCCTGACCAACCTTGCGGTATTTGTTGCGCTGATGACAAGGACGTTCATACTTCGAGCAAGAGGCGATCGCCCTCCCAAGTCGCAGCGTTGAACCGTAAATCAGAGGTGATGGACGGTGGCACGTTCTTGACGACGTGCGCGTCTTCGATCGGTGCCCTTGGGCTTATTCGGAGTCCCGGACTTCTTCGGTTTGCGTCGGTGCGCGATGCCGCGAAGGTGCCGAGCGCTGACTTGTCATAGACGCTTGCGTCAGCGGGTTTCGGTCAGAATCCGAGAAAGGTCTTACGAAGGCCGTCGAGCGCCTCGCCCGTGACATTTTCCGGTGTGTGTTCTTCATCGAGCCGGCCGTAGATCAGACGAACCAATGATTCGGCGGGGAGCTCGATATCGGGGGCGCCATTGAACGATGCCTCCTCAAGTGCTGCCGACTCGGGACCAAGGATCAACGTGAAGTCCCGCTGCGGGTCGACGGTTCGTATAGCCACGTTTCGAGGTTCACCAGTGGGCTTGGCGCTGCGCGCCACGACGAATTGAATCCCATCGAGAATGGCGTCGGCGGCTTCGCTGGAAAGCGTCGCGTCGGGCTTGTCAGGCACCTCCACGTCCCAGGAATGGAGCACGTGTTCGCTCAGGCGGAGTCCAACCATGCCGTCAAAGTCGAAGGAGAAGGGGCCCAGCGCAAGGCGAAATGCGTTTCGCTGGTCTTCGGTCGCGGCCCCGAGCGCAGCGAGCAGCGCAGCGTCACTCGCGAGGCTGTCGGCGACTTGATTCGCCGGATCTTTCGCGTTCCACTCGTCCCACACAGAGGTGTTGAACGAGGGGTCGGCTCCACGCTGCGCGACCGAGTCCTCGAACCACCGTTGCCCAATGACTGCGCCAGAGCCAAGGTGAGAAAACGTGTCGGCGATGGTCCACGCGGTCGGGTACGCGGGGGAGGTGTAGCGCGAGGGGTCGAGCCCCGAAGCCACATCTCTCAAATGCGCCACGGACTTGCTCAAGACATCCAATCGGTCAGACATAATCGCTCATTCCTCTTATCGTTGGGCTGAGTGTAGTGGCGGGCGTCCGCCGCCCCTCGCTAACCCTGTACGGCCGGCGTGCGCAATCTCGCTTGGACTAAACAAGAGACATGAACGCGAAAGAAGGAAATTGGGTAACGAAAAGAGCCGATGAAGTGACGGTCGGCGACGTGGTCAAAACACCGACGGGCGATGTGGTGCACGTCTCTCGCGTCGAAGAAGGCTTTCTCGGACGCCCGAACATGCTCGCCTTCATAGAGAGCACGCCGGAGCGTTGGTACAAGCGTCCGGTGGCTCGAGACGTAGACGTGTTGGTTTTGATTGACGAAAGTGCGTGATCGCTCGCCTCATTGCACACGAGGTAGAGAATGTAGCTATGGGTAAAACGTTCGACGTAATTGACGAAAATCTGACGACGTGGCTCATGAGCCAGCCGGTGTTTTTCGTGGCCACCGCACCACTTTCCGGCGAGGGATCGGTGAACTGTTCGCCCAAGGGAAATCGAGATGAGTTCGCGGTGCTCGGTCCGCGTTCGGTGGCGTACCTCGACCAGACGGGTAGCGGTGTCGAGACCATCGCGCATTTGCGTGAGAACGGGCGAATTGTTCTGATGTTCTGCGCTTTTGAAGGGCCGCCGCGGATTGTCCGATTGCACGGGGCGGGCCGCACTGTCTGCGTGGGGTCGGGTGAATTTGCACAGCTCGCCCAATGCTTTCCCGGTGCGAAGAGTGTAGGAGTTCGTTCGATCATTGTGGTCGACGTTGCTCGGATCGCGGACTCGTGCGGCTACGGCGTGCCGTTCATGTCATTTCAGGAACATCGGCCCACCATGGACCAGTGGTCGAGCCGCAAAGGCCCCGATGGAATTCACGACTATTGGGTTGAGAAGAATCAGGCCAGCATCGACGACCTTCGTGGTCTCGATGTGACATAGTCACTGACATCGTTTGAGGTGGCGAGGAGCGAGACCTCTTACCCGGTGTCCCGCTGGTTCATATTCCTTCGGTGACCGTCTCACCGGATGAGAAAATTATCGCGAAATCACAATAAATGGCGGGAGATCATTTTCCGTTGACGGGAACAAAGCCGTTGTCACGTATAGAAAAGCCGTGAGTTTGGGCACAGTCGTGCGTTATACCTTTTGTCAACTTGCTCCCAAATCTTTCCGTTTTGTGAACTCTTTGAGTTAAGCCTGTGACGTGATAAAGAGAATCACTCTCGCACTGGGCCTACTCACCACGTTTGTCGGCGTGTGGGTGCTGACCCGCGGTCATGCTCAGGAATCGGCGTGCAATTCGTACAACAGCGAATTCGGCCACGGAGCGGTCAGCTCAGTCTGCGCGCGGGCCGTCGGTTCATACCTGATGGGCGCGGCCCTGGTGATGGGCGGCGTCGTTGTCGTGGTGCTCCTCAGCTTCGCGATCGCGAAACAGATGCGTGAGAAGAATTGGAGGGCGAGGCTCCCTTCGCTCTCTCGGCACCACGACAGTTCTGTCAGTTCCGTCGCTCGCTAGTTCAGTTGATTGACGACGGATCGTCGTTTAGCGCGACATCCAGGCGACCGCGTCGCTCTTCAGCTCGAAGCCGACGATGTCGACGATCCGGGAGTCCTTGACGGTCAGGATTTGCCATTGCGACGTCCTCTCGTTCTCATGCTCTCCTGAAGGGGAGCCCATGACGACGAGCCCAACAAGCAGCCGATCCCCAACAATTTCGATCTCTTGCACTTCGGCGTGCGAACCCGCGTTTGCGCCCTTCTGGTACCAGGCGAGAACCTGACTCTTGTTGCGGCAGGTCGATGAATCACCGGGTGGACCCCAGGTCACGTCCGGTGCGAGCAACGCGCCAAACAGATTGAGGTCACCTTGCTCGTACGCCAGACGGACGTCGCGGGACACCCGTTCCATCGACGCTGGGCCGTCCGTCATATGCGCACTTTACGGCGAGGGTGCAGTCATCGCACCAGTAAGAACTGGTCGCTTCAACATGGTGTCTTGGTCATCGGCGCAGCGGCGCGAAGAGGAGAGAGAGAATAGACAGCCCACGCGCGAGCGAAGTTTGGAGTCAAGTTACGGAGGGAAATCGTTGACCGAGCCTCTCGCGAGAGTTAACCTGCACCTCCTAGAGGGACCGGGCGCGTGCGGCGGTGATGGAACGCTCCATTGCACTCCCGGTCAGTGATGCTCGGATCGTTCAGCGAGTACTAGTTGTGAAATCTTGTCCGAACGGGGGAGCATCGTGGGTGTTGTCGTCCTGGTACTGTTCGTCGCCTTTCTGGCGGTGAGTTATTGGGCAACCGCTCGAATCATCGCCCAGGCTGGCTACTCGTCGGCCTGGGTCCTCGTACCGCTCTCCTCCCTCGTGCTCACCGTTGTCGTCTTCGTCATGATTTACGTCGATCTACGTTCACTGGCGGAGGCCGTACCCTTTGGTTTTGGAGGCAGCGACCTCGGCTTTCAGATCAAGAGCGTCGAAGTGGTGTGGGATATCGACCTGTGCTCCATGCTCGTCAACTGGATCCTCTTCCTTGTCTTCGGGTTCTCCCGTTGGCCCGGAACAGCCGGAGCCGATGCCGGTGGGCGCACCCCCACGCCACCACCGGCGAGCGGCGCTTCCCCGTACGGCCGCAACGTCCCCGGACCCCTTCGCCCTCCCGGCGCTTCCTTCGCCTCCGCATCAAGGCCCGGTAGCTCTCCAACGTTGGTAGGTAGCGTCAACGAGGTAGACCCGCGAGACGCTTCCACCTCGAGCGCCCCGCCTCCTTCGACTGCGGGAGGGATTCGAGTCAAGCATTGCGTCTGGTGCGGCGAAGCGTTGCCAGGGAGTCGCGCTTTGTTTCATGACTGCGGATCAAGTGATCGCTCCGCCACGAACTGCGCGACGTGTGGAGGTGCTCTATCGGGCGAGGGTGCAGCCTGCGCGGCGTGTTCCTCTGGACAGTGACCGGTTCGTTGCAAGCGATGGCGCGGCTCATACTGGTAAGCGGTCCGCCTGGTTCGGGTAAGACGACGCTGGCACGTGAACTCGGGCGGCTGCTGCCTTGTCCCGTCGTCTCTCGAGACGAGATCAAGAACGGTCTGTGGTTCGCGAGCGGCGACTCTCGCCCTGGATTGGGCGCCCCAATCGCCAGCAGCGCCTTTGAGCTCTTCTATCGACTCATCACCGAGTGCATTGGCGCAGAGTGCACGATCGTCGCGGAGGCGGCGTTTCGAAACGACTTCGATGAGGAGCTTCGGCGCGTGGTCGGCCTCGCGGACACGCGCCACATTCAGTGTCGGATCGATCGAGTGCAGGCGGCTCGCAGATTTGTACGACGCGCGTCCGATGACGTCGCGCTACGTGGTGGGCACCCCGACGGTGAGATCGCAGCGCTGATGAATAGCGGGGCGTTTGATTGGGAGTCGTACGAGGCACTCGAGCTCGGGGTCCCCACGCTTAGCGTTGATACGACGTCCTCGTACCGCCCAGGACTGGCAGAGATCGTCGCTTTCAGTCGCGGTCGGTGACGCCAAATCTTCCCTTAACCAATCGCAACAGCGGCGACGGAAGGAATCGCTTGATTGCTTCACGCTGCTCACGCAGTTTCGTGAGATCGCGAAGATGCTCATCGCGCTGTTCGGTGATCTCTGTGACGCGGGCGAGGAGTGCATCGTTGTCCGCCCTGAGCAAGGTCGCTCGTTTCGATTCGTCGAGCAATAGATCCGTCAGCTCGACCAACTTGTACGAGAGATCTTCGATCGAGTGGTTCGCGTCATCGCGAGCGGCCTTGACCACGAACTGGTAGGTCTCTGACTCCCGGTCGCGAAGTATCGAATCGAGCGTCGCGGCGTCGACGTCGCTGGGGCTGACGCCGAGCTCGGTCTCGAACACCGGCACGGTCACCCGACTGATCTCCACGACAGCCATGCCGGCGTCGCGCACCAGCTCAAGCAAGCTCTCCTTGGTGAAGAAGTGAATGTGCGTGCGATCGAGCAGGCCGTCGTTGCGATACGGAAAGACCCCGTTGATGAGCGCGATCTTTACGTCCGCGTGGGCGATGTTTGGCGCAGAGATCACCACGGTGCCCGCTGGGGCCAGGTGCTTCGCCGCTTCTCGCAGCGTCTTCAGCGGATCCTTCAAGTGCTCGAGCACATCACCGAAGAGAATCGCGTCGAAGTAGTCGCCTTCCAGCTCGTCCCAGAGGGCATCCTCTTCGATGTTGCCGACGATCACTCGTTCGAGCCACTGCATCGCGGGCTCGACGATCCCCGCTTCGATCTCAATTCCTACGACGCTGCAGCCTTGTGCGCTCAGACGCTCGCTCACGTGGCCTGAGGCGCAGCCGGCTTCGAGCACTCGCTTGTTGAAGCCCACCATGCGCAACATGGCCACGTGAGAGTTGTTCTCCTCTTCGGGATTTATGGACGCGTGGTAACGAGAGAGCACAGCAGCAATCTATCGCCGCTCGCTGAGAAAACCGAGGCCCACAGTGACCAACCGGGAGATTCCCGCCGAAATCACGAGGTTCCGCGCGTCGCTTGAGAAGTAACGTCCGCATTTCCAGAGCAGTTGAGTGCTCGTTAGTACTCATCTCATCTCCTACCCGCCGAGTCTCCTTAAGATTTGGTTTTCTCATCGGTGATGTTGGCCTCGATGGAGCTTGAGGTGAGAACGAAAGGGACGGAACATGAGCGATGCCACGCAGGCTGGCGATATGGCAGGGAATCGCTCGCGCGGCCGACTCGACGCACTTCGCACCGAGGAACGATCCCTGGCGTCCCAGGCGCGGGTCGATGTTAAAGAGCTGAAGAGCGAGGTGCGCAGCCCGGGCTGGCGTAAGGTCCTTGCATCGGCGATGCGGCACATGAAGGTCGACCGAGTGACAGTAGCGGCGGGCGCCTTCGCCTATCGATGGTTTCTCTCGATCTTCCCAACGATCATCGCCCTCTTGGGGGTCGCGTCACTCGTAGAGATACCGCGTTCAACGGCCATCGCGCTCATTCACGGCGTCGAGCGAGCGCTGCCCTCAAGCGCCGCCCAAGTCTTCACCAAGGCCATCAACCAGGCAACGCTGAGCTCGAGTCGCCATCTGACTGCGACCATCTTGGCCTCGATCGTCGCGTTGTGGAGCGCCGTCTCGGGCATGGTGGTCGTGGAACAGGGACTCGGCATCGCATTCGGTGTCGCCCGTGATCGAAGCTTCCTCGGCAAGAGGCGCATGGGGCTCATCTTGCTCCTTTGTGGCATCATCCTCGGCGGAGGCGCTTCGGGACTCACGGTTTTTGGCGCATCCATCGGGGACTCGATCCGCAACAGCGCGCCCATCACGGGCGTCGCGTTTGAGGCAGCGTGGAACATCGTCCGCTGGATCGTCGCGTTGATCCTCATCAACTTGCTCTTTACGATGCTGTACTACCTTGCGCCCAACCGCAAGAGCCCGAGGTGGCGCTGGACGAGCACGGGTGCCATTGTCGCGACGGTCCTGTGGGCCATCGTCTCCTACGGGTTCTCGCTCTACACGTCGAACTTCTCGTCCTACGACAAGACCTACGGCGCTTTCGCCGGCGTGGCCATTCTCGTGTTCTGGCTCTACCTCACCGGTCTCGCCATTCTGGTGGGCGGCGAGATCAACGCCGCACGAGAACGGCTCGGGCTCGACGAAGACGTCAACTCGAGCTAGCTGAACGTCGACGGCGCCGGGGGGCCGGAGCGCCGTCGAGGTTCAGACCAAGGCGTGACGCTTGCGACGGTGTCGCTTCAGCATCGCGCCGACCTTGTCGTTCGCGACAGCGGGTGACCAGTAGAAGCCCTGTCCAAACTCGCAACCCAAGTTGTGCAGCCGTTCCAGCTGACTCTCGGTTTCGATGCCCTCGGCGAGCATGGTCATGCCCAGCTTGTGGCCCAGGGAGATGATGGCTTCGAGCAGGGCGTCATTGCGAACGCTCTCCTTCGTGGGGCTCACAAACGAGCGGTCAATCTTGATGATGGTCGGATGCAGCAGCGCGAGGTAGGAGAGCGAGGAGTAACCCGTGCCGAAGTCGTCGAGCGCGAAGCCGATGCCGAGCGCCGCGATTCGTTCCATCACGCTGATCGTCTCCGCGACGTTCGCGAGCATGGCGCTTTCGGTGATCTCGATCACCAATCGCTCGGCCGCGAGTCCGCTCGACGCCAGTGCCGACTCGATCTTGCCGATCAGCGCCGGATCGAGGAACTGGTGCGCGGAAAGATTAATGGTCACGTAGGGAAGGACCCCGTCGAGGTGGCCAACCGGCCAGTCGCTCGCCGCTTCAATGGATTCGCGAATCGCGAAGTGGCCGAGCTCCACAATCAGATCGCTCTGTTCGGCGAGGGGGATGAACGAGTTGGGAGGGACCCACCCGCGTTCGGGGTGCTTCCATCTCATGAGCGCTTCGAAACCGACCACCTTGGTCGACGCCAAGTTGATGATCGGCTGATAGTGCATCGAGAGTTCGCCGTTTTGCAGCGCTCGACGGAGCTCTTGGACCAGCTCGAAGTGGCTGACCGCCTGCTGGTGCATGCTCGCGGTGAACATGGCGAAGCGCCCGCGGTTCTGACGCTTTGCTTCGTACAGGGCCACGTCGGCGCGCTGGATCAGCTCCGTCTTCGTTGACCGGAGCGGCAAAGTGGTGGTCGCCACAGTGGGCCTGACGTCGGAGAGCGACATCGAGGGGAACATCAAGAAGGCGCTCCAAAACTAGCAATTCAGCGAGTTCGCGAGCCAGCAACTCTATGGGCGGCCTGAGCTCGGCCGGAGACTTCAATCGGTGCTTGAGATGACCAAGACGATTTACATGGCCGCACTGGCGGTTGGGCTCGGCGCGCTCGGAGTTGCGCAGGCTCACGGCCAGTTCATCTCCGATTCGCCGCGAAACAGCTCTCCGCTTAAAACGGAGGCGGTGCAATACTTGTTTCCCGAACAGGTCACGGTTCCGGCGGGCAAGTTGAGCCCGATCATATTGCACTTCCGCGTAGCGCAGGGACTGCATATCAACTCGCACACGCCGAGCGATGAATTCCTGATCCCGACAGACTTTTCCATTCCCGGCAGCGAGGGTCCCGACGGGACGAGCGTGCGGCTGGTTGCGGCGACGTACCCCGCCGGCACCATCATCTCGCTGGCGTTCGATCCCAAGACGAAGCTGAGCGTGTACACGGGCGAGTTCGCCATTCAGGCGCGCATCGTGGCGGCCGCGGGGAACCCACCTGGTACAGGCTAAACTGCACTACCAGGCCTGCGATAAAAATGAGTGCATGCCTCCCAAGACGATCAACGTGCCGATCGACGTGATCGGGACTCACTTCGAGCCATCGTCGCCGGCGACCAGCCGCTCCAGGCTGCCTTGACGGCATGCGCATGGCGCACGACGATGATGCCTACGATTGCCGCCGAAAGAATTTAGTCCGGACATTGATAGTCGATCATGTTCACGCGATAAGACAGCGCGTCCGCTGAGGGAATGGCTGCCCTTTTGAACCCAATAGCCAGGATCCGGGGCCGCTTTGAACGTTTGCGTGACGCGACATTGCTGTTGAGCGCGAATATTCAGATTCGACATCGCTTCGATATCGGAATTCGATCCCGACCCGGTGACCAGGATGACATTACCGCGAAGCAAGTCGGACGGCAGCGACGATTTGTTCACCGCGAATACCTTGTAGCCTCGTGCGGCGTAGACCTGAGGACTGAAGCTAACATCGGGAGCCCACTCAGAGCTGGCCTGGAGGCCGAGATCGTAATTCAAATAAAAGAAGAAGGGCTCATTGTCGCTGACGACTGCGGCATTGCTCCACCTCATGTGGTTGGCGACGGTGGACGCAACCTGGGGCCACGGTTCCAGGAGGTTTGTTGTGGCGTAATGCCTGCCCGAGAAAATGCCGGCCCAGCCAAAGATCACGAGAACCACGAGACCGGTTACAGCGCAACGGGAAACACGCGCACAGGACGAAGATGCTGCTAATCCAAAAGCCGGGAAGAGCCGACCCAGCAAAAAGAGGACGTATTTGATATTTATGTGCCCGGTTAGCGTGAGCAAGATGGCCAGGACGAATGAGTAAAGGAGCCATCTTCGACCGGCGCTGAAGCAGACGGCGACAACGACTAAGATCGCGCCAAGAGCGATGGGCACGCTAAAAGGCCAATACCACGGTGCTACGGCAGCAGAGCCAAAAAGCGCGAAGATGGGATAGCCGACGACCGCAACCAAATTCCTGATCGGAACGGGCTCCGGACTGGATGGCACACTCAGCAGCGCGATCGGGACGAGGGGCAGAAAGCCAATGGCGACCGCGATTCCGCAGGCTGCCAGTCGCCCCGCGTTTTGCGCCGCGAACCGGCGATGGAACAGGAGCAGGTCGACAAAAAAAATCAGCAGGACCACAACGGCGAAGTAATTTGTCCAGACCGCGAATAATGCAGTGAGCGCAAATGCGAACCAGAGCGCGTTATTGTTGCGGCTGCGGACGAGGCGAAGATGAATCCAGGTTCCGAGCGAAACGAAAAACAGAAAGACGCAGTACCAACCCGTGATGCGCCCGTATTGAAAGGCGAATGGCCAGACAAGACCAAGAACAAACGTGATCCAAAACGATCGGCGCCCGCCGATTTCGCGGGCCGAGAGTGCGATCAAGAGGATCGATGCAGCATAAAACAGGTTGGCAAAGACGCGCAGCCAGCGGAAGGAAAATCCCGTAGCCATAAGCCATGCGTGCAAGAGAACGTCAGAAAATGGCGGATGCTCGTGTTGGCCAGGACCAAGAATGAAGATTTTTATGGTGGGAATAACGGGGTGAGCGGCACTGTTCACGATGCCCGATTCGTCGTCCAGGATGGTGAATACGCCGTTTGTAGCGAACATTACCACCAGATAAGCCGCGAGCATCAGCACGATGACGGTTTTCGACCTGGAAGACATCATCGAAGTTCTGCTACCAGGCTCGTTCGGAGCTGATTCCATTCTCAGTTTCCAGGAGCAGATTTTGTGGAACTCACTTCCCGAAGGGACTTCTTTTCGATGTTAGCCGAGGAGCCTTTGAACGGAATGGCGCAGTTGAGTTTCCCGGCCTGGAGCCAGCGCCGATGCAGAAGTAGCCGAGAGGCTCGAACTGGTATCAGGGTATGACGACGAGCGAAGCACGGACAATCATGGCTGCCTGCCGGACCCGCATTCTGACTGCTTATTGCGTTGAGCCGTTGTCTTCTGCGGGCAAAAACTGGTAGCTCACAAAGGCAAAGTGCGCGCCGTCGGGGGCCCAGTTGGGCACGTTGTCGCTTCCGATCCGCCGACAATTTTCGACCAGGTCGCGAATCTTTCCATCGGCGGGGTTGAGAATGCGCAGCGTCACGTCCTTGTTGGCCGGATGCCCGGTTACATCTTTGTCGTAGGAGAGGATCAGGATCGATTTGCCGTCTGGAGAGGGATGCGGGGTCCAGTTGCGCTTTTCATCGAAGGTGACCTGCTCGGGCTTGCTGCCGTCAGGCCGCATGCGCCAGATCTGCATTCCACCGGCGCGATCGGAGTTGAAGTAGATCCACTGGCCATCGGGCGAGTAGTCGGGATCGTCGCTGATTCCGTCGCCGGTGGTCAGCGCGGTTTCCGCCCGCCTTCGACCGAGATCGAATAGATGTTTACGTGCCTGGCTGGGGCGCGTGAAGAGGATCGTCTTTCCGTCCGGCGACCAGCTATGGAAATAGGAGTTGGGATTCTTGGTGACCACGCGCGGTGTGCCGCCCGTGGCTGGCACGATGTAGACGCGGCGGCCGGGCTGGTCCGGCGTGGTGCAGGTGATGGCGAGCCATTTGCCATCGGGCGAGAGGCCGTGGCTGCCCGTGCAGTCGTCGCGTTGCCGACATCGATTGGCGTGGCCTCGGCGATGCTGCCCTCGCCTTCGCTGCGGGCACGCTCCACAGCTTGCCGGCGCGGTCGAAGATGAGGGTTTTGCCGTCGCGGCTCCAGTTGGGCGCTTCCATCTGCCCCTTGCCGGTCTGGATCACGTAGGCCATGCGCGCATTGTTGTCGATGGCGATGGTCTGAAGGGTGCTGTAGAGCGCCATCGTCGCGGACGGCTGAAGCGTCGAGCGGCTCGAGTCCACGTGGGCGAAGGTTGCCTGTTCCATCTCATTTTGTTGTGCGCGCAGACTCCTAGGCCCGGCGTAGAACTCGCCGTCGAAGTGCAGCTTGATGGACGCGCCCACCTGGTGCAGCGGCTCGCCGTGTGCGCTCAGGAAAAGCGTGATCGTGTCACCGCGTTTTTCGAGGCGCAGGCGCTGAGGCGCGCCGATGTTGAAGGCGATGTCCTGCGTGGTGTCGCCCTTGTTGCGCCGGTATTGGAGGGCCGTTTCGCCTGAGCCGTGAATCGCTGCGTCGGCATACATCGAGTCCGAGTCGAGAGTCTGACGGAACATCAGCAGCGCCTTGCGATGGGGATTGAAGTGGGGCCGGCGTCGGCCAGCTTCACGTCGGCGGTGAGCGAGACGTCACCGGAGACTTTCTTCCAGACGAAGTGAAACGCGTCGACGTTGACCCACAGGTTTGCGCCCGCTGAGCGGACGGTGTAAACGCCGGTTGCACTGGAAGGCTGCGACTCCGGGCGGCACAACGCTGCCAACGTCGGACTGATTCTCAAAAATACCAAGCGGGCTGCCGGCCGTTTGGGCGGCCGCACCTCCGAATCCGATGAACCCCAAAACCGTAGTCAACGCCGACGATTCGTGCCGGCCTTCTCATGATCCAATGCACAGTAATTTGCTCCCTTGTGAACGGAATCACTCTACGGCAAGAGGGCTGCCGGGAGCCAGCGAGAGCAAGGAACCGGGCCCAACTCGGACAGCCTCTGGCCTCTGTTTGGCGCCTCGTGGAAGGGATGAGGGTGGGTTGAACTTGTGATGTTGTGGGGCGGGATCAGGAGCCCGCCCCAACAGGAATTGCTATGAACGCTACGGAGTTGTGACCGGGTTCTGGTCAGTCGCATCCGCAGACGTGAGGGGGTTCCAGTTCACAACCAGCGGCCAGTTATAGAACGTGCCGAAGCCGATGTTTTTGTCGTAGATGTTGAACGTCAGGCTGAGTGGATCGGTGACGTCGGTGGTGAGCAAGCCGGGCCCGCCGGGATTGCCGTCACCGCCTTCCGATAATCCTGTGGTGCTGAAGTACGCGTTTGTTGCACGGCCTCGCACGCACTCCGCGACTCCGGTTACAGGCGTGACTGTGGCAGAGCCCTGGAAAGAAGGCAGTGTGCCAAACTTGAGCGGCGGCTGCCAGGAGTTGTCGCCCGCGTTGATTGAATAGGTCTGTGTGGGCAGCGAAATGTCGAGGGTGTAGCTATTGCCGCCCTGGCAGGCGATATCGGCGGAGATTTTGCCCCCGGCCACAAGCGACACCGTTGCTGCCGGGTGGTTGCCGCCGAGCGACATCTCGTAGCCGCCTTCAATCGTGTCGCCGTTGTTCACTTCGAGCGGAGGCAACAGGCCGAAGGGCCCCAGCCCCAGAGACGCCACGACGGTTCCGCCGGTGTTCCAGTTATCCGGGAATACCGGATCGCCGGTCCCCACCAGTCGGTCCATCGCTTGTAATTCATGGTTGGGAAATCGTAGGCGTAGGCGCCGCCGGCGACGGTGATGGGGCTGCCTGCGTTGGCAGGGGTGGGAAGTACCTCAACATCGGTGTTGACATTCGCCTGACCCAGCATAAATTTATCGACGAATGCGGTTAACGGCGCATTCTCGATGGGATTGGTCGCGCAGTGCGCGTGGCTGCCATCGATAAAGAAGCCGAACCGGTCTCCGATGCCGAGCGAGTTGTAGATGCGCTGCGTGGCCCGTGACGAGACATAGGCCGATCCGTTCGACAGCCAGTACTGCGAGGCGTTTCCGGTTTGCAGCAGGGCTCTCGGCGCGACCATGGCCATCAACTCGTGCTGATCGATGGGCAGCTTGTAGACGTTGTCGCCGGCGAACTGCAACATCTGCCCGGCAAACCAGTCGTAATTTGTGTCGTCGACGTCTTCTACTGTTCCCTGCGCTTCGATTTCATGCGAAATGCGCCAGGCAGGCGCGCCGCCGCCGCCATTCTCCTGAGCGATGGTCAAAGCAATCCGCTCGTCGTATGCGCCGGCATGAGCGCCATTTTTCCGGCAAAAGAGCAGCCGGTTACCGCCAGGTGCTTCATATCGATGGGCAGCGGGTTGTTGGCCTGGTGAGTGGCGATCTCCATACCGTCAATGAGCCTGCTCACGCCCCAGGACCATGCGGCATATTCACCCTGATTGCTGGTGCCCGTGCAAATTCCCTCGCAATATTCGGGATAGAGCTGGTAGAAGGGGTCGGTGGTGTGGTCGCTCGGGGACGTAAACGCATATTGAGCTACCTGCGTGCTCACATAGCCGACCGTTGCAATGGGCAAGCCCGAAAAAACGCTGGTCGGAAGACTGCCGTAATCGGGGGGAGTTGGGGGAGGGAAACTCAAGACGCCGAAAGGCGGAAAACTGAACGAAGCAATCTCCATGGGGATGAGCGCCGGAAACGGGCCGTTGCCCATGCCTTGCGGAATGTAAACGCCCGAAGTCAGAGTGAGCGTCTTACCGTTTCTGGTGACATTTACCGTCAGCGAACCGATGCTCGATCCTGACGCCGGAGGAGTGTAGCTGGCGGTAATGGTGCAATCGTGGCAATCGGGCTTTGTGCCAAGCTCATACTGTTCATCGGCGGCCATGATCTGGCTGCACCGGCGCTCCCAGTTGCCAAACGATGTGTCGCGCCATCCCTCGTTGAACATAAATGGATCGGGCAAGGGGCGAATCATGGGTAGCTGAGCGAACGACGGGAAGTTCGGCGCGGGGTATTTTGCTCCGGTATTTTCAACGCTATAGACCAGTGGCGTGCTCGAGTCGCCAAACGTCTGCTCCCTTTCTTGCGCAAACGCCGCGAGCGTCGCCGTGGACAAAATGAGCAACAACAGGAACGCAAGAGAGGTTTTGGCAAGACTGGAGCGGTTGAAGGCTTTAAGCCGCGCAACTGCCCGGCTCGGTCAAAATCAAGCGGAGACTTATCATAGGGCACCTCACTCGGGGAGAGTGTCCGGGGGGATCTTCCCTCTGTCCGGGTTAGCGGCGAATCGTGCTCAACGTGCCTCGCCAGGTTGCGGCACGGCGAATCGGGGGAATGCAGCAGGCTGTCGAACGACGGAGACTTGTTCGTAATTGGCTCTGGCGCGATTTAAATCGCGTCGCAAACTATAAGAAGAATTTGTGTGTATTGTCAAGATTATTACGGCGCAAGTTACACATTTTTATACGATTTTTTATTAAATTCGAGGCAACCATTTCAATAGGTGTCTTTTCTCGCCACGGAAGACTTCCTGAAGATAAATAATTTACGCCTGCAAATGAGTGGCGCACCCCATGGAGTACATCGTCCTGGTTCGCGCGCCACTTACGCCCCGGCCTTCTTCTCGATCTTGGCCCACGAGTCTTTCAGCGGCAGCGTGCGGTTGAAGACTTTTCTGGTTTCGGAGGAGTCCGGATCGAGACAGAAATAGCCGACGCGCTCGAACTGGAAGCGGTCCCCGGGCTTCGCGCTCGCGAGCGACGGCTCCAGCTTTGCGCCGGTGAGAATTTCGAGCGAGTTGGGATTGAGATTGTCGAGGACGTCGCCGCCTTCTGCGAAGTCGTACGGATCGGGCTTGGTGAAGAGCTTGTCGTAGAGGCGGATTTCGGCGGAGATGGCGTGCGCGGCCGAAACCCAGTGCATGGTGGACTTGACCTTGCGGCCGTCGGGAGAGTTGCCGCCGCGGCTGGCCGGATCGTAGGTGCAGTGCACCTCGACGATGTTGCCGGCCGCGTCTTTCACCACGCTCTGCGCGGTGACGAAGTAGGCGTTGCGCAGGCGCACTTCCTTGCCCGGCGAAAGGCGATAGTACTTGGGCGGAGGAACTTCGCGGAAATCGTCCTGCTCAATATAGATCTCGCGCGAGAAGGGCACCTGGCGCGTGCCGGCCGAGGGGTCTTCGGGATTGTTGGCCACCTCGACGAACTCGCTCTTGTGCCCTCGGGATAGTTGTCGATGACCAGCTTGAGCGGATGCAGCACGGCCATGGCGCGCGAGGCGCGGCGGTTGAGGTCGTCGCGCTGGAAGTGCTCCAGCATTTCAATGTCGGTGGTGCCGTTGGTGCGCGAGGCGCCGATGGCGGCGCAGAAGGCGCGGATGGCCTCAGGCGTGAAGCCGCGGCGGCGGATGCCGGAGAGCGTAGGCATGCGCGGATCGTCCCAGCCGTTGACACGCTTTTCCTGCACGAGCTGCAGCAGCTTGCGCTTGCTGAGCATCGTGTAGGTCAGGTTGAGGCGGTCGAACTCAATCTGCTGCGACGGGAAGATGCCGAGCTGGTCGATATACCAGCTGTAGAGCGGCTGGTGGTCGGCGAACTCGAGCGTGCACATGGAGTGCGTGACGTGCTCGATCGAATCCGACTGGCCGTGCGCGTAGTCGTACATGGGATAGATGCACCACTCGTCGCCGGTGCGGTGGTGCGTGGCGTGCAGGATGCGGTACATCACCGGATCGCGCATGTTCAGGTTGGGCGAGGCCATGTCGATCTTGGCGCGCAGCACGCGGCTGCCGTCGGGGAACTCGCCGTTCTTCATGCGGACGAAGAGGTCGAGATTTTCTTCGACCGTCCGATTGCGGTAGGGGCTGTCTTTGCCGGGCTCGGTGAGGGTGCCGCGATGCTGGCGAATCTCGTCGGCGGTGAGGTCGTCGACGTAGGCTTTGCCGGCCTTGATGAGCTGCAGCGCCCACTCGTAGAGCTGGCCGAAGTAGTCTGACGCGTAGCAGAGCCGCTCCCACTCGAAGCCCAGCCAGCGCACGTCGGCCTGGATGGAGTCGACGTACTCCTGCTCTTCTTTTTCGGGATTGGTGTCGTCGAAGCGCAGGTTGGTCTTGCCGCCGAACTCGTCGGCCAGTCCGAAGTCGATGCAAATTGCCTTGGCGTGGCCGATGTGGAGATAGCCGTTGGGCTCGGGAGGAAAGCGCGTCTGCACGACTGCGTCGCCGTACTTCTTGGTGCGCACATCCTCGGCGATGATGTCGCTGGAGGAAGTTGGAGGGAGTGCGGTCTTCCGGGATTTCGATGTTCTGAGTTTGTCGTGGCTTCCATGTTTCTATTGTCTTCACTGAGGGCGATCAGCGGATTCTGGCCGGATCCAGTCAAGGCAGGCCGGCTTTCATGCGGCTTTCTTTGCCAGTAGGCATGGGCTGGGCCACCAAACGCACGCCGAGCGCCGCACAGACGCGGCTGATGGTATCGAAACGCGGCGCGCTATCGGGGCGAAGGGCTCTGTAAAGAGCTTCGCGGGTAATTCCGGCGGCCTTGGCGATCTCCGTCATGCCGCGCGCGCGGGCAATGTCGCCGAGCGCCGAAGCCAGAAGGGCCGCGTCATTCGCTTCCAGAATTCCGGTCAGATAGACGGCGATGCTCTCTTCGTTGTCGAGGTACTTCGCGGGATCGAATTCAGGCAGGTCATCCACGTTGATGGTTTTTCTCATCTTTGTCCCTTTCGCTTTTGAGCAATGCGGCCAAAGCCTTGGCCCGCTGGATGTCTCTCTTCTGTGTGCGTTTGGAACCGCCTGCAAGCAACACGACGATCTGCGCGCCGTATTGTGTGTAATAGAGGCGCCAGCCCGCGCCGAAGTCGATGCGCAGCTCAATCACGCCATCGCCAATCGCCTTGAAGTCGCCCAGCAAGCCGAATGAGAGGCGCTTGATTCGTTCCGCCACCGCGCCGCGTACCCTGCTGTCTTTCAATCCATCAAGCCACGCTGTGAACTCGGGAAGCGGCCTGACGGAAAACATGACTAAAGTGTAATCGTTCGATTACAAGCGTCAAGCAGGCACTTCGCACCAAGCATCGTTCCAGATCATGCGGAGTTTCTCTCAAGCGATTGCAGGTCTGGCTTCGGCCTCGCGGATGCGCTCGAGGCAAACTTCGCGGCCGAGCACAACCATGGTTTCAAAAAGCGGCGGCGCGTTCTTGCGTCCGCAAACGGCGACGCGGATGGGCTGGAACATCGGCCCGGCCTTGAGGCCAAGTTGAGCAGCGGCTTCGCGCAGAGCCTTGTCGAGCGAATCGTGATCGAACGCGGTTGCCGGCAGAACTTCCTGCGCGGTTTCGAGAACGCGCCGGCCAGGGCGCATCGCCTGTCGATTCCCCTTTTTGACGGGAATCAGCTCGGCGGGATCGTAGGGCGGCAAGTTGTCGAGGAAGAAAAAGTCGGCGGCCGGCACGGCATCGCGCAGCAGCTTGATGCGCTCGCGGATCAGCGGCGTGACGGCGAGCAGTTTTTCCGGCGAGGCATTAAAGCCGGCCTGCGTCGAAGAAAGGCGCAAGGTCGCGGCTGAGCTCCTCGACGGGCAGCGCGCGGATGTGCTCGGCGTTCAGCCAGACGGCCTTCGGGATCGAAATGGAGTCGGCTCCTCGTAAAATTGACCACCGCGTTGGCGCGGTTGACGCCTTCAAGAGTGAACAGGTCGCGAATCTCATCCAAAGTCAGAAACTCGCGGTCGTTCTTCGGCGACCAGCCGAGCAGGCAGAGAAAATTGACGAAAGCCTGCGGCAGGAATCCCGCATCGCGATAAGTCGTCACGCTCACCACGGGGCCGTGCTTGCGCTTGGAGAGCTTGGCTGCCGTCAGGCGCCACCAGCAACGGCAGATGCGCGAACTGCGGCGGCGGCGCGCCGAGCGCCTCAAAGATCAGCAGGTGCTTGAAGGTGTTGGTCAGGTGATCCTGGCCGCGGATGATGTGGCTGATGCGGAGATCGGCGTCGTCGACGCACGAAGCCAGGTGATAGGTCGGCATGCCGTCCGAACGCAGCAGCGCGAAGTCTTCCACTTCGTCGGCGAGCTTGGTCTGCGCGCCATAGACGCGTCAACAAATCGCAACGTGCGGTCCCTCCCGCGAGGCACGCGATAGCGCAGCGCAAACGGCTCGCCGGCGGCGGCGCGGCGGTCGCTCTCTTCGCGGGACATTTCGCGCATGCCGGGATTGAAGAGCCACGCGCCCTGCGCCGAGGACTGTTCTTCGTCGCCCGCGTGCGCCGGCGTGAAGTCGCGATAGGCCAGTCCCTTGGCGAAGATCGCTTCGGCCTGCTGGCGGTGCAGGGCCAGGCGCTCGGATTGCTTGTACTCTTCGTCCCAGTCGAGGCCCAGCCAGCGCAGCCCCTCAAAGATGGACTGCACGCTGGCGTCGGTGTTGCGCTCCACATCGGTGTCGTCAAGGCGCAGCACCATGGTTCCGTGGTTGTGGCGGGCATAGAGCCAATTGAAGATAAAGGTGCGCGCGCTGCCCACGTGCAGAAAGCCGGTGGGCGAAGGCGCAAAACGGACGCGAGGAGTGTGGCGCCGGGGGAGATCGGATCAGGCATCGTGACGTTACTTTCCATCACGATGCTATCGCAGCTCCCCGGCCGTGATGTGTTCAACGCCTGAGTTCACTGCTGCGGCGGCAGAGGGCGGCTGCGGCGGATGCGGGTACGGCGGCGGATACACCATCGGCGGCACCGGCATCACCTTCCACTCCGCAAAGGCCAGCACGTAAATCAGAACCAGGTTGCCCAGCGGAACGATATTCAGCAGCGAAAGCCAGGGCGAAAAGCCCGCCTTCTTGCAGATGAACCAGAAAGGAATGATGACGATGGCCAGACAACCAGAATGATGACCGGCAGGATCGCCATCATGGCCACCACGATGTGCTGGATATCGTCTGCACTCGGCCCCTG
>CAWKDF010000010.1:0-78222 GCA_963848345.1 uncultured Acidimicrobiaceae bacterium | reverse complement strand
GGACGCACTCGAATGCCGCTTCCTGGGATTTTTCGCGGATTGCCTTTAGCTAAGATCGCAATTCCGACGACAGTTCAGCAAGCAGCAAGCCGTCGCGCTTAGGCGCGACGACCCCTGATCCGGCCCTTAGGGCCACCTTCCCTCGCAAGGAAGGAAGAGCAGCCTCAGCTACACCCCGTCGTCCCCCCACATGTATCACACTTCAAACACGTTCCATTGCGCACCATGGTAAAATTCCCGCATTCCGGCAGGCTTCGCCGACATAGCCCTTCATGCGCGCCTCGGCGCGTTTTTCCGCGGCCGTCTCCACGGCCGGGGCGAAGGAGACGCCGCCCATGTCAGCGGCGGGGCCTGCATTTCGCCTTTCAGCGCGGTCGCGCCCTGGGCATGCCTGCACCATGGTCCCGCTGCGCACGATCATCAGCTTGTCGGTCTTGGAGCGCACCAACCCTCGCGAGACCACCGAGGCCGCGCCGGCCCGGTTCCGCCGGCCGGGCGCCTTGTCCTGCGCGACGCCGCCGCCGAGCACCGTGTTGCCGATTTCCTCGGGCGCGACATGCGCGAGGTCGTGGCGGCCGAGGATAGGGAGTGGGCCGGAGTTCGCGCCTCCCACCCAGTGACCGGCACCGTTTGAGGAGTTGACCACGGTGATGCCGCTGAAGGTGATCAGCCGTACGGACCATCGCCGAGATCGACCTTCGCAATTTTCATAAAGCGCGGGACAGCCGGGAATGTTGGTGTAGAACGGCGACCCGCTTTGGGTGTTGCCGAGGAAGGCCTCTGGATAGGAGGGCAGTGTCGCCGGCATAGACCGGCGCCCGCTCTGGATGCCCGCAGACGGAAGTGCGCTCGTCGTTGCCGGGAAATGTCACCTGCATCTCGAGGCATCCCTGCTCGGCGGCGAGGAGATTGTTGCCCGTCAGGGCCGCGAAGTCCACCAGGCAGAGGTTGGAGGCGTAGGTCCCGGAACCGGCGCCGGCGAAGCCGCACCCGGCGGTGTGGCGGAGTTGAGGGACTGCCCGCCTGTCACCGTCGCACTCGCCTCGGGTACGGCGGCCAGGGTGTACGAGTACGTTCCCGGGTCCGACCGGGTCTCGGTGATGGGCCACTCGACCTTGGTGACGTTCTGGGTGGTGATCCAGCCGCTGGCGATCACCGCAGGTCTGGTATTACAGGTCACGCTGGGGCGGTCTGCGTGGGGGAGGTTGTTGGAGATCGTCGTTATACCTCGAGGACGGAGTGGTCGAGCCTTCGGTGCAGACGTCACGGACCAGGGAATGTGCCATCGCTGTTGCTGACGCTGACGTAGGAGATCGAGGTTTCGAAAGTGTTGGTGATCGAACTGAAGTTCGAGCCCAGTCCCAGAGCTGATCCCCGGTGCCGCTGGGGCTGGCTGGATGCTCTGCGTGGTGATGTAGCCGGCGCTCTGGACTGTCGCTGAGGTAGGTGGATATCGAGACGACCTGCGCGTCCTCGGTGTCGGACAGTCGGTTCTGCACGCTGTTCTGCAGCGAGAAGATGGAGAGAAGGCCGATGGCGAGGCCGCCGATCATGATGGGCAACATTGTCGTCACGATGAGCAACTCGATGAGAGTGAAGCCCTCTTCGGCGCCGCTACCCCGCCAGCACTTGGCTCGAGAGCAAGGCCTACCGCCGCGGCGGGCTAACAACGGCAGCGGACTCGCCGTCTCATCCAACTTTGACCTGGTTGTAGATGCCGTACATGGCCGAGATCAGTGCGACGGCGACGAAGCCGACGACGACGCCCATGAAGATGATGATGGCGGGCTCGAACAGCGCGGTGGCGCGCTCGAGCTTCGTCTCGAGCTCGCGGTTGTAGTACGCCGCCGCCACCTCGAGCTGCTGGTCGAGGGTCCCGGTCTCCTCGCCGACGCGGAACATCTGGCGCGCCGCGGCCGGGAAGAGCTCGGTCGCGTTGATGCGGGCTCGGCGAGGCCCTGGCCTTCCATCATCCCTCGCGGACGCCGTCGAGGGCCTTCTTGTAGACCGCGTTGTTGGCGGAGTCCGCGGTGACCGCCATCGATCGGGGAGGTCGACGCCCGCCCGGAGCATCGAGGCGAGCACGCGACACGTGCGCTCGATGATCGCCGTCTCGGTCAGGTCGCCGATGACCGGCATCTTCAAGATCCACGTCGAGCATCGCCTTGCCCTTCGCGGACGTCGCATCGCGATGAATCCGCCGACGACGATGATGATGAAGGCGAGCTCGCAGTACCAGTTGTGACCGACGAAGGCCGTGATGTCGAGGAGCATTCGCGTCACGAGCGGCAGTTTCGCGTTGAGGCTCTTGAAGAAGGTCTCGAAGCGCGGCATGACGAACACGGCGAGCACGATGACCACGACGACCGACATGCACGCGACGACCGCCGGGTAGATCAGCGCCGCGGTGACCTTGCTCGCGCGCCTTCTGGTCGCGGTCGATGTAGTCGGCCAGCTGGTTCAGCACCGACGTCCAGATTGCCGGTCAATTCGGCAGACTCGAGGATGCCGACGTAGAAGTTCGGGAACGCCTCGGGGTGCACGGCCGCAGCGGCGGCGAACGTGTCACCGGCGCGGAGGCTGTCGATCATGTCGAGGAGCACGTTCTTCAACATCTTGTTCTGAGTCTCCTCGGTGATGACCTCGAGGGCTTCCATGATCGGGACGCCGGCCCGGATGAAGACGGCCAGCTGGCGCGTGAAGTTGGTCAGAGTCCTTGCGCGGCACTTTCTTCTTGCGTGATCTCGAAGCTGAGGATGCTCTTTTCGCGCCGACCTCGAGCGGTTGGAGCCCGCGGGCCAAGCAGCGCGACGTGGGCGGCTCCGGTGGAGGCCGCCGTCTCGACACCCGATGACCTGTCTTGCCGTTTTCGTCGAGCGCCTTGTACGTGAACTTGGAGTGACTTCGACTTGTCGCTTGCTCATAGCGTGTACATGCTCCGTATGACTTCGGCGATCGAGGTGATGTCCTGGGCCACGAGGTTGATCGCCTCCTGGCGGAGCGTGCTCATGCCCTGCTTGACGGCCATATTGCGCAATTCCTCCTGGGTAGCCCATCCGACGATCAGTCGCCGGATCTCTGGCGTCATGACCAGCAGCTCGTACACGCCGATCCGCTCCTTGTAGCCGGTGTTGGCGCAGAAGTTGCAGCCGGCGCCGTGAAGAAGACTCGTCTTCGGGTGGTCCCCCGGCCTCTTCGTAGAAGACCATCTCCTCGTCGGTCGGCGTGTAGGTCGTCTTGCAGGACGGGCAGATCCGGCGCACGAGGCGCTGGCCGACGACGGCGAGCACCGACGACGCGATGAGGAACGACTCGATGCCCATGTCGAGGAAGCGGTGCAGTGCGGAGACGGAGTCGGTCGCGTGCAGCGAGGAGACGACGAAGTGACCGGTCAGCGCGGACTGCACCGCCACGCGCGTCGTCTCGACGTCACGGATCTCGCCGACGAGGATGACGTCGGGGTCCTGCCGCAGGATCGACCGCAGGCCGGTCGCGAACGTGAGGCCCGCCTGCTCGTTCGTCTGGATCTGATTGATCGTCGGGAAGACGTACTCGACCGGGTCCTCGATGGTCATGATGTTGAGGGTCGGGTCGTTGACCTCGCTAAGGTGGCGTAGAGCGTCGTCGTCTTGCCCGCTACCGGTCGGCCCGGCGCAGAGCACCATGCCGAAGGGCGAGCGGACGATCTTCGAGTACGCGGCGTGGGTCGTCGCCGGCATGCCGAGGTCGTCCAGGCGAAGCACCGATCGCGTCTTGTCGAGGATTCGCATGACGCAGCTCTCGCCCATGATCGTCGCGGTCGGTCGCGACGCGGACGTCGACCTCCTTGCCGTCGATCATCGATCGTGAGCTGGCCGTCCTGAGGACGGCGCCGCTCGACGATGTTCATGTTCGCCATGATCTTGATGCGACTGACGAGCCCGGGCCGATCGCCGCGGGCAGCGTCAGCATCTCCTTCAATGCGCCGTCGATGCGGAAGCGGACGCGCACGATGTCCGTCCGCCGGCTCGATGTGCACGTCCGACGTGCGGTCGCGCATCGCCTGGGTGAGAATGCGGTCGACGACCTGGACGACCGGCGCGTCTTCGGCGACGATCTCGGGCTCGGCTGGTCTCGGAGGTTCTTGCGTGCGCGATCCCTCGACCGATTCGAACGCCTTGACGAGCTTGCTCGACGTTGCCGAGCGCGTGGTAGTTGCTGTCGATGGCCCAGCGGATGTCGCCAAGCGGCGCGATGACCAGCTGCACACTTTTTGCCGCTCGCCTCGAGACAACAGCGTTGCGCAACTCGTCGCTCGGCTCGGCGACGGCTACCGATAGCACGTCGTCGTCTTGTAGACGAACGGGGAACGCCATGTTCTCTCGAGCGACATCTTCAGAGACAAGCTCTAGGACATTCGGGTTGATGACGTCGCGACGCAAGTTCGCCACTTCATAGCCAAAGAACGCGGCAAGCGCGTGGGCGAGCGACTGTTCCGTGAGTGCACCAAGGCTGACGAGCACCTCGCCGAGACGCCCTCCCGCGTCGCGCTGCATGGCGAGCGCCTGTTCGAGTTGCCCTTCAGTTATGAGGTGCGAACCAATCAGCTGCTCGCCCAGACGGATTTGTCGACCCTCAGCAGCCGGAGTGTCCGGTGCGCCCGGACGAACGCCATTGCCGTTCTTGTCGCCGCCGACACTTTGGGTCGAGGGTTGAGTGTATTTCGATGCGGTCCTGGCCGTCCGCTCGTTTCCGGCCGTGACTACGCTCACCGAACCTTCGGTGGTCGACTCATCCTCGTTGCGGTTTTTCTTTTTAAAGGCCACAACCACCCTGCCTTAAATTAAGGAACATGAACGTGCTGCACAATCTATCTCTAATGTCGAGAATTCTCTGAGTTTCCTAATGAGAAAAAAACTGCGGTGACGGTCAATTAATCCGGGGAAAAAACTGCGTTTCCCGTCATCACCGAACCGACACTCGATCCCGTCATCCTACTTCTATGGGCCTCCATAACGGTAAATACTGGAAATTCTTCTCTTCACCGTCATATAGTCCACAAAACTCCGGGTTTTCACGCATCAGCGCACCAGGGGTCGGGGACGACCGAAGAGAAATCCCTGGCCAAGCATGCCGCTCTCGCCCAAAGGTACGCCGAGCTCACGGAGCATCTTGGCCTCGGATTCGGTCTCGATACCCTCCGCGATCAGCGTCGTCCCGCTTTGGGAGGCGAAGTGGCACATGCCGGCGACCATCGCCTGACGGGCCGGGTTGGAATCGATGTCGCGTACGAGGGAGATGTCGAGCTTCACAAAATCGGGGTGGAGTTCAAGAATGTGGCTCAAGCTGGTGTACCCCGCTCCGGCGTCGTCAACCGCGAGACGGCAGTTCCCTATCTCGGCCAGTGCGCCTCGAATCGCGACATAATTCTTGATCTGGGCGTGTTCGGTGACTTCGATCACGAGCGGACGCTCGACGCCGTCGACCACTTTCGCCGCGTGCCCGTCAAGGAGCGCGGCGGGCGAGAAGTTGAGGCTGAGCCAGATCCCGGGTTCGAGGTCGCGTGACGCCTCGATTGCCGACTCCGCGCAGAGTGCCTCAAGCTCGCCGCCGAGACCAACGGAGTGGGCCCGCATGAAATGCTGATCAGGAGGCTCACCATCGTGGAAACGGGTAAGCGCCTCGTAGCCGACGACCTTCCCGGACCCCAGCTCGACGAACTGCTGGAAGACCGGTGAGAACCGGCGCTCTCTCATGATGGCCTGCACGGTGGTGCGCAGAGACTCCCGCTTGGCGTACACGTCAGCCTCGGCGCCGAGCAGCGCCCCCGCGTACGAACCAAGCTCTTCGAACACCGGGAGGCGGGTGTTCATCCACTCGGGGCCGTCTTCGTCCTTGGTGGCGAGCGACAAGATCCCGACTAGCTGTCCCTCCCAGCGAATCGGCACGTTTCCGATGGCGGTGAAGCCCTCTTTGATCATTCGGCCCGTGACGCTGCCCTCGCTCACCGTGACCGTTCGCGCAAACTCGGCGAAATCGAGCCACCACGCTCCCGCCTCGGTGCGCTCGACGATGGATTCGGGATTGGCGAACTGCAAGACGGCGCCACTCGTCGCTCCGCCCAGCTCTGCTCCGCCTGTGCCGATGGTGAGCAGCGTCCCGTCCCCTTGCACCAGGACCGTGAGCGCCGCGTCGATCGAGGCGAGCGTCGTCGTCGCCTGGCAGAACCGTTCGGCCGTCGCGTGCAAGGAGTCGCCGCGGCGGACCTCCTGCATGATGTCAAGGATGGCCAGCCGGTCACGCTGCTCTCGGGAACGATTCGTCTCGAGTCGGCGCTCGATCGTGAGGTCGCGCTTGACCGCGACGTAGGCGATAAGACGCCCTTCGCCGTCGTGGATGGGCGAGATGGTGGTGTCCTCTTCGTAGAGCTCGCCGCTCTTGCGCCGATCGATCATGGTGCCGTGCCAGGGCAGCCCTGCGAGCAGTTGGCTCCACATCGACTGGTAGAACGTCGAGTCGTGGAGCTCGCTCTTGAAGATCCGGGGGTTATGGCCGAGGATCTCCTCGAGTGAGTAGCCGCTCGTGCGCACCGCCGACGGATTGGCGTAGAGGATGGTCGACTCGGGGTCAGTGACGATGATCGACTCGCTCGCCTGGTCGATCGCCTTAGAGAGCAGTGTCTGATCCTTCAAGGATTTGAGGAGGAGCTCGTGGTCGCGCAGTCGCTTGAGGCCAAAACCGAGCTCGCTGGCGAGATCCTTCATCAGCTTGAACACGTCACCCGCAAAGGCGTGGGGTTCGTTGGCGTAGACCTGAAGGCTCCCGTCGACCGCGCCGTCGACGATGACCGGCAGCGCCATGCAGGAGCGAAAGCCGTGCACGGCGGCTTCGCCCACCCAGGGGCTGAAGTTCCCGTCTGCCGCCATGTCGTCGAGAATGACCGGTTCGCCCGTGCGAATAGCGGTGCCCGTCGGGCCGAGGCCGTGTGGCCCAGAGCTCCAGTCGACGTTGATCGCCTCGACGTAGTCCGCGTGCTCGCGACTCGTCGCGATCTTCTCTATGCGCCGTTCGGGGCCCTCGACGCGGCGCGCGTACCACGCCAGCTCGTAGCCTCCCTCGTCGACGGCCGCCTGGCACATCTGGACAAAGAGGTCTGCTTCGTTCTCCGAACGAACGAGCACCTGGCTGCCGGCCGAGAGGGTGCTCGCGGCACGCTGGGCTGCGATCTCGTTCTGGCAATCGCGCAGCGCCACGACGCTGCCCATGACGCGACCGGACGAGTCGCGCGTCGGCTGGGCTCGCACTGCCATCCAGCGAAGCTCCCCGCCCGCCGTGCGCAGGCGCATCTGCACGCGCCCCACCTTCTTTCCCGAAAGCACCTGCTGGTGGCGATCGACGACGTTGGCGAAATCGTCTTTGGAGGCGAGGTCGGCCGAACGGGTCCCTACGAGCTCGCTCGGCGAGTAGCCGAGCACTTGGCGAACCGACGGCGAGATCCACTGAATGACGCCGTCAACGTCGGTCTCGTACAAGACGTCCGACGAGTTCTCCGCTACGAGTCGGAAGTGCTCTTCGGATTTGGCGAGCGAACGCCGAGTCGCTATCTCGGTGTCGATGCACCGCAGTCCCACGACGAACGAAGCCACCCTTCCGTCGCTCGCGCGCAGTGCCTTGGAGGACACGGACATCCAGTGCAGCTCGCCGCTCTCCTCGCGATAGCGCGCCTCGAACTGCGCGCCGGGTGCGCCCTTATGCACGCGCTCTCGAACCGAGAGCGCCGTCGCGTGGTCGTCAGCGAAAATGAGATCGAACACCGATGTGCCGATGAGCTTCTCCGAGTCCCATCCGAGCGTCTTCGCGGACGGCGACATCCACTTGATGACGCCGTCGAAATCTGTCTCGTAGACAATGTCCGAGGCGTTCTCCGCGAGCAGGCGAAACTTCTCGATGAGCTGGACGCGCTCGGTGACGTCGCGCCACGTGTAGCTGAGGCCGTCACCGACCTTCAGCGCTCGAACGTCGCAGTGGCGTTCCGATCCGTGGACCTCGTTGTAATAGATCGAGTCGTCCACGACCAACGGCTCACCGGTTTCGAGGGCAATCACGTACTGCTCAAAGACGCCCGAGTTTCGGTGGCCCGGAAGTATGTCGAGCAGGCGCGCCCCGATCATCTTCTCCCGGGTGGAGTGGTTGTAGGCGATCGCCGCATCGTTGGCGTCGGTGAAGATGAAGTCGACTACTTCGCCGCGATCATCGCGTACGGCCTCGAAGATGACGTGCGGATCCATGAGCGAATCGAGCGTCGCGGCAAGCCGAGCGCGTTCCTTCGCGAGCTGAGTGAGTAATTCATCACTCGACGCCAGCGGTTGTCGACGCCAGACCGTGGCGGGTTCCGGCGGGGCAGAGACTTTGAGTGATCGGTGCTTCAGCGCCATTACGGCCCCACTTCAAAGAACATGCCCCTGCGATACTGCGATGCCGAAATCCTATGCAGTGTGGGGTAAAGAGCACAAGGGACGTTTGCCCCAAGCCCATGATGACGGTAAAACAAGGCACAATGACGGGCTAGAACGTCGTAATCACTACGTCAACACACGCGCGCCGCTACGACTCATTGACCTTCGTATTGGCTGGCTCCCGGGACTGCCTCACGTTCTGCGCCACCAGTGTCGCGAGCGCGCTAGGACCCCGGCGGACTGAGGGTCTGCGCGTTGGACACGATCGGTTCCAGCTGGCCGGCGGGGCCCTGACCGAAGATGCGCAAGATGTTGTTGGTGATCTTGGTTATGGTCGGCGCCGCACACGTGCCCGGCGTCGCACACGGCCGCAGATCACCGACCCACACGTTGTTGCCCGTGTCGATGACGCCCGCGTCGCTGTTGGGGTCCGTGAAGTAGATCATGTCCGAGTAGCTTTCTCCGCCCCAGGCTGATCCGCTCACCGTCGCCTCGCTCGTAGAGATGGGTGAGTGGGCGAGGATTTCCATGCTCGTCGGGGCCCCGCTTATGACGTGATCAAAATCTGAAGCAATGACGCCGCCAAGAGATGAGCCATCGTGAAGCCCGGTACCACTGAAGACCCACGACGAGGCGTCGGCAATCACCATCGGCGCGTAGACCCCCGGCGAGAGGTACCCGCTGTACTCTTCGCCGATCTGTCCAAGCGGCGACCAGCTGGCCGGCCCGGTCTCCCACGTATTGCCCGTCACTTGCGTGGGGCTCCCGACACCGTTCAATGGATCCTCCGCGGCGTCTCGATAGTCGACCTCTTCACGGTTCGCACCGAGCGGTGAAGATTCGAGTCGGGAGTGACGGACCATCGCCGCGGCGCCGAAATAGACAACGTTCACGCCATCGCTCACGGCGTCCTGGACGGCGACGCGTTCGGAGTAGGTCCACGTCTCATCGTGGTCCAGGGTAAGGAGCACTTTGTGCTGCAGCAGCAAGGAGGGGTACTCGCTCAGCGTCACGTCCGAGATGTAGGTGACGTCGAGTCCCTCTTTCTCCATGAGCCGCACCAGCGGATATTCGTTGGTGAGAAAGTCCGATGAACCATCGCCGGTGTCGTAAGGGCGATCGAAGGACACGACGCGTGCGCGATTGCATGGAGGATACGAAGCAGTGTCAAGAATGCACGGGCCTTCTCCGGCGTAATACGAATAGCCCCCGTAGGTATTCCAACCTTGCTCGACCAGCGAACGGTTCATCACGACGTAGGCCGCGGTGCTCGACGGATCCCACACGGTGAGCAACACGTAGCTCGACGCTTTCGGTCCCGCGACGAGCTTGATGAGATAGTCCCGGGAAAGAACGCAGACGTGACGGGCATCACGAGTGACTCGTGCCAATTCGCGCAGCTCACCATGTTCGTCGTGGGCGCGACGGTACAGGGCGGCTGCACGACACCAGTCTCGACGGGAGAGGCCCATACCTCGTGCGCGCCGAAGCCTTGGTAGTAGCCCATTCGATAGGCGATCACTCGATACGACCCGGCGTGGGAATCGACGAACAGCTCGACGTCCTGACCTTGACGCGCGTACGTGAGGTTGGCAAAGCCTTGGACGATGCTCGGGGAATTGCCCGCCAGAATCTTCCAGCTACTCGTGCCCGCCAGGCGGTTCTGTTCGATGATGGCTGACGATGTCACGCCGTTTGGACCAAGAGACGTCGTCGGCACGGTGGTCGTCGTCACGTGGCCCGTCAACTCCGTCGACGCGGAGGCCGGAAGCGTGCACAGCACACCCACGAGAGCGGCGCACGAGAGGGCTGCTTCATAACGTCGCGAATGCGACACCCTTCGAATCGCGTTCACGTTGCCCTCACGTTCCTGCGCCTGTGCGCGAGTGTAGCGAGCCATCTCTGGCGTGGGGTGTCGCTCGGACCAGGCGTCACGTCAGGTGGCAGGGCGACAAGCGAGTGCGCTGCATCTCCACGGGCAAAGGCGCCCGTTAGAAATGTCTGTATTTCGCAGGTGACCTCACCCTGCTTGATTTTCCGTCACGACGCAGCACTTTTTGGACCGCGGCTCTTCGCAACGTCGTTTCGTTCCGATGACGCGAGGAAAGGCCGCGATTACGCTTGAAAACGAATCGCCCATGGCACTGATCGCTGAAACTCTCGGTGGACACTACCGTCTCGTTCGCTTGATCGGTCGAGGCGGGATGTCCGATGTCTACGAGGCCCTGGACGTCCGCACAGGGGTCTCGGTGGCGATCAAAGTCGTGCGAAGTGGGGATCCCGAGTTTGTCCGCCGCCTGTCTCACGAAGCGCGCGCCCTGGAGAGCTTCTCGCACCCGGGGCTCGTGCGCCTCTTCGACACCGGCCTGGCGGGCGACCAGGCATACCTCGTCATGGAATATGTCGATGGGATCACCCTCGCCGAACTGCTGCGCCAAGGTCCGTTGAGTGCGGCGGAGACCGCCACCCTCGGGGCGACGCTCGCCGACGCGCTCGCCTACGTGCACGAGCGCGGCATCGTGCACCGCGACGTCAAGCCGTCGAACATCCTTCGAACGGCCAGCGGTGCAACCATGCTCGGCGACTTCGGGATCGCCCAGCTGCGAGACGCCGCGACCCTGACCATCACGGGCACCATGCTCGGCACCGTGTCCTATATGGCGCCTGAGCAGTTGGAAGACAATCAGGTTGGCCCGAGTGCCGATCTTTGGTCGCTCGGCATCGTGCTCCTCGAATGCTTGACCGGTCGTCGAGCCTACGAAGGATCACCGAGCGAGATTGTGGCGCGGCGCTTGGTGGCACCCGTGCCGATACCGCTGGACCTCCCCGTGCCGTGGAAGCTCGTGTTGACAGGCATGCTCGATCATCGACCCGATCAGCGTTTGACCGGCCACCAAGTGGCGGCGATGCTTGCGACGTCTGCTTTTCAGGCGCCCTGGCTGCCCAGCAGCGACGACACCATCGTGAGTCACGAGCGACCGGCACCGTACGACCTCACGGCGCTCGCACCCGCGAGCGCGGGGACCGCAAGCCGCTACGACGACACGACGATTGCCGGTGCCGACAGCACCCGAATCTCGAGACCGGCAATCCAGCCGCACCCTCGTACTCGTGCACCTCGCGGTGGTCCTCGTCGGGCCAGAATCCTCTCGTCGGGTCTCGTCATCGTGGCGCTGGTCGGGATCGGTCTCTGGCTGACCTCGCGTGGGGACCACGATCCAAAGAAGCCGCCGACGGCAACAACCACCACCTTGCCGAGCGTCTCGACCGCGCTCTCCACTCTCGTGAGCGACATGGCCCGCGCCCAGTCCGCGGGCCGAATGAATACGTCGTCCGAACAGTCGATCGCCACGAACGTCGAGCAAGCAGCCGCCAACCAATCTGCCGGCAATTTGACCCAGACTGGCATCGATCTCGCCAAAGCCGAGTCGACCATCGTGAATGGCCTCCAGTCCGCAACGATCACGCAGGCGGAAAGCGCCCAGCTCCTGCACGATCTATCCGTGCTGTCGACCGCGCTGCAGGTGACCATTCCGCCCACGACCACCACGACGACGACCAGCACCACCACTACAACGACCACTACCACCACGACCATCCCTGTCCCCGGCAATGGTCCGGGGAATGGCAATGGCAACGGGTTTGGGAACGGGAATGGCTTCTAGACGTTGCGCCGTTAATCACCTGCGGGAAAGCGCTCGAATGAACCGGACACCGACCAACCACCACGCCGCGGTCAAGTTTCCCTGACCGCGGCGTTTCTCGCTGTTGAACTCTGCAGCGACGTGGATTCCTACTGCGGCGGACCCGTCGTCAGATCGAACGTGGCCGTTGACTGCGTGCCACTCGAATCGACGTAGGTGATCGTGACGCTCTGCCCTGGCTTCAACGAGTACTCCAGTGCGCTCAGCTGAGCAGTCGTCGAGACAGCGTGTCCGTCGAACGATGTGATCACGTCACCGGCCACCAAACCGGAGCTTGCGGCAGGGGTGTTGGCCATGACCGTTCCCACCGTGACACCGGTAGTGGTCGTCGGGGGCGTCCCGGTAAAGGAACCACCTTCCTCGGTGGGCTGCACTTCGATTCCGAGGATCGCGGTCGGCCCGATGTGGACGGCCGTTGAGGCATCCCCGTGTTCGATCTCCTTCGCGATGAAGAGTGCCGTATTAATAGGTATCGCGTAGGCCTGGAATGCGCTCGTCGTCTGACTGCTGAAACCGAGACCGCCGGAGCTGCCGGAGGCGGCGGTGTCCATGCCGATGACCTTGCCATTCGTCGTTGACCAGCGGACCGCCGGAGTCGCCCGGCTGGATCGGGCGTTCGTCTCGATCAACCCGCTCAAGCTCTCAGAGCCGTCGGGGTTCTCGTCGCTGTTCGCCGTGATCGACTGATTGCGTCGCGACGATCGTGCCCGCGGCGTAGCTCGGCGTTCCGCCGACTCCGCCGGCGTTGCCGATGCCCACGACCTTCTCGTCCGCCTTGACGCCGCTCGAGTTGCCGACGACACCGTCGTGAGTCCCGAGGCGTTCTCCAGCTGCAGGACCGCGACGTCCTTGGTGAGGTCGTAGCCCACGACCTTCGCGGTGTAGGTCTTGCCGGTCGCGATGTCGCGCGCCGTGATGGACGTGGAGCCCTCGATCACGTGGTTGTTGGTGAGGATCAGCCCATTCGAGGTGAGGATCATGCCGGTTCCCGCGGCGCTCGCGTCTTGGTACGTGATGTTGGTGTTGATGTCGACGAGTCCGGGGTCAACGCCTCTTGGCGATCTTCGCCGCCGCCGGGTCGTTGGTCGTGCTGGTCGGCGGTACCTGAGAACCGAAGGACGGTGTAGCGCCTCCGCTGGACCCACCACCAAAGTTAGGGATCTCAAACCCACCCGAACCGCTCCCTGGCAAGTTGGTCTTGGCGTACGACGGGCTCTGCACGAGGGGCGCGTTGGGCTTCACCACGTAGTGACCAAACACGAAGCCCACGCCCGCGATGGCAACTACCAGGAGTACCCCTGCGAGCGCCGACATATAGGTCATGTAAAAACCTCGTCGGTCGACCGCGACCTTTCGTGCGGCCAGTGGCGTCGTCGCGGACTCGGCCTCGTGCGCCTCGGGCGTGGCGGCCGTCTGCTCAGTCTGCTCGGGCGACGCCGAGGTCTCTTCGGGCTGATCGTTCCAATCGATATCCATGGAAACTCCTTTTACAACGTGGGGGCAATGCTGCGATTACTCAGTGCAACCATCTTGGGGCGAGATCCTCAATCCCTCGTGGGCGGGGCCTAAGAACGAAATAAAATTGACAGGAGCCGTTTTCCAGCACCGAATCCGACTGGTCATAGAGCGCAACGACGATCAGGCAGCCTATTTTGCGCTGAGGTTCTTCTCGACCGTGCTGGCTGCGAGACCCCAGGCCTCTGCGACCAACGCGTACGACCGTTCCCTCGAAACGTAGTCGTGGACCCTCGTCGAGATCATGAGCTCGTTGGCGCCCGTGCGCGCGACGAGGGCTTCCAGGCCGGCGCGCACCGTATCGGGACCACCAATGATGTGCGAGGCGAGGGCCTCGTCGACGACGACGCGATCCGACGCGGTGAACTCGTATCGAGCGGCGTCTTCTGGCGTCGGCAACGGTCCCATCCGCCCCGTGCTGCGCTGAAGAATATTGAGCGCGCTCGAGCCAGCGAGCCAGCGCGCCTCCTCGTCAGTGCCCGCACAGAGCACCGACGCCGCGATCATCAGCTGAGGCTCACTGAACAGGATGGACGGTTTGAAGTTGGCTTGGTAGCTCTCGACCGCCTGATCCAGCAGCGCCGGGGCGAAGTGGTACGCAAAGGAGAAGGGCAGGCCGAGCATGCCGGCCAGTTGGGCGCTGAAGGTCGATGAGCCGAGCAGCCATATCTCGGGCAGGTATCCGCTGCCGGGTACCGGCGCCGGGTGCGAGGGGCTCTCACTGGGCAACAGGTAGCGAATGAGCTCGACGACGTCGTCAGGAAAGTGCGTCGCGTTGAGGTCGGCGCTTCGGCGAAGCGCGCGCGCCGTCACGTGATCCGTGCCGGGCGCGCGTCCCAGTCCGAGATCGATGCGACCCGGATGGAGGGCCTCGAGGGTGGCGAACTGCTCGGCGACCACGAGCGGCGCGTGGTTGGGAAGCATGACGCCACCGGACCCCACGCGGATGGTCGACGTGGCGTCGGCGAGATGGGCAATCAACACGGCTGGGGCCGAGCTGGCGACGGCAGCAATGGCGTGGTGCTCGGCCACCCAGAACCGGCGGTAGCCGAGTTGTTCGGCCGCGACTGCGAGCTCAGTCGTTTCGCGGAGGGCCTGGGCGGGCGACGAGCCCGTGGCAACCGTCGCCAGGTCGAGAATGGAGAGGGGAATCATGACTGCTTTCACCCTAAAGGTGACGCTGCGCTGCGCGGCAACTCGTCGCCCGTAGCGAGCGTTGTTCTCTGCGTAGTCTTTTCTCAATGTCCGCCACTCGAGACGACGCGACGTCGTTCGCGCGCACGACCCCGGCCGAGCTCTGGACCACGGTGGCGATCTTCGCTGCGCTGTGCGTCATCGTGCTCGTGCGCGCTCCCCAGCTCCTCGAACCTGACGACTACGCCTACCGAGCGTCGATCATCGCGCTCAGCGAAGGGCACACACTGCTCACCAACGCGCAGGCCCAAGCGCTCCAAATGCAACTGACCCGCCACGGCAGCTTGGGCATCATCCAGTGGGTGCACCTCAGCAACGGCCTCTGGATCAGCCAAAAGAACCCGGGATACCCTTTCTTCGCCGTCCTCTTCCAGTGGCTGCACGCTCTTCGAATCACGCCACTGTTCTACGGCGCATGCGCGTGCGGCGGGCTCTTCTACGGTGCGCGGCGCTGGCTCGGGCCCTGGGGCGGGACGGTCGCCGTCGCCCTCTACTGCTCTTCGGGCGCGGCGTTGATCTTCGCCTGGCGGGCCACGATGCCCACGTTCACCGATGCGTCGCTGATCGCGGCGGCGGCCGGTCTCTTGTTGGGCGTGCTCCTGTCAAAGAGCGACGACCCCCGTCGGCGCCTCATCGTCGGGGCGCTCGCGTTCATCGCGCTCGACGGCGCTGTCTTCATTCGCTACACCGACGTGGTCGAACTGCTGGTCGCGCTCGTCTCCGTGGTGGTGCTGGCTCGCCCGTGTGCCCTCTCAAAATCCATGGTCGCCACGTGGGTAGCGCTCGTCGTCGCCTTCGGTGTCTTCGACCTCTGGATCAATCACCTCTTATATGGCGGTTACCTGAAGACTGGCTACGCGTCAGGTCTGGTGACGTTCGCCACCAGTGCGATCCTTCCCAACCTGGAGCGGATGCCGTCACGACTCATTGCCAGCATGCCCTTGAGCATCCTTTCGCTCGCGGCGCTCGTGTGGATCGCGGTTCGGGTGACGACGAGTCCCACGCTCGAAAGGGCGCGAGCGCGTGAAGACGGGGCCGTTGCGGCAGTCCTCGCGGTCGGATGGCTCGCCATGTGGGGGCTGTATCTCGCCTACACCTGGACGGTCGGTCAGACGTTGGGGCCGGGCAACCCCGTGCACGTGATTCGCTTCTACCTGCCAGCTCTCGGGCTCATCGCGCTGCTCTCCGCGTGGTTCGTGATGCGGTTGCCTCGGTGGGCAGCGCCCGTGCTGCTCATCATCATCGTTGGAGGCGGACTCTGGTACTACGTCGCGCCGTCCACCGACCACACGGTCCACCCACTTCAGGCGCGTCACGCCTACCCCACCTCTCGACCAGCGCCTCCGTCACTCGGGCCGCCGCCGTCGGGTTAGAGCCACCTTGTTACTGCTACGACCGGGTGTTTGACATCGCTCGACGCTCCATGGTTGATGGCGTGTCAGACGGCTGCCGACCGGCAAGGCGTCGGATCAGTTCGTCGAGCGAGAAACGACCTGTGCCAAGGAGCGCGATGACCAGCGAAGGAATGATGAGCGCCACGTTCAACTGATATCCCAGGCCGTTCGGTCCGGCGAGGCCTTGCACAAACGTGACCGTCGCGATCGCCCCCACCATGTCACCGACCAGCGCGAGACCGGCCAGCCGGCCAAAGACCCCGACGGCGATCAGAATGCCGCCCACGAATTGCGTCGTGCCGTCAACCACCGCGAAGAATCTCGCGGGCTCGAGGTGTTCGGTTTGGAAGTACAGCGTCTCACCGTGCAGACCGCTCTGGTGAAACGCCCCAAAGAGCGTGCCCGCGCCGTGGTAGATGAACAGCCACGCGAGGAGCCCCCGCACCACGAGGAGCGCGATGTCACGGGTGAGCGGCGCGTCTTTCGTGTCGCGCAGCCACGCAGACGTCTTTCGAATCTGCGCGACTGCGCCCATTACTGGCCGTCCGTCGCGGCGCGGACCTTGAAGGGTTGGGCCAGCTGGGCGGCCACGGTGCGCGGCGTCGAGCGCGCCGAGCCGAGCTGCTCGATGGGGACCGGCCGGCCCGCAATGCCCGTCGCGATCGGGGCGGCGTGCTTGTCGGGAAAAGCCGCGCGACGAATCATCTGGTCCCAGCAGACCAACACGAAGCCATAGTTCACGGTTCCTCGGTCATCGAGGAAGTTGGCGGCGTGATGCAGCCGGTGGTAGGCGGGGCTCACGAACACCCGACCAAGCGGTCCGAACGTCCAGCGCAGATTCGCGTGAGGCAGAGTGATGAGGCATCCGTAGATGATGATCGCGAGTCCCGGCACGGTGCCGCTCGCTCCGAGGATGAGCGCGGGAAAGAGCGACGGCAGATAGGAGGCATGGATCAGCGGATGAGTGCGGAACGTGGTGAGCACGCTCATGTCTTCTTGGGAGTGATGTAACGCGTGCAGGCGCCAGAGCACGAGCGAGCGGTGATTGGCCACGTGGGCCGCCCAGTTCATGGCGTCAATCCCCACCAAGATCAGTCCCGCCACGACCACCTGGGAGCCGAGCGGCAGGCGGCCGAGCTCTAAGAAGTGCGCGTGCTGACTGACTTCGGTCGCAAAACCCGATTCCACCAGCGTCAGCAGCGGCAACACCACCACCGCGAAGAGCACCAGGTAGCTCAAGTCCACCAGCTGTGCACGAGAGAGCATCGGTCGTCGAACCGCTGGCCAGAACTGCTCGGCGAGGAGGATGACGGCGATGAAGACGATGAGCACCGGTCCGACCGTGTTGCCTCGGGCGCTTGAGATCGCGCCCGCGAGGTCGCCTGCGCCGAGCAGCGAGCGCAACCCGACGTAGCCGAACCACGCGCACATGGCGGCAAGGGCGAGCACGCCGTACCAGGCCTTGGTGGCCCCGGCCTCTTTAAACAGCACGGCGTCCACGACCCGGCGCCGCCGCGTCGGCGCCGCCGACCCCCTGACGGGCGCCTGGAATCGATAGGTGAAGCCCCGGGTCCCTCGTGTGTTCGAGTTGAGCGAGCTCATGACCTAGTACGCGATCCCCCCGCCGGAGGTCGTGGTCGTCGTCGAGGTCGACCCCTTCTTCTTCGGCGGCGTCTTGGGGCTACTCGGATTGATCGACCACCACTGGCCCCACGTGTCTTTGATGTTCCCCGTTATCTCGCCCGACTTCTTGTCTCCGGTAAAGGTGTAGAGGGGTATTCCCTCGTAGGTGACTTGACGCACGCCGGGCGAGCGGGTGAATGAACCGAGGTGGCTCACGCCCATGCCGGTCGGCGCCTTCTGACCGGCTGGCAAGAGCACCGGTAACCAAATGGTCGCGCATTTGCCGGTGCACACGCTCTTATCGGTGGAGTCCTTGGTCAGTCTGTACAACGTGTCGCCATTCGCCAGTGTGAGCGTCGGACCCCAGGACTTGTTGTGGGTCACCGTGATGGTGGCAGTCGATGATGCTGCGCCGGCGCCGCTCGTGAGCAGGGCGGTCGCCATCAAGGCGAGACCGGTCGCGGCCGTGATCGCAGCGACACCTCGCTCGCGACCATTTCGAATGGACTGCGTGTGCGCTCTCGACATGGTGATCTCCTCGTCCTCGGTGTCCGCCTCGTTGACGGCTGTCTTCTGTACGAGTGGATACCGGAGCCTCACTCGAATTGTTCACGAGACCTTCGGCCAGCGGGTGGACCCATCCGGCAAACCTCTCAGAATTCCTCCCTCAAGACGTCTGCTTGCGTCGAGTGAACTTCGTAGAATGGTGCGCATGCGGACCTTTCCTTGCCGTGCAGGGGCTACCGCCGTGCTTTCGAGCAAGGCCTCTCGATGACGCGGATCCTCGTCGTCGATGATGACCAGGAGATCACCAAGCTTTTGGAGAAATTCCTCTCTAACGAGGGATATCAGGTAGCAGTCGCCTCCAACGGCTCGGGCGCGCTGGCCGCCGCGTCAGCCAACGAACCAGAGCTGGTCCTGCTCGATATCGTGCTCGGGAGCGAAGACGGGCGTGAGGTGCTGCGCGAACTGCGACTTATCAGCGACGTGCCGGTCATCTTCCTCACCGGACGGGGGCTCGAGACCGAGCGCATCGCGGGGCTGAAGCTTGGGGCCGACGACTACATCGTGAAGCCCTTCTCGCTCGGCGAGGTATCCGCGAGGATCGAGACCGTGCTTCGCCGCTCGGGCGTCAACACCCGCCAGCACCAGATCGAAGCTCCCGACATCAGCTACGGGGATCTGCAGATCAACGAGAACACCCACGAGGTACGCCTCGCGGGGAGCTGCTCGACCTCACCTCAAAGGAGTTCTCCCTCCTCTCGTTCATCGCCGCGACGCCCCGCCAGGTCTACACCCGCGCCCAGCTGCTCGAACACGTCTGGGCCTCGTCCAGTGAGTGGCAGAACGAGGCGACGGTCACCGAGCACATTCGGCGCCTGCGCGCGAAGATTGAGGCCGACGCCGACCACCCGAAATGGATCAAGACCGTTCGAGGCGTCGGCTACCGCTTCGAACCTCAAGTCAACTAGGGGCCTAACGCCGCGACAGCAAGTCGTGGACCTTGTCAATGAGAGCGCTCGGTCGAAATGGCTTGCCCAGAAACGCTGCCGTGCCGGGCGCCAACCCGCTGATGATCGAGTCGTCTGCGGTGCCCGAGGTGAGAAGCACTCGCAACGTCGGAGTTGACGCCTGCAGGGACTGCGGCTAACTCAGGTCCTGACAGCTCCCCCATCACCACGTCACTGAGCAGAAGATCAATGTCTCCGTCCAGCTCCGCGATTCGCTTGAGAGCCTCCTCCCCCGAGTTGGCGGCCACCACGTTGTAGCCGTTACGACTGAGCACTTGAACCATCATTCGCCGAAGGGCGTCATCGTCGTCGACGACGATCACGCTCGCCGTTCCACGCGGTCGCTCATTGACGATGACGGGAGGACTCTCTGCCAAGACCACATGAGACGCGGGCAAAAGTATCCGAAACGTGGTGCCAACTCCAAGTTGGCTAACGCAGGTGATCGAGCCGTTGCTACCTTCGACGAGTCGACGGGCGGCGGCAAGTCCGAGCCCAGACCCCTTGAAGGGACCTTTTGTCGTAAAGAAAGTGTCGAAGCAGTGCGCGAGCGTCTCTTCGCTCATGCCCGTTCCCGTGTCACTGATCGTTATGTCGACGTACTCGCCCAGCTCTAGATTGAGGCTTCGCGCCAGGACGTCATCGACATCGGCGACGTCGACCCCAATGCGCAGTTCGCCGCCTTCGGGCATGGCGTCACGAGCATTGATGGCGAGGTTGAGCATCATCTGCTCGAACTGGCCGGCGTCCACCCGGATGGTTCCCGCGTCAGGATTGAGCGTCCACCTCGTCTCAATGGCTGAACCCACGATGCGTTCGATCACCTCAGCGCTCATCTGAAGGACGACAACCGGATCGAGCACAACCGGTTCGACCGTCGGCGCGCGCCCGATTGCCTGCAGCTGCGCCGTGAGCATGGAAGCTCGCGAAGCCGTCACCTGGATATCTTTGACCATCTCCACCGAACGGTCATCAGGGTCGAGTTGCTGCATCAAAATCTCCGCGTAGCCCGAAATGAGCGTGAGGAGGTTATTGAAGTCGTGGGCCACGCTGCTCGCTACCCGCCCGCGAACCTCCATCTGCTGGGCGTGATGAACCTCGGCGCGTAGCTGTCGGTGGTCGGTGACGTCGTCGACGATCATCAAGAGGCTCGTACGGTCCTCCGAGTTCGGCAAGAGCGCGACGGACACGGTCAAGTCCCGGCGACGACCACTGATGTACACATCCAGAAGATCGCGCACGCCGGTCGAGGCGCTTCCAGCAACCTCGGCCCAGAGCGGCGCGAGTTCCGCGACCGCTGTCTCGGGAAGCGCCGGAGCGTCATCGCGCGCTTCGTCGAAGACAGGCCAAGCAAAAATCTTCGCTGCTGCCCGATTCCACCAGCGAACCTCGCCGTCACTGTCAACTTCGACAATGCCCGCCGGCGCTGCGTCCACGAGCACGCGGAGTCGAGTTTCGCTGCTCTCGATCTCTCTGCTCAGCTCGGTCGCGCTCAGTGCGGTCGATGCCATCTGCGCGAGCAAGGTGAGCACCTCGCGGTCCTCGACTTGAAACTCCCCGCTCGAACGCCGAACCGCGAGTACACCGCGGGCGAGATCTCTCCCCTCGAGCACTGGAGCGGCGAGCCATTCACCATCAACCCATGGAGCGCTCGTGCCGGGCCGAATCTTAGGGACTTCGCCGGAGAACTCGCTGGGGCCAAGACTGAGCACCATCTTGCCGCGAACGGCAACGCCGCGAAGCGGCGACGCAAAGCCGGACTCCAGTGAGAGCACCGCCTCATCCGCATCAAAGACTCGGCGTGAGCTCCCGGCGAGCGACTCCACGATGTCGTACTCACTTCGCAATCCTGCGACAGTGAGCGACGCCGCGATCAACTGATGAAGCTGGCTGGCAATTCGTTGCGAGCGGCGAATCGCTTCTCGTGCCGCGGGATCAACGCTCGCTTCGTCGCGCGAGCCTGTGGCGGGAGGTTCGACACTCTCTTCGACCACGTCAGCCACGCTTTCGAATCACCCTAGAGGGGCTTTCCCGAGAAGATCGCGAAGTCCTCCAAGTATCGGTCAATCTCGGACGCCTCGTGTGGTTTGGAAAACAGGTAGCCCTGCCCGACGCGAACGTTTTGGTGCTGAAGTCGCGTTCGTTGCTCGGAGTCTTCAATACCTGAGGCGATGACCTGAAGGTGTTTCGTTTCGCTCATCTGCACGAGGCGGTGCACGAGGGACGCGGCGTCTGAAGACGTTGCGACACCCGCGATGAAACTCCGATCAAGTTTGACGATGTCAATCGAGAACGCTTCAAGCTCCTCGAGCCCAGATTCGCCCGGCTCGAAGTCGTCGACCGCGAAACGTACGCCCAGCGTTCGGAGCAGATCGAGTCGCGCGACTGAATCCTCATGATCCTGGGTCAGTGCTCCTTGCGCAAATTCGAGAACGAGGAGTGCTGGATCAAATCGACTTGCCGACAGTGCGTTAGCTACGTCATCGAAAAACCCGTCAAAGGCGAATTGACGGTGCGCGACGTTCACCGACACGTTGAACCGGTACCCTTTGTCGTGCCAACCGGACCCCACGGCGCACGCGGTGGCCAGTGCCCAGCGACCAACCGCGATTATTTCACCGCTCTCCTCCAGATCCGCAATAAAAAGGTCGGGTCCGAGGACCCCTCTCGTGGGATGACGCCAGCGGATCAATGCTTCGACGCCTGCAAATCCGTTGGTTTCCAGGTCAATGGTGGGTTGGTAGACCAAGAAGAACTGACCGCTCTCGAGGGCGCCCACCAGATCGATCGCGAGTTCGTCGTCCTTCTCAGGCCCCGCCGGTTCTTCTGCCATTTCGCACTGCTCCCCCGAAGCCCTCGACAACGACTGGAGGGTAATCGACTCGAAGTTCTCCGCCGTGACGCTACCAGTTTGGGTAATTCTACCGACCTTGCCGCTCACTCAGATGACCGCGGCGGTGTTACATTCCACGAGTGGTCCATCTCCCCATCGCCGCCCACATGCTCGATCGATCCAGGGCTTTGTTCGAGTGAGGGTACTCGTCACCGGCTCAGCCGGCTTCATCGGTTCGACAACCGCCGAACTGCTCATCAACAAGGGTCACGACGTTGTGGCCTTGGACAATCTTTCGACTGGTCGCATCGAGAACGTCCCCCCGAAAGCGACGTTCGTCGAGGGTGATTGTGGGGACACAGAGCTCGTCCGTTCGCTCGGCAATTTCGACGCATGCATACACTTCGCCGCGCGGATCGAGCCCGCTGAGTCCATGACGCGTCCCGAAGTCTTTTTCGACAACAATGTTGCTTCGACGTTTCGTCTACTCCACGCACTCGTGGAGAACGAGGTAGGTCGATTCGTCTTCTCTTCGTCGTGCGCGGTCTACGGGACTCAGGCCGAGATGCCGATCAACGAAACGAGAAGCATCGACCCTCAAAGCCCATACGGACAGTCCAAGCGAATGGTCGAAGAGGCACTTCGATGGCTCAGCGAACGTGGGCGAATCCGGGCAGCATCGTTACGCTATTTCAACGCCGCCGGCGGCACGCTCGCTCATCCAGAACAGCATCAACCAGAGATACATCTGATTCCCATCGCGCTCGATGTTGCGGCCGGAAAGCGCACCCGGCTCGACATCTACGGTAGCGATTACCCGACGTCAGACGGAACCTGCGTCCGTGACTATATCCACGTGGGAGATCTCGCAGAGGCGCACGCACGCGCCGTCGATGCGCTCGACGATCACATCGAACTGACCCTCAACCTCGGCTCGGGTGTCGGCTACTCCAATCGCCAGATTGTCGAAGCCATCAAGAAAGTAACCGACAGCGACTTCGAAGTTCGATACACCGACCGCAGACCCGGCGATCCGGCCGCCGCCGTGGCGAACATTCGGCTGGCCCGCGAAATACTCGATTGGGAACCCGAACGCTCGGGCATCGAGAACATCATCGCCGATGCATGGGCCGCCCACCAGTCGATTCAGTAACGCAGGCAACGTCACCGGCCTTCGGAGCGTAGTCCGCTCTTCGCGTGCATCGCTCAAGAGGTAGAGAATCAAAAGTCTTTTGGCTCCCGTGTCCTCACGACGTGCGAGCGAGTGGGAGATAGTCGGGCCGACAAGGACCTGTTGGGCGAACCACCTCCTTGGACTATGCGGACATCTCGGAGTGATGCAGCTCTGCTCACTCCGCGCCGCGAGGCGATGATGCGTCATCGGCGAATGTCTCTACGATGTGTCGATTGAGAATGGCAACCGTTCGTTCTCTACCGAGGGTGCCGAGCATCGCGTGGTCCATAGCGGGAACGACCACGACGCGAAAGTGCTCGGTCGACATCAACCGGCGGCGAAGAATTGGATATCGTCGTAGAGGCGACAAGTCATCCGGACTCAGTAGTATGAGCGTCTCGGTATGGGTCTTGCCCAGTGCTGACCTCACGTTCGGTGGGTGAGCGAACGAAATCAACGCTCGTGCAGTCTTTCTAATGGCCTTGTCGACTCTCCGGTGGCGTCCCAGCGCGCTCTCGACACCCGCCGCGAAGGACCGAAGTGATCCTCGGTCGGAGTTCTTCACGCGGTCCACGCTCCGAAAGACGCCGGCGGCACTCCCAGGATTGATCGCACACACGCCGCGGGCCTCGAGGGTCAACGCCACTTCGAAGGCCAGCAGGCCCCCGGAGCAGAAGCCGATCAATACTGCGTCGGACGAATTCCTCGGATTCAGGCTCCGTACGGCGTCCTCAATATCCTGAGGGCGAGTCTCATCGTACATGGGTCGTTCGGGATCACCTGGAGACCAAGGGCTCTCGCCCGACTCGTTCAGATCGAATCGAAGACAGCGAAAGCCGAGGGCCGCCCAGTGCCTTGGAAGTTCGACCCAAAGTCGCGCCGGTCCAACGTGGTCCTCGTTGACACCGTTAACCATTACCATCAGCGGGCCGCGCGCGGAGCCCACGGGCTCGCTCAGCACGCCGAACATCTTTCGAGATCCGAGTTCCATCACGCTCTCTCGTACCGAAAGCGCATCTGATCTCGTCGCTACGACCGCGTCCCGCGCGGGGGTTGGGACCGAAAACGAGGTCGGTCTTGATGGAGCGGTCGTCAGCCACGCGCGAAGTTTCTCAATCGTCTCCACAGGCTGCTGCGAAGAAGATAACTCTGCCTCCAACATGGGACCCTGCTCCGATGTCGTCATCCAACTGACGGTCTCAGAGTCCCAACGCGCTCGAAACTCGGACGAGACGGTACGGTCGTCGCGAACAATGACTAGCACTCTGTCTGCCAAAGCCTTCGATGAAGGTTCACGCAAAGTGAACCGACTCAAACGTCTCTCGGCCTCCCCACTCAAGGCATACTCCAACATCCTTGTCTGCTCGCCTGATTGCGACGGGGCGCCGGATGGGTGCAGTGCTCCTAGCGCAGCAATCTCTCGCACGTACGATTTCCCGGTTTCACAGGGATCCCACATGGCGAACGACGAAAGTCCCAACCCGTTCGCCAAAGCTGCTGTTCCGATGATCGTCGCGCCCATTCGCACGCCCACCGCCGACACCGAAGCGACTCCGGTCGAGCGCAGTAGCGCAATCCCTTGAACCACTCCGTCGATCCATGTTTCATCGAACCCGTCGTCGTCGGTTGATCCGCTCGAGTCGCCCGTGCCAAAGTGATCAAAACGAAGCGAGACGTAGCCGTCCGCCGCCAGATAGATGGCAAGGCTTCGTAGCGCCCGTCTCGTGAGCCTCGACTCTCGACCGATTGGTGGCGAGAGCAGAACACCACCAAGGGAAGTCTCGCCGGCTGGTGTCGTTAGATGGCCAAACAGCGGTCGATCAGCCCCGCCGAACCAGAGGTGCGTTTCGCGTACCTTCTCAATATTCTGCTGCGTCGTCATCGGCATTCCATCGGAGTGGTCTTCTTGTCCGAGGGGACGCTCACGTATCGCTTAGTCAAGGTTCAACCGTGTCGCCATGCAAGTGAAAACGGACCGCGACGCCGACCAGTTTGCTGGCCCGCTCGCGTCACGCCGCCCCAGCGTCCCACGTCGAGGTGCCGCGCCGGTTGTCTCGGCTGGCATCGTTCGCCCCCACCTCTTTCAGCGAACACTGTCCGTCACTCAGTCGCTCGTTGTCGCTCTTCGAACGTCCGGGCCAACGCTAACATCCGGTGCATGCCTCGGGATGCGGTCGATGAAACCAACATCGAGAAGCGACCTCTCGTGGCCGTGGGCTACGGGCCGCGCTGTGTACCAGTCATGCAACTTACCGAAGCCGCGGCTGGGATCTGCGAACTCCTCTGGATGATTGACGGATCCCTCTCTGAGATGCGCGAGATGACGGAGCTGCTCAACCATTTCGGGTCGGTGGTCGACATCGCCGGCCTTGAGGCCGATGAGATCCTCGAAGAGTTGTCACCGCCCTACAGGCCTGATGGCATCGCCACGTATTTGGACGCTGGCATGGGGACGTTGGCGCAGGTAGCCGATCTTCTCGACCTCCCGTTTCACTCGCCGTCCACGTCCCGAGCTCTCACCGACAAGGCCCGACAACGACAAGTCATGAGAGACGCAGGCCTCGACGTGCCTGCCTGCCACATTCTGTCAGCGAACCAATCTGAGGAAGGCCTCGCCGCGATCGAATCGGAGATCGGTTGGCCCGCGATTTTGAAACCTCGTTCGGCTCAGGGCAGCCGCTACACCTTTTTCATTGAGCGAGAAGAACGCCTAATCGAGTTCCTTACAGCATTGGGCCCGAACCGACCCGATATGGTCCTCGAAGAGTATCTTCCCAGCGACCCAACGCGCATTGGAGGTCTCTACGCGGATTACGTCTCCGTCGAAAGCGTCGTCGCACAGGGAGTCATCTGCCACCTGGCGGTGACTGGACGGTTCCCGCCCGCAGAGAACTTCCGAGAGACGGGCTTCTTCATTCCCGCCGCGCTGGACGAGCCCGACCAAGCGGCGGTGCTCGAGCTCGCGTCCTCGGCGATCCGGGCGCTTGGAGTGACTACGGGATGCCTACACACTGAGATCAAGTTCACACCGTTCGGACCTCGCGTCATTGAGGTCAATGGTCGCGTTGGTGGAGGAGTTCCCGACATGCTGCGCCACGCAGCCGGAATCGACCTGGTTGAGATGACCCTTCGTCTCGCACTGGGAGAACCGATTCACATCGATGGCCCGGTCGCTACCGAGCGCATTGGCTACCGTTTCTTCTTGCAACCGCCCCCGATGTCGGTGACGGTCGCGAAGATTAGCGGCGTGGACATCGTCAACAACCATCCGGGTGTTGACGCCATCACCGTGCATCAGGGCCCTGGGGCGATCCTCGATTGGAAGGACGGCTCACGAAACTACATCATGGCCGTCGTCGGCTCCGCAAAAGATTACGACGAGCTGCAAGTCGTGAATCGATTGCTCAACGAAGACGTGACGGTAACGTACTCCGAGAATCGCGCCGAATGACGGTTCATCTGGCCAAGCCGGCGGCGAACGATCCTCTCGCCGGTAGTGGTGATGATGCGGTGCGATTGACGTGCGCCTTGGTGAATAACATGCCCGATGGCGCATTCGATGCAACCGAACGCCAGTACCTTGGGTTGCTCGAGCATGGTTCAGGACCGCTCTCCATCGAGATCACTCGATACGCGATGCCGGGGGTGCCACGCGGAGAACAAACGTCGGCGCGGATTAGCAAGGAGTACCTGCCCTTCGGTGACATCTATCTCGAGTCACCTGACCTGTTGATTGTTACAGGCTCGAACCCTCTGGAGACGCGTATCCAAGACGAGATCTACTGGCCCGATCTTGTCCAGTTGCTCTCGTGGGCTCGCGAACACGTCAGATCAACGCTCCTATCATGCCTGTCGGCTCATGCGGCGCTCACTGTGTTTGACGGCATCGAACGAACCCGCCTACCAGCAAAGTGCACCGGAGTCTTTCGACAACAGGTCGACTTCGCTCAATCGCTTGGCGCGGGAATAGAGTCCGAGATACTCCTGCCTCACTCGCGATGGAACACGGTGCACCGAGAGGACCTCGAACGTGCGGGCTACGACATTGTCGTCCATTCACCTGCCACAGACTGGGGCCTCGCCTCACGCGAAGAGAACGGGCACCAGCTGGTTCTCGTACAAGGTCACCCGGAGTACGATTCCTCGGGACTGCTTCGCGAGTATCGCCGCGACGCAGGAAGATATGTTCGCCACGAATCCGACAACCTACCCCCGCTCCCGTATCATTGCGTGTCACCAGATGACTGGGATCAACTTGACCGCATGCACCACAAGATAGTTGAGGGCGAGCGAAGCGCCGCCCTGATTGACCACTATCCGTTCGAGGAAGTTGGGGCGAGAGCGCCTTGGGCGTGGCGACCAATGGCCCAACGCCTCTACGCGAATTGGTTGACGGGCGTCGCTCGAGAGAAGGAATGACCATGCACGACGAGACGATCGCCATTCACGCCGGCTACCAGTCCGACGGTACGCGCGCCGTCGCGGTGCCCATTTACTTGACCGTCGCCAATGACTTTATTGACGACCAACACGCCAACTCGATTATGGACTTGGCCATAGCGGGGTTCCACTACAACCGGATTAATAACCCCACGAACGACATCTTGGAGAAGCGCATCGCCGCCTTAGAGGATGGCACGGCTGCTCTCGTCGTGGCATCCGGCATGGCCGCCGTCAGCTACTCGATTCTCACCGTCGCCACGGCCGGGTCAAACATCGTCGTCGCTCCCCAGCTGTACGGTGCGACCTACACGTACTTCGCTCACGTGCTCTCGACACTTGGCATCGAGGCCCGCTTCGGGGCGGACGATCGTGCCGAATCGCTTGGAGCGTTGATCGACGAGCGAACCCGCTGCGTCTTCGTCGAGTCAATCGGTAATCCGGCGGGCAACGTGGTCGACCTCGAAGCAGTTTCCGCCGTCGCGCACCGCGCAGGTGTCCCACTCATTGTGGACAACACCGTCGCCACGCCGCTGATGCTGAAACCCCTCCATCACGGCGCCGACATCGTCGTTCACTCGCTAACGAAGTTCGTCGGAGGACACGGCACCACGTTGGGCGGCGCTATCGTCGACGGCGGCAGCTTCCCGTGGTCGGAAAACGCGGAGCGATTTCCGACCTTCAACCAGCCCGAGACCGCGTTCCATGATGTGGTCTTTGCTCGGGATTTCCCGGAGAGGCCCTTCGTCGTTCGGGCTCGTTCGATTCAACTTCGCAATACCGGCGCCACGCTCTCGCCCTTCAGCGCGTTCCAGCTGCTGCAGGGGCTTGAAACGCTGGCCATACGTCTCGATCGACATGAAGCCAACGCGCGTGCCGTTGCCACCTACCTGGCCGCAGACCCCCGCGTCGAATGGGTAAACTTTCTGGGGTTTCCTGATAACCCGTACCATGCCCTGGCCCAGAAATATCTCAATGGACGGGCCCCTTCGATCATCACTTTCGGCCTATCGGGCGGCTACGAAGCGGGAATGACCTTCTTCAATTCGGTACAGCTGTTCAAGCGAGTGCTGAACTTGGGCGACGCCAAGTCGCTCGTCATTCACCCCGCCTCCACCACGCACCGCCAACTCAGCGAGTCGGAACTACTCGCGGTCGGGATTCGACCAGAGGCAATCCGGCTCTCAATCGGGCTCGAACACGTGGACGATCTGATCGGAGACATTGATCAGGCGCTGGCCGCCGCGGCCCGGTAGGCCCAACTGCTCCCCAAACTCGTCGCCCAATGGCAAAGAGTCTTCCCACGCATCGACCGAATTCGAGCGAAGTGGCTAGGCGTGATGGTCAGCCGATAATGGACTCTACGGTCGCCTGCGCGTCGTAGACGGCTCGTAGTCGGCTGCGCGGCGAGGGCAAGTAGTGCGTAAAGTACCGAACGCCTTCAGTCAGCACGCCGAGCAATGAAAGACTTGGCTGGATTCGACCTTCGGCGTCGTAAGGGTGGAAGTCTTCGCTGATGGCAACGCTGCCGACCATCGTGTCGCCGTAAGTGAACTGCGTCAATCGGCCCTTCGAGTAAAGACGGGTGAGGAGAGGCGAGCTTGATCGAGCGAGCGACGGAAGATCTAGGTGTCCACGCACGACGTGTCTGACCGTGGCCTGCGTTGGTTGATCGAGCAAGGTCGAGCGTATGACGATCGCGCCATCGTCAGATGCCGTCACGTCCGGATGCGGCCCGAAGGGAACGCTGACGACGCCGGCGTCGAGCAATCCAAGGAGCTGCTGCGAGCGAATCGGCGGCGGACCCGCCTCAAGACGATTCACCCGACCACGGATATTCGACTGAAAGTCGATGTACGACTGCATCGTGAGCCCCCCGTATTCGATCACCGAGCGCATCTGATCTCTCAAGATTCTGGTGACCTCTTGAGCCGCCTTCACCGGGCTGCCACCAACGGCGAGGGCCTGGTCAAGATCGGTCTCAATTGATCGATATACGTGAGACTGATAGTTGGTACTCGACGAGAAACGGGCACCATCATCGGCGAACACGATGCTGGCTGGTTCGAAGCTGCCGTACGTTGGCTCCAGACGGTCCACCCCCCGAGCGAAGGTTCCGGCCAGCCAATTCGACTCAAGCTGTCCTCGAACCAACGCCGCCGCGGACGGTCCGCCCCTCAGAAACGCCGCGTGACAGTAGTAGCGAACCTGCATCTCTGCCAAGAGGAGAGGCAACAGGTCATTTCGAAAGTCCACGCGACGTCGCAGCGGTGAGCCCAACGGGTTGGTCATCTCCGTGAACGCCGCTGGCGTGCAGATGACCGGTTGATAGTCACCGGTCGGATCGATGCCGTGTGCAGATTTGGCACAGTAGGGAACGCCCGATCGCGAGTAGAGCAGGATGTTGGGCTCGCGACCGCTTGGCACGTAGCGCATTCGATTGCCGACGTCTTCGAAGGCACCGCCTCGACCGACCGTTAATGCGGTAACGAGGTCGTAGCCCACGAGACCCATGCCGGCAACGGCGATCGGTTCGTTCGGCGCCACGGCCGAGTCGAAGTACTCGACGGGATAGGGCCGAAGATAGCGAACGTCGCTCGAGTTACTGGCGCGCTCTTCGTTAAGGGTGTGTCCCGAGGTCAACACGACGTGATCTACGCTGAGCGCGGTCCCGTCGTCGAGCCACACTGTTTCGCGACCGCCAAGTTCCGGGGTGATGTCGGCGACGGCAGAGTAGTGGCGTACGACCTCGAGATTTCTCGGCGCGTGAGCAACCAACGTATCGTAGAACCAGGCCAGATACTCACCCATGAGCCGTCGAGGCAGATAGTCCGTAGGTTTGATGGTCTCGCCGATAGAGCCAATCTTGTACTCGTAGCCCACGCGACGGTATCCCTTCTCGAACGCCCATTCGTACAGGCCCACGGCGTAGGCGGGGCTCTGGTCTTCTTCCGGGGTTGCGTAGAGAGAAAGCTGGCCGCAGGGATTGTTCAGGATCAAATAGTCCGGCTGGGCTGCCGAGTAGACCCCACCGCCGAGACGACCCGGTTCGATGACGTGAATGCGAACTGAAGTCTCAACGTGGCGAGCTCGATTGACGGCGCGCTCCAGCACGCACAGCCCCCACGAGCCCAATCCAACAATCGCGAATTCGGTCATCGAGAGAAGCCCGTTTCAGCTTCGGCGAGTCGTAGTTCCGCCGCTGACGAGCGTTCTCTCACCGTTTGACACCACCACTTCAAGGTCTCGGCGGTCCCCTCTTCGCTCACCACGTAAAACTAGGTTACGCCGCGCTGGTCGCGCGTGGACACTTCGACCGTTCCGCTCGTCAGCAGTACGATGAGATAAGTCGGGTGCTCGCTCCGGAACCCGCGCCAGGTCGCGCGGTGCGATCGAGAAGAAAAAGGTTGGCGTTAGGTAACAAGGGATGCAGCCGGGCATCTTGAACGGTCTGCGCCGAGTTCTCGGGACCGACGGGCGAGTTCGGCTTCGAGAAATCCGGCGTCGCCAAGAAGTCCCTCCGAATTACACGGAGAAACCAATCTCTGACCGAGTGGAGGAACAGCGTTGACAGATCGTAGAGTTCTCGATCGCATCGTCGACCATGCCCGCAACGATCCCGATCATTCGGCCGCCCGAGATCTGGATCGTGAGTTAAGTTACGCCCAGTTGATAGACGAAGCAGCGCGAGTGGGCGCAGGACTACTCGCCAGGGGAGTCACCGCAGGCGATCGTGTCGCCTTGCTCATTCCCAACTCCGTTGACTTCATCGTGGCGGCGCTGGCGAGCATGTGGATCGGAGCCATCTTCGTGCCGCTGGCGATCACCGACCCATTGGCGCGCTTACAGATAATTGTCGCCGATTGCTCTCCGGCACTCGTCGTCACCGCGACTCATCGCGACAATCAGGCGTACGCATCCTTCCGCAACGCGCTACCGACGCCCTTGAGTTCTCTTCGTCGCGAGCAACCCGCACCGATCGTCGGGAACGATGAGGCTCGAGTCGCGTACATGATCTATACCTCGGGCACAACGGGAACTCCCAAAGGAGTTCAGATCGGCCACGATGCGTTTGCAGCGGCGGTACAAGCAACGGCGAATGTGCTCGGGCTGAGTGAAGCTACGAGGACACTCTGCGTATCCCCGTTTCACTTTGACGGATCGTACGCCAATCTGTTCCCGACTCTGGTTTCAGGTGGCACCGTCGTCCTTCGTCCTCGCGATGCGCTACTGTTCCCCCGAGCGTTCTTCAAAGCCGTCGCGTCTGAGGAAATCACCTACGCGGGATTCACCCCAAGCTACCTCCGACTGCTGGTCACGAGCCCGCAGATGTCGACGCTCGCGGGGTCGACGCTCAAGATGGTCGCTATGGGTGGCGAGACCGTTTCCGTCGCCGACCTCCGAACGCTGTGGTCGTTCGCTCCCGCCATGCGAGTGTTCACTCGTTACGGCCCCACAGAGACAGCGATCGCGGTCAGTCACGCAGAGCTGACTCCGGCCATGATCGACGAAGGTTCGGTCACCATTGGACGCCCACATCCCGGCGTCTCTTTTATTCTCGCGGACGACGACGGACAAGTCATCACCGGCCAACAACAAATGGGCGAGCTCTGCATCGGCGGAGTTCAGCTGATGGAAGGCTATTGGGCGAACCCCGCGCTTACTCGAGAGGTGATGCGCACCGACATCGTCCCCGCCGAGACCCTGTACCGAACAGGCGACCTCGTCTATCGCAACGGGGATGGCAACTACTTCTTCGTCGGGCGCACCGATCGGGTCGTTAAGCGCAATGGCGTACGCATATCGCTCGTCGAGTTGAGCGAGTCGATGAACCAGCTCGGCGAAGTCGCCGCGGCCGCGTGCTTGACCTTCGACCGTGAGGGTGAGCTAGGAATCGTCGCCTTCGTGACGGTTGAGGCAACGACCTCCGTTCTCGACCTGCGCCGTGCAGCCAGCAAATACATCCCGGAGACGATGATGCCGGACCGTATCGAAATCGTCCCAGCGATGCCGCTAAACAAATCAAATAAGTTGGACGAGCATCAGTTGCTCTCGGCCGCAGGACTGCGACCGTATCAGACGCAAACCCCCGGCCATTCAGTCCATCGGGAACCCTCTAGTGCCGCAGCTCCACATGCGGGCGGCTCCCACTCGGACAAGATTTGATCGATCGCTCTTGACGACGCAAAACGAGAGATGATCCCGCAACCATCCTCGAAGAATGCCCGCCCGCGGTGTGCGGTATCTGCGGACTGATAGACGTTGGAGCAAGATGGCTCCACGGTGGCCGCGAACCTCGTCGTACGTTCCGACTAGTAGGCGAGGAATTGGGTCATGTTGAACCGAACCAGTTCTGGAACGCCGCCACCGACAGCGGCGTCGCGGGTCCGAGGGGCAAGGTCTTGAGATTTGTTCCGCCGATATCGAAATAGGCCTCGAAGGCGACATCCCCGGTTCTGAAAACCTGGCCCACCCCACTGATGTAACCAGGGTCATCTCCAGACGGCAGCACCATCAGACCCCACTCGGGGAAACTTATGGGTTTTTTCTTGCTGGCGGCGAAAGCCTTGAAGTACTTGAGTCCGTATGGCTCATCGACGAGCTGCGTAAAGGTGAGGCGCGTATACGGCTGCAGGCACCCGATGTCGTACATATCGAGTCCCAAGATGTTGACGTAGGCATTCCCCGGGTAGTAGTTCGGATACGGAAAAGGTTGAGCGCACGCGTTGGGGTTCCAGTCGATGAGGAAATTCTCACCCTTTGCTCGACGCAGGCCCGTAACTTCGTTGGCGAAACACTTCGCCCAAAGCCTCTGCTCGACGACCTTTGTCCCAATAAAGTCCGGCTCCCAATCGCCATTCATTTCGTCGCCGAGCCGAAGTACTGAATTCTGGAACCCAGCGGCAACTAGATTCTTCCCGAGCTTTGTTGCGTAAGTGTCATAGTCCCCCGCCGCGCACGCCCGCTCCCACTTGATTGGATCCTGAACATTTTCGAGACTCAAAGGGATCAAGTTGAGTCCTAGAACGAGTTGTCGCACTTGGGGGTCCTGCGCCACCCACGACGCGTACCCGTAAGTCGGCTTAATCACCCAAGGTTGCTCCCACTGGGACCACGCCTGCACGTTGTCCGCGTACGCCGAGATGCACGTGACGGTAGTCCCCGTCACGGCGTCGAAACTGGACACCAAGGACTGGAGAGCAGCAGGACCCGACTCACCGGAGTCACTGCCTGGTGTGACGCACTCGCCTCTCGACGGTCCATCAGAGATCGCGACCTGGGGTGCGGAAGTCGCGGCGGTCGTGGTGGTGGTAGCCGTAGTGGTTGTCGTTGTTGTTGCGGCGGTGGTTGTAGTGGTGGTGTCGAGAGGGGAAACTGTCGCCGACTCGGTGGCCGTCTGCGAGCCCGTCGAAGCGGCCGCTACGACGTCATGGGAAAGCGGAACCACCACAATCACCGCTACGGCGGTGACGAGGGTTGACATCGCTGCGCGCTTAAGCCATCTTGGAACTATCTTCATTGACGCTGCCTCAACTTGAACGCGCTCCTGGTGATTGACTCTTGTGCGCTTACGCTCGACTCCGTCACGTGAGAGACCTTGCCCTTGCGCGAGACGCCGTGAGTTTAAAGCCTACATTCGATCTGACAGTCCAGTCATATAGGGGAACATTTCAGGGAAATAGATGACCGAGCGCGCAGATGGCCCTAGCTGGCCAAGGGAACGCCTAGGGCTTCGATCAATCGGCGGGGGTCGTTGCAACAAATATGCCTGCACGGAAGTGCGAACGCAGTCGTTCAATGCGCGCTAGCCGTTGATCCATCCGATCGGCCCACCGAAGCAGCCAGTTGTCCGCCGCCCGTCGGTTGTCTGCCGACCGTCGTAGGAACAGCGACGAGAAGAGCGCGGCCGGAAATGAGACATAGTTGATCGGATAAAATCGAGAGTTCGGAAAGGTCTTGAGAAACCAGTCGATGTCGTCCTTTCGCAGCGGGCGCTCTCCCGGCGTGTGGGCACTATGGACAAAACGATGAAATCCCCGGGTGAGCAAATTCTCGCCAAGAGGCTCCTCGAAGAGAAGAGTCCCGCCGGGAGCGAGATTGTTCTGGAAGAGATTGATCAATATGGGGCGAAAGTCGATATGGTGAAGCGCGCCGTGGCCCGCTATGAGCTCGAACTTGCCCGTGAGGGGTTCGCTCACGTCCGAGACGTGAAACTCCAGTTTTCCTGGCTGCTCCTTGAGTTTGGCCTGCGCAATCTCACTTTCAGACAAGTCGACGCCGAGAACGTAGCTCGCACCTAGATCGAGGAAGGGCAGCGTTTTCCCGCCAGCGCCGCAGCAGATGTCCAGCGCGCGCCCACCGGTAACAGACTCTCGGGCTAGATCGTCAAATAGAGCTTCGGCGCGCTGCGTGTTGGGACTGAAACTCACGTGTTGAAATAAGCGCCACCACTTTCCGCTTATCTCGGCCACGCGGTCTTCGTCGTAGGCCCTGCGCTCGCTTTCTTGTCTCTCACTCATATCAGGCAATATAGTTGTTGGCGGTCCCGCAGTTCCTATCGAGAGAAGCTTTTCAGCCACGTTCGCGTAGGTGTTCGCATTCGCCCGCTGCTCGGACAGCTCACGCATACGTTCTCGCAGCGATGCGCTCTCGTCGGCCAATAGATGCGAAACCATCTCCGCTATCGCCGCGAAATCTCCAACTGGGAAGTATTGGGCTGCGTCTCCGAGATCGCTCCGCAATCCAGGGAGATCCGAACAAACAACGACCGCACGGCTCGCGAGGGCGAGGTTAGCGATCCCACTTTGCGTGATGCTCCTATAAGGCAGGACGACTACGTCCGCGGCGAAGAGAAGCGCATTTATATCCCCATCGTCAACAAAACCAGTGAATGCAATATCGGCGTCGGGAATCGAGCCCGCCCGACTCTCCAGTCGCCGCAGAAACCTGACATCGCGGTACTCCATGAGACGAAATGCTCCGCGGCGTCGTCTCGGCGAACCGGCAATGAGAAACTGAACCTCGCCGCCAAGATTTTTTGCAACTAACTCCGCCGCATCAAGCAGAAGGTCGGTTCCCTTATCTGCGCTCGTGAAACCTATCGTGAGCACGAGCGGCTTTCGCACAAGGTACTTTTCGCGCACTCGCGTGACGTCGTCGTCCGCAATGGCAGCGACGCCGGACGTGCCAAGCGGCACCTCGACCACCTCGTCGAAGAGATGGTTCTTCGTGAGCGCTTCGCGGCCCGCCCAAGAAAACGCCACGGCCACGCTCGTCACACGTGCGATGGACTTGTACATCGATCGCGTCACAAATCCCAGCAGGTCGTACTCTCTTGCAGATTCGTGATACCCAACAACCAGCGGAGTGCCAGCACCCATAAACCTCTTGCACAGGCTTCTCACCGACCAGAAATTGACGTTCATCGCGGCAATGCCGAATTGAACGAACACCATATCCGGATCAAACCCAAGCGCCTCATTCCAGGTACGTCGTCGCGGAAACTGTCTAAACAGCTTGGCCATCCTCGAATGTGTTCCAAGGCGCTCAGCGTCTCGAACGCTCCGCTGCTTGCCAGGAGCCATAACCAACACGCAATGCCCGGCGGCATCCCAGGCTTCAAGGAGATGAATGGTGTGCTTTGCGATCCCGTCCGCCGGTGGTTCGGCCGGAGATAAAACAAGTATTCGAGACACGCCCCGCTCCTAGAGAAGGGCCGAAGTCGAAAGGTTGGTCACTCGATTACCAATCAGACACTCTTCACCATTGATCACGCGGACGTAGCATATCTTCCAACGCCTACTCTCCGCGAAGGGTTCTGGCATAGAGGGCAGCGGTTGCATCGGCGATCGAAGACCAGTTGAATTCCAGCGTCCACTCGCGCGCGGCCCGGCCCAGCGCAGCGCGTTCAGCGTCATCCATTCTCGCAGCGTTCGCCATGGCCTTCGTGAGTGCGCTTACGGGATCAGTGTGATCGAAGCGCGTCACGCCAGGGTTGTCGAAGTGATGCAGTGAGGCTAAGTCCGGGATGATGATTGGGATGGCCGAGGCTTGGGCTAGGAGGGCCGACCCTGAATTGTCGATCCGAACAAAGGGGAACACGCAGATGTCGCTGGCGGCGAGAAGGTCAGCCAACTCGCTTTCGCTACGCCAGCGCGGATCGAACCGGACATCGGCACCGGCAGCGTTGGCGGCGGCGACCGTTTTGACCAACTTCGCCACGTAATCAACATCACCTTGTCCCGTAATGATCACGACCACGTCGGGACCAAGTCGTTCGGCCGCGACGATGAGATCCTCGAGCCCTTTATAGGGCCGCAGGTAGCCGAAGAAGGTAAAGCACGTTCGCTGGTCGTCGATCCCGAGCGATAGTCTCGCGCGGTCACGACCGACAAGGCTCGGGGGAAGTTCAAGTGGTCCTAGGGGAATAACCGTCACGTTCGTCGCTCCGAAGAGCTCGGAGATTTCCTTAGCGCTATGACGTGACAGTGCAATAACCGCGTCCGCGCGGGACGCCAGAACCTTCCTGGCGGCCACGTCATCGTCGAATACCGCCTCGTGAGGAAGAACATTATGGGCGGTCCAAACGATCTTCACGCCCGCTGCGTGAGCTGAGGCGAGAAAGACGCCGAACCACCATCTGGCCAGTCGACCAAGGAACGGACCAGACGATGGGGAGAACTTGTAGGTCCAGTGGATGTGAAGAATCTTCACGCCACGCCAGGCCAACAGCAGTATCCACAGCGGTCCGAGAACGAGATTGATCGTTGCGGACGGTGTCGGTGCGCTCCACAGAGACACCGGGGTTCCTTGCGACGCCAAAGCCCCCGAAAGGCGAGTGAGGTAGGTGGTCTCGTCCTCGGGAAAGAAGAGTACCGGTGACATCTCACCTGCAACTAAGCGAGCCGTCTCGTTCAGTTCGCTGACCCCACTGACAATATGGTCGGCCACGATCCGATGGACACTCGGAGACTTGCGGTTGCGCGCCAGGGGGAGCGCCAACAGGCCCAACCATGCAAAAGGCGCCCAGCGCAGCTTGCGAGAAGTAGCAGCGAGAATGGAAAGAGGGCCGAGCAGTATCCATAGCGGGTAGATCACACGATCGGGCAACCGCTTGATCATCCAAAGGCGGCGCTGTGGATGAAGTTGGAAGAGTCGAACCCAGGCACGACCGTAGCGCCAAGAACGGCGCATGGTCACCGAAGAGTTGCCGAAATCCATGATCATTCCAGCGCCGCGAACTTGATAGCAGTCATGTCCCGCGTTGGTGCATCGCCAGGAGAAATCAAGATCGCTTCCATAAAAGAGCCGTTCATCGAATCCGTTGACTTGATTGAACACTGTTTTCAGAAAGGCCAAGTTGCCTGAGGGGACCGACGGCACCATTACCCCATCGAGCGCATCGTTGATGACGGAATACACCCCCACCCTCTTGGAGTAGACCGGACCGCACACCATGGTGCGCGTGCCGTTCAGCAGGGGTGCGGTGATGGTAGCGAGCCAATCAGCGTCAGGTTCGCCTCCGGCGTCGCAGAAGGCGATGACGTCCCCCGCTGCAGCCCTGCACCCAACGTTACGTTGATGAGGAATCGTGGAGGAGCGCCAGAACGGGCCGGAATAGTCGATCCACGTGACCCACGGATGCGCACGATGGATCGACTCGAGGCGGCGCTCAGAAGCGTCCACGACGACGCACTCGGCACCCAGAGACTCACATTGCGTTCGGAGCAGTTCGAGGGTGACTGCGAGATCGGGCTCGTCTTTGGAGAGAACGACCACGGATATCCGATGATCCTCTGAACTCGGGGCAGGAGCGCGCGCCTCCGAAGGATCGGCGTTGGCCGTTGTCTGCTCAGGGATGGACACGAGTCACTCCAGTCGAGGACATGGCCCTTAAATCTCCGCTGAAGAAGGGGACGTTAAACCGGCACACGAATACGCCGAATATAGCGCCCATTTTGGACGCAGCGCGTGCAGCGGCAGCAATCGTCTTGCTCGCGGATTAATAGAGGTGAGACTTATGGTCGATGCGAAGGTGCACGTTCCGATATCGAGCTACGCCTTCAACCGCGACTCATTGCAGTCAATCGCAACGCCCACACAAGAGAACCTCAAAGTTTGAGCCGCACGAGAGGTGAGATACTTGAACATGGGAGAAACTGCGTGGCGCGTTGTCATTCTCTCTAATATCCCCGAAGTCGTAGAGATGACAGCGACGTCCATGCAGCGTCTCGGACACCACGTCGTGGGGGCGGTGGCGGCACAACGGCACCACACCGACCCGAGAATGTCATCGATCACATCGAGTTCAAGAGTCGGAGGCGTCGACGTCGCACTTGCGAGTGGGAACAACGAAGTCGAGCCAATCCTGCTGTCATTGAATCCCGATCTTGTGGTGTCGTGGGCGTTCCCGTGGCGAGTTTCAGCGGACGCCCTCGCGGTGCCAAGGCTTGGATCGATCAACTTTCACCCTTCAGCCCTGCCGAGGCATCGCGGGTCAAATGCGCTCGCGTGGACACTGAGATCAGGCGACACTCACTTTGGTGCTACGTGGCATCGGATGGACGACGAATACGACACTGGGGCAATATTGGCTCAACGTCAGACACCGGTCCTCGACGACGACATGATCTTCGACGTGGTCCACCGCATCTCCGCCCTTGGTCTCCGCATGTTGAGCGGCGTCGTGTCTCGCGTTGCGAATCACGATCCCGGCGATCCGCAACCTTCGGAAGGGGCGACGCGCGCCGACCCCTTCGGCGAAGACTATGCAGCGATCGATTGGTCGATGTCGGCGCGTGACGTGCACAATCAAGTTCGCGCATGGGCCTTCACCCCGGGAACGGGATCGGTGTCGGGACCAATTGGCGTGATCGCCGGCCAAAGGTTCCTCGTTCGGAGAACGTCGCTGCTTGATCCCGGCGGTGAATTGGCAATTGTCGAATGCGGAGACGGCCCGTTGTGGATCGTCGAGGCCGAACCAATCACCACATAAGGCGCGGACCAGTGATCGACTCGCATTCCATCGACAGCCGCCGCAACGACGCACGCGGCGTCGGCTCCGCGCATGCTTGTCGATCGGCCCAACGCGATCGCAATAGTGATGACATCGCGTCGCGTCACGTCGTAGATCGATCCCGGCGTTCTCGAGACACCTGGGCCGCCCGCGGCCGCGAAATCCACCGGATCCGGCCGAAATCATCCCCCGCCTGCGCCGACCTAGGATGGTGATCTCATAGACAATTGCGATGCCAGTCGGAGTTTGATTTTCACGTGCCAAGAAAGTTCATTCTGTTCTGCTTCGCGCCATGGCCCGGCGCAACACTCGAAAGCGGTGGGACGGTGGTCGACACATTTCGCCGAATCAGATCGGTTCACTGCCTCCGTCGGCCACGGCGCGCTGGATCGACACTACGGGGTCGGCTCGCAACGTGATTGTCGCGTCATGATCGAACTCGTCGATTCCGGGCCCGTATTGGTGATCTCCCCCATCTGGACGACGCAGTTCTCTCATGCGGCCAGTTGATCAAGTCTCGCTGTGGCACCACAATCATGACCATTCTCGCCGGGTTTCCCCCGGGTGCGCACACGGGGTGGAGTGGGCGGACGACGGGTCTGTCCGTGGCTAAAGAAGCAAATCTCAAGCGGCGTGAGGAAGACCAATCTGCGGCGAACGCACTCGGGGCACGAACGATTTGGATCGATATTCCCGCCCAAGAATACGGTCCCGACACCTCCTCGACCGAAAGATCGCTCAGGATCCATGAGAGCATCACCGCAGCCATCGCCACCGTCGAAGTTCGCTCTGTTTTCATTCCCCTTGGTGTCACCCACCCGGACCACATCATCGTGAGTGACGCCGCACTCCACGCCCTTCTAGATTCGAAGTTGGAATCGTACGTCTACATGGACATGCCCTACGGGCAGGCTCGCGCCGGGCGAACAAGGAAGCGACTCCGACACATTAGACGTACCTACGAAATCGATCCTGTTGCGCCCTTTCTTGGTGATCTGCGGACCAAGGCCGAGGCTGTGAACGCTTACTCCTCACAGGTCCCGACGCTGCAGCAAGGGTTCGGTAAGTGCTTCGATCGAATCTTCTCGGATCCGGAGACATACTGGCGCGTTCGACCGATCGTGTGATCCAATACACTCTCCGACTACGTGACGTAGTCGATCCTCGGCGAGGCTGAACTTGCCGATCGAGATTTCAGGATGGCCATTGCGCGAATGCGGGGATTGAACGATCCGACGGCAAAAACGTGTAAACCCTCGCTCACGAACCCAAATTCGCATGCATGTGGCCTACCCGCAGCGGTGCGCTGCTTGCGCGTCATGCATCGTTCGAAGCACTTCGCCTTGGTCGTCAGCGAGAATCAGCCTTGTCGGCGTGTCGCTCTTCAGCGCGCTGAGCCCAACGACTGAGATTGCGTTCTCGTAGCTCGGCGGACCATGAGTGAAGTAGACGACGAGAATGCCGGGGCACGCGAGATCCTTCCGCACCCTTGCTAGCGATGACGGAAGCGGATAGATGTTCTCTTTGCCGAGCCGGGCCCAAAGGTCAGCGGGCTCATTCGTGTAAATTGGCGCTGTTCGCGCCAACTTGTTTGCCGCGGCTACCAGCGGTGACGTTCTCCAGGCGATCGACGTGAGATCACGACCTTTGCTGGCGAAGTCGCCTATCAATGCACACGAGATCAGCACCTGCACTGCGAGGAATAACGCGAGCGCCCGACTGGCGAGCAGTGCGTGTTCTGGACTCAGCGTGTCGTGCCTAAATACCGCATCAATGACGCCAATAATCAAGATCATGCAAGGGACGTACAACGGCACCAGGAGGCGCGCGTCAATCGGGTCAATGCTTGTTGAAAGCTCGGCCGCGTAAAGGTACACGGCATAAATTACGCACATCAAGAGAAGTACCGACCACGACCGGATTCGATCGAGGACGATCATCACGCTTCGCTGCTCGGCGAGGTAAATCAGGCGAAGCGCGATGCCCATGAGGATGACAACGACGACGAAGACTGCGTCCTCAAAGACGCTCGGGCCTGGCAAAAACAGTTTGGCAATCGCAAGCACGTACTGATGGGCGACGGTGGCGACTCCAAAGACGGATGGTGAGCGAGGTCCGAGCAGACTCCCGTCGACGGAGTGGTTGCGAATCATCCACAGACACGGACCGAGCAGGGCTAGCAGCGTCAGAATCGTGCTGTAAAGGAGTCTTTGAAATACTCTGCTGCCATTCTTTCGGCTGAAGAACACGACCAGTATGGCAACGGGGATAAAGGCCAAATTTGCGTAGCGCAAGAAGAAAGATAAATTCAATAAAAGGATCACGACACACAACGAGATCGCCGGGTGATCTGTCTTATCAAAGTCTTCGAGTATGAGGGCAAGGGCGAGTAGTACCACCACTGTCATCGGTTCTGGTACGGCGAGCGACGTTACTTGTATGAGGGGCCAGCCGATGGCAAGAAGGACGCTTCCTGCGAATATGAGCCGCGCATCTGAGACGTGACGCTTCAAGATGACTCTGCCAAGAATCACCGTCAGTATGGCGCTGACAACGTTCAACGCAACCGCCGACACCTCTGGCGTCAAACCGAGTCGTATACCAGCCGCCACGAATGCGGGAAAAGCCGGACCGAATAAGGTGAACGCGGTACCCCCGAATCCGACGAGCCCGCGTCCGTGCGCGAGGTTAGTCGCAGCAGAAAGATAACCGGTCGAATCTTGATCCATGCCGATGCCATGAAACGCGCACGACAAAACTGCTGCAGCAGCGATCAGGCAGAGATACCACGTGATTCGACGGTCCTGTGCCGAGGGGGAACTCGCCTCGCTTGCCCCGGTAGCGATTGACGAAGTTTCCCTTCGCATTGCCGAAGTGTAGCCACGTTGCTCCTCGCGCCGCGGTGCCTGAGATTTTCGAACATCTCGCTGACTTACACCCAGCACCTGCGTCGTGAACATTCTCGCCAGGTCCGCGCTCAATCGATACCTGTGTATCTAGGGTTGCCATCGCAATGCAGGTCCCACGCCTTGATGAACATCCATCATCTCGGTCAACTCACGTTGCCAGTGACCGACCAGATCGTCGGGCTTCACCGCGCAAAGCGGAGTGGGGCGGTTCAATGTCTGTCTATTCCAACGGATGACGTCTGGTTGCGAGATCGCGGACAGCATCAGTGCCACCAATTCATTTTCATTGCGTCGAAGTTCACGATTGCGAGTTGCACGTCTCCACTGGTTGCGCCGTCGAAGAGTCGCAAACGGGATGGTAGGTTTTGCAGGAAGTCGCGCGGCGATGCGAAGTCCCAAATAGGAAGGCCGAATGAGTCAATCCACAGCCAAGAAGCTTGTTGTTGTGGGTCAAGGCTACGTTGGCTTGCCCTTGGCAATGCGCGCGGTCGCAGTCGGATTCAACGTCGTGGGTTTCGACATTAGCGATGATCGGGTGATGCGGCTTTCGCGCGGTGAAAGCTACGTAGAAGACATTCCTGATGAAGAGATCGCCAGCGCGTTGAATTCCGCCAGGTATCTCGCAACAACCGTGCTTGAGGACTGCTCCGACTTTGATATCGCGGTGATTACCGTCCCCACTCCATTGCGCGAAGGTGCGCCCGACTTGAGCTTCATCGAAGAGGCGGCACGTGGGCTATCGCTGCATCTGAGAGAAGGCGCGATGGTAATACTCGAATCCACGACTTATCCCGGCACCACCGAGGAACTGTTGGTTCCTATCCTCGAACAAGGCTCCGGGCTCAAAGCGGGCAGCCAGTTCTATGTGGGCTACAGCCCGGAACGGATCGACCCGGGTAACACAACTTGGAATTTCCAGAGCACCCCCAAGGTGGTATCGGGGATCGACCCCGACTCTCGCCATCAAGTCGACGCCTTCTATTCGTTGCTGGTCGAACACACCGTCCCTGTCTCTTCGACGGGCGTCGCTGAACTAACGAAGCTACTGGAGAATACATTTCGCCATGTCAACATTGCCCTGATTAACGAATTGGCGATGTTCGCGAATCAACTAAACGTGAGCGTGTGGGAAGCGATCGATGCCGCCGCAACCAAGCCCTTCGGCTACATGAGATTCACCCCGGGGCCTGGGGTTGGCGGGCACTGCCTACCCGTCGACCCGTCCTATCTTTCCTGGAAGGTCAAGCAGACGGTCGGGGACCACTTTAGGTTCATTGAATTGGCCAATGACGTGAATGAGCACATGCCAGCGCACGTGGTCAACCGGATCAGCAGCATCCTCAACGAGAAGCAGATGGCAGTCAGCGGATCAAGAATCCTCGTCTTAGGTCTCTCCTACAAGAAGAACACTGGCGACATGAGAGAGTCGCCATCGTTCGCCGTCTGCTCGTCGCTACAGCGTCTCGGCGCACACGTGCGCGTCGCCGACAGCTGGGTCCCCACCTACCACGATGTCCCGTGGGACCGAGTTGAACTCACCGACGAGGAAATTGGTGGCGCAGACCTCGTGGTGATTGTGACCGATCATGATGACGTCGACTACGAACGTGTAGCCAAGCTCGCGCGTCTCGTATTCGACACTCGGCGCCGAACGCCCCCCGGTTCAACTGTCACGCATCTCTAGAAGTGAACGGCTCGGAAGACTCGAGCGGGACCCAGCTCGAAAGTGATCTCAATCGCGTTCGTGCCGTGATGAATGCCGATGTAGGTCAGCGCTTCCGAAGTACCTGGGCCAATTTATCAAGCCCCTACAACTAGTCTGAAGAAATGCCTAGATTCCCAGGCAAGGTAGCGACACGGCTCTATTTGCCTCTCGCTCTTGCAATCGCTCTCTTCGCGTTCACCCCGATTTCAAAAGCGTTGCTCTGGGCGGTGAACGGAAGTTTCGCTCCTTCGCCGTACACTTCTCTGTCGCTTCGTACGCCCTCGGACGCCGCAACTGGGATTAGGCAAGGTGAGCCCGTGCAAGTCGAGCTGACCAACCGTTCTGGAGGCACCAGAATCTACCGGTGGCGAGCCACGCAAGCTGGCACGCTGATCGACATTGGCGTGGAAAAACTGGCAAACGGGCAGGCCGAAGCCATATCGGTCCCGACCGCTCACGCCGCCAGCGGCAGTTTGCGGGTCAGCATTACCGGCACCCATATATATGTCGCGGTCCCCATTTTGAAGTCGTGACGACAAGTCGCTCCCAAACCAGACTTCGGGTGAGTACGTCCACGTCGCACGGAACACTCAGAGCGGCCCAGGAGATTGGATCACGGGTCGCATCGACCGGGATTTGGATGGGCGCGGCACTGGTGCTGTCAGTTGTTCTCGCCGCGATTCATTCGCCACTGACGCCGCTGCCCGGCGTTCTTACCATTCTCCTCATCCCTGGCGCAGCTGTGATGTCGATTCTTGGCACTCGTCCCGCGAAAATTGAAGGGCGCGTCGTGCTCGCCGTGTGCCTCAGCATGCTGGCCATCATGGTTGTCGGTGGTGCAGCCAGTCTCCTCGGTCCCCACGTCGGCATCGCGCAACCCCTTGACACTGGGACCCAAAGCGTCATCTGGGTGTTAATTGCCATCGGAGTGCTCGGAGCAGGTGCCCTGCAGCACCGTGATCCAGCCACCTGGATCTTTGAGGGCACCCGAACTCCCAGCGCCGTTGGGATTGTGTCGAGCAGCGTCTTGGTGCTGATCTCCATTCTTGGCGTCGCTGAACTCAATCGCACTGGCAACGTTCACCTCGCCGTCATCGGCACTGTTCTCGACGTCGGAGTTCTGTTAGCGGGCATCGCCGGTGGTTGGCGTCGTGACAGTCAATGGCCACTCAGCACACTCCTATTCGGAGCTTCGTTAGCCCTGCTGTTGTCGACCAGTTTGCGCGGCGGGCACCTCTATGGCTCGGACGTGCAGCGAGAGTTCGGCGTCGCGTGGAGCACGATCGGCGCGGGCGTCTGGCGTGTTCCCGCCGACCACGATCCATACGCTTCGATGCTTTCACTCACCGTCCTTCCCGCCATCCTCCACTCGGTCACGAAGTTGCGCCTTCTGGCATTCTTCGAGCTCGTCGTCCCCGCCATTCTGGCGCTGCTGCCCGTGGCGGTATTCAATAGCGTGCGTTCCGTCCCTCGCTGGGTTACGAGCGGTCGCGCTTCCCCTCGACCCGGCCTTGCGCTCGCGGTCGTCACCGGCATCATCGTGTCGAGCGTCGCTTTCTCCGCAGATTTGGTAAGCATCACGCGTCAAGCGATGGCCACGACCATGTTGGCCGCCCTCGTCATGGTTCTATTCGATCGCTCCATGACGAAACGGTCGTCACAGGTCGTCATCGGATTGCTCATCATCGCCATTTCGTTCACCCACTACACCACCTCATATCTTTTAGCAGCGATCCTGGTCTGCGCTTGGCTCGTGGGTGTTTTCTGGGAACGAGGTCGGTTCGTCGTACCCCGTGCGGAGATCGAGCGGCATCGCAAAAGCGTTCATTCGCGGAGAGTCCTCAACGGGACCCTGGTCGTCCTTGCTGTCGCCGCAGCATTCGGATGGAATCTCGGCGTTACGCGAAACTCCGCCCTCTCCGCCCCTTCGGGAGCAGTCGCTACAAAGGGTGTGGGGGTCGCAGCGTCGACGAACAAGCTGCTCCTACCACCCCATCAACTAGAACAGCTGCTGGTCGGTGAACTTAGGCAGAGCGCGAAATACATCGTGCCGGTGCCTGGCTCCGCGGCCGTACACCTCGACGCCGCCACCGCGCCCGCCACTGCGGGTATCGCCCCGTCTCTCGCCGGCTTCTCGAATGACATCAACTTCCTCGTGACCGAGGGCATCTGGCTAATCCTTGGGATCGCGCTTCTCTATGGGATCTTTCGTCTCGCGTGGCGTCGCTCGTACGCGTACACTTCGGACCTGGTAGGTCTCGGAGTAACGGGTCTCATCTTCGGCCTGCTGCTTCGATCTTCTGGAACACTCGCCTCCTTCTACGATCCCGAACGCGCCGCGATCATCACGGCGATCCTGTTGGCAACGCCGGCGACCATGCTGATCGAAGATCTCGTGTCTCGCCGCACGTTTACTGTGAAGCTCAAGGAAGCTTGGTGGACTCGAATCACCTTCGGTGTGACGTTCCTCTACGTCGCCCTCCTCGTCGTAGAAGCCACCGGTTTGAGCGCGCTCCTAGTAGGCGGCGAGGCACCAGGCTCCCTATCAGCGACCGACGTGAACGTCGACGACTTCGCGGTTTCGACCCCTGAGGTGGCGACCGCCACGTGGCTCAGCGAGCACATTAAGTACCCGAACATTGTTCAAGCCGATTACCACGGGGGGCTCGTCTTGCTCTCCCAACCTGGAAGCTACGACCTGGTCAACGAGATCGTCCCCCCGGGAGTTGACCGAAGTGCCTACATCTATCTGTCCCAGTTCAATTTGAGGGACGGGATTTCACAGGCTGACACCAATAGCGGTGATTCGTGGACCCTCTATCGTTCCACTGTTCAATTCTTCAATCAACACTTCTATGTCGTCTATTCGACCGGTGTCACCCGCGTGTATCACTGACGCTTCGACGTGGCTTACAGGTCGCGGCGGGGCCCGCGCCAAAATTGGAGCGTTCGCACGGTCGCCGTGTCGACTCGTCCCACCTCAAGCGGTGGCTTGTTGGGCCAAAGCCTCGTGTGATCCGTAGGCCACGACTGCCAGTGCTGCGCATAGAACTTGTCGAGCACAGTGGTAAACTCGCCCGAGGCGAGACACCGGAATACTCCGCAACACCCATCGTTACGCACTGACGAGGAGTTCATGCGCACGACGGTCTCTCCAACACTCTTGAAGCGGAGAAGAGATTGGATATTTGGCGCGGGGACGGAAGCCAGCGGCATGTGACGGCTCCTCGGGCCCCGAGTGGGAAGATCCCCGCGAGTCGCGAGCGTCGCCAAGTGTCCAGCGGATCTAGCCGACTCTCAGAGGGTGGACATTCATGAGTGGACGGCGGGGCTCCACTTTTATAGCACTGACATCACTGCTCGCCCTGACGCTGTGCATCGCTACCATCTCGGCGTCAGGGGCCGCCCCGCAGCCCATGACGCCTCTTCAAGTCGCAAAGTTCGCCGTGACATGCGCCGCCAGAAATGAAGCCGCAAAGATCACGACTTACTTCAATATCCTCTGCGGGGCCGGCCACTCGTCCAACATCTCCGTCAGCGCCGGCATCGTTGGTGGCCCGACTGAATATCCGGCGTACAGCTCTATCGGATTCCTCTTTGACAAAACGACGAGGACGTACACGTGCTACGCGTACCCCGACGTAGTTGGAGCGATGCCAGTCAACGTCACGAGCAACTGTCCACTCTGGATAATGCCGGGCGAGTACGCCAAAACAAACTACCCATCGGTGTATGCGATTGCCTCGTCGTCTTCTGCCGAACCCGGTTCCCCGCTTCCGAATCTCGCACAACTTCAAGTGGCAGCGACCGATGCTGTGGGCAATCCCACGGTGACTTCGGCGAAAGGCACGATCTTTCGCGAGACGATCACTCCCGAACTGACGCTGCGCATCTCCTACTCTTCCGGGATCGACCGCCTATGGTGCCTCTGGTTCTACCAGCAGACCAACGCTGGAGGTCAGCTCGAGACGGAATCATTGATAAGCCCGCCGGGGATGTACGGCACCTGCTAGGCGAGGCCTAAGTGACGTCACGTGCAACGCGACGTCGAACGCTCCGATGAAGGCTTCTGCAAGGGCCGGGACCACTCAGAGCAAAACATGTGCCAAGACTAGAGTCGATGATTAATGATCACTAGCACCAAGCTTCGTGCGCACTGGGCAGGACGTTGAAGGAAACCACTTCAATATGCTCAATCGTGGTCACCTACAACTCAGAAAGCGTCATTCTTTCGTGTCTTGAGTCGATAGAGGTGAGCACGGTCCCTTCAAGGATCGTGGTGGTCGACAATGGCTCGAGCGATGGGACCATAGAGATCATCCGGCAGCACTATCCAGACATTGGCGTGTACGCAGGAGTAAATCTCGGTTTCGCCGGAGGATGCAATCGCGGAATTCAATTAGCCGGCAATGACTTTTCGGCATACTTCTTTTTGAATCCCGACGCCTGCGTTTCACCAACTTGCCTTGAGCAGCTCAACAATGCGTTAGAGAGTGACGAGACCCTCGCGGTAGTGAGTCCGACCGTTCTTCACCCCGAGAGCGGACTCGTCCTGTACGCCGGGGCGTTGCTCAATTTCGAGACAATGAATTTTGAAGTGCTCACGTCCTCCACGGCCGCGCGCGAGGGCATGACGAGAGAGACCGGTCGACCGACTGGTGCCGCGATGCTTGTTCGAAGGACATCGTTCGAGATCGTGGGACCGATGGACGATTCGTATTTCCTTTACTGGGAGGAGTGCGAGTGGGCAACGCGAATCCATTCCTCCGGATTGAAGATCGGCCATGTTCCCAGTGCCACCGTCCTTCACTCGTTGAGTCACAGCACGGGCGGAATGGGCTCAAGGATTTATGAGTACTACTACACGCGAAACTTCTTGCGACTCGTTGCACAGTTCAAACACATGTCGAAGATAGCGAGCGTGCTCCGCATGCTCCCGTTGATGGTGCGGCGCCTCTGGGACATGTCCTCCCGTCGACACCTGAAGAGACTGCTCAACGCCGTCCGTTTCGATGCGCTCGGCGTCTTCGATTTCCTTCGAGGACGAACCGGACATCGTGCAGGCTTGCCACCAATTTCAATACCGACACCTCATCCTGAATGACCGGTCCTGCCAGCGAGCCAGTCTCTGAAGGTGGTGACAACGGCCAGTTTGGACGAGCTGGCCAAAGGGTTACCGTCTCGGTGCTATCAGGATATGGCAACACCCTTCTTGTCGCAGGGTTAGGGGCGCTCGCAACCCGACTCATCACGACTCATGTAGGACCGACGAACTACGGGCTTTTCGTGACGGCCCTGACTTTCGTCACTTCGGTGATGCTCTTGACCGACCTCGGGATCACGTCAATCATGGGACGCGACATAGCGAAACATCCCGACGGCGCTGCTGAGATCCTCGGGCAGAATTTGGGCCTCCGCCTGACTCTGAGCGTCCTCATCATTCCACTCGTGGTGTTCGTTGGGCTGATTCTCTACAAGGCGCCGTCCCTTAGATGGACGCTCGTTCTCTTTGCGGCTTCCGTTCCGTTCAATGCGATCCAAGCGATCTCGCTTGGCTACTACGTGGCATCAATTCGAAACTATGTCGCGTCTGGAATATCACTTCTTCAACAAGTTCTATTTGTCGGCGGAGTAGCCATTGCGATTCCAAATGGGTTCGGGATCATCGGGTGCGCTACGAGCTATTTGATCGCGACAGCAGTGTCGGGAGTCGCAGCGTACTTCGTTGTTCGAAGAGAGCTGCGATTCAAGCCGCAGTTCAATCTGCGAGGCTGGCGCGAAGTCTTCTCGCGGTCGGCGAGCCTCGGAGCAATTCAAGTCATCAATCTGTTGTACCTCAAGGCCGACACCCTCCTGCTCAGCAAGATGACGAAGGCTCGAGCCGTGGGACTTTATGGAGTCGCGTACAGCTTTGTCAACCTCATCGTTGTTGCTCCAGCACTGATACTTATGAGCGTGATGCCGCTCATGGCGACATCTTCCGGCGAGCGGTTCGAGAAACTCCTCCGCCGGACGGGACACGGATTGGCGGTCCTCGGTGCGGCGTCCGTTATGGTCACCGTTCTTTTCGCCCCTCAGGCAATCGACATTCTTTCCGGACACCGCTTCTTGGGCGCCTCAACGGCCCTTCGGCTCTTAGGGCTGTCCTGCTACTTTTCGTATTTGAACTCCGCCCTGGGCTACGCAGCCGTGGCGTGCAACCGCCATCACCGACTGGTCGTAGTGAGTGCCATCGGGCTCGTGCTTAACGTTGGCCTCAATATCGCCTTGATTCCGACATTGGGAATCAATGGCTCCGCGCTGTCGACTCTCATTTCCGAATTCATCGCGCTGATTGGCGTCAGGTATGTCTTTGCGAAAGACGTCAAGGCGAAGATCTCCCTCACGGGGATCTCACTTCGGCCAGTTCTCGTGGGCGTTTTGATCACCTTTTTTGCGCGATACGCCCTGCTCCGCAGCTGGAACGCACCGGTGGTGACGGTCCTATGGGCTCCTGCCATTCTGGTCCTCTACTTCGGGGTCTTGGCACTTGTGGGGGGACTGCGAGAAGAGGTGGCCTTCGCGCGGGAGAAGGCAACGTCTCGCTTCGGAGGACGCAACTCGTCGACCTAGGGCGGTACGCCACGCGCGAATGATCACAGCGTCGTCAAGCCTTCGTACGAGAGGGCGAGCCAGACCAGCTTTTCTGCACTCTGCTCGGCGACGTCGGAGTGTTTCTGAGCACAAACCCAACGGAGATTGCACTCGTTCGTTCGCCTTACGTCCCTCATCCAGAGCGGTTCGGATTGTTCAAGGGAACGGATCTCTCGCGCATCCGGACGCAATGGTAGGTACATATCAGCCGAACGTCATTGGATCCGGTGTGGGCCGTTTGACGGGAGATTCGCTCACTGCTCCAGACGCCGCCACTTCTCATGCTGACGGCATTGGCCGGCACATATCTCGGCCCGTTCAGCGGCCATTTCCCGCTCGTGGGTTAAGTTCCCAGCCGTCGGACTAGGCAAGAATCACTGCTCTCATGACTAGCGACTGACAATGAAATAACTACGTCTTGACAAATTTGCTGAGTTGTGCGATTGTTGTGACTGCAAGGGCTGAAGCGGAGCGAACAAGTGGTAGTTGCCCTAAATCCAGTTCTGGACGTCGTGCGATGACGTTGATTAGGCCCAGAAGCGAAATTCAGCCTCGAGTTGAGGACTCTAGCCTTGGGGAGGAGCACCTACTTCACGGGGCAGAAGTAACGGTGGTCTTTCCGTGCCTCAATGAGGAATTAGCCGTCGGACTGTGCGTCACGAGAGCCCTCGAAGCCATGCACAAAGCGGGACTAAACGGTTCAGTACTAGTTGTTGACAATGGATCCACAGACGATTCGGCGCGCGTCGCGATAGAAGCGGGCGCTCAGGTTGTGTATCAGCGAGAGCCAGGATACGGTGCCGCGCTGCGGTCGGGGTTCGAGGCGGCGAAGACAGAATTCGTGGTCATGGCGGACGCCGACGGAACCTACGAGTTGGAAGCAATTCCGCGCCTACTCATGCCCTTAGTCCGCGGCGAAGCGGACATGGTGCTCGGTCAACGACTGAACGACGCAACGACAGCGACAATGCCGTGGCTGCATCGCTACATTGGCACTCCGGCGATCACTTTCCTCGTCAATAGGGCCACAAAGAACAAGATGACGATCCGTGACAGCCAATCCGGATTCCGCGCTTTTCGTCGCGAGCAAATATTGAACCTGAAGCTTTCGTCGACCGGCATGGAGTTCGCCTCCGAGATGCTGATCCGTAGCTCGTGGGCCAATATGAGAATCGAAGAAGTCAATACGAAATATGCCGAGCGAATCGGAGAGTCCAAGCTCAGCACCTTCTCCGACGGAATACGCCATCTGCGTCAGATCTTGCTGCTCAGCCCTGAAACGGCAGCGACGGTCCCGGGAGTACTCGCGACGGCGTTTGCCTTCATACTGTGGGGACTGGCCTCGCTATCGACTCATGGATTTGGGCAGGTCGGATCGCTCAGCTGGATGGCAAACGTCGATGCCGGAGTACTGAGCATCCTCGGCCCCCTCGTATTCTGCACCGGCATCGTTCTGAGATATCGCGCCGAGTCACTGGGCCTTCGGAAGGATCACGTGAAGACGCCGCTGGATGCGCTGATCCGCAGATTTACCATCGCCGGCGTGATACTGGTCGGGACCTCGGTTCTCGGAGTCATCGCCCTATTTATCAACTTTCACCAGCACCCGGAATTCATATCGAGTTCCGTCTCGGCATCGCTGTCATCTCTGACCAGAAGTTCGTTCATCGTCGGGATTGTGCTGTCGGTGTCACCACTGATCGCCCCTTTCCTCATCACTTCCCCGCGTCCGCAACTGCCGGGCTCAGAGTTGGCGGACAACACGTCGCCCCGCGTCTTAGGTGGAAGTCTTGATGAGCGAGACGACCCCTCAGAAATTTGCTTGGACTGCCTACGTCAGAGAGTACTGGGACAGCGCTTATCCACCTGAGGCTGAGAAGACTCAAGCAATGGCTCATAGCTCCCGCGGGTACGAATGATCATGGCGGAGCGAATCGGGTTTCGGGCATTAGCTCGTGCCCGTTCGACGCGCGAATCTCGACACCCGCACGAGCATCTCGTCGGCTGATCGATCCATGCTCTTCGTCGTTGAGTGCTGCTCATTCCACGTGGCGGTCGACAGGCGAAGGGACGGACCGGCTAGGACCGCCTCCACAATCCCCTGAGCCATCGCGCGAATCGACGAGTCGACCACGAAACCATTCACTCCTGGCTCGACAAGACTCGTAGCAAGGTTCTCCGGATTATCCGCGACCACCACCGGAGTACCAGCGGATATCGATTCCGCAACGACGATGCCATATCCCTCTCGAAGGGAGGGAACGACGGTACAGGACGCCTCGCCGTACAGTCTGCGCAATTCGCGTTCGGGGACAGCGCCCGTGAACGAGACGAATTCTGCAAGTCCCAGCCGAGCCACGTCGCTTTCCACGCCGGCTCGCTCGGGACCGTCGCTTACAACCGTCATCCGCAGGGTGGGTATCGATGTGCGAGCGGCTGCGAATATCTCCGGAAGCTGCCGCACGCCCTTGTGTTTCACGTGCCGACCCACGAAGAGCACCATCGGGCTCTCTGGCGGTGTCGTCGTTGGATCTACGTGCCCCTTGTCCTCGCTGGCTAAGAGACCCGGAAGGACAGCGACGTCACCCCGAAAGCCGTCTGCCCTCAGTCGCCGGGCACTCTCTTCGGTGAAGACTTGGGCAATCCGCGATAAGCGAACGCACAGTTGCTGGACAGTCGCCCCGACCGCACCGGTTATCGGACCGGCGTACACTCGCCAGTACTTCGACGACCAGAGTTCATGGTAATCCACCAAGACCGGTATTCCGGTACCTACCAAAGCCGCCCGAATCGCGAGGAGCGAAAAAAACGGAAAACTGGCGACGATGACGGCGTCATACGCATGCCGATGACGCACCATCCATGTAAGGGTCCCGAATCCAAACGCGAGCGCCGGTATCGTGCGTCGCGTGCCTTCCGCGTCGTAGAGCTCGCTGGCGCCGCTAACGGCGACGACGTCTACCCCAGCCCACTCGGGACTCTCAGCTTCCCACTGACGGCGAGTGAGGTAGGTCACCTTCGCGCCCGAGGCGACAAGGTGATCAACGAGAACCCGGTACCACCGTTCGGCGCCCCCGTGCGTCAAAGGGAAGAGGCAGTCGTAGACGACACAGACGGTGCGCCCCTCCAGATTCGCACTCTCCTCAGACCGACTTGATGGTGCGAAATTCTCCACTACCGAGGTCCTTTGGAACCGTTCGCTAACGCGCCACATCTAGTAGCGCGGCGACTTTGCAACGTAGCGCCTCTCGAGGCGCCTCGCGACTTGAGAGAGGGAACCACTGGATGTCTGAATGGGTGGAACACAAGAACATCATGCCCGACAGCGAAAGTGGCGTCCCGCAACGCTCGCTACAGCCTTGCGGGGCACACGCTGGGGCGAGGTCAAATTGCGATGAACCAACGAAGCCGACTACGAGTGTCGAATTCGACTATCACTCGGTGCCGATCGTCGCGTCCGGCCCACGGCGCTTGTGCCGCCTGGCGCGACCACACTATGGACGGGGGCGGCGGGCCTGCCGGCAACCAGCAACTGTGTAGATGCCCCGCGACTCAATCCGAGTGAGCGAACTCGAGTCCTCCCTGCGGACTCGTTGACTCCGAAACTTAACTATTGCCGAACGACTTTATGTACGCGGCCACCGATAGGGGGGTGGCAGAACTGAGAGGTAAAGTTCCGCTATCCCCGTCGTCAAAGTAGGACTGGAAGGCGAAATTCCCGTTGGCAACGGTCGATCCGATGCTGTTGACGTAGGCGGGATCGTCACCAGCCGAAGCCGAGACAAGTCCCCATTCGGGAAAGCTCATGGGCTTCCCTTCAGCATTCGCGAACGTCTCAAAGGCGGTGAGGCTGGCGGGCTCGTTCGCGAGATTCGAGAAACTGACCGCCGTGTTGGGAGTCTCGCACGACTGGTCATAGAAGTCGAGACCCATAATGTCAACGTAGGCGTTCCCGGGGTAGTAGTTCGCGTAGGGAACGTTGGCGACACACGCGTTGGGGTTCCAGTCGATCAGAAAGTGCTCTCCAGCCGCTTGGCGAAGCGCAGTAACTTCATTGTCGAAGCACGATGCCCACAGACCCTCTTCGGCGGTCGTCGTCCCCATGTAGTCGGCTTCCCAGTTGCCATTCGCTTCGGAACCAAGGCGAATAACTGAATTCTGAAGGCCGGCCGCGACGAGGTTCTCACCCAACTGTGTTGCGTAGGAGTTGAAGTCCCCGGCTGCACACGACTGCTCCCAACCCGTCGGGTTGCTCGTGTCCTGGAGGCTGCCTGGGATCAAGTCGCTCTCAATGACAAGCTGACGAGTCTGGGGTGCTTGGGCAACCCAGGACGTGTATCCGTACTGCGACGCGTCCACCCACGGCGTGTCCCACTGCGCCCACGTCTGCGCACTATCCAGATATACAGAAAGGCACGTCACAGTGGAATTCGTCAGGCTATCGAAGCTGGAGATTGCCGACTGAATCGCGGAAAGTCCAGATTGTCCTGAAGGGATATTGGGCACGACACATTCGCTGCGCGAGTCGCCAGCCGTAATGGGCCCTCCTGACGCCTGTGGCGTGGGATCCGTAGCTGCGGTGGTCGTGGTGGTCGGATCGGTGGTCGTGGTGGTCGGATCGGTGGTCGTGGTGGTCGGGCCGGTAGTGGTTGAGCCACCAGCGCCACCACCCGTGGTGGTCGGATCGGCAGTGGTCGAGCCACCAGCGCCACCACCCGTCGCGGTGGTGGTCGTGGTGGTCGGGTTGGTCGAGGGGGAGCTCGGCTTGATTGGGTGGTGCGAAAGGCCGAATAACTGGCTGAGACTCGACTCCGTTGCGAGGACCGATGCTCTCGTCTGCGATCCGGAGGCCAAGGCCGTGACTCCGTTCTGCGATGCCGAAGCGTCAATCGCGAGCATCGTCACAAGCAGGCACGACGAGACGACGAGAAGGGCGACCTGCGGGAGCCGGCGCTTCTCCTTGCCGTTGAATATTTGAGTGAAGAATTGAGTGAATGAGCCCTTGTGCATGTTGAACAAAATCTCAGGCTCACATCACTACTGCGCCTACGTGCCCTCAACATTCCCCCAACTCTGTCCCCCATTAGGGTTGATCAGGTATTTCTGCGAGATGGTGATGTTGGAAAACTACTGTTTTCCTAACTTCTTTGAGACAAAGAATCAAGTTTTTTTCACCACAACGGTGGTTTTTACGCAACCGTTGTAAGTGACGCCCCCCTCGGTCAAGTTACAAAACCACTGCCGGAGCGGCTGCCTTCTCGGAGACGCCACCCTCACGGAGGCGTCAGGTTTCACCGGAAGTGACCACGGTATCGGCGCGCGAGCCGCATTGCCCTCGAAGCAATACGGCGTCAAGTAATCCCTGGGTGACAACGATTCCTTCTCGACCCGGATCAGCGCCTACGGGCGCCAAGTGCTCCCCACACCTCTCTACTAACTCCTCGAGCAAAGCCGACGACGCTGGCCACATCGTCCATTAGGCCGGCGAAGGGATACACCGCCATCTCTGCGCGGCGTTTCGGCTTCGCGCGTACCGCCCAAATTGAGCAAGGCGTCGCCAAAGTCGCCAGGCCAACCACAAGTCCAACGGGCCACGACAGTGGCGCGATCAAGGCAGTCGCGACGATCGCGATGGGACCCACCACGGGGAGCGAGGGCCAACCAAAATCCTTCAGCCAGCGTTCACCTGCGCCATAACCATACGCGTAACTGCGTCGCCAGGTCTTGAAAATCGACGGGTCGAAGCGATGGGCGAGTACCACCCGTGGGTCCACGATCACGGACGACTCACCGAACCGGGCCCGCACATCAGCACAGAGGGCCAGCTCCTCACCTTCGCCGAACACGAGACTCTCGTTGAATCCCCCGCTCTCCAGTGCCCGTTCGCGATGCATCGACATATTGGCGCCAACCACTGAATACACGGGAATGGCGCTCGACGCCGGGAATCGAGGCGGCCGGAACTGGCGAACTGCGCGATACCAGACACTGGGGCGGTGTGCGAGTGCGATCTCCGCGGGAACAAGCGGATTTCTAAAGGCCAGGTAGCGCTGGGTGAACGACGTGGGGTGATCAACCTCTACCATCCCTCCGAGGACTGTCGCTTCGGGGTGATCGTTCCAGGCGATGAGTAACTGCTCGGTCCAGTCTTCCGGCGGAGTGCAGTCATCATCGCAGAAAGCGACTATCGGGGTCGTCGCGTTTGTCAGTCCGGTGTTCCGCGCGGCCGAGATGCCCAGATTCCTCTCGTGGCGGATGACGGGCAATCCGTAGCTTCGCGCCAGAGCGTCAGTTCCGTCAATCGATCCGTCATCGACCACCAGTATTTCGACCGGCATCCGCTGATGGGTCAGCGCCTCGAAACACGGCACCAACTTTCCAGCGCCGTTGTGAGAACAGACCACCACGCTGAGAGTCGCACCAGTGCCCACACGATTCTCGCCACTGTCACCGACCACTCTGAGAGGCTATGTCACGTCGGCTTTCGATCTTGGCTCTGATCTCAATTGGGATGACGGGCTTGTTGCTGGACGAGTCCACTTCCCGGCGCACTTATTCCCCCGCGACATTTGTACGGCTTCGTTTCGCACAACCCGGGATCGACAAGTCAACCGCGCTGCGAACGCGACCCCAGAGCGCATTCTCAAAGGATCGATGCCTCAGTCGAGCGCGCCTTTGTAATAGTACGGTGTCCGCTATGCCTGGTCTTAGGAGGTCTCGCAGCTCACATCGATGCGCCTCATTGACGCCCGGCGCGGTCGCCACCAGAGCCGTCCTTGGTGCTTTGCTCGTTGCGACAGCCCTCATCGTGCCCCCATCTGCAGCGTCTCGGACCGGGGCCGACACGCTCCAGATGTCGGCCGATAACTCAGTGTCAGGCTGGTATCCGAATGAGCCGCAGCTCAATCCGTCAGACGTGACGACTGGCCACTTCGGCGAGACCTTCGACACGCAGCTCGATGGCCAGGTCTACGCTCAGCCGCTGGTCAGTCAGCCGACCGTGCTCGCCGTCACCGAGAACGACTACGCCTACGGACTCAACTCAACGACCGGCGCGATCGAGTGGCAAGACAGCTTTGGCACGCCCGCCGACCCCCTCACCAATATCAGTTGCGGCGATGTTGGCAGCGACCTCGGCATCACCGGGACGCCGGTCATCGACCCCTCAACGCACATCGCATACTTCGTCGCCGCCGAAGAGGTGGGTGGTGTGGCGGCAGACTTCATGGAGGCCGTCGACGTCCAAACCGGGGCCACCCCCGCCGATTGGCCGACTAGCGGCGTTCCAATCACCGGTTCGTCCGATGACGACCCCAATACGGTCTTCAACGGGGACTACGAGACGCAACGAGCGGGACTCGTTCTCGTGAATGGCGTCGTGTACGCGGCGTTCGGATCACAGTGCGACTACGGCAATTGGGAAGGCTGGCTTGTCGGGGTCTCTACGACTTCGCATGAGATCACCACCATGTGGTCGACCGAAGAGGACGTCACCGACGCCCAGGACGGCGGCGGCATCTGGCAGTCCGGATCGGCCCCCGTGGTCGATAGCAGCGGTGACATCTTCGTCGCCACAGGCAACGGCGACATCCCTGCGAGCCCCGAACTGGGATCAGATACGGCGAACACCACCTACGGTGAGGCGGTCGTCGAGCTCCACGCGAATGTGACCGGCCAGCTCCAGGTCGTCGACTGGTTCATGGCGGACGACGCGTCGAGCCTCAACGATCAAGACGGAGACCTCGGTTCAGGTGGTCCTGTGGCGCTACCCACGAGCTTGGGTACGACGAACGATGAAGATCCAATGGTCGTGGACGGCAAACAGGGCATCCTCTACGTCCTCAACATGGATAATCTCGGCGGGTACCAGGAGGGAGCAAGCGGCGGCGACGATGTCGAGTCTGAATCGTCAACATCACAGGGCAGCGTCTGGGGCAAAGCTGGTGTGTGGCCGGGCGACGGCGGCTATATCTATTACGCGACCGCGGGGTCAGGTCCGCTCTCGACTGACGGCGGCGCGCTCGAGGCGTTCCAGCGTGTCGACACCGACGGCATCCTCACCTTTGCACTCGCCGGTTCGACATCCAACTCCGAGAACGTCTTCGGCTTTGGCTCCGGCTCGCCGATCGTCACTTCAGACGGAACGACGACGGGTAGCGCGTTGTTGTGGATCATCCATACAGATGAACCAAACGGAGGCGACGCCCAACTCGAAGCCTTCGATCCGGTGCCAGTTGGTACTCCCGGTCCGGGCGCACAGCTGGAGCAGGTCTGGAGTTCACCGACGTTCGATGCCACCGTGTTCTCGCAACCGAGCGTGGACAACGGAATGCTCTACGTCGGTACAAGGGACGACACGCTACTCGGCTTCGGCGCGCTGGCGACGCCGACGCCGGCCCTCAGTGGCAGCAGCCTCACCTTCCCCGCGACCGTCGTCTCGCGGTCGAGCAACCTGACCGCAACCTTCACCGCCACCGCGCCCACGACAGTCAGCTCGCTCACCGTGTCGGGGTCTGCGTACAGCCTGGGTCCCGGCGCGCCGTCACTCCCGGTCGCTCTCTCAACCGGGCAGTCCCTCAACGTGCCGGTTACGTTCACACCGGATGCCTATGGGTCAAACGAGGGCACCCTCACAGCGAACATCACCGGGGATACCGCAATGGTGGGTCTAAGCGGCAATGGCGACGAGACCACTTCGTCGATCAGCATCTCACCCGACGATGTGACGTTCCCGGCACAACTCATCGCGGGGCCGTCGGTCTACGCGCCAGTCACGATCACCAACGTGTCGACCAGCGCGATCACGCTGAACGGAATCGACTATCCGGCGCCCCCATTTACCCTGAGCGACACGCCGTCCATCCCTTTGACCCTCGAACCCAGCGGTCAGGCTAACGATTCGTTCACCTTCGACGCTGAGTTCACCCCGCCAGGCTCCTCTGGCGACTTCGATCATGACTTCGATTCCGTGACGACCCTCAGTCTCACCATCGGAGGCAACGCCGTAAAATTTGGCGTCGCCTTGTCGGGATCGGCCGATCCACCCGCTCAGATCACGACGATCCCGAACCAGCTCAACTTCGGCGACGTGGCAGTTGGTTCGTCGGCCACGATGAGTTTTGACCTCGGTGACCAGGGTGGATTCCCCTTGACGATCATCTCCTCGACCCCGCCAACCGGCGGCGTCTTCAGCGCACTCACGAACCCGCTCGATGTTGAAATCGCGCCTAACTCCTCGATCGAAGAGACCGTGCGGTTCGCTCCGCCCGCTGACGGTGCCGCTTCTTCGACGTGGCTCATCGAGGGCAACGACGGTAACGGCGTACAGACGGTGACCTTGACGGGCACGGGCTATACGCCTTCAGCTCCACCACCCCCTACGGGGACCTCCCCGACCGCGACCACCACGACGCTGCCCACGACCACGACCACGACCACGACTGTCGCACCTACGCTCACCATCGCGACACGCTCGGGGCCGGCAGGATCTCCGATCGCGCTGCGCACCACGGGGGATTCGAACGGAGGGGCGATCTCCTATCGGGTTCACGATGGCACCGCCGCTGCCTGCACGCTCTCTGGCGCCGTCTTGCGCGCAAGGAGCGCGGGCACTTGCATCATCGTTGCCACCAGGGCCGCGAAAGGCCAAGTTCCAGCCATGTCGTCACCGAAGACGACTATCACCTTCAAAGCGCGAGCTCTGAAAGAACGCGCCGTGGCCCTCGTCGTCAAGTTCGGCCCTACCAGCAACTCACTCAGCGCCGCAATGGAGTCCACCCTCACCGCCTTCGCGAAGAAGCTGGCATCGAGCGACTCCGTCACGGTCACCGGCTACGCGTGGAAAGACTCAGCCCTTGCCGCGAGCCGCGCCGCCAACGTGGCCCGTTACCTCTCATCGTTGATCTCGCTTCGCATCATCCAAAAGAGCCTCTCGAGCCGATTTAACGAGACGATCATCTCTTCGCAGTAAAACACGACTCATCGGGATTCCATCGAGCCGCAGGCGGGACACTGGAGCACGAGGTCGTCGACCGCATCCCGAGGCGTCGGCCGGATGTTAGCGTTGAATTCTGCGTTCGACCGAGGGAGTGACGTCGACTGCGCATTGTAAAGATCGCACTCCTAGTCGATCAATGAGTTGGAGGACTGCTAGCGATGCCGATCGAAATCATCGGAATGGTGGGCACGCGTGACGCCTCTGAGATCAAGGGGCCGCTCGTCGACGGACCGGTGGTCGACTGGACGGACGGGCCGGTAATCGATCCCGCTTACCTGATCGCCATCTCAAAGGCCCACGAAGATGCGGGCTTCGACCGTGTGCTCGTGGGCTATGGCGCCGTGGCACCAGAGGGCTGGGCGGTTGCGAGTTCGGTGCTCAACTCGACGAGCAAGCTAAAAGTGCTCGTTGCCCACCGGCCCGGTTTCTTGCAGCCCGTGCTGCTCGCTCGAATGGCGGCCACGTTGGATCAGCTGACGGGCGGAGGCAGGATCGCCATACACTTCATCACCGGCGGTGACGAGGCGGATCAGCGCCGAGAAGGCGATTTCGTTCCTCACGACACTCGATACCGGCGCACGCGCGAAACGATGGCGATCGCCCGTCGCCTCTGGAGCGAAGACTCGCCCTTTGATTTCGAGGGCGAGTTCTTCCGCTACGAAGCTGCGTTCAGCTCGGTGAAGCCAGCTACTCCTGAGGGCATACCCATGTACTTCGCCGGCGCGTCGACGCCCGCCATCGAAGTCGGGGCGGCCGAAGCCGACGTGTACGCATTCTGGGGCGAACCTCGAGACCAGGTTGCCGCCCGCATGCGAACGATCAACGACGCGGCAGCGAAGGTCGGTCGCACCCTTCGCTACAGCCTCTCGCTGCGCCCCATCATCGCCGACACTGAAGGCGAAGCGTGGGACAAGGCGGAGTGGATCGCGTCCGAGACGGCGGCTCGGATCGAATTGGCCAAGCAGCGCATGAAGGGCCACCAGGAGGAGTACCGGGGGCTCGGCGGTCAGCGAAACGCCACCTTCTCCATCGATCGCGATACAGGCGGCACGACGTCCGTCGGGCGCAAGCGGCTCATCGAAATGTCCAGTGACCGCGATGTGTACGACGAGCGACTCTGGATGAAGGTTGCCAACCTAACGGGCGCCGCCGGGAACTCAACGGCTGTGGTGGGCACGCCGGAGCAGGTGGCCGAAGCCATGCTGCGCTACTACGACCTCGGGATCACGACACTGCTTCTCAAGGGATTTGACCCGCTCGCCGACGCCATCGACTTCGGCGAGCGACTGGTCCCGCTCATTCGCGAGGGTGCGGCGCTGCGTGACGCCGCCTCGACCTGAACCACGGTGTCCGCGAGCCCGATGGCTTGTCGACGCGGTCGACTCACGCCTGAGCGCCGCGGAGTAGCTTTCCAGGAAGTTCGCCGGTGGGTATCCCGTCCTCGAATGTCAACGCGCCGCGCTTGACCGTCCATCGATAACCGCTCGCCGCCTGCAACAGCCGACGTCCGCCCGCCGGGAGATCTGAGACGATGCGCGGCGACGCGCAACTCAGCTCGCTGAGGTTGATCACGTTGAGATCGGCGAGATGGCCGGGCGCAACGAGGCCCCGGTCGAGCCACCCGAAATGTTCCGCGGGGCGACGGGTCAACTGGCGCACCACCGACTCGAGCGGAATCCGTGACGCGTCAACTCGGTCTCGAGCCCACAGCGTGATATAACTCGTCGTCATGCTCGCGTCACAGATCGCACCGCAGTGCGCACCGCCGTCGGATAGGCCGAACATCGCCACGGGCGAGGTGATCATCTCACGGACTGCGTCGAGGTTCCCGTCAACGAAGTTGAACAGTGGCGTGTAGATCAGCTGGCGTCCGTCACGCTGCAGTTGCACGTCGTAGGCGTACTCGCGCGGATCTATCCCGAGGCGGCGAGCCGTGGCACCCAGCGAGCGACTCGGGTTCAGGTCGTAGTTGACCGGCTCGTCAAGGACGAACATCTCGTCGAACCGTCCGTAGAACGCGTAGCCCGCAAAGGCGTCATCGCCCGACGTTAACGCGGCATGGCTCTGAAGGATCTTCGCGCGAAGCTCGGGGCTCTTCAGCGCGAGAATTCGCTCCTCGATGGGAAGCCCGGCGACACGCGCGTAGGCCCGAACCGGGGTGAAGACGTTGTTGCTCGCTTGGAGTCCGAGCAGCACGCCGATGGGCCGTGGGGCTACTTGGGCCTTGACGTCGAACCCCTCTCGATGCAGCGACCGCGCCAAAGACATGAGGTCGCGCCACCGTTCGGGGGCCTCGAAGTCCTGTTGGACCGTGAAGCTCAGGGGACGCTGACTGGTCCGTGCGATACCAGCCATCAACGAGAACTCAGACGCCACAAAGTCATCGTCCGATGAGCGGTAGCTGTCCGAGACCAGCTGGAAAACTCCGCGCCCACGGTCTCGCAATACCGACGCCAGTGCCTCGATCTCCCGCTCACCCGCGCGGAGCGTCCCGAGACTCTCGCCCCGACTGGTTCGATGCCGTTCGGTCCGAGACGTCGAGATGCCGAGGGCTCCCGCGTCGAGGCCCTCGCCCAAGAGGCGGGCCATCTCCGCGAGTTCGTCGTCGCTGGGTCGCGCTTGCGGATCCCCACCCCGCTCACCCATTGCGTAGGCGCGAAGGGCTGCGTGTGGGACGTGCGTCGCCACATCGATGGTCCGCTCCTGACGCTCCAGCGCATCGAAGTACTCGGGAAACGACTCCCAGTCCCAGCGCAGCCCTTCATGCAGCGCTGTCCCCGGGATGTCTTCGACGCCTTCCATCATCTCAATGAGTTCGTCGTGAAACCCCGGCGCGACGGGAGCGAAGCCGACGCCGCAGTTGCCCATGGCGACGGTCGTTACGCCGTGATGGGACGACGGCGCCAACCAGGGATCCCATGTCGCTTGCCCGTCGTAGTGCGTATGGGGATCGATGAATCCCGGCGTCACGATCAGTCCGTCGGCGTTGATCTCGTGCCGTCCGCGCCCGACGTCTTCGCCGACAGCGACGATCCGGTCGCCCTCAATCGCCACGTCCCCGCGCTGGCCGGCGCTGCCAGTGCCGTCAACGACGACGCCGTTGCGAATCACCAAATCAGCGGTCATCGATATCTCGACATTCAGCCACGCATCATCCATCTCCGGATCGCCTTGCGCGATTCGGTCAACTCTTGGTAGAGCACGTCGGACAGGACAATGGACGCTGCGGCGCAGTTCTCCTCAAGATGTTCGAGTGACGACGTCCCCGGGATGGGCAGCATCACAGATGAGCGGCGCAGGAGCCAAGCGAGCGACACTTGGGGCACCGTCGCGCGGAGTTGGCTGGCAATAGTTTCCATTGGTCCGCTGGCCTCAGTGACTTTCCCATTACCAAGTGGAAACCATGGAATGAAGCCGATCCCGTGCTCTTCGCAGTAGTCCACAACGTCGTCGTCATCGCGTTGGGCAACGTTGTAGAGATTCTGGACGCTCACGATGGGTACGATCCTCCTCGCGGCCTCGATCTGCGCCACGCTCACTTGCGAAAGGCCCACTTCGGCGACCTTCCCCTCGTCACGAAGCGCCTTCAGCAGGCCGAACTGTTCATCGGCGTTCACGTGCGGGTCGATGCGGTGAAGCTGGAATAGACCGATTCGTTCGACGCCGAGGCGCCTGAGACTCCCTTCGCATTGTTGGCGCAAGTAGTCAGGACGGCCGCACTCTTGCCACTGCCCCGGGCCGGGCCTGGTGTACCCCGCCTTGGTAGCGATCGTGAGCCCGTCGGGATAAGGAGAGAGTGACTCACGAATCAGCTCCTCGGCGACGTTCGGTCCATAGGAGTCTGCGGTGTCGAGCAGGTTCACGCCCAGCTCGACACTTCTGCGCAGTACCTCGATCGCGCGACGGTGATCACTCGGCGGTCCCCAGACACCCGGTCCGGTGAGCTGCATCGTTCCAAAACCGAGACGCTGAACGCTAAGAGTGCCCAAGTGGATCATGTCATCTCGCATCCTCGGCAATCTCCTTCCCGCACCCGCACAAGGGCTCGCCATAGATGGCGAGTCCAAGGTCCGGGACACGTCATCGTATCTCCACTGTTCGGCCAACCCAGTGGGGCATCGAAGGGACTCTCTCGGGGCGTCAGTAGTAGTTTTCGCTGATGAGTGGAAGGGCCGAAGACGTGAGATTCGCCACAAAGATTATCCTGCTGACACTGGCGTTGACGGCCGGAATGGTCGCCTTGCCGTTGGCGTCTGGCGCCTCGACCATTGAGCAGGGATCGCCATTGTCGGGCACAACTGACGTGGCTGGAAGTTCCAGTTACTCGGACTTCTTGGCGGCGACGTCAGGCTTCAGCGGAACGGTGAGCTTCGCGACCTCGACCTCCGGATTCACGATCGTCGGCGACGATGAGTTGGAGACCACGCAGACTCTCTCGGCCGCCGACTCGCCCTATGTGGTCTCCGGGGACGACTCTGACGGGAACGGCGATTCAGGCTCCTGGAGCTACCAGCTGACGGTGACCCCGGACACCATCACCCAGACGTCGCCGCCGTCGAACTCGGTTGACGTGGCCGGAAGCTCCACCTTCAGCGACATGATGGTCGCGAACTCGGGCTTCATAGGTCCGGTCACCTTCACGACGTCGACGCCGGGCTTCACGATCGCCAACAATGATGAGCTCGAGACCACGGGGACGCTCTCAGCCGCCGACTCGCCCTACATCATCACCGGAGAGGACTCCGACGCCTACGGCGACACCGGAACGTGGAGCTACCAGCTGACGGTAACGCCGGACACGATCACCCAGGGCCTCCCTGCCACCGGCACCACCAGCGCCGCCGCCAGCGACCACTTCACGACCACGCTCAGCGCGGCGACTGGCTTCATAGGTCCGGTCACCTTCACGACGTCGACGCCGGACTTCATGATCGCCAACAATGATGAGCTCGAGACTACGGGGGCGCTCTCAGCCGCCGACTCGCCCTACATGATCACCGGAGGGGACTCCGACGCCTACGGCGACACCGGAACGTGGAGCTACGTCCTTACTGCCGTAGCGACCCTCACGACGACAACCCTCACCCAGACCTCCGCAACGACCGGCACGGTGTCGGCCGCGTCGTCGGCGACGTTCACCGCCGGGCCGATCACCGTCGCGGGCGCCAGTGGAGCGGTGGCGTTCACGACGTCCAGCCCTAACTCGGTCCTGACCGTGAGCGCCTCGGGAGCGATCTCGACGACCGGCGCTCTTCACGCAGGGACCTACAGCGTGTCGGGCACCGACACCGACACCCACGGCGACAGCGGCACCTGGTCGTACACCTTGAGCGTGACCGCGGTCACCGCAATCGTCACCGTGACCTTCGATGCCAACGGCGGTACAGGGACAACGGCGCCGGAGAGCGCGAGTGCACCCACCGCACTGACGCTCAACGGCTTTCATCGATCGGGCTACACGTTCTTGGACTGGAACACCAAGGCGAACGGCTCTGGCGAGAGTTACGCGAACGGCGTCCAATACTCCTTCGTCAGCGTGTTGATCTTGTATGCACAGTGGAAGCAGGGCAAGGCGCCCGAGAGGACAATTACCTTTCGCGCCAACGCGGGCACGGGCACGACACCCGCAGAAGTGGAGAACTCGCCCACGGTGATCAAGGCGAACCGCTTCACCCGCGCCGGCTACAAGTTCGTCGATTGGAACACCAAGGCGAACGGCTCTGGCGCGCGCTATCAGTCGGGAGCCACCTACGCCTTCAAGAAGTCAATCATCTTCTACGCTCAGTGGAAAAAGAGCTCCAAGGCACCAACGAAGAAGCCGCCCAAAGCCACCTTCCACGTCGTGACGTTCAACGCTAATGGCGGCGCGGGCACGATGGCCTCCGAGCGCCGCGACCATCCCGCGGCCCTCTCCTCCAACCTGTTCCGGCGAACGGGTTACACCTTCGTCGACTGGAGCACCGCAGCCAACGGGAAGGGGGACTCGTACGCGAATGGTGTCGCGTACTCCTTTGACGCATCGACCGAGCTCTACGCCCAGTGGAAGATGAACAAGCCAGCCGCCCCGCCGCCAACGACGATTCCCGGTGGGTTGACGGTCGGGCCGTTTAGCCTCGGATCGTCCTCACTCACGTCGAACCTCGAGAGTCAGATTCGCACGCTCGCCAACGACGTGAGGACGGGGAGCGACACTCAGATCACCTTGTACGGCTTCGGCGACAAGACGGTGCCCACAAACGAGACGAACGTTGAGCTGGGGCGCCAGCGAGCCGACGCGGTGGCTACGTACTTGGGGGCTCGCCTTACGGCGCTTGGACTCAACGGATGGACGATATCGGTGGCGCCAGCGAGTCCCAACCAATTCGAGTACGCCAGCGTGATCGCCACGCTGTCATAGGCGAGCGCGGCTGACGATGGGCGATCCTGAGTCACCGCTTGCGTCGATAAAGCGTCACGGCGCGATCGTGACGTGAGACGTCGGCGAAACGTACGACCGCCCGTAACCGGTGTACGTCGCGTGGATCGAGGTGGGACCCACCGCTGGATTCCCCACCGTTATAAGACATTCTCCGAAGGGATTGGGGTGACAGTAGAGGAGCCTCGCACCGAAGTGAACGGTCACGGTGGTGACTGGATAGATGCCTTGACCATTGGCGACGACCCCGGTCACTTGCACGACCACCGGCGACGACCGCGTAATCACCGATTGAGTAGTGACCGCATCGAAGCTCCATGACGCAACAGGGATGACGAACTCTGGGTCCGTCGTCACGGAATAGCCGAAGCGGTTGTGCGCTTGTGTCGTGACCCAGTAGACCTCACGATTTTTGAGACCTCTGATGATGCAATTGGGCTGAAAATACACCGCCGCCGAACACTGCTTTGTGGCAGTGCCGTTGGTGATGTTGACGCGGTAACCATTGACCGGCGCGCCACCCGCGTGAGCCGACAGATGCATGTACGTCCACACCTCGCCGCTATGCACGTTCCCTGACACCTGCAACGGCACTGACGGAACCGCCGCCGCGCAGTCTGTGGGATCGCTCGACCAGGCGATGTCGCCAGCGCTGTCGACGGCGACAAAGGTGTGAGCGCCGTAGGCAACACCGGTCCACTCCGACGTGGTGTCGGTCGGAACGGGAACGCCCGACCATGTCGCGCCCGTCGAGGACGAGAAGAGGTCGTTCGTCAACCCCGTGGACTGCCCGGCGGCGACGAACGTGCCACACCCGAACGTCGCGTCATCGATGTCTTGCGCCGGAGAAAGTCGATGCAGGGTCCACACCCTTCCATAGACCGAGGTCGCAAAACTACCTGATCCGGAGGCGTCAAACTCGACGAAGTTCCCGTTGCCGTACGTCACGGCCCCCCACTTCAGGCCGGGCTTCAGCGGCAGCAACCTGTGCCACACGAGACCGTTACTGGAGACGATGGTGGCGCCCAGGGCTTCGTCAACCGCGACGAACTGATCGTTGCCGTAGGTGACGGCTGTCAGGTCGTAGTTCTTGTGGAACCACGGCACCGCCCACTGCTCACCGTTGGTTGAGGTAGCAATTTGCCCGTGCGAACCGACCGCCACGAAACGACCTTCACCGAACGTAATGCCCGTCCAAGGGCCTTCAGGCCCAGTCACAGCTTTCCAGCTGACGCCGTTGGATGAGATCATCTCCTCGTTCGCAGCACTTACCGATGAGAGGGCCACGAATTCGCCGTCCGCGTAGGTGATGGTCTGCCATGAGCCAGACGACACCGGATACTCCGTCCACGTCGAGGCATCTGTGGAGACGGCAACGTCTGCGTCGTGGCCAACGGCGACCCAGTGACCGTCGCCGAAGGCCACGTCGGACCAGCCCCCAGTAGGCGAAAGGGGTGTCGCGACGGTCCAGGAGGTCAGCGCGGGCGACGCGAGGGCGACGTGCGCGGGCAGCGCGATGACGCAGAAAACCGTTATCAAAGTGGCAATTGCCGCGAAGAGCCAGTATCGAAGGCTCGACCTGCCGTGTGAGAGCTTGGCCGTGGCCCCCGGGGTAGCCCTCATATCCACTACGGTACTCATCCCCACCGACAGCTGAAATCAGCGCTTGAGCGCGAAACTCCTTTACACGGTGACATGTCAGCGATCTGTCGTTGCGCTCGGCCTTTTAGAGACACCAGACCAGCGGCTAGAACTCGAAGCGAAAGGTACGGCAGTCGCGGCGCCCTATGAGACGTTGACGCCCAAAGAACCGAGGGCCGCGCGAATCGCCGCCACCGACTCGAAAGTCCCCTTGCGCAACAGTGCATCGGGGAATTCAATATCAAACTCATCTTCAAGCGCCAGCATGACGTTCACGCTTGCGTGCGACGTCATGCCGCTCTCGTACAGATCGTCAATGTCACTGAGCGCTTCCATTTCGACGGGAAGTCGCCCGTGCGCTGTCAATACCTCTCTGATCGCGACGTCGACGTTGCTCATTGAACCGACCTCTCCACGTCACTTGCAACCTGCGCCACGACCGCGGCCGTCGCGATTCCGGCCCCGTGGCTGAGGCTGACGGAGAAGTTCTGGATTCCCTGTCGTCGCGCGAGGTCGGCCGCCTCGCCGTACAGCCTTATCTCGGGTCGACCGCCCTGAACTCCCCGCACTTCAATGGATCGCCACGGCGGAACGGTGTCGTGGGTATCGAGGATCTTCATGACTGACTCTTTTGCCGCGAAACGAGCGGCGAGGCTCGACGCGGTAGCGGGCGTGTCTCCGCACGACTGCAGTTCATGGTCAGTGAAGAGGAATCGACGATAGCGGGATCCAAAGTGGCGAAGCGAGTCCTCGACTTCATCGATCGGCTGAATATCGATTCCAACGAGTACCGTCAACTGTTGGCCTGTTGCGGACGCCCACGGCGACACGCTTCGGGTAGGGTTCGCCAGAACATCGCTCACGCCTATCTCTCCTCTGCCCGAGTCAATCTTACCGGCACGGTCACGAGTAGGACTAACGAGAGCCCATCGCACGATTCATCGCCCCACATTAAAGGAGTCGAAACCGCCCGCGTAACGCCGTATCCGCTCGACTGAGCTGTGAAAAGATCCCTCGACAGTGTCGCCGCAGCATCTGTTGGAGGCGGCGGGACGGGCGGAGGTGGACGCCGTGGTGGAAGCAGTCGCGGGGAACACTTCCACATCCCCGATACCGATCACGACGACGACGACTTCCCCGTGACGCCGTCACCGGCGCGCTCGATCTCGAGCGCTCCAATTGCCTGGCTGGCCGCTCAAGAATTCGTTTTCTAATTCGTATTATGATTGACGTTGATCAGGTATTTTGAGCAGCTCGAGTGGAGCCGTCGTGCCTCACCGCAAACAGGTCCGGCAAGGAATAACATCCACTCAACGGAAAGGCGCCGATGAGTGAACAAACCATCGGGAGGGCACTGAGAACGCGTCGCGCAGAACTCGGGCTTGACCAGCGGGACGCGGCCGCGCGGATTGGCATGAGCCGCACGACCTTCAGTTCGTACGAGCGAGATACCCAGCGCCCCTCGGTTGATGTCCTACCCGCCATCGCAGACTTCTTGGGGATATCGATCGATGACGTGCTCCAGCTCTTTGGAGCAAGCGCCATCGCCGCAGCGCGCACGGCCCTCGGACGCTTGAGCGTGAGCACAAGCGTCTCTTCCGCTGCTCCGCGCATCGACACTGACATTCATACGTCGGACGTCGTCGCCACGTCGGACGTACGTCCGACTCAAGATTTCGCCGATGGCTACGTCAATAGCAACGGCAATGGCCACGATGACGACATGGCCGATTCCTCTCCCTACAGCCCTGCAGTATCGATCGACGTGACTGACGCACTCCACGTCAAAGTCAATGACGAGAGGGAAAAGGGAAAGAAGAAAAAGAAGAAGAAGGGTAAGCGAGAGAAACTCGTGAACCCGGCTTTCGCGTCGCACGTCTGAGGTCGATTGCCTTCGCTCCCTCGTTGCATCACATTGCAACGAGGGAGCGAAAAGGCTTTAGGTCGTCACCGTCAAGCTTCAGCGTCTGAGATGTCGAACCCAACGAGTTCGTCGCTGTGACGGTGATCGAATAGTTACCTTGTGAGCCACTTGACGGAGTGCCTGACAAGACGCCCGTCGACGTGTTGAACGTGACCCCGTGCGGCAACGTTCCCGGTGTAGGAGAACGTTGGCGTGGGAGACCCGGTCGCTACCACTTGGAAGCTGAACGAGTGTCCGACCGTCGCGCTCGTCGAGCTCGCGCTCGTGATCGCAGGCTTCGTGCCGACGACCTGTGAGATCGACGCGCTGCTGCCCGTGAAGTTCGAATCGTTCGCGTACGAGGCAGCAATCGTGTAGGTCCCCGTCGAGGTGAAGTGGACCGTACACGACGCCTTGCCTGCAACGAGCGCCAGGTTCTGGCATCCCGCGATGGCTGCACCGTTTTCTGTGAAGCTCACCGACCCTGAGAGAAGACCAGAACCTGACGTCTCGACCACGGTGGCGCCGTACTGAACGCTGGAGCCCGAAAGCACCGGCGTCGATGGTGACAGCGTCAGAGATGTCGTGCCCTTGCCCACCACTTTGCGAAAGTGAAGCCGACGAACCGTTGAAGTTGGAACTGCCCGAGTAGCGAAGCAGCGATGGTGAAGGTACCTGGCTCGGGAAGCTCACGGTGCACGACGCGGATCCGCTGCTCGCGGACTCGCCGATGCAGGCAGGGATGTTGACGCCGTTCTCCGTGAACGTCACCGTCCCCGTCAAGGGTCCGGAGCCAGTACGTCTCGTTCACGTTGGCCGTGTACGTAGCGTTCCCACCGACAGTGATCGAGGACGAGTGCGAAAGACTGAGTGACGTACTCCCCTTGTAGACGACCTGCGTGCTCGAGTCAGTCGACGTCGAGTACTTCGGGTCGTTCGCGTACGTCGCCGTGACGAGCGAGCGAGCCCGCGTTCGGGAAGTTAATCGCGCAGGCTGCGTACGAACCGAGCGATCAGGTGCTCGTTCGTACATCCAGGTACTGCCACGCCGTTCACGTAGAAGGTGACCGTCCCAGTGAGTGGCGCGTTCCCGAACTGGCGTTGTTGACGTACGCCGCGTACGATGTGCTCGAGCCGACAACTACGGGAATAGGTTCTCGGGCAGGAGCTCAAGGCTCGATGTACCGAGGTTGGCGGTCCACTGTGCGTAGAGCGTCACCGACGCGGTTGGCGTGTACGACGCACCGCCAGCGCCGACCAGCGTGCCGCCGGTTGAGCTGGTGAACCAGCCCGCGAAGGTGATAGCCCGTTGCGCGTGGGCGTGGGCAACGTCAGCGGGCTTCCGCCGACCGTGTAGGTGGCCGAAGGTGGCGTACCAGTGCCCGACTCGTAGTTGTACGTAACCGTGTAGGTGACTGTCGTCTGCGTCCAGTGGCGTAGAGGCTGTCACCGACGCCGTCGGGGTGTAGGACGCACCGGCCGGCGCCGACGAGGGTGCCACCGGTTTGAGCTCGTGAACCAGCCAAGCGAAGGTGTAGCCCGTGTAGCGTGGGCGTGGGCAACGTGAGCGGCGTGACCACCGACGGTGTACGTCGCCGAATCCGGGGCGACCCGCGTTCACCGACTCGTAGTTAGTACGTCACCGTGTAGGTAGCTGGTCGTAGCCGCCCACTCGGCGTAGAGGCTCGTCGTGCCCGTCGGGGTGTAGAGACGCACCGGCCGCCGCCGACGAAGGTGCCACCGGTTGCTGCGGCTGAGTACCAGCCCAGGAACGTGTAGCCCGTGTAGGTCGGCGTCGGCAGGGTGAGCGGCGGACCGCCGACCGTGTAGGTCGCCGATCCCGGGGTGCCCGCGCCACCGTCGTAGTAGTAAGTGACGTTGTAGGTGTCAGGTGCCCACTCGGCGTAGAGGCTGGTGTTGCCCGTCGGGGTGTAGGACGCGCCGGCCCCGCCGACGAGGGTGCCACCGGTTTGAGCTGAGTACCAGCCAAGGAACGTGTAGCCCGTGTAGGTCGGCGTCGGCAGGGTGAGCGCCGGACCACCGACCGTGTAGGTCGCCGATCCCGGGGTGCCCGCGCCACCGTCGTAGTAGTAAGTCACGTTGTAGCTGTCAGGTGCCCACTCGGCGTAGAGGCTGGTGTTGCCCGTCGGGGTGTAGGACGCAGCCGGCCCCGCCGACGAGGGTGCCACCGGTTTGAGCTGAGTACCAGCCAAGGAAGTGTAGCCCGTGTAGGTCGGCGTCGGCAGGGTGAGCGCCGGACCACCGACCGTGTAGGTCGCCGATCCCGGGGTGCCCGCGCCACCGTCGTAGTAGTAAGTCACGTTGTAGCTGTCAGGTGCCCACTCGGCGTAGAGGCTGGTGTTGCCCGTCGGGGTGTAGGACGCAGCCGGCCCCGCCGACGAGGGTGCCACCGGTTTGAGCTGAGTACCAGCCAAGGAAGTGTAGCCCGTGTAGGTCGGCGTCGGCAGGGTGAGCGCCGGACCACCGACCGTGTAGGTCGCCGATCCCGGGGTGCCCGCGCCACCGTCGTAGTAGTAAGTCACGTTGTAGCTGTCAGGTGCCCACTCGGCGTAGAGGCTGGTGTTGCCCGTCGGGGTGTAGGACGCGCCGGCCCCGCCGACGAGGGTGCCACCGGTTTGAGCTGAGTACCAGCCAAGGAAGTGTAGCCCGTGTAGGTCGGCGTCGGCAGGGTGAGCGCCGGACCACCGACCGTGTAGGTCGCCGATCCCGGGGTGCCCGCGCCACCGTCGTAGTAGTAAGTCACGTTGTAGGTCGTGCTCACCACCGTGGTCGAGTCGGTGTTAGAGGTGCTCGTGAGGTAGTTGCTGTCGCCGCTGTAGGTGGCAACGGCCGTTAGGTGCTGCCGCCCGCCACGTCAGCGAGGGTGCAGGTGGCCTGGTCGCCGGTGAGGGTGGTGCTGGAGCAGGCCGGCGTGTCGGGGCCGGTCAAGGTCCAGCTGACGGTGCCGCTGAGCGGGTAGCCCGAGTCGGTAGAGACGGTGGCGGTGAAGGTGAGGGCGCCGCCCGCCACGACCGGGGAGTTGTCGACCACCACGGTGGTGCTCGAGGCGAGGCCAATGGTCACCGAGTCAGGCGAGGAGGTGCTCGTGGCGTTGTAGGAGTCGCCGCTGTAGGTGGCAACGGCCGTGTAGGTGCTGCCGCCCGCCACGTCAGCGATCGTGCAGGTGGCCTGGTCGCCGGTGAGGGTGGTGCTCAAGCAGGTCGGCGTGTCGGGGCCGGTCGAGGTCCAGCTGACGGTGCCGCTGAGCGGGTAGCCCGAGTCGGTAGAGACGGTGGCGGTGAAGGTGAGGGCGCCGCCCGCCACGACCGGGGAGTTGTCGACCACCACGGTGGTGCTCGAGGCGAGGCCAATGGTCACCGAGTCAGGCGAGGAGGTGCTCGTGGCGTTGTTGGAGTCGCCGCTGTAGGTGGCAACGGCCGTGTAGGTGCTGCCGCCCGCCACGTCAGCGATCGTGCAGGTGGCCTGGTCGCCGGTGAGGGTGGTGCTCAAGCAGGTCGGCGTGTCGGGGCCGGTCAAGATCCAGCTGACGGTGCCGCTGAGCGGGTAGCCCGAGTCGGTAGAGACGGTGGCGGTGAAGGTGAGGGCGCCGCCCGCCACGACCGGGGAGTTGTCGACCACCACGGTGGTGCTCGAGGCGAGGCCAATGGTCACCGAGTCAGGCGAGGAGGTGCTCGTGGCGTTGTTGGAGTCGCCGCTGTAGGTGGCAACGGCCGTGTAGGTGCTGCCGCCCGCCACGTCAGCGATCGTGCAGGTGGCCTGGTCGCCGGTGAGGGTGGTGCTCAAGCAGGTCGGCTGTCGGGCCGGTCGAGATTCGCAGCTGACGGTGCCGCTGAGCGGGTAGCCCGAGTCGGTAGAGACGGTGGCGGTGAAGGTGAGGGCGCCGCCCGCCACGACCGGGGAGTTGTCGACCACCACGGTGGTGCTCGAGGCGAGGCCAATGGTCACCGAGTCAGGCGAGGAGGTGCTCGTGGCGTTGTTGGAGTCGCCGCTGTAGGTGGCAACGGCCGTGTAGGTGCTGCCGCCCGCCACGTCAGCGATCGTGCAGGTGGCCTGGTCGCCGGTGAGGGTGGTGCTCAAGCAGGTCGGCGTGTCGGGGCCGGTCAAGATCCAGCTGACGGTGCCGCTGAGCGGGTAGCCCGAGTCGGTAGAGACGGTGGCGGTGAAGGTGAGGGCGCCGCCCGCCACGACCGGGGAGTTGTCGACCACCACGGTGGTGCTCGAGGCGAGGCCAATGGTCACCGAGTCAGGCGAGGAGGTGCTCGTGGCGTTGTTGGAGTCGCCGCTGTAGGTGGCAACGGCCGTGTAGGTGCTGCCGCCCGCCACGTCAGCGATCGTGCAGGTGGCCTGGTCGCCGGTGAGGGTGGTGCTCAAGCAGGTCGGCGTTGTCGGGGCCGGTCAAGATCCAGCTGACGGTGCCGCTGAGCGGGTAGCCCGAGTCGGTAGAGACGGTGGCGGTGAAGGTGAGGGCGCCGCCCGCCACGACCGGGGAGTTGTCGACCACCACGGTGGTGCTCGAGGCGAGGCCAATGGTCACCGAGTCAGGCGAGGAGGTGCTCGTGGCGTTGTTGGAGTCGCCGCTGTAGGTGGCAACGGCCGTGTAGGTGCTGCCGCCCGCCACGTCAGCGATCGTGCAGGTGGCCTGGTCGCCGGTGAGGGTGGTGCTCAAGCAGGTCGGGCGTGTCGGGGCCGGTCAAGATCCAGCTGACGGTGCCGCTGAGCGGGTAGCCCCGAGTCGGTAGAGACGGTGGCGGTGAAGGTGAGGGCGCCGCCCGCCACGACCGGGGAGTTGTCGACCACCACGGTGGTGCTCGAGGCGAGGCCAATGGTCACCGAGTCAGGCGAGGAGGTGCTCGTGGCGTTGTTGGAGTCGCCGCTGTAGGTGGCAACGGCCGTGTAGGTGCTGCCGCCCGCCACGTCAGCGATCGTGCAGGTGGCCTGGTCGCCGGTGAGGGTGGTGCTCAAGCAGGTCGGCGTGTCGGGGCCGGTCGAGATCCAGCTGACGGTGCCGCTGAGCGGGTAGCCCGAGTCGGTAGAGACGGTGGCGGTGAAGGTGAGGGCGCCGCCCGCCACGACCGGGGAGTTGTCGACCACCACGGTGGTGCTCGAGGCGAGGCCAATGGTCACCGAGTCAGGCGAGGAGGTGCTCGTGGCGTTGTTGGAGTCGCCGCTGTAGGTGGCAACGGCCGTGTAGGTGCTGCCGCCCGCCACGTCAGCGATCGTGCAGGTGGCCTGGTCGCCGGTGAGGGTGGTGCTCAAGCAGGTCGGCGTGTCGGGGCCGGTCAAGATCCACTGACGGTGCCGCTGAGCGGGTAGCCCGAGTCGGTAGAGACGGTGGCGGTGAAGGTGAGGGCGCCGCCCGCCACGACCGGGGAGTTGTCGACCACCACGGTGGTGCTCGAGGCGAGGCCAATGGTCACCGAGTCAGGGCGAGGAGGTGCTCGTGGCGTTGTTGGAGTCGCCGCTGTAGGTGGCAACGGCCGTGTAGGTGCTGCCGCCCGCCACGTCAGCGATCGTGCAGGTGGCCTGGTCGCCGGTGAGGGTGGTGCTCAAGCAGGTCGGCGTGTCGGGGCCGGTAAAGATCCAGCTGACGGTGCCGCTGAGCGGGTAGCCCGAGTCGGTAGAGACGGTGGCGGTGAAGGTGAGGGCGCCGCCCGCCACGACCGGGGAGTTGTCGACCACCACGGTGGTGCTCGAGGCGAGGCCAATGGTCACCGAGTCAGGCGAGGAGGTGCTCGTGGCGTTGTTGGAGTCGCCGCTGTAGGTGGCAACGGCCGTGTAGGTGCTGCCGCCCGCCACGTCAGCGATCGTGCAGGTGGCCTGGTCGCCGGTGAGGGTGGTGCTCAAGCAGGTCGGCGTGTGGGGCCGGTAAGATAGAGCTGACGGTGCCGCTGAGCGGGTAGCCCGAGTCGGTAGAGACGGTGGCGGTGAAGGTGAGGGCGCCGCCCGCCACGACCGGGGAGTTGTCGACCACCACGGTGGTGCTCGAGGCGAGGCCAATGGTCACCGAGTCAGGCGAGGAGGTGCTCGTGGCGTTGTTGGAGTCGCCGCTGTAGGTGGCAACGGCCGTGTAGGTGCTGCCGCCCGCCACGTCAGCGATCGTGCAGGTGGCCTGGTCGCCGGTGAGGGTGGTGCTCAAGCAGGTCGGCGTGTCGGGGCCGGTAGAGGTCCAGCTGACGGTGCCGCTGAGCGGGTAGCCCGAGTCGGTAGAGACGGTGGCGGTGAAGGTGAGGGCGCCGCCCGCCACGACCGGGGAGTTGTCGACCACCACGGTGGTGCTCGAGGCGAGGCCAATGGTCACCGAGTCAGGCGAGGAGGTGCTCGTGGCGTTGTTGGAGTCGCCGCTGTAGGTGGCAACGGCCGTGTAGGTGCTGCCGCCCGCCACGTCAGCGATCGTGCAGGTGGCCTGGTCGCCGGTGAGGGTGGTGCTCAAGCAGGTCGGCGTGTCGGGGCCGGTCAAGATCCAGCTGACGGTGCCGCTGAGCGGGTAGCCCGAGTCGGTAGAGACGGTGGCGGTGAAGGTGAGGGCGCCGCCCGCCACGACCGGGGAGTTGTCGACCACCACGGTGGTGCTCGAGGCGAGGCCAATGGTCACCGAGTCAGGCGAGGAGGTGCTCGTGGCGTTGTTGGAGTCGCCGCTGTAGGTGGCAACGGCCGTGTAGGTGCTGCCGCCCGCCACGTCAGCGATCGTGCAGGTGGCCTGGTCGCCGGTGAGGGTGGTGCTCAAGCAGGTCGGCGTGTTGGGGCCGGTCGAGATCCAGCTGACGGTGCCGCTGAGCGGGTAGCCCGAGTCGGTAGAGACGGTGGCGGTGAAGGTGAGGGCGCCGCCCGCCACGACCGGGGAGTTGTCGACCACCACGGTGGTGCTCGAGGCGAGGCCAATGGTCACCGAGTCAGGCGAGGAGGTGCTCGTGGCGTTGTTGGAGTCGCCGCTGTAGGTGGCAACGGCCGTGTAGGTGCTGCCGCCCGCCACGTCAGCGATCGTGCAGGTGGCCTGGTCGCCGGTGAGGGTGGTGCTCAAGCAGGTCGGCGTGTCGGGGCCGGTCAAGATCCAGCTGACGGTGCCGCTGAGCGGGTAGCCCGAGTCGGTAGAGACGGTGGCGGTGAAGGTGAGGGCGCCGCCCGCCGCGACCGGGGAGTTGTCGACCACCACGGTGGTGCT
>CAWKDF010000009.1:0-17323 GCA_963848345.1 uncultured Acidimicrobiaceae bacterium | reverse complement strand
GCGTGACATCGGTTAAGAGCTCTGAACCTTTTTTTATGAAACGAACGACCCTCATAAGACAGAAGCTACATGGCGAACAGGCCACCGCGAAAATGGTCACCTACGTCGACAAGCGGCTCACCGCCCGTCCACGTCTCTACGATCTGCCCGGCACCACAAGCACTGGGCAAAATTTCAACTTCGACCACCTGTTCGGTCACACTTCCGATGTGTTCGAGCGCCCGCCCCGCTGGTCGGACGCGGCCATCACGATCATGTCGGCCGGCCAAGTCCGCGCTTCTTCGAGAATCTCGCGGTAGGGCTGCCCGCGGTCTGGACGACCTCGATCTGGGAGGAGGGAACACCCTCGTCACGCACTTTGCGTCGAATACTCCAGCAGATTCTCACCTCTTGGCGGCGGCGACTACTTGAATCAGTCCCGGTGGCCCGTTCGAGTTCTTCGCCGACGCGATCGTCCTCGACGACGACGAAAATTCGAATCTGGGCCTGCAGGGTCACCGCGAGATGGGCTGCGGTCGTCGCCGCTGCGATGCTCTCGCGAGAGTCGTCAGCCGTTACGAGCATTCGAAGTACCATCACGATCCTCGCTGTGCGAGGCGCTCGGCGGCCCAGCGCGTGACGAGGCGCTCTTCGCGCTCCACCTCGTCAAGTCGCAAGGTCAGGGAGCGCAACTCTTCTTCGAGGACGGGGAGCCGACGGCGTTCGATGGCCCGCAGGCGCCGGCGCGTCGACACAAGTTCGGCTTCAACCGCGCGAAGTGCGCTCTCCACGACGGCCTGATGAGCCGCGGCGTCGAGGGCTCGCCCGTGCGCGTCCGTCGATGGTCCGACGGCGGCATTGACGGCTCGGTTCATCACGTCAAGGGCGGGGGCCACGACGCGGACCTCGTCGGGGTGCAGGGCGCCCATCGTGTTGCGCCAGGAGATTGAGACTTCGGCGCGACCCTGCGTGGACGCGCCCACGAGCCGAGCCGTCGCCGTGCCGCTCAGGGCGTCAACCCTGGTGGCCCAGAGATCGGCCTCGGCCGAAGCAGTCGTCCACGCGTGCACCGACGCTTCGCGCAGCTGGATCAATCGGCGGTGTTCGCGCGACAGCAGTTGTTGCTTGCGGCGTAGCAGGTCCAACCCGTGAGCAGCGATGGCGATCCGCTCCAAAAGCCAGGGTCGACCCGCCCGTCCCGGAGGGATCTGCTCAGCCATCGTCGACCTCGGGTGGTGTCGGTGCGGACTCGGAGGCACCATCGTCCGCACGGGGGTCTCCGTTTCCCTCGCGGAGGTTGCCGGTGTAGTAGGCGGCGGTCACCGCTCTTGGCATCATGGTGAGCTCGCGCTCGGGTAGCACCGAGAGAACACGCCAGCACCGCTGCAGGGTGTCCTCCATCGAGCGCGATTCGTCGCTCGACTGGTTGACGAGGTCGCGAAAGAATGCGTCTTCGAAGTCAAGGTAGATGCGGTCAGTCTCGGTGAGAGCCTCCGCGCCGATCAGATCGGCCAGCTCGCGCGCGGAGCGCGCTCGCGCGAAGGCAGCGATGAGCTGGGCGGCCAGCGACAAGTGATCAGCGCGAGTACATCCTTCGCCCACACCCTTGCGCATGAGACGCGACAGCGTCGAAAGCACGTCGACGGGCGGATAGACGCCGCTGGCGTGAATGTCCGGCGAAAGGACGATCTGACCTTCGGTGATGTAGCCGGTCAGGTCGGGAACGGGGTGGGTGATGTCGCCCCCGGGCATGGTGAGGATCGGAATCAGGGTGATCGAGCCGGTGAGTCCGCGGATTCGACCGCAGCGCTCGTAGAGCGAGGCGAGGTCGCTGTACAGGTAGCCGGGGTACGCGCGTCGTCCCGGCACTTCGCCTCGGGCAGACGACACCTCGCGCAACGCTTCGCAGTAACTGGTCACGTCGGCGAGAACGACCAGCACGTGCTGGTCACGCTCGAACGCCAGGTACTCGGCGATCGTAAGGGCGACGCGCGGTGTCAGGACGCGCTGGACCACTGGGTCGTCGGCGGTGTCGAGCACGAGCACCAGGTCGCCCTGCGCCGCACGAGTTTCGAGAACCTGGCGTATCGCCGCTGCGCCGGCATGGGTCAGCCCCATGCCGGCGACGACGACCTTGAAGTTCTCACCCGCGACGTTGGCTTGTGCTGCGATCTGAGCGGCGAGGTTGAGGTGGGGCAACCCGGCCGAGGAGAACACGGGGAGCTTCTGACCGCGCACCAGCGTCGCCAACGCGTCGATCACCGAGACACCGGTGAAGACGGGCTCACTCGGCACGTCGCGCCGACTCGGGTTGAGCGGAGCGCCGTTCACCGCTCGGCGCTCCTTGCCCAGCATCGGCGGGCCACCGTCCAACGGCTCACCCATTCCATTCCAGACGCGACCCAGCCAGGCGTCACCGACCGGGATGTCAAAGGGCCGCCCCTCGAAGGCGACCGCCACGAGGTTTGGATCGATGCCGCTCGTGCCCTGGAGCACCTCGACGATCGCCACGTCACCGCTCACCTCGAGGACGAGTCCGTACCGCACTTCGCCCGAAGGGAGGCGAACGCGCGCAATCTCATCCCATCCCACTCCCTCGACACCGCGAACGGCGAGTAGGGGGCCGCCGATGCGGCTCGCACCGGAATACTCGATGGACGCGAGCGGGCCCTGCGACGCCGCCGACTTGTTCGTCGCGCTCATGACGCGTCCGCAATTCGCGCGAGCACCTCGTCGCGCAGACGGACGACGCCCGCTGCGTCATCGGGTCCGGTCTCGTCGCGTGCGCGAGTGACGGCGGTGAGGTCGAACTCCTCCACCACCGAAGCGGGCAGCCCACCGTCGACAAGCGCGAGGCATCGGTCGTGCACGGCGAGAACCATCTCGAGTAACGCCGTCTGTTTTTCCGGACCGCAGAACGCATCGTGCTCGCTCATCGCGTTCTGCTGGAGCACGCCTTCGCGGAGCAGGCGACCAGACAGCAGGATGATCCGTTCGTGCGCGGGCAGCGCCGAAACTCCCACGAGCTCGACGACCGAATCGAGTCGGTCGGCCTCGGCGAGCAGTGCGAGCGCCCGAGCGCGAGCGCTGGCCCACTCCACCCGACCTTGGGCTGCATGCCAGTTCGCAATGGTGTCGCCGTCGAGGCTGAACGAGTGGCGCCACGTCACGGCCGGGTAGTGGCGCGCGTACGCGAGGTCGCGGTCGAGTGACCATAAGCAGCGCACGAAGCGCACGGTCTGGGACGTCACGGGCTCAGTCATATCACCGCCCGGCGGCGAGACGGCACCGATGAGCGTGACCGAGCCCTCCGCGCCGCCGAGCGTGCGCACCCGTGCAGCGCGTTCGTAGAAAGCGGCGAGGGAGGACGACAGACTGGCCGGATAGCCCTCTTCGGCCGGCAACTCCCCGCTGCGCGAGGAGAACTCCCTCAGTGCCTCGGCCCACCGCGACGTGGAGTCGGCGAGCATGACCACCCGATACCCCATGTCACGGAAGTATTCGGCGACGGTCATGCCGGTATAGACGCTGGCCACCCGAGCCATGACGGGCATGTTGGACGTGTTGGCGATGACCACGGTGCGCTCGCGCAGGTTCGTGCCCGTGGTCGGATCCGCCAATGCCGAGAGGTCGGCCATGGCGTCGGCGAGTTCGTTGCCGCGCTCGCCGCAGCCAACGAAGACGACGACCTCGGCGTCGGCCCACTTAACGATCTGTTGGAGGAGCAACGTCTTGCCGGTGCCAAAGCCCCCAGGGACCGCGGCCGTCGCGCCGTGGGCAATGGGGAAAAAGAGGTCGACCACTCGTTGACCGGTGACGAGCGGCGCTTCGGGCTGAAGCCGCTTGCTCACTGGACGCGCTCGGCGCACTGGCCACTCTTCGTACAGCGTCACCGTCCGGCCGCCGACGACGGCGACGACGTCGTCCTCACCCATCGCGTCAGCCGAGGCGAGCCGCGTCAAGACTCCCTGTGCGTCGGGCGGGACGAGGATTCGATGCTCAAAACTGGCACCGATCATCACGGTACCGAGCAGCGCCCCGGGTGCAAGGTCGGTGCCGAGTTCGACGGGCGCCGGACGGAACGGCCACGACGCGCTGGACGTCCTTTCGCTGAGCGCTCCAGGAGCAAGCCAAGTGGGGCCGTCCTCGAGCCGTCGCAGCAGTCCGTCGAACACCCCGCCGAGCAGGCCCGGCCCGAGGTGCGCTGAGAGCGGCCGCCGCTCGGAGATCGCCACGTCGCCAACGCGCAGCCCGCCGGTGTACTCGAAGGCCTCGGCGGTGAGACGACCGCCTTCTATCGAGACCACCTCAGCGGGAACGTGCAGAGGGCCCACTTCGATGACGTCGAGGGCAGCGATTCCGCGGAGTCCCGTCACCTCGACGAGCGGGCCGTTGACCCGTTCCACTCGCCCGGCTTCGGCGCCGATGCTCACGACCACAGCTCTGCGAGCTCTTCGCCCGCCGACACCAAAGTCCGCTCGACCAGCGCGTCGGTGCTCAGGTCAAGGCGCCGCTCGTCGCGGTATGCGATGACGCCGACCTCCCCATCGGGCGTCGTCACCGTCGCCTCGTCCCCGAGGCACTGGCGCGCCACGATGGCGAGACGCGCGTTCAGCGCCCCAGCTTCGGGCGAGTTGGCGAAGCCTCGAAGGCGCTCGCGCGCCTGTGTCCTTGTCTGCTCGTAGACGAGACGCTGGGCACCTAGCACTTGCTCGCGAGCCTCGCGCCGTGCGTTGGCGACGACGTCCGACGCACCTCGTCGCGCCAGGGCAGCGCCACTCTCTCGCGCCGCGGTGAGCAGCACGTCAGCCTGTCGTCGTGCCTCGGCGATTGTCGCTTCGCCCTGCGCGGCGGCGTCAGCAGAGAGCTGCGCGGCGCGGCGTCGCGCACGGTCGCTGAGATAGTTGACAACGGGACTCAGGTCGGCGATGAGTCGAGACGTCGCGGTGAGGACACTTCCGACTCCCTCATCGCGATCGTTCACGTCGTCATCTCTACAGTGAGGGGCACCCGCCGCTGTCGAACCGTCTCGCCGAGCGCTGCGGCGGCGGCCGGAGTGAGCACCACCAGGTCGACGTCGCTGTCGAGTCCGGACCACGCTCGCCAGACCTCCTCAGGACTCTCAGCCACGAGGGGCACGGCACCCGCGAGGGCGTAGCCCTGCACGCGCACGGACTCGCCGAGCACCGCGATTCGTCCCATGTCCTTAGACCTTGCCGATGAGGATGATGGCCACGACGAGCCCGTAGATGGCGATGCCCTCGGCCAACCCGACGAACACCATGGCTCGCCCAAAGAGCTCCGGTCGCTCGCTGATGGCCGCGAGCGCGGCAGAGCCGGTATAGGCGACCGCGATCGCGGCGCCGATCGACGATCCGGCGACCGCGATCGCCGCGCCCATCAGTGCCTGGCCGGCGTAGGAGGGGGCGTGCGTCGCGATCGTCGCAGCGGTGGCCGGTGACGCGGTCGCCGCCACGATGACCAGCGCGCCGCCGCCCATCAGCAAGACAAGGTTCAGCATCTTCATGAGACGAAGACCCCCGCGGGGATGTCTGCGCATCTGAAACGTGATGCCGACCGCGACGAGCGCGATCAGGGGTAGCGCGATGAGCCAGGTAATCATGGGGCCTCCTTCATGGACGTACGTTGACTTGCCAGGGGTGAAACTCACGGCCCTCGGTCGTAAAGACACGAGAGAAGATCTCGTAGTACTCAAGTCGCAGTGCCTGCACGCCCGCGACGAGAGCCTCGAGGGCGAAGGTGAGGGCGTTGCCCACGATGAAGACGATGATCGCGCCGCCCACGCCGAATGCACCGCCGGTACGCCAGAGCGACGCGGTGCCCGTCCACACGAGCGAGCTCAACGCCGCATGAGTGAGACCGAAGGCGGCGAGTCGAGCGAACGAGACCGTATTGGTGCCGAGTCGAAGGACCGAGTCAAAGAGCTCGACGCTGGCCTCGAGCGCACCCGTCGCTCGACCTCCGGCTTCAGCGAACAGTCCAACGAATCCGAACCCGAGTGCGACGGCGGCGAGAATCGCTCCTGCGATCACGATCGACGAGCGATGCCAGTACCAGCCGGCGCCGGCGAGCGCGAGACCGAGGTAGAGCGCCGCTCCCGCGAGGCCCGACATCGCGACCAGGGAGCGAGCGATTCCGCCTTCACGGAAGCGGTTGAGCGTGCCGAGCGCGTAGGAGCACGCGAGCAGCACAGCACCGATCGCGATGGAGACGGCTAGCAGGGTCATGGCGTAGTCAAGGGGGCGCAGCCACAGCGTCGGCACCAGCCCCGTGGGCCCGAACGCTTCGCCGAAGGCGAAGCCGAAACCGATGCTCGTGAGCCCCGCCCCAATGACGAAGGGACCCGCCCAGCGGTACTTGCGCAACGCTGCGAAGCGACCCCATACCATTGCGATGCCGAGCGCGAGAAGCAAGGCTCCGTGGCCAACGTCGCCGAACATGAGGCCGAACATCACCACATAGGCGACCCCGGCGAGTACCGACGGGTTGAGGTCCGCGTAGGGAACGGTGCCGTAGCTGTTAACGAGAGGCTGGAAGGCGGCGGCCGTTGGTGCGCCTCGCAGTGCGGTTGGTGGTTGACTGCCTCGAGGGGGTGAAAGGCGCAGCGCTGCTGCGCCGAAGGGCGCGAGCGTCACGGCGAGGGCGTCGAGGGACTCCGAGGGCGTCCAGCCAGCGATCGCCGCCACCGGTCCCTCTTCGATCATGCTCGCGGTGACCCGTTCGAGCTGCTCCTCGCCAGCGAGCGCCGCCACGTCGCCGTCGCGCTCGAGGATCGTGAGGTCGGGCGGCTCGACGGAGACCGTCGGCGTCGCAGATGACGTTGGCGACTGCGCACGCACGCGCTGGAAGATCGCCTCGGCGGTGCCACCTGACTGACTCAGGAGCTCCGGCTCGACGTGGCCCTCGGCACCGATCGCTACGAGAACCGCGCGGGTCTGGTCGACGGGCACGACGATCGCGATGCGTTCCATGCGCGTAGGTTCGAGTGCTTCACGCCACGGCATCGAGCAGCTCGATTCCACGACCGGCGCGCGCAGCGATCTCAAGCGCCACGCGCACTCGCCACGCGTCCGCGCACATAGCTGCGACCGCAGAGACGGCTGTTGCCGGGTCCGCGCCCCCACGTCGAACGCCTTCTTCACCGCTACGCCAGAGCTGACTCCACCAGCGCGCCTCACAGCTCCACAGATCCTCAGGTTCCGTGGCACCGTCGAGCACGGGGGCGACCGAGACCGACAGCGCCGCGGCGAGGTCGTGAAGCGTCCGTGCAGCGGGCGCACGATGCCCAAAGACCGCCCGTGCGTTGGCCTCGGGCACCGAGCCGGGCACCAGGGACGTTCCCGCCGCGACGAGGCGAGCCAAGAGAAGTGCCCCGTAGCCTGCCGCCCACGCGCTCGCCTCGGGCACGTTCTCGACCACCCGGCGCACGAAGGAGATCTCCAGTGCGACGAGCATCGCTGGGGCATCGAGCGCTCCGGGGTCGCCCCAGGGCGAACGCTTCAGCGTCTCGCGAAGCTCGAGGGTGCTCGAGGGTTGCGCGTGGCGCGGCAGACTCGCCAGCGAACCCAACTCGTATGGTTCGCCAACACTTCGGCCCTCGATCCGTGCGAGCTCGCCGCGCATATTCGTCAGTTCGAACGCCGCCGCCAGAACACGCAGTCGCGACGCGCCAAGCGAGGGGCTCCATCCAGCGAGCACGCGAATGTTCCAGAGCACCGTCGCGAACACGGCACGCTCGACCTCTTCGAGACTTAGCCCAGACCGGAGCCGTTCGCCATAGTGAGTCGTGGCGAGCATCGCGATCGCCCCGTCAAGAGAACTGGATCGAGCGATCGCTCGCGTTTGGGCAAGCCCAACGGAGCGGCTCGTGAGGCTCCGACTGCGAACCTGGGCCGCGACCCAGGCCGCACTCACTTCGTTACCTCCGCCGAACTCTCGGTCGACATCACGCGTGCGGCAAGTTCGTCCACCATCGCGGGAATCCTCTCATCCGCGAGGCGCGCGATTCGCTCGGCCTCCTCGCTCCCCGCAGCGCGAAGTGCGGTCGCATCGGACTGGGCAGAGGACCTTACGGCTTCAGACGCCGTCACGCGCTCGCTGGGTTCACGGTCGCGTGCGTTCTCGAGGATTCGTTGGGCCTCTTGGGTGGCGCGGGCCCGTTTGGCATCGCCCTCGGCCATCGCTCGTGCGACGACGTTCTCGGCGTCCTGTTCGGCCGCGCGCAGCGCAGCAAAAATCGGCGCCAACTCCTCGCGGAGCACGGCCTCGCGGTCTGCCGGCACTCCGGCGATACCCGCCGCTCCGGGAACGGCGATCAACCGGAAGCGACGAAGAAGGCTCCCGCTCCTCGCCACGGCACCCTACCCGGGACCGACCAGGGCGCACACTAGAGCCCACTCGGATATGTCTCGGGCGGTTCTCCGGCATCCCACAACTCTGTTCGATCCAAAGGACGCACGGCGGACGTGTGGTCGAGATGAACGATGGCGTCGAACTGCGAAGCGAGGTGCGCGTGAAACCAATGGCTCGCTCTCTCTGTGTCCGGTCGATAGATAACCCCGATGGCCCGCTCGAGCAACACTTGCGTCAGGGCGACGGGAGCGTACGTACCGAGGCGAACGACAAAGTCGTCCGCGGGACCGCCATGGAGCAGTTCTTCAAAGCTGCCTGACAGTGCGGGACGCACTCGCTTGTGCTCGACCGGGCCACCCCAGTTCGATGCGGCACTCACCCGACCGTGATGTGTCGTGAATCCAACGAGATAGCAATCGTCGGCCCACGTCGTGCGCGCGAGCTGGCCAACGTTGAACTCGCCAGACTGTCCTAGTTCCGTTGCCCTCGCGTCACCAACGTGCGAGTTGTGCTCCCAGACAACGACCTTCGATCGACCGAGCGCCGAACCGAGATGTGCGACCAGGGACCTGAGGGTTTCGGCCATGTGCTGGTCTCGAAGATTCCACGACGAAACACGACCCTGATACATCGCGCGGTAGTACTGCTCGGCGTTTCGAACGAGGCGCGCGTTCTGTTCGGCGAAGAAGTACTCATCTGCGGCGACGAGCCCGTCACGCGCGATCAGCTCCATGGCCTGACGACGCAAGTCGACGAGCTCGGCGACGACGTCGTTCTCGCACGACTGGTGCAGTCCCATGTTGACGGCGTGTCCGTAGTCAGTTCCTTCACCGCCGACCAGATCGAAGCAGGCGTAGCGCTCTCGGGCGCGCTCGGCTGCCTCCGGATTCGCCGTCTCGAGATAGCTGACAACGGCGTCCATCGACGCTCGAAGCGAGTACAGATCAAGACCGTAAAACCGAGCCTTCGCGGTAGTGTCTCGACACTCATCGTTGTGCTCTCGCAACCACGTGACGAAGGACGCCACGTCCTCATTGCGCCACATCCACGAAGGGAATCGCTTGAAGTCGCCGAGCGCTTCTACCGCGTTGATGTCGCGCGAACCACCGGTCACGTACCGGTTGATGCGGTACGCGTCGGGCCAGTCGGCTTCGACCGCGACGGCGACGAATCCCTTCTCTTCGATCAGTCGCTTGGTGATTCGACAGCGCTCACGGTAGAACTCGTGAGTGCCGTGACTCGCCTCTCCGAGTAGCACCAGGGGTCGTTCACCAATCCACGACAGGAGATCGTCATAGTCGCGCTCTCCATGCAGCGCGGCGACATCCCTCTCCGAGATCGCGACGCTTGCCTGTGTCGTCACGACATCTCACCTCCTCGCGGTCTCGTCAACGTCGGCGCCGAAGAAGCGAGTTGGGCGCGTCTCGCTTTGGCCAGATCGTCGATGACCTCCTCATCCGACGTCTGCTCGAAATTCTCGTACCACTCCCCCACCGAGAACGAACCTCTCGCGCGCACGAGGGAGACGACGCGGTCGGCGACTCTGTCGATTCGCCTCGCCGCAAGGACGCTGCTGACCGGTACGGCCACGATGACTCGCTCCGCGCCTCGAGCTCGAACCACCTCGCACGCCGCGCGCGCCGTGGCTCCCGTCGCGAGACCGTCGTCAACGATGATGACGACCCTGCCCTTTAGATCTACGGGAGGCTCACCTTGGCGATAGAGACGAAGTCGTCGTTCAAGCTCCGCGCGCTCATTGGCCACCACGCGAGCGAACTGCGTCGACGACACTCCTAACGATTCCACAGTGTCGGGCTCGACGACTACGACGCCGTCTTCTGCGATCGCCCCCATAGCAAACTCGGGATGAGAGGGAACGCCAACCTTTCGCACCACGATCACGTCGAGCAGACAGTGCAGAACACGAGCCACCTCATAAGCCACGGGCACGCCACCGCGCGGAAGCCCAACCACCACCACTCCACCGTCGCTGAACGCCTCTGCCAGTCGCGCACCTAATCGAGACCCCGCGTCCTTTCGATCGATGAACTGCCTCATGTTCCAGGCATACAGGCAGTGATCCGCGAGTCACCAGGGGCCATTGTCACTTTTTGGGTCCATTTGCGCCGACACCGTCGAGCCTGGCCTCAAGGAACCATCTACCCGCGAGTCGGCCAAACAGCCTCTGTCCAACAATGTGGGGCTCCCTGTGTCGGCTCGACGGCCCAGTCAGCCCGAGATCACTCCACCTGCGAGTTGCCGACATCAGTCGGCGAAGTGGGATCGCCCACCGAGAAGCGTCGGCCGGTGATGACGTCGCCTCGAACGAACAAGACCAGTTCACCCGCGTGATGGACGGCGGGAACGGGAAGTTCCTGGGGCCTGAGACTCGAGATCTCGTCAGTTGAGAGCTCGCGAGCGAGTCCCCTCAACAACACGCTCCAGACAGAGCGCCCTCCCTCATCCATCCGATCCACTTCGAATGCGACAAGCGACCCTTTCGCCTTCTCCGCAAGCGTGCCGGGACCAATCCGGCATATGACTCCCGCGTTGTGATAGGCGAAGTTCACCGGAACAATGATCGGCGACGTGGGAGTTGAGACTCCGAGCCGACCAATGTGGTGATTCTGAGCGGCAACGGCGAGCAGACGCAAACACTCGCTGTTAGGCAGTATCTCCGAACCTCTCTGGTCGATCCACACGCCGCGATTCTACGCTCATTCCAGGTTGCATCTCTAAGGGTCAACTCGGTGGAGCGGCGTCCTCGCACCCGCACTCACTTAAAGCTGTCGGAATCAAAAGTGATCCAACCTCCCCGCGACCTTCTAACGAGGAAGACATGCGCGGCGGGACGAACGCACTCAAGCGCCACGCGTCGTGAGCGCGTGCTAGCGGGACGATCGGTAGCCTGGGTCACTCCTCGCCACGACAGGGCTCGAATGCACCGGTCGGAGCTGATTCGCGGACTAACCTTTGCAACGGTGAGCGCCCCTTTCGAGCCATATCCTGACCCAGTTGGATAATGCTCGAGTCGCGGTATGAAGGCGGCGGTTAGTGCAATGACAATCGACGCGGCGTCGCCCTACGACGCGACCACCCTTGGCAATTTTCCGGGGGAATCGGTAACCCTCGTTGAAGGGGTTTCGTTCGTGGTCTCATCGGCATCCGGCGACATTGATTGCGACGGAGCTCAGGGTCTGTTTTTCGACGACACTCGATTCATCTCGCGCTGGAAGTTGACGCTCGACGAGGCGGCATTGGAGAGTCTCGGCGTCATCGCGCCACACCCCTTCGCCGCGACGTTCCTCACCAGGGCGCGTCCAGTCGATGGTCACGCCGACAGCACCATCGTGGTGGTGAGGAATCGCTTTGTCGGCAACGGTATGCGCGAGGAGATCGCCGTTAGAAATCTGTCGCGAGAGACGTCGGCGTGCACCGTGAGCCTCGAGGTCGACGCAGACTTCGCACATATCTTTGACGCCAAAGACGGTCGGACGAGCATCGACGGCGAGCGATCGGTCGACGTGCTCGGAACAACGATGGTCTATTCCTACGCCCACCGAGAAGTGACTCGCCGTGTTTCGGTCCTATTCCCCCCCGATGCGCTCCTCACACCAGGCCTCGCCAGGATGGAGGTCGTCGTGCCGCCCCACGGAGAATGGCGTGCGTGCATCGAATTTCGCCTCGACGTCGATGATGAGCCGGTCGAGCTGCGCTACCGTTGCGGCGAGCCGGTCGAAGACACCGAACCCCTCGCGCGACTTCGCATCTGGGAGGAGAACGCTCCTCGCGTGCACAGCGAGTTCGAGGGGCTCAACGTAGCAATCGATCAAAGCTCTCGAGATCTCGGCGCACTTCGCATCTTCGACCCGGACCAGCCCGAATGGGTGGTCATCGCTGCGGGGGCGCCCTGGTTCATGACGCTCTTCGGACGTGACTCGCTGATCACGTCGTTGATGACGCTCTTGGTTGACCCGACCATCGCACTGGGGACGCTTCACACGCTGGCGCGACTTCAGGGAACCAAAGTCGACGCGCGATCTGAAGAGGAGCCGGGCAAGATTCTCCACGAGTTTCGCCACATGCGAACCGTCTCAGTGAGTGCGAAAGGGGGTTCCTACTACGGGTCAGTCGACGCGACGCCGCTGTTCGTCGTTCTGCTTGGAGAGCTGCACAAGTGGGGTTTCACCGACACGGTTCGCGAGCTGCTGCCTCATGCAGATTTGGCGCTTCGCTGGATAGAGGAGTATGGGGACCGCGACGGCGACGGCTTCGTGGAGTACCTTGCTCCACCGAACGCGGACTCTACAACCAGGGCTGGAAGGACTCGTTCGACGGAATTAACTTCGCCAGCGGAAAGCTGGCGGAACCCCCGACGGCCTTATGCGAAGTTCAGGGTTACGTGTACGCGGCCTATGTTGCGCGGGCCCAGATTGCTCGCGATTTCGGCGACGAGGCGACCGAGCGCTCGTGCACCGCGCGCGCCGAACAGCTGAAAGCGGCGTTCAACGAACGCTTCTGGCTGGAAGATCGTGGCTACTTCGCGCTGGGCCTCGACGGCGAAAAGAACCGATCGATTCGCTCACCTCAAACATCGGGCACTGTCTTTGGAGTGGGATTGTCGAGCCAGACAAAGCTCGCAAGGTCGCAGATCATCTGATCAGCCCTGAGATGTTCAGCGGGTGGGGCATCCGAACCCTCGCCACCTCGATGGGTGCGTACAACCCCGTCAGCTATCACAACGGTTCGGTGTGGCCTCACGACACCGCGTTGTGCGCCGCGGGTCTCATGCGATACGGCTTCGTGTCAGAGGCCCACGCCGTGACGCTCGGCCTCTTGCAGGCGGCGCAGGCCTTCGGCGGGCGGCTACCCGAACTCATCTGTGGCTTTGATCGCGGTGATATCCCATCTCCTGTTCGCTATCCCACCTCGTGCGCACCCCAGGCGTGGTCGTCCGCCGCCGTATTCGAGCTCCTGCGAGCGACGTTGCTTCGCTTCGACCCGGTGGTTCAAGACGGTGAGCTGTGGCTGTCGCCCCGTCTCCCGCCACAGATCGGAGATCTCACGATTGAGAATCTTCCATTCGTGGGCGCGCGTCTCACCGTAGCGACCGATGGCGCATCTACTGAGGTGCGCGGTGCCCCGCCAGAGATACTTATTGTCGATTCGGTGCACTCACCCACAGAACGTTGAATCCAGCGTCTCTCCTCCGGGGACGGAACGGCCACTCGTCTAGATGTGACCAACGCCTCTAGTCGGGCGCATCGCCGTCACTCATGATGATCTGATGGACCCGAACCGTGATCCTCGGGCTTCCGGGCGCACTCGTTCGTCGGCGCCCGAGAGAACGAGCCGAACTCGCCATGGCGACTCGACGCTCGAAGAGACGTTCGCCGCGATCATCGTCGATTGGGACGCCCTCGGAATGAATGACCGCGACGATGCAGTTACAAGGATGCGGGATCTCTTTGAAGCGCTCTGCGCGGCTGGAACCCACCTCTTTGTCGTCAGCGCTGCTGACGCGCGAGATCTCGACGCCCAACTCGCTCCCCGAGCGGTCGGGCGTGGACGCCTCTTCATTTGCAGCCTTCGACGTTCAGAGGTCGTTGAGACAACGAGTGACACACGACACCTGAAAACAGGACTAGCCAACAAGTCTGAGGCGGCACTGTTTGTGCGCGCTGGCTTGCAGCACGCGGCATCACGGGAGCGCTCGTCCTCGTCGCGGGTGACGACTTCGGCCTGGGCATCGGCACTGTCGAGAGCAGTCCACCCTCAGTGGTCGAAGAACTCAGTCGGGCGATCGTCGTCAGTCTCGCTGCGCAGTCGGAGGGCGACGCGGAAGGGAGTCTCCATGCCATCGACGGTCCAGACGGCCTCGCTTCCCTCCTCGAAGCGCAGGTTGCCCGCCACCACGCACGTCGTGTCCCGCCGATCGATGCGGACCCCGCGTGGGTGCTGACGCTGCCCGCAACGAGAGAGGCCGAACGGGTGGCCGAAGCCCTGGGCACGCTCAGCAACGGTTGGTCGGGAACGCGTGCTTCGCTCGAAGAAGACGGTGCCGGCAGCTCTCCACTCTTTGTTGTTGAGGGCCTCTACGACGAACGAGACGAACTCCTCGCGGGACCGGCGTGGACCGACCTCAAACTCGCTGACGCACCGAAGAGCGAAGCGCGCGCGGTAGAGCGCCTGCTCGACCTGCGAACTGGCGTTCTCGCCCGAAGAGGCGCCTCGAGCAGCGCGATTCGCAGCCTTCGCTTCGCGTCGGCCGCAGCGCCCCACGCACTGGCGTGGCGTGCAGAGCTGCCTCGCGCATGGCTGAGCAGCGATGAGCTCGAAGTATCTCGCTCGACGGTGGAACGGGCCGTCCAGTCACCGTTGCGTGTGCGACAGACGTTGAGCGCCAATGCCACGAAGGTGATCAGCGTCGCAATGTCTCAACATGCGTCGACGTTCGATCGTCGCCTCCTCGTCGAGCGACTCGCGGCGTGGTCGTCCGGTTCGGACCCGTCACGGACCAGGGCGGAGGCAAGTGAACAGGTTCGCGGGTTCGAGAGTACCGGCTTCTACGCACTGCTCGCCGACCATCGCGAGGCGTGGGCGCGAAAGTGGGCCGACGCGCTCGTCACCATCGAGGGCGACGCGACGTCCGAGCTCGCGGCGCGCTTTGCCGTCTTTCATCTGCTCGGCGCAGCGAAGAGCACGGGAGAGGCGGCCGTCGGAGCCCGTGGGCTCACCGGGGATGCGTACGCCGGGCACGTCTTTTGGGACGCCGACGTCTTCGTCCTGCCCGCGCTCTGTGCGATCGCGCCCGAGGCCGCACGTGCCATGCTCGAGTACCGCCTCCGTCGTCTTCCCGCGGCTCGTGCCGCGGCTCGACGGCTGCACCGCGAGGGAGCTCGTTTCCCGTGGGAGTCCGCCGCTTCCGGCGCGGAGGTCTCTCCCGCGAAGGTGAAGGGCGCTCATGGCGAGGTGATTCCGATTCTCACCGGAAGCCACGAAGAGCACATTGTCGCCGACGTTGCCTGGTCGGCGGCGCACTACGCCTCCTGGACCGGGGAAGGCATCTTTGACGGTGAGGGCGCGAGCCTCGTGACCGAAACGGCGCGCTACTGGGCAAGCCGTATTCGCGTGGATCGTCACGGCAACGGGCACATCTACGGTGTGATGGGCCCCGACGAATATCACGAGGTCGTCGATGACAACGCGTTTACCAATGTCATGGCGCGCTGGAATCTTCGAACGGGTGCCTCGCTGCTCGAACGCGCAGGGATCGCCGAAGAGGCAACGAGATGGAGATCACTCAGTGACGCGCTCGTCGACGGGTACCGCAAGGCGACGGGACTCTATGAGCAGTTTGCCGGCTACTTCGCACTCGAGCCACTCCTTGTCGATCAGTTTGCCCAACCCCCGATAGCAATCGATGTCGTGCTCGGGCCGAAGCGGGTCGCCGGGTCTCAACTCATCAAACAAGCGGACGTACTCATGGCGCACCACCTCATCCCCGAAGAGATGCACGCCGGTTCGCTCACGTCGTGTCTGGACTTCTACGAGCCTCGCACCGCGCACGGGAGCTCGTTGTCACCCGCGATATCGGCTGCGCTGTTCGCTCGCGCCGGTAATCCCGAGCGAGCGGTTGGACTGTTCGACCTTGCGGCGCGACTCGACCTCGACGATCTGACGAGGACAACGGCGAGCGGGGTGCACCTCGCGACAATGGGCGGGCTCTGGCAGGCCCTCGCGCACGGGTTTCTCGGACTGGGGGTGGAGGGAGAGGCGCTGCGCATCGATCCCACCTTCCCGAGCGCTGGTCGTCGCTCTCGTTGCGCATGCGCTTTCGGGGGCGTCGCATCGAAGTGCGCGCAGAACATGACCGAGTCATCGTTTCGTGTGACTCGCCCCTCACCGTCAGAGTGCGCGATCGCACCCAGGCGATCGATCCGCCAGGGACGACACTTGCACTCGCCACACCACCGGAAAGGAGCCCGACGTGACCGTCACCCTCGCGGCGCTCGACACGAACGCCAACGTTCTTCCTGTTCTTGAGACCGCGCTGCTGTTCGCCGACCTCACGACAAGCCACGTTGAAGTGGTCCTCGCGCACCGATCGATGGGCATCGACACGGAAGCCCAAGCGCTCTTGAACGAGGCCGGAGTGCCGGTCCGCCGCCTCGAGGGTCCACATGGTTCAGCACTGGTCAACGCGGTCGCCGATGTCGACGTGATCGCCGCCGTCGTGGCGGCTCGGCGAGAGCGGTCACTGCGCTATCCGGTCGGACCGATCGTCCGCGCGCTACTGGAGCAGACGCTCAAGCCTGTCGTCATCGTTCCCCCCGACCTGGTCGCGCCCTCAGTGTTCCAGCGCCTTCTCGTCCCGCTCGACGGTGCCGAGCCTTCTTCGCGCGCGGTGATTGACCAGCTAGCGCCGCTTTGCGCGAAGCCGGTCGAGCTCTGCGTCCTTCACGTGTTCACCGACTCCACGATGCCCACGATGCTCGACCGTCCCGCACGAGATCTCGAGATTCTCGGCAAGGAGTTCCTCCGCCGCCATCTGCCCCACGTCCACCACATCCAACTCTCCCCGGGTCCGGCCGGCCAGCGGGTCTGCCAAGTTGCCTCTGAACAGAGGAGCGATCTCATTGTGCTCAGCTGGTCGCGTGACACGTCGCCCGGTCGGGCCGTTGTCATCAGGGAGGTGCTCAGCTCAACCTCGCTCCCGGTCCTGCTACTGCCAACCCTTGAGAACTTCGACGCGCCCGACCGCGGTGCGGGCTAGAAGACGCGCCGGCCGTAGGCTGCATTAGGGCCCAGCCGTCACACTCGAAGTAGAGGGGACTTATGGCCCTATCGCGGCTTAGCGATTCGCCCTATCTTACGGGTAGGCGTCTCTTTTCGAAGAGGCGACATTCCGGGGAGGAAAAATGGACCGGAATCTCAATTGTGTGCCAGATCACATCGGCAAGCCGTTTCG
>CAWKDF010000008.1:0-35233 GCA_963848345.1 uncultured Acidimicrobiaceae bacterium | reverse complement strand
CGAGGGCTGAGGATGTCGAGGTCGATCTCGCCCCGGGCCGCAGCACGGTCTAACACGATCTGCCAGGCTGTTGGCTCTCCGGCGAGTGCTCGTTCCCGCAGCACAGCGCCGGACATCCCGGTCTCGTGGAAATAATCGGCGATCAAAAAACTGAAGACACCCGCGATATCGCCGAAGCGGACGGAGGCATGTCGGAGTAAGGCCAGCGCGTCGTCCCGAAGTGTCCCGGTGTCGGGGATGTCAACGACGGCCAGCTTCGTTTGACGTCGGATAGCAGCGATGGCGAGATCTGAACGGTTCGACCACCTCCGGTACAGCACGGCCCGACTGGTCTTCGCGCGAGTAGCGACTCTCTCCATCGTGAACGCGCTGTAGCCCACTTCGGTCAACTCGGCCCACGCCGCGTCCAGGAGCGCCGCCTCTAGTTGATTTCCCCGCCGCCGCGTCGCGGGACCCGGCGTTCGTGCAGAGCCAGATCGGTTAGTTGAGCCCTTCTTACCCGACATCGGCGTTTCTAAGAGTCATTTGTGTTTCCTATGACATCAGTGTACCATTGACCTTTAAGAGACATCACCGTCTCTAATGTTGTCTAAATGAAGTGCCCAAGAAAGAAGCCGTCTCACATGAGCGCAGTCATCGACGTTACGAAGATAAGCAAGCGGTTCGGCACAACCACAGCGCTCGACCACGTCTCGCTCGGCGTTGAGGCGGGAAAGGTGCTGGCGCTTCTCGGTCCCAACGGTGCAGGCAAAACAACGTTGGTGCGGGTGCTCACCACTCTTGTTCGTGCTGACGGCGGCCACGCCAGCATTGGAGGCTTCGACGTGCAAAAGAGACGCCACGATGGTTCGAACGATGATCGGACTTGCCGGTCAATTCGCCACCGTCGATGAGCTGTTGACCGGTAGAGAGAACCTTGAACTAGTCGGGCTGCTATATCACCTCGACAAGAGGGTCTATCAACACAGGGCTGAAGAGGTGCTCGAGCGGATGTCCCTCGCGGGCGTTGGTGACAAGCAGGTCAAGACCTACTCCGGCGGAATGAGACGCCGCCTCGATCTCGCAGCGAGCCTCATGGGTCTATCACCCGTTCTGTTCTTAGACGAGCCCACCACGGGACTCGACCCTCGCACGAGGAACGACCTGTGGCAGTTCGTCGAAGAGCTCGTCGCCAATGGAAGGACGGTGCTGTTGACGACGCAATACATGGAGGAAGCCGAGCATCTGGCGGACAGCATTGTCGTGCTCGACTCCGGTCGTGTGGCGGCCGAAGGCACCTCCGAGCAGCTGAAGGATCGCCTCGGCGGGAACATCCTCGAAGTCCGAGTGAGCAAACGGGACGATCTAGATTGGGCAGTCTCGTTGATCGCGGGCCTTGGCAGCGGATCCCCGCGCACCGATCCGGACCTCAATCAGGTGCTGCTCCCGATTGAAGACGGCGCCAGTGTGATGATCGCGGCTGGACGCGCGTTGGAAGATCACGGAGTCGCGTTCGATGAACTCTTAGTCCGGCGGCCATCGCTCGACGACGTCTTCCTGGCACTCACCGGTCACGCAACCAAATCACACACTGAAGGAGTGGGTGCGGAGGAATCCCGATGACACAGATGGCAATCGAAAACCCGCCAAGCGGCAGCGTACGACTCACTCCGCGGCTCGCCCTGCGCGACGCCGAAGGAATTACCAGGCGAAACCTTATGCGGATCATCCGCACTCCCCGACAGGTGTTCTCGTCGATCATCCAGCCGTGCCTTATTCTCCTGGTCTTTCGCTACATGGTTGGTGGAGCTATCCACGTCCCAGGAGTCGACTACGTCGACTACCTTGTGCCAGCGATTTTCTTGGAAGCGGTGCTGATGGGAGGATCAACGACGACGCTGGCTTTAGCTCAAGACCTGCAAATCGGGATGATCGACCGCTTCCGGAGCCTTCCGATGGCACGGTCGGCCTTCCTGGTCGGCCGGACCTTGGCGGACGCGTGCCGGAACGTTCTCGCACTCTCGTTCGTCATCGCGCTTGGCGTCCTTGTCGGCTTCCGGTTTCACAGCACACTTGGCGCATGCCTGGCAGGGGTCGCGCTCATAGTTCTGTTCGGCTATGCCTTTACCTGGCTCTACGCCACAATCGGATTGGCGGTAAGGGATCCCCAAACAGCAGGGTCGGTTTCGCTGTTGCCCATGTTCATTCTCTTCTTCCCTAGTTCCGCCATCGTTCCGATCTCCACCATGCCTTCGTGGCTCCGACCCTTTGCGGCCAATCAACCTGTCACCGTCACGATCAGTGCCTTGCGCGCCCTATTCGAGGGTGGCCCTGTGTTTCACGACCTGTGGCAGGCAGTCTCGTGGTGCGTTGGGATATTCCTGGTTTTTCTTGTGGTCTCATTGAACTTGTACCGGAAGGCGACGGTGTGACTCAACTCAGGACCAGTCACATCAACGCCCAAGCCGCGTGAACCGACGGGCGCTGCCGGATCGAACACTGAGAAGAAGCCTCGTTTTAAGCCTCGTATTTGCGCTACACAACGAGACCACATCGACTGAGGTCACTACGCGATCTCAAGCGATGCTCGAACGACTCAATGCCTCAGCATTCGAAGTGAGGAGAGTATATGGTCTGCATTTGGACGGGGGGACTTATGAAAACACTGCTTCGTTCCTGGCAATCGCTTCATATGGCAAGTGGTGCTCTCGCCGTAAGCATCATTGGAGTCCTTGTTTGGGCAACGCCAGCGTGGGCGCAGAACTCAAACGCTTCGTCTGGTTCGACCCAATCTCAAAACACAGGTTCCTTGGGCAATGGATGGCTCGCCTTCGCCGTCCTCACGGCGGGCGCTGGACTCAGTCTCGGCCTCATCATTGTTGTGAGCAGAGATCGACGACAAGGTCGCGACAAGGTCCTCGAAGCGATCAAAGCTGGTGCCAACACTGTCTCCCAGACGGACACCCCTCTATACCGAAGCGAAGCGTTTGGGATAGTTGCGACACCGAAGGTTTCAATCACCGCTGACCACGACAGTATCGACGTAGGGGGCACGGCCACCCTCACCGCAAGCTACCGCGAAAAACCTCAACCGTGCATGTGGAGCTTCGAGCCCTCTGGGATTGTGAAGGCGAGTGGAAGTGGACCCAACACCGATGTAGTGATCACCGCGGTAAAGGCGGGTTCGGTTACCGCGACCGCGACCGCCCACGATCCTTCCGGAGCTCTCCCAGACCCGCCCCCCTCTGGAACCAAGACCATCACGGTGAACGCGCCGCGCGGTTCTACTGTGAGCTTCGCGATTCTCGGAGCCGGACTGGGCACGGCGGTTTTGTCCATCATGGCAATAAGTGGAGCGATCGCCCTGGCCCTTCGAGGAGACTTCACGTCTGAGATCGGTACCCTTCTCGGAACGGCCCTTGGCGCGGGTGCGGCCGGGACGGTATCGGCGGTGCATGGTGCATCGGCGACGGCACAGTCTCAAAAGAGCTCACCGCCATCACAGGATTGATGTCCATCGACAATTCGAATGCGCGAAGGATCCTTGAGGCTCGTCAAGTGATAGTAGTTCGGCGCGACGAACAAGGAGCACGGCCAGGCAGTCCCTAGGGGTCGCGTTCTCGAGCGCCCCAGCATGCCTGCTTCTACCAATGGACCAAACGACGCGAAGGGATGCCGCACCATTTGGTGCGACCTCCCTTCGCGCCATGACTTTCCCGTCGCTTAGCAAGTCCGAGGTTGGTCAAAGATTGCGTACAATCTCGTATCGCGTTGCGGAAGATCACCGACGATCTGAGATCTAATCCGCGTACTCCGGTTCGCCCAACTCAGCGCCTTCGAGCAATCCGGGAGCATCCCGAATGACGTCGGGCTTACGCTTCGCGAGCACCAGCGTGTAGATGATCCCCACCAGGATCAGTCCGATCGTGAGATACGGCAGCGTGTTGTAGGGCGAGGCCTGTCCTGGCTCGAGATCGCCGTACACGGGAATAGCGAGAATCGCAATACCGAAGACAGGCACGATGAGACGGGTAAAGGCTTTCTTTGCTCGATCGGCGCCGCCGAAGCGTACCCAGTGCACGACCAGGGCGACGTTCGCCATGATGTACATGATGATCAGCCCGAGGATGCCGTAGGTGCTGAGGAAACCCGACGCTTCTCCAGGATTCGTGAACGCCGTGGACACGACGCCGATGACGATGCTCGGTACAACGAATGCGATGGCTGCTATTGCCGGTGTGTTGTAACGGCGAGATACCGAAGCGAAACCGCGGTTCCAGAGACCGCTACGCGCGCCGCCAAAGATGACTCTCGCCGTTTGCGTGTTGGCCGCCACGTACGAGGAGGTGACACTGGTAAGGAAGACCCAGGTGACGACCGGAGCCAGCACGGAGATGTACCTCTCCGCCGCCGCGTGGAAGGGGTTCGGATTCGCCGCCAACGCACCGACGTGTGCGGGACCGAAGGCGGTGACCAGCGCCCAGGAGCCGAGCACGTAGATGATGCCGCTCACGATGACAGTACTAATCACGGCGATCGGAACGTTCTTCTTGGGGTCGCGCGTCTCTTCCGCCAGCGGCGCGGCCGCCTCGAAGCCGCCAAAGGCCAGGATCGCCAACGAGAACGCGAGAAGAGTGCTCTTGGTCCCACCAGGCCACTTGAACGCCGTTGCCGATACGCCCTGGGGGCCGCCGTGCGAGAGGAACACGATGCTCATCACCACGAGCAAGATCGCTTCGAAGATATAGAGGGCGTAGGAGATGCGAACGCCAAACTTGAGGCCCACGATCACCGGAATCGTGACCAGCACGCCATAGATGATGGTCACGATCTGGGTGATGCCCCAGATGTGGGGATTGCCCAGCACATTCAAGACGATGTACTGTCCGACGAAGATGTAGATCCCCCCGAACGCGATGATGTAGCCAAGGATGGTGATCACGCCGACGCTGGTGGCGGTCTTGGCGCCGATCGACTTCGCAATGTACGTGAGGAAAGAACCCGAGCTCGGATACACCCCCGCGAACTGCGCCAGGGAGCTCGCCGTGGCCAGCACTCCAACCATTGAGATCAAAAAGATCAACGGCACCGACGCGCCCGCCAATGAGGCCATCACCCCTGTCGTAAAGAAGAGGTTGAAGGCTGGTGCGACCTGCGCCAAACCAGGTATGAGAACTCCCCAGAGGCCGATTTGACCTCTGCCGAGCTCTGGTTGGTTGGTGGTTTCCATTACTTATCTCCCCCCTTGGAAGTGTCGATAAAGCTGATGAACTGCTCGTTGAACTCGTTCGGGAACTCCCAGATGCAGCCATGACCGCCCTTGGTCGTCGCAAAACTTGATCCCGCAATCAGTTCGTGCAACGTCTTCGACAGGTGCACCGGAATCAAGATGTCCTCCTCGCCCGCCAGCACCAGCGTGGGCACCTGAATCTGATTGAGGCGCCTGGTCGTGTCATGGTGCCGAATGGAGTGGAGCTGCGCCAGATACGCCGGAATCGGCTGGTTCATGTAGTTCATGGCGGTCTCAAATTCACCGAGTTCTCCCTCGCGCTCGTCGAAGAACTGTTGGGTGAACGCCCAGAGCGTCACGTCGCGCATGACCGCGGGAACACCCATGATCGGAGCCATGTCCCCCCAGAGCGAGAACATGCGAGAGCAGAAGGGTCCGGGCGCGGCATACGTGCAAGCGAGGGTCACCGAGCGCAGATCGTCCGGATATGCGAGGGCGTACTCCTGAGCGATCATGCCGCCCATCGAAACGCCCATGAGGTGAAAATCCGCGAGCCCCAGGTGGTCGACCAGTGCCTTCGTGTCCTGCGCAAACAAGCTCGTCGTATAGGGTCCCGCGGGCTTTGCGCTGTCGCCGATGCCGCGATTGTCGAAACGAAGCACTCGATAGCCCGCTGCGAGGAGTGCGTCGACCTGATACACCCACGTGAGGAGATCGTCGGCCAAACCGTTGATCAGCACCACCGTCTCGGGTCCCTCTCCTTCCAGCAGGTAATTGATGTCAATGTCGTTGACGTGGGCAAAAGGCATGAATCCTCCTACGCGGTTCGTGGCGGGTATTTGCGGGATTGCGAGGTGCTCTTTTTTTGGCGCGGAGCGCTCTCCTCGTCGAGCGTGGACATGAGGCGCTTCAACATGTCTTCGGTCAGCAGGAAGTGCTCTGCGGCGAGATGCGCAGCGAGTTCGGCGTCTCCCGCGATGACCGCCTCCGCGAGCCGCGGATGCTGCTGCAGCGCCCGCTTTCGAAGGAGGGGCGAATACGGTTCGATGCCGAACCCGAGGCTTACCTCCGTACGGATGCGATGGGTGAGCGCCTCGAGCATCGGATTATGTGTCGCACGATGGATCGCAACGTGAAGATTCCGATCGGCGACGCCCGACGAATGTCGGTCTTCGCCAGCGTCGGCGTAGGCCGCTACTGCACGACGAATATGCTCAATATCGCTCTCGTCACGACGCAACGCGGCAGTATGGGCCACCATGGATTCCACCAAAGACCGAACGTCCAACAGATCGTTAATCCGCTGACGCTCGGGCCCAAGCACGCGGCGCACTATGGCTTTCGTCTCGGTCGCCGTGTGGTTCTCAATGAAGGTGCCGCCGTTGCGACCGCGTTTAATGGAGACGTACCCCGACGCGGAAAGGCGCTGGAGGGCCTCTCGCACCACGCCGCGTCCGACGTTCAGCATCGTGGTGAGCTCTCGCTCGGAGGGAAGCTTCTGGCCCGGCACGAACTCCCCGAGGGCAATTGCGGTGACGAGACGATCGGCTAACCGTTCGCCCGCGTTCTGCATCGGTAATGGCCCGAGAAAACCCGAGATGATGTCGTCTGGATCGGGCGCGTCGTTACGCTCAGCCATCAGAGCTCCTCGCCAAAGTAGGTCGCGATGAATCGTGCGAGCGTGGCGGCGCCTTCTTGAATGGAGGCCAGCTCAACGCACTCATCCGAGCCGTGCATGTTCTTCACGACGGGACCGAAGCACAGCGCGGGCACACCGAGTTCATTGACGTAGTAACGCGCGTCAGTAGTGCTCCCGAGCACCTCGGTGCTGATGTCGCCGCGATGCACTTCGGCGTGAGCGTTCACCATCATCTCGACCAAGGGATGGTCTTCTGAGACGTAGTAGCCCCGGGCCTTGAACCCGTGATGCGCAACCTCAAATCTGGGGTTACCCGCTGTTCGCATCACGTCAATCACGAGCGCGCGCACGTCGTCCAGCACGTCGGCATCGCTCAGCTCGCTGGCGTGCCCGACTCGAACTTCTAGCTCCGCGGTGGCGGGGACGCTAGACGCCCACTCACCTAGCCGAATAACGCCAACGTTCACGTTGTATGGTCGGCCCACGGCATCAAATGGCGGTCGAACGTTCTTGTTGTATCGCTCTTCCAGGTCGCGGAACTCCTCCACGAGTCGAGCGACCACTTGGGCCGGTGACACCATCCGATCCGACGCCTCCGCATGGCCCCCTCCGAAATAGATCGTGACCTTGATCCAGGTAATGGCAACGCCCCCTAAGAGGATCTTGAGGTTGGTCGGCTCCGGCAGCACCACCGCATCTGCGGTAACGCCCGCCCGCACGGCAGCGAGGGTCCCGTTGCCGGTGCACTCCTCTTCGATGACCGAGAGAAAAGAAAGATTATGCCCCGCAAGTTCAAAGCCCAGGCGGCGAAGCGCGCGCATCGCCATCACGGCCATGGCAAAGCCGGCCTTCATGTCCCCAGCTCCTCGCCCGTAGAGCCATCCGTCACGAATAACGGGTACGAAGGGATCACTTGACCACGTCGCTGGATTTACCGGGACAACGTCGACATGACCATTCAAGAGGAGCGATCGACCCGAGGTCCGCGGCGATCGACCGAGGACGTCGAAGCGCCCTGCGTACGAGCCGTCTGGGACCCCCGCGAGCACGTCGCTCCCAATGGAGTCGGGAACCGCAATGCGCTCCACCGTAAATCCGAGGTCCGAGAGAACGGATTCGATCAGCTCCTGCGCCGACTGTTCATTCCCGCGTAGAGAAGGCCGAGATACCAGTGAAGAAAGGAATTCGAACGCCGATGGTGTTTCTGCGGAGACGGCATCAATGAGCGCGATGTTCGACATAGAAGGACCCCCCGCTCTCCCTTAAAAGTTCTAAATTCGGACCATATCACCTATACCCCAATCGGTGCAACGGAGACAGAAAAGAAGATGGGATACGGTGGGCGTGGCCCACATCAAAGCCTGCTTGCCATCGCGCATCGCCGCGTTTTCGTAACACAACTCGCGACGGAGATCGATTCCGGCCCGAGTATGAATAATGCGGGGTTCTCTAACTCCGTTCGAGACTTCGTCCGGGATAATGAAGTGCATACGACGTCGCTTACGCGATACATTTAGCACGCTTGTCCAAAACGGGCGGTGAGGAACGAGAGTCGGCGTGACCGAGCAGCTGAATGGGGCAACGCGGCTGTTCCCGATCATCGGAGACCCGATCATGTACGCCGAGTCTCCGATGCGCTTTACCCGCACCCTTCAAGAGCGCAACTATGACGGAGCATGCGTACCGATCCACGTGCCCGCCGAGGACCTTGACCGGGTGATGGCTGGCCTTACCGCCACCTTGAATGTGGACGGGATTCTCATCACAATGCCGCACAAGCTTGCCATGCTTGCCTTCTGCGCCACCAGTTCCGAGCGCGCCCGGATGCTCGGGGCCATCAGTGTCGCCCGGCGCAATCCGGACCGTACCTGGCACGGCGACATGCTCGACGGTATGGCATTCGTAAAGGCGCAGAGAGATAACGGCGCTCGCCTCGAGGGGTCCCGTGCACTACTCGTCGGCGCGGGGGGCGCGGGCCGCGCCATCGCACTTGCACTCCTTGAGGCTGGTGTCGGCGAGCTCATCGTCTACGACGAGATTGCCTCGCGCGTCGCCGTCCTCCTTGATCTGATCGCGGAACGCGGCGATGACCGGGTGAGAGCCGGGCCGCCAGACCCGACCGGGTGCGACTTGGTATTCAACGCGACACCCATGGGCATGGAGGAAGGTGATCCACTCCCGGTAGAAGCCGCCCTGCTCAGGCCGTCGATGTTCGTAGGGGACGTGATCGCTGGACACGGAGCGGCCCCGCTCATCAATGCCGCGCGGGAAGTTGGCTGCGATACCGCCAATGGAACTGACATGGTGGACGCCGTGCAGGATCTCATGGCCGAGTTCATGCTCGAGAACCAGCGGGCTGAGATCCCCGATGGAAACTCGCGCCGGGCGCATCAATCCGCGTTACCGCCGTCGCCTTGACGAGGCACGGATTGATCTACGCGAAGTGAAGCCTGATCGTGAATTCGACCAAGAGCCCTCTGTTCGAGGGTGAGCGTCTCGGGCAGTGCAATGGGTTACGGTCTTGCCGGCCCCGTCGACCTTCGCCGAATGAGCGCAATCGGTGTCGACACCACCTCGCGAACGCCCACGTGAGCATCAGTCGACAGCAAGAGTTCGACCGCGCGGGCACCGAGCGCTCTGAGCGGCATCGACACTGTGGTGAGTGGCGGTACGAGGTGCGCCGCAAGCGGCAGGTCGTGCAGCGCCACAACCGACACTCGATTTGGCACCGAGACACCCCTGGTGGCGAGCTCGCCCAAGACGCCGATTGCCGATGCGACGTTAGCCACGAAGACCCCGGTGACGCCCGAACTCGATTCGAGCAGTCGTGCTGTCGCCTTGGCTCCGCCCCCTGGGGAGTAATCGGACGGCTCCACGACGATCATGTCGCCAAGCCCAGCCTGCTTCATCGCGTCTAGATACCCGTCGCGTCGGCGCTCAGCGGTGTCCGAGCCAGGCGGTCCGCCAACGTGCGCGATGCGCGTGTGGCCGAACTCAACGAGATGGTTGACGGCCATTTGGGACGCGCGCTCATCATCAAGAATGATGTATCGATCGGCTTGACTGCTTCGACGGTTCACCAGGAGCCACGGAACGCCTTGGTCGGTGAGCAACCTCTGCTGATCGGTCGAGACACTTCCACCGGCGAGCAAAATTCCATCGACGCGACTCTGGTCGAGCAGCGTCAGGAACGCTTCGGGATCGACGTTCCCTGTATGTTCGGCGCCGATCATAAGTACGTTGCCGAGAGCCAGCGCCGCCGCGTCGGCACCAGAGATGATCTCGGCGTAGACCGGGTTCGCAAAGTCCGGAACAAACAGTCCGACGGTCTTCGCACGATCAGTGCGAAGGCTCCGCGCCACCGCGTGAGGACGATATTCGAGCGCACGAATCGCCACGGTGATCCGCTCTCGCGTCGATGGTCGAATGTTCAGTGTGGTGTCGGCATTCACGACTCGCGATACGAGCGCCTTATCGACGCCCGCGAGGCGCGCCACGTCGACGAGGGTCGGTCGCCTCGCGCGCTCCGCTCTCTTCGAGCCGTTGCTCACCCGGCTTCCACCGTCCGCGCTTCTCCGGAATCCGAGGAGCGATATAGCGCCTCCAGCAGCGCAATCGTCCCTAGATTCTCTCGGCCGCTCGTCACCGAAGGCGTACCCGTCGCGATCCACTCGAGCAGCCCAGCCATGGGGCCGCCGAAGGCGGTCGGAATCCAGCGCTCTGTCACGGGATAGGCGAGCCAGCCGTCCGTAGGCGTCACCCTGCTGAAGACTTCGAGCGTGTCGGGTCGACCGCGGGGATAGTCGTAGAGGAGTCCGAGCGTGCCCTTGATCACGCCGTCGGAACCCTCAACTCGAAACTCCGCCTTCTGGTCACCCGTGAAGTTGTCGTGATTCACGTTCACGATGGCACGCCGATCATCACCGTACGTGAGGATGGTGTTGGTCTTCGTTTCGCCCGCGATCGAAGGAGTCGCGTTGCGGGTCGTGTGGGCAAACACCCGTCGCGGCTCGCCGAGCAAGTAACGGATGACGTCGAAATAGTGGATTGAGTGATAGCTGAAGTCGAATCGGTCGGAGCTGACGAGCCACGGCCACTGCGAGACGTCCGTCGTGATGTCGACATTGAAACCGACGTACTCAACTCGACCGATCCACCCTCTTCGAATCATCTCTTGGGCGGCCGCGATCCCCTCGTCCCAGCGCAACTGCTGGTTCACGGCGAGACACAACCCCCGCGATTCGGCCTTCTCGACGAGTTCGCGGGCCTCAACCAGGGTCGGCGCAAGCGGCTTCTGGCAGAGTAGGTGCTTGCCCGCGTCCAACGCGGCACCCGCCACTGCTGGCTGGGCCCACGGCAAAACTGCAATATCGACCACGTCCGTTCTAGGGTCCATGAACGCTTCCTCGGCGCTCTCATAGACGCGTTCGATCTCGAATCGCTCGGCGAGGTCGCGAGCTCTTCCCTCGTCGCGGTCGTAGATCCCAAGCACGCTCAGTCCGAGCGCCGAATAAGCCGGAAGGTGCCCCGCGGCGACGATCCCGCCTGCTCCAATGACGGAAATGCAGCGCCGGCGATCCAACGGGATGGTGATTCTCGTGCTTTCGGAGATCTCAAGGAGCGCGTCGATCATTCGGGCACTTTCAAGCCGTAAAACGCGCAGGCTGTTCCTCCCAAGATCATCGTGCGTTCTCCTGGCGTGAGTTCCGCGATCAGCGCTCGCGTCGCGGACCAGACCCTCTCGTAGCCTCCAGCGAGGATGCTGACTGGCCAGTCACCGCCGTACATGACTCGACTTGGCCCGAACGATTCCAACACGTGATCGACGTAGGGCTGCAGATCCGACGCACTCCAGGTCTCCCATTCGGCGGCGGTGTTGAGCCCCGACAGCTTCGTAAACACATTCGGACAGGCGCTCGCTCGGGTCATGAGTTCGGCCCACGGCGACCAACCACGGTCCTTAATCGGAGGCTTCGCCATATGGTCAATGACGAGCCTCAGCCGGGGGAATCGCTCGGCCAGCACCGGCACGTGCTCGAGGTGACGTGCGAGCACCGCGACAAGGTCGAAGGTCAGCCCCTCCGCTTCCAAGAGCGCCAGCCCCTCCCAGACGTCCTCGCGCAGGAGCCAATCGGGGTCGGGTTCCTCGTGGATGAGATGACGCACCCCGACGAAGCTCTCGTGTCGATGGAACCGCTCGATCGCCCTCGCTGCTTCCTCGGGCCGCGCGAGTGGCACCCACCCGACAACACCCGCCACGTACCGCCAGCGATCCGCGAGCGCGAACATCGCTTCGGTGTCGTCGTAATCGTCCATCGACTGGACAAGCACCGTCGCATCGATCGCGCACGCGCGAAGCTCGGGTTCGAGATCCGTCTCGTCGAACGAGCGGAAGATTGGACCGTACGCTTCGGTGAGCCACGGGTAAGACCCTCGCTCCAGGTCCCAGAAGTGCTGGTGCGCATCGACGATCATTCGGAATCGCTCTCGACCCGGTCGGGATCCCGTGACGGGTTCAACTGCTCGGCAAGGTTCCACACCTTCGGTACCTCCATGCCCTCCGCGCCCTCAGACACCACCTCGAAGCGATCGACGAATTGCGCCATGTGAGCCTGCCAACGACGATTGACCGGATCGTCTTCTAGCCGCTTCATCGCGGTTGCGAAGTCGTCACATTCGACGAGATGAAAGAGATGGCGGCCACTCCTCCAAATTGTCCAGTTCTCGATACCCGCGCCCAGGAGGCTCGCCGCGAGGTCGGGAGGCACGGTGGCATGGGCTGCTTCGTAGTTCGACTCCTGACCCTCTCGCAGGACACTGTGCAGTGCCACACTCATCGTGAGACTCCTAACTGATCGAAGTACGCCGCCAGTCGAGACGGTGGCGGTTGGACTAGCTCGAGGGTAATGTCGTCGGGATCGAGGAAGTAGCACGCAGCGCCTCCTTCGTTGATGCCCGACGTGATGTAGTTCGGCGACGAGACGAACCGCACGCCCGCCTTCGTCATCTCGGCGTGTCGCTCGTCGATGTCGGCAACGGCAAAGGCCAGGTGACCAGACCCCGGATGGAAGCGTGCGGGATCTTGGCGATGCCCCTTTGGACTCACGTACTGAACAAGCTCAAGATCGTGTCCGCTGACGGACGTGTTCACAGGAGATACTGAGAGCTGGGCTACCCGAAGGTGGGCATCGAGGTAGCCGACGAGACTGCTGGTGTACTCATTGGCCTGTTCCTGGGTGTGCACGAGCGTCATGCCGACAGCGTCGCGGTAGAAGATCACCGAGTGGTCGAGGTCGCTCACGTGAAAGCTGGCGTGCCACTGAGCGAGCAACACGCCGCCACCTCTTGAAGAATCGTCGCTCACGCTTGCTCCAGCGCCATCTCGTGGTCTTCGGGCTCGCGTCGTGAGAGCCGCCCCGTTCGCGCCATCACCTGCATCGACGCGGTTGCAAGGGCGCTCTCTTCGATCCGGCATTCACGGTTCGCGCTCACAACGGTGACGCCAATCTCGAGATCTCATCGACGATCCGTTGCACGGACGGGATGATCTCCCCGGCAAGCCGAGGATGCGCGGGAATCACCATGTCGGGCGCGGCAATGCGCAGCGGACGAGTTCTTAGCCTGACGTCCATTTCAACGACGCGGGCCAGGATTTCCGCTCCAAAGCCGCCAGACCGATTCGCTTCGTGGACGACGACGAGTCGGCCCGTGCGTTGAAGGCTGCCCGCTACTGCGGTCATGTCCGCCGGGTTCAACCACGTCAGCTCGATGACGTCAGCGCTCACACCCTTCAAGGCGAGCACCTCGACCGCGCTCAAGACGGTGCCGGTCATTGCGCCCCACGTGACAATCGTCACTTCGTCGCCCGTGGCACGCTGGTTGGACCACCCGATCTCTCGGATAGGTCCGTCAACCATGACGTCCGACTTCTGACCGTCGTACAATGTCCGATTCTCAATCAGGATGACCGGATCGTCACACACAACGGACGAACGAATCGCGTCATAGATGTCTTGGGCGCTCCACGGCATGACGACGCGCAGACCCGGCACGTGCAAAAAGAGCGACTCGAGGTTTTGTGAGTGCTGCGCGCAGGCGGCCGGCGCATTGCCCTGCTGAGTGCGAACGACAATGGGCGCGGGCGCGCGTCCCCGTGAGACGTACCGCGCATTGGCGGCTTGATTGACGATCTGATCCAGGGCCACGAGGGTGAAATCGACCCACATGATCTCGACGATCGGTCGCGCGCCCATTAGCGCCGCACCGACGGCGCTGCCGATCATCGCGGTTTCGCTGATCGGCGTGTCAAAGACCCGGTCGCCAAATCGGTCGGCGAGCCCGCGCGTGGTGCCGAAGACACCGCCTGGCTTGGCGCAGTCCTCGCCAAAATAGAACGCCTCCGGCATGTCGGTAAGGACTCGAATGAGTGCGGCGTTCGCGGCCTGGCCGTGCTTCAGTTGCCTCACGGTGGCCGTCGTGGTCGCTGTGGCCTCAAGCATAAACGTGGTCCCTCACGTTGCTGAGATCGGCGAAGGGAGCCGCCAGTGCGTGATCGCGAGCGGTCTCCACCATGTCGGCGACCTCCGACTCCAACGCCGTCAGGGACAGCTCACTGACCCCATCGGCACGCAGCGCGCTTCGAAGTCGGCCCACCGGCTCCGCCTTTGTCGCCTCATCCACCTCCTCCTTCGTGCGATACACCTGAGGGTCACCGACATAGTGGCCAACGAGTCGGTACGTCATGAGCTCAAGAAAGGAGGGGCCCTCCGCGTTCCTGGCGCGCTCGAGCGCGCGTCTTACGGCGCTTCGAACGTGCGCCGGATCATTCCCGTCGACGCGTTCGCCGGGCATGCCGTACGCGGCGGCGCGGCGCCAGAGCGCCGAATCAACCACCATGTCCGCGATCGGGGTCATCTCGGAGTAGAGGTTGTTCTCGCAGACGAAGAGCACGGGCAGCCGGAACGTCGCGGCGAAGTTCATGGCCTCATGGCAAGCGCCTTGGTTCATAGCTCCATCGCCGAACACCGTCAGTGCCACTCGTCCCGAGCTGTCGAAACGTCCCGCGAGTGCTGCGCCCACTGCGATCGGAAGACCCGCGGCGACAATGGAGTTCTCTCCAAAGAAGCCGAACTGCGGTGCCGTGAAGTAGGCCGAGCCACCCCTGCCCTGCATTGACGCCAGTCTCGCGACCGAGCAGCTCGGCGAACAGTGCCTCGAGTGGCACCCCGCGCGCGATCGCCCAGCCGTGACCGCGGTAGGTGGCGAAGACGGGGTCTTGGGCCTGCAAATCGCTGCATGCGCCGACCGGGCCGGCCTCTTGACCGTTACAAAGGTGAACCGAGCCAACGATCTCACCCGACATTCGCAGCGCGAGAATCCGCTCCTCAAACGTGCGAATAATGAGCATCTGCCGGTAGTCCGACAACTTGACGTCCGTCTCGCTGTTCACGACAAGGACTCCTCTTGTCGCGATTCGCCGTCGCGCCTCGCGGCGACAGGCACCGAACCTCTTGCCTCACGCCATTGGAGGATCGCCGCGTCCGCAATAACAGGAGCCTCACCCACGTAGTCGTCAGCGCGGATCTCGTCTTGACCAATCTCGCTCAGAACGGCTGGGTCGAGGGAGTCAATGAGTGAGCCCCAAAAGGGACTGCCCTTCAAGCGCGATTCCGCCGCTATCCGATACACGAGGTCGTGGGCAGCTTCACGTCCCATGACCGTCGCGAGCTTCATCATCGCGCTTTCGGACATGAGGAGCCCTTCGTCCAACGCCATGTTGGCGATCATCCTCTCGGGGAACACTTGCAGTTGCTCAGCCACCTCGCCCGCCAGTGCGAGCGAGGTGGCCGCGTAGAGCGAGATCTGTGGGAGGACGAGCCACTCGATCTGCCACTCTCCCGCGCTTCGCTCGTGACCCGCCTCCATTGCGCGAAGAAGCAGTCCGGAAAGTCCTGAGACGGTAACTCCGAAGCCCACGATGGACTCTGAATAGACAGGATTCGCTTTATGCGGCATCGTGGAGGATGCGCCGCGATGGTAGCCGCCCTCTTCTCGAACTTCAGCGATCTCGGTCCTCGAGAGGTCAATGATCTCTCGAGCGAAGCGCACGCAGCAGGCCGACAGCAGTGCGGCGATCTGACCGTATCGAGCGACGCGATCGCGCGAGACGTGCCAGGGAACCGTGCCGACACGTAGGCCCAGCCGTTCTGCGAGCCGCGCTCGCACCCTTGGTGCATCGGGCCCGAGGGCGGCGCTCGTTCCTCCCGCCCCAAAAAGCGAGACCTGGCGAACGTCGGAGCCGACCTCGCGAAGTTGGTTTAATGCGCGCGACAGCTCCGACAGAAACGTGGCGGCGACAGCTCCGAAAGTCGTCGGGACCGCTTGTTGAGCATGCGTTCGAGCGGCCATCACGGTTCGCGAGTGACGATTCGACAGTTCTGCCAGCGCATCGCCGAAGCGAATCACGAGCTCTTCGAGGCGATCGCAGGAGTCACCCAGCTGAATGGCCAGCGCGCTGTCCATGATGTCTTGGGTTGTGGCGCCGAGGTGGACCTTGCCGTTCGGCCCGCTCGGTAGCGTTCGGGCGATCTGGCGCACGAGAGGAAGGATCGGATAGCCGACGATTCTCGAGGCGCTCCACAGGTCATCCATGTCGACGCCACCAAGGTCGCACGCTTCGCCGATGGCTGATGCCTCCGTCGGGTGGAGGATCCCCGCTTCGGCTTCCACGAAGGCGAGCTGCGACTCCACGTAGAGCCAGAGAGACACCGTCTTCGCTTCGCTCCACACCTCGAGCATCTCCTGATCGGAATAGAGAGCGGTCAATAGCTGAAAGGGTGCGCCGCTTGGACATTGCGATTGCGCCACTAATTCATCTCCAGTCCGCCGTCGACGTTGATCGCCTGGCCAGTGACGTACGACGCCAGATCGCTCAACAAGAACGCGACGACCGTCGCTAGCTCGTGGGGCTGACCGTCACGCTTGAGGGCGGCGGCACCGGTCACGCTGTCGAAGTACGCCTCCCCCGCACCGGCGCCAAACTGTGCTCCGCGCTCTTCGAGAATCTCGTCCCACATCCTCGTCTTGAAAACGCCTGGGCATACGGCATTGACCCGCACGGTTGGGCCATACGCCAGTGCGGCAGACTTGGTGAGCGAGAGAACCCCCGCCTTCGACGCGGCGTAGTGGGCGGCGTTCGCGCGACCCGATCGTGCCGCCACCGAAGCGAGCGACACGATGGATCCCGTGCCGTCCTCGACCATGAGATTCGCCGCTTGCTGGGTAAGCGTAAACACGGACGACAGGTTCGTCGCGATGACTGCGTTCCACTCGGCGGGCTCAATGACCGCAAAGGGCTTGGTCTGCATGATCCCCGCGCAGTTCACCAGTCCGTCTAATCCGCCCAGTGCACCCTTCGCCACTGTCGCGAGCTCCAACGCCCACTCAACGCTCGCCAGGTCCCCGGGAAGGCAGACAGAATTCGTGGACTCTCCGAGGGAGCTCAGCGCGTCCGACTCGAAGTCCGCGAGCGCGACGATCGCGCCGCAGGCAGACACGCTGCGGGCAATCGCGCTACCCAGCCCACCGCCCGCGCCGGTAATCAGCACGCGGCGGTTCTCCAATGAAACCTTCATGGCCAGCCGCTCCACATCTGATTTCAGCCTCTATTCCCAGTTCAAACGATTGAATTCAACCTCATGCCTGCGCTCTTGGTTGGTTAAATACTTCTCTCGTACGCGCAACTCCCCTGACCGCCTATTGACGGCTCTTCGCATTCAGCATATCCTATATGATACATCAGACTCGCTCGAGCGCTGCGCAGGTTGAACGAAAAGGCCCACAGAACCCTCGAGTCGCGGAGTGAATCTGTCGATGGGGGGAAAATGCTTGCGATCGTACGCCGATACCGACCCGCTCGCCTTTGTGCGGCGGCATTCATCATTGCGGGAGCTCTGTGCGCCGTCACCGCCAGCCCGCCCGCAGGGGCGAGCACCGAGGTCACGCTCTATGCATCGCCAACGGGTATCGCTACTTCAACGTGCGCCATCACGAACCCGTGCAGTCTCGGCGGCGCTCAATCCGTCGTGGAGAGTCTCACCCCGACCATGACCGGCGACATCGTCGTCGAACTTCGCGGCGGCGTCTATCAACTAGCTTCTCCGTGGACCTTCAGCTCGGCCGCCAACGACTCTGGCACGAATGGTTACCGCGTGATCTACACCAACTATCCAGGAGAGACTCCAGAGATCAGCGGCAGCCAGCGAGTGACCGGCTGGACCTTGCATAACAGCTCACTGAACATCTGGAGTGCAAACGTTGGCGTCGGTTTCGAGACGCGCGAGCTCTACGTAAATGGAGTGCGGGCCGAGATTGCGCGAGGACCATCGAACCCGAGCGGGTGGACGCCGACCTCGACCGGTCTTACCGGGCCCAACTCGAGCATGGCCTCGTGGCCCGACGTCGTCGGTGCGGAGGTTGTGAGCGAGAACACCTGGGTGCATAAGTCCTGCCCGATTACGGCCGCCTCGGGCACCTCGATCACGCTCGCCCAGCCCTGCTACACCGATGCCGAGCTGCCGTACGACTTCACGACGGGCGGAGTTGTCGACCAGGAGCCGTTCAACGTTTCGTGGGTCCAAAACGCCTACGAGCTGCTGACGTCGCCGGGCATGTTCTACTTGAATTCGGGCACCGGCACGCTCTACTACATCCCTCGAGCAGGGGAAGACCTCGCGACAGCGGACGTCGAGGCGCCGGTCTTGCAGACCCTCGTCACCGGTTCGGGGACCGACTCGTCGCCGCTCGCGAACATCACGTTTTCCGGATTGACCTTCGAGTACGCAACGTGGCTCGCGCCGAGCCTTTCGACCGGCTATGCGGAGGGCCAGGCCGGCTGGCACATCACCGGAACTGGTCTGTCATCGGTGCCGATGAACGACCTCACGCCAACGCCTGGCGAGGTCGAGTTTGATCATGACATTGGTCTTAGCTTCAACGGAGACACCTTCACCCACATGGGATCCGTCGGTCTCGAGCTGAACGCGGGCAGCCAAGACGACACGATCATTGGTTCACGCTTCACCGACATCGGTAGCAACGCCATCCAGATCGGAGCCGTGGACCCCGCCGATACCGATCCGGCCTCCGCCGATCAGGTCGTGAACAACACCGTCCAGGACAACGTCATCACCCTTGCCGGACAGGTCTATCGAAGCGCCGTGGGGATCTTCATCGGCTACACCACCGGCACCGTTGTCACGCACAACGTCCTCGGCCAGCTACCGTATACGGCAATCAGCGTCAACCTCGGGTGGGAGGGCACGACCTACAGCGGCGACGCCACCATCACGGACAACGAGATCTATCAAGACATGACTGTGTTGAACGACGGCGGTGCGCTGTACACGCAGATGGCGATGGCATCGCCATCGATCATGGAGGGCAACTACCTCCATGACGAGGACTACACCGGTGGAGCACCGCTCTACCTCGACTCGAACTCGTCCAATTGGACAGTCGAGGACAACGTTCTCCAGACAGGATCGGCGGCCTCGCGCAACATCCAGAATTGTTGCAGCGTGCCTGCCGTGGACAACACCGTAGAGTACAACTACAGCAACGGCTCCGGCACGCTGCACGGCACTCCCGATCCATCGAACACGGTGGAGAACAACTACGACAACCTGTCGAGCTTCCCGCCGGCGGCCCAAACGATCATGGCGAACGCGGGGCTTGAGCCGGCGTACCAGTACCTGCTCACCGAGCGTACGGTGAACGACAACTCGAGCACGATCACGTACTCGGGGCCGGGCTGGAACTATTCAGCCAACCGCGGCTTGGGCGACTATGACGACGATCTGCATTACAGCTACTCGGCAGGGGCCACGGTGAGCTTCCCCTTCACGGGAAGCGGCGTGTCGTGGCTGGCGCAGCGCAGCAACGAGACGGGGCCGGTCGAGGTCTACATCGACGGCGTCGACGAGGGCACGATCACGCCGACAGAGAGCAGCACGCCCTATCCGACCCAGCAGGTGGACTACGGCATCAGCGGGCTCGCCGCGGGAGGTCACACCATCACGATCGTGAACAACGACGCGAACCTTCTCACGGTTGACGCCTTCACCGTCGAGATGCCGATGCAGACGGTGAACGACACCTCGAGCTCGATTACGTACACCGGACCAGGCTGGAACTATTCAGCCGATCGCGGCTACGGTGACTACGACAACGACCTGCATTACAGCTACTCGGCAGGGGCCACGGTGAGCTTCCCCTTCACGGGAAGCGGCGTGTCGTGGCTAGCGCAGCGCAGCAACGAGACGGGGCCGGTCGAGGTCTACATCGACGGCGTCGACGAGGGCACGATCACGCCGACAGAGAGCAGCACGCCCTATCCAACCCAACAGGTCGACTACAGCATCACCGGGCTCGCTCCTGGGAACCACACGCTCACGATCGTGAACAACACTGCAAACCTGATCACAGTTGACGCCTTCACCGTCGAGCCGTCTAGGCCAATCGTGAACGACACGGACAGCTCGATCATCTACTCGGGCCCGGGCTGGGGCTACTCGCCCGACCGCGGCTACGGCGACTACGACAACGACCTGCACTACAGCTACTCAGAGGGCGCTACGGTCACCTTCCCCTTCGACGGAAGTGGCGTGTCGTGGCTAGCGCAGCGCAGCAACGAGACGGGGCCGGTCGAGGTCTACATCGACGGCGTCGACGAGGGCACGATCACGCCGACAGAGAGCAGCACGCCCTATCCGACCCAGCAGGTGGACTACAGCATCACCGGTCTCGCGGCTGGATACCATACGATTACGATCGTAAATAACGCCGCAAACTTGCTCACGGTTGACGCCTTCACCGTCTTGCAATGAACCGTCGTCAGCTCACCGTGGGTCGTGCGCGATCTTACGGTGAGCTGGTCGAACGACGAAGGGGTGAGCCGTCATTGCTCTCCCCACACCCTTTCGTCACACGACGACACGCCAATAACGATCCTGTGAAGTCCAGCTAGCGCCGTTGGGGCTGGGCGGGCACACCGAGGTGCTCGAGGGTCTCATCCATGAGACTGCTATCGCTCGAGACGACAAGCCCTCGGCGAAAGCAGACGCTCTGCGCGTCAAAGGTTCGATAGCTCTCAATGCAGTCGCCTTCCACCTGCTCACCCGTCACGTCGACCACTCTCTAGAGCCCTGGATGACGCCGATTGGACGCTCGAGCGGGTGCGCGACGGTCTCAGATCTTCTCGTAGAACACGACGCTTGCGACTCTGGCGGGTGCTCAGTGATGCAGCGCGCGCTGCAGAACCGCGACTTCCTCGTCGGCTTCGCGCTCGGAAATCCATGCCGATGGGATCGCTCCGGAGCCGTGGAACGTGCCAGGGTATACGTGCAACTCTGTAGGAACATCAGCACTTAGCAACCGCCGCGCATAGTCGATGTCTTCGTCGCGAAGCGGGTCAAACTGCATTGCCGTGACGCACGCCGGTGGCAGTCTCGAGAGATCTTCCGCGCGACCCGGAGCTGCATAGATCGACACCTCTCCTCTCTCCGCAGCGTCGCCCAGATAGTGAGCCCAACTCAGTTCGGCATTCGGCCGGTCCCACATCGGCGTGTCGACGAAGCGCACCATGCTCGGAGTCTGAAGGCGATCGTCCAGCGGCGGATAGCCAAGGTACTGAAACGCGATGCGAAGAGTGCCGCGGTCACGGGCAAGAAGACAGATGCCCGCTGCGAGTGACGCGCCGGCCGAGCGACCGTGCACCGCGATCCTCTCGGGATCCACGCCGAGCTCTACTGCGTGCTCGACGATCCAGAGTGCTCCGGCATAACAGTCTTCCAGCGGGGTCGGGTACGGGTGTTCAGGAGCAAGCCGGTAGTTGGACGAAATGACCACGGCGCCAACCTGTTGAGCGAGCTCGACGTTGCGGCCGTGATTGCTCTCGACGGAGCCGACACAGAAGCCACCTGCGTGCAGATCGTAGATCGCGGGTAACTCTCCGGGACCCGAATGCGGGCTGTAGACACGCACCATCATCTCGCCCTCGCTGACCGGTACGTTCCACTCACGGATCTCCACCCCCGTCGAGTCCACCGATGGCGCGAGCGCGCAGAACTCTCGATCGAGACGCCGTGACTCTTCGACGTCACTCAAATTGAAGTGAGGCACTTGCGGGAGTGCCACCGCAAGTTCGGGGTCGAAGGGGTACCGCGATGCCGCTTCGTGGTCAATGGTCATTGTCTTGACACTCTCTTTCTCAAAAGACGGATACTCACGTTGGGCGTCACGCTTGGACCGGGTCGATCGACACGTGCGTCGCCAGACCGTCGCTCCGGAGCCCGCCAACGACGAGCACCTCGAGGGTCCGGGGTCCGTGCACGCCCTCGACACGACGAAGCTCTATGTCCGACGTCGCGCTCGGACCGCTGACCCAGGTCATCGGCGCTGTCGCATCCAACGTCGCCACCGCGTCGGGAACACCCGACACGATTTGGTCCTCGAAGACCACCACGAGGTGATAGTCCGGAACGAGCGTCAGGGCGCGACGACCTTGTCCAGCACCGTGGGTCAAAACGATGGTCCCGGTCTCTGCGATTGCCACCGAACACGATGTGATCACACCGTCGACGTCGTCCAATTCACTCGCGGATAGTCGTGGGTGGTCGCCCGTAACTGTCGCCGAAGTTCCGCTCAGCCACTCCGTCGCCAACCCCTCTGGGACAATGACGCGCGACGCCCCTTGGCGCCTCAAGCACTCGCCCACCTCGCTGCTCAAGTCCTCAAGGGTCACGCGATGGACGGCCGCTCGATAGTCGATGAGCCGCCCCACGAAGAGTTCAACGCTGCCCGCACCCATGGCTGATCGATAGTGTCGCGGTGTCAACTCGGCTGCCGCGACGTTCGAGCCCGCAATTTCAATTCTTCGCAGTATCTCCTCTCGCGCGCCCGGGTTCATCGCCGACTCCCGGGCACTTTCGGCGTCGGGCGCTTCTTCGCCAGCGCGGGAAGATCACGGTAGGTCACCCAACCCCTCCACGGTCCGTGAATGCGACGAAGCGCCCTCGAGAAGCGGGTGATGACACCCCCGCGGCGCAGCACGGCGAGAGCCGCCTTCCAGCGCCACGGGCTCGACATCGTATTGGCGAGGCTCCACATGGCCACCGATTCGAGCGACGGTAGGCGCGACTGCTCGCGACGCCCGTCGACGGCACGCGTGCGCAGGTGCACGAGCATCGACGGCATGTCAATCTTCACCGGACAGACCTCGAGGCACGCTCCACAGAGCGTCGAGGCGAAGGGCAGCGAGTTGTTGTCGCCCACGCCGGTGAGCTGCGGGGAGAGCACTGCGCCAATGGGTCCGGGATAGATCGACCCGTACGCGTGTCCGCCGACGCGCTCGTAGACCGGACAGACGTTGAGACACGCGGAGCATCGAATGCAGCGAAGGGCGCTGCGACCGTCGGGGTCGGCGAGCGTGGCCGTGCGTCCGTTGTCGAGCAGGACGAGATGGAACTCCTGACCTTCGACCGCCCCGGTCCACATCGAGGTGTAGGGGTTCATGCGCTCACCGGTCGCCGATCGCGGCAAGAGCTGGAGGAACACCTCCATGTCGCGCCAGGTCGGCACGAGCTTTTCGATGCCCATGACGGTGATGAGCGTGCGGGGCAGGCTGAGGCACATTCGCCCGTTTCCCTCGCTCTCAACCACACAGAGGGTGCCCGTTTCGGCGACCGCGAAGTTGGCCCCGCTGATCGCGACCCGTGCGCCTAAGAATTTGGCGCGCAGGTAGTGGCGTGCCGCCTCGGCCAGGTGAGCGGGGTCGTCGTCGAGCGCGGGGTCAACCCCATCCATCTCAGCAACGAAGATGTCGCGGATCTCACTGCGGTTGCGGTGGATCGCCGGCACCAGGATGTGGCTCGGCCAGTCGTTACCGAGCTGGACAATCAGCTCGGCGAGGTCGGTCTCCACCGCGCTGATGCCAGCGCCCTCGAGCGCCTCGTTCAGACCGATCTCCTGGGTCACCATGGACTTGACCTTGACGACCTCGGTCGCCGACGTTGCGCGCACCAGCTCGACGATGATCTCGTTCGCCTCGTTCGCGTCACGCGCCCAGTGCACAACGCCGCCTCGCGCAGTGACCTCGCGCTCAAGGTCGACGAGGTAGCGACCGAGGTTCGCCATGACCTCGTCCTTGATCACCGCACCGGCATCGCGCAGCTCGGACCAGTCATCGAGCTCCGCGACGACCTGCGCGCGCTTCGCTCGAATTGCCGTCGTCGCATTCTTCAAGTTCGCCCGCAGCTGTGGGTCACGCAGCGCCACGCTCGCCGCGCGCGGAAAGGATTCGTCACCTCGCAGGTGTCCGACACCACGCGGTGCACCGGGCAGGTCCACCGTCACCTCGTCGACGCCAAGATCTGAACGAGGTGGAGGGGACGAACGGCGTCGCCCGCGAGTGAGAGACCGCCACCGATCTGCATGAGACAAGACGAGTCGGCAGCACTGAGGACGTCCGCACCGGTGTCTCGAACGCAGTGCAGCTTGTCGGCGAGCATCGCTCCCGAGACGTCGGCGTTCTTCAGCGCGAAGGTCCCGCCAAAGCCGCAGCACACCTCGGCCTCGGCGAGTTCGACGAGCTCGATCGCCTCGACGGCTGAGAGCAGCAGCCGGGGCCGGTCGGCGACCCGCAGCGCGCGAAGCGAGTGACAGGTCGGATGGTAAGTCACGGAATGGGGAAAGTAGGCGCCCACGTCAACGACGCCGAGCACGTCAACCAGAAACTCGCTCACTTCGTAGGTCCGAGCGGCAAGCTCCTTCACCGCGGCGACGAACCGATCGTCGCCGCTCTCGCGGGCGATCTTCTCGTACTGGTGACGCACCGACCCCACGCACGAGGCCGAGGGCGCGACGATCACCTCGCTGTCGCGAAACACTTCCACCTGGTGGCGGATGAGATCTGTAGCCATTCTCCCGTAGCCGGTGTTGATGTGCATCTGACCGCAGCACGTCTGGTCTCGCGGCACGTCGACTTCAACGCCGAGCCGCTCCAGCAGTTCCACGAGTGCCGCGCCGACCTGGGGATAGGCGCTTTCGACGAGGCAGGTCGAAAAGACGCTCGCCCTCATTCGTCCGTCCACTGCGCGTCGAAGCTTACAACTCGTCCCACAGCGCGCTCGCCACGGGACGTTCCATCATCTCGACGTCATAGCGGGCCTCTTCCGCGCTGCGCATCCCGGCGACGACCGCAACGACGGCTTCGTGACGAAGGGGAAAATGCAGGGCCACCTGGGGAAGGTCCGCGTGTAGCGCGCGCAGAGCGCGCGAGCGCTCTCGCGCGGGCGAGCCGGCGGGCGAGACGCTCTGGTAGTTGAAACTGTCAGCCGCCGCGTGGTTCGTTGGTCGCCAGGATTCCCGAATTGAATGGCGCCGTCGCGACGACGGCAATCCCCTCGCTGCGCGCACGCCCCAGAGCAGTCGGCGCGGCACTACGATCGAGCAATGTCCATCGACCTGCCATCATCACAACGTCGATGTCACATTGCTCAACGAACGCAAGCAACGGGCGCCACTGGTTCATTCCTGCGCCAATCGCGCCAATGACGCCCTCCTCACGCAACTTCAACGAGGGCAGGAAACGTCTCTTCGATCACCTGACCGACGTGTTCGTCGGGATCGTGGACGTAGACGATGTCCACGTAGCTCGTACCAAGGCGTGCGAGGCTCTCCTCGAGGCTCTCGGTCACGCCCTTTGGCGAATAGTCGACAACCCGTACAAATCTCGGGCGTCGCGAACCCGCCCGTCGCGAGATCCGATCCCGGGGATCGGGGTTCGGGCGAAGCTGCCGGCCTACCTTTGTGGAGATCACATACTTCTCGCGTGGCTGCCCGCGCAGAGCTTCGCCGAGTCGGCGTTCGGAGAGACCGAGCCCGTAGTGAGGGGCCGTGTCGAAGTACCGAATGCCCCCGTGCCAGGCAGTTTCGACCGCGTCGCGTGCGTCGTCGTCGGTCACCGCGGTGAAAAGGTTTCCGATCGGGGCCGCACCAAAACCGAGGGAGGTCACCAGTACATTCGTTCGTCCGAGCCCATTCGAGATCATAGGTCTCTTCCGTCTGGTAGGTCCTTGCGTTCGGGGGGCACCGAGACGACAGAGATCGCTCCTCAATCAAGGTCGAAGACCTCTTCGGCTGGCGCCCACCATTCGCCGGGTACACTGACGCCGCCGGCTGTTGGCAGTGATCGGTCAAAGCCCACCATGCCTTAGTCGTCTCGTCGCGCGCGATCTCTCCCATGCCGCCGTCGATGTCCTCCCCCTCGAACTCAAGGTACCTGAAGAGAAGCTCCGTCGCGCAGAAAAATCGAGTGGTTGCTTACCCCCGCCCTCTTCAGTGTCGCGAGCACGTCCGGCCAGACCGCAGCGTGCAAGGCGCGTTGGTCGCCTTCCTTATCCAGGCTCACCTCGATTACCGTCGCGACGCGCCGCGGGCTCATGATTTTGGCCGAACCCGCAGACGTTGCATCCCCCCGTCAACGGCAATGTAGGTGCCGGTCGTCGAGCCCGCATCGGTGAGGACAGTAGACGACGGCCTCGGCGACTTCCTCGGCGGTGACGAGGCGGCCGTGCGGTTGGCGCGCCTCAAGTGCGGAGCGCTCGGCGCCGGGGTCACCGGCGCTCTCGAGTAGTCGATTGATCCATGGGGTGGCGGTAGTGCCGGGATTCACCGCATTGACGCGCACTCCAAAGGGCAGTAAATCGGCCGCCATGGCGAGCGTCATCGACAGCACCGCACCCTTGGTTGCCGAATAGAGCACGCGATCGGGCAGGCCCACCGTTGCCGCAATGGAGCACACGTTCACGATTGCCCCGGCGTCAGACGCACATAAGGCCCCAAGCGCTGCGCGCGTGACCCGGATCATGCCAACGACATTGATGTCAAAAACGGAGTGCCATTCGTCGTCGGAGTTCGCTTCGAGCGGACCCTGAGCGCCGACGCCCGCGCAGTTAACGAGTATGTCGAGGCCGCCGAGCTCCTCAATACAGTGAGAGACTGCCTCGCGCACGCTCTGGTCGTCGCCGACGTTGGCCTGATGGAAGACAAAGCCCTCGGGGCCGCTGTCGGCGCGGTCGAGGATGGCGACGTCCCGAGCCGCGTTCACGAAAGGCGGCGGCGGTCGCGAGACCGATCCCGGAGGCGCCACCGGTGATGAGCGCACGTTGTTGCACGGTACTCATTCAGGCCGCCCGAAAGACTTGACGCTGGCGGCCAAGTCCGTCGATTTCGAGTTCCACGACGTCGCCGGGCGATAGGTAAGGATGGTCGGCCAATCCGAGGGCCACCCCCGCCGGCGTGCCGGTGTTGATCACGTCGCCTGGTCGAAGAACCAGGAACTGGCTCAAGTACCAGACGAGATAGCCGACGTCGAAGATCATGTTGCTCGTCGTCCCGTTCTGGCGAAGTGCGCCGTTCACCCAGAGGCGCATCGCGAGGTTCTGGGGATCACCGATGGTCGCTGCATCAACGATCCAGGGTCCAAGGGGATTGAACGTTTCGCAGTTCTTGCCCTTATCCCACTGGCCTCCACGCTCGAGCTGAAACTCGCGCTCGGACACGTCGTGGCTGATCGCGAATCCCGCGACGCACGCGAGCCCCTCCTCGGCGGAGGTGAGGTACCGAGCCTCCGCGCCGATGATAACGGCAAGTTCCACTTCCCAGTCGGTCTTCAGCGAAGCACGCGGAATTAAGACGTCGTCGTTTGCTCCCATCACCGTGTCGGCGGCCTTTAGAAACATCACGGGCTCCGTTGGCAGCTCCGCGCCTGTCTCGTGAGCGTGATCGACGTAGTTGAGTCCGATGCACACGATCTTGCCGATGCCGGTGAGTGGCGGTCCGAATCGCTCGCCGGTAACCTCAATGACAGAGAGCTCGTCAGCCTGGAGTGCCGCTACCACCCTGCTCAGGCCATTCCGAAAGAGCGCTCCGTCGATGTCCTTCGCGATCGGGCGCAGGTCGCGCCACCGCCCATCCCCACCGTCGACGACGGGAACCTCGCTTCCTCGCATGCCGAGACGGGCTAGTCGCATCGCGCTGTAACCCCCATCCTCACTGTCTTTTCCCCGAATGCGTTGGTAGTGATCGCACGATCCAAGTGGCAGTTCCGATCCGCGGAGATCGTCGAGAAGTTCTTCGTACAAGGCTGTTGTTTGATTGCCTCACCCCTTTTGTTGATTCTTGCCCAGCTTCGTCGGCCATTACACATAGCGCACCTACATACAATAGGATATAGGTATCCGCAGTGCAGTTGATCATCGAGCAAAAGGTGTGTTAGTCGCGTGGGCGAACTTTTCAGTGATTTTGACGTTTTTGACATCCGTTTTCCGACGTCGCGGGAGCTTGATGGCAGTGATGCCATGAACCCTGACCCGGACTATTCCGTTGCCTACGTAACGGTGCACACCTCCGAAGGAGCCACCGGAAACGGCTTCGTCTTCACGATCGGTCGGGGCACCGAAGCCGAAGTTGCAGCCATTCGCGCGGTCGAGGGTCTCGTGAAGGGCCTCAGTGTTGACGAGGCGCTGAGCGACATGGGTGCGTTCTCCAATCGCCTCACGCATGAGAGTCAGTTGCGCTGGCTAGGTCCCGAAAAAGGAATCATGCATATGGCGATCGGTGCGGTCATCAACGCGGTGTGGGACCTCCGCGCGAAGCGATCGGGCCTCCCCCTCTGGCGGTTGCTCAGCGAGCTCTCGCCCCAACAGATCGTCGATCTCGTCGACTTTCGCCACATCCGGGACCAACTCACGCCAGAAGAGGCTTTGCACATACTCGAAGAGTCCCGACCGGGACGCGAAGAACGTATGCAAACACTCATTGACACTGGATTCCCCGCCTACACAACGGCAGCTGGGTGGCTGGGCTACTCGGATGAGAAAGTCGCGCTCCTCGTCGCCAAGGCGCTGCAGGACGGATTTACGCACCTCAAAATAAAGGTCGGAAGTAACATCGAAAGCGACATGCGGCGTGTCGGCATGGTTCGCGAGCTCGTCGGACCGAACATCGCGATCTCGGTTGATGCCAATCAGACGTGGGACGTGGATGAAGCGATTGCGAATATCAAACGACTTGCGGTTCACAACCTGTTTTGGGTCGAGGAGCCGACGAATCCGGACGATGTCCTCGGATTCAAGGCAATTGCAGATGCCGTGCACCCGGTCAGGGTGGCAACGGGCGAACATGCGTCAAACCGCGTAATGTTCAAGCAGTTTCTGTCCAGCGGATCCATCGATGTCTGCCAGATCGACGCCTGTCGGGTCGCGGGCGTGAACGAGAACATCGCGATTCTGCTTCTCGCCGCCAAGTTCGGCGTCCCGGTCTGCCCGCACGCGGGCGGCGTTGGCCTCTGCGAGATCGTTCAGCACCTTTCAATGTTTGACTACGTCGCGGTTGGTGGAAGCCTGGACCATCGATGGGTCGAGTACGCTCCTCATCTCCACGAACACTTCGTCCACCCTGCCCGCGTAGAACGTGCGCGCTTCGTAACACCGCTCTCCCCCGGTGCTAGCACCCAGCTCCACGAAGAGTCGATCAAAGTGTTCGAATTTCCACACGGCAGCGCCTGGAGCGAGGGTCGGTAACGCACTCAAGGGAGCGCGAGCTACCACAATCCGGTCATCCGCTGATTCTCGCGTACAGCAGAGGATCGTGGTCGCGCCCGCGTGGCACGCTCGACTCATCGCATCGATGAGTCACTCCAACCAACTCCCACAACGAGGGCGCGTCGTTGCGAAGCGCTTCCGCTGGATCACATCACATGTCCGCCCATGGCTGTCATCGAGCGCGCCAACTGCCACGCGTATTTGGCGCCTGGTGTCGTCCGTCCCTCACCGCCGCTCCTCGGGACCCGGATGTTCGATCAGTTCTTCTCCCAATCAGGTGACGCGAGACGCTTCACGAATTCCGAGCGCCAAGAACTGACGACACGATCTCGACCAGAAAACCCGCCGGGGCCGACGGGGATCACTGCAGCATCCTGAGATGCGGCATGGAACGATGCATCAGCACGAAGTTCACGTGATCGCTAACTCGCCTGACCGCCCGCACTCAGAAGTTCGCCTGCTGGATCTCCCGCGGTGACCGAGGCGTCGCTGCCCGCCACCTTGCGCTTCGCAAACCGCTGCTTGCCGGCAACCGTGTAGATGGAGGCAGCCGCAATAATCACACCGCCTTGAACGAGGTACTGATAGTTGGCGCTGAGGTTTGTCACGCCAAAACCGTCGGCGAGGGTGACAAGAATCAGCGTTCCTACAACGGACTTGGTCGCGTATCCGGCGCCACCGAAGAGCGAGGTCCCCCCCAGCACCGCTGCTGCGATGACGGGCAACTCCTCGCTCGTCAGCGCTGTGGGGTCGACCGCTCCGAACTTACCCGCGTACATGAGGCCCGCGATGCCAGCCGTCACCCCAACCAGCACGAACGGCGCAATCTTGTATCTGGTGACATTGATGCCAGACAGTCTCGCCGCTTCGACACTCCCACCGACTGCGTATGCTCTCCGTCCCATAATCGTAAAGCGCAGGGCCAGTGACACTATGACCATGAATCCCAGCATCACCCATGTCTCTCGCGTCTCACCAAGAATCCCTGGAACGAATGCGCAGATGAGAATCACGCCGACTCCAAAGATCAGAACTGCAGCTGCAACGCTCGGCGTTCCCACGATGTCGCTGTCTTGTCGCCGGCCATAGACCCACTTCACTACCCAGAGCACGCAGAGAATTCCGATGACGATGACCGCGTAGCGATTGATCGTCCACGAGGCGGTCCCTAGGCCACCAAAGGTTCCAGCCTTCGAAGTGGCGAGGATTGTATTTCCGTTCGTCACGACGAGTAATGCTCCCTCGAGGGCAGTCAGCATTCCCAGAGTCGCGATGAAGGAATTGACCCCTACCAATTGAACGACCACGCCATTCAACAAGCCAACGCATATGCCCGCGAGGACAGCGGCGACCAGTCCCGCAACCGGACCAGCGTGGTTCGCGACAGTGAGTCCAATCGCGCCAGAGAATCCGGCTGACGCGCCTACCGAGAGGTCGAAGTTTCCTGTAATCAGTAAAACGGTCATACTCACGACCAACGTGCCGTCAAGTGCCGCTTGGTCGAAGAGATTCTGCACGTTGGCCACACTGAGGAAGCCGGGGAGCCCATCGTGCGCCGACAGGAATTGGAACGTGAAGACGATCAATACGAGTGCGTACAGCGCACCAGCTCTGGCCGGATGGAGTCGTCGAAGTAGTTCACGGGCAGAGTCGCGAGAAGGCGACAGCGGCCGCGCTTGGTCTGTAGTCATTAGGTCCCTTTTGTATGTTGTTATGTACTCAGAGTCCGCTTGCAAGACGCATGAGCTCGTCAGCGGTTGTCTCACTTGAAATTCGCTCATCGATAATCTGTCCGCGGTGCACCACGAGAACTCGATCGGATATGTGCAGCAGTTCGTGGAATTCCGAATCGACGACTACGACGGCACGGCCCTCACCGGCCATCGCTCGAATCACTTCTTGAATGTCCGCCTTAGCGCCAACGTCCACGCCAGCGGTGGGCTCATCGAGGAGCACGACGCTCACCGCCTGATCGAACCATTTCGCCAAGACGACCTTTTGGGCGTTTCCACCGGAGAGCTCGCCAACCTTGGTCTCAACCGACGACGTCACAATGGAGAGTTGCTTCACGAACATCTCCGCTTGTTTCTCTTCCGCTCGTTTCGACAGCAACAGGCCGAACTTCGAATAGCTAGCTATAAACGGCAGCGTTACGTTTCGCCATATCTCCCATCCCGGGACCAATCCTTGAGTTCCGCGGTCCTCGGGCACCAGTGCGAGGCCCGCCTTCACTGAGGCGGCGGGCGAACGTCCGACTTTCTTACCTCGAACCTTGACCGAGCCCCGCGCGGACGGGTCCGACCCATAGATTCCATGAAGGATCTCCGACCGGCCTGAACCAAGGAGTCCCGCAATACCAACCACTTCTCCTGCCATCACCTTGAAGCTGACGTCACGCATTTTTCCGGGCGATTCCATCCCACTGACTTCGAGCACCGCTTCAGCGCCAGGGGCTATCGAGGCATGTGGCGTCGAGCGTTCCTCAGTGGCGAGATCCTTGCCGAGAATCGAGCTCACCAGCTGGTCGCCAGACATTCCTCTGGTCACCCTCGACAGCGTCACACGTCCGTCGCGCAGCACCGTGACGGCGTCGGTCATCGAAAGGACCTCGTCAAGAAAATGCGACACGTAGATTACAGCGGTGCCGTCTTCTTGCACAATGCGCTTCACTGATGCGTAGAGCGCTTCTCGCTCAGATTGCGAGAGTGACGCGCTCGGCTCATCCAATATCAAGAGGGAGGGTTGACGGCTCAACGCTTGCAGCAGTGAGACCATCTGCTTTTCTCCGACCGACAGTTGAGAGGCAAGTAGATTTTCGTCGACCTCAAAGCCAACTTTCGAGCAGAGCGTGTTCAACATCTTCCGCTTGTCCTGCGGTCTCCACCTCCAGCCATCCCGCGTGCCAAGAAACACGTTCTCTAGGACGGTGAAGGTGGGCACGAGTGGAGTGTTCTGATAGACCGTCGCGACTCCAGAGCGCATCGAGTCGTCGGGCGAATGCCAGTGGACCTCACGACCGCGCCAAAGGATCCGACCCTTCGAGGGCTTGATGGCGCCCGACATTATTTTGACCAACGTGGACTTGCCGGCGCCATTGGCGCCGACAAGTCCACGGATCATCCCAGTCTCGACTTCGAAGCTCACGCCTCGAAGCGCTTTGGTGCCGTTCGGGAATACGAGCTCTGCATTCTCGACTAGCAACAAGTCTGTCGAAGACGATTCAGTTACCAAGTCCATCCACAGTCGTTGAGATTGGCCTTCGTGATCGCAGGCGTCTTGTAGAAGACCAGAGTGCGATTGTAATGAGCCTTGCCGGTGAGCTGGTCGTACATAGCCTTCATGACGGTCGCGCCTTCAGTGACCGGCTGGTAACACACCGTTCCATACGCTTCACCGTCAGCAATCATTGACTTGAAAACCGATTCACCACCATCTCCGATGACCTGAGCCGACGACTTCGCCGCTTGGACCGCGGTGACGCAACCTTCTGCCATGTCGTCGGACTCTGCGTAGAAGATACTGACGTCCGGGTGCGCCTGCAAGATTGCAGCACACGCGGTGTCGCCGCCGGTGTCAGTCCAGTCTCCGGGCTGCGTAGCGACAACTGTGTACTTTCCGGTCGGATTCAGGACGGAGAGAAAACCATCCGCTCGCTGAGCGATCGCTTGATATCCAGCAGTTCCCTCGATGAGGGCAACCTCGCCCCCAGCGGGATCAGCTTTGAGCGCGAGTTGGCCGCCTTCGGCTCCGGCTGCCACCTCGTTCTCATCGATGTCATACGCCACACCCTTCAGTACGGGAGGCGGATAGCTGCTTCCCGCGTAGCCGTGAACGAGCATGATCGGAATCTTCGCAGCGTTCGCCAGTTTGACCATCGCCGCGGTGGGCCCGGCGTCAATCACGTCGATGATGATGCCGTTGACGTGTTCGGCGATCAACGTCCGCACATTCGCTTCCTGAGTGCTTTCCGTGAGATTGCTGTTCAGCACGATCGCCTTCACATGCTCTGCTTTGGCTTCCTGAGTAAAGCCCTTCGCAATCGCGGTCGGGAACGCAGCATCGAGTCCCTCACTGTCGAGTCCAACCACAAATGTCTTGGTTGACGCCGAGGCTGCAAGGGAGCTCGCAGGCCCCCAGACAGCTACGGCTGTGGTGGCCGCGATGAGACACGACGAGGCGATGAGCCCAGCCCGGTTTTTCCATCGATAACTCATTAACACCCCCAAATCCTTCCATCGCTGCACTCTGCGAGCGATGTTCAATCAACTGCACTTCTCGCTACTGCCAAGCCGAGTTCCGAGGATCAGATGTCCCTGGTTGAGACATGCAGATCCCTCCACTTAAGAAAATGGCCAGTCGCCTCGAGCGGAGATACCTCCTCCGGCAAAGAGCACTTCCCAATTCGAAACTCACACTCTCGAAAGTATCCTATAGGATGTTGTCTATGTCAAGCATGATTCGGCAGAGAACTTGTTGTTAGTTTCGATGTGTTCAATGTATGGGCAGCGGTCACAATACCTGGGAGAATTGAGTTCGAAGGGGCAATAGGAAGTAGTTTCCGTTGGCTACAGAAAGTTAGTGTCGCGGCTACTTGGATTACAAGGCGCTGATCGTTTGGACGCATCATATTTTGTGAATGGGACCGAGGAGCAAACACGATGTCAAGAAAGTGGCTGGTCCGGTGAGCGACCCCGTTCGTCGAGAGGTGCTCAGCGACGGTGTGTACAGAAAGATTAGAGCGCATCTGTTGAGCGATGGTGTCGAGCCGGGCAGCCGCCTCAGCATCGACGCGCTCGCAAAGAGATATCAAGTTTCGCAGACCCCAGTTCGCGAAGCGCTGGCGCGACTCGAATCTGAAGGATTGGTTGTCAAGCGAGCGCTTGCGGGCTACTCCGCAACGCTTCCATTGGACCTCAAAGGATTCGATGACCTCTTTGAGATGAGACATCTGCTTGAACCAGCTGCCGCCGGTCGCGCGGCAATGGGCGCGACTCCTGAAGAACTCGCCGTGCTCGATTCGATCATTGAGATCATGTCGACAACGGCTCCCCATGATGACGTCGCGCGATACCGCGAGTTCGCGTCCCTGGACGAGCAGTTCCACACACGGATTGCCACTATGTCTGGCAACTCACTCCTCGCTGACGCGATCGATCGATTACAGGTCCACAAGCACTTTTATAAGATGTACTACTACGAACAGGGACTGACCGACAATGCGACGAACGAGCACCTACGAGTGTTGACCGCGTTGCGAGACCACGACCCTATTAGCGCGACCAGGGCGATGACTGACCACATCGAGCAGTCCCGCCTGCGACTTCGACCTACATATGAGACGAGCGACGAGGAGGCTGTCTAGCCCCCGTTCGAAAGGTGTCGGGTTCGTCGACAACAAGGAAGCGCCGAGGCTGCGCTGCTCTCGCAGCTAACCACGTCAATCGCAGCTATACCAGCGCAAGGGGATCTGACGACGCTGACCTTTCATCGACACGCAATGTTGGGGAGCACGCACAATTCTTTAGAAGGCGCTTAATGAAGCGACTGCCCAGAACCGCGGCCGCTTCGTTAAGCGCGGTGACTACTCGAGTCCCATGGACTCCATGTGTTATGCGAGGCTCTACCCGTAGCCCGCCCACGACGTGCCGCCGCCAGAACAGGCGTCAACGCAGCTCTCCGTCATCGACAGCAGATGAAACAGAGGGTTGATCGACCTGCTTT
>CAWKDF010000007.1:0-13558 GCA_963848345.1 uncultured Acidimicrobiaceae bacterium | reverse complement strand
TCGCAAGACACCGCAGGGAGCTTCGACAATGTTGTCGAGGGCGCTCATATGTTCGAAGAGATTGAATTGCTGAAAGACCATGCCAACGCGCTGACGCTGTCGCGCTAGCGTGCGCCCGCTGACTTCGTGAAACACATCGCCCACTCTTGAAAACCCAATTGGTTCGTTCTCGATGAACACGTACCCCTCATCTGGTCGTTCGAGAAAATTGAGACATCGAATGAATGTCGACTTACCAGCTCCGGACGGTCCCAGTATGCACACCGCCGAACCGGCTTCAATGGACAGGCTTACCTCGTTGACCGCAACGTCCGTGCCAAAGCGCTTCGTCACCTTCCAAGCTTCAAGAACGGAGCTCACAGTGGCTCCAACGCGACGGGGACGCTACGGTCGCCTCGGCTCGGGTTCCGCAAAGTCTTTTCCAGCCACCACTGTCCGAGCGAAAGAATTGAAACAATGACCGTGTACCAAATAGTGGCAACGACCAGGAGCGGAACAACCTGAAACGTGCGCGAATAGATCTCTTGCACCGAGTACAACAAGTCGGGCACGGAGATGAAAGCCACGAGCGACGTGGATTTGCATAGGTTGATGGTTTCGTTGGCAATCGGCGGAACGGCCACGCGAGAAGCTTGCGGAAGCACAATGCGTAGCATGATGCGCCAATGAGTCATGCCAAGCGCCTCGGCTGCCTCGGTCTGGCCCCTTGGTACCGAGAGAATGGCGGCTCGGATCACCTCGGAAGTGTAAGCAGCCTGCTGAAGGCCAAAGGTTACAAATGCCGCAGTCATAGCGGCGGTGATATCTCTCGTCATGAACGTGACGAAGGCAGGACCGAAGGGTATGCCAATTGAGAGATTGGAGTACAGCAACGAAAAGTTGTACGCGAGAATCAGCAGAACGAGGAGCGGGATAGATCTGAAGAACCAGACGTATATGGCGTTGACTGCACGTAACACACGATTCTTCGAAAGACGCATGTTCGCCAAGATCGCACCCAAGACAATGGCGATAGCGATGGCGACCACGGTAATGAGCAGGGTCCGCATCAGTCCCTCGAGGACCTGGTTTGAAAATAAGTACTGCCCAACGACCGACCATTGCAAAGCGCTGTTCCGTGCGAGCCCTTGAACGATAAAGGCGAGAAGAAACGCGGCCACGAGTCCCGCAATCTTCGAACCGATATGCCGGCGCATCCGCCTCGTTGTGTTGCTCAAATCAGCGGTGACTGACGAAGAACCGCCAGGCGAAGCATTTTTTGCGAATGGTCCACCTGGCGGTTCAAGCATGGCGTTTACTTAATTACTGCTTCGTTCTGGCACTATGAAGCAGCGGGAACATTGGGATTCGGGTTTACGAGAGCCTTGGTCACCGCATCGGCAGTAACGCCGTATTTCGCAAGAATCGCGTGGTATCGACCGTTGGCAATCAACACGTTGATGGCCTTCGCAATTGATTGGGCTAGGCCATTGCCCTTCTTCGTCGCAATACCGATATAGACGTAGTCGTAACTCGGTCCACCGAGCTGGAACTTGCCGGGATTCTGCACATTCACGTAACCGAGGTTAGTAACCGTGGCGGTCGTCGCGTTCGCCTGACCGCTCTGAACCGCCAGAACGGCTGAGCCTTGGTCAGCAAACGTCGTGACATTAATCGGCTTCAGACCCGCGGCGGTGCATTGGGTTGAGTAGCCCTGAAGAATCGGAATGGAGCTGTCCGCCGCGACTGTCGAGATCGTGAGGCCACATAGGTCAGTCGTCGAGTTGCCGATCGCAGGAGAGGTCTTTAGCGACAGGAATTCGTAGTGGTCGGCAAGATAGGAAACCATGTCAAGCGTCTTCTCACGAGCTGCGGTGATGTCACTGCCGGTCACCATGAAGTAGGTGCCATTCTGCAGGCCGAGCAGGGAGTTCTCAAACGAGGCGACCTTCAACTCGACTTTGTGGTGAAACGGACCGCCTAGAGCGGTACTCAGGTCGGGATCGATGCCAACGATTTTGTTTGAGCTGGTCAAATAAGCGTACGGTGGGTAGCCAACGACTGCCGGCGACACCAGCGTCGCAGTGGCGAACTTCTTCGGCAACGCAATGGTGGTCGAAGAGGCAGACGCCGTAGAGACGACGGCCAGCGTCGCGCCACAAACAATCGCCGAGATTCCCATCAACTTCATTTTCTTTATCGGTGAAATCATGTACTGACCTTTCATAGTGGTTTGACGTTTGGCGGATTGTTTTGAAGCTTGACTGTGCACTCAGTCGCTGCGACGCAAAGTGAGTCGACGCGCTCCATCGAGACGGATCCGAGCACAGGCCTTGGCAAAGTCCTCCAAGCCCTCACTAACCGACGCGATGATGTTGACAGGAGTCCAACCGAGCGGACCAAAAACTCGGCCTCCACTCCCGTAAAACAGGCCGATCTCCCACACTTCTTCGTTCAGGCCTGCCATCTGATTAGGAGCCTGGTAGTACCAAATGACGTCTCCGGCGGCCGGGATCACTTGCTGATTTTCGGCGGGTACTTCAGCTGGCGAGAACGTTCGCACTTCTTTTGGCAGGTCAAGCATAATTTCCGGACCTGCAAACATTGCGTGCGTAGCAAGCATGGTCACAGGTGTTGACAGTGCGTCCCAGATGGTGCGTGAACTGATCGGAGCGAACGCTTCGTGCAGTGGCGCAATTGCCGAAGGTCCGTCTTCAAATTCGAAGTGAAGGCCGCGTGTCATATAGATGAATTCCTTATAGATCGAAGGTGATTTCGTCACTATACATATACTTCGCCACATAGGCAAGTATTTCTATAAGAATCGGCCGAATACAGCCTTCAGAATGTTGGAATCGGCATAATCAGAGGGCCCCGACGTAGAGCCACCACGACTACTGCAACGTCTGCAACTCGCGTCACACCATGAGAACCCAGGTAATCCGTCAAAAACTCGTACAACGCATTCTCGTGTGGAAAGAGGCAAGTTAGTAAAAGTTGAGATTGCCCGGTGGTTGCGGCACAAAACCGAACCGCCGGGTGAGTGGCCAGATTTCGTCCCAGTTGGTCGACTTCGGCTGGCGCTGCTTGGATCCAAACGAGGACCTCGACATCGAGACCAAAGAGATTAGGGCTGACCTCAGTACGAATGTGAATCGCGCCGGATTGAAAAAGATGGTTCAATCGCCGCTGAATCGTTTGAGCTGACATGCCTAGAGACTTTGCCAAGGCTGTGATCGATTCTCGTCCGTCTTTCGCAAGCTCGGTAATGATTCGCCGGTCATCATCATCCAGCACGACCGTGTCAGAACGATCCGGGTCCGACGTCGGAAGATTGCTGAGTGTCTTGCGCGCCTCGTCGCTCAGCCCTCCAGCGGACCAGTCATAGCCGGCCCGGTAATATCGCAACACGGTCGACACAGTCGTATCTTTTAATCCTTCAATAAGTGACAGATCTTTGAAGAGCAACTTCCGGCGAGATTGGTCGTCTGACGGAATCAGCATGCATACGAGATGGTCGGTCCCTTCGAGCACTGACACTGACGACGCGTCTTCGCGACCGGCGATGAGTTGAGCGATCTCCAGTGATCGGCCCGGTTCCGTGTAGGCGACCAAGATCAAAGGTCGAGATTCTCCAACTCGCGTGGTATCGAGGTACGTGGATACACGAACAATGCCGTTGTCAATCAATGCCTGACCACGTCGCGTAACCGTACGTTCGGGCATATCCAAACTTCGAGCGACGGCCCCCCACGACGCACGGCCGTTTACCTGTAATGCGATGGCGATTTGCCTATCGATTTCGTCGAGCGACTCAATCTCTTGGTGGTTACCGTTTCCGCCTGACATCAGGTCGAAGGGTAGCACCGTACGTTTTTCGTATTCGACGGTGCATTATTAGGGGGTCTGCCGTGCGCAGCGGACAAACAGCGTTCAATTGCTGGTCACCGATATCTCGCAGCCTGACACCACGACTGTGTGCCGTGCCCGTGCACTCGGCGCAATCGCAATTATCGAACGTTGACCCGTGGTAGGCGGCGTTCGCAAGCTAGGGAGGTCAGGCCATCGAGACAGTACGCGTCGTCATTGACTCACGACCGGCACGGCCCATGAAGAGTCCACCGAAACCCGCGAGCAATACGCCGGGACCGGCCGAGTAGCCCATCCAATGCGCCAGCGTCATCGTTGGCGATGCCGCGTGGAAATACGACCCCACCAAAACCGGCCATACGACCGGGACGACGGCGAGCCACGCTCCACAGAGGAACAAAGCTAAACCTGCCGTCGCGAGCGATCCCGCAGACTGGAGTCCCATGGGTCGGCGCGCGCACACCATCACGATCACGCATGCGACGATGCCGACCGCGCCCGGAACGACCGCTCCGAGCGCGTGGACTTGGTTCCATGTCCATGATGTGCTGTCGTCTGCAGAGAACCCGAATGTCGGACCCACGAAGGGAACGATTCCTGCCCATGCCGAAACCAGCAGCGCGACAAAACTTCCGAGGATCAGTCCAAGCGACGCGCTACGAATGGAGATATCCGTCATTTCAATTCGCTCGGAGATATTCCCCTTACTTGACGCTGCGCTGGGACCGACTGGCGCCGAGTTCCCGGTGCCCATCGTATCGACTTCCACGGGAGCTTCTTCGGTTTTGGTGTCCGTGTCTGAGTGATGTCTTAGAGCCATACATCCTCCTTTGTCACCATCAATTTTATTTTTGTGAGTCCCAATTTTTCCTGTGAACCACTGAAGTGAACCGAACACTCTGTGTGCGAGTACACCTCATCAACTCGCATGTAGGACGGAGTCTCATCAGGCGATGAAGGTGCGCTAAGAGCGATTAGCCGAATCCTCGCCACAACTGTGGCATCGTCGCGACGATGTGTGGCCGACTTAGACCGTTTCGGGCGAGGGGCCCGCGAGCGGTGTTGTGTCGCGCACGATCTCTTCGATGCGCTCCAGAGTGCTCTTCGACAGCGTGACATCGGCCGCCGCGAGTGCTTCGTCAACGTGGTCCGGATTGCGCGTGCCGACAATCGCCACGTGCACACCAGGAGTCGCGAGCGTCCACGCGACGGCCAGTTGACCAATCGTGATGCCGAGTTCACGCTGGGCGAAGTCCGCGAGCTCGCCAACTCGTTCGAGATTGTGGCGATACACCTCACCCTTGAAGTCGGCGCTCTTCGAACGCCAGTCATCGGACGCGAACGCGGTGTCGGGACCCAGTCCACCGCCGAGGATGCCGTGCGCCAGCGGTCCGTAGACGAGCACGCCGATGTTGTGGGCGATGGTGTAGGGAAGGATCTCCGCTTCGATGTCGCGGTGCAGGAGATGATACGGAGGCTGCAAGGTCTCCACGGGCAAGCTCTCGCTGAAGGCATCCATCTGTGCGACGTCAAAATTCGACACGCCGACGTGACGGATCTTGCCGGCGGCAATCAGCTTGGCCAGCGCGTCGGCCGTCTCTTCGAACGGCGTGTTGGGGTCTGGCCAGTGCACCTGATAGAGGTCGATGTAGCCCGTGTCGAGCGAACGCAGGCTGGACTCGACCCCTTCGTTGATCACTTTGGCGCTGGAGTCACGAGCGACACCGTTGTCCACCTTGCGCAGCCCACCCTTCGTGGCGAGAACGAACTGCTCGCGAGGAAGACCGTGCAGTCCCTTGGCGAGCAATCTTTCGGAAGCACCGAAGCCGTAGGCCTGCGCGGTGTCGAAGAACGTGACGCCGTTGTCCGCAGCAGTGCGAATGGCTTGCGCCGCGCGCTCAACGTCGGTGCTACCCCAGTCGCCGCCCAGCTGCCAGGTACCGAAGGCAACTCTCGACACTGTGAGATCGGTCCTACCCAATGTGATGTATTTCATGATTCCCTCCTTGCCGGATGAGATGGCTGGTGGTCCCAGGCGTGGCGCCAGCGGTGCGAACGACGGCTCGGGTTCCGTGCCACGCCACCGGTATAACGGCGAAGGCGATGCACGCTGACACGAGCATGGCGAGTCGGTCACCGCGCAGCTTGGAGATTCCTGAGGCCGCGTGTGCGCCCTCTGCGATCGCGACCAGGATCGCGACACCGAGCGCCGCGCCGACTTGGCGAGTGGTGTTGATGACCCCTCCGACCAGTCCCTGATCAGCGTCCGCCATGCCCGCGGTTGCCATCACGGTCGATCCGAAGAGCACGCCGACATTGCCACAGCCGACCAACATGACTGCCAGCAGTGCTGCACCGTAGTGCCCGCTTGAAGGAATGGCCATCAGCGCCAAGAATCCGAGACCCGCGGAGGCGCCGAACGTGATGAGAAACGCCCGCATGCCGACGCGACGAATCAGACGACTTCCAAATATTCCGACCGCAAACCCCGCCACGCCTTGCGGGGCGATGACGAGGCCGGCCGCGAGGGGGGAATCGTGAAGGGTCTGCTGGAGATACAGCGACAGCACAACCAGCTCTCCGGCGTTCCAGGCGCCCATGAGCAAGGTGATGATCGATGCCGACGACAAGTTCGCACGCTCGAGCAGCCGAAGCTGAAGCAATGGATGAGCGTGCACGCGCTCAACCAAGATGAATCCCAAGGCGCTCGCGATCGCTACCGCGATCGCACCGACCACGAAGGGGTGGACCCATCCGAGCACGGCGCCTTCAGATACCCCGAACACCATCGACGCGACGGCCACGGTCACCAAGATGGCGCCCGCGACGTCAAGGTGCGCCACGCTCCCCCGCGTGCGATCGCTCGAGATGATGCGACACGCCAGCACTGCCGCGACGATTCCGACGGGCACGTTGAGCAGGAATATCGAGGCCCATCCCCAGTACTGGACGAGCACGCCACCAAGCACCTGACCAGCCACAAATCCGATGGAAGCGGTGGCGCCATAGAGACCGAGCGCTCGAGTGCGACGCGATCCTTCACGAATGCGCGAGGTAATGAGCGACAACGAAGCGGGCGCGACGATCGCCGCTCCCACTCCCTGGACGGCCCGTGCAATCACCAACATCAGGGCATCGGGACTCAGCCCGGCAGCGAACGAGGCCAATGAGAACACCAGCAGTCCGGCGATGAAGCAGCGGCGGCGGCCGAAGAGGTCAGCGACGCGCCCGCCCAGGATGAGAAGTCCGCTGAACGCGATCGCGTACGCGGTGACGACCCATTGCACGGAGTCGCCGGTAAATCCGAGCGACGCTCGAATTGATGGCAGTGCCACGTTGACGATGCTGAAGTCGAGCACCACCATGAATGACGCCACCAGCACGAGCGAGAGCGCGAGGGGCGACAGTACGTGCACGTTTGGGGAGTTCGGCGCGTGGCGCACCGTCGAGCTCTCCCAACGCCGTCGCGAGTGCGCCGTGCGCGTCGCGGCGCCTGAGCGGGCGGCGCTTCCTCCGAGTAGCCTGAAGTCGCCGTCCGCGTCGAAACCATGTCTCACACCTCTTTTATTAGAATACGGTACGTACGTTATCGTTATTTCGGTGTAACGTGACGCTATGAATGACACTTCTGCTCCTGACACGCTGCGAGGTCGAGGTCGCCCCCGCAGTGAGGAGTCCGAGCGCGCAATTCTGGACGCCACTCGCGCAACTCCTCAACGAGGGCGGCTTCGCTGCGCTCACCATTGATGAGGTCGCCCGCCGAGCCAGCGTCGGAAAATCCACCATCTATCGGCGATGGCCAACGAAAGGAACGCTTGCCTTTGAGGCGTTCAGGGGAGAAATGCTCGCGAAGCAGCCCCTGGCCGACACCGGAAACCTGCGGGGCGATCTTTTTGCCACGCTGCGCTCATGGATTCGCGCCGTGAAAGGGACCGATACCGGGCGAACACTCGTCGAATTGATCTCTGAAGTGCACGGTGACTCCGAGCTCGCTGCCGTGTGGGCCGAGAGATTCGTGACCCCGGTTCGATCGCAACATCGACTTCTTGTTCGATCGGGCGATCGAACGTGGAGAGATTGCGTCCCACCATCGATGTTGACGTCGCCCTCGATCTGCTCTTCGGGCCTGCGTACCTACGCCTTCTACAAGGCCACCTCGACCTCGATGACCGATTTGCCCACTCGGTCGTTGACACCATCATGGATGGGTTACCCGGCAACACCAACCGCTAGGAAAACACCACCGTTCGGTCACCGGTGAGAACTACTCGATCCTCGCTCTGCAATCGAACGGCTCTCGACAGCACGGACCGCTCAATGTCTCGTCCGAGCGCCACCAGATCCTCGGCCGATTGGGCGTGGGTGACACGAATCACACTCTGTTCGATGATGGGACCTTCGTCGAGATCCGCCGTCACGTAATGAGCCGTCGCGCCAATCAGCTTGACCCCGCGTTCGTACGCCTGGTGATACGGTCGCGCCCCTTTGAAGCTCGGCAGGAACGAGTGATGAATGTTGATGATGCTGCCGGGCATCGCTTCAAAGAACTCGGGCGACAGCACCTGCATGTATCGGGCGAGCACGATGAAGTCGACGTGGTGCTCATGAACCAGATCCCTCAGCAGAGACTCCGCGCCACTTTTGGTCTCCGGTGAGACGGGGATGTGCCGAAACGCAATCCCGTACCGCGCGGCGATCGGAGCACAGTCGGGGTGATTCGAGACGATCAACGGAATGTCAATAGCGAGCTCTCCAAGATTCCATCGATACAGCAGATCAACCAGACAGTGGTCAAGCTTTGACACCATCACCAAGGCCCGTCGACGCTCGGCGGCCAAACGGACGCCGAGCAGGGGTTTAAAGCGCTCAAGTTGCTCGCATAAGGTGTCGCGCACCTCTTCGACGCTTCGCGGGCTGTCAAAGCCGATCCTCATGCAGAACTGGCCCGTGGGCGGATCCGAGAACTGATCACTCTCGACGATGTTGCCGCCGAGATGGACGATCCCTTGAGCCGCAGCGAGCACGATGCCCGCAGTATCGGGACAACGGAGAGTGAGAATGTAGCGCTCCATCGAACAACCCTAGATTCGCGCGCCGGGTTCGAGAGAAACGCTCGGTTGTTCCGCGTCCGACGAGGCGGCGCCGGTCCACAGCGTCGCGCCCTGCCATCCTCGCAGGGAGTTCACGACGGCGAGTTCGTCGGCGCGATGTAGATCCTCGGGACGCAGGACTTCTCCGTCAGGACTCCTTCGTCGATCAGCTGGGCGCGCCTGATGCCGGGCAGGCAACCGGACGAGAGGGGTGGCGTGAACCACGACTCGCCCTCCCGTGCGGCAAGGTTGGCAATCGTCGTTTCCGTGCACTCGCCTCGCTCATTGATCAGAACGACGTCGTCCGCGTTCGGGGCTTTCCGTCGTCGCACGTCATAGAGCCCCGCGCCTGGTGGTCTTGTGAAAGAGCATGACCCATTCGCTGCACACCGGATCGTCGTCAATCGCCAGGCGCACCGGAGTCCCACGTGGTGTGGGCGCCTCACTGCACTGCAGTTCAATCTCGCCGTTCCTCGAGAGCAGCAGTCGAACCCTCGACCGATCTCCACCGGTCGAGAGTCGAGAGATCAGTCGCTGTTCGAGTTCGTCTGGGTAATTGAATCCGAAGAACAGTGCAGACGACCGCATTCGTTCGAGATGCGCGCGAAGTGTCTCGACGTCAGCGTCGCCGCCATAGCCAAACGTTTCGAGCAACCGAAATGGAGCGGTCGGAATAACATCGAGCATCTCCGCCTTGAGGATCATCTCTTGGTATTCGATCTCGGGAACCGAATCGGCCACCACGCCACCGCCACTGCCGTAGAACGAAGCATTCCCGTCGATGACCGCGGTTCGAATCGCCACGCTGAAGCGAGCGCGCGGCTTTTGGTTCACAGGTTCAAGAAGACCGACTGCCCCGCAGTAGACCCCTCGCTCGCGTACTTCCAGTCGCTCAATGATCTCCATCGCGCTCTGCTTTGGCGCCCCGGTCACTGATCCGCACGGAAACATTGCGCGAAAGATGTCAACGAGGGTCACGTCGCCCCGGGTACGACACTGAATCTCTGATACCAGTTGCCACACGTTGGGGTACGCCTCCAACGTCCGAAGCTCGGTCGCAACCACGGTGCCGACCTCGGCGACCTTACCCATGTCATTGCGGATGAGGTCGACGATCATGATGTTCTCGGCCGATTCCTTCGCGGAGTTCGCGAGCGCCGCGGCTCGGGCCTGGTCTTCGAGCTGATATCTCCCGCGCCGAGCCGTGCCTTTCATTGGTCGGCTACGCAGCAACGTCCCGTCCCATTCGACGAAGAGCTCCGGCGACGCGCTGACAATGGCGACCTCGTCGAATCTGATCATCGAGCCGTACGCGGGCTGCTGAGCCAGCAGGAGCTCGCGATACAACGTTTCCGCGTCGGCGGCCCCGCTCCGTAGGAATGCGTTGGTGAAGTTCACTTGGTATACCGTGCCGACGTCGATCTCGTTGAGAATGAGTCGAACCTTCTTCACGTAGTCCTCTTCGTCGACGTGCGACGTCCATGGCGTGCGCGAGTGCTCGCGGCGATACCGAGGGAGCGTGAGGGGCTTCGTCGTAGCGCTACGAAAGACACCAAACCAGACGAGGGGAACCCTGCCAGAAAGTTCGTGGTCGGGCGCGCGCACCTGCAGCCCACGGTCAAAGGCCGGCGCCGCTTCATAGGACACGTATCCCGCCACCCATCGTCCATCCCGCGCGGCAGCTTCCGCTTCGTTGAGTGCGCCTTCGACGCCGTCGATGGCGTCGGCTCGAATCTCTTCCACAAAGCCGTGCATCGTCGTCGTCGTGAAGTCACGCATGTTGTCAAATCGAACCGTTGGGATGGACGTCGTCGTCACGACCGCACACCTAGGAGCGAGCGCGTCACGCGCGCGGCGGTGTCAACGTGAGTCACTGGATCCTTCATGATTGATACCAATGATGGCGCACCCTGGTGGAGGTGAGACGAGCGCCCGCGACGGTGGAACGACAGGCGCTCGATGCGCAGGGCCCACATTGTGGAAAGTCGAACGTTACTGCGTCAAAAGTTGACGCCAATGTGAAAGTCGCCTAGACCTGAGCAACACTTCATGGCGTCGCTGGCGCGTTCGTGATCAGTCACAGGAGGCTTATGAAACGGGCTCAGTACGACTTCGTCATCGTCGGTGGCGGCTCCGCGGGGAGCGCCCTCGCCAACCGACTGAGCAGCGATTCGTCCAACGAAGTCCTGGTGCTCGAAGCCGGTCGGCCCGACTACAAGTGGGACGTGTTTGTGCACATGCCCGCCGCGCTCACCATTCCGATTGGCAGCCGCTTCTACGACTGGAAATACGAGTCCGAACCCGAGCCCTACATGAATGGTCGACGTATTTATCACGCGCGCGGGAAGCTGCTCGGAGGCTCGAGCAGCATCAACGGCATGATCTTTCAGCGGGGCAATCCGCTCGACTACGAACGCTGGGCGGGCGATGCCGGGATGAGCGAGTGGGACTATCGCCACTGCCTCCCCTACTTCAAACGTATGGAGAACTGCCTCGCCGGTGGCGATGACTATCGCGGCACGAATGGGCCGCTCATCCTCGAACGCGGACCCACCACGAATCCACTCTTTGGCGCGTTCTTCCAAGCAGTGCAGGAGGCTGGCTACCCGCTCACCAAGGACGTCAACGGCTATCGGCAGGAAGGTTTCGCACCCTTTGACCGGAACGTCTTTCGGGGCCGCCGACTCGGGGCCGCGCGGGCATACCTGCACCCCGCGATGCGTCGGGCGAATCTTGAGGTTCAGTGCCACGCGTTCGCGACGAAGATCCTCTTCGAAAAGAACCGTGCGGTCGGCGTGGAGTTCAACGAGCACGGCACGCGACGTGAGGTGCGGGCGGGCGAAGTCATCCTCTGTGGCGGCGCCTTCAACTCGCCCCAGCTCCTGCAGCTTTCTGGGGTCGGCAACGCGGACGAACTCTCCGCTCTCGGCATCGATGTCATCCAGCACCTGCCCGGCGTCGGAGAGAACCTCCAGGACCACCTCGAGGTGTATATCCAGCACTCCTGCACGCAGCCCGTCTCGCTCGCACCGTCACTCAAGATGCGCAACCGTCCCTTGATCGGCGCCGAGTGGCTCTTCTTACGCAAAGGTCCCGGTGCGACGAACCACTTCGAAGGCGGCGGCTTCGCGCGCAGCAATGACGAGGTCGCCTATCCGAATCTGATGTTCCACTTCTTACCGATCGCCATTCGCTACGACGGATCCTCGCCCGCGAGCGGCCACGGGTACCAAGTGCACATCGGACCGATGTACTCGGACGCTCGAGGGTCAGTGAAGCTCAAGTCGGCCAACGCGTTCTTACGACCCGCCATCAGCTTCAACTATCTTTCGACCGAACAGGACCGACGCGAATGGATCGAGGCCATCCATGTCGCACGCAGCATTCTCGGTCAGCCCGCGTTCGCCCCCTACAGCGGCGGGGAGCTGTCGCCGGGCGCCAGCGTATCGAGTGACCAGGAGATCCTCGACTGGGTGGCGCGCGACGCCGAAACCGCCCTGCATCCATCGTGCACCTGCAAGATGGGAACCGACGACGCCTCCGTGGTTGACCCGACCAGCATGCGCGTGCACGGCCTCGAAGGTCTGCGCGTCGTGGACGCCTCCGTGTTTCCCTACGTCACCAACGCCAATATCTTTGCGCCGGTCATGATGGTCGCCGAGAAGTCAGCAGACCTCATACTGGGTAACACGCCACTCGCGCCCTCGACCGTCGATTTCTACCGTCACGGTATCGATCAGAGTCCGCTCGAATCCACAACACCCGACTAGGAGACCCCCGAGCATCACGATGTGCGCGAGCGAATCGCCTCAGAGATCGCGGGCACGATGACGCTGAGGTCACCCACGATCGCGAAGTCGGCGCGCGCAAGAAACGGAGCGTCTGCGTCGGTGTTGATGGCGACGACGTGCTTGGCGCTGCGGCACCCGGCAAGATGCTGCGTCGCACCACTGATGCCACACGCGAGGTAGAGCTCCGGGGAGATCTTGGTTCCCGTTTGGCCGACTTGCTGGGCGTGAGGCCGCCATCCGGCACTCGTGACCACCCTCGAGACGCCGACGGCCGCTCCGAGTAGCCCCGCCAATTCGTCGAGGGCGGCGAAGCCCTCCTCGCTGCCGACCCCGCGTCCGCCCCCCACGACGACGCGGGCGTCAGCGAGCGAGACTCCCCCGCCCCGAGCAATCCACTCACTCACCATCACTCGACGCTCGAGTTCCCCCGCTACTGCTCGAACGTCGTGAATCGTGGTCGACGTCGGCACCTCGGCTGGCACGGCGAGCACACCGTCCGACGCCACCGTGAGGAGAGCGGGCACTCCGTCTAATGCCGCGTCCTCGATGAGACTGCCGCCCCAGCGCTGTCGACTGAGCCCGATCGCGCCAGTGTCGAGCCACGACGCAGAAAGACAGTTCGCCGCCATCGCGAGACCGGTCGCCGCGCCGACGCTGGCCATGATCTCCTGGCCCCGTTCGGTGCCGGCCGCGACGACGGCGTCTACGCCGAGGGTGTCGGCGAGCTCGCGCAGCGCGCGAGACCAGCCCGCGGGCGAATAAGCGTCAAGTCCGTCAATTGACACCTGATACGCGTCGATGACTGCGTACTTCGACAGCGAGTCGATG
>CAWKDF010000006.1:0-252643 GCA_963848345.1 uncultured Acidimicrobiaceae bacterium | reverse complement strand
TGTAGTGAACCCTCGCGGACTTGCCACTCTTGAATCTGATGACGAGCGTTGACGTGCCAGCTTTCGCGTGCGCCGACTCGGTGATCGTCACGTGCAGTGCGGTGCGCGCGACACTGGTCACGCGCACGGTCGATCCCGGGCCACCCGTGATCTTCGACACTGCCGTAAAGTTCTTGCCGATCACAACCGTCGCGACCGACTTGCCGATAACGGCGGGGCCACTCACTCGCGTCGCCACGGGTACCGTAGAGACTTTGGCGGCGGGTGCGACGAAGTCAATCGTGGCGACCCCCCGGTCAGTTCCTCCGGCGTTCGCGACTTCAACGATGCAGTCGGCGTAGTTTGCCACTGACGTTCCGCACGAACCTGTTCCTATTTTGCCGGTCACGACCTTGAAGTAGGTCGACGGGAGTTGGCCCTGCGGGGTCACCGTCATGGGCACCGCAGTTGATGTGTCACAGCCAGCCTGCGTTGTAGCCGTTGCAAGGCATTCGACCGCATAGACAGCGTCACCGGGGGTGAATCCAACACCGGCAACCGTGACCGATTGGCTATTCGAGAGTCCTGTCGACGGAGTCAGCGAGACACCGGGGCCTCCTACGAACGAGATGGACGCGTCGGCGACAAGGGCGCCTGAAGTGGTACCAACCGCAACGAAGCACAGTGAATCAGTGGCGCTAATGCCGCAGGTTCCGTTGCCGATGGTCCCGGTCATTACCTCAAAGGACGTGGTGAAGGTACCACTCGACGTCACGGTGATGGGATTGATCGCTGATGTATCGCATCCCGCGATCCCCGTGGCCTGCCCGTTGCATTCGACTGCGACGAACGAGGCGCCTGGTGAGAATCCGCTCCCCGTAAGACTGACCACTTGACCATTCAGGAGGCCGATGTCCGGAGAAAGCGTGATACCGGGAACTATCGCATTTGCCGCGCTCGCAGCGAGCGCATCCGCCGTGAGCATAAGACCTCCGAGGATGAGCGCTGCTGCTGCCGCGCTCGACAGCATTCGTTTGATCTTCACATGACCCCCTTGGCAATGTTTTTCCATACTTGTTATCAGATTTAGGACGCGTCTGCCCAGTGCATGAGCGATTAAGGACGAGCGTCCGCTAACGGGTGGCACTGGCGACGCTGCGCGTCCGTAGGTATGGACGCTTCAAGGTCGCGTCGATGCGCTGAGACAACCACGTGCGAGGCGTTGCTTGCGTCGATGAGCCTTCAGAGATACTCGAGCAACTGAGATTCTGTCGATGCGAAATCGCGCCAACCCCCGTCGCGCCGTCGACACTGGGACCTCGCCCCTTCCCCCGAAACATGACGAGGGAGGAGGCGGGGTCGCTGGATTTACTTGACGATGCGGATCGCCAGGTGGATGGCGGGGACCTGGTACCCGAGAGCGAGTCCCGGGAAGTTGGTGCCGTAGTCCAGGAATGGCGTCATCCCGTAGGCCGTGGTGGTGAAGCTGGGATTGAGGGTGTACATCTCGGGGTAGAGGTCAATGATGTGCGTCCCGGGTCCGCCGGTGGCGAACAGGTGCACGACCATGTAGCCGTTCGAGTTGAAGCCGCAGCCGTAGCCCACGAGGCTGTTGTCGTAGTCGACCGCGAGGGTGTTGTCCATCTGCGTCCAGCCGACGCCGTTGATTGCCACGGTGAACTCCTGACCCTCGTGGTAGGTGAGGGTCGGGGTCCCCACGCCGGCGACCTGGGTCAGCGTCGGCGACGTCACGTCGGGCACCGGAGCGGCTGTGGCCAGACCCTTGGTGAGGACGTGTCCGCTCGCGGACTTGTACACCACGACGCTCTCTTGGACGTAGTAGGGAACCTCAGCCTCAACCTTCGAGCCGTTCATCACCTGGATCACGTGCCACCCGCCGAGACCGGCGCCCGGGTACTTCTGGTTGGTCGCAGGGATCGTCACCGTCGAGCTGAGAGTGCCGCTAGAGACCGTGGCGCTGCCGAGGGGCGTGGAGGCGAACTGCCAGCACGAAGACGAACCGTTCGGGCAGTTGACGCGACTGCCGACCACGGAGGACCACTCGAGCTGATCGGTGCCGTCGGCGGAAAGCCCGCTGACCTTCACCGTCACCGCAGACCCGACCGTGCCGCGATTCGCCGACAGTGTGGCGACCGCGGTGCTCGCGGCGTCGAGGTTGGCGGTCGACAGCGTCGTGTACTGGCTCGGGGTGGCGTTGTAGTCCTGTGGGAGATCGACGGTAGCGGCCGCAGGCGACGACTCCCGCGTCGTCGTGAAGACGGCGGTGTTCAATCCGGCGTAAGGAACCGGGGACTGATCGGGGTTCATGTAGAGCGTGCTGAGCGACGATCCGACCTCGATGGTGTGCTTACCCGCGGGGCCGGCGGCGCGCATGGTGAAGTTCGCCGTGCCACGCGTCCACAGGGCTGAGACCAGGCCGGTCATGTGGTTGTCCCAGTTGACACCGTCGCCGGTGGTGTAGGCGGTCTCACCGAGACCGGTGATCGTGACGTGGATGGTGGTGCCGATAGGCCCGCTCGTCGGGGAGATGGTGAGGGTGCGCAAGATCGTAAAGCCACCCACGGCGTACTCGGTGCCATTGACCACGGCGTAGACGTTGTGCACGCCACCGAAGTCCACCGGTACGGTGGTCTTGTAGGACAGGTTCCCCGACGCGTCGGTCGTGGCCGTTCCCAGCGTGACGTTGAGGCTGGCTGCCGCCATGCCGAGGTAGTTCGCCGTCGACGGTTCGACGTCGGCGACCCAGGTGGCGTTGTTCGTCGACCACTCGAGGGTGACCGTGGCGTTCTTCGGAAGGCCCGAACCCGTGACGGTGAGCGGCTGTCCCTCGGTGCCCGAGCCCGAGACTCCCGTCTGGGGACCGCCGGACGTCGTCGTCAGGACGGCAATCGTGCTGGCAGGAGAGAACGAGGGACTGACGACACCGGGCAGCGGCGCGGATGTCACCGATGCGGGGGCCGTCAAAGCCTGAGCGTTCGTCGCCTCGGCGATCTGCGCCGCCGTGGCGGTTGGCACCGTGGATGTCGGCACCGTAACCGACGGCGCGGCGCCGCTCGGCACGATGAGCAGTGCGGGCAGTAAGGAGATCCCAGCTAGCCCGGTCATCACCCTCACCCAACCCTTGGTTCGCATTTTGTAGTTCATTGTGATCTCCTCTGCATCGGGATATAACTGTCCCGACTTCTCTATGTGGTGTCGCACTTTGACGGCTGTGCCAGGCCGGTACTTCGCCTTATGGGCTCCGGGCTTCGATGCCTCCGGAGCCCATAAGGCTTTACTGCACTGCGTACTTCCCTATCGAGCCTCAGACGCTCGCGCTGAGGACCACGTCTTGAGTCTTGGGCGCGACGAAGGTGTAACTCTCAGCGGGGGTCGATGCCGACACCAACTTCTTGTAGGCGACCCTCCTCACTACCCTCTTGCCCTTGATGACCTTGATGACGTTCTTGTAGGCGGTCTTGTAGACCGCACCGACGGGGTTGAGCGTCACGGTGACCGTGTAGGGCACGGTGCCCGTAGGCGTCGCCGTCGAGGTCTTCCAGCCGTACGTCCAGTAGCCGTCCGATGTCGAGTAGGACATGGTCGGTGCCGTGGTGGCGCCCGGAAGTCCATTGATCGTGACGCTCGACACGTTGGGGTTCGCGCCGGGCGCGCCAACTAGCGGGGTGCCGTTCTCGAAGTCAGTGCCCCACATGCGAAAGACCACCGTGGCCCCAAGGCCAAAGTCGTTCTCCAGTGTGCAGCTGCCTGGGTAGACGGATCCCGCGGGACTGCCTGCGCCGACGACGGTCTCTACGTTGAACGACATGTACTGGTTGCCGCTCGCGTACGGGGGCACCGTCGTTGTCGTTGTCGGAGCAGCGGTCGTAGTCGTGGTGGTGGTTTGAGCACCCGCCACTCCCGCGCCGACGATCAGCATGCCAACTGCGCATGCCCCGGCGATCGTGCTACAGATAACTCTCTTCATCATGTACCTTTCTGTTGCTCTGGTTGCCATTAGCCCTTCACCGTGAGCTTCCCGGTGAGCGACGCCGTGAAGGAGTCGGTCTCACTGGAGCCCGCGGTGGTGGACTGAATAGAAAATGCGCCCTTGAGGGCGAGGGTCCCCTTGGCTCCCGCGTACACGCCCGTGCCGTTGGTCACCGTGGCTACGCCCTTGACCGTGACTGACGTCGGGGCGGCGTCGCCCGCGGCGCAGGCCTGCTGCTTCGAGCTGGAAACCACGTGAAAGATCAACTTTCCCTTGGCGCTCGAGATCGTGCCCGAACCGGAGAACGGGTCGCACGTGCTCGACGGCGAGGACGTGCCCGTGCCCTTCAGGGTCGCTGTGCCCAACTTGGAGGAGGCGCCGGTACCGGTCACCGACGACACGGTGACCGCGCTGGAACTCCAGAGGAGCGCCATCGTGCCCTTGTAACTGCCGCTGAAGGACACGGTCGCGGTCTTGGCGTGCGCCTGGACAGCTGCGGCGCTGGTCGGGTTGGCGACTTGGACCGCACCGGCACCGACGGCGCCCGCGAGACCCAGTGTGGAGGCCACGAGTGCGACTCCGACCAACTTTGCGTTTCTCAGACTCTTCATGTTCTTCCTATCCGTTGTTGTTGATTTCCTTAAGACCTGTGCTGCCCAGTCTTCTCGGCGAGTTGCGTCAGCCGGTAGGGTCAAAGGTCATAACGGATAGGGGCAAAAGTCATAAGTCGACCTGCCAAAGTCCCTATTTGCTGCTTCCACGGCTCTCGACTGCGTCGCACGCGCGGTGACGATGCCCGTGACGGGGATTGGCAAGAGGATTGGCCGACTGTCGGGGCATCATTTCGCCACCTGAATTCTTTTTAGCGATCGCGTGATTTCGGAAATGTCACGGATGGCGCTCATAAACTTTGAGCGCCTACGTACGTCACGAGGGGGATCATGGACGAACGCACCCAGCGAATCAGCTATTTCCCGCTTGCCGACATGGATGGCGCGATGCTGGCGGTCATGGAGCGTTGCGCGGCTGAAGGGACTCCCCGACCGGAAAGCACGGCTGTTCGAGCACATTCGAAGGCCGCTTTCTGGGCCTTCGACGGGGCCTGGAACCGTCTCTTTCGCGGTGGCGTCGTGGACCATTCCATCAAGGAGCTCTGCCGGGTGTACGTGTCGCGTTCAGTTAAGTGCGAGTACTGCGGCAATCAGCGCAGTAGCGAAGCGCGCGAGCACGGGCTGTCCGAGGGAAAGCTCGACGCTCTGATGAATTTTGAGACGTCCGGTGAGTACGACGAGCGTCAGCGGGCCGCCCTCAGCTATACCGAGGCCATCACCTGGCGGATTGACCCTGACGACAAGTTCTGGGAGCGACTTCACTCGCACTTCAGTGAGGAGGAGCTCGTCGAACTAGCGTGCTTCATCGCCCTCACTATGGGACAACAGAGTTGGATCCGCCTGCTGAACATCGATCACCATCAGGTGATGGCGGGTTCCGCGGCGTCGATGGCGCCCGGATTCGAAGATGAAGAGGCGCTCAAGAACTCCAAGTCCGCCCCCGGGTACTGGGCGGCGTCCTAGCGAACGAAGAAAGCACCAGCATGTTCCGAGGACCTGACACGCATCGAGCCCGTGAAGTGATCGAGTAGACCACCGGTGACATTCAAACGGCACGCAGGAATGTCGACTCGCCCTTGGGCCGGCTCGATCGCGGCCTCGCTATCTAAGTAACCGGGATAAGCGGCGATCGGCAAGCTGCCGTCCGCCCGTCTGGCACGTAGGACAGTACGTCATCTCGTAGGACTCGAACGACACTCGGCGTAGGGTATCGCCACACGCCAGCGGGACATGGCTCTTCTGCGCGATCGTGAACCTTGAACCGACCGCCGAGCTTCGATTCCGATAGACCACCCGCGCGAGTTCGCTCCAGCTCGAGTGCGTCGGCCAGCACCGTGGTGACGGCGTTGAGCAGGGCCTCGCGCTGCTCGGGTGTCAAAGAGCTGAACGAGGCGAAGGGCGAAAGGTGCGCGCGGTGCAAGATGTCATCACCCCAGCCGCGTCCAATGCCGGACATCACGTGCTGGTCGCGTAGATCGGTTGTGAGACGACGCTTCGAGGTGCTCGTGCGAATGAGTTCGGCGAACGCTTCGCTTCCCGGTTCGGGACCGAGCCCGGCCAGCGGCCCCTCATCTCCCGGAGCGAGCACCCACCACGAGACTTTTCGGTGAGTGCCGTATTCGCGCACGAGCACACCCACCCCCGGTTCCTCGAACTCGGCGCCCCGACCGAACACGAAGCGCACCGCCGAGCCGCGAGGGCGAGTCTGCTTCGGCGGACGTTCGACGTCCAAACGCCCCGCTTGCGAGAGGTGCAGCACGATGCGGGTTCCGCTGTCGAACTCCCACACCAAGTATTTGGCCCGTCGCCCGACCGAGACGAGCCGGCGGTGCAACAAGGACTCAGGAGTTGGTGCGTAGGTCTTCAGCGAAGAGAATCCCAGGACGTCAGCCCGGAGCAACGCGCTGCCCGCGAGCAGCGCGTCGAGTCGCTCTGAGAGGGCTTGCATCTCCGGCAACTCGGGCACGCCACAATGTACCCATTGGAACGGGGCAAATTTGGCCATCAACTATGAAGAAGCGACTACCCGATCATCGGCGCGACAATCTCGTGACAACCGTGCGTTCCAAGGCCGACAAGGATAGAGCAGTGGAATCCTTCAAACCTCTTCCCGCACTCGTCGAACTCCTTTCTCGCGACGCGGCGACCGTCGATCAGTCGCTGACCATTCCTCCCGGTCACCTCGCCGCCTTCGCCGCCGCGGGGCTCTACGGGGCATGGGCGCCCAAGGACGTCGGAGGTTTAGAGCTCGGTTTCGCTGAGGCCTGCGACCTCGTCGAACAGCTGGCCGCCGCGTGCTTGACGACGACCTTCGTGTGGCTCCAGCATTTCCGACTTCTTGGGTCGCTCCTTGACCCCGCCACCCCCGAGCACCTGCGCTCGATGTTGCCCTCGGTCGATCAGCGGCGAGGTCAAAGGAGGGGTCTCGCTCGGAGGACTCCTGCCCGGTCCCGCCCGACTCACGGCCGAACCAATTGACGACGGGTGGCTGTTGAACGGTGATGCTCCCTGGGTGAGCGGCTGGGGCATCGTTGACAAGCTCTTCGTGACTGCGCGTGAGGACGCTGAGAGCGTCGCGAGCTTTGTCCTCGACGCGACGCCGCGCGAAGGGCTGAGCGTGGCGCCTCTGCATCTCTCGGCGATGAACGCCAGTTCAACGGTGACTATGACGTTCTCCAACGTGAAGGTTCCCCATGACATTTACGCCGGGAGCCAGCCGTACGCTCCGGGACTCGAGCGACCCGAGGGGCTTCGCGTCAACGGTTCGCTCGCCCTCGGTGTCGCACGTCGCTGTTGCGAGTTGCTCGGACCCTCGGTGCTCGACGACGAGCTTCGCGCCACGCGCGACGAGCTCGATCGCGCAGGCGCCGAGGGAATTCACGAAGCACGCGCTCGCGCGTCAGCGTTGGCCGTGCGATGCGCGCACGCGCTCGCAGTCACCACGGGGAGTCACTCGGCGATATCGGGCGACACGGCCGAGCGCGCCACCCGCGAAGCGTCACTTCTCCTGGTCTTCGCCAGCCGCCCCTCCATCAAAGCGGCACTCCTGGATCGGATGCTCAGCGGAGAAGGAGGACTGGACTGAGGACGAGGCAGCGGCTGGCCTTCGTTCGATTCCCCGCGCCGGACGAATCCCCCGTCGTCCAGTCCTAAGTCTGGATGCAGATTGCGGTCCTAAGCGGGGCTCTCGTGTAGGAGAGTTAGGTGTATCAATAGCCGCGCAATGCTCCCGGTGTGGATCTAACGAGCCCGAACGGTGTCTCGACGGATCTGGATCTTGGCGGTCTTCATCACGGTGCTGTTCCTGGTCATCGCCGGCCAGTCGCTGTGGGTTCAGTGGTTCCATGCGGGTGCGCTGAACGCCTCGCCAATAAATCCGCGCAACATCGTCACCGATGTCCAATATCCGCGCGGCGAGATCCTCGCCGCCGATGGCACGGTGCTCGCCGAGTCGCAACCGACCGGCAACGCTAGGTTTCCCTACCGGCGCGTCTATCCCGAGGGCGCGCTCTTCGCCGGCGTCGTGGGTTGGACGTCAACCAAGTACGGGGCGTGGGAGCTCGAATACGAGTACAACAGCCAGCTCTCTGCCCACACTCTCCCGGCCCGGAACCTTGAGCAGGTGCTCGCTCCCAGCGAGGGCGAAGACTCCGTGACGCTGACGCTCGAGCCATCGCTGCAGGAACTGGCTCACGCCGAGCTCGCCCGTCGGGACGGCTCGGTCGTAGCGATCGTGCCGAGCACGGGAAGCGTCCTGGCGATGTACTCCAACCCCACGTACGACCCGGTGCCGTTTACCTCGCCACTCGGATCCGTCCAAACCGCGGCGTGGGTGAAGGACAATAAGAAGGACGCCGACGGCTATCCTCCCCTCGGACTCCTTGCCACGCAGCAGACGATCTTTCCGGGCTCGACATTCAAGGTCATCACAACCGCGGGCATCGTCGCGTACAAGCCGTCGCTGCTGACGAAGGACTATCCCTCGATGACCCACACCAGTCTTCCGGATTCCAGCAAGCCGTTGTACAACGACGGCGGTGTGCAGTGCGGCGGGACCGTCGCTGAGATGCTGCCGGATTCGTGCGATCCCGGCTACGCCCTGCTCGGCATTGCGCTCGGCGCCCAGGACCTCACGGCCGAGGCGAACGCCTTCGGATACAACGAGGTCCCTCCGATCGACTTGCCCGGGGTCGTCGCGTCGTACTTTCCGAGCGAGTCCAACCTCGCGGCGAATCCGCCCTATCTCGCGTACTCGGCGATAGGCCAGGAAGACGTGAGCGCAACGGCCCTCGAGAACGCGCTCGTCGCAGCGGGCATCGCCAATAAGGGCGTGATCATGACTCCTCATCTCATGTCTTACATCACGGGTCCCGATGGTTCGGTCGTGCAGCGCTACAAGGACTCGGTCTGGAAGACGCCGCTCACGGCGGCCCAAGCCGCTCAGATCGTGCCGCTCATGCGAGGGGTGGTCGACGATCCCATCGGCACCGCGTATGGGGTTCAATTCCTTCCTCAAGACCGGGTCGCGGCAAAGACCGGCACCGCTCAGGTCGGCAACAATCTCAACAACGACACCGACGATTGGATGATTGCCTTCGCCCCAGCGAACGACCCCACCATCGCGATCGCCGTGAGCGTTCCCTTCCAGGGACACAGTGTGACCGGCGCCCTCGTCGCCGGACCGATCATGAAGTGCATGATCGAAGGCGCACTCGCCCTTCAAGCCGGTAGACCCGTTACCGGAACGTCAACGACCTGTCCGACACCCGCTGGATCCACTCCGACCGCGCCCGCGACGACAACGACCACACGGCGCGGGTAGATCCTTGACGGCTAGATCGCTTATCGATATAGTAAGCCAATGACCGATGAAGAGAGTTCGTTAGTAGGCCTTGGACGCAACGCCAGCGCTGCGGTCCTGATTCTGTCCAGCCTTGCCGGCGGCGACAAGCACGGATATGCGCTCGTAAAGGACGTGGAGGAGTTCGCGGGGGTTCACCTACCAGCGGGCACGCTCTACCAAGTTCTTCCGCGTCTTGAAAGCCGAGGACTGATTGTCGCCCTGGAAGCCAATGCGCGTCGTCGCCCGTACCGCCTCACCGCCCAGGGCGCAACCGTGCTCGCCGAGTACATCACTTCCCAGCAGCGAATCCTGAAGACCGGACAGGCCCGACTCAAGCGATCGTGGAGCTTCGCGTGAGCAGCGAACCCGACGACACGCGTCGTGCGAGGCGTCTTCTTCGCTGGTATCCGAGAGCGTGGCGCGAGCGCTACGGCGAGGAGTTCGTGGACCACCTCGGTCAGGAGTTCACGGACCGGCCCGTCGATCTCGGGCGCAGCGTCAACGTCGCGTACAAGGGACTCGTCGCTCGGGTGAGCGACCTCGGCCTTTCCAACTCCGGCGTGAGTCTCGGCGGCCAAACGCGAGCGGCGCTCGGCACGAGCCTCGCCTTCGTCGCACTGATGGTCGTGATCATGCTCAACTTCTGGTCGAGAGCCATGCTCGCGTGGAGCGGGCGTCGCTACCATCCGATTCCCGTCTCGGCGACGACGGGGATCCTCACGGTCGCGATGGGGCTCTTGGTGCTGGAGCTCGCGACCGTCGTCCTGGCTGTCGCCGTGCTGGTCGTGCGCCAGGCGCTGCGCGGTCGAGCTCGGCGCCTCGTTGTTCCCTCAACGCTCGCCGCGACCTCGGGCGGGTTTATCCTCTACGTCGCGCGCGACTTGCCCAGTTTGCTCGCTCCGTACATCGACCACGCCGACGGCCTCCGCGGAATGAGTCTTTCCCAACCGGGCACCGTCATCACCAACCTCGCACAGGTCACCTGGGAGCTCACTCAACGATGGGTAGCGCCCTGGGGTCAAGGTGCTCCTTTCATATCGACCGCTCAAACCATCATCGATGACTGCATCCCGCTGGCCATGTTTGTCTTCGGCGTGGCGCTGGCCCTACTCATACGACGCGTGGAGTTGGCGCGCCAAAGCGAGCGACTCGTCTTCTCGACCGTGGCGCTTTTGGGCACGATCACCGGTGTGTTCTTCATTTCGTACATGGCGTGGAGCGCCGTCGGTGGTCCCTCCGCTTTCGAATACTTCTTCCCCGAGAGTCCTTGGCTCGGCGTCGTCTACCTAATCCTCTTGGCACTTATTCCCTTGCTGGTCATCCGATCGGGACTGCTCGCCAGGAGGGAGCAGCCTCGTTCCCATCGAAATCAGATCGAGGTCGTGAGCTCGAAGAGCGAGTCGGCATAGTCACCCACTTCGCGCCACCTCAGCAGCGCGAACCTTGAGCTGGGGAGACCAGATTGGCGACACCGCGCACGTCTTCACGAACCTCTCCGTACCGGTGATGACCCGACTAGGCCGGTCCGAGCGGACAGTTCTCGACACGCTGGTTGATAGCGGCGTGGCGCGCAGTCGCTCCGACGCCTTGGCGTGGTGCGTCAGCTTGGCTGGCACAAACGCTGAAGTGGCTCCAGAAGCTCCGTACGACGATGGAGTCGGTGGAGACGATTCGACATCAAGGTCCACTCGCCTGAAGCAGGGACCGACTTGCGTACGCACACCCAATCTGTGGAGATCGAGCTCTCAGGCGGCCCATTATCCGAGCGCTCCTTGGGATCACCGACGGTGGGCACGCCGTGTGCCCCGAGATGAGGTGTACGACCAGAGGCAGCACGTAGTTGATATGTTTCCGCGGGCTGGTCTCCGAGACGCCGCCGATGAGACCTTGCGGTAGTTGGTGGACCTCGTCGAACTCGAACCTCCCGCGGAATGGGGCATGCAGCGTGGCGTGACGAGAGATGTCATCATCAGTGGTATGGGCGCTAGCCCATGAAGGGTGTCACCGGAAGGGTGCGTCACATGGAGTTGAGCTCAGTCCCGATCGAAATGACCGATGGCCTAAACGTCATCATCGGCCAGTCGCATTTCATAAAGACCGTCGAAGACCTTCATGAGGCGTTGGTCGGATCCAGCCCCTACCTTCGCTTCGGACTCGCGTTCTGCGAGGCGTCGGGTCCGTGCCTAATCCGTTGCTCCGGCAATGCCCCGGACCTCGTAGAGCGCGCGGCGAGGTACGCCGAAGCGATAGGCGCCGGCCACTCGTTCATCGTGTTTCTGCGCGATGGTTACCCCGTGAACGTCTTGAACGCGATCAAACAAGTCCCCGAGGTGTGCACCGTGTTCTGCGCTACCGCCAACCCCGTCGAGGTCCTCGTCGCACAGACCGATCTGGGCCGAGGGATCGTGGGGGTCGTCGACGGGATGCCGCCCGCGGGCATCGAGACAGCGAGCGACGAGGCCGACCGCAAACAGCTGCTGCGCGACATCGGTTACAAGCTCTGAATCTGCTCGCGAGCTGCTGATCGCGCGCTGCGACGAGTCTTTTCGCCCGATCGTGATGGGCTGCGCGGGTCCGCCAACGATGATTTCGTGTGGCGGAGGATCAAAGGAGGACCAATCGGCGCAACTGTTACCCTGAGGCGTGGATCAGACCTTCACTACCATTATCGAGCCGTTTCGCATTCATTCGGTCGAACCCCTTCGCATGACCAGCACGGCCGAGCGCGAGGCGGCCATCGAGGAGGCTGGCTTCAATCTCTTCAACCTGCACTCTCAAGACGTCCTTATCGATTTGCTCACTGATTCAGGCACCGGCGCCATGTCGCGAGATCAGTGGGCGGCGATTCAACACGGCGACGAGAGCTACGCGGGCTCTCCATCGTGGTTCCGCTTCGAAGCCGCAGTGAAGGAGCTCTTTCCCTTCAAACACATCATCCCCACCCACCAAGGTCGCGCCGCGGAGAAGATCATCTTCACCGTGCTCGGCGGACCCGGAAAGGTGATTCCGAACAACACGCATTTCGACACCACTCGGGCAAACGTTGAGGCGTCAGGTGCCGAAGCTCGCGACATGGTTGTCCCCGAGGGCCACGATGCCGCCGCCATCCATCCCTTCAAAGGGAACATGGATCTCGCAGCTCTCGAGTCGCTACTGGCACAGTCCGAGGCAGACGTGCCAGTGGTCTTTCTCACCATCACGAACAACTCCGGCGGGGGCCAGCCGGTTTCGCTCGCCAATATCCGGGGCACGAGCGAGCTTTGCCACCGATACGGTGTGCTGCTCTTTCTCGACGCGTGCCGCTTTGCCGAGAACGCCTGGTTCATTCACGAACGCGAGGAGGGTCAGTCCGGGCGCGAGATTGCCGATATCGTTCGAGAGATCGCCTCGCTCGCCGACGGCATGACCATGAGCGCGAAGAAGGATCCCTTCGGCAACATCGGCGGCTGGCTAGCGCTCAACGACGACCGGGTCGCCGAGAGTTGCCGCAACTTGCTGATCATGACCGAAGGCTTTCCCACCTACGGTGGGCTCGCCGGACGAGACCTTGAGGCACTCGCCCAAGGTCTGAAGGAGGCGGTGCATCCTGACTACCTGCGCTACCGGATCCGATCAACCGCCTATCTCGGTGACGCCCTTGACGCGGCGGGCATCCCCGTCGTCAAGCCCATCGGCGGGCACGCCGTCTACATCGACGCGAAAAGCCTTCTCTCGCACGTGCCGCCGCTGCACTACCCGGGTCAGTCGCTCGCGATCGCGCTCTACCGAACGGGCGGCATCCGCAGCTGTGAGATCGGCTCAGTGATGTTCGGACGCCAACCCGACGGCACGGAGGTTCCCGCCGCGATGGAGTTGGTGCGCCTGGCCATCCCGCGGCGCACCTACACCCAAAGCCACATTGACTACGTCATCGAGGTCGTGACATCGGTGGCGAAGGATGCGTCGTCACTGCCGGGCTATCAAATGACCTACGAGCCGTCGACGCTCCGCCACTTCACCGCGCGTTTCGCCCCGCTCGGGTGAAGTGCGGCTCCCAAGCCTGCGGCGTCATTTGCAGTCGGAGGACTCGCGGGTGATCTGAGCGACGCTCGAGAGAGGATGGTCATAGCTCCAACGGTCGAGAGGGTCCACACGGAATGTCACGCCGACCCACGCATACAAGGCGCGAGCCCGCGACCACCGAACCTTGATGACGGGCGAGAGGACGGCACTCAGGCTAAGACCCCGGTAAGACCATCGTAAAAATGCACCCGTGCGGCTCAGAACTGACTCATTCGTCATCCGAGTGATGGTTACTCTTCCGAATGGAGTAATGGCGGCAAGCCAATTGATCGTGAAGGAACCTCATTGTTTTCGTTCAGTTACGCATGGAATGAACTTCGAAGGCGACTCGGTCGCACGATCGTGACGGCGGTCGGCCTGGCCGCCGGTGTCGGGCTGGTCATGGGCATCATCGGTGTGTCCCAGGGCCTCAGTGACGCACAGAGCAAGGCGCTTTCACCGCTCAACTCAGTGGGGACTGCCATCATCGTTACCCGCACCGTGGCACCGACCTTGTCAACCTCAACCACCACGACCACCACCCCTTCATACGGCTTCGGTGGTGGAGGAGGCTCGGGCGCGGGAGCCGGAGGCGGGTTCTTTGGAGGTCGAGGCGGCGCCGCGTTGAATTCGAGTGATGCGGCGGCGCTCGCCGCAGCCAACTCGTCGGTCATCACCGACCTGGCCAAGCTCGGGCCACCGGGAACGAAGTTCACGCACGACTTCTTTGTGCCGGGAACGCTGATCACGTTTCCCTCGCAGGCGATCAACGACGTCCTCAAGGTGAAAGGAGTGACGAGCGCCGTCGGAGCCCTCTCGCTCGACGCGCTGCACGAGACCGGCACCGTTCCGAAGATCACCGCGTCGGTCAAGACGGGTGGCCAGACGATCTCGGCCTCGGTCAAGCCTCCCGTCCTCACCGCGGCGCAAGAGGCGGCCGAGAGGACGTGCATCGAGGGAATCATCAACAAGCAGCTCGGCACCACGACGACCACGGTTCCCGGTGGCGGATCGGGCAGCGGAGGGTTCGGCGGTGGCGGAGGATTCGGCGGGGGCTTCCGCTTCGGCGCCGGCGCTAGCTCGGCCTTTGCCAAGTGCCTCACGCCGGCGCAGAAGGCCTACCAAGCGAACGTGGTCGTTCCTGAACGAACCGTCGAACAAGTTCTCAACCCGCCGACGACAAACACCCAGACGTCGACGTACACGGTGGCTGGCGTGAATCCCTCGAACGCCACGTCAGGACTCGTGACCAAGACGCAGTTGACCAAGGGCACATGGCTTTCGACGGACCCCACCACCGCAAAAACTCAGGTGCTGGTGACGACCGCCTACGCCTCGCAGAAGGGGCTGAAGGTCGGTCAGACCCTCACTATCAATGCGGTCCACTACACGATTGTGGGATTGGTGAACCCCACGCTGACGGGTGATGTGTCTGACGTCTACTTCAGCATGTCGAACCTGCAAGCACTGTCGAGCAACGTGGGCCGCATCAATGAGGTCCTCGTGTCCGTCGCCAACGCCAAGGACGTCAATGCCGTCGCCAAGGCGATCAAGAAAGAGCTGCCGGGCGCCACGGTGCTGACGTCGGCGTCGCTGGCTGATCAGGTCACGGGGAGCCTCTCCAACGCCCGCAAGCTGGCCAACGATCTCGGCGGGGCGCTGGCCGTCGTGGTCTTGCTGGCGGCGTTCTTGATTGCCGGTCTCTTGACCTTGTCGAGTGTGTCCAAGCGAGTTCGAGAGATCGGGTCGCTTAGAGCAATTGGATGGTCCCGCGGCCGGGTGGTTCGTCAGATCATGGCCGAGACGATCGGCATTGGCATCATCGGCGGCGTGCTTGGCGTTGCTGTCGGAGTGATCATCTGCCTCATCATTGGAGCGGTAGGTCCCGCGCTGAGCGTCACCAGCACGGGCCTCGCGGTGGGTGCGTCGAGTGTGAGCAGCCTGCTTCACCAAACGACGAGTGCCTCGATAGCGAGAACCGTCCACCTCACGGCTCCCATTCACCCGCTCACCATCGTGCTCGCTTTCGTCGGCGCTCTTCTCGGTGGCGTCATTGCGGGCGCCATCGGCGGCTGGCGAGCCGCTCGACTTTCTCCCGCCTCTGCCCTTCGAGACCTCGGTTGAGACTCGGACGGATCGAAAGGACTCCCCAGTGACCGAAGTGCTGACCAACGAACACGGCGAGAGCCCCGCGGGTTCACACCTCTACGAGCTACGCGGCGTGACCCGCACCTACTCAAAGGGCGGCGTCGTCGTGAACGCTCTGCGCGGGATCGATATCACTATCGATCGAGGCGAAATGGTGGTCCTCGAGGGTCCGAGCGGATCGGGGAAGACGACCTTGCTGCAGCTTCTTGGAGCGCTAGATACTCCCTCCTCGGGGGAGATTCGCTTTGCGGGGCGTTCACTTGAGAATGAATCCGACAAAGTTTTGACCGATATCCGCGCCCAAGAGATTGGGTTCGTCTTCCAACAGTTCAATCTGATTCCCACGCTCACGGCCGAGGAAAATGTGTCCATTGCGATGGTTCCTCGCGAGCCATCACGCGACCAGCGAACCGCCCGCGCCCGGGAGCTGCTCACCCGGGTGGGACTGGAGCAGCGCTTCGCACACTTGCCTTCTCGCCTCTCGGGCGGTGAGCAACAACGAGTGGCCATCGCACGCGCCCTGGCCAACACTCCCGAGGTGATCATCGCAGACGAGCCCACCGGCAACCTCGACTCGACCAACGCTAGGGAGTTCATGGCGTTGCTTCATGATCTGCACGAACAATCCGGCGTCACGATCATCATCGCCACTCACGATGAGGACATAGCCTCGAGAGCGCGGCGACGCATTCGACTGCGGGATGGATCAATCGTTTCCGATACCGAGGGTGATCCGGCCGGGAGCACTTCATAGCGGCTCGTGACGCTGGCCAAGAGTTGGGGTCCGGCTCATGGACTGCCGAATTGAGCTTACGGAATCCGATCGTTTCGCTCAGGTCATTCGCTCTCCTTGATCAGCGGGTCGGCGCGAGGAGCCTCATATCCGCAAATAGGAGGCGCCGTTGAAATCCAAGACAGCGCCACTGGCTCACTCGCTCTGCGCGGACGCGAGGAAGTAGACGGCCTTTGCCAACTCTTCTGGTTTTGCAACCCGATTAAATGGGCTTTGGGAACGAATACCCTCGCCTTCAGGGCCTTCCAGCAGTGTTGACGCCATCTCCGTGTCCACAAATCCTGGAGCCAGTGTCGTGACGCCAATGTGCATCGGAGCCAACGCCTTCGCAATCGACTGACCAAAGGCCACGATCGCGGCTTTGGAAGCGCCGTACGCCGGGTTCGCCGGTTCTCCACGGAACGCTCCACGCGAGCCGATATTCACAATTCGCGAGGTCGCATCTTTGGGCATGTGTTGCAATGCGCACCACGTAACGTTGGCGGCGCCGATGAGGTTCACCCCGAGGGTGTGCGCCCAGGCGCTCTGCCAGTCCTCGTAGGTGGTCGATTCAATGGGGTGCTCGATGAAGATGCCGGCGTTGTTGATCAGGACATCAATCTGTCCGAATTCGAGCGCAACGTGGTCGACCATGCTGCGGATGGCCTGGGCATCACGCAAATCGGCGTGAGCGGTGACATGGCCGTCACCCGGAAGGGATTGAAGGACGCGCTCCGCGTCCGTGCGCGAAGAGACGTAATGGACCGCAATGCGATCACCCGCCTGCGCGAACTCGCGAGCGATGGCGGCCCCAATGCCACGCGATCCCCCAGTTATCAGTACGGTGCGTTTAGTCATTGCCGCACCCTAACTGTTGGGTCGTACAGCAATTGAGGAGATCAGCCTTTTGAAAGCTCCCGTCCTACACGCCGAGATAGAAGATCTCTGTCGCGAGAATCGACGGAGTCGTCAGAAGACGACGACAGAGCGGAGAACCTCGCCGCGTTCCATGCGAGAAAAGGCTGCCTCAACGTCACCGAGAGCAATGGTTTCGGAGACGAATCGATCGAGATCGAGTCGCCCCTCTAGATAGAAGTCGACCATCGCCGGAAAGTCGCGCGACGGCAGGCAGTCCCCGTACCAACTCGGCTTCAGCTGCCCGCCTCGCCCGAAGAAGTCGATCATCGGCATTTCCATCTTCATGTCGGGCGTGGGCACGCCCACCTGAACCAAGGTGCCTGCGAAGTCCCGCGCGTAGAAGGCCTGCTCCATCACCTTGGGGTTACCGACTGCCTCGATGCAGACGTCCGCCCCGTGGCCATTGGTCAGCGCGCGCACCGCCGCGACGACGTCCTCGCTCGACGCGTTCACGACGTCGGTGGCCCCAAACTCTCGAGCGGCGTCGAGCTTGCGCGTGTCGAGGTCGACCGCGATGATGGTCGTCGCACCGGCCAGGCGTGCGCCGGCGATCGCCGCACAGCCCACGCCGCCGCAGCCGAACACCGCCACCGAGTCACCAACGCCGACGTTGCCGGTGTGCATCGCTGCGCCGAGTCCGGCCATAACGCCGCAACCCAACAGACCGGCCGCTTCCGGTCGAGCTCTCGGGTCAACTTTGGTGCACTGTCCCGCCGCCACCAACGTCTTTTCCGCGAAGGCTCCAATCCCCAACGCGGGTGACAGGGATGTCCCGTCGAGCAACGTCATCTTCTGGGTCGCGTTGTGGGTCCCAAAGCAGTACCACGGGCGTCCCCGCCGACAGGAACGGCACTCGCCGCAGACCGCTCGCCAGTTGAGCACGACAAAATCGCCGGGCTCCACCGACGTGACGTCGTTGCCCACGCTCTCGACGACACCCGCTGCCTCGTGACCCAACAGAAACGGGAACTCGTCATTGATGCCCCCTTCGCGGTAGTGCAGATCCGTATGGCACACACCGCAGGCCTGGATGCGTACGACTGCCTCGCCGGAACCCGGGTCGGGCACCACGATTGTTGTCAGCGAGACCGGCTCGCCCCTGACCATCGCTACGACGCCTTGAACCTCGGATGGCATGGTGTGCTCCTTCTTAGCGTGGGCCACAGTGTACAGAGAGCCTCTTAGATGCGAAGGCGGTCATGTGAGGCGCGTTGGGTGGAGATGTGCCCCTCAGCCAACGCTCCTTTCCCTCATCAGTAGTGTCGCACCATGACCAAGAGTGAACGGATCTCCCTGGGCGCAGTTACGGCAGTCCTTGCTGGCGCCGTCGGCCCGAAGCAGCGTCTCTGGGAGTTGTCCGCGTGGTGACCTGGCTGCTCTGTGATTACGGAGAGGTTCTGTGCCTTCCCCAACCGCCCGCCGATCGAGAGGCCATCGAGTCGACCGCCAAGCGATCGGGAAAGGCGTTTTGGACCAGCTATTGGAGCCATCGTCGCGCCTACGATCGCGCTGAGCTGACCGCGAAGGACTATTGGACCGCGGTCCTTAGAGCGAGTCCGACGCAGACTCAACTGGATGCCATCATCGAGGTCGATGCGGCCAGCTGGCTTCACCCCAACAGGCCGTCGCTTGATGCTCTGTCCCAAGCGGCCGAACGCGGCCTGCGCTTGGCGATCCTCTCGAACGCGCCCTTCGAGATCGCCCACGCGGTCGATTCCAGGCACTGGCTCGCGAATTTCTCCCCGAAGGTTTTTAGCTGCCGCCTCGGAATCGTCAAGCCCGAGCCCGCCGCGTACTTGGCCACACTCGAAGCGCTCAACGCAGGTCCGGATGACGTGGTGTTCTTTGATGACCGCCCAGAGAACGTCATCGCCGCTCGAAGCGTCGGGATGAGCGCGGAGGTGTTCACGAACCCCGCTCAATTCGCCACGGTGCAGCCCGGGTGACGCCACCGCGACGCGCGCGGGTGCGCACCTTTTGACTGAACGAGAGCCGTATCCTCCGTCCGCTCCGGCTCGATGAAACATAGCCTGCGAGCATGGGACAAAGCCCGTCAACTGTGGTGTCCTGGAGAGGCTGGGATCTCCGTACCGGTGCCCATGCGTACCCTCGTGCGGCAGAAGAGTTCGAGGAATCTGCTCCCCCGTTTCCGAGCTCAGAATCGAGATACGAACTGCTGGCGGTCGCCGCACGCGGGTTTCATCCGCCGCACGCCCTGAGTGCGAATGTCACGAAGGCGCGCGACCGAAGGGAATCCGACACCGATGAGTTCCCCGGGTTTCGACTGGTGTGGTCCATCCTGTATCGCCAGATTGCCGAGACCGCGCGAAGGACGCAACGGCCCTACGCGATCTATCTGCTGGGCGTGAATCCTCCCGACGACGTCAGCAAGGCTGATCTCGCCACCTTCAATGATTTCTACACCAACGTCCATCTCGTGGAAGTCGCCGAGCGACGACACGCGCTTCGCGCGGTGCGATATGAACTCGTCGAAGAGATCAAGGCTCCCTACTTGGGAGCTCCCCGGTTCCTCGCCGTCTACGAAGTCGATGAGTCGTCCGCCTCCCAGCGCCGCCACGTGGGCCCGCCATACTCAGCGGGGCCTGAAGTCTGGCAGCGCCACACGACGCCGTGGCGACTCTGGTATCGACTCGTAGGTTCTTAAGTGACACTCCCCCAAGAATCGGCGCTCCGAGTCGGAGTCACGTGGCGACAGCCAGATTCCAGCCGACGGACTTCCTGCAACTAGGACACCGCGGGAAACTGTCTCCGATAGCCAGGGTGACTCGCTCCTGGTCCGCACAGTCACTGCGGTAAATGCCCGCCGTGGTGCACGTACTGTGGGATTTAGTGCCAATCTCGCTCATGTTGATCCCTTTATCTCAGAACACCCACGAGAGGCACGGGATCGCTAATAGGTCGCCCCGCACGGGGACGACCAACGTTTGCAACTGTCGACAGCTCAACACTGACGGTGCCGGTCCCCTCTGGCGTTAGTCCACTTACAACATGCCGACCAGGCTTCCCGGCGCACCTAGGTGCAACAGTATGTTCCGTCGATGGTGTTGTCAATGCACGCGCGAATGACACACCTCGTGCGTTGCGGCGGCGCAGGTACCCCGCCGGTCAAGGAACTCGGTAGACGACCAGGGTCATCAGACCGATCATCGCGCAGGCGGTGAACGACATGGCAAGAGCGGGAACGCTCTCGAACGCGTGGCGCCGCGAGCGCCATAGCGCCAACCCCGCCGCCAGAGCGATTCCGAGGACCAACTGCACGTGCCAATACTCGGCGGGACTCGAGAACCTGAGCCTGGTGAGGCCGTACGCGGCTTCGCCCACGAGCAAGCCGCCGAGCACGCCCGCGCCGAGGGCACCCGCCGCGCGACCAGCGTGTCGGAGCCAGCCCGCAGCGAGACCGATGAGCGGACCAATCGCCACGCTCGCGGCAGACCACAGCTCGACCTGATCCCTCGAGACCGCCCATCCGCGATGGGCCTCGCCTAGGTAGAAGCCCATGACGAGCGCGAGCAGTGTCACGACCGCCAGGGTCACCGACTCGCCCACCCGGCGTGCGGTCAGGGCTATAGCGAAGGCGATGAGGACCCAAGGCGCTGCGGAGTTGGCCAGGGGCTCCATTGAGGAAGGTAAGTGCGGAGCCGACCACTCGGTCACGGCTCCAAGCGCCAGACCGATGACGGTAGCCAGGGTCACCCGGCCGTAGCCGCCGGCGTAGGCCCGCACGGACTTGCTGGCTGACATATCGGACACGGCTTTCACGATAAACGGTCGCGACCGTAGTCCGCCGCGCAGAAGTCGAGAGAATCGATGAGGCCCAGATTCCTATCGAACCGTCCGGAAAATGTCCGCGCGACCATCGAAGCCGGGCAGTCCCGCGAAGCGCTTGTCTTACGAGTTACGCATCTCGACGAGCCGTAAGCCAGGCACCCGCGCCCAGGAGGACGACCGCGTAGAGGGCCAGGATAAGGAGCCCGACAGAGGGGCTAAACAGTGGGGTTCCTTGCAGTTGGCTCGGCGTGGTCGAGGCGAATACCGTCGAGCTGATGTTGGCGGGCAGGTATCGACTCATCACGTGAACGACCACGCCCGGCAACGCGAAGAACACCACGGTCAAGATCAGCATGATGCTCGTGAAGATCGAGAGTGACGCGGCAGAGGAGCGCACGATCGACGCGATGCCGAGTCCCATGAGTCCAACAATGGCGAGATCCACACCGCTTTCGATGAGCACGCGAAGTATGCCGGGTTGAGAGAGGGAGATTTGACTCGCTTGGCCGGAGAGAATGAAGTGCCCGAGGAAATAGGTGGAGAACGAAAGCACCTCGCCGAGGACGAGTCCCACCCCTCCGACGACGATGGCTTTGGCCGCGAGCACGATCTCGCGTCGAGGCATCGCCGCCATGGTGGAGCGAATCTGGCCGGTGCTGTATTCCGAACTCAAGAACAGCACCCCGAGCACGCCCATGACGAACTGACCGAAGTTGAAGCCCACGAGGACTCGCATAATTGGATCACCGGTGTTACCGTGGCCACGCAGCGCGTTCGTGGAGAGGTAACAGAGTCCATACGTGGCGAACGCCAGCGCGAACACGCTCCATCCCGCAGAGCGCAGCGACCAGAACTTGGTCCACTCGCCGCGAAGCGCGCAGCGCAGTCCGGCTCGAGAGTTCCGTTCCGTGACCTCGTCACGAAGGAGAAGGTCGTTTGTCACAGCGTGGCTCGGTACTGGACCGCACCTTCCGTCATTTCCATGAACGCGTCCTCAAGCGAGCAGAGATCGGTGAGCTCATACAGGGCGTTCTGCTGCTCGAGTGCGAGTTCGCCGATCGCCTCCGCGCTCAGATTCATCACCGTGACGCACGAGTTCGATTCGCGCAGCGTCAGCGCGCCCGCGTCTTCGAGTGCGGGTATCAAAAGGTCAGGATTTGCCGCGCGCACCTTGAACGATCGTTTTGAGCTGCAGGCGACAAAGTCGTGAACCGGCATCTCGGCGATCAAGCGACCTCTCCCGATCACGACAAGCTGATCGGCGGTGAGCGCCATTTCGGCCATGAGATGGCTCGAAATAAACACCGTTCGCCCTTCCGCGGCGAGATCTCTGCAGAGGGACCTCGTCCAGCGAATGCCCTCGGGATCGAGGCCATTCACGGGTTCGTCAAGCAAGACCACCGCCGGATCACCGAGCAGTGCGGCGGCGATGCCGAGCCGCTGGCCCATGCCTAGGGAGAATTTCCCGACGCGTCGCTTGGCCACTGAGGTGAGCCCGACCAGATCAATGACCTCTTCGACACGGTTTCTCCCGATGCCGCCGTACTGGGCGAGTGACCAGAGGTGCGCATACGCCGAGCGACCGGGATGTATGGCTCGCGCTTCGAGCAATCCGCCAACTTCACGCATGGGCCACCGAAGGTCTTTGTACTTCTTTCCTGAGATGGTGACCGTACCCGCATTGGGGCGACACAGTCCCATGATCATCGACATCGTCGTTGACTTTCCCGACCCGTTGGGGCCAAGAAATCCCGTCACTTTCCCTGGTGCGACGTCAAAAGAGAGATCATCAACGGCGGCGACGTCACCGAAGCGTTTGGAAAGTCCGCGTACCTCGATCACCGGGCAAACCTAGGCGGCTCAATTGAGAGGAGCATGCAGACTGCGTAAGAAAATTATTAGCCCATTCTACGCGATGCTGACTTGAATTCATCGGCGGGCAGCGCGCACGCGCCGTGTCGCCCACGTGGAAGCTTCAGTGGGCCAGTAGGTTGTCCCGGGTGGCCATCGGATCAGGACTTGTGCAGCTCGGCGACTACCCGTTTGAGGTGCGCTACAGCGAGGGGTCGCTGATTCGCGCGAGGGCCGCGGCCGATATTGCCGCGAACGCCTATGGCTACCTCGGCCGACTGTTGTCCGGAGTCGAGCCCGACATTGCCCTCATTGTCGCCAACGAAGCGGACTGGGAAAGTAGGCAGCCATACGGACTGCCCTTCTTTAACGACGACGAGGGTCAGATCCGCCCGGGCATCGTGGTGATGCCCGCGGGAAGAGGAGACTTCTGGATCGGAATCGGAGACGACCTGTGGGAGGCGGCTCCGCGCGACTATCCAACGCTGCTCGCGGCGTACCCCGATGGCGCGGGAGGTCTGGATCTGCAACCCTTCTTCGATCTCGTCACAATTCACGAGCTCGGCCACGCGTTCGAGGTCTTTGGGGATCTCCGGCTGCCGACGTTCTGGCTCAGCGAGATCTTCGCCAACCTCGTCCTGCATTCGTTTGTGGCGATGCGCCAGCCCGAAAGCCTGGATACGCTCGAAGCCCTCGCCACGGTCGGCGCGCGAAGTCGGTGCCTGGACGAGCGAATGCGCGCCGATGGATACACCACCCTGGAAGAGCTCGAAGCTCATTACACGGGCGGCGAGAATCCGATGAGTGCTCTTAACTACGTCTGGTATCAGTATCGCTGGCAGCGCCTCGCGGCACGAATGTTCGACGCCGACGGCGAGGATGGTCTCGTTCGATTCTGGAACTTCTTTCGCGCAACTGATCGACGTGACGCCGACGTGGTCACCGCGGCCGCCCTCGCCCCAATGCTCACGGCAGAAGTCAGCGAGACTCTCGGCCAGGCAATCCTCGATTGGCCATAAGGACTCTGGCGGAAGGCCGGCGCCTCGCCTCGAACGGTTTCTCGAACGACGCGCACTCTGGGCAGATCGGCGGAGGCGAGGACTTGACGATGAGGGCGCTCGGAGGTACGTTTGCCGCGATTCCACTTTCGAGAGTCGTCAGCTCCGTCATCGTTTCACGTTCGCGAGCCCGGGAGGTTGATGTGTCAGCCATGCGGTCGACACCTGTCAGAACCGCAGACCGAAAATGACGTCGGACGTGCGATGACGAGATCGACGGAGCAGCGAAAGTCAGACGCTCTGGCGAAGCTGACGGCGAGCAACTCAAATGTGTGGGTGGCGACCGCATCTTCGGCCGGTGCCGTCCACCTGGTTCCGGTGACGCACACCTGGAACGGCAGCCAGGTCGTAGTCGCGACCGAGCCGACGTCGCTCACGGTAGCCAACGCCACCTCAAACCAACGAGTCAGCCTGGCTCTCGGTGAGAGTCGTGATGTGGTCATGATCGATGCAGTCTTTATCAACGCCACGCCAACGATGGAGGCGCCGGCAAGTGTCGCCGACGCGTACGCCAAGCAAGCTGGCTGGGACCCTAGGACCGACAGTGGTGACTACGTCTACTTGGTGTTAGCGCCCGAGCGCATTCAGGTGTGGCGAGAGGGAGAGGATTTGGCCGGCCGCACCGTCATGCGCGACGGAATCTGGTCGTCTGATCGGAGGTTCTCACCTACGACGCGGTGCGTAGGTGAAGTCGGTGACAGACCTTCACTCCATCATCGAGAGCGCTGATCATGGCGTCACTATTTTCGGCGATCGCCGCCTTGTCAAAGTCGCGAGCCACGTGTTCCAGGGATCTGTTTCCCGACTCCTCGAGGGTTGAGAGCACCGAACGCGGCATCGAAATCGCCTCGAACGCGCCCGCTGAGGGATGCGGAAGATAACCAATGCCGCTGCACGCGACCGCTTCGCGTTGGAGGCGCTGTGCGTTCGTTGATTGCGCGGAGCCAAGTGCAATGCTCGTCGCAATCACGCCAGCGCAGGCTGCGGCGCTCAGAAGTCCGCGTAGTACGAAACTTCGGCGAAGCTTCATAGCCAGGCGTCCATTGTCTCAATCTACGCATCGATGGTCGAGCTTGGCGAGAATGAGAATCCAGACATCGCGCCACATTCTCTAGTGTGCGAGGTGGTTCCCTACCAAGGAACGTCCGCCCTCAGCGTTGACAGGGGCAGGCAACTCGCACAGAAGGACGTTCGTCCCTATCGCCGCGACCCCACCATCCTCTACCGTCGATTCGATGGACCCAGAACAGCGGGACGAGGATCGAAGAGGGGTTATCTTCATTGACGACTTCGTCGACGTCCCAATGCCTCTCGCGACAATCCAGGAGAAATTCGCCCACGCGGAATCGTGGCTCACGGGCTTGGCGAGCGCCGCGGAGGAAGACGGCGAGGCGCTGTGCTTGCAGATCGGCCCGACGTGGGCCGGGGGCTTCATGACCAGAGAGGTCGAAGTGACGCTCGGTCCCACGCGTGAACGCGCAGACGCCCTCGTGATACAGGTGGACTGGCGAGCCACCGGGTTGACGGGAGTCTTTCCGGTGCTGAACGGTGACCTCGAGCTTGCCCCGATTGGACCGCAGCGATGTCGTCTCTCGCTCGCTGCGTCATATCTTCCTCCCTTCGGAGAGATCGGGCGAACACTCGATCGAGTGTTGTTGCATCACGTCGCCCAATCAACGGTGCGCTCATTTCTGGCAAGGGTGGCTTCGAGTCTCGAAGCGGTCGTCTAGGTGCGCGGCTGAGCCTCGCGCGTCGGGATTGCCGAGCGCGATTCCGCTCGACTCTTAGATGCGGTGGGCAGTTCCCGTGGAGCTCTCGCCATCGCCTCGCGATGAGCGCTTGTTCATTTGACCTCAGAGTCTGAGCTCGAGGCCGTGTGCGCAGCTCCCGAGGCTTGAGGTGTGCGATCCGGAGCCACGGTCACGCCACCGCTCCCTGTCGGCTCTTCTCGACCCGCAATCTTGTAAACGACCGACCCGTCTACGGTTTCGTTCTCGATGAGCAGTGCCACGAGCTGGTCAATGGCGTCTCGGTGCTTGGTCAAGATACCCACCGAGCGCTGTTCCGCCTCGCGGAGCATCCGCGAGACTTCGGCGTCGAGGATCGTTTGAGTCTCCTCGGAAAACGGTCGACTCGAGACGGCGCTCCCACCCTCGCCGAGAAACATTGAACCGCCTGAGGGATAGCCGACCGGACCAAACTTCGCCGACAAACCGAATTCGCGCACCATCTTCGTGGCGAGGTCGGTCGCCTTGGCGAGATCGTTCGAGGCACCGGTCGAACCTTGGCCCATCACCACCAATTCACTCGCCCGTCCACCGAGCAGGACGGCGAGAGCGTCGTACAGGTAATCTTCGCCGTAAAGGTGGCGCTCGACGAGGGGAAGCTGCTCAGTGACTCCGAGCGCCTGCCCCGCCGGAAGGATCGTCACCTTGGCGATGGGGTCCGCCCTGTCGCAGTAGGCGGCCACCAGCGCGTGGCCGGCTTCGTGCACGGCGACGGCGTGTTGCTCTTCGGGAATAAGGACGTTCGAACCATCTCTTTGCCCGAGAATGACCCGGTCGCGAGCCTCATCAAAATCTCCGGAGTTCAAGACGTCGCGATTGGCGCGTACCGCGATGATGGCCGCTTCGTTGACGAGATTCGCGAGATCAGCCCCGGAGAAACCGGGCGTACCCCTCGCCACGACTTCAAGGTCGACGTCGGGGGCCAACTGCTTTCCGCGCGCGTGGACCTTCAGTATCGCGAGCCGCTCTGGCAGCGTGGGTAGCGGAATGATGACCTGACGGTCGAACCGTCCCGGTCGCAGCAGGGCTGGGTCGAGCACCTCGGGGCGGTTGGTGGCGGCCAGCACGACAATGCCCGTTGCCGGGTCGAACCCATCCATCTCGGCGAGCAGCTGATTGAGCGTCTGCTCACGTTCGTCATTGGCGACGACCATGGCGCCGCCCCGCCGCTGCCCAATGGCGTCGATCTCATCGACGAAGATGATGGCCGGCGCTCGCTTTCGCGCTTCGGCGAAGAGGTCTCGCACTCGAGCGGCGCCCACCCCGACGAACATCTCGACGAAGCTGGAACCCGTGACGGAAAAGAAGGGAACGGCCGCCTCCCCCGCAACCGCGCGCGCCAGCAGAGTCTTGCCGGTGCCGGGTGGGCCAATCATCAAAACGCCGCGAGGCGCTCTCGCACCGGCACGAACGTAGCGCTCAGGGCGCTGGAGAAAGTCCACCACTTCGCGTATCTCCAGCTTGGCCCCTTCGTAACCCGCCACGTCAGCGAAGGTTGTCTTCGGTCGCTCCTCGTCAAAGACCTTCGCCTTGGAGCGACCCACGCCGAGCGCACCCTGCAGTCCGCGCTTCGACATTCGCCACCAGATGTAGCCAATGATGACGAAGGGAGAGAGCAGGATGATCCACGAAAGGACCTCCGTGCCGAACGAGGTTCCAGACGTCTCGGCCGTAATTTGGACGCCGTGGCTACGCAAATCGTTGAGGAGGGACTGACCCGCCTCTGCGGGGATGGCCGTCGTGTAGTCGTTGCCGTTTGACAGGGTTCCCGTCGCGGTGCCGGTCGTGTCGAGCGTTACGGTCTTTACCTTGTGCGCGGCGACGTCCTTTAGGAACTTTGAGTAGTTGAGAGTGACCTGAGTCGTATTGCTGGTCGCCGGGACGAGAAAGAACAGCACGAGGAAACCCACCAGAGCAACGAGCCAGAGATAGTGGCGCAGGGGCGACGGCCCGGGCGGGGCCGTCGGCGTGCCCGAATCCTGGGTCGAGGGCGATTTTGCTGGCTTGGTCACGGTAGGTCTCTCATTCAGTCTTACCCACGCGACCCTCGGTGCGTCCGTGCTCGTTCGCGCCGATCAACGTCCGCCTCGCTCAGTCCTGAGTTCCGACTTCTTTCTTGAGGTTATCGAGTGCTTCGTCGGACAGTGGTTCGCGAATCGTGCTGACGGGGTGGTGCTGTTCGAAGGCCCGAGCCATTTGATCGAGATCGCCCGTGGCTCCGATGAGCAGCAGGGCTGACGTGCCTGGTGTCAGTTCGGACTTGACCTGCTCGACGAGCTTCTCGTCCAAACCTGATCTCTTCATCGCTTCTCCGATGAGGGCTCCCCCGCCGAGGCCCCCGAGCCATCCACCCAAGAACCACGCGGGCGGAAACCACCAAAAGAGGAGAAGACCGATCAGACCGCCGTAGAAAGCTCCGAGCGCAACCGATCCGTGAGGGCTATGGATCGACACAAAGCCACCCTTGTGCTTTTCGACTATCGCAATGTCATCGATCCAGGCGTAATCGAGCTCCTCGAGCGCCCGTACTGACGCGACGGCCCCCTGTGCGCCGTTGACAGTGTCAAACTTCAGCATTATCAGCTCAGCCATAAACGTCCACTCCTCTCATGGGGCGCCGCCATCCACCCGCACGATTCACTCGACTGCCCCGCAGCGAATCACCGATAGATCAAAACGTATATCGCTTTTCCGCCAATGTCTACAGGACATCGCCCGTTGCCAGTGAGGCCGCTGCCTCGATGCCCCTAGTGAATCAGAACCTTCAGCGCGTCGTATTTCGAAGCGTTGCCAAAGATCTCGTACGCCTCAATGATCTCATCGAAGGAGAACTGTTGGGTGACGAAGCTCTCAGCCGGCAACTTCTTCTCCTCAACGAGCTTCAGCAACATGCCGAGGGTGTTCGTGTTGACGAGCCCCATCGAGATGTCGATGTTCTTGATCCACAGCTGGTTGAGCGCCAGATCGACCGGCTTGCCGTGCACGCCAATGTTGGCGACGCTTCCTCCGGGGCGAACGATCTCCGTCGCCATAGTGAAGGTCTGCGGCATGCCGACGGCTTCAATCGCCACGTCGACCCCTTGACCGTCGGTGAGGGCGAACACCTGCTCTTTCCAGTCCGATTCGCCCGAGTTGACGACGCTCGTCGCCCCGAATTCAGGAGCTCGCTTGAGGCGTGCCGCGTCGAGGTCAATGGCGATGATCTTCGAGGGACCGTAGAGACGCGAGGTCATCACGGCGGCGAGTCCAACGGGGCCTGCGCCGATCACGGCGACGACGTCGCCGGGATTGACGTGTCCGTACTGCACGCCGATCTCGAAACCGGTGGGCAGGATGTCCGACAGCAAGATGCCTTCTGAGTCGCTGAGGTTCTCCGGCATCGGGTATACCGAGTTCTCGGCGAACGGCACACGAACGTACTCGGCTTGCGTACCATCGATCATGTAGCCGAAGATCCAACCAATACCGGCGATGCCCTCCGGATCGAGGCAGTGGCTGTAGAGGCCTTGGCGGCAGTTTGAGCAGCGTCCGCACGAGCTGACGCACGACAAGATGACCTTGTCGCCGACGGCCAGCTGCGTGACACCCGACCCAATCTCGGTGATGACGCCGATGCCTTCGTGACCGAGAATTCGGCCCACTTCGACTTCGGGAACGTCACCTTTAAGGATGTGCAGATCAGTCCCGCAAATGGTGGTCGCGACCATCTTCACGATCACGTCGGTCGGACGCTGAATGACGGGATTGGGCACCTCTTCCCAATCCTTCTTACCTGGGCCTTTGTAGACGAGTGCTTTCATGATGGCTATTCCTCCGTGTCGGTTACTGCGGTGTTCGCTCTCGTTGACTTAACGAGAGATGTTGCTGCTTGAGAATGAGCGAAGATGTACCCCCGCACGCTGATCGGCCTATCGCTCGATGAGAATGTGGGTTTCGACGTGCGTGACACCCGGGGAGCAGAGTGCGGCCGTTCTCGCGATTCGCGCTTCGTCGAGGGAGTGAAGTTGACCGCTGAGCACCGCGGTGCCGTCCGATATGGCAACGTGAAGATGACTAGCGTCCAACGCGCCCTGTCGAATCAAGGCATTGGCGACGTGGCACTGCACTTCAGACGCGGTGGCCCGAGGCGAGACCGCGATGTCGTTGAGGACGAACAGCACTCCGGGTATGTCGGCGACGGCCTTTTTTGCTTCGTCTCGTTCGTAGTTCCTTTCAACGCTTCCGATGAGCGTGACGTGGCCGTTGTCCACCTTCGCTTTGAGGTTGTATCGGGCGAGGTCGACGTTTGACACAAACGTGCGGGCGATAAGCGCCGCGATCGCCGAATCGTCATTGGTAAAGGGCTTTTGCACGCGGACTTCGAGCTCGTCGGCGACGGCCCTCACACCGAAGACGTGCTCGGTGGTACTCACGGCGTGGACTTTCGCCGCGTACGTCGGCACATATCCGGAGAGCGTCACCGCACCCGCTTCTGCGCTGACGGCGACATGGCGCGCGTCGACTTCGAGGTCCCAGTCCAATGCTTCCCTCACGCTGGTTTGCAGATCAATATTGGTAGCGAGCACGTCAGTCCTTTCGTAGGCCGACTTCGTGTCGTCAGGGCACACGAAAACGGTACGTCCTTAGAGAAGACGTCGGTAGGGTCAAACGCCCTTGATTCACGATGGAAGACACCTGCGCGCAACGTCGATGCGGCGAAACTCCGCTGCGTACACTGATCGCGTGCATCTCAGTGGCGACTGGGCAGATGGTGGCCAGACTCTAGAGTCCACTTGGATAGGTTTCGGGTGGCTCTCCGGCGTCCCATAGCTCTGTTCGATCCAACGGTCGAACCGCGGTCGTGCGGTCGATGTGCACCACCGCGTCGAACTGAGATCCGAGTCGGGCGTGAAACCAGTGACTGGCTCGCTCGGTGTCAGGCCGATAGATGACGCCTATTGCGCGCTCCAGCATCACCTCGGTCAGGCTTGACGGAGTGGATCGACCGAGGCGAACGATGAAGTCGTCTACTGGACCGTGGTGGAGCCGTTCTTCGAAGCTGTTCGCCAGCGCCGCGCGCACCCGCTTGTGCTCAACGGGCCCACCCCAGTCCGAGGCCGCGCTGACGTGTCCGTGGTACGTAGTGAATCCAACGAGATAGCAGTCGTCGCCCCATGTCGTTCGAGTGAGTTGACCAACGTTGAGTTCGCCACTTTGGCCGAGCTCAGTGGCCCTGGCGTCACCGACGTGGGAATTGTGCTCCCAGACAACGATCTTGGAACTACCCAGCGTCGACTTGAGGTGTGCAGCGAGGGACTCCAGCGTCTCTGCCATGTGTCGGTCTCTAAGGTTCCACGATGAGACGCGGCCTTGGTACATTGCGCGGTAGTACTGCTCCGCGCGTTGAACGAGACGGGCGTTTTGCTCTGCAAAGAAATACTCATCCACGGTGTCGAGTCCGTCTCGCGCGAGAATCGCCATTGCTTGACGGCGCAAGTCCAGGAGTTCGGCGACCACCTCGTTTTCGCACGACGCGTGCCACCCCAAGTTGACGGCGTGTCCGTAGTCTGGCCCTTCACCACCGACCAGGTCGAAGCAGGCGTAGCGTTCACGCGCGCGTTGCGCGGCTTCTGGATCGTTAACACTGAGATACTTGACTACGGCTTCCATTGATGTCCGAAGGGAGTACAGGTCGAGCCCGTAGAACCGAGCCTTCATTCTTGGATCCCGGCACTCGTCATTACGCGCACGCAACCAACTGACGAACGAAGCGACGTCTTCATTGCGCCACATCCACGAGGGAAAGCGCTTGAAGTCGTCGAGTGCTGCCGTAGCGTCGTCGTCGCGCGAATCACCCAGCACATACCGATTGACGCGATAGGCGTCGGGCCAATCGGCCTCCACCGCAACGGCGACAAAGCCCTTCTCTTCGATGAGTCGCTTGGTGATTCGTGCGCGTTCACGGTAGAACTCGTGAGTCCCGTGGCTCGCCTCCCCGAGGAGCACCACCGACCGATCGCCAATCCAAGAAAGCAGGTCGTCGTAGTCGTGCTCTCCGCGTAGCGCCACCACATCCCTCAAGCCGAGGGAAGGATGCGTCTGCATGGTCATGAGATCTCGACCTCCTTACATCTGCGCCAAGGCCAATTGCCTGCGCTTCGACTGGGAGAGGTCATCGATGACCTCTCGGTCGGAGGTCTGTTCGAACTCTTCGTACCACTCTCCGACCGCAAACGGACCGCTCGAGCGCACCAGAGACAGCACGCGATCGGCGACCCTATCGATACGCTTCGCTGCTTCGGTGCTAGTAACAGGCACGGCGACGATCACACTCGCCGCCCCTCGCGCTCGAGCCACTTCACAGGCCGCGCGTGCCGTGGACCCGGTCGCGAGACCGTCGTCAACGATGATGGCGGCTCTTCCTCGAAGGTTGATGGGTGGCTCTCCGCGACGATACAGGTGAATGCGACGCTGGAGCTCGGCTCGCTCGCGGATCACCACCTGCTCGAACTCATCGAACGACACGCCGCACGCCCGAACCGTCTCGTGCTCCACCACCAAGACGCCCCCTTCGCCGATCGCGCCCATCGCGATCTCGGGATGCGACGGAATCCCGATCTTTCGAACCACGATGACGTCGAGAGGGCTGTCCAAAATGCGCGCCACCTCGAAGGCCACCGGTACGCCTCCGCGCGGAAGCCCGAGAACCACCGGCCTCTTGTCGCTCAATACGCCCGCCAGCCGAGTTCCCAAACGACAACCCGCATCTGCCCTGTCGATGAACTGGTTCACGCTCTAGGCTTACAAGTTGCGAAAAGGGCCCGCTAGGGTGCATTGTCACATTCCACGACGATCGATCGTTCGTGTCCGTCATTCGGCTGATGCGCGAACCGATCAGCCCAACATCGGGACCGAACGGCCGCAGTGATTTTCCACCAGCTCGTGGTCGGATTCTTCCTACGATAAGAGATCGCCCCACCATGCTTGGTGGGGCGATACAGAAGATTCTTACGGGGTGAGCGAGTTCGCGCACCTCGCGGCGCGCGAACTCAATGACTCAGCCGCGCTTCACTTCAATTCGATGTGGCTCAGTCTCACTGGCTTCGGCGGGGGAAGGCAACCGGACCTCCAAGATGCCGTCTTTGTACGTCGCCTTCACGCTCGACTCGTCGACGCCGCTCGGAATCGGAACAACCCGGGAGAAAGACCCGTAGCGAAACTCGCTTCGGTGCACATGGTGTGAATCACTCATGTGGCTCTCGGTGCGTTGCACCCTTATCACCAGTTCGTCGTCAACGACTTCGACGGTCACATCCTTTTCCGGATCGATTCCGGGCAGCTCCGCCTTGATTACCATTACGTCGCCGTCATGGGTTTCTTCGATCTTGAATGATCGACGCCATTCACCATCACGAAACATCTCATCGATCCAGGCTCGCGATGTTCCGAATCGCAGCTGAAGGTCGTTGTCTCGCGTCTTAGCAAGCATAATTTACGCTCCTCCGGGAACACCACCGGAGCCCAGCTGGGCCATTGGGTTCCCATCACTACGGTACGATCGCACCCATTTCGGTGATAGGGGCACAAGTCCCATCCTCTACCTCGATCGGGAGAGATCGCGAACACCTCGCCCCGCGTGTTGACGAGCCGCCCAACGAACGCGACTCCTCAGCGAAGGATTTGAGAATGCACGGGAGTTAGGGGAGGCCCACTCCCATGCATTCTCAACCACGTGAACCACGAGGTCGCCCTGCGTTCCCCAACCAATCGCAATCGCGCAACTAGTTCACTGGAGCCGACGATAGATACCGGCAAACTCGCCTCGCTAGTGTCAAACGTCCCGACCTTCGTAACCCCCCATCGAGTCTTTCTCGTATCGACGCCGGGAACCTGTTCCTCTCGCGATCGCCACGAGCCCTACGACACTCGCACCGAACTTTGAAGACGGTCCTTCTGCGCTGCGGAGCGAGGAGTCTGATCGCCCAGCCCTGCGCCGTGGCCGAGCGAGACGACGCAAAGGCATCTTCGACCACGTCACTGACTGAACCATTCAAAGAGTTGGCACGTTGCACAGCTTTTCGACATCGTGTGCGTGTGCCAATCTCCCTCATGGCCGTACCCGGATTTTCCGACTTCACGTTTTCACGTAGCAGTACTGGGAGAGGCTCGACCAGATGGGACTCTTGTCCCTGTTTATTCGACCTTCGCGTGTGTCACAGTCATATCCGGATTGGCTTTCTGCAAGGACCAATCATGACGATTTTTCACGAATGCGAACGAAGGTAACGCCATGATGACATCGACTTCTGTGCCCGCGGAGATCTTCGAAGTTCCGCGCTTTCACGGACCCGACGTGATTGTCGATGTGTTGGAAGCCATCTATCGACGTCGAGCAGTCCGTGACTACACCGGTGAGGCTCTGACGCGAGCAGAGATCGAAGGCCTCCTTGAGGCGGCGATCATGGCCCCGAGCGCCGTCAACGCCCAGCCTTGGGCCTTCGTCGTGCTCCAGGGCCACGAGGAGCTCGCGCGATACGCGCGAGAAGGACGGGATCTGCTCGTGACGAGCGCCGACGCCAACGGCGATCAAACAGGGGCCCAGCTGTTGCAATTGGTGTCGGCCTCGGATTTTGAACTCTTCCACCGGGCTCCCGCCGTAATCCTCATATATGCGACCGATCAGAACAGCGTGCCCGAATGCTTCCTCGCGGCGCAGAACCTGATGCTGGCCGCGTGGGCGATGGGACTCGGCACCTGCCCTATCGGTCTCGCTCGTCCGTTGTTCGCATTGGAGCGCGTCAAGGTGGAATTGAAGATTCCCCCCAGTTGGTCGCACGCATTGGCGATCGCGGTGGGACACCCGTCCGGCGAAACCCCGCCGACGCCGCGCCGCGCAGCACTCGTGGTGACCTGGCGCTAAGTCCCACCCGTCCTCGTCGTGCGATCAACCATCGCGCGCGGTCACGCCACCCGATTCCCCTGAAGACCGGCCTGCTTGAGCCACCGTGGACAAGGACACCGCAGATCGCTACGCCGTCCCCCGCCGAGGTACACCCCAAATCCCCACATTTGGGACTAAAGCCCATATCGAAATCGATCTTCAGCGCGGTACGTTCGCTTCACGGCGCATAGTTCGCTGGCGAAAGGCAACAAGACCATGTTTCAAGTGCGCATTCACGGAAGAGGTGGCCAAGGAGTCGTCACCGCAGCCGAAATCCTGTCCGTCGCGGCTTTTGATGAGGGGCGTCACGCCCAAGCCTTCCCGAGCTTCGGCTCGGAACGAACCGGTGCCCCCGTGGTCTCTTTTTGTCGTATTGACGACGGCGACATTCGTACCCATGAGCCAGTGATGGAACCCGACGCGGTCATCATTCAAGACGTCACCCTCATTCATCAGGTCGATCTCTTTTCCGGTCTCTCGCACGAGGGTTACGTCCTTATAAATACGTCTCGCAACTTCTCGGAGTTCGGCTTCGGTGACTTCTTTGACGGCTTCAACCCCGAGCGGCTGATGACGTGTCCGGCCACCGACATCGCTCTCGAAAAGATCGGGCGTCCCTTTCCTAACGCCGCGCTCCTCGGCGGGTTCGCTGCGCTCACCGGCGAGATCACGTTGGACGCGATCGATAAGGCCGTCCGCGAGCACTTCGCGGGCCCTGTTGGTGAGCGCAATGCGGCGGCGGCCGCCGCCGCCTTCGACTTCGTGGCAGCCAAGGCAAAGGAGATGTCTCGTGCTTCGTCAAATTGAAGGTTCGAGGGCGATCGCAGAGACCGTGGCCCTCTGTCGGCCAGAGGTCGTCTGCGCGTACCCCATCTCACCCCAGACCCACATCATTGAAGCGGTCGGCGCGATGGTGAAAGCGGGCACGCTCGCCCCGTGCGAGTTCATCAACGTCGAGTCTGAGTTCGCGGCGATGTCGGTCGCCATCGGGGCGTCGGCCACCGGGGCTCGCACGTACACCGCGACCGCCAGCCAGGGGCTGCTGTTCATGACGGAAGCGGTCTACAACGCGGCCGGGCTGGGTTTGCCGATCGTCATGACCCTCGCCAACCGCGCCATCGGCGCGCCGATCAACATCTGGAACGACCACAGCGACGCCATGGCCGTGCGCGATTCGGGATGGATACAGCTCTTCGCCGAGAGCAATCAGGAGGCAGCCGACCTCCACGTCCAAGCGTTTCTTCTCGCCGAAGAGCTCTCGGTCCCCGTCATGGTGTGCGTCGACGGTTTTATCTTGACCCACGCGGTCGAAGGGATCGACCTCCTTGATCAGTCCTTCGTCGATTCGTACCTTCCGCCATACGAGCCCCGTCAGGTGCTCGACACCAAGGCACCCGTCTCTATTGGCGCCATGGTGGGGCCCGAGGCGTTCGAGGAGGTTCGCTTCCTCGCCCACTTGCGTCAGCTGGACGCACTCGAACGCATTCCCGAAATCGCTCACGAGTTCTCTGAGGCCACCGGTCGTGACAGCGGCGGTTTGGTGCGTCCCTATCGGCTCGACGACGCGGAGATCGTCGTGGTGGCGATGGGATCGGTGCTCGGCACCTTGAAAGATGCGGTCGACGCGCGCCGCGAGCTCGGCGAATCCGTTGGAGTACTCGGCGTCACCTCGTTCCGGCCCTTCCCGAACGCGGCGGTACGGAGCGCGCTGGCCAATGCCCGCCAAGTCGTCGTCCTCGAAAAGGCATTCAGCATCGGCGCCGGCGGCGTGCTGTCGACCGATATCGCTATCGCCATGCACCGTGACGAGACGGTGCTGCGCACGGTGGTCGCCGGTCTCGGGGGACGACCCATCACCCGGCGATCCTTGGAGAAGGTCCTCGAAGACGCGTGCCACGACGAGCTGCCGCCCCTCACGTTCCTCGACCTCGACCGCGACGCGGTAAATCGAGAGCGCGCTCGCATGAGCGCAACCCGGCGTTCCGGGCCCTCGGCGGAGAATCTGTTGCGCGATCGTGGCGCACCATCTTCAAGGGAGAACGTATGACCAGCCAGCGCGTCCACTTTTACCAGATCGGCAGCTTCGCCGTCGGCAACCGCCTGCTCAACCAAGAGGAACGAACGGTGCAGGCCGATTCGGACCGAACCAACTCGATCGACTCGGGACACCGCGCGTGTCAAGGCTGTGGAGAGGCGCTCGGCGCGCGCTACGCCCTCGACGCGGCGATGCGCGCCACCAACGGCCAGATCGTCGCCGTCAATGCCACCGGCTGCCTCGAAGTCTTCTCGACGCCGTACCCGGAGACGTCGTGGCGGATCCCTTGGCTGCACTCGCTCTTTGGCAATGCCCCGGCCGTCGCGACCGGTGTCGCTGCGGCGCTCCGGGCCAAGGGCGTCAAAGACGTCCGCGTGGTCGCCCAGGCGGGCGACGGCGGCACCGTGGATATTGGCTTCGGGTGCCTGTCGGGAATGTTCGAGCGAAACGACGACGTGCTCTTCATTTGCTACGACAACGAGGGTTACATGAATACGGGCGTGCAGCGCTCGGCGGCCACTCCCCCCGCGGCACGCACCGCCACCACCGAAGCAGTCGGGCCCGAGCCGGGCAACACCTTCGGTCAGGGCAAGGATCTCCCCCGCATCGCCATGGCGCACAACATTCCGTACGTTGCCACGGCTACCGTCGCCGATCTCCATGACCTCGAGCGCAAGGTCGAGCGCGCGATGGAGATCCACGGCGCGAGATACTTGCACGTCCTCGTCCCCTGTCCGCTCGGGTGGGGCTCCGCGTCGGACGAGACCATCCACGTCGCTCGTCTCGCGAAGGAGTCGGGACTCTTTCCCGTCTTCGAGGCCGAAGCCGGCATCGTGAGGTCGGTGTCGCACATTCGCCGACAGGTTCCCGTCGAGGAGTATCTGAAGCTACAGCGTCGTTTCGCCCACCTCTTTGGATCCCACCCACGTCCCGATGTCATCGCGCACATTCAATCGATGGCCGACGAGAACATCGCCCGCTACGGGCTACTTGCGCCATCGTTCGAGGAGGCCCCGCTATGAAGATCCCCTTTGCGATCACGCTCGACGTCGGCTCCAGTCGAGCCAACCACACGGGCTCGTGGCGGGTCGAGCGTCCGGTGTACGTGGACCGCCTTCCGCCGTGCAATAACGCGTGTCCGGCCGGCGAGAACATCCAGGGCTGGCTCTATGACGCCGAATCGGGCAACTACGAAGCCGCGTGGCGGAAGCTCGTCGAAGAGAACCCATTCCCCGCAATCATGGGCCGAGTTTGCTTTCACCCATGCGAGACCGCGTGCAATCGGGTCCAGGTTGACGAAGCGGTCGGCATCAACGCCGTCGAACGCTTTCTCGGCGACCTCGCCATCGAGAAGGGCTGGACGCTCCCCGGGTCGGGCCCCGACACGGGCAAGAGAGTTCTCGTGGTCGGTGCGGGTCCTGCGGGACTCAGCGCGACGTATCACCTTCGTCGGCTCGGTCACCAAGTTCGCCTGGTCGACTCGGCGTCCGGCCTCGGCGGCATGATGCGCTACGGCATTCCGGCCTATCGACTTCCCCGCACCGTGCTCGACGCGGAGATCGCGCGCGTCGTAGCCATGGGTGTCGAGGTCGAGTTGAATCACGTGGTTATCGACGTCGAACAAGAGCGCCTCGACGGGGCGTTTGACGCGGTCTTCCTCGCGGTGGGCGCACAGCTCGGCAAGCGCGTCGATATCCCCGCGGGCGACTCCTCTCGCGTGCTCGACGCGGTGAGCTTCCTGCACCACGTCGCGGAGGACGATCCGCCGCTGCTCGGGCGCCGAGTCGTGGTCTACGGCGGGGGCGACACCGCCTTCGACGCGGCACGAACCGCCCGACGCCTTGGCGCGACCGAGGCCGTCATTGTGTACCGACGCAATCGCGAGCGCATGGGCGCGACCGGCGAAGAGTTCGAACAGGCGCTCGGCGAAGGCGTCACCGTGCGATGGCTGTCGACGATCAATCGATTCGACGGAGATCGGCTCGTGCTCGAGAAGATGCAACTCAACAAGGACGGCTTCCCCGAGCCCACCGGCGACTTCGAAGAGCTCGACGCCGACTCGCTGGTACTCGCTCTCGGGCAGGACACCGACCTTTCGCTGCTCGAGCACGCTGACGGCGTCACGGTCCACGACGGAACTGTCGAGGTGCTCGACACCATGATGGCGAGTCCTACCGGCATCTTCGCCGGGGGCGACGCGGTGCCGGCCCAGCGCACGGCGACGGTGGCGATCGGGCACGGCAAGCGCGCCGCACACGGCATCGACAGCTTCGTCATGGGGCGCGTGGAAGAGCCCAAGGTGCGCCACGACCTTGCGTCGTTCGACCGACTCAATACGTGGTACTACGCGGACGCACCGCGCATGGAGCGACCGGAGCTCGAGCGAATTCGTCGCCAAACCAACTTCGAAGAGGTGATCGGCGGCCTGAGCGAGGACAATGCACTCTTTGAGGCTCGTCGCTGCATGTCGTGCGGAAACTGCTTTGAGTGCGATAACTGCTTTGGCGTCTGCCCGGACAACGCCGTCATCAAGCTCGGCGAAAACATGCGCTATCAGTTCGACTACGACTTCTGCAAGGGATGCGGCATCTGCGTAAAGGAGTGCCCCTGTGGCGCGATCGAGATGGTACCCGAGCGAAACTGATCCGTTTCGTTCGCGATTTGATCACTCACGCGTCACTTCGATTCCGTTGCGGGCGCGTGTTTTGAAAGGACGGCGCGCGGTCACGTCGTGTGACGTTTTCCTCTTGCTTCGTACCTCGACGCCTTCCATCATGGTCTGATGGACCCGAACTCTGCCGATGTTGGAGCGCCGACGTGGCCGGTGGATCGTCCGACCCTCACTCAGCGAGTCGACGCCGAGTTCGTGGCGCTGGAACGGGACCTTGAAGCGGCCGTCTCGCGCCACGACAAGGACCTTCTCCTGGTCGATCCGCGCCACCGGGCGGATGCCATCAACCTGGTGCACTACCTAGCGCTGCGTCGACACGACGAGCACGTTCTTCAGCGACGCCTGACCGAACTCGGCCTCTCATCGCTCGGTCGCTGCGAGCCGCACGTCATGGCCTCGCTCATGTCCATTCACTCGATGCTCGCAGCACGTGAGCTCGATCTCCCCGAGGGGTCGCTGAGCTTTCAAGCGGGGCGCGACGCCCTCGACGTCAACACCGACGGACTCTTCGGAGCTCGCCCGGACGGTCGAGTCCCCCGGATCATGGTGACGCTCGACACCGAGTGCGCCACCGACGACGAGCTCGTTGGTCGGCTGGTCACGTCAGGCATGGACGTCGCGCGAATCAACGGAGCACACGACGAGCCTGCCCTATGGGAGTCGATGATCTCCAACGTCAAGCGGGCTAGTGCTCAAGCCAATCGCCACTGCGCGGTCGTGATGGACCTCGCGGGACCGAAGCTGCGAACGGGCCCGCTCGAAGATGGTCCGCGAGTGATGCGACTTCGACCACAACGCGACGTTCGTGGTCGACCCATCACGCCAGCCGTTGTCGACTTTGCGCCCTCGGAGCGTCAGGTGGACTCCAGTGATCATGCGACGAACCCCGTCTCCCTGGTGCCAGTTTCTGGCGAATGGCTCGGGCGTCGACGCGTTGGCGACGAGGTCTCACTCACCGATACGCGCGGAGCCCCTCGCCTCGCGCGGATCGTCAGCGTCGACGCCGCGAGCGGGCGGGCCCGCGCAGAGTTCTGGGACACGACGTACGTGGAGACGGGTCTCGCCCTCGAGAGCGGCAATGACCGCACCGCCGTGGGACCGCTTCCTCGAATCAGGCAGTATCACCTGCTCGCACCCGGGGACCACCTCGCCATCGTTCGAGATCGCGGCGCGTCCTCACCGTGGCACCACGGACAGCCCGGCATGGCCGAAACCACCTGCTCGCTCCCCGAACTCTTCTCGTCGGTGCGGGTTGGCGAGCGAATACTCTTCGATGACGGAAAGCTCTCGGGCGTGATCGAATCGATTGCTCCAGATCGGGTCATCGCCCGAATCACACACGCGCCCGACCGCGGCGCGAGGCTCCGGTCCGAAAAGGGAATCAACCTGCCCGACACTGACTTGCGCACGCCGTTCATCACCGCCGCCGATCTGCCCTTGCTGGAGCTCGCGGCGCGGCGCGCCGACATGCTGTCCCTCTCGTTCCTCCGGCGTGGCGACGATGTCGACGTCACGCGCGCGCACTTGGCTCGCCTCGAGGCTCAGGACTTGGGGATCGTGCTCAAGATCGAAACGCAAGCAGCGTTCTCCAACCTCCCCGACATCCTGTTGCACGCCATGCGATCCCCCAAGGTCGGAGTCATGATCGCTCGTGGCGATCTCGCAATGGAAGTTGGCTACGCGCGATTAGCGGAAGTCCAAGAGGAGATCCTCTGGCTCGCCGAAGCCGCCCACCTTCCCGTCATTTGGGCGACGGAAGTCCTCGATCAGCTGGCGCGCACCGGGCGACCCTCGCGGGCCGAGGTCACCGATGCGGCCATGGCCCAGCGCGCCGAGTGCGTCATGCTAAACAAGGGCCCCCACGTAGTTGACGCCATCACTGAGCTCGATGACATCTTGCGACGAATGGCTCGTCATCAGCGAAAGACCGTGCCGTTGCTTCGTTCGCTTCGCAGCTGGGCGACGTTCTAGGGTCGCCGCAGCCGCCTCGGCTAGGCGCCCTCGAAGGCAGCCGCCGGAGGATGGAGCACAAGCGTGTTGACGGCTCTCAGGTTGTCACGCGTTGCCGCCTGCAGCCGTCGGAGGGCCTGACCCGTCAGTCGCTCGCACACCCAGTCCCAATGGAGCGCGACGACGTCTCCTACTGAAAGCTCATCGGCGAGTCCCACGCCGTCGACCCCACGTCGAACGACTTCGACGCGCTCGTCCCCGAGCAGCAACTGACTGCCGACGAGGTCGAGTCCGCGGCTCGCGACCGTCAGGCGATCACCGTCGAGCTCGCGAACCCGCCCCCAGCGAACTCGACACTGATCGAGCACCTCGAGCGGCACATTAGAGCGGCCCGCGCGAATAAGACCGAGCCATGGATAGACCGCAAAGACGTGAAAGTTGTGCTGGACAACTCCACCGTTCCAGGCGGCCGCGAGCAGCGGAGGAAAGCGGGAGTCGGCCCGTCTGGCAAACCGCTCTTCGAGTGAGGACGCGAGCGCCAAGGGTGGCACGCGACGCGTCAGATCGTTGCCAACCCAGTAGGCCTCGACCACGCGACGATCGAGCGGATCGGCCACGCCGTTGCAGCCCGCGATGAGCTCGAGATAGGGCCACGCTCCGTCGAACTGGCGCGCGAGGTGAGAGAGGAGCGGCTGCTGGCCGCCTTCGGCCGCCGCCTCCAGCAGCACTCCCGGCTCTCCCGGTCCGCAGTAGCCGAGCTCATTTGGAGGATAGGCGTATCGAGCGAAGAGCTCGGGGCCCGAGACGTCGGTATCGCGCAGAACGGCCTCGCTCATGTCGGAGCGCGCACCGCTCGGCGTTGCCGCGCCGAGCGGCTGGACGTTTCAACGAGGACCAGCGCCGCACCCGCGCCGATCAGTACGAGACCGAGCGTGTTCCCGCTGATTGCCGTCGAGCCCGCGAGGAGCTGCAACAGCCAGGTGATCAGCGCGCTTGACGCGAGCACCGAGGTGACGTCAACCGCTCTCGCTCGTGCGAGGGCGCTCATCCACGTCGCGACGTACGCGCTGAGCAACAGTCCGGTCCACAGCGCCCAGTGCCATTGGTCGGCGTTCATCGCACCGAGCTGACCGAGCGATCCGTCCGCCGCGAGATAGACGATCAGCGCCACTGCTCCGATTCCCATCCGCACCGTGGCGAGCAGCGCGGGAGAGCGAGTCCTCAGCAACCGGCGGGCAATGACCACCTCGATCGCCCAGAGCACGCTCGAGGTGAGCACGTCCAGCTCACCACGATTGGCCGCGAGCTGTCCTACGCCGCCACTGACAACAATCTCCCCGCTGAAGAGGAGGACGATCGCCATCACGTTCCACCAGCGCAGGCGCTCGCGCAAGAAGAGAACCGCGAGCACCGCTACCCAGAGCACCAACGTGTCGCGCCAGAACGCGGAGGGTGCTGGTTCGCTCTGGGCGAGACCGTCAAAGAACAGCACGAAGGCGAGCCCCCCACCGATCACGCCGACATAGGCGACGCCAAGCCACTGGACCCATCGGCGAGACGCCGGGATGCCGTGCGCTTCAGGCGCCACCGCAACGAAGTTGGCCGCGGCCGAACCGCCTCGGCGCCGGCGCACGCGCCAACCAATCGACGCTGCGAGCCCCAGCACGACCACCGCGACGAGATTCTTTGCCGTCGTATAGACGGCGGGAGTGGCGCCCGCGCGCACGCCGTAACTGTTAACGAATACCGAAACCCCGCTGATGAGGGCCGTGATGCCCGCGAGCGCCGCCCCGCGAATTCGCCGACGCTTGGGAGTGGACACCTGTTCGCTCATGACGAGACTCCTTTCATCCACGGAGCCTCGGCCCGTCGGATCTCTTCTGCGGTCCTCGACGCTTCTTCGGCGTCGACTCGGTCGATGACGTATCCGCTCAAGACGCTTACCCACTCACCGCCCGACAGCTCGTCGCCGTCATAGGCCAGCAGCGACGCTCGCGAGATGACGTGATGGACGTCTTCCACCTCCACCCACTCGGATCCGAGCGGACCCAGGACTTTGTACAGCCGACTCATGCACATAGCTCCTCCTTGTTGATCAGTTCAATCACGGCCGCGAGCGCCACGGGAACGGCTCTGGCAACCGCGGCACTCATCTCGCTGCCCAGGGTGAAGTTCTCGCCCTCGACCGCCACGATGATCAGTCGGCGCGGTGCGCGGCCGACCGCGCGCGCGAGGCGCAGCACCCCGACGAGGCCGATGCCGTGGGTGCTCGTCACCATGAAATCGCCGTCTCCCCGTTCGCCCCGGTCCAGCACGTCCACGTCCAGTATCTGGACGCTTCCGGCCGGTGCACCAGAGCGCACGGCGTCGATGACGATCGCGAGATCTGCGCCGTCGAAGCGACCGAGCAGATCGAGAGGCTCTTCCAACGGTCCGATGTCGCGGACCCCGGGCGCCACGCCGGCACACAGGTCGGCCACCTGCGGGCCGACGGCGTCATCGCCCCGATAGCGGTTGCCGAGGCCCGCCACGACGACGTCGAGCGCACTCACGAGCGCTCGATGTCCAGATCGAGAAAGTGCGCGGCGCACGAGATGCATGGGTCGTGGTTGCGCACGGCCTGCTCGCAGCGCCACTGCAAGTCCGCGTCATTGAGGTCGAGTCCGCCCTCGACCACGCGGCGCAGGTCCTCTTCGATGGTGAGCTGGTTCTGGGACGTCGGTGGCATGATCCGCGCCCGCAATATGGTGCCCTCGGCGTCAATCTCGTACTGATGCAAGAGCAGTCCGCGGGGCGCCTCCGTGACCCCCGTGCCGACGCCGGCCCGAGGCACGACGACCTCCGCGGGAGGGTCAGGGGGCTCGTAGAGGGCGATCAGTCGGAGAGCCTCGTCGCACGCGAAGACCATTTCGAGTGCTCGGATGATGATGCTCTGAAAGGGGTTCGTGCAGACCTCTCCCAGTCCGACGGCTCGGGCCGACTCGAGCACGATCTCCGGCAGGAGCCGTGCGTTCAGCGCGTAGCGCGCAAGTGGGCCGGTGAGATAGCTCCGTCCGTCGAGGCGGGCGTGCAGCGCCGTCGAGCGGGCCACGTGCTCTTCGACGGCGAGTATGGCGAACTGTTGCGGCGTGACCTCGAGTCCGTCCGAAGAGCTCGGACGACCGGCGTCGATCGCGTACCGGTCACCTTGACCAAGCGCCACGAAGCGATAGGAACCATTGACCTCAGGAGTATCGAATCCCGCGACCCAGCTGACGGTGGCGAGCGCCGATTCGAGAGCGCGCTCAAGCGGCGCCACCAGTTCTGCGATCGCCGACGGCGCAGGTGCGCTGTAGAAGCCCCCGACGCGAACGTTCACCGGATGCACTGCCCTGCCGCCTACCGCCTCCATGATGAGATTGCCGGTCCGCTTGAGCGAGAGACCGCGTTCGATGAGGCCCGGGTCTCGCTCCGCTAACTCCACCGCGTCCTGGCAACCGAGAAAGTCGGGAGCGTGAAGCAAGTAGACGTGCAGCGCGTGGCTCTGGAGCCACTCGCCGCAGTAGAGCAGTCGCCGCAACAGGCGCACGCGGTCGCCCACGTCGATCCCGATGACGTCTTCCATGGCGGCGCACGCGGTCAGCTGATAGGCGACTGGGCAGATTCCACAGATTCGCGAGGTGATATCTGGAGCTTCGCTGAAGTGTCGCCCCACCAGCATCGCCTCGAAGTAGCGCGGCGGTTCGAAGATGTCGAGGGAGACATCGCTGACGACGCCGTCGTGCACGACGACGCGCAGCGAGCCCTCACCCTCGACGCGAGCGACTCCTTCGGCGCTCACGGTACGGGTCCGTTTCGTGCCGTGCGTCACGACAACCCCTTTCGAACGGGTGGGTGCTCGCGAAGCGCCACTCTGGTGGCGGCGAGAGTCGTCGCCCCGTCGCGAAAGGCCGGGGCCGCTGCGTTGAAGGTCTGCAGGAGCCGCTCGAGGGTGACTTCAGAATGTCCGTGCGAAATCAGCCACTCGGTCAGGGAGTCCACGTTCGCGCCCTCGCTGGGACCGAAGCAGCCAAAGCAGCCTCTGCCGACGGACGGACACAGGGCGTGACATCCCGCGCGGGTCACCGGCCCGAGACAGGCGGCTTCACCCGACACGGCGAGGCAGACGGTGCCACGAGCCTTGCACTCCTGACACACCGAGTGAGTGGCGACGATGGGGCGACGATGAGCGAGCAGAGCCAGGATGACTTCGAGCAGCTGGAATCGATCGATCGGACATCCGCGCAGCTCGTAGTCGACCGCGACGTGGTCTGACACCGGCGTCGAGGTGTCGAGCGAACGCAGATATTCGGGGTGGGCGTAGACCATCGAGGCGTACTCTCCGGGCTCTACGAAGTTGCGCAGGGCTTGGACGCCACCAGCCGTCGCGCACGCCCCGATGGTCACGAGGTAGCGGGACTGCTCTCGCACCTCGCGAATGCGCGCGAGGTCGTCGGTGGTCGTGATGGAACCCTCCACCAGCGAGACGTCGTAGGGTCCATCAACGTGGGCGCGCGTCATCTCGGTGAAGTGCGCGATCTTCACCGCTCGCGTGAGAGCGAGCAGCTCCGGCTCTAGATCGAGGACGCTCAGCTGGCAGCCATCGCATGAGGCGAACTTCCAGACAGCGAGCGTCGGCCGCTCGACGACGGTGTCGACGTTCATCGCTCGCGCTCATTCATCAGCGCGCACGCCTCGCGGTAGCCAACCACGGGACCGTCACGGCACAGCAGCAACGAGCCGAGTTGGCAATGTCCGCACCAGCCGAGCCCGCACTGCATGTTTCGCTCGAGTGACACCCAGATGGACGCGGGATCGACTCCGAGCTCCTCGAGGGCACGGGCGGTAAAGCGCATCATGATCTCAGGTCCGCAGATGAGCACCCGACAGTGGAGCGGATCAAAGCCAGCCACTGCGAGCAGCGTGGTGACGAGACCGACGTGACCGTTCCACCCGGGCGCCGGACGGTCGACGGTGCTGAGCACCCGCACCCCCGCTGCGTCCCAGGCGGCCAAGTCGTCCAAGAAGACCCGCTGAGACGGCTCGCGTGCACCCACTAACACGAAGACACGTCCCGATCCCTCTCGCCGAGCGGCGACCAACTCCTCGATGGCACCGCGCAGCGGCGCGAGTCCGATACCGCCCGCCACGATGACGGCGTCGAGCGCACTGGCGCTTTCCGAGACGCCCCAGTCGGTGCCAAATGGACCGCGCACTCCGACCACGTCGCCGACCTGGCTCACACAGAGCGCGTGCGAGACCGCACCCACGTCACGCACCGTATGGCGAAGCGGACCTGGGTCGCCGGGAGAACCGCTGATCGAGATAGCGACTTCACCGACACCGAACGCGCTCAACATATTGAATTGGCCCGATCGGTACGACAACCGCTCGCCGTCGATCGCCTCAAGCAGGAGGGTGACCACGTCGTCCGTCTCACGTCGTCGCCCTACGACGCGGTACAGATCGGGCGTCAGCGCCGAGCGGGGAACACTGAGCTCGATCGCACTAGTCACGTGGTCCTCCGTACAGATCCAGGAGCCGAATGCGCGTGGCCTGGAGACGCTCCAACAACTCCTGAGTGACCCGAGACAAGAGCGCGAAGCCGAGTGCGGGATCCTCGAGCGACTTGGCTCGCAGGCACGCGCCGTCGATGGCGAGGGCACCCACCGGCTGGATGGCCCGGGCATCGAAGGTCCAGCGATACGGAGGGACGAGCCAGCTCCAACCCACCGCGTCTTGCGGTCCGACCGTCTCGATGACAATCGCGCCGAGACCGGCCTGGTGCACCTCAATCGAGACGTGACCTCGACGTAGAAGATAGAACGTGTCGGCGCTCTCGCCTTCGACGCAGAGCATCGATCCCGCCTCCAGGGATACGTTGCGTGCACACGCCGCCATCAACTCCAGATGCTCGTCGCTCAGCCCGGCGGCGAAGGGATGAGCGGCGACGAGCTGAATGATCGACTTCACGGCTGACTCCTCATGCTCGGTGGCGCGACGGCCGTCGCGCCGTCGGTGCGGGCGATGGCGGAGGCCTCTTCGGTGATGTCAATCCCGACCGGGCACCAGGCGACGCATCGACCGCAGCCCACACAGCCAGTCGTATCGAACTGATCCCACCACGACGAGAGCTTGTGCGTCATCCACTGGCGATAGCGCGACTGCGTCGACGGACGCACTGCGCCTCCGTGCAGGTACGAGTGGTCCACACTGAAGCACGACGCCCAAGTGCGCTGGCGCACCACGTCACCGTCGAGGTCAGTGGCGTCGCGCACGTCACTGCAGAAGCACGTCGGACAGACGAGCGTGCAGTTACCGCACGAAAGGCAGCGTTCGGCTACCTCCGCCCACCGCGGATGCTCGAGATTCCTCGAGAGCACTCCGGCGAGCCCCTCGACGTCGAGGTGGCGAACCATTCGACGGCGGGCTTCTGCAAGCAAGGCCTCGCGCGCCGAGAGATCCGCCTCGTTTGCTCGAATGGGCGCTACCGCTTCCAGGGCGTCCAGCGCGCGCGACGTGCCGATGCGGGCCAGAAAGCGATGCCCGTCCTCGTCGTCCAACTCGGTCAGGGCGAGATCGAAACCCGCCTCAATGTTCGGACCGGTCCCCATGGAGTCGCAAAAGCACGTTGCCGCCGGGCTCGAGCACTCCACGACCGCGACGAATGCGTGCTGGCGACGCTCCGCGTAGCGAGTGTCTTCATGCGCGCCGTCACGAAAGACTCGATCGAGCACCTCGAGAGCAGCCACTTCGCATGGTCGTGCCCCGACGACGGCGAGCGGACGCCGCGCGTCTCGAATCTCCACCATCTGCACGGTGCCTTCCCCAACGTGCGCTCGCCACACTTCTTCATGGGCGGGAAAGAACTCCGATTTCCAGCCGTTCGGACCGACGGCCCAATCGAAGAGCCGGCTGTCGTTGCCCTGGGAGAGGCGGTACCTACCGGGGGCTTGTTCGTCGTGAACTCCCTTCGGGAGATCGTGGGCGCCGCTCACAACGCCGGGAACGATCGCGCCCGAGCGAACGACCGGGCCTTTCACCTCATAACCCGACGCGGACAGCGTCGAGATCAACGCCGTGAGATCCTCCACGCGCAGCACTACCACCGAACCAATGCCGAGTGTTGCCTCGCTCGAAGTGGCGCCGTCATTATCGATCACGATGGCAGTCTCGCGTACGGGGACGGCCTCGTCCACTGGTTTCGATCGTCTGGCGAGTGGCCGGACGCGGCGAAGGAGGCGAGATCCACGGTGAGCCGGTGCACGGTCACACGCGAGGGCGAAGCGATCGAAACAGCGGGCCCGGGCCGAGATGGCGCGGGGCGAGACGCGCCTTGCAGTCGACGATGAGAGCTCCCTCGGCCGTGACGATCACCGGGTTCAGATCAAGTTCCACCAACTCGGGGACCTCTTCGGCGACTCGGGCCACCTGCTCGACGATGGCAATCAAGGCGCTCTTGTTCACGGGCGCGGCGCCTCGAAATCCGTCCAGCAGCGGAGAGGCTCGCAGCGAGTTCACCATCGCTTCCCCGGCGCCGGGATCGAGCGGCGGTACCGCGAACGCTCGATCACCGAGGACGTCGGTCATGACACCCCCGAGACCAACCATTACGATCGAGCCGAAGACCGGATCGACCGTGAGTCCCACAATGGCCTCGACCCCGGGTTGCGCCATCGTCTGGACGACGCCGCCCCCCATCTGGTCCGCGAGGCGAGCTGACATCTCCTTGTACGCAGCGCGAACCTCGTTCGCGTTCACGAGCGAGGTCACGATGCCGCCTACGTCTGACTTATGCACGAGATCTCCGGAACGGGCCTTCAGCACCACCGGAAAACCGACCGACTCCGCGGCGAGAGCGGCCTCATCGGCGCTGAAGACGGCGAGCGTCGACAGAACGGGGAGCCCGCAAGCAGTGAGAAGACGTGCGGCCTCGTCGAGCTCGAGCCATCCCCCCGAGGCATCCTTGGCCAGCCGGGCGCCGACAATGGATCGAACCGTCGACTGCTGCTCGATGGGCGCGAGCTGATCTGCGCCGGCCTTCGGGCGGTGGCGCCACTCCGCGTAGCGGCAGAGGTGCGCGAGCGCGGAGGCCGCGCGCTCGGGCGAGGAAATCTCAGCCACCCCGCCGGCCTCGCGGTCAAGCCCGGTCGAGGCACCGCCCAGGAGGCAGGCAACAATCGGCTTGTCAAATCGCGACGCCACGTCGGAGATGGCAGCTCGAGCGTCGTCACTCGAGAGGGCGAGGACGTCGGTCACCACCACGATTGCCGAATCGATCGCGTCATCGCCAAGCACTATCTCCAGCGCTTGCTCCAACGATGCGGCCGCACCGTCGGCGGTCAAGTCCACGGGATTGGACGTCGCGGCGGCGGCCACGAGGCCTCGCTGGAGTGCGGCCTTCGTCTCATCGGCCAGCTCACTGACCAGCAGGCCATTGGCCTCGCACGCGTCGGCGGCGAGGATGAGCGGGCCCCCGGAGTTTCCCACCAGCGCGACGCGTCGACCGGCCGGTAGAGGTGCCGCGAGCAAGAGCGTGGAGACGTCGAGTAGCTCCTCCAGGCGGTCGACCTTGATCACGCCCGCGCTCCGCAGCAGCGCGTCGACCGTGACCTCTGGCGTCGCGGCGGCGGCCGTGTGCGAGCGCGCGCCACGAGCGCCCGCAACGCTGCGTCCAGCCTTTAAGGCAACGATGGGCTTCCGCTCGCCAATTCGTCGAGCGACGCGCGCAAATTTGCGGGGGTTCCCGAGGGATTCGAGATAGAGAGCGATCACCGAAGTCCGCTCATCGCGTTCGAGGAAGCACAGCAAATCATTCGAGCTGACGTCGAGCTTGTTGCCGACGGAAACGAAGCACGAAAGCCCGATTCCCGACGCGCTCGCCTCCTCGGCGAGGACGATGCCCACCGCTCCGGACTGGGAGATCAATGCGAGGCGACCCGGGAGCGGATCGAGACCCGTGAACGTCGCGTTGAGTCGCACCTGGGGGTCAGTGTTCACGAGCCCGAGGCAGTTGGGACCGACGATGCGCATGCCGTGTTCGCGCGCCACCGAGAGGAGCGCGGTTTCGACCTCGGCCCCGGCGCGGCCCGTTTCCGCGAACCCCGCGGTGATCACCGTTACGGCGCGCACTCCGCTCACGGCGGCCTCTTCGAGCACCTTCGACACGCTCTCGGCTGGCACGGCGACGATGGCGAGATCGACGGGTTCGGGCACCGAGGAGAGATTCGGATAGGCCGGAACGCCGCAGATCGAGTGGGCCTTAGGGTTCACTGGATAGACGGTGCCCGCCACGTCGCCCGCAAGCAGCGATCGGACGACCTCGTGCCCCGGACTGCCCGGTGTGCGCCCTGCGCCGACGACGGCGATCACCCGCGGCCGCAGGACAGCGGTCATGCTCGCCGCTTCAGCAATCGCCTCTCGCTCGTCGCATGTCGCGCGGTACTCGGCCGTAGGGCGAAGATCGATATCGAACGTGATGAGATCGCCCACGGCAAAAGAGTCCGTCTTCAGACCAAGGCCGCGAAAGACGCCCACCATCGCCTGATTGTCCTCTGTCACCTCCGCGAGAAACTGCTGTATTCCTTGCGCGCGGGCGTACGCGGCAAGGCTCTCGAACAACAGCGTGGCGACACCCTGTTGGCGGTAGGGCTCGGCCACGTCGCAGACAAATTCGGCGGACGGATCGGCGTCGTCGGCGCGGTCGTAGTTCGCCACACCGATGATCTCCTCTGAGGCGATCACGACGAAGGCCATACGCGAGGAGTAGTCCGCGTCCGCAAGCTTCTCCGCCGCATCGATGGCCGTGTCGGAGCTGAGGACGAAGTGGGGAGCCAGGATGTCGCCGTACTTGACGATGAGGGGCGCGTCGCTCGGTCGAATCGGCCGAATGAGCACGGAAGCTCCGCTCGTCAGCAGCGCATCGAAGGCCCACGCGTTCGGATAGTCGTGCTCCATCGAAAGATGCTGATCAACGTTGCTCTGTACCATCTCGCCACCTCGCTCGCCTCCATGATGTCCGCCGACAATGCGCAGTGGCTAGGGACAAAAGGCCTGAATTCCCGTGAGAGTTATGGCTCCGAAACGGGACCTTTGTCTCTAGAGACGGTCCGCACCCCGCGTCACACTTGAGAGGAAGCGTTGAAAGGGGAGCCATGCGGATCGGACTATTAACGGGTGGCGGTGACTGCCCAGGGCTGAACGCCGCCATTCGGGCCGTCGTGAGGTGCGCGGAGAACGACGGCGACGAAGTGATCGGCTTTCACCACGGGTGGCGCGGCGTCGCTGAGGGGGAAGGTGCGCCGTTGACCTTGGCCGACACGAAGGGTCTCCTGCAGAGCGGCGGAACGATTTTGCGCACTGCCCTCTACCATCCCGAATCTCACGAAGGCGGTACCGAAGCGGTGCTCGCTACCTTTGCGCGCGAACGTCTCGACGCTTTCGTGGTCATCGGAGGAGACGGGACACTCGGCGCCGCGCTCAAGCTCGCGGCCCTAGGCGTCCCGCTGGTCGGAATCGCCAAGACCATCGACAATGACGTCTCCGGCACGGAACGCTGCATCGGATTCGACACGGCGGTTGCCACCGCGGCAGAGGCCATCGACCGCGTCCAGACCACGGGTGAGAGCCACGACCGATTGATGGTCGTCGAAGTCATGGGGCGAACCTCGGGCTGGCTTGCCGTCTGCGCTGGCATCGCCGCCGGTGCCGACGCTCTGTGTCTGCCCGAAGAGCCGATCGACCTTGACCAACTTGCCAAGGCGATCGCTCGGCGCCACGACGCGGGCGCCACGTCATCAGTCGTGGTTGTCGCCGAAGGCGCTCTGCACGATCTGAAATCGCAAGGTTCTGCCGGCGGGCGCATCGCAGATGCCCTCGCTGAGCGCACGGGATTCGAGACTCGACTGACCGTGCTCGGCCACATCCAGCGCGGCGGGCCACCCATTGCCTCAGACCGACTGCTTGCGTCGAACTGTGGCATCGCGGCCATGCATGCGGTCCACGCGGGTTCGTTCACCACGCTGGTCTCCGCCAGTGACGTCAGCACCACACTCGTGCCCCTCGATGTCGTGGCGGCCGGGGCACGATCGGTACCCCAGGCCTTGCTCGACGTTGCTCGAGAGCTCACGGTGCACTGAGACGTTCTCAGCGGCGGCGCCGTCGACGCACGTCCGTGCTCGCTCTAGATCTCTCGCGCAACGAACGAGGGCGTCGCATCAAGTCGAGCTACTAGATCGTCATGTCGCAAGAGACCCTGCTGGGTCCCAAAGTGTCGAGACACCGACGCCGCGTTTGCGGGGGGCCAGCGAAGCGCCTCCCGCAGGGGCACTCCGCTGATCAGCGCAGCGACCATCGTGGCGGCGAAGGCGTCTCCCGCACCCGTCGCATCGATCGAAGGATCGGGATCCGGAAACTCGTCGATGGAAAGACGCTCGTCCGCGTCCGCGGCCACCGCCCCACCCGTTTCGTCAAACACGATGACGGTGCGAGGCCCGAGCTTCCTCAGGGCATCGAGCAGCGCCTCGGCGTCGCTCCTTGGCGAGCCAGTGATCGCCTCGGCGCCAGCGAAGCCGCAGAGGAGAACCTCCGCCCGTTCATACAGTCGACGAAGTCGAGCGGTGCCGGCGTCGACCTGGAAGGTGCCGGGCTGAAACGCCAGTCGGACGCTCGGGTGTTCGTCAAGCCAGTCGGCGAGCTCGTCTTGATAGGTCAGCGCGTCGGGACCCAAGGAGTTGAGGTAGACCCAGGCGGGGACCTCATGGTCTCTGAGCCCCTTCCAGTGGTAGTTGAACTCCGCGTGCCGCACCAGAATTGTTCGCTCGCCGCCGAAGGAAAGTACGAAGTTTCGAACCGTATGGCTGGGCGAATCTACGTGCACGAGGTCGGTCCTGACGCCCTCTCCGCGCATCGCGGCCAAGATGTCGAGGCCAACTTGATCGTGCGCGAGATAGCTCGCAAGACCCACGCGGAGGCCGAGGCGCGCCATGGCGACCGCCGCGTTGGCGGCACTGCCTCCCGCACTCGGCGCCGCGTCGTCCCCGACGACCAGCTTCGTGCCGAGAGGAATCTCGAGCCATCGTCCTTCTTCATCAGCGCGCACCCGCACTGGACCTTCCGGCAGACGAATGAACTCGTCGGTCACCACGTCGCCCAAGCTGACCACGTCGAAGTTTTGCGCCCCGGTCACGAATCCCACGATGAACCTCCACCACTGTGTCGGACTATCAAGAGTAACCATGCCACGACCAACGTGGCGGCGACACCGCAGGACAGAACCTCGAAGCGCCGAAAGCGTCGATCATTCACGCAACAGTTCGCCGCTCAACGTGACACGGATCTCGCTTTAGGACCCGGATCAGGTGAACGCATCGCCAATGGAATGGGGCGATGGTTCGACGTCAGTCACTTCTGCTGGAGGATCGTCCCCGCGACACCGTTGTGACGTTTGGCCCTATCGAGATTCGCGTTGGCGCTGGGACAATGTGACCAACGATCCCACCAGTAGTGCGATCGATGAAGGAGATTCGAATGACGGTGCGAGTAGCAATCAACGGCTTCGGACGAACGGGACGCTCTTTTCTGCGCGCGGCGATAACCCTTCACCCTGAACTAGAGGTAGTCGCGATCAATGACCTCGGTGCCCCCGAAGCGCTCGCTCGCCTCTTCGCCCGAGACTCGGTCCACGGTCGCTACCCAGAACCGATACGCGTCGAAGGCGAGACGATGTTCATTGGTGATCGTCAGATCCGAATGCTGGCTAACCCCAGCGCGAAGGACCTTCCATGGGGAGATCTCGGGATCGACGTCGTCGCCGAATCGACCGGCAGATACACCAAGCGCGAGAAGGCCGCCGAGCACATCGCCGCCGGCGCGCGGCGCGTCGTCATCTCGGCGCCAGCACAGGACCCTGATGCCACCTTCGTCATCGGCGTCAACGACGATCAGTTTGATCCGGCGAGCCACTTCATTATCTCGAACGCGTCGTGCACCACGAACTGCCTCGCCCCGCTCGCGAAGGTCCTCGACGAGGCCTTCGGTCTCGAAGACGGCTTGATGACGACGGTCCACGCCTACACCGATGACCAGAACCTGGTCGACGCGCTCCACAAGGACGCGCGTAGATCACGCGCCGCAGCGCTCAATATTGTCCCCACCACGACGGGCGCCGCCAAGGCGACCGGCCTCGTGATGCCGAGTGTCGCGGGCCACCTCGATGGTCTCGCACTTCGAGTCCCCGTCCCCGACGCGTCCATCACCGATCTGGTGGCCGTCCTGCGCGACGCCGCGACGGTGCAGGAGATAAACGACGCCTATCGCACTGCCGCAACGACCGGCCCGCTTGCGCGCGTGCTCGAGTACTCCGAAGAGCCGCTCGTCTCGAGTGACATCATCAACTCAACGGCATCCTGCGTGTTCGATTCGGCACTTACGATGTCTCAGGGCCACCTCGTGAAGGTCCTTGGTTGGTACGACAACGAGTCGGGCTACTCGAGCCGTCTCGCCGACCTCGCGGCGATGGTCGGCGCGGCGTCCTGACATTCCCCGAACCCTCGGCTCCCGCGCCCGCAGCGGCGGCTTGAGCGACTCCCCCCGAGCCGAGCAAAGAGAATTACTTGGTGCCGCTGGCTTTGGAGAAGGCGCCGTCGCGCAGCGCGGCCAAGCCGGGGAGGTCGCCCTTTTCGATGAATTCGAGCGTGGCACCTCCTCCGCTTGACACGTGATCGATGCGGTCACTGAGACCGAACTCGTCCAGTGCGGCCGCGGTCTCTCCTCCTCCGACCACGCTAAAGGCGTCGCTCGAGGCGATTGCCTCAGCCACCGATCGGGTTCCCGCGGCGAATCGGCCATCTTCGAAGATGCCCATCGGACCGTTCCATAAGACCGTTCGCGCGTGCGCAATGGATTCCCCAAAAGAAATGCGGGTCCCGAGGCCGATGTCGACGCCTCGCCAACCCGGCAAGAGATCCGTGCCGAAGTCGCGCACCGTCCCACTCGGTGCGCCGTCGATGCTGAGCGCCTCGTCGGTAGAGAGTGCGACGAGGTCCTCGGGCAGTTCGATCTGTGGATAGGCGAGAAGAAGCGCCTGAGCCTGGTCGACGAGAGAAGCCTCGACCAACGACGCGCCAACGTCGTGACCAAGGGCGGCGAGGAACGTGAAGCACATCGCGCCACCGAGCATGAGACGATCGGCCTTCTCGGCTAGGGACTCGAGCACGCCCAGCTTGTCGGCGACCTTTGCGCCGCCAATCACCGCCACGAAGGGTCGCTCAGGGTCAACGAGGAGCCTCGAAAGGGCCTCGACCTCGCGTTCGAGCAGTCGGCCCGCGGCGCTCGGAAGGAAACGCGGCGGTCCGACGATGGACGCGTGACTCCGGTGGCATGCACCGAAGGCATCATTGACGTAGAGGTCAAAGCCCTCTATCAGTCGCCGCACGAAGTCGGGATCGTTCGCCTCCTCCCCCGGATCGAAGCGAAGATTCTCCATCACCTCGACATTCGGCACCAACGTCGCCATCCGCGCGCGAACGGGTGCCATCGAATATCGCGGATCGACCTTGCCCTTGGGCCGCCCTAGATGGCTGCAGACCGTGACGTCCGCGCCGCGCTCGAGGAGCCACGTCAGCGTTGGCAGCGAAGCGCGCAGCCGAAAATCGTCTGACACCTCATAGTCGCCGGCGTCCGTCTGGCGCAAGGGGACGTTGAGATCGGCGCGGACGAGGACGCGTCGTCCAGCGACGGGCGGCAGATCCTCCAGTCGTGGCATGCGCAGAAGGCTCGATTCCGACGATCGGACGCCCTCCTCTCCGTTCACGAGTTGTGGTTCACGATTCGTCATTCTTGACGCCCCTCGCTCTCATCTCACACACCATCACGCCCGTCGAACCCACTACGGCTTGGCGTTCGCCAAGTTCTCTTCGAGTTCCAGCACCTGTCGCGTGGTCTTAAGCACCGTGTCAGGATTGAGGCTCATCGAATCGATGCCGAGCTCCACGAGGAAGGCCGCCATGTCAGGGTAATCGGAGGGCGCTTGACCACATAGCCCGGAGTGGATCTGATTACGCCGGCAACCCTCCACCGCGAGCTTGATCATCTCCTTCACCCCATCATCTCGCTCGTCGTAGTCGAATGCGACGATCTCGCTGTCGCGATCGACCCCCAAGGTGAGTTGCGTGAGGTCGTTCGAACCGATCGAGAAGCCGTCGAAGTAGGCGGAGAACTGATCAATCAAGATGACGTTGTTCGGGATCTCGCACATCGCGTAAACCTCGAGTCCGTTCTCGCCACGTCGAAGCCCGTGCTCAGCCATCCGCGCAAGCACTCGTTCAGCCTCGGCAACACGGCGAACGAACGGCAGCATGAGTACGACATTGGTAAGTCCCATGTCGTCGCGAACCCGCTTCATCGCTCGGCACTCGAGTGCGAAGCCCTCTTCGTAGGCGGGGTGCGCGTACCGTGACGCCCCCCGAAAGCCGATCATCGGATTGCTCTCTGAAGGCTCAAAGTCCGCCCCGCCCAACAGACTGGCGTACTCGTTCGACTTGAAATCCGACATTCGAACAACGACGGGCTTCGGCCAGAACGCCGCGGCGATCGTGCCGATCCCTTCGGACAGGCGTTCGATGAAAAACTCCTCGCCGTTTGGATAGTTCTTGATCAGGTGCAGCACCGCGGCACGCGCCTCGGGGTCCTTCACCCGGTCTGGATGAATAAGCGCGAGCGGGTGCGCCCGGATCGACTCACTGACGATGAACTCCATGCGCGCGAGCCCAACGCCGTCGTTGGGCAAGAACGACGTCTTGAACGCGAGGTCCGGATTGCCAAGATTGATCATGATCTTCGTCTTCGGACGTGCCAAGTCGCCGACGTCGCTGCGCTCGACGTGAAACTTGACGGCCCCCTGATAGACCCGTCCGGTGTCGCCCCCGGCGCAAGAGACGGTGACGGTCGACCCGTTGGGCACGACGGTCGTGGCATTACCTCCGCCCACCACCGCGGGAACGCCAAGCTCACGGGCGATGATCGCCGCGTGGCAGGTCCTTCCGCCGCGGTTCGTGATAATGGCCGCCGCGGTCTTCATGACCGGCTCCCAGTCCGGGGTGGTCGCGTCGGTGACCAGCACTTCGCCCGGTTGGAACTCGGCGAGTTGTGCCACGTTCTCGATCACCCGCGCGATGCCCGAGGCGATCCTCTCGCCGACCGCGCGGCCCTCTACGAGCACTTCGGCCTCGCCCTCTAGAACGTAGCTCTCAAAGACGTTGGCTTGGCGCTGCGAAGCAACGGTCTCCGGTCGTGCCTGCACGATGTAGATCTTTCCGTCAATGCCATCTTTCGCCCACTCCATGTCCATGGGCTGTTGATAGTGCGCTTCGATGGCGACCGCGTTGTCGGCCAACTCGAGGACGTCTTCGTCCTCGAGGCAGAAGCGCTCCCGGTCTGCCTTCGGCGCCGGAATGTTCCGTGTCGATGCTCTCGTCTCACCTTCCACGAAGATCATCTTCACGGCCTTGTCGCCCAGCAGCCGACGAAGCACCGTGCGATGCCCGAGTGCCAGCATGGGCTTGTGGACGTAGAACTCATCGGGATCGACCGCCCCTTGGACGATGTTCTCGCCGAGCCCGTAGGCGCCGCTCACCAAGACGACGTCGCGAAACCCTGACTCGGTGTCGAGAGAGAACATCACGCCTGACGAGGCGAGGTCAGAGCGAACCATCTTCATCACACCAATCGAAAGCGCCACCTCGTAGTGGTCAAAACCCTGGTCGATGCGGTAGTGGATGGAGCGATCCGTGAACAGGCTCGCAAAGCAGCGTCGGCACGCGTCAAGCAGGCTCTCCTCGCCATGCACGTTCAAGAAGGAATCCTGTTGACCGGCGAAACTGGCGGTGGGAAGGTCCTCGGCCGTGGCCGACGAGCGCACCGCCAGCCGGACGTCTTCGCCGTACTCATCCTGCAGTCGCCGATACCCGGCAATGATCTCGGCGGCGAGATCTTCGGGGAGACCCGCGCCGTAGACGATCTCGCGCGCTCGCTTGGCACGCCGAGCGAGATCGCCGACATCACTCGGCACGAGGTCGTCGAGAGCCTCGTGCAGGAGCTTTACCGCTCCCGTCTGCTCCAAGGTGTAGCGATAGGCGTCCGCGGTGATCGCGAAGCCATTGGGGACTCGAACGCCTTGGTCGGAGAGCTTTTGGTACATCTCGCCGAGTGAGGCATTCTTGCCACCGACCGAGGGAATATCCTCGATGCCAAACTCCTCGAAAAACTTTATGTAGCTGGGACTTTTCACGGTGCACTCCTCTATAACCTGGATTGTGTAGTTCGACCAAATGGAAGCTCATTGGTGGCTTCGATTTCAATGAGTCGGTTGTACTTAGCCACCCGCTCCCCGCGCGCCGGCGCTCCGCTCTTGATCTGTCCGCACCCTGACGCGACCGCGAGATCCGCAATGAAGCAGTCCACGGTCTCTCCCGAGCGATGCGACACCATCTGCGCCCATCCCGCGTCTCGACAGATTCGCATCGCCTCCAGTGTTTCGGTGACCGTGCCGATTTGGTTTGGCTTGATGAGCGCTGCGTTGCCCATCTTGTGGCTGATCGCCTCAGTGATGATCGCCGGATTGGTCACGAGGAGATCGTCCCCGACGAGCTGGACAGACCCACCGAGACGTTCCGTCAAACGCACCCAACCGTCATCGTCGTCTTCCGCTAGTCCATCTTCGATGCTCCAGATGGGAAAGCTTTCGATCATCTCGGAGTAGCGCTCGACCATCTCGCTGCTCGACAGCTTCTCTCCGTCTACGTGGTACGTGCCATCGTGGCAGAAGCCGCTGGCTGCGGGATCAAGCGCGATCATGACGCCTTCCGGGCTCGTCTCGTAGCCCGCACATTCAATCGCGTTGGTCAGCAGCTCAAGCACGGCTTCGGGAGAGCCGATCTCGGGAGCGAAGCCGCCTTCGTCGCCGAGCCCGACGCCGAGGGAGCGCGATTGCAGCTCGCGACGGAGCACCGCGTAGATCTCGGCCCCCGCTCGAACGGCCTCCGCCATCGTTCGCGCACCGAGCGGCGCAATCATGAACTCTTGAAAGTCAAGGGCGTTCGGAGCATGCGCGCCCCCATTGATCACGTTGAAATGCGGGACCGGTAATCTCGGCTGGGCGCCGGGAGGCGTCAGGCTGCGCCAGAGTGAACGTCCCTCCGCAGCAGCGATCGCCTGCGCCGCGGCCATCGACACGCCGATGATCGCATTGGCACCGATTCGCCCCTTGTTGTCTGTGCCGTCGAACTGGATGAGCGCTTCGTCGAACTCGGCGAGCGTTGAGAAATCTCTCCCGCGCAGATGCTCGGCGATGGGGCCATTGACGTGTTGCACCGCGTGTTGGACACCTCTGCCTCCATATCGCGTTCGATCGCCATCTCTCAGCTCGACGGCCTCCTTGGAGCCCGTCGAGGCGCCCGACGGAACACCCGAGCGACCAACGGAGCCATCCGTCAGTTCGAGCACGACGGAGATGGTCGGCTGCGCTCGAGAGTCCAAGATCTCGTATGCCGAAAGTGCCTTTACTTCAATCACGGGGCCGCCTTTCGAAGTGGGAACTCGCGTGTCAAACTCACACCTGCTACGTCATGAGTTTCCTCGACTACGCCGCGACCCAACTAGGGGCAAAGGTCCTAAAGAAGATAGCGCCGCCGTGGGTCCATGCGACCACGAGCATCACTCGTCATTCAACGATGGGCCACTCATGACAGAAACGTGATCCCTGTCTAGGACACCGCGTTCACGGGGGCGCGAGCACTTCGATTGACGGGCCAGCGCAAGTGAACGGCAATCGCGCCGCTGACGAGCGCTGCGTAGAAACACCACAGTGACGTGAACCCGTCGGCACACAGGAGGGCCAGCGCGATGATGGCAGCCACGTTCGCCGCGCCGAACCACACGAGCATTCGATTTCCCGATACCAAGAGTGATCCGCAAGTCGCCAGAATGTAGAGCCCGATGATCACGATGCCGTGTTGGAGCCCGATGGAGTACGCCACGTGGTACGCGCCCAATCGTGCCACGGGATGGCCGACGAGCATCGCCTCGAGGATGATCGCCGATACGGCCACTCCGAGAAGGAGGAACGGAAAGTAGCGGCGCCGACGGGATCGTGACGGCTCAAAGAGCGCCAGCAACAAGGGAACGAGAGACGGCAACACGACGAGCGCGAACACGAGGTAGCCCCACGTCGCCACGCCGCCGATCTCACGCGATACGTGACCTTGAAGGCCCCACCACACAAAACTCTCGTCGATTTGATGCAGCCCGAGCAGCAGCGGGAACGTGGCAATCGCCCAGTTCTCGGTCCGGCCCTTCACATGAAGGCACGCGTCCACACCGATCGCGACCACTACCGCACCGCCGACCAGATCGCCTACCGGGGAGAAGCACACGGCGTTCCTTCGGGCTCCATCGTTCTCAGCTCGGACTCGTACCGATCTCCTTGAATCCCCGAGAAGCGAACGAGGGGATTGGTGCCCACCCTAGGTCGACGCCAAGGACCAAGCGTTCGACGTGTCGTCGCCTTCGTTGAACTCGGCTCGACTGGTGATCACCAGCAACTTTGATCGAGCCGCCTCACAGCGAATGGCGACAGGTTCGCGCCGATTCACGCACGACGATGACCGCCGCTCCCGCCTCACCTCAGGGTCTTCATATGCTTGCCCCATGGCGGCACTCCCAGAGATCACCGAATTCCTGCGAATGCACCCACCATTTGCTGAACTCGATGATGCGATCCTCGACGAACTCAGCCAAAGCGTCGAAATTGAGTACCACCTCGCAGGAGACGTGATCTTCTCCGCGGGCGCACAGCCTCTCGATTACCTCTATGTCGTGCGCGCGGGGGCGATAGATGTCGTGAGCAATGGAGAGGTGCTCGATCTGATGGGACCCGGCGAGATGTTCGGTCACGCCTCGCTGCTCTCGGGACTCCCGCCCGGCTTTGAAGCTCGGGCCGCCGAGGACACGCTCACGTTTCGCATCCCGACCTCAACGGCGACCCACGCATTGAGCCAGCCGCGCGCGCTGCGATACATGACCAGACTGATACTTGAGGACCGCCATCACTTGCGCAGCGGGCCCGGCGCGCAGATCGTGCGCGATCAGCTTCGAGAACCCGTCGGCACAGCTGTTCGCTCGTCCCCCCTCATCGTGAAGCCCGAGACCTCGGTACGAGACGCCGCGGGTCAAATGGTTTCGGCGAGCGCCAGCGCGTTCGTCGTCGATCTCGGGGACACGGTCGGCATCGTGACCGACAACGACCTTCGAACTCGAGTCGTGGCGCACGGGCGGCCGTTCGACACCCCCGTCTCTGCGATCATGACCGCGCCAGCGCGCACCGTGTCGAGCGAGCGGCCGGCTAGCGACGTGCTCCTCGACATGCTCGACTTCGGGGTTCGCCACTTCCCCGTCACATCGGTGGATGGAAGAGTCATCGGCATCGTCGAGGACCACGACCTCATCATCGTAGAAAGTCGCTCCTCCTTCTACCTTCGCCGCGCCGTGGCGCGCGCGAGTACGGTCGACGAGCTCGTGGAAATCTCAACGAGGCTTCGTCCGGCGGTTATCGCGATGACCCGAGGCGGCGTGGCCGCGCTTGACGTGATGTCGGTGTTCTCCGTCGTTGCCGACGCGCTCACGCGCCGCGCTCTTGATCTCGCCACCGAACACGTCGGAGCGTCGCCGGTCGGTTTCACGTGGTTGGCCCTCGGGAGCCAAGCCCGGCGAGAAGCCCTTCCGAGCTCGGACCTCGACAGCGCAGTGGCCTGGGTCGGCGACGGCGAAGAAGCGCCGATCCGCGACTACCTGAGCGCCGTCACCACGCGTGCAACGGACACACTGCGACGATGTGGCTTCCGCCCGGACGAGCATATGGCCAGCGCTTCCAGCTCGCTTTTCATTCGCCCTCTCCCACTCTGGCGACGTGAAGCACACTCCTTCCTCGCCGATCCCACGCAGGAGAAGGCCCTGATTCTCGCTTCAGTCCTCGTGGATAGCCGCCCGGTGTGGGGAATCGAGACTGGCCCACTTATCGCCGACACCTTCCGACTCGCGCCGTCGTATCCTCGCGCGCTGCATCTGCTCGCCCAATTCGCGCTCTCCCACAAGCCGCCGACGGGGTTCCTGCGAGGTCTCGCCGGCGAGCTCGGGGGCGACCGGCGAAGCCGTCTGGACTTAAAAGGCGCTGCGGTGGTGCCCATCACCGACCTTGCCCGATGGGCCGGCATGACCGCCGGAGTGACGTGCGCGTCGACCACCGCTCGACTTGAAGCCGCGAGCGATGCGGGCACGCTCAGCGTCGCCGACTCTCAGTCGCTCATCGCCGCCTTTGAGCTCGTCAGTCAGCTTCGCCTCGACCACCAGGTGGCCCAAATGGAGATGGGGGGCGAGCCGGATGACGTCATCGACCCGAACGAGCTCAGCCCCCTCATGCACCGCTACTTGAAAGAAGCGTTTCGCGCTATCGCCTCAGTCCAGCGTCGCGTCGCCAACGATCTCAACTGGGCCGTGTGAGACGACCACTGCTTCGCTCTCCCGCGTCCCCCGCCGCCGGGCGCTACGCGAGCGCTCCCCTCACGGCACCTAAGACGCCCTGGCGACGCGCCAACTTCTGCGTCGTCGACCTCGAATTGAGCGGTCTCGATTCGCGCAGGGACGAGATCATCTCCTTTGGCGCGGTGCCGATAGACGCGGGCCGTCTGGTGACGGGAGGCGCCGTCTACGGGGTCTGTCGTCCGTCGCGCCCACTGCGGGAGACCTCGATCCTGGTCCACGGCCTCCGTACTGCCGATCTCGAGGAGGCACCCACGCTCGATGAGGCGATACAACCGCTCATCGACGCCATGACGGGACGAGTCATCGTCGCCCACGTGAGTTGGGTCGAACGATCGTTTCTCGGTCGCGCACTGAGGCGCCAGGGGGTGCGGCTGCGCGGACCGATGATGGATACGTTCGAACTTGGCCGACTGCTCGCGCGCCAGCGTCTCGAGGAGAGTCCTGCGCGCACGCTCGACGAACTGGCGGAGTACCTTCGACTTCCCGTCTATCGTCGCCATCACGCCCTCGGTGACGCGCTCACGACTGCGCAAGTGTTTCTCGCGCTCGCAACGCACCTCGACGAGTCCGGCCCGGAATCGGTGCGCTCACTCGCCCGCGCCAAAGATCGAGCGCGACTGTTGGCCCCGTAACCGCGAGCCGTGCCGGGCGCGTCGCCAACTACGCCGTAATGATGTTCGCCTTCACCAATCGGATGAACGCGGCGACGGCCTCCGCGTTGTACCTCGTCCCAGACCCGCGCGCGAGCTCCTCGAGTGCAGCGTCCAGGCCGAGCGACCCTCGATACGGACGAGTCGAGACGATCGCGTCAAAGACATCAGCCACCGCAACGATTTGGGCGCCGATGCACACCTCATCTCCCCTCAGCCCAGAGGGATAGCCCGATCCATCAATTCGCACGTGATGCTGAAGGACAATCTCTCTCGCTTCGCGCGGGAAACCGACTCGCTCGAGCATGTCCGATCCGGCCTGGGGATGAGTACGAACGAGCTCCATCTCGACCTCGCTGAGCCGTCCAGGATGAGAGAGTATCTCCGCGGGAACTGCCAGCTTGCCTATGTCGTGAATGTGCCCCGCGAGACCTATCGATTCGACTTCGTCGACATCCAGTCCAAGCTGCGTTGCCACCAGTGTCGCATTGATGGAGACCCGGCTCTCGTGGCCCGCGGTGTAGGGATCACGCATCTCCACGGCCTCGGCAAGCGCGGCCACTACCGAACGGGTCAGCTGCACGCGGCTCGCTTCGAGGTTCTTTCGATCGGTGATGTCCAGCACCACGGTGCCGATCCCGATGATCTGATCTTCGATCTTCACGGGATAGAGGTTGGTCAGCCACCAATGCCTGACGCCGGGATCATCAGCCGTCGCACCTGAGACTTCGAGGTTCACGACCGACGTACCCGTATCAATGACCGACCGATATTTCGGTTCGAGCTGGGGCCACAGATCGGGGACCACCTCCTCGACGGTGAGCCCGATCTGATCGTCTACCGATCCGCCCCTCACCGACGCCAGCATGGGATTGGCGCGAATGATGCGAAATTCGGTGTCGACGAAACCGAGCCCTACCGAGGTCGTCGCTTGATACGCGTCGAGGATCGATAGAGCCTCGGCCCGCGCACGGTCAGATTCGCGAACCCGTTCCTCCGCCACCCGTAGATCCGCGTCACGTCGCCCCGCTCGCTGGCGGGGCGCCTGGTTCGGTGCTCCGTCGCGCGTTGAGCGGGCCACCCGATCGCGACCGCTCGATTTCGCTCCGTACAAACTCGCGTCCGCGCTGCGCACGAGCTGCGCCGCCGTTGGCGACGACTCGTCAAGTGTGGCCGACCCTATGCTCACCGTGAGCGGGGCGCACGTTCGCGCAACCCGCTCTTTCAGGCGCAGCGCAATGCTGTACGCATGGTCTTCAGAGGTGTTGGGAAGCGCGATGGCAAACTCGTCGCCACCGACTCGACCTACCAGATCGAAGCTGCGACTGAGATCCCTAAAGAGCTCGCCAATCCGACCGAGGGCCTCGTCGCCCGCGATATGCCCGTACGCGTCGTTGAACGCTTTGAAGAGGTCGACGTCGACCATGAGCAGGCTCAGTGGTTCGTGATGACGAATGGAACGATCGATTTCGACTCCGAGCCGGTCATAGAACGTGCCGTGGTTCAAACATCCCGTGAGCAGGTCCCTCTCGGCGCGAAACGTGAGTTCGTCCTCGAGCATGGTCTGCTCTTGTTGCATTCGCGACCGCGCGACAGTAAAGCCGACCGCGAACACCCCCATACCTGTCACCGCCGCTGTCAGAAGGGCCGTCTCCGCCGTCGCCGAGCCTTTGGACGGGTCAGTGGACCACACAAACGCCAGTTCCGCCAAGCTCGCCACACCGCAGATGATGACGTTTCGCAGTGAGAGCCCGAGTGCGGCGGCGGCAAGTGGCAACACGAACAGCACCGTGAGCGGGCTGTCGATTCCCCTGTCGAGATACGCCGACAGCGTCATCACTATTCCCGCATAGAGAACCCACGCCGCAAATATTTCGGATCTCAGCGAGAGAGGCGCCACGTGGCGGACGGCGGAGAAACCTGCGAGTGCGACAAGGACGCTCGCGATGCCGAGCGCAATCAGCGCGGGGCGGTGCGGTCCGTGGGGCGTCAGGATGAAGTAGACGAGCCCCACCGCTACCTCGCCGATCAAGACAACGAAGCCCGTCCGGAAGTATGACAGCCAGAAGCGTTCGAGGCGCGAGTTGGCAGCGCGCGCCTCGCGAGCGTCAGGTGGCTTTGCAGCCGCGCTGGGCTCTTTCTGGGAACCGATGAACCCCGTCACGCCGGTGACCACGCGGCCGGACAGCTTTGCCCAGGGGTTCATCGGTCACACCTTCCGACAGTCGTGCAGAAATCGATCCATATAAGGGCCGCTCCCCTAGTAGTCACCAAACGTAAGGCGACAACAAGCAGCGAAATAGTGGTATATGTCCCGGTTCGAGGGTCCACCTCGGACTCCGGGGCCAAGAATCGGGGAAAATACCGGAGTTTTCCCGAAAGAATAGGTCCGGACTGGCGTGCCGAACCACGAAAGGATGCACGAGAAGAAAGGGGACAACTCCTCGTGCATCCTCACTGTCGTGACAAATCGCTAAATCGACGCTCGCACGCGAACGCATCGCGAACCAAATGACACTAACGATCACGTTAACGAAGCCAATGGTCGACCCGCTAGGGCCATTCATCCCAATTTCTGACTACTCTCAGCAAGGAGCTGACGCTCGGCTACCAAATGGGGGCATTCCGATTCGCGATCTCAGTGGGCGCTCTCCGAGTCCGCCAACGTTCAGCTCGTCCACGACGCCCCGCTCCTCGGAGCAAGACGGGCGTCGAACGGCCTACCCGTTCAGGTAATGATGCTCCGTCCCCGAGAAATCAAGCGGCGACGGAGTGGTGCGAAGGATGACCGCGAACGGAAGCGGGAGCCACCAGTTCCAGCTACCCAACAGGCCCATGACGCCCGGCAGGATCAGCGGGCGAACGATGGTTACGTCGACGATGACCCCCGCGCCGAGCCCAACGCCGAGTTCCTGAAGGCCCGCGACGTGCCCGCTGACAAATCCACTCATCGTGCCGACCATGATGAGCGCAGCGGCGCTGATAACGCCGCCAACACTTCCCATGCCCTGCTCGATGGCGTCGTTGTTGGAGAGCCCTTGATCGACGTACTCTCGAATACGCATCACGATGAAGACCTCGTAGTCCATAGAGAGCCCGAAGAGCACCGCAAAGATGAGTATGGGAACCCAGCCCTCGATCTGACTTACGTGATACGTGCCGAGCCACGACGATCCAATTCCGAACCTGATCACTGCAACGAGCACTCCAAAGCCCGCGGCCAAACTCAACAGATCGAGCAGTATCGCAATGAAGGCGAGCAACAGCGAGCGAAAGGCTCGGGCGAGGACCAGGTACGTCACCAGGAAAATGATCGCCAAGAGCCACCCGAGGTTCGAGTAGAGATCATCCAGGAAATCGACGCCTTGGCTGGCGGCTCCGCCGACGTAGATGTGGGAGGTTCCTGGGAACTTGGATCCGGGAATGATGTCCGTGCGCAACTGCTGCACCAACGCCTGATCTTCCAATGAACCGAATTGATTGCGGGTAATGACGAAGACGCGTTCGTAGCGGCCTGAAGCACTGACATAGGGAGCCGCTTTTCCGATGGCTACGACTTCCACGTCGGGTTGCTTGAGCACGGCCTCAGCCATGCGTAGGCGAGCGCGACTCACAGCCGCCGATGTCGCGGCATCTTTTCGCCCGGCGTCGATGACAATCTCGATGGGCGTCAGGAATCCGGGGCCGACTTCCTTGGTCGCTAAACGAACAGCCTTCGCTGAGCTCATCGAGGCCGGGATCGCCGTCAGCGAGGCTGGCGTCAGCTGCAACCACCAGAGGGAGGCACTCAACACTGCGATCACGAGCATCGACCCGCCGAGCACTACCGTGGGGCGCCGTAGTGCGAGACGCGCGCCACGCGCCCACGTTCCTCGCGGTGATCTTCGATTCAAGAGACCGGGGAGTCCCTTGCCGTTCACGCCGCGCCCCCACAGCGACAAGAGCGCCGGCTGAAGCGTGACAGCCCCAAGAATCCCCGCGAGTGGGACGCAGAGCGCCGCAAGCGACAGGGATCTAACAAATGGGACGGGTACCAAGATCAAGGCGCAGAGCGCGATCGCTACGGCGAGCCCAGAAAACGCGATCGTGCGCCCCGCCGTGCAGAGCGTTGCCACGACGGCATCTTCGACGCTCGACGCGTCATTCTCGAGCTCCACGCGAAAGCGATGGACCATGAGGAGCGAATAGTCCAAGGCGAGCCCTAGACCGAAGAGCTCGACGATGTTCGGCACGTAGAGCACCATCGTGATCTCATGAGAGAGCACATAGAGGACAAGGAGCGCCAGCGATGTCGTCGCCAGCGCCACGAGGAGCGGCAGCGCTACGGCCCACGTCAGTCCGAGAGCTGCAAGGAGGACGATCAGCGCGACAAGGCCCGTTACCAGCTCACCTCGTCGGAGGTCCGAGGACAGCACCGGCGCGATGTCGTGTTGGAGCGCCGGAGGCCCGGTGACGAGAGCGTCAGCCAGGTGCTCCGCCTGCAGCGCGTCGCGCAGTTTGGTGGTCATGTCGGCGGCGCGCCCGAGCGATAGCGGAGTGTCCACGTTCAAATACCACGTCGAGTCCACCTTTCGTTGTTGAGTGACGACCGCCCCAGGAATAACGCGAATGGCCTGGCGCACGCTCTTCGGGACGTCAGGGGCGCTCGACGAGGCTGGTACGACGACCGCGAAGCTGCCTTCGATGTTGTCGTGAAACCGCTGGTCCAGAATCTGGTTCGCCCGTGCCGAGTTCGAGCCCGGCACAGTGAGCGACGTAGTGAGAAGGCTCGGCAGCGTGATGGAGGACGCAACGCCCAATCCCGCGATGAGCAGCCACAGCCCGAGGACGAGCGCCCTGCGTCGGACCACCATTCGGGTCCAGCGCTCGAACATTGGTGCAGTGTACCGATCAGACGATGGTCGAATGAGAGTTGAATGCCCGCGGTCGGCGATTTGGCCCTCTAGAGAACACCCGAACACCAACGCGGGCTTCGAATTCGTTACAACCTTTCATTGGCCAAGAAAACCCTCGTCGAGGCTCGAACCTCCCGCAATAGCGAGTATTCGCGTTTCGCCTGCGGCGGATTATGCGCTCTCGCGAAACACGACTACCGGGCAGGCCGCGTTGGCAACGCAGTGCTCACTCGTTGAACCAATGAGCATGCCGACGAACTCGCCGTGACCACGATTTCCGACAACGAGGAGGTCTGCTTCCTCCGAGGCACTCACGAGAACCGGCGCGGGATGCCCCTCGACCACCTTCCAGGTGATCGCGAGGTGAGGGTGAGCAGCATGCAGTGACGCGACAAGCGACTCCAGCATCTTTTGGGCGTCCTCTTCCGGGTTGTAGCCGTTTGGTATTGCAGACCAGCCAAAGCTGTTCGGCCACTCCCACGCAGCGACGACTTCAAGCGTGGCGTTGGTGAGCTCGGCTTGTCGAGCGGCCCATTCGATTGCCCTTAGCGAGGCGGCGGAGCCGTCCACGCCCGCGACGATTCGGTGAGATTCCTTACCGCCAACATTCGTCACCCCGCTCGTTTGAACCTCTGAACTCATCACTCATCTCCTACGCACCAAACGTCATGATCGACTCGACCCTCACGATAGTGCCCGCTCTGGCGACCTCTGCCCCATCACGTCGCCGTTCGCCGCTCCGCGATCGTGTCGCCCGAGCAGGCCAACGCGGTCCCTTCTCCATTGTCCTAGTCGTTCGCGCTGCGACCTGTTTCACCCCTGACTCGAGGTTCAGGTGACCGCGGTGACGCTCCCGTCACGCCTGCTTCACACAGTTGACGTTTCGCCCCCTTCAAATGTGACGAATGGCCCTAGTGGGGCATGTCGGCGACTCTTAACTTGAAATGAGGACCGAGACACGCGCGGGTCCGTGTGTTGAAAGAAGGAACCATGTCGGCTATCTACGTTCCACCAAAGTCAGAGAAGGCGGACGAAACGACCCCACCTCTGTCGCCACGAAACCAAAAGAAAGCCCAAGCGTTGGGACTGCCTTCGGCCACTGCCCTCGTTATTGGCAGCATCGTTGGAACAGGTGTCTTTACCATGCCGGCCGTCTTGGCGGGCGCGGGCACCATGGGCATCGCGGTTCTCGCGGTCATCGCCGTGGGGGCAATGCTGCTCGCGGTCCTCTTCGGCCAGTTGGCTCGACGGATCCCGAACGGCGACGGCGGCCTCTACGCATACGCCCGTCACGAGTTCGGCGACTTCGCCGGCTACTTCGTGGGCTGGTGCTACTGGGTTCAATCGTGGGCCGGCAACGCGGCGATCGTCTCGTCGTGGGTCTTCTACGTTGACGCGCTGTTCGGTTTCCATCACCCCACGGGAATGGAAAACTGGAGCATCGCGCTGGTGGGTCTGTGGATCCCGGCGCTGATCAACCTGGCCGGGGTGCGTCAGATGTCCTGGTTCCAGAATGTGACAGTTGTTCTCAAGTTCGTTCCGCTCCTGTTCGTTGGCGTCGTCGGCTGGTTCTTCGTGCAGAACGCACACTTTGGACCCTTCAACGCGACTGGCGGCAGCCTCTATAGCGGCATCGGCCTCGCCGCTGGCGTCGCACTGTTCTCCTTCATCGGCGTAGAGGCCGCGGCGATCACCGCCAAGCGAGTGCGCGACCCGCGGCGAAACGTCGCTCGCGCGTCCACCCTTGGCACCGCCTTGAGTGCCCTGTTGTACGTGTTGGTGACTGCTGCGGTCATGGGTCTCGTCGCCCACCACACGCTGGTCGCAACGGGCTCTCCGTTCGTGAACGCGATCGACAGCATCTTCCCCCACAGCGCCTGGGCCGGCAAGACCGTCGCGGCCCTCGCCGTGGTCTCAGGAATCGGAGCCCTCAACGGTTGGACGCTGATCGTGACAGAGACGTCACGAGCGATCGCCCAAGACGATCTCTTTCCGAAGCCCTTCGCGTGGAAAGACGCCAAAGGAACTGCCTGGTTCGGCATACTGGTCGGCACGGCGCTGCCGTCGCTGTTGATGCTTTGGAGCTACACCACGAGTTCCGGCCTCACAGTGTTCACCTACCTGGTCGATCTCTCGGTCGTCACGGTGGCGATCCCGTACTTCTTCTCGGCCATCGCCCAACTCACGTACCTCGTGTCGCGTCGTCGCCGCGTCGAAGGGTGGCGCCTTGCTCGCGACCTCGCCGTCGCTGGCACGAGCGTCCTCTTCTCAATGTGGGTGACGTTCGCCTCGGGCTACCAAGTGGTCTACCAAGCGATGGTCGTCATCCTCGCCGGGCTGATCCTCTACGCCTTCATGAACGCTCGCCGTCAGCGACTGGGTGTTGCCGCCGAACCGATTGAGGCACCCGAACTCGATGCGAAGGTGGACGCATGAGCACGCGAATGACATCCGCTCCGGCACCATCACACGCCCCTACGTCCCGTGCGAGGTACCACGTTGACTCAGAAGTCGGACAGCTTCATGAAGCCATCATCCATCGTCCCGGACTCGAGTTGTCCAGGCTGACGCCTGAGAACATTGGTGAGTTGCTCTTCGACGACGTGATGTGGGCGTCGAAGGCCAAGCAAGAGCACGACGCCTTCGCCGAGGCTCTTCGCGAGCAGGGTGTCCTTGTGCACTACTACGGCGAGTTGCTCGCCGAGACGCTGGAGTTGCCCGAGGGCCGTGCCTTCGTCCTCGACCGCTTGTGCACTCCCGAATCCTTCGGTCCATCGCTCGTCGGCCCCGTACGTCATCTGTTCGAAGACCTCGATGGCGCGCAACTCGCGGAACTCCTTGTCGGTGGCGTCGTGAAGGCCGACCTGCATCCCCTCCGTGCGCACAGCCTGAAGTGGAACATGATGCGACAAGACGACTTCGTACTGACGCCGCTCCCGAACCATCTATTCCAGCGCGACAACTCCTGTTGGATCTACGGCGGCGTCACGATCAATCCCATGGCCATGCCGGCGCGCCAACGAGAGACGCTCCACACGAGGGCGATCTACACGTATCACCCAATGTTCGCCAACGCCGACTTCGTTGCCTACTACGGGGCGGGTGACCACAGATACCAGCCCGCGTCCCTCGAGGGCGGTGACGTCCACGTGATCGGCCACGGTGCCGTCTTGATTGGCATGGGCGAACGGACGACGCCGATGGCGGTCGAGATGGTCGCGCGTGCGCTCTTTGGCAGCGGGCAAGCGACCGCCGTGGTAGCGATCGAACTCCCACACAGCCACTCGTTCATGCACCTCGACACCGTGATGTCCATGGTCGATGCGGCGACGTTCGTGCTCTATCCCTACTTTGACCGCCACCTCCGCAGTTGGACGATTACCAAGGGCGACCACGCATCAGAACTTGCCATCACCCAGAACCACAGTCTGTGGACGACGCTCGCCGAGATCCTCGGGGTCGGTGAGATCACGGTGCTCACCACCGACGAGGATGTTCGAGCGGCCGAGCGAGAGCAGTGGGACGACGGTACGAACTTCCTGGCTGTGTCCCCCGGCGTAGTCATGGGTTACGACAGAAATGTTGCGACGAACACCATGCTCCGTATGCACGGCATCGAAGTACTCGCTATCGCCGGCGGCGAGCTCGGTCGCGGTCGAGGGGGCCCGCGGTGCATGACCTGCCCCATCGTTCGGGACCCGGCTTAATCAACGGCCTTCGCACGTGGCACACTTCAGAAGAGCCGGTCCTGTTCGACCGCTCGCTTCGAAGGCCTGACCAACGCGGTAAGGATAAGGAGAGCACGACGTGAGCACTAAGCGCGCGACCCACGGACTCGCGGGACGGAACCTGCTGAAGGATGACGATCTCACGAAGGAAGAGTTCCTCGACGTGCTCGACCTCGCGGCGACGCTTCGCGAGGAGAAGCGTGGCCACCACGAGGCCCGTCGACTCGACGGACTCAACATCGCCCTCATCTTCGAGAAGGCGTCGACGCGAACCCGGTCCGCGTTCGAAGTGGGAGCGCATGATCAAGGAGCTCACGTGACGTACTTGGGCCCGAGCGAGTCTCATCTGGGACACAAAGAGACGGTCAAAGACACGGCGCGCGTCCTCGGTCGCATGTTCGACGGAATCGAGTTTCGCGGATCGGCCCAGTCCGATGTCGACCAGCTCGGCGCGAACGCGGGAGTCCCCGTGTGGAACGGCCTCACCGATCAGTGGCACCCCACCCAGCTCCTCGCCGACGTGATGACCATCCGAGACCACACCACGAAACCACTTGAGGAGGTCGTGTTGTGTTACGTGGGCGACGCCCACAACAACACCGCCAATTCGACGCTGGTGGCGGGTGCCCTCCTCGGCATCGACGTGCGACTCGCCGCGCCACGCGAACTGCAGCCAGACGCTGGCGTGCGCGACCTCGCAGACAAGCTGGCGGCGACCTCCGGCGCCCGCCTGACGGTGACCGACGACCTTGATTCGGCCGTCTCCGGCGCTGACTTTCTCTACACGGACGTGTGGCTCTCCATGGGCGAACCTTCTGCTCAGTGGGGCGAACGCATCAAGCTCCTGTTGCCGTATCAGGTGAATGCCACGTTGCTCGCGCGTACCAACAACCCCAATGTGCGTTTCCTGCACTGTCTGCCAGCGTTTCACAACACCGACACCGAGATCGGCCAGGAACTGTTCGCTCAGTTCGGTGTCGATGCGCTCGAAGTCACCGATGACGTGTTCGAGTCGCCAGCATCGGTCGTCTTCGATCAGGCGGAGAACCGTCTCCACACGATCAAGGCCATCATGGTCGCGACCCTTCGAGGCCACTGACGTGCGCGTCGTCGCTGCTCTCGGGGGCAATGCTCTGTTGCAGCGGGGCGAGGAACCGGCAGCGTCCATTCAGCGTCATCACGTCGAGGACGCGGTCACCCAACTCGCGAGCATCGCGCGCGATCACGAACTCGTCATCACGCACGGCAATGGACCCCAAGTCGGTGTATTGGCCGTCGAGAGCGCGAACGACCCAGAGCTGTCCCTGCCATATCCATTGGACGTCATTGGAGCGCAGACCCAAGGCATGATTGGCTACTGGCTGGCTCAGGCCTTCACGAACGCGCTCCCCGATCGACCCGTCGTTGCCCTCGTCACCCGCACGATCGTCGACCGAAACGACCCTTCGTTTCAGCACCCCACCAAGTTCGTGGGTGTGACCTATGACGAAACGGAGGCCCGTCGGCTCGCCGCATCGAGCAACTGGACCGTCGCCCCTGACGGCGCGCGTTGGCGACGTGTCGTCGCCTCACCCGAGCCCCGTTCGATCATCGAGTCGCCAATGATTCAAAAGTTGGCCGGCGGCGGCACGATCGTCATCTGCGTGGGCGGGGGCGGAATACCCGTGCGAGAAGACGGCGACGGTCACCTGAGCGGCGTCGAAGGAGTGATCGACAAAGATCTCGCCACTGCGGTCATCGCGCGAGATCTTCAGGCCGACATCATGCTGATCCTCACCGACGTTGACGGGATCTATCGCGATTTCGGTTCATCCGACCAGCAGTTGATCCATGCCGCGACGTCCAAGGAGCTCCGTGCCATGAGCTTCAGCGCGGGATCTATGGGACCGAAGGTGGAAGCCGCATGCCGATTCGTTGAATCGGGAGGCACGCGTGCGGTGATCGGAAAGCTCGATGAAGCCCAGGGACTGCTTGCGGGCACCTCGGGCACGACGGTCACACTCAACGACGAGGCGTGCTTCAGCAGACAATCATGACCGAACCGGCCCTCGAGACCTTTTCGCTCTCCAAGTGCTTCGGTCCTACGCGGGCGCTCAAGGATCTGAACCTGCGCGTAGAGCAAGGCGAGGTCGTGGGATGTCTCGGTCCGAATGGCGCGGGCAAGACCACCTTGATCCGGCTCTTGCTCGGTCTGCTCGTGCCCACCGGCGGCCGCGCGGAGATTTTCGGATGTGACACGCGACACGACACGGTCGCCGCACATCGGCGCCTCGCCTACGTTCCCGGCGAGGCAAATCTGTGGCCCACGCTCAGTGTCGCCGAGACCCTCCGACTACTTGGTCGGGTCCACGGTTCCGTCGATCTGCCCTACCAGCACGAGCTGGTCGATCGGTTCGATCTGGACGTGACTAAACGGGTGCGTGCGCTCTCGAAGGGAAATCGACAGAAGGTTCTGCTCATCGCCGCGCTGATGACCCGCGCCGATCTCTTGATACTTGACGAGCCGACGAGTGGACTGGACCCTCTGATGGAACAGGCGTTTCGACTGTGCATTGGCGAAGCACGAGAACGTGGCCAGAGTGTCCTCCTCTCATCGCACATCTTGAGCGAGGTCGAAGCGCTCTGCGATCGCATCGGAATACTTCGAGCGGGCGTGCTGGTGGAAATGGGCACCATGACCGAGATGCGCCATCTCTCAGCCTTGACCGTTGAGGCCATCTTTGACGCCGCAGTGCCTGACGTCACGAAAGTCCCAGGCGTATCCATGGTCGACGTTCAAGGGTCCACGCTGCGCTGCCAGGTTCGCGGTTCCATCGAACCGCTCCTCAAGGTGCTGGCGGATGCGGGCGTTCGTGAGCTGCTCAGCCGCGAGCCCTCTCTCGAAGAGCTCTTCTTGTCCCACTACGGTTCGTCGGAGACTGTGAGGATCAGTGACCGGGACGCTCACTAGAGCTCCGGTCACCGCGACCGACGGTGTGCGCGTCGCCCGGCGGGTCGTCGCGCGCGTGGTCGCGGCCAGAGCCGTTCGTTCAGGCGTCGGCTGGGGCGTGGTCTTTGGGTTCTACGTCGCCACGCAGGCGCTCGCCTATGCGACGAGCTACAAGACCGTGGCGTCTCGCCGCATACTCGTTCGAGAGTTCGCCAACAACGTTGGCATCAGCGCGCTCGTTGGTCCCGCGCGACAGATCGACACGGTCCCGGGCTATACCGCGTGGAAATGCCTGGCCGTGCTCGCGATCATGGGCGCCGTCTGGGGCATCCTCACCGGCACCAAGCTGACCCGTGGCGAAGAAGACGCGGGACGCTGGGAGCTTCTTCTCGCAGGTCAGACCACTCGTCGCCGCGGTGCGCTCCACGCCCTGGTGGGCCTCGGCGCGGGGTTGCTCGCGCTTTGGGTCACAACGTCGGTTATCACGGTGGCGGTCGGAAGATCCTCGAAGGTTGGCATCGACGCGAGCGCGGGAGTGTTCTTCTCGCTCGCGGTCGTGAGCGGAGCACTCATGTTCCTCGCCGCTGGCGCGTTCTGCGCCCAACTCGCGACCTCGCGGCGTCAAGCTGCCGGCTGCGCGTCGGCACTGCTCGCGGTGAGCTACGCCCTACGCATGGTCGCCGACTCGAGCACGAATCTCGGTTGGCTGCGCTGGACGACGCCACTCGGCTGGATCGAACAGCTCCAACCGCTGACCTCACCCCGTCCGCTCGCGCTGGCACCGATCATCGGCTTCACCGCCGTGCTAGGTGCCGGCACCGTCTACCTCGCGGGGCAACGAGACCTGGGCGCGGGTGTGTTGGCTGACCACGCCAGCGTCATTCGCGTGCGCACCCTCACCACAAGGCCCTTCGGCCTCGCGGTGTTTCTCTCGAGATCCATGCTGGTTGCCTGGACCGCGTCGATCATCGCGTACGGGCTACTTCTTGGCGGCATCGCACAATCTGGGGGAAAGATCATCACCAGCTCACCGTCTCTTGGACGTGTGTTTGCTCGACTCGGCGTCACGGGCGCTGAGGCGTATCTAAGCGTGGCGCTCCTGATCATGGCGGTCGCGCTGGCCTTTGTGGCGGTCGGTCAAGTGAGCGCCGCACGCAAGGAGGAGTCCAGCGGACAGCTAGAGAATCTTCTCGTTCGAACCTTCTCAAGGACTGCGTGGCTGAGTCAACGGGTCGCGCTCGGCACCGTGGTGCTCGTGCTCGGAGGTCTCATCGCAGGATTTTCCACCTGGGTTGGTGCCGCGCTCGATCATGAGAACGTGGGATTCGCGCCCATGCTCGATGCGGGCCTCAACGTCGCCGTTCCCGCGTTTCTTCTCTTCGGCGCGGGCATCCTTGCATTGGCACTCGCGCCTCGGCTCGTGAGCGTCGTGACGTACGGGCTCTTCGTTTGGTTCTTTCTCATCGAGATTGTCGCCGGCGTCGCGAAGGTGAATCACTGGGTCCTCGATCTGTCTGCGTTTCATCAGATGGCAGCGTCCCCCGCGACGCCTGTCGCGTGGACCGCCAACGCGATCATGATCGCGCTCGCGCTCGGCGCCATGCTCCTCGGAGCAGTCATCTTCGCTCGTCGCGATCTCACCGGCGAGTAGATCGGTCCCGTCTACCGACATGACCGCGAGCGATTCCCTAAACGGCCAGACTGAGCACGTGGTCGATACCCCAACGTCCCACGACGGCGCTGCCCTCGACCTGGCGCACGCGGCCACGCTGTCGACGCCGGACGTCCTCTCGCGCCTGTCGAGCTCGCTTGATGGACTCTCGGCCAGCGAAGCGTCGCGTCGACTCGAGCTCTATGGTCCGAACGCGCTCTTCGTGCGGCAAGTCCATCCCGCGTCCGTACTCCTCCGTCAGCTCCGAAACCCCATCTTGCTGCTCCTACTCGGTGCAGCGGTCGTTTCGGGATTCACCGGTGGTGAGACGAACGCTCTCATTATCGCGGTCATCGTCGCCCTGAGTGTCGGGCTCGGCTTTTTCAACGAGTACCGAGCAGAGGTCGCGATGAACTCTCTTCGATCGAAGATCCATCACGACGCCGAGGTCATTCGAGGCGGCAGCTCCATACTCGTACCCGTCACGGAACTCGTGCCGGGCGACGTCGTGCGCCTCGGCATCGGCAACGTGGTACCCGCAGACCTCAGGCTTTTGAGTGTCGATGAGCTCGAGTGCGACGAGGGCGTGCTCACCGGCGAGTCGCTCCCCTGCGTCAAAACGAGCGACCTCGTCGTTGGTCGAGTAGGGCTAGACCAGCCAGGGTGCGCGTACATGGGCACACTGGTCCATCAAGGCTCGGCGCTCGGCGTCGTGGTGTCGAGCGGAACACGCACGGCCTTCGGCCAGATCGCGGCGGGGCTCACCGAACGCCAAGCGCAGTCCTCCTTCGAAGCGGGGCTCTCTCGGTTCTCTCGCTTTCTCTTTGGCGTCGCGGGCGCGTTGACGTTGGCGATCTTCGCTATCAACGTTGCGCTCTCGAGGCCGCTGATCGATGCGCTGCTGTTCTCGCTCGCCATCGCGGTGGGTATCGCGCCCGAGATGATGCCGGCCATCGTGACCGTAAGCCTGTCGGCAGGATCGAGGGCGCTCGCTGCGAAGCACGTGCTCGTCAAGAGGCTCGTCGCGATCGAAGACCTTGGGAACATCGAGATACTCTTCACGGACAAGACCGGCACCCTGACCGAGGGCCTGGTCACGTTTGACCGGTCCCTCGACGCGACGGGATCTGCGAGCACCTCCGCGCTCCTTTTCGGCTTGCTCTGCAATGAAGCGACCCGTGGTGACGGCGGCGGCGTCGGGGGCAACTCCCTCGACCGGGCGCTCTGGGACGCGCCGGTCGCCTCCAGCACGGGTGACCTCGCTGCCGACGCCGCTCGCTACGAACGACTCGCGATGCTGCCGTTCGACCATGAACGTCAGCTGGTCTCGGTGCTCGTGAAGGACCCGGTGGGGCAAGGACTCCTCGTGACCAAAGGCGCACCGGAGGTCCTTCTCAGCAAGTGCGACCAGGTGCCGTCCGCCGCGGAGCCGGTGCTTCACGGTCTCTTCTCGGAAGGTGCCCGGGTGATCGCCGTGGCTACTCGACCTTGTGCGCTCTCCGCCTCCCTTTCCCCCGAGGACGAAAGCGCCTTGACCCTCGTAGGGTTCCTCACGTTCGCGGACCGGCCAAAGCTCGACGCGGGTCCCTCCATTGCCCAGCTCGAGCGGCTCGGGATCGAGGTAAAGATCATCACCGGCGACAACGGGCTCGTCGCTGCCAAAGTGTGCAGCGACATCGGGCTCGAGTGCCAAGGCGTGCTGATCGGCGCCGACCTCGACGCCCTAGACGATGATCAACTGGTAGCGGCGATACCCGTGACCACGGTGTTCGCTCGGATCAGCCCCGATCAAAAGTCGCGGATCGTGAAGGTCGCACGCCGCACCGGCAAGGACGTCGCGTACCTCGGCGACGGCGTCAACGACGCGGTCGCACTACACCACGCCGACGTGGGCATCTCTGTCGACTCGGGCACCGACGTGGCGAAGGACGCGGCCGACGTGGTTCTGCTCGACAAGGACTTGGGGGTGCTCGCCGAAGGGGTCATGGAGGGTCGTCGCATCTTCGCCAACACCATGAAGTACGTGCTCATGGCCACCTCATCGAACTTTGGCAATATGTTTTCCGCCGCCGGCGCCTCGATCTTCTTGACGTTCCTTCCGATGCTGCCAACGCAGATTCTCTTGAACAACCTCCTCTACAACGCGGGCCAACTGGTGATCCCGAGCGACCGCGTGGATCAAGAGACGCTGGCTCGTCCCGCCCAGTGGGACATGAGATTCATTCGACGCTTCATGGCCGTGTTTGGACCCGTGAGCTCGGTCTTTGACTTTCTCACGTTCTGGGTCATGCTCTCCTTGCTCCACGCGAGCCACATCGAGTTTCGCTCGGGTTGGTTCGTGGAATCGATCGCGACCCAGACGCTCGTGATTTACGTGATTCGTACGAGACGTATTCCGTTCTTCAAGAGTCGCCCGAGCACGCTCATGTTGCTCGTCCCGACCGGTGCGGCGCTCGTGGGCGCCGTGTTACCGTACACGGGGCTGGCCCACCTGCTGGGCTTCTCCCCACTTCCCGGTGTCTTCTTTCTCCTCCTCTTTGCCATGGTGGTGGTCTATCTCTTCCTCGTCGAAGTGGCCAAGGCGCGCTTCTATCGACTGCCGCACGCCCGACCATCTCCCCCACCGCTGACGCACGCACAGCGAATGACGCGACAGATCCGTCACCGAGCCTCTCGGTTCACTCACTTCCCTCGTGAGAGCTCGCGGTCATCGACCTAGCGACAGATTGTGATCTTTGTCCCTAATCCCGGGCGTGGGATGACGCCAGAATGAGGGCATGCGAGTGGGACGACGAATGAGTCGGAGCGACAGTCCTCTTCGACGGTCGAGCTCGAGCGCCCGGGCGGAGATCGATGGCCTGACGTTTCACAACGTCCTCGGACGGGACCCCCTCACGAGGGCGTCGAACAAATGAACGAAGAGAGCGACGTGATGAGTTCCCGCGAGGACAGCACCGCGTCCCGCGCACGGTTCATTCCGTGGCAGTACCCGAGCGAGCTCGAAGCCGACATCGAGATCAGCTCCGGTCACACCGTGCGGATGCGGCCCATCCGTCCCGATGACGCAACCAAGCTTGACGCTTTTCACCAGCACCTATCGTCGGACTCCATCTATCGTCGATACTTCTCCATCCATCCAGAGCTGTCGGAGAAAGAGCTCTGCCATCTCACCCAAGTGGACTACGTAGATCGACTCGCACTCGTCATGGAAGATGGAGATGAGCTCGTCGCGGTCGCGCGATTCGATCGCTATCCCGGGACGACGGGCGCCGAGGTCGCCTTCGTTGTGCGGGACGACTACCAGCACATGGGGCTCGGCCACCGCCTTCTCGAAAGCCTCGCCGAGGCCGCGTGGGCTCGCGGCATCACGACCTTCAGCGCCGACACTTTGGTCAGCAATCGTGACATGATGTCGGTTTTTCAACACTCAGGCTTCCACGTCACGTCGTCGGTGTCCGCGGGAGAGATCAGCGTACGATTTTCCATCGAACCAACTCGAGACGCCGCTGCGTCACGCCTCGAACATCGCGCGGGGACCATCTAACCGTGATCCTCGTGGTCAATCACGCCTACGACGACTCGGGACACGAAGACTCCGGTCATCCCGAGCGACCGGCACGCTCCAGCGCGGTGCGATCGGGCATTGCCGATCTGCACCTCGGCAGCGAACTCATCGTCGTGTCGGATCGGGTCGCGACAAGAGAGGAGTTGGCCCGCGTGCACGACCGGGGCTACCTGGACGAGCTCGGTGCCTACTGCTACGAGGGCGGCGGCGAACTCGATCAGGATACCTACGCGACGCACAGCTCCTGGGCGATCGCCCAGCGCGCCGCCGGCAGCGGCCTTGCCGTCATCGACGAGCTTCAACAACGCGGCGACGGGGTGGGCTTCGTCGTGACGAGGCCGCCCGGACACCACGCGTTGCGAGACCGCGCCATGGGCTTTTGCCTCTTGAACAACATCGCCGTCGCCGCAGCCACACTTCGCAGCCAGGGTGAACGCGTCTTGATCTTTGACTGGGACGTCCACCATGGCAACGGCACTCAGCAGATCTTCTGGGATGACCCCGAGGTGCTGTACGTGTCAACCCATCAGTGGCCTCTCTTTCCCGGCAGCGGCGCCTCGAGCGAGGTTGGTGGTGGAGGCGCGATCGATCGGACCGTCAATATCCCTCTGCCCGCTGGCGCCACGGGCGACATCTTCCGCAGGGCCATCGAAGATATCGCCGTACCGGTGATCGAGTCGTTCGGACCGACGTGGGTCCTGGTCTCTGCCGGATACGATGCGCATCGGGCTGATCCCCTTGCCGAACTTCAGCTCACGAGCAGCGACTACGCCGCAATGTCGCGAAGCGTTACGGAGCTTGTCCCACCGGGACGCGTGGCGATGTTTCTCGAAGGCGGCTACGACCTGACCGCCCTGCGATCGAGTGTCCTCGCGACACTGAGCGCCGCACTGGGTGACGCCATCACGCTGGAAGAGCCTTCGCACGGCGGACCCGGAATCGACCACGTGGCTCGAGCCCACCGCGACCGGTCGGCCGCCCTTGAATCCATGCGCTCGAGGGACAGTGAAGGGACTGAAGTATGAACGCGCTAAAGACCATCGCCGTCGGCTACGACGGATCCCCTGATGCGGAGGGGGCCGTTCGTTGGAGCCTTCTTCTGGCCACGGCGACAAACGCCACAGTCGTGGTGGTGCACGCGCTCGGGATCCTCGAACATCTGCGCACTCCGCTCTCTCGCGAGGAGCCACCGTCCGCGATCGTGACGATTGCGGAGGAGTTGCGCTTTGACGTGCAGCGCCTCCATTGGCGCGTTGACGACGGCGACGCGTGCTCGGTGTTGCTGCGCACTGGCGCCGCACCACTCCAAGCCGACCTCATCGTCGTGGGCTCGAGAGGCCAAGGAAAGCGACCGGGGATGCTGCTCGGCAGCACCAGTCTCGAAGTCGCCGAACACGCATCCACACCAGTCGTGATCGTGCCGTCAAGCTACGTCGGGCGCTAAGCAGACCGATAACGCGGGACGAAAACTCCGAGGAGTCTCCGTCCCGCGCCAGGCGTCTGTTCTAGAAGAACCCCAGCGGCTTCGTGCTGTAGCTCACGAGAAGATTCTTCGTCTGTGAGTAGTGCTCCAGCATCATCTGGTGATTCTCCCTGCCAATCCCGGAGATCTTGTAACCGCCGAAGGCTGCGCCCGCCGGGTACAGGTGGTAGCAGTTCGTCCACACCCGACCGGCTTCAATGCCGCGTCCCATGCGGTAGGCCAAGTTCCCGTCTCGTGTCCAGACCCCAGCTCCGAGGCCGTACAGCGTGTCGTTCGCGATCTCAAGCGCTTCCGCCTCGTCCTTGAACGTGGTCACCGCCAGCACCGGTCCGAAGATCTCCTCCTGGAACACGCGCATCTTGTTGTGGCCCTTGAGGACCGTCGGTTGGAAGTAGTAGCCGCCGGCGAGGTCTTCTGCGACCTGCGCTCGCTCGCCACCAATGAGGACCTCGGCACCTTCCTGCCTGCCAATCTCGACGTACGACTCGATCTTTGCCAGCTGTTGCGCGGAGACTTGCGGGCCAATCATCGTGGTCGTGTCCAGCGGGTCGCCCTGAGTGATGTCCGCGATGCGTTGCAGGCAACGCTCCATGAACGAGTCGTAGATGGACTCCTGGACCAAGGCCCTCGACGGACAGGTGCAGACTTCACCTTTGTTGAAGGCATAGAGCACGAGTCCCTCTACCGCCTTGTCCAAGAACTCATCATCACTGTTCATCACGTCGGCGAAGAAGATGTTGGGCGACTTACCGCCAAGCTCCACGGTCGAAGGAATGAGATTCTCCGCCGCGTACTGCATGATGAGCCGTCCGGTCGTCGTCTCTCCGGTGAAGCCGATCTTGGCGATCCGCGGGCTGCTCGCCAGCGCCTTGCCGATCTCGGCGCCGGGGCCGGTCACGATATTGATCACGCCCGCCGGGACGATGCCTTGGAGCAGCTCGGCGAACTTCAGGATCGACCACGGTGTGGGCGACGCGGGCTTGACCACGGTGCAGTTGCCTGCAGCCAATGCGGGCGCAATCTTCCACGCCGCCATGAGCAGGGGAAAGTTGAACGGGATGATCTGACCCACGACGCCAAGAGGCTCGTGGAAGTGAAAGGCCACCGTGTCCTTATCGATCTCGGTGGTACGCCCCTCGAGCGAACGGGTTGCGCCCGCGAAGTAGCGAAAGTGGTCGATCGCGAGCGGCAGATCCGCGGCGAGCGTTTCGCGCACCGGCTTGCCGTTTTCCCAACTCTCCGCCACCGCCAACATCGTGAGGTTGGCTTCGAGCACGTCGGCGATCCGGTTGAGCACCTTGGCGCGGTCCGCGAGGGAGGTCTCGCCCCAGGCCTGGCGGGCGCGGTGCGCGGCGTCGAGCGCCAGCTCGACGTCCTCCTTGGTTGAACGCGCCACCTGACAGAAGGCCTCTCCGTTCACCGGCGACACGTCGGCCATGTAGCCGCCCTTCACCGGTGAAACCCATTCGCCTCCGATGAAATTCTCGTAGCGAGGCTTCAGCGTGACGAGACTTCCCTCATTTCCTGGTGCAATGAACACGGACACGTTGTCCGGCGAGTTCCGCACTTCCGTTGAGTCATGCTTGAGTAGGTCCGTCATCGGAAATCTCCTATCGCGAGGTGGTACACACCATTCGCTCATAATCTGACCATCGAGGCGACTGAGCAACTAGTGTCAAATGCCACTTTCTTGCCGATTCGCTCGGTCTCGTTTGAACGTTCGAACCCGCGCCCACGCGAGGATGATGAGGAAGGTGCCGTGTCAAACGCGCACGAAAGCGTCGAGAAAATCGCCCTCTGACATCGTGACGTTTGTCCCTATCGTCCACACCGCGTGCGACCATATGGTCAGAACTGACGGAGGGGTTTGCGCAAGGGTTCCGTTAGCGATCAGTGCCCGCGACTGCGAACATTCGCGGCCGCGGGCACCGAACGTTTGACCGGTCACATCGAGGCCCGTCTGGTGCGAGGCCGTTGCTGGATGGCTGGCCCCGTTCACGGTGCCCGCGAGCCAAGTACATTGAAAACGAGGTCGCCACGAGAGCCCAGAAGAGCCAAAAGTCCCTATCGAAGGCCCGAGCAGACGGGTTAGACAGGGTAGTCAAGTGAAGTTTCGCGGTAACAAGGAGAGTCGCAATGCTACGAACACTGGCTCCCGGTCGAATTGGCGAAGGAGCAACCGTGAGGCGTCAGCACGCGATTAGCCTGCTTGCAATGTCATTTTCCATCCCGGGATCATTCATTGCCCCGCACTGTACGGAATGGGAGATCGGCAGATGAACAACGCACTACGTGTCAGCTACGCAGCAGCGAACAACGTGAAGGAGGCTCGCGCACGTCGAGAGTCGAGCTTGCTCGCTGCCAAGATGGCCCATCCGTCAAACGGGGCCCAGGCTCACAAGATTCGCGCGACGCGGGAAGGGGCTCATCGTGTTGAACGTATACCTGGTCGATGATCACGAAGTCGTGCGCCGCGGCGTGCGAGAGCTCCTGGAAAACGAAGAAGACATCACGGTGATCGGAGAGGCCGGCACTCAGGAGACGGCGCTCGCCGAAATCCCAAGTGCGCACCCCGACGTCGTCCTCTTGGACGTGCGTCTGCCCGACGGAGATGGCATCGAGATCTGCCGAGAGATTCGTTCCTCTTCTCCCGATATTGCCTGCTTGATGCTGACGTCGTTCGCCGACGATGAGGCATTCCTCGGAGCCGTGATCGCTGGCGCTTCGGGCTATGTTCTTAAGCAGATTCGGGGCAACGACCTCGTCGACTCCGTGCGACGCGCCGGCCGGGGGGAATCGCTCTTGGATCCCATGCTGGTCGCCAAGGCTCGAGCGCGTCTCGGTCGAGACCTCGAAGATGAGCGCCTGCGGCCCCTCTCTCCCCAGGAGCGACGGATACTCGAACTGATCTCCGAAGGAATGACGAACCGCGAGATCGCTGAAACGATGTTCTTGGCGGAAAAGACCGTCCGGAACTACGTTTCGAACCTACTGCTGAAATTGGGTATGAAGCACCGCACCGAAGCTGCGGTTTTCGCCGTTCGAGTTTCGGAGCGACAGCACAAGTCCTTTTCCGGCCCCGAATAGACACGACACCGCCGAAGATTCGAGCGCGTGTGACGTATCACGCTGGGCCAACTGCCTTCCCGCGTGAGCCACGAATCCTTTCGTTCGGCCCGGTGCCGAGACTCGATTCATACGAACAACGTGTAGCACATGTCCGCCTGCGCACGCGTTCGATGCACTCGCGAACACTCGTAGACGACGCGACCGACCTTCGATGGCAGGTCAACGTTTTCGTGACTATCGCCGCGTCACATCCACTGACACCGAATCACTGACAGATGTCCCTAATGGGCTCTGACGTATGTCCCTATCGACCAACGTGGCGCGTGGCCCAAGATGGTCATGAGGTCCACGCAGGACCAGAAAGGGGTGAGTGTCATGGAAAACATTCGTGAACTCCTCGGAGAACCATCCGCCATCAAGACACCGAAGTTTCTGACCTGGGTGCAGGGTTCCAAGGTGCTGGCGCTCGGCTGGACCGCCATGAGGATTTGGCTCGGGGTGATGTGGATTCAAGCAGGGACTGCCAAGCTGTGGGGCGCGGAGAATGCCGCATTCCTCCACAACAACGGTGCCGGTGTGGCCGGTTTCGCTGCACACGGTGTGCCGGCGTACAGCTGGTGGGGATCCTTCATGCACGCGTTCGTCGTTCCGAACGCGGGATGGATCGCCATCCTCGTCGCGGTAACCGAGTTCTCGATCGGCGTCGCACTGTCACTCGGGCTCTTCACCCGTCTGGCCGCGCTCGCCAGCCTGGCGCTCCTCTTCACCTACGTGATGTCGGGCACGGCCAGCGTGTGTGCGTTCTACGCGTTCTTCGCCATCGTCATCCTCGCCACGTGGAGGACGTCCAGCTGGATCGGCGTCGACGGGGTGATCTCCGGCTACCGCCAACGCCACCAAGGCCAAAAGATTGCCGCTGTTGCAACATCGGACGCCGTGCCATACGTAGCAGACGCGGTGAACTCATCAATCGGCGTGTCCAGCCTGGCGGAGACGAGCCAGGACGATGACGCCTCGACAAAGGGTGAACCAGTCGTAGTGGGCTAGTTCAAGCGGTCATTGCCGAACCCGCGGTCTGCAAGGATCGCGGGTTCGTTGTCTCTTCGAACGAAGGGAGGCGCCGAGGGACTCACTCGACCAGACCGAAGGGCGTCAGCGGCACTCGCCACTCAACGATCGTTCCGCTCGGGCTTCTTCTGCTGATGGTGCACGTTCCCCCGAGGTTCTCCGCCCTGGTCGACATGTTGCGCATTCCATTTCCCGCAGAGGGTCCATCGCCGATTCCGACGCCATCGTCGACGAGCGAGAAGGAAAGCCAGTCACTCTCGACGGAGACGACTGCTTCAATCTTGGACGCGTGGGCGTGTCGCCCGATATTGGAGAGGCCTTCGCCGAACACGTGCAGAAGGTGGTCGCTCACGATCTCGGGGACCGCGAAGTCGACGGGTCCGAGAAACGCGATCCGTGGGAGTACGCCGAGTTCCTGGTGATATCGGTCGGCGAGCCTGAGCATCTCCTCGCGAAGTCCGCTCGAGGCGTCGCTGTGCCCCGGCAATCGGAAGATGGTGTTGCGGATCTGTCGAATCACGTCGTCGAGACTTCCCACCGCAGCAGATATCCGATCACCGATGGCACCGCTGACCGAGGACCCCATCGCCTGAAGGGACATGCCGAGTGCAAACAGCTCCTGAATGACGGTGTCGTGCAGATCTCGCGCGATTCGCTCGTCCTCGGCAACGATGCTGAGCCGATCGAGTTCGGCTCGAACCGTCCCCATCTCGATTGCCGCAGCCGTGGCTCCGGCGAACGCTCTGGCGAAGGCCACGTCGAGAGGCTGAAAGGAAGGCTGTCCGTGCACCCGACCGAGCACGAGCGTGCCGAGTCGTCGCTGATCGGCGACGAAAGGGACGTACAAGCCCGGTCCGAGGTCGAGATCGATCACACCGACGGGCACGTTACCGGCCGTCGAGAGATCGTCGATCACGTCGGGCTCACCGGAGCGCATTACCTCGGCTGACCGACTCGTGTCCGCCGACAAGAGGACGCCGAGCAAGAGATCGGTGCCTTTCCCGTCGACCGAGACGATCTCAAAGGACGACGTGTTGGTCGGCATCACGATCCAGGCGGCATCGGAGTTGCACAGGAGCCGGGCGCGCTGAACCACCAGCGGAAGAATCTCGCGCATCTGCTCGCCGGCGAGCAGGCGATTTGTTATCTCATTCACCGCATTCAGCCGGTCGACGGCCCGCCGACGCTCTCTCGCGTCACGCACGAACGCGGCGACGTACAGGTCTCCGCCCACTTTGACGGGAGTGAGACTCACGTCGATCGGCAGCTCCGCCCCGTCGTTTCGACGTCCCGCCAGGTCGAGGCCCACACCCATTTCGCGAGGATGGGGCGACTCAAAGAAGCGCCGCAGGTGATCTCCGTGGAGATCCCTTCGGCTGTCCGGCACGAGGACGTCAATGGACTGGCCGATCAGCTCATCGGGTTCGTAGCCAAAAAGTGTGGTCACGGCGGGGCTGGTCTGGACAATGCAGTGGCTCTCGTCAATCACGATGATGGCGTCGGGGCTGGCGGAGAAAATCTCCCGGAGCAGGACGTCTCGTTCCAGGCTCTCAGGGGATGCCTCAGAATCGCTCACCGCGAACACCTCCGTACGCTGCCTTTGTGCTTTTCGTCCACCTAAAAGCGCGGGCCGAGCCTGATTCCAAGCCCAATAGCGACTCTAGTGTTCCACACCACACCGTCCGTCGTTGCGACTAGCCGTCCTCGAACTTTCACCACGCAACGGCGGTTCTCCCGCTTCGATCGGCTAGATCGGCTGACGCGCAGATCGCACGTATTTCCAGTGGTGGGACCCGTAAACGAGTTCTCCGTCGAAGAAGACCGTCGACGTCAAGTACCGTCTTCGGTGACACTTGTAGACCAACGAGCTTCTTCACGGCCCGGGCGCTCGTGAGATGAGAGATCCCTCCAACGAATCGACGTTGCCTCGACGGCACTTTCGCTGGTCACAACGCGCCAAGCACGGTCATTCGCGAATGTGACGTTGAACCTGGCGATTTGGGACCAATGTCCCTGGGCGCGAGCGCTCCCCACCTGACATGCTTGCCCTAGTTCTAAGGGGGGTTGTCTTGTCAATTCTGTCTGTGGCCGCGCTCTTGCCGCTGAACACGCTTGGCCACTATCTGCATTGGGGCTGGGTCGACATAAGCGTCGCCAATTTCGTGGTCATCGTTCTCATGATCGTGACGTTCGTGGCGGCCATTCTCGCTCCGTTCCCAGGACGTCGGCGCCGCAAGGAGCACCAGTGAGCGACGATATCGATCGCCAGTGGACGACCCGACTTCGTCACCGGGCACTGAAGCTCCTGCCACCGGAAAAGGTGATGCCCGACACGCAACCGACCTACGTCTCGTCCTGGATTTACGTGTTCGGCGTCACGACGATGGCGGCCCTCGCCGTCGTTATTGTCTCGGGCTGCCTGCTCGCCCTGCGCGGTCCGCAGTGGTGGCACACGTCTTCGGTAGGTCTCTTCGTCAATTCGCTCCATCTCTGGAGCGTGGAGATCTTCTTTTTCGCCATGGTTATTCACCTCTGGGGCAAATACTTCATGGCCGCCTGGCGAGGCGGCCGAGCACTCACCTGGATCACCGGCGTCGTCACGTTCGTCGTGTCCATCGCGACCGCCTTTACGGGCTACCTTTCTCAAACGAACTTCGACTCGCAGTGGATCTCTACGCAGGCGAAGGACGGCATCAACGCCACCGGTGCCGGAGCCTATTGGAACGTCTTGAACACCGGTCAGATGCTGATGTGGCACATTGTCTTGCTGCCCATCGCGGTCGTCGCTCTGGTCGGTCTGCACGTGCTGCTCGTTCGCATCAAGGGGGTCGTGCCACCGTTCGAGGAGACCGCCAAGGTGAAGGTTGACCAGTGACCAAGCGCTTTCGACCCGACGTTGACGCCCCCGAATGGAAGGGCGGGCACTCCCCCTACGACATCGTGAAGGAGGGAGCCATTGCGCTCCTCGTCGTTGCGATCCTGACGCTGCTCCTCGCGATCATCTTCGGCTCGCCCGACGAACAAGCGATCACGATCAAGTCGTGGTCCACCGCGGCCCCGATCGACTTTGCCCAAGACGCGCTCAGCCAGCTGAACGGGACCTCGGAGACCGCTACCTACGGACCGCCGTATAACAACGCGTCGATCGGTCAAGAGCTGGGACCGCTCTCGCTCGCGAAGTGGGTCGGCGTCACTCTGTCGATCAATACCGCCAAGGCCTTCGTGCTCGATCCCCTGAAGACCCAACCCTCTCAACCCGCCCTCACCAGCGCGCTGAAGGAATGGTCGAGCGCCTCGGCGGCGACGCAGACCACGTGGGTCTCCAATTACACAAAGGGCGCAGCCCACATGAAGTGGCGCGATGGCGCCATTGTGGTGAACGCATCGAACACGGGACCCGTTCCCGAGTTCATCAACGAGCTCACCGACATGGCGAGGACCGGCGCCCTCGATGCCGTGCTCACCCATCAGGGCGATTTCTACACGACGAACTACACGCTGCCGCTCCTCTTCCTCGAAGACGGCAACTATCTCGGAACCCAAGCGGGCCACCAGCACCTGGGAGGCGACCAGTGGGGCATGATGAACGAAACGGGCAACTACCCGGGTCAGGCGTGGTTATGGCTGTACACGTTCTGGTATCAGATCCCGCCATTCAACTCGAGCGGCAATGCCGACGTGCTCGTATGGGGACTCATGATGCTGCTGACGCTGCTGCTCGCCCTCGTGCCATTCATACCTGGCCTTCGAACGATTCCGCGCAAGGTGAAGATCTACAAGCTCATCTGGAGAGAGCACTATCGAAGCCTTGAGGGCTGAGACGTCCGCGCCCACTAGATAACTGCCCCGAGCCTCGCCCGAGTACCAGCGCAATCAAGTCGCAGCGTTATAGAAATTCGTCAAGACGTGGGCACATCGTGGGAAGTATCCACGGATCGTGCCCTACGAAGTGGGTGAACAGGGTCTCGGGTCATAGTTCGGCTGGGCCAGCGTCGGGTTCGTGGTCGTGGTGGTGGTTGCCTTCGCGTGACCCGTCGTCGTGGTGGTGGTTGTTGGGATCGTCGTCGCTATCGTCGGTGGCTGCGGTGTCTGCAGCGCTTCATTGGGCGGAGGATCCGAGGGCCTCGTGAGTTCGTTACCGAAAATCTGGACAAAGAGCCGCTGAGCGGACGGTTGATCGACAAACAGCACGTCGCCGAGGGTGGAGTTTGTCGCCGCAACAGTCGGCATGGTGTACGTGCGAATGGCGTTCGCATTGATGCCGTGGAAGCGAACCGCCAGTCCGATGAGTTCGCTCAAGGAGAAGTTGCTGTCGAGCGTGATTCCCTTCGGTAACTGGGAGAGAAATCTATTGATGGTGAGGGGGTTGTAGAGCTTTTTCGCCTGATCCACCATCGCGCGAAGGAAGGCGTTCTGCCGATCGATGCGGCCAAAGTCGCTGGTGCCGTCGTAGTACCAGCCGTCGTCGTAGACCTCCTGATCGATCGCGGGATCATTGGCCAAGGCCGTGCCCGTGGCGTTTCGAGGCCAGTATCGAGAGCCCTTGACGTTGTAGTACATGTGTCGGCTTCGGGTGACGGCGAGCGCTTGCAACCCCTTGATCAGTTGGCATCCCGCGTGAGGGATGTTGAGGTCCGAATACGGATCACGCGACGGGTACGGGAAATCGAGATAGACGCCGCCGAGCGCGTCAGCCGCATTGATCAAGCCCGCGAAACTGACGACGATCGTCTGCTGGATCGGTATTCCGAAATTGGCCGTGATGGTGTGCACCAGCAGCGAGGGGCCGCTCCCAAAGTTGACGTTGATTCGGTTGAACCGACCGTAGAGAGATTGATTCGCGAGCAGCGTGACCACCGTGTCGCGAGGAATGGAGATCATCGAGATGGTCCCCGCATCGGGATCTACGTGCACGATCTTGAGGACGTCGCTGCGCTGTCCCGGCGTCACCGTGGCGCCCGTCTCTTTGGCAAGGATTCCAGTGAGTCCGGCCCGAGAGTCCGAACCGATCATGAGGATGTTGAACGGCTGTCCGGAAATGGGCTTCGGGGCTTCGTAGTTGACGGTGATTCGATGGATCTGATCGAAGCGCCAGTTCGCGTAGAGATACGCTCCGCCCACAATGGCGGCGATGAGCACGACCAACGAGACGAAGGAGATGACGACTCTGCGGCGAACCGGGTGAGGTCGATACCTCTTCGAACGCCTGGAGACGCCATTGCGTCGATCGATGGCGTCGCCGAGTGCGAGCAGCCTTTGCTGGTTCGCGACGTCGTTCCTCGATTGCGGTTGCCGTCGCCGCGCGGGCGTTCCCGCTGCGAGATCACGCTCGTTCCCCACTCAACGAACGTACTGCCAAATCCTGCGCTGACTTCAGATACCTCATGTCAGAATGCCGCCGTATACATGGCGCTGAGCCAACTCGATCTCGCGCCGCCTACCACCGCACGACTCCCGCGATGGACCATGGTGCCCTCTTGGACAGGGGGCGCAGCATCGTTTCTTATGATCGTGGCGGTGCGCAGCACGTTGACGCCCTATCTCGCAGCACCACTGGTCCTGATCGCGCTCACGGCTCGATGTTTCGCGCGACGTAGCGCTAGTCGACGCCGATGATTCCTGTTCCGAGCGCGTCACCAAGAACAACGCGATCGCCTTCGTAGGCGACTCCCCCCTCGACGGTATTTCGTGCGAGCCACAGTCCTCCGTCGAGATCGTGGGGGCGGCACTCGACTCGAGTGACTCCCTCGAGCGCCGACGCCAAGGCCGCGGCAGCGGCAATGCCCACATAGCCCTCAGACATGCAGCCGACGATGATCCCGACGCCGTGCTCGCGGGCCATGGCCGCCAGGGCAATGGCCTCTCGCAGGCCGCCCGTTTTTGCGAGTTTGATGTTGATCATGTCAGCAGCGTCGCTTCGTACAATCTCTCGGAGGTCGCGGCGAGTCCACACTGATTCGTCTGCCACGATCGGCGTGTTGACGCGGGCTTTCACGTAGGCGAGCCCGTCAATGTCGTCGCGCTGCACCGGCTGCTCCACGAACTCGAGGTCGACGCCCGCGTGCGCCAAGGACGTGACGAGCTCTACCGCCTGCTCGGGTGTCCATCCCTGATTCGCGTCGATTCGCAGCCGCACAGCGTCCCCCACGGCTTTGCGTACCTCGATGAGCGTGGCCAGATCGTCGCCGCCCGCACCTACCTTCACCTTGAGCGTGTCGAACCCGGCGCCCACGTGCTCTCGCGCTCGTTGGACGAGCTCGTCAATGTCTGACGACGTGACGGCCGCGGAGAGCGTCACGTCGGTGCGCACCTCGTTCGCGCCTCCACCCAAGTACCGATAAAGCGGAGCCCCCTCGAGCCGAGCCGCCAAATCGTACAGGGCGCACTCGAGCGCCATTCGCGCTGACGAGTTTCGAATTGTCGCTCGTTCGAGCGCGACGCTCAATGCTGCAGGCTCGTCGGTCGATCGTCCCTTGACGGCATCACTGAGGGGCCCTAGGACTGCCGCCGCGACACTCTCCGGGCTCTCCCCGGTCACTCGCCAACTGGTCGGCGCTTCGCCCCAGCCGGACCGTCCGTCACTGTCGCGGACCTCAACCACGAGCGCGTCGAGCGAGTCAGCCGTCCGCACCGCAGTCACGAAGGGTCGCTTCAGCGGGAAAGATCTTCGGTGAATCGTGACACTCTCAACACGCGGCACGGGACGGCTCCTCGTGACCTGGCCTAGCTCGGAAACACTCCACGCTCAACGGTAATTCGTGCGGGGAGCGCAAAGCGGTGAGCTTCTGTCTCAACGCTGGACGGCACCTTCGATAAGAGAAGGCATGGGCTTGACGTCGAACGCGGGAGTCTCTAGGTCCTTTTGGGCTTGGCCATGGCCAGATTCACCACGAAGTCGCGCATGCTCTGGGGCGTGAAGTGAATCTTGGACGACTTGGCAAAGAGCGCCTGACCAATGGGTGCTGCGCAGCTCGCACTCACGAGCGCGGAGGCATCAATCTCGGAATCGACCCATCCAAGAAGCTTCGCCGCCTCGACAATGTCGATCCAGCGCTCGAACTGCACCTCGAGCGAGTCCCAAAACTGACGTTGAGCCGTCGGATCCTCCGAAATGTCGATCAGCAGCTTGACGACGCGCCAACGGTCGTCACTGTTGCCAAACGACCACGCTAAAGCCACGTTGTCGCCGATGGCCGACCAAAACGACTCTTGGTCCTCGTCCTCGAGCGCTTTTTCGGCCGTCGTGATGTATTCGTGGAAGGGTTCGGTGAGGCGATAGTACGTGAGCACCTGGGCTTCGGCGATCAGTTGCGTGCGTGAGTCGAAATGGTAATAAATGGTTTGCACGCCGACGTGCGCGCGCTCCGCGACGTCCGCGAGGTGGATCTCGTGGCTCGGTCGCTGAGCCAGGAGTTTCACCACAGATTCAACAATGTGACGCCTTGTACTGATGCCACCGCTCGTCATGTGCCCCCCCGTAGCGATTCGAGAGAATCGCCAACGAAGCAGTGTGCCGAAGCCATTAATACCCTCTAATCAGTTCTTTCACTAATGGACTAGGTCTAATCCACCTACTAAAGAAACTAGAGCGAAATTGGTATGTAATGAGATTCCAGACTTGTTTGTCATCTTTCGCTCGTCGTTCGGCCTCCCCCATCGAGACAATCGGTCACGCGATCAGGTAGGGCGATGAGGTCCTTCGCTTCGCCGCCCCGCCCACAGCGCGAACATATACGCGCCAAGACAGCGCTCCACACAAATTGGTTACATTCGCCCTCGCTCGCCAGGCACTGTTCCTAATGCTTGACGACGACGCCGAGGAAGAACTGTCGAATGCTCTCGGGCGTGTAGTAGATCTTGGACGAGTTCGCGAAGATCGCCTGGCCCACCGATCCGGCCCAGCAGGACGTGATCAGCGCGTACGTGTCGACATCGGTGTCGATCCAATCAAGCTCCTTCGCGCGCTCTACGACATTGATCCAGCGTTCGAGCTGTTTCTCAAGACCCTCGCTGAACTCCCTTTGCGTCTTTGAGTCTGAGGAGATATCGATCAGCAGCTTGGGAATCTTCCAGCGGTCGCCTTCGTGTCCGTAGGTCCAGGCCAGCATCACGTTGTCACCGAGGGCGGACCAGAAGGCCGCTTCGTCTTCGGCGGCCAGCGCTGCCTCAGACAAGATCAAGTACTCGTGCAGCGGTTCGGTGAGTTTTCTGTAGATGGCGGCTTGTGCTTCGGCGATGAGCTGATTGCGCGAGTCAAAGTGGTAGTAGATCGTTTGGACGCCGACGTGCGCTCCTTCGGCGATGTCGGCCAGATGAATGTCGCCACTCGCGCGTTCGGCCAACATCGCTTGAGCTACCTCAATGATGTGACCTCGCGTTCCCACGCTGCCTTTATTCATGGGCGCATCCCCGCCAAGTCGCTGACTTCTTGCACCGCCATTGCCCTGATCCCCTTCATCACGCCACGTCGTTTGCTGCGGCGCCAGGTCCGTTCGCCGTCGGAAAGAACCTAGATTGAACTGGTCATAGAATCAGGTTCCAAATCGGCGTTACGAATACACGGTTGGTGACAGTGGCGAATACTCGCCATCAGCCGAAAGGCGCTGCACCGAATATAACGGAGAACCTTGTGGCGTACCTGCAGCGCCATCGCTGCGCGAGTCGAAGCGGACTAAGCGATCATTTCTCGCTTCGTCGATACGATATCTATCGAACCTCGCGTGTGACGTCGCCGAGGTGATCGAGACCGAGATCTACGAGCGGTCTACAGCTCTTTCGAGTTCTCTCTTGTTCATCTTCGAGCGACCCGGAATCCCCTTGCGGCGCGCCTCTTCATAGAGCTGGCGAAGCGTTCGTCCTCTTGCACCGCGGTGAGAGCGCAGTCCGCCGCGCCGTCCCGAGGCGATGTCATTTGCGGAGACTCGGCTCGCTTCTTTCGCTTCGCCATTTCGCGCTCGCTCCTTGTTCACGGTGCGAGCCGCGATCTCTTCTGCTACCTTCTCGCTTCGACCCTGGCGCCGCTCACTCTCTTTGATGTGGTCGTACTGGCGCTCGCGCTGTTTGCTCCACGCATCCTGTGACATGGTCCCCCTCCTTTGCTCTCGCCGGCCACGTGATCGCTCGCCTCGATGCCCCCACGCTGGATTGTAGGAATCAGGCGTTTCGATCGCCAGGTCGTCGGCTGAGACGACCCTTAATTCTCAACCGGCGACACGAACCAATGCTCAGCGATCTCGAGCGAACAGTCGGGATCGTCCGAACACACGTGCGTCGACTCGTCGATCATTATGGCGGTGCCGTGACAGTGCCGGAGCTCTTCATCGCACGATGCGCACGTACTGAGCGGCGACTGTTCCAGTGGCACGGACATGCTTCAAAGGTAGGGCGGACCTGTCACACGCCGGCGGATCTCGCGTGTGTGCCAACGCGAATGAGCCGCATACCTTCACTCCGGGCCACCCACACCGGATCGAGCGATCCGAATATTTCCCCTTCCGCACAAAATCGACCCGTGGTAAATTTCGAGTGGTTGGTCTCTCGACCGAGACGAGGAGAAACAACATGGCACGGGCCACCTGGTCAGGATTTCTAAGTTTCGGACTCGTCAGTGTCCCCGTTGGTCTCTACAGCGCCACCGCAGACCAGACCATTCACTTCAACCAGCTTCACAAGGGCACCTCGCACCGCATCAGGTACAAGAAGGTTGACGAAGAGACGGGTGAGGAGGTTTCGACCGACGACATCGTGAACGGCTTTCCGCTTGGCGGAGGTGAGTACGTTGTCGTCACGCGCGAAGAGATGGCGCAAGCCGCCCCCGGGAAGTCGGAACTCATCGAGATTCAAGACTTCGTCGACCTGGACAAGATTGATCCGATCTTCTTTCGCCAGTCCTACTACCTCGCTCCAAAAGGGAAAGGCGCCGACCGCGCGTACGCGTTGCTCTTGGAAGCCATGCGCGAAACGAAGAAGGTCGGCATCGCAACTCTCGTGCTGCGCGACAAGGAGCATCTGGTAGCCGTGCGTCCCGCCGAGAAGGTCCTGATGCTGGAGACGATGTACTTCGAAGATGAGATCCGAGACCCCGAACAAGAGCTCGATACGTTGCCTCCGGTCGGGCACGCCAATCCCCGCGAGCTCTCCATCGCAAAGAAGCTCGTCGATTCGCTGACCGATGAGTGGGATCCGAGCCGTTACAAGAACACCTATCGCGAGCGCGTCGAAGAGCTCATCGAGGAGAAGCGCAAGGGTCACGCCGTAGTCCACGGCGCCGAAGAGCGTCCCAAGTCGAACGTCATCGACCTCATGTCGGCGCTGCAGGCCTCCATCGAACGTTCGTCAACGAAGCGACCCGCCCGCTCCGCAGCAAAGGCCACGGCAGCAACGAAGAGCTCCACTATGAAGGTGTCGGCGCATCGCGAACGTCAGGGATTCGACGCCATGACCAAGGCCGATCTCCTTGAGCGCGCGGCGCAACTCAAACTCGACGTACACCCAAAGATGACCAAGACGGAGCTCGTACGCGCCGTTAGTGCCGCAAAGCCCGCCACGAAGAAATCAGGCCGCCGAGTTTCATGACTCGCCCGTCCGGCTCGCGGTCGCCTCGGGCGACCTCCCAGCCGTCGAGGCTCACCGCCTACCGTGCCAAGCGCGACCCGAAGAAGACTCCCGAGCCCATGGGCAAAGCAGCCAAGGCGACGAAAACCACTTCCAACAAGAAACCGTCCCTTCCGACGTTCGTGATCCAAGAGCATCACGCCAGGGCGCTGCACTGGGACTTTCGCCTAGAGCGAGACGGCGTCCTCGTCTCGTGGGCGCTACCGAAGGGCCTTCCGATCGATCCCGGCACTAACCACCTCGCCGTGCACGTCGAAGATCATCCCCTTGACTACGGGACCTTTGAAGGCGATATCCCCAAAGGCGAATATGGCGCGGGACAGGTCAGCATTTGGGACCGCGGCACCTACGACACCGCAAAATGGCGTGCCAACGAGATCATCGTGATCCTTCACGGAAAGCGAGCTTCGGGAAAATACGTGCTGTTTTCGACCGGGGAGAACAAGTGGATGATCCACCGAATGGACCCGGCCCCCGAGAGCTACGAAGCCATGCCCGAGCACGTGAAGCCCATGCTCGCGCTGGCGGGAGAGCTACCCGCGAGCGATAAGGGCTGGGCCTACGAGTTCAAGTGGGACGGCGTGCGCGCCATGGTCTACGTCGACGGTGGGCGGGTACGCGCACTCACCCGAAACGACAAGACCCTTACCAGCACCTTCCCCGAGCTCCGCGACATAGGACTGCACCTTGGATCACGCTCGGCGATTCTCGACGGTGAGATCGTCGCGCTCGATAAGAACAATCGGCCAAGTTTCGCAACGCTCTCCCGGCGGCTGCACGTCACGTCGAAGGTCGCGATAGAGAAACTTGAACGCACGACGCCCGCCAGTTTCTTTGCCTTCGATCTCCTTTACCTCGAGGGTCGAATACTCCTGGATCTCCCCTACGACGAGCGTCGCTCGCTGCTCGAATCGCTCAAGCTCGACGGCGAGACGTTTGCGACGCCGCCCTCGATCACCAACACCACGGGAAAGGACGTCCTGCGCATCGCAGCAGAACGCGGTCTCGAGGGCGTGGTCCTCAAACGACGCGACGCGCCGTACTCACCCGGGCTCCGTAATGGGAATTGGGTGAAGGTGAAGAACTTTCACACCCAAGAAGTCGTCATTGGCGGGTGGACGCAGGGCAACGGCGATCGGGCGGGCAGCCTTGGGGCACTCTTGCTCGGAATTCCAAGTGACAACGGACTGACCTACGTCGGCAAGGTCGGCACCGGTTTTTCCGTAGCGACCCGCAAAGAGCTCCTCGATCTCTTAGCCCCCCTCGCTCGAAAGACGACGCCATTTGCCACGCCGCTCAGTCACGCGGAAACCAAGCTCGCCCACTTCGTGCGGCCCGAACTCGTCGGCGAGGTGCAGTTCGCGGAGTGGACCAGCGACGGCTCCCTTCGTCAGCCTTCGTGGCGGGGACTTCGAACCGATAAGGACGCGGCGGAGGTGGTGCGTGAGCCCTGAACGAGTGCTCACCGAGATCGACGGACGAGAGCTTTCGTTGTCCAACCTCGACAAGGTTCTCTACCCAAAGACGGGGTTCACCAAGAGCCAAGTCATCGACTACTACGCGCGCGTGGCGGAGTTCATGCTGCCGCACGTGCAGAACCGTCCCACCACCCTTCGGCGGTACCCGAACGGCGTAGAAGGCATGTCGTTTTATGAGAAGCACGCGTCCGAGCATCAACCGGGGTGGATTCAAACCATCGAAGTGCCGTCCAAGAGCGGTGAGCACGAGCCCATCGAGTACACGATCGTCTCCGATAGGCCAACGCTGCTCTGGGCCGCCAACCTCGCCGCGCTGGAGTTTCACGTGCCGCTCTGGCACGTCGCCAAGGGCAGGCCCATTCCTGCACCACCGGACTATCTCGTCTTCGACCTGGATCCGGGTCCCGGCACGTCAATTGTCGAGTGCTGTCGCGTTGCTCAGTGGGTGAGTGAGCGAATCGATCGCGAGGCGCTGTTTGCGAAGACCAGCGGCTCGAAGGGATTGCAGCTCTATACCCGGGTGCAACGAACGTCATGGGAGCGCTCTGGTGAGCGAGCGCACGAGATTGCCCGAGCAATCGAGCACGACCATCCCGACGACGTGGTCTCCATCATGCGCAAGAGCCTCCGCGACGGCAAGGTGCTCATCGACTGGAGTCAGAACAGTTCCTCCAAGACGACGATCGCCGCCTACTCGTTGCGAGCGCGACCCGAGCCAACAGTCTCTACGCCCGTCACCTGGAAAGAGGTCGACGCGTGCGCCAAAGGTGGCGATCCGAGCTTGCTGCGCTTTGAAGCGAACGAGGTGCTGCGCCGCGTGGACGAGTTCGGCGATCTGATGTCGCCACTGAACGTCAAGCCGCGCGCAAACTCAACGAGCTAGAAAAAGCGTCTTGGACTTAAGCGTGGAACGATCGGCGACAGATGACGGGGCTTCGTGAAGAAATCTGCCGCGCCCCGCACGCGACGATTCTGAGCCGGTGGCCCGATCGAGCCAGGAGTCCGGTTCGATCAAACTGGTCGCATCTCTCTTTGTCTCGCTGCACCAAACCTCGCTCAGCAATAGCGAGTTCAAAGTATTGATTCACGTTGCAGGCATGGTGCAAGGTTCAAGGTTCAGCATTGGAAGTGGCTGTGAATAGCGCCGGCGCCGTCTCGTGTGATGAATACGCATGATGTTTGTGACCACTTTCCCGCGTACGCCGACGACCTAACAAACTCTCATGCAGAGCACTGACAGTTACGTTGACGGTCCGAAACTCGAACGGTACAGTTGCCTGAGATTGAGGTTGCGCATCCAAAAACGTGCACACGCGGATATTTGGAGGGTGTCTTCAACGAGGAGGTGCAACACGTGGCGACCCCCCGATCGCGTGTCCGTGATGACGAAGGCATTTCCCAACGTCGCCCGACCCAACCCGTAGCAACCGTCGCGGTGCCCTTTCCCGCCGCACTCGCGCGACCGGTCATTGCCCGGGTGCGCCCACAAGTCGACAGCGGTCGGCGTCCCGCGAAGGCCTCACTCGGAGACTCGCTGAAGATCGAAGCAGACGCCTTCGTCGAGGGGCACGATCTGTTGTGCTGCGCGTTGCGCTTTCGTCACGATGACGACGTCAAGTGGACGAGCGTGCAGATGCGCGAGCTGGGCAACGACCGCTGGCGCGCGACCATGCCCATCAGCCGACTCGGGCGATACCGCTTCATCGTGCGCGCCAGCGTCGATCGCTTCAGCACGTGGTGTCGAGATCTTCGTGTGCGGATCGACGCGGATCAAGACGTCGCCGAAGAGTTTCTGGTGGGTGCCCAACTCATACAAGAGGCGTCGCGCCACGCGAAAGCGAACGAACGCCGTCGTCTCTTGGAGGTCGCAGAGTTGCTGCGCTCGCCCGCCGCCTCGCCGACCGCAGTCGGCAGCGCGGCGAGGGAAGCAAGTGACGCACGCCTCGTTGTCTTCTCCGACTGGCTGAGCGTCATGATGTCGTCACTCGGGGACCCGGCGCACCACGTATCTTCAGAGACGTTCTTCGTCTGGGCCGATCCGATGAAGGCCCGTTTCAGTGCCTGGTACGAGCTGTTCCCCCGCTCGGCTGCACCTCCGCCTCGACGTCACGGTACGTTCTCCGACGTCGAGGCACGGCTCGACTACGTGGAGTCGATGGGTTTTGACGTGCTCTATCTACCACCCATCCATCCCATCGGACGTACCGGTCGAAAGGGACGAGACGGCGTGGTGACTTCAGGCCCGGACGAACCCGGCAGTCCGTGGGCGATCGGCTCGAGCGAAGGCGGCCACACCTCGATCCATCCAGAGCTCGGCTCACTCGAGGACTTTCGGTCGCTCATGAAAGCGGCCTCCGCTCGAGGCATCGACGTCGCGCTCGACCTCGCCTTTCAGGCCTCACCCGATCACCCTTGGGTAACTGAGCATCCCGACTGGTTCTACCAACTGCCCGGTGGCTCCATCCGCTACGCCGAGAATCCGCCGAAACGCTATGAAGACATCTACCCGCTTAACTTCGAAGGCCTCGAGTGGCGGGCCCTGTGGCACGAACTCCTGGACGTCGTTCGCTTCTGGATCGAACAAGGAGTGAAGGTGTTTCGGGTCGACAACCCGCACACCAAGCCGTTCGAGTTTTGGGAGTGGCTCCTCGCGTCGGTGCGGGCCGAGCACCCCGACGTCATTTTCCTCGCCGAAGCGTTCACCCGTCCGCGCGTCATGGAGCACCTGGCCAAAATTGGCTTCACCCAGTCGTACACGTACTTCACCTGGCGCACCACTAAGTGGGAGATCGAGTCCTACGTGCGAGAGCTCACGCAGTCCGAGATGGCCGATTACTTCCGGCCAAACTTTTGGCCTAACACGCCGGACATCTTGACCGACGAGCTCCAACGCGGCACCCGCGCGACGTTCCTTGCGCGACTAGTGTTGGCGGCGACCTTGAGCGCCAACTACGGGGTCTACGGTCCTGCGTTCGAGCTACAAGAGAGCGCTCCGCGCGCTGAAAGCTCCGAAGAGTACCTGCACTCAGAAAAGTACGAGATCCGAACGTGGGACCTCAAAGACCCGTTGAACCTCTCCGGTTTTATCTCCATGGTGAACGCCATCCGCCACGAGCACCCGGCGCTGCAGTTCAACGACCGACTACTGCTCCACTCGGTCGACAATGACCATCTCATTGCCTATTCGAAGTCGCGTCCAAGCGACGATCATGACGTAGACATTGTCGTCGTCGTCGTCAATCTCGATTACGTCTATCCCCAGTCTGGCTGGGTAGCTCTTGATCTGGACGAGCTCGGCATCGACTCGGATGCGCCCTACATCATGCACGACCTGCTCACGGACGCTCACTATGTCTGGACCGGGTCGCGGAATTTCGTGAAGCTCGATCCGAACGGGCTCCCGTGCCACGTCTTTGCTCTGGAACCGTCCATCGAGCAGTGGAGAACGACCCCGTGACCGCCATCGACGCCGCACGCGATCAGGCGCCGTCCGTGGAACGACTTGGTGGCGAATCGTCGAGCCACCCACCGACAATGGATCGAAGCGAGAACACGCTCGATGCCGTGCCGAGTGGCGGCTGGTACAAGGACGCGATCATCTACGAGTTGCACGTGCGAGCCTTTCACGACGGCAACGGCGACGGCATAGGGGATTTCAGGGGCCTGATCGAAAAGCTCGACTATCTGCAGTCGCTCGGCGTGACCGCCCTGTGGCTGCTGCCTTTCTATCCCTCGCCGCTACGCGATGACGGCTATGACATCTCGGATTACCGCCAGATCCATCCGTCGTACGGCACGCTGCGAGATTTTCGCACTTTCCTGCGCGAAGCGCACCGACGCGGCATGCGGGTCATCACCGAGCTCGTCCTCGCGCACACCTCCGATGAGCACCCCTGGTTCCAGCGAGCTCGCCTCGCCAGACCCGGCACCAACCAGCGTGATTTCTACGTCTGGAGCGACACCCCGGACAAGTTCGGCGAGGCGCGGGTGATCTTCAAGGACTTCGAGTCCTCGAACTGGTCCTATGACGCCGTCGCGCAGGCCTATTTCTGGCACCGCTTCTACTCCCACCAACCGAGCCTCAACTACGACAACCCTTCGGTGCGCCAAGCAATGTTCGACGTCGTCGACTTCTGGCTCTCGATGGGCGTTGACGGACTACGTCTCGACGCAGTCCCGTACCTCTACGCGAGAGAGGGCACCACGTGCGAGAACTTGCCTGAGACCTTCGCGTTCTTGCGAGAGCTGCGCGCGCACATCGATCGCCATTTCGACGATCGGATGATCCTGGCCGAAGCGAACCAGTGGCCAGAGGATGCCGTCAAATACATGGGCACTGGCGACATCTGCCAGATGGCCTTCCATTTTCCCCTGATGCCACGCATGTTCATGGCGGCGCGTCAGGAGGACCGCTTCCCCATGGTCGACATCTTGGCGGAGACCCCCAAAACCCCACCGCAATGCCAGTGGGCCCTGTTCTTGCGCAACCACGACGAACTAACGCTCGAAATGGTGACCGATGAGGAGCGCGATTACATGTACCGCGTCTACGCTCAAGATCCGCGAGCGCGAGTAAACGTGGGCATTCGCCGCCGGCTAGCGCCGCTTCTCGGCAACGACCGAAACCTGATCGAGATGATGAACGGACTTTTGTGTTCGATGCCCGGCACGCCGATTCTCTACTACGGCGACGAAATCGGCATGGGCGACAATATTTATCTCGGCGATCGTAATGCCGTGCGAACCCCGATGCAGTGGGACGGCGATCGCAACGCCGGGTTCTCCAGCGCGAACCCCCAGCGCTTGTACTTGCCCGCGATTATCGACCCCGAGTACCACTATCAGGCGGTGAACGTTGAAGCCCAGCAGCAAAATCCCAACTCGCTGCTCTGGTGGATGCGTCGCCTGATCACCTTGCGCCAGCGCTTTCGGGCGTTCGGGCGCGGCACGCTCGAGATCCTTCGTCCCGAGAACCGAAAGATCTTCAGCTTCATCCGACAGTTCGAGAATGAGACGATCCTGTGCGTCTTCAACCTCTCGCGCTACGTGCAGTGCGCGGAACTCGACCTCTCCGAGCTTCGCGGCGCGACGCCGGTTGAGCTCTTCGGCAATCAGAAGTTTCCGCCCGTCGGAGAGCTGCCCTATTTCATCACGCTCGGTCCCCACGGTTTTTACTGGTTTCTGCTCGAGCGCGAAGCTTCGGCGTCCACCCCGCCAAGAGCGAGCTTCGTGGTGTCGGGCGACTGGGATTCGCTCTTCAACGCCCCCGCTCGTCGCCGGTTCGAGGCGTTCTTGCCCACGTACCTCGCCCAGCGGCGCTGGTTCGCACAGAAGGCGCGCAGCATCACCTCGGTCTCGTTAGTCGATGCCATTTCCATCCCGTCGACGGCGGGTGGGGGTCAGTGGCGACGCAACGCACCCCCGCTGGCGGTGCTTTTAATCGTGCACGTGGAACTCGACCACGGGAGCCCGGAGCGATACGTGCTACCCCTTGCGTTCGTAAGCGGACCTGAGGCACTAGAGATCAACAAGTGGCACGGCGAATCCGTCGTCGCCGACCTGAACGCGGGCAGCAGTGAGGGGATCCTCATCGATGCGACCTACTCGACCGATTTCGTGCACGTCATGGCTGACCTCCTCGCGCGTCGCCGCACCCTCGCGGGAACGAATGGTCGCCTCGTGGGCGTCTCGACGCCATCCCTCAAAGACTTCGATGACTGTCTGAGGGAGAACTGTCCCACGACGACCCTCAACGCGGAGCAGTCCAACAGCTCGGTCCTCCTCGGCGACGAGGCGATCTTCAAGTTCGTTCGACGCTACGAAGAAGGCATCAATCCCGAGGTGGAGATTGGCCGATTTCTCCACGAGCAGGCGCACTTTCCCTACTCTCCTCGGGTGGGCGGGAACATCGAATATCACTCCAACAACCACACGTCGGCGCCCGCCACGATCGCCATACTCGAGGAGTTCATCCCTCACGAAGAAGACGGATGGAACTACGTCGTCGACGCGCTCGCGCACGGGTTGGAAGAGGCCATGGCCCACCGAGGCGATCCCGAGCTGCACCTGAGCGCTCCCGCGAACCCCTTGCATCTGCATCGAGAGGAGCTAGAACCCGCGCATCCCCTCGTCGGACCCCACCTCGAATGGGCGTCCCTGCTCGGCGAACGGACGGCAGAACTGCACGCACAGCTGATCTCCGACCCTCGCGACCCCAATTTTGCGCCGGAGTCTCTTACTGCGCTCGATCGTCAGTCTCTCTATCACGGAGCGCGCAGTCTCACCCGACAGGTGCTCCACGAGGTCGTCGCGCTCAACGTCACGTCGCCGACACTCCAGCACGTCCTCGCCCGTGAAGAGGAGATCATCGAGCGACTGAGGCGACTCACGACGATGAGCGGCGACGCTGAGCGAATCAGATGTCACGGCGACTTTCATCTCGGCCAGGTCCTCTGGACCGGTAAGGACTTCGTCATCATCGACTTCGAGGGAGAACCGCACCGCTCGCTCGGCCGTCGGCGACTCAAGCGTCCCGCTGCGGTGGATCTCGCGGGTATGGTGCGCTCTCTGCACTACGCGGGTCAGGCCGCCGCACAGCGCCTCAGCCGTGACCTCGGCATCGCCCTGCACGACGGTGAGCTCGAAGATCTCGACGCGTGGTTGACGTTCTGGCACCGCTGGATCTCGGGCATCTTCTTGTCCTCGTACCTCGCCACGGCGGGCAACGCCCGCTACCTCCCACGAGATCGGCGTGAGCTTTCCGGCCTGCTCGACTTCTTCCTCTTGGAAAAGGCCATCTACGAATTGAGCTACGAGGCCAATGCGCGCCCCGGGTGGATCGACATTCCCGCCCAGGGCATCCTCGACCTCCTGGATTCGGATTCGTGAAAGACCCGCGAGGTGCGTCGAGCGAGCTGCGCGAACTCGCCCAGCTTTGTGGGATCCAAACGTTCTATCTCGCGGCGGACGACACCATGAGCGAAGCGGATCCAGAGGTCATGATGGCGCTCCTGCGCGCACTCGGAGTGCCGGTCGAGCGAACAAACGACTTCGCTTCAGCCATCCGCGAGCGCCACGTGCTGGCAACGAGGCGCATGGTGGAGCCGGTCTTGGTGATGCGAAGCGGGCACCCCATGAGCTTCAACGTCACGCTCCCCGATCGCTTCGAGGCGAACGACGCCTGGTTCACGATGGAGCTCGAAGACGGCTCGACGTCTCGAGCGCAGCTGCTACGCGACGCGGCGCCCGTCTCGACACTCGAAGCCGACGGACGGCGATTTCATCGATATCGCGTTGACTATTCGGCACAGCACGATGAAATACCCCTGGGCTATCACGCGCTCACGATGGATGTCGTCGACGCGCGTCACGTGAAGGCCTCGACGACATCGCTGGTCATCTGTGCGCCACCTTGTCCCGAGGCACGACGCGGCTGGGGTCTGTTCATGCCGCTCCACGCGCTCCGCACAAGGGACGACTGGGGCGTGGGCAGCTACCGCGATCTCGGACGGCTCGGTGCCTGGGCTGGGGGCAAAGGGGCCGCAATGGTGGGCGGCCTCCCGCTGTACCCGACGTACCTCGATCCGCCGATCGACCCGAGTCCCTATCGTCCGATCAGCCGTCTTGCCTACAACGACCTCTATGTCGATGCCACCTCGCTGCCAGAACTCGCCGGGTCGAGCGAAGCCCGCGCCCTGTTGGATTCGCCGAGCTTTCTCGCGCGCGTTGAGCGCGCACGCGAGTCGCCCCTAGTCGACTATGAAGGGGTCGCCCTGCTTCGCCGTCAAGTGCTCGAGCCGCTGGCCCACACCTTTTTTGCCACCTCGTCGCCCCGACGCGATGCGTTCGACGGATTCCTCTCTGACCATCCCGAGCTCAACGCCTACGCCCAGTTTCGCGCTGCCGTCGATCAACTGGGACGCCGGTCCGTGCTCGCGCTCGGAGACGTCGCCGAGATTCCCGGCGAGCGCGCGCCGTCGCTTAACTATCACCTCTATTGCCAATTCGTGGCGTACGAGCAGTTGCGCGACGCGCGCGACGCGACTTCTCTCTATGCCGACCTGCCGATCGGCGTGCACCCTGAGGGATTCGACCCTTACTGGTCACCCGCCTCGTTTGTTGCGACTACTCAAGCCGGTGCCCCACCCGACCTCTTCTTCCGCGACGGTCAAGAGTGGGGCTTTCCGCCGCTGCACCCCGAAGCAATCCGTGACGACGCGTACCGATATCCGCGAGCGGTGCTCGCCCGAGCCCTTCGTCACGCGTCGTATTTGCGCATCGATCACGTAATGGGTCTGCAGCGCCTCTACGTGATCCCGGAGGGGTTCGACGCACAACACGGCGCGTACGTGTCCTACCACGCCGATGAGATGCACGCCCTCGTGTCGCTCGAAGCGCACCGCGCGGGGTCGGCCATTGTGGGCGAGGATCTCGGCACGGTGCCCGAAGAGGTTCGACAACGCATGGCCGAAGATCGAATGCTTCGCTCCTGGGTTTTCCAGTTCCACTCAACCCTCGAAGACCCGCTTCCCGAAGTGCCCTCGGGCGTGCTCGCAACGCTGAACACCCACGACTTGCCGCGATTCTCCTCCTTCCTTTGGGGCGCCGACATCGACCAGGCGCAAAAGCTCGGGCGCTATTCACCAGAAGACGCCGATGTTCGCCGCGCAGAGCGCGCCCTCTACCGCGAGGCGCTCTTTCGCGCGCTCGAGATTCCAGTCCTTTCAGCAGACGAACTGACACGCGCCGCGCGTCTCGGGTGTGAGAACCATCTCGCCTCGAGTGCGGCGCGACTCGTGGTCTTCGACCTCGAAGAGCTCTTCGGAGAGAGTGAACCCCAGAACCGACCGGGGACCGCCGACGGCAACTGGCGACAACGCTCGGCGATGACCCTGGATTCGGCGCAGTCTGACGTCACGCTCAACGAATCACTGGTGCACTTCAATGACCTACGAAAGTCGTACGCACCATGAATCACCGAGATCACGCGGACGGACCTTCCGACGGCGCCGGGCCCGATGAGGTCGTGCGCTCCTCCGCAATCAGCGACCTCGATCTGTACTGGTTCAACGAGGGGACGCATCGTCATCTTGGCGAGAAGCTCGGTGCGCACCCAGCGTCCGAGGGGGCGTCTTTTTCCGTGTGGGCGCCCAACGCGATCGCGGTCTCGGTGATGGGCGACTTCAACGGCTGGGATCCGAACGACCAACCGCTCGCGCCGCGCGCCTCCTCTGGCATTTGGGAGGGAGTCGTTGACTGCGCGGCGCGCGGCGACGTCTACAAATACGCCGTCACCACGCGAGACGGGGCCGTCCTCGAGAAGGCGGACCCCTTCGCGCACTGCACCGAGGAGCCGCCGAGAACGGGATCGGTGGTGTGGGACCTTGCCTATGAGTGGTGTGACGAGGAGTGGATGCGCACTCGCGCCACCCGCAGTCGCCTCGATGCGCCGATGTCGGTCTACGAAGTGCACCTCGGCAGCTGGCGTCGCGACCCGAGCGATCCCGGACGATTCCTCAGCTACCGGGAGCTCGCGGAGCCCCTGATCGAGCACGTCAACGCGTGCGGCTTTACGCACGTCGAATTCCTGCCTCTTATGGAGCATCCGTTTTACGGGTCGTGGGGATATCAGACGACGGGGTTCTTCGCACCCACCCGCCGATACGGCGATCCTCAGGATCTCATGTTCTTGATCGACGAACTACATCGGGCCCAGATCGGCGTCATCTTCGATTGGGTGCCCTCCCACTTTCCGGCTGACGCCTTCGCCCTCGCCGAGTTTGACGGAACGCATCTCTTCGAGCACGCCGACGTTCGACTCGGCTTTCACCCCGACTGGAAGAGCCTCATCTTCAACTACGGGCGACACGAGGTGCGCAGTTTCCTCGCCTCATCGGCCGACTTCTGGCTGTCCACCTACCACGTCGACGCCCTACGCGTCGATGCGGTCGCCTCGATGCTCTACCTCGATTACTCGCGTCGACCGGGAGAGTGGCTACCTAACGTCTTCGGCGGTCGAGAGAACCTCGAGGCCATTGAGTTTCTCCGCCAGCTCAACACTGGCATCTACGCCGATCACCCGGACGTGCAGGTGATCGCCGAGGAATCGACCGCCTTCCCGGGGATCACCCGACCGGTGGACGCGGGCGGCGTCGGCTTCGGTCTCAAGTGGGATATGGGCTGGATGCACGACACCCTCGAGTACCTCTCGCGCGATCCGATTCACCGCGGGCACCATCACGGAGAGCTGACCTTTCGCGGGGTCTACGCCTTCAGTGAGAACTTCCTCTTGCCGCTCTCCCACGACGAGGTGGTCTACGGGAAGGGCTCGCTGCTGACGAAGATGCCGGGCGATGACTGGCAAAAGTTTGCCAACCTACGGCTCCTTTTCGGCTACCAGTTCGCTCAGCCCGGAAAGAAACTGCTGTTCATGGGCGGCGAGATCGCCCAGCGCACGGAGTGGGAGCACGACTCCTCGCTGGATTGGACGGTGCTCGAGACGCCCCGCCATGCGGGCATGCAGCGATGGATAGCCGATCTCAACCAGACGTACCGCGAGCACGCGGCACTGCACGAGTGGGACTGCGATCCGCGCGGTTTTGGGTGGGCGCAACCAAACGATGCCGACACGAGCCTCCTCAGCCTCCTGCGCTACTCAAGCGACGGCCCTCCCATGCTCGTCGTGTGCAACTTCACGCCGATCCCGCGCCACAACTGCTTGGCCGGGGTCCCGGTCGGGGGGTACTGGCGCGAGATCCTCAACAGCGACGCGGAGATGTACGGCGGTGGCGGTATTGGGAACCTAGGCGGTGTTGAAGCGCGGGCCATTCCGACCTACGGCATGGCCCGAACACTGACCCTCACGGTGCCGCCCCTGGGTTGCCTCTTCTTGGAGCCGGCGTGACTTTGCCACGAGGAGAACGGACGATCGGCGCCGAACCGCTCGACGGCACGACGACGCGTTTTTGTGTGTGGTCGCCACGATTCACGCCGACACTTCGACTGGAAGAGTCCGGCACCCTCATCACCCTCGACGACCTTGGAGGGGGCTACTTCGGCGTAACGGTAGAGGACTGCCCCGCCGGCACGCACTATCGCTTGGTACACCACGATGGCAGGGCGTTCGCCGATCCCGCCTCTCGCGCTCAGCCCGAAGGCGTCCACGGCCCGTCGGCGGTTGTCGACCTCAAGGGATTTTCCTGGAGTGATCACTCGTACCACCAGCGTCCGCTCTTCGAGCACGTCATGTACGAGCTTCACGTCGGGACGTTCACGAGGGGAGGCACATTCGCCTCCGCGCTCGAGGAGCTCGATTCACTGGTCGACTTGGGTGTGAGCGCGATCGAGCTCATGCCGGTGGCGCAGTTCCCCGGGCGCCGCAACTGGGGATACGACGGCGTGTTCGCGTACGCCACCCAAAACTCCTACGGTGGCGCTCGCGAGCTGCAACGGTTCGTCAACGTGTGTCACCACAAAGGCCTCGCGGTCATCCTCGACGTCGTCTACAACCACCTGGGGCCCGAGGGCAACGTGCTGGGCGAGTTCGCGCCGTACTTCAACGATCGCTACCGTACTCCCTGGGGTCCGGCGCTCAACTTCGACAGCGCGGGTTCAGATGAGGTTCGCGAATACTTCTGGCTGAACGCGCGCCAGTGGTTCGAAGACTTTCACGTCGACGCCCTCCGCCTCGACGCGGTGCACGCAATTCTCGACACTTCCGCCACGCCGTTCATCGCAGAACTCGCTCAGCGAAGCGGCGACCTCGGCCAAGCGCTGGGGCGACGCTGCGATCTCATCGCCGAAAGTGCGTCCAACGATCCACGGGTCGTGACACCGCTGACGAGCCACGGTCTCGGCACCGGCGCCCAGTGGAACGACGACTTCCACCACGCGCTTCACGTCTCGCTGACGGGCGAGCGCTTGGGGTACTACGCGGACTTTTCGGGCCCCGGCGACCTGGCGAAGGCGATGAGCGAAGGGTTCGTGCTGGATGGCGGCTACTCGACCTTTCGGGGGCACCGCCACGGTGCTCCGTCGGGATCAATCCCGCCCGAGCGATTCGTGGTCTTCGCCCAGAACCATGATCACGTAGGGAATCGTCCACGCGGCGAGCGGCTCGGCACCATGGTGGGCGCGAAGCGTGCCGCACTCGCGGCTGCACTCGTCGTGCTCTCTCCTAACGTACCCTTGCTCTTCATGGGCGAAGAATATGGAGAGGTCGCGCCGTTCCCCTACTTCATCGATCACAGCGACCCCGCGTTGATCGAAGCGGTGCGGAATGGACGCGCTCGCGAGTTCGCGGAGCTCGCCTCCTCCACACTCTTTGATCCGGCGAGCGAAGACACCTTTCACGCCGCGATTCTCAATCGCGCACTGCGTCAGGAAGCTCCACACGCCGCGCTCTTTCAGCTCTACCAGCGTCTCATCGCACTTCGACGAGCCACGCCCGCCCTGCGGCGTTCGGCACGGGAGCACGCGCGGGCGTGGGCTGACGGGGACGTCATCGCGCTCGCTCGCACCGACGAGAGCGGCGACGTGGTCGTGTACTTCAACGTGGGCTCGTTTGACGCGAGCGCACGCCTGCCCGCTGCCACGCGATGGCGTAACCTGCTCGGCGACGATCAGCCGATAGGGGACGAGCCCGTGTCGTTGCCGCCATGGAGCTTTGCCGTCTTTGGCGAGTTGGACTCGTGAGAATATGGCCTGGCGGCCCCCACCCCCTCGGGGCGACCTGGGACGGAGAGGGAGTCAACTTCGCGCTCTTCTCTGAGCACGCGACGGGCGTGCAGTTGCTCCTCTTTGAGCACGAGTCCGACGGCGAGCCGCAGTCGACCGTCACGCTCATGGAAAGGACGGACTTCATCTGGCACGCCTACCTACCCGACGCCAGGCCCGGGACGCTCTACGGCTACAAGGTGGACGGCCCCTACGAGCCTGAGCAGGGGCACCGCTTCAATCCGAACAAGCTGCTGATCGACCCCTACGCCAAGGCGGTGAGCGGCGCGGTGCGCTGGAGCGACGATCTGTACGGCTATACGGTCGGTGACGAGCGCGAGGACCTGAGCTTTGATGTGCGCGACTCTTCGAGCGCAATGCCCAAGTCGATCGTCGTGGACCCCGCCTTCACCTGGCAGGACGACCACCCTCCGCGCACCCCGTGGAATCAGACGGTGATCTATGAGACCCACGTGCGGGGCATGACGATCGAGCACCCCGGCGTGGCGCCGAACCTGCGCGGCACCTATCTCGGCTTCGCCTCGGATCCGGTCATCGACCATCTGCTGAACCTCGGCGTCACCGCCGTCGAGCTCATGCCGGTGCACCACTTTGCGTCGGACCGACACCTCGTCGAACAAGGCCTTAGTAACTACTGGGGCTACAACTCCATTGGATTCTTCGCCCCCCACGTGGGCTATGCAACGGAGGGCTCCCAGCAGCAAGTCAGCGAATTCAAGTCCATGGTTCGCACGCTGCATCGCGCCGGGATCGAAGTGATTCTCGACGTGGTCTACAACCACACGGCCGAAGGAAACCATCTCGGGCCGACCCTCTCGCTGCGCGGCGTTGACAACTCCGTCTACTACCGCTTAGTCCACGATGACAAGCGCTACTACCTCGACTACACCGGCACCGGCGACAGCATCAACACGCTGCATCCTCGAGCTATGGGGCTCATCACGGACAGCCTTCGCTACTGGGTCCAAGACATGCACGTCGACGGCTTTCGCTTCGATCTCGCGCCCGTGCTTGTGCGCGGGGTAGCGGCAGAGCAGCCGAGCGCCTTCTTTGAAATCATCCAACAGGACCCGATCTTGTCGAAGGTGAAGCTCATTGCGGAGCCGTGGGATGCGAGTCCCGACGGCTATCGGTTGGGACAGTTCCCTCCCGGATGGTCCGAGTGGAACGGCTCCTTTCGCGACTGCGTACGTCGCTTCTGGCGCGGCGACTTGGGACAGGTGCCCGAGCTGGCGTCTCGACTCACCGGATCGAGCGACATCTTCGGACCGAGCGGGCGACGGACCTATGCCAGCCTCAACTTCGTCGCCTGCCACGATGGCTTTACGCTGAACGATCTAGTCTCCTACGACAACAAGCACAACGAAGCGAACGGGGAGAACAACCGCGACGGCGCAAACGACAACGCCAGTCGCAACTGGGGTGCCGAGGGGCCGACCGAGTCGGCCCGCATCGGTCGCACCCGCGACCGTATGAAGCGCAACCTGATTGCCACCCTGTTTTTCTCCCAAGGCGTGCCGATGCTGCTCGGAGGCGACGAGATCGGTCGAACCCAACGGGGCAACAACAACGCTTACTGCCAAGACAACCAGATCAGTTGGTTCAACTGGGAGATCGGCGAGTCCGGCGTCGAACTGCGCGACTACGTGCGCGACGTCATCGCCATCATGCAGAGCAACCCCATCCTTCGCCGAAGGAGCTTCTTCACGGGCGATGACGTCGCCGGGCTGCACACCAAGGACGTAACCTGGATCCGCCGCGACGGCGCCGAGATGACCGAGCGCGACTGGGCTGATCCAAACCTCCAAAGCATCGGGATGCTGCTCTTCGGTCTCGCCGCCGACGAGCTCGATATCAGGGGCCGATTCAGCACGGGAGAGTCGCTCTTTTTGGTGTTGAACGCCTCGCCGAAGTCTTTCTCCTACTCCCTGCCAGCGATGGAGCTTCCCGGTGTGTGGGAGGAGGTACTCAACACGGCTCGACCCGGTCCTTGGACGCGGGTCGTGCGCAACAACGCGATCAATCTGAACGCCCACTCGAGCGTGCTACTGCGCCACACGGAGCGACCAGAAGGATGAGCGTCCCGCTCGGGTCAACCTACCGGCTGCAGCTGTTCGGGCTCGGCTTCGAGGGAGCGCGCGGGCTTGTGGGTTACCTGAGCGACCTCGGCATTGAAACCCTCTTCGTCTCGCCGATTTTCGCCGCCGCGCCCGGCAGCACGCACGGCTATGACGTGATCGATCCCACTCGCCTGGACCCTTCGCTTGGGACGCCTCGCCAATTCGAGAGGCTGCTTCAAGAGCTCGACGCGCACGACATGCGCCTCTTGATCGACATTGTCCCCAATCACATGGCCTGCCAGCGGGCAAACGAGTGGTGGTGGGACGTGCTGCGCTACGGGCGGACCTCAAAGTTCGCCTCCACCTTCGATATCGACTGGTCTCGTCACGTCGGCCGAGTCCTCGTCCCGACGCTCTCTCAGCCGCTCGCCGACCTCTTGGACTCGATCACCTACGCGGGACAGGGCTCCGACCGCGTCATGGAGATCGGCGCGCAGGCCTTCCCCCTCGCCCCCGGTACCAGGACGGGAAGCGACCTCACCGCCGTGCTGGCGCGTCAGCACTATCAACCCGCCTACTGGCGATTGAGCAACCACGAAGGCAACTACCGACGGTTCTTTGACATCGATGGACTGATAGGCGTGCGCGTCGAAGACGATGAGGTCTTTCAGCGAACGCATCGATGCATCGAGGCGCTCGGCACCGACGAACGCATCGCCGGATGGCGCGTCGATCACATCGACGGACTCACTGATCCCGGGGCCTACCTCACCAAGCTCTCGCAGAGAACTGCCAAAGGTCGAGCAAGCGGTCCCGTCGTGCTCGTCGAAAAGATCCTCGGCCCAGATGAACAGGTACCCAGCTCGTGGGCAAGCGACGGCACGACCGGCTACGAATTCGCCAATATCGTCGGCGGCCTCTTCGTGAACGATCGCGGTGCACGGTGCCTTGCCGCAACGGGCCAAGAGATGACCGGCGAATCGCTCTCGTTCCTCGAGCTCAGCCTCGAAGCAAAACGAGAAGTAATCGTCCGCTCCTTCGACGCGGCGCTCGAGCGCCTCGCCCGACTCGCCATGAATGCGCTGAACGACGCTCGTCCCGGACACGACTTGTCCTGGTTCAACGTGCGCTGTGCGCTTCGCGAGCTCACCGTCCATCTCGACGTCTATCGCACGTACATCACGCGAGAAGGCATAGAGCCGACGGACCGCGAGCGTCTTGTTCGCGCACGTGACGCCGCGAGTCACGTCCTTGAGGGCGAAGCGCGTCGAGCAGTGCTGCTGGTCACCGACGTGTTGAGTGCACCTGGTTTGGCCCTCGAACTCGCCCAACGATGGCAGCAGCTTTCAGGAGCCGCCATGGCGAAGGGGGTTGAAGACACCGCAACCTATCGCTATTCCGGCCTTCTCAGTCACGCCGAAGTCGGTGGCGATCCCGATCACGCCAGTTCCTCGCCCGCGGCGTTCGACCAGCTCCTGCGAGCCCGCCAGCATCGGGCATCCTCGCTCAACGCGACTTCGACGCACGACTCCAAGCGTTCCGAGGACGCCCGGGCACGACTCTTCACGCTCTCTGAGCTCGCGGACGAGTGGGGGGCGCTCATGGCGCGCTGGCATCGTCGCTACCGGCCGACCGCGGATCGTGACAGCCCTGAGGCCCACGACCAGATTGTGATCTTTCAAAGCCTCTTCGCCCTCTGGCCAGTCCGCGGAACGCCGCCGAGACAGACGGTCCAGCGTGTGCAGCGCTATATCGTCAAGGCGGCGCGCGAGGCGAAGCGCCGGACCTGCTGGACGGATCCTGATATCAAGTACGAGCGTGCCTTGCAGACCCATGTCTCGTCCCTCGCTCGCGATCCTCAGTTCTGTCAGCAGATGACACGCTTCGTCGCGCGCATCGCCCCAGCCGCGGCGACCAACTCGCTGGCGATGACGGTCCTCAAATGCGTGGCACCGGGCGTGCCGGACTTCTATCAAGGCACTGAGCTCTGGGACTATTCGCTCACCGACCCCGATAATCGTCGACCGGTCGATTTCGCGTCGCGTCGCGTCGCGCTCGATGGCCTTCCCCATGCCTTGGCGACGCCCTCACAACGTCAGCGAGCGGCCCGCCAGTTGCTGGCCCGTTGGCCACAAGGCCACCTCAAGCTCTACGTCACGCGCGAGACGCTGGCCCTACGCAAGCAGCAGGGCGATCTCTTTGCGCACGGCGCGTACGAAGCGCTCAAGACGAGCGGTCCGCTCGCCGACCACGTCGTGGCCATTGCTCGACAGCGAGATGAGCAGTGCGCATTGGCCGTGGTGATACGACAAAGCATCGCGGTCGCGGGACCTGGGCACTTTGCGACGGGCCAGAGCGTGTGGGGACCAGAGACGGTCCTTCGATTGCCCCCCGCGGCGCCGACGCGCTATCGCGACATCTTTTCTGGAGCCTCACTGAGCGCGGTGCGAGGTCGCTTGACGGTGGCCCACTGCCTCGCGGAACTCCCGGTCGCCGTGCTCGTCGCGGAGTAGCGCCCCGTCGGCCGAACGCTGATCGCCTACCGCAAAGGGACGGGGCTAGGAGATACCCGCAAGGAGGTCGAGCATGTCTTCAGCGTGCTCTTCTTCGGTGACGAGAATCTCTTCGAGCATCCGCCTCGTCACCGCATCATCCGGGCCGAGCCAGGCGATGATCTCCGCGTATGCGGCAATGGCGACGCGCTCGGCCACCAGGTCTTCTCGAATCATCGCTTCGAACTCACCCGGCTGAGTGATGTTCGGCGGGTCGATGAGTTGACAGCGTGTCGGGGGTGAAGTCCGCCCTGCCGCCGAGCTGGTGAATGCGTGCGGCGATCATGTCCGCGTGATCTTCCTCTTCGCTCGCGTGGGCGAGAAACTCCTCAGCGACGGACTTGGCATCCAACCCGTCCGCAGTGAAGTAGTGGCGCTTGTATCGCGAAACGCAGACAATCTCCGTGGCGAGCGCTTGATTGAGAACGGAGATGATCCGATCGCGGTCGGTGCCCTGCGCATCAATGAGAGGTCCCTTATCGATGTACTCCCGGGCTCGTTCTCGCAGTGTCTTGATGTCGGTCAAAAACTCTTCCATCATCTCGCCCTTTCTTTCGCCTCCACCCGATGGTTCTTTCACCAGCCGCCGAGCGGCGCCGACACGCCGCCCGGCGTACTTCATTGTTCATCCATTCCTATTCGTCTTCACCGCCGACGGTGTCTTCCTCGTCGTCTTCATCCTCGCCGCCAACCGTGTCCGGCTCGTCACCCTCGTCGTTCCCACCAACTGACTCGCGATCGAGAATGTCCGTCTCCTCTGTCGCATCCGCGACGAGGACATCTTTGATGCTCTCTTCAGACTCGTGCGTTACCTCTTCGCTGTCGCGCACCGCTGTCACTTGCATGATGCCCCTTTCATGGGAGTGAGTTGGTCGCGGGTCGACCAACCGATTCACTTCGCTCAGTATCCGATGCCCGCGTCACCGTGTCAAGGCTCTTTTGGTATGAGCCGCACTCCCGGGCGATCGGAATAGATGAGTTCAAAATAAACATTCGATAAGAGGCCCTAGGTCGAGCGCGAGCGGGCATTGCGACCAATAACGATTCATGAATTCGACGGCGAGCAGGCTTCTTCGCGTTGGCGGAACCCTCGTGCAGTGCATTCCCAAACTCTCAGACGTTTGTAAGCGACGACAGGTTGATACAACTACGCGAATCAACTTGAGCGGCCGACATGAGCAGACAGCTTATTGACACCTCTCGAGACCACACGGGCGTTGTACGGTTCTCTTACTATGCCTGATGCCAGGGACTATCTGTCCCGGGTGTTCGGCGCGCGCGTGCAGCGCAATTGCGTTGGTGACAGGTCAGAGTATGAACGACTCTTTGTCGCGCCTCTGTACTCGAGCGCTCGATTATTCACGACGAGGCGCGCTCGCTCCTACGTCTCGTGATCACTTGGTGACGATCGCTACGCGAGAACGGGCGTTGACGTGAAGTATTGAGGTCATTCTTCTGCACGTTCACAGAGTTTTGTAATTGGAATGCGCACTGCCCGCACCTAGCGTTGGTGGTGTTGTGCGATGAGATCCATTGACACGACACGTGCAACGACGGAGGCACCATGGTTACTCTCGGCGTAGTTTTTCTTATCCTTGGTTTCTTTCTCGGCGTGCCATTTCTATGGTCGCTGGGCGTGATCTTGCTCGTAGTGGGAGCCGTGCTCTGGCTCCTCGGTGCCATTGGTCACGAGATCGGCGGACACCGCCACTACTACTAAACGGATTACGGATGAACTCACCGGAAAGGAGCGAATGATGGTTCAGAAGTCGACAAGCGCGAAGCGCGCCGTAGAAAAGGCGACCGCCCACGCTCAGAACGCCGCGGGCGTGGCCAAAGGCCGCGTCAAGGCAGCCACCGGCAAGACCACGGGTAATCGCCGTATGCAAGCTGAAGGAACGATTGAAGAGATAAAGGGTCGGGCAAAGCAAGCCCGCCAGCGAGTGACGGAATCTCTGAAGGACTAGTACGCGCTGGTGGCACGAGCCATCACGCATCCAGCACGGAGCCGATCAGTGAGCGAAACTTGGCAGTAGCCGGAAGTTCCCAAAAGGGACAACGCAAGCGATCGCGCCCCGCAGCAACGCCGAAGGCCACATCCCCGGGCCTGCGGCGCGGAAATACCTCAGCCCACGCGCTGAGGTATTTCCGCGCTCTGGGGCCAGGGCTGGTCACCGGCGCGTCTGACGACGACCCGTCTGGGATCGCCACCTACGCCCAGGCGGGCGCTCGTGGTGGCCTTTCATTCCTCTGGACCGCCCTGTTGACCTTTCCGCTCATGGCGGCGGTGCAAGAGATATGCGACAGAACGGCGCTGGCGACCGGATCCGGGCTCGGCGAGCTAGCGGCGAAACGCTTTGGTCGCGCGGGCCGAGCGATCCTGGCGGTGCTGATCGTCGTGCTCGTCATCGCCAACACGCTCAACATATCCGCCGACCTCATTGCCATCGGTTCTGGAATGACGCTGCTCCATGCGGGGCCGACGTGGATCTGGGCGTTGGTCACGGGCGCGCTGATCACCGCACTCCTCGGATTCGACAGCTTTGACCGTTTGGCTCTCCTCTTCAAGTTGCTCTGCGCGTCACTTCTCACCTACGTCGTCGTCGCGATCATCGTCACCCATCAGTGGATGAGCCTCCTCGAGCACACCTTCGTGCCGCACCTTCGTTTCACGAAGGGCTACCTTGCGCTTCTCGTCGCCATTCTCGGCACGACCATTTCGCCGTATCTGTTCTTCTGGCAGAGCGCGCATCGCTTGGAAGAGATGCGAGAGGAGCCTGCGGGAGGATCATCTCCTCGCCCTCTCAAGCAGGTCTCACGCTCGCGCGCAGAGCCAAAAGTGCGCACGAGTCGAATAGACGTCTTTTCTGGGATGGCCTTTTCCAACCTCGTGATGTTCGCCATCATCGCCTCGGCCGGACAAACGCTGCACACCCACCATCACACCAACATCCACAGCGCGGCCCAAGCGGCGCAAGCACTCCAGCCGCTCGCAGGCCGCTTTGCCAGCGCTGTCTTCGCGCTCGGTTTCATCGGCAGCGGTCTCCTCGCTATTCCGGTCCTTGCCGGGTCCGCCTCAATCGGCTTCGCCGATCTCTACGGATTCCAATGGGGATTCTCTCGCTCCATCCGACGCGCCCCACAGTTCTATTCGCTGGTGGCACTGGGCACCGTCGGCGGAACGCTGTTGAGCCTCCTGCACCTCAACCCGATCAAGCTGCTGGTCTTCGTCGCGGTGATCAACGGCATCACCGCCGCCCCATTTTTGATCGTGATCATGCAAATATCGTCGAGCGCCGCCCTCATGGGTCGCTACGTGAACGGCAAACTCGCGACGACCCTGGGATGGCTCACCGTCGCCTTGATGGGCGGTGCGGCAATAGCGCTCTTCGCTACGGGGGGAATCTCGGTGTAGGGGCGACGCGTACCGCACGAAAGCAACTTCTCGGCCAAATCCTGGACTAAATATATGAAACCTGATAGACAGTCGGAGTTGGCACCAGGGAGGGTTCCAATGGGATGTCGGCGCACTGAAACGGCCGTCCTCCATCTAGGGAAGGGGTCACTATGTTTCACGGATCCAGGCGATTCGCTATCGCTACGAGAAGCCTGTTGGCAGGAGCCACCATCGTCACGGCGCTTACGATCTCCCTGGGCGTCGCCGCGACGAGCAGCTCCGCCCTCGGTTCGAGTCCATTCTGCAAGACGCTCTTCACGTACGAAGAGGACTACGCCAGCAAGGCCACGCCACCCACCTCGATGTCCGCGTATCACACCTGGGCGGCCGAGCTCGTGCCGTTCTATGAGAAGCTCGCGTCAGAAGCGCCGGACGCCAAGACCCAGGCGACGCTCAATGAAGTGGTGGTCATCTTGAAGTGGGAATCGAAGAAGCAGTCGATCACCTCGCTCGAGGCCTACATCGCGGCCAACCACATCAAGTTCGAAAACGGCACGAAGGCACTGGCCAAAGCAATCGAGGCCTGCGCGTAGACGTCGACCGCAACCCGGGCTCAGCCCCGAGCACGGTGAGCGGCAACGGGCCCCCGCTCTGAGCCGTGATGTGGTTGTCTAGACGCCGATCGATGAGGTGTCGAGCGCTTCGCCGAGCTCCTGCTTGGGCACCCGAATCGCCACGACCGAGAGCACGAACGCGATGAAGGTGATCCCGGCGGAGGCGAAGAACGCGGTCGTGTAACCGTGCGTGGTCGCGACATTTACCGCCCTCGACGTGGCGTCGTGGATTCCGTGCAGTTGGGAGTCTTTCGAGTCGATGGCGACCGTCGCAAGCACGGCGAGCCCGATTGCCCCACCGACCTGCTGCATGGTATTGAGCAGCGCCGAAGCGAGGCCCGCTTCATCGGCCTGCACGCCCGAGACTGCCGTCAAGGTGAGCGGCACGAAGACGAACCCCAGGCCGAGAGCGATCACGATGAGCGGACCGAGAATATCGAGGTAGCTGCTCGACACCGTGATGCGCGTAATCCAGAGCATGCCGAGGACCGAAGCGCAGGAGCCCACGATGAGCGGCGCGCGCACACCGATCTTCGACACCAGTTGCGAGGTGATCCCGGCGGCAATGATGATGCCACAGGTCATCGGCAAGAAGCCCACACCGGTGCGGATGGCACTCCACCCCAAGATGTTCTGCAGATACAGGGTCAAGAAGTAGAAGAGGGCAAACAGGGCAATGCCGATGCAGAGCATGACGGCAAAGCTGGCAGAGCGATTTCGATTGGTGAAGATGCTGAGCGGCATCAGCGGTTCTGTGCTTCGGCGCTCAATGAACGCGAAGGCCACCAGCAGGACGACCGATCCGGCCAGTGAAATGATCGTGGAAAGGCTCGACCAGCTGTGACTCGAGACGTTGGAGAGTCCGTAGACGAGCGCGAGCATTCCCCCGGTGGCGGTCACCGCACCGGGCACGTCCAGGTGACCCGAGCTTGACTCTGATTCATTGAGCGCCCTGGGCGCGAGAAAGAGCACCACCGCGGCGATGGGCACGTTGATGAAAAAGATCCAGCGCCACGAGACGTAGCTCGTCAACAGACCCCCGAGCAGCAGGCCCACCGCACCGCCTCCTCCCGACATCGCGGCGTAGACACCCATTGCTCGGTTGCGCTCGCGGCCCTCGGGGAAGTTCGTCGCGATGAGCGCCAGTGCGGTGGGCGCGGCGATGGCGGCCCCGATCCCCTGGAGTCCTCGCGTGATGATGAGCCAGACGTCGTTGGCCGCCAAGCCGCCGAGGAGGGACGAAACCGCAAAGATCGCGATGCCGAGCATGAACATCCGGCGCTTTCCATAGAGATCACCCGTCCGTCCACCAAAGAGAAGGAGTCCACCAAAGGTCAGCGAGTAGGCGGTCACCAGCCACTCGAGATTGGTCGAGGAGAAGTGCAGAGCGTGGTGGATCGTTGGTATGGCCACGTTCACGACCGTCGCGTCGAGCACGATCATCAGCTGCGCGCACGAGATCACGGTGAGTGCGAGGCCGAGATGGCGGCCTCGGAGATTGCCGCCCGAGAGTTCCGTCTGTTCCATCGCGGCCATGAGGGGCCTTTCTAGGTGAGTTGATCAGATGCGAGAGTCGCCGCTGTGCGTCAGCGGACGTATCACTTGATCAAGGTCGGATAGGAAGAAGTGTTCGTCGGGGAGGGCGCTCATGACAATAATCCGTACGGCACGCGTGCGGGAAGGATCGAGACCACGGCGTCATCGCATCCGGTCCGACGTCAACGTTCATCGACATCCAGAGGCGGAACCGGGGAGTCCCAGGTGTCACCGGCTCGCATCGACATCGGCAGCGGCGGGATTCTTGGTCCGCTCAGCGCCACCTCGGTAGAGGCACCGACAACTGGCGAGCAGCCTCGTCGTGTGGCGCGATGGAGCGCTTGGTCTAGAAGACCTTGGAGTAGGCGATCGTCGAGGTCGGGACCTTGATGGTGAAGGTCTTGTTCCACTTCGTAAACGTGGTGTGACTCTCGCCCGACGAGGTCGACACCGATTCTTTCAAGGGCACCGTCGCCGATCCCGAGGAGATCACGAGCAGGCTCGTCGTCTTTGGCGACGTGCTGGTGGCGGCGGTCGTCCAGGTGAGCTGGTAGCCGCCGGTCGCCTTGTCGCGCTTGGCGAGCAGCGTCGTGCCCTTGACGGCGGGGAGCAGCTGGGAGAACGCCGCCGACGTCAGGTTGGTCTTGAACGTCTTGTACTGGGTCGACCCCTTCTTGATGGCAATGGACTTGGAGCCCACCTTCTTCGCCTCGGCGGCGGTCAAGCCCATGAGCGTGGTCAGTCCGGTCTTGCTGCCGCTCAGATAGGCGTAGGTCGGCGTCACGCTGATGGTGAACGTCTCGTCGCCCTTCTTATACGTTTCGTACCCGCTGCTCGTGCCGATATTGGCGACGACGGTGCTGAGCACCTTGTCGTCATTGGTTGATACCGCGATGTGCACACCGCTTTCTTTGGCGAGGGATTTCGTGGCCGCCGCGATCACCGTGGCTGCCGTAGGGGTCGTAGCTGCTTGCGCCGTGATCGAGAACCCGGCCGCGACGGCCGTGGCCATCATTGCGAGCGCCGAAAGTTGAAGGGACCGACGTCGAAGGATTCTCATGGCATCAGCCTAGGGGGGCCGAGACACCCCATTATCCGCGTCACGCCCACTGTTACAGATTCGTAACCTTGCCCACCAGGCCGGACGTTAGAAACAACCTGAGAGATCAAAGAGAAAATGCTGCATCGTGCGGATGTCCTCCAGCAGCTCCGTTGAACAGGACTCCAGCTTCTCGTCGCTCAATATCCCATTCGCGACCGCGGTCGAGCGCAGGGCAACTTGTATCGTGCTGAGCCACGCCCAGGCCTCGGCGTCGGTGAGAAACTGCTCGCGAAGCGTCATGACGGAGAGTTCCGCGTTCGAGGCGATGTCCTTGTCGCGTGCGAGCATGGCCAGCGGATCGTCTTCATCGCTGCTCGGGTTGATCGGCGCGTTGAGCACGAGGTGCCATTCGTGCTCGGGGTCGCGCTCGGCGGCCAGCACGTGGGCGAACACCTCACGGATGATCTCGCGACCGGCGTCGTTGAGTCGAACTTCGATCCGCCCATCTCGACGGCGAACGAACAGCTTGCCAGGCACTAGGCGTCCTGCTCCACCGTGGATTGCAGGCCGGCCACCTGTAGCTTGACGCAGTAGGACTCCGCGCGCTCGCGCTGGCCCGACCACACAATGGCCCGGCCCTCGTGGTGCACCGTCAACATCAAGTGCGTGCACTTGTTGTTGGGATACCCGAAGATCCGCTTGAAGATGGCCACGACGACGGGCATGGGGGTCACCGGATCGTTCCAGACGATGACGTTCCAGGGGCGCTCGGTGACGGTCGACACGACGGTCTCGAGGTCACTATCGAGTTCGCTCTTGGTCGCGGCGTTGCGAGCGGGCGCGAGGGCAGGCACCCCACCAGCATCGCAGACCGCCGACCTCGGTGAAAGAGATGCGCCATAGAGTGATCAGCGACGTGTCGCATAGCCCCTTCTCCTCATCCACGTACCGCGACGCACTGCGTCGTCGCCAACTTCAAGCGGGCATCGCCATTCGACGCTCGGTGGGACTCGACGGCACACCGCCTCCGCGCTGCGATGATCCCCTCGAGTCGTTCTGCGACGTGGACGGCATCGCGCGCGTCGTGCACCGCGAGTTGCCCTCGATGCTCGTCGGTGGGCTGGGGTCGCTGTTCTTTCAGATGCTCCACCCGCACGCCATGGCGGGCGTTGCCGAGCATTCTCGCTATCAAGAGGACCCCCTCGGACGGCTGCTTTCAACGGCGAACTTCATCAGCGCCACCACTTTTGGATCGCGCGACTCGGCGCGCGCGGCGATTGATCGGGTCCTCACCGTCCACCAGTTCGTCCACGGCATCGCCGACGACGGACAGCCGTACGACGCGAACGATCCCCACCTCTTGCTCTGGGTGCACTGTGCGGAGATCTACATGTTCTTGAACGCGTATCGTCGATTCGGTTCGCGCCGACTGGATGACGAGGAGGCCGACCGCTACGTCGCAGAGACGGCGCCCCTCGCCGAAGCGCTCGGTGTCGAGCGAGCGCCAAGGACACTCGGCGAGCTCGAGTCGGCGCTGCTGTCATTTCGCAGCGAGCTTCGCCTGAGCGCCGACGGCGAGGTGGCGCGCGACTTCATCGCCTACGGGTTGATGGAGAGTCGCACCCAGCGCGTCGTCTACCGGTTGATGGTGCTCGGCGCCTGGTCCTTGCTCCCCCGCTACGCCCAAGAGCAGCTGGGGGTGCGCCGCAGCTCGCTGGTCGATCACCTGTTCATTCGACCCGCGACGTCGCTCGCGTGCGCCGCGATGCGACTGGCGGTGCCCGGACCGGGTCAGGTCGCGATCGTCAGTCCCCCGTCGACCGCGAGCACCTGACCAGTCACGTACGACGTCGTCGCGAGCGCCACAATCACGTCCGCCACGTCGTCGGGCGTGCCGCTTCGCCCGAGCGGTGCGTGCTTCTCGACGGAGCTGCGCACGGTGTTCCAGTCCTTGGTCCAGGGAGTATCGATCAGGCCCGGCGCCACGGCGTTCACGCGCACCTCGGGTCCGACGGCCTTGGCGAGCAGCAGCGTCATGTGATTGAGCGCCGCTTTGGACGCCGCGTAGGGAATCGATGACCCCGTCGGGCGAATGCCCGCCGCCGAGGAGACGTTCACGATGGCCCCGCGATGTTCGCGTAGCGCGGACATCGCGGCGACACTGAGCTGCCACGTGCCAAAGACGTTCACCTCAAAGATCGCCCGCCATACGTCGACGTTCGCGGCCTCGAGGTCGCGGTGCGGGATCAGCTTGGTGGTGCCGGCGTTGTTGACCAGGATGTCAAGACGGCCGTACTTCTCGAGCACGGTCGCGATCAGTCGATCGCAGTCCGCCGCAACTGCGATGTCGGCCTGCACGTAGATCGATTCATAGGTGATCGACGCGAGGTGCTCGCCGGCCTCCACGCTGTGCGCCGAGTTGAAGACCACCACGTCGCCGCGCTCGGCGAATCGACGGGCCGTCGCGAGTCCGATGCCGCTCGTGGAACCGGTGATGAGGACGACGTTGCTCACGGTTCGTTCCGGCGCAGTCGCCATGAGCCCGCCCAGTGCTGCCCGGGCTCCAGTACGACCACGTCCTTGCCGCTGCGCAGTGCGTCGGGCGGACAGGTCATCGGTTCAATGGCAACCGAGGTGCGTCGACGACCCTTTTCGTTCCCGTCGCCGGTGTACACCTGCAGGTAGGGAAAGTTTCGATCGACGCTCAGCTGTATCTCCCCGCCGTTCGCGTCCTCCAAGGTCGCCACGGCCAGCCCCGAGTCGTCGCGCACGAGCTCGGTGTAGGTCACGTCAAGCTCGTGGCCGCTCAGGGACTTACGCTTGGCGAAGTCGAGCGGATTACCGGCGAGCGGCAGAATCTCTCCAGTGGGCAGCTGGCGGTCGTTGACCGCAATGTGGGCGCGAGCGGGCACCTCGAGCAGGGCGCCTTCGATCGTCGGTGTGGTCACGGATAAATACGGGTGAAAGCCGACGCCGAAGGGAATGGGCACCCCGTCACAGTTCGTGACGGTCGTCGTCACGGTAAGACCCAGCGAGCCCAGATGGTACGCGAGGCTGATCTCGCTCAAGAACGGGTACTCGGGCGTTGGGTGCAAGAGGAGTGACAGCACGCAGCGGTTCTGATTGACGGCTTCGATGCGAAAGGGTCGCCAGCGAACGAGGCCGTGGATGGCCGTCTTATGGAACACATCATCAATGCGCGGTCGAGCCGCTCGACCCGAAAAAGACCACTCCCCCTCGCCCATGCGATTCGGCCACGGATAGAGCACCTGGCCACGCGCGTTCGTAGGGACTTCTTCACCGGCGAAGCCTTCGATGACGCTGAGCCCACCCTTCACGTACGTGCGAAGGGTCGCACCCACCTCGGTCACCACGGCACGCTGGTCGCCGTGGGCGATCGCGATCTGTTCTCCAGAGGGCAGCATCAGCAGGGGTCTTTCAGGTTTTTCACTGGTACGTAACTTAGGACAGTTATGGTTCGACCATGCGACTGCTGCTCACGAACGACGACGGTGTGCTGGCGCCGGGCATGGCCATCCTCGCCCGGGGCGTCGCGGACTGGATGGAAAAGGCCCCGACCGACGAGGTTCGAGAGGCCATCATCGTCGCCCCCAACCGCAACTACTCCGGCATGTCTTCGGCCGTTGGCGACGTCTTCGAACGACCGACCGTCCCCTATCGCCGTCACCATCTGGCCGGCGCGGAGTCGATCCCCACGTACGGTTTGGAAGCGCCGCCCGCCCTCTGCGCGATCCTCGGCGCCCTCGGCAGCTTCGACTTCCAGCCCGACGTCATTGTCTCTGGGATCAACGCCGGGGCGAACGTGGGTCGCAGCGTCCTTCATTCGGGCACCGTGGGCGCGGTCCTCTCGGGCGCACAGCTCGGACTCTCGGGTCTCGCCGTCTCGGTGCAGTGGGGCGAGAACGTGCACTACGACACCGCCGCCGTCGTGGCGCTCGAAGTGCTGGAGGAGCTCTTTCGGGCGCCCTCGCGCACACTGCTTAACCTCAACGTCCCCAACCTCGCTCTGAACGAACTGAAGGGCGTGCGACGCGGTCGCATCTCGACCGCCGGTCTCATCAAGTCCGCCGGTCCTCGCGCGGGCGGCGAGCCGCTCAGCGACGAAGGAGAGCTGCCGCTTCGTCTTGGCGCCGCGAGTCCGGTGATCGGAGACGTGAGCGACGAGGACGCTGACGAAGACGGGGCGCTGTTGGTAGCCGGTTATGCCTCGCTGACGCCAATTCGAGGGCCACACGAAGATGACGACCCGGCGCTCGACAGCGTCATGCACAGTGCGCTCAACGCGATGAAGCGCCAGCTCGAGCGCCCAAACTAGTCCTCGACAGGACGACGACGCTGCTCTTTGAGGCGGCCTCGAAGTTTCTTCTCATCGACTCTGCGCACAGTTGAGCCTTTGGTTGGCTTCGTGGCCCGACGCGGAGTGCGCGGAGCGAGCGCCCCCGCCAGCTTGTCCGCCAGCTGATCGAGCGCCGCGCGTCGATTTTGTCCTTGCGAGCGAAACCGGCTCGCACTCGATCGAACGACCGGTCCGAGGGATTCGACAAGGCGCTCCTTGTCGCGCTCGCTCAACGCCTTCGAAGATTCCACCTGAAAGGTGGCGACCACCCTCGTCAGCGATCGATTGGCGTGCTGGCCGCCCGGTCCACCCGAGGTGGTGACCCGCAGCTCGATCTCGTCGGCCGGAATGGTGACTCTCGGACGTATCGAGAGGGAGCCGTCGTCGTTGGTCCGCGGACCAGACGGCACGCGCTAATTGCCCCCGGGTAGTCGCACCATGGCCATCTGCGTTGACGACGCGACGAGGTTGCCCGCCTCGTCGAACAGCTCGCATCGCTCATCGACCAGCCCCTCAGCGATGACGACCGCCCATTGCCGGGCGCGAAGCCATTCGCTCGTCGGGGGACGACGAACGTAACTGGTCAGCTGCAGCGTGGGCACCCACCCCGACGATCCGAGCGGCAGTGTCGCCGGCGGCAATCCGTCACTCGCGAAGAGCACGTTCCACGCATCCCACGTCGCTTCACCGTCCTCGAGGCGCAGCCACGATCGAATCTCGGCTTTTTCGGAGCGCTTGCCCTCCCACCATCCCGACGTCGAGGGGTCAAATCGCGACTCGAGCACCTCGGAGATGCGAACGTCCTCGGTGCCCGCCCAGGGAAGGCACTGCTTGAGGGGCGCAAGCTCGACGGGGGGCGCGTCTTGGTAGCGCAAGGCGGCGCCCTCGCGGAACGTGCCCAGGGTGACCAGGGATTCGACCGCCAGCTCGTCGTGTTGAAAGAGCGCCGCGTACGCGTAAGACACGCCGCGTCCGATGCGGCGTACCTCGACGCGAAGCTCGCCGGGTCCGACGACCGGTGCGTTCACGAAGTTGGTCGTCACCGCGGTGGCGTTGAGGTGCGTTCCCCCCTCTGCGCTGGCGGCGGCGAGGGCGCCGTTCGCGACGATGCACTGGATGTAGCCGCCGTGGGGGTGGCCCATGATGGTGTAGATCGGCGAGAGTTCGACGGCGTAACGCCCGTCCGCAATTGGCTCTAGCGCTGCTGCGCCGCGAAGGGCGCGTCCTTCGTCGACGGGACTCATTTTCCAACTCTACTGTCGAGGCGACCGCGACCATTAGATTGGCGACTCGAAAGAGGATGCCATGAACCAGACGCGCACTCATCGCCGCACTCACGCGCGGGCTCGAGCGATGCGGTGATCGCGAGTGTGAGCGCTCTGGCGCACTGGGTGGTCGTCGGACTGCGCGAGAGCGCGGCCATGGTGTGGCTCACGTGGTGGCCGCTCGTCCTCGGCTTCACGCTCTCGGGTTTCGTGCAGAGCGCCGTTGCGCGCGACGGGCTCCGCCGCGAACTCGGCACCGATACGCCCGGATCATTTGCCAAGGCGTCGCTGCTCGGAGTGATCTCGTCGTCGTGCAGCTACGCGGCGAGCGCCATGGCGCGAGCGCTCTTCGCGCGGGGTGCGTCGTGGACCAACTCGGTCGTCTTCATGGTCGCCTCGACCAATCTCGTCATCGAGCTCGGTGTCGTGCTCTACCTCATTCTCGGCTGGCGTTTCCTCGTCGCACAGCTGGTCGGTGGCGTCGTCATGATCGCACTGCTCGGCATCTTCACGCGCGTGATGTTTCGCTCCGCGCGAATCGACGCGCTGCGCGAACGTGTGCGAGGCGAAGAGCCTCCATCCCACCACGAGCCGCCTCGATCGTGGCGAGCGCGGATGCGCGATCGAGAGACGCTCGTTGGGGCGGCTCGCTATACGACGGGCGACCTCACCATGATTCGCGTCGAGCTCATCGCCGGGTTTGTCGTGGCAGGGTTTTTGAGCGCCCACCTACCCGCCTCGTGGTGGCATCACCTCTTCGTGAACGGTCACGGTATCTGGACCGTCCTCGAGAATGTGCTGCTCGCGCCACTGGTCGCCGTGCTGGCGTGCGTCTGTTCGGTGGGTAACATCCCTCTCGCCGCCACGCTCTGGGGGCACGGCGTGGCCTTCGGCGGGGTCATGGCCTTCATCTTCGCCGACCTCATCGCATTTCCCCTGCTCGCGATCTACCGCCGCTTCTATGGCTTAGCTACGACGTGGCGGCTGCTGGTGCTGCTCTGGTGCACCATGAGTGTCGCCGGTCTCGCGATCGACGGTCTCTTTCGCCTGAGCGACCTCGCGCCGAGCGGGCATCACGTGGCACTGCTGGCCGGTGACTTTCCCCTCGGGCCAACGCTCATCTTGAACATCCTCGCGGCCCTGGTGCTTCTGCTCACCTGGCTGCTCGCGAGGTCTACGAGCCCGAGTGATCGCATCGCGACCGACCCGGTCTGCGGTATGAGCGTAGAGAAGGCCTCGGCCGCGGCAACGGCCGTACGCGGTTCGTTGACCTATTATTTCTGCTCGCCGCGTTGCCGGGATCACTTCATCGGCGAACCAGCACCCGCGCGCGAAGCGACCTTTACTGATCCGGTCTGTGGCATGAGCGTCGCCCCGCGTGACGACGACACCCCGGTGATGCGCGATGGGGTCGCCTACTATTTCTGCAGCGAAGGATGCCGCAAGATCTTCATCGATGCTGCGTCGCCCCGCCAAAAGATTGAGTGAGGACTACGACAGTCGATGAGCAGACAGCACACCAGCGTGAGGGCGTACGGCATCTTGGTTCGACAAGAGAGCGTGCTGCTCGTGCGTTCGAGCAGCCCCCAGATCGTGCCGCCGCTGTGGTGGCTGCCGGGGGGCGGCATCGACTTCGGCGAATCGCCCGAAGAGACGCTCTTGCGTGAGTTCCACGAAGAGACCGGACTGGCGATCAAAGATCCCGTGCTCCTCGACGTCGCGAGCGACATCCGACGTCGCCCCAACGGAGATCGAATCCACACGGTGCGGGTGCTCTACACGGTCTCGTCGGACGGCGGTGAGCTTCGCGACGAAGCCATTGGCACGACGGATCAGGTGCACTGGTTCAAGCTCGACGAGCTCGACAGCGTGAACGTCGCCGAATACGCCGCGCGCGCGATTCAGCTCGCGCTCGAGAAATAGATCGCGGGCATCTGACGCTTCATCAGCTTGCCCGCCGGATTCCTCGGCAGCGCCTCGCGAGTGAAGGCGACGCGCGTCGGGATCATGAATCCCGCGATGCGCGCCGAAAGAAAGCCCCGTAACTCGTCGATCGTGAGCTCCATGCCGTCGCGCACCAACACGACCGCCGCCACCTCTTCACCCAGTCGCTCGTCGGGGAGTCCGAAGACGGCCGCCTCGTAGACCGCGGGGTGCTCGTAGATGGCGGACTCGACCTGCACCGAGTAGACGTTCTCGCCGGCGCGCAAAATCATGTCCTTCGCCCGGTCCTCAATGTAGAGATAGCCTTCGTCGCTGATCCGTCCGAGGTCGCCCGTGCGAAGCCAGCCCTCGACGATTGTCGACGCCGTCGCTTCGGGGTTGCGCCAGTAGCCGCGGATGAGCGTCGGCGATTTCAGCCAGATCTCGCCGCGCTCCCCACGAGCGAGGGCTCGCCCCTCCTCGTCACGGATCTCCACGTCCATCACGATCGTCGGCACGTGTCCGGTCGAATCCGGATGGGTCACGTAGTCCTCGCCGTAGTTACCCGGGCCGTACGCGTTGGTCTCAGTCATGCCGTAGCCGAGGTTCGGTCGACCGCGCTTGAACGTGTGCTCGACCCGCGCCACCAGCGTCGGCGGCGCGGGAGCGCCACCGCCCCCGACTGCGGTCAGAGAGGACGTGTCATAGTTGGCGAAGTTGGGTGACTCCATGAGATCCCAGGACTGGGTCGGGACACCGACGAAGTTCGTGACCCGGTGACGCTCGATCAGCTGGAGTGCGCGCTCGGGGTCCCAGCGGTACATCATGACGAGCTTGAAGTGCCACGAGAAGCAGGACATCATGACCGGGATACAGCCGGTGACGTGAAACAGCGGAACGATCAGGATGAAGCACGGGGGAAGACCGCTTCCCTCTTCGCCCTCATCGCGCCGAGCAGCCTGGACCGACGCGCTCGAGGTGAACGCCATGATCGTCTGGCAGATGGCGCCGTGGGTCGACACCGCGCCTTTCGGATAACCGGTGGTGCCCGAGGTGTAGAGGATGGTGGCGTCGGTGTCGGCGTCGATCTCCACCCTCGGCATCTCGGCGCCCGCGACGACCACGTCCTCCCAGCGCCCGACCAGCGGTGAGTCGAAGACGCCCGCGGGAACCCGGACGCTAAGGATGCTCGCCCCCCTTTTGGCGCACGCCTCGAGCGACCGCTGAACGCGTTCGCGATCAGCGATGAGCAGCGAGAGCTCCGCGTCGTCGACGGCGTAGGCGATCTCGTCTTCGGTCCACCACGCGTTGAGCGACACCGAGATTGCCCCCACCGAGAGGATGGCCGCAAACGAGATGACCCACTCGGGATAGTTGCGCATCGCGATGCCGACGCGATCGCCTTTCTTGATGCCGTAGTGGTGCACGAGCGCGTGCGCGAGACCGTCAACCTCGTTCATCACCTCGGTGAACGTCCACTCCTCGTCTTCGTAGACGAGAAACGTCGTCGCAATGCCGCGCGAGAGGTCGAAGAAGTCGCGCACGGTCGCGGGGGCGTTCTTGAAGACTCGGTTGGTGACGCCATTCTTCTCGGCGGTGACCACCTCAAAGGGCTGTCCGGGCGCGGACACCGCAGCGATCGCTTCTTCGTAACTGCGCACCAACTACCCCCGAAATGGTCGACGAGCCTTCTCCTGCACCCTCCAGACTGCCAGATTGCTCGGGTGCCCACGGTCAACAGGACGCACCCACTGTTCAAGAGTGCCCTGGTGAACCTACACTTCGGCTGTCGACTCTGAAAGGACTCTCATGCTTGCCTCAAGCTATCCCACCATGGATGTTTTCGTCTCCACCCTCTATTTGGTCCTCTTCATCTTCTGGCTCATCCTCGCCTACCACATCTTCTTTGATCTCTTTCGCAGCCACGACCTGAGCGGCGCGGCAAAGGCCCTGTGGGTGCTGCTGATCTTGATCTTCCCGCTGCTCGGGTGCTTGCTCTACGTGCTCATTCGAGGCGGCAAGATGCACCAACACGAGGTCCAGGCGTCAGAGGAATCCCAGAAGGCCTTCGAGGACTACATCCGCAAGGTGGCCAACACCAAGGAGTGAGTTAGTTGGCGGCCCCGACGGGACGCTTCAGCATCGACGCCTTGTGCGCCATGCGCTCGACCGATTCGGCGAGCTTCGCTCGCACATTGTCCAGGTCGATCCGCGCCGTTTCGGCCTCTTTCGTGAGACCCTTCACGTGTTCGATGTCCCACAAGGCGAGCACGGGGGTGAGGACGTCGCTCACGTACTGCGCGAGACCGTAGATGCCCTCTTTGGCGATGCGCACGGCGTGGCGAGTGAAGCTCGGGATGCCGGTGCCGGGCATCGCAAACGTTCTCACTTGCTTGGAGACCGCGATCATCATCGCCGACGGATCAATGGCGAAGGCCGCAAGCGTGAGGTCGCGATAAAAGAGGTAGTGCTTGGTCTCGTCCCCGGCGATGAGGCCGAGCACGTTGCGCCCGATCTTGTCGTCCTTAGGGAGCTTCGCGCCCGTGTTGCGATGGGCGATCTGCGTGGCGCGCTCTTGGAAGGAGACGTACGAGATGAGCTCGGCGAAGTTCGAAGGGTGGGGCACTTCGCCCTTTTGCATCTGAACACGTCGACCGTCTTCGAGGTTGGTCGGGTCGATGCAACGGCTGATGTGCACCCAGTCGCGCATCACCATTGAGTGGCGATTCTCCTCCATCGTCCACTGACAGGTCCACTCGCGGATGGGATGGCCCTTCGGAGAGTGCTCGAGGATGCTGTCGGTGTAGTAGGGCAGGTTGTCTTCGGTGAGCAGATTCACGTAGATCGAGCTGCGCACGCCGTCGGCGATCGGATACTGATCCGGCGCCCACGGCTTCTCGCCGAAGTCCTCGCCCTCGCCCCAGTTGATCTGTTCGTGGGGATACCACAGTCGTGGCGCCTGCATGTGTCGATTGAACAGGCGCTCGACGTCGGGCGTTATCTCTTCTAGTAGATCAACGCGGCTCTTCGGCAATCGGGTGCTCAAGTGTGCGACCTCTCTCGTAGCGCACTGCGCTAACAACACAACCCTAACGCTCCGTTCCCGTTGAATTCTTCACACTTGTGATCGGTGGCACAAGAACGCCGAGTCGGCCTTGTCACAGTGCCCATGTAGCCTGGTAACCCCGTGAAACCTCTCAACGCACTCGTTCCGAGCGAATTTCGCTCGTCCATACGCGGGCCGCTGCGTCGCTTTTATACGTGCATTTTCGTGGGGAGCGTCGGTCAGGGTCTGACGCTGTCGCTCTTCGTCGTGTACCTGCACAACGTGCGTCACTTCTCGACGAGCTTTGCGACCTTGCTCCTTGCGCTCTCAGCCGTGGTCGGGCTGGCCAGTGCGCCGGTCTGGGGCACCATGACTGACCGGCTGGGACCGATTCGGGTCATCCTCTTCGCCTACGCGGCGGACGCGGCGGCGATCGTGTATTGGGCGATCGCCCATACCAAGACTCAAGCCACGTTCTCCGCACTCCTGATCGCCGTCTTCGGCGGCGCTGCCTGGGGACCCATGTCGACGATGCTGAGCCGGCTCGTCAGCCCCGATCACCGCCAGCGGGCCTTCGGGGTCAACTTCATGCTCATCAACCTCGGCATCGGCTTCGGCGCGCTCGTCTCGGCGAGTGTGGTGAACCTCCAGCACCCTGACTCCTTTGAGATGCTCTACATCTTCAACGCGGGCGTCACGGTGCTCGCCGCTCTCCTCTTTGTCTCGATCCGCCAGTACGGCGGTCCGGTCGAAGAACATCACGACCCGAAGAAGCGAGCGGAAGGTTGGGGCGTCGTCATCCGCGACAACCGCATGGTTCGCTACGTGGTCGCGTCGGTCTTTCTCATGCTCGGCGGCTACGGGTCACTCGACGCAGGACTCAGCCTCTTTGTCGTCAACAACTTGAAGCTGAGCGTGCACTCCATTGGCATCATCTTCTTTTTCAACACGACCACGATCGTCCTGGCTCAGCTGTGGGTGCTCAACCGCATCGAGGAGCGCTCGCGCACCCGCGTCATGGGCGTTGTCGCCGCGTTCTGGTTCATCTTCTGGATCATCCTCGAATCGACCTTGGCGCTGCCTGCGGCGGCGTCGATTCCGATGCTCTGTCTCGCCATGGTCGTCTTCGCGATCGGCGAGACCATGCTCCAGCCGGTGGGCTCTGCGATCGTCAACGACATCGCGCCCGAACACTTGCGCGGACGCTACAACACGGCGGCGGGACTCTCCTGGGGCATCTCGAGCTCGCTGGCGCCCGCCATCACGGCGCTCTACTTCTCCGTGCATCTCGGCAACTGGTGGCCGCTCGGCACTGGACTCACGGCGCTCCTCGGCGGCGTCATGATGATGGACCTTCGTCGACACATCAGCGTCGCGGCCGACGGACGTCACGAAGCGTTAGCGGACTAAGAGGACGCGCCTCGGCCCGACGGGTCGAGCGGAGCGGTCGATCAGTCGATCGGCAGGTGCTTGCCGAGCGAGGAGAACTCTTCGCACGGCACGTGGATCCAGCCCTCTCGACGTGCGGCCTCTCGTGACTCGACCGGCACCGGATAGGTCGCGTTGACCCGGGCGGCAAGCGCCACCAAGGCGCTTACCAGGGCGTCGAGCTCGTGGTCCGACTCGATGACCGCGTCGCGCAGGGCCGCCGGGACGTCGAGCCACGTCTCGCTTTGCTGTTCGATCTCCGCAATGATCCGCGATCGTTCCTCGCGCTGGCTCTCGCGCGCGCCCTGCGCACCTCCGCCCTTGTAGCGAACGCCACGTCGTGCGAGGAATCCCCAAGCACGCAACGCGGCGGCGGGGTACGTCTCGACGAGTCGTCCACTGCCGTCACGTGATTCGAGTCCGCCCCAGCGTTGGGCCCACGCGGACTGCAGCCACGCGCCGCGCATGGCGACCACCCCAATGAGGTCCGAAGAGACCGACAGCGGCGTCGAGCCAAGATCGAGCGAGCGGACGAAAAGGTCGGTCGTGCGATGACGGAGGCTCTCTCGGATCCGGTCGGTGCTTCGGTGCTCGAAGCTGGGCCATCGGGCGCTGAGACGGTGGGCCGTGACGGCCGCGACGAAGTCGTCGGGCCACCCGAGTGGCGAGTCGAGTCCCACCACCGTCCCGCGATCGACGAGTTCGACGAGCCCGTGATCGTCCCCGGCAAAGCCGTACGCGGGCAAGCTGGCGCTCGCGCGCGCGCCGCTGGGAGTCACGATGACCACACCGGTGCGTTTCGCCTCGGTGGCGAGGTCAATGCCCACAAAGCGCAGCGGCGCGGGAGCCCCTTCGCTCGTCGATTCGTCGCTCGCTCGGTCCGACGAGCGGCGGGTGGAACGTGGGGTCGAGTCGTTGGCGATTATTTCGCCCAGGGTAGCGCCTCTCCCGAGCTGCGAAAGAGCCGCAGCGCGAAGAACGCCTGCACGACGGCAGCGATCAGCGCCAGGATCATGCCAATGCGCGGACCGTAGCTGAAGCCGGCGTAGGCGGCTCCCGACACTCGGGGCAACGTCAGCCAACGGATAACCACCAAAAGAGCGCCGATGAGCGAGAGTCCAAGGACGATCACGCCCGGCCCGTACGACGATCGCGGCATCTTGGAGCCGGAGCGGAGCATGACGATATACACGCCCGCCAAGATCACGAGGATCGCGCCGAGGAATCCGTAGCCGGTGCTGAAGCCGCTGACCGAGGCGCTCGCGCCAAGGCCGCTCCATCCCTCCCAGGGCAAGAACAGCGCGACGAGCGCGATCGCCGCGGTGACGGCGATGACGCGGTCGGTCAACGTGAGTTTCTTCCAATCGAATGCTGCTGCCATGAGCCTCCCTCTCTAGCTGGCCACACCACGCGCCCAACTCTCGGCGACGCAATGGTCGCAATCCGCTTGAATCCGCCACGGATAGCGACGCTGCCTCGGTGAAAGTGGACGTGGAATATATACCACACCCATAGAAACGGCGCTCGAACGATTCGTGACGATGCGGCGCGCCTATTCCCAATGGTTGAAATGGCACGCTGTAGCGACGAGACTCACGCTGACTGGAGAACGTCGAACGGGAGGATCGATGCCCGCAGAGCACGCACCCTTCGCGCTGCGCGTGGACGAGGTCTGGCGCGCGCTCGTCAGCGACCGTGACCACGGACCCCTTCCGGGCATCTTGGTCCTGCTCACGGGGGTGGCCGGCGTGGTCGATGCACTCAGCATTCTCGCGGCTCGATCACGTCTTTGTGGCGAACATCACGGGAAACATCATCTTCATAGGCCTCGCCCTCGTCGGTGCGCGCGGCTTTTCGATCGCGGCGCCACTGACTGTCTTTGCGAGCTTTCTCACGGGCGCCGCCGCGGCGGGCTTCCCCTTGCCGCACCCCGTCACGCACCGCGGCCGCGCGGCCCACGCGGCAGCACTCGTGCAGCTCTTCGACCTGGCGCTCGCGACCGGCGTGTTCGCCTCGAGTCCCCACCCCGGCACCGCGATGCGAGATGCGCTCCTCGTGGTGCTCGCCCTCGGCATGGGCGCGAAGTCAGCGCTCGTGCGCGCCGTGGGAGTGCCGGGGCTCACCACGTCCGTGTTCACCTCGACCTTGACCGAGCTTGCGTCGGACGGAGCGAGCGGCAGGTGGAGAAACTCGGGCTTCGCCGTGCGCATCGTCGCTACCCTGGCGCTCCTCGTCGGCGCCATCCTCGGTGCCGTGCTGACGCTCAAAACCTCGCCGTGGTGCGCACTGGCGCTCGCCACCGCCGTGCTGGTGCCGACTGCGTGGTGGTCGCGCTCGGCTGCTCGATCCTCCGCGCCCTGGGCGGAGCCTCGGGCCTAGCGAGCGCTACGCGCGCACGTCATCGCAGCACTGGGCCTGACGTCCGTACAGACGAAAGACGATCAAGAACGCGGGGCCGACCAAGAGCACCGTCAGCGCGAACACGACGGCGATGGCGACGAGCGTCGCGTGTGACGCGGCGCTGTTGTTGATGGTGAGGGTCGTCTTGGGCAGGAGCGCGGAGTACTGGTCGAGGCCCCACCCCCAGACGACCGCGAGATCGCCGACGCCCGAGATGATGCGAAGCCCCCACGCTCGGCCGGTGAGGAGTATGGCAAGCGCGCACAGCCCGCAGTCGTACATATGGAGGGCGGTGCCGCAAATCGCGCTGGAGGTGACTCGAACCACCACGTCGCTCGGCTCTGGAGCTCGACATCGGGGACCTCTCGGACGGTGACCGAGCGAGTGCCTTGGAACACGGCTGCCCTCACGGAAGCCTCGTTTCAGCGTTGCGAAACAGCGCCAATGGTACTTTGGCCAGCGATTTGGACAACGTGTCACGTAAGTATATTTTTTATACATAGCCTTTCATCAGGGAGAACAAAATTACTCTGTTAGAAAACAGGATCATTTCGGTCTCATGGCCGAGGCCCTCCCGTTAGGCTCCCCGAGGCAGCAACGACTGCTCCCACGTCGCCCCACAGAGCTGTGGAACCGGTGACCGATCGAATAGTGCCCCTTGGTGGGGGGACGAGTTACAACCCATCAAGTGTCGGGTCAAAGCCAGCGAAGCGAATACGCGAAGCAGGCTGCGGCCGTGGTGCTGTTCAAGGAGAAGGAAAGCCGTGCGAAGATTTCTGTTCGCCATGCTGGTCTCACTGGCTCTGCCAGTGGCCCTCTTAACCCAGCCCTCCCTGGCCCCACCGGCCGGGGCCGTCGGAAGGGCGAAGCCCACCCTCTCGCCACCGCGGCCCGCGCCCACGGTGCGTCACGCGGCGCTCATCGCGCACGTTGAGGCCCGGGCCATGGTCGCCGACGCCAGGGTCCGACGGGTCACGGTCGTTGGGCTGCGCAACGAATGGCAGCACGTGGCCGTCTGCGAAGTGGGCGGCGACTGGCGAATGGTCGGACCGGTCTATTCGGGCATCGGCTTTCGCAACGATACCTGGCGGGCCTACGGCGGAAGCGAATTCGCCCCACTGGCGGGCGAAGCCAGCGAAGACGCCCAGATCGTTGTGGGCATGCGGGTGACCGGAAACTGGGTGCCAGATCAAGACGGCTGCGATCCGGGCGGTTGGTAGCTCAGCTCGAGAGCGCGAGACCCGTTTCGTAGGCGATCACCACGAGCTGGGCGCGATCGCGGGCCCCGAGCTTCGAGAAGAGCCGACTGACATGGGTCTTCGCGGTCGCGGCACTCATGTGCAGGTCCTCGGCGATCTCGTGGTTCGAGCGACCACGGGCGACGGCGCGCAAGACCTCGCGTTCGCGTGGCGTCATGACCTCGAGGATCTTCTCATTCATGGCGCTCGGCGCGGCGCGATGGGCGAACTCTTCGATGAGCGTGCGCGTGACGCTCGGTGAGAGCAGCGCGTTGCCTTCGGCGATGACCCGGATGGCGTCGAGCAGATCTTCTGGCGGCGCGTCTTTCAACAAGAAGCCGCTCGCCCCCGCGCGCAACGCGCCGTAGACGTACTCATCGAGATCGAAGGTCGTAAGAATCAGCACTCGCGTGTGACCCGCTTGCGGGTCGTCCAAGATCTGGCGCGTGGCTTCGATCCCGTCGAGGTGAGGCATCCGGATGTCCATCATCACGACATCGGGATGCGTCGCGCGGGCGATGTCGACCGCCTCGCGACCATCCGCCGCTTCGCCGACGACTTCCAGATCGATCGAGGCGTCCACGAGAAAGCAGAAGCCCGCGCGCACGAGCGCCTGATCGTCGACCACGAGCACTCGGGTCACGACGCCACGGTCCCCTCGAGCGGGAGCTTCGCAAACACTCGGAATCCGCCCTCAGCGCGAGGGCGCGCCTCGAAGTCGCCGTGAAAGAGCGCTACGCGCTCTCGCATGCCAATGATGCCGTGATGCGAGTCGGCCTCGTCGAACGGTGCGGGATAGGGCACGAGGCCGCCCCCGCCGTCGTCAAGAATCTCAAGCACCAGCGCCTCTGGTTCGTCGCGAAGCTCAACGGTGACCGTAGCGTTCGCCACGTGTTTCACCACGTTCGTCAGTGCCTCTTGCACGATGCGATAGATCGCGAGATCCGCCGTCGCGCTGAGATCGCTCGCCCTCACGCTTCGCACGTCCAGCGAGACCACGACGCCCGCGGCGCGAACCTGGTCGACCAACGTAGTGAGCGACGAGACGCCCGGGGCGGGGATGAGGCTCGCGGGGCGGTCATCGTCGTGTCGCAGCACGCCCAACATTCGACGCAGCTCCGAGAGCGCGTCGCGACTCGTCGCCTCGACGGCCGCAAGCGCCCTCTTCGCCTGCGCCGGATGCTCGTCGATGACGTGGCGACCGACACCCGATTGGACCGCGATCACGCTCAAGCTGTGGGCCACCACGTCGTGCAGCTCGCGGGCGATCTGCAGTCGCTCTTCGGCGACCGAGCGCTGTGCGCGCTCGAGGATCTCGCGCTGGCGTTGGGCCGCCTGCTCGGCGAGACCGGCGACGTAGGTGCGCCGGGCGCGCACGCTGTCGCCCACGAACCACGCGGCGATCGACGCGACGATCGAGAGCCCCGCGATGTCGCCGTGGGTGTGCACGCTGAGCTCCACGACGGTGGCGAGAAGAATGACGACGCTCGAGGCGACCACCGCCGGTATCGAGCGACGTCGTCCGTAGTTCGAGGCGACCTGATACACCGGAAAGGCGATGAGCGGCTCGGCGAACAGCGCCTCGGCCGAGGCGACGACGATGAACGTCGACGCGGTCAGCAGCGCCAGGGCGAACATCGGATATCGACGACGAAGCGCGATCGCCACCGCCGCAAGGATCCCGATGACGACCACCCAGCCCCGGTTCACGGCCTCGAGCGACCGCGGACTGGCTACGTGGAGCACCGTGAAGAACACGAGCAGCAGCGCAATGCCGTAATCGACGTTCTGCAGCTCACGGGGCGTGATCCGGTGCAGGAGCGGTGGGCGGAGGTCTCCTTCGGACATTCCAGGCGGAGTCACACATTCGACGCTACTCATCAGTGCGCGAAGGAACGTCCGCCCAATGATGTTGTTGGACTACATCGCAGGATGTACGTCGAATCGCCACTGCACGCCACGCGTACACCCGCACTCTTAGAAAAAGAACCATCGCTCGACGGACGTATTTTCGGGCCGCCACTGTGAAAATGACTCCGTCGCCGAAGACCGTCGACACCCCCAAGAGAAGGATCTGACGTGATCGAAGCAAAAGGTCTCACCAAGCACTACGGTGACAAGCTCGCCGTCGACCAATTGAGTTTCAACGTACGGCCCGGGGTGGTGACCGGCTTCCTCGGGCCGAACGGATCGGGCAAGTCGACGACCATGCGCATGATCATGGGCCTCGATGAACCCAACGCCGGCGACGTCACCGTCAACGGACGTCACTACCGTGATCTGAACTGGCCCCTTCACGAGGTGGGCGCCCTGCTCGAAGCCAAGGCGATACACCCGGGCAGAAGCGCTCGCAAGCATCTGCAGTGGCTCGCCCAGGCGAACCGCATCCCGCGCAGCCGCGTCGACGAGGTCCTCGAGATGGTCGGACTGACGGACGTAGGGCGCCAGCGCGCGGGCAAGTTCTCCCTCGGCATGGGCCAGCGACTCGGCATCGCCGCGGCGCTGCTCGGTGACCCAGAGGTGCTGCTCTTTGACGAACCCATCAACGGCCTGGATCCCGACGGGATCCGCTGGGTGCGCACTTTCCTGCGCAGCCTCGCCAAGGAGGGTCGCACCGTGTTCGTATCGAGCCACCTCATGAGCGAGATGGCCCTCACCGCCGACGAGGTCGTCATCATTGGCAAGGGACGCCTCATCGTGCAGGTCTCCGTTGAAGAGCTGCTCGCCCAGAGCTCGCGTCGCTTCGTGCGCGTGGTCTCTCCTGACGTCGCCCCCCTTCGTCACGCCCTCGAGGCAGAGGGCGCCGTAACGAGTGTGGAAGACGACGGCTCGCTCAGCGTTCGCGGCACAGACCACAAGGAGATCGGCGAGCTCGCCGCGAAGCTCTCGGTCGTCCTCTACGAACTCACCCCGCAGTCCGAATCACTCGAAGAGGCCTTCATGGAACTCACCGAGAGCAGCATCGAATATCACGGCTCCGCTTCGGCGAGCACCCCACCATCCAACAACTCCGTCACCACCAGAGAGGCACAGTAATGACCACCCTCAGCCCCACCTTGACCCGCAACAAGCCCCAGCCGAAGGGCCGCTATTCGATGGGCGACCTCATGCGCTCGGAATGGACGAAGCTCGAAAGCGTCCGATCTACCAAATGGACGCTCGGGCTCACGGTCCTGATCGGGCTCGGCGTCAGCGCCATCGCCGCAGCCGAAACGACGTCCCACTGGAACTCTCCTGGATCCAATCATTTCGGTTTCGATCCGACGAGCCTGAGCTTGACCGGGGTGTTCATTGCACAGCTGATCATTGGCGTCCTCGGGGTCATGGTCATGAGCGCCGAGTACACGACCGGTACCATCCGGGCCACCTTCTCGGCCGCGCCTCGGCGCACCGAGGTGCTCGTCGCCAAATCCGTGGTCTTTGGCTCGGTCGCGCTCGTCGTCGCCATGGTGACGTCGTTTCTCTCGTTCTTCCTCGGACAGGCGCTTCTCACGGCACCAGCGATACACGCCACGCTGAGCACGCCCAACGCCCTGCGCGAGATCGTGGGCACCGGCCTCTATCTCGGACTCGTTGGTCTCTTCGCCATGGCGCTCGCCACGATCATCCGGCACACTGCCGGCTCGATCAGTGCGTTCGTTGGCATCCTGCTCGTTCTTCCCAACGTCCTTCGTGCGCTGCCGAACTCGATGTACAACGCGATCATCAAGTTCATGCCGTCGCACATCGGCAACGCGGTCCTACAGACCGGACCGGGGTCCAACAGTCCGAATTCCTTCTCGCCGTGGATCGGGCTGCTCATCATGCTCGCCTACTCGCTGGCGTTGCTCACTATCGGGGCGGTGCTGATGCGGCGACGCGACGCATAACGGACTCGCGCGGCGCGCTCAGGGTGCGCGGCCGCTGGCACAGTGAATACTTTGTACATCATGACGACTGAACGCAGTGTTGAGCAAATGGTTGAATCGTTGCGTTGCTCCACACTGCGTTCAGCCCGGGCGTGCGTAATCACACGAGATTGTAAAGCGATTTTTCAAAAGCGGCCGGTTCACAAACCTACGCTTGTGAGACGTGCGAGTTTTCCTGATGAAGTCTTCGGTTGTGGTGGCCATGGTTGCGGTGGTGCTCATACCCACCTCAGCCTTCGCGGTCACAGGCCCGACTCCCGCCTCGGGCCTGGCCGGTTTTGACATCAGCTTTCCCCAGTGCTCGAGCACCCTGCCGATGACGCCCGGCTTCGGGATCGTCGGTGTGAACGGCGGTGCGGTGTTCACCACCAACAAGTGCCTTGCCGCGGAGCTCAGTTGGGCGAACAACGCAACGAGCCAGATCGCAGGCTTCTACGCGAACACCGGAAACGGCGGGCCCACCTACGGTGTCGGCTGGCCCACCAACCAACAGACTCCCGATGTGTGCACGGGTGCCAACTCCGTTGCCTGCTCCTACGACTACGGATGGAACGCGGCGCGTGAGTCCTTCGCCAACGCGGTCGCGGCCGAAACGACCGACGGGGCTTCGGATGCGACGCTGTCCGCACGCGACGCTCCGTGGTGGCTCGACGTCGAAACCGGCAACGCGTGGGAGTCGATCGAATACGGCCGCACTTCGGCGACCGAAGCGTACGACACCGCCACGCTCGAGGGCGAGGTCGCGTCCTTTACGAACATGGGCGTGACCTCGCTCGGCATCTACTCGACCTCGTCCCAGTGGGGCGTCATCACGGGCGGTGCGACGACGGCCTTCTCGACGATCCCGGTGTGGGTTCCCGGATTGGCGGCGACGCTCCCCGCGGCACAGGCCGCCTGTTCGACCACGTCCTTCACGGGCGCGCGAGTGGCCATGATCCAGTACCCCTCACAGGGCTACGACGGCGACTACGTGTGCGGCATCTTGAGCCCAGCCACTTCGACGTCGGTCGCCGTCGGCAATTCGGCGACCTTCAGCCGCCAGCTGGTCAGCACCAACAATTCGGGAACCGTCACGTACGTGCAGGTCGGCGGGGCCCCGGACCTGGTCGTGAGCCCGACGGGACTCGTCACGACCAGCGGACCGCTGGCGCCCGGAAGCTACGTCGCCACGGGCACCACGAGTGACACCGCGGGCAATACCGGCACCTTCAGCATGACCGTCGACGTGGGCGAGCTGCTGCAGAACTCGCCCGTCGGCGCGACCGTCAAGGTGAGCGGTAGCGCCACCTACTCAGAGCAGCTCGGCATCACCGGTGCCACCGGCGCTGTCACCTACGTCCAAACCGGCGGCGCGCCGAACCTCGTCGTTGGCTCGTCGGGCCTCATCACGACCAGTGGTTCGCTGGCTGTGGGCACCTACGTCGCGACGGGCACCACCACCGACTCGGTCGGCGACGAAGGAACCTTCACCTTCACACTCAAGGTCGGCGCTCTCGTCCAGCGCGCACCGACGACGGCGTCGATCACCACCACGGATTCCTTGACCTTCAGCCAGCAGCTGAGCGTCGGCGCCAACTTCGGCACGGAGACCTTCGTGCAACAGACCGGCACGCCCAATCTGCTCGTGAGCTCCTCGGGGCTCGTCACGACGGGCAGCACACTCGCCGCCGGCACGTACAAAGCGACGGGAGCCGTGAGCGACGCGACTGGCGACCAAGGTACGTTCACCTTCTCGCTCACCGTGGTGAAGCCTCCGCCACCCCCGCCGCCAAAGCCGACCGCGACGCTGGTCAAGGGCACGGTGGTCGCCGGTCGGACCGTGTCGATCGCCATCGACGGCACCGGGTTCAACGGTCGGCCGCGAGTCACGAGCCACGCGGGTACGAGCGCCGTCGTCGTGCGCGACACCGGCAAGGTCTTGATCGTGCGCGTGAAGTCAGCTCCTCACTCGCGCAACGGCACTTTCACGTTCACGATCACCTTGTCCGACGGTGACTCGTGCCAGGTGCACTACGTGCAGGGCTAGCTTTTTCGACTTGATATCAAGTTGAGTGAAAGTTCCAGAGGTTATTCGTCGCTGACTTCATCGCTGTAATGCGTGACGCATAACGTAGATGGGTCATGCTTCTTTCGACTCCCCTCGTTCGCGCATTCGCACAGATCGGGAGCGTACCCACAAAAACACCGGCTCACCAGTGAAGTCACGTCGCGATATCACGCCAAGCCGAGCGCTCAGCGGCGAGTCCAACCTCACCACTCGGCCCAATCTCGCGCTCCTCGTCGTCGTGACCGGCGTGCTCATCACCGCGGTCGACACGACCATCGTCGTGCTGGCGCTTCCAGAAATCCAGCAAACCTTCCACATCGGACTCGCCTCGGTCATCTGGGTGATCATTGGTTATCTCTTCGTCATCACGTTGGTCTCGACGCAGGTCGGGCGCCTCGGCGACATGTTCGGTCGCGTGTCGATGTACGAAATGGGATTTGTCATCTTCGTGGTGGCCTCCGCGCTGTGCGCGCTGTCGTGGAATGAGCTCTCGCTGATCATCTTCCGTCTGATCCAGGGCGTCGGCGGGGCGTTCATCGCCGCCAACTCTGGCGCCGTCATCGCCGACACGTTTCCGAAGGACAAGCGCGGACGAGCCTACGGATTTAACGCGGTCGGTTACAGCACCGGTGCCGTGCTCGGCGTGGTGTTGGGCGGCACGATCGTCACGTACGTGTCGTGGCGCTGGATCTTCTGGATCAACCTCCCAATCGGCATTGCCGCAGTCGTGATCGCTCGCAAGGTGCTCCGCGACTCGAACGAGCGCGTCAGCCGACACATCGACTGGTGGGGCGCGCTCGCGGTCGGGCTCGGCCTCTTCGGTCTGCTCTGGGCCATGGTCGATCTCATCAGCCAGACGCTCACTCCGACCATTGTCGGGTTTTTCGCGGGTGGTGCGCTGTGCCTTCTCGCCTTCTGGCAGATCGAACGCCACACCAAAGAGCCCATGCTCGATTTCGACCTTTTCAGGATTCCGACCCTCACGCCGTCGTTCCTCGCCGCGATGATCCAGAGCCTCGCCAACTTCGCGGTGCTCTTCCTGCTCCTGATGTACCTGCAGGGCGTCCAGCATCTCGACCCGATTCGTGCGTCGCTCCTGCTGGTGCCCGGCTACGTCATCGGCGGTGTCTTTGGTCCCCTCTCCGGGCGCTTCGCCGACCGCCACGGCGCGGTGCTGCCCGCAACCTTCGGGCTCGGCCTGCAGATTGTCGCGCTCGTTGCCTACGCGCAGCTCGGCACCCACACCTCGCTCTGGTTCGTCGTCATCGCGTACACGGTCGGCGCGATAGGCGGCACCTGCTTCTTTCCCGCCAACAACTCAGCGGTCATGAAGGTGGCCCCCACCAACGCCTTTGGCATCACCTCGGGGCTGCTGAGAACGTTCGCCAACGTGGGCATGGTCTTCTCCTTCGCCGTGGCGATTCTTATCGCCTCGGCGTCCATCTCGCGCCACGTAGCCTTCGCCATCTTCGTGGGCTCGAGCTCCATGAGCCCTTCGGTCGTCGGCGCGTTCGTGAAGGGCCTGCACGCTACGTTCTACGCGTCCACCTCGCTCATGGCGATCGCCGCGATTCTCTCCGCCTCGCGCAAGCGTGTCCCCCGCGCCGCCCCTATACCCGGCCTGGAAGACGACCTGATCTAAACGAACGACTGGCCCGAGCGAAGACGACGGCGCGTGTCCCACCAGACTGCGTTGAGCGGGAACTCGCGCGCCATCCGAGGAAGTCTTCGATGGGTCGCCACCGCAGCTCGCAACAGAGCCGCGAATCGCCGCTCTTGACGATCGTCCCAGCTCAGTCCTAGTTCGCTGCGAAACGGTTCCGCGAGAAATCCCGCCGTCAGGAATTCGTGCAGCGAACCCACGCCGACTCGAAGCGGCCGCGGGAGGAACGTGAGTGACGCGATGCCTCGAAGATACGAGCGCGTGACGTCATCCATCTCGATGAACACGACGGCGCTCCCCCAGTACTCCTGAAAGGCCTGGCGAGACTCTGGCCAACGATCGGCCGGCACCTGCAAGGTGGTCGCAAAGCGCCCGCAGTGGGCGTAGAGCTCATCGAGCAGCTCGTCGGGCACTTCACCGTGGATGAACCGCACCGCGTCGAGCGCGCCTTGGTACATGCAGGCCGCGACCCAGAGCTGCAGCTCGACGTCGAAGGCGTCGTAGGCGACGCTGTCCCCGTCTCGCGAGCGCACTTCTCGGTGTTGACGGTTCACCTCTCGACGAAGGTGCGCTCGATCCTCGTCACTGCCGAGCAATGCCACCACGATGTAGCCGAGCGTCGTCCTCGTGCGCTTGAGGGGGCGTCGCGTGAGTGCCCCGCTCGTCACGCGGCTCTCGGCGACGCCGTGTCCGACCGGCAGTCGCGAGAGCTGCATGATGACGTTGGCGCCCGCGGGCGCGAGGGCGAGGCCGTTCATCAGCATCGCCCGCAGCTGGGGGGACATGTCCGGGCCCGAATCGCTCACGTCAACGTCGAGGTCCGGTGCACGCTCGCCAGACTACGGGTGCGCGCGCTTGGTCCCGGCGTGGGTGGTGCGCTGGGGCGTCGCTACACCGTGACCAGCAGGCCGTCCATCTGACCAATGGCCTGCGCCATGCCCTCTTGCATGCCCATGCCGAGCATCTTTTCCATCTGCTCGACGTCGACGAACCGGGTCACCGCCGTCATTCTGGTGCCTCCGTCATGGGCCTCGAAGGTGACGTAGCCGGGCATCGGCTCGACACCGGGCACGGGTTCGCCGTCCTCGCCCGCGAGACCATTGGCGAACTCCAGACGGCGAGGCTTGTCAATCGCCTCGATCCGCCACCAGCCGTGTGGAGTATCGCCACCGGGTCCGGTCATGTAGTAGCGGGACTCGCCGCCGACGACGAAGTCGTGGCGCGGGAAGGTCGCGGGATACGTCGGAGGTCCCCACCACCGCTCGAGCTTGCGCGGGTCCTCCCACAACTCCCACACCTGCTCTGGCGTGGCGTCAAAGTCCGCCACCATCGTGAGCGTCATGTTCTCTACATCCTTGGTGCTGCTGATAACCGTCATCTATTGTCTCCTTTACCTTTCGGCGAGCACGTCAGCGATGCGGCGTGCCCGTTCACTCCACAGCTCTTCGTAGCGGTCAAGCAGGCGCGAGGCCTTCTGCAGCGTGGGCTCGTGACCGCGAACTATCTGCTCTCGTCCACGCCGTTCTTTGGTGACGAGCGCAGCGCGCTCGAGCACCGCTACGTGCTTTTGCACGGCGGCGAAGCTCATGTCGTAGCGAGCGGCCAGTGTCGAGACCGACTGCTCGTCGCGCATCGTCCTGGCGAGGATGTCGCGGCGCGTTGAGTCGGCGAGCGCCTGGAACAGGCGATCCACTTCCTCATCGGTCAATTGATCTACAACCATTTGGTTGTATGTTAGCCCGATGCGGCGCGCAACGCAAGTCCAGCGCTAGGACTTCCAGATCAGCTCGTCTCGGCCCGCGGGCGTGATCTCCACGATCGCGCTGACCCTCGAAAACCCGTTGTTGGCGTCGGTATCGAGGTAGACGGCGCCGTCGGGGGCCACCGCAGTGCCTTCGCCGGCCGCGAAGGTGCTCCCGCGCGAAAGCAGCCTCGACAGCGTCGGAGCGGCCTTCCAGGTGATCGAACCCGAGGGATGGAAGAGTGAGTATCCGTTGATGCCACCGGCGAGCACGACGTCGCCGCTTGGCGCCGTCGCCATGGCTCGGTAGAGACCAGGCTCGCCCCGATCTTCTTGCACGAAGCGAAGCGCGCCCTCGCGCGTCCTCTCGTAAAGGCCCCAGGTCTCGCCGCCTCCCACGAGCAAGTCGCCTCTCCCATCAAAGGCGAGCGTGTAGGCGGGGTCGAAGTCCTTTTGGAACGCGGGGTTCGTGTTGTAGCTGCGAAAGCCCGTATTGAACCCCGGCGCGACGCTCCCGACCACCCAGTGCAGCACGCCTCGCTCGAGGCGGAACACGCCGTCATCGGCGAGGTACAGCTCGTTATGAGGACCGAGGGTCACACCATTCAGCTCGTTCACGCCGAGGTCCGCCTGTGTGGCGATGACGGGCACGGTAGCGAGCGCCGTCCCTCCACCCCCCGCGACAGTCTCTATAACGCCGCTCGGCAACACCTCTCGAACGCGTCCGTTTCCGTTGTCCGCAAAATACACCGCGCCATTGCTCGCGATGGCGAGGGAGCTTTGATACCGCAGCGAGATCTCCGCGTCAACCGCTGGTCCCCCATCACCGGCAAAGCCGCGGTGCCCGTTCCCGGCCACGACCTGGAAGCTTCCGTCCCCGAGACGACGGAGGATCTGATTGCGCTTGATGTCGACGACGTAGAGCGTTCCAGATGACGAGACGGCGAGTGCGGTGGGCATCTTCAACTTCACGACGGGCGCCGCAATTGCGCGACCGACCGAAGTCAGGGACACAGCTGCTAGGACCGCGCACAGAAAAACGAATACTCTCTTCACCGCGCTGAACGTACCATTGCGAGTTTCGAAAGTGCGTCATGCATTGGCCCGACATTCCAATGAAGCGCTCATGAGTGAGCTCACCGTCAACGAGCTGACCGAACCGTCGTCTCCTCGAAGCTCAACGAGCTAAGCAGGCGGCTACCCGCAGCGTTATCGTGAGGCATGGCCCCAGAACGTTCCCCATTCGGATCATGGACGTCGCCGATCACCAGCGAACTCTTGGTGGGCGACGTGGTCAGCTTGAGTTTTCCCTCAGTGGAAGATGGCGCGTACTACTGGGTCGAGGCCCGCCCCCGCGAGGCGGGGCGCAACGTGCTCGTTCGCCGAGGAGTGAGCGGCGAGACGTCTGATGTCTTCGGTCCAGAGTTTGCCGCAAGAACACTGGTGCACGAGTACGGGGGACGTTGCTACGACGTACGGGGATCGACCGTCTACTTCTCGAACTTCGCCGATCAGCGCCTCTACCGCCTGGAGATCGGCGAAGACCCCGTCGCCCTGACGCCCGAGCCGCCCTCGCCACGCTCGTGGCGCTACGCCGATCCCGTGATCAGCCCCGACGGAACGTTCCTCGTGTGCGTACGAGAGCGTCACGAGGGCGAGGTCCTCAACGATCTCGTCGCCATCGCGGCCGACGGGAGCACGGAGCCGGTGGTGGTGGCCGAAGGTCACGACTTCTTCAGTTCGCCCACGTTCTCTCCCGACGGGAGACGGCTGGCGTACGTTGCCTGGGACCGCCCGAACATGCCTTGGGATACCACCGTGTTGTACGAGGTCGAACTCGGGGAACACGCCGACGTCACGTCACGCCGCACCGTCGTCGCCAACCCCAATGAGTCGGTGATCCAACCGAAGTACGACGCTCTGGGCACGCTGATCTTCGTGTCTGATCGCACCGACTGGTGGAATCTCTATCGCGACACGCCGAGCGGACCGGTCGCGCTCTATCCCCTGGAGGCTGAGTTTGGTCGACCTGCGTGGCTCTTCGGGTTCTCTGACTACGCGCCACTGATCAACGGATCGCTGGTCGCCGCCTGGCAGGCACCCGACGGCAGTCACCTCGGGGTTCTCGACGCTACGGGGATGCACGAGGTCGCCCTCGACTGGCCCATCATCGGTTCGGTGGGCACCGACGGCGTTGACTTCGTGGGTCTGGTCGCCTCTCCCGTGAAGCCCGCCGCAGTGGTCCGCGTCGACCTCAACAGTGGCGAGCAGACGGTGCTCGCGACGAGCTTCGTCAACTCCGTCGATCCCGCGTACCTCTCGGTTCCCCAGCCCATTGAATTTGCCACCGAGAACGCTCTGACGGCGCACGCCCTCTACTATCCGCCTTCCAATCCCGACTTTGAAGGGCCAGTTGGTGAAGCGCCTCCGTTGATCGTGTCGAGCCACGGTGGTCCGACCTCGAGTTGCAGCGCCGCCCTCAGCTATTCGATCCAATATTGGACGAGCCGGGGATTTGCCGTCGTCGACGTTAACTACGGCGGAAGCTCCGGATACGGTCGCGCCTACCGGGAGCGGCTGAAAGATGCCTGGGGCATCGTTGATCTCGACGATTGCGTCAACGCCGCGCGCTATCTGGGCGAGAGCAATCGAGCAAATCCCGAGGCCTTCCTGATTCACGGCGGCAGTGCTGGCGGGTACACGACGCTGTGCGCTCTCACGTTCCGTGACGTGTTCGCCGCCGGCGCGAGCTACTTCGGCGTCGGAGATCTCGGCGCGCTCGCGAGGGACACCCACAAGTTCGAGTCCCGATACCTTGACGGACTCGTCGGCCCCTGGCCCGAGGCTCGAGCCATCTACGAGAAGCGCTCGCCCATCTTCCACACCGACTTGCTACGCACGCCGATGATCTTGTTCCAAGGTCTTGAAGACGCCATCGTCCCTCCCGCCCAAGCCGAGTCCATGGCCGAAGCCCTGCGAGCGAAAGGGGTACCTTTCGCCTACCTGGCCTACGAGGGCGAACAGCACGGATTTCGTCAAGCGAAGAACATCATGCGCACCGCTGAGGCCGAGCTGTCCTTCTACGCCCACGTCTTGGGCTTCACCCCGGCAGACGACATCGAGCCGCTCACGATCGAGAACGCCGAGGCGCTGTAAGCAGCGCACCAGCTCGACACCCGCCGGTACGCGTCCCTGCACCGCACGCGGCGTCCGCACCTTTCCCGGATGCAGCATCGTCACGAGCCACCTCGAGGTCGACCCTTAACTCTTCCGCGACGGGAGCGGTGATCTTGGCCTCCGCAACCGCTAACACCTCATTGAATGTGTTTGCATTTAGTGCGGATGGATCGCCAAAAGTCTTATCCATGAGTGCTCTTTGCGCCTCAGGAGAAAAACGCATGATATCGAGTTGCGCGTCCGAGAACGTTCCCCTTTTTGACTCTTGTTCAATTTCGTTGAGCCACTGGTTCCATAGCGAGGGAGGAGGCCGAAGAGCGGCATAACAATCGGCCATGATCTGCTTCCGAGGAAGGTCGGGCGCCTGGAGCGGCCTCTTTAACCAAACCAGTGTCGAAAACACGGCATCGGTTATTACGTGTGGCCAGGAGTAGCCGTCGTGCTCAGTGTGGAAAAAGAGGCGACTCGCTTTTACAAGATTCGTGTTAGTGGTCAGAAAGATCGCCTTGCTTTCTTCAAGTATCGGCTGCGTTCCTCCACCTCGCAATCTATGCACGGCGACGATCGCATCAAGATCGTGCTGCATGGTGCTGTCGCTCTGGTAACGAACGGTTTTTTCCAGAATCTTTCGGAAGGCCGTCTCGTCTACCGACGTTCTCTCCGAATAGCTAGGGAATGAGACGACCTCAATGTTTCTCGATCGAAGTGACTGCGGAAGGGCCGCGATCAGTAGATCTACATCAGATCGTTTGAGACCATTCGCTCGAAAGTGGTCGCTGACCGCTGTTTGCTTACCGGTGCCAAAGAATTGGGCTCCCTGCAATACTCCTCGCAGTTCAGAGAGCGTGCGCTCAAAGCACGCGAGACGTGCTCCGAGATCCCTTAGCAGGGCTACCAACTCCATTGCCGGCGCCGAGAGCTCCTCTCCTTGGAAACCAAGCAATCGAAGGAGAAAAGGCGTGTCCAAGTAGACCATCGAATCCTTGAACTTCCGCTCCACCGATCCTGGTTCGGGAAGGTAAACAACGCTCGTGAGCATGCTTCCTTCAACGATCATCTGAAAGTAGCCGAACGAAGCAGGATCGCATGAGGCGAGGTGCTGAACAAAGGCATGGACGATGTACTCATTCTCTCTACCAACATTCGCTCGCGAGTCGAACTCAACATCTGCGACCGAGCCTTTGAGCACAGTCGAAGCTCCAAACGCGGACACATATCCGTCGAGGGCTCCTATTATCTGCGCAGACGATAAAGTTCGGCCATACCGCTCAATAGTGAACATCTTCATTTGAGCAACAAGAGCGTCGTAGCAACGAACGAGTTCACTTTGATCGGGGGCGAGAACCTTTTCGGCCAACTTATTAACGTTTGGAAAATAGACACCATTTGATCGCTTCACGAGACCCTGATGAGCCGCCCGACGGAGAAGCGTTTGGAGCGTGTGCTGCGGAATTGAGATTCCAAACGTCTGTCTCACGCCCGCCTGAACCTCAGCAACTGTAATTGGTCCCGCAGCGATACGGAGGCTTTCAGCAACAAACGGAATGAAGTTGTCGAGGTAACTCCTGCCTTGATTCCAGTTTGCCTTCAGAATGGCAAGGCTCACAAGGCGTGGGGATACCACTGACTTCGGAGTTCGATCCGCAGAGCCAATTTCCTTAACGCTCCCCCCAAGCTCGCTCATCCCTAGTAGCACCTCATCGCTCTGTAGTCGTCATCCAATCCCGAATCAAATCGATCACGAGCAGCCGCTCGTCGCCCCGCAGCTCGAGCAGACGTAGCACGAGCCGGCGCGCTGCATCGAGTTGCCGCACTGGTAACACATCGGCGCATCGCGCTGCTCGGAACGGCTGATCAAGCCGGAGGGGGCCGCGGGCTTCTCACTGACTTCGAGCAGCGAGGGCTGGACCGGCAGATTGTGCGTCGGGGTTGCCTGTTCGGCGATCTCGGGGAACGTCGGCTGAAGCCGCTCGCTCGTCGAGAGCACGCCCAGCTCTTCACGGTCGCTCGGGCTCAAGTAGTCGAGCGCCAAGCGTCGGAAGATGTAGTCAACGAGTGACGTGGCGATCCGCAAGTCGGGGTCATCAGTCATGCCCGAGGGCTCGAACTTCATGTTCTGGTACTTCTTCACGTACGTCGCGAGCGGCACGCCGTGCTGAAGACCCAGGCTGATCGAGATCGAGAACGCGTCCATAATGCCCGCGAGGGTCGAGCCCTGCTTGGCGACCTTGATGAAGACTTCACCGGGACGACCGTCTTCGTACTCGCCGACCGTGACGTAACCCTCGCAGTCCGCGACGCGGAAGGCAAAGGTCGATGACACCCGACGGCGCGGAAGCCGCTCACGAACCGCACCCACGACCACGTGAGCACCTTCGTCGCGAGCGTGCTCAAGCGCGGCTTCGAGGCGAGCGATGCGCCCGTAGAGGTCGACGACTTCTGCCGCGTCCACGTCGGTGATCGAGATCGGCAGGATCTGGTCCTCGCCGTCCTTCTTCGCCGTCGAGAGGGGCTGGCCGACCTTGCAGTTGTCGCGGTAGATGGCGACCGCCTTGATGCCGAGCCGCCACGCGTCGAGGTGGAGGTTCTCGACGTCTTCGACCGTCGCGTCTTCGGGCATGTTCACGGTCTTGGAGATGGCCCCCGAGATGAAGGGCTGCACGGCACCCATCATGCGAACGTGTCCCGAGTAGTGAATGGTGTTGTCGCCCATGGAGCAGGCAAAGACCGGCAGGTGCTCGGCCTTCAAGGCCGGCGCACCCACGATGGTCTTGTTCAGGTCGATGTAGGTAATGATGGCGTCGATCTCCTGGTCGGAGTAGCCGAGCTTGGTGAGCGCCCGGGGCACCGTCTGGTTCACGATCGACATGTTGCCGCCACCGACGAGCTTCTTGAACTTGACCAGACCGAGGTCGGGCTCGATGCCCGTCGTGTCACAGTCCATCAAGAGACCGATGGTCCCGGTCGGTGCGAGCACCGACGCTTGAGCGTTGCGAACGCCGTGGCGCAGCCCGAGCTCGACCGCCTCTTCCCAGTCGTGCTGAGCCGCTTCGAGGATGTTCGCGGGCGCCAGCTTCGCGTCGATCTGGTAGGACGCGTCGCGGTGCATGCGCAGCACGTTGATCATGGGCTCCGCGTTCTCGGCGTATCCCTCGTGCGGTCCCATCCGTCCGGCCGTGCGAGCGCTCGTCAAGTACGAGTGACCGGTGAGCAGCGCCGTGATCGCCGCCGCCCAGGCCCGACCCGCGTCGGAGTCATAGGCGAGCCCCGACGCCATGAGGAGCGCTCCGAGGTTGGCGTAGCCGATGCCGAGCTGGCGGAACTTGCGCGAGTTCTCACCGATCTTCTCGGTCGGGTAGTCGGCCGCTCCCACGATGATCTCCTGGGCCGTGAAGAGCACCTCGACGGCGGCGCGGAAGGCGTCGACGTCGAACTCCCCATCGGTGAGGAACTGGAGCAGGTTGATGCTCGCGAGGTTGCACGCCGAGTTGTCGATGTGCATGTACTCCGAACACGGGTTCGATCCGTTGATGCGGTCGGTGTTGGACGAGGTGTGCCACTTGTTGATGGTCGTGTCGAACTGCAGGCCGGGGTCCGCGCACTCCCACGCCGCCTGGGCGATCTGGCGCCACAGCTCGCGGGCCTTGACCGTGCGGATGGTCTGGTGACCGTGACGCGAGGTCAGGTTCCAGTCGCCGTCGGCCACGACCGCCTCCATGAACTCATCAGAGACGCGCACCGAGTTGTTGGCGTTCTGGTACTGGATCGAGTTGATGTCGCGTCCGTCGAGGTCCATGTCGAAACCGGCGTCGCGCAGCACCCGCGCTTTCTCCTCTTCGCGCGCCTTGCACCAGATGAACTCTTCGATGTCCGGGTGGTCGGCGTCGAGGATCACCATCTTCGCCGCCCGGCGCGTCTTGCCGCCGGACTTGATGGTGCCGGCCGACGCGTCGGCTCCGCGCATGAACGACACCGGTCCACTGGCCGTGCCGCCGCCCTCCAGGGGCTCCGCGCTCGAGCGGATCCTCGAGAGGTTGACGCCCGCACCCGAGCCACCTTTGAAAATGATGCCCTCTTCGGTGTACCAGTTGAGGATCGAGCGCATCGAGTCCTCGACGGCGAGAATGAAGCACGCGCTGCCTTGCTGGGGAACGCCCTTCACGCCGATGTTGAACCAGACCGGCGAGTTGAAGGCGGCCTTTTGCGTGATGAGCAGATGCTTCAGTTCCGCGCGAAAGGTCTCCGCCTCTTCGTCGTCGACGAAGTAGTCGCTATCGATGCCCCACGTCGTCACCGTGTCCACAATGCGGTCAACCACCTGCTTCAGCGAGGTCTCGCGCTCGGGCGTGCCGAGCGTGCCGCGGAAGTACTTCTGGGCAAGGATGTTCGTCGCGTTGAACGACCACGTCGAAGGCACCTCGACGTCGAGCTGTTCGAAGGCCACCGAACCGTCTCGAAAGTTGGTGATGCGCGCTTCTCGAAGATCCCAGGTCACCTCGTCGTAGGGGTGACGATCCTCGGTGGTGAAGTACCGACGAATTCCAATTCCGAGTCGCTGAGGTGCGATGGCCATATCTCTCTTCTCTCTTTTCTTACCGACACAAGAACGCAATCCGGCTTCGAAGAGTCAGAAAGTCAAGGATTTGTGACCCTTGGCCCCCTAGCCACAATATGTAGTGGTTGCTCCACTCCACGTCGCAAGATGCTGTGTCATTACAGCACTGTAATTACACGCTGTCAACTACTTTCTAGAAGACTTTTGCACAATTCTGCTTTCTTCAGCCTAGGGGCGGAAATCGCGGCCTTGGCCTCGGTAGCGTTGCCCGAATGGACCTCGTGCTCGCCCTCGACGCCGGCACCTCGGGCGTGCGGACGGTCGCCTTTGACCACCGTCTCGAGGTCCTCGACGAGTCCTACCGGGAACTCACCCAGTTCTTCCCCGCCCCCGGGGAGGTCGAGCACGACCCCGAGGAGATCGCCCGGCTCGCCGTAGCGACCCTCCGAGACGTCGCACGGCGGGCCCGTGAGGCGGGTCACGAGGTCGTCGCGGTGGGCATCACGAACCAGCGAGAAACAACGGTCGGCTTCGACCGGGAAACGGGTGCGCCCCTCCAGCGAGCCATCGTCTGGCAGGACCGCCGCACGGCGGAGCTCTGCTGCGAGCTCGAGCACGAGGGTCACGGGCCCCTGGTGCGCGCGACCACCGGCCTCGTGCTCGACTCGTACTTCTCGGCGACCAAGATGCGCTGGATGCTCGATCGCGGCGTCGCCGACGCTGCCTCGCAGCCGAGCTTTTCCACCGTCGACACCTGGCTGCTCTGGACGCTCACCGGCGGCGTCGACGGCGGCGCTTTTCTCACGGAACCCTCGAACGCGTCGCGCACGATGCTGATGGATCTGACTTCGCTTGACTGGTCCGCGCCCATGATGGCGCTCTTTGGGATCGACCCGGTGATGCTCGCCGAGGTGCGCTCGTCCGCGTCACGGTTCGGGACGGTGTCCTCGGAGGTGGCACCCGAGCTCGCGGGCGTGCCCATCACCGGCGTGCTCGGAGACCAGCAGTCCGCGCTCTTCGGTCAAGCGTGCTTCGTTCCGGGGCTGGTGAAGGCGACCTACGGCACCGGCGCGTTCGTGCTGGCGAACGCGGGCACCAGCGTGCCTGCGATCATCGACGGGCTCGTGACCACCGTCGCCTGGGACCTCGGCGCGTTCGGCCCCGCGAGCTACGCGCTCGAAGGCTCGGCGTTCGTCGCGGGGGCTGGCATTCAGTGGCTCCGTGATCTTGGGATCATCGCTGCCTCCCACGAGCTCGAGGCGCTCGCGCTGTCGGTGCCCGATTCAGCGGGTGCGCAGTTCATTCCCGCCTTCACCGGACTCGGTTCACCGTTCTGGCGCGCCGACGCGCGTGGGGCGATCACCGGACTGAGCCGGGGCGTGGGCAAAGGTCACATCGCCCGCGCGCTCGTGGAGGCCCTCGCCTATCAAGTGCGCGCGATGACCGACGCGTTTCGACGTGGCGGCGTCGAGCTTCGTGAGCTTCGCTGCGATGGCGGGGCCGCCGCCATGGATCTCCTGCTCTCGCTCCAAGCAACGAACTCGAAGGTCACGACGCTTCGCAGCTCGACGCTCGAAGCGACGGCTCGAGGTGCGGCGAGCATCGCGGGGCTGGGGGTCGGACTGTGGCGCTCGCTCGATGAGCTCGAGGCCAGGTGGCACAGCGCGTCACGTTTCGAGCCGTCGGATGCACTCGTCGTCGACGCCCTCTACGCGGACTGGTGTCGCGCGCTCGAGCACGCGTGACGTAGGTTTCGAGCGATTACGAGGGGGGAATTATGGATCATCGTCAGGCACGCATCCTACGCGACGGTCTGTCCTTCGGCGAAGCCCCGCGATGGCACGACGGTCGCCTCTGGTACTCCGACTTCTATCGCCACGCCATCTTCTCGATCGACGAGGAAGGCGACGAGGAACGACTCGAGCTGATGGCGCCCCACCAACCGTCGGGGCTCGGTTGGCTGCCCGACGGCGATCTTCTCTACGTCTCAATGACGGACCAGCGGGTCATGCGCCGCCACGACCAGACGAGCTCGCTCTTCGCCGATCTCTCTCAACACTGCGAATTCTGGGCGAACGACATGGTGGTCTCGGAATTGGGATTCGCGTACGTTGGCAACTTCGGCTTCGACCTCGATGTCGCGCTGCGTGACCACACGATGCCCTCTCCCCCGCCGACCGCCACGCTCATCGTGCTCGATCCGACCGGTACCGTAGCCCAGCTCGTGCCCGGGCTGACCTTCCCGAACGGCGCGGTCATCACGCCCGACGGCCACACGCTGATCGTCGCAGAGACGCTGGCCTATCGACTGAGCGCCTTTGACATCGCCTCGGACGGGACGCTCTCGAATCTGCGTGTGTGGGCGCAGCTGGACTTCGTCGCCGCCGACGGGTTGTGCCTCGACGCGGACGGCCAGGTGTGGGTCGCGAACGCGCTCGCCTCTCAGTGCCTTCGCGTGAAAGAGGGCGGCGAGGTCACCGGCGTCGTCGAGACGAACCAGCGCGCCTTCGCGTGCATGCTGGGCGGCGCGATCGGCGGGCGGCTGTTCGTCATGACCGCGCCGACGAGCGATCGATTCAAGATCGCCAGCGTCACCGAGGCGACCATCGAAGTCGCCGACGTCGAGGTGCCCGGGGCCGGTCGGCCCTAATCAGCCGAGCTTCGTGAGCGCGCGCCGCAGGTTGCGAATGGCCTGTCCCGTCCGCAGCTCGTTTTCGATGAGAGCGAAGCGCACATGTCCGTCCCCCCCGTCGCCGAAGCCGACCCCGGGGCTCGTCGCAACGTCCGCCTCTTCGATGAGAAACTTCGAGAACTCGAGTGATTCCATCTCCGCGTACGGCTCAGGGATCGGCGCCCAGACGAACATAGATCCTCGGGGCGCCACCACGTCCCAGCCCACCCGATGAAGACCGTCGATGAGGGTGTCGCGCCTCGACTGGTAGATCGTGCGCAGCTGGTCGGGATAGTCGACCGCCTCGTTCATGGCGACGATGGCGGCGATCTGGACCGGCTGGAAGGTGCCGTAGTCGAGGTAGCTCTTCAGCTTGGTGAGCGCCGCCACGATCTCTGGATTGCCGACGAGAAAGCCCACGCGCCAACCGGCCATCGAGAACGACTTGGTGAGCGTGTAGAGCTCGACGCAGCATTCCTTCGCCCGAGGGACTTGCAGGATCGACGGCGGTCGGTAGTCGTCAAAGCCGAGGTCGGCGTAGGCGAAGTCGTGGCAGATGACGACGTCTCGCTCTAGGGCGAAGTTGACCAGTCGCTCCATGAACGCGAGGTCCACGCATGCGCTGGTCGGGTTGTGCGGAAAGGAGACCACGATGACCCGGGGCTTCACCTGCGCCGAATCCCAGGCCCGGAGCAGTCCCTCGAAGAAGTCGTCGCCGGGGTCGTTCTCGCTCATCCCGGGATCGACCATCGGGACGGTGATGACGTTGGCGCCCGCGAACCCGGGACCCGCCAGGTGGATCGGGTAGCTCGGCGAGGGCACGATGGCAGAGTCCCCCGGTCCGAGCATCACCCACATGAGGTGCGTGAAGCCCTCCTTGGCACCAATCGTCGTGACGACGTCGGTCTCGGGATCGAGATCGACGTCAAAGAGCATCTTGTAGCGGTTGGCAATCGCGAGGCGCAGATTGGGAATACCCCGACTCGCGCTGTAGCGATGATTCTTCGGGTTGTGCGCGGCTTCGGCGAGCTTCTCGACGGCGATCTCCGGGCTCGGCAGATCGGGATTCCCGAAGCCGAAGTCGATGACGTCGCGGCCGTGGGCGCGTGCCTCGGCCTTCAGTCCGTTGATCTGTGCGAACACGTACGGTGGCAGGCCGGTGATGCGACGAAACTCCATCTGTCAACCGTAGTAAGTCACGCCTCGCGACGCCACTTTTCGAGCGCCTCGATCATCGTCGGCGTCGGCGAGGCAACGACGACCCACGTCGAGCCGGCGTCACGAAGTTGATCGAGCGTCCGTGCGACGTCCCCCGTGATGGGACCCGCCCAATTGACGGGGCCGCGTTTTGATACCTCGCCCACCCGCGCGGCGCTCACACCCCACAGATTGAGCGTCGCGCCATGTTCGCGAGCCACCGTTTCGGTTTTTGGCTCCCCTGCGCCACACCAGATCTCCATCTTTCCTCGCAGCGCCGCCATGGCGTCGGCGAGCAGCGCCCAGCGCTCCTCTGCGCTCGGGTACCCGACGTCGTAGGCGATCTGCTCGTCCTTTGAGAGCTCGTCACCCGTGCCGAGCCCGGCGATCACCCGGCCCGGCGCAAGCGCCTCGAGGGTGACGAATCGCTCCACCAGCGTCGCGGTGCCGACGAGCGCCATTCGAGCGACCAGGGTGCCCACCATGAGCGACTCGGTACGCGCCGCGACCGTCGAGAGCACCGGCAGAGGGGCGAACGACGGGCGCGTGGGCGAACCTATCGGCCACAGGTGGTCGAACGCGAACACGCCGTCGAGTCCGGCGCGCTCGACGGCGTCCGCGCGAGCGAGGGCCTCATCGGTGGTCTCGCGAAACGTCGGGAGGAGTACGCCGAGCTTCACACGCCCGCGAAGGCGACGAGCGACGCGCCCATCGCCCCCGAGCGCGGTCCAAACATCGAGGGCGTGACCGTGATGGTCGGGCGGGTCTCGTACCCTTCAACGAGGTCAGCGAGATACTCGCGCGCCGCGGGCAGTACCAGGTCCGAGGCGTCCGACAGCCCGCCACCGATGACGAAGTGACCCGCGTCCAGGATGGCCACGAGATTGGAGAGCCCGAGCGCGAGCCACCATCCCACCTCGCGCATCAGGGTGATCGCTTCGTCGAGCCCTCCTGCCGCGGCGGCGGACACGTCTTCGGCCCGCACGGCTCGCGGATCGCCGCCGCAGCTGTCGACCAGCGCCGCGAGTCGCCCCTCGAGCGCGGCCTCGCGGGTGAGTCGCTGCAGTCCCCCACCCGACGCGTAGCGCTCCCAGCAGCCTTTTGCGCCGCATAGGCAGGGCGCGCCGTGCGCTTCGACCACCATGTGGCCAATCTCGCCGGCGAAGCCACTGCGCCCGCGCACCAGCTGGCCGTCGGCCACGACGCCACCGCCGATGCCCGTGCCGAGGGTCACCATGACAAAGTCGCGGATGCCTCGGCCCGCGCCCCACTCGTGTTCGGCGAGCGCCGCGCAGTTGGCATCATTCTCGCAGTAGATGCTCGAATTTCCGAGCACCGAGCTGAGCATCGAACCGAGGTCCGCGCCCGACGCGGTCTGCAGGTTCGGGCGCGAAGGCGAGGTGCCCGTCGCGCCGCATCATGCCCGGAAGGCCGATACCCACAGGCACCTGGGTCGCGTCGAGGCCCTGTCGCTCGCAGAGCTCGAAGACCTGCTCGGCGATGACCTTTGCCGTCGCCTCGCCCGCACCGAATCCTTCGTCGTGGGGCGTTTGCGATTTCATCTCGCCCACCACCCGACCGTCTCGGGCGACCATCAGCGCGAGGGCCTTGGTGCCTCCGACGTCAACGCCGATCGCGACCTCACTCATGGTACTGACGCTCCGCTTGGGCCTTGAGCTCGCGAAGTGCCTGGTCCTGGATGCGATAGGCGGCACGCGATTTGATGAACGAAGGGATCGGCACGGACATCTCGACCTCGAGGTCGTAGGTGAGCAGCGTGCCGTTCGGCGCGGGCTCGAAGCGATACTGCCCGTTGAGCGTCGAGGTGAGGTCGCCGCGACTCTGGTGCCACGCGAGCACGTCGGGGGCACGGCTGTAGTCGTAGTGCAGCGTGTAGGTCGTCGATCGCCCGAAGGCCGCCGCACGGAACTCAACCTCGAGCGGTCTGCCATCAGCGTCGCGCTCCAACACGTCGATCCTTTTCAAATCGCTGACCCAATCCATGTAGTGCTCGAAGTCGGTCACGACGCCGTAGACGACCAGGGGCGGAGCGTTGACCAGCGTCGACTCCGTCGCCCGCTGCGTCACCTGGCCTCCATCGCCACTACCTTAGGTCCTCGATTTGAACCCTCTCGGCCCCGTCAAACGTGCGAAGATCCGTCGGCGAGCGCACGACTCAGTCGTTCCCACGAGAACTCTCGCACCGCGACGTCGCGGGCCATCACCGCGTAGCGAGCCCGGCGCTCATCATCGTCGATCAACAACGACATCGCGGCGGTGAGATCGCCCACGCTGCGCGGACGGTCGAGCACGATTCCCGTCTCGCCGTCGCGCACGGCGTCGTGGCTCCCTCCTGAGCGACCCGCGATCTGCGCCACACCGCAGGCCGCCGCTTCGACGAAGACGATGCCGAAACCCTCTTGCTCCAGACCCAACCAGCGGCTGCGACAGTCCATCACCATGAGGTCGCTCGCGCCCAGCCATTCGGGGAGAAGATCGTCGTCGACGTGCCCGAGAAACGTCACCGGGGCGCGCAGCTTGGACGCGAGTCGCTCGAGCCGTCGCCGGTCCCGTCCCTCTCCCCCGATGACCACCCGGAGCGCCGGATGCCGATCGTGCAGTTTGGCGCTCGCTCGTATGAGCGTGTCCATTCCCTTGCGGGGAACCAATCGCGAATACGAGGCGACGAGAAACTCGTCGTCGCGAAATCCCATCTTCTGGCGCACGGCGCGTCGTCGATCTTGATCAAGTGGGACGAATCGTTGCGTATCTACCCCGGGAGGCACTTGAGCCACGGGACAGAGCAGATCCGCCGCGTTTCGTCGGGCCTCCGCTTCGGGAAACGATCCCGCACAGATGGCCACGCGCGCGCGCCGAAGCACGTAGCGCAGGGAAGACGCCACCAGGGGAAGGCGACCGGGGATCGTCACTTCGGCGCCGTGAAGGATGACGCCGTAGGGCCGCGAGAGCCAGGGGCCCAGCAGTCCGAGCGGCCACGCCGGATCGAGCAGCACCAGCTCGGGCTGATGGCGCTCGATCGACGCCTCGATGGCTCGATACGCCCGCCACGAGGGGAAGAAACAGCGTCGAATTCGGGATCCGTTCGACCGCGATCTCACTGGACGCGTCGAACGCGCCAGCGTCCGGATGCGAGGAAGCCGTGAGCACGACCGCCTGTCCACGCTCGAAACGGCGCCAGAGCTCGTGAAGGTACACCTGAATACCACCCGTCTTTGGTGGATAGTCGTTGGTGACCAGGAGGTAACGGGCCATGACGACCACGCTAGTGAGTGCGGTTGGCTAGCGGTGAACTCGATCGAACTTGAGCGTCGGCACGAGACCTTCGGAGGTGAAGAGCTCGACGATCTGCGCCTCAGCTTCGGTCAGCACGAGCGCTTCTGGCTCCTCGCCCAGCACGAAGCTCACGAGGCAGTCGGAGCAGTCGGACGTTCCACGTCGCACGCAGTCATGGCAGCTGATGGAAACTTCGATGTCCTTGCGCATAGCGTCCCTCTCGTCTTGCTACATGCATTCTCGCAGCGCGCTGTAACACCCTCAGAGGGGGGGAAGAGCGTCGGCGATCTCCTCGGCAACTTGCGAGGGACCAAAGACGACGCCTTCGGTGACCACCTGCAGCGTCGAATGATCTATCAAGAGGTAAAAGGGCGCGGATCTAATGTCGAGCTCTTTCATGAGCTCGGGCGCGATCAACACCTCGCGGGCGGCACCCGTCCACTCCTCACTCGACACGGCGCTCACCAGCACGACGTCGACGTCGGAGAGTTCATCAAGACCTCCTCGGAGAAAATCTCGGCAACCATCGCAGTCGGGTTTAATCGCGACCACCAGTGTTGCTCGACGCAACTCGATGCGGCGCGGCTCGCCACCTGCGTTTGTGCCAACCAGATCACGTGGCGCCGGGCGCGAGCGCGGCGGGTCGAAGGAGCGGGCGCGAAACTCGCTCACTCGGACTCGGTGTAGACCTCGACGCCACGTCCGTGACCGCACCAACGACACGTCACCGATTCGACGCTGTGGGCAATGACTTCAGGCTCTTCGACGGTGAGCTCACCGCCCACGCTGTAGTGGTGGAAGGATCGAACGGAGGTGGTCTCAACAACGTCAAAACGCGTCAAGTTGCCGCACGCGGTGCAACGGTATCGATTAATCACGGACTCACCGTACCGGAAGAGGCGCATCCCTCATTCGTAGCGACGGCGCTGCCATTGGTCCGGACGCATCTCCAGTTGATAGCGATCGGGCTCATCGTAGGTAAAGACCGTATCCAGCGGAAACGCCGCATCTTCGCTCGCGATGCGCTCGGCGTCGATGAGGCGACAGAGCGCGCTCGGGTAGCGCACCAGCCCTACGGGAATCGTCGAGCCTGGCGTTTCGAGATAGACGTACCCACGTCGGGTGAGCCGTTCGCTCACGCGCTGATCGACGCGCGTCGACAGCACATCGCGCAGCTCGACCGCGGTGCGCTGGTGGCGCATCACGCCGCCTTCGACGATGATCCGCTCGTTGGTGACGTGAATCTTGTGCGAACGCCAGCGCCAGGTCCGCGTGAGCGTCACGGCCAGAAGCGGCAGCACGAACACCACAGTGAGTAGCTCCTCGTAGCGGTGCACGTACACGAATCGGCCCGCCGCCTCGACAATCAGCGCGAGAGTCACCACGGTGAGCAGAAATGGCCGCACGACTCCCCTCGACACCGGGGTAACCGAGATGACCCGCACCTCGCCCTCGCGCCAAAGGTCGCGCCTGCTCATACCCTCTAGCGTAAAGAGTCCCTGTCACACTTTCGCGGACGCCTTACACGGGCCGCGTAACCTTCTCGGATGCCTAGGACACCAGGGTCGTGGTTGCCCGCGTATCTTGCGACGGGCATCGTGTGGGGGTGTTCATTCCTCTTCATCAAACTTTCTCTGGGTTTTCTGACGCCATTCGGCGTCGCCTTCGTGCGCTGCGCGCTCGGCGCCATCACCTTGGTGACGGTGGCGCTGATCACCCACGTTCGTCTGCCGAAGGAGCGGATCGTCTGGCTGCACCTCTGGGTCGTCGCGCTCTGTCTCAACATCATTCCCGGCATTCTTTTTGCGGTCGCTGAGACGCGCACCACGTCCATTGTTGCGGGCATCATCAATGCGCTCACACCACTCACGACGCTGTTCTTTATGCTCGCAGTCTTTCGCGACGAGCCGATGAAGCGATTCCAGCTGGTCGGACTTGGGGTTGGACTTTTCGGCGTGCTCGTGGTGCTCGGCGTGTGGCACGGATTTGGAAAGAACCCGTGGTGGGCAGTCCTGGCGCTCCTCGGCGCCGTCACGCTGTATGGAGTCTCGTTTCCCTACAGCCGCCGCTACCTCATTCCTCGCGGCCTCGCCCCGGTCTCCATGGCGAGCGCGCAGCTGATCCTGGCGGCGACAACGCTGCTGCCCACGTTTCTGATTGACGGAACTAACGGTCATGGTGTATCCGCCAAAGCAATGCTCTCCGCAATCGCCCTCGGCGTCTTCGGCAGCGGGTTCGCGTTCATGTGGAACTTTCGCGTCATTGCGGCCGCGGGAAGCTCGATCGCGAGTACCGTGACCTACCTGACGCCGGTTGTCGCCGTGGTTGCCGGCATCATCTTCCTGAACGAATCACTCACCTGGTTTGAGCCCGTGGGCGGCCTGATCGTCCTTCTCGGCGCTGCCATCGGGCAGGGTCGCATCCGACTGCGGCTAGGTGTTTCGTAGCTGCGTTGCCGCCATCTGAAAGTAGGACGTCAGTTCCGCGAGTTGTTCGTCCGTCAATCGGTCCCGCACCGTGGCGAGCGCTCCGTCCATCGCCCTCAGCCACGCGTCTCGGGCGCTCTTGGTGATCTCAAAAGGTGCGTGGCGCATGCGTAGACGCGGGTGTCCGCGCTCTTCCTGGTAGGTCCGTGGACCGCCCCAGTACTGAATGAGAAAGGTGGTGAAGTGCCGCTTGGAGTCGGACAGATCCTCCGGGTACATGGGGCGAAGCGTTGGGTCACGCTCGACAGCTTCGTAGAAGGCGTCCACCAACTCAATAAAGAACGATTCCCCGCCGACTTGATCGAAGAACGATTCCTCCACCCGGACACGCTAATGGCATCACCTAGAATGGTTTTCTCAGTGTTGCTGAGATGCGGGTGTAGCTCAATGGTAGAGCTCCAGCCTTCCAAGCTGGCCATGCGGGTTCGATTCCCGTCACCCGCTCCACGTCACCCGCTCCAACGTATTGCCTGGTAGTGAGCGAACTTAGTTTTGCGCTAGGTGGCTCGGATAAGACAGCGTGCGCGCTACGTGCGCGAACGCTACGCGATGGCGCGCTCTTGAAGCGCCACGATGGATGCAACGGGAGCCGCCGCCGCATTCGCAATGAGGGCGTCGAGCCCCGCCGCGATCGCGCTGTCGCGTTCGGCCGAGGCGTGCTGGTAGATGAGAGCAGCCCGGGCAGTCGAGTGCCCGAGCCGAGCCATGATTTCCCGCGTCGTCGCCCCGGTCTGCGCCGCCGTTGTTCCAGCGAAGTGTCGGAGATCATGAAAGTGCCACCAGTCGAGCTCGGCGGACTCGCGCGCCTTGGCGAACTGCGTCGCCCAGTTCGAACGTTCGAGGGGACCGCCTTTGTCTCCGGTGAACACGAGAGCGTCTGGCGCCGTGTCGACAAAACGGGCCAGGTGATCCTCGAGCACGGCGACGAGCGCGGCGGGAATTGCCACAACGCGGGATCCCGCTTCGCTCTTGGGAGAGCAAATGATGCGGCCCTGTCCCGTAACGCGCTGCGCTTGCTCAGAGATCGTGACAGTGCGATGAGCGAGGTCAATCCGCTTGCGCGTCAGCGCAGAGCACTCCCCGAATCGCAAAGCGGCGTAGGCGGCGGTGTAGACCACCGCTCGGTACCGAGCGGGCAGTGCAGATGCGAGTGCGTCGACCTGCTCGAACGTCGGGATACGGCGTTCCGGTGATCGTTCCTGTCCGGCCCGTTTGATCGTGCAGGCGTTGGCGATGAGCTTCCCATCCTCGACCGCCGTACCCAAGATCGTTCGAAGTAAGCGATAGCACTTAGCCGCCGTCACTGGGGTCTCCTTGGCGATGTCGGCGTGCCAGGCCCGCACCTTGCCCGTTGTGATCTCGACAAGGTTCAACGACCCGAAGGCTGGCAGTAAGTGACGGTTCAGTTCGGACACGTAAAGTTCCCTCGTCCGTGGACGGAGATCGTGACGGCCATCGAGCCATCCCAGCGCGTAGTCGTCGAACCGCTGGCGCCCAGCAGCCGGGTTGACCCACCCGCCGCGGCGAATCGCGGTCTCGGCCTCCGCCAGCCACGCCAGCGCGTCGGCCTTGGCGGGGAAAGTGCGAGGCGCGACATGGCGCCGTCCCTCGTGCCAGTAGCCAGCCTGGTAACGACGAGACGGCAACCTGCGGACGCTGCCAAAGTGACGACGGGTCATCGTTGTACCTCCTTGCTGCCGATCACCTTCGTGATAATCATTGGATCTCCTTTTCGTGAGGTTCTATTTGGTGGTGTCAGACGATTCCGGCGAGGGCATAAGTCGGGTGCTTGTCGAGGTTGTTTCGAGCGCGGTCGTAGCGTCTGGTCGTTCTCGGGTCGGCGTGCCCCGCCGCATCTTGTACGTCACGCAGGCTCGCTCCGGCGTCAAGGCTTAGAGTCACGAATGCGTGTCGTAGGTCGTGGGGGTGGAGGCTCTCGCCTTCGAGGGCACCGCCTTTCGAGCTAGGCGTCGAAGGGTGCGCCACACGGCGGGACGGTCCATAGGTTTGCCTGTAGAGGTTGGAAAGACCGGACCGGAGGCGCGCTTTCCCGTAAGAGCCGCGATTGCTTCCGCAGTTCTTGGGGCGAGTGGCACCGTCTGTCGCTTCCCTCCTTTCCTCGTAATCCTGAGCACATGGTGACCCCGCTCCGTCGTGAGGTCCTCAACCCTCGCTGACAGGGCCTCAGAAACGCGAAGGCCATTCAGCGCCAAGAGGAGCACGAGGGCGTGCGTGCGGGGTCCGTCGGTGGCAGCGGCTTCGAGGAGCGCGTGCAGCTCGTCACGGTCTAGACCGGTTGAGGTCGTCTCCGTGCCCACCTTCGGGCGCTTAACGTACTCCACCGGGTTACGCGCTACCAGGTCCTCGGAGAGCGCATAGCGGTAGAACCCAGCGAGCGCGGACAGGCGACGTGCCACGGTGGCGGGTGAAAGGTGCTCCACTTCGAAGCACTGGCGGGTGAAGGCGTCTACGTGGGCACGAGTGGCGGTCAGAGGGTCGAGGTCATGAGAAGAGCACCAGATGAAGAAGGCCCGTAGGTCATCCCTGTAGGCGCCACGGGTCCGCTCGGCAAACCCCAGCAGATAGGCGACGGCCACACGCTCGGCGGAGCGGTAGAGCTTCGACGGGCTCGACTGCGCTGGTAAAGCTGGACGGAAGGATCGCAGTGCTAGGCGTCATTAAATACACTCTAATGCCTATTATGTTGTAATGTCAATATCATACGCGCGGCTCTCTTCGCGTTGCCAGATCCGCCCTTTTGATGTCCAAGGGGTTTCATGGTCGCCCTGAAGCTAAATACCTTGGTCGAATCCTTAGTTTTCGATTCTCAAGGTCAGGGTTGACAATCAGTCGAGCAGTAGCTTCGACTCAGCCTTCTCAGCCCTCTCATCATGCAAAAGTCTCAGTCCAGCCAAAAGCGCGACGATGGCACCTAAGCAGCAAATCCAGTACCCAACGCCGATTGACGCCAACACGGTGGAGCTAGACACCTGTGAAACCCAGTTGTGGACGGAGGGATATTCCAGGCCCATGACGATGCATGCGCCGAGGGCGGCCACGACTGGCGAGCGTTGAACGAAACGAGGCATCGAAGAACGAGTTAGACGAGAAATGCCGATCCCGGTCAAAACAAGCCCCAAGACAAGCACGATCGGTCCGTCGGCAGTCAAACCTTCATGCGGACCGAGCTGGAATGCGTTCCTTGAGACATTGAGGAGTGCATCTGAGGCAGTCAGCCACGCCATCAAGGTGCCAATCGCGAGGAGAGCGCCTCCGACGATGACAGCCCAACTGAGGACAATGCGAGCACTTGGGTCCTGCGCATTGGTGTTGCCCGCGACCCGGGGCTGACCGGATGGCGGGACTGCGGGACGAGTCTCTGGAGTCCACTGCGTTCCGTCCCAACGCCGTTCAATATGAGGACTCGTCGGATCTGGGTACCATCCAGCTTCGGTTCCGCTCATCACGCTCTCTTCGCGTCTGTCAACAAGGGATTCATACCACCCCAGCCATTCTCTTGCACCGATCGCGCAATGGGCGCATGAGCCGTCGCCGCGCGGAGTGGCTTAATGCGTGGCCTTTCAAGTCCGCCTAGCTGCAGTTGTGGCCGACGACTACAACGGATGTGACTTCAAGATTGGGAACTGTGTTGGTGCCGCCGTTTTGCGTTTGGTAGGTGTAATTGCCGAGGATGTACCCGCGCAGTGTCACAAGATCTTTCTCAAATGCCTTCGCACCAACCGCCGCGGTCGGAAGTTTGACGTTGACCAGGTTGTCCCATACCCCGTAGCCCAAATTGGTCCACTCTGCAAGGAAATTTTTCGGCCCCGTCACGCTATCGAACTGGAATACGCAGGCAGTGTGGACGATTCGTTGGCCCTTCAGTATGGACGCGTCCTTAACAAGAACGGGATATGAATAGTTCTTGGCGGTGCCCTTTGGATTGACTGACGCTTCGGCGGCGGAAGTTGCGATGACGCCTCCCAACACGAATACAACTGCGAAAAGCGTGACGGCGGCGTGCTTTCGCGCGACGCGCCTCGGCTTCAGGGGTGGTAGAACGCATCCGTCCATTATTGGCAACCCTCCTTCAAGGAGAAGAGCATCCGTACAATTCCCGTACGCCATCCCGAGTCGCTTAGTTAATGCTTAAATTTTTAGTGTCAGGGACTATAGCATCAGGGGCGTAGTCACACTCAACTGAGTGCATGGGGCGCACGGCGAAGAGACCGGACGCTCAGGTGCGCTTAGGCAATCGAGTGCGGGCACGACGTAATGACTTATTAGGGCTCTCTCAAATGGCGTTAGCCGAGAAAATCGGACCGCATTTCACGTTCATTTCAGAAGTCGAACGAGGGACCCGGAACCTCAGCCTTGCTTCACTGCTTCGACTTGCTCAGGGGCTCTCGATAGATCCTGGCGAGCTAGTCAAGGGACTGAAGCACCGTTAGTTGAAATCGGGCGCGGTTGATTTGATCGTCCGTAAGGTAGTGCGAATTGCCAGTTGAAAATCAAATTCTGGGAGACTCGATTGTGATTCGTAAGTGCACGTTTGGCGCTGGGCTAGTAGCAGCGTTCTCTGCCGGAGTCTTCATCTGTTCCATCGCGTTGGCGGGTACGGGTGAGGTCGCTTCTGCGATTACACGATCAGGCGTTGATCGGACTGTTTACTCGTCCGCGCCGCGGGACTCCTCGAGGTAGTTGCAGATTGTCAAGTTGATGGCGCAACAATCGGTACCGCGATGGCAGCATTCGAATCACAGAATCCGGGTGTTGTGCCCACGGAGTCCCGCTTGCTGAGCAAGAAAGACGGTGGTCCGTACATTCGGAGATGGGCCCACAATCCGCCGTATTATGCGTACAGCCTTGCCTCTAGTGGGCGACTCCTGGTATCAATCCCCGCCAATTCGACTGCGGTTCGCTACACAGGACCCGCGCAATGCGAGCCCTTGCTCTAGAACAGAGTTTCCGTATTATCGGTCCATCTGATCGATCCATTTTTCGAACGCGACGTGCCCCACTGTGGCCGCTTCCGAGTAGCGGGCGACTAGTCGCTCCCACTTCCGCCAGTGCATTCCCTTTGGCTTCGACGGAAACGGCTGATTGAGCTCCCATCCGAGGCGACGCCGACGCTCCCAGCTCTTTCGCATTGCGCGACTGAACTCGTCCGACTGAGCAGTGACATAGGTGAGCGACGCGCAGAGTCGGCACACGAACGGGTTTGCTCCGAGTGCGTAGACAATTGCACAGCGACGAGAGCACCACGGACACGTCCACCATGGACGCTCCCCGCCGTAGTTGGGGCGAGTCCATGAGATATCTAGGGTCTCGGTGTGTCTGTCGCCGCTCCCGTCAGCGTATGACACGGTTACCTCAGCGCCGTCGTGAACACTTACACCGACGCTGCTCGTGCTGATGCCGCGCGTCCAACGAACGGAAAACCACGAAAATCCATGGAGGTCGACGCGCCGCTGAAGTTCCCGGATGTCGAGAGCCAACGTGTCATCGGTTGTGTAGTCGTGCTCCAACCTCCTAGGCATCGGTCAGACTTTCAAACGAATCCAAATCATTAGCGAGTTTCATTGGGTCGGCTCGTCATTGCGCAGCGTTCATGGCATTATCAACAGCGAGCGTACGGTTGTGGTTTCCCCTCAGGGCCATGATCGGGCTTCTCTAAGGGAAGTGCAGTGTTCGGAGTGTTCGGGCTCGTCACCGTGCGGGCAGTCGGTCTCGCAGCAGCAGAGGTGCGGAAGGTCGCGGATATCCACCACACGACTGGTCCCGTCAGTGTGCTCGCATCCTCCGGCAGTTTCAATGAAGAGCCAGTCTTGGTCGATCCACTCGGCGTAGGTTACGGTGCCGGTCTCGTGGTGTTGGAGACACCCGAGCATCGCGGCAACTTCGCGGGCGTCACGCATTGGGAACCATTCCGGCAGTGATCTGGTGCGGACAAGCGAACCACCCGAAGGTCCCAGCGCCGCACCGGTGGCTGTCCACAGCGCAGGCATGAGCCATCCGGGCCAAACCACTCAGAGTGAGTGCTAGGGGAGAGCACCCAAGTCGGCGGTTCCGACAGTCTGGGCAGCTCGATGGAGTCGCCGTCCATGTGTCCAGACTGGACCTCGTGTCCACACTGGGGTGAACACGAGTCCAGGTCGGCGACAGTCTGGACAGTCTGGACAGGTTTTTGTGTCATGTTCACGCTTGCCACGCTGTCCAGATTGGGGAGAGTGAGAACCCACGGGGCGCCGTATCCCCCGGCTTGCTGTCGACGCCAAGCGACCGGCAGGCTCGCTGGACAGTCTTGTCACTCACAGTGAGCCCGGCAGCCTTCACTGCTAGCACGACTTCGGTCCGAGGTCTCGGCCCGTCCGCCAGCGCCTGACGCACCACCTCTGCCACCTCGGAGCGTTCGCTCCTCTCATCGTCGTCTGCGGGAGTCGAGAACAAGTCCAGGGAAGTCACGCCGGGGGCCTCGCCCAGCCAGACAATCCCCGAACGTGCGATTTCTTCGGCGTCGGGAGTGGTGATCGTTCGGCCTTCCACCTCGTAACGGAGCGCGGGCACGTCGAGACGGCCAAGGTTTGACTTCGCCAACACGAGCACGCGGTGAGATTTCCTCAGGGTCCTCACCGCCGCCAAGACGGCACGAGCGGCAGCCGTGAATCCGCGGGAACCGTTCACCCGATCGAGCACCACGGAGGTCGGAGCTTTAGACCAGTGCATGATCCCGAGCGCGGATGCTTCGAGTCGATCCATGATCGCGGCCAGCGGTGCCAGAGCTTTGCGTACGGAAGCATCTCGGTGAGTATCCAGCGATCCGTGAAGGTGTGCTGTGAGCGGGTCCAGCACGAGTAAGCGAGCGCCAACTTTGCGCATCTCTTTCTCAAGTGATTCGAGGTCGCCGGGCACTTCGGAGCCCCGCCTTCAAGCCCGTCAATCAGGATGAAATGTACGCGCTCTAAGTCGGCGTTCGCGGCTTCGAATCGCGGGCGCAAGGTCCGGGCCCATGAATCCTCGGCGGTGGCGTAAACAATCGAGCACGGCTCGCCGTAGAGGTCGCCTTCAAGCTGGCCTCGACTTGCGCGGGCAGCGATCTCGACCGCAATTGTTGTCTTCCCAAGTCCTTCTTGGCCAGCGAATAGACACGCACCTCCAAGCGGAAGTCGATCGCGCCAGAGCCATCGTGTTGGGCGTGGCGTGATACGAGACGCTGGCAGCAGTTCAAGATCGCGACTCTCGGTTTCGCCCGACTCCTTCACCGAACGCCTGCGGGATCGTGTTCTCCGGCTCCCGGTCCGAATCACCGGGGATGAGATCAGAGTCTCTAAGGTTGAGAAAGTCCAAGATCGCAGGCGTTGAGCACCCCGCGTGACATTCAACGAGAACGCACTCATCGCTTCTTTCGGTGAGACTTAGAGACGTTTGTCTGCGTCGGTGTGAGCAGGACATTTTGACTGCCAGCGTCCCCCAATAAGTTTCGGGCCACAACCGGCGTCTCTGAGTGCCTGGAGCGACTTTGCCGTTGGACTCATGCGTCCTCCGTCACTGATATTCCCGCTATCCGCAACTTAAGAAGGCGGCATACGCGCCGCGTTGCGGCGTTCATCCGACCACCTTTCGGGTTCGTCCCGAGGGGACTTCGAAGGCTTCGGCGAGGGGTCCGCGGCGCGCGGGTTCGCGCTGCACCCGACGGTAGGCGTCAAGGTCATCGAGGTCAAAGCGGATCAGCCTGCTCCCCACATGGATAACTGGAAGCTCTCGCCGGAGCCGCAGCTCTCTGACGTGGCGCGTTGTTGTATTGAGATATTCGGCCGCTTGCTCGATTGTCAGTCGTTCGTGAAACTGACTCTCAAGGTTGTTCAGATGGTTTCATGTGACCAAGCCTGACGACCAGTGTCCGCCATCAACAGGGTCGCGGGGTTACTGGCGAGACTGTTTCCGGAACTCTCCAATGAGTCGCTCGAGTGTCCGTGTCGGCGGCGGCACTTCGCCGGTCTTGCGGCCCATCAACTCGCGCAACCTCCTCCCAGCACTACCGTCGATGTTGCGCTTCCAGTCTCGGACGATGGCGCCAGCCGTTAACTTGGGGTATTGAACAAGGACCTTCTCCAAGTGCTCTCGCAGAGCGGCAGTCTCCGCCGTCTTGCCCGTCGGACGCCCGCCCGTCTCTCGTACCACTTCGCTCCGGTCGTCGAGTTGTTGTGAGCGCCTGAGCCGTCGAAGCGCTTGGGCGGAATCCTCAACCGACGGGATCTTCCTCGCGACGTGCACGGCGCCAGACCGTCGAGCTTGGATCACGTAGGGAGGCGTCATGCCAAGATTGTCCACAACGTCCTCGGGAGACTGGCCCTCGTAAGCGCACAACATGAGCTGTGTCAGCAGCGACAAGTCGAACGCAACGCCAGGATAAGCTGGGACGCCACTCGCGGCAAGCTCGGTGGCTACCACGACCACGTCCTGTCGCAAATCTCCGACAAACGTGTGCAGCGCGTTCCGGTTTTCCTCCGATAATTGCGGCCAACCTATCGACCAGTATCCGGTGACCAGGGTCCGACCGTCAGCGAGCCGCTCATAAAGGAGCGGAGAACTTCGGCGGCAGTTCGTCGGGATTCGAGATCTCAGAGACCGGCGGGTACCACCACCCCGCACCCACATCGGCCACAGCCGACGGCTAGAGCCAGATCCGCTGTGGAGATCGGTCAGGGGCAAGCTCTAACGGGACAAGGTCTCGCACACGTAGCGCGGCGAAATCGAGCACGGTACTCGTTGCGGGATGCCTGATGATCCGCAGCGCAATTTGCCTCCCAGCGTCCTCGCCCCGCTTAATCATCTGATCCATTTCACCCCCGTGATAGTGCTCGGCGGGAAGCAACGAGGCGTTCTCCGTCCGGTCGGGACCTTCGTACCACGCTAACGGCCGCACACAGTGCCATGGGTGTGCTCGCGTGCGCGACCCGTGCACGATCTCTGTGTTACTTGCCGATAACCCGAGAACACTTAGTGACCATAAAATGGCAGGTCAGGGCGACCTCGATGTATTCGACCTGGTCGCAAATTCCGGTCATCACGACCTTCCAAGCTGGCCATGCGGGTTCGATCCCCGTCACCCGCTCCACACGATTTTTTTCGAAAGTGCAACAGTCCACAAGCACTTTCGTTTGTCCGCTGATTGTCCCCTGGTGACCGCGAGTGTCCTCTGTGAGGTGCCCATAGGTGCCCAAACTCGATTCATGAGGTGCCCATATGTGCCCAAAATGTTGTTCCGAACGCGACGATTTTCAACACGAAAATGAGGACCATCGTTTCGAGCGCGACAGAGGATTTCGAGAATGCTCGTAACGACTTCGCTTTGACAAGTCGACGCTCGACATCGCTTACGAAGACTCGTCTCTGCCGCGCTAATTGCGATCCGACGACCTAAACGGCAGTGGACGAGTTATCCACGCTTTGGGATTCGCCCTGGCAATCATTTGAAAGATCTCCGTCGCGAGATCTCGGGAGGCAAATAGGTGATCAACCCAGTCGTCGCCTTTACGGTCATGGGTCGAAATCGATTTATGTCTGAGAGACGGCGTATGTGGTTGTTAGATTCAGTTTGCTCGACGCCGGTCCAATTGTGAGAACCTGACGCCGGTCGAAAACTGGACACCCTGAAGGAGTTCAGCGAATAGACCGGCCCTCAGATCATCGACTTGAGGAGGAAAGGTGTTTCAAGTGAAGGATTGGGCTGACGTGCATCGCCTCTTCCACCGTGAGCGGTGGACCAAGAAAGCGATTGCTGAGCATTTGAATATGAGTCGCATGACGGTCGACCGTCTTCTCGCCCTTGATGAGCCTCCCCGTTATGAGCGGGCTGCCAAAGGTTCGGCGCTCGATGAGTTCGAGGGAGCGATCATGGCGATGCTCGATGGAACGTGCGGGCGCCCTCGACGGTGATCCTCAAGCGACATCGACTCTCTGGGCTATCAAGGGGGCATCACGCTCCTGAAAGAGCGCGTCGCGAAGATGCGCCTTCCACTTCTCGCCGCGAAGTCCTATCAACGAACCTCCTACCTGCCCGGTGAGATCAGCCAGCTCGACTGGTGGCACACCGGGCTCATGATCCCCGTCGGCAAGGGAGCCACGCGTCAGGCCATGGGGCTCGTGACGACCTTGCCGCACTCGGCCGCCCACGCGACGGTCTTCACCTTCGGACGAACGACGGCCGACTTCTTGGTGGCGCTCTGGGGTGCTTCGAGCGACTGGGTGGGGTTCCCGAAAAGGCCGTCACCGACAACGAGAGCTGCATCGTCAAGCCCCGTCGCGGCGGTTCGCCGCGACTCGTGGATGACGTGGCCGCGCTCTTTGGCCAACTCCTCATTCGACCGATCGTGCTGCGACCGCGTTTTCCCGAGGGCAAGGGTCAAGACGAGCGCACCGTGGGCTATTTGGAAACCTCCTTCGCGCCGCTGCGCCACTTCGACTCACTCGAAGACCTGCAACGCCAGCACGACGAGTGGGCGAGCACCATCGCCTATCCCCGTTTTCACCGGCGGCTGGGCGCCCGCGTGCAAGATGCCTACAACGTCGAGCGCACCTTCCTTCCACCCCTGCCCACTCCGCGGCCCGACGTCGACTGGAAGGTGGAAGCCCGGGTGATGAAGGACGGCTTCGTGCGCGCTCTGGGCCGGGACTACTCGGTGCCTCCGGGCTACTCGGGTCGTCGAGTCCAGGTGCGCATAAGTCCCCGGAGTGTGCACGTCTATCTCGAGGGGCAGGTGCTCGCCACTCACCCACGTAGTTACGTGCCCGCCGACGTGGTGCTCGATCCGCTACACGAGGCGCAGTTGCGCCTGCACCAACGAGCCCGTCAACAACTCCACTACCAAGACGTGCGGGTGCCTCCCATCGACCTCGCCCGCTACGACGAACTGACACGACGATGACGAGCTCGAGCGAGATCGCCTTCTTGGCCCGAGCCCTCAAGGCGCCACGCATCAACGCCCACGCCCAGACGCTCGCCGAGCGTGCCCGAGAAGAGAACTGGGACTACGAGGCCTACCTGGCCGCCGTCCTCTTAGAAGAGGTAGCGCGCGTGAAACTCACGGCGGCGAGCACCGGGTAGCGGCGCGCTTTCCCCAAGTGAAGACGTTGGAGGACTTCGAATTCGCCTTCGCGCGCGGACTCGATCAACGTCTCGTGCGACACCTCTTTCAGTTGGACTTCCTGCTCGAGAAGAAGAACGTCATCTTCTTGGGACCACCGGGCACCGGCAAGACCCACCTCTCGATCGCCCTCGGGGTTCAGGCGGCACGCCGTGGTCACCGGGTTGCCTTCGCTCCCGCCAGTGAGTGGGTGAACCGACTCGGCGAGGCGAGGCGTCAGGGGCGGCTCGACGCAGAGCTCGAGCGGTTGCGTCGCATCCCGATCTTGGTGGTCGACGAGGTCGGCTACATCCCCTTCGATCCTGACGCTGCGGCCCTCTTCTTCTCGCTCATTGCTTCGCGCTACGAACGAGCGAGCGTGATCGTTAGCTCCAATAAGACCTTCTCTTCGTGGGCCGAGATCTTCGGGGACGCTGTCGCCGTTGCGGCCATGGTTGACCGACTGGTTCACCATGCCGAAGTCGTCGTTATCGAGGGTGATAGCTACCGACTCAAGCACCGAAAGGAGGAGACGAGCGCCGCCAAGCGGCGCTAATTTGTGTCCAGTTTTCAACCGGCGCTACGTGTCCAGTTTTGGACCGGCGTTGACATCAGTTTTCCGTTCCATTTGTGCCAGTGCCGCTGCGACACTTATCGCGGTGCTCTCAATGAATTCTCTCGCTGCGGCGTCGCCACTTCCGGGGAGAGTTATTTACTCGGCGAACTTCTCATCCCCTGTGTCCAAATGGCACCAATCGGGCAGGCACTCGATTTCAAAGACGGCGCATACGTAATAACAACTTCCTCCGTGGGTCAGAACCTGATTGGTGGACCAAACTTCATCCGACCCCAGGCGTCGGTAACTCTTCTAGCGAGTATGAACGCGAATGCCTCAAGCCATTCGGGCTTTGGGATTTATTTCGAATGCCGAGTACAAAAAGTCGTCTCTAGGAATCTCATTTCTCGTTCATCTAGATGGCACATGGACGATCTGGGAAGTGGAGGGGACTCGACCGCAAAGAACGCTTGCATCAGGTTCCGCCAGTAACCTCAGCGCGCTGCCGAATATGGAGAAGATGAAATTTGGTCTCTACATCAATGGGCAGTTGGTCTCATCTCTATCAGAACCCTCGCCAAAATTGATCAAACCTTGGCTCATAGCCGTGGATGTGCTCTGTGCAAGTTCCGAGACAACCATTGTGAAAGCAAAGTCTTTCGTGCTTAGAAATTTGGCGAAGTAGCGCAACAAATCAAGAGCTGAACGCCAGATTGCCAGCAACAGAAATTGGTTACCGTGGTCAGTAGCGGTCAATAAACGGATGTTCGTGGTCGAAATGTTCTTTACATGGAGCAAGGATCCCGACCAACCGGACGAGCGTCGGTAGGGTTCTGGGTTTAGAAGCGCTCACGGCGAGGTATTCGGCACGGTGACTTTCCAATGCGCACCGCCATCGTGGGTGGTCCAAAGAACCAAACGCTCGTTGTCATTATCGTCATTGCCGAGTACGAGACCGTCCGAGGCATTGAAGAACTTGATCTCACCCGTTCCACCCGCAGTACTTCCGAGAAGAGGCTCCACCGCCTTCCAGATTCGGCCGCCATTATTTGTTTCAAGGAGCGAACTTCTGTCCCCAACAAGGAAGGCTCGACTGTTCGAGAGTAGGTCGATCGATCCGAGATAACCCGCGTCGAGGTCTGAGTACGGAGTACCTGAAGTTTCTAGTTTCCAGGTTCGACCGGCGTTGGTCGATTCCAGTGCGGTCTTCGGTTGAGAGCCAGCGCTCGGCTCAGAGGCACACACGGTCATGAGTGTTCCGTTGGGGGCCACCGAAAGAGCCGAGGAGCGTGCGTCGATGTGACACGGCACCTTGCGGCTTGACCATGACTTACCTCCATTTGCCGTAAACCAGAGTGGCGCGATGTTCGAACTGCCATCGGGATGTCCACCTGGCGCCAGCATTAGATAAGCAGTCTCCCGATTCCTGCGCACCAAGTAGGTCTGCATCGTTTCGGGAATCGGAGACCCGGCGTCGCCACTTGAAGGGCTCAGCATGGACTCCCACGTCCGACCACCATCGTTCGACTCAACAAGACCAGTGCGACATGACGTGTCGTCAGCAATCTCCTTCGAAGTGCAGAGCGACCTAACCAACCAGACCGATCGACCGACCGCGTCGACGTCAGCGACTCCCGAATAGGGAGCCTTGGACCACGATTCCCCGTTGTTATGACTGACAAAGAGTTGGGGGCCATAGAGAAAAATATCCCCCTCATCATCTGAAGCAACGGAAGAGGTGAAGTTGGAGTTCGAGCAGTTCCACGACATGACGCGGACAAGAGAATCGAAATTGGCGCCGCCGTCAGTTGACTTCCCGACAAAGTCTGCGCACGTGTCGCTCGGCGACACCGTGGTGAATACCCCGAATCCGTCTGAAAGGTTGGAGAAATCAAAGGACTCCAGAGAGAGCTCCGTCGCCGAACTATGAGATCCCTTATGCGAAGCAGCCAACGTCGTGGAAGGGTTCAACGCCACGGTGGCACCCGCCAGCACAGTCCCGGCGATAACGACCAACGCAGCCAAGCGGCAAGAGCGCAGCATCAGCCCAACGTATCCCAGCAGTTATCGGTGTCACCTTCACATCGGAACTCCGAATCGAGCCCCCAAAGTAAGTAGGTATGGGAGTTGGTGGTGCCGCATTTCTTAACAGCCCAGCGAGAGCGACGAGAGCGGGACTGTTTCGGCGTTCGGTCCTGTAGCGTCGCCAGTTACGAAGGTGCCGATCACCGTCGTGCCGTTGCTCTCGTAAACGGGAATGGCGATATTTCGGTTTTGGCTCTCCTTGTCCCACTTGAGAGCCTCGGCGGGTGACTTTACGTCCCCGTCAGCCGCACAACTAAGTTCGCTCTCTTCCACGTACCCGTGGACCGTGCCTTGATCAATCACCACTGCAACTAGATCCGGCGTGCCGGACTGGTTCTGTGCTCCGTAGGTCTCACCATTGGCATTCACGCCCCAGGGCGTAGTGACTTGATTCACGTACGTCGCCTGCAGAGTCCACGACTGGTCCTTTCTGGTCGTGATCGTGACTGAGTCGACGCCGGGAGCGAGCGGCACCACTTCGCTGGCGGTGCGATGAATGGGCGCCTGACGCGTGTCGGCAGTGTCGCAGCTCTCACTCGATCCATTGGGGAAGTAGAACGTGCCGACGGTAAGACACGTCAACGCCAGCGAAAGATCGGTCGACGTCGCTGGCGGTGCGCCTAGTTCAATAGTCGCCGTTCCCGTGCGCGTTGCCGTAACGATGTTGCCCAGAGGAGAGTTCACCGGCGCCCCGGGTGGTGAGAACACACCCGTAGCAAGAGCTACTCCGCCAGCGACGAGACTTAATCCAAGGAACACGCCCGTCCCTAACTGCCATCGCCATCGACGGCACGCGCGGGGCGTTCCCTCGATCCTCGCCACGAGAATGTCCCTGAGAGCCTCAGAGAAGACCGCGTCCATTTCCAACGTGCTCATTGACTCGACTCCTTTGTGATCATGCTCGGCTTACTTTCAAGAGCTCCGAGGGCTTCCGCCATACGAGATCTCGCACGATGAAGCCGCGTTCGAGCGGCGCCCTGAGAGATCCCAAGAGTTGTTGCCAGCTGGGAGGGCGAGCAGCCCTCGTACCAGGTAAGCGTGATAAGTGCGGCATCCGTCGGCGACAGATGGCCTAGCGCATCCTTCATTTGCGTAGCGAGACGCAACCCTTCAATCTGGGTCAAGGCAGTCTCTTCCGCGCTTTCTGAAACATCGGCACGCGGCAAAGCGGCAATGAGTGCCCGGTAACGCCGAAGACCCCGCGTCACGTTCCGCGAGAGATTGGTAGTTGTCACAAGAAGCCAGGGCAGTACAGAATCATCGACTACTCGAACGGACTTGCGCCGCCGCCAGAGTTCTAGGAACGCACCGGCCGTAACGTCTTCGGCATCATGGATATTTGAAGTCATTCGAAGCGCGTGGCGATAGACGCGGTCGCGGTGAAGGTCGAAAATGCTCGCAAAGGCACTCGCGTCGTTAGCAAGTGCGGCGGCCCATGCTGCAGACTCGTCAATCACGGTATTCACTCCCAGTACTGTCCGCACTGACGCCAGCGTTACACGGAAAGCCAAGCAGGTTAGCGTCGAGGTTCGAGGTGCCCACGGAGTGCCCAAACTGGGCTTGCGCGAATAGGTGTGCCAACGAAATACTCTTTAACGAGGGAGTATTCGATCAAGCCGAATCGTCACTAGTCAGCCTTCCAAGCTGGCCATGCGGGTTCGATTCCCGTCACCCGCTCCAACTGAGGTCGTCCCCAAATCGCGGACCGGGCTTTTATGACAATGGGACCGAGGTCGGTCCAGACCGTCGCCGCTGTGTCACCGGCTTGACCCGGCACCGTACGGCAGATCCGCCGGAATGAGTTTTCGACAGATATCAAATGAATGCTTAAACAGCGGCGAGACAACGCCGGGAAGACGTCCGAGGCCTTGGAGCTCGACGGAGCAGCCAAAGAAGCTTGGTTCGGAGAAGTTCGTGACACCCTGTGAGCGCATACAGGCAGCTGCTTGGTAGATCTGCTGCTGCGCGACCGTGATCGTCTGGTTGTTTGTCCCACTCAACGTTCCCCCGGCCGGAAGGACATGAGCGCACCCGCGTTGGGTCGCCTGGAGTTGGGACTGGCTGACCCCGAGCTGCGGGGCCGTTTCCTTCGGGATCCCTTCGTCGCCAGTCGGGTCCGGGTAGTTCGGCACACCGTGCGAACGCACGCAGGAGGAGTAAACGAGGAGCTCCGTCGCATCGACATTGCCGTGAGGAGAGGAAGCCGCAATGGTCGTCGTCGTTGATCCCGCGGCAATGCCGAGTGTCGACGTATCACCGCAGGCCCCGAGGACCAGCCCGCCGACGGCCAGGGCGACGATGAGCGCGAGGGTCCTTCGCCATCGCGCGGGCGACCGCACCGTCACCTGCCAACTTTCCAGGGTCTGCCCATCTCGAGCACGGTTCCATCGCGCCTATGGACTCATTCCGCGCAGCTGTGACCTCGATGTGACTCTGGTAGCCTCAGTTCGGATTTAGTTGAATGCCCCCGCATACGCGTTGAGGGCTGGCTGGCCGCCGAGGTGCGCGTAGAGCACCCGTGATCCGGCCTCGATCTCGCCAGAGCGCACCAGGTCGATCAATGCGGCCATGGACTTTCCCTCGTACACCGGGTCGGTCAGCATTCCTTCCAGTCGGGCGCTGAGGGCGATCGCGTCGAGCGTTGTTCGATCGGGGACGCCGTAGCAACCGGCGTGCCAGCCGTCGAGCAACACGATCTCGTCATCGGAGATCGGCCGGCCGACTTCGATCGCCTCGGCCGTAAACCGCGCGATCCTCGCGATCTGCGCTCGCGTCTTCTCGACGGTCGCCGACGCATCTATGCCGAGCACGCGCCGCTTCTGTGGCTGAGCGGCGAACCCGGCAATCATGCCGGCCTGCGTGGAGCCCGTCACGGAGCAGACGATGACGGTATCGAAAAACGTATCGAGTGCTTCTTCTTGTTCCTTCACCTCTTGCGCCCAGCGGGCAAATCCGAGGCCACCTCGCGGGTGGTCCGAACCGCCCGCGGGGATCGCGTAGGGCTTTCCGCCTTGCTCGGTCACGGACGCCAGCGCCTGCTCCCAGCTTGGTCGGATCCCGATGTCGAATCCCGCCGAGCTGAGGCGCACGTCAGCCCCCATGATCCGCGAGAGAAGGATGTTGCCGACTTTGTCGTAGACGCTGTCGGGCCAGTCGACCCAGTGCTCTTGGACGAGGACGCACCCAAGACCCAGTCGCGCTGCGACGGCAGCGACCTGACGAGTGTGATTGGACTGCACGCCGCCGATGGAAACCAGCGTGTCGCATCCGGTAGCCATCGCCTCGGCGACCAGATACTCGAGCTTGCGCGTCTTGTTGCCGCCAAAGGCGAGTCCGGAGTTGCAGTCCTCGCGCTTGGCCCAAATCTCAACTTTGCCCCCGAGGTGTTCGCTCAGACGCTCCAAAGGGTGCACGGGCGATGGGCCGAACAGCAACTCGGTCCGCGGAAAGTCCTCCAAGCTCATTCGAGGTCTCCCCTCTCTTCAGCCATCGACAGCGCGATCTGCGCTCCAAGCGATGCCCAGTTCTCTCGAGTTTCCCGGATGGCCGTCGTCGTATCGCGGCGACGCACCGTCTCAAGAATCCTCGCGTGTGCAGCGATCGACGCGTGGCCCGGGAGCGTTCCAAAACGCATCACCTCGGCGCGCCGGAGCATCGGCATATATCTCGACAACGTCTCTACCAGTGGTCGATTGTTCGCTACCTCGACAAAGAGGCCGTGAAAGTCATCGTCTGCGCTCATCGCGGCGTCGTAGTCCTGGGACCCGACCGCCGCGGTGAATCGATCTGCCGCGTCAGCGAGCCTGTCGAGGTGATCGGCGTCAAAGCGCGGCAGTGCGAGTCGAACGGCGAGCTCGTGCATGGCCGAGATGACCTCGAGGGCCTGGCTCGTCGCGTCCCGTCCAAGGGGCGCAACCCGAGTTCGAGAGCGGGGCTCGATCTCGACTAGGCCCTCGTCGCGCAGCCGGGAGAGGGCCTCACGGACGGGCATGGTTGATAGCTCGAGTTCACGGGCCAGTCCGTCGACGTGCAGGGCTGACCCCGGAGCAAGCTCACCCGTGAGGATGGCGTCACGCAACCGCTGGTAAGCCTCATCCCGCAGGAGGCGAGTAGCGACGGGCTTCATATATCTGTAATATCAGATTTTAATTCGGCGCGCTTCCCTTTTATTTGATAGAGATTGGGTGTCCATGAAGGCGCCGAGTTCGAGAAAGGCACCATGATCCGACTGATCGCAGCTGTTGATGAATGTTTGGGCGTCGCCGATGAGCACGGCATTCCCTGGGAGGGCAAGATCCCGACAGACACTAAGTACTTCCGCGACAAGACGGCTCACGGCGTGATCGTGATGGGATTCGGGACCTACGTGGAGTTCGACCAACCACTCCACGGTCGAACGAACTTCGTCGTGGATCGCCCCGGCACGGGGGCACTGCGACCGGGCTTCGAGGGGGTCAGTGATCTGGCGTCGTTCCTCCGCGAGCACGCCAACGCCGCTGTGTGGATAATCGGTGGCGCCGCACTCTTTGCGGCAACCATCGCGCGCGCGGACGAGCTGCTCGTGACGCAACTTGAGGGCGACTTTCACTGCACCAAGTTCTTCCCCGTCTTCTCGGACACCTTCAGCATGGTGAGCACTCACGGACCATTCCTCGAGAGCGAGATCACGTTTCGATTCGAGACCTGGCGGCGTGCAACGACCGTCCCCACCGAACCAACGGCAACTTGACTCTCCCCTTGGGAGAGGCCTCATACTTGCCTTGTCGCGCGAACGCGCGATCCCAAGGAGTGAAGCGTGGCAGAAGTCAGCATTGGCGAGTTCGCACGACGATCACGCCTCTCAGTGAAGGCGCTTCGCCTCTACGACGAGCTCGGTGTGCTGGTACCCGCGCGTGTCGACAGAGAGTCCGGGTATCGCTACTACGAGCTCGCCCAGCTCGACGATGCCCGGCTCATCTCGATGCTGCGCCAGCTTGACCTTCCGCTCGCCACGATCAAGGAGTTGCTGGCTTGCGAACCGAGGGAGGCGGCCGAACGAATCTCGCTGCACTGGCGCGGGGTCGAAGCCACCCACCTCACGCGGCGTCGCCTCGCTGAACACCTCATCAATCGACTCACCGGAAAGAGGTCCCTCATGTATGAAGTCAAAACGCGCGAAATGCCCGAGCGCAGCGTGCTCTGTTTGAAGCGCCACGTCGACGAACAGGGCGCCTGGGCGCTCGGCAAGGAGTTCATCGGAATTCTGCGCGAGCGATCGCTGCCCAAACTCGAAGGGCGCGAAGGAGCGGTGTTCAGCATCTATTGGGGCGAGGTAAGCGCCGACAGCGACGGACCCGTCGAGTGGTGCAAGCCGGTACCCACAGAAGAGGCGACGGCACTGGCCTCCCAGTGTCCCGAATTGAGCTTGCGGGTGGAACCCGCGCATCGGGAGGCGTTTGTGGCGCTGCCGAGCGCGGATGGGACGACCGCAGCGCAGTGGCAGCTGGCGTCCGAGTCGCTACAAGCCTGGGCCGCCGAACACGACATCAAACCCGAGAACCTTGAGCTCACGCCCGATGACTTAGGCATCCGCATCACCTACCTCGCGGTTGGACCGATCACGCCGACCAGCGTCCCCGACTGCGACTTCGCGGTGCCTTACCAATAGGCGCCCTGCGCTCCTTTCGCAGAGCGATCACCGCGATCGTTGATTTCGGCGTCAGGCGTCGAGCGCTCTCGCCTGCTCGTTCAGACGCCCACCGGATCACGCCACTTCTGATCGCAGTGCTTCAACCACCGATTGTCGAGCGCCGATCTGTGCCGGAACAACGGTGAGCAAGGCCATCGCGAGAAGAGTCCCAACGACCGTCGCAGCAAGCCAAATGAACAGAGTGGGCGAAAGACTCGAGTCATGGACCGCTACCTTGAAGAGGACGAGGCCGATTGGCACGCCAATGATGGCGCCGGGCAGAGCGGAGAGCACCTGAGCGACCACCAATCCTTCGCTAACCTGATGGACTCGTGCGCCGAGCGCACGCATGAGTGCCGAGGAGCGGCGCGCGTCGAGCACCGTTGCCCAGGTGGTGAAGATCGCGTTCAGCACCGCCAACGTCACGAGCATGATCGTGACGACGGTGAGCATCTGCTCGTCGCGATTGATGACCGGATTCGAGAGCCCGCCCGCAGTCAACACGGAGCCCGACAGCTTGGCGTCGGCGAAGGAGTGAAATGCGATCACCGTCACGATGCCCGTGACCGTAACCGCGACGTTGGCCGTGCTGAGGAGAGCTCTGCGCGGTCGACGGGCGACGAGGCGCAGACCGAACTGGATCGGAATTGGAAGGCGCCCCGAGATCTTGATCAGTAGATTCCGTCGCCGCACCGGGCGGGCGACGTCGTTCAACGCCGCGACCGTGCTGCCGCGTGCGGCACGGATCGACGGGACAAGCGTTGCTGCCAGCGCCACGAGAAGCGCCACACCGATCACCACGACGACGGTCGAAAGAGCAAGCGGCGGAGTCCCCGCGGACCCCACGAGCGCGGCGCCGGGTTTGGTGATGAGCGGCGCGGCGAGCCACCCCACAACCAGACCGACGGCGGCCGAGAACAACGCGAGAATCAGGTTCTCCGCGAGGAAGGTCGCAGCCACCACGCTCGGCGTCGCTCCCACCGCTTTCAAGAGGCCCACACGTGGTGGGTATTCGGACAACCTTCGTCCGACCAGGACGGCCACGCTCGCGATTGAGAGCAGTGCCAGCAGCACGGCGCCCGGCTCGATCACGCTGCGTCCGTCTTGGATCAAGATCGCGTCCTCCGACGCGAGCCCCTCCCAGGTAGAGAACAGCGGAGGGTTGGGTCCCACCGATGACGGCCACGTGCGCCTCCAAGCGAAGGCTTGAGCGTCACTGGGGTTAGTGAGTTTCAGGTCGAGGGCGTAGGTGGTAATCGGGTTGGCCCGCGACGCCAAGCCGATCGCATCCGCCTCGGTGGTCCAGATGAGGCCAACGTCGTCGGAACTTGAGGTCTTCCGACCTCCAGAGAGCAAGAGGAACGGAATATTGAATGAAGGAAACGGGCACGAGTTCGAGAACTTCGACGCGGCTGGAGTGTTGCCGAGCAACGTGCCATTGCAGAGGTTGGGATAGGGCGATTGGGCGGCGGTCACCGCAATTCCTGCGACGGCGAACCGCTTGCCATTGAGGATCACCCGGTCGCTCACCGAGACGCCGAGAGCGTCGGCGAACGTACGCTCGAGTACGACCCCACCGGGTTGCACCCACGTGCCCGCCGTGAGCAGGGGGCGGTCGATCGAGGCAGGCGTCGAGCTGCGGCCCTCCGCGAAGATGTCGGCTTGACGGCCGTCAAAGCGAATGATGCCCGAGGCGACCGGATAGGGGCCACCCGAGGCCGCTACCCCGGGCGCATCAATCAACGACGCGGCTTGGGACTTCGACGTCAGGTAGGCAACGACGTCGGGACCCCTGGTCGCGGCGCGCGTAACGGCATAGGGGTGCTGCGTCGTCACTCCGTTCATGGCGAGACCCATCGTGAGCGTCGCCGCCGCGGCGGCGATCGCCAGCACGAGCAGTGCGGCCTGCGCTCCGTGACGCTGCACGTCGCGAAGCGCCAGCCGAACGACGAGGAGTACGGTACCCATCGCTACCGATCCAAGTTGACGAGATCGGCGAGCTTGCCCCGGGTCCCCCCAGTGAGTATCGTCTCATCGATGAGCGCACCGTCGCGCATCGACACGATGCGGTCCGAGGTTGCGGCGACGCGCTCGTCGTGAGTGACGATCACGAGCGTCTGTCCCGACTTGTGCAAGTGGTCAAAGAGCCGCAGGACTTCGAGTGTCGCTGCGCTGTCGAGGTTGCCGGTGGGCTCGTCGGCGAGTACGACCGAGGGCTCGTTGACCAGCGCGCGAGCGATCGCGACCCGTTGACGCTGTCCGCCAGAGAGCGCGGACGGGAGATGTCCGCTGCGATCCTCAAGCCCAACCTGGTCGAGAAGATCGAGGGCTCGCAGACGAGCCTGACGAGGAGAGCGCCCCGCGAGTAGCGCGGGCAGCTCGACGTTCTCTCTCGCGGTGAGCTCATCCATGAGCTGAAAGGCCTGGAAGACAAAACCGACCTCTCGTCGGCGCAGGTTGGCGAGGCCCCGCTCGCTCAGCTTGTCGATGCGTCTGCCGTTCAGCCACAACTCGCCGGCGGTTGGTCGGTCGAGGCCACCGAGGAGGTGAAGGAGCGTTGACTTCCCGCAACCGCTCGGACCCATGATGGCGAGGGTCTCGCCGCGAACGACCTCGAGGTCGACGTCATCGACGGCGCGAATGAGCCCTTCTTCCTTGCCGTACTGCTTGCACAGTCCCTTCGCTCGCAGCAGGATCGATCCACCGTCGTTTATTGCGTCGTCGCTCTTCATTGCTTCCACTTTCGAGTTGTCCAGTTCGCTTCGCACGCTTCAAGCCAACGGAGGTCCGCTTGCAATCGGAGCACGACGCCTTCGAGCAGCAGCGCTGCGTCCGAACCCTCCGGTTCGTCCATCTCTGCGCGCTGTGCGTCGCGCAGACGGCGAAGAAGCTCGCGTCGCTGCGCGTCGACAATGCTGATGGGGTCAGCAAGGCCAGCCGCCGCTGCGGCGATCAGCTTCAGGTGGAACTCCGCCAAGTCGGGCCTTGGCCAGCTGACTTCGGTGATCCATTCAGCGACTCGTTCTTGGCCGAGCGCGGTGAGCTCGTACACCTTGCGCTCGCGATCGCTCGTGAGCGAACCGTCGAGGGCGATGAGGCCAGCCTTCTCCAAGCGACCGAGCGTCACGTAGATCTGACCGGGGTTCAGTTCCTCGCCCAGTACGCCTAAAGCATCGTTCAGCCGGGCACGGAGCTGATAGCCCTGGGAGGGCTCCTTCGCCAGCAGTGCGAGCACAACTTCCTGTTGCATGGATACTCCATATAACCGTTAGGGATAAATCTAACGGTTATATAAGCCACTGTCAAGCTCGATCTAGATCAAGCATTGCCCCGTGCGGGCAGGGCCCCGATGTACGTGAACAGCGGCCGACGTCGAACTATCCGATTCGAAAAAATGAGGACGTCGACGTTGCCGATCGCGTTGCGAAACCCACCGTCCTTTGATGACCGCGTCGGCGTCGGCAAGGACCCCGAGGGTCACCATCGCTACGCACGGTCGACAGAGAGGTGACGCCGCACGCGAACGCGTTAGGCGCGAAGCGGACAGGGATTCGATCCCGAGCACATGTCCGCCGCAGTAGAGACGAAGGGGACATCGTCTCTACTGCGGCGAGATCAGTCTCGGACCAGCCGAGTGAGCTCGTCGCGCAACGTGCGCCACCGCGACTAGGCGACGAGCTGACGCGAAACTCCTTTGGGCTCTCGCCACGCGGCGAGCCAACCGACGCCGGCGGCCACGACCGGCATGCCAATGAGCACCAGCAAGAGATTCGTCACCGGCACTGCCGTCAACGACGAGAGGCCGTCCAAGGCGTTCGACCGGCTGAATCCAATGACGGCGACGTACGCGGTCGCGGTCCCCACCAACGCTCCCACGAGCGCGAGTGCACCCGCGGTTGACGCCGTCAGATTGCGTCGGGTGCGACTGCTGGCGCCGGTCGCGATGATGATGCGCAGATCCCCTGCCGTCTCGCTTCGAATCAGTCCAATCGACATCGCCAGAATGCCGAGGGCTAACAGGACGCCGACAATGGTGGCCCAGTCGGTGATGGTCGCCGACGTTGGAATGCTGGACTTGGTCTCAATACTCAACCCCGCCGCACTAGCGGTGCTCTTCGCGTCTGAGATCTGCGCCGCACTGAGTGGCTGGGCGGTCTGGATCAGCCAACCCGCCGTGATCGGCGAGAGCCCCAGCTTGTGGACCGCGTACTCGGTGATCACCGTGTTGGGTGCCGACGTTCCTGCCGGCAGCGAGGACTCTTCTTGTATCAACGGATTGGCCAGGCAGTCGCTCTTCGGGCACGGCCACCCTTGCGGTCCGCCCTTGGCGAAGTAGTTGCCGTAGACGATCTGCATCTTGGTGAGCGAGGAAAAACCAGGGCGCATCGAGAGAATCTCCGTGGTCGGATCAATGCCAGACGCCTTGATGCCGAAGTCCCTCAACAGCTGCGGCGTCGCGACGTAGAGAGGCCCCGAGTAGCTGCGCCCGGCCGCCGCATGCTGAAGGGTCGCGCTGGTCGTCTCCAGGGTGACGACCTTGTCGGCGCCAAGGGCCCTGGCGATCCCGTGTGCACTCGTTGACATGGAGGCAATGGATGTCGTCGGCGCACCGCTGCCCGCGCCCGCGTTCCCCGGACCGCCCGGTCCGTAGGGGCCGTTCGGCGTGTAGATGAGCAGCTGCGTCGACGACACGTTGGGGCCTGCGTAGTCGAGCACGTTGCTGAAGCGCGACGCCGAGGCGATGATGACGACCATGGCGATCAGCACGGCCACGCTGATCGCACCGAGCGCGGCGCCCGAACGCGCGCGGTATCGCGCAAGGTCCCGCATGGCCATCCTGATCGAGAACGGCGCGCCCCGTGAGAACCGAGCAAGGACCGTCAGCAGAAATGGCGACAACAGGACGACGGCGATCGTGAGCAGCACGAAGCCTATGACGAGCTCACCCGCCCCTCCCCCGTTGCCGCCACGGGCACCCGCCACACCCAGCACAAAGAACGCGGCGACCAGGCAGACGATGCCGGGAAGTGCCGAACGACGGAGCTTCCTCGGCGCTTGAGGGCGTCCGGCGAGGGCCGCTACCGTGGAGATTCGTGTCATGGCGCGAGCGGGACGGGTTGAGGCGAAGTACGAGGCCGCGACCGAGAGCACCACGGCCACGACGATGACCGCCCACGGCAGCTGAAAGAGCCCGACCACGTGGTGCGCGCTTGACTCCAAGATGGGCCGGTACGCCAACCAGGCCGCGAGCCCCACGACGAGCCCGGTCAGCGCGCCCATCAGGCCGACGAACACCCCATTGGCGCGGACCACCAACATGATGTCATTGTCGGTCGCGCCGAGCGCGCCGAGCATGCCGATCGAGCGCAATCGACGCTGCGCGAGCACGGTGAAGCCAGCCACGGAGACGAGTGCGATCAGCAGCATGACCATCGTGACGAGCACGATGGAGATGGTCTCGGGGTTGAGTACGTTGCTCTGGGCGATCGACTGTGGCGTCTCGACATTGCTGCCGAGCTTCTTCAGGGGATATCCGGGCGCGTCGAAGAGCGCGGTGACCTGCGTCGGCGACGTGACCTGACCCGGCGTCACGAGGGCGAATTCGTCGAGAAGGTTCTGCGGGTTCTGAACGACGCCGACCACCTTTCGCGTCACTCCCCCTTCCCGCCAACTGCCCCCCACCCGGAGGTTGAGCTCGGTGGCGACGCCCGAGGTGAGCGCTACTTGATGTGCGTTCGTTGGATAGTGACCCGACACCAGTGACAGCAGCGGCTGTGCGTACGAGCTGTGCGGATTCTGCGATCGCAGATCAAACGTGTCAATCGACCCGGGCACGGTGATGATCTGGTTCTCGATGACGTCGACCTGTCCAAACCGCGCCTGCCAGGAGGCGATCTTCGCGTTCGTGGCCGCGCCATCACTTTGAAAGGTGGCCAGATCCTTCGCGTTGCCGAAGCCGACGTACGACGAGAGTGGCGTGTTGGTGGACACGCCGACCCCGACGGTGGTTGCGGCGACCGCGATCGCGATGAGCGCGAGGATCAGAATCTGCTGGCGCCACTCACGACGAAGGAGCCTCCAGGCCCACCGGGTGACCGCCCGCCGCGCCGCCATGCCGCCGTCGCTGCGCTCGCGCACCGGCCTGTCGATCACGACCACGTCGGTCACGACGTCGGCCCCAACGATGACTGTCTCAAAAGCTCCTCCGGGCTCGGGGGCGGCAGCGTCTCGTCGACCGCCTTTCCGTCTCGCAAGAAGACGACGCGATCGGCCCACGACGCAAGAGTTGCATCGTGGGTGACCACGACCGCGGCGACGCCGCGATGGCACGCGGCGAGGATCATCCGCATGACAGACTCCCCGTTCAGCGAGTCCAGCGCGCCCGAGGGCTCGTCGGCCAGAAGGAGACTTCGCTCGCCCACGATGGCGCGGGCTATCGCCACCCGCTGGCGCTCACCCCCGGACAGCTGGTCGGGAAAGCGATCGGCTCGTTCCGTCAGCCCGAGCTGCTCGAGCGCCTCCATGGCGATCACCCGCGCTTTTTTCATCGCCACGCCGTCGAGCTCAAGGGGCATCGAGACGTTCTCGATGGCGGTCAGTCCCGCGAGGAGGTTGAAGTCCTGAAAAACGTAGCCGACGGTGCGCCGCCTCAAACGCGCCTTGTCGTTGCGCGACATGCCGCTCAAGCTCTTGCCCTGGATCACGACCTCACCCCGGGTCGGCTCCTCGAGGCTCCCGGCGATGGTCAACAGGGTCGACTTCCCGGACCCGCTCGGCCCCATCACCGCGACGAGCGAACCGCGCTCGACGGTGAGGTCGATGTCCGTGAGGGCGTCCACCTCGGCGGTGCCTTCGCCGTACACCTTGGTTACTTTTCGAAGTTCGAGAATGCTCATTGAATTGCTCCAGTCCTCTTTCGAATGCTCGGTAGCCCTGACGAGCTCTTGGGTTCCACTTCGAAGCTGGCGCGCCGCAACCGACCATCAGCGGAGTCAAGCCATCGCACGACAGAGTCCAAACGAAACAGCTCCGCATCGACGGCGAGTGCGAAGGCAAGATCCAAGGATGCTTCGTCCTCCTTCAGATGCGTCCACTGCTGCATCACTTGGACGAGATAGCGACGGTGCACCTGAATAACGTCGTGAACATTCACGTCAGAAAGACGCGAGGCCACGAGAACTTTGATGACCAGTTCGTCGCGGGGCGGTTCGGAGAGATCCGGCGGCGTGCGCAACCAGTGAGAAAGCTCCTCGTTCCCTTTGGCGGTAATCCGATAGTTCCGCTGGCGTTCGTCGGTCTCGACGTCGTCGGACGCCGCGAACCCGTCGCGCTCTAGACGTTGGAGCGTCGTGTACACCTGACCGACATTGAGCGGCCAGACATCCCCGGTACTCGCTTCGAACTCCTGGCGAAGCTGGAAGCCGTATTTCGGGCCCTCGCTGAGAAGAGCCAGTAACGAATGGCGAACGCTCATATGGACCTCCAGTGGATATGCATACCCAGTATGCTACTCAATATGCAAACACCCGTCAAGAGGGGGCGGAGCTATTTGAGGGAAACCGACCCTGAGCCGTCAATGAACACGGATTGTGCGAGGTAGGGCGAAGTATCGTTCCTCGGGCAGTTGGGCCACTTCTCGACCTCGTTGATGGTGATCTTGAGATGAAATGTTCCGTAGAGCCCCGCATAGGCCTGGGTTCCAGACCCCGACACGATCGGGGCCGTCCCAGCGACCACTTCGAGTCCCGAACACGTCTTCGCATTCGTCGGAAAATCGCTGCCGAGCGCTTTCACGAGCTTGCCCTCGATGCCGGCGATATCCAATCGAAACGAGCCCCGCGACATTGACAGTCGGAGCTCGTTATCTTGGGTCTTCGACCCACTTGTCGTTATTCGCACCGCATGGCCGTAGTCACCGACGTCCCCGGTGAGAACGAGCACGGACGTCGGTCCATCGTTGTTGCTGAACGCCGTGAAATTGACCGTCCCACCGCCTCTCGGGATGGACGGCCCGAAGGCGCCCGACGATCTCGTCGAAGCTGAGGCGCACTCGACCGTCAACGCGAAAGCGGCGAGGACCGTGAGGCCACACACCGCCATCACCCCTCTGCGCATTGAAAACTCCCTCGGCATCGACCACGTCGGACCTGCCACTGAGAGTAGGGAGTGCGAAGTTCAAGAACTATCCGGGACATCCCCCAGGTCGGCGACGTGAGTTACCCGAGACTCGGGGTTTACCCCTAGCCGACGGTGGGTCACGCGAGCTCGAGCACCGCCACGTACGGCTCGCTCAACTCGCTCTCCAAGACCCGCGCGATACGCCACCCGGTACCGCGAAGAACGACCCGCAGCTCACGCTGCGAGACGAAGAGCCAGGTGAACCACTCCCCCGTTGATTCTTCATAGCGGTAGCGCAGACGAACGCTGCCGGGCGGTTTGCCTACCTCGAGGTTGCGGCGATAGTAGAGCCGGTCGAATCCCGGCGCTCCGCCGAAGTAGGCGCTCGTGCTCTCGAGGAAGATCTTGGTCCCCGACTTCGCTGTGCGAGCCCACCCGCTCAGAAGCTCTCGAGCGTGATCGGGCGTACGAAAAAGCCCGAAGTTGTTGCCGAACAGCACCACGGAATCAAAGCCCGCAATGATTTGATCCAGGCGATCGATGGATCCGCGCCTTACGTCCTTCACGCCACGCAACTGCGCTGCCTCAACGGCGCGCGGCGACCAATCGAGTCCGACCACCTCGACGCCGCGCTCTTGTAGAGCGAGCGCGACACGACCCGCACCGCATCCAACGTCCAGCACTCGGCCGCGAATCAGCGGGAAGGCGCGGCGTTCCGCTGAGGGCCAGTCCTTTTGGCTGGCCAAATAGACCTCAGGTCCCGCACCACTCTGCGTGAATCCGTCTTCGCGTTCAACGATCTCGGGAACGGTGCCGCCCTTCGCCCAATCGAGTAGCGCTCGACCGAAGACGTCGCTCACGCAGTGAGCTCTGCGTAGCGAAAGCAGTTGGTGGAGTGGTCATTAACGAAACCCGCTGCCTGCATGAAGGCGTAACAGATGGTCGGCCCCACGAACTTGAACCCTCGAGCCTTGAGGGCCTTGCTCATGGCTTCTGCCTCTTTACTCGTAACCGTTGGTTGGCTTGAGCGTTTGCGCTTGTTGTTGAGCGGTTTTCCGTTCACGAACTGCCAGAGATACGCGTCGAGCGAGCCGAACTCGCTTTGCACCTCGAGGACGGCGCGCGCGTTGGTAACACTCGCCTCGATCTTTTGGCGATTACGGATGATCCCCGCGTTGCCCATGAGCCGCTCGACGTCCTTCTCGCGATACTTCGAGATCTTCACGACATCAAACCCGTGCATCGCCCGCTCGAACTCGGCGCGCTTATACAAGACCGTTCGCCAGCTGAGACCCGCTTGCATAGCGTCGAGGATCATGAACTCGAAGAGCTTGGGATCATCGTGCAACGGCACACCCCACTCGACGTCGTGGTACGACGTCATGAGCTCGTCGGTCCCGGGCCATTCGCAGCGCTGAAGAGTCATGGCGTCATTTTTATCGCTCGGTGCAACACCAGGGCCACCTCAGTAGCCCGACGCGTCGCCTTCCTCGGCAAGCGGTACGCGCAACCACGAGATCATCGAGCGCAACTGCTCGTAGGCGGCCAGCCGAGCTTCATCGGTGTCCGAATCTTCCGCGTCCTCGATGGATGCCCAGAGCCGGTGGACCATCGTAGGTCCCAGTTCCAAGAGCCCACCGCTTCCCCCGGACGCCCACTTGGCCAGCACGTAGTGCACGAGCGCCCCGACCGGCACGTCGATCGCCCGGGCGAGACGCTCAATGGTCGCCAGCGGATCAACGTTCGCGTAGAGCGCGAGGTCGGCCTTGAAGTTCGCGTCGGGATCGTCCTCGACCCATGGTCCACGCCACCGCACCAGCGTGACCGTGCGGACGTCCTCGCTCATCACTAGCTCTTCTTCGCCAGCCACGGCTGCTTCCACGGAAGATGCCCGCGCAGGAGCTCGTTCGCAGCCGGTGGCCCCCACGTACCCTTCGGGTACGGCAACGTCGTGGGCGGTCGTTCGATCAGCGGTTGGAGGATTCGCCAGGTCTCTTCGACCGCGTCCTCACGCGTGAAGAGGGAACGATCCCCACTGATTGCATCGTGAAAGAGCCGCTCGTACGGCCCAGGCGCCTTTCCCAGCTCCTCAGCGAAGGGCAGGTCCAGGTGCACATTGCGCGACCCGGTGCCGTTGGCGTCCTTTGAGAGGATCACCATTCGAAGTCCGGCATCCGGGTCGATGCGGAAGATGATCTCATTGGGGTTGGTGTGCTGGGGCGAATTCAAAAACGCGAGGCGGGGCGGACGCTTGAGGGCTATTCGAACCTCGGTGACGCGCGCCGGAAGTTCCTTGCCTGCGCGCACGAAGAACGGCACTCCCGCCCAGCGCCAGTTCTCGATCCCGAGACGAAGCGAGACGAAGGTCTCGGTATCCGAGGCCGCCTTGACGCCGGAAACGCGGTCGTAGCCCTCGTACTGTCCGCGCACGCACTGGCTCGGTTCGATGCTGTCGATCGCGCGAAACACGTCAACTTTTGCGTCCCATAGCGCGGTGGGCCCGGGTCCGACCGGCGCCTCCATCGCGATGAGAGCGATGAGCTGGAACAGATGGTTCTGGACAACGTCGCGCAGAGCTCCCACGCGATCGTAGAACGACCCCCTATCGTCGACCCCGAAGTTCTCCGCCATGGTCACGTAGACGCCAGACACGTGATGGCGGTTCCATACCGGTTCGAGCAGCGCGTTGGCGAAGCGCAGGTGTGAAATATCCGCCACCGGTTGCTTCCCGAGAAAGTGGTCGACGCGCAGTATCTGATTCTCGTGGAGCACTTCGTGCAACTGTTCGTTGAGCGCCTCTGCGGATGCGAGATCATGACCGAAGGGCTTTTCGATCATCACCGTCGCCCCCTCCGCGAGGTGTGCGGCACCCAATGCGGTGACGACGGACGCGAACAGGGAGGGTGGAATCTCGAGGTAGTAGAGCGGATGCTTTGCCCCGTTGAGCACCTTGGCGAGCGCCTCGTACGTTGCGGCGTCATTGAAGTCACCATGCACGTAGCTCACCCGTCGCGCGAGTCGCTCGAAGATCTCGTTCTTCAGGTCCTCACCGGCCGCGTCGAGTCCCGCGCGCATGGCGTCGCGCAGCTGATCGACGGACCATGGCTCAACCGCCACCCCGATGATCGGACAGTGCAGTTGACCAGTCGCTTCCAGTCGATACAGCGCCTGATAGGTCATCTTCTTTGCGAGGTCACCGGTGATCCCGAAGATCACCAGCGCGTCGGCCGCGCTCAACTCATATTCGCTCATGTAGAACCCTTCGTTCCCCCCATCTTCACAGGCGGGGATCGCCACGGGACTCCGGCCCTACGCGCGGTTGGTGCGCGAGTCGAATAGTCGGGCGGCTTCTTTAAAGTCGACGCTTTCGACATCGAGACCGAGCCCCTTGGCCACGTTCTCGCCCAGAGCCGTGTCGACGTTGAGCCAGTACGCCACGACCCGGTATTGGACGGCTGTCGACACGTGGTCGCTGGCGTGGTCGAGGATGTTCGAGGTCAGATTCGCACGCTCGCCGTCGTTCATCACGTCGCGCACGAGCGAACCAGCCTGAACGAAGTCATTGTCGTCTTCGTGCTTCGCGTTTGGATAGCGCCCGATTTCGGCCATCTCCACGCTCCAGTTCACCCCGGGAGCCCGATCGGGATCGGCGGCGGGGCCTCCATAGGAGTTGGGGGCGTAGACCGGCTGGTCGCCAGGTATGCGATAGGCCATCGCCGCGTCCTTGTTGTAGGAATGAACCTCAACCTTTGGCGCGTTGATGGGCAGCTGCTCATAGTTGGGACCGATCCGATGCAGATGCGTGTCGTGATACGAGAAGATCCGGCCCATCAACATCTTGTCCGGGCTCAGCCCCGTCCCGGGTACGAGGTTGGCGGGTGAGAAGGCGGCTTGCTCGACCTCGGCGAAGAAGTTCGTGGGGTTCCGGTCGAGCACCATGCGTCCGACCTGGATTGGCGGATAGTCGGCGTGCGGCCACACCTTCGTGAGATCGAAAGGGTTGAACCGGTATTCCGCTGCTTCTTCGAAGGGCATCACCTGAACTTCGAGACGCCACTCGGGGGCGTTGCCGCTCTTGATCGACTCGAAGAGATCGCGACGATGAAAATCCGGGTCTTCGGCGGACATCGCTTTGGCTTCGGCGCCCGTGAAGTTCTCCACCCCTTGAATGGTCTTGAAGTGATACTTCACCCAATAGCGATCGCCGCGCTCGTTGATGGTCGAGTAGGTATGGCTCGAATACCCGTTCATGTGCCGGTAGGTACGCGGAGTGCCGCGATCGGACATGAGGATCGTCACTTGGTGGGCGCTCTCGGGTGAGAGGGTCCAAAAATCCCACTGCATGTCGTTGTCACGCAGTCCCGTGTCGGGCAAGCGCTTCTGGGAGTGGATGAAGTCCTGGAACTTCGTCGGGTCGCGCACAAAAAAGACCGGCGTGTTGTTGCCCACGAGATCAAAATTGCCCTCATCGGTGTAGAACTTCAGCGCGAATCCCCGAGGGTCACGCACCGTGTCGGCGTATCCCTGTTCGCCAGCCACGGTCGAGAATCGAGCAAACATCGGTGTTCGCTGGCCAACCTTGCGGAGAAAGCTGGCCTTCGTGAACCAGGTCACGTCTTCGGTAACCTCAAAAAATCCGTGCGCGCCGCTGCCCTTCGCGTGCACGACCCGTTCGGGCACTCGCTCGCGATTGAAGTGCTGCATCTTTTGGACCACGTAGTGATCGTGCAGCACGATGGGGCCCTGGGCGCCCACGGTGAGCGAGAACTCATCACTCTCAGCGGGAATGCCCGAGTCGGTGGTCGTGAACGGTTGCGTCGTGTCGCCCATGGTTCCTCCAATTCGCGAGTGCCGAGCACCAGCACCAGCGTCCGATGTGGTCTCTGTCAGCCTCACGTGCCCGCTGACGAGGTCAGCATATTGGTGACCCATTTTTGTCTGCGCTCCGTCCCCTTGTGCGGCGACAAGTTGTGCGGCGACAAGTCAGGCGAGTGGACATCCGTGCTGAACAGGAGCAGATTTCGGCCCACGCGTCGGCCATCCGACGCTGATCGAGTGCCGCGGTTCGCTACTCGAGGGGTAGCTGAGGAGCACACGCGAGTGAGAGCCCGGAGACGCGCGATCCTTTGCGCGAGTTCGAAGGAAAGATCAGGTCCGGGCGAAACGCGCGGCCCTTCGACTCGCCGGTTCGTCCACCACGCACCTCGACCCACTCGTCGCCCGTCGCCTCGTTCACGACGTGCGCGACGAAGGTCCAGTGTTGGCGACGTTCCTTGGATCCGTTCACGACCACGGCGTCGCCCTCTCGCAGACCCTGCCACCGGGTCGTGCGCACGAGCGACCCGCGACGCGTTTCGATTGCCTTCTTTGCCACTCCACCATTGTTGCCGAGACGAGTCACAGGTCCGGCGTAGCGTTGAGGCATGGTGTTCGACCAACCACTCCCCACGGCACTCTCTCCTTCACGCCTCGCCGACTTCCAGGCCTGCCCTCGGCGCTATCAGCACGCGTCGATCGAGCGGATTCCCCAGCCGGCGTCTTATGCCACCGCGAAGGGACGCTTCGTCCACTACGTCTTTGAGCACCTTTTCCTCCTGCCTCCCGATGAGCGAACCATTGAAGCCGCGCGCGGGTTCGTCGAGCCAGCCACATCCGAGATCCTCACCGAGGATGTTCGACGCGACATCAACCTTGACGAGGCGATGCTCGAACGAATGCTCCGCGAGACCGAGTCGATCATCACCAGCTACTTCGAGATGGAAGATCCCTCCAAGGTCGCGAGCGAGGGCGTCGAGCTGCGCATTGGCGTGGACGTCGCCGGTGCGCCGCTCTTTGGCATCCTCGACCGTCTAGATCGAGATCCAGATGGCTCTCTCACCATTGTCGACTACAAGACCGGAGCCCTCCCCAACCGCAACTACGACAGCCAGACGTTCGCCAACACCGAGCTCTACGCAGCGCTCTGTGAAGCCGAGCTTGGAGAACGGCCGACCTCCATTCGTTTGATGTACGTCAGTCACGGACAGTCGATCGAACGGCCGGTCTCTCTCGTGAACGTGAACGCGAGAGCCCAGGCGGCGGTCGGCGCTTGGGCGAAGATCAACCGCTACTACGCGGATGGCGAATTCCCCGCGACCCCTTCTAAGAACGCGTGCCGCTTCTGTTCTTTCAAAGACCTCTGTCGATCAAACGGAGTGGCGGTGGTCGGCAGTTGATTCCCTAGGCTGGCCTGGTGAAGGCTTTTCAACTCTCCTACGACTATCGCTGTCCATTCGCGAAGAACATCCACCTCCATGTCATCACCGCGCTCCGCGCCGGCGCCGATGTCGGCGTCACGTTCGTACCCTGGACCATGAGCCAGGGATATCGCGCGAGCGGAGCCCCCGACGTGTGGGATGATCCAGCCCGCGACCCGGAGCACCTGGCGCTCGCCGTCAGCACGTCGGTCCGCGATCTTCAACCCGAATCGTTCCTCGACGTCCATGAAGCGCTCTTCCGCGCCCGCCACGAGCGAGCGATCCGCCTGGTCACCGGGGACGAGATCAAAGAAGCACTCGGCGGCATCGACGTCGATCTCAACCTGGTCTTTGAAGATCTGGCCTCGCGTCGCCCTCACAAGGTAATCGGCGAGAGCTTCCGCGAGTTCGAACGATACGAGGCCTTCGGCGTGCCAACCTTCGTTGTGGGCGAGGACGCCACGTTCGTGCGCTACATGAATCCCCCGAGTGACCCTCAGGCATCTATCGCGCTCATCGAGTCACTGGTCACCCTTATGACCGACAACAGCGCGCTCAACGAGTTCAAGCACACCAAGGTGCCGATGTAGGTGTGTCAGCTCAGGCGAAAGATGAGCTCCAACAGCGCGAGGAACCCGAACACCAGTGCTGGCGCGGACACCTTCGCGCCGTCGCCACGACGCAGGTGCATGCGAACGGCGAGCAGCATCATCACCGCGAGTCCCGCCGCGGCGAGTTCATTGAGTACCCCGAAGAATGACGAGCCGTCCGCGACGACGCCAACCAGGACGCCGAGTGCACCCGCGAGCTCGAGAAGCCCAATGCGCCGATACTCGCGCTTGGTGAAGCCCAGGTGCTCGGCCGACTTGGACATGACCGGGTTGAAGAGGATCTTCTGAGCCCCGGCCAGGGCGAAGGCCAGGCACAACGCTATTGAAAACAGGGCGGCAAAGACTGACATAAGTACACCTCGGTAGGCGAACGAGTCTACTTGGAGCGCGCCAGGACCCCGGAAGTATTGGGCGCCCTGACGTCGTTAGGACGCGCGTTGATACTCGAGCAGGGCGTCGAGCGCGGCGTCGCGCTCTTCTCTCGTACCCGACGGGGCGCCCGAAAACTCGGTCACCCCCGCCCCGGCCAGTTCGTGCAGTTGCTCGAGCACCTGTTCTTTGGAGCCCACCAAGCTGACACCTGCGGGCGTGGATTCGCCCTCTTTTTCGAGCATGGCGGCGTAGCTCGGAAGCGTCGCGTACATGGCGTAGTCAATGTTGATTCGTTCCTTCGCGCCGACCGGATCGTTCGTCACGGCGATCGGCAGCGAGCAGACGATTCTCGGCTCGCCGCGGTGCGCGGCACTGGCGGCGGCGCGAATCGTGGGCGCGACGTGCGACGCCACCGTGTCGCGCCCGGTCATCCACAGGAGCGTCCCGTCGGCGAGCGTGCCAGCCAGCGTGAGCATCCGTGCGCCGAGGGCTGCGACGAGCAAGCTCGGCGTGTCGACGACTTTCGGTCCGAGCGGGCCAACGGTCACTGCGGTAACGCGTTCTCCGTGGACGTTCACGGCTTCGCCGCGCAGCAGTGGCGCGAGCGCGTTCAGGTATTCGTGCATGTACCCCGCCGGCCGATCGAAGGGTATCCCCCACATTCCCTCGACGACCACCTGATGGGAGAGCCCGACGCCAAGCGAGAGGCGAGCTCCGATCGCGTCCTGGACGGTTCGGGCTTGGGCGGCGAGCATCGTGGGGTGACGCGTCTGGATCGGCACGACGGCCGTGCCGAGATTGAGCTCGCGCAGCTCGTGACCGACGAGCGCGAGGACCGTCAGCGTGTCCGGACCGAAGATCTGGGACGACCAAAAGTTGGTGAATCCTCGCTCAGCGAGGCGTGAGGCCCGTTCAATCGTCGCCTCGATGGGTCCATTGGTCTCGAGACTTACTGCAATACGCATGTCGACTCCTCGAAGGACCGCTAGCGTTTTTCCGTGCCGGACCCCCAACCTACTGTTTCGCGCCGCATTGGCGTGGTCGGCGGCGGTCAGCTCGCGCACATGATGGGCGAGGCGGCAGACGATCTCGAGCTGGAACTCACCGTGCTCGCTGGCTCGCCGCAGGACTCCGCCACCTCCACCATCGACCGCGTGCTCCTCGGCGAGGCCACGGATGCCGAAGCCCTCGCGCGTCTCGCCAACGTGGTTGACGTGATCACCTTCGACCATGAGCTAGTCGATCTTGACGTACTGGAGGCTCCTCCAGGCCCGTGGCGCGGTGCTTCGTCCCGGCCCGTCGTCGCTGCGCTATTCGGTTGACAAGGCGTTTCAACGTCGTGCGTTCGCCGAGCACGGACTCCCCGTGCCGCGTTTTTTGGTGGTGGAGAGCGTCGAGGACGAACGGCTCGTTCCGTTCTTCGACGAGCTCTCGGCGCCGCCGGTCGTGAAGGCCAGCCGCGGAGGCTACGACGGCCGCGGCGTGGTCGTCGCTTCCACCCGCGTGGAGGCGCTCGACGCCATCTCGGAGATGACGCTTCGCGGCGCCGTCGTCGTAGAAGAGCGAATGGTGCTGCTCGGCGAAGTCGCCCAGCTCGTTGCTCGCGCCACGAATGGCGAGCTGCGCTTCTATCCCGTCGTCACAACGGTCCAGCGCGACGGCATGTGCGTCGAAGTGCGTTTTCCGAGTGAACTCGATGACGCCACGCGGGAGAGCGCCCGCGCGCTCACGGGCGCCATTGCGGACCTCGTCGAAGGCGTCGGCATCATGGCGGTCGAGTACTTTGTCACCGGCGACGGCCTCGTCATCAACGAGATCGCGCTTCGTCCGCACAACAGCGGGCATTGGACGATCGAAGGAGCCTCGACCAGCCAGTTCGCCCAGCATCTTCTTGCGGTGAGCGGTCAGGCGCTCGGCGCCGTCGAGCCCCTCGCTACCTGCGCGGTCATGGTGAACGTGGTGGGCGCCGACCAACCCGGGTCGCTCGAGGCGGCCCGTGCGGTCCCCGGCACGTTCGTCCACGACTACGGGAAAGCCTGGCGCTCCGGACGGAAGCTCGGACACGTGACGGCGCTCGGTAGCGATCCGACAAGCCCGCACGTGAGAGCATGGGACAGTGCGCTCGCGTACGGCACCGTGACACAGGAGGCGTAGTGCAACCAGTGGTGGGCATCGTGATGGGCTCCTCTTCGGACTTCGAGGTGATGAATCAGGCTGCGGCCGTGCTCGAGCGCTTCGGCGTCGAGTTCGAGATCCGCGTGGTGTCCGCGCATCGCACGCCCGAAGCGATGCTCGACTATGGATCCGGCGCAAAGCATCGCGGCCTCAAAGTCCTCATCGCCGGCGCGGGAGGTGCGGCTCACCTGCCGGGCATGCTCGCCGCGTCGACGACCCTGCCGGTGATTGGCGTGCCGGTCGCCCTCGCTCGTCTCGACGGCCTCGATTCGCTGCTCTCCATCGTCCAAATGCCTCGCGGGGTGCCGGTCGCCACGGTCGCCATCAACGGCGCGGCGAACGCCGGACTGCTGGCGTTGCGCGTGCTCGCCACCGAGAACCAAGCGCTGAGTGAGCAGCTGGAGACCTACCGCCAGGAGCTCTCCGCCGAGGCCCTGGCCCAAGACGCAGATTTACCGAGAAATTAAGTTATGAGGCGCGACGGACCGGGCATCGTTGAAAACTTTGGGCCACTTCGCCCTATTCTGGACAAGTAGTAAAAGGAGGCCCTCGTGGGCATATTGAAGCGCGCTCAGACGATATTTCAAGCGAAGGCGAACGACGCCCTAAACAAGGCAGAAGATCCACGTCAAACGCTCGATCTCTCGTACGAGCAGCAGCTCGAGAATCTCACCAAGGTGAAGCGAGCCGTCGCGGACGTCGCGACGGCGAAAAAGCGCGTGGAGATTCAAGCCGAGCAGCTAAAGAGCCAGGGTGACAAGCTGGCCGAACAGGCCAAGGCCGCGCTCAGCCAGGGCAACGAGCCCCTCGCCCGTGAGGCCCTGACCCGACGCGAGGCGGTCGCCGGGCAGCTAAAGGACCTCGAGGTCCAGCACGCCCAGATTGACGACCAGCTCCAGAAGCTCGAAGCCACCGCCACGAAGCTGCAGTCCCAGATCGAGGCATTCCGCACGAGGAAAGAGACCATCAAGGCGTCCTACACCGCCGCCGAAGCGTCCGCGCACGTCAATGAAGCCGTGAGCGGCATCTCCTCGTCCATGGGCGACGCGGGGGCTGCGATGCAGCGCGCCCAAGACAAAGTTGCCGAGATGCAGGCGCGCAGCGGTGCGCTCGATGAACTGCTTGATTCTGGTGCGCTGACCGACCTCACGAGCACGAATGACGACATCCAAGCTCAGCTCGACAAAGCGTCGGCCTCGGCCGACATCGACGCGCAGATCGCCGCCTTGAAGTCCTCGGGAACGACCACCGAGTTGCCGGCGGGTACGAGTGCCCCGGCAGAAGCGCCGACGACCGAAGGTAACTAGTCGTGGCCAAAACCAAGATTGAGACCGACCACAAGCTAAACGTGCGCATGTTCATCACGGGCCTCGCGCTCGTGGCGCTCTACGCGATCATCATCTCGGTCATGCTGAGCTTCGGCGTGTCCGTCGTGCTCGTCGTCATCATCGCGGGTGCGCTGATCTTCTCCCAGTACTACTTCTCGGACAAGATCGCCATGTTCTCGATGCAAGCGCACGAGGTCACCCCACAGCAAGAGCCGAAGCTGCACGAGATCGTCGACCGGCTGTGCCTGCTCGCCAACATGGAAAAGCCCCGCGTGGGCGTCTCCGAGATGGACATGCCGAACGCCTTCGCGACGGGCCGCAACCCCAACCACGCCGTCATCTGCGCGACGCGCGGCATAATGCGTCGACTCAACGACGAAGAGCTGGAAGCGGTCCTCGCCCACGAGCTCAGCCACGTGGCGCACCGTGATGTGGCGATCATGACCATCGCCTCGGGCGTTGGCATGCTCGCGGGACTGGTCGGGCGAATCGCGCTCTTTGGCACCATGTTCGGTGGAGGTGGCCGGGGCCGCGGCAGCCAGAACATCGTCCTCTTGGAGCTGGCCACCATGGTGCTCTCGGTCGTGATCTACATGGTTGCCTTCTTGCTCACCATGGCTCTCTCTCGCTACCGCGAGCTCGCGGCCGACCGTTCGGGCGCGATCCTCATCGGCAAGCCGAGCGTGCTCGCGAGTGCCCTCGTCCACGTGACGGGCGACATGGGGCGCATTCCGCGCACCGACTTGCGCAAGGCGGAAGGCATGAACGCGTTCTTCTTCGCGCCTGCGCTCGCGGGCGGCACCGCGGCCACCCTCTTTTCCTCGCACCCGTCGCTGGAAAAGCGCCTCGACCAGCTGAACAAGCTCGAAAAAGAACTCAACGGCTAGTGGGTCTTCGAGACACCTTGTTCGGGCGTACCAAGCAAGCCGCCCCCAACCTCGATAACCTCTTCGCGCTCTCCACGGCGGCCCTCACCCTCCAGAGCGAGCTCGATCTCGTGAGCTCGGGCGAGGCGGGGCTCTGCTTCAAAGCGGGCAGCGGCGAGAGCTCCCTCGAGACCGATGACGACATCAAGCAGTTGCTCGACTTTGACGAGACCACCAACAAAGTCACCCTGACGAAGGACGACCTCGGGTTCCAGTGGTTGGTCGTGAAAGACCCCGACTTCGAAGCTCTCGTCACGCGGGTCCACTCGGCCGACACCTCAATGGTCGAGCACGGACTTGGACCGCGCCTCCTGTGTGCGGTCTTCGGCTTCGTGCCGAAGACGCCACCGGGTGAAGGATCGGTCCGACTCGTCTATCTCTTGAAGCAAGGCACGTTTTACCCGTTCGCGCCGACCGGACCCGAACAGCGCGACAACGAGCTGGAACTGCGCGTGCGCTCGTTTCTCAGCACCGACCTGCCCATCGAACCGAACCTGTCGAGGTGGATGGCACTCTGGAACGTCCCGGTCAGTTGACCGACGGTCTGTACAGGGTGATTCACCAGTAGCGTCGGGTTCGAGTGATGTAGCGGCGAAAGGAACGTGATGAACGATCCAATTTTGTCCGAACGCGGACTTGGGGATGACTCGATCAGCGACGAGGAACTCGCGTCGCTCGCTCTCGCGGCTGATCCGAATGCCCCCTTGGAGCTGGACGCGGTGCCGTGGAACTTTGGATTCGGATCGAACCTGCTGCCCGAGTGGTACATGCCCCGCCCGGTGGCGCGCGGTCGAGGACGGGGCACTCGAATCGTCGTTGGCTCGCTCGTCGTGGGGTTTCTGGTGATCGGTGCCTTCGGGCTCTGCATCACCTCGGGCTTTCTTCAGTTCGCCTGATCCCGCTATGGATGCGTCATCTCGTCGGGCACGACGGCGGCGTCAAACTCCTCGCCCGTGAGAAAGCCCAACTCGATCGCTGCCTCGCGAAGCGTCATGCGCTCCTTGTGCGCCTTCTTCGCCACCATCGCAGCCTTGTCGTAGCCGATGATCGGATTGAGCGCGGTCACCAGCATGAGCGAGTTGTTGAGATGGTTCTGGATCTGCTCGTAGTTCGGCTCGAGTCCGTCAACGCAGAACTCGCGGAATCGGTCACACGCGTCGCTAAGCAGGTCAATCGAATTGCAGAAGTTGTAGATGATGACGGGCTTGCAGACGTTGAGCTCGAAATTACCTCTCGAACCGCCGAGAGCAACCGCCGCGTCATTGCCAAAGACCTGAATGCAGACCATGATCATCGCTTCACTCTGCGTGGGATTGACCTTGCCGGGCATGATCGAACTACCCGGTTCGTTCTCTGGAAGTTGCAGTTCTCCGAGTCCCGAACGCGGTCCTGACCCCAGCCAGCGCAGGTCTTCGGCGATCTTCGTGAGGCTCGTCGCCAACGTCTTGACAGCCCCGTGAGCGAAGACGAGCGCGTCGTGCGCTGCCAATGCCGCGAACTTGTTGGGGGCGGTGACGAATGGCTTCCCCGTCAGCGCGGCGATGGCCGCGGCCACTCGCTCACCGAACTCGGGGTGCGTGTTGAGGCCGGTGCCGACGGCCGTGCCGCCCGCAGCAAGTTCGAAGAGCCCGGGCAGCGCGAGTTCGAGGCGACTCGAGATCGGCGTCGAGTTGAGCCACGTACCCGGAGAACTCTTGACCGAGGGTCATCGGCACGGCGTCCATGAGGTGAGTGCGACCGATCTTCGTAATCTCGGAAAACGCCTCCGCCTTCTCGTTGAGCGCGTCGCGCAATCGCTGCACCGAGGGAACCAGGCGCTCGGTGATCTCCATCACGGCCGCGATATGCATTGCCGTCGGGAACGTATCGTTTGACGACTGCGACATGTTGACGTCGTCATTGGGATGGACGGGAGTCTTTGACCCCATGACCCCACCGGCAAGCTCGATCGCTCGGTTCGAGATGACTTCGTTGACGTTCATGTTCGTCTGCGTCCCGGATCCGGTCTGCCAGATTCGAAGCGGAAACTCGTTGGCCAACTGGCCATCGATCACTTCGCTCGCCGCGCGCTCGATCAACGCCGCCTTTTCCGCGTCCAATTTCCCGAGCGCCTCATTTACTTGCGCGGACGCCAACTTCAGCACGCCAAAGGCAGTGATGACGGCGGGGGGCATCGTCTCGCGACTGATCGCGAAATGGTGAAGGCTTCGCTCGGTCTGCGCCCCCCAATAGTGATTCGCGGGCACCTCAATCGAGCCCATCGTGTCAGATTCGACGCGCACATTCGTCATGCACTACCTCTTTGTTGATCTCTTTGCGGACTTCTTGGCCGACTTCTTCGCCTTCTTGGTGGACTTCGCCACCCGCTTCGGCGAGGCCTTCTTCGATGTCGGCTTCTTCTTCGACGCAGGCTTCTTCGAAACGCGTCTTCTTCGACGCAGTCTTCTTCGACGCAGGCTTCTTCGCGCAGGCTTCTTCGTCGCAGGCTTCTTCGACGCCGTGGCTTCTTCGTCGTCGTCTTCTTGGCGGCGCTCTTGGCGACGGTCGACTTCTTTTTCGACGCAGCTCTTCTTTCCGCGGCAGCTTCTTCGCCGCTTTCTTTGTGGACTTTTTCGCGGCCGTCTTCTTGGCGGCGCTCTTGGTGGCGGTCGTCTTCTTTTTCGACGCGCTCTTCTTCGCCGGCGCCGCCTTCTTCGCTGTCTTCTTCTTGGCTGGCGCCGCCTTCTTCGCAGCAGCCTTTTTCACGACTGTCTCGGGCGATTCGGCTTCCTCCGTGGATACTTTTTTCGCGGCAGTCTTCTTGCCCGCGGCCTTCTTCACGACGACAGGCGCCGGCACGATCACGGGCAACAGCTCTTCCCACGAAGACGCTCCCGCGTACAGTTCGATGCCGGCAGCGACGACCTGCTTGGCGACGGCGACGTCTTCCGCGCGAGGACCGTCACCGGTGCCCGGCACCTCGAGAAGGAGCGGAAGGTCGCGAATGCGGGGGTGCCCAACCAGCGGCGCGAGCCCTTTGGCGCCGATCGTTCCTTCGCCGATGTTGGCGTGACGGTCGCGGTTGCCGCCGAGTTCGATCTTCGAGTCGTTCAGGTGGAACGCGCGCAAGCGGTTCATCCCAACGCTGAACTCGATCTCTTCGATGAGGCGCTCCGTTCCTGCGACGGTCGAGAAGTCGAAGCCACTCGCCCACAGGTGCTGGGTGTCGATGCACAGGCCGAGGCGGTCGTCACCATTGCAGGCGTCGATCAGATAGCGGATCTCTTCGAAGGATCGACCAACGGTGCCACCGGTGCCCGCCGCATTCTCGATGAGGATCGGGCAGTCAGCGACTCCCTCCGGTGCAGGATCGGCTTCTGCGAGTGCGCGCTCAAACGCGTCGGCGATCTGGCGCACGACGTCATCAAAGCCGGCACCGAGGTGTGACCCGACGTGCAAGATGAGTCCCGACGAACCCATGCCGCGCGCGACCGAGAGATTGTGCGTGAGACAGATGACCGACTTCTCGTAGAGCTCTGCGTCGGCCGTGGCGAGATTGATCAGATACGTCGCGTGACAGAACGTATTTCGGATGACCGGATTGGCCGCTTGCGCTTCGCGGTACGCGGCCAACACCTCTGGTGCGTACTGCGATGGCTTCCACATTCGTGGACTTTGGGTGAAGACCTGAATTGATGTCGCGCCCATTTCCACACCGAGTTCGAGGGAAGGAACGAGCTTGCCACCACCGCGTACGTGTGCACCTATGTTCATTACAGTAAAACTAGTAGCCCCAACGTCCCCAAATCACAGGAGCATCGTGCCCGACACTTTCACCCCCGCCTCACGCGCCCTCTTCGAGAAAAAGGTGTTCGCGCACGTCGCCAGCCTCGACCCCGACGGCTCGCCCAACGTCTCGCCCGTGTGGGTGGAACTGGACGGTGACGACATCGTGATCAACACGGCACTGGGCCGAGCGAAAGCGCGCAATCTGGCCAACGACGCTCGAGTGGCGGTCTCGCTCACCGACCCGGATGATCCCGAAATCTCCATCTCGCTGCGAGGCAACGTCATCGTCTTTACGACCGACGGCGCGGATGCGAACGCCGACGCGCTCGCTAAGAAGTACACCGGCGCCGACCATTTCGAAAAGAGCGATCCGGGCCAGATCCGCGTCATCGTAAAGATCCGTCCCGAGCGCATCTCCCGACAGCCCGAGTAGATCAGGCGAAGTACGTCAGCTCGGCGCCATCGCGCGAAGCCGAACGCACGGCACGCACGATCTCCGCGTCGCTCGCGAGCGTGGCGTGGTCGGCGCTCCAGATAGTCGAGCGGTGCGGGCGGCGCTGGGCGGTTGTAGGCGCCGCGAATGTCGACGAGCTCGTTGGCGAAATTGACCTCGTCGTTCGTAAGGAGCGCCCGCACGATATCCGCGCGGGCCGCGGAGCAACTTTCCGCGTCGATTACGACGTGACGCAGCGGCACGAGGTGCGAGAGCGTCTTCACGTCACGCGCGCAGAGCTGAGCCGGGTAGTCGGCACTGACCCTGAGCCATACGCCGATCTCGCCGGTGAGCTGCCCACGCATCGATGCGGCGACGATGACCGTATCTGCGTCGCTGCACTCAAAGAGTGTCATCGATTCGCGGGCGCAGGCAAGCAGCCTCTCGCGGCGCGCAAGGGGCACGACGAGCCGAACGAGCTCCATCTCAGGGCTGGAGATCTTCCTTGGGTAAACGCTCGATGTTGACGTCGCGAAAGGTCAGGATCCGCACGGAGGGTACGAAGCGGGCCGCGCGATACATGTCCCAGACCCAGGCGTCGTGCAGCGTCACTTCGAGCAGCGTAGGGGTGCCTTCCGAGCGAACCTCGATGGCGACATCGTTGGCGAGGTAGAAGCGCCGGTCGGTTTCCACGGCAAAGTCGAACATGCCGACGACGGCTTTGTACTCCTGAACGAGCGCGAGTTCGAGGGTCGACTCGTAGTCGTCGAGCTCTTCTTCGCCCACCAGTGACTACGCGCGCTCGGTGACGCGAAGTTCCTTGATCTTGGCAGCCTTGCCGCGCAGGTCACGCAGGTAGTACAGCTTCGCGCGTCGAACGTCCCCGTAGGAGTCGACTTCGATCTTGGCAATGGTCGGGGTGTGCACGGGAAAGGTCCGCTCGACACCGACGCCAAAGCTGATCTTGCGTACGGTAAAGGTCTCGTGCACGCCTGAACCCTGGCGGCGGATGACGACACCCTGGAAGACCTGGACGCGCTGGCGGGTGCCTTCGACGACGCGAACGTGCACCTTCACGGTGTCGCCGGGGCGAAATGCGGGAATATCGTCGCGAAGCGAATCGCGGTCAACGAGGTCGGTGGGGTTCATGAGAGCGGTCCCTTTCGGATCACAGGCTTTAGAAGTTTAGCCGTTTCCCTGGGGGTCATCCATTTCCGGAAATTCGGCGAGAATCGCCTCGTCGAGGGCGCTCAGTCCCCCGCGTCGTTCGATGAGGTCGCCTCGCCTCGCCATCGTGCGACGCAGCGCCTGGGCCCGGCGCCAGCGCGCGATGCGCGCGTGATCCCCCGAGAGGAGGACGTCCGGCACGCTGACACCGCGCACCTCGGCCGGTTTCGTGTACTGCGGATACTCGAGGAGACCATCGCTGAAGGACTCCTCGAGGCTCGAGTCATCGTTGCCGAGCCCGCCGGGCAGCAACCGGACCACCGATTCGATCACGCACAGGGCGGCCAGCTCCCCGCCCGCCAGGACGAAGTCACCAAGGGAGATCTCATCATCGACGACGAGGTCGAGGGCGCGCTGATCGAATCCCTCATAGCGACCGCAGAGCAAGGTGAATCCGGCGAGCGCCGCAAGCTCTGTCGCGACGTCGTGGGTGAACACGCGGCCCGAGGGCGTCAACGCGATCACCGGACGGACGAGGCCCGGCGTCGACTCGACGGTCGCGATGATGGGTTCGGCGCGCAGCACCATGCCCGCGCCCCCGCCGTAGGGAGTGTCGTCGACGCTGCGGTGCGGGTCAGCCGTCGCTTCGCGGAAGTCGTGGACGAACAGCTCGACGACGCCCCGCTCGGCGGCTCGTCCGAGCACCGATGTCGACGCGTAGCCGGTGATGGCGTCGGGAAACAGCGTCAGCACGTCGATGCGGACGCTCATTCGAAGAGCCCTTCGGGGGGATCGATCACCACTCGCTCATTGGCGAGGACCGAGACAACGAAGGTGAGGGGCACGAGCGCTCCCGAGTCGAGCACCAGGAGGTCACTGGCGGGGTTCGCCTCCACGTCTACGACGAAGCCGCGCATCTTCCCAGTCGCGTCGACCACTTCCGCGCCAAAGAGCTGGTCGATCCAGATCACCGAGTCGTCCTCGATGCGCGGCGCCGACAACACGACACCGCGGAGGCGTTCGGCGCCTTCGCGCGTGGTGACGCCTTCAAACGAGACGATGAATCGGGCCTGGTGCGCAGCCGACGCGACGACCACGAGCGGTCCTCGTTCGCTCAGCAGCGTCTCGCCCGCGGCCAGCCGCTCAACGCGGTCGCTCCAGAGGTCGACGAGAACCTGGCCCTTCAGTCCGTGAGCCTTCACGATTCGCCCGACTTCGAGCGTGAGCCGCTCGTCGGACACGGTTAGTCGACGATGTCGACGGACGTCGTGACGCCGTCACGCGCGCCGGCGGCGCCCACCAGGGCGCGAATCGCCTGGGCGGTGCGTCCTCGGCGTCCGATGATGCGACCCATGTCGTCAGGTCCGACGCTGAGCGAGAGCACCACCTTGCCCTGACGTTCGCTTACCTCAACCGAGACGGCACCTGGATCGTCCGCGAGCGATTTTGCGATGAATTCCAAGGCGGCGGTGGCGGTCACGGCCTTGTCAGCGCCTTCGACGTTGACGTCGCGATCCTCGATCTCGCCCTCGCCGTCAATCGTGTTGACGTCGCCGGGGACGTAGTCGTCCTGGGGGTCGCTCACTGAGCGGCCTTCGCAGCTTCGAACTCCTCGAGGGCACCGCTCACCTTCAAGAGCTTGGCCACGCGCTCAGTCGGCTGGGCGCCGTGGCGCAGCCAGTGCAGCACCTTTTCGTTGTCGATCTTGAGCACCATGTCGGGCTCGGCCGTCGAGAGACCCCTCGGCTGGTAGGTACCGACGATCTCGAGGAAGGCCCCTGAACGAGCGCGACGACTCTCCGCGGCAACGACGCGATAGGTGGGCTGCTTCTTCTTGCCCATTCGCACCAAACGTAGTTTCACAGCCACAGCGAAAATCCCTTCGAACCTGTTCGTCCCGTCATCGGGACTGGGCGCTATACCCGAGCGTCAAAGTTTAGCGTTGTTTGGGAGGGGTGACTCTCCCGCCCTTCTTCTTCTTGTTTTTTCCTCCGCCGCGACCCGCAGCAGCGCTCGCCATGCCCGCGCCCAGCGCCTCAAATCCCGCCGGGAGCTGCTGATCACTCTTGGCGGCCTGACGGGCCGCCATGCCGGCCATGCGACCGAGCCCCCCGGGCATTTGGGGCATGGAGCCGTTGCCCATCTGGCGCATCATCTTCTTCATCTCGCCGAACTGCTTAAGGAGCTGGTTGACCGCGCTCACGCTCGTCGCCGAACCTTTGGCGATGCGCGTTCGCCGCGAGCCGTCGATGATCGAGGGGTCGCGGCGCTCTTTGGGCGTCATCGAGCGCACGATCGCTTCGACACGCCCGAGCTCGCCTTCGTCGACGTTGCTCGCGGCGTTGCGCATCTCTTTGGTCACCCCGGGCATGAGCTTCATGATGCCCCCGAGGGATCCCATCTTTCGAACCTGGCCGAGCTGGGCGAGAAAGTCATCCAGGGTGAAGGTCCCGCTCATCATGCGCCCGGCCGACTCGGCAACGACGCTCGGATCCATGGTGCGCTCGGCCTGCTCGATCAGCGAGAGGACGTCGCCCATCCCGAGGATGCGTGAAGCCATGCGCTCGGGATAGAAGAGATCGAAATCGGCGATCTTCTCGCCGGTCGAGGCAAAGACGACCGGTCGTCCGACCACCCCGCGCGCCGAGAGCACGGCGCCGCCGCGTGCGTCGTAGTCGAGCTTCGTGACGATGAGCCCGGTCAGCTCGAGCGCGTCGTGGAAGCTACGCGCCGTGTGCACGGCGTCCTGGCCGGTGACGGCGTCGATGACGAGGAACGTGTAGTGCGGGGACGTCGCGTCGGCGATCGATCGCACTTCGTCCATGAGCGCCTGGTCGATCGCTAGGCGACCGGCCGTGTCGATGATGACCACGTCGCGCCCGAGGCGAGAGGCCTCCGCCACACCCTGGCGGGCGACCTCGAGCGGCGTCGTCGGCGCGGAATAGACGTCAACGCCGATCTGGCCCGCGAGCACCCGCAACTGCTCGACCGCGGCGGGACGCTGAAGGTCTGCCGCCACGAGGTAGGGCTGGCGACCCTGCTGCTTGAACCAGGCCGCCAGCTTGGCGGCGGCCGTCGTCTTGCCCGCACCCTGGAGACCCGCGAGCAACACGACCGTCGGCGGGCGAGAGGCGTAGGTGATCTTGAGGGGCGAGGCGCCCAAGACTTCGATGAGCTGTTCGTGGACGGCCTTGATGACTTGCTGGCCCGGCGTGAGGCTCTGGGCGAGTGCTTCTCCGCTCAGGCGTTCGCGCACCGCGTCGAGGAATGCGCGCACCACGCCGAGTTCAACGTCGGCTTCGAGCAGCGCCGAGCGCACGTCGGCCAGGGCTTCGTCGAGGTCGGCGTCGCTCAGGCGGCCCCGCGAACGCAGCGAGGCGCTCAGGCGTTCGAGTCGATCACTCAGGGCGTCAAACATGTGTTACGAGGCTACCGTGACGCTCCGAGCAGCGAATCCACGAACTCTTCGGGATCAAAGACGATCAGGTCATCCACGCCCTCGCCCACACCAATGAACTTCACCGGAATCCCGAGATCGCGCTCGATCGCCACGACGATGCCCCCGCGGGCCGTGCCGTCGAGTTTGGTCAGCACGATGCCCGTCACGCTCGCCGCGGCGAGGAACTCACGAGCCTGGCTCAGCGCGTTCTGACCGGTCGTGGCGTCGAGGACGAGCAGCGTCTCGAGTACCTGGCCCGGTTCGCGATCGGCAACCCGGCGCACCTTGGCGAGCTCGTCGAGGAGGTTGGTGCTGTTGGCGCGTCGTCCCGCGGTGTCCGCGAGCACGAGGTCGAGGCCCCGAGCCCGTGCGCGTCCGATCGCGTCGTGCACGACCGAACCGGGGTCCGCGCCCTCATTTGCCCGAACGATCTCGGCGTCCGTACGCGTCGCCCACTGCTCGAGCTGATCGGCCGCGGCTGCACGAAAGGTATCGCCCGCGGCGAGCATCACGCGCCGTCCTTCGTCCCGGTGTCGCTTAGCCAGCTTGCCGATCGTCGTGGTCTTGCCCACGCCGTTGACGCCCACGAAGAGCCACACGGCCACGCGATCCGCGTCGGCGATGGTCCTGGTCGAACGGTCGCCGTGCAACGAGTCAAGAAGTATCGTCCGCAGCGCCGCGGCAACACCTTCGGGCGCACCGTGCTCGCGCAGCTCGTCCAACACCACCGAGGTCGTGGCGACCCCCACGTCACTTCGCAGGAGGACCTCTTCGACGAGGTCAATCTGATCGGCGCTGAGCTCGCCGCCCGAAAGAGATCGAACGCGGTCGAAGACGCCCCGCGAGGACGACAGCCGCTCCCCCAGCGAAAGCTCCTCGAGTGATGGGATCGGGGCCTGCTCGGTGACGAGCACGTCGGGCATCGCGGCGCGCGCGGGCGGCGCCGCCAGGACCCGGCGCACGCCACGCCGACGCCGCGTGACAACGGCGCTCCCCACCAGTGCCACGACGACCACGGCGATGATGATGTAGAGCGCGATCACGCCGTCTCGATTTCCTTCTGGCGCGCCACGCGCTGGCTGACGACGCGCGACGACGCACCGGGCACCATGGTCACGCCATAGAGGGCGTCCGCCGCTTCCATGGTGCGCTTTTGGTGCGTGACGATGAGGAGCTGAGCCTCGTCGCGAAATTCGTCGACGAGGCTCAGGAATCGCTGAAGGTTCACGTCGTCGAGGGCCGCTTCCACCTCGTCCATCAAGTAGAAGGGAGAAGGCCGCGAACGAAACACGGCGAAGAGGAAGGCGAGGGCGGCCATGGAGCGCTCGCCACCCGAGAGCAGCGAAATGCGCCGGACGTTGCGGCCCATCGGTCGCACCTCGATCTCGACGCCGGTGTTGAGGGGATCATCGGGCTCGCTCATGTTGAGCCGGCCTTGACCGCCAGGGAACAGCATGGCGATCAGCGAGGAGAAGTGCTCGTTGACGTCGGCGAAGGCCGACGTGAAGGTCTGCATGATCTCCTCGTCGAGCGCGCGAAGGACCTCTTGGAGCTCACGGCGCGCGTGGCGCACGTCGCTCACTTGCGCGTCGAGCTCTTTGTAGCGCTCTTCGAGCTCGGCGAGCTCTTCCAGCGCGAGCGGGTTGATCGGCCCGAGCGACGTGATGCGAGCTTCGAGCTCGGCGACGCGTTGTTCGAGCGACACTCCGTCGTGAAGGTCGATCACGGGGGCGGGGCCCATCTCGTGGGGCTCGACACCGAGATCGCGGAGGACCACTTCGTGGACGTTGGCCACCTTGACGACGAGCTCGGCCTGTTCAATCTCGTAGCGACGGACTACTTCGCCGAGCTCGTTGAGGCGTAGGTCCGCTTCATGGCGCGCCCGGCGGACCGATTCGAGCAGCTCGGCACTCGCGCGGGTCGCCTCGAGCTGCTCCCGATAGGTGGAGTCCATCGCCTCTTGGTTGATGCGAATCTCATCGGCCGCACGCTCGACTAAGACGCTCAGGCGTCCCAACGCCTCAAGGTCGAACTCCAACAGCTGACGTTTGGCGGCGGCCGCCTGACGCTCGCCGGATCGGCCCTCGAGGCGTCGCTCGATCTCCGCCTGACGTTGCTCGATGAGGCGTCGGCGCTCGGCGAACTCCGCTTCGCGGCGCGAGAGCACCGTCGCTTCCTCTTCGACCGAGCGGCGGCGGGCGTCCAGTTCCTTCTTCTCTTCGCCTCGACGCTCTTCGCGCGCGAGACTGTCGCGCCAGGCCTCTTCGAGTTCGGGGACCTGCTCGCGCAACGCCACGAGTTCCTCGTCGACCAAATGCATCTGGCCGCTCGCCTCGGCGAGATCGCTCTCGAGCGACGCACTCGCCGTTGCCAGCGCCTCCGCCTCCGCCGCCAATCGCGCAACGTCCGCGTCCAGTCGAGCGACGTCGGCGCGGGCGCGCGCAAGCACCGACGTCGCCAGCTTCAGCGCTTCAAGCGATGCCGTGTGCTGGGCGAGCGCGGCGTCACGGCGATCGCGACGGATCTCTAGCTCTCTGACCGCTTCCGCCGCCGCTTCATTCGCTTCTTCCACGGTGCGCCGAGTGACGACCGCCCGACCGGAGGCCACCCGCCAGCCCGTCGAGGAGAATCGATCCCCGTCGCTGGTTACGATCGTGAGATCGGGATTCGCCAGAGCCACTTCGAAGCCCGACTCCCAGTCCTGTGCGACGAAGGAGCGAGAGAAGAGCGCGTCGAGCACCCGGGTCACGTGCTCGGGTGCGTCACGGCGGGCGCGCACGGCGTCTCGTAGCGCGCGGGTACCCGTCGGCGCTGGAAGAACGACGACCTCGGCCTCCCCGACCGGCAAAATGAGGCCCGCTCCGCCTTCGCGACGAAGGGCCGCCAGTGCCGCACGCGCCGAGCGACGGCCGTCAACCACCATGGCGCTGACTGACGCGCCCGCCGCGGACTCGACCGCCCGCTCAAAGCCATCATCAATCTCAATGAGATCGAGAAACGATCCCAGTACGCCTTCGAGGTTGCCAATGATGGCTCGTCCGCTGGCACCGGAGAGCTCTTCGAGCGCGCGTCCGAGCGTCTCGGCGCGAGCCTGGGCGCGCGACGCGGCGTCCGCGCCCTCTTCGTGCGCCCCGTCCGCGTCTCGCCGTTCGCCCTCGGCGCGGGCGGCCTCATCCTCCGCGCGAGTCGCGTTGGCCGTCGCCTCGACCAAGGCTGCGCTGGCCCGCTCGTGCTCGCTGCTCGCCGTCTCAGACGCGGTGGCGAGCGTGTCTGCGCGCCGACGAGCCTCCTCGAGGCGCGAGTGGGCGCGCTGCTCGCTGTCGCGCAGCGACGCGAGCGAACGCTCCAGCAGCGAGATCTGCTCGCGCGCCCCGCGCAGGGCCGTTTCGTCACTCTCGGGCGACGACGCCCAGGCCTCCTCGAAGTGCGCCTCCGCATCGGCGAAGAGCCCGCGTGAGCTCGCTAGCGCCTCACGAAGCTCGCTCAGCGACTGCTCGTCCTCGCGCAAGGTGTCGAGGTCGCTCTCGAGCTTCGCGGCGTCCGCTTCCAGCGTGGCGATCACGTTCTCGTCAGCCGAGGCGATCAGCGCCTGACGAACGGATCGCTCGCGCTCTTGGATGATCGAGCTCGTACCCTTCGCACGCTCGGCGAGACCTTGCAAGGTCCCAAGTGTCGAGGCCAGCGCCTCTTCGCGCCGCGACGCCATCTCCGCTGCGGCGGCGGTGGCCTGGGCGTCGAGCGAGGCCAATTCATGGCGCAGCTCGCGTTCGCGAACCGAGGCCTCTTCCAGGGCGTGCTCCAGCTCGCGACGGCGCCCTTCGAAGTGGTGCAGTCGCGTCGCGAACAGTGCGTGACGGGCGTCGCGCAGCTCTGACTCCACGTCGGAGAAGCTGCGCGCCGAGGCGGCTTGGCGCTCGAGCGGTCGCATCTGACGACGTACCTCGCGCACGAGGTCGCCCAGTCGTTCGAGGTTCTCCTGAGTTGCTGCGAGTCGCCGTTCCGAACGTTCCTTGCGGCGCCGGTGCTTCAAGACGCCCGCCGCCTCTTCGATCACCGCGCGTCGATTCTCCGGGTTCGACGACAGTATCGAGTCGAGTTGGCCCTGGCCAATGATCATGTGCTGTTGACGTCCGACACCGGAATCGCCGAGGAGCTCTTGCACGTCAAGAAGGCGACAGGTGGTGCCGTTGATGGCGTACTCCGAGTCGCCGTTGCGAAAGAGCGTGCGCGAGATGGTCACCTCGGCGCCGTCAATGGCGAGACGGCCGGAAGAGTTGTCGAGCGTCAGGGCGACTTCGGCCCGGCCGAGGGCCGCCCGGTTGGCCGTACCCATGAAGATCACGTCATCCATGCGCGAGCTGCGCAGCGCCCTCGTGCTCTGGGCACCGAGCACCCAGGTGACGGCGTCAACGACGTTGGACTTGCCCGATCCGTTGGGCCCGACGACCGCGGTGACGCCTGGTTCGAACTCCAATACGGTGGCGTCGGCGAAGGACTTGAAGCCCTTCATGGTCAATCGCTTAAGAAACACATTGAGACGCTACCAACCTTCGAGCAGCGCTCTTGGATCTAGGCCTCGCACTTCTCGCAGTAGAACGTCGATCGTCCGCGGACCGTGTCGCGACGAATCGGTTGGCGGCATTGGAAGCAGGGCTGTCCCTCGCGGTTATAGACCTGGTGATACTGCTGGTAGTTGCCCGGCTTGCCGTCGGGGTCGACGAACTGCTCGTCGTCGAGCGTCGATCCCCCGTGTTTGATGGCTTCAGTGAGGATCTCGGTGATCGCCCGATGGAGTCGGCGGATCTCGATCGTGGACAGGGACTCCGCTGGACGATCGAATCGCAGGCCCGCCGAAAAGAGGATCTCGTCCGCGTAGATGTTTCCGATGCCGGCCAGGATGTCCTGATCAGTGAGGACGGCTTTGAGCGGGGTGGTACGGCTTCGCAGCACCGCAGCGAAGCGGTCCCAGCCGATCTGGTCTTCGAAGGGATCAAGCCCGAGGTGGGCCAGCTCGGGAATCGCCTTGCGAAGGGCCAGTCCCTCGCCACCTATCGACAGACGAGCGAATTTCGAGATTTCGTGGGGCGGATCGCTCTCGCTCGGCGGCGTCGACACGTAGAGCTCGCCGAAGGTGCGCGGGTCAACGTAGCGCAACTCCCCGCCCTGGGCGAAGGCGAACACCGCGTGGGTGTGCTTGGGCTTCAGGTCCTTCGCGCTCTTCGCCCGCAGCAGCTGCCCGCTCATGCCGAGGTGGATGATGAGGTGGGTCGAGTTGTCGAGACCGAGGATGAGGTTCTTGCCGAGACGATCGACCGAGCGAATCGAATGCCCCTCGACCATGATTCGAAAATCCCGCGCGGTCTTGTGGCGACGGACGACGCGACCATTCGTGACGAGCGCCGTCTTCACCTTTTTTCCGATGACGTCTCGCGTGAGCGAGAGCCGAACTGTCTCAACTTCGGGCAGCTCAGGCATCAGCGTGCTCGCGCCACGCAGCCCGAGCGGCCTCGCCCTCGGCGCTCTTTTTCGATCGTCCTTGGCCCCGCGCGACGAGCGCGCCCACGCGAACGGTGGCGTAGTACGTGACCTCGTGGGGCGGGCCCTCGGACGAGACTTCGTAGCTGGGTGCACCAAAGCCGCTCGCTTCGGCCCACTGGCGCAGCAAGGTCTTCGGATCGACGTCGCTCGGTGCGAGGGAGGCCTCGTCGACCTCGTTCGCGAGCGCGTCGTGCACAAAGGACTTCGCCACGTCGTATCCGTGCTCGAAGTAGATGGCTGCGACGAGGGCCTCAAAGGCGTCGGCGAGCAGCGACGGCCGCTCGGCCCCGTGTTCTTTCTTCACACCTCGCCCGACCCGCAACACCGCGCCGAGGTCGAGCTGGCGCGCCGCGCGCGCGAGGGCCGCCTCGTTGACGACCCGACTGCGCACGAGCGACCCCGTTCCCTCGTTGAGCTCGGGATAGCGCGTCACGATGAGATCAGCGATCGCGAGATCGACCACGGCGTCACCGAGGAACTCCATACGCTCGTTGGATTCCACATCGTGTTCCGCCGCATAGCTCGAATGCGTGAGGGCCGTCAGGAGTCGCGGACTCGTGGGCGCGAGACCCACACGCTCAGCGAGGGCTTCGAGCGACGTGACCAAAGGCTTCGCGTGACTCGTTAGGCAACCTGTAGCTTGACCGCGACGTAATCGACCGCGTCTCTCACCGAGACGAGACCTTCGAGGTCCTCGTCATCGATGTGGAAACCAGCGGCGTAGGTGGCGAGACTCTCTTCGAGTGCCTCAACCAGTTCGATCAACGCCAGCGAGTCCGCGCCCAGGTCCTCGAACGACTCGTCTTCGGCGATCTCGCTCGGGCTCTTCTCGAGGATCTCTGCGAGCTCGTCACGGACCAGTTCTAAGATTGCGGCCCTATCGAGTGGTGCGGCGGTGTCAGCGCTCATGACGCCTCCTTGTCAACGTGACCCAACACTACCGAGCGAACCCGAGCGGGTGTCTAGTTATGCAACTTGATCAGGACGAATAGTCGCAGCTAATTTCGCCACGATATCTTCGTCACTCGCCTCGGCGGCGACGCGAATCGCGTTCATCATCGCCGTGGCGTTCGAGGATCCATGACTGATGACACAGATCCCGTTGACGCCGAGCAGCATGGCGCCGCCCTGGCTCTCGGGCGTGAGTTGCGAGGCGACCGGCAAGAGGTACTCAAGCAGCACGTCACCGGCGGCCTTGGTCGAGTCGTTCGTGCCCATGACCTCGAGGATCGTCGAGAAGACGAACTTCAAGGCGCCTTCCAGGGTCTTCAGGGCCACGTTGCCGGTGAATCCGTCAGTCACGATGACGTCGACGGGCGAGGGAATGATGTCACGCCCTTCCACGTTGCCGACGAAGTTGAGCGTCGATATTTCATCAAGAAGCTCGTGCGTCGCCTTGACGAGCGGCGTGCCCTTGGTGCGTTCCTCGCCGATGGAGAGCAGCCCCACCGCGGGCGCGGCGACGCCGTAGCGGGTCGCGACAAACGTAGATCCCATCTGCGCGAACTGCACGAGCATCTCGGGCGTGCACTCGGCGTTGGCGCCCGCGTCGACCAAGACCACCGGCGTGCGACCGGGGTTGGGAATCGGTGTCACAATGCAGGGCCGCACGACCCCAGGCAAGCGTCCCATGCGAAGGAGGGCCGACGCCATCGTCGCTCCGGTGTTGCCCGCCGAGACCATGGCGCTGGCCTTTCCGTCGCGCACGAGCTCGGCCGAGCGCACGAGGGAGGAGTCCTTCTTCTTTCGAACACTGACGCCGGGATCGTCGTCCATCGCGATGACTTCGCTGCAGGCCACCACCTCGAGGCCCAGCGGGTCACCCATGAGTTCGGGTACGCCAACGAGGGTGACGCTAAGTCCCAGCTCATCCACGGCGCGTCGAGCGCCCGCGATGATCTCTCCGGGAGCGAAGTCACCACCCATCGCGTCAACGGCGATGGGCAGTGTCAACTCAGTTGACCTCTACCGCGACGCGGCCCTTGTACCAGCCACAGTTCGGGCAGACCACGTGGGGCAGCTTCGAGGTGGAGCACTGGGGACAGACGCTGCGAGCCGGGCGCTCCAGGCGCCAGTTGGCGGCACGGCGGCTGCGGGTCTTGGCTTTGCTGGTCTTGCGCTTGGGTACGGCCATCGTTCTTCTCTTTCACCAGGTACGGGTTTGACCGTCTAGTTGTTGGATCCCTCGTCGGAATCACCAAATCGGAGTCCGTCCAGTGTAGCCCACCGCGGGTCGATAGGCGCTTGGCAGTCACAGGTCGCCTCGTTGAGGTCGACGCCGCAGTGGGCACAAAGTCCCTTGCAATCGCCTCGACAGAGGGGCGCCAGTGGCAGATCGAGCAGGATCGCGTCGTGGGCAAGGGGCGCCAAATCAACGAAATCATGGTCGATGCGATAGGTCTCATCGTCCCCGAGCGTGGGCTCGTCGGTAAAACGCTCGTTGACGCGCACCTCTGAAAGCCCGAGCACCGGCGCCGAGCAGCGCCGACAGACCCCGTGCCACGGTGCTTCGACCCGCCCTCGCGCGCGCAGTCCCCCGCTGAAGCTCTCGAGCTTCAGCTGCACGTGGACGATCGCCTCGGGAAAGACGTCGGTCTCGACAGGGCCGCGGGGGGCGAACTCGTGGTCTTCGTCGAAGGGCGCCTCGAACTCCACCTGCATCGAGGAGGGCACGTCGCGCAGAATGCGCGCGACCGGTACGAGGTACGGCGACGTCACTCTAGAAGGAGTCCTGGTCGAAGAAGGAGTCCCCACGCACCTCTGGTTCGTCGTACCCGCGCACGGGCGCGGGCGCCGGTGACAAGAACTCCTCAGCTGGTTGATTCTCCGTGATGAGCGACGTCGGGAGTCCCTGGGCGCTCAAGCGCTCGCGACCCGAGCGCGCGGTTTTGAGCAGTCGCTCGAGAACGATCTCGAAACCACCGAGCTTGCCGTCGATGAAGTCTTCGGACTGGTTGATCATCTGGCGAGCCTGGGTGTGGGCGTCCGCGACGATCTGTTCCGCCTTCAGACGGGACTGGCGAACGATTTCGGTCTTGTCGACCATGCGAGCTGCTTCGGCGCGCACCTGGTCCATCAGCTGCTGCGCCTTTTGCATCTCGGCCGCCATGAGCTCTTCGCGGTCACGCAACGCCCAGCGCGCCTCTCGAATCTCGTCGGGCAAATTGTGGAGGGCCTGCTCCAAGAGCGCCATCACCTCGTCGCGCGAAATGAGCGCCGAATTCGACAGGGGCATCTGCTTGGCGTTGGCCACGAGATCAAGCAGATCGCGAAGGTCGGCCTCGATGTCGCGACGAACGTGTCGGGCCGTCTCGTCGAATTCGGTCTCGTTGTCGTACCCGTCAAAGGACGTCATGAATCGCCCCGGGGAAGCTTCTCGGCGAGGCGCTTGGCGACCGATTCGGGCACGAAGCTCGACACGTCTCCGCCATAGCGCGCCACCTCGCGAAGGAGCCGCGAGGCTATGAACGAGTGGTGCGAGCTCGAGGGCAAAAAGAGCGTCTCGACGCCCGACAAGGAGCGGTTCATCTGGGCCATTTGGAGCTCGCTCTCAAAGTCCGACACCGCCCGAAGGCCCTTCACGATGGCCGTGGCGTTGACGTCGCGAGCGACGTTGACGAGCAAGGTCGAAATCGAGACGATGCGGACGTTGTCGAGATGCCCGACCGAGTCCGCGATCATCTCGCGGCGCTCGTCGAGGTCGAAGAGCGGCTCGGATTTTTGGGGATTGCGGATGGCCGCCACGACGATCTCGTCAAAGATCTGCGCGGCACGCTCCACGATCTCGAGATGTCCGTTGTGGAAGGGGTCGAACGAACCGGGAATCAAACCAACCGTCATTCGCCCTCCCCTGTACTGGCTTCTAACATCGTTACGAGCGTAGTGCCGTAGCGCTTCGTCTTGGTCACGAACCACCCGCTCGGCGCCTCCATGTGACGGTCGTTTTCGATGATCACCCGATCGGCGACGACGTCGTGCAAGACGCTCGCGAGATCGAGTGGACCGTAGGGCGGATCGGCGAGCACGAGGTCGAGGTCCTTCGGCGGATGCCACACCGGAAGATTCGCGCGCACGAAGACGGCTTCACCCTCGAGGTTGAGCGGCTCGAGGTTCGACTTCGCCGCGGCGAGGCAGGCGGGGTCGGTGTCGATGAAGTACACCTTCGCTGCGCCGCGCGAGAGCGCTTCGATGCCCATCGCTCCAGAGCCGCTGTAGAGATCAGCGACGACGAGGTCGTTGAGCCCGCCGCGGCTCTCGAGCATCGAGAAGATCGCCTCGCGCGCGTAGTCAGTGGTCGGACGTACGGAGGGCGGCAGCTTCGCCCTGAGCTGGCGTCCGCGGGCGGCACCACCAATTACTCGCACTCTCTCAGGCTAGGTGCTACGACTTGAACAAGTAAGCAGCCTCGTCCTCATCTACGAAGAGCCTCAGTTCGTCCTCCATGGCGGCGAGCGCGGCTCCCCCTGCGCTGACCATCGCCTCCGCCATGTCGTGGGCGCTTTCCAGCAGATCCTTGTCCCGTTTCAGATTGGCGAGGCGCAGATCGCTTCGACCCTGCTGGCGCGATCCGAGTAGCGTTCCCTCGCCGCGCATCTCAAGGTCGGTCTCTGCCAGCGCGAAGCCGTCGTTGGTCGCGACGAGCGCCTCGAGGCGCAGCGCACCGTCTTCGTTGGGCGGCTCGCCGAGCAGGACGCAGTAGCTCTGCTGGTCCGAACGTCCGACGCGTCCTCTGAGCTGGTGTAGCTGGGCCAGCCCGAACCGCCAGGCGTCTTCGATCACGATCACGCTCGCTTCGGGGACGTCGACCCCAACCTCGATGACGACCGTTGCCACGAGCACGCTCAGCTCTCCCGCGCGGAACTGGTTCATCACCTCTTCTTTCTCCGCGCTCTTCATCTGTCCGTGCAAGAGCCCAACCGCGAGTCCGCGAAGCTCGTGGGTGGCCAGGCGGGTGCGTTCCTCGACGGCGCTCGTTGCCTCGACCCGTTCTGAACCCTCGACCAGTGGACAGATCACGTAGGCGCGTCGACCGGCCGCCACCTCGTCGCGCACGAGCTGCCAGCGCGCGCTCACCTCTTCGTCGCTCTTCGCCCAGCTCGTCGCGATCGGACGCCGTCCCGCGGGCATCTCGTCGAGCACTGACACGTCGAGGTCACCGAACAGCACCATGGCCGCGGTGCGAGGAATGGGCGTCGCGGTCATGACCAGCAGATCAGGGTCAGCGTCCTCGTTCGATCGGCGTCGCCCCTCATCGCGCAGCTGGGCGCGCTGCTCGACGCCGAAGCGGTGCTGTTCGTCGATCACGATGATCCCGAGGGAGCGAAAGCGCACTTCGTCGCTGAGCAGCGCATGCGTGCCGACGACGATGTCGATCGCGCCCGTCTCGAGGCCGGCGAGCACCGCCTGGCGCTCTTTGGCCCGCACGCGACCGGTGAGGAGCTGGACATTCAGATCGCGCTGGCCCGCGAGGACAGCCTCGTCGAGCGTGCTCAAGCCCTCGAGATCTCGACGCAGCGACGCCACGTGCTGTTCGGCGAGCACTTCGGTCGGCGCCATGAGCACCGCCTGTCGCCCACCGTCGAGCGAGGCCAGCATGGCGGCGAGCGCGACCATGGTCTTGCCGGAACCAACGTCACCCTGCAAGAGCCGATGCATGGGCAACGGCCCCGACATGTCGAGCGCGATCTCTTCCAGCACGCGCCGCTGCGCAGCCGTGAGCGTGAAGCGGTGACCCGCGAGGAATCGCCGCACCAGCGAGTCGGCGGGACTCACCAAGGCACCCGGCGGGGTGTCAAGGTCCGTGATCGCAAACGGGTGGCGTACGCCGGCGGAGGACGCTTCGAGGCGTTGCCGACGCAGTGCCAGCAACAGCTGGAGGCGCAAGAACTCATCGAAGACGAGTCGCCGCCGAGCGGGGATCGTGTCGGCCACCTCCTCGGGGAGGTGAATACCCCAGTACGCGCCCGTGCGATCGAGGAGATCGAGAGGGCGGCGAGCCTCGTCGCTCAATGGATCAAGAAGAGGCCCCGCTCTGCGAAGCGACTCTTCGATGAATCCGCCCATCTCCCAGCTGGTGAGCCCGGCTTTGCCAGAGGCGGGATAGATCGCCACGACGCGGCCCACTTTGGACGCGTCGCGCTCTTCTCCGCTCGCGCCAACGATCACGTCGACCACCGGATTGGTCATCTGGCGCTCGCCCCGGTAGTCGCTGACCTTGCCGAAGAACAAGGCTTGTACTCCGAGTATCAGCTGACGCTCGCGCCACGCTTGATTGAAGAAGACGACCTTGAGGGATTCTCCGCCGTCGCTCACCGTGACTTCGACCATGGCGCGGCCCTGGCGGGTGCGGCGCGCGCTGACCTTGACCACCTCGCCGAAGACGGCGGCTTCATCACCGACGTTGAGGTCGCTCAGATCAACTTGGCGCGTGCGATCAATGTAGCGGCGGGGGTAGACGGTCAGCAAGTCAAAGACGTTGCTGATGCCCAAGGATTCGAGCGCCGCAGTTCGCTTCTCACCGATGTGACGAAGCCGACTGACGGACACCTCGCCCAGCTCACGAAGCCGTTTCTCTGGCGCGCCACTCACTCGAGACCGAAGTAGTAGGGGTAGAGGGGCTGGCCCCCATGGTGCACCTCGACGGAGATCTGGGGGAAGTCCTCCGCCAGGAACTCCGTGATCCGGCGCGTGTTGGCAGGCGAGGCCCCGTCGCCTTCGATGATGGTCAAGAGCTCGTGCTCGGGGCGAATGAGCTCGTTCAACAGCTGATTGCTCGCGGCGGCGATCGAATCGGCGATCGAGATCACCCGTGAATCCGAAAGACCAATCCAGTCGCCCTCGTGCACCTGCCCCGCGTCCGTGTCACTGTCGCGCACCGCGCGGGTCACCTCGCCCGCAACGACGTTGCACGCGGAGGACTTCATGGCGGTCACGTTGGCGTCGACCGAAGCGTCGGGATCGTAGGCGAGCAGTGCCGCAAAGCCTTCGACGATCGAGCTGGTAGCGACGACAGCGACGTTCTGATCGACCAGCCCGTTGACCTGCTGGGCTACCGGCGTCACGTTCCTATTGTTCGGCAGAATGACCACGTCGCGGGATCCGGTCGCGCGAACGGCGTTGACGAGCTCTTCGGTCGAGGGATTCATCGACTGCCCACCGAGCACGAGCTGACGAACCCCCAGCGACCGAAATATTCGCCCGACGCCCTCGCCCACCACCACGGCGACGACGGCCGTCACTGGAGGTTCGTCAGGCGTCGAGTCGTCCATGACCGTCGCGAGCGTCCCCGCGCTCGCCTCGCGCACCCAGCGTTCTTCGATGACCTGCTCTGCGAGATCGGACACGCGAATGTCGTGCGGCCGACCGGCGTCGAGTGCCGCTTCGATGGCGGCGCCAACGTCATCGGTGTGAATGTGGCAGTTGTAGAGGCCATCCCCCCCCACGATCACGATCGAGTCGCCGATTCCCGACCAGACCTCTCGGAAGGCGTGCATCTTGGCGTCGTCGGCGTCAAGCAGATACATCACCTCATAGCGCAGCTCCGTAGGGGTGATGTCCGCGTGGGGCACCTCGTGAACGTGCACCTTGATCGAGTCGGGATTCGGGGCGACCGGAAGCTCGTCGCCCGTCAGGACGTAACACAGCGCATCGAAGAGCAGCACGAGTCCGGACCCGCCGCTATCGACGACGCCCGCTTGCTTGAGCACCGGAAGCTGTTCTGGGGTCAGCGCGAGCGCCTCGCGCGCGGCGTCGCGCGCACCGCGAACAAGGTCGCTCAAGGATTCCTCGTGCGCCCGCGCTCCGGTTGCGGCCGCGCGCGCGACCGAGAGGATGGTCCCTTCAACGGGCCGCACCACCGCCTGGCGAGCGAGCTCGTCGGCGCGGTGGAGAGCCGCGGCCAACTCCGGGCCCGTCACCTCGCCGTTTTGGGGGAAGGAAGCCACGAGGCCGCGCAGCAGCTGGGAGAGGATGACCCCGGAGTTGCCGCGGGCGCCCATCAGCGAACCGTGCGCGATGGCCTTGGCGACCTCGCCCATGGGCGCGCCGTCATCGAGGGTGCCAAGCGCATCGGACACTGATTCAATGGTGAGCGCCATATTGGTGCCGGTATCCCCGTCGGGCACGGGGTAGACGTTCAGCCGATTGATGACCTCACGGTACGATCGCAGGAGCTCCCCGTAGGTGGCGACTGCCGCGCGCAGGTCGCTCGCCGACAGCGTTGAGGGAGAGGTCATCGGTAGCGATGCTACAATGGTCATTCGGTTTATCCCGGTGGCGTTACGCCCGGGACATTGAGGAGAGTTCACTATGGCGTCAGTCTGCGACATCTGCGGCAAGAAGCCGTCGTTCGGCATGAACGTCTCTCACTCCCACCGTCGCACCAAGCGACGTTGGAATCCGAACATCCAGCGCGTGCGCGCTCTCGTGAACGATGCCCCAAAGCGCCTCAACGTGTGCACCGGATGTCTTCGCTCGGGCAAGGTCGTCAAGCCTTCTCGTTCGAACATCTCCGCTTAATCAGAGGCGATGTTCGTATCCTCGGCGGGTCAGCGGTTGGCCCGATAGCGTCCGCCTGGCGGGATCGGCCTCAACGACGCCGATGGTAAAGGGCGCGGGGAGTCCGCGGTCGTAGTAGATCATGCGCAGCCGGGCCGCGTCGTTGGTCGCAATCAAGAGCTCGTAATCTTCTCCCCCGCTGAGCGCCTCTTCAAGCGTTGCTCCGACTGCGACGGGAATATCGACCAGCGAAAAGCCGACGTTCGATGCGTCCGCCAGGCGATGCAGGTCCAGCGCGAGCCCGTCGCTCAAGTCCATCATCGCGTGGACGTGCGCGCCGCGCGCCGCCATGCCTTCGGCGAGACGGGGCCAAGGGCGACGGTGCGCTAGGACCAGTTCGTCGGTGAGCGGTGCCCCATCGCGACGACGACGGAGTCCCGCCGCGGAACGACCGAGTGGTGCCGTGACCAACAGCTCGTCACTGGCTTTTGCGCCGCTGCGCAACACGGCCCCGCGACCGGGACACTCGCCAAAGACCGTGACGGCAACGGTGACGTCCCGTCCGCTCGACAGATCGCCGCCAACGACCGGAGCCCCGACCGCTTCGCTGGCCTCGGCGATGCCCGTATGGAGCTCTTCAAGGTCGGTGCCAGGAGGCGCGGTCACGGCGACGACCAGACCCCTGGGACGTGCCCCCATGGCCGCCAAATCTGAGAGTGCGCTCATCACGGCCTTGTATCCCAGATCACGAAGTGAAAAGAGCTCGGAATCCAAGTGAACTCCCAAAACCGCGACGTCCGTGCTGATGATTGCCTCGCCCACAAAGGGTTTCAGCACGGCCGCGTCGTCGCCCACGTAGCGCTCTCCGACCGGAACAACGTCTTGGGCCACGATTTTCGTTATACGCTCCAATACGTCATCTTCTCGCTGACTTCGTTCTTTGGTTGGGTCGGTCGGCGCGTTCATGACGGGGGGTGCTGTACCACATCGTGACGAGACGGTGTGTGAAACGTAAACGAGGACGACGAGATGTACCCAACCAAGAACAAACGTCTCATTGAATGGGTCGAAGAGGTTGCGCGGCTCACCACCCCTGATCGTATCCACTGGTGCGACGGATCGGCCGAGGAGTACGACGAACTCTGCCAGCAGCTCGTCGACAGCGGCACCTTTCTCAAGCTGTCCGACGCGAAGCGTCCGAACAGCTACTACGCGGCGTCTGACCCCGGTGACGTGGCGCGCGTTGAAGACCGCACGTACATCTGCTCGAAAGAAGAGATCGACGCCGGTCCAACGAACAACTGGCGCGAACCCGGCGAGATGCGCGAGACACTCAACACGCTCTTTACCGGATCGATGAAGGGGCGCACGATGTACGTGGTCCCGTTCTCGATGGGACCGCTCGGATCGAACATCGCCCACATCGGCGTCGAGATCACCGACTCGCCCTACGTCGCGGTCTCCATGCGGATCATGACTCGCATGGGCGCGGGCGCGCTCGAAGTTCTCGGTGAAAACGGCGCCTTCGTGCCCTGCCTGCACTCGGTGGGCGCGCCGCTGCGCGACGGCAAGGCCGACGTGCCCTGGCCGTGCGACGCAGAGAACAAGTACATCGTGCATTTTCCCGAGACGCGCGAGATCATCTCCTACGGGTCCGGCTACGGCGGCAATGCCCTCCTTGGAAAGAAGTGCTTCGCGCTGCGCATCGCGTCGGTGCTCGCGCGCGACGACGGCTGGCTGGCCGAGCACATGCTCGTGCTGAAGCTGACTAATCCCGCCGGCGAGACCCGATACGTGAGCGCCGCCTTTCCGAGCGCGTGCGGAAAGACCAACCTCGCCATGCTGGTGCCGACGCTGCCCGGCTGGAAGGTGGAGACGATCGGCGACGACATCTGCTGGATGAAGCCCGGTCCCGACGGACGGCTCTACGCCATCAACCCCGAGGCCGGATTCTTCGGCGTCGCGCCAGGCACCAACATGAAGACCAACCCCAACGCCATGTACACCGTTCAGGCGAACACCATCTTCACCAACACCGCGCTCACGGCCAACGGCGACATCTGGTGGGAGGGAATGGGCGATCCGCCCGAAGGACTCACCGACTGGCGCGGCAAGCCCTGGTCCAAGGATCTCGGCACGCCGGCGGCGCATCCGAACTCGCGCTTCACGGCACCGGCCGATCAGGACCCGGCCATCGCCCCAGAGTGGCAGGACCCCGCCGGTGTGCCCATCGACGCAATCCTCTTTGGCGGTCGACGCGCGAGCGTGATCCCGCTCGTCTTCCAGTCGAGAGGTTGGGACCACGGCGTCTTTCTCGGCTCGATCATGGCGTCAGAAACGACAGCCGCGGCGACCGGCGCTGTCGGCAACTTGCGCCGCGACCCCTTTGCGATGCTCCCCTTTTGCGGCTACAACATGGCCGACTACTTCTCCCACTGGCTGACGTTCTCCGAGCGCTTCGACGAAGAGAAGCTGCCGAAGATCTTCTACGTGAACTGGTTCCGCAAGAGCGCTGACGGACGCTGGCTCTGGCCGGGCTTCGGAGAGAACTCGCGCGTGCTCGAATGGATCTTCGAGCGCACCGCCGGTCGCGGCGAGGCAGTCGAGACGGCGATTGGCTACGTGCCCGCGGCGGACGCCATCAACGTCGAGGGTCTCAACGTCTCCCCCGCGGACATGGCAGAGCTCCTGACGGTGGACCTCGAGGAGTGGCGAGACGAAGTGCCGAAGCTTCGTGAGCACTACGCGCAGTTCAACGAACGTCTGCCCCGCGCGCTCGCCGGCTTCGTCGACGATCTCGAGCAACGACTGCGCTAGGACTCATTCCACGGTCTCGGCGTCCGCGACGATCAGTCGCGGACCCGAAGGCCAGTCGAAGTAGCGCCACATCCAGTTGATCATGACGCGCAGTTTGTTGCGGAACCCGACGAGGTACCACAGGTGCAACCCCAGCCAGGCGAACCAGCCCGCCGTGCCACGAATCACGGGACCGCGAGGCAGCGAGGCGATGGCCTCGCGGCGCCCGATCGTCGCCATGATGCCCTTGTCGTGGTAGCAGAACGGCTCGGTGGCATCCCCCGCGAGAAGTCGCATGATCTGCTCGGCACAGTGCTTGCCGGACTGAATCGCGACCGGCGCGAGCTGAGGCAGGTAGCCACCGTCTAGAGGAATGGCCGCCGCGTCGCCGATGCTCCAGACGTCCTCGCTGTCGACCAGCCGAAGGTCGAGCCCGACGAGCGCTCGGCCGCTCGGTCCGCTCTGGCCGTCGATGTTGCTCGCGAGGGTTCCGCTGGCCGTGACGCCGGCGGCCCAGACGACGGCCGCCGCCTCGAGGCGTTCGCCGTCGGAGAAGCGAATGGCGTGCGCCTCGACTTCGACCACCGACCGACCAAGCTCTACGTCGACGCCCTTGCGCTCGAGCTCGCGTTTCGCGTAGGTGCTCGCCGACTCGGGAAACGCGGTGAGGAGCTTCGGGGCAAGGTCCACCAGCCGCACGCGGATCTTGGTGGGATCGAGTCGAAGGCCGTCGCGCTTGATCACGATGTCGACGAGCTCCGAGAGCGCCCCCGCGGTCTCGACGCCCGTCGGGCCCCCGCCCACCACGACAAAGTTGAGGGCGACCGACGAGTTCTCCGCCGCCACCTCGGCATCTTCGAGCGCCCGTAAGAGGCGATTGCGCACTCGCCGCGCGTCCGCGAGCGTGTACAAAGGCATGGCGTAGTTCTTCGCGCCCGGGATGTTGAAGTAGGCGGCCGTCGCGCCGGTGGCGATGACCAGCTGGTCATAGTGCATCTCCTCGTCTTCGTCGAGCAGGACCACGTTGCGCGAGCGATCAACGCCGCTCACGCGGGCGTGTCGCACGCGCACGTTCTTCGCGTGTCCGAAGATGGTGCGTATGGGATAGGCGACGTCCGAAGGTTCGAGTCCTGCCGTGGCCACTTGGTAGAGCAGGGGCAAGAACGTGTGGAAGTTGTGCCGGTCGATGATGGTGACTCGCACCGCCTGATTGGAGAGGCTTTTTACGACCGAGATACCGGCAAAGCCGGCGCCCACGACCACGACGTGCGGCAGAGACTGATCATCGGACGAATATTCCGATCGGGGTGAGGTCGCCATCCACCATTATTGCATGCTCGAGACGAGATTCGTCCGCCGCTCGCACCGATCGGCAGCGCCCGCCGAGACCGTCGCGCTTGGCTGGCTGATCCAGCGTCACTCGCCCGGCTCGGCGTCGGGCTCGGGCTCTCCTTCGTGCGAGTGCTCTTCGCCCTCGAGCATCACGCGGCAGACGGGGCACACCAGGTGCGCCCAGCACGCCGAGTCGCCCCCCTGGTGGAGCCCGACGCCCTCGCCGCGGTGCTTGGACTGAGTAGTCGTGCGACCCGGATCGACGCAGTAGAAGTCAATGGAGAAGCGCGCGGGCTCGCGCACCTCGAGTGCGTGCTCGAGCCCCGGCGCGATGGCGTACGCGGAGCCGGGACCAAGCTCGCGGTCGAGCGTGACTTCACCTCGGGCGACGAAACGAAGCCGTCCGCTCTCGACCTTGATGACCCCCCACACACCCTCCGAGAGTTGATGCGGATGCCCCAGTGCCGCAGGCGCAGAGGCGCAGTCCCAGGTATCGGACGCGGGTGTGAGACGAAGTCGCTGGGGAAGCTCCCCTCGATCACAAAGTGGACACAGCATGACGGTCCCGATCCTTTGCGAGCGCGTATCGTCGCGTTCGACCCAGGCGCGGTCCTGAAACGGAGGACGGTGACGAACGTGCTGATCGTGACCGCACGACAGTTCGGCAACCCAGTCACCGGTCTCGTCCACAATGAATCCCGTGATGACCCTTCTCATACGGTCGGCGACTCTTGGTGGCCGTCGATGAGCTCGGCGACACTTGCCGAATCACTTCGATCTCGACGTCCGGTCACGCGCTTCAGGGTCAATATTCGTTCCGTGTGCCGTTCTTCGATCAGCAGCTTCTCCCTCGCGCGCAAAAGGTCAAACTGGTTGATGAGTCCAGCAAGACGGCTCGCGTCGTGACGACCAACGACCGCGACGACACTCACCCCCTGCTGGGCCATTCGATCTGCCACTGCGCGAAGTATCTCATCCTGATAGGCGATAATCGGCATGACGACCATCACGTCGCTGGCGCGCCGACCGGGATCCTGCCTCGCTTCAAGTATGGCTGACCAGGGAACGACGCCCACCAGGCGATTCTCTTCGTCCATCACCGGATAGAGGCGCTGGCGTCGTGCGGGCGAGCCTTCGGGCATCGAGGCATAAACCTCAGCGAGGAGAGCTTCGGGAGCGAGCGTGACGATCTCGGTATCCATGACCTCTCGCACGAAGGTCGCTTCGAGCGGGTCAACCGAATACTCCCTCATCACGTGAAATCCCCGGCGCGCCACCTTCTCCGTCAGTATGGAGCGCTTGAGCACGAGGACGCTGACGAGGTGCGCCAGGGTCGCTGCAATAAGCAACGCCAAGAGAATGTGCTGATCGTACGTGAGCTCGAAGGCGAAGACAATGGCGGTGAAGGGAGAGCGGGTCACGCCGCCCAGCGCGCCCGCGAGCCCGACGAGGGCCCACACACCGGGCGATGCGCCGGGTATGACGTGACCGATCACGCCGCCAATGGCCGCTCCCATCATCAAGATGGGAGCGAGGATTCCTCCGCTGGTTCCGCCCCCGAGTCCGCCGGACCAGATGATGAGCTTCACCACGAAGAGCAGTCCCAGCGCGCCCACGGTGAGCTCACCCAAGAGCTCGGCGTGGATCGTGTCGTAGCCGACGCCGAGAGCGCGAGGATCCACCAAGCCTCCGAGACCGATGATGAGGCCGCCAAACATTGGCCACCACATCCAGTGGACTCGACGCAAGAGCTTCTTGAAGAGATCCTCGCAGAGATACACCGCGTGGGTCATCAACCACGCAGCGAGTCCGCACGCGACGCCGATCGCGACGGCACCGAAGAGGTTGATGCCCGCGATGGGAGCGTGACTCGGAATAACGAAGATCGGTTGGGGTGTCACCAGGTGTCCGGACGCCATCGCCATCCGAAGCGCGTCGGCGGTCGCGGCGGCGATGCCGATCAGCACCATCGAGCGGGGCCGAAACTCGAAAGCCAGCAGTTCGACGCCGAACAGGGTGGCCGCGACGGGAGTGCCGAAGACGGCGCTCATACCGGCGGCCGCCCCGGCAACGAGAAGGCTCCGTCGTTGGGCCGCGGTCAACGGAAAGAGCTGACCGACGATCGAGCCGATCGCACCGCCGGTGAGGATAATAGGACCCTCAGCGCCAAACGGACCCCCGGTGCCGATGCTGATGGCGCTTGAGAGCGGCTTCAATATGGCGAGTCTCGGCTGAACTTTGCTCCCATGAATGAGGATCCGTTCCATCGCCTCGGGAATGCCGTGCCCGCGGATCTGCTCAGAGCCAAAGCGCGCCATGAGGCCGACGATCAGCCCACCGCCCACGGGGATCAGCACCGCGATTGGACCCAGCGTGTTTCCGAACGGCGATACCAGATGGACGCTCACGCGCTGGTAGTAAAGGAGGTTGGTGACAAAACCAATCATGTCGAGAAGCGCGAGCGACACGCCTGCGCCAACGACGCCCACGACTATCGCCAGCGGCACCATCTTCAAGAGACCGGGTGATGCCGTGAAATCGCCAAGCGCTCGTTCCGCACTCGACGGCGCGAACTCCGCTGAAGTGGTCATGGAATGTCCGCGGGAGCGAGATCGACAACGAATTGATCATGAGCAAGTTGGAGATGACGCATCTCGAAACTCTATCGTGTTACGATGTTATCGTGGCACGATCTGATCTGACCGACGAAACGTACGCTCGTCTCTTGAACATTCGAACGGGGATGCGCAAGTTTGAACGCTGGAGCGAGCAGCAAGCGCGGGCGGCCGGACTGACCACTGCCCAGCACCAGCTTCTTCTGGCGATCCGCGGTCACCCTGACCCGCGAGGTCCGACAATCGGCGAAGTCGCGGATTACTTACTGCTCCGCCATCATTCGGTGGTCGGCCTCATTGACCGCGCCGAAGCAATGGGACTCATTGCTCGAACGCGCGATGACGACGATAGGCGAGTGGTTCGCCTCGCACTGACACCGAACGGAGCAATGCGTTTGGAAGAGCTCTCCGCGCTGCACCTCGAAGAGCTCAAGCGACTCGGCGCACACTTTTCTGGCGTATCGGACGGCTTGGCTCCGGTGCAATACCTTCACGGTCTTCCGAAGTAGCCGTCACCTCAACCTGCGCGCAATCGAAGCACACGCCGGACGGGTAGAACGAGCCAGGTACCTACTCACGAGAGCGGTGTCGGCCGATCGGATAGACGACTGACGCCAAGAGCATGAGCACCGCGAGCAGACGGTCACCAACGCCGAATCCCAGCACGATCGCCACGGGGATCAGGGCACCAAGGACCCAGAGCAACTGCTGACGCACGGCGAAGCGCGCAAAGGTGCGCCCCTGCGCGCCGGGAGCGACGTTGCGCTGGGTAATGGCGTCAAAGCTCGGCTGCGCAATCGCGCCACTCAGTCCGATCCAACCCGCGAGCAGCACCTGGACAAAGAGCACCGGATGCAGCGAGGCGAACAGAGCGCCCAGTCCGGTGGTGAACAGCGCGATGGTGAGCAGCGTGGGCTCGCGCAACACGTTGCGCATGCGCGTAACGAACGCGAGGCCGCCCAGCGAACCGATCCCACTGAGGCCGAGGGCGAATGCGTACCACCCGAGTCCGGCCGAAAGCCTCCGCAGACCGAACGCGAGGAGAAATGTGGCGAAACCGGCCGAAAAGCGCATGAGCGACGCGGCGCCGAGACCCCAGGCGACCTCCTGATCACCGAGAGGGTTGAGCGCGTTGCGATCGCGCTCGGCTTGCGTCAGTCCGGTTACCTCGTCGAGCACGGTTTTGACCGGACGCTGAAGTCGCACGCTCGCTACCGTCGCTGCGATGTAGACGAACGACGCGACAATGAGCACGCTCGTCGCGCCGATACCTTTCAAGATTCCCGCCCCGACCGAGCCCGCCACGAGTCCGACGATCGTGCCGAGCAAGGTCAGCTGGGCATTGAAGCCAGCGAACCCCTTCTCTTCGTCGGCCTTCTCATTCGGCCAACCGGCGTCGCCGACGCGATCGGCGTGCTCTCGAAACTGATCGGTGCGCGCCATCTCGGGCACGAGCGCGCCGCGGGTAACGACGTACAGCTTGGAAGAGACGAGGAGCAAGAAGGCGAGGGGGAAGAGCCAGAGCGAGTTCAGGTGCTCAGCCATCAGCCAGCAGAGCACGGCGCGCACACCCGCCGACAAGGCGACGAGAATTCTCCGACCGTTGGCCGATCGGTCGATGAGCGGTCCGAGCATGGGCGAGACAACCGCGAAGGGGGCGATGGTGAGCAGCAGGTAGAGCAGGACCTTGCCCTTGGCCTCGGTCGGAGACACCGAGAAGAAGAGGGAGCCCGCGAGCGACACCGTCACCAAGGTGTCACCAGCCATCATGATGACGTGGACCAGCGCAAGGCGTCCGAACGCAGTCTTCTGATCAAAGAGATCCTGCGCTGAGGCTCTCGCCAGAGTGACGATTCCCCGAGCACGCACGTGACGAGCGTAGGTGATCCGCAACGACACGCGTGCCGCCTCGTCAGCGAACGAGAGGTGTTAGTTCGAGTTGCAGGCCTCTTGCTCGATGTACGCGGGTAAGGCGCTGCCCGTGCAGTAGGTCGCGCGCAGCGCGTTCTGCCACACGCCCGCGCTGGTGTTGTAGGCGAGCAACTCGGTCACCCCGACCTCGCCGGGTCCACTCCCGACCGTCGCCCAAAGAAAGGCGTAATCGCCGATGCAGCCAAAGTTCGACACGCTGTCAACATCGTGGTACGGCGCCGTCAAGTTGGCGACCGTGCAGGGCGCGATTTCGGGAAACGTGGTCGCACTCGAAGAGGGCTTGGTCACCACGACCGCCAGTGCGCCGAGGACGACGACACACCCGAGCAAACGCCACCATCTCATACTCGAAGTACACCACACCGTGGACGGGGTGGATAGCTATCGCTTCAAAAGCTCGACAAACAGCACGCCCGACGACGCTTCCCACACCGCTTCGTCGATCGGCTCGACCGACACGTCATCGAGTGCCCGACCAAAGACGAGGATCTGAAAGAGCACCGAAAGTGCTCGCGGAGAGATGTCATCGCGAAGCCAGCCCCTTTGCTGTGCGGTCAACGTCAGCCGAGCGAGATCGTTGGTAAGGCGCGCTTGGGACTTGCCAATGAGTTCGCGCAGGCCGGGGCGGGTGGAGGCGGCAGCGACGATGCGAATACGCATTGCGCGGCGAGCTTTGCGATCGGGCCCCGAGGACAGCTTCGTCACGATCGGACCCATCACTTCGATGTACTCCTCGAGCGATTGGACCGTCTCATTCACCTGCTGGAACGTACGAATGTCCTCTTCGACGAGTCGCGAAAAGATCATGTTGTAGGCCGCGTCAATGACCCCCTCGCGCGACCCGAAGTGGTGATACACGGATCCGTAATTGACCCCGGTCGCTTCGCAGATCTCTGGTATACGAATGAGCAACTCATCGCCCGCCATCAGGCGCTCCGCCACGGCATCCAAGACGGCTTGCATAACGGGGACTGATCGACTCTGTTTCGCCACTCGTATATTTTAAGCCGCTAAAACACTAGTTAAAATGCCTAGTGGGCCGGTACGATGTGCCTAGTCAAAGGAAAAAAATTACTCACTGAATTCCCGTTCAGAAACGCTGGGGCACGCCTCTGCGCGCCCGCAGAGCTTTTGAATTCGAAACATACACTTTTAGAGCTTGTCTGATCAACCCCTCCTCCAAGTCATCGTCGGCAGCACGCGCCCGGGCCGAGCGGGCATTGCGGTCGCCCGATGGTTCTACGACATCGCATCCGCACGCGAAGATTTCAACGTCGAACTCGTCGACCTCGCCGACAGTGAATCTGCCCATGTACGACGAACCGAATCACCCGATCAGGCGCGAGTACGTCCACGAGCACACCATCAGTTGGTCGCACACCATCGAACGCGCTGACGCCTACGTCTTTGTCATCCCCGAGTACAACCACTCCATGAATGCGGCGACGAAGAACGCGATCGACTATCTGCACTGGGAGTGGGTGTACAAGCCCTACAGCATCGTCTGTTACGGCGGTGCCTCCATGGGACTGCGCGCCGCGCACCGCCATCAAGCCTCCGCTCGACCAGCTCCAGATGACCTGGTGCGGGGACGTATCAATCCCGCTCATGACCACTCCCGTCGTCGACGGCGTGTTCCAGGCCAACGACATCCTCGCCGAGGCGTCGACGAAGGTACTAGATGAGCTAGCGACGTTCACGCCGCTGCTCAAGCAGCTGCGCTCGTAGCTCGCTACTCGGCGAGTAGCTCGTCGATGCGAGAACGCCAATTGAGGTTTTCCGTGGTCGCGCCGCTTTCGTGCAGCACTCGGCGCTCCTCTCGCAGCGTGGCCGCCACCGCGGCGAGGTTGGTCGGGAGCCGTTCAGCCACCAGGGAGCGGACTGCCTGAGCGAGCGCTGGGGCCGCGCCGTTCGTAGACACGGCGACCGTGACGTCTCCCTGGCGGTGCAGCGCCATGAAATAGAAGCTGGACCGATCGGGGTCGTCCACCACGTTGAGCCACAGCCGGGCCTCGCGGGCCTCGGCGACGATCAGGTCATTCGTAGCCGGGTCCCCCGTGGCCGAGACAGCGAGAAAAAAGCCAGCGAGATCGCCTGCGGCGATAACGGCGCTCCTCAATGTTCGCGACGCCATCGGGCAAGTTCACGAGGACCTCTTCGGCAATGACACTCACGCGCGCGCCAGCCTCGATGAGCTGGGCCGCCTTTCTCGCACCAATGACGCCCGCACCCACCACCAGCGCATCGAGCCCGTCCAGGCGGAGAGCGAGCGGCAGCATGTCAGAGCAGGGCGACGTCGAAAAGCTCCAGCGAGCGAAGGTCGAAACTGGCGACGCCTCCGACGACGATGATGGCGGGCGGGCGAACGTCGAAGAGCCCGAGCTCGTCAAGGGTCCCCCGAGTCGTTCGTTGCTGACCGGTCCACGCCTGTTCAATGACGGCAACCGGCTGTTAAAGCCTCAAGTCCTCCGTCGAGGAGCTCTTCGGTGATTCGCGCGCGATGCTCTACGCCCATCAAGATCACGAGAGAGAGCTCTGCGTGAGCGAGCGAGCGAAAGTTCGTGAGGTCACCCATGGCTCCCCGGGCGCTCACGATGGTCACGCCACGGCTTACGCCGCGATGGGTGACGGGTATGCCCGCCGCCAGCGGACCCGCGAGCGCGGAACTGAGCCCGGGCACGACCACGCACGAGACGCCCACCTCGCGCAGCGCGAGGATCTCTTCTCCGCCGCGACCGAACACGAAGGGGTCTCCACCCTTGAGTCGCACTACGGTCTCGTAACGTCCTGCGAGATCCGCGAGCAGCGCGTTGATGTCGCTCTGCTTGACGGAGTCGCCAGGCGCCTTACCGACGTCGATGATCTCCGCGTTCGGATTCACGAATCCCATTACCGACTGGTCGACCAATCGGTCGCGCACGACGACCTCGGCGTCGCCGAGAACCCTTGCCGCACGCACCGTCAGAAGGTCGGCCTCGCCGGGTCCGGCACCCACCAAATAGACGGTCACGAGATCCCCACTCGCGTCACAAAATCACCGAAGGTCTCGTCGGGATCACCCTCACTCGCCCATCGGTCGAAGAGCGGCCCGAGGATATCGGGGATGTCCTCTAGCTTCACCTTCTCGCGATAGAGCGTGGCGAGGCGATTGCCACGCGTGCCTCCGCCGAGAAACAGGTCATAGGTCGACTTTGTTCGGCCCACCACGCCCACTTCAGCCAGTGCCGGTCGCGCACAACCATTGGGACAGCCCGTTACTCGCAGCTGAAGGGGACGCCGCGCCAGTTGGCGATGAGCGAGCGCCTCTTCGAGCCCGTCGACCAGCTCGGGCAGACGTCGCTCGGACTCGGTGAGCGCTTGACTGCACGTCGGAAGCGCCGGGCAGGCGAGCGCCCGACGCTCGACGTTGCCGAGTTCTCCGTCGAGGCGCACGTGGTGCTCGACCAGCACCTTCGTGATCGCATCGCGATCGCTGTCAGCAATCGCGCTCACGATGAGGTCCTGCTGGGGGGTGATAAAGAAGGTCACGGGAAAGTTGGTCGCGATCTCGCGAAGGGCGCTACGAAGGGTCGATTGGTCAGTGTCGCGCACACGTCCCGCGCCGACTCGAATGCCCACCTGCCAGGTGCCGTCAGGGAGCGCTCGCCACCCCAGGTGATCATCGGCGTCGAAATCCTCAGGCACGTCGAGCGGAGCGCGCAACGTGTGGCCCAGTCGCTGCTCGACCTCGCGGCGAAAGGCGTCAAGGCCGAGGTCCGCCACGACGTACTTCATGCGCGCGCGCTTACGGTCCGTGCGGTCACCGAGGTCTCGATAGGTTTCGATGATGGCCGCGATGACCTCTTCAACTTCCTCGTTGGTGACGAAGGTGAGTGGCTCTGCGAGGCGGGCGAAGGTGTCAGGATTCGCGTACGAGCGTCCGAGTCCCCCGCCGACCAGCAGCGTGAAGCCGGCGCCGACTACTTCGTGCTCGGCGGGAATGAGACCGAGGTCTTGGGCGAAGACGTCAACGCAGTTGTCTCGCGGATGCGCGACCGCGATCTTGAACTTGCGCGGCAGGTAGGTCTCACCGTAGAAGGGACGCTCTTCGATCTCTTCTCGAGAAGCAGCCTTCTCCCCGTTGACGAAGATCTCCCAGTGCGCTTCGGACGTCGAGCGAAAGCTCTGGCGCAGTTGGTGCGCAATCCCTTCGAGGTGGCCGTGACCGTTCTCGAGGTGCAGCGTGGGGCACGTCACGACGTTGCGAACGACGTCTCCGCAGGCACCAAAGGAGGAGAGGAACTGACGATCGAGCGAACGAGCGAGCGCTCGCAGGTCGCCCTTCACCACACCGTGATACTGCACCGCCTGGCGCGTCGTGAGTCGAATGGAGCCGTCGGCGATTGAGCCGGCGATCTCGTCGAGACCGAGCCACTGCTCGCTGGAGAGCCGACCGCCGGGGATGACAACGCGAATCATGAAGATGTAGTCGAGGGCTTCGCCCGCTTGTGCGCGCTCGCGACGCACGTCGCGGTTGTCTTGGGAGTACACACCGTGGAACTTGAGGAGCTGCTCGCTGTCGTTCGAGACGTTCGCCGCATCGCTCGAGAGCTCCGCGGCGAGATCACCGCGCAAGTAGTCGCTTGCCCGCTTTATCTGTTCAACGATGGATTCGCTCTTCGTATCAGTCGACACAACCCTCCTCTCGACGCCTATAGATGATAATTCTTATCTATTTAGTCAGGTATACGCAAGACCTTATTCGCTGACGTCGAAAATCAGTTGTGCGAGGTCACCACGGAGCGGGCAAGACCGCCTCAATGGCCGCGGCGATCATCGCGTACCCCTCGTCATCAGGGTGGAAGTCCGGCCCGTACGGAGGAGTTGCGCACGCCCACGTGAGTAGACATATCTCGGAGACGCTCGTCGGCACGGTACCTACTCCCGACATCGTGACCGGTGTTCGGTCCTTTCCCTCGAAGTAGGAATCGACGTCAGCCATGGGTACGTTGAGGCTCGAATATACGTATTGAAGGACGCCATTCAAGCGATCCATCACTTGTTCGCTGTCCTGGGCGAAGTCGACCGCGTCGCCTCCTCGGAGTTCGAAGGCGAGATACGGGTCGTAGTGTCCGAGACCGACGAACGTAACGCCTGGCCCCGCAACGCTCTTCAAGCTTTCGACAATGAGTGGCAGTTCGGTGCGCACATTGTCGAGCTGCTTTTCGACGCACGTCTCGTCGTCCGTCTCGTGATGAAGGCAGCGGCGCACGTTGTTAAAGCCGAGATCGATGGTGACGATACCTTGCTCGTCTTGGTGTTCGCTCAGAAAACTCATCGCGTCGGCGAGCTGGGTACCGTCGCCTCCGAAGCAGTGGTCGTCGCCGCTCAGCATCGTGCTGGTCGTCTCTCCCGGACAGCCCACCTGACTCAGCTCAAGGTCGACGCCGCGCGCGGCCTCGTACGCGACGAGATCGTTGGCGTATCCCTCGTCCGTCGGGACTCCCCGGGGGGTGTCCGGCGTCGGCTGGAAGCCGAGCGATTCGGACGCGCCAACGTCGAGATAGAAATACGCGGGTGTCGGATCTGCGCCGGCCCGGCTGGACGCGCCAAAACCCGATGCCCCAAAGGCCAGCAGCAGGGTCATCATGGCGACTACCACCATGAACTTGGTCCGAGGGGACTTCAACACGCTCACTGCCTCAACTCCGTTTTTTTCGCCGATGTTCGCCCGTACGTTTCCCCGGCACCACCCGCGCCGGATCCGGAATTCCCCAACTTTACTGTTCGACATTTTTTGGAAAACGTCACCCCTCGCTCCTAAAGGACGTGAACTACGCGCTTCACGATGTTGTAACGACTTCGTAACGTGTCGCTCGAACGGATGGAGCGAGGAACGGTAATAGGGTCGCGTCAATGTCGTCGTCCTCATCGTTTGACCGGCGGACGTTCTTGCGTCACGCGCTCAGCCTCGGAGCCGCGGGCTCCGCGGCACTACTTGGGGGCGCGGCCCTGGAGGGGTGCGGATCCTCACACACGTCCGCATCCACGACGACCACCTCGACGACGCCACCGGTGGCGCTCGGACCGCCGAGCGCGAAGGATTGGAGGACGCTCGCTGCGTCACTCGCGGGCTCTCTCGTCTTGCCGGCGAGTCCCTCCTACGGAGTCGATCGCCTGCTCTACAACGCCAAGTTCGAGAATCTTCGTCCGCTCGCGCTGGCCTACTGCGCGAACGCAGACGACATCGCGCGATGCGTGGCCTTTGCCACTGCCCACGAGATCCGCATGACCGCCCGGTCGGGTGGCCACAGTTACGGCGGCTACTCGAGCTGCGACGGTCTCGTCATCGACGTGAGCCGCATGTCCAGCATCTTCGTCAATACGGAATCGAACACGGCCACGATCGGTGCAGGAGCGCAGCTCATTGACGTTTACAACGCTCTCGGGCGGCACGACCGCCTGCTGCCAGGAGGGTCGTGCCCGACTGTCGGCATCGCGGGCCTCGCGCTGGGCGGAGGCATCGGTGTCTTTGGGCGCAGGTACGGGCTGACGCTCGACAACCTGCGCGAGATCTCACTCGTCACCGCCGACGCGCGACACGTGCGAGCGAACGCGGCTGATCACGCCGATCTCTGGTGGGCATCTCGCGGCGGTGGCGGTGGCAACTTTGGCGTGGCGACCTCATTCACCTTCGACGTGCACTCCATGCCGGAGGTCGCGCTCTTCACGCTCCAGTTTCCTTGGGCAGCGGCCTCCACCGTGCTCGAAGCCTGGCAAGAGTGGATGAAGGTCGCTCCAGACGAACTGTGGTCGAACTGCCAACTGCTATCCCAGGGCACCTACGGCTTTCTCGTCCAGATGGGTGGTGTCTACTGTGGCACCCCGGGCGACCTCAATGCGCTGCTTGCCCGACTGCAAGCGCAGACTGCGGCGGCGCCGACGTACCGCTTCGTCGGTGCGCGCGCGTACCTGGACGCGATGGAGATCGAAGCAGGTTGTTCCGGACTCACGATCGCCGCCTGTCACGTCGCCACCGAACGACCGGGTGGGACGCTGAGTCGCGAGGCCTACGCCGCGAAGTCGAGCTACGTGAGCGAACCAATGAATCACGCCCAAGCCGTTGCCATGATCGGGGCCATCGAGCATCTGGCGGCGCTCGCCCCAACGCTCGGAGGGGCTCTCGCCTTTGACGCCTACGGAGGCGCGATTAATCGCGTTGGCGCGAAGCAGACCGCGTTCGTGCATCGCGACAAGCTGGCCTGCATTCAAGCGACGTATTCTTGGTCGAGCTACACCCCAACTTCTGTCATCAACGCCGGGGAGGAATGGCTCACCTGGCTCGGAAGCGCGGTGTTCGATCCCGCGACGGGCGCCTACCAGAACTACATCGATCCCACGCTCCAGAACTGGCAAGACGCCTACTACGGAGAGAATCTCTCACGGCTCGTCGAGGTGAAGCGAACCTACGACCCGGAGGATCACTTTTCGTTCGCCCAATCGATTCCACGTTCACTGAACGGCGCGACGGGGACTTAGTTCGGAGACCCACGAAACGCGACCACCTGGTCAGACGTCGGCACGAGCAAGAGCGAGTCGCCAACGCTCGGAGTCGGAAAATGATTAGCGACCGAGCCGATCGTTGCCTGCTGGCGAACGTGCCCGTTCGATGGGTTGAGACCATAGAGCACCCCGTTTTGGCCAATGGTCCAGACGAGACCCGCTGCGTAGATGGGTGGACCCCCGCCGACCGTGGCACTCCAGAGGATTCGAAGCGAGGCCGGGTCCGCCGTTGCGCGCACCGCTACGGGACCGTTGAGGCACGGCAGGTAGACGATCGAGCCGACGAAGGCGCTGCCGCCATCGATGTCATTGCCGCACGCGCCGGTGAGAATCCGCTCGGGGTGGCCGATCCCGCCGAGGTGCGATCCATTCAAGAGGTAGGTCCGAGGCGATTTTCCGGCGAGGACTACTTGTCCGCTCGCGAGCAAGACCGGTGCCGTCGTCATATCGAAGTCGCTCGCGTTGTCTTGGGCCCACGTGGAGGGGGCAAAGAATTGCTTCAACCTCATGGTGGAGGTGAGGTCGAGCGCAGAGTCGCTGTCGTCATACGCCTCTGCATCCGTGTGCACCGATCCATTGCCGGTGCTCACCCACACGTCCCCGTGCGCGTCCACGACGGGGGCTGCGCCTCCCATCCATACCGCTCCCTGAGAGTCACCACCACGACCGTCGACGGTGTAGAAGAGCGGTGACGAGCCGGTCTCGGCCACGGAACCCACCCGGCCGCGATAACTGGCGCAGTCCCCGTAGTTGCCGCCCATGCCGAACACGACGCGACCATCGGTGAGGTTGAGTCCGGTGCGTTGCAACAGCGCGGAGGGCGTGGAACCAGGCGGGTCGACACGTTCGCGGAGCTCGAGGGCGCCTGACGTCGTGCTGAGGCCGATCAATGTGTGTTCGGGCCCGCCGTCTACCAGTTCGTCGGCGACGAAGTAGATCTCGTTTCGTGAAGGATCGATCACCGGTGTACCAGTGACGCCGACGGTCGGCGAAATATCGCCGCACGGCAGGTCCGTGGACGGCACGGGGGTGGCGACATGGCGCGACCAGACGATTCGTCCGTTCGTCGCCGACAGCGCGTAGGCGTAGTCACCCTCGGTGGCGACGTACACCCGTCCGTCATAGACCAAAGGCTCGCCGTAGAGTTCTCCGTTGAGCACCGGAGAGGTCCACGCTCGGCGCGCAGTGTTAATGCTCCGTAGCGCGCTCGACACACCGGTGCCCAAGGCGTCACCGTGGTAGACCGTCCAGCTCGTCGTGGACTGCGCCGTCGCGTCGGCCTCGCTCGCCGTCGCGCCCGCCACGGTCGTCACGATGCCGATCGCGGCGACCGAGCACGCAAGAACTACGAAGATCCCCACACGACGGCGTCCGCCTCGACGGATTCGTTTCATGCCTCCATTGTGCCCGTGTCCGCAGGCGAACGCGACTGCGCAACAATGTCCCCTCCTGTGAGCAAAAACTGACCATCATCCACCGTTTCCAGTACTGAATGTTTTAAAATGGGTCGCTATTGGCAGTTAGTTGACGGCATTTTGACGATGACTGGAAAGACTTGCGCCTATGTCGGGAACGCTTTATTCATCAAGCGGTCGCACGTAACGGGTAGCGGAACGGTGCCCGAAACTCAGGAGCGGCGTCGTGGCAGTCGAGCCCGGCTCGAGGTGATCGGCGGCGCCTCGCGGGCCTACCTCAACGGCAAGAGCACCGTACCGAAGAATCCCGCACCGGTCGCTGCGGACGAGACCGAATCTTACGTCCGCTTACGTCGAAGAATGTGGGCGGCCTTTGGCCTCCTCGCGGTGCTGCTCCTTGCTTACTTCATCTCCGTGCTGGTTCGAGGTGGCTCGGGGTGGCTGTGGCTTGATGGGTGGTGCGTCACCGGATTTGAGTTTGTCGCCTCTGCGCTGTGCATCTATAAGGGCTTCGTCCAGCGCAGCAATCGCGTCGTTCCCCTCATCTTGGGCTTCGCCCTCTTGTCGTGGAGCATTGGCGATTTTGTCCTCACGGCCGAATCGCTCGGCGGCGCCACCCCCCCTAACCCGTCGTACGCCGACATCCCGTACCTGCTGTTCTATCCGATCGCGTACGTCGGGACCGTTCTCCTGCTGCAGAAGGCCCTCGGGCGACTCGCTCGACCGAACTGGCTCGACGGTGTCGTTGCCGGCCTGGGCGCGGCAGCGCTCTGTGGCGCGTTCGCCTTTCACAGCATCGAGCACGTCGTCGGCCTGAGCCCGCTTGGCACCGCGGTCAACCTGGCCTATCCCATCGGCGACCTGCTGCTGCTCATCCTGGTCATTGGCGGCACCGTGCTGCTCTCGAGACGCGCCTCGGCGCAGTGGTATCTCCTCGGCATCGGACTCTCGGCCATCGTCGTCGGCGACACCTTTAACCTCTTTCAGAACTCCGGGCTCGCGTCGCACTTCGGCAACGATTTCAACGCCATCGCCTGGCCTATCGCCATCCTCGCGATCTCGTTCTCCGTATGGGTGCCGCCTCGACACCTGGACCCGCTGCGCCCCCAGCGCGTCTCGGGCTTCTTCCTGCCGGGCCTTGCTTCTGCGTGCGGTCTCTTCATCCTGGTGTACGGGACCCTGCACACTCTCAGCCGCGTGTCGCTCTGGCTGGCGGTCGCCACCTTGTTGGCGGTCGGCGTGCGCCTCGCTCTCTCGGCGCGAAGCCTTCGCATACTCACAGAGGAGCGACACCGCCAAGCCCACACCGACGAGCTGACAGGGCTCGGCAACCGGCGCCAGCTCTCCATGGTGCTCGACCGATTCTTCACTGACCACGCTGACGAAGACGGCGTCAAGCGCGAGTTGGCCTTCCTCTTTGTCGACCTCAACCACTTCAAGGAGATCAATGACTCCTTCGGGCACCCCGCGGGCGACGAGCTGCTGCGCCAGCTTGGCCCTCGACTGACGCGAGCCGTCGGGACCTCAGGCTCCGTCGTCCGTCTTGGCGGCGACGAGCTGGCCGTGGTGCTGATGGACGCCGACGCCGGTGACGCCGTCGCGGTCGCAGAGAAGATTCTTCAAGAGATCGAACAGCCCTTCACCCTGCACAAGATCAAGGCGACCGTCGGCGCCAGCATTGGCATCGCGCTGGTGCCCTCCAACGCGACCGATGGCCCCGCGCTGATGTGGTGCGCCGACGTCGCGATGTATCGCGCGAAGCTCGGTCAGATCCCTTACGTCTTCTATGACCACGACCTTGACGGCGGAGAGGACCAGCCGAACCTGCTCGATGAGCTGCGCGACGCGGTCGCAAACGGTGACTTCGTCCTGCACTACCAACCTCAGCTCGATCTGCGTACTGGCCAGATCCTCGCCGTGGAGGCGCTCGTGCGTTGGCCCCACCCCACCCTGGGGCTCGTTCCCCCGCTCAAGTTCCTCCCCCTCGCCGAAGAAGCGGGGCTGATGTGGCCGCTCACCAAGTGGGTGCTCAACGAGGCGCTCGCCCAGTGCGCCGCGTGGCGCAACTCCCAGCGATGCCTCGCCGTCTCGGTGAACGTCGCGACCACGGACTTGCTCGAAGACGGCTTCATCGACCACGTAAGGACGCTGCTCTCCCAGTACAGCCTGCCGGGTGAGGCTGTGGTCATCGAGATCACGGAGACCACCATCATCACCGATTTCCTGCGCTCCCAAGCGGTCATCCTGCAGCTGCGCGATCTCGGCATCGTGGTTTCGATCGACGACTTCGGCGCGGGCTTCACGTCACTCGCCTATCTGAGCAGTCTCGCCGTCGGCGAGCTGAAGCTCGACCGCGCCTTCATTACGGCACTCAGCGCCGAAGGCAACGGACGCGAGATGGAACTCGTGCGCGCCACCATCAACCTCGGACACGACATGGGGCTGCGCGTGGTCGCCGAGGGCATCGAGGACGTCGAAACCCTCGATCTCTTGAGCGACCTCGGCTGCGACCTCGCCCAGGGTTACTTCATCAGTCGACCAACGCCCGCGAGTCGACTGTCCTTCAAATCGACGGACGTGAAAGCGCTGGCGTCACCCGTCAGCTGAAGTTCGACCGCCACTTCTACGAGACCCACGTTCAAAGCCGTGATCGCCCGAGAGGCCAGGGCTAGGTTGGGACCGTGATACGGCGTTTCATCGTGGGTCTAAGCCTTCTGGTGATGGGTGCGGGTATCTACATCATCACTCGAGTGCACTCGCTCAACGTGGACTGCTCCTCCAACGCGAGCCCGCTCACAGGAGCAGGCGTGAAGCCCAGCTGCATGAGCTCGGTGTCCCTGTATTTCATTGGCTTCGTGCTGGTCATCGCCGCCATATTCACACTGTCGCTCGCCTTCATGTCCATGAAGCAGCGCGATCGCGCTGGTCGGCGCGCCAGCGCGAAGCGCGCGACCGAGCGAATGGCCGATCGCAGATCCGGGCCGGATTCGCATCCCTCGGGCGACTAAACACCGGGAAACTGCCAACCCGCGCCGCGACCTTCGATCTGGAACATCGATAGCGTCGATCTCGCTCGGTAATCGGACGATCCGTCCACCGCTACGGACGAAATAGGCGCCCGGGTGTCGGGCAACTCCCTGCAGGCTGGTAGCCGTGAGTTCTTCGCCTGACTCGTCCCCGGCAGACCCGTACTCTCGAGTGGCGCGGGTGGCTGACCGACTCCTCGAGCCGCTCGCCATCGTCGACCCCGACAGTTCGCTCCGCTACGCCAACGCCGCCGCCGCCTCCTTCTTTGACCTAGAGCCGCATGAGCTGCTCGGACGCAAGCTGATCGCCTACGTGCATCCGGTTGATCGAGGTCGCGTGGCCCAGGAGCTCTCGGCCATCCTCGGGGAGGGTCGCGAGGCGGGTTTCACGCAGTTCCGCATTCGCGGCAACCCGTCTCAACCGTGGCACGTCATCGATTGCTACGCCCACAACCTCTCGGACGATCCGGACATGCGCGGGATCCTCATCTCGGGCAGCGACGTCAGCTCTCGCGAGCGACTCGCGCGAGCGCTGCACACCTTAAGCGAGTGCAATGACGTTCTCGTGCACGCCACCGATGAGGAATCCCTCATCAAGAGCATCTGCCAATCGATCGTGCACTCGAGCGAGTACATGCTCGCCTGGGTGGGCTACGTCGAACACGATGATGAGGAGAGCGTTCGCTTCGTCGCCGCACACGGTGCGACCGAATTCCTCGAGGGACTTCGGGTGAGCTGGGGCGACAACGAATTCGGCCGCGGTACCACGGGCGAGGCCATTCGCTCGGGCACCACGAAAGTGATCAAAGACGTCCGCCGAAATAAGCGCTTTCAGGCGTGGCGCGGTCGGTTCGACGAGCAGGGCGTGCGGGGTGTCTGCTCGTTTCCCCTCATCGTCAGTGGCGCCACCATCGGCGCGCTGTCGATCTACAGCCGCGAATACGACAGCTTCGCCGACACCGAGATAGAGCTCTTGAGCAAGCTCGTCGACAACCTCGCGTACGGCATTGCGCGCATCCGCGACGCTGAGCTCCTCAAGGACAACGAAGCGCACCTGCGAGAAGCCGAGCGTCTCGCCCACATGGGCCACTGGCAGTGGGACCTTGCGAACAATGAGTTCATGTTCCTCGCCGACGAGATGTACGGCATCGTCGGCATCGATCGGGCTAATTGGAAAGGCACATACCAGGACTTCCTCTCCACGGTTGACGCGACCGACCTCGCGTCCGTTGAGGCCGCCTTTGAAGAAGCCTTGCGCCGCGGTACGACCGAGGTGCTCTACAAGATCAGTCGACCCGACGGCGAGCCACGCTGGGTACGGATGCACGCCGAAACCGTCCTCGACGCGAGCGGTGCGCCTGAGCGGGTGGTGGGCATCACGTTGGACATCACCTCCTACATCGCTGCGAAGCAAGAGCTCGCTCGCTCCCGTCAGTTCCTCCTCGCCATCACCGACAACATGAAGGAGGGCATGATCGCGACCGACGAGAACGGATTCATCACGTTCGCGAACGCCGCCGCGGGACGGCTGCTCGCTCGTGACCCGGCGGAGCTCGTGGGAGCACCGGCACTGGAGCACTTTCGCACCCGTCGCGAGAACGCTCACCTGGTCGAGGCCGAGCGCCAGCTGAGCGAGGTCTGGTCCGAAGGTCAGTCATTGAGCATCGAGTACGACGTGCTGGTGCGACCTGACGGTTCGACCTTCCCTACCTCTTTCAATGCGACGCCGCTGCGCGACGAGGGCTTGCGTGGTGCCGTCATCGTGTTCGAAGACATCACCGATCGTGCTGCCGCGCAGCTGCGGGTCGAACAGGAGCTCGAAAAGCTCGAGTGGGTCGGACGAATTCGTGATGCTCTCGATGACGGCTCGTTCGTGCTCTACGCGCAACCGATCGTGGACCTGGCCTCCGGCAAGGTTCTCCAGCACGAGCTGTTGATTCGCATGGTGAATGCCGAGGGCGAGATCATTGCGCCCGATAGCTTCTTGCCGGCCGCCGAAGAGTACGGGCTCATCACCGAGATCGACCGATGGGTCGTGAAAGAAACGGCCCGCCTTGCGGCACTCGGTCACGCCGTAGAGTTCAACCTCTCAGCGAAGTCGGTCGCGGACCGCGGCATGCTGGAGCGCATCACCAGTGCCCTCGAAGAGTTTGGTGCACCGGCATCAAACATCGTCTGCGAGATCACCGAAACGGCGCTCGTGCGCGAACTCGGAGCCGCCGAGGAGTTCGTGCGGGGTCTCAACGATCTCGGGATCAAGGTGGCGCTCGACGATTTCGGAGCTGGATACGGAGGATTTGCGTACTTGAAGCGCCTACCAGTCTCGTATCTGAAGATCGATCGGGAGTTCGTGAGCGACCTCGCCGACGAGGTCTCGAGCCAACACGTGGTCTCGGCCGTCGTGAACCTCGCCAAGGCCTTCGGAATGCGCACTGTCGCCGAAGGGGCTGAGAATGACGACACAGTTCGCCTCTTGCGCGAACTTGGGGTTGACCACGTGCAGGGCTTTGTCGCCGGACGACCCGCGCCGATCGCCACCATCTTCGGCAACGAGGCCATCAGTCGGCCGCGCCAACTTTAAATAGATCTTTTATTCATTTCCATCGAGATCCGGTTCCGTGTATCGACGATTCTCGGAAGGACGCGTAGCGCGGCATTGACTTGCCACCTTCATCACACTGAATTGACAACGACTTCTCAACTCCGTCCAAACTCAAGGAAATCCGGGCTTTGAGAATTACGATTTGCGGAAACCCTAAAAAATACGACTGATCAGAGCGCCGAGCAAGCGCGAACGGAGTCATCGGTGTCGCAATTCCTCATAGACAGTGACAGCGTCAAATTGAGCTGTGAGCAAAAACTCACCGTCACGTCCGAATTCCTCAACAACATTCGCACCGGCATGATCTTTCGCGACAGGAGCGGGGTAGTCATCGACTGCAACCGAGCGGCTGAAGCCATTCTCGGACGACCCCGCGAGGCGTTACTCGGCACGACAACCCCTCAGTTCGAGGGCCGCGCCATACACCTCGACGGCAGCCCGCTCTTTTTCGATCACACCTGGGTGACCAAGGCGATTGAGTCCAACCGACCTGGTTCGATTATTGCGGGCTTCGAAGTGCCCGATCGCATCTGTCGTTGGCTCTCCATCCGGTTCTGGCCCGCCGTCGTCGATGGCGAAGCAGTCGGTCTCATGACCGCGTTCGAAGACGTGACGAGAAAGGTCAAAGGAGATCGCTTCCTCAATCTGTTGAATCGAGTGAAGGACACGTCCAAGTTCGGCGCCAACGAAGAGGATCTGCTGCAATGGATCTGTGACGCCATCGTCGAAGAGGGTCACTACGCGCTCGCCTGGATCGGAGTCACTTCGGGCGAAGGCGGCGTCGACATCCTGTGCTCGTCGGGCGCAAGTGACTACCTCTATAGCGGCATCGTGACGTGGTGGGGATCTTCGGATGCGGGATTGGGCCCGACCGGTACGGCGCTGCGCACGAGTACGACACAGGTCGCGAACGACCTGCGCACCAACCCTCTCTTTGGCCCTTGGCGTGAGCGCGCGCTCGAGTTTGGTCTCTCTTCCAGCATCTCCTTGCCCCTGCAGCTCGGCTCGCGAAGAGCCGCCCTTTCCATCTACGACGAGCACGCCCAGGCCTTCGACGAGACCTCCATCCACGGACTCGAAACGATCGCCCGCGAGATCGAATCGAGCGTTGACGTAAAGATCTCCATGCGCCAGCGTGAAGTCGCGGTCGAGGAGTCAACCGCAGCGGCCAAGGCCCTCCAGCGTGCGGAGCACTCGCTCAACGAGTCCGAGCAATGGTTCCGCACGCTCGTCGCGCGATCGAGCGATCTCATCGTCGTCGTCGACGACCACGGAGTCTTCACCTATACCAATCCCATTGTTGACAAGCTCTTCGGCTACGAGCGGTACTCGCTCATGGGTCGCAGCATCTTCGAGCTCATTCACCCCAAGGACCGCAAACTCGCAGAGAACGCGTATTTGGACGCGCTGGAGCCCGCCGGCATGGAACATCCCGTCGTCATTCGATTTCGCACGGCCGAGGGTGAGTGGCGCTTCATTGAGTGCCTGCTGACGAACTGCCTCGGTGAACAGGCCGTGAACGGCATCGTCGGCAACGGACGCGACGTGACCGAACGCACGTACTTGACCCGTGCGCTCCAGACGCTCAGCGAAGCCAACCAGGTCTTGGTGCACGCAAAAGATGAGAACGAACTCATCGCCGACATCTGCAACGCGATTGTGACAGTGGGCGACTATCCACTGGCCTGGGTCAGCTACCTCCAACACGATCAAGAAAAGACGCTGCGGGTCGCAGCGGAAGCGGGTCGTACCGACATCATCGACGGGCTGCGCTTTGGCTGGGGCGACAACGAGCTCGGACTCGGCCCCATCGGCGAGGCCATTCGTACGGGCGAGGTGCAGCTGATCAACAACATGCTCACCATGGATACCGTGCCAGAGCGGCGTGCCCGGATCCAGGAGTACGACCTGCGCTCAATGTGCTCCTTCCCCCTTCAGCTCCGCGGCGAGACCATCGGCGCCATCGCCATCTACTCAGAACAGCTCAACTACTTCGGTCCCAACGAGGTCGACACGCTCGGAGAGCTCGCCGCCGAACTGGCCTACGGCATCGAGCGGCTCCGCGAGCGCGAGCAGCTCGCCCACAACGAAAAGGTCATGCGAGAAGCAGAAGAGCGTTTCCGGCTCGCCTTCGAGCACAACATGGCCCCCATGTTGTTCAGCGACTTGGAGGATCGCGTCATCGCCGTGAATGACTCGTTTTGCCGCATGGTGGGATTCACACGCGAAGAGCTCATGGGTCACGACTCCAAGCAGTTCACCTATCCAGACGACGTGGGCATCACCGAAGAGACGCTCACTCGCCTCAGTTCCGAGCAGATCGACCAGGTGCGCTACGTGAAGCGGTATCTGCGCAAGGACGGACGGATCATCGTGTCGGAGGTGTCGCGTTCGCCCGCACGCGACTCGACAGGGAAGATTCTCTACTTCGTCTCCTCCGAGCGCGACATCACCGAGGAGCGCACGCTCGCCGAGCAACTCTCGCACCAGGCGCTGCATGATTCGCTCACCGGCCTCGCGAACCGGGCGCTTTTCGAGGACCGGCTGACGCAGGCCCACGCGCGCCTGGCTCGTCAGGGGGGCTACGGCGCCGTGCTCCTGCTCGACCTCGATGATTTCAAGGGCGTAAACGACGCCCACGGTCACCTCGTGGGCGACCAGCTGCTCACGGGACTCGCCAGACGATTCGAGTTCGTCACGCGTTCGAGCGATACCCTCTCTCGCTTCGGTGGAGACGAATTCCTTTACTTAGCGGAGGGACTCGCCTCTGCGAGCGAAGCCGAAGAAGTCGCGAACCGACTCATTGACGTGCTGGCCGAACCCTTCACGATCAACGGTCTCAACCTCGAGCAGCACGCGAGCATCGGCATCGTCGTGTTTGACGGCAAGGGCGAGGACAGCTC
>CAWKDF010000005.1:0-1293846 GCA_963848345.1 uncultured Acidimicrobiaceae bacterium | reverse complement strand
CAGTCAGCAAACAGATCTGATGTGAGGATGCCGCCCCCTCTATCAAGGGGGCGGCATCCTCATGTCGATGAAGTTTCGCATTCGTGCCATTCGATAGAGACGTCCTTTCGTGCCGAGCATGTCACCCTTGGCGCGCTGGCCAGGACTTAAGCTCAGCAAGATTCGGATTGAGATTCAAAGGTGCAAGCGTACTGTGACTCGAGTCATTCCCCCTCGAGGAGGAAATCAACCCATTGCCACGGTTCCTCACGAGCCACATAGAGATCTTCTGCGGCTTTCCAGCGGGTAATCCAGTGGTCCGAACTCTCTTCACGCGCCGCCTGACGCTTAAGTCTCGTCGATTCACTCGTGCGTACAAACGCAGAGACGTCGAACTGGTCCCGTAGCTCCGGGCGAAGAGCGTATACACCCTCCACCATTACGATTTCGGGCGTCGGGATCTCTGTCCACTGGCCCATCGCAGCCGAGTCCCAGTCGTAGCGCTGATACCGGAGTGTTGTTGCTCCCTCGCGAACGCTCAGGAGTACCTCTGATCTCAATCGTCGCCAATCGAAGTAGCTGTCGTAGCCTTCTTCGGGGCTTAGTAACGCTTTCGCATTGGCTGGAGTATCACTATAGAAATCGTCACCCTGAACAATCGCAACCGATACGGGGAGGCACTCAGCTAGTTCTCGAGCCAAGGTCGACTTTCCGGACCCACCTTGTCCATCGATGCCGACGAGCACAGGTCTGCGAGGTACCGCCATGATGCGCTGCGAGAGCCGAGAGAGCGTTGTTTGGGAGAAGTTCACGCGCTCAGTTTGTCAGAGAGGCAGGTGCCAGCGGCATTTATTGCTACATATGGAACACTGATCAAATGGTTACTTCCAATTCGGATCAACGCTCCGATCATCGGGTGGAGGGTAGGCCAATACCTCCGAGCGTCATCTATCTCATTGGCCCACCGGCTGTTGGGAAATTTACTATTGCCAAAGCCATCGCCGCAATCAACGGTGCTGCTGTCGTCGACAATCAACTGATCAATCTTCCGATTTTCTCGCTCTTAACTGATTGGCCCGATGCCGAAGTCACTAAAGGGATGTGGAGAGAGATTGAATTCGTCCGCGACGCTGTCTTCCGAATGATCGAGCAGGTCGTTCCGCGTTCGGTGAGTTACGTCTTGACGAATGCGCTCGAGGATGATTCAGAGTCTCACGCGCTGTATGAACGGGTAAAGAAGATCGCAGTCAGTCGAGGCTCAGTCTTCTTGCCCGTCATGTTGACCTGCGAACTAGAGGAGGAACTTCGGCGCATACCCGATCCGGAACGAACGCAACGCATGAAGATTGACGACCTCGAAAGAGCCAGACGGTACATCGAGAGCACGACATTTTTCGTGCCCGAGGAAGAGAATCTTCTGACCATAGATACAACTTCAACTGAGCCTTCGCGTGTAGCGGCGTTGATTCTTGCCGGGCTACTCGAACGCGATTCAGGCTGAGCAGTCAGATAGCTGGAGCGCCACCACTGACCGTCGTCCTTGATGAGATACGCCTATCTCGCAATATGGGAGCTATGGCACCGAGACCGAAAGTGCAGCCACTTACGATTCGGGCGTCAGTCTCTACGGTTTGGAGCTCTATGGCCGGACCGGTTACACGACCACCGAGGGAATCACGCTGTCAAACCACGGGACGTCGACTACGTATGCGTGTGGCAACAACTACTTGCCTGACGAATCGATTCTTTACAACAGCACCAGTTGACAGCATGATACCTAGTTCAAACAGCAGTCACCGGGTTGCCGCAGCGAGCGATCAACTTGCTGCGGCAACCCGGTGAGGGAGCGATCGATGAGTAAGACTCGACCAGTTCGAATGGTGATGGCGGCACTAGTCGCCGCGGCCGCGATCGGAACTATCGCCTACTTCTCGCTTGGCTCGAATGGCTCACCAGTGTCATTCATTAGGCGCCAATATGCGTCGCTCATTCCCGCGCCCGGTGAGTCGTCAACGTTCTCTACGTTCGTCGCAACGAAAAGCCGGGACCAGTTGACCCTACTTTCGATGAAGCTGCTTCCTCTTAAGGGGTACCCAACACCGGTTCTCCGTCACGTAATGCTTCTTCGCATCGCGTCGCATGACCCGACGGATTTTCTCGCGAACTACGGGTGGCCCATCAGCGAGCCCAACGGTTATCCGTACCAGCTCTCGGGTTTTCGAGGATCTACGGTGGAGACGGGACGGCCCTCAAGAGGCGGGGGATACCCGGAGATTGTGTACAACATTGCCGGCGGCCCAAACGCAACAATCGTGGCAGATGCCGGCGTGTCGGTTACCTACCAAGTGAACGGATCAACCGAGACGTCCGACATCGACGACGGTGCCGTCGCGTGCTTTCAAAACAGAGTTCACGGAAAGCCGAAGTTGACCTACTGCACCACCGCGCGAATGAGGACCGTCGAGAATGCGATTCTGAAGAATGATTGATCAAGGACCCACTCGACCGATTCGGTAATGCGGTTACGAAAAGCAGCTTTCCCTCCAGCATTAACGTGCATCCATGTCGGTGTGGAGCAACGAGATCTCGTGCGACGTCGACGACTGCCCAGCGAAGACGATTCGCCCGCCAGCGAAGCACTCGCCCAGCCGGTTTGATCACGTCGACGCGGTGAGAGTCTGGGCGAGATCTCGAGGTTGGACGTCGGGCGACGGGATTGATAGGTGCCCAGAGCACTCGAAGTGAGCACTTTGTCAGCGGTGTGTTGTTAGCTTTCGTTGTCCGAAGTCGAAGGCACCACGAGCTTCGATACCAAACAAGACGGTCGCCAGGACCGAGATGGCAATTGCTAGTGCAGAAAAGCCGACGCCGTAACCGGGAACGCTACTGAGCGGAAACAAGATTCGTCCGCTCCACGACCAACGAAGTCGTCCGCGACTGGAGAACCTACGGCACGACGATCGGCGCTCTGCCCTTCCTTGACTCGGGGGACACAAGATCGAGTCGTACGCGTCCGTGACGACGCGCGCGCAATTCATCAAGGCGGCCAATTCGGGTGGAGTGATGACGCTCATCCTGGGCGGCATCCACGCTGTCGCAGTGGTCGGAGCCAACTCGGAGGGATTCACCTTCCTCACCTGGGGGACAGAGTTGCGCATGAACTGGGCGGGCTGGAACAGCCTCGACCCAACGACTGCGGACTCGGTGACGTGGGCGCCCGCCAACGCCTCGACGTCGACCGTGATGTTCTTCCCGGATTGCGGAAGCCTCACCCTCGTCGTGCAGACGGAGCCCACCGGATCGACGGAGCCCTTGGCCGCTCCAATCATTCAAGATGGGTGGCGTTCAGCTCCAGGGATGGATGACAACCTTCGGAAACTCCCCGACGCTCTACCAGTCTGGAGAGGCGTACCACTTCACCGGAAACGTGGTCATGTGGGCCGATTGGCCGTTGCAAAATGCGCATGCTGGCACCGTCTGCTCGGATTGAGGCGCGTTCGCCTCACGCCATTGATGGATGGCGAGGTTGAAACCTATGGAAGTCGAAGTCGACGTATCTGTCTCGACAAAACAAACGTGGTTAGGAGCGACGCCAGCATGAGGACGACGCCGATCGCAATTCGTAGCGGTTCAGCGACCGGTAGCGATGTGCAGTGCCCCAGCACACGCGCGCCGCGCAGATAGGCAGCCGTGCAACCGGATGGTCCTGCCGTGGTGAGGAACCACCACCATGTAGCGCTCAGCCCTCCGGGGACAACAACCGTTGCCAGGATCTTTTCTCCTCGGCTCCACGTATGAGACGTCCACACCAGGGCTAGACCAATAAACCATCCGACGCCAAAGGCGAAGCCACCGACGAAAATTAGTGCTACGGCCCACCAATCTCGGATCGGCGAATGGTTTGGACCGCCCACAGTCGCAGCGGCGGAAATTTCATCGGTTCGGCCCACGAGAGCTTGCCGTTTAGCCAATGAGTTTTGCCTTTTGGGTATCAAATTCTTCCTGCGTCAAGACCCCGGAATCCCGAAGCGATGCGAGCTTGATCAATTCGTCGGCTACCGAAGCCTGGGGTTCAGTTCGCGCTGCCGGCTGGTTGTGATTGGTAGACATCGCCATTCGCTCTCGAATGGTCTGCACGATCCCTTCGACGAGATCCTTGGGGATCTGATGGAAGCGAGTTCGATCTCCGGCCGCGAGGAGAGTGATCTCTCCGAACGAGAGGCCCTTCTTGTATTCGATGGACGTCAGCAACCCATATGAGAAGTCCAACATGTCGTGTCCACCGATTTTCTTGGTGAACAATCCAACACGTCGATCAGTAATGAAAAGAGTTCCTCGTCTTTCAGTTTGCTTCCCAAAACGCGTAACTTGAGCCAGTCCCTTCGTTACGTCAATGAGTCGCTCGCCAGCCATAAGCACAGGTTGGAGATCTGCAACAAGTTGTTCACGCTTCGAGTCTTTGAGTGGCATGGCAACGAATTGTAGACATTCGCTACACCATCGCGCCGGATCACCGGGTTACAGATTGTGGAGACTGCGCTCGACTGAGCGCTTCCGAGGCGTGCGTCACCAATGTCGAACCGTTTAGGGCTCGGTCGACCAAAGCAGATTCGACCACATGGGGAGGATTCGACCCGGGGTAGCGCTAGTTGGTCTCGTCGTCACAGCAATCACCTTCATCCCCTCCGCCGCGGGGGCGGCGCCCTTTGCTGATGGAGTCGCCGGTCTCCAACTGCGTAGTGCAACAACGCACTCTCAGTGTGACCTTGGACCGATCCGCGAACTACAGCAACGTCTGCTCCAGCGACGACTGTTTCTTCGTCTCGGCGGCCGATTGGGAGCAGGTCCCCGCCGGAGTGACACCGACTCTCACAACCTTTCGGAGACACCTTTGGGGTCAAGAAAGAAAAGCGAACATGATCTTTTGCCGCCGACGCGGAACGAGCCGTTCCGAACGTTGTCGAGACGAGCACTAGAACGAGCGTTAGTCCGCGTCTCATGAGGTGACGACACCAATTGCCGTTTCGGTAATCATTTGAGCGTGGTGACGAATTTCTCGAGTACGTAGGTGAGTCCTGCAAGCACGCGTTCCGCCAACAGGAAACGATGTGAGGGTCCGATCCTCCCGTCCGTAGGTGGACATGGAGTTGAAGGAACAACTACCTGTGGTGCTTTTGCCTAGTTGAAGGGTCTTAATAGGTAGAAGGCTTGTTCGATCGAGGGGCCGATGGCAGTGAGAGACGGGGACATGAACCGAGAATTGATCTCAGGCACCCGCGTCGAAAAGTTCGAAAAGTTCGTTGCTATCTATGAACCACGTCTTCGGAGAGCTCTCGTAACGCGCCTCGGAACCGAAGAGGGTCGAGACGCCACGGCCGAGGCGCTGGCGTACGCCTGGGAACACTGGGCAACTCTCGAAACGATCGACAATCCGTTGGGATACCTGTATCGAGTTGGGCAAAGCCGATCTCGCAAACGGGAGTTACGCGTTGTATTTCTTCTGCCCGAGACGACCGAACATGACTTCGAGCCAAGACTTCCAGAAGCACTGCGCAACCTGTCCGATCACCAACGCCTTGCCGTTGTCCTCGTGCACGCCTACGGCTGGCGCGTTACAGAGGTCGCCGAGTTACTCGGCGTGAAGCCCAACACCATCCAGAACCATCTCGCACGCGGATTACGGCGCTTGCGTAAATCCATAGGAGCAGAATATGAAGAATGATTTAGACATCAACATTCGCACGTTGATCGACGTCGCCCAGCCGGTGTCGGCCTCCGAAGCCGTGGCGTTCGCGACCGCAGCCCGAATGGACACGGGCACCTTCGCTGGCCCCACGCGACGACGCGTCTCGCGCGGCGCTCGAATGACGGGAGCGGCGGCCATTCTTGTCGCGGCGCTCGTGGCGGTGGTGGTGTTCCAGGCGTCGCCGACTCCTCATTCATCGACCGCAGCGTCGGCAGCGCCTTTCTTGCGGCGTGCCGCGCATGCCGTTCTGACAGCTCCGACCTTTAATGAGCAAAGCGGTGTCGTGCCTCAAGAGAACCAGTACGTGTACTCAGAGACGGAAGACCCGAGTGGCACGCTGTATCAGTTGTGGCTATCGACCAACGGTGACCGTCCCGCGCTTGTCCGCTACGTATCGAGCACCGGCGCGGTTATCGCCCCTGGCGTGATATCCAACTCGCCCTGCACGCTCGCCCAGGCCGGGCCGTCGGGGTGCGTTTCGGAAGCAGGTTACCTTCCTGACTTACCTACCGATTCGACGACGCTGCTCGCGTACCTCAATCAAATTGGCGTGACTGATACGGACTCGGCCACTGCCAATACACCGGGTTGGGTGGACAACGATCTCGCAAAAGGCGTCATGGACCTAATGCAGACCTGTTACCTGCTCCCGGCGCAGCAGTCTGCTCTGTTCACACTCATGTCGCAGACTCCCGGTTTCACGATTGTTCCCGACATGGCGGACGCTATCGGACGAGTCGGAGTCGGAGTCGAATGGAACTACGAAGGTGATTCGGGTGCCCTCATCTTCAATCCCACGACCTACGCGCTGCTTGGTGTTCGCACGTGGCCCGGACCGCCCGACCTAAACGCGCCCTATGACGGTGACGCACTTCTTGGGATCAGCATCGTCAATACGGTTCCGTCAACTCAGACGCCGCCAACTTCATAGCGTCCAAAGTGCCGAATGGCAGTTTCCTAAGGCATTTTGCGACAAGGCCCGACCGATCCACAGCCACCGCAAAAGGACGCGAGCGAGATACTCTGGTGCGCCGGCCGGGACTTGAATCCGGAACCTGTTGATTAAGAGAACGCTAGGGCGTGTAGAACCCTGTAGTTGTTGCTGACGTGGTCCTGTGATTGCAAGGAAATCTTTAGTCCTCGGTCGGTCTTGATGATGTGAATATTCGTGGCGTGTGGTGTTGGACGTGGTGCTGGAGCGATCGCTTTCCTCGAGGGTATGGATCGTGGGCAGGAGACCAACGCGCTCGTCGGGACATTTCGCCCAATGAGAGGGTTGTCAGGAGGTAGGACACCAATGACATGGAATCGGCGCGAATCTCTCTACCGCGTTTGGTGTCTGACTTTCACGTGAGTCGCCATCGGACACGTCTGTCGCGAGAGGGAGGGGCTGCTGAATGCTTATCAACGTGACTTGCAATCCTTTAGCAGCCCCAAATGCCTTTACAATTCCTGTGTGTTCGGGGTGCTGGCCTGACCCCGCTGAACTGAGCCACTAGTTGTCCGAGTCCCGATGCTCCAGAATGGAGCCAGGAGGACAGCAGCATGAAACAGAAGCGCCACTCACCCGAACAGGTGATCCGAAAGCTCGCCGAGGGCGAGAAGCTGCTCAACCGCGGCGAGGACATCGCTGAGGTCTGTCGTCAGCTCGAGATCACCGAGTCGACCTGGCACCGCTGGCGGAACCAATACGGCGGCATGAAGGCCAACGACGCGAAGCGTCTGAAGGAGCTCGAGAAAGAGAATGGCCAACTGAAGCGCATCGTCGCCAACCAGGCGCTCGATATTGACATGTTGAAGCACATCGCATCGGGAAACTTCTAACCCCGAACCGTCGTCGTCAAGCGGTCGTTGAGCTTGAGACACAGTTCGGGGTTTCCGAGCGCCGCGCCTGCGCCGTCGTCGGTCAGAGCCGCTCCACCCAGCGACTCGCCGTGGTCGTCCACGAGCTTGACGAGATGCTGCGCAAGTTTCTGCGCGAGTTCGCGACGAAGCACCCACGCTGGGGCTGGCGACGCGCCCACGACGCCTTGCGCGACGAGGGGCACCACGTCAACCACAAGAAAGTCCAGCGTCTCTGGCGCGAAGAGGGCTTAAAGGTTCCTTATCGCAAGAAGAAGAAACGCCTCACCGGCATCGGCATCCAGGTCGGCGCGATGCGTCCGATCGCCCCAAACGTCATCTGGGCGATGGACTTTCAGTTCGACCAGACGAGCGACCTAAAGACCATCAAGATGCTGAACATTATCGACGAGTTCACGAGAGAGTGCCTGGCGATCGACGTCAGTCGATCGATCACCGCCGACGACGTCGTTAATCGACTCGACCAGCTGGCCAAAGAACGAGGCGCGCCCGTCTACCTGCGCATGGATAACGGTCCCGAGTTCGTGGCGCACGCACTGCGCGACTGGTGTCGCTTCAACGGCTCGGGATCGCTCTTCATCGATCCCGGCTCGCCCTGGCAGAACGGCTGGATCGAATCGTTCAACGCTCGTCTTCGTGACGAGTTCTTAAATGGCCAGCAGTTCGACAGTCTCTTCGAAGCGAAGGTGCTGCTCGAGGACTGGCGACACGAATACAATTACCAACGAACCCACAGCGCACTTTGTCGGCAGACGCCGGCCAGGTTCGCCGAAGCCTGGAAGCTCAGGAACCAGCAACGACTCGCAGAGTTAGTGGCTTAGGAATCGGGGTCCGGCCAGTGCTTCGGTCTCCGAATCGAGATCTGAGCAACGAGTCGGACCTGGTGTTGTGATTTCCCCATATTGCGACTATGATGGACGACATGTCGTACAACAGTTTTCGCTTGGGTACAGCCCAATTTCGAACTCAGACTTCGTCGCCCAAATTGCGAGAGTTACTGGAACTCCATCCGATTGTCGAGGTTGCTCGGTATCGTGACGCCGACGCCGACGCCGATGCGATCGTCATCCGACCTGAAATGTTCGAATCAATGAAGCTTGCAAGCGAACAACTGGGGGAGATGAAGAACACGCTTCCCTTACTATTGGCTGCGATCGAAAGAAGGGTCGCCATCCCGTCCGAAACGCTCGAGCGATTGGGGTTTGTGGAAGGTGACGCGTCGTGGCAGATGCTCAATCAGTTCCAGGCATCAACTCCTGCACATTTCACGAGGTCAGAACATGGCACTTCGATCGCACGTGCCCACTTCGTCCCTGGACCTCGAATTGAGGAATGGGACGAAGAACTCGAATTGATTGACGACTGACTCACGAACGATGTCAGACCAGTGGTATCCACGCGCTGAGGAGTATTGGGTCCCAGATGAGCAAGTAACCGAGTACCCAATTCGATATGGAGATCTGTTCGTCACGCCTGCGAACCAGGCGTGCGTCACGTCCAGCGGCAAACCCTGGAGGCACACACTTGTGCTTCATCCGTCGTGCGAGCTTGGCGCCAAAGCTAATGACGATACACGCGTGCTGGTTGCCAGGGTCAACGCTGTAACGGACATAGGTTCTTCCCAACGAAGTCGCGTCCGGACAGGATGGAACGAAAAGGACGGACAGTTATTCATCGCTCATGCGAATACGTTCTGGATGCCGACTTACCCCGGTCAGGATTCCGATGAAGTTGATTGGTACGCGGACTTTCGCAGACTCGTATCCATTCCATTGGCACAACTTACCCAAGCTCGTCGAGTGGCTGCGCTGACGCACGAAGCGCGGATCTACCTTCTCCGTCGCGAGATTTACTACAAGTACCGATGGCTTTTGTCGATCGAAGATGTACGCCGCGCCGAAAGTAACAGGATCAGTAATGACGAGAATTTCGAAGGTCCAAAACCGATCTGGGCACGTGAATAACGATCCCAATCAATTGAGCGTCAACTCTTCAGGCTGAGTGATTCGGCCTGGGAATTGTGCAGGTCACTCTACGAAACCCCGTCCGAATCAGAATGACAGAAGGTTCACGAGCGACTCACCGCCGCTCATCGAAACTCCTTGCACCACCTCAATCGGATGGTACTATACGAGATAGTACTATGAGAACTCCCGAAGTCAATAGAGATGAAGCGACCCCGATCTACGACCAAGTGGCCGCGGAGATTAGACGTGCAATCGCGGACGGCGAGGCGAAGCCGGGGGAGCGCATGCCGCCCGCCATCGATTTGGCAGAAGTGCTCGGCGTCAACAAGAACACCGTGATTCGTGCGTTGCACTTGTTGCGCGAAGAAGGCCTTCTCGACTTCACGAGGGGACGTGGCGTGCGCGTCGTAGGCACACCGCAGCAGAGTGCTGTACTGACGAGAATCAACGAACTACTGGCGTTCGCTCGCGAGCAGGGCTATCGGCGAGAAGAGGTCTTGGCGATTATCGAAGCGCAAGGTCTGCGATGAATTATCTCGGGTTCAAGTAAGGGGTTTCGATGATTATCACGCCCACCGAACACGACGCACCGAACGAGGGCTCTGACCCCGCTGAGCTGCTCATCAAGGAGGCTCGACGGAAGGCGCGCTGGCGTCGTCTCCGGATTGGAGTTGTTTTTGGTGTGACGTTGATCCTGGCAGTTGTACTACTTCTCCTCACCGTCGGTGGTACGCCTAGCAACTCGAAACGAGCGGCGAGCAACAAGCCTGCTCGTACCATCGGCGCGAACCTTTCCTCCGTTGTCGCTCCGCACTTCGATGGGCCAAAGGCGATCGCCGTCAGCGGAGCCAACGTGTGGGTCGCCAATGAGGTGGGCAATTCGATCACCGAGTTCAACGCGACTACCGGTTCACGGGTGCGCGTCATTGATGCCAAAGCGGACGCGTTCTACCATCCCGACGGCATCTCCGTGGGTGGATCGCACGTGTGGGTGTCGAACGGCAGTGAGGCGTTGGGCATGGGGAGCGAACGAACTGCCTATCTGGCGGCAAAGTACAGCTCGGTCACCGAACTCAACGCGAGCAACGGTGCCTTGGTGCGCGTCATCGACGCTAAACGTGGCGACTTCAGGGAACCGGGTCCAATCGCCGTGAGTGGATCGCACGTGTGGGTCCTCAACCAAAACGCGGCTTCGTCGTCGCCCTCGACACCAGGCAGTGCGCTCGTCGAGTTGAACGCAAATAACGCTTCGGTGGTGCGCATCTTTAAAATCGGCACCGACGGCATCTACGCCCCCACCGACATCGCGGCGAGCCCTGCTGACGTGTGGGTCACCCAGGTGGGAGGACCAGTGAGGTCGGTGATCGAACTCAATTCGGACACTGGCTCGCTCGTGCGCATCATCAGATCAACGAAGGGCCAGCTCGGGAATCCTGACCTCATCGCGCTAAGCGGAGCGTACGCGTGGGTCGCGGGCGTGTACGGGCCGGACGCTGTAGTCACCGAAGTAAAGGTCTCGAATGGATCCTTCGTACGGGTCATCAAGTCCAAGGAGGACAACCTCGGCTCCGGCTCCGGCTACGGTATTGCGGTTACGGGGTCACACGTGTGGGTCACCAACGATGGCCGGTTCGATGGTTCACTCACCGAACTCAATGCCGACAACGGCTCACTGGTTCGGATCATCAGGGCCGAGGCAGACAAGTTCAACGAACCAACCAGCATTGTCGCGAGTGACTCCAAACTCTGGGTTCTCAATACCAATTCGGTCACCGAGCTCAACGCTGACAATGGATCACTGATCCGGGTCATTAAGTAGTCGTCAATCACTCGTCACGGCACCGCTGATTTCTAACTATCTTGCGCCTAGTCGTTCGTCCGGCCCACAATCTCAATGTGATTTCGTACGTGACGAGATTCGCTCTTTCTCGCAAGTAAACCCGATCGCGTTACAAGCACGGTGACGAGCGCAAAAAAGACGAGGTAAACGACTCCGCCGATGTCTCCCGTTTCTCCGAAAGTGGCAAATATTGGCCCACCGACAGTTGACCATATGACGACGGTGACGAGAAGCACGCCGCAGAGAGTGCCGAGGAGCACCACGGTCGCCGATCCGAGTCGTTCACCGGTGCGCGGAAGTTCGACACGCCGCGCCAGAAAGGCCATCGCTACGGCGAAGACCAACACGGCAAGCGGGGCGAGGTCATTCATCACTGCCTGTGACGTGGGTTCGCCCGATATTCCCGGATCCCACATCGAGACCCAAGGCTGTGTAACTGAGTGTGCAATCGACGCCAGCCCGTAGGCGGCGGGACCAGGATGAGTCCATCGAAAGCCGCCTTGAAACATGTGGCTGTACCCGGCAAACATACCGGGCAGCCAGGGAGGCAGGGCGTAGCAAAAAAGAGCGACCGAACCTGCCGCGAACCCTAATGGTCCTACTATTCGACGACCCCGTCCGCGCACTATCTCGCGCACCGCTGACGCCAGGACGATGAGCACCATCGTCAGAACTACCAGCAGGAGGATTCCGGTGGCGACCGTGAGGATTCCAACAGTCGCGTCGACCGGAATCGGATGGTACGTGCGAGCGCTCCACTGGAGCATGGCCCATGACCAGAAATTGAGTGCGATCACCGCCATCAGCGTGATCAACACAAAACTCGTACTGAGTGCGGCGCGGGTCTGGCCGGCGGGACCTATAGCGCCGCTTGCGAGGCCAACCTCGCTGGCCCGAGCAGCGAGTCCCTTGAAGGCGACATTGGCACCGCGTCGGAGGTCTACAGGGCGTTCAGCGAACTCCTGCTCTAGATGATCCGCGAACTCGGCACCGTAGCGCTCGCGCCAGGCGGACGGATACCAGCGAATGAGGCGCGTCGCCCGCCGCGCGTCGTTGTCGTTCGATTGGCTGTTCACGCGAAGTTCCAAGAACGCTTGAGACGAGCCTGTCCGGTCTTTAGGATTCTCTGCTGTGCCGTGATGTACTCGGCGAGCACCGTTGCACCCTGGGCAGTCAATCGGTACGGGCGTCGACGATCCTCGGCTTCGAGGGCCACGATCAGTCCTCGGCCTTCGAGGCGGGGGAGTACTTGGTAGAGCGTGCCGGGTGGCAGATGCACCCCCGCGAACTCTTCAACGTCCTTCACCAGGGCATAGCCATGCTTGTCTCCTCCGGCGAGGCTGGAAAGGATTAAGACGGCGGCACCGGCGTTGCGCCCCAGACCTACTAGGGAGTCATCTGAATTCGTCATGATTCGACTATATCGATAAGCGATCTAGCCGTCAAGGAGTTAGCTATGGCGTTTTTGGAAGGAGGTTTGATCGCAAGCACGTTGGCCACTTCGAGAGCGCGGTCAGCGGACAGAGGCTCCGACCCGCTGTAGCGGAAGAACAAGTAATAAGCCAGTCGTTTAGGTGTCCAAAGGCCCGACGTGAAAGGTCACACCTAGCTCAGCGGCCCGCTGCCTACAACTCCGCCCCCTGCGCTGAACCCGACCACCACGCCAAACACGAACTTGCCCTGAATATTGGCAGTTCCTGTCTGGTGAACAAACGCGAATTGGTGCTGGACTTTGGATACCTGACTGGACCCTCGCACAACAGCTTTGATCGCGGACACTGTGGGTGTAATGAGGGATGTTCTAGTCCTAAACGGCATCCGAGTTAAGAGCGGGCTTCACAGTGTTTGGCGGTGTTGTTTTTGATAGGTATGTCTTGATATTTCCAGCCACGCGTCTGAGTTGATCTGGTTCATCCGATTAATTCTGAGTATTTTCCCGGGATGTCTAATCACAGCGTTCCGTCGCAGTTGCTCAAATCCGATTCCGGCGTTCAAGCTGCATCGGACATGGAATTCCGAATGAACTTCGCGACCGCTAAGTGATTCTCGATGAACTTCGTTCCAATCGGGTCTAACTTTGCGTCGCGGAGACCTGCTTCAACGGTACGAGCAAAACTCAGCCGAGCCTCCAGAGTCGCGATGGCGGCAGACGCACCCGCGATTCCGGTTCGCCCGAAGTTTTTGGCGTCGGCGATTCGTGCGTGAAGGGCATGTTCGCGACCGCGATGGGGTGTTTGTTCAATTGATTGGCCGTAGCTGCAGCAGGGGAGCTGACAGAGCAGTTGGCCGCGCAGGGCCGGCACCTTCATAAGTCGCGACCACTCAGTGCTTGAGAACGATCGTCCAAGTTGGGGGACATAAAGCCTTCCACTCAAGGGCACATTCGTTTTGGCGCCCGCCTTAGGGGCGTAGCTCTTAAACCGCGCGTTGTATTCGAAGGATTCTCCTTCAGCCAGGCCAGCGTCCGTTGCTTTGACACCGACGATTGGCAGAAGCGGTGAAAATGCAGCCTGCCGACCGGAAATGACAGAAAAACCGTTCGACACCGCGTGGGCGAGGAGCATCAAACTGTCGATGATTTTGGAAGGAGAGTCTGTCAGGGGGTTGAGCGGTGTGGCTTGGATGTAGACCCCGTCAATCCAGTGTGGCAAGCGATCGATGAGGTCGTGCGCAGTTTCCATAGAGGAACTGTGTGCGCCAATGAAGGCGATGCAGGGTCGCGCCTCGACAGGGATACATGTCTCCGCGACTTCCAGCAACGCGAGAGATTCATTCCTGATGTCATCCTTCGGACCATCGGGAATGATCCCGGGGAGGAGATATGCCGATGCGCCGAGAGAAGATTGAATTGCGAGGTCCGCTTGGATGAAGTCCCGAAGCTGCGATTTGTTGGCGGTGGAAATAGGCCGGGACGGTGCGTATGGAACGTCGACATACTTCCTCATCGAAAAAGTGCGCCCATCGCGATATCGCCACGCTTGCGTATCCACCATGAATCTCGTGCCACGCTGGCGACAAAGTTCAATTGTCGCCTTTCCATGGGTGCTCGCCCAAGGACCCTCAAGAATCGCCCACGGCAGTTCAACATCCTCTTGAAACAAGCTGGGCCCGTTGCGCGGGAGGCATCGCTCAACGGCCTTAAAGTTTCTCGCATCGATGCGAGGAATGAAACCGTGTCCGAAATCCACAGGATCCTCCTATGTGAAATGAGACTAACAAGAGACACTATAGTAGACATATGGACGTCAAACAACAAGACTGTAAGGAGAGTGATGTGACGACACTTAGCGGAGTTCTTGATGATTTGATTGAGACCTCTGTTGTGGATGCTGGTGATTTAGCTCAAGTTACGGGATCGACGGCACGAAGCGTCAGTCGGTGGACAACCGCGAAAGTTTCGCCTCGTCGTGATGCAGAGGACAGGCTCCTTGAACTTAAGGCGGTAGTTGATCAACTTCTGCGAGTGCTAAACGACGAATCAGCTCGTCTGTGGTTGCGGAGCCCTATTCCGGCGCTCGATTGGCAAAAGCCATTGGATCTGATCTCGGAGGGAAGATATAGGCAGGTGGTAGGTGCAGTTCTCGCATTGGCAGAGGGAGTGACTGCGTAATTACGTGGCACTTGACCCTTCCGGATTTGGTTCGGCACCTCTTCTTCCTTTCGAAGGTCGCGGTTGGCGGCACTTAGCTCCTTCGTTCGATCCCTTGAGTGGCGAGGGAGCGAGGTTGCGCGGGGGACGTTTTAATCCTCCTGGAAGCTTTCCCGTGCTTTACATCTGTCGAAGTCGACCATGTGCAGTCTCAGAATTGGAGCGACTTGGAACGTTGCAGGGCATTGGCGTCGAAGGACTTTTCCCTAGAGACCTGTATGCGTACGACATTTCACTTGAGAGAGTCCTCGACGCAACTAATCCCGCCGTCAGACGAGGCATAGGCATTGATCTTGACCTGCTCGTTGCTCCCGAGTGGACAATTTGCCAAGAAATCGGTACTGTCTTTCACGCTTTGGGAGCGCAAGGAATATTGTCGCCCTCGGCGACCGGCGTCGGCGAAGTACTCGCACTTTTCATTCAGAATCTCGGAATGGGCCACGTCGAGTCAAGTTTCGTGGAGCGTTGGACTTCTAAGGCAGACCTATAACTGGAACGTGTCACGACTGCGCTGTTGCGCGCAAATCTCGGCATCCGTGGCCAAAATCGACCTGGGCGAAGAACGCATAAAGCATGACCGGGAAGCATCACGTTGGATTTGGCCTGACCCCGCTGAACTGAGCCACTAGTTGTCCGAGTCCCGATGCTCCAGAATGGAGCCAGGAGGACAGCAGCATGAAACAGAAGCGCCACTCACCCGAACAGGTGATCCGAAAGCTCGCCGAGGGCGAGAAGCTGCTCAACCGCGGCGAGGACATCGCTGAGGTCTGTCGTCAGCTCGAGATCACCGAGTCGACCTGGCACCGCTGGCGGAACCAATACGGCGGCATGAAGGCCAACGACGCGAAGCGTCTGAAGGAGCTCGAGAAAGAGAATGGCCAACTGAAGCGCATCGTCGCCAACCAGGCGCTCGATATTGACATGTTGAAGCACATCGCATCGGGAAACTTCTAACCCCGAACCGTCGTCGTCAAGCGGTCGTTGAGCTTGAGACACAGTTCGGGGTTTCCGAGCGCCGCGCCTGCGCCGTCGTCGGTCAGAGCCGCTCCACCCAGCGACTCGCCGTGGTCGTCCACGAGCTTGACGAGATGCTGCGCAAGTTTCTGCGCGAGTTCGCGACGAAGCACCCACGCTGGGGCTGGCGACGCGCCCACGACGCCTTGCGCGACGAGGGGCACCACGTCAACCACAAGAAAGTCCAGCGTCTCTGGCGCGAAGAGGGCTTAAAGGTTCCTTATCGCAAGAAGAAGAAACGCCTCACCGGCATCGGCATCCAGGTCGGCGCGATGCGTCCGATCGCCCCAAACGTCATCTGGGCGATGGACTTTCAGTTCGACCAGACGAGCGACCTAAAGACCATCAAGATGCTGAACATTATCGACGAGTTCACGAGAGAGTGCCTGGCGATCGACGTCAGTCGATCGATCACCGCCGACGACGTCGTTAATCGACTCGACCAGCTGGCCAAAGAACGAGGCGCGCCCGTCTACCTGCGCATGGATAACGGTCCCGAGTTCGTGGCGCACGCACTGCGCGACTGGTGTCGCTTCAACGGCTCGGGATCGCTCTTCATCGATCCCGGCTCGCCCTGGCAGAACGGCTGGATCGAATCGTTCAACGCTCGTCTTCGTGACGAGTTCTTAAATGGCCAGCAGTTCGACAGTCTCTTCGAAGCGAAGGTGCTGCTCGAGGACTGGCGACACGAATACAATTACCAACGAACCCACAGCGCACTTTGTCGGCAGACGCCGGCCAGGTTCGCCGAAGCCTGGAAGCTCAGGAACCAGCAACGACTCGCAGAGTTAGTGGCTTAGGAATCGGGGTCCGGCCAGATTCGCGGTTGTCAACTTCTTTTCGCGATGAAGGCACAAGCAGTGTAAGTTCGCTGAAGTGAATTCCGCACTTCTTGCTTCGACCTTCTTGCTCCACACTGATCGCGTTGGAACCTGGCTTGCAATCATTGCAATCATTGCCACGTTCGGAGTCGCGTCTGCGACATTGTGGATGGCGAAAAAAACCAAGGACTTGGCCATGGTCAGCAAAGGACAAATTGAAATCGGTAAGCAGCAGGTAGACGCGGCGAGAGACGCAGTGGCCGTGGCCGAGAAAGCAGTTGTCGCAACTACCAGACCGTGGATAATGTCTGGCGAAGATTTCTACACGGATGAACCAGATCCGAGCCTCACTAACCCGGCCGTTATCGTCTACTTCTCGGGACTTACGGACTTTCCAGTGTCTGTTCGAATAAGACTGAAGAATGTTGGCCCCGGCCTAGCGCTTGTAAAGCCCAGCGATAGTTGGATTTGCGGTTACGGCCAACTTGAGAACCGTGATCTAACCCTGCCATACGCGAATATTTTTACCGACACTCCCGTAGTGCCCTCGGGTGTTGAATTCCAAATGTACGGAAGAATCTCTTCGTCGTCAGCAAAGTGGTCAGATATCAAGCCGGAAACTTTTTGCTTCCAATCAACTCCCAGTGGCAGCATCAGTCCTAAAAAAGGGAATTTCGTCATTGAAGTTGCGTATACAGATGCCGGCGGCGAGGACGAAGTCAAAGCGAAGATTCACGTTCTAGTACGCCGCCCCTTCCAATGCAGCGTCTTTCAAATCGAGTACTTTCGTGGCGCTTCAACCGAGCCTTTCGTCAGCACAAGAGTGGGCATGCCCGGTTGGTAGAGATCCCTTTTGCGTTTAACCCCGCAGCTAAAACGCTGTTCAGGCAATATGCAGATGTTCGATCGAACCCAGAGATTTCGGAGAGCTGCGTCGACGGGAACTGAACGCGGAGGAGGCGAAACTCTCACGAGATGGGTGCAGGCTCGGGTCGGGAAATGAGGGGATAGATTTAATTCGCGAAACCCGTGAAAGTTGAGTGCTCGGGTCGAATCAGTTTCGCAAATGCTTCGCCAGTCGGCATAGCCAGTGGGAACGACTTGTTTCCCTAACGTCGACGGCTTGATTCCGCACGAATACCGATTCAGTCCAAGTCCAGAAGAGCCAGAATCGTACTTTACGTCGTATCGAAACATTAAGGACGACGAGCCATCCGGCCGTGTCCGATGGCGCAGACCGCAGCGGAACTAAGCGTTCCCAACTGATAGATTCCCCGGGACCGGCCACTTGCCCAATAAGCTCGCTAGCGATAACTGAGTCTATTTTGACGGAATTAAATGTTCGTCCTTCATCTTTCTGTTCCGAAATGATCAATGTCGGGAGGTGTTTTCCATCTCGAGTAATTCGTATTGCTCGCAATCCGACGCATCTCACGCGAACCTTGATATCGAGCCCAAGTGCCCCACTGGGCCTCGAAAAGGACTCAGCAGATAGTGAAGTGTCAGCTCCGTGGCCGTAGCGTTGAGCAAACCAACCACCTATAAGAAGAACGCCCGCACTTACAGCAGTTGCGATGGCTTGAGTAATCGTTAGGTCGCCAGTAGCGATCAGAACGTCCATTGGGGGAGGATACGCCATCCAACGCCATAATGCTTCGCCGATTGTCGCAACGTGATTGCAGAATCACAGTGCAATGCATCTACTCAATGTGAATCAATTGTCGGCGACACCGCATTCGGACCGTTGACGCATGTCCGTCTTCATAGGCCTTTGAGATGGAAGAATCGAGCGAATCCACTACGCAAGGAGCATGGGAAGAAGGTTGTAGGAGTGAGATCATCTGACTACGACTTCAGGGTGCCGGAGCGGTTGATCCCCTATACGCCCCCAGAACTGCGCGGTGAGCGACGTGACCACGCGCGAATGGTCGTGCTCCATAGATCTTCCGAAGAGGTCGATCATGTTCGTTTTGATGACCTTTCCTCGTACCTCAGACCGGATGACGTTCTCGTCGTAAACAACACCAAGATGGTTCACGACCAGTTGAAAGGCATTTCGAGTCACGGAACCGTCAAGATCCTCTTATTTGGGCATCACGCAGATGGTTGGCATGTGAGCGTAAGTCCGGCGAAGCGAGCAGCTAGGGGACTCGTGATTCGTATTGGCGGAAATGAGATGCGAGCGGTACTCGTCAAGCGAACGATGGAAAATCTATGGCTAGCACGGTTCGAGTGCGAAGGAGATTTCTACGCTCTCTTGGCTCGTTTTGGCGAGCGCAACATGCCTTTGTATCGGCCGCTCAAAGAGCGAGTCGAGACATACCACAACGTTTATGCGACAGAGCCGGGCTCACTTGAAATCCCATCTGCGGGTCTCCACTTCACAAATGAGCTTCTCGAGGATCTTCAAGCGCAAGGTGTGATCGTCGTGCCGGTCACTCTGCATATTGGCTTGACTGAGCTTCAAAAGTACCGGCATATTGTCGAGAAGGACGTTGAGGATCACCGCGTCGGTTCGGAATGGTACCGAATATCTCGTGAGGCGGCTGCAGTTATCAACCGAGCACACAGGAAAGGCTCAAATGTCGTGGCAGTGGGAACAAGTGTGGTGAGAGCGCTCGAGACCGCTTCCAGGCTCACACGTTCAGGATGGAGTGTTCAGGCAAGCGAGGGCTGGACAGACCTATATATCTACCCCGGGTATCAATACCACGTAGTTGACGCGATGCTTACCAACTTGCATGAGCCGCGCTCCAGCCATTTACTTCTCGTTGCAGCATTCGCGGGAAAGCAGTTCACGCTCGATACATATCGTCAGCTAATCCGCGAAAAATATCGGTTTGATCTCTTTGGCGACAGCATGCTGATCATTTAGTGACGTCTTAGCGAGATGCCCGATTCAGCGACGAAGGAGCCTCCCAAATTTTTAAGAGCTTTAGCTAATTCGTCGAACACACCGGACTAATAATGGTTCGAATGGAGAAGGATTCTAAAGAAGTTAAGTGGCTGCGCGAGACCTTTCAGGATCATACGGCGGCGTATAGCTGGGCCGATATTCGGCTTCTTAGAAAGAAGGCAAAATTAACGCGCGGTCTCCTACACAGTGCTATCCGAGAACTGGAATTCGAAGGTTTTCTGGTTTGCGATCGTACCGCAGCGGACTCAAGTGATTGGATTTGGAGACGCAAGGGATCTCGTAGCGATTCGCCACCGCGCCATAAAGGTGCAGGGGATCAACTGAGCGACGAATTGCGGATCGAATTGATCGAACTACTCGATATGGCTCGACGGATTACGCATCCCGATGTGAGCAAGGCTGACAATGCTAACGCCGTGACCTCCAAACTTAACGCGATGATCGATTCATTGAATGCTGGATTGTGACGTTCCCATGGAGCCTGGACTTCATTGCGAATCAGTCTTCTCGCTAATGACATCACACCGTCGCCGATCGCTATGTGGATTGGTGCGCCGGCCGTACGTAAACCGGAACCTGTTGATTAATCCCTAAATGCCGGAAGCAATTTGCAGGAAATATCAGCGGTTTCTTCATTTCGGAGCCACTTCTTGAGGGATCTGTGAGGGATGTTGTGGGCGAAAAATAGACTTGGGCAGTGGCAAAACAGCCTTTTGACCAGGAGATATAATTGGTGCGCCGGCCGGGACTTGAACCCGGAACCTGTTGATTAAGAGGACTCGGGAGTCGGTTTCCGTGAGTTGAAATGGGTGACAAAACCCTTTGTTCAAAAGGAAAACGTGCTTCAGTTCGTCGGATTGGTTGCATGTTGTTGCCCAACAATGAGGCCCGTTATGAGGCCTGTTGACCTTGGGGAGCTAACGAATCGGACTCTATCGTCGCGCCGAAAAAATGATCTTGAGATATGGCCAGAAATGTAGAACATCTTTCAGACCGGAAAATGTGGTCGCCACACAGGGGATTCCGCGGTCATCGAAGGAACATCCAAGACCCTTGAATCGGATACAACTTGATTGCCGTCGAGCATCGCAAAGGTTCACACTCGCAAGACTGTTGCGCCCGTTCTGTCTTCCCAGTCGACAACCGCGCGGTAAAGAGAGGTGCGGGAGAATTCGTCGCTGTCGAACGCTAGGCGCAACTGAGCCGACACGCCTTCTTGGTCGATCGACGAGCCTCGTCTTAGGCCAATGCAACCGCAAAACGCGAGCGCCATCAATTGCATGCAGTCGTGTCCGCTGCTTACGAGCGCTATTTGATGTTCGGACAGCGAAATTGCTGCCACTTGGGTCTCAAGTTGAGTGCGAGTGCAGGACGCGCGGCTGCGACTGATGAGACCAGACATATATTCATCAAGATCAATGACCATTTGGGCGCGATCGACGTAGTCATTGAGATCTACTGAGCTGAAGCTGAGAGAGTAAGAGTTCACGTCGTTGACATATCTGAGAAGGCCAATTCGGCTTGCCTCAAGGAGCATTTGATCTCTAAACGATCGGCCCCAAGACGCCTCCGCGGACTGAAGATCGCCATACTTTGCGTTTTCTGAAACCACGTAATCAAATGCACGGGACATAATCATCAGGATTTCGATGTCGTGATAATCGGTCACGAGGATGCTTTTGTCCGTGGGCTGCAGTCCGGTCATGTGCCAAAAATCGGCGTCTACTACGACGAGAACCAATGAGTCGTGCCCGTGTGAGCGGAGTCGTTTCAGTGCGCCAATCGCATTCGGCTTACCGTGCGCCACGATTATCCTGCACTTGTCTTCCAGATCGACGAAACGTCCAAAAATGATTGCATCGTCGCCGCCTTCAACGATGAGGATCGAGCCTTTGAATACATCGCGGGTCATCGTTACCTGGTTGGCGACGTAGACTTCATCAAGCAAGTCGAGCATCCGGTCAACTTCGCTCGGTCGACAAACTCACCGCACGTTCCATTCGCTTACCTATAAGGACCGGTGAGTGTGTAGCCAGCAGAAAGTCCAATCCGGAAGTCTGACTAATGCGCTCAAGATCGTCAATGAATACTTGTTGCCACGCAGGGTGAAGCGAGAGCTCAGGTTCGTCGATCATAATCAGAGACTCGGGTTTTACCTGAAAAATTAGCTTGTACGTGAGGACCAATTCGTGCTGCTCTCCGGAGGAGAGCATGCGCAGCTCGAGAATGTCTTCGCGTTCGGTGCGAATAACAAAGCCTTGTTGGCGGTCAACATGAATGGACTTGCCAGTCGCCTGATATTTGTTATTCAATACCTCCCGAAAGAGGTCAATCTTGCGAGAAATAGGTTCGAGGACTTCTAGTTTCTCATCAACGTCGTCAAGGTATGTCCATAGGACATTTCGCTCCGTGACATCCAAGTCCTGATCCGGAAGACGAAGGGGTTGGCTTTGATCAATGAGGCCCGCGGCGATCAACTTGGTTCGTGTCGTACTCTGATTTTCGTAACGACTTCTGATTTTTGCGGAGGTCGCTGACGTTCCAATTCTGTGAGATGCCGACAGCAATCTGTCCGGAAAAGTCCTATCGAGGCCCTGAGAAGTCTCAGCATAAGCCGCCAACGACGATCGAATCTGGCTCACAAGATCGCTTGCCAATAGCCCTACGGCCGTGGACGGCCTTCTCCCGGGCCTACCCGGTCTCGGAGGTGGAAAATGTCCGCGGCTTGATATTTCCTGCGCGCTGGCTGACAGCCGCTGGGTCTCAATCATTAGGACATCAAGTTTCAAGAGATTGTCAAGCCACGACGGATACTTGACTTTCGAAACTCCGGGGAGTTGATTCGCGTATCTCTCGACCACTTCCTCCATGTCCAATATGTCGTCGTGATCGGAGTCGTACCACTCGGCAGGTCCGACGCGCGAAATGGAGTCAATCAAGTTTTCAATATATTGAGACGGGATGTGAGGATCCTCTTTAAGTCGCGATATGACAACTGTCTTCGAATTCAATCCCTTGGAATCGCGCTTAAAACCTTCGATAATTGCGCCTTGCTGATCGTCCGAATCATTGTCGCCAGATCGTCTACCCAGGTGCAACTCATCACGCGAATCAAATTTGATGACGATCTCGTCAAATGGTATGCGCTTGAGGGAAGCGAACCGGCGATGAAAAATGTCGTCAATCATCTTAAGTACCGTTGTCTTCCCGACGCCGTTTGCGCCGTGAATGATAGTTATCCGATCGCTTTGATTCATCTTGATGCGGTGATCGAATGCTCCGAAAAGACCCTTTACTCGAAATTCCGAAATAGCCATTGGACGCGAACTTACATCACTCGGCGTTGCCGTGTCCCCTGAAACAGGCCACCTGCACAATGCGCATTGAGTGCCGCGCAGCGAAATAACGCCATTATGTAATCGTGTTACTGAATCGGAAGCAAGTCTCGGTGGTCCAAACCTGAGAACATATGGACTAATTAACGACTCCGGGGACTCAATGGTCGAGTGAAACATGCCGACGAAGCATTGGCGTGAAGCAGCTTTGCTGGAGGCAGCCCGTTGTTCGCCACTCGATTTGAGGAGTAGTTCGTCCTCTCGTAATCAGAAGTTGAAAACGTCTAAATTTACGCAATTGCTGGGCAGACGAAAATTGGGTTTAGGTGCTTTGCTCTTCTGCATCATCGGTCTCAACGTTCAGGTCCTCAATCGTTGCGTTGACCAAAAGCGGTTGGGGGCGTCCTTCGTCAAAGGAAATGTTTCCCCGATACTGACGCTCATATGACAGGTCGGAATACTTGATGGTTACCCAAAATCGGGGAGGCTGAGTCGTTTTCGACAATCGAAATGTCAGCGGGACTTCGTCGCCCGGGGCGATCACGCGCGAACTTATGTTGCCGTTGTTGCCGTCAAACCCCTCCCGTTGGAGAACGACGTCGCCGCCCGTCTTTCCTACGATTGCGGGTCCACCGCCGACGTTTCGTATCTTCAGTACTACCCAATCACTGTTGTCATCTGAGAAGCACAGTACGAAAGGAAAGTCTTGGACCTCCTTACTTCTCTGACCATCATGAACAAAACTGACCTGGCGCGGATTAGTGATCGGTTTGTCGAGACACGGGATAAGTATGGGGCGTCGTGATTCGCTCAAAGCTTGTTCGGAGAGTTTCGATTGTCGACGCGTCGCGGTGACGAGTCGTCTGCCGGATTGCAGATCCTTCTCGGCGATTCCGACCATTCGGGCGGACTCTTGCGCAGTTAAAACTGTTGCTATGGCAAGCGCCATCGTCTCAAGGGCAAGAGCTCCCGTCGCGATTCCAAGCCACTCGGTTGGGGAATTCGCGCCCGTGGGATGCCACGCCCATAGGAGGATCGCTATCGCCGGGACAATCACTAGCCCGGGCAGAACAACAATGCCCCAGACGCGTATGCGCGTTAATTTCGAAGAGGTCTCTGGCTCATGATCTTCAGGAACGTGGTCGGACACTTTGGGCCTCATCTGACGGGGCGAGCTCGTGAAGCCATAGCTAAGTCACTTTGGCGTTGCCTCATATTCTCATGGAGTCTTCCACTCTTCTCTAAGGGGAGCGTCGCGAGAATTTGGAATGTGATTGCAAAATAAGTTTCCAACACCGGATTGAACAACCAGCCCGGTTTCTTTGACGACCAAGTAGAGAGAAAGGTGAATGTTGTCGACAGCAATGGATAGGGTTCGCTCTAGTGAGTGATCAGACCCCTGAAGAGCGTTTGCAAATGATTGCCGACGTGGATCGGCGCATCAGAGCCCATCCGATGCATCGTGTCCGGACAGAGTTAGACGGTCTTGCAGAGATGCTCCGCTTTGTACTCTCTCCGAATGGTCAGGAATTGGTCGCGTTGTTGAGGAGAGCTTCGACTGACCCGGAGACTTTTATCAGTCTGGCGCCCGCTCAGCAGTACTCAGGTGGTGCACTTCGTTTTCGGGCGGACCTTGCCCGACATCTTCACAACTACCTCGCGAGCGCGTACAGCCTGCGAGAGCGCGCTGGAGAAGCGATTGAGGGTAGGGAGCGGCATGCTCCGATGAATGAAGATGGGCTTCGCCAGGAGTGGAATCGTCGAGCGAGTGAGTTCGAAAACGATCCTGGAATGGCTTTCGTCATGGGGCTCCGGACCTACGTGCAGCATTATGGACAATTGCCAATAGGTCACCGTTTGCATGTCAATGTTGTGGAGTCGACGGCAGAAAGCGAACTAACAATCACGATGTCGGAATTGGAGGCTCCAGTTAGATGGAGTACGGCTGCGAAAGCCTTCATTGCAGCGAATGGGGTAGTCGACATTCGCGCTCTTATGGAAGAGCATCTGACTCGGGCGATTGCCCTACATCGATGGCTGATTGTGCAGTTGATAGAGGATTCGATCGCCATGCTTGATGAATACAACGATCTGATTGCGGAACGCGTTGCGATCCAATTCGGTGTGGACATCGAGACGGCTCGAGGACTGGTCAAGCCTCCAGTGGCGCGCATACTTCGTGAGTCTGATGAGGCGGATCGGGAAAGCGGTAGCGCATGACTGATTTCACGGAATAGAGATGTACGTCCAAAAGCAGCGTCGATTGGAGGAAGTGTGACTTTGTCTGCGTTTCCTTACGACCTCACATCTTGCGTATTCCCGCTTGTTAAGGCTAAGAAGGACCTCACTCTGGGTTTCGAATTTCTTGGTACTGCCTTCATGATTGGGCCGGATCGATTCGTTACAGCACGACATTGCCTTTCCGAAGTGACCCTCGGCGACAACCAGGTTGTTGCTGGCGTATTCGGGATATACGGAGATGAGATGGAGGTGAAGGAGGCCTGCGACATTGTCCTCGACGAGAAATATGACGTCGCTCACGGAACCGTAATTAATCGAAGCGAACCAAAAAGTTTTCTGATTCTTGACTCGGAGAACATCATTCTGAATCGCGACGTAGTCACGATTGAATACAGCGCAACCCAGGTCGATTTCAGTGAAAGCGCCGAATTTCGGGGAATCCTCTTCGATCCAATCTTTCGGAAAGGCAACATGACCCGCTTCTATCCGACAAAGATGGGCCACCGATTCAGAACGAACTGCATCGGATTGTCGTTTCCTGCGATGAAGGGAGCGAGCGGCGCACCGATAATTTACGACGGTACCAACGCAGTAGTGGGAATGCTCGTGAAGAATGTCGAGCTTGAGTTACTGCCCGCCCAGGTTGTTGTCTCGCGTGATGAATCTGGCGAGGTCACCGAAGAGCGTCGATTCTTTCTCCCCTCGGGCGAAGCGCTGCGCTCCGAGTACCTGGTTCCGCATCTGGCTGAAGGCTGATTTCGATAAATGCCCTGGCATGAGTGGAAGCGAAATCGAGGTCGAGAAATAGATCTCGTCGTTTGAATAAGCTCATTGGTATCGTCGGGTCAATGATTCAAACGCCGCCCGAAAGTGACTGATGGACGAAGCGGCCCGAACCGCGAGCCACGGACATGGAACGACAGGTGAAACCACCGAGCGCGGCCGAGATCAGAAGCCAATTACGCCGGTTGGCTATAGATGACCCGGCCCAGGGAGTCGCACGCGCTCGCATAGCGCTAAAAGGTGCAACCGTGGACGATGTCCGAGCGACTGCAGCTGGCGTGCTCGTTGACGCCGGACTCCATTGCAAAGACAGACGAGCAACAGTTGATGGTCTGATTCAGATTCGAAGGCTTGTGAAGCGGCATCCTGACGACGGCGGGCTGCGCTACATGCTGGGAACGGCGTATTCAACGCTTGCCCAACATGATTCGACGCCACGACCAATGTGGTGGGAGTCGACGAGGAAGTTGCAAATTAGTGCGCGTCGCGAATTGTGGAATTCGACGACTTTGGGCCTTTCGCCAGCTATGGAAGCGCAGGCTTGGATCAATCTGGGCAACGATCTTGATCGATGCGGTCGTTGGATCGAGGCCTACACCGCTTTCCGCAAAGCATTAGAAACTTCACCTAATCATCCCGTGGCATCTGGCTGGGCCGCAGTAGTGCTCAATCGGTACGGCCGGAAGTCTGGAAATACGAACTGGCGTCCGCTTGCCTCTCGATACGCCCGAATTGCAATTGCCCAACTCGAGCAAGTGGCAGCAATCGCCCCTGGAGCCGAACTGGTATTCGCACAACTGCCTGTTGAAACCGATTTGGATGCAGAGCAGCCGAATGAGCATTCACTCGGTCCTTATGAAATGTTCATTCGCGAGAATCAACTTCACCTCTCAATGAGCCTGGATGCGTCCCATCCTGACTGTTGGGATTCGTTGCACATACTAAGAATCAGTGAGGCAGATGGATCAGCGGAACTACCACCACCGCTCTTTGCGATGCTCAATATCTGTAAGGCCAACTTCCTCTTGGCACGGAGGCTTGCCTGGGAGAGCAGAGGAACCTATTTTGCTGACTCAACGCGCTACGCCGACACGCTTGACTCGGCCGTTTACGGTCAAGCGGTATCTCTCAAGGTGCTGTCTTTGCGATCCGCACTGGATGTTTTGGATCAAATCTCAGTGGCCGCAAACGCATATTTTGAATTTGGAGGTCTGCCGAGCGAAGTGAAGTTTCGAACTGCGTGGAGGACCGAATCGAAAGGAGAGCCTCTCTTTGCCTCAGCACAGCGTGAAGTTGAACGTGGGAACTTCGGAATGCTTGCCTTGGTTAGCTTGGCCGACGACTTTCGAGACGACGGCTGGCTGTTTGGAACTAAGCAGTTGCGCAACAGTGCGACGCATCGGTTCATTGTCGCGCATAGTGATCAGCCAAGTGAGTTCCGAGATTCGCCGGAGATTCAGCGACTGTCAGAGCACGACCTCGACAATCTCGTCACTAAGTCGCTTCAAATTGTTCGGTCGGCGCTGACCTATTTGATTGACGCCGTAAATACAAGAGAGAACCGAACGCCACGAGGCGTTTATCCGTCGGTAACTCTTCCGTCGATTTGACCCCAAGAGGTTTCGGCCTTCCTTGATGGGCCGGAGCCACACGGCATAAATCCCCGAGATTCGTCTGGGGGATTCTCGGGCAATTCGTCTAGCGACACCTGTTGATTAATTCGTTAAATGCCGTTTGGAAGCCTTTTTTGCAGTTTTGAGGCCTGTTTTTGAGGCCTGTTTCTTAATCTAGCTTCAAAAGTTACCATTGAAACTAGTCATGATTAGGTATTTTAGTGGTGCGCCGGCCGGGACTTGAACCCGGAACCTGTTGATTAAGAGGTCTAGGAGACGTGTTTTGAAGGTGCGTAATGTACGGCAAAGCCCTTTGTTTCGAGGGAAGTTGCGGGTGCAAACGTCTGTATCTTCTTGCCCTGTTTGGGAAAAATGAGGGATGCAGTGAGGGATGTTCTACAGAGCACATACACCCGCGATTCCTGAAGTACCTCCGTCAACGGAAACTCATAGGAGAAGATCGAGGCGGCTGTTCCTGGACATCGGTTTTACTTCTCACACAGCCGAAGGTACAAGAAGCGTGCGCCGTCGGCGCAAAAACTCGCGAGTTGGAATCCATATGAGAACTAAGTGGTTGTACCGATTGCAAAATACTTCATAATTCACGCTAACGAGTTCGTTATTGAGGTCGGGATATTTCTGCGTGCTTGGGATTGCGTTGCGCGTAAGAAATGCAGCTTCGGCGTCATTGACAAACACAAAAGGATTCTCGACCAGGATGCGCGGCCAAGAATACGGATCGCCAAACCTCGATTCCCAGGCCTGTGAGGAGAAGACTTCTCGGCGTCTATACGCGGTTGGCGATCGCCCCGATGGCGAGAGCTCCAAAACTACGCCCGCGACAACGCTCTTATGCTCTTCAACGAATCGACGAAAGGTCGCATGTAACGAAGAGCCGACCGTGTTCGAGAGCTCTATGACCGAAGCGATTCCTGTTACGTATTCGCTGGCCATCTCTCCAAAGCGTTCACCTTGGAAGAGTAATTCTGCTGCACTCACGTTCGCTTGCCACTCGAATGTCTTTCGAATTGAAAGCGACAAGGTCGCCTCATCGTCTGCATATGCCAGAGCTTTCTGCCACGGAAGGATGTCGTGACCGACCTCATGCAGTTTCTTGAATGCGCGTTGACCCTCAATGTGGAGGGACGGATCGATGTGAATCTCGCGGTTCCTTCGATCCAGAACGGCCAGAACTCTACCTGTTATTTTTCGCAGCGCACGCTTTACATGCGCTGGAGCTTGCTCGACTACGAGTGTGGACAGAAGCGAATCTCGCGGCTCGAACAACCCTGCTGCGGCGACGATGTCATCGACGCGCGTAGGCCACCGACCGTAGGCGTCCGCCTTTCGAAGGAGTTGCTCTGTCGTCTTGCGAATCGCCGGTCCGTCCGGCACACGATCATGCATTAACCGCTCGCTTTTCGCTGCGAACGATACCAATCTAAATAGCGCGCGAGTTCGTCCGCTTCCTCCTCGGTGAGAGCTTCGCTGCTCATCGCGTGAGTCAACTCATTTCTCCGTTGCCTTCCCTTGCGAGTTGGCTCATTTGGAATGAGGTAGCCGGCGAGACGCATGAGTTCTGCGTAATCCATATCCAAGGCCTCGGAAAGTTGAAAGAGAATTCGAGGAGAAGGGTGTCTGACGGTTCCAGTCTCGAGCTTCTGGAGATATGCGGTCGAAATATCAGCTCTCGCCGCGACAGCGCTCAGGGACTTCTCCTTAAGTCCCCGAACCTGACGGAGTTTCGCCCCCAACTCTCTGCCTGATGTCACTGGTGTCTCTGCCATGGCTTCAGCGTCCTTTCGAGCGTTTACCACTACTTTGGATCAATTCCACTGTAGTTGAATTCTTTCACTTCGGCGTGTATACTTCCACCAGAGTGGTAGATGACCACTCTAGGAGGCATTGATATGGAAGCAACAACCGCCCAAAACGAGATCGAAGTCAAGGTCACGTTTCCCATCACGAAACACGGACCCTTCGAGCGCACGGTGTCCAAGGCCTCCACGGTCGGCGTCGTGTTGACGGAAGCAATGAAACACTTCGAGGTTCAGGACGAGTCACAGTTCACGTACGTTCTGACGCACGATGGAAAGGAGCTCAACCCGACAGCGACAATTGGCTCAGTTACGGAACACGAACACGAAGCGAAGTTCACGCTCGTGAAGAAAATCACCCAGGGGTGACGATCGACGAAGAGTCCAGTCTCAACCTTGAGTATGACGTTGTCGCCGTTGAGGCGTTCCTCATTGAACATGGTGGACGACTGCAGGGAGACGCACAGCTCGACGAGGGTGTCAGCGATCCAGCCGTGTACTGGCTCACGATGCGACCCAACTCCGATCCTGGCGAGATTTTCGTCGCCAGGATCGAGTGGTTCGCCTATCCATATGAGGCGCCATCGATCAAGTTCGCGGATCGGGTCAACGGGTCTCTGACGATGCCAAGCGCGTGGCCAAATATTGTCGGGTTCCGAGCAAACAGCTTCGACGTTTGTCGGCCCATGTGCATTGAAGGTTTCGGCATCCACCCAGAATGGAGGGAAGGCTCGACGGCGTGGCCGACATACGGCAACCCGTTCTTGTGGGTGGTATCGCAAATTCAGTTCTATTTGGACAACGAGTATCAAGGTCGCGCAACCTAATGACGAAAAATGAGCTGAAGCTTCCTCGAGGCGCGGTGGCAGCCATCACTGACGAGGTTCGGGACTACGGTGCCGTCTCACTGGAAACGGGAGGTTTTCTCCTTGCGCCTGTGGGAGGCCACGCGGTGTCGAAGGTTGCCCTCGCCGGCATAACTGGAATCGTTCGCCACCACAACCTCTTGGAGATTAGTGCGCTCGCAATCGACCGGTTATTTACTTTCGCTGACGACAACGAATTATGGTCTCCCGCGCAATTTCATTCTCATGAACAGGGACGGTTGCTTTCGTTGACGGACCGGCGACATGGATTCCGCGTCGAAGGTTTCACCTCCATAGTGATCCCATATTTTCACGCTCCTTCCAACGAGATCCGCGACTGGGGATCGTGGATTTTCGAAGGAGGTCACTGGATCTTGGGGCAACCGCTGGCACCCTCTCACGGGTCTGCAGAATTTCTTCGATTCGACGAAGACGGTGTTCGCAATGCTTGAGCACTCTCGCACACTCCTCTTCGCCGAGGGACTGACCACGACGCCTCGCAGTCTTCTTGAACAGACCTTGGACGAGAGCGTTGTTGCAGTCAGTATCGATACCTCTATGCCCCACAGTGAGCTCACTGCTCGTGTCCTGTTAACGACACTTCGACGATCTCCCGGAGTATTGGTGTTGCTTAGCGACGGCTTACCCAATCGGTTGATCGAAGAGTTCGAAGCAGCGGTCTCATTGGTCGATCCGTCACGTCCGCTAAGGGTTGCGCACTCTACGAATGTCACCAGTGGGCTGCGCGTCTGTGTCGGCATGCTTGGCGACCACGGGTCAATTCGCATCGTGCCCGAAGGCTATGGGGCACACATTGCGGGGAGCGGAGCTGCGATAAGGCCCGCTCGGCCGGGAAACTCTCTGGGAGCACTGTACGGGGCATCTCTTGGCGCCGCTGAAGTGTTCAAACATACAGCCCGAGTTGTCGCGGGCCGACGCGTTATTCATCGTCATTTACAGTTCTGCCCAGTGTCGCTTTCGGACGACTTGAGCGCTGCACCAGATTTTGACTATCGCGATCCATTGGACATGGCGCTCATTGGGGCCGGAGCGATCGGCACAGGCATCGCGCTCATCTTGAACGAATTGCCATTCAGTGGACGTCTCCTCGCCGCAGATCCCGAACGGTTTGGACGAGAGAACCGTGGAACGTACTCGCTCGGCGGCGAAGCGGAATCTATTGCGCGGCCACTGAAGGTCGATGTGATTCGGTCTGCACTGGTTAGATTTGACGTTTCGACGTACGCCGGCCGCGTCGAGGATCTCATCGTCGACATCGACTCAGGCGATGCCACCTGGCCGCCACTATGTATTACTGCACTCGACACCGCTCGAGCGCGACGTGCGGCGCAACGGCTTTGGCCAGATCATCTCATTGATGCGGGTACCGGAGACACGATGCTCGGTTTCAGTGAATACCACTACGGCGTTGATCCGTGCCTAATGTGCCTCTACGGCGAACCGTCAAATGGACCATCCGGAGTGGAGCGCGTGGCGCGCTCCCTCGGGCTACCACCGGATCTACTAGCAGAGGGAGACACGGTGCTCAGCGTCGAGCATCTTCGGGGGTTGAGCGACGAACAGCGTCTGAAGCTTCAGCCCCACTTGGGCACCGCAGTATGTGGGCTCGCTCGCGCAACGGGCTTGAGCGAAATTGAGAGCGATGCCTATATGCCATCGGTTCCATTCGTCTCGTTGCAGGCTGCATGTCTCGCAGTTGGGAGACTGATTGCAGCGAAACTTCGAGTAGCACCGACAGCAAATTTCGTGCAATACGACGGGCTCATCGGACCACAGTCTGCATCGCTAGTGTCAATGAAGCGGCACACCGACTGTATGTGCACCGTACGTGCCGCGAGCATAGAAACTGTTCGGAAACATTGGAAGGCTCTGCGGGCAACGTAATTTGTGGCCGTCATCAACGTGGAACTGAGTTCGCCAGGTCGCGGGCTTCTGATGCCAATTGATCGAACAGGCCAGATTTCCGGTGCGCGGTCTGGTCGTCAAGGATAGTAATTTCATCTGCAGTAGATTTCACGAGAAACGAGAATCGTTCCCTCACTGATTTGCAGATTTCAGCCTTGTTTGACTGAAGTCCTCGCGGAACAAGACCGTCAAGGTCGTCCCATCTGTAATTACCTGGAACTATCCCTGCAAGGAATACTGCCGGGTCAAATATGGGCTGACGGCGCTGATCAGTCCAAGCTTTGAGAGTTGAAATGGCACGAACGAGACTTGGATCGAATGGTCGTTGGGACCAAAGAAAGAGATCGTACACGTCCTTCGCTGAGCCGCCCATCCTCCGATTGCAAGCCATCACCTTCTCTCCGATCATCTCATAAGGATCGAGGCAGCGCATCAGAGGCGGTGGAAACTCAACCCGTTCGAAATAGGGCTGCGGTTGGAGGACCAGGTCGCACGGTTCGAGGATTGGCGTGAGGCGATAGCTAATTTGCAATTCGAAAGCCCCCTTTGCTCGTTCATGTTCATATGAAACGCTTCCACTGAAGTTATCGTCCTGCGAATAGCGAAAATTCTGGATCGAGAAGGTGATTCCAAAGAACGGGTCATTTTCGGAGATGGCAGTTTCGATTGCCGCTTCGAACCCATTGGCGTGCATTGCATCAAGATCGATATCTTGTGAAAATCGACCAGACCTGCCGAAGACACACTTTCGAAGCGCTGTGCCGCCCTTGAACAGCAACGGACCCGCATCGGACCCACGTTCCTCGGTTTGGTATCCGAGGAGAGCGCTCCGTCGCAATAACTCCAGTGCATAATGCAGTACAACCTCCTGATCAGCGACGTCCACACCGATTTGTTGACTGACGGCGTACTGCCGGATGACCGCAACAGGAACCATTAGCGTTGTAACTCATCTTGGATTGAGGTTGGATCGATATTGACGATAACTTGCCACTCCTTGTTTCGCGCTCCTTGAGCTCCGTGCGTCCTTCGATCAGCCAAGAAAAGTGGAGACTCTCCTGGTCTTGCGCGGGCAGCACGACCGAGAACACGAGGGACACTAATCCCTAATATTTCAATGAGTGTTGCTAAGCGACGTAAGGCCGGTCGACCTTTTGGATGTTCAACAGCTAGTGAGACGACATCATTCCAGACGAGATCCTCCGCTGCTCCGTTGAGGATGCGTGCAAGGCCGAGAACACCGCCAACGCGACCGGGATTCGCCGCCGCTTCCACAATGACCTTTTCCTTTGTGGCAATCCAAACTGGAAACCCATGGAGTTGGTTGACGCGAGTTCCGTCTGCAACAAATGAGGGAGTGTAAATGAGAACGATTGGCATCCCGTCCCAGGCACGCGGTCGCTGAGCTCCGACCGGAACACATGTCTGGACGCTTGAGGGCCGGTCTGGAGTGAGTCCCAGTTCATATGCTGCCGACTTGAAGGCGACGTAGTATTTTTGCTTCCACGTGCTCAGGGCAGCCCAAGGATTGGGGACTGACCAACCGCCAGTTTCAGCGAGGATTGTCTCGTAGCTTCCGCGAGCCATTCGGCGAACCCATCCCTTGTTGGTAAGCACAGAGAGAACTTGATCGGTGGTTCGCTGAGACCATCCCAGTGCCTTTCTGACGTCAGCGCTCCGAACGGTTGAAAGGCGTTCTGCCTCTAACCAACTGACAAGCTCTGCCTCACGCTTCGACAAGGTTCTGGCTCTGTCCACTGACTCCACGGGCATTGCTCTAATATAGACGATTCTCTTTAATATGAGGAGATTCAACTCTAGTTTGGCATTGCTTTAAACCAGACTATTCTCTTGAATATGAGGAGATTCGGCTCTAACTTGGCATTGATATTTAAGAGAGGATCTACTCGCAACTTGAGAGACATCCCTTAAAACAATTTCTTATCAGGTACTTTATTCGGCGGATGGGCCTGGACTTGAACACGGAACCTGTTGATTAATCCCTAAATGTCGCAAGGAATGTGCAGGAAATACCAGTAGTTTCTTCATTTTGGCGCCACTTCTTGAGGGACGTGTGAGGGATGTTGTGGGCGATGATTAGACTCGGACAGTGCCAGAAAATGGCTTCTGACTAGGAGTTGTAAATGGTGCGCCGGCCGGGACTTGAACCCGGAACCTGTTGATTAAGAGAACGTTAGGGCCTGTAGATCGGTGTGGTCGTTGCTGTCATGGTCCTGAGTTTGCAAGGAAATCCTTGGACCTCAGTCGGTTTCGATGATGTGAAAAGTCGTGCCGCGTGGTCTATCGCGTGGTTTGGTAGAAGTTAAGGAAGAGAACACCGCAAAGATGACCTTGGGACCTGTGCAAAGTTGACGCGCGCCTACTTCGCCCCCGCGCCCTACTTTGCTTTCTCCGAGAAAATAGAAACGAGCAACTGAATATTCGCGTTCAACTCACGCAACGACGTTGACACATCTGGAGGTGGCCCGAGATCGCCTTCTTCAGGAGGGTAGAAAGGCTCGCCCGGTGTTTCATCCAAGAGCCGGATGGCCAGTGTCACAAAGGGCTTCCAAAGATCTCGTGCCCATTCTTCCTTGCGATGCTCGATGCGAGGTTGAGCAGCGACAAAAACATTGCGAAATACGTTCCCCCAATTCTCTTCGAGCATGTCTTTAGGTAACAGACCGATCTCCGCCATGTAAGCGGCAGTGTTCAACTGTTGCAGCACCAGGTCTGCCTGATTTCGTTGCAGGGGCGTCCATTTGGAATATTCGACATCTTGACTTTTTAGCCAATACAACATTCTGCGCGCTTCTCGTTGTCGTTCAGACTGAATGTCCCTAGCAATCTCAATCGCATTTTGCGCTTGCCAAGACTCCCTCATTCGCTCGGCCTGCCGACTAAGTCGACCTGCCTGATAGAGCCCAACCACTAGAACGGCAGTAACCGCGAGGATGCTCACGACGAAACTAGCGACGACCATGGCGACACTTTAGGGTCTCTTCGGATGTCGCTCCAGTGCCTCTAAACACAATGTGAGGGTTTTGAAATCTAGAAGCGTTGCATTGGGGGGCGGGGACGCGCAAACTGCGAAACGCGCCCAATAGACGTCGAGAACCTCAGTGAGGATGCGGTCGACCATTTCATTTGGAATCTTCGGCTCGCAGTTGACGCTCCACGAATAAGTATCGCCGTCTCTGGGATCCGATCCAATCGTCCACTCGATACGAATGACCCCATCACTGCTGATGTGAACCAGTCGCACTGCGTTCTAGATATCCGACTTAACGACAGCAAACAGGGATCTGGGCACCTGGCTCCTGAAATAGATGGAAGCCCGGTTTTCCTTCACATGAAATCGACACAGCTAGTCGGCCGCGCCGTCGACGTGCGATCAGCGCCAAGTCATTCCACCTCTTACCAGTACCGAACGGGGAATCGATCGCAATTTATCAGTGGTACGGATTGCTGATACAACGCGATCGATGCGACGGTCTCTCCGGGCATTACGAAGACGACAGGCTGATGCTCAATTCCTTCCGCCTTCAGAGCTCCCTTTACTACGCGATCGAACCTCTGCCAGTACTCTCGTTCTTCCTCTGGAATTCGTATTGCTTCCATTACCATCAGTCCGGCGGATGAAGGTTTTAGTCGGTCACCGACAAGCCGAATACGAACCTCTTCAACATTGGCAAAGGCCGCTCGTCCTGGCTTGTTTCCGTTGGCGAAGTCGTTCAATGATTCCGGAATCTTCTCCGAGAGTGCCTCTGATAGTGCCGGTCTCCTGAACTTGTGAGCGATCCTTTCGGCGAAGATCAGAGAATTGCGCGGATCTGAAATGCCCTCGATCGGAGTCCGATCGATGAGAACCTCTTTCGATATGGGAAATATCAACCTCAGGTCTGCGAACCATGTGCCTGCGACGTCGGCAGGGGAACTAACCGGGAATAGATAGCTGCCGTTACCTTCTTCTGCACGCTTGGCCGTGCCCTTGTCCGAAATCGCCCCCTTTTCGACGAGGGGTGCCACAAGGATGAATGGATGCGATGCGCCCGATTTTTCCAAGGCGATATCACATGTTTGACTGCAGATGATTACGTCAACTGTTGTATAGGGGAATTCCTTCCACTCGGGAACTGGGTACTTTCCTGAAATCTCTCGAGTCACCCAGGCGAGCGACAATCCTCGAATCAGATCTCCCTGTTTCCATTTGTCGATCTCGCGGACGTGGCCCGCCAGAGCTCCGTCTGGCGCGCCAAACGGGCTCCAGCGATTCGGTGAGAAGCGAAGTTCGGCGCGCGCGAGTGCTTTGCTGAACAAAGGAGTACGCGACAACGGTCTCAATCGTTTGGGAAGGCGCATTCTTGTGTCACTCTCGTCGCGGAGTTCTGCAGGCTATTTCGAATCAACTTCGTCACCGGGAAGCGAAATCAGCGATAGCGGTTTCGTTTTTGCAGCCCAAATACTCTCCGCAATCAAGAAGCCGTTCAGATCACCTAACTCAAGGCACATTTGAGCCTGCCTGTCTGAGGCGACCCACGCACCGAGGTTCGCGTGGGCACCATTTAGTGAGCGGACAGCATCAACCAATGGCCAAAGGTGCCGTTGGCTCGAGGTTCTCGGCCGTCTCCTTTCCTGCTTCCATCCCTCGAAAGTGCGTTCAGGAATCTTCGCTGCCTTGAGCACGAGAAGCTGAGTAACCCCCAGTGAATTCTTAATAAACTCCACTGCTTCGACAGCATCGGTGGGGTAAGCCGAATCTGATTCCGTCGCAGGTATCGATTCGTTTTCAGAGTGAGGACTAGAGAGGTACAGCAATGGCTCGCCGTCGAAGAGCGATTCGTCGGGCAGGCTGATCGTCGCCGCAATCGGCGTCTGTCTCTCTGACCGTCCAGCGAGCTTCAGTCCCCAATCCATTGGGTCGGCGGTCCGGTCTGAGTGGCTAACTCTTGGAAGTTCAAGCAGCGACATGATTATTCCCCTGTGTCTTCGTTACGTTTGAGACCATCGAAGTACTCGTCGGTGAGCACGCGCGCGAACAGTGACAATGCCGTTCGATTCAACTGTCGCGCCAGGTCCGAGACCTGACCTTTTTCAAAGTCCATCGCTTGCTCTCGGAATACGTCAACATCAATCACAAAACTGTACGTGCGCCTCGGTGGGTTATCGCGGACAATTGCGGTATTAACTCTTGATGAACTCGTCTCGTTGAGCCGCAGTACGGCTAACTGCCTTGCTTCAGTCACCAATTCGGAAAACTCGCCTGCAAGAACGCCAGCGAACTCTGGTCTGATTGAAGAGGCCCACCATGCCGGTGTTTCAGCTGCATCCTCGAACAATTGATTGACGTATCGCAATCCGATGCGCTGGACCAGCGTCGCGCCCGTCTTCTCAGCAAAGTGACTTGTAGCTTTTTTGAAAAGGCCCCCTAGGCTCGCGCTAAACGTCCGATATCCGGCAGTTTCGACGATGACGGTCGTAGGTAACAGTGTCACCGACGTCCGACGATCGTGAGACCAAAGTTTCCATCCTTGCTGGGTATCTGTTTGTTGTGTCGCTCCGTTAGGAGTGATGACGAAATTGACGAGATTGAGCTGTGATTCTTCAATCTGAGGGAGAATCTCTGCGCCGATGCCCTCTCGAATTGCGTCCGCAATTTCTCGTGTGATGATTGATTCGGCGCCAGAGAATCTGACCTCAGCGGAAGCCGCGACAACAAAGTCGCGCGTCAATTCAACTCTTCCGATCGGCGGGAGGTTGCCCAGAGGAAGATCAAAGTGGTCATTGACCGGATTTTCGGTGTTGCCAGTCGGTTCATTCATATAGCAGAAAAGTAGCAGTCGGCAGTAACAGATCGATGTCAAGCGTGGTTATTGGCACGCTTAGTTCCTGGTCCTCTACCCTTTCTTGGATAAGGGGTGGCACGCTACCTCGCAACTCAATAAGTGCGCGAATCAGTCACAGAATTATCCCCATCTGTTGCTCTTGAATCAAACAACCATTAAGAGCAAGATTAGTCACACATGTGTAACTACACCAGTGTGGCTGCGTTATTGGGGCCAGTTTGAGTTGAAAGTGCAATCACCTTGCAATCTGCTACCAGCGACGCGGGTCTAGTGCCGCGCTGCGATGGTTTGGCGTAGCTCAGTTGGGTGAAGAAAGGGGGTTAAGACACGACTGACAGCGAGTGGGATCGAAGCAGGGTCCTTGCGTTGGGAAAGAGCCGCGCGCACGCAATGATGACGGATCTTGGCGCAAAAAGCGTTCAGACGCCGGCAAGGCTCGTGGCAAGGAGTCCAGATAACTTCGCGCGCAGGCAGTGGGGCACCGTGGAAGGCAGATCCCGCCCCACTGCACAGGTGTGTCTGCCCAATCCGAGTCCGAAGGTTGCTGGGCGAAATCTTTACGCCAGCGCTTACCCCTTGTGGTCTGAGGTGCGGAACCCTATGCGATACTGGCACGAGAATTTGATTCCGCAAGTGGCGATCAAGGGATTTGCACCAATGTCAATTCCATACAATGCACAAGAGTTGCTCGACACCGGTGTATGGATTGGCAATCGTGAGGCGCTCAGCGCCGCCTTGCATGACCCCGAGTGGGCGTTGATAAACACGTCGAAACATATGCACGCGACGCTCGTCGGGGTTCGCTCCATCCAGTTGAGCAAACACCAAAACTATCTCCGGCTCGAGCGTGAAGGTCTGCTCAGTTTCAACTGGGTGGATGGCGAGGCCAAGATGTACGACTGGCACAAGCCCGAGGCGTTTATCTGTGCACTCGATTTCATAGACACGTGGCGCCCACTCCGCCGGGTACTCATTAGCTGTGACCAAGGTGGGTCAAGGTCCCCCACTGTTGGGCTTCTTTACTTGGCAAAGCGAGCGCGTCTTATCCCGGCGGGCGACTTCGCTGAAGCGCGACGGGATTTCGTGTCGATCTACCCTCGGTACGCTCCCGCTGGAATCGCTAACTACGTTGCTCGCCACTGGGACGAGATCAATTAGACGCGGATCTCTCGCGCGCACAGCGTCCGTGCCGTGAAGATCAAGGGTATAAGTCCGCAGATGGCGTGCAAGTTCCAATGACTTATGTTTATTCGTCCGACATTCGATCGGGTGGTGGCTAGAGGGCATCCAGTATTCAAGACCCGTCTGATTTTGTTCTATTTCCGGGTTGCCGAAAGAGAAAAGCGTGGTCTGAACGTGGTCTGGGCTCGGAGAGAAGGCTTCAGGACCTCCATAAAACTAGTGTTCACCAGGTAGTTTACGAGTGCGCCGGCCGGGACTTGAACCCGGAACCTGTTGATTAAGAGTCAAATGCTCTGCCAATTGAGCTACCGGCGCGTGATGAGTCTATATGGTCCACGACCGGGCGCTTGGACGAATCAGTTGTGCTGGATAGCTTTCACTTCAAGGAACTCTTCGAAGCCATACTTGCCAAGTTCGCGCCCGATCCCTGACTGCTTGTAGCCGCCGAAGGGCGCGACGACATTGAAGGCTCCGCCATTGATCTCCACTTGACCCGTGCGGAGCTTGCGAGCGACCTCGAAGGCCTTTTCGTCGGTGCCGGCCCACACACCGCCAGCGAGTCCGTAATTGGAGTCGTTCGCGAGGGCAATCGCCTCGTCCTCGCTGTCGTATGGAATGATGCAAAGGACGGGTCCGAAGATCTCTTCTTGCGCGATGGTCATGTCATTGCGGACATCGGAAAACACGGTCGGCGCTACGTAGTACCCCTTCTCGAGCCCGTCCGGTGCGGCGGCTCCACCGGTGATGATGCGCGCACCCTCCTTAACGCCCTTATTTATGTAGTCACGCACGCGCTGCTGCTGGGCAGCGCTCACGAGCGGCCCGATCAGGCTCTCGCCAGTGATCGGATCGGCCGGCATAAGCCCGGCGCTCGCCGCAACGGCGAGGTCTTCGACCTCGCTCAACTTCGAGCGCGGGACCAGCATTCGCGTCAGCGCCGAACAGGTTTGACCCGAGTTGAGGTAGCACTTGAAGACGCCATCGCCGACGGCCTTCGAGAGGTCAGCGTCTTCCAAGATGATGTTGGCAGACTTGCCGCCAAGCTCGAGCGAGACGCGCTTGACCATCTGCGACGCGAGCTCCATCACGCGCTTGCCAGCGCGCGTCGATCCCGTGAAGGACACCATGTCGGTCTTCGGGTGCGCCACGATCGCCTCACCCACGACCGGGCCGACGCCAGAGACCATGTTGAACACTCCGCGGGGGAGACCCACGTCGTGAACGATGTCCGCGAAGAGGAAGGCGTTTATGGGCGCGACTTCGCTGGGCTTCAACACGACGGTGCACCCTGCTGCTAGGGCCGCTGCCACTTTGTTCGCGATCTGGTGCAGCGGGTAGTTCCAGGGCGTGATGGCGGCGACTACGCCGACTGGCTCGCGTACAAGCGTCGAGTTGCCGACCTCTTCTTCCCAGACGAACTCCATGGCGCGTTGCGCGTTGTCGCTGAAGGTGATCGTGGGCAAGCCCACCTGGATGCCCTTCGAAAGCATGAGAGGCATCCCCACTTCGTTCGCGATCGCCAGCGCGATGTCATCGCCGCGCTCGGCCAGCATCTCCGAGATTCGCATCAGGTACTCGCCGCGCTCTTTCGGACTGGTGTTGGACCACGCCTCGAACGCAGAGGCGGCCGCTTCTACGGCGAGGTTGGCCTCTTCGACAGTCCCTGCGGGGATCGTGGCGTAGAGCTCACCGGTGCCCGAGGTCGTCACGTCAAGGGTCTCGCCGGACGTGGCGGGCACCCACTCGCCGTTGATGTAGAACGAGTCGCGAACGATGGTCATCGCAAATTCCCCCAGTGGCCTCCGACAGTCGGTGCCAAAGCGAAATCTACACGTCCAGGTAGCGGTCGCGTCTCGTAACGCGTCGTCGCTCGCCGGAGCGAGCGACGACGATCAGTGGGGTGAGCGACGGGGGTCGAACCCGCGACCTCTAGGACCACAACCTAGCGCTCTAACCAACTGAGCTACGCCCACCAAGACCTACCAGTATTGCACAGCGTTTCGGGCGCCTCACCAATACTAGAGACTCTGTTCACTACGCTTTCCTAGACGCCCCTGTAGCTCAACTGGATAGAGCAGACGGTTTCTACCCGTCAGGTTGCGGGTTCGACTCCTGCCGGGGGCACCGAGGCATGGCCTACGATTGCGGCCAACGTGCATCGACGCTGTTCGGTGTGCGGCAGGTTTCAGTCGCCCAGCTGGCTCGCCTCTCGCGCACTCGAGCGGGGTGAGGGCTGTGATCACTGTCCAAAGTCGTGAGCGAGCGCGCCAAGGTTCGCAACTGGGAGGCCGGTCGCTTCGTTGTAGACGGTCCTGGGGTTCCCAGTGAAGAAGATGTTGTCATTCGACGTCCCCGACCGGTTAAGCGTCGTACGCATATTCACGAATTCGCTCAGAAAATCGTGTGCAAGTTGCGTCGGATCATTCTTTGGGTTCACGCAGAAACTGGCGGCGCGGATCGTCGTCCGTAAGACGTTGGGACGGTTTTCGACCACGCTCGGAGGACGTGATTATCGGCCGTCGATCCCGAGCAGCAATGATCAAGAGACAGACGAACCTCGCCACTCTGATCGCAGCCAGCCACTCGCGCGTCGCGGGTTCGCAGCGATGGCTTACCCGTCGTGAGTCGAGCGAACGGTTCAGATTCGAATAATTGTTCCAAGCATGTGACTGCGACGAGATGTGTACGTGTACGTTTTATACCGCCGAATGCAAAAATGCACATTATTCATATAGTTCCAAGGAGCCCGCAATGAAGCTGTTGTCACCGAAACTATTCGGATTGCGGGCGATGGCGACGCTCACTGCGTTGCTGCTCGTCAGCGGTGGTCTTGCTGGGCTCGTCGCAGGCCCGACGCAGGTCGCGGGCGCAGACCTACAGCCCGCGACTCAGGTCGCGGCAGGACCCGACAATCCGTCTGCAGTCGCCGTTGACGCGGCTGGTGACCTTTTTATAGCGGACAGCAACGACAACACCGTCATCGTTGTCCCAAAGACGTCAGGCACGATCTTCGGGCAGGCGGTAACGGCCAATGTTCCTGCGAAGCTGAACGCGGTGACGGGTCTCAACGATCCGAACTCTCTCGCCTTCGATGCTGCGGGCAATCTCTACATCACCAATTGGACCGGTGAGAGCGTCGTGGTGGTGCCCGTGTCGACCGGGACGCTGTATGGCCACTCGGTCACAGCGGACACCGCCACGACGCTCGTGACCATGGAAGGTCGCCCCGCTCAGGTCGCGTTCTACGACGGTGACCTCTTGGTGGCCAATCGTGGCCTCACGGCGAGCGATATTCCCGGATCGATCATCGTGCTTCCCGCGACGACCGGCACCATCTATGGTCAGTCAGTCACCGCCGGCACGCAAACGACCTTGACGAATGCGACCGGTCTCAGCGTGCCAAACGGCGTCGCCGTCGATGGGAACGGGAACCTCTTCATCTCCGACGCTACGCCAGACACCAACGGCGGCTACGTCACGGTGCTGCCCGCGTCAACCTCCACCATTTTCGGTCAGTCGTTCACTGCCAACACTGCGGCCACGCTCACTACGGCGACGAACCTCTATGGGCCTGAGGAGCTGTCATTTGACGGTTCGGGCAATCTCTTCATCGCAGAGACGGGGACTGGAGGGGTAGAGGGCCAGGTATTGGTGGTCTCTTCGGGGACCTCGGTCTTCGGTCAATCGGTGACCGCGGACACTCTCGCGGGGCTGACCGCGACCGAGAGCCTGAACCCGCCAAATGGTGTGGCGTTCGACGGTTCAGGCAATCTCTACATTGCCACGAACTCGGGACACGTCCTGGACGTCATCCCGGCGACAACGGGCACGCTCTTTGGTCAATCGGTGACTGCCGATACCCCCTCGAGCCTGGTGTTGGTTGATGAGGTCATCCAACCCGGCGCTCTAGCCGTCGACGCGGCGGGCGACCTCTTCATCGCAAACTTCGCCGGCAACTCAGTCAGCGTCATTGCCAATAGCACCGGCACGTTCTTCGGTCAAACGGTGACGTCCGGCGTCCCCACCGTTCTCACCGCTACCACGGGTCTGGCGAACTCGCCCATTTCGATTGCCGTGAACTCGACTGGCGATCTCTTCATCGAGGAGTCCTCGCCCGACGGCACCGAAGATACGGAAGTGGTCGCGCCGACCAGCGGGACAATCTTCGGTCAATCGGTAGTGGCCGACACCGTGACGGCGCTGCCCGCGTCCAGCCTCTACGATCCGACCGGTCTGGCCGTCGACAGCAACGGCGACCTTTTCATCACCGGTGGTGAGGGCTCCCTCTCCGTGCTCCCCGCATCCTCCGACAGCATCTTTGGTGAGGCTCAAACGGAAAACACTCTTTCGACGTTGGTGAGCAGTGGATTGAACGATCCGACGGCCCTGGCGTTTGACGCGGAGGGCAACCTCTTCGTCGCTAACAAGGGCGACAACGACATCACGGTGCTGCCCGCGACGACGGGCTCGCTCTTTGGTCAGTCGGTCACGGCCAACACTTCGGTCACGCTGACGGCGGCGTCGGGACTGAACGGTCCCTCTGAGGTTGCGGTGAGCGGGTCGGGCAATCTTTTCATCGCCAACACCAACGATTCACAAGAGGTCGTGCTACCCGCGACGACGGGCACGCTCTTTGGTCAGTCGGTCACGGCCAACACGCCCGTTGCCCTGTCGGCGTTCGCTTCACTTGTTGGGCCGACGGGAGTTGCCGTGAGTGGCAACGATCTCTATGCGACGGAAAACTCGAGTGTGTACGAACTCCTCGGGGGAGCGACACTCACCCAGAGCAGCCCCACGTCGGCGACCGTGGCGAACGATGACGGCTACGCCGGCGGCCTTTCGGTCAACAACGCAGAGGGCACGGTCTCTTACGTCGAGACGTCATCGACCTACTCGTCTGACATTGCCGTCGATTCGAGTGGCGACATCACCTACGTCGCGTCGACACTCGCCGCGGGGATCTATACCGTGACCGGCAGCGATAGCGACACCAACACGCCGGCAGGTTCGGGTGCGTGGACATTCACGCTCAGCGTCTCGCCGCCGGCGCTCCTTCAGGGGAGCCCTACGTCGGCGACCGTGGCGAACGATGACGGCTACTCCGGCAGCCTTTCGGTGACCAACGGTGTCGGCACGGTCTCCTACGTCGAGACGTCGTCGACCTACTCCTCTGACATTGCCGTCGACTCGGCCGGTGCCATCACCTACACGGCCTCAGCGTTGCCCACCGGCGAGTACACCGTGAGCGGCTCCGACAGCGACGGCGACACGCCCGCAGCATCGGGCGCCTGGTCCTTCACGCTTACCGTCTCGGCCCCCGCCACGCCTCCATCGTCAAGCGGCGGCGCTGCTTCGCCGACCAGCTCCGCGGCACCGCCGCCTACGAGTGCCACCGTTCCCGCTTCCGCATTCGGTACGCCAACCACCACGACTGCTTCGAGCACGATTTCGACAACGGTGACCGCGAGCTCGGGCAACGCGAGTGAGACGGTCACGGCACCCGCGGGCGCGCTGCCCAATGGCACCAGCCTCAGCATCTACCCGGTGCTCAATAGTGCGTCGCTGGTGGGGCAGGTTCCTTCAGGGTCGTCCTATCGTGCTCTCGTTTGGCGTGTCCTGGGAAACATCGACGGGCACTGCACCGACCGCTGCGATGCCGATCACGGCAACCATCACGGACCCGAGCATTGTGGCGGGAGACACTGTCTACGTCGTTACGCCGACCGGGTTGGTGGCCGTGGGCACCGCGTCAGAGAGCGGAACGATCACCTTCACCTTTTCGAGCGATCCCACGTTCGTGATCGCTCAGTAAGACCAGCACCTCCTCGGCTCCCCGCGCGACGCTCGTGAGAGGCGCGGCCGTGAGTGGCAAGACAGTGACGCTCAGCATCGCGGGCAGCCATTTCTATGGACAGCCGAGGATCACCAGCAACGAAAAGGGAACACGGATCACCGTAGTGCATGACAGTGGCACGATCCTGCGCGTTCGAGTAACAGAGCTTCGGACTGATCAACGAGGCGAGCACGTCTTCGCGATTCGCTTTGCCGATGGCGATTCGTGCACGGTTCGATACGTTCTGAGGTGAGCACCGCCTCCGCAGTGCGATACGGCGCAGCTTCCGGTGTTGCTCCGCCGTATCGCATGGAGGTGGCCTCTCAACCATCGAGAACTACTAGTCGGGACGCCGGGATTTGAACCCGGGACCCCTTGGTCCCAAACCAAGTGCGCTACCAAGCTGCGCTACGTCCCGTTCTCTTCAATACTTCGACAACGCTACTACCTAGACTTTCCGCATCTACTGCTCACTCGTTCGTTACGCCGGTCGTACTCTCTTCACCGACGCTCCCCTCGCTGCGTAGGCTTTGTGCGAGCGGGGGAGCGTGATGGCCTACGAATGGATTGTTGACGCACTGGAGGAAACCTGGTCGTCGATCGATCGAACGCTTCGTCCCCGAGAGCCAGAGGCGTATGACGCGCCGACTCCCTGCCCGGGATGGACGGTTCGTGACGTCGTCAGCCATCTGCTGGGATTCGAGCTCATGCTTCGCGGAGAGTTGCGACCACCCTCGCACGAGGGGGCGTGGCCCCCGTACGTAAAGAATTCGATCGGTGAGATCAACGAAGCGATCGTCGAGTCATACCGAGCGTTGCCCGGGATCGAAGTGCTGGATCTGTTTCGGGTGACGACGAATCGATCGCTAGAGCACCTTCGATCGCTTGACGACGAGGCCTGGGAGAAAGTCGGTTGGAGTCCCGAGGGCGAGCGGCCCTTTCATCGCTTCCAAGAGACTCGAGTCCTTGACAGCTGGATACACCTCCAAGACATTCGCGACGCGCTGCTTGAACCGAGCGACGATCACGGACCGGGAGAGGAGATCGTGGTCAATCGCTTTGAGTCCGCCCTTCCCTACGTGATCGGCAAAAAGGCGGGGGCGAGGGACGGCACGCTCGTCCAGATCAACCTGAGCGGGCGCCTCGCTCGATCCATCCTCATTGGAGTGGAGAACGGTCGAGCAGTCGCCCTCGAAAGGACGAGCGAGACGCCCACGCTAGAGCTCACGACCCCCGTGGCGTTGTTTTGGCGCCGGGCCGCCGGACGCATCTCTTCGGAGGCGTTCCTTCGAGCTTCGGCGACCGACGTGCGCGGCGACGAGGCGCTGGCGAGGTCCTTCGCCGAGGCCCTGGCGATCATGATCTGAGGGTATTTCGAAGAAGCCGGTAGGCTGGCATCTCTTATGCGCGCTACCACCACCACCCTGGAGAACAACCGAGTCAAGCTCGTCATCGAGGTTGACGACGCGGAGATGGATTCGGCCATTGACGCCGCCGCGAAGAAGCTCTCCCAGCAGGTGAGCATCAAGGGCTTCCGCAAGGGAAAAGTCCCGAAGAACGTCCTCATGGCCCACCTCGGCGGACCGACCGCGCTGCGCGGGGAAGCGATCCAAAGCGCCATTCCTGACTTCTACGCGCACGCCGTCTCTGACACGCTGATCGACCCGATCGCCCAGCCCGAGATCAACATCACCTCGGGAGAGGAAGAGGGCACGCTCGTCTTCGAAGCGGACGTCGAAGTGCGCCCAGAGCTCGAGATCGTCGGATACGGGGACCTGCGGGTGACCATTCCGTCACCGGTCGTCACCGACGACGAGGTCGACGCGCAGATCGATCGCTTTCGCGAGGCGGACGCCGTGCTCAATGAGGTGGACCGGCCGATCGTGACCGGGGACCTCGTCACGATGGACGTGCACGTGGAGCAGCAGGACGCCGAAGGCGAGCCGCTCGACATGAGCGACTTCATGTACACGGTTGGCTCCGGGGCCATCACCGAAGGTGTCGATGACCTGATCCTCGGTCTGAAGGCGGGCGAGGAGATGAAGCTCAACGGCAGCTTCGGCCAAGGCGGCGTCGCCACCTACGAACTGACCCTAAAGAAGGTGCAAGAGCGCGAGCTACCGGAGCTGACTGACGAGTGGGTCCAGGAGAACACCGACTGGTCCAGCGCGGACGAGATGCGCGATCGCATCTTCGATCAGATGCGCCGCATGCGCGTGGCAGAAGCCCAACGCGCCCAGCGCGACTCGGTCTTGGTGGCGCTGAGCGAGCTCGTGAGTGCCGACGACGTACCCGAGCCGCTCGTCCAGGACGAGACCAACGAGCGTCTGCACGATCTCGGTCACCGGCTCGAGCAGCAGAAGCTCAACCTCGAGACGTTCCTCCAAGTCACCAACCAGAGTCCGGAGCAGCTACTGGAAACGCTGCGCGTTGACGCCGCTCGCGCCGTGCGCATCGACCTGGCCTTGCGGGCGCTCGTGCGTGCGGAGAACCTCGAGCCGACGGACGAGGAGATCGACGAAGAGCTGGCCACGACGGCGGAGGCCATGAAGGTCACGGCCGACGTGCTGCGGTCCAATCTTCGCGACACTGGGCGCGTCGTCACGTTTCGATCGGAAGTGGCGAAGATGAAGGCGTCCCGCTGGCTGAACGAGCACGTCACCTTCATCGATCCCGAAGGTGTTCCGATCGACGCATCGCTGCTCGCGCCCGACGAGCCCGGCGACTCGGACGACGTCGACGCCTAAGGTAGTCCCGTGAACGACAACTATCGCGCCCAGAACTACCTCGTCCCCACCGTCGTAGAGTCCTCCAACCGGGGCGAGCGGGCCTACGACCTCTATAGCCGACTCCTTCGCGAGCGCATCATCTTCCTCGGCACTCCGATCGACGACTCCATTGCGAACCTCGTCTGCGCCCAGCTGCTCTTTCTCGAGTCAGAAGACCCCGACAAGGACATCAACCTCTACATCAACTCACCTGGTGGGGACATCACCGGACTGCTCGCGATCTATGACGTCATGAAGTACATCAAGTCCGACGTCTCGACCTTCTGCTTCGGCCAGGCGGCCTCGGCCGCCGCCGTGCTGCTCGGCGCTGGCGCCCACGGCAAGCGCTTTGCCTTGCCGCACGCCCGCGTGCTGCTGCACCAGCCGTGGGGTGGCGTCGGCGGACAGGCGTCGGACATTGAGATCCAGGCCCGAGAGATCCTGCGGATGAAGGACCTGCTCAACTCCATGCTGGCCGCCGACACGGGCCAATCGGCCGAACGGGTCAACAAAGATACCGATCGGGACTTCATCATGAGCGCCGAAGAAGCAGTGGAATACGGCCTGATTGACGAAGTCATCTCCAACCGGCCCTAGAGGTACCCCGTTTTAAGAGTGCGGGACCGTAGGATGGGCGCGGCGATAGGTCTGTCGGAGGGTGTCCGTGGCAAAGTTCGGTGAAGGCAGTGACCTTATTAAGTGCAGCTTCTGCGCGAAGGGTCAAAAGCAGGTTAAGAAGCTCATCGCGGGACCGAGCGTGTACATCTGCGACGAGTGCATCGACCTGTGCAACGACATCATCGCAGACGAGTTCGGGGACCGTCCCGAGTTCGTCCTCGACGAGCTTCCCACGCCTCGTGAGATCTCCGCCTTCCTAGACGAGTTCGTCATCGGCCAGGTCGACGCGAAGAAGATTCTCGCCGTCGCGGTCTACAACCACTACAAGCGCATCCAGACGGGCCCGCTTCACGACGACGACGTCGAAGTGGCGAAGTCCAACGTGCTCTTGCTCGGCCCGACGGGCTGTGGCAAGACGTTCCTCGCCCAGACGCTCGCGCGGATGCTCAACGTGCCCTTCGCCATCGCCGACGCCACCGCGCTCACCGAGGCGGGCTACGTGGGCGAAGACGTGGAGAACATCCTGCTGAAGCTCCTGTCGGCGGCGGATTTTGACGTCAAGCGCGCGGAGCGGGGCATCATCTACATCGACGAGATCGACAAGATCGCGCGCAAGGCGGAGAATCCCTCGATCACTCGGGACGTCTCGGGCGAGGGCGTCCAGCAGGCGCTCCTCAAGATCCTCGAGGGCACGGTGGCGAGCGTCCCTCCCCAGGGCGGGCGCAAGCACCCCCACCAAGAGTTCATCAACATTGACACCGCGAACATCTTGTTCATCTGCGGCGGCGCGTTCGCGGGGCTCGAGGAGATCATCGAACGTCGACTCGGCAAGAAGTCGATGGGCTTCAACCAGCCGGTGCAGTCCAAGCGCCGCGGCGACATCGAGCTCTTCCGTCACGTGTTGCCAGAAGACATGGTGAAGTTCGGGCTCATCCCCGAGTTCATTGGTCGCCTTCCGATCATCGGCGCCGTCCAGCAGCTCGACCGCGACATGTTGATTCAAGTGCTCACCGAGCCAAAGAACTCGTTGGTCCGTCAGTTCCAGCAGGTGCTCGCGATGGACGGCGTCGAGCTCGTCATCGAACCCGACGCGCTCGAAGCGATCGCTGATCTCGCGCTCGAGCGCGGCACCGGTGCGCGGGGGCTCCGCTCGATCTTGGAGCACGTGTTGCTCGAGCCGATGTTCGACGTGCCCGGTCGCAGTGACGTGGTCAAGTGCACCGTGACCGCCGCGTCGGTGCGTCTGCACGAAGCACCGATCTACGAAATGCGAAAGGCGACGCGGACCCGTCGCGCGAGCTAAGCCGTGCGCTTCGCTTCCTACGCTGAGGCGTTGACGTGGCTCGAGTCGCACGTCGACTATGAGCGAATCGCCCCGAATCGCTTGCCGGATCCCACGCTCGAGCCGATTCGCGACACCTTGGCCCAGTTCGCCGACCCGCAAGGGGACTACCCGTCGATCCACGTGACCGGGACGAACGGCAAAGGCACGACCACCACCATCACGAGCGCCTTGCTGCAGGCCACGGGGCTGCGCGTGGGGACCTTCACCAGCCCCGATCTGCACGCCATCAACGAGCGAATTGCCGTCAACGGCGAGCCGATCGATGATGAATCGTTCATCAACGTGCTCGAGCGACTCTCGGACGTTGAATCGGTCACCGGCGTGGCGCTCACACGGTTCGAGCTCTTGACCGTCGGCGCGCTCCTGCACTTCTCGGACGAAGGCGTCGACGTGGCGGTTATCGAAGTGGGCATGGGCGGCACCTGGGACTCGACCAACGTCATCGACTCTGACGTGGCGGTGCTCACCAACGTCGACCTCGATCACACGGCGGTGCTCGGCCCGACCGTTGGTGCGATCGCGAGTGACAAGGTCGGCATCTTTCGTCATGACGGCGTGGCAGTTGTGGGGACGGCCAACGCCATTGTGGTGGAGATCGCTCAGCAACGCGCGAAGGAGATCGAGGCGACCTTGTGGCTGCTCGGCGACGAGTTCGCGCTCGAAGACAACGAGCTCGCCCTCGGTGGTCGCGCGATCACGGTGCGCACGCCCTACGCGCGCTACGAGGAAGTGCTCCTCGATCTCCACGGCATTCATCAAGGAGTGAACGCAGCGACGGCGATCGTCGCAGCAGAAGCGTTCCTCGGGCGCGCACTCGGCGAGGAGGTGGTCGAGTCAACGCTCGCGAGAGTGAAAATGCCTGGTCGCATGGAGGTTGTCGCACGCAGCCCCGTGATCGTCGTTGACGGTGCGCACAATCCCGCGGGTATTCGCGCGTTGGTCTCGACGCTCGACGGTGCGTTCGACGTGCGAGGGGAGCGTCGCTGCGTGCTCGGCATGTTGACCGGGCGCGACGTCGAAGACATGATCACTCCGCTGCTCGGCGCCGGCTTCAGCGAGTTCTACTGCTGCGCGCCGAACTCTCCGCGGGCCGTGCCCGCTCGCGACGTGGTTGCCGCGCTCACGAGGAACGGCGCTGTCGCCTACGAGCACCCCAGCGCGAAGGTGGCCCTCGCCCACGCGCGCGAACGTTCGACCGATGATGACCTGATCGTGGTGACCGGAAGCCTCTATCTCGTCGCCGAGATTCGCGGCGAGGTGCTGCACGTGCCGTCTCGACACCTGGCCTGACTGTTAGATTCTCCCGAATGAACAGAACCCTGGTGATCGTAAAGCCCGACGGCGTCGAGCGGGGCCTCGTGGGCGAGATCGTGTCGCGTCTCGAGCGGCGCCAGCTGAGGTTGGTGGCAGCCGAGCTGCGCAGCCTCGACCCGGCTACGGCCAGGCGGCACTACGCCGAACACGAGGGCAAGCCCTTCTTTGACTCACTGGTCACCTTCATCACGCGCTCGCCCGCACTGGTGATGGTCGTAGAGGGACCGGAGGACACCTGGAAGGTCGTGCGCACCATGATGGGCGCGACGAATCCGCTCGAGGCGGCGCCCGGAACAGTCCGCGGGGATCTCGCGATCGAGATGTCCGAGAACTTGATCCACGGTTCTGATTCGAGTGATTCCGCGGCTCGTGAAATAGAGATTTTCTTTCCAGACTTGGAATAACGCGTTCTACTGGCTGAGCCGAGCAATCATGACCTAGCCTTGTAGGCGAGCGCAGCGACGCACACCTCTAAAAGGAATCTATGGTTGACAGTCGTTTTTCACTTTTAGGCCGTGATATGGCGGTCGACCTGGGCACTGCGAACACGCTCGTCTACGTACGCGGCCGCGGGATTGTCCTCAACGAGCCGTCCGTCGTCGCCGTTGACGTGAAAGACGGCAAGCCGCTCGCCGTCGGCGCGGAGGCCAAGCGCATGATCGGCCGTACCCCGAGCAACATTCAGGCCATCCGTCCCCTGAAGGACGGGGTCATCGCCGACTTCGAGATCTGCGAGAAGATGCTTCGCTACTTCATCCACCGCGTGCACCAGCGCCGCTTCGCGAAGCCCCGCATGGTCATCTGCGTGCCGTCGGGCATCACTGGCGTCGAACAGCGCGCCGTCATGGAAGCGGCCGAGTTCGCCGGCGCGCGCAAGGCGTACATCATCGAAGAGCCGATGGCCGCGGCCATCGGCGCGGGACTTCCCATTCACGAGCCAACCGGCAACATGGTGGTCGACATTGGTGGCGGTACCTCAGAGGTCGCGGTCATCTCACTCGGCGGCATCGTGACGAGTCAGTCGATTCGCGTGGGCGGCGACGAGCTCGACGAAGCACTCGTTGCCTACGTGAAGAAAGAGTTCCAGCTCGCACTCGGTGAGCGCACGGCAGAAGAGATCAAGATGCAGCTCGGCTCCGCGTTCCCGCTGGAAGAAGAGCTGCGCGCGGAGATTCGTGGGCGCGACCTCGTGACCGGACTCCCGAAGACCGTGATCATCTCGACGGAGCAGATCCGTGAGGCGATCTCCGAGCCGGTCCAGGCCATCGTTGACGCCGTCAAGGTGACCCTCGACCGCACGCCCCCGGAACTGTCGTCGGACCTCATGGAGCAGGGCATTGTCCTCACCGGTGGGGGAGCATTGCTCGCGGGCCTCGCGGCGCGCCTGGAATACGAGACCAATATGCCAATCATTGTGGCGAACGACCCTTTGAACTGCGTGGCGCTCGGTAGTGGAATGTGTCTCGAAGAACTCGAAGTCTTCGCGCGCATGTTGAAGACCAGTCCTTCGCGTTAGCGCGTGGCCACCGACCGTTCGCGTCGACGTACCTGGACCTTCTCCGTCGCGATACTGGCCACGCTGCTCATTCTCTACCTCACGACGGGGGTGGCGTCGGGACTTCGCAGCGGAGCCAACATCATCATCTCCCCGTTCAGCTGGGCCGTCAATGAGATCGCCCGTCCCATCGGCCACACTTTCGCGGGCACCATCAACTACAGCGACGTCGTGGCACAAAACGAGAAGCTGCGCTACGAGCTCGGCGAGGCGCAAGAGCGTGCCAATGAAGAGTGGGCGTTCGCTCGTCAGCTGAAGCAGATCACGACCCAGCTCAACGTGCCCTTCGTCGGCACCATTCCGACGGTGGCTGCACAAGTCACCGCGCTGTCGCCGACGAACTTCGCGGCCACCATCCAGATCTCCAAGGGCCGAGACAGCGGGATCCTCGTGGGCATGCCGGTCGTGGCGAACGGCGGACTCATCGGCCGAGTGATGTCGACGTCGTCGAGCTCTGCGACGGTGAGGCTCATCACCGACACCGCTTCGTCGGTCGGGGTGACCTTCAAGTCGGGCAAGACCGATCTCATCGTCTCGGGACGCGGACTCGACAACGGGCTCGGGGCGACCTCGGTGCCGCTCAACTCTGGCGTGGGACCGGGCACCAAGCTCCAGACCGACGGGTTGAACGGCGCCCTCTATCCCGCCGGTCTTCCGGTCGCCACCGTGCAAGACGTGACCCTGACGCCGGGCGCTGCCTCCTACAACCTCACCCTCAGGCCGGCGGCCGACCTGCGCCACCTGACCTACCTCGACGTCGTGCTGTGGGAGCCGCCTGCGTGAGAAAGGCGCTGCTGCCGGTCACCGTCGCCACGCTGCTCATCGTGGCGATCCAGCTGTCGATCTTCTCCTCGTGGCGATTCGCGGGCGTCGTCGTGATGGTCGTGTGGCTCTGGCCGCTCGCCATTGGGCTCACCGGCTTCACGGCGCTCGCGATGTGGAGCGCGGTCGTCGCCGGCGTGTTCTTCGATACGCACTCGACGACCCCCTTTGGGCTCACCGCGCTGGTCGCCGTGCTGCTCGCCTATGGCGCGTCGCGTCTCGGGCGTGAAGGCGTGGGCGATCTCGACTCCGCCGCGTGGTGGGTGACCCCGTTGATCGCGGCGGCCGCGGGCTTTATCGCGCCCGCCTTGTTTGTGGGGGCCAGCTTCTTCACCTTCAACTTCTCGCTCTGGCGCGACGGACTGCTCGCTGCGATGATGGTGAACGCAGTGGCATTCTTTCTCCTCGCTCGACCCGTGACTCGCCTGGCCCGTTGGGTCGCCAACGTGGGGGGTGCGCGTTGAAGAGCTCGTGGCGTGACCGCCCGACGGGTTCGTGGTTTTCACGGCTGTGGCGGCCCTGGGTCTCGTTGCATCCGCTGCGCGGACGCGGGCGCACGATCAACGAGCCAAAACCCGTGGGCATTCGCGACCTCATGGCTTCACCCGATGAGGTCCAAGCCCGACCCGTGCGGCGCTGGCTGGTCATCGGCGGCTTCTTCGCGCTGCTGTTCGTGGGCTTGATCGTTCGACTGTTCTTCTTGCAAGTGGTTGACTACAAGGCGTCCGCCGCGATCGTGAACCAGAACTCGTTGCGCGTGACGACCATTCCGGCGACCCGTGGCGAGATCCTCGACCGCGCGGGAGAGCCGCTCGTGACCAACGTCACCACGACCGAGATTCGCCTGTCGCGCGCCGAAGCCTCGCTGCATCCCGCGATCAAGGGATCGCTGTCGTCGCTCACCGGGCTCAGCGTGCAGCAGATCAATCGCGATCTCGCCGACCAGCAGTACAGCCAGTATCAGCCGGCGCCCATCATGAGCAACGCGCCCCAGCGCGACGTCGAGTTCATCAAGCTGCATCCCGGCGAGTTCCCCGGCGTTTCCATCCTGGACACGTCAACGCGGGCCTACCCCGACGGCGGCAGCATCGCCGCGCAGATACTCGGGTACGTCGGTCCGATCACCTCGACCGAGATCGCAGAGAACCCTCACGCGGGGTATCAGACCGATTCGACCATCGGCAAGAGCGGCATCGAGTCGTACTACGAGCAGTATCTGCGCGGCAAGGAAGGAACGAGCACGCTCGAAGTCAACGCCAACGAGCAGATTCTCGGCGCGATCAAGACGACCGAGCCGGTCGTTGGCGACTCGGTGGTGCTCAACATCGACGCCCCCTTGCAGCAGACGCTCCAGAACTATTTGAGCCAGGAGATCCTCGCCGACCGGCACTCGATCGACCCGGTCTCACACAGGGTTCCCGAAGCGCTGAACGGCGCCGCCATCGTCATGAATCCGAACAACGGGGAGGTGTACGCAATGGCGAGCTACCCCTCGTACAACCTCAACTCGTTCGTCAACGGTCTCACCGACGCGACCTACAAGCAGCTCAACGCCGAGGGCGCCTTCAACAACTACGCCATCCAGGGTCTCTACACCCCGGGCAGCACCTTCAAGCTGGTCACGGCGACGACCGAGCTGCAGACCGGCATCTTTCCGGCCGACAAGCTGATCGACGACACCGGGACGTTCACGGTGCCCGGATGCCAGAAGGGGCAACAGCATCTGCGTCTTTCACGACGACGACAACGAAGCGGCCGGCGAGATCGATCTCCCGACGGCCCTCACCGTATCCTCGGACTACTACTTCTACAACCTTGGCTATCTCTTCTGGTCCGAGCAGGCGAAGTACGGCCAGACCCCGATCCAGAACGTGGCCGCCGAGTACGGGCTCGACGAGCCGACCAACATCGATCTGCCCGACGAAGCCACCAGCCGCGTGGACTCGCCCGAGGTGCGCAAGCAGCTCCACGACGAAGACCCGACGGCGTTCCCCCACGACACCTGGTACACGGGCGACAACATCGAGATGGCGTTCGGACAGGGCTCGACGGCGCTCACGCCGATCGCCCTCGCCAACGCCTACGCCACCTTCGCCAACGGCGGTACCCGCTACGCGCCCGAAGTCGCCTGCGGCCATCGTCAACCCCCACGGCGACGTCATCCAGCGCTACACGCCCCGGGTCCTCGGGCACGTGAGCCTGCCCGCGAGCGTGCGCGACCCGATCCTCGAGGGACTGAGCGGCGTCGTCCAAAGCCCCAAGGGCACGGGGTACCCCGCGTTCCAGCAGTACTTCCACCACTCGCTCGCGTCCTTTCCGATCGCCGGCAAGACCGGCACCGCGAGCAACCCCGGCGACGAGGAGCCGAACTCGCTGTTCGTGGGCTTTGGACCGACCACCCACCCCGAGTACGTGGTGCTCTGCGTGATTGACGAAGGCGGCTACGGCGCCGACGCCTCGGCGCCCGTCGTAGCAAAGACCTTCAACTGGCTGGTGAGCCACCCGGTGCCCGCCCTCAACCTGAAGCCGGCCCTCACGACGCCGACCAATACCACCACGAACAAGAAGTCCTCGACGAGCACGACGACCACGACGACCGCCCAACGCCCCCGACCAGCGGATAAACGACCGGCGCCCGTGCGCTCGCCCATAGCCGACGGACGCCGATTGGTCAAGAGCGCCTCTGCATTCGGCTAGCCTGAACGTGTTGGGCGCTTTGGCACACAGGGTGTCAAAGACAAGAGAACGTCGTAGTAACGCAGTGTGTTCACTCCGTTACGCACAGGTACTGAGGACAATTCGTGGCATCCGCCAGTGAGCTACAACTGCTAGGGCTCTTCATAGTTCTCCTGGTCACGGCCCAACAAGTCTTTCGCAGTGACCCCATCGTCCGCGCGAGCGTCTCGCCGCGCGCGGCAACTCGTGACGCGTGGCGTCACGACCCCACCCTAAAGAACGCAAGGAGTACCCGTCGTGAGCGACGAATCCAACCAACCCGTACCCTCATCCACTAGCCCGAGAATCGGCGACACTCGACCAGCCCCCCAGATCGGCGACACTCGGCCCGTAGCGCGCGGCGCCTCGGCACCCGCCGCGCCCTCGACACCGAGCACTGGCGGCAATCGCCGCCGACGCGGCGGTCGGGGACGTTCGGGGCAAGGCAACCGAGAGAACCGCGATGCCAACCGGGAAAATCGCGACGCATCGACGTCCGGCATTTCCACGAACGGCGGCGGTCGCCGCTCGGCGGAAGCACCGGTAGAAGCCTCCGCCCCCGAAGCCGGCGACGGCGCCGGTCGCGGTCGTCCGCGCAAGCGCCGCGGGGGAGAGCGACGCACTCGCGCCCAGGGTCGTTACTTGATGGCCGTGCACACGACCAAGGACGGCACGCACATCGCGACCTTGGAGGGTCGCTCGATGGTCGAGTACACCGTCGCGAAGAACGCCGACGAGACCAACCAGATCGACGGCAACATCTACGTCGGACGGATTCAGAACGTCCTGCCGGGCATGGAGCTCGCCTTCGTCGACATCGGCATCCCGAAGAACGCGGTCCTCTATAAGGGCGACGTCTCTTTTGACACCGAGGACGTCGACGGCGCACCCTCCAACAACAAGCGCATCGAAGAGATGATCCGCGCGGGCCAGACGGTCCTCTGCCAGGTCACGAAGAACGCCATTGGCCACAAAGGCGCCCGCCTCACCCAGGAGGTGTCCCTCCCCGGACGCTTCGCGGTGCTCGTGCCCAACTCGTCGACGATCGGCATCTCCAAGCGGCTCCCCGATGGGGAGCGCCGTCGACTGCGCAAGATCGTCGACGAGGTGAAGCCCGCGCGCCACGGCATCATCATTCGCACGGCCGCCGAGGGCGTCAGCGCGGAGGACCTCTCGCGCGACGTCACCTCGCTCGTCGAGAAGTGGGACGCCATCGAAGTCGAAGTGGCGCGCTCCAACCAGCCTCGCCTCATCTACCGCGACCTCGACCTCGCGGTGCGGGTGCTGCGTGAGGAGCTCAACGATGAGTACCGTGCGGTCCTCATTGACGACCGGACCCTCTATGAGAAGGTGCGCGAGTACGTCTTGGCGGTCAACCCCGAGCTCGCTGATCGCATCGAGTACTACGACCGCGACACCGAAGAGCTGCCGCTCTTCGAGCGCTACTTCGTCCACGAGCAGCTCCACCGCTCGCTGGACCGCAAGGTGTTCCTGCCCTCTGGTGGGTCGCTCATCATCGAGCGCACCGAGGCGCTGACCGTCATCGACGTGAACACCGGCAAGAACGTCGGCACCAACAACCTCGAAGAGACCGTCTTTCGCAACAATCTCGAGGCGGCAGAAGAGGTCGCCCGGCAGCTGCGCCTGCGCGACATTGGCGGCATCATCGTCATCGACTTCATCGACATGGAGGCCAAGGCCAACCGCGACGCGGTGGCCTCAGCGCTCCGCCAGGCCCTCTCGCGCGACAAGACCCGTACCCAGGTCTTTGACGTCTCGGAACTCGGACTCATCGAGATGACGAGAAAGCGCGTCAATGAGGGGCTGCTCGAGTCGCTCTCGGTCGTCTGCAGCGTCTGCGACGGACGGGGCTTCGTCGTCAAGACCGGCCTATAGATCTCGCTCGCGGGCGCCTGAAGGCGGACGTCGCATCACGGACCCCGCGAGCCATCGGCTAGTATGGAACCCTTATGTACGCCGTCATCCGTGTAGGCACATCCCAAGAGCGCGTCACCGAGGGCCAAGTGGTCCGCGTCGACCTGCGCCCTGAAGAGGTTGGTGCCGATGTTGAGTTTCAGCCCGTTTTGCTCGTTGACGGTGACCAGGTGGTCGCCGGCCCAGCCCTGAAAGGCGCGACGGTGACCGGCAAGATCATCGGTGGCGAGAAGGGTCCGAAGATTCGCGCCCTCACCTACAAGGCGAAAGCCATCCAGCGTCGTCGCTGGGGTCACCGCCAGCACTATTCGACCGTCGAAATCACCAAGATTTCGGCTAAAGCGTAAGGAGTATCGATGTCAAAGACCAAAGGCGGCGGCTCCACGCGAAACGGCCGTGACTCCAATGCCCAGCGCCTCGGCGTGAAGGCGTTCGACGGCACCGAGGTGAAGTCCGGCAGCATCATCGTTCGCCAGCGCGGCACCCAGTTCCACCCCGGCCGCAACGTGGGCCTCGGCAAGGACGACACGCTGTTCGCGCTCACCGAAGGCAAAGTGAAGTTCGGTTACCGCGGCGGCCGCAAGCTCGTCGACGTGCTTTCCAGCAACTAGACACTTCTCAAATCTCAAAGCACAAAAAAATCCCCCCGGGCGCTTACCCGGGGGGATTTTTCGTTGATACGAGAACTACGCGCCCTTGACGGCCTTCTTAAAGGTCGAACCAATGGACACCTTCGGAGCCCTCGAGGCCTTCACCTGAATGGCCTCGCCGGTCTGAGGATTCCGGGCGGTGCGAGCTTTACGCTCCACACGCTCGAACGACAAGAACCCGGACAATACAATCTTCTCACCCTTGGAAACGTTGCCGACTACGACGTCTTCAAAGGCCTTCAGAACCTCCGCAACGGTGTTCTTGGTGGCGCCGCTTTCGGCGACGATTGCTTCTACCAACTCGGCCTTGTTCACCGGTCGACTCCTTACTCTTATTGAAACGGAGCTGGGCGTTCCCAGCAGCCACCGACATTTTTACCGTAAAAATAAGGGATTCCGGGGATATCGGTCTAAGAATTGGCTCTTTTTCCTATAGTAAAGATCCAAAGTTCCTGATCATCGGGATGGAGCCACGAGCCCAATCCCGAGAAATCAACAGGCTCGGCCTCCTATGGGGAGGCAGAAAGCGGCCATCTTCACTAATTTCCAGGCTTTTCGGGCGACGGCGCAGGCGCGCCGTGCGAAGAGCAGAAGGTTACCGACGGCCTGGGAAGGCAACGGCGGCGACGTGATCACGTCAATCACCTTGTGATCAAACGTGATGAGCGTGTTCGTCACTCAAAGAGCCCGAAAGACCCAGCCATAGGATGAATGGATGTCTTCCTTCGTCGACAGCGCGCAGCTGCATGCCAAAGCCGGTGACGGAGGCGCGGGATGCGTCAGTTTTCGCCGCGAGGCCCACGTCGCAAAGGGCGGTCCCGACGGCGGTGATGGTGGCAACGGCGGCGACGTATGGCTGGTCGCCGATCACAATCAGGCGTCATTGCTGGGCTTTCAAGATCACCCGTTTCGTCGAGCGACTGACGGCGATCACGGGACGTCCAAGCGCAAGCACGGTTCGCGGGGAAAAGACACGACCGTGACCGTTCCCTTGGGCACCATGGTCTTCACCATGGAAGGGGAGCTCCTCGTCGATCTGAAAGGACCCGGTGATCGCTGGCTCGCGGCCGAAGGTGGCCTCGGTGGTCAGGGCAACGCCCGGTTTCTCTCCAATCGGCGCCGCGCGCCCGCGTTCGCCGAACAGGGCGAAGCCGGACAAGAGTGCTGGTACAACCTCGAGCTGAAGCTGGAAGCCGACGTTGCGCTGATCGGCTTTCCGAACGTGGGTAAATCGACGCTGATCTCACGAGTGTCGGCGGCCCGTCCGAAGATTGCCGACTATCCCTTTACGACCCTGACGCCGAACCTAGGTGTCGTACGCGTCGGGGCACGTTCGGGGCGCCCGAGCGACGCGACCGAGTTCGTCATGGCCGACATCCCGGGCCTCATCGAGGGCGCCGCCGATGGCCGTGGCCTCGGGCACGACTTCTTGCGCCACGTCGAGCGAGCCCGGGTGCTCTGCGTGCTCCTTGACCTCTCTGACATGGCGCCGCACCCACCCGACGAGCAGCTTCGGATCCTCTTAGAGGAGCTCGGGGACTATCAGGCGGATCTGCTCGGGCGCCCTCGGGTGGTAGTCGGCTCGAAAGAGGACGTCGCCGCGTACGAATTGGATGGCGTCGAGACGATTTCGGCCGTGACCGGTGAGGGGATCGATCGTCTCACCGCCCAGCTCGCCGCCCTCGTCGTCGAGGCGCGCCGGGACGAAGCCGAGTCGCTCGAGCACGAGGTGGTGGTGCATCGACCGGTCGTCGAGGAGATCACGGTCGAACGTGCGGGCGACAAGAGCTGGCAAGTCAACGGGCGAGCGGCCGAGCGCGCTGTGCGATTCAGCGACCTCACCGACGACGAGGCGCTGGCCGAGATCGTGCATCGCCTGAAGAAGCTGGGCGTTGACCGGCTGCTCACGAGGGCGGGCGTGCACGAGGGTGACGTCGTCACGATCGGCACGCTGGCCTTTGAGTGGTGGCGAGACGAAGCGGGCACCGGTCTCGATCGCGGCGAGCATCATCGCGCGACGCGTCGCGAGCGCCTGGCGCGCCACGGGCGCCTCGACCTCGGCGACGATGGCCAGTCGTAGCGTCGTCGTCAAGATCGGCACGTCGTCGGTCACCGACGCGAGCGGCGGTGTCGATCACGAGGTGCTGCGACACGTCGCTGGTGACGTCGTCGACCTACGCGACGAGGGCTGGTCGGTCGTCGTCGTCACCTCGGGGGCCATCACCGCCGGCTGGGCCGAAGTCGGCCAGTCAAAGCCCCGACCTCGTGACGCCACGACCCTTCAGGCGGTGTCGGCCGTGGGCCAGCCGCTCTTGATGCACGCCTGGCGCGACGCGTTCGCGCAGCGCTCCGCCACGATCGGCCAGGTCCTGCTCGCCCCGCTCGATTTCTCCCACCGCGGCCAGTACCTGCACGCGCGTGGCACGATCGAAGCGCTGGCGGCGCTCAACGTCGTGGCGATCGTCAACGAAAACGACGCCGTCGCCGACGAGGAGATCCGCTTCGGTGACAACGACCGCCTGGCGGCGCTGGTCGCCAATCTGGTGGGGGCGTCGCACCTGGTGCTGCTCACGGACACGGTCGGCCTCTTCACCGCTGATCCGCGCGTGGACGCGACGGCCACGTTGATCGAAGAGGTGCGGGCCATTGACGCCTCGCTCGTGAGCGCCGCGGGCGCCAGCCGCTCGGGGGTGGGCAGCGGCGGCATGGCTTCGAAGATCGCGGCGGCCCACATGGCGACCTGGTCGGGCGTGACGACGGTGATCGCTCCCGCTCGCACGAAGGGCGCACTGCGTCACTCGCTCGAGGGCGGTTTCGGCACCATCTTTCATCCGCGGGCCGAACGGCTCTCCGCGCGAAAATCGTGGATCGCCTTTGCCGTGGCGAGCCAGGGGTCGCTCCAGATCAACGAGGGAGCACTGGAGGCGCTCGAGCACCACGGACGGAGCCTCCTGCGCGTGGGCGTGCAGTCCTTTTCGGGCACCTTTGTCGAGGGCGACGCGGTCGACGTCAAGGGACCCGACGGCGAGACCGTCGCGAAGGGACTGGTACGTGTCTCAGCGGAGCTCTTTGATGAGGGCGACGACGTGGTCGTGCACCGCGACGATCTCGTGCTTTTACGGCGTCCCTAGCGACTCCCATTACGATTGATCCATGACGCACGCACTCGCGACCCAGGGGGCCGCGGTCAAGCGAGCGTCCATCGCCCTCGCCCAGGCGTCCGACGAGACCCGCCAGGCGGTCCTGCTCCACGTCGCCAACCGGCTGGAGGGGGTCCGCGACGAGCTCCTCGCCCTCAACGCCGAAGAGGTCGCCGCATACCGCGAATCGGGACCCGGGCGCGATCGCCTCACGCTCACCGAGGCGCGCGTCGCGGACATGGCAACGGCGCTGCGCCAGATCGCGGCGGCGCCCGATCCCCTCTTCGAGACCCTCGACCAGAGCATCCGCCCGAACGGCCTGCACGTCGAGCGCCTGCGCGTGCCCCTCGGGGTGATCGGGGTCGTCTACGAGAATCGCCCCAACGTCACCTGCGACGTCGCCGGACTGTGCGTGCGAAGCGGCAACGCGGCCTTCCTGCGCGGGTCCTCGACGGCCCAGCGGACTAACTCGTTCCTGGTCGACCTGTGGCACGAGGCCCTCGAAAAAGAGGGCCTTCCGTCTGCCGCCGTCTCGCTCGTGGAGGACCCCTCGCACCAGACGGTCGAAGCGTTCATGCAGCTGAGCGACGTGCTCGACTGCCTGATCCCTCGGGGCGGCCCGAGCCTCATCGCCGCTATGCGCGAGCACGCCCGGGTTCCCTACGTCCTCGACGGGGATGGCAACTGCCACGTCTTCGTCGATGAGACGGCGGACCTCGACGGGGCGCTCGCCATCGTGAAGAACGCCAAGACTTCGCGCCCCGGCGTCTGCAACGCCGCGGAGACGGTGCTCGTGCACCAGGCGGTCGCCGCCACCTTTCTGCCGGCGCTGTCCCTCGCCATGCCCGAGGTCCAGCTGCGCGCCGACGAGCTCGCGCGTGCGTACCTGCCCGACGCGACGCTCGCGACGGACGACGACTACGCGCGCGAGTTTCTTGACCTCATCCTCGCCGTGAAGGTTGTCGACTCGCTGGACGAGGCGATCGAGCATGTCGCCACCTACGGGACGGGCCACAGCGAGGCGATACTCACGCGGGACGTCTCGAACGCTGAAGCCTGGGTGAAGCGCGTGGACGCGGCCGCCGTGCTGGTGAATGCCTCGACGCGATTCATCGACGGGGGCGAGTTGGGTCTCGGGGGCGAAGTCGGCATTTCCACTCAGAAGCTGCACGCTCGCGGCCCAATGGGACTACGTGAACTGACCTGCCTCAAGTGGGTCGTGCGAGGAGAAGGACAGATTCGATGACCGCACTTGATCCGAGAGAAGAGCTCGCTCGGCGATTGGGGCTGGACCGCGTGCCGCCGGTGCGCTTCGAGTCGCCGAGCGAGGTGCAGAAGCTCCTTGCGGAGAACGACTACCTGAGCGACGACGCCATCGCCTCGGTGACCTACCTCGCGGACCGGCTCGCCAAGCCGGTCCTCGTCGAGGGGCCCGCGGGCACCGGCAAGACCGCGCTCGCCAAGGCCGTCGCCGACTCCATCGGCGCTCGGCTTATTCGCCTCCAGTGCTACGAAGGGCTCGACGAATCAAAGGCCCTCTACGAGTGGAACTATCGCAAGCAGCTCTTGCGCATCCAGGCGGGCCGTCCAGAAGGGGCGGGGAACGAGGAGTGGCACCACCTCGAAGAGGACATCTTCGCCGAGGAGTTCATGCTCACGCGCCCCCTGCTCGAGGCGATCTCCGCGAGTGATCCGGTCGTCTTGCTCATCGACGAGGTGGACCGCGTCGAGCTCGAAACCGAGGCGCTGATGCTGGAGATCCTCTCGGAGTACCAGGTCTCCATTCCCGAGCTCGGCACCATCAAGGCGAAGCAGATCCCGATGGTCTTTTTGACCTCGAACAACACGCGAGAGCTCTCCGAAGCGCTGAAGCGCCGCTGCCTGTATCTCTACGTGGGCTATCCGACCGTGGAGCGCGAGCGCGACATCATCCTCTCGCGGGTGCCCGGGATCACGAAGAACCTGGCTGAACAGATCGCCCAGGTGGTGCGATCGCTGCGCTCGATCGACCTGAAGAAGGCACCCTCGGTCTCTGAGACCCTCGACTGGGCTCGCACCCTGGTGATCCTCGGGCGCGAAGAGATCGGCGACGAAGACGCGGCGGCGACGCTGCACATCCTGCTCAAGTATCAGTCCGACATCGAACGCGCCACGAAGGAACTGCTCGGTCGCTCGAGGCCCGTTGCTTAATCTGTTGGGCGACTTCATCGGCGAGCTGCGCGCCGCCGGCATTCCCGTGTCGATGAGCGAGCACGTCGACGCCGCCCGCGCGGTCGAGGTGATTGACCTCGCCGACCGCAGCCTCCTTCGCGCCACGCTCGCGGCGACCCTCGTCAAAGACGGCGATCACCTGCCGGTGTTCTACAACGCCTTTGACGTCTTCTTCTCGACGCGCTCGTGGGAGAGCGCCGAGGAGATGCTGGGTGAAGAGCTGCCGCACGAGCGATCAGCGCAACGAGGGTGCCGCGGGCACCGGCCCGGGCCAGGCGCGCGGTCAAGGCGGCGGGGCGATGAGCGCCGCGGAGCTCTCCGAGCTGCTCTTTCGAGCCCTTCGAGACGGCGACCTCTCAGCGATGCGCGCCGGGGCGGGCGAGGCGGTCTCGAGGTACGCCGGCATGGAGCCGGGCCGACCGGTCGGCGGCACGTACTACCTCTATCGAACGCTGCGCAACCTCGAGCTCGAGGCCCTCGAGGCGCGCCTGTTGCAGGGCTCCTCGTCCGACGATGAGCTCTCCGCGCGGCTCGCGCGCGATGAGGTCGCCTCACGCATCGCGCAGCTGAAAGCCGAGATCGAACGCGAGATCAGAGAGCGACTGGTCGATGATCGCGGCGCCGAGGCGCTCGCCAAGTCGGTTCGCAAGCCTCTGCCCGAAGACCTGGACGTCATGCACGCCAATCGCGACGAAATGGCTCAGCTCGAGCGAGCCCTTCGTCCCTTAAGCCGAAAGCTCGCCGTGCGACTCGCGCGAAAGCGCCGCCGACGTCGTCGCGGGCCGGTCGACCTGCGTCACACGGTGCGCCGGAGCCTCTCGACCGGTGGGGTGCCGATCGACCTTCGCTTCAAGCCGCCTCGACCCGCCAAGCCCGAGATCTTCGTCATCGCCGACGTGTCGGGGTCCGTCGCGTCCTTCGCGCGCTTCACGCTGCACCTCGTGCACGCCATCTCTTCGCAGTTCTCCAAAGTTCGCAGCTTCGTCTTCGTCGACGGCCTCGACGAAGTCACCCGTCTCTTCGAAGGCGTGGAGGATCCCGCCGACGCCGTGGCGCTGCATCAACGCAGAAGCGGACGTCATCGCCTTCGACGGTCACTCGGACTACGGTCGCGCCCTCTCGGTCTTTCACGACCGCTACGCGAAAGACCTCACCAAGCGCTCGACCGTGCTCATCCTGGGCGACGCGCGCAACAACTATCACCAAGCCCACGCCGAAGTGCTCGCCGACCTGCACTATCGAGCCAAGGCGGTGTACTGGCTCAATCCCGAGCCCACCAGTTACTGGAACAGCGGCGACTCGATCGTTGCGCAGTACGCCCCCCACTGCGACCGGGTCATCGAGTGTCGCACCCTTCGCCAGCTCGAAGCCTTCGTGGGAGAGCTCGCGTGATGGACGACAAGGACGAGCGGCGCCTCCCTCCGGAGGGATTTCGCCAGCGCGGACCGGCGCCCCGCGGCACGAGACTGCTGCTCATCCGCCACGGGGAGTGCGTCGCCAACGCGGAAGGGCTGGCTGGAGGGCCGATCGGTGATGGCGGTCTCACCGCACTCGGGCGCCGCCAGGCCATGGCCCTCGCCCGACGGCTGGAGATCACCCGAGAGCTCTCGCACGCCGGCGCCTTCTACACCTCGACCTTGCCGCGGGCTATCGAGACGGGCGAGTACGTCTTTCCCGCCATCAATCCGGATCTGGTCGCCGTTCGTGACGAGTCGCTCTGCGAGCTCTCGGTGGGCGAGGCGGACGGGCTGACCTGGGCAACGGTGCAGGCCCGCTACCAGCTGCCCGACTGGAACAAGGACCCGAGCGCGCAGAACGTGCCCGGGGGAGAGTCGCTGCTCGGCTTCTTCGACCGATGCGTCGACGCCATCGAGCGCATCGTGCTGGCCCACCCCGACGAGCTCGTGGTGATGGTCGTCCACGGCGGCTTCATCGAGCAGGCGATGAAGCTCTACCAGGGAGTGGGCGGCGGGGTGCGGCTGCGCCCACGCATCGAGAACTGCTCGATGACCGAGATCGAGTTCTACCGGGGCGAACGGCGCCTCCTGCGCTACAACGACCTCTCGCCGATCGGGGTGGCGTAGCGCTGGAGGTACTCCGCCACGTGAAAGGCCATGTCGAGGCTTTGGGTGGCGTTGAGTCGCGGGTCGCAGATCGAGGTGTAGTTGAGCTCGAGGTCGGTTTCGTTCAACCGTGAGCCGCCGCCGAGGCACTCGGTGACGTCGTCGCCCGTGAGCTCGATGTGCAGCCCGCCCGGCCACGTGCCGAGCGCCTGGTGCACCATGAAGAACTGGGAGGTCTCTGAGAGCACGTCATCGAAGTGGCGAGTCTTCTGGCCCCCGGAGGCGACGAAGGTGTTGCCGTGCATCGGGTCACAGGTCCACAGCTCGCTGCGGCCGTCGTCGCGCAAGGCCTCGACGAGGGCGGGCAGGAGATCGCTCACGCGCTGGTGGCCCATGCGCGAGATGAGCGTGAGTCGCCCCGGCACGTTCGTCGGGGTTGAGCACGTCGACCAGCTGGCGCAGTTCGTCAACGCCCATCGAAGGGCCGACCTTCAGGCCGAGCGGGTTGGACACGCCGCGCAAGAAGTTGACGTGCGCGCCGTTCAGCTGACGGGTGCGATCGCCGATCCAGAGCATGTGCGCCGAGCAGTCGTACCAGTCACCGGTCAGCGAGTCGCGCCGCGTCAGGGCCTGCTCGTAGGGGAGGATGAGCGCTTCGTGGCTGGTGTAGAAGTCCACGCTCTGCAGGGCGGAGTCGTCGTGGAGGTCGATGCCGCAGGCTCGCATGAAGGCGAGCGCGCGTTCGATCTCATCGGCGATGACCTCGTAGCGCTTGCCCTCGAGGGAGTTGGCGACGAACTCCTGGTTCCACGCGTGCACGCGGCTGAGGGCGGCGAAGCCACCGGTCGTAAAGGCGCGCAGCAAGTTGAGCGTCGAGACGCTCTGGTGGTACGCGGCGAGCAGCCGATCGGGGTCGGGTCGGCGCGCCTCGGCGTCGAAGGCTTCGGAGTTGACGATGTGGCCGCGAAACACGTCGAGCCGCTCGCCGTCACGCTCTTCGAACTCTTCGGTACGCGGCTTGGCGAACTGTCCCGCGATGCGGCCGACCTTGATGACCGGCACGCCGGCCGCGTAGGTGAGGGCGACCGCCATCTGCAAGATGACCTTCAGCTTGTCGCGGATGGCGTCGGCCGAGCTCTCGTTGAAGGACTCCGCGCAGTCGCCGGCCTGGAGGAGAAACGCCTTGCCGCTCGCGGCTTCGGCCAGCTGGGCCTGGAGGCGGCGGGCCTCACCGGCAAAGACCAGCGGCGGCTTCGCGGCGAGCTCTTGTTCGACGCGCTGCGAGGTGCTCGGCGTCGGGCCAACGCGGACTCTGGGCGGCGGCGTAGTCGCGCCATGATCGCGGGGTCCATTCGAGTGACGTCGGTTCCATCCATCAATGGTACGGGCTGCTCGAAGAACGCCGCAATCGGTGCCGTCTCTAGGCTGATCCCTCAATGGAAGTACATCGCCTCGGTCTCTTCGGTGGGACCTTCGATCCGCCGCACTTGGGCCACGTCGCCGCCCTCGAGGCGGCCGCGCGGTCGGGACGGTTCGACGTCATCGAGGTCACCGTCGCGGGCGATCCCTACTTCAAGCGCGACGGGCGTGCACCCCGCCGCACTGCGGCTGGCGATGGCCCACGCCGCCTTCGACGAGTTGCCCCTCGTCGAGGTGTCGGACCTCGAGATTCGCCGCCAAGGGCCTTCCTACACGATCGACACGGTTCGTGAACTTTTGGTGAACGCGGACGCGCTTGACCTGATCGTGGGCGCTGATCTCGCCCCACAGCTCGACAAGTGGCATGAGGCGGAGGCGCTTCGCGAGCTCGTCGAGGTGGCGATCGTCCCGCGACCGGGATCATCATCGCGCGCCCCCGAAGGTTGGCGCAGCTACGAGATCGATATGCAACCGGTCGATCTGTCGAGTACGTTTATTCGTGAGATGGACCCCAGGGCAAAAAATCTTATCGACTTCCTTCCGGCGAGCGTGATACCGCTCTACGAAGAAGCTCGGGGCTAGAGTCGAATCGATGGCCGTACGCATCTTTGACCTGACAGAACCACAGTCGACTCGGCTAGAAGTTCTCCAGGCACCACCGCGTCGCCGTGAACTACGTCGCATCAAGCAGCGTTACGCCATCATTGGCATCATCTCCCTCGCGATTCCGTTTTTCGGCGCACTCGTCGTATTGGGGCTCGGGGTGACGCACTGAGTGAGACTGTGACGCGAGGCGAGAATACTCGCGGCCCCTACTCCGCTTATGTCTCCACCCTCATCAACGCGGCCGTCGTCGCATCCGACGAGAAGCTCGGCACCGACACCGTGGTCTTAGATCTGCGCGAATTGGTCGACACCTTCGACGCGCTCGTCATCACCTCCGCGCGCAACGATCGCCAAGTTCGCGCCCTCGCCGAAGAAGTTGAGCGTCTGGTGCACATGGCGCTTGGCGTATCACCCATTCGAGTCGAGGGGCTCGCCAGCGCGGAGTGGGTTGCGCTCGACTACGGCGACGTCATCGTGCACGTCTTTGATGAGTCCGCGCGTGAGTACTACGACCTCGAGCATCTCTGGAGCGCTGCGCCCTCGCTCCGTTCGCAGCCCACGCGCTAGCCCGCGAGCAACCCGGCGAAGCTGCGGGGCGTGGCGAGCTTGGTGCGAGTTCCTGCCGGCGTCCAGAGCAGTTGCGTGACGCCCGCGACCTTGATGACCACGCCCTTCAAGGCGCCGACGCGGTACGCGGTGAGCACGAGCTGGGCCACCGCGAGGATCTGCTGCTCGCGAGGGAGTCCGCTGAGCGGCGTGGCGAAGTTCACGATGCCGATGCCGTTGCTATTGATGGTGGCCGAGACCAGCACGAGCTTCTTCGGTAGATCCGAGCTGTAGCCCAAGGAGCGCTCGATGGCCGTCGGGCCGAGGATGAGCTGTTGGACGACCGTGGACAGCACGGGCGGAGAGGGCACGATGCGGCTCGACGGAGTCAGATTGTGTGTCGTGTCGACGAAGTAGACCGGCTGGGCGTTGAAGCGAACCCGGGCGCCATTCGTGCCGGGAATGGTGGGACTCAGCAGCTGGAACTTGACGTTCTTCGGCGGGATGCGCACCGGGGTGGCATTGGTCGCGACGAGCGTGCAGCTCGACAGGGCGAGGGCGCAGAGGGCGACGCCGAGTGGAGCGAGCCAGCGCCTCATGAGGCCACCTCGTCCACCAGGGGCAGCAGTATCTGAAAGCGCGCGCCGCCGTCGGGGCTCTCGAGCACGGCGATGGTCCCACCGATCGCTCGAACGTGGTCGCGTACGAGCGCGAGCCCGAGACCGGTGCCACGGGCGATGCCCCGGTCGTGCGCGGCGCGTCCCCGGAAGAATCGCTCGAAGATCGCTTCTCGCTCCTCGACGGGCACGCCCGCCCCGGCGTCGTCCACGTTGATCACAAAGAGGCCGTCTTCGACATCGAGGCGCACCGCCGTGGCACCGCCCGCGTAGTAGTGGGCGTTGTCAATCAGGTTCGCCATCACGCGTTCGAAGCGCCGCCGGTCGACCGAGACGAGCGGCTCATCCACTGACGCCATGATCTCGATCGGCGGGACCGGGAGTCCGTGGCGGCGCGCGGCCGAGCGCACGGACTGTCGAACGAGCTCGACGGCCGCCACCGTCTCGATGACCAAGGGGACGGCGCCGGCATCCCCTCGGGCCATCTCGAGCAGGTCTTCGACCAGTGACTGGAAGATCGCGAGGTCGGCGGTCAGCAGATCGAGGCTCTCCTGTCCGGCCGGGGACATCTCGTCGCGGTGCTGCACGAGGACCGACGCCGTCGTCGCGAGTGTGGTCAAGGGACTGCGCAGCTCGTGGCTCACGTCGCTCGCGAACCGCGCGTCTCGCTCTAGTCGTTCGACGAGTTGGCTGACCATCTCGTTGAATGATTCGGTGAGCTGTTGGACTTCGCGGTCTGCGCGCGTGACGTGGAGTCGCGTCGAGAGGTTGCCCGCAGCGATCGCGCCCGCGGCGAGCGAGACCCGTTCGAGCGGACGCACCGTGCGCCGTGCGACCCACAGTCCGCCACTGATACCGATCAGCGACGTCGCGAGCGCCGCCAGGATGAGCACCAGCATGAGGGTGTCGAGGGAGCGCTCGAGCGGATTGAGCGGGAAGACCTCGAAGAACTGCGTCTCGACCGACGGGATCGGCACGCCCACCACGAAGACGAGGTTGCTCGTCGCAATGTGGTTCGCAGCGTGGCTCGTGATGTCGGCGATCTGCGTGACGGCCACGCCCTCGCTCACTTTGGTGACCGCGCTGGCGGGCACTTCGTCGGTAGAGGTGTCTCTGCTGCGCGAGAGCCATACGTCATGGGTCTGGACGAGCACACCCGAGCCGGTCGCCTTCTCGATGGAGTTCATGATGCGATCCAGGTTGTTCGGTGACGAGTACAAGGTGCTACGCACCAGTTCGGCGTTCTCGTAGCTCTCGTGCAAGTCGGTGTGTTGCAAGTCGTTCACCAGCTCGCCGCGTACGCCCTCGTAGGTGAGCGTGGCGAACAGTACGGAAAGGACCAGGGCGCCGAGTCCGAAAGTGATCAGTAGACGAAGTCGAAGACTCCGTTGACGCATTAGATGACCAACTTGTAGCCCGTTCCGCGGACCGTAACAAGGTAGGTGGGATTCGCGGGATCGGGTTCGATCTTCATGCGAAGGCGCCGTATGTGCACGTCCACGAGTCGGCTGTCCCCGAAGTAGTCATAGCCCCAGACGTGCTCGAGCAAGTCCTCTCGTGAGAGCACTCGGCCGTTCGCCGCCGCCAAGTCGGTGAGCAGTCGGAACTCGGTGGAGGTGAGGTGCAGCTCTTCGCCGTCGAGGCGGCGTACGATGCCCTCGTCAGGGATCACGCGAAGCTCGCCGAGCTGGAACGCGTTGGTGCTCTTGTCGGGACGGCGGCGCAGGTGGGCCCGCACCCGCGCGAGCAGCTCTTCGGGAACGAAGGGCTTGGTCACGTAGTCGTCGGCCCCCGATTCGAGCCCGAGGACGACGTCGGCGGTCTCGTCGCGCGCCGAGACGATCACGATCGGCACGTCGCTCGACGAGCGGATGGCCTCACACGTTTGGAATCCCGTCATGCCCGGCAGCATGACGTCGACGATCGCGACGTCAGAGGTCATGCGCGAAAAGAGCGCGACGCCGAGCTCGCCGGTCGGCGCGTCGTCCACGTCGAAGCCCTCGCCCTCGAACATCAGCTTGAGGGCGGTGCGAATGTGGTCGTCGTCTTCCACGATCAAAATACGGGGCATCCAAACTCCTTTGGAATCTCCGCCAAGACTAGTAAGCCGGGCCTTCGCCGTCGAAGGCCGTAGCCTAAAGACGTGCCGGCTCTTGAAGAAGGCGCGCGCGCCACGACGCGCTGGCGCCTCAGTGACTACGCGCAGACCCTGCGCGCCGCCGATCGGGCGCTCGCCACCCAGCGCGCCTACGTGAGCGACGCGGACGCCTTCATCCAGTGGGCGAGCGAGCGCGGAGTGGCGGGTCCCGCGCGGGTCACGAAGAAGGATCTGCGCGAGTACCTCGTCTATATGACCAACCGAGGAGACGCGCGCACGTCGATCATCCGTCGACGGGCCTCGCTTCGCGGCTACTTCGCCTGGCTCGTCGAGCGAGGTGATCTCGACTTCAGTCCCGCGGATCGACTGCTCGCACCTCGGCCTGATCGCAAGCTGCCAAAGATCGTCGTGCGCGAACAGCTTGACGCGCTGCTCGATGACGACTGGGGAGAGGACGAGTGGGCGACGCTCGATCGGGCGGTCTGTGAAGTCCTCTACGGCGCGGGCCTTCGCGTGTCCGAGCTCTGCGGACTCGATCTCGTCAGCGTCGACTTCCACCAGGGCCTCCTGCGCGTGCTGGGTAAGGGCCGCAAGGAGCGGGTGGTCCCGCTCCACAAGAAGGGGATGGACGCGGTGCGCCTCTGGATCGAGGACGCGCGTGACGACGTCATGGCCGAGCATTCGCCCAGAGAGGCGCTGTTCTTCAATCGTCGGGCGCACCGGCTCGGACCGCGCGACGTGCGGCGCATCCTCGATCGACGCATCGAGCTCGGTCACGTGAATCCCCACGCGCTGCGCCACACCTACGCGACGCATCTGGTCGAAGGAGGCGCCGATCTGCGGGTCGTCCAGGAGCTCCTCGGGCACGAAAGCTTGACCACCACCCAGATCTACACGCATGTTTCCAAGGCCCGGCTCCAGAACATTCATCGCGAGACTCACCCGCGCGGCTAGGCCGACCCGCGGTAGGAGTAAGATGGATCGGCTCTCCCAGAGTGGGTGGGCAGTGAGTCGTCCCCGCGGTTTCGTACGGTCGCCGTTCGCGGTGCTCTGCGGGGTTGAAGCAACCTTACGGAAGGAAATTTCAGATCGTGGCACTCGTCACCTTGCAAGAACTACTCGACTCGGGCGTGCACTTCGGGCACCAGACCCGTCGTTGGAACCCCAAAATGCGTCGCTTCATCCTGGGCGAGCGCAACGGCATCTATCTGATCGACCTGCGCAAGACCCTGGCGGGCATCGAGACGAGCTACGCCTACGTACGCGACCTCGTCGCCGAGGGCGGGATCATCCTGTTCGTCGGCACGAAGAAGCAGACCCAAGGTCCCATCGCGGACTACGCCCAAGCGTGCGGCATGCCCTTCGTGAACCAGCGTTGGCTCGGCGGCATGTTGACCAACTTCTCGACGGTCGCCGGCCGCGTGAAGCGGCTGATCGAGCTGCGCGCCATGGAGCGCGCGGGCGACTTCAACAACATGCCCAAGCGCGAAGCGCTGCGCCACTCGCGCGAGCTCGAAAAGCTCGACCGCAACTTGAGCGGTATCGCCAACCTCGACCGCGTCCCCGACGCGATCTTCGTGATCGACACCAAGAAGGAGCACATCGCAGTGACCGAAGCGCGCAAGCTCGGCCTGCCGGTCGTTGCCGTCGTCGACACCAACTGTGACCCCGACGTCATTGACTACGTCATCCCGGGCAACGACGACGCCATTCGCGCGGGTGCGCTGCTCTGTCGTCTCATTGCTGACGCGGTCACCGAAGGACGCTTCATCCGCCAGAACCGCCCCACGGTCACAGCGAACGCCGCCGCGCAGGCCAACGCCGCCGCGCAGGCGAGCGCCGCCGAGACCGCCGCAGTTACCGCCTAAGACCTAGCCACACGATTCAAAGAGGAGATCCAAGGTGACTATCACCGCGAAGGACGTACAGAACCTGCGCCAAGCGACCGGCGTGGGCATGATGGACGCGAAGAGGGCTCTCGAAGCCAACAACGGCGACATGGAAGCGTCAGTCCAGTGGCTGCGCGTCCAGGGTCTCGCCTCGGCCGCGAAGCGCGCCGACCGCGAAGCGAGCGAGGGTGCGGTCGCCGTCGTGCGTGACGGCAACGTGGCCGCGATCGTCGAGCTTCGAAGCGAGACCGACTTCGTGGCGAAGTCCCAGGAGTTTGTGGCGCTGGCCGACGAGATCGCTGCTCGCGTGGTGGCCGACGGCGACCAGTCGATCGTCCACTTCAAGGACAACATCGAAACGATGCTCACCACCTTGAAGGAGAACATCTCAATTGGCCGCGTCTACCGCCTCGAAGCCGGCCCCGACGAGGTCATCGACACCTACCTGCACATCCAGGCGGGCCGCGGCGTCAACGCCGCCGTCGTCGTGCTGAAGGGCGCGAGCGAAGAGGTCGCCCACGAGATCTTGCTGCACATCGCCTTCGCGAAGCCTCAGTACTTGAGCCGCGAGGACGTTCCCCAAGCCGAGATCGACGCCGAGCGCAAGACGATCGAAGAGATCACGCGCAACGAGGGCAAGCCCGAAGCGGCCATGCCCAAGATCATCGAGGGCCGACTGAACGGTTGGTTCAAGGAGCGAGTCCTCTTGGACCAGCCCTACGTGAAGGACGAGAAAGAAACGGTGCAACAGTTCTTGAAGGGTGCGACGATCAGCGCGTACGCTCAAGTAGTCATCGGGGGATAGGACATCGTCGTGCGTCGAGTCGTCTTAAAGCTGTCGGGAGAAGCCCTCGCGTCGGCAGCGAGTGATGAAACCATCGACGCTTCTACGGTTGACTTTCTCGCTATCGAGATCGCGGCCGCCATGGAGCGGGGCGGTCTGGAGCTCGCCGTCGTGGTGGGCGGAGGGAACATCTGGCGTGGCGCGACGGGTGCCATGGCGGGCATGAACCGCGCGAACTCCGACCTGATGGGCATGCTCGGCACCGTCATCAACGCACTCGCGCTTCAAGACGCCATCGAGAACCACGGCCGGGCGACCCGCGTGATGTCGGCGATCAACATGGATCAGGTCGCCGAGCCCTACATCCGGCGCCGCGCCGTTCGCCACCTCGAAAAGAGCCGGGTGGTGATCTTCGCCGCGGGCATGGGCAACCCGTACTTCACGACCGACACGCCGGCCGCGCAGCGCGCCGCCGAGATCGAAGCGGAGATCGTGTTGAAGGGGACCCACAGTGGCGTCGACGGCGTGTACTCAGAAGACCCACACGTGAACCCGAACGCCGTCAAGTTCGACGAGATCTCCTTTGACGAAGTGATCTCACGCAACCTTCGAGTGATGGACATGACGGCGATCACCTTCTGCAAAGACAACAACTTGCCCCTGCGAGTTTTCGACCTGATGGCCGACGGAAACCTTGGTCGCGCCCTCGACGGTCGCCCTGTCGGTACGCTGGTGAAGTAATGGAGAACGAACTCGTCGATTTGGTGATGGAAGATACGCGCGAGCGCATGCTGCGGGCCATTGAGCACGTCAAGAGCGAGTTCGGCGCCGTGCGCACGGGCCGGGCGAGCTCGACGCTGATCGAGGGCCTCGCCATTGACTACTACGGAACCGACACACCGCTCAAGCAGCTGGCCAACTTCTCGGTGCCCGAGCCGCGACTCCTGGTCGTCTCACCCTTCGACAAGGGCTCCATCGCCGCCATCGAGAAGGCGATCTCCAACGCCGATCTCGGGCTCACCCCGTCCAATGACGGCAACGTGATCCGGCTCGGCTTCCCCGCTCTCACCGAAGAGCGTCGCAAGGCCTTCGTGAAGATGGTGAAGGTCAAGGCGGAAGAAGGACGAGTGGCGCTGCGCGGCGTGCGCCGACACGCTCGTCAAGAACTTGAGACGCTCGAAAAGGAAGAGGGTCTCTCGAGTGACGAGATCGAGCGCCTGGAAAAGGTGCTCGACAAGATGACTCAGGACGAAGTGGCGGTCGTGGACGCGTTGCTCGCGCACAAGGAGCAAGAACTTCTTGAAGTCTGACGACGACGAGACGTCTTCTGACGAGCCGACGGGCCAGTTCCCGATCGCCAGTTCGAGCGATTCGCGGGTTACCATCACCGGCGCGGAGATGGCAGCTGATATAGCGGGCGAAGCGCTCGAGGTTGATCCCGACACGTTGCTGCCACATTGGACGGACGCGCCCACGGGCCAGGTGCCCATCGTCGTCGCGCGCGAGGCCGCCAAGAGCGACGATCCCTGGGCGGCAGTCCCGGCACCGGCCTGGCGCGAGGGTGAGGCCGACTGGGTCGCCCACGAAGATCAGTTCGACGCCTCGATCCTCGCGGGAAGCGAGAAGACCGATGACGCGCGGCCCTGGGAGTTCTTCATCGGGGACAACGAAACGACCACCAAGGTCGAAGAAGAAGACGACGAACCGGTCGCGGAGGCACCTCGCCCCGAGCCCCTGCACGGTCAGCGCACTCGACACCGCATCTCGTCGAACCCGCTCGCCGGACGCGCCGTGCGCCAGAGCACCACGAGCAGCGTCTCGCGCGCGACCGCGACGGGCATCTTGCTCGCCGTCGTCGTCTTTGGCTTCTTTCTCGCCGGTCCGCTGCCCCTGACCGTGCTGGTCCTCGTGGCGCTCGGGTTGGCCTGCGCCGAAGCGTTCGCCGGCTTTCGCTCGGTGGGTGCGCACCCCGCCACCATCCTCGGCATCGTCGCGGTGCTCACCCTCGGGATCGCCGTCTACAACAAGGGCCTGGTCGTGGTGGGCGCGGTCACGGTGCTGCTCGTCATCTTCGGGTTCATCTGGTACATGAACGCCGAACAGAAGATCGACGTGCTCGACGGCCTCGGGGCGACGATCTTCGTCTACGCCTGGGTCGGCGTGCTCGGCTCCTACGCCATCCTCATGCTCTCGCCCCACACCTATCCCGACCGTAACGGCATGGCCTTCGTCTTCGGGGCGGTCGCGCTCACCATCTGCAATGACGTCGGCGCGCTCTTCATCGGGCGGTGGTTCGGCAACCGACCGCTCAATCCGGCGCTCTCTCCGAACAAGACCATCGCGGGCACGGTGGGCGGCACCCTCGTCACGCTGATCGGCGGGGCGGTCATCCTCCCGTTGGTGAGCCCCTGGACCCTCCGGCACGGGCTCGAAGCCGCGGTGGCGCTTTCCATCGTCGTGCCCCTCGGTGACCTGTTCGAGTCGATGGTCAAGCGCACCCTCGGCATGAAGGACTTCGGGCGGATCTTGCCCGGGCACGGCGGACTGCTCGATCGCATCGACGGCCTGCTCTTTGCGCTGCCCACGATGTACTACCTGCTGCACGTCCTCAAACTGAGCTAGCGATGTCGCACGCACGCACCAGCGTGGCGCTGCTCGGTGCCACGGGCTCTATCGGCGTACAGACCCTCGACGTGCTGCGTCGCGAGCGAGAGCGCTTCGAACTGGTCTCCCTCGCGGGCGGCGAGCACCTGAGTGAGCTCGCCGCCACCGCGCGAGAGTTCGACGTCCGCCAGATCGCGGTGAAGAGCGAGCAGCATCGCGGCGAGCTCGCGGACCTCGTGGGACGCGATGTCGATATCCTCATTGGCGACGAAGGGCTCGACACGCTGGCGCGCGGCGCCGACATCGTGGTGAACGCCGTCCTCGGTTTCGCGGGTCTTCCGGTGACCCTCGGGGCGCTATCGGCGGGCAAGCGGTTGGCGCTCGCCAACAAAGAGTCGCTTATCGCGGCCGCGCCGCTCGTCGCGATGGTGCGTGACACGCCCGGCGCCGAGCTCGTACCGATTGATTCGGAGCACTGCGCGATTCACCAGTGCCTCGCGGGCTCTCCCGCGACACCGGGGTATCCCGACGTCAAGCGACTGCTGCTTACCGCCTCGGGCGGGCCCTTTCGCGGGTGGAGCGTCGATGACCTGAAGGTCGCCCGCAAGGAAGACGCGCTTCGTCATCCCACCTGGACCATGGGCCAGAAGATCACCATCGACTCCTCGACGCTCATGAACAAGGGACTCGAAGTCCTCGAAGCGGCGGCCCTGTTTGGCATCAACGTGGAGCGCGTCGACGTCGTGGTGCACCCCCAGTCCATCGTCCACTCCATGGTCGAATACGTCGACGGTTCGGTGCTCGCCCAGCTGTCACGTCCCGACATGCGACTGCCGATCGCCTACTGCCTCGGCTTGCCCGATCGACTGCCGCACGGGTACGGCGCAATCGACTTCACCTCGTCCATGGAGCTCACCTTCGAGCCGCCGGATCACGAGGCGTTCCCCGCGATCACCCTCGCCTACGAAGCGGCGCGACGGGGCGGTGCGGCGCCCGCGTGGTTGAGCGCCGCCAACGAAGTGGCCGTTGAGGCGTTTCTCAGCGACCGCATCAACTGGTGCGACATCATCCCCATCGTGCAAGCGACGATGGAGCACTACGACGACCAAAAACTGGAATCCTTATCGTCACTTTATGAAAATGACGAGGAAGCTCGGAGATGTGCTCGCGCTAGCCTGAAGAGGTAGTCATGAGCCGCCCCGCATCACTCAGTCAGTCGCCTCTGGCGTTGCTCGCGGGCACCGTCGTGGTCGTCGCGCTCCTGACCTGGCTTGGTGGGTGGGCGCTTCCGCTGGTCATCTTTCTGATCATCGCCATGGTGATGGCGCACGAGTTCGGACACTTCATCACCGCCAAGCGCGCCGGGCTGCTCGTCACCGATTTCTTCGTGGGCTTCGGTCCCATCGTCTGGTCGACACAACGCGGAGAGACGCGATACGGCGTTCGTGCGCTGCTGCTCGGGGGCTACGTGAAGGTTCCCGGCATGACCTGGGGCATCCCGGTCGATCCGGAGATCGAGAGGCGCACGTATCGCGAGGCCTCCTATCCGAAGAAGGTCCTGTTCGCCTCGGCCGGTTCGCTCATGCACTTCATCATGGCGCTCGTGCTCGCCTGGGGCGCCCTCACGTTCATCGGCGCACCGTCGGCGACCCACGTGGGCGTGTCCGCCTTCACGCCGTGGCAGGGACACAAGGAGAACGCGGCCCAGCTCGCGGGCCTCAAGGTCGGCGACCAGATCGTGGCGATCGACGGAACCAAGATCACGAGCGAGACGCAACTTTCGAATCTGGTGCACCACTCGACCGGCAAGCGTCTCACCCTGCTGGTCGAGCGCAATGGGCACGAGCTGACGCTCCACGCAACACCGGTCAATGGCAGGACCATCAAAGAGGACGGCGTGCGCATGTCGAACGCCGGCTACATCGGCATCGAAGTCGGCGACCTGACGCGTGCACGAGTCGCCCTGGGCGGCGATCCCGAGCTCGTTCCACGAGGTTGGCACGTTCATCGCGGGCGCCTACCACGGCATCATTCACGTCTTCTCGCCCGGCGAGTTTTCGAGCCTCTTCCACCAGGTCGCCTCTTCGAAGGCCGCGTCAAACCCGAAGAATCAGCTGACGAGACCGGACTCGATCGTGGGTGTCGTTCGCATCGCCACCCAAGCGGCCAACACCGGCGCCTGGGACCTGATCGCCGTCTTGATCGACGTCAACGTCTTCGTCGGCATCCTCAACATGCTGCCGATCCTGCCCCTCGACGGGGGATACGTGGCCATCGCCACCTATGAGCGACTCCGCTCGCGGCGCGGGCGGCGCTACGAAGCGGACATCAACAAGCTCGCCCCGGTCATCTACGCGTTCATCACCGTGCTGCTGGTGCTCTTTGCCTGCACGCTCTACCTCGACATCGCCCATCCGATCTCCAATCCCTTCGGCTAATTTGCTCCGGATCCCTCTGAACACGGCAGACTGGTGACATGGACGTAACCGCTACCCCCCTCACTCCGCGTCGGCCCACCCGCCAGATCTCGGTCGGATCGGTCAAGGTCGGCGGTGACGCACCGATCTCGGTGCAGTCGATGACGACGACCAAGACCGCCGACGTTGAAGGGACGCTCCAGCAGATCTACGCGCTGGCGGCGAACGGCGCCGACATCGTTCGCTGCACCTGCAACGAGCGCGCCGCCGCCGAAGGGCTCGCCCAGATCGTGCCCCGCTCACCCGTGCCGATCGTTGCGGACATCCACTTCCACGTGGAGATGGCGCTCGCCGCGCTCGAAGCGGGCGTCAACGGACTGCGCCTCAACCCGGGCAACCTGCGCAAGCCCGAAGAGATCAAGCTCGTCGCGAGCGAAGCGCGCGATCGGGGCGTGCCGATTCGCATCGGCGTGAACGCGGGCTCGCTGCACCCCGACATCTACGAGCGCTTCGGCGGCGCGACGCCAGAGGCGCTCGTCGAATCCGCGCGCATCGAGCTCGCGTACTTCCAAGAGGTCGACTTCTCGGACGTGAAGATCTCGGTGAAGGCGTCCTCGGTGGCGCTCATGATCGCCGCCTACCGTTTGGCGTCAGAGACTTTCGATCACCCGCTCCACTTGGGCGTGACCGAAGCAGGCCCGCTGCCGTGGGGCTTGCTCAAGGGCACGGCCGGCATCGGCACGCTGCTCGCCGAAGGCATTGGCGACACGCTGCGCTACTCGCTGACGGCTGACCCCGTGGAAGAGGCTCGCGCCGGACGCACGCTGCTCGAGTCGCTCGGGCTGCGCGAGCGAAAGGGACTCGACCTCATTGCGTGCCCGAGCTGTGGACGGGCCGAAGTCGACGTGATCAAAGTCGCCAACGAGGCCCAAGACGCGCTCAACGCGCTCGACGTGCCGCTCCAGGTGGCGGTCATGGGGTGCGTCGTGAACGGCCCCGGGGAAGCGCGCCACGCCGACCTCGGCATCGCTGCGGGCAAGCACCGCGGGCACCTCTTCATCCAAGGTCAGATCATCCGGGTGGTGCCCGAAGACGAGATGGTCGAGGCGCTCGTCGACGAGGCGAAGAAGATCATCGCCGAGGGCATCGAGGCGCGACTCGCGGCTCGTGATTCGAACGCCGAGAAGGAAGCCGAGGCCGACCGAGCCGAGCTGTTGGATGACCGCGGGGCCGACGCCAACAACGCAGAAGCCCGCATCGAGAGGATTCGTCGGCGCGTCGAGGAGTAGCGCGCTGAGTAGTCTTATTCGAATTCATCAAGGAGCACCGTGGCCTCGCAGAGCGTTCTGACCCCCCAATCCGAAGACTTTCCCCGTTGGTATCAGGACGTCGTCGCCAAGGCCGAGATGGCCGACAACGGTCCCGTGCGCGGCACGATGGTCATCCGGCCCTACGGGTACGCCATCTGGGAGCTCATGCAGCAAGAGATGGACCGGCGCATCAAAGACACCGGTGCGAAGAACGCGTACTTTCCGCTGTTCATTCCCGAGAGCTACTTCACGAAGGAAGCCGAGCACGTCGAGGGCTTCAGTCCCGAGCTGGCGGTCGTCACCCACGCCGGGGGCGAGGACCTCGCCGAGCCCATCATCGTGCGCCCGACCTCGGAGACGGTGATCGGCGAGTTCATGGCGAAGTGGATCCAGAGCTACCGCGACTTGCCACTCCTGCTCAACCAGTGGGTGAACGTCGTGCGTTGGGAGATGCGTCCTCGCCTCTTCTTGCGCAGCTCGGAGTTCCTCTGGCAGGAAGGCCACACCGCCCACGCCACCTACGAGGACGCGTCGGCCTACGCGCGACGCATCCACGATTACGTCTACGACGATTTCATGATCAACGTGCTCGCCTGTCCCACCTATCTCGGGATCAAGCCCGCGAGCGAGCGCTTTCCCGGTGCGATCAACTCGATGACCGGAGAAGCCGTGATGCGCGACGGCAAGGCGCTCCAGATGATGACCACGCACGAGCTGGGGCGGAACTTTGCGCGGGCCTTCGACATCTTCTACCAGAGCGAGGACGGCCAGGCGGAGCTCTGCTACACGAACTCCTGGGGCGCGTCGACGCGAATGGTGGGGGGACTCATCATGGTCCACGGCGACGACGACGGATTGAAGGTGCCGCCCGCGATCGCGCCCATCCAGGCGGTGGTCATTCCCGTGCGCGATGACGCCGAGGTCAATGAAGCGGCCGATCGCGTGGCAGCGGATCTGCGCGGTGCGGGCGTGCGGGTCGAGGTGGACCGCGGGCGCGGCAGCTTTGGTCGGCGCGTCACCGACTGGGAGATCAAGGGCGTGCCGGTGCGCGTCGAAGTCGGACCGCGCGACCTCGCCCAGGGCCTCGTCACCGTCGCGCGCCGCGACACGGGCGAGAAGCTGAGCGTCGGACTGGGCGCGCTCTCAAAGGACGTGCCCCTGCTGCTCGAGCGGATCCAGACCGACCTTCTGGCGTCGGCCGTCGCGTTTCGCGACGAGCGCACTCGCGACGTCACCTCGGTCGCCGAGGCTTTGGAGGCGGCGAAGGACGGTTTTGCCCGGCTCGCCTGGGACCTCGTGTCGGGAGAGGGGGAGGCCGAGCTCAACGCGCAAGCAGTGAGCGTTCGCTGCCTGCAGCGCCAGGACGGCTCGATGCCCGAGAACGAGGACGAGGGCGGGCTGATTTGTCTCGTTGCCAAGTCGTATTAGTCAAACCGCAGTAAACTAGACAGAGAGAATTTTTTTCCACAGGATTGGTGTTTTGTGCGCCCCAACGCCGTTGTGGACATAGTGTTTGACTGCTACAATTGATGTTCACAGTCCGCTCAGGACGTTTGGACTCGTTTAAGCGCGGGCCTCGGGCCCGCGCTTTTTCATTGTCCGTACGGCCTCGCGACATCGAAAGGAGACGGTCATGGAATGGGACACCACGCTGCGACCGCTCGTTGAATCGCTCGGACTGGAGCTGTACGACGTGGAGTTTTCCGCAGGCACCCTGAACGTGGTCGTCAACCGACCCGGAGGCGTCGACGTCGAGGCCCTCACCTCGGCCAATCGCAAGATCTCCGAGTGGCTGGACGCCAACGACCCGATTCCCGGGCGATTCACCCTCGACGTCTCGAGCCCCGGCCTCGAGCGACGCCTGCGCACGCTTACGCACTTCAAGAGCGCCATAGGTGAAGTCGTGACGCTGCGCGAACTGCGCGGGAGCGAGCCGACCCGTCGCCTGGAGGGCACGTTGAGCGCCGTCACCGATTCATCGGTCACCCTCGACGAGCGCGAGCTCGGAGAGGTGACCATTCCCCTCAGCGCCATCGAACGCGCACGCACGGTCTTTGCGTGGGGCGCGACCAAGCCCGAGAAATCGTCGGGCGCGAAAACTTCATCGACGAGCAAGAAAGGCTAATCATGGCTAACTTCGAATTTCTCGAGGCTCTCGGTCAGATCGCGCGCGACCAGAACATTGACGAAGGCGAGCTGCTGATCGCGCTCGCGAACGCGCTGCTCGCCGCCTACAAGCGTCGTCCCGACTCCGCCGAGGACGCCGAAGTCGAGATCAACCCCGAGACGGGCGAGATCAAGGTGTGGGGACTCGAGCTCGACCTCGAGGGCAACGTCACCCGAGAGTGGGACGCCACGCCCGAGGACTTCGGTCGCATCGCGGCCCAAACCGCGAAGCAAGTCTTGATGCAGCTCATCCGCGACATTCAGCGCCGCCAGATGTACGAAGAGTTCGCCAACCGCGAAGGCGACATCGTCTCGGGGACGGTCCAGCAGAACGACAATCGCTACACGCTCCTCGACCTCGGTCGGGTTGAGGCGCTCCTGCCCCAAGCCGAGCAGATCGCCTTCGAGCGCTACGAGCACGGCGCGCGCATCAAGGTCTACATCGTCGAAGTTCGAAAGACCAACAAGGGTCCCCAGATCGTCGTCTCGCGCACGCACCCGGCGCTCGTCGCCAAGCTCTTCGAGATCGAGGTGCCCGAGATCGCGAACGGCATCGTCGAGATCAAGGCGCTCGCTCGTGAGCCCGGTCACCGCTCGAAGATCGCGGTCGCCTCGAACGACCAGATGATCGACCCGGTCGGCGCGTGCGTGGGGGCCCGAGGATCACGGGTGCGCAACATCACCAACGAGCTTCGCTCCGAGCGCATCGACGTCGTGCCCTACAGCGACGACCCGATCGAGTTCATTCAGTCCGCCCTCCAGCCCGCTCGGGTGCGCGAGGTGCGCCTCGATGAGGAAGAGGGCATCGCGACGGTCATCGTGCACGACCAGCAGCTGTCGCTCGCGATCGGCAAAGAGGGTCAGAACGCCCGGCTCGCCGCTCGACTCACGGGCTGGCGCATCGACATCCGCTCGGAGAATGAGGGGAACGACGAAGTCGTCGAAGAGGTCTGGACCGAGGGCGACGTCGTGGTCGACGAGACCGTCAGGATCGTCGAAGGAGACGCGGGCGCCGAGGCGGTCGTCGTCGAGGACGTCGTGACCGATGCCGAGGGCGACGTCGAAGAAGTGGTGGTCGTAGACATGGTGACGGAGGACGAGGCATAGCACCCGTACGAACCTGTGTTGTCTGTCGGGCCCGACGCGATGACACGGAGATGGTCCGCGCGGGCCGCGACGCCACGGGATCGTGGTACCTCGGACGAGGAACCGGTCGCGGGGTGTGGTGGTGCAAGGACGGGGCCTGTGCGAGCGGGCTGTGCGTGGGTCACGTCGCCCGGGCGCTAAGGTCCGCCGTCCGAGAGTCGGAGCTCGCGACCATTCGCGGTCTCACGACCGAGAAAAGGCCGTAGTTGTGAAAGAATAGGAAACTGTGCCCGTGGAATGTGCGGGTACGCGAAGTAAGGGAACGTTTTGGCGCCAAAGAAAATTCGAGTGCACGAGCTCTCTAAAGAGCTCGGGCTGACGAGCAAGGAGTTGCTCGCACTCGCCCAAAAACTAGGTATCGGCGCCTCGAGCCCGTCCGCGTCGATTGAAGACGCGCAGGCCGACCGTATTCGCCGGCGCGCCGACGCCGACGGACTGCGTCGTGAGGTAGCTCCCGACGCGAAGGCGGAGAAGGCGACCAAGGCGACCAAGGCCACGAGCGCCGCGAAGTCGATCGCACCCGCGGCGGCGCCCGCGCACGAGGCGCCCGCGCCAACCGCGAGCGTCGCGCCCACTCCCGCCGCCCCCGCGGCACCCGCGCACGAGGCGCCCACGCCGGTCGTCTCCGAAGCACCCGCCCCCGCGGCCAGTGCCGCGAAGGTAGTTCGTTCGCGCGTGGCGCCGCCGAAGCCGGCTCCCACCCGGAGCGTCTCGCCCGACGGACCGACGACGATTCGCCCCACTCAGCGCAGCGGCGCGGTCGAGGGCGAAGGTGCGAAGCGCCCTCCGCTCAGCGCGACCGGTCGTCCGATTCCACCACCTCCCGGTCGCCCCATGAGCGCGACCGGTCGTCCGATCCCACCGCCGCCGGGAGTTCGCCGTCCCATGCCGAGTGCCGGACGCGGGGGACCGTCCAGTGGCTCACGTCCGATGAGCGCACGTCCGAGCACCGGTCCACCCCGTACCGGCGCACCGTCCCGTCCGGGCGGGGGAGGCTTCAACGCGTCACGTCCCGGAGCTCCGAGCGGGGGTGCCCCCGCCGGTGCCGGTCGCAGCGGTGCACCCGCGAGAGGCGGTGGGGGACCGAGAGGTTCGCAGCGCAAGGTAACTCGTCGGCGCCGTCGCAACGTCGAAGAGCTCGAGCCGACGCAGATGACGACGTGGCAGCCGAGCAGTGCTCCGGTGCCCGACGGCGAGATCATCATCGAGCGCGGCTCGACGGCGAAAGACGTCGGACCCAAGCTCAACCGCAGCGCTGCCGACATCATTCGCTTCCTCTTCCTCCAGGGCGAGATCGTCACCACGATTCAGAGCCTTTCGGACGACATGATCGAGCTCTACGCCGCCGAAGTCGGCGCCGACATCCATCTCGTCGACCCGGGTGAGCAGAAGGAAGCGGAGCTGCTCGCGAAGTTCTTCGACGAAGACGACGAGGACGACTCGATCCCCGCGGCACCCCGTCCACCGATCGTGACTGTCATGGGTCACGTCGACCACGGCAAGACGCTGCTGCTCGACAAGATTCGAAAGACCAACGTGGTCGCCGGCGAGGCCGGTGGGATCACCCAGCACATCGGCGCCTACCAAGTCAACTGGCACAGCAAGTCGATCACGTTCCTCGACACGCCCGGCCACGAGGCCTTCACCGCGATGCGCGCCCGCGGCGCGAAGGTGACCGACGTCATCATTTTGGTGGTCGCCGCGGACGATGGTGTCATGCCCCAGACGATCGAAGCGATCCAGCACGCGAAGCTCGCGGCCGTGCCGATCATCGTCGCCATCAACAAGATGGACCGCCCCGACGCCAACCCCGATCGCGTGCTCCAACAGCTCTCCGAGCACGGACTCGTACCCGAGAAGTGGGGCGGCGACACCATCGTCGTCGAGATCTCCGCGCTGCAGGGAACCGGCATCGACGCGCTGCTCGAACAGGTGCTCCTCGTCGCCGAGATCGCCGAGCTCACGGCTCGACCAACCGGCCGTGCCGTGGGCACCGTGATCGAAGCCAATCTGGAAGTCGGTCGGGGTCCCGTCGCGACCGTCATGGTCCAAATGGGCCTCCTCTCCGTGGGCGACCCGGTCGTGGCCGGTCCGGCGTACGGAAAAGTGAAGGCGCTCATCAACGACCAGGGCAAGCAGGTCAAGTCCGCCGGTCCGTCGACGCCCGTGCAGATCCTCGGCTTCAGCGAGCCGCCCTTCGCGGGCGACGAGATGCGCGTCGCGCGCGACCTCGCCCACGCTCGCTCGCTCGCCGAAGCTCGCGCGCAGCGAACTCGGCTGGTCGGCCAACAGCCGGTCGCCTCCTCGAGCGGTGCTCGTTTGGAAGACCTCTTCGAGCAGATTCAGCGCGGGGAGACAGCCACGCTCAATATCGTCTTGAAGGCCGACGTCCAGGGTTCGCTCGAAGCCTGCACGGAGTCGCTCAAGAAGCTCGAACGCGACGACGTGAAGCTCGTCATCGTGCACCGCGGGGTCGGTGGCATCACCGAGAACGACGTGCAGATCGCCAAGGCGTCCAACGCCACCATCATCGGCTTCAACGTGCGACCGGACAAGCGCAGCCGTGAGATGGCCGCGAGCGAAGGCGTGCAGATACGCACCTACGAAATCATCTACAAGCTGATCGAGGACATCGAGGCCGCCATGCTCGGCCTCTTGACGCCGATCTACGAAGAGGTGGTCACGGGTGAAGCGGAGGTTCGAGAAGTCTTCCGCGTGCCGCGCATCGGCGCCATCGCGGGCTGCTTCGTGCGCGACGGGGTCATCACGCGCGGGTCCAAGGTTCGATTCCTGCGCGAAGGCACCATCATCTGGAAGGGCAGCATCACCTCGCTTCGTCGCTTCAAGGACGACGCGCGTGAGGTGCCCGCGGGCTTCGAGTGCGGTGTGGGGCTCTCGGACTACCAGGACCTCAAAGCGGGCGACGTCATCGAAACGTACGAAGAGCGCGAGATACCGCGCACGGCCTAACTCATGGCCCACTCGTCCGGATCACATCACCCCTACCCGCGAAGCGCGCGGGTCAACCAAATATTGCGTGAAGTGATCTCGGACGAGCTCGTGCGGATCTCTGACGTCGATGATCGCCTCGGACTGCTCACCGTCACGGGCGTCGACACGACCCCCGACATGCGCCAGGCCATGGTCTTCTTCGACTCGCTTTCGGAGACCGCGCGCACCGCCTTGGAAGAGCGCCGAGCGCAGATTCAGGCCGCGGTGAACGCGCAGACGCGCCTGAAGCGCACGCCCAAGCTCTCGTTTCGGGCGGACCCCGCCGTCGCGAGCGGGGAGGCGGTCGAAGAGCTGCTGCGCCGTCAGCACCATGACGACGAGTAACGGCCTCCTCCTCCTCGACAAGCCCCAAGGGGTGACGAGCCATGACGCCGTTGATCACGTGCGTCGGGTCCTCAACGAACGGCGCGTCGGCCACGCCGGCACGCTCGATCCCATGGCGACGGGCCTTCTCGTCATCGCGGTGGGCGCCTCGACCAGGCTCTTGCGCTTCGCCCAAAGCGAGACCAAGCGCTACGAAGGCGTCGTGACGTTCGGCGTGCGCACCGATTCTCTCGACGCCGACGGCGAAGTGCTCGAGCGCCGTGAGGTGCCCGCGCTCAGTGCCGAGGTCGTCAACGAGCAGGCGACCGCGATGCTCGGCCCCCAGCAGCAGACCCCGCCGATGGTCTCTGCGATCAAAGTCAAGGGAAGGCGGCTGCACGCACTGGCGCGCGAAGGCGTCGAAGTCGAACGCGAGCCCCGCGCCATCCGCATCGACGAGTTTCATCTGTCGCCGCTCGGCGAGGACACCTGGTCGTTCGAAGTGGTGTGCTCGACGGGCACCTACGTGCGGGTGCTGCTGAGCGACCTCGCGGAACGACTCGGCACCATTGGACATCTGAGCGCGCTTCGCCGCGTCGCGAGCGGTCACCATGAGGTGCGTGACGCCTTGACCTACTTCGAGTTCGAAGATCGCGTCAGCCTTGGCGCGGGCGTGCTCGCGCCGCCGAGAGCGTTCGTCGAGCACCTAGCGTCCGTGACGGTCAGCGAGGAGGACGAGCATCGCTTTCGCCAGGGCCAGCGCGTGAGCCTGGACGTCGCTGGTGACGGCGAGATCGCGGCGCTCAACGCCGCCGGATCGCTGGTCGCGGTGGTTCGTCGGCGCGGCGACAACTTCCAGCCAGTCGTCGTCCTGCCGGCGGACGTCGCCAGCGCGCGCGAGTAGGTTCGAAGCATGATCGTGCGGCACGACGGCGAGCCAGACACGTCCAACGAACCAAGCGTCGTTGCGATCGGCGTCTTTGACGGCCTCCATCGCGGTCATCGAGCAGTGCTCGCTCAGCTGGTCGAGCTGGCGCACTCGCATCACGCACAAGCGACGGTGGTCACGTTCGACCCGCCACCGGCGAGCGTGCTCGCGCCCGAACGCGCCCCAGAACTCCTTGGGACCATTGAACAGCGTCTCGAGGGCCTCGACCGATTAGGCATCGACCAGGTGCGCGTGCTCACGTTCTCAAAGGAGCTGGCGCGCGAAACGGCGACCGAATTCATCGACCGGGTGCTCGTCAATGACTTGCATGCGTGCAGCGTCGATCGTGGGTGAGGACTTCCACTTTGGCCACAATCGCGAAGGGACGCTGGCGACGCTGCGCGCAGCGGGTTCCGAACGCGGGTTCGACGTGGTCGCGGCACCAACGCATGGCGACGGCGAGCGATGGAGCTCAAGCGCGGCGCGCCAAGCTCTTCGTGATGGCGACCTCGAGCGGGCCACGGCGATCCTCGGTCGCCCCTTTGTCGTGCGTGGCTTTGTCGTGCACGGCGATGAGCGTGGAAGGGAACTTGGCTTCAAGACTGCCAACCTGGAACTGCAGGCCAGCCAAGCGCTTCCCGGTGAGGGAGTGTATGCCGGAGCGCTTGAGCTCGACGGACAGTGGTGGCCCGCCGCTATCTCGGTCGGACGGCGACCGCAGTTCTACGAGAACGGTGAGTTGCTCGTCGAAGTGCACGTCGTTGGCTACGAAGGCGAGCTCTACGGGCGAACTCTCGAGGTGATCTTTCTGTCACGGCTGCGCCCCCAGATGACCTTTGAGAGCGACAAGGAGTTGTCGGAGCGCATTGGTCTTGATGTCGTGAGCACGCAACAGATCTTCGACGACTTTACGAAGGACCGGTCAGCGAAAGGCTGATCGATGATGCGGTGTTCTGACGTCGCCCCGTTTGACGACCGTCAGGCGATCGGATTGTCGGCGCTCGCCGCTTCGTTGAGCAGCATCCGAAGACCGGACTTGACCATCTCGATGATGCCGCCAACATCGACGTCCTCATCGATCCGCGCATGGACCAGGAGACCGTCCGAGAGCGCGATCAGGAAGACGGCCAGATCTCGGGCTACCTGGTCGCGACGTTTCCCTAGATTCTCTGGAAGGGCCTCTCGTAACCAGTCGGCCATGGCGGCGCGGACGTCGGCACGGATTTCGCGAAATCGTTTGCGGGCGGCGAGTTCGACCACACGCTGCTCGAGGGACAGCATGATGCCCAGGCGCTGGAACTGGGGCTGGTTCACGACTCCGAAGGCCAGCCCGTTCATAATGAAATCGACATTGTCGGCCCCAATGGCGGGCGGCCGTTCGTTGAGCCAGGTCGCCTGCGACGCACGCCACTCCTGGTAGTACTCCTCGACGACCACGGCGAGCAGCTCGTCTTTGTTTTCGAACTGCCAATACACCGAACTCGGCGGGACGCCTGCACGTTTTGTTACTTCGACCAGGGTGGTTCCGTCGTATCCGCGCTCGGCCGCGATTTCAAAAGCCACCTGGAGTATGCGTTGGCGCGATTCAATACCTTGTTTGTGACGTCGCTCGCCAATACGGTCGCTCTTCTTCGCCATTGGATCCCCAAACTACTCGCGGCGTTTCGTACCACCCGCGATCACATCCGCCCAATCAGGGCGGAACGTCACGAGTCGCTCAAAAGTGCGCTTGACAGTCTTGGCGACTTTGCTATGGTACGTCATTATAGTGATCGATAGAGGGAAGCATTTAGGTGATGCTGACCGACCACAGTGCCAAGGGAGCCCACGTGATCAGCGAAGTGATTTCCGCGCCCGTAGACCCCGGCTCGTGAGTTCCGAAGTGGAAGCAAGGACGGGGGTGACCCCATTGGCCATGCGTCAGGTCCTCTCCTACTATCCGACCGGTGTGGCGATCGTGACGTCGCGTGATGGCGGTCGACCGATCGGCTTTGTGGTGGGCACTTTCACGTCGATCTCGCTGGAGCCTCCGCTCGTGGGCTTTTTCGTCTCGACGACATCCAGCTCCTTTCCCCTCATGTGCGCCGCGGGAGTGTTCTGCTGCAACGTGCTCAGTTCAGATCACGGGGCTCTCAGCTCGACGTTCTCCTCGAAGACGACTGACCGTTTTGCGGGCGTCGAGTGGCGAGAAGGGGTGACCACCTCGCCGATTCTGCGCGAAGCCGTGGCGTGGCTCGACTGCCGCCTGTACGACACCCACCCGGTCGGTGATCATCATCTCGTGGTCGGAGAAGTCGTGGATTTGCGCGCAGCGCGCGACGTCACGCCGCTCGTTTTTCATCGGGGGACCTACTCGACCACCGGGGAGCAGTGGGATCTCACGCCGATCAGGGGGACGCTCTAGTGTCCGACCGTGACGACGCGAAGCGCCGAGCGGCCGCTCGACTTCGCCATGCGCAGCTCTCCGGAGCGCCGTGCGCCCCGGTACGTGATTTGCTCGAGGGCATGACCGCGAGCGACGCGTACGACGTCCAGATGATCAATATCGACCTCGACGTCACAAACGGGGCCACGGTGGTCGGCTGGAAGGCCGGGACTCACTTCCGCCGCCGTGCGCACCCAGCTTGGCGTGGACTCTCCGGACTTTGGGGCGCTCCTTAACACCTGTGCCTATGGCGATGGGGAGAACGTGCCGCTGTGTCGGCTTCTCCAGCCCAAGATCGAGGCGGAAGTCGCCTTCGTGCTCGAGCGAGACCTCCCCGATCGCCCGGTAACCGGCGCTGATGTGGTCCGGGCCACCGCGTTCGTGTTGCCCGCTCTCGAGATCGTGGCCTCACGGATCGCGAAGTGGGACATCACCTTGCTTGACACGGTGGCCGACAACGCATCCTCGGGGCTGTTCACGCTCGGCTACACGCCAGTTCGGATGGACGACGTGGATCTTCGGGCCGTCACCATGACGATGTGCGATCACAACGGCGTCGTCTCGAAGGGGACCGGCCAAGACTGTCTCGGGCACCCGGTCAATGCCGTCGTGTGGCTCGCCAACACGCTCTGGCAGCTGGGTCGCCCGTTACGGGCTGGTGACCTCGTGCTCTCCGGTGCGCTGGGCCCGATGGCCGCGGTTGACGGGCCGGGCCGATTTGAGGCGACCATCGAAGGATTGGGATCAGTGAGAGCGGAGTTCGTAGATGGCTAAGCAAGGCAGCGGAACGACCAAAGTGGCCGTCATCGGTTCGGGCAACATCGGCACGGACTTGATGGTGAAGGTGATACGCACCTCGCACACCCTGGAGATGGGTGCCATGGTTGGAATCGACCCAACCAGCGAGGGACTCGCACGAGCCAAGCGCCTCGGCGTGCCGATCACCGCAGACGGCGTTGACGGCTTGCTCGCGATGGAGAACTTCGACGAGATCGATCTGGTCTTCGACGCGACGTCAGCCAAGGCTCACGTCATCAATGCGGGACGGCTCCAGCCGCTCGGCAAGCGCATGATTGACCTCACTCCCGCCGCCATCGGGCCCTTCGTGGTCCCGTCGGTCAATCTGGAGGACCACCTTGGCGCTACGAACGTCAACATGGTCACCTGCGGTGGGCAAGCGACGATACCGATCGTGGCCGCCGTGCACTCCGTTGCTCCCGTCGCGTACGGGGAGATCGTGGCCTCGATCTCCTCTCGCTCGGCGGGCCCAGGAACTCGCGCCAACATCGACGAGTTCACCGAGACGACCTCGCACGCCATCGAAAAGGTTGGCGGGGCGAGACGTGGCAAGGCCATCATCATCTTGAACCCCGCAGAGCCCCCGATGCTCATGCGTGACACGGTGTACTGCTTGGTGGCCGACGGCGATACCCAAGAGATCATCGCCGCAATTGAGGAACGCGTTGAGCACGTGCGCAAGTACGTTCCCGGCTATCGGTTGAAGCAGGCGATTCAGTTCGAACGCTTTGACGCTCGTAACCCACTCGTGGCGAAGGACATTGACTGGAACGGACCCGGCCTCAAGATCAGTGTCTTTGTGGAGGTCGAAGGCGCGGCGCACTACCTGCCCGCCTACGCAGGGAATCTGGACATCATGACCTCGGCGGCTCTGATCACCGGCGAGCGAATCGCCGCACTCGAGACTGAGAGGCTCCAATGAGTTTTCGATCTGACTTCATGCCGCCCAAGGGCTGTACATCCAGGACGTCACCTTGCGCGACGGTATGCACGCCATCAAGCACCAATACACGACCGAGGACCTGGCGGCAATCTGCCGTGCGCTCGACGCTGCGGGCGTTGACGCCATCGAGGTCGCGCACGGTGACGGCCTGGGTGGGTCGAGCTTCAACTACGGATTTGGCAAGCACACCGACGACGAGTGGATCGCCGCCGCGGCATCGTCCCTCGAGCACGCAACCTTGACCACTCTGCTCCTACCGGGGATCGCTACCACTGCCCATCTAGAACACGCCTACGACCTGGGCGTGCGCTCGGTGCGCGTTGCCACGCACTGCACCGAAGGCGATATCGCCGAACAGCACATAGGCCGAGCGCGCGAACTGGGCATGGACGTGGCGGGATTCTTGATGCTTTCGCACATGGCACCTCCCGAAGAACTCGCCCGTCAGGCCAAGCTGATGGAGTCCTACGGAGCGCTCTGCGTGTATGTCACCGACTCGGGAGGGCGCCTGACAATGCGCGACGTGGCGGCGCGCGTTGACGCGTACCGTGAGGTTCTCGACGCGTCGACCGAGATAGGGATCCACGCACACAACAATCTGAGCCTCGCCGTCGCCAACTCGATCGCGGCGGTCGAACATGGAGCCATACGGGTCGACGCGGCGCTCGCCGGCATGGGGGCGGGCGCCGGGAACACGCCCCTCGAGGTGTTCATCGCCGCCGTCGATATCCTCGGCTGGGATCATGGAACCGATTTGTTCGCGCTAATGGACGCCGCGGACGACCTCGTTCGTCCCCTGCAGGATCGCCCCGTGCGGGTTGATCGCGAGACACTGACGCTCGGATACGCCGGGGTCTACTCCAGCTTCTTGCGTCATGCGGAAAAGGCGGCAGATCTCTACGGCGTCGACGCTCGGACGATCCTCGTCGAAGTAGGGCGACGACGAATGGTCGGTGGCCAGGAGGACATGATCGTCGACATCGCGCTCGACCTTGTCGCCCATCGCAGTGTCGGAGCGTGAGCCGGATCGCCCCCTGACCGTGCCGACGGCGGACTACGAGGTTGACGTTGTCGTAGTGGGGGGTGGTGCGTGCGGGATGATGACCGCCCTGCGAGCCCTCGATGCGGGCGTGCAGTCAGTCGCCGTGTTTGAAAAAAGCGTTCGCCAAGGTTGCAACACGCAGTTCTCGAGCGGCTCGCTCGCGGCGGGAGGAACTCGCTTTCAGGCGGCTGCGGGGGTGAAGGACTCGCCCGAACGCCACGCCGAGGATCTGATGAGGGTGAGCGGGGATCGGCGTGACGAAAAGATAGTTCGCGCGCTCTGTGACGTGGCGCCGCGATACGTCGAATGGCTCGCCGATGAGATCGGATATCCAGTCGAGTTGGGCGTCGACATGCCGCGGGCCGGTCAGTCGGTCCCGCGCTTGCACACTGACGTCGGCCGCCAGGGCGGTCGCCGACTCGTGGACGCGTTGCGTCACGCGCTGCTGTCGCGAAGCGGCGCGGTGTTTGTCGACAACACCCCGGGCACGGGTTTGGTGACCGACGGGGATCGCGTGACCGGTGTCAGGGTGCGAGAACCCGACGGCGAACGGGTGGTACAGGCGCGAGCGGTGGTGCTTGCCGCCGACGGGTTTGGCGCCAACCAGTCGATGCTCGCCGCCCATACGCCCGACGCGATCGGACGACTCTATGGCGGCGTCAGCACAAGCACGGGCGAGGCGATCTCGTGGGGGACTGCTCTGGGCGCGGAGACCAAGCACATGGCGGCGTTTCTCGGCCACGGACTGATGGTGTTGCGCACCGGGACGCGGTTGAACCCGGCGCTGCCGATGGTAGGCGCAGTCCTGGTCGGTCCCGATGGACGGCGTTTCGTTGATGAGTCTGCCCAGGGCTACTCCAAGCTCGGGACTCTCTTGATGGCTCAGCCCGCTCGTCGAGCTCTGATGATCTGGGACGAAGAGGCGATGCGCGCGACGGAGGACTCCGAGCTCATGCGCGACTCGAAAGAAGCGGGCGCGTGGACTTGCTATGAGAGCGTCGAGGTCCTGGCGCAAGCCAATGGTATTGGGAGTGCATCGCTCGCGTTGGCGTTGGATGGTTCGCGCACCACGCCTGGCGTCGGGCGACCTCTGCGGACCGTGGTGCCGCCGTTGTTCGCCGCCTGGGTCACGGGAGGAATACTCACGACTCAGGGGGGACTGCGCGTCGATCACAAAGGACGAGTCCTGCGATCGGACGAAAGCGCACTACTGGGCCTCTATGCGGGAGGTGGCAGCGCTGCTGGTGTCTCGGGGCCGAGCGCAGACGGGTACAGCTCGGGCAATGGGTTGCTCTGCGCACTCGGCTTTGGCTGGATCATCGGACACGAGATCGCCCAGGTCTAACGAGCGGAGTGCGGAGCCGCTCGACGGAACTTCCCGAGTGAGTCAAGACCAGCGAGTCATGATGTTCGCCCATCCGGACTCCTCCGAGGTTCGAGAACGGCAACGCCGGATTCGCACCCAGTGGACGTACTCCGAGAGCACCCTCAGCTGTCGGTCACGACGATGGGAACTTTTACTTCGCGGCCTGACCTGGGCGAACCGAGCCCACATCTCTCTCAAAATATTTTGTTCCCTAGAGTTGACACTAGAGAGAAGGCCTGATAAGTTCCTTCTCTTTAGTGATTGCTAGAGAGACAGTACGAATATCTCGAGCATTTGCTAGCGGGAGGGGCACTCGGCGGGCGACAGGCGCCCGGTGAGGTGAAAAGGGGGGAGGGATCAGTGATCCACTCATTGAGTTACCTGGGCTTCGGCTCGCCGAAGTTCGAAGAGTGGGCCGATTTTGGCACGCGGGTGCTTGGCTGCGAACTGGCCACGCGGGGCTCCGACGGTGCGGTGCGCCTGCGTCTCGACGACGTCAACTATCGCCTCGCCATCCACCCGGCCCAAAAGGACGAGATCCGCTACATCGGCTGGACCACGGCCAACGAGGTGAGCTTTCGGGAGTACTTGGATCACCTCGAAAAGGTCGGCGTCGTATACAAGGAGGCGACTGCAGACGAGTTAGAAGAGCGCCAGGTGGCGGCCATGGTGTGGTGGAACGACCCCTACGAGCATCGTCACGAAGTCGTGTGGGGCAAACGGGCGGCGCCGACCACCTTCAACTCTCCACGAGGCATCTCGGGATTCGTCACGGGCGCACAGGGCCTCGGTCACTGCGTGCTGTTCGTGCCAAACCTGCTGGAAGCTGACGAGTACTACGTGCGTGTGCTCGGTGTGAAGCTCTCGGACCGCATCGTCTTTAACCAGTTCAACCTTCGCTTTTATCACGTGAACGGTCGGCACCACTCCTTGGCGCTCGGCGAGATGCCCGGCATGACGGGCCTGCACCACATCATGCTCGAGGTCGAAGACCTGGGTGACGTAGGCAAGGCCATCGACATCATCAATGACGACGGGGGAAAGAACCCGATCATTCTCACGTTGGGCCGACACACGAACGACCTCATGACGTCCTTCTACTGTGACACGCCCTCGAGTTTCAAGATCGAGTACGGAAGTGGCGGCTACGTCATCAAGAACGACGCCGAGTGGCTTGTCCAGACGTACGCCGCGAATTCGATATGGGGACATCGACCGACCGAGGCCATGCAGACGGCGGTTCGGGGAATCCTCATTCCCCTGGAGGCGGATTCCAGCGAGAAGTAGTCGTAGCGCGAGGCTCCGTGCCTTTATCAATTCAAACCCGCGTCGGCCGGAATCTTGGGTTGGCCGTCGAGGGGGGGGCGGATGCTCCAACATCCAACTATCCGAGAAGCAGTGCAGTAATCACGGTTCGCAGACGCGACCAAAACATTAAGGGGGAGAAAACAATGGCATCACGAAAGAAGAGTGGTCGCTTGCGGCTGGCGACAGGAGTCGTGGCGCTCGTCACGGTGGGCGCGTCACTCGCGGGACTATCCGCGGCGAGCGCAGCAACGATGTCCGCCGCAAAAGGATTGGCGTATGCCAAAGCTCAGATTGCCGATTATTCAGGGAGAGCAGCACTCCCCACGGTGACGCCGGTGAAGCACATGGCGAACTTACGGGGAAAGACCATCTGGTACATCCCGCTCACGAACGCCGTTGACTCACTGGCGGGCATGGGTACTTCAATGAAGACTGCGCTCGCCAAGGTTGGCGCGAACGTCGAGGTGTGCGATGGAGGCGGACTGCCGACGACCGTGGCGACGTGCCTCACAAACGCCCAGCAGCAAGGTGCCGCCGCCGTCGTCACGTCATACGTCGACTACGAAATGGCGCCGTCGAGCTTTCAGGCTCTCGAGGCCGCGCACATTCCGGTCATCGTGGGAGACGAGCCACCGGACGCGGGCGTGAGTGCGAGCAAGTACCTGCAGTTCACGTACGGGACCCAAACGACCCAGCTCTTCGCTTCGTTGATTGCTTATGAGACCATCGTGGCCAGTGGCGGCAAGGCCAACGTCTTGGTGATCAGCCTTACTGATTCGGCCTCGACCATTGCGGGTACGACGGCAGAACTGAGCGTCTTCAAGAAGTACTGCCCGGGATGCGCGGTTACGACCATGACGATGCAGACGCCCGCGATCGCCCAGGTGCCCTCCAATGTTGCGGCGGCGCTGTCGGCGAACCCGAACATCAACTACATCACCGTTCCGGTCGACGCCTATCTTCCTCCCGTCCAAGGAGCGCTGAACACCGCAGGACTCGCCAGCAAGATCAAAGTCGTCTCGGCTGATGGTGGCGTCGCCGGGCTTCAGGATGTCGAGTCAGGCTCACTGATCGCCGACGCTGGCGGCCCCATCGAGTTTGTTGGATGGCAGTACGCGGACGCCGCAATCCGTATCCTCTCGGGAGATCCGGTGCCGCCGACCCCGGCCGGTCCCGCTGTCGTCTTCACGAAGGCGAACCTCAGTGGCAAGGTGCTCAACGAGACCCAATACCTTACGGTGAACTGGTACGGCCTGGGGGAGAAGGCATTTGAGGCCCCTTATCTGAAGGCCTGGGGTCTCAAGTAACCATGACCGTTGAGGCCACTCCACGCTTGCGCGCGACGAACGTTTCAAAGACGTTCGGGACCAACCGCGTCCTGAGTGGGCTCAATATGGTCATCCGTGCCGGAGAAATTCACGGTCTGGTGGGGGAAAACGGCTCGGGCAAATCGACCTTCGTCAAGATCCTCACCGGCTATCACGCGTGTGACCCCGGTGCGACCATTGAAGTCAACGGACGCGAGGTCTCAACCCCGGTGTCGTGGAACGAGGTCCATGACACCGGGGTCTCGGTCGTGCACCAAGATTTTGGGCTGATCGATCACTTGAGTGTGGCTGAAAATATCAGCGTCGGGGGCTACGACGTCGCTCGCGTCACGAGAAAGATCAGCTGGCAGCGCCAGAGCGAGATCGCTGAGGCGTCCCTCTCACGTCTGAATTCGACCGTGTCGCCGACCGCGATGGTGGGCGCGCTGAGCGTCTCACATCGAGCGGCCGTCGCGATGGCGCGCGCCATACGCGACCTTCCGCACGGTGAGGGCCTCATCGTGCTCGACGAGTCGACCAGATCACTGAATCGAGACGAGCTCATTGAGTTCTACGAAGCGTTAGGACGGGAAGTGGCGAGTGGGATGTCGGTACTCCTCGTAAGCCACAACCTGCCCGAGATTGCGTTGGTCACCAATCGGGTCACCGTGCTTCGTGACGGCGTTGTGACCGGCGAGGACCTTGACACGTCCCGCTTCAGCGAGCAGGAGATCGCTCGACTGATGCTCGGCAGGAGCGTTGAAAACGTGCAGCGACGAGCCGCGCCCGCGATGGCCCGAACCGTGGCGGCTGAAGTGCGAGACCTCGCCGGGGACACCATCACTGACGTCAGCTTCTCCGTCGCGAAGGGCGAAATTGTCGGCATCACGGGACTGAGCGGGAGCGGCTTTGAATCGATTCCCTACCTCATGAGTGGCGCGCGTCCTGCGACCCAAGGAACGCTGGTCATTGGGAAGACGACCCTCGACCTTGCGCACGCCTCAGTGCGCGCCACCGCGAAAGCCGGCATCGCACTCGTCCCTGAACGCCGTGATCGTGACGGTCTCGCCTTTGAGGCCACCGTACGCGACAACATCGCCCTTCCGCTTGTGGCGTCTCATGGTCACGCGTGGCACTTGCCGAAAAAATGGCAAAGCGCCGTGATCGATGACGCGACCGAGCGCTTCGACATACGTCCGAAGGACCCTTCCTTGTTGGTCCGCCAGTTGAGTGGCGGGAACCAGCAAAAAGCCCTGCTCGCAAAATGGCTTTCGGTCAGTCCGACCCTCCTGGTGCTGCACGAGCCCACCCAAGCCGTGGACGTCGGAGCGCGCTACGAGATTCTTCGCCAGATCCAGAACGTGGCTCGTGACGGCGTCGCCGTCCTGATCGTCAGTGTCGAGACGTTGGACCTCGCCGAGGTCTGTGATCGGGTCTTGGTGTATTCGGTCGATGGAACCTTGAGCGAAACGAGCGGCAAGGAACCGGACGACATTTTGGACGCGGTTTATGGAAGCAAGACGGCGCGGTGAAACGATGACGATGCAGAATGAATTTCGCAAGCAGTTTGAGGACGTGACGGTCACCCCCGGCGCGGTCATTGACGCGGGTGAGACCGCGCTCGATCTGGGAGAGGTGTCGCACCACGCACCAGACGCGCTCGCCTCGCCGATGCGCACGAGCAGAACACGGTGGCTCTTGAGCCACTACGCCCTCGTCGCCGTATGGGCGATGATGGCCCTCTACTTCCTCATCGAACGTCCCGCCACCTTCGGTCGATTCTCAGCGGTGCAGGCAATCTTCGGCTCACAGTCGACGCTCGTCTTCTTAGGGGTAGCCGCGCTGATCACGCTCTCGGTCGGCGAGTTCGATCTTTCGATTGCGTCGATCATGGGCCTTTCGGCGACCACGGTGCCGGTACTGGTGTCTCTGCACCATTGGAACGTGGTGTGGGCGTGCGTCGTTGCCATGCTGCTCTGTCTCGCCGCTGGGGCTATCAACGCCTTCTTCGTGATACGGGTTGGCGTCGCATCGATGGTGGTCACACTCGGCACCGGAACGTTTCTCGTGGGTATTGCCGAGTGGATCTCGGCGTCGAGTCAGGTCGCCCTCAACGTGCCCACCTTCACCAAAGTCTCGGTGTATCCGATCTTTGATCTGCCCGTTGCCTTCTATTACGGACTTGCCCTCGTGATCTTGCTCGCGTACATTCGCTCGTGGACGCCTCTCGGCCGTCACATGCTCTTCGTCGGAGCAAACCGCGAAGTGGCTCGGCTTGCCGGTGTGCGCGTCGACCGTATTCGTGCGGGCTCCTACCTGTTTGCCTCTCTCGTAGCCGGTCTTGGTGGGATACTTCTCGTGTCCTCGACGGGCGGCTTCAACGCGAGCGCCTCGGCGGGCTACCTCCTGCCGGCGCTCGCCGCCGTGTTCCTCGGCACCGCTGTGGTGCAGCCCGGTCAGTTCAATCCGGTGGGCATGTTGATTGGTATCTACTTCTTGGAAACAGGAATATTCGGGCTCGAGCTCATGGGCTACAGCGGATGGGTTCAAGACGTCTTCTACGGGGCGGGCCTGGTAGTGGCCGTTGCGATCGCGACCATCGTGCGACTCAGAGCGTCACGCGCATGACCGTCGCACCGCTGCTTCGAGTGTCCGCGCGATCGCGGTCATCAGTGGGTTCTCAACGAATCGAATCAAAAGAGAAAGGAAGTGTGGAGTGAGCCTTACAGAGGAGTCGACGAGTCGTTACGTCCAGACTAAAGACTGGCGTATGCATTACAACGAGGCCGGCGAGAGCGGGCCGGTGTTGATCATGCTGCACGGCAGCGGTCCGGGCGCATCAGGGTGGAGCAACTTCCAACAGAATCTGCCCGAGCTGTCCAAGCACTTCCGGGTCCTGGCGCTGGACATGATCGGCTGGGGCGGATCGGACCCAGTCAAGTACCCCAACCGCGACACCGCGGAGGGCGTCATTCAGTTCATGGACACCCTCGGTATTCGCCGGGCCGCGCTCGTCGGGAACTCTCTCGGCGCGATGACCTCGCTGCAAGTGGCCGTGCGTCGTCCGGATCTCGTCTCTCATCTCATCACGATGGGCTCTGGTTCACAGGGGATCAAGTACTTCTCGCCTGGCGACGGCCTGTCGGAAGGGATGAAGGTGCTCGTAGAGACCTATCAGAACCCGACGGCGGAGCAGATGAGCAAGTTGGTCGAGGTCATGGTCTTTGACAAGAAGTTCGTGGGCAGCGATCTCGCAGAGAAGAGGGCTGCGGCCGCGAGAGCCAATCAAATCCATCTCGACAATTACAACGAGGCCCGCGCCTATGGTCCTGGTCCGATCTTTGTCACCGATGAAGAGCTCGCCTCGATCTCGATACCGGTTCTCTTGATCCACGGACGTGACGACCGGGTCTGCAGTCTCGAGCACTCGCTGAAGCTGGTCTCCGCCATCGCCAACTCACGGCTGGTGGTGCTTAATCGCTGCGGTCATTGGGCGCAGCTCGAGCACCCCGAAGAGTTCAATCGCTACGTGACGGACTTCGTCCTGAACGCTCATTAGTTCCTACGAATGAAAAAGGACGTTGGATCATGAACCCAGTTGTTGAGAAGATTGACGCCATCGGCGAGGACCTTCGCCGTGGCGACGCCGAGTCGACCGGGCTGCGGTACTACCCAGAAAAGCAGATGCGCCAGCTCGTGGAGACGGGGCTGTTCCGGATCTTCCAAACCAAGGAGTTTGAGGGCTACGAGGGATCGCTGCGGGACTTCTTCGAGGCCGTGATGCAGGTCGGTCACTACTCTCCTTCGGCCGCCTGGATCGCGGGGGTTGTGGGCGTGCACCCGTGGGAGTTCTCTCTGGTGAACCGACAGCTGCAGGAAGAGATATGGGGCGAAGACCCCGATACGCTCATCGCCTCGCCGTACGCGCCTTTCGGTCGAGGCCGCCCCGTCGAGGGTGGCGTGATCTTTGACGGGCGCTGGCCCTACTCAACGGGCACGGACCACTGCGATTGGATTGTCCTGGGCGGTCTGTTGACCGACGAGCACGGCGACGTCGGCGCTGAGCCGGCACTGCGGCACTTCGTGCTTCCTCGCGGAGAGTACGAGATCGTCGAAGACTCGTGGCACGTTGTCGGCCTTCAGGGAACGGGTAGTCGCGACATCATCGTGCACAACACCTTCATCCCCGAGCACCGGGTCATCGATCCGGCGGGCATGTTTGACGGCTCGACGGCGAAAGGTCTCGGTAAGAGCTGTCGGACGTACTACGCCTCCTTTGGCGTGGTGTTCTCGCTCGCCATCGCCTCGGGCACGGTCGGCATCGCCGAAGGCGCGCTCCAAGCATTCACCGACTACACCCGAGATCGCATCAGCGCTCTGGGAACGAGAGTCGCGAAGGATCCTTTCCAGCTCGCCGCGCTGGGCGCGGCGAAGGCTGACATCGCGTCAGCCCGCGAGACGCTGCTCAGCAGCGCGGATCAGATCCACGCCATCTTGGAGGACAGGGACTGCTTGACGCTCGACGAGCGTCTCAGTGTCCGCGCCAACCAAGTGCGTGCGTCACGGCGCGCCGTCGACGCGGTTGACCGGCTCTTCTCTCACGCGGGGGCTGGCTCATTGAACCTGGAGCATCCGTTACAGCAGTTCTGGCGGGACCTGCACGCCGGCATGAATCACATTTGCAACGTCGCCGAACCGATCTATCAGGCGTACTCGCTCAACCTCTTCGGTGAGCCGATCCCACCGGGGATTTTCACCTGACCACGACGCGAACCGCCCGGTCATCCACCTCGCACTGAAAGCTCGACAGAGGTGCCCGGGCGCTTCGCGACCACTTCGCGAACGCATGTGAGAGGAAGATGCACCCATCATGACACGAGAGACAACACGCTGGCTGCGCCAACGCGTCAACGACGGACCGTTACTCGTGCTCCCAGGCGTCGCGAACGCGCTCGGTGCGCGCGTCGTTGAGGACCTGGGCTTCGAAGCCCTGTACGTCAGCGGGGCGGGCATTGCAAACACGTTCTACGCGGTGCCCGACATCGGTTTGGTCGGGTTACAGGAGTTGGCTGCTCACGTGGCGGCGATCCGCGAAGCGGTAGAGATCCCGCTCGTCGTCGACGCGGACACTGGATTTGGCAATGCACTTAGCGTCGCGAACTCGGTGCGGGTCCTCGAGCGCGCGGGGGCCGACGCGATCCAGATCGAAGACCAGGAATCGCCCAAACGCTGCGGCCACTTTGAGGACAAAGCAGTGGTCGATCGCAAGGAGATGGTTGGAAAGGTTCACGCCGCCGTTGACGCGCGACGCAGCGATCTCCTCGTCATCGCCCGCACCGATGCACGAGCGGTGGAAGGGCTCGACGCCGCACTCGAACGTGCGGCGTCCTACTTTGAGGCGGGCGCCGACGTGGTGTTCGTCGAGGCTCCACAATCAGTGGAAGAGCTGCTTTGCCTGCCGGTACGACTTGTGGCTCCTCACGTTGTCAATCTCGTTGAGGGTGGCAAGACGCCGTTGCTCAGTACCAACGAGCTGCACGGTTTCTCTCTCGCCCTTTTCGCAAACCTCTCACTGCAGGCCTCGCTGAAAGGGATGCAGCGAGTCCTCACCGAACTGAAGGACGAGGGTCGCATCACTGAGGCGATGAGCGAGTTGATCGCGCCATGGACCGAGCGACAGCGTCTCGTGCGCAAGCCGATGTTCGACGAGCTTGGCGATCGCTATGCCTCACGGTCTGTTACCTCGTGACTGAGACCCTCGATGACCTGGATGTCCTCGTCGTCGGGGGCGGGCTTGCGGGTCTCTGCGCGCTGAACGCGGCACTCGAGCGTGGTGCGAGGGCACGTCTCATTGAAAAGACCGCCGCCCTTGGTGGCAGTACGGTGCTGAGTAGCGGGCTCATGGCGTTTGCGGGTACCGACGAACAGTGCGCAGCGGGCGTCAGCGATAGCGCCGACCTTCTGCGTGCAGATCTTGAGGCGACCGGGCTCGGGGCCAGCGAGCCCGCTTTGCTGGACGTTTACGCCAGCCGACAACTCGCAACGTATCGCTGGCTGAAGAACCTCGGCGTGCACTTTGGCGAGCCCCACGCCGGCTCAGGGCAGTCGGTTCCGCGCTCTCACCCGATTGACACCTGGGCCGTTATCTCGGCGCTCGCCCGTCGCGGTCGCGATCTTGACGGGTCCATCGACGTCTTGTCTCCCGCCGTGAGGCTGATGACCGATGGTGAACGGGTGGTCGGCGCCACCATCGAATTATCGAACGATCTGACGCAACTGCGCGCGCGAACGGTGGTGTTGGCCTCGGGAGGATTCTCCAGGAACGAGGCAATGCTTAGGCGCGTCGCGCCGGCAATGGCGGCGGCGCTTCGAGCCGGAGGTGAGGGCAACATCGGTGACGGTCTCTTGATGGCGGCGAAGATTGGCGCCGGGCAGGCCGACCTGGCGTACGTGAAGGGCACCTTCGGGATCTTCCCGTTTCGCTCCGCGGCCGAAGAGGGAACGGGGATCCTCGCGGTCTACAAGGGCGCGATCGCCGTCAACGGCTTCGGGCGCCGCTTCATCGACGAGTCGCTGCCCTACAAGGTACTCGGTGACGCCTGCCTGGCCCAACCCGAATCCCTGGCCTATCAGATTTTCGACGAGCGAGTCATGGACGCCTCCGACTCGGCGGTGCCGATCTACAACTTCCGCCGCCGCCTCGAGGCTGGTCAGATCCAACGGGCCGACTCGCTCGAAGGTCTTGCTGACGAGCTCGGCATTGACAGCGCGGTGCTGCGCTTAACGGTGTCTCAGTACAACGAGGCGATCGAAAAGGGCAAGCCCGATGACTTTGGTCGAACAGCAGTATGTGGGGGCGTTGGTTTCCCGCAACCGATTGCGGTGCCACCCTTCTATGGCTACCCGTCGACCACCGTCGTGCTGGCAACCTATTGCGGCGTAACCTTTGACGTCGATGCGCGCGTCACCGACGTCTACGGCGAGGTGATCTCCGGGCTGTACGCTGCGGGCGAGGTCACTGGCGGATTCCATGGCAATGGGTACGTGACGGGTTCGTCGCTCGGCAAGTCGGCGATCTTTGGACGACTCGCGGGGGAGAACGCTGCGGACTACGCGAGGAGTCTGGGGTGAGCAACGAGGACATCTTCTCTCTCGAGGGAACCCGCGTCTTCGTGGTCGGTGCGGGAGGTGACCTCGGTCGGCGTGCCGCACTGGTGGCGGGCCGAGCGGGCGCAGAGGTGTGGGTGGCGGACCATCCACGAGCCGAGGCGAGTTTGGAGCGGACGCGGGCGATCCTTGAAGAAGATGGCCGCACGGTGCGAACGCTGGAGTGCGACGTGACGAGCGAAGCGTCCGTAGAGTCGGCGGCGACCGCCTTGTGCACGTTCGGCGGTGTGGATGTCGCGATCAACGCGTCCGGGGTCATGCTGCGAAAAGAGGTGGCGGCCACCACACTCGAAGAGTGGCGTCACGTCATCGACGTCAATCTCACGGGGACCTGGCTGATGAATCGGGCGATGGGACGTCCGATGGTCGCCCAAGGTCATGGCAAGATCATCAACTTCGCCAGCGTGTACGCCGAACGCGTGGGACCTGTACCGGAGTCCGCGTACTACGCCTCGAAATCGGGAGTAGCCAATCTGACCCGTTCAATGGCTTCGGAGTACGGACCATCCGGAGTGCGGGTGAACTGTCTCGCGCTCGGCGTGTTCTATCCGACCAATATGACCGCCCCGCTCGCCGACTCGCCAGCCACCTTGCACTGGATGGAAGAACGCACCCTCCTCAAGCGCCTCGGGGACCCCGAGCGCGACCTCGATGGAATCATCGCGCTGCTCGCGTCGCGGGCCTCGGACTACATCACCGGGCAAGTTATCTACGTTGACGGGGGCTGGTCGGCGTGGTGAGAACAAGGAGAGCGCCATGAGGGATATCGCCGTTCTATTTCTTGACTATCAAATGGCTATGTGTGACCCTGGGCCGCTCGGGCGCCAGCCAGCCCTTGCCGCTCAGGTCGGCGAGCGCCGCGTGATAGAGCGAGCAGCGAGAGTGCTAGCGGCAGCGAGGAAGACCTCAACTTCGGTCATTCATGTTCGCGTCGCCTTCGACCCCAGCTATGAGTTGCGAACAAATCGTTCCGCGCGCTTTGACGCCTACGCGAGCGAGCGCGCGATGCAACGGAATTCGCCGGAGGCTTCGTTCGTTCCTTCACTGACACCGCTCGAAAGCGAACCGGTCATCGACAAGGGCGCCGTCGACGCGTTTGTGGGAACGCCGCTCATGGAGATCCTTGCCGGACGCGGGCTTCGTCGTCTTATCATCCTCGGAGTTGCCACCAACCTTTCGGTCGAGTCGACGGCGCGCCACGCCACCGACCTGGGCTTTGACGTCACGGTCGTCGAGGACTGCTGCGCTTCGTTTCAAGCCGACCTTCACGATTTCGCGGTGGAGCGCCTTTTTGGTCTGTTCTCAACGCTGACTACCTCTGATGATGTCATCAAGCTCCTCGAGGAGGTGGGTCCATGAGCGAGATGCAAGCCGACGTGGTTGTCGTTGGAATGGGCGTGGCTGGGCTCAGCACGGCGCTCGCGGCGCACGAGGCGGGGGCCGAAGTGCTCGTGATCGACCGCGCACCACGAGAAGAGAGCGGAGGCAACTCGCGCTACACCGAAGCTTTCATGCGCATGAAATCGATCGACGAGCCTTCCGATGACCTCGCGGAGAAGTTGCTCGGGGACTTTATGGGCCATCCCGATCCGGGGCTGCTTCGAGAAACGCTGAACGATCGCGACTCGTGGTCCCTCGCCGCGCGCTCCCTCAACATCGTGGACTATCACTACATCCGAGCACTGCTCGACGATGCGGGACCCACGCTGCGCTGGCTCTCGAGCCTCGGCGTGCGATTTGAGGCGTTGCCGACGCCGTTTCTAACGACGTCTACCACGCGTCTCTCGCCCGTGGGGGGTGGGTTGGCACTGGTTGACGCACTCTCGAAGGCCCTTCATCATGCGGGCGTACGGATGCTCTACGACACGTCGGCCCATCGACTGGTCAGCGAAGGCGGTGCAGTGGTTGGCGTCGATGGTCTCTCCCCGAATGGTCCGGTGCGCGTCAAGGGTCGAGTGATGCTTGCGTGCGGCGGGTACGAGGGCAACACCGAGATGCTCGCTCGCTACCACGGCGCGCTGGGCATGCTCTGCCGGCCCGTTGCCGTAGGAGGTCACTACAACAAGGGTGAAGGGATTGAGATGGCCTTGGCCCTCGGGGCCGCGACGGCCGGGAACTTCGCACTCTTCCACGCCGAACCGGTCGATCCTCGCTCGGGCATTGCAGAAGCGGCTATCTTTGCGTTCCCGTACGGGATTCTCCTCAATGCGGAGGGTCGCCGTTTTTTGGATGAGGCACCCGGTCCCGTCGACGCCTATTACGAGCGCATCACTCGTGTCATCCAAGCACAGACTCGCGGCATTGCGTACCTGGTGCTCGACGCGCGTGGTCAGGCCGTGCCGAACCTGCGCACGGCCCTTCGGACGGATCAGCCGCCGTTCGTCGCTGCGACGCTCGAAGAGTTGGCGGACCTGCTCGAGATCGAGCGCGTCGCGATGGTAAGGACGATCGAGGCATTCAACGCGGCGTGCGGTCCCGAGACCTTCGATTACGCCCGCCCGGACGGTAAGGCAACGCGAGGACTCGAGCCCGCGAAGTCCAACTGGGCGACGCCGATCATCGAGGGACCATTCCACGCCTACCCCGTGATGGCGGCAAACGTCTTCACCTTTGGTGGGCTGCGTACCGATGAAGACGCACGGGTGCTCAACCGTGATGGATACGCCATCGCCGGGCTGTATGCGGCGGGGGAGATCACCGGGCTCTACTACTCGAACTACACAGGTTCGACCTCGGTCCTGCGTGGTGCGGTCTTCGGGCGCCGTGGTGGTCAGCACGCCGCAAAGGGCGAACGGACGTGAGAATCTGGTACCAGAGCTTCACGGTTCTTGACGACGTTCAACCTTATTATGAGACCCTGCAGCGTCGTCTCGGGGCACAAGCATCGCCAGGGACGACCATCGACTATCACGGTATGGCGCCGGGAACCTATCCGTCGGCGTATCCGGGTACGCACATCGGCTACGCCTACGTGGCCGGGCTGCACAAGGAGCAGTTTGTGAGCAATGCCCTGCGAGCACAGCGCGAGGGTTTTGACGCCTTTCTCATCGCCACGATACCCGATACAGGTTTCGAAGAGATCCGTAGCCTCCTGGACATCCCCGTCGTGGCTTACGGCAACGCTTCGGTGGCATATGCCGCAACCCTCGGGCCGTGTGTCGGCATCGTCAACTTCATCGACGCTCTTCGCGATCAGCTGCGGCGCAACATGAGGCTCTATGGCTTTGGCGAACTTGTCGGCCCGATCGTGTCGATTGAGCGCGAGTTCGGCGACGTGCTCGGCGGCTTCGAAGATTCGAAAGCCCTTATCGAGGCGTTCGTCGTCGCTGCTCGGCGCGCAATCGGCGAGGGTGCCACGGTCATCGTGCCGGGCGAGGGACCGCTTAACGTGCTGCTGGCTGAACAGGGTGTCACGCGCGTTGATGAGGTACCCGTCATTGACTCGCTCGGTGTCACGCTGGCCATGTGTGAGGATCGAGTCCGGCGCTTTCGGCGAACGGGTCTCGTGCCTTCACGACGAGGGTTCTACTTTGCTCGGCCCCCCGTCGACGTCTTGGACCAGGTGCGCGAGCGTTACATTGGTCCGCAGTAATGCATGCTTTATTGGCCGGTGCCCTGATTTCGTGAGCAGGGGCGGTCGGGCTGGTGATGGGTCCGTGCTAATGAGCTCAAACGCGCCCACTCGCTAAAACGCGGTCACATTACGGGGATTGAAGCGAAACTGCTAGGATGGATGCTCGGTCAGCGACGCTGATCGTGTGGGTCGTCTCGTTGGCGGCTCGCAACGGGACCCCCGACTCAATAAGGCACACACGTTATGACTGAGAAGCAGGAGATTATCAAGGACTATCAGGCCCACGACACGGACACGGGCTCGCCCGAAGTTCAAGTGGCGCTCCTGACAGCTCGAATCTCGCATCTCACCGAGCACCTCAAGGAACACAAGGGTGATCATCACACCCGTCGTGGACTCATGAAGCTCATTGGTCAGCGCCGTCGACTGCTGGACTACGTGCAAAAAGGCAACGTGGAGCGCTACCGCGCATTGATTGGCCGTCTCGGCATTCGTCGCTAGCCGAGAACACGCACGCCGACGCCGTCGACGTGCTCAACACATCCGAGGCCTCGAAGGCCAGTGGAGGACAGTCGCCAGGGGCGAAGGTCGCCCACTGGGATTCGGGCGGAGTGTTGCTACATAAGGAGCCATTCCATGACTGACGCAATCCGCGTAAGTAGTCCCATCACGGGCACAGAAAAGACCATGTCATTTGAGGCCGGTCACCTCGCACAACTAGCCGACGGCGCAGTACTCGCGCGCATCGGCGACACCATGCTGCTCGCCACCGTCACCGCGGCGAAGAGCGCACGAGAGGGGATGGACTTCTTCCCCTTGACGATCGACATCGAAGAGCGCGCCTACGCCGCGGGCAAGATCCCCGGGGCCTTCTTCCGCCGCGAAGGCAAGCTCTCAGACCAAGCCATCTTGATCTGCCGACTGATCGACCGCCCGCTTCGTCCGTCCTTTCCGAAGGGCTTTCGCAACGAGGTCCAAGTGGTCGGAACGATCTTCAGCGCCGACCAAGAGAACCCGCACGACATCCTCGCGATCAACGCCGCTTCCGCCGCGCTCATGATCTCGGGGATCCCCTTTGACGGCCCCATCGGCGCCGTGCGCATGGCCTACACCAACGACGGTGAATGGGTTCCTCACCCCACCTTCGCAGAAGGCGACGCCTCCAACTTCGAGCTGGTCGTCGCCGGTCGCGCCCTGAGCGACTCCGCTGACGCCGATGTCGCGATCATGATGGTCGAGGCCGGAGGCACCGAAGGCTCCTACGAGCGCTACCAAGACGGTGCGCCGAAGGTCAGCGAAGAGGTGCTCGCCGAGGGTCTCGAGGCTTCCAAGCTCTGGATCCGCGAAGCCATCAACCTCCAGCGCGAGCTCGTGCGCGACTTCATCGCCGCCCGCGGACCGCTGCCGACCTTCGAATACACGGCCTTCCTCGACTACCAGGACGACGTCCTCAACCGCGTGGAAGGCCTCGCCGGCGCGCAGCTGGCCGAGGCCAACAAGATCACGACCAAGGCCGCGCGCGCTGAGGCGCTCGACGCCGTCGCGAAGTCGGTCACGGAGCAGCTGGCTGGTGAGTTCGAAGGCCGCGGCAGCGAGATCAAGGCCGCGGTGCGCTCGCTCACGAAGAAGCTGGTGCGCAAGCGCATCGTCGAAGAGGGCGTGCGCATCGACGGTCGAGGCATCGCCGACATCCGCCCGCTCTCGGCCGAGGTCGATCTCTTCCCGATGACCCACGGTTCGGCGCTCTTCCAGCGCGGCGAGACCCAGGTCGTCAACGTGACGACGCTCGGCATGCCGCGCATGCGCCAGCAGCTCGACACCATCACGCCCGATGAGTTCCGCCGCTACATGCACCACTACAACTTCCCGCCGTATTCGACCGGCGAGACCGGTCGCGTCGGCGCGCCCAAGCGTCGCGAGATCGGACACGGCATGCTCGCCGAGCGTGCGCTCGTGCCGGTGCTGCCGAGCGAGGAAGACTTCGCGTACACCATTCGCGTGGTCTCTGACATCATGCAGTCCAACGGCTCAACCTCCATGGGTTCGGTCTGCGGCTCGACGCTGTCGCTCATGGCGGCCGGCGTGCCGATCAAGGCGCCCGTTGCCGGTATCGCGATGGGACTCGTCTACGACGAGGGAACCTACGTCACCCTCACCGACATCCTCGGTGCCGAAGACGCGTTCGGCGACATGGACTTCAAAGTCGCCGGGACCGCAGACGCGGTGACGGCCCTCCAGCTCGACACGAAGATCGATGGCCTTCCGGCCGACGTCCTCGCGAAGGCGCTGCTCCAAGCGAAGGACGCACGGCTCACGATCTTGAAGGTCCTCACCGACACGATTCCCGAGCCGCGCGACCACGTGGCCGAAGTCGCGCCGAAGATCGTCACGATTGAGATTCCGATCGACAAGATCGGCGAGGTGATCGGGCCCAAGGGCAAGGTCATCAACACGCTCCAGCAAGAGACCGGCGCGGACATCGCGGTCGATGACGACGGTGTCGTCGGCACGGTCACCATCGGTGCGAAGGACGGCCGCGCGGTCGAAGAGGCTCGCCGGCGCATCTCGCTCATCTTGGACCCGCCCTCGGCAGACGTGGGCGCGATCTACCCGGGTCGGGTGGTGTCGATCGCCAAGTTCGGAGCCTTCATCAACATCCTGCCCGGACGTGATGGGCTGCTGCACATCTCCAAGCTGGCGCCCCTCAACGGCGGCAAGCGCATCGGCCAGGTCGAGGACGTCCTCGAGCTCGGTCAGGCGCTCGAAGTGAAGGTCGATGACATCGATCCTCAGGGCAAGGTCTCGCTCTCGCTCGTCGGTGACTTCCCCGACGTGGTCGAAGAGCCGCGACGTCCCCGCAACGATCGGCCCGAACGCGAACCCCGTGGTGAACGCAACGACCGCCCCGAACGCGAACCCCGCCCCGAACGCGAACCCCGCCCCGAACGCGAACCCCGCCCCGAGCGCGCGTCATCGTTTGAGGCATCCTTCGAAGCCGAACTGGCTGGAGAGATCGGTGACCTCGGTCCCGGTGGTCCGTCGTTCAGCGACGGTGACGGTGGAGGACGCCGCAGCCCGAGACCTCGTCGACGCTAAAGCGATCACGGGCCGTGTCGGGTAGTTCGCTGCGCGACACGGCCCCGTCGTTTTTCGTAGCGTGGGAACGATGAGTACCGACCTCGCCACGACGGCGTCACGTCCCTGGTGGCGGCGCCCGGCGAGATCGGATCGCTGGGCGCTCTACTGGCTCCTCGGGGTCCCCGCGGTCATCTTCATCATCCCCGCGCTCTTTGGCCACCCGGCCATCGACGCCGACAACCTGATTCAGAACTTCCCCCTGCGCGTCCTCGCGGGCCAGCAGCTCGCCTCGGGCCACCTTCCGCTCCTCGACCCGCTCGCCAACGCCGGTACGCCGCTGCTCGGCGGCATGAACGCCGGTGCGCTCTATCCGTTGACGGTGATCTTCGCCTTCCTTCCGCCGATCGTCGCCTGGCTCATCAACATGATCGTCGTCTACCTGACGGCCTCGATCGGCGTCTTCGCACTCTGCCGCTGGCACGGACTTCGCACCTGGCCCTCGTTCGCGGCGGCCCTCTGCTACACCTACTCGGGCGCCATGATCGGACAGATGGTGCACCTCGGGGTCATCCAGGGGTACTCCTTTCTTCCCTGGGCGATCCTTTCGATGCTCGCGCTGTCGCGCCGTCTCAATGACCTCGAGGGAGATCCGAGCTGGCGACGGCTCGCTCGAGTGGGCTTCCCCTGGGTCGTCGGGGTGGCGATTCTCTGGGGGCTGACCTTTCTTTCCGGCGAGCCTCGAGCGATCGCGAGCATGGAGCTGCTCACCATGATCATCGTGCCGTGCGTCTTGCTCTTGCGCAGCTCCTATTGGCTGCGATCGTGGCGGTTGCGGATGGCCTACCTCGTCACGCTCGGGGTGGGATTCGCCTGGGGCGTCGGTCTCGGACTGGTGCAGCTCCTTCCGGGCTGGTCGTTCATCAACTTCTCCGAGCGCTCTCAAGTGAACTACGGGTTCTACGGCGCCGGGTCGCTCGCGGTTCGCTGGACGACGCTGCTGTTCACGCCCGATCTCCTCGGAGGCAACGGCGCGTTCGGGCAGCCGGCCTTCTTCGCCAACTACAACCTCGCCGAGGTGACGGGCTACGTCGGCATCCTCGCCCTCATCGCGGGCGCCGCGTTCCTCACGCGCCTCACCCGCAAGGGGTGGCGCGGACCCGATCGCGATTGGGTGATCTACGTGGTGATTGGCGTCATCGGACTGCTGGCGACCTGGGGCAGCTTCACCCCGCTCGGCCACGTGTTTCGAGACATCCCGCTCTACGGTTCGACGCGTCTGCAAAGCCGCAACGTCATCCTCGTTGACCTTCCGCTCGCGATGCTCCTCGGGCGATGGCTCCAGCTCGTTCGCGATGGACAGGTCGATCGCGCGGGACTCTCTCGTCGCTGGCGCGGGTTCACGCTCCTACCAGCGCTCTTCGCCATTGTGCTGTTGATCGGACTCCTCGGGTGGGGTACCTGGGTCATCGACAAGGTCAGCATCACCCACAACGTCTACGCGACGTTGGAGAGTGGGCTGCGACTCGCCAACTCGCTGTTCCTCGCGATTGTGCTGACCTCGGTGCTCGCGATCGTGCTCATGGCCAAGCACGCGAGAAAGCTGTTCTGTGTCCTCCTGGCCATCCTCGTCGCCGACATCGCGCTGTTCGTGATCTTCACCTCGACCGGGCTTATTGGCGGCGAGGGACCGCGCGAAGCGTCCCAGTCCGCCGCTCAGCGCCTGCTCTCGACCAACGGCCGATTCGCCCTGGTCGATCAAGGCGGGGTCCACACGGGCTACTACCGCGTGCTCGGCGAACCCAACATGAACGTCTTCACGCACATGGCGAGCGTCCAGGGTTATGGAGCACTCATCTCCAACATCTACGACGACGCGACCGGCACGCATCCCCAGGCCATGCTGAACGCCTGCCACCTGGCCGACGGCACCTTTACCCAGCTGCGACTCGGGGCGATCGCCATCTCTTCATCGGAGCTCATGCTCAATACGGTGCTCGCGCCACGAGTGCCCCCGATCTGCGTGCCCCAGCACCGTGAGCCGACGGTGCGTCGGTATTTCGGCGAAGAGCTGAGGGTGCACGAGCTGGTCTTGACGAGCGACTCGAACTCGCACGACGCACCGCTTTCAACCACGCCGCTTCGCCTCAGGTTCCTCAACGGCGCGGGTAGAGCGGTGGGCACCTGGATCTCGCCGAGCAGCGCGAGCTCAGCCGCGGCAGCCTTCACCTTCGAAGAGCCCGCCCGGGCCGCTGGCTTTGAAGTGACCTCGCCGTCAGGCGTAGAGATCGGCAATGCCGTCGTCAGCCCTTCTGGCTCCAAGTGGCGATACGAGCTCGACACCGACTTCGAGCTCGCCATTGCGACCTCGAAGTGGCATATGACCTCAACCGAAGACACGTTCTCCGTCTTCAAGGCGACCACGCTCATTCCGCGCGCCTGGCTCACGACGGCGTCCGCGGGATCGGTCACCAACATTCGCACGGCGTCCTGGGGCGACGCCTGGGTGAGCGTGACCTTGACGAAGCCGGGCGCGCTCGAGCGCAGCGAGGCGTATCTGCCGGGCTGGCGCGCGACGGCGGTCAATGCGAAGACCGGCAAGACGGTCGAGCTCAAGGTCAGCCGTGTTGGGCTGATCGAAAAGGTCGACGTGCCCGCGGGCAGGTGGGTGATTCACTTCCACTATCACGCGCCCTACATCGAGGCGAGCGTCGCGACGACGGCGGCGTCGTTGGTGCTGCTCATCGGCGTGGCGCTGTGGTTCCTTCGCCAATCGCGCCGACGTCGGAACAGTAAGGTCATCTCATGAAGTCACTGGTCATCGTCGGCGGCGCGGGTCGCATGGGCCAGGCGCTCGCCGAAGGACTGAGCGCGCGCGGCTACCAGCTCGTGGCGCTCGTTGACGCGCACGAGCCGCGAGAGCTCTTCGGTGCGCAGTACGTGGGGTCGCTCGAGGCGCTCGGCGAGAGTCCCGTCGACGTCGTCATCGACTTCTCTTCGCCCGAGGGCGTCGAGGCGTCGGCGAACTGGTGCGCGGACCACGGCGCCGCACTGGTGGTCGGCACGACCGGTCTTTCGAGGGATCAGCGCACGGCGCTCGCGAGCGCGGGTTCCCGTGTCGGGGTGGTCGTGGCGGCCAACTTCTCGATTGGCGCGGTGCTCTCGGAGCGGTTCGCGGCGATGGCGGCGCCTTACTTCGATCGCGTCGAGATCATTGAGCTGCACCACGACAAGAAGGTGGATGCGCCGTCGGGGACTTCGATCACCACCGCGACCGCCATCGCCGAGGCGCGCCATCTCGCGGGACAGGCGCCGCTTGATGATCCCACGACGCGCCACACCGTCGACGGTGCGCGCGGGGCGGACGTGGTGGACGGGATCAGGATCCACTCGGTTCGCCTGCCGGGCCTCGTCGCCCACCAAGAGGTGCTCTTCGGCGCACCGGGTGAGGGACTCACCATCCGCCACGACTCCTTCGACCGCCAGAGCTTCGTGCACGGCGTCGCGCTCGCCGTCGAGCACGTCAGCGCCGACCCTCAGTTCATAGAGGGCATCTCCTCATTCATTCCTTAAGACGCGGGCGTCGAGTACCGACTGGTAACTTTGCCGTATGAGTGACCCCCGCTTCGGACGTGTCCTGACCGCCATGGTCACGCCGTTTTCGCCGGACGGGTCGATTGACTACGACGTGGCGAGCAAGCTCGCCCAGTTTCTCGTCGCCGAAGGCAGCGAGGGACTCGTCGTCGCGGGATCGACGGGAGAGGGCTCTTCGCTCACCGACGACGAGAAGCTCAACCTGTTCGCCTGCGTCGCCGAAGCCGTGACCGTGCCGGTGCTCGCGGGCTCCACGTTCGCCAACACCGCCGCCTCGGTGGCGCTCACCAAGCGAGTGCAGTCGACCGGCGCCGCGGGCGTGCTCGCGACGACGCCGGCCTACGTGCGGCCGAACCAGTCCGGCATCGCGGGACACCTCGGCGCCATCGCCGACTGCACCGCGCTCGAAGTGATGCTGTACGACATCCCCGCGCGCACCGGTCGCAAGATCGCCTCGTCGACGACGATCGACCTCGTGCGCAACCACCCCAACATCACCGCGCTCAAAGACGCTTCGGGTGACCTGACCTCGGCCGCGCACACCAAGTCCGTGCTCGGTGACGCGCTCACCATCTACAGCGGCGACGACTCGATGACGCTTCCCTTCATGGCGATCGGCGCCGTCGGCATCGTGTCGGTCATCGCTCACTGGGCGGGACCCGAGGTCGCGGGCTTGGCCCGGGCGGCCGCCTACGGTGACGGCGAGACCGCGCGCCTGCTCAACGAACGCGCGGCGCCGAGTGTCGGCTTCATGAGCACCGAGGAGTACCCCAACCCCATGCCCGCCAAAGCCGCCCTTCGCGTACTCGGCTTCAACGTCGGCGAATGTCGCCTGCCCCACGGTCCGAGCGAGATCGAGCTCGACATCGCGGCGGCCGAGATCGTTTCGTCGCTGAAGTCTGCCCGTGGCTGAATCTGTCCGCGTCACCTTCCTTGGTGGCCTCGGGGAGATCGGAAGAAACTGCCTCGCACTCGAACAAGACGGTCGCATCGTCATCGTCGACGCGGGGCTCATGTTCCCCGAACCGACGATGTACGGCGTCGATCTGATCCTGCCGGATTTCCGCTGGCTCATCGAACGGCGCGATCGCATCGACGCGATCGTGCTCACCCACGGACACGAAGACCACACCGGCGCGCTGCGCTATCTGGTGAAGGACGTCAACGTCCCCATCTACGGCGCGCCGCTCACGCTCGGCTTTGCCCGCCATCGGTTGACCGAAGCGAAGGTCGCCCAGGACCTCTCCTTCATCGAGGTCGCCGACGGCGAGCGTCGACGGATCGGTCCCTTCGAGGTCGAGTTCATCCCCGTGACCCACTCGGTGCCGAGCGCGCACGCGCTGGCCTTTCACACCAAGGTGGGCGTCATCGTCCACTCGGGTGACTTCAAGCTCGACCTCACGCCGATCGACGGACGCCGCACCGACATCAACCGCTTGGCGGCACTGGGCGACGAGGGGGTGGCGCTGCTCCTCGCCGACTCCACCAACGCAGAAGAGCCCGGATTCACCCCGTCAGAGTCGAGCGTCGGGGTGGCGCTGCGTCGGCTCTTCCTCGAACGGCCCGAGCGGCGCATGGTCGTTGCGTGCTTCGCGAGCCACATCCACCGCATCCAGCAGATCGCCAACGTGGCCCACGAGACCGGGCGCAAGATCGCCTTCATGGGTCGCTCGATGGAAGCGAACGTGAAGCTCGCTCGAAAGCTCCACCTGCTGCGAGTTGATCCGGCCGACATCATCGACGTCGAGAACATCAGCCGGTTTCCGCCGGGTCAGGTGTGTGTCGTCTGCACGGGCAGCCAGGGCGAGCCGCTCGCCGTCTTGTCGAAGCTCTCTCGCGGCGACGCGAGAAACTTCAAGGTCGGCCCCGACGACACGGTGATCCTGAGCTCGCACCCGATTCCCGGGAACGAGTGGTCGGTCGGTCGGGTGATCGACGACCTGCATCGCGAGGCGACCGAGGTCATCGATTCGGGCCAAGAGCCCGTCCACGCCTCGGGCCACGCCCGTCAAGGCGAGCTGCGCACCTATCAGCAGCTCCTTCGCCCGAAGAACTTCGTGCCGGTCCACGGAGAGTATCGCCACATGGTCCACCACGCGGAGCTCGCGGTCTCGATGGGGCTCAGCTCGCGTCACGTGCTCATCTGCGAAGACGGGGACCAGATCGAAGTGAACGAAAAGGGCATCCGGCGCGCGGGCAAGGTCCCCGCCGGGTTCCACTACATCGACGGCAGCGCCGGAGACCTCGACGAGACGCCGCTCGAAGAGCGTCGCATGCTCGCCGAATACGGCGTCATCCTCATCTCGGCCGGCGTCGATCGCGCGAGCGCCACCATCGCCCAAGCGGTCTCGGTGACGGCGCGCGGATGGTTCGAGGGCGCGAGCGACACCGACATCCTCGGACATCTCACGAGCGCGGTGCGCACCGCCATTCAAGAGGCGATCGCCGGTGGGGACCTCGAGACTGAGTCGCTCTCCAAGGTGGCCCAGCGCGCGGCCGGGCGGCTGCTCGGCCAGCGCTACCGACGCCAGCCGGTGATCCTTCCCGCCGTCGTCGTCCTTTAGCTAGGACTTGTCGGGCTCGCCGTGCTCGGCGTTGCTGAGGCCCGCGCGCCAGTAGGGCTTGTGGCTGATCTGCTCGGGCTTCAGCTCCACGATCGAGGAGGGCGTCTTGGAGGGCTCGCACCACGTGGAACTCGCCGAAGAGGTAGGCGTGGCCGACGCCGCTCGGTAGCTCGAAGGCGGCGAGACCGCCGAAGAGCCCCGCGGGATCGTTCAACTCGCGTCCCCGGCGGTCGACGAAGATGCCGGTCACGCCGAGTCCCTCGTCGAAGGTAGCGCCCAGCGCGTCATCCGGCGCGTCGATCTCGATGATGAAGATGGCGCGCCCGGGAACCTCGATGCTTTCGGCCATCCGGTAGGACGCGCCGAGCGCGCTGGCGTCGCCGACAAAAAGGTGCCAGTCGGCTTGCGCGTCGAGCGGTATCTTGCCGCGCGGTCCGATCACGTCGATGACGTCACCGGCGCTCGCGCGTTGCGCCCAGGTGCTGCCCGGGCCTTCGTGTTCGGTCGTTACCCACAGCGTCAGCGTGTCCTTCGCCTCGTCGATCGATCGCACGCTGTAGCGGCGGCTGACCAGGCGCCCGTGCGCGTCGGCGAGGCGGATCATCACGTCGTTGCCCGGCACGCCGGCGAGCGCCTTCGCGTGTCCGTGCAGCTCCACCGCGACGATCGAGGTGCTCAGCCTGGTGGATGACACCACGTCGCAAACGTGGGCCCGTGCGCCCAGGCGTTCGGCGAGCTGGAGGGACGTGGCGTCAGGTTGGTTGGTCATTGCTGGCCAGCCTATAAGTAGAGGAGGGCGATGGCCTTAGGCCGGACGATCGAGCAGGGACACGGTGTGCGCATCGATGGAGCGCTCGATTTCGTCGAGCTGCCCTGCGATCGTCGGATCGTCGCGCCCGAGGAGTCGCGGTTCGCTGCGGTTCTGACTGAGCGACGCTCGAGCGCGCACGACGGCGCGCAGTGCCGCACGTCTAAGCCGAGTGCGCGCGATCGGGTCGGCGAGGGTGGCGTCGCGTTCGTATCGCGCGGCGGCCGCGCGGGCGCGCTCGAGCTGCTGGGCGGGTCGCATGGAGGGAGCCGTCGTCCACACGCACACGTCGAGGATGAGCACGACGCCCGCCGCGAGCGCGGTGTCGATGATGCGAGCCGCGAACAGGCCGCGATCGCTGCCAAGGATCCCCAAGAAGACGAAGACGAGGGGAGTGAAGACCATGATGGAGAGCGCGTGGGAGCGGCGCGCCGCCCACGGTTGGATCGCCGCCATCACGCACGAGAGGATGATCAGCGCGAGGATGGCGTTGCCGGTGAGCGCCACGATCGCGGCGATGCCGACGCCGACCACGGTGCCCACGGTTCGCGCAAGCGCCCGCGAAATGACCGGTCCGACGTCGGGGCGCAAGATGAGCGCGACGCTCATGGGCAGCCAGAAACCGTGGGGATCGTCCAGCTTCACCGAGATCGCGGTCCCGCCCGCCACGGCGACGGCGAGGATGAGCGCGAAACGCAGTCGCTCTCGCACGGCGAGTGGGGAGCGCGTGGCGGCGCGAGTGACCGGGCGCAGCGGGTTCGCCTCGAGCTCCTCAACGGTGACCGGCTTGAGGGCATCCAAGACCGACGGATGCAGCCCGCTCGGGCTTTGGAAACGGTGAGGGAAGCCCTCGAGCGCCGTAACGGCCGCGGTCGCATTCGAGCCATTGAGAATCTTTGCCACGTCACGCAGCCCGCTCGCCATGGCGGGATCAACGGGGAGGCTCTTCGCCTCTAAGAACGAGATGACCTCGCCGGTTCGAAGCGCCACGACGAGGCACTGACGCAGTGCCACCGCCTCGTCGTTCTGTTGGCGAATAGGACGTATTCCGACCACGTCGTTCGCTCGATCAAGTACCGTCACCGCGTGATCACGGACCGTGAAGAACCGGGGCGTGCCGACGGCGTCGACGACGCCCGCGAGTTCGTCGAACGCGCGGGCCAGGGTGAGGCGTTGCACGCTCCAGCGCGCTCGCCGATTCATGAGGAACGCGACGAGGAAGACCCAGAGTGATCCGAGGGCGATCGCGAGCGCGGACTGCCAGACCGTGCCCGCGAAACGGAGCCCGCCGCCGAGGATGGTGCCGACGAGCAGGTAGGCGCCGGCCGTCGCGTGGTTGGACGCTTCCACGTAACCCGCAACGACGGCGACGGCGCCGTAGAGGATGACGAGCGACCAGCTTGCGGAGACGTGAGTGGCGAAGGTCGCGCCGAGCAGGACGCCGAGGCCGGCCACGATCCCCACCCACAGCAACCGAGGTCCTCGCACGTGCCACTCGTCGAGGCCATCTTGACTGATCGCCCAGAGCGACCCGATGGCGAAGATGATCGCGTACTCGCGCTGATTGATGATGACGCCGACAATGAGCGGTGCGCTCAAACAGAACGCGGCGCGAAGCGAGAGAAGAATCTCGGGCGTTGGCTTCACTCGCAGTGGCGAGGTCAGAGTTCGTCGATCTTCGCTGTTACGTTTCGACGTCATTTTGCTTCGCCGACCGAGCACCGGCTCATCCTAAGCCGCTCAAATGCCGATGATTGTCGTGATTGTCCGCCGGAGTAGGGGAGTGATTGGTCTGAGAAGCGAACAGATGGTTAGTAACGTTAGGTGGTAGTGGTACAAGCGAAACACCAAAAAAAGCCGGCCAAGAAAGCGGCGCCTCGTTCGCGCGCGAAGGCGGCGTCGGGCGAGCCCAACATCTGGCAGCGTCACCAGCGCGACCTGCTGATCATCGGGCTCGTCGTAGTCGGGCTCTTCGTTGCCCTCGCCGACCTGCACGCCCTCGGGCCGTTCGGCCGCGCCATTGATCGCGGGCTGTCGGACGTGCTCGGCGTCGGGCGTTTCGCGCTGGCGATCATTCTCCTGGGTCTCGGGATCTCGCTGCTGTGGGGCAAGGTGGAGCTCGACCGTCCCCGAGCGAGCTGGGGCGTCGTCCTCGGGCTCATATCGGTGAGTGGTCTCGCCGACATCGCGGGCGGCCGACCGGGCGTGCACGCGACCTCGGGCGTGCTCGGGCACGCCGGGGGATGGCTCGGGGTTGTCACCGGAGGAGCACTCGCGAGCGGGACGGGTGTGGCCGGTGCCGTCATCATCTTGGTGGCGCTCTTTGTCGTGGCCACGATGATCGCGACAGCTATTGGACTGCGCACCTTGCTCGTCGGATGCGGCACGGTGGTGCGAGCAGTCGGACGCACCCTCGCCAACTGGTGGGTCGCTCGACCGCAGCGCGACGAGGACGAGGAAGATGCCGAAGAGATCGAAGCGGAGCCCGCCCCGCGCCGTCGCGTACGCGCGGTCATCGAGCCAGAACCCGAGGAGCTCGAGTACGAAGAAGAGGACGAGGCCGAGTACGAAGAAGATGAGGACGAGGCCAACGAAGAGTTCGTCTACGACGACTACGACGGAGAAGAGGAAGAATCGGCGCCGACTCCCGCACGACCGGTCTACCTCAGTGCCCCGAGCAACTGGGAGCTGCCCTCGCTCACGCTCTTGCAGCGAACGCGCGACCAGAAGCTCGATCGCTCGCTGACCGAAGCCGCGGGCGAGGAGCTCGTCGACGCGTTGGCCGCCCACGGCGTCGAGACCACCCTGGTCGGCTACACCGTGGGGCCCACCGTGACCCGATTCGAGCTCGAGCTCGGACCCGGCGTGAAGGTCTCGCGGGTGACCTCCCTCAACAAGGACATCGCTTACGCCATGGCCTCACCCGACGTGCGCATCCTCGCACCGATCCCGGGGCGGTCCGCCATCGGGGTCGAGGTGCCCAACCGACAGCGCTCGTTGGTGGCCCTGGGCGACCTGCTCAACTCCGAAGAGTCGCTGCTCGCGACCCATCCGCTCGACGTGCCGATCGGACGCGATATCGCCGGGCGCACGGTCGTCATGAACTTGGGCGAGATGCCCCACGTCTTGATCTCGGGCGCGACCGGCGCGGGCAAGAGCTCAGCGATGAACTCACTCATCACGGCGCTCGTCATGCGCGCGACGCCCGATCAGCTACGCCTGTTGCTGATCGACCCTAAGCGGGTCGAGATGGGCCAGTACAACGATCTTCCGCACCTGCTCTCTCCGGTCGTGGTCGACCCGAAGAAGGCGGCGGGCGCCCTTCACTGGGCGGTCAAAGAGATGGAGCGCCGCTACGACATCCTCGCGGAGTGCGGTGCGCGGGACATCACGAGCTATCAACTGATGATGGCGCGCGGGGAGCTCTCGAGCGAGCCCTCCAACGAGGAGCTGGTCGCCGAGGCCTTCGAACGCGCGACCGGTCTGGCGAGCGACGTCGAGCCGACACCCGGACCCGAGGATCTGCCCTACATCGTCATCCTCGTCGACGAGCTGAACGACCTGATGATGGTCGCCGCGCGCGACGTCGAAGAGTCCGTCGTGCGGATCGCTCAGATGGCCCGCGCGGTCGGCATCCATCTGGTGCTCGCGACCCAGCGACCGAGCGTCGACGTCATCACCGGTGTCATCAAGGCCAACGTGCCCAGCCGCATGGCCTTTGCCGTCTCCTCGCTCGCGGACAGCCGGGTCATCTTGGACCAAGCGGGCGCCGAGCGGCTCATCGGCAAGGGCGACATGTTGCTCGTCACCGCCTCGAGCAACATCGCTCGACGGCTCCAGTCGCCGTGGGTCTCCGAAGAGGAGGTTCGCCGCGTGGTCGAAGCCTGGCGCGCACAAGGCGGGCGCCGCGAGACGGTGGTCGCGCTCGACGAGGTGTCCTCGCGCGGTCAATCATCATCTGGTGGCGGCAGCGGCGACGACGACGACGAGATCTTGCGCAAGGCGCGTGACCTCGTGATCAGCACCCAGACCGGTTCGACGTCCATGCTCCAGCGCAAGCTCCGAGTTGGCTTCGCGCGCGCGGGACGCATCATGGACCAGCTCGAAGAAGAGCGCATCGTCGCGCCGGGCGATGGGTCGAAGTCTCGAAAGGTGCTCGTCACGCGCGAGGAGTACGAGCAGCAGACGTCGTTGTAGTCACGTGTCGCGCTCCGCAATGTCTCGCCGCACCCGATCACGTGGTCTCTTCGCCCGCACGGTGGGCATCCTTCTCGGAATCGCCATCGCGGGTTCGGGCATCGTGGCCATGCAAGCGCCGTGGGTCCATAAGCCCGCGCACGTCTACGTGGCGTTCACCTCACTTCCTCCGTCTAAGACCAGCGCGTCACTGGCGTGGCCGAGCGTCGGTTCGGCGGCGATCGACATTCCCTCGCTCGGGGTCCTTGAAGGTCACGACGATTCGGTCGTGCCCATTGCGAGCCTGACCAAGATGATGACCGTCTACGTGGCGCTGAAGGACCTGCCGCTCTCACTCGACGAGACCGGGCCGTGTCACGCGGTGACCAGTGACGACGTGGAGACCTTCAGCGCGATGTCTCAGATCGACGAATCGAGCGTGCCGGTCCAGGTAGGCGAGCAGCTCTGTGAGAGCGACCTCTTAGAAGGCGTGCTCGTGCATTCGGCCGGGAACTACGCCGTCATGCTCGCGAACTTGGCGGCCGGATCGAACAGCGCGTTCATCGCGCAGATGAACGAGGAAGCTGCGACCCTCGGGTTGGTTGGCACCTCCTACGCCGACGTCACCGGTTTCTCTCCCCTTTCGGTGTCGACGGCGCTGGATCAGGTGCGCCTTGCCGCCCTTCTCATGAAGTCGCCGCTGGTGCGCTCCATGGTGATCCAGACGAGCGTGACGCTGCCCTTTGCGGGAGCCGAGCCCTCGTTCACGCCGGACGTCGGCATCGACAACGTGATCGGCGTGAAATCGGGACGTACCCAAGCGGCCGGTGGATGTGACGCCATGGCCATGACCTTTGAAGACGGAAGTGCGACGCACGTCGCCTACGTCGTCGTGCTCGGCCAGCGCGGGGGAGACCTGCTCGCGCCCGCGGGCAACGCGGCGCTCGCCTTGGCGGACTCCGCGGTCGCCGGACGCGTGCACTACACCCTCCTCGCCCATCGCGCGATGGGCGAGATTGCCTATCCCTCGGTTCGGGTGGGCTACGGTCTGACCACCTCGCACGAGCTGTGGTGGTGGCCCGCGCAGCCGATCACCGTCCGCGTGCACACGAAGCGATTCAAGGGCACGATTCGCCGCGGCGAGATCGTGGGCACCCTCGTGATCTCGGGCGCGGTGTCGCGCACGTATCCGCTGCGCGCGTACGGCGACCTCTCCCCGCCGTCATTACTCCAGCGCCTACGCTGATTTCATGATTTCGCGTGCTCCGGCCAGTTCGGCCAACCTCGGACCCGGCTTTGACACGCTCGCCGTCGCCCTGGGACTGTACGTCGAGGTATCGATCGAGCTCTCCGACACCTTCAGCATCGCGACCGAGGGATGCGGGGCGGGGCGCTTTGACGACGAGCGCCACCTCGCCGCGCGAGTGGCGCAGGGCGTCCTCGGTCATAGCCGCTTCGCGTTGCGGGTGAACTCGTCGATTCCGCTCTCACGCGGTCTGGGCTCGTCAGCCGCGGTGGCGGTGGCGGCAGCCGCGGCGGCGGGAGCGGCCGATCCGCTTACGATCGCAGCCGACGTCGATGGGCACGCGGAAAACGCCGCCGCGTCAGTCCTCGGGGGACTGGTTGTCGCGGGTCGCCATGACGACCGCGGGGTCGTCGCTCGTCGCCTCGAGCTGGATGAGGTCTGGCGCTTCGTCGTCGTCGTGCCCGAGGACGAGCTCTCAACGGAAGAGGCTCGACGCGCGCTCCCGAGCTCGGTGTCCTTCGGCGATGTCGTCGGCAATTTGAACGCCATGGGCCTTTTGATCGCGGGACTCGCCCACCACGAGGAGTTCGTTGACTGGTCGATGGATGACGCGCTCCATCAGCCCTACCGTGCCGGGCTGCTGTCGTTCGCGAGCGATCTTCTAGAACACTTGCGCGAGAGCGGCGCCGCCGCCTCGTGCTGGTCGGGTGCGGGTCCTTCGATGCTCGGCCTCGTGACAAACGACTCGGCTGACGACGTGGCCCTCGCCGCCAAGGAGTTTTTGCACGCCCGATCCATCCCCGGCGAGGTCTATCTCCTCGACGCGGATCGCTCGGGTCTGGTCTCTCGTTGACGTCAGAAGAACGCGGGGCGAATCGATCGCTCAGCGGCGCGGGCTTCATGCTGGCGGGTGCCGGCGTCACCCAATGGTCGGCAGCCATCGTCGTTCGCGTCTTTCCCGTGATCGGACCCTCGGCGACGAGCGCCTGGCGCTTCCTCCTCGGCGCGGTCGTGCTGCTCGCCATCGCGCGGCCCAAGGTGCGCGGGTGGACCAAGCGTCAGTGGCTCGGGGCGCTCGCGCTCGGCGTGAGCACCGCGTTCATGAATCAGTGCTTCTACCTCTCGATCGAGCGCATCCCGCTCGGCGGCGCCGTCGCCATCGAGTACCTCGGTCCGTTTTGCGTGGCGGCCCTCGGGCAGCGTTCGCTTCGCCGCCTTCCGCTCGTCGTGCTCGCGGGACTCGGGGTCGTCGCCCTCACCCGACCGGGCAACGGCCTGACGCTCGACGGCGTCTTGCTCGCGGCCGGCTCGGGGCTCGGGTGGGGCTCCTACATCTACTGCTCGAAACGGGTCGGTGGCTCGACCAAGGGCTTTGAGGGACTGGCCGTGTCGATGTCGATCGCCGCGTTCGTCACGCTGCCCATGTCGCTCGGCTCGAGCGCGAAGCTCGCGGACCATCCTGGGACCTTCGGTCGCCTGCTGTTGGTGGCGGTGATGGCGACCGTCATCGGCTTTGGGGTTGACCTCTTGGGCCTTCGGCGCATCGCCCCGCACGTCGCGGGGGTGCTGCTCGCCCTCGATCCCGCCGTCGCCTTCTTCGTGGGCTGGCTCTTGCTGCACCAGCGCGTGCGCGGCTGGGACTACGTCGGTCTCGCCTGCGTGATCGTGGCTGGGGCCATCGTCACCTATCACTCGCGAGTAGACGAGAGCGAGCTGGTCCAGTAGGCCCCTAGGCCAAAAGAGGCCATCCCATTAGGCTGAGAAGGTGTCAGAACCCCGTTCGTTCGCCATTCGGACCTTTGGCTGTCAGATGAACGAGCACGACTCCGAGCGCCTGGCCGGGCTCCTGGTCGCCGACGGACTCGTGCCCGCGACCAATGACGCGGACGCTGACGTCATCGTCTTTAACACCTGCACCATTCGCGAGAACGCCGACCTCAAGCTCTACAGCGCCCTCGGGCAGCTAAAGGCGCTGAAAGAGGAGCGGCCCGGCCTTCAGATCGCGGTGGGCGGCTGCATGGCCCAAAAGGATCGGGGCACCATCCTCGAGCGCGCGTCGTGGGTCGACGTGGTCTTTGGCACCCACAACCTCGCCTCGGCACCCTCGCTGCTCCGTCGAGCGGCCGTCGAAGGCCCGCTCGTCGAGATCCTCGACGCGCCCGACCCGGTCTCGAGCCGCGACATGGCGCCCGCGCTCTACGCGGTGCGCGAGCTGCCCTTTGCCGCGTGGATGACCATCCAGACCGGATGCGACAACACCTGCGCCTACTGCATCGTGCCGAGCGTCCGGGGAGGGGAGATCAGCCGTCCCTTGGAGGACCTCGTGAGCGAGGCGACCATGCTCGCCAAGTCCGGGGTCACCGAGATCACCGTGCTCGGCCAGAACGTCAACTCCTACGGTCGCGACATCACCGGTCGGCGCCCGCTGTTCTCTCAGCTGCTGCGCGCGCTCGGTGAGGTGGAGGGGATCGAGCGGATCCGCTTCACGAGTCCGCACCCGAAGGACCTCCGTCCCGAGACGATCCTCGCCATGGTCGAGACCAAGGCCGTCTGCAATCAGCTGCACTTGCCGCTGCAGTCCGGGTCCAACCGGGTGCTCTCGGGCATGCGCCGGGGCTACACCGTCGAGCGCTACGTGGAAAAGCTCACGGCGGCGCGCGACGCGATCGAGGACCTCGCCGTCACGACCGACCTCATCGTCGGGTTCCCGGGCGAGACGGACGCGGAGTTCGACGAGACCTTAGAGGTCGTTGCCGAGTGCGAATTCGATCTCGCGTACACCTTCATCTTCTCGCCGCGCGAGGGCACTCGCGCGGCCGACATGAACGACTCGTTCATCGATCACGACACCATCAAGTCTCGCTTCGAGCGACTGAAGGAAGTGACCGACCGCTCTGCGCTGCGACGCCACCAGGCTCGAGTGGGCAAGCGCGAAGAGGTGCTCGTCGAAGGACCGTCTCGGCGCAACGACCAGATGCTCTCGGGACGGACCCGCCAAGGCAAGCTGATCCACTTTCCGGTCGTCGAGAACCCGCCGCGCGCGGGGTCGCTCGTCAGCGTCGACGTGCACTACGGGGCGCCGTATTACTTGCTCGGTGAGACGCACGCCGTGCTGCGCGCTCCGCGACACAAGATTCGCGTGCCGCTCGCCACGTGAGCGACGCCGTTCTCGCCGTCGCCCTGGTCGGCCCGACGGCCTCGGGGAAGTCCCAGATCGCCCACGAGGTCGCGCTCGAGCGCGGCGATGCGGAGATCGTGAGCGTCGACGCGATGAGCGTCTATCGCGGCATGGATCTTGCCACCGCGAAACCGACGCGGGCCCATCGACGTGAAGTCCGCTATCACCTGATCGATCTGGTCGAGCCGAGCGAGGAGTTCACCGTCGCCCAGTTCCAACGGGCCGCGCGCGAGGCGCGAACGGGCATCGAGGGCGCGAGACACGCGGTCCTCTACGTCGGCGGCACGGGACTCTACGGACGCGCCGTGCTGGACGACCTCGACATACCGGGGCTCTATCCCGAGGCGCGCGTTTCGCTCGAAGCCCGTGCGGAGGCGGATCTCGACAGTCTCTACGACGAGCTGTGCCAGCTCGATCCACTGGCCGCGAGCCGCATCGAACGCACCAACGAGCGGCGCGTGGTGCGCGCCCTCGAGGTGACGCTCGGATCGGGACGACCGTTCTCTTCCTTCGGCGAAGGGCTCATGACCTACGGCCCGGTGCGCGTCGTGCAGATCGGCCTCGACGTCGAGCCGGACGTGCTCGATGAGCGGATCGAAGGGCGGTTCCGCGCGTGGATGGACGAGGGGCTACTCGATGAAGTAGCCCAGCTGCGAGCCCGTCGCGGTGGACTCAGCCGCACGGCGCGCCAGGCCGTCGGGTATCGCCAGCTGCTCCATCACCTGGAAGATGGTGTGCCGCTCGAAGAGTGCGTGCGCGACGCCATCACCCAAAGCCGACGACTGGCGCGCCGCCAGCGCTCGTGGTTTCGCCGTGATCCGCGCGTCGAGTGGATGAGTGATCCAGAGGCCGCGAAATCGCGGATCAACGAGGTGCTGAATGACGTCCAGCGCTTCGTGCGAGACTGAAACGGTGACCACGCGATCACTGCAGAAGTGGCACGGGGCGGGAAACGACTTTCTCGTCGACGTGAGCGGCGACGGGGCTCAGTTCTGGACGCCAGCACGAGCCGCCGCAGTCTGTGATCGCCGCTACGGCGTGGGCGCGGACGGACTCATGGTGGCCGGTCACGGTAACCCCGTCTCGATGACGCTCTACAACGCCGACGGTTCCATCGCCGAGATGTCGGGCAACGGCGTGCGCTGCTTTGCCGGCGCTCTCCGCCGCGCCACCGGAGCGACCTGGGACGAGCTCGTCGTCGACACGTTGGCGGGGGTCCGGACCGTTCGACTCGAGATGAACAGTGAGAACGAAGGGCGCGGGAGCGTCGACATGGGCGAGATCGCGATCGGTGACGAACTGGACGGAGCGTGGGGCGTGGCGTCCGTCGGGAACCCGCACGTCGTCGTGCGCGACGACCCGTCGATGAACGACGCGGCACGAGAAGAGTTGGCAGAGAAGCTCGCAGCACAGCTGGGCGGGGCCAACGTCGAGTTCGTCACGGTGCTCGGCGACGGGCACGTCAGCCTTCGGGTGATCGAGCGCGGGGTCGGCTGGACCCAAGCGTGCGGCACCGGTTCGTGCGCCGTGGCCGCAATCGCCCGTCGCGACGGACTGGCGAGCGATCACGTCACCGTCGAGAATCCCGGTGGCACATTGGACGTGCAGTTCGACGGTGACCAGGCGACCCTCACGGGGCCCCTCTCCTTCATCGCAGATCTGGAGTGGCTCGGGGCTTGACCTACATTCCCGATACCCTCATCGATCGGACGTTTCGAGAGAAGATCGTGCTCGTGGGCGTCCTCTTGCCCGGTGTCAACGAAGAAGAGCTCGAGCATCAGCTGGACGAGCTAGCCCTGCTCGTCGACACCGCGGGTGCCGACGTCGCGGCGCGCATCGTCCAGCGTCGAGAGAAGCCCGACCCGGCCACGTTCATCGGCTCGGGAAAGGTGAAAGAGCTCGCCGACGTCTGCCTCGCCGTGGACGCGGACACCGTGGTCTTTGAGGACAACCTGACGCCCGCACAGCAGCGGAACCTCGAGAAGCTGCTCGGTCGCACGGCCATCGACCGCACCGCGGTGATTCTGGACATCTTCGCGCAGAACGCGCGCACGCCCGAAGGCAAGGCGCAGGTCGAGCTCGCGCTCCTCCAGTACCGCCTGCCGCGGCTTCGCCGAGCGGGAGGATCGCTGTCCCAGCAGGCCGGTGGCATCGGCACGCGAGGACCCGGTGAAACGCAGCTGGAGGTCGACCGTCGCCGTCTGGTCCACCGCATCCATCGCATTCGCGAGGAGCTGAAAGAGATTGACCGAACTCGTCAGGTCCAGCGCCAAGGACGAGACCGCGGTCGGCACCGCGAAGTGACCTTGGTCGGCTACACCAACGCGGGCAAGTCATCGCTGCTGAACGCCATCACTCACGCGGGCGTCCACGTGGAAGACCGCCTCTTCGTCACGCTCGATCCCCGCACCCGCCAGCGCCAGCTCCCCGGCGGTGAGACGGTGCTGTTCACCGACACGGTCGGATTCATCTCCAACCTGCCCCACGAGCTGGTCGAAGCGTTCATGAGCACGCTCAAGTCCGTCCAGCTGGCCGACCTGCTGGTGCACGTCGTCGACGGCGCGAGCGATCGCGCCGAGGAGCAGATCGCCGCCGTGCGCGACGTGCTGATCGAGATCGACGCCGCCCACGTGCCCGAGCTGCTCGTCTTCAACAAGGCCGATCTGCCCGGGTCGCGCGCGAAAGATCTCGCCAAGCTCTACGAGGGCAGCGTCTGGGTTTCGGCCGTGACGGGTGAGAACCTCGAGGAGCTCGTCACCGCCGTGGGCGAGCGTCTGCGCTCGCACGACCGGGTGGTGACCCTCCAGCTCCCGCTCGATCGCGGTGACCTGCTCGCCGCCGCCCACCGTGAAGGCGACGTCCTCGACACGTCGGTGAGCGACGAAGGAGTCTTGATCCACGTCGTGCTCGACGCCGTGGGCGCCGCCCGGTTCAGTGAGTGGCGGGTGCCGGCGTGAGCTTCTCGCCTCCGGCCTACCCGTACGAGCGTCTCGACGGGCTGAAGAAAGCGGCCAGCGTCTTTGGGGGCGGCGCGATCGACTGCTCGATCGGCACGCCCATCGATCCGCCGCCGGACTTCGTGATCGAAGAGCTGGCGCGTGGCGTCGGTGCGCGAGGGTATCCGCCGTCGGCGGGGACCATGGACTTTCGCGACGCGGCGGCCGGATGGATGAACCGGCGATTCGGGCTCGAGCTCGAAGCGCACGACGTCGCCGCGTGCGTGGGCACGAAGGAGTTTGTGGCCTCGCTCGCTCAGTATCTCCACTTGCGCACGCCCGAGCGCGACAGCGTGCTCTATCCGGCGATCAGCTATCCGACCTACGCGATGGGCGCGACCCTCGCGGGACTTCGCCCCGTCGCCGTGCCCATGGTCGATGGTCACCTCGATCTCGCCGCCATTGATGAGCGAGACGCGGCCCGCGCGCTCGTGCTCTGGGCGAACTCGCCCGGCAACCCCACCGGGGCACTCGAAGACCTCGGACGGATCGCCGAGTGGGGGAGATCGCACGAGGTGCTCGTCGCGAGCGACGAGTGCTACGCGGAGTTCACCTGGGCGACGCCCGCGCGCTCGATGCTGGAGCACGGCTCGAGCGGGGTGCTCGCGGTGCACTCGATCTCCAAGCGCTCGAACCTGGCCGGCTTTCGCGCCGGCTTCTACGCCGGTGACGAGGAGCTGGTCGCCTATCTGCGCAGCGTTCGTCAGCACGCGGGCCTCATGGTGCCCGGGCCGGTTCAGGCCGCGGCGGCCCTCGCCTACGGCGACGACGAGCACGTGCGCATCCAGCGCGAGCGTTACCTTCATCGTCTCGAGTTCCTGAGCGAGGCGTTGGCCCACGTGGGCGTCAGCGCACCGGTGCCCGAGGGAGCGTTCTACCTCTGGTGCTCGAAAGAGGGACTGGATGGGTGGGCGCTGTCGTCGTTCCTCGCGGAGCATTCGGGACTGATCACGAGTCCGGGTGAGTTCTACGGCGACGCGTCCGCGGACTTCGTGCGCGTGGCGGTGGTCCAGCCCGACGAGCGACTCGAGCTCGTCGCGCAGCGTCTCAAAGCCTTGTAGGCCCCAAACTACGATGAGGTCGTGAGTGAACTAGAAACGCGCATCGGCCAGTGGTTTGAGCAGCTCTCCGAGATGAACCCTCAAAATCTCGAGGCTCGACGCGACGTCGAGCTCGCCATCACGAAATTGGACGACGGTCAGCTGCGTGTCGCCGAGATCGACCAACGCGGGGAGGTCATCGTCCACGAGTGGGTGAAGCAAGCAATCCTGCTGCTCTTTCGACTCCGCGGTCTCGAACCGCAAGAGGTCGGGCCCTTTGAGTACCTCGACAAGCTGGAGCTGAAGAGCGACTACGAGCGTCGCGGGGTGCGCGTCGTGCCCGGCGCCGTTGCCCGGCGCGGCAGCTACCTGAGCCCCGGGGTCATTTTGATGCCGAGCTTCGTCAACATCGGCGCGTGGGTCGGCGAGAACACCATGGTCGACACCTGGGCGACCGTCGGCAGCTGCGCGCAGATTGGCGCCAACGTGCACCTCGCGGGCGGGGTCGGCATCGGCGGCGTCCTGGAGCCGCCGAATGCGGTGCCGGTCGTCATTGAAGACGACGCCTTCATCGGGAGCCGCTGCATGATCGTCGACGGTGCCCGGGTCGGACGTGGCTCGGTCCTCGGGGCGGGGACGATCCTCAATCCCTCGATTCCCGTTATTGACGCGGAGACCGGGCAAGAGCTGTCGCGCGGTCGCGTGCCCGACTACTGCGTGGCGGTCTCGGCGAGCCGACGTCGCGAGTACCCCGGCGGCGAATTCTTCCTGCCCTGCGTGTTGGTCATCAAGCGACTGGGCGAAGGGGAGCGCCACAACAAGGTGGCGCTCAATGACATCTTGCGCGATCACGGGGTCTCCACGTGAGCCGACTTGAAGAGGCGTATGAGCTCGTCTCGATCAGTTCAGTCAGCGGCGAGGAGTCCGAGATCGCGACGCTCGTCGAGTCCCGACTACGCACCTCGGCGCACCTGGACGTAGAGCGGGTGGGCGACAACGTGGTCGCACGCACGACCGGTCACCATGCGTCGCGGGTTATCGTGGCCGGCCACCTCGATACGGTGCCCGGCGACGCGAACGCCGCCCTCCTCAGTGACAGCGCGGTCCACGGCGTCGGGGCGTGCGATATGAAGGGCTCGCTGGCGGTGATGCTGGCGCTGGCGGGCGAAGAGGCACCGCGTTCGTCAGAAGTCACCTGGATCTTCTACGCGCGTGAGGAGATAGCGCGCACCGAGTCCGGCTTGAGCGAATTGCACGAGCTTCGACCCGATCTCGTGCAAGGAGAGGTGGCGATCTTGGCCGAACCGAGCGGTGGTCGCGTCGAGGCCGGATGCCAAGGCACGCTCCGAGTCGAGGTGGTCCTCACCGGCAAGAGAGCGCACACGGCTCGCCCCTACACCGGCCGCAACGCCCTCCATCGTCTGGGGGCAGTCATCGCTCGGATCGCCAGCTACGAGTCAAGGAACGTCGAGATCGATGGCGTCCACTACGCCGAGCAGTTGCAGGTGGTGGGCGTTGAGGGCGGCGTCGCCGCCAACGTCGTTCCCGATTGGGCCTCGCTCACGATCAATCACCGGGTGGCCCCCGACCGAACGTGCGAGCAGGCGACCGAGTGGCTGACCTCGTTTCTCGGTAGCCTCCTCGAGCCCGACGACAGCGTGCGCGTGCTCGACTGGGCGCCGAGTGCGCCACCCATGCTCACCAACGACCGGTTGAAGGCGTTAGTCGATCTCACGGAGCGAGCCCCCGAGGGGAAGGTTGGATGGACCGACGTCGCCACGTTCTACGAGCTCGGCGTGCCGGCCGTCAATTTTGGTGCCGGTGATCCGCTGCTCGCGCATCGCAGTGACGAGTTCGTGACCGGACAGGAACTGGACGTCTTCGAGCGAGTGTTGCGCGACTGGTTGGCTTAGCCCGACTCTCTAGTAGTGACGCAGGACGGAGATGACCCGCCCGTAGACGACGACCTCGTTCGAATCGAAGTCCATGGGCTCCATCGAAGAGTTCTCGGGATTCAAAATGATCCGTGAACCTTGGCGGAAGAAGCGCTTGACGGTCGCTTCGTCACCGGGAATGCCGGCCACGACGATCTCGCCATCGCGAGCGGTCTGCTGGCGCTCGACCACGATGAAGTCGCCCGAAAGGATCCCCGCGTCAATCATCGAGTCGCCACGAACTTGAAGGACAAAACTGTCACCACGGCCGGAGAACTGCTCGGGAATCGACATGAGTTCGTGTGCGCTCTCGCTTCCGAGCACGCCCGTGCCGGCGGCCACGTCGCCGACAAAAGGGATGTGGCGGATGTGCTGCTCGGGTGCGGGGTTCGCCGCGTCGAGCCGCACCGTGAGCGTGCGGGGCTGCTGGGGGTTCTTTTCGATGTAGCCCGCGTTCTTCAAGACGGTGATGTGGTTGGCGACCGTCGCTGACGAGGAGAGACCAACGTGCTCGCCGATCTCGCGGATGGTGGGAGGAAAACTGCGCTCGCGCTGGCAGGCGACGATGAACTCGAGGATCTGTCGCCGCATTGGTGTCAGTACTTCAGCCATGGTTCCTCCGGTCACGAACAGTTGTTCGTAAGGCTACACCGAAGTGGCGTGGGGATCAAACATTCGTTCGCCTGTTTCGCGAGTGGTCGGTCGTGCGCGCGCACGACCTTTGGGTTGTCAGATCCAAAAGGAGACCGAATGACTGAAGAGATTGGTGCATGCTGGCAAGATTTCGAGGACGTCGTGCGAGCGGGAATTCGCCGCGTGCTGCTCTACGGACCTCCAGGGACGGGAAAGACCTTTGCTGCCCTGCACCATGGCGTCACCGACGAACCCGCTGAGCGGCTCATCTGCACCGAGGATCTCACGTCGGGCGAGATTACCGGCACGTGGATGCCCTCAAAGGAAGAGCGTTACGAATGGAAGGAGGGCCCCGCAATCCGGGCTTGGCGTGGCACGAACGGTCGAGGGATGCGACTCGTGCTCGACGAGGTCGATCGGGCCTCGGGCGATGCGCTCGCCACGCTGCTCGCGATCACCGACTCACCCGAGTCGGCGCGGTGGCGCAATCCCGACACACTGGAGTGGGTGCGTCCGGGTCGGGAGTTTTCCGTGGTCATGACCTCCAACGTCGAGGACCTCGAGGACATTCCGGGCGCACTCCGTGATCGGTTTCCCATCAGCATTCGCGTTGATCGCCCCCACCCCCACGCGCTGTCCCAGCTGAGCCGCGATCTGCGTGCGCCTGCGCTCTCTGGATCTCTGGATCTCTGGGTCCCCGGGAGCGCCGTATCTCCATTCGCAGCTTCTACGCCTTCGACGAGCTGCGTACGCACCACGGAGCCGAGCGCGCGGCAGTGTTGGTCTTTGGCTATGAAGTGGCACAGAGTGTGCTCGACGCGTTGATGATTGGGGCGGTCTCGTGAGTCGGTCGGTCATCTATCCCGAGCTGCTGCGTGGAAGAGAAGACGATGACTCCCTCGAGCCCTGGACCGTGCAAGAAGGCTCGACCGCGCGCGGCGCGGCCAGTTGCAATTTGACCGATCGCGTCCTCGAAGTCCCCCTCGGCGCCGGGGAGCTGGCTCGAGTTGTACGGGCTCACGAGTTGATGCACGCCCGCGTGAGCCCGCACGCTCATCACCTGATTCGCGCACTCGAAGAAGTCTCGTCACGCGCGCTCGAATGCGCGGAAGAGCTTCGCGTGAACACGCTGCTCGCTCGGCTCGACTTCGACGTGACGGTCTTGTGCGACGGCACCGAGAAACCCGGCGCGCGTCGCCTCGCGGGTGAGGGATCATGGTCCGAAGCGGTGTGCTTCATGCTCGCCGTCATCAACACGGGCGCAGAACGCGAGTTCTTTGCCGGCATTCGTCTGGCCGACTCGACGTGGCTGGCTCCCCTGCGCGCGGTGAGAAAGCGCGTGCTCGCCATCTTGGATCAGAGCACCGCGGCGCTCGCCGCCACCGACCTCAACGACGATGGCGTGCCCCGCGGGTACGCCAACTCGACCCTCGTCATTGCTCGCACGGTGACGAACGTGCTCAGCGCCCGTGTTCCAGGGTCGGTAGAGGAGCTTCGCGCGTTTCGCCGCTCGCTCGAGGTGCGAGGGCGAAGGCCCCCGACCGGTGTTTTCGCACCGTTGGTCCTCGATGAGGCTCTCCTTCATGTGACTCGTGCGCAGCGAAGTTCAGTCCGACGCGCGCGTCCGGCGACCAGCGGAACGGTGATGCGCTATCCCAGCCGATTGCTCACCGATCCGCATCGACGAGCGTTTGCCCGTCGGGTAGGCGTTCACGGCGGCATCGTCGTCGTTGACCAGTCAGGTTCGATGGACTTGGACCCCGAGCAGCTGCGAGCCTTGATTCGTGCGGCACCCGGAGCTCTGGTTGTTGGGTATAGTCACCGCCCCGGGGATCGCGGCGCGACGCCGAACTGCTGGGTGCTCTGCGATCGAGGGCGCGTTGCCACCTCCTATCCCTCGGGCAACGTGGGAAACGGCGTTGACGGCCCGGTCCTCCGTTGGGCGCTGGCCCAGCGAAGGCGAGGTGAAGTAGCTGTGTGGGTCACCGATGGACAGGTGACCGATTCTCACGATCACCCGGACGAGAAGTTGGCCGCGTGGTGTGCGGCGCTCGTGCGCCTGCGCCAGATTCGGCTGGCCCGAAACCTCGATGAGGCGATCTGCGCGCTGCGAACCGATCGGTCCATGACGCGCTCGCGATGGGGCGAATTCGGCCGGTTAGGGCAAAAGCTCCGCGAGGACTCCGCTTCGCCGATATTTTCGTCGAGGTGAGGGAGCGTTCGGACCCTCGTTGGACCGACGGGTCAGCTGATGTCGGCGAACCCGATCAGTGAAATGCAAGCGATTCATGGAGATTTGACCTTGCGCCATGACGGGAGCCCCGGTTTCGTCGCTATTTCGGGTCGATTTCGATCGTGTTGCATTCGGTGGCACTGCCTGAAAGTTGACTTTTGCCCCTGATAGTGTTCGGCAAAAGTCAAATCGACTTGACGTACTAGGGGTAAATACATGTCACATCGGTGACACGTAGGTGAACTTAGTGACGTGCGGTAAAGGAATAAATCAAGGGAGGACGTTGCTCATGAAGCTTCGTTGGAATAAGACGGTGGCGCTGGCCGCTGTAGGAGCAATGGCCTTGACGGCTGTGCCGCTTCTTGCAGGAACCGCGACGAGTGCGACGACTATGAAGCCGACGTACACGATCGGCGTGCAGGGCCCATTCACCGGTAGCGACTCTGACTACGGTGACTACGAATACGCGGGAGTGGAGTTCGCGGTAAGCCAGGCGAACGCCAGTGGGAAGTACGACTTCACGCTCAAGACCGAGAAGTTCGACGACCAGGGGTCGTCAACGGTGGCGCCCGGAGCGGCCCAAAAGGCGGTGGGAACCAAGGGACTCGTTGCGATTGTCGGCCCGTCGTTCTCCGGTGCTTCGCAGGTCTCCTACCAGTACTACCACGCGGCCAACATCGCAGAGGTAAGTCCTTCGGCGACTGCCGTGGCGCTCGCGAGCGGTTCGGACAGCAGCTTCTTCCGCACCGTGGCTGACGACTCGGTCCAGGGTGGCGCAGACGCGAGCTACCTCGTTACGACCAAGGGTGAGAAGAACATCACGGTCATCGGCGACGAGTCGTTCTACGGGACGGGTCTCGCGAACGTGGTGGCTGCCCAGGCGACGAAGCTTGGTGCCACCGTAACGACGAAGTCCATTGCCAACATCAACGAAGGCGGTGGCGGCAACGCTGGCGCGTACAGCACACTTGCGACCGAGTTGGCCCAGGCCGACCCTGACGCAATCTTCTACGGTGGATACGCGCCAGAGTTTGGACTGCTGCTCGGTGACCTCGCGAGTGACGGCTACACGACGAGCAACCACGTGATCATGTCGGGTGACGGCTCCAACGACCCCGCGCTGATGACGAGCACCTCACCGGCGACCGCCGCCAACGGCGCGTTCCTGAGTGAGTCGGCGACCGGAAAGGTGAGCTACTTCACCGGCAAGATGGCGACTGAGTTCACGAAGCTGACCCACACCAAGGCCTCCGTGGCGATCTACGCTGCGCAGTCCTACGATGCGGCGAACGCCATCATCAAGGCACTGGTCATGGACAAGAAGACCGCGTCCATCCCGACCCTGCGCAAGGAGACGGTGGCCTCGCTGCACAAGGTGAGCTTCGTCGGCGTGACCGGCCCGATCGCCTTCCAGGGCGATGGCGACCTCAAGGTTGACAAGGGTGAAGTGCAGGTCTCCGAGGTGGAGAATGGCGTGATCACGGTTCTGACGAACGTCGGCTGATAAACATTCACATGTAGTTGCCACTGGGGCCGGGGTTTTGCCCCGGCCCCAGTGGCATGTCGATCTAGTCAAGGGTTTCTAGGTACACATGGGATTTGCCCACTTTTGGTTGTCGGGTTTCGATCAGATTCGTTCTGGTTTTTGGGCGTACGTCGCCGTCGGGCTCGAGAACGGATCGCTGTACGCCATGATCGCCGTTGGGTACACGCTCGTCTATGGCGTGCTCGGTCTCATCAACTTTGCGCACGGCGAAGTCTTCATGTGCGGTGGGTTTGCCGCGGTGCTGTTGACCCACGCGATCCTCGGCAACGGCGTGGAAGACGGTTGGGCGTCGGTAGGCCTGATCTTTGCGGGTATCGCGTTCGCAGGGCTGATCAGCGCGCTCGTTGCGACTGGTGTCGAGCGGGTTGCCTACCGACCGTTGCGGCGAAGACACGCTCCCAAGCTGGCCTATCTGATCAGCGCTATTGGCGCGTCCTACTTCCTGCAGACTCTGGCCGGAAAAGAGTTCGGTTACGGACAAAATGTGTTTCCCGCTGAGGTCTTTCCGGCGGGTCAAACACTGTTCTCCATCGGGAATACGCCGATTCACACGATCCAAGTGGTGTGCTTGATCGTGGGCGTTGCCATGTTCTTGACGGCGGACCGCATCGTGCGATCGACTCGTCTCGGTCGAGGCATTCGCGCCGTGTCCCAGGACGCCGAGACGTCGGCGCTCATGGGGGTCAACATCGACCGAACCATCACCTTGACCTTCATCATCGGCGGCACCCTCGCAGGCGCCGCCGGATTCCTTTACTCCATCCAAAACGGCATCATCCAGAGTTCGGGCACCGAGCTTGGCATCTACGCCTTCACCGCGGCCGTGCTGGGCGGCATTGGCAACCTTCGAGGTGCGGCGCTGGGCGGCCTCGTCATCGGTCTCTTCGGGAGCTTCGCCGTGCCCTTCGCATTTGAGGGCAATATCTCCTGGGTTGAGATCTACACCTTCTTGATCTTGGTGCTCGTCTTGATCATCCGTCCGACGGGCATCCTCGGTGAGAAGTCGGGGAGAACGGCGTGAACCTGCTCACCCGATCCTCGCTGAAACGACTGTTCTCCACGCTCGCCATCGCCGCCCTCGCAGCAGTCATGACGGGTGCGCCGGGCGGTTTCGGGGTCCCCGCCTACACCGGTGTTCACGGGTCCTTCCTCGAGCGCGTCTCCTACTTTGGACTGTTCCCCGCACAGCGCTGGGCGATATTTCTTACTCTCGGTGTTTTTGGCTGGCTCATCGTCTCCTTCTATCAGCCTCGCGCGCTGGTGATTCGTCGCAGGATGGAGAAGGTCTCGGCCGTTCCGTCTCGGATCATGGAGCGTCGAAGCAACCGGATCATTTTGATAGGCGTGGTTCTCGTCCTCACGCTCTTCATCCCGCGCTTCGAGCACCAGCAGTTTTGGATGTATCTGATCGTCGAGCAGATCGGCGTGTGGATCCTGCTCGCCCAGGGACTCAACGTGGTCGTCGGATTTGCGGGACTACTCGACCTAGGATTCGCAGCCTTCTACGCCATCGGCGCGTATTCGACCGCTTGGTTTACCGGTGTCCTTCCGACACCCGCGCCATTCCATCATCCAATACCAACCCTCTGGTGCATCCCGATCGGCGTGGGACTCGCCATGATCTTCGGGATCATTCTCGGTATTCCCACCCTGCGTCTTCGAGGCGACTATCTCGCTATCGTCACGCTCGGCTTTGCGCTCATCATCGACGACTTCGTCGGAACCCAGAGTGGGCTGACGGGCGGTGGCGAAGGGTCTCTCACCGTGCCCAAGTTCGACTTGAATATCGGATTTTGGCATTATCACTGGGGGATAAGTCCGACTCCCTACTTCTATCTCTGCATGCTCTTTGTCGTGATCTTCATCATCGCGTTCACGTCGCTTGAGTATTCGCGGATCGGGCGATCCTGGGTAGCCATTCGCGAAGATGAGGTGGCGGCCGAGTCGGTCGGGATCAACCCGCTCAAGTACAAGGTCATGGCCTTTGCCGTCGGCGCCGCGAGCGGCGGCTTCGGTGGCGTGCTGACCGCTGGTCTCATTGGCAATATCAATCCCACGCTGTTTCAGTATCAGGTCTCGGTCAATGTGTTGATCCTCGTGATCTTCGGCGGGATGGGTTCGATCTGGGGCGTCGCCATTGGCGCGATCATCGTCCAAACGGTGACGAGCTACCTCGATAACTACCAGCCGTGGGGCTACCAGCTGAACGACCTGTACATGTACATTGGCGCGCTGTTGATCATCATGATGATCTTCCGCCCGGCCGGGATCCTGCCTTCGCGACGTCGCCAGCGCGAGATCCGCGGATATGAATCGGATCACGAGGGCCACCTCGACGAGGTCTTGAGTGGAGATCAGCCGTGAGCGAGGATCTTCTCATTGACGTCGACCACGTGACGCTGAGATTCGGCGGCGTCGTGTCGCTGAAGGACGTCTCGGTCCAGATGCGTCGCGGGGAGATTCTCGCCGTGATTGGTCCGAACGGTGCGGGAAAGACGTCGCTGTTCAACTCGATCACCGGCGTCTACCAGCCTCAAGAAGGCTCCATCACCTTCTCTTCGAGCAAGGCTCCGCCCCTTAGCGTGATCGGCAAGAAGCCGCATCGCATCGCCCACGCGGGGGTATCGCGGACCTTTCAAGCGTCGCGGCTCTTCAGTGCTCTGACGGTGTTCGAGAACGTCAAGATTGGCGCGGAAGATCATCGAGGGATCGGCCTCGTCGGCGCGCTCGTCAAGGGGCCCCGAACCCGCAAGGGCGAGCACGCGTCGGACCGGCGAGCCACCGAATGCCTCGCCTTCGTCGGCCTGCTCGGCGACTCCAACACGGTCGCCTCCCAGCTCTCCTACGGCGCGCGACGTCGATTAGAGATCGCCCGAGCCCTCGCGACGGATCCCGAGGTGATCCTGCTCGACGAGCCCGCAGCCGGCACCAACCCCTCCGAAAAACTCGAGCTGACGACCCTCATTCGTCGGGTTCGCGATGAGCGTGACGTCAGCGTGCTGCTCATCGAACACGACATGAAGCTCGTGATGGCCCTCGCCGAGCGGCTTTATGTGCTCAACTTCGGCTCCACCATCGCCGAAGGCACGCCCGAGGAGATTCGCTCGAACCAGGCCGTCATCGACGCGTATCTCGGCACGACGCACGAAGAGACGAGCGCGTGATGCTGAAGGTAACCGACGCCGTCGTTCGCTACGGCGTGATCGAGGCACTACACGGGATCACTTTCAACATCGACCAAGGCGAGATCGTGACTCTGCTGGGGGCCAATGGAGCTGGCAAGTCGACGACACTGCGCATGATCTCCGGGCTCCACGCGCCCTCGAGCGGCTCCATCTTCTTCGAAGATCGAGATATTACGAACGTGAAGGCGCACGAGTTTTCTTCTTTTGGCATCAGCCACGTGCCCGAGGGGCGACGGATCTTCGGCGAGATGACCATCGAGGAGAATCTCGAGATGGGCGCCTTCACCCGGCGCGGATCACTCACCGACGACATCAACGAGATCTACGAGAAGTTTCCGATCCTGAGAGATCGTCGCAAACAGAAGGGCTCGAACCTCTCCGGTGGCGAGCAGCAGATGCTCGCGATCGGTCGTGCGCTCATGTCCAAGCCTCGGCTCTTGTTGCTCGATGAACCCTCGATGGGGCTCGCACCAAAGATCATCCAGCAGATCTTTGAGATCATCAGCCAGATCCGCGAGCAGGGAACGACCGTCTTCGTGGTGGAGCAGAACGCCCAGCAAGCTCTTCGCCTCGCCGACCGTGGCTACGTGATGGAGAACGGTCGCATCGTCTTCGGTGACAGCGCCGCCAACCTCCTCGAGGACCCGCGCGTGCGGGCTGTCTATCTGGGCGAGTCGGTCGAGACCTGACGATCGGGATGGTGCTTGCGATTTAGCGCGCCAAACTGAGTTATTGATCATTCCTTGACCGGAGCACGGGTCGTGCTCCCTTGCCTGTCACACCCGAGAATTACCCTTGCAATCGAACACCTGTTCGTCGTAGTATTGCGAACAGGTGTTCGTAGAGCAAGGGAGAATGACATGGCTGCCGTTGAACTGCTTGAATCCCCGGAGTTCCCCGGGTTCGCGACCGAGCCCCACCTCCGTCTCGTCTCCCACGAGGAGATCCGCCGGCCGATCCGTCACGGAGCACCGGTCAGTGAGCGTCGATACGCCCGAGACCTCGCCCGCCGACGTCGTCACCGGGCGCTCGCCGCGCTCGTGATCTGCGGCGCCTTGACCATCCTGGCGATACCCGGCCACGTGTTTGGCGCCGCCGGAGGAGTCGGCCTTTCCAATGATCTCGCGGGTTCCTCGGTGCTCGCCTCGGGCATGGACTACGTCGTCCAGCCGGGCGACACGGTGAACTCCATCGCCCGCGACATCAACCCCACCAACCCTGCTGAAGCGCGGGCGCTGCTCGTCCACGAACTCGGTTCTTCCGTGGTCGTCGTCGGTGAGCACGTCCTAATCCCCTGAAAAAATGGGCTTTTAGGTGTATCGTGAGGTGGTGCGATGCCCCTTTTGCTCGGCCGATGACGACCGAGTGGTCGATTCCCGCCTCGCCGAGGATGGCGTGGCGATCCGTCGGCGCCGCGAGTGCGCCAACTGCGCCCAGCGCTACACCACGTTCGAGCGGATCGAAGAGATCGGCCTCTACGTGATCAAGCGCTCGGGCGAACGCGAGCCCTTCAGCCGCGACAAGATCCTTCGAGGGGTGCGATCGGCGGCGAAGAACCGCCCGGTTGATGACGAGGTGCTGGAGGGCGTGGCCGTAGCCGTGGAGGAGTCCATGCGCTTGCTCAACCGAGACGTCACGAGCGAGGAAGTCGGCATGGCCACTCTCGAGGCGCTGCGTGACATCGACGATGTCGTCTACGTGCGCTTCGCCTCGGTCTACAAGGGATTTGAGGGCACCGAGGACTTCGCCCGCGAGATCGGCATGCTGGTGAAGACGACCGCACCTAAGCATCGGGGCTAGCCGTGCGCGCCCTCCGGCTTCAACCCCAGTCCGCCCTCGCCGTCTACGCCCACCCCGATGACGCGGACGTCGCCGCGGGTGGCCTGATGGCCCAGTGGGCGAGCGAGGGCGTCGCGGTGCACCTCGTGGTGATCTGTGACGGGGCCAAAGGCTCGCACTCGCCGCACCTCGAATCGTCCGTCGTTCGAGAGACCCGTCGCGAGGAGCTGGAAAGCGCCGCCCACGTGCTCGGCGCGGCGAGCGTCACCTCCCTCGACTGGCCCGACGGCACCGTCGACAACACCTTGGAGCTGCGCGAGCGACTGGTCGGACTGGTGCGAACGCTGAAGCCCGAAGTGGTGCTCGGGCCCGATCCGACCGCCACGTTCTTCGGTGAGGTCTACGTGAATCACCGAGACCACCGTGAGACGGGCTGGGCGCTCCTTGACGCCGTCGCGCCCGCGGCGGCGATGCCGCTCTACTTCCCGGACCAGGGAGCGCCGCACCACGTGAGCGTGCTGCTGCTGAGCGGTACCCACGAACCCGACGTCATCGCCGACGTGTCGCGCACCATCGACACCAAGGTGAAGGCGGTCCTCGCCCACGCCTCTCAGCTCGGGGGAGACGCGAGCGCCATCCGCGACGTCGTGCTCGAGCGCGCCGAACAGGCCGGCCGTCCCGTCGGCGTCGCCTACGGTGAGGCCTTTCGCTGCATTGAACTCGTCTTCTAGCAACCCGACCGTCGACGAGGCGCCGATCCTGCACATCGACCTCGACGCGTTCTTCGCGTCGGTCGAGGTGCTCGACGATCCGTCGCTTCGGGGCAAGCCCGTCGCGGTCGGTGGCGCGGGCGATCGGGGCGTGATCGCGAGCGCGAGCTACGAGGCTCGTCGTTACGGCGTGCGCAGCGCCATGCCGAGCGTGGTGGCGCGACGCGCGTGCCCCGAGCTCATCATCCTGCCCGGGCGCTTCGATCGCTACGAGGTGTACTCGCGCCAGTTCCACAACATCGTGTTCGACCTCACGCCCGACGTCGAGCCGCTCGGTCTCGACGAGGCGTTCGCCGATCTGCGGAGCCTACGGCGCCTGCACGTGCGACCGATCGAAGCCGCCCACGACCTGCGCCGACGCATCAACCAGGAGCTGTCGCTTCGCTGCGGGGTGGGGCTCGGGCGCAACAAGCTGTTCGCCAAGCTCGCTTCGAAGGAGTCCAAGCCGCACGTCGTCGGGCGCGGGCTCGTCGAAGGGCCGGGCGTCTTTTGGGTCAGTCCCGAGAAGGAGGCCGAGTGGCTCGAGGTGCTGCCGGTACGATCCCTCTGGGGCGTCGGTCCCGCGACGGCGGCGAAGCTCGCCCAGCTCGGGCTCACCCACGTGCGCGACCTCGCGCGAGTAGAGGAGGCGACGCTCGCCCAGCATGTCGGCTCGGCCATGGCGGCGGCACTTGCTGCCTACGCGATCGGAGAGGACTACCGAGAGGTCGAGACCAATCGGCCCATGAAGTCACTCGGACACGATCAAACCTTCGCCCGTTCGCTCGTTGGTCTCGCCGAGATCGAAGAGGCGCTCAAGGTCCACGCCGGAGTGGTCGCGCGCGCCTTGCGCGATCGCGCGAGCGTGGCGCGCACGATCACCGTCATCGTCCGCTTCGATGACCTGACGAGCGTCTCTCGTTCCCAGACGCTGCCCTTCGGCATTGACGACGAGTACGCCATCGAAGCAGTCGCCGACGCGTTGGTCGGCTCGGTCGACCTCTCCAACTCTGTGCGCCTGCTGGCGCTGCACGCCTCGGGACTCCTTGAGCGCAGCAACAATCAGGTCCAGCTCAGCTTCGGCTTGGAAGCGACGTCGTCTGACGCCAAAGCGCAGGCGACCGCGCTGTCGCGCGAACGCCAAGCGGAGAACGGGGCACTGCGCGACGCCATCGACGAGGTGCGGCGCCGATTCGGAAGAACGTCCGTCGGGACGGCGAGCGAACTCAACGAGCGCGGGGTCGACCCCGCGGTGCAGCGCGGTCGTCACGTCTTCGGGCCGGAGCCGCGCAGCTAGCTCTCCAGTCCGATTAGGCGTGGACGGTGACGAGGGTGCCAATGGGCGTGTAGGGAAAGACCGTCTTCGCCGAGGCGAAGGGCATCTCGACGCACCCGAGGCTCTGGGGGAAGCCGTAGGAGGCGCGGATGAAGCCGTGCAACGCGTCGCCACCGTTGAAGTAGGAGACCCAGGGGATGTCGGGGTCGCTGTACTTGGTGCCGTCCGGGTTGGTGCCGGTCATCGTCGTCGAGACGAAGCGCTCGTAGACGGGAAAGGTGCCCGTCTGAGTCGGCACGGGCTCGATGCCGGTGTTGACGAGCGTCGTGAACTTCACCTTGCCCGCCACGTAGAGCGTGAGCGTCTCGGGAGATCCTTCGCTTACGTCCACGTAGTTGTAGGTGGCGGGGTCGACATCACTGCTGTCGACCGCATTCACGAGTTCGTTCCAGGTCGTGGGGTCGGCCACGCCGGTGACCGGGAGGTTGTGCTGGCTCTGGAAGGTCTTCAATGCGCCGTCGAGGATGACGTTGTCGGTGCCGACGCTCCACAGAGACGTGAGGTCAGTCGGCAGGTTCGGGTAGCTCCAGGTGAAGGTGCCGTTCACCTCTTGAGACGGAACGCTCTGGGGGGTGCCGGGGGTGAAGGTGAGGGGGAGGTAGTGGAGCTCGGCGAGGAGCTGGTCTTCCCAGGTGAGGTTCGTCGTGACGCTCACCACGCTCGTCGTGTACGCGGTGAACGAGCAGATCTTCTGACAGCTGACGCCGGTCGGCGTTTGGAACTGATAGCTGGTCAGCGGACGGAGCTTGCTGAGGGAGATGGCCTGGACGTCGTAGGGGCTGATCTGCTGCCACTTGGTCGTCAGCGCCGGCTTGGTCACGAGCGGGGGAAGCGACGTCGCTTTGGTGGGGACGCTGAAGTGCAGGCGCAACAGGGGCAGGTTCGCCGCGAGGGACGTCGAGAGCGTCGCCCTCACCCGGTAGATGGTGGCGCCCGACGCGCTCACCGTGGGCACCAAGGCGGCGCTCGCGAGCACCACGACAATCGCGCCGAACATGCGTACGCGTCGAATCACTTCTCTAGGTTACCGACCGGGTTGCTCTAATCACCTTACAATTGCTTGAAGAAAGAGGTGGAGAGATGGCAGTCGTCAAAGCAATGGGTGTAGTGATCGCTGTCTTGGTTGTCCTCTGGTTGATTTTTGCGGTGGTCCACGTGATTTCGGCGATCCTCGATTCGGTCTTCGTGGTGCTCATCGTGATCGCCCTCATCTACGCCGCGTACCACTTTTTCAAGAAGCATTAACCCTCTTCGGGCAGCCCAGTAGGCTAGACACTTCTGGCGGCGTGGCCGAGCGGTTAGGCAGGGGCCTGCAAAGCCCCGTACTCCGGTTCGAATCCGGACGCCGCCTCCAGGAGCGTTACCCAACGTCGGACCACGCTTGTGGGAAAACGACCAGCGGACTATCGCTGGCGTCATCCAACAACGTGGCACCCGGAACAGACCCGACTCGTGGGTCGCGGTTCGAGCTCGATCGGCACCTCACGAGCGAGCGTATCGCTCTGTTGTCGAAATTCGGCACATCATTATGGTGTCATACTGCTCGCGTGAACCTTCGCGGAAAATTTCAACTCAAGTTAGGCCAAACGATCGAACTTGTCGGCGCTCCCGATTCGGTCATCGGACTTCTCTCGGAGCTCGAGACTGACGAGGTGGGCGAGCACGGACCGGCGCTGCTCGCCTTCGTTGCCGACGAAGCGGCGCTCGGAAAGCTCGACGCGATGATCGTCAAGGCCGCGATATCCGACCGTCTCACGTGGGTGGCGTATCCGAAGTCCGGCCAGCTCGGGACGGATCTCAATCGTGACACGCTGGCGGCGTCCTTGAGCGAGCACGGAGTGCAGCCGGTTCGCCAGGTGGCCCTTGACGGCGTCTGGTCAGCCCTGCGTTTTCGTTCTAGTTAAGAGAGTCGTTCGGCGAGATCGTCGAATGAGACTGCAGCGTTCGTACGGTGAGGGCGCAGGTGGTCCGCGTCGCTTGACCTGTCCTGTGGGCGAATGCGAGGCGGCTCAACGAAGTTACGCTGGTGAGGAAGGATCGGAACGTTGCACATGGCGAACGAAACGGGATCACCAGAGGCGCAGTATGTGACCTGCGGGGAGTGTGACGAGCAGAACAAACGGGGCTCGGTGCGGTGCGCGCGTTGCGGCGCCGACCTGCCCGCAATGGAGGGCGTCGAGATGGATCCGGAGTTGCGCACCTTCAACGCGGCCCAAGCCGAGCTCGCGGAGAAGACCCAACGAGAGCGGCGAAGGACCGTCGCGATCGAGATCTTGCTCAGCGGTGGTTCAGAGTTCAAGCCTCACTAGTGACCTGATTCAGATCAGGTTGCGAAATGATTCGATGAGGTCATCGAGCGCCTCACGCAACAGGCTGACTTCTGTGCGATTGGTGGCGGCGGAGATCTCGGTCGTCACGTCAAGCCCTTTTTGACGCGCTGACCCTTTCTTTTAGGGCGGCGATTCGCCGATCCCAGGCGGCGGCGTGGTCGATCAGCCACTGCGAAGCATCCTTGGTGCCGCCCGTCGCAACGAAGTACCGCACGTCGCGCCCGTCTCGCTCGGGCGTGGCGAGTCCGGAGCGCTCGAGGACCTGGAGATGCTTCACGATGGCCTGGCGCGAGACGCTCGCGCTGAGGGAGAGCTCGGTCGCGGTGAGCCCATCTATGTGTGCGAGCAGCTGCTCATAGATGCCGCGTCGCGTGTCGTCGGCGAGGGCCGCGAAGACTTCCGAGATGCTTTCGCTCATCGAAGAGCGAGCGACGATCTCATCGACGCCCGCAGCGGCGATTCAATGATCTCGATCCGCGTCCCCTCTGCGGTCGGGGCGAGCTCTATCTCGACTCGACTGGGCTCGTCGGTGAAGCTCGCCCAGCGGTACACGTAGCGCTCGTCTTCGATCACCTCTTCGACGAGCACGTACTTGGTGTCTTCGCCATCTCGAACCCAGCCTTCGCCGCCTTCGGTCGTGTCGATCTCTCCCTCGTCGCCGAGCCACGAAGGATCAAGTACGTACTCCCAGGCCTCTTCGACCGGGCAGGGCAGTTCAACCACGTGGTGCAGTATGTCTCTCATGCAACCACCTTATTGCACAATGCACTCGGCACGGCTATAGTGCAATCATATGGTTGCACAAAAAGACACCTGGCGTGGGCACCACGCGATCCGGCTCGATTCGCCTCATCAAAGGGAGAGCGCACTGCGCCAGTCGCTCGTTCCCATGGTGCTCGAGGAGTCTTCGCGAGGCGAGCGGGCCTTTGACATCTACTCCATGCTGCTTCGCCAACGCATCGTGTTCCTCGGTCAAGAGGTGGATGACCAGATCGCCAATCTGATCATCTCCCAGATGCTCTACCTCGAAGCCCTCGACCCCGAGAGCGACATCTACCTCTACATCAACTCACCCGGTGGACTCGCGTACGGAGGGATGGCGATCTATGACGTCATCCAGCACGTGCGACCCGACGTCTCGACCATCTGTGTGGGCATGGGCATGTCGGCGGCGGCGATGGTGCTCTGCGGGGGAGCGCCGGGCAAGCGCTTCGCGTTGCCGAGCGCGCGCATCATGATCCACCAAGGGAGCGCCGGCACTCGTGGCGCGCCCACCGACATGGAGATCCAGCTGCGCGAGGTGATGGCGCTCACGAGGCGCATGGCTGAGATCATCGCGTTCCACAGCAAGCGCTCGCTCGACGAGGTCCTGTTCGACATCGAGCGCGACAAGTTCATGACCCCCGAAGAAGCCGTCTCGTACGGCCTCATCGACGGCGTCATCGCGCCGCGTCGCGGGCTTGCGGTGCCGATCGGTTCGAGCTCGACGGAGCAGATCCCTCCCTCGACCTGAGGCGCTCGCCGGTTCAGGCGAGCGCCTCTTCCGTCCGATAGGTCTCGGCGAGCTGCTCGGCCGGACCGGGACGAGCGAAGTACCAGCCCTGGCCGTAGTCGACGCCCGCTTCGCGCAGCGCGAGCGCGTCCACCCCGGTTTCGACGCCTTCGGCGACGATGGCGGCCGCCGCACCGTGCCCGAAATCGACGAGGGCGTGGACCAAGGTCCGCAGCACCGGATCGGTGGCGACCCCCGAGACGATGCTCCGATCGAGCTTGATCACATCGGGCGACGTCAGCAGGATGTGGCGCAACGACGAAAATCCAGCGCCCACGTCGTCGATGGCGAGCCGCATCCCGTTGCGTCGTAGAGGTTCGAGTGCCGCAGAGAGGACGTCGTAGTCCTCAACGGGATCGTGTTCTGACAGTTCGAGGACGATCCGTTCGCACGGCAGCTCGCCCAGCAGTTCAAGACAGCGTTGGTCGAGGAGCGTGTGCGGCGAGAAGTTGATCGCGAGGTACCCGGTGATGTCAGAAAGTCGAAGGACGGCGCTGCGGACGGCGAGCAGCTCCAGCTCGACGCCGATGCCGATCGACGTGGCCTCGCCGAACACCTCATCTGGCGGCTTGCCCCACTCAGCGGGGAACCGGCTGAGCGCTTCGGCGCCGATGCGCACGCCCGTAGAGAGCGCCACGATCGGCTGGTAGACCACCGTGGGTCCGCCCGACACGATGACCGGCTGCAGCTGCTCGCGGATGGCCGACTCTCGCTCCCGCTCTTTGACGCCGGGCTCGATGATGGTCGCAGCCACGCTCGCCAGCACTTCCATCAGGGCGCGATCTCGCTTGGAGAGGTCGTTGTCAGCGCTGAAGCCTGCGGCGCAGAAGGTGCCGTAGAGGGTGCCGTCACTCAAGGAGACGGGCACCGAGACGTAGCTACGAATGCGCGGAAAGCGCGCCGCGGGCAGCCGTTTGGCCTCGGGGAGCTTCGCCACGTTGGGTATGACGCTCGGCAGCTTGCCATCGAGAATTGCCTGACAGAGCGAGGTGGCCTGTGGCTGGGTCTGGCCGTCGTGGAAGAAAGGGATGGAAGATTCGACGACCTCGAGATGCTGGACCGTGCCGTCGAGCCGGCTGAGGAACGTCAGGCTCAAGCCGAGTGACTCCTTGGCGGTTCTGAGTAACTCCGCGATCTTCAGGTCGGTATCGGAGCGTTCTGGTCGAGCGGGTGCCATGTTCTCTCGACATTAGAGCCATTGGATTCGACAAAAGCGTCTTCGCCGCGTCCTCACCGGCGCTTACGCTGGGTTTTTCGGGCCCAAGCATCTGCGCCGAGCGACCGGTGTCGTCGAGTCACGCTGAGACATAGTGATGATAACATAACTATGATGAGTACCCAAGTGAATCTCCCCAGTCAGAGCGAGGGTGGCGAGCTGAGTCGCCGTCGGCGGATCGGCGTGCTGCTCATCTGTTCAATGAGCCTGCTCATCGTGGGACTCGACGTGACGATTGTCAACGTGGCGCTGCCGTCGATCGGCCGCCAGTTCCACTCACCGCTGTCGGGATTGCAGTGGACCATCGACGCCTACACCTTGGTGCTGGCGAGCCTGCTCATGCTGTCCGGCTCGACGGCCGATCGATTGGGTCGACGGAGGACCTTCGTCATTGGTCTGCTGACCTTTGGCGCGGGCTCGCTGCTCTGCAGCCTGGCCCCGAACCTCGAGCTGCTCATCGTCTTTCGCATGGTCCAAGCGGTGGGTGGATCGATGCTCAATCCGGTCGCCATGTCGATCATCACCAACACCTTCACCATTCCGCGCGAACGAGCCCAGGCCATTGGCGTGTGGGGGGCCGTGATCGGGGTATCTATGGCGCTCGGCCCGGTGGTCGGCGGCGCGCTGGTATCCTCCGTGGGCTGGCGCTCGATCTTCTGGATCAACATCCCGGTCGCCCTCGTCGCGGCGGTCCTCGCTCGTCGCTTCATCCCCGAGTCGAAGGCACCGGTCGCGCGAAGAGTGGACGTCCCGGGACAGGTGTTCGTCATCACGCTGCTCGCCTCGCTCACCTACGGCATCATCGAAGCCCCCGGCCGCGGCTGGTCGTCGCCGCTCATCGTGGGTGCCTTCGCCATCGCCGTCGTGTCGATCGTGGGGCTCCTGTGGTGGGAGCGGCGGACGAAGCAGCCGCTCATCGACTTGCGATTCTTTAGGTCGGTGCCCTTCTCCTCCGCCGCACTGGTCGCGATCACCGCGTTCGCCGCGCTCGGTGGGTTCCTCTTCCTCAACACCCTCTACCTGCAAGACGTGCGCGGCCTCTCTCCGTTGCAAGCAGGACTCGACACCCTGCCCATGGCCGTCATGACCATGATCTGGTCGCCGATATCGGGACGAATCGTCGGCCGACGTGGTGGTCGACTGCCGATGGCGATCGCCGGCGTTGCGATTGGAGGTTCGTGCCTCATGCTCGTCGGCCTCAGCGCTACGACGCCGTTCACCTGGCTGTTCGTCGCGTACGCGATCTTTGGCATCGGCTTTGGCTTGGTCAACGCGCCGATCACCAATACGGCGGTCTCGGGCATGCCCCGGGCTCAGGCCGGCGTCGCGGCGGGAATTGCCTCCACCTCGCGACAGGTCGGCCAGACCCTCGGCGTGGCGATCGTCGGGTCGCTGGTCACCGCCTCGCTGCAAAAGGGCGCACACGTTGACTTCGCGGTCGCCAGTCGCGCGGGGTGGTGGGTCCTGGCGGGATGTGGAATCGTGATCTTTGTGCTCGGCTTACTCGCGACGACCTCGTGGGCGAAGGCGAGCGCGCAGCGCACCGCCGAGCTGATCAACCCCGAGTTCCTAGAGCGTGACCCGGCATGACGAAGGAAAGCGCTCGTCGGGAGCTCGTGGTTCGTGCCGCGTGGCACGCGATGGGCGAACTGGTGCTGAACAACGAGCGGCGACGCGAGGTCGTGGAGAAAACCGGATTGAACTTCGGAAAGATGAGGGCGTTGCGACGAATCGCGGTGCGACCAATGCCCATGGGCGAGCTGGCCGAGCTGCTCGCCGTCGAGCCGCCCAACTTGACCCCGATCGTGGACGACCTGGAGAGCCTGGGTCTCGTCGAGCGCAAGGCGCACCCCTCGGATCGCCGGGTGAAGCTGGTGACGGCTACGCCCAAGGGCGCCGAGCTGGCCCGACAGGCCGAAGAGATTCTCGACCGTCCACCGGCCGGCCTGCTGGAGCTCGCGCCCGAGGACCTGGACGTCCTGGTGGCGATTCTTGCGAGAGTTCGCAAGGCTTCCGAACTCGCCCGCTGAACCAGGACACCTCCTTCTCGAGCGACGCAAGTGAGCGTTGACGTCATTAATCTTGGATGTCCCCTTTGAGGAGCAGGAATGGCAAAGTCGCTGCAGTTTGGTCTCGATACCTTCGGTGACGTCACCGAAGACGCTGAGGGCAATCTGCTCTCGAAGGCGCAGGTCATCCGCAACGTGATCGCCGAAGCGGTCGTCGCCGACCAGCACGGCGTCGACGTCTTCGGCATTGGTGAGCACCACCGCGACGACTTCGCCGTGTCCTCGCCCGAAACCGTGCTCGCCGCCATCGCGGGACAGACGAGCCGCATTCGCCTCGGCTCGGCCGTGACCGTACTCAGTTCGGACGATCCCGTGCGGGTTTTCGAGCGATTCTCGACCTTGAACGCGGCGTCCAATGGACGCGCCGAGGTGATCTTGGGACGCGGTTCGTTCACGGAGTCCTTCCCGCTCTTTGGCTACGACCTCAGCCAGTACGAGCTGCTGTTCGAAGAGAAGCTGGCGCTGTTCGCGGAGCTCCTAAAGGGTGGACCCGTCTCGTGGCGCGGCACCACGCGCACCGGTCTTTCCGACCAGCGCGTCTACCCCGAGCTCGAGACGCCCCTTGCGACGTGGGTCGGGGTCGGCGGAAGCCCCGAGTCCGTTGCGCGCGCAGCGCGCTATCAGCTGCCGCTCACGCTCGCCATCATCGGCGGAAATCCGCTCCGCTTCAAGCCGCTCGTCGACTTCTACCGCCAATCACTGGACGCTGCCGGCGCGCCGGCGCTGCCCGTCGCCATCCACTCGCCGGGATATGTCGCCGAGTCCGACGAAGAGGCGCTGGAAGAGTTCTGGCCGCACATGAAAGAGACGCGCGACCGTATCGGGGCCGAGCGCGGCTGGGGACCGATGACGCGGGCCAGCTTCGACCACGAGGCGAGCGAGCAGGGATCGCTCTACATCGGTGCGCCCGAGACCGTCGCGCGCAAGATCGCCCGCACGATTCGCAACCTCGGTGTCGAGCGCTTCGACATGAAGTACAGCGACGGGCGCCTGGCCCACGAAAAACTCGTGCGCTGCATCGAACTATATGGTTCGAAGGTCATCCCAATGGTGCGAGAGATCCTGGGGGAGTGATCGAGACCGCGCGGAGAAGTGCACCGCAGAGCGACTTCGCTCCTTCACTCGATGACCCAAAATCATGCGCTTGTCGACGGCAACAAGAGGCTCGCGTGGCTCAGCGCGGTCGTGTTGTGCGATGTGAACGGGCTAGAGCCGAACGTGAGCGATGAGGAGGCGTTCGAGCTCGTATGGGACATCGCGAGCTCGGAGGTGGAGGACATTGCGTTGATCGCCGAGCGTCTCCACCTTCAACCAATCAGGCTCTAACGTCGCAAAACGTATCGAGTCTCCCGGTGTACCTGAGGCGCAAGCTCCGTTCGACGGTGGGGGTGGACGAGGTTCGAACCTTGCCCGAGCCTCGCCTGGACGGAATGGTAGGAAGAGCGCGGCTCTCATCTAGTGGGCCAATTTGTCACGTGTGACAGATCGCTGGGAGAGTGGAGGTGTGGCGAAGCGATACTTCCAGGTGCCTGAACTGATCCTGGGCTTCGACACCGAAACGACGGGTCTCAGTGTCTTTAGCGAACGAGCTATCTCCTACGGCTTTTGCGCGTATCGCTTCGGGGTGCCGGTGTGGTCGGAGCACTACTTCGTGGTGCCCGACTGCCGGATCACCTACGGCGCTCAACGCATCCACGGGATGAGCCTGACTGATCTGGAAGCGAAACGCGACACCAACGTGGTCTACAACGTCGAGGGTGGCCTCACCCGCGCGATTCAGATCCTGCGGGACTTTCACGCCCGAGGCGCGTACATCGTGGGCTCCAACATCGGTCGCTTTGATCTCGAGATGCTCCGCCGCAGCTGCATCTCCGTCCTCGACAACGCGCTCGACCGCGAAGAGTTCGACATCTCTTTGCTGCGCATCATCGACGTGGTGGAGCACGACCTCGCGATCGAACCAAGTCGCGACGTGCGCGCCCGTCGGGGCCTCAGCTTTCTCTGCCAGCACTACGGCGTGAAGCCAGGGGGACACGACGCGCTGGGTGACGCGCGCGCTGCCGTCGAAGTCTTCTTAGAGCAGGTGATCTACAACAACGCGGGACAAGAGTCCTTGCTGCTGCCGACCAACCCCGAGGAGTTCCTCTCGTCCTTCGGGACTCGCTGACGCCGCGTTAGCGGGTACGGCGGCGAAGTCGCGGGTCGGTGAGCGCCGGCGGGACCCAGCCCCCGTCTTCGCGGTTGACGTTGGTCCCGGGAGGAACGATGGCGTCGATGGCGTCGAGCAGTGATGCGTCCAGCCGCACGTCGGGAGCGGTGAGCTGAGACTCCAGGTGCTCCATGGTCCGCGGTCCGATGATCGCGGACGTGACGGCCGGGTGCTCGAGCACGAAGGCGATCGCGAGCTCAATCAGGGTGAGGTTGGCGTCCTCGGCGAGCTTGGTGAGCTGATTGACGATCTCGAGCTTGACCTGGTTGGCCGGAAGGCTCATGTCATATCGACCAGGCAGACGCGCGGAACGACGACTGGTGTTGGCCTTGCCTTCGCCGAACGCTCCTGAGAGCCATCCACCGGCGAGCGGACTCCAGGGGATGACGCCCATTGCGTACTTTTGGGTGAGGGGGAGAATGTCGCGCTCGATACCGCGCACCAGCATCGAATAGGGCGGCTGTTCGGTAACGAAGCGTCCGAGGTTGCGCTTCTCCGAGATCCACTGCGCTTCGACCAGGTGGCCCGCCGGGAACGTGGAGCTGCCGAAGTAGCGGATCTTGCCCTGGTGGACCAAGTCGCTCAGCGCGCCGAGGGTCTCGTCGATATCGGTCGACTCGTCGGGACGGTGAATCTGGTAGAGGTCGATGTAGTCGACGCCCAGACGACGCAGGCTGTTGTCGCACTCGGCCATGATCCAGCGACGCGAGTTGCCCTGGGCGTTCGCGTCGGGCGTATCGCTGGTGGGGAAGTGGACCTTGGTGGCGAGGACGACGTTCGAGCGGTCGACCGTCGACAGCGCCTTTCCGACGATGACCTCGGACTCGCCGTTCGAATAGGTGTCGGCGGTATCGATGAAGTTGATGCCCGCGTCGAGCGCTCGATGGATGATGCGAATGGAATCGTCGTGATCAGGATTGCCCCAGCCGCCAAACATCATGGCGCCGAGGCACAGGGGGCTGACTTTTACTCCGGTACGTCCAAGTGTGTTGAGTTCCATGTCGCAACCTTATGGTGCGCTCAACGAACGAGCGTCAAACGACTCGTGATGCCCAGGACAATAAAAGATCTATGAAGACCCCTAGGGGACGACCACGATGATCGGCGTCCCGTGGTGGCGAAGCAGCCGATGCCCGAGCGACCCCGCAATCCGGTGACGGGGCTTGACCGACCGTCCGACCGCGATGAGCTGGGCGTGGTTGAGCTCGGCGACGCGCAAGAGCTCGACCAAGACGTCACCGTGCGCGTGCACGAAGCTGACGGGCACTTGCTCGCTTTCGCCCATTGCGCGTAATTCTGACGTGAGCTTTTCGATCAGCTCGGACTCTTGGAGCGCGTCGGTTTCCAAACACTCGCTCGTCGCCATCGCGGCGAAGGGGGAGGCGGACGCGAGCACGCCGGAACCGGGAATCGGACTCACGAAGACCGCGATGGCGCGTCCAGAGATTCGTCGAGCTTCGCCGCACGCCCAGCACAGCGCGTCCATCGAGGTCTCGGAGCCATCAATACCAACGACGACCGTCGCCGGATGTGAGGTGGGTGACGTGGCTACGTTCGGCTGCGCGCGGTTTTCGTCGCGAGCGCCGAATGCATTCCCTGAGTTAGGCACGTCGCTCCTTCACCTGCCAGCGCTATCCATTGTTACAGAATATAGTATAGCAATATGTCTCCTCAATCGAGTGCGAGGTTAGAACAGTCCCGAGAGATCGACGTCGCGGGGCTACTCCTCGCACGCGCGGCGGCCCTCGCGAGGCTGGTGGCCAAGCAGGTGGGTGGCGACCTGTCAAGGACGGAAGCGAACATCTTGAACACCCTCACATTCGGCCCTCGTCGAATCACCGAGCTGGCGGAGTTCGAAGGGCTCGCCCAACCGACGACCACGCTGCTCGTAAAGCGCCTGGAAGATCGAGGGTGGGTACGGCGCGAGCGCCAGACCCATGACGGTCGCATCGTCATGGTCTCTGTCACGCCGGTGGGCGCCGAGACGCTGGAGGACTATCGGTCTCAGTTCGGAGCGGCCCTGCGCGCGGACCTGGCCGAGACGGCCACCGACGAGGAGATCGCCTCGCTGGTGTCGGCGACCGCGACGCTCGAGTCGCTGATACTCCACATCCAGGGTCGTCGACGATAGCTCTTCCGAGGTTGCCCTGCGCACCGCACGGCCATCGCTCGATTCCTCGCTACCGGAGTGGGTGCTCAGGCCCTCGCCACGACGACACACTTGTTGGAGGTGAGCCTGGTGTTGATCACGATGTTGACGTGTGCTGGGCTTCCTGCGAGGAGACCGGCTACGGTCGTCGCGCGACGGCGCGCGAGCGATCCGTCATGTCGAGCGTAGGCGGTGACGGTGACGACCTCTGAGGACGTGAGCCTTCGAGACAACGCGATGACCGCGCGTCGCGCTCTGGCGCCCAGCGCGTGACTACCGTCGGCGAAGCCCAGCGTGAGTCGCCTCGGCAGTCCAGTTAGCAGGGGAGCCGCGTCGAAGGTGATGGCAAAGGGAGCCGACGTCGACGCGGCATACGTCGAGTCCGCCGCCTTCGTGGCCGTGACCACGCAGGTTCCGGCGCTCGTCGAGCTCAGCGCGTTCGCGACGATGGCGCACCCACTCGCCGTTCCACCCGTCACGGTGAAGCTCACGGCTCCCGCCCCGGATCCGCCGCTCGTTGACAGCGGGACTGATTGGCCATACGTGCTCGACGAGTCAGCCGTTACCGCCAGGGCGGCTTGGGGCTGCGGCGAAGCGCTGGAGCCAGTTGGCAGAGGAGCTTCGCTGTCGTACTCGATGGTCCAGTCATCCGGAGGCGAGGTCAGCGTGCCCCTCGCCGAGGCACCGGCGGCGTCATAGACGAGGTCCGACGCTCCAAGGGTGAGACCCGAATGGACGCTTTCACCCGCCCAGCCCACGAGCGTGGCGTCGTAGTTGCCGGTCGAGAGGGCCGTGTCATCCAGCATGCTGTCGAGGTTGGTCGCCGAGGCGAGATTCCAATCGCCCAGGTCCTGGTTGAGGTCAGCCGCCTTGAAGAAAAGGCGATACATGCTGGCGACGTTCGCCGTGTTCCAGGTGCTCAGATCCTGATTGAAATCGAGGTCGAAGGTGAACATGCTGTCCATGCTGGTCACCGCCGCGGTGCTCCATCCGCCCGGCTCGCTATCCATGGGCGATTCGCCGTTGTCGAAGATGTCGTCGTCGAAGAACATGAAACCCATGTCAGTGACGCTCGCGGTGTTCCAACTGTCGACGTCGAGGTCAAGCGCATAGTCGTTGTAGAACATGCTGTCCATGGTGGTCACCGCCGCGGTGCTCCACCCGCCGGTGGTGGTGGCGAGAGGGTCGCCGTCGTTGTCGAAATCGATGTCATTGTCGAACATGGCGTCCATCGACTCGACCGCGGCGGTGTCCCAACTCTCCACATCCTGATTGAAGGACAGGTCCCCTTTGAACATGCTGTCCATGGTGGTCACCGCCGCGGTATTCCAACCGTCCAGGATGGTCGACAGGGGGGTGCCGTCGTTGTTGAAGGGTGCGTCGTCTTCGAACATGGAGGCCATGGTGTTGACGTGAGAGGTATCCCAGCTCTCGACGTTCTGGTCAAACCCCGAGGACTCGAACATGTCGCTCGTGTCGGTGACCTGGGCGGTGTTCCATCCGCCGGCCGTGGTAGCGAGGGGACTGCCGCCGTTGTTGAAGAAGGTGTCACCGGAGAACATGGCGTGCATGGTGACCACGCTGGCGGTGTCCCAACTTTCCAGATCCTGGTCGAACGAGCTGGCGCCGAGAAAAGTGTTGGCCAGATCAGTCACGGTAGTCGGAAGATCTGTTGGCACGGAGACAAGATTGGTGTCGCCGTCGAAGGCGTTGTCGAGACTGGTGAGGCCCACCCCATCCCAATTCGTTACGGCCGTGAGCGAGCAGTCAGCGCTGTTGATCGCTGGATCCGCGGTGCCGAACTGAGGTACCGTCCCCGTGATGGTGACGAGATAGGTCCCGGGGGAGGCGTAGGTGTACGAGGCAACGCCCGAGGTTGTGTCGACCTCGTCCGAACTTCCGTCGCCGAAATCGATGGTGGCATTAAGGCTCACGCCGTTCGCCGAATAGAGGGGGAGGTAGATCGTCGTCCCCGTGCACTCGGTCGCCGAGGTGTCAAACGTGAGCGCGATATCGCTCGGGGTCGCCCCCGCGGGTGCCGTGACGAGGGAAAGTGCGCCGGTGGAGAAAAGGGTGGCGGTGACGACGGCCAGCACGAGACTGAATGATCCGTACTGTCGCCATCGCTTCATGAAGGTCTCCTTGAGCCGACGCAGATTTGAAAGCCAGCCGTGGCAGCTCCATAGAGACGCGGACGCTCACTTGAGGCTATATCTCTCGGCACAATCGGCGATGTCTTTACAAGCAAAAGGTTGATCGCGGCTCGCATAATGAGGACTCGTTGTCGGAATAACGAACCAGGCGATCGCGGTTTGGTGGGTGTTATCGATGTGGCGCACAGTGCGATCATGAGGTGCAACGCCCGGGTGTGGCCCACCTTTGACGAATTCGACGAGTGGTAGAGTGTTCCCCCTAGGGGCCGTTGGCGCAGTCTGGTAGCGCACTTGCATGACACGCAAGGGGTCGCAGGTTCAAGTCCTGCACGGCCCACTAAAGATTTCAGCCAAATGACGCAGTTCAAGCGACTTCATTCGTATCGCCACTTGGCTCGTGAGCACTTTCGTGAGCGAAAAGTTAGGTTGGGTTCGGATTCGCTGCGTGAAATCTCATCAAAAGGTAAGACCAGAAGAAGGGCGCTGCTGTCGATCTAGTTGACAGTTGCTTTCCATAGTCTCACGCCGCGACATCTCCTTCTTCAACGACCTGAAACACGGCTTCAAATTCCACTGGCGTCATGCGGCCGAGACTGCGCTTGCGACGCCGGCGGTGATAGGTCCGCTCGATCCAGGTGACGATCGCCACGCGGAGTTCCTCGCGCGTCTCCCACTTCTTGGTGTCGAGCACGTTGTTCTGCAACAACGAGTGGAACGATTCCATGCGCGCGTTGTCACCCGCGGCACCGACTCGCCCCATGGAGCCAACGAGTCCGTTGTTCTTCAACATCATGACGAAGTCCCGACTTCGAAATTGAGATCCTCGGTCGGCGTGGCAGATAGTTCCCTGGTGCTCACGCAGGGCGATGGCGTTGCGCAGGGCCGCGCAGGCCAGGTGACGCGTCATTCGTGGGCCGATCGAGTAGCCGACGATGCGACCCGAGAAGGCGTCTTCGATGGAGGCCATGTAGAGCTTGCCTTCGCTCGTGGGGTGTTCGGTGATGTCGGTGAACCAGAAGCTCGTTCGGTCGTGATGCGGCGAAGTCACGCTGCACCAAGTCGTCGTGAACGGGCGCGCCGGGCTTCTTGCCTGACTTGCCCTTCTTGGTGAAGGCCGAGAAGATCGACATCTCCGAGCACAGTCGCCAGACGCGCCGTTCGCCGACGAACTCGTCGAGCAGCTCGAGCTCATCGGCCATGAAACGGTAACCGAAGGTCGGGTCGTCGCGGTGCAGATCGATCAACGCGTTGGTGAGATGCGCGTTGTCGTAGTCACGCTTCGAACACGGTTTCTTCAACCATTGGTAGTAACCCTGGGGGGAGAACTGCAGCACCCGGCACGTCACCGTGACGGGGATGCCGTCACTGGCCAACTCGCGGACGAGCGGGTAGGTCATTTTGGGGCGAGGCCCTTGGCGAAGTAGGCGGTCGCGCGCCGCAGGATCTCGACCTCTTGTTCCAAGACGCGGTTGCGACGGCGCAGCTCACGGTTCTCCTCGGCCTGAGACGATGTCACGCCGGGACGAGCGCCGTCTTCGACGTCGGCCTTTTTCATCCACTCATAGAGCGTCGCGTCTGAGATGCCGAAGTCCTTCGCAATTTGGGTCATCGGAGCCTGGTGCAGACGGGCCACCTTGACCACGTCGTCACGGAACTCCTTGGGGTATCGCTTTGCCATGTGTCCATCTTTCCCCAGAGACGATGTCTCTGGAAACTAGATGTCAATCAAACCGACAGCAGCGCCATTTGAGCCGGATATCGAGTCCATTACGCATTTCGTCTGGGAGCCGCTTTCGGAGTTCGGGCCACTTCCAATCTTCGCGTTCGGCTCGAAGTCTCTATTCGATGTGATTCCCAGGCTCCCGGGTGTTGAAGTGTTTGCCCATCTTCCAGCGTCGGGTGAATCCGCGTCGAAGTATGGCTTCAGCGCTCCTTCACGCGAAGTGATGATTGCCCGAGCGCCGACCGGAGGAATGCTCTACATTGCAAATCACCATGGTTCGGATCGGTTGCCACCTTTAAGTGAACTGGAGTTGCACCGGCAGCTGGCAAAGAGATTCCTTGGCAAGTAGATCTCTCGAGTTTGGTCGCTTCGCAGCGCCCCCTACCGAGAAACCGGTATCGGATCAACTTGTCATCACGAAGTCAAAACTCGTGGAAGTCCGAATGACGGAAGGACGTCCTTGCCGAATATCGTCACCGCCGCGATGAGATCCCCCGCCAATGTAAGCACCGCGATACCGCTCGCGTGGTACAGACCGGTTTGGGGATCACGGACGTAGGTCGCGAGCACAGGCTGACCATTCGCTCGGGTCGGCACAGTCCGCGTCGAGCGCCCGGGGCGAAACGAGGTCTGGCGGAAGTAGATTCCCGCGTCCTCAGGACCTTTGCACTCGCCAGGCACTGGTGGCATGGTGACCGAAACGTCTTCGGTGAGGAGCGCAAGGAGCTTGTCCACGTTTCCGGTTTCGAATGCATCGGTGACGCGAGCGACGATCCGTAGTTCGGCTGCGGAGTTGGGCGCAGGGGGAGGCTCGTGGCCTTCAGCATCGGCGAGGCGATCGTGCAAAACCATCCGAGCGCGCTTGAGGGCGCTTTCCACTGAGGCCTCCGATGTTTCAATCATCTCGGCAGCTTCGCTGGCTCGGTAGCCGAGGACGTCGCGAAGCACCAGTGCTACGCGCTGGCGAGGTGGAAGCAGCTGGAGGACGGTGATGAATGCCAGCGACACCGACTCCCTCGACTCAAACCGAGCCTCGGGTCCGGGGCTGTCATCAGGCATCCAGTCAAGGAGAACGTCGGGATACGGCTCGAGCCAGACAACTTCACCCACGCGCGTCGGCTCGGAGGAAGTGGCGTGGGGCCGGGAAATCACTTTCGGTCGCCGGCTAGCGGCGCGCAGCATGTTCAGACAGCGGTTCGTGGCGATGCGGTAGAGCCAGGTTCGAAGCGAGGCTCGCTCCTCGAAGTTCGCCAGCGCTTGCCACGCCCCGAGCAGAGTCTCCTGGAGGGCGTCCTCGGCGTCCTGCGTCGAACCCAAAATCCGATAGCAGTGCAGTCGTAGCTCTTGTCGGTACCCGTCGGTGAGCTGCGCGAACGCCTGCTGGTCCCCGGACTGGGCGCGACTGAGAAGTTCCATGCTGCTCCATTCTCTTATCACCTCGTGTCGAGCTCCTCGCGATCCTTTACGTATACAGACACCGACGGCCCGGGAAAATCGTCACTCCGGACCGACCATTTTTGCTTCACGTCGGTGTCGGTATCGGGAGAGGGGGAAGTACGGCTCGAGCCGGCGACCGTACGTTGGCTGGATTTTGGCCCTGAGAAGCCTCGATCCAAAGGAGGAAGACCATGTCAAAGAACTGTCATCGAGCAGGAGATACCGGCCCTGGCCCCGAAGTCAGCGCAGAGCCACGTCAAATCAATTGCGAAGGGAGGCAAGTCATGAACCTTTACACCCTGGGAAGGCTTGCTGAAATGCACGTCCAAGATCTGATCGAGGACGCCAACCGGGGTCGCTACCCTCAGCGTGCTGTTTCTCTACGCCGCACCCGCCTTCAACACCGTGTCCAGCAACACAAGAGGGTCGTGAAAATGACGCCTCCATGCGGAGCAATGACGAGATGAACTCGCGACTCTCCGGCAAAACTCGGCTGTTCCTCGCCGGGAATTTTCTCTCAATGATCGGCACCGGCTTGGTGTTGCCGTTCATGATCATCTATCTTCACCAGGCGCGAGGGATCGCCCTACCCGTGGTCGGAGGAATGCTGGCGGTGGGGGCAGCGACCGGCGTCATGGTCGTGATTGGCTGCGGTGCGCTGATGGACCGGGTGGGTGCCCGATTGGTGCTTGGCGGGATCCTGCTGGGTCAGGTCGTCGCCGAGGTCGGACTCGCCTGGGCTCACAACTCGCCGACCGCGTGGCCGACTGTCCTTCTCTATGGAGCGACGTGGGCACCGATGTTCGGCGCGATCTCGACGATGCTCAATGGAATGACGCACGATCCCGCGCTGCAACAGCGCGCCTTCGCAGTGAACTTTGCTACCCAGAACATGGGACTGGGCATCGGCGCCGCGGTCGCCGCGGTCGTCGTCAGCGCGCATCATCCCGGGACCTTCCAGGTGCTCTTCCTCGCCAACGCTGTGTCCTGCCTCCTTTTCGCGCTCGTGCTGCCCGCGCTGCCGAACTTGCGTCGCACTCGAGTGGTTGACGAAACCCGAATCGGGTACCGCTTTGTCCTAAGCCACCGCGGGCTCCGTTTGATGATTCTGGCCTCGTTGTTGTTGGCCTTTACCGGCCCCGCCACCTTCGACTCTGGGGTGCCGGCGTTTGCGTCGGTCGCGGCGCACATCTCGGACCACGCGATCGCGGTGTCCTTCACCATCGACACCGGCGTCATCGTGACTCTCCAGATGCTCGTGTTGCGGCTCGTGCGTCGACACAGGCGAAGTTCCGCTCTGGCCACCGTCGGCGTGATCTGGGCGGGGTCGTGGGCACTGCTCGGATTCGCCGAGGTCGTCGATGGATCGGGCTGGCGGATCGTTATTTTGTTCGCTTTCGTCAGCCTGTTCGCCATGGGTGAGACCTTCGTTGCTCCGACGAGGAACCCGCTCATCAACAGTCTGGCCGATGACCGGATCCGCGGACGTGCGAACTCGATCTCTGGATTCGCCACGTCGTTGATGCTGATTGTCTGCCCCGCCATCGTCACCAGCCTGCTCGCGGTACACCTCGAAGCAGTGTTGATCGGGTTGCTCTGCCTCGGCTCTCTCGGCGTCGTCGTCATCGCTGGTCGGCTGCGTGTCATCCTCACTGATGAGCAGGATTTCGTTATGCACCCGTTCATGGCCGAGTCGCGACTCGAGAGGGTAGACGAGCTACCTACCGTGGCGGAAGACTGACAACAATTCCTACCAAGCACCTGCGTCGATGTCTTGTCATGCCGCGTCGATCACGGAAGAAATTCCTCGGGGGGAAGGCTAGCCACGCCTGACAGAAGTTGGTAACGCTCACGAAACATGAGCGTGATAGGAACGGCAGATCAACTCAACTTTTGTGGACATTGATGCCGCGCTCGCGTGGGACGAGGTGTTCGCAGCGCCAGGCGTTCCTCGGCCCCTCTATCGGGAGATCGTCGACGTTCTCTCAGAACTTCGCACGGCGGATATCCGAAGCCGGTTCGACCAGTTGGGGAGAACCTTCGCAGAGCGCGGCGTCACGTTCGCGCACGGGGGCGAAGAGCGACCGTTTCCGTTGGACCTCCTTCCGCGCGTCATCGCCGCGACCGAGTGGGGTGCGCTGTCCGCCGGTCTTCGCCAGCGGGTGCGGGCGCTCGAAGCGTTCTTAAGTGACGTCTATGGGCCGGGCGAGTGTCTGAACGACGGAATCGTTCCTCGCCACGTCGTCACCTCAAGTTCGCACTTCCGGCGCGAGGCGGTCGGTATCATCCCGCGCTTCGGTCCGCGCATCACCGTCTCAGGTATTGACGTCATCCGCGACGAGTCCGGCAACTTTCGAGTCCTCGAGGACAACGTACGGATCCCTTCGGGGATCTCCTACGTAATCGAGAACCGTCGAGCGATGACCCAGAGCTTTGGCTCGCTCTTTACCCACTACCGCGTCCACCCGGTCGACGAGTACCCAGCACGGCTCCTTCGCGCGTTGCGGCTGGCGGCGCCGCAAGGCGTGCGAGACCCGACGGTGGTGGTCTTGACGCCGGGGGTGCATAACGCGGCGTATTTCGAGCACGTACTGCTCGCGCGGCTAATGGGAATTGAGCTCGTCGAAGGCAGCGATCTTAAAGTTGTCGGCAACAGCGTGCTCATGCGTACGACTCGGGGTGAACGTCCGGTACACGTCATCTATCGCCGCGTGGACGACGAATGGCTCGATCCCCTTCACTTTCGGCCGGATTCGATGGTGGGGGTGGCGGGCCTGGTGAACGCCGCGCGAGCGAAGACCGTGACGATCTCCAATGCGATCGGCAATGGCGTGGCCGACGACAAGCTGATCTACACCTATGTTCCCGATCTCATTCGCTACTTCTTGCACGAAGAACCCCTCCTGGAGAACGTTGAGTCCTATCGGCTCGATGAGCCGGAGATTCTCAGTGAGGTGCTCAAGCATTTAGAGCGCTACGTCGTCAAACCGGTTGACGGCTCTGGCGGCGCGGGCATCGTCATCGGACCTCAGAGCGACGAGGCGACACTATTGGCACTGCGCGAAGAACTGTCGACCAACCCGCGCGGATACATCGCACAGCGTCCCGTCGCGCTCTCCACGGTCCCCACCTTCGTCGACGATCAGCTGGTACCGCGCCACGTGGACTTGCGACCTTTCGCGATACACGACGGCAAGGAGGTCTGGGTGCTGCCCGGCGGCCTGACGCGCGTGGCGCTTCCCGAAGGCGCCCTCGTGGTGAACTCGAGCCAAGGCGGTGGATCGAAAGACACCTGGGTCTTGGCCGACGCCGTCGCGCCCCAGCAGCCGTCGCAGGAGGAGGTGGCCACGCAGACCGCCGCGCCCCACGTGCTCGCGCGCACCAGGCGACCCGAGCGACAGCACGGACCCGAGTCCCAATCAGGTTTCGATCAATGAATCGGGGCATGCTGGCTCGCTTGGCCGAGCTCATCTACTGGACTGGTCGCTACGTCGAGCGCGCGGACGACACGTCTCGCATCGTGGACGCCTACATTCACCGACTCTCTGAGGACCCGTTCGGTGACCCAGGCGTCACCTGTAGAGCCCTCTTCGCCATCTTGGGCCTGCAGCCGGCTCGCGGGGAAGTCGTGACAGTCCAAACCGTGCTAGATGAACTGGTCTTCGACCCGCACAACCCGAGCGCCATTACCGGCGCCGTCCTCGCCGCGCACGACAACGCGCGGCGTGCTCGTGAACTGATCTCATCCGAGATGTGGGTCTGTCTCAACTCCACGCGCAACGAACTGTCCGCCCAGCGCGAGGAGGCCAGCAAAGTGGGGTGGGCCAGTTACTTAAGGTTCATCCGTGACCGATCAGCGCTCTTCGCGGGGCTCACCGACGCGACAATCAGTCACGACGAGACCTGGGCGTATCTAGTACTCGGTCGCAGCCTCGAACGCATCGACATGACGGCGAGGCTGCTCCAGAGCCGGCTCTTCGCGGCCGAGCACTCGCCAGACTGGCTGACCTTGCTGCGAGCCGCCGGGGCGATGGAGTCGTACCTTCGCTCGTCGGCGCACCGAAACGACCCCGAATCGATTGCCGCCTTTTTGCTGCTGGACCCGGTGTTCCCCCGCTCCGCCTACCATTCGCTGATTGTCGCCGACCATTGCCTGGTCGAACTGGCCCGAGCGAGCACGCACATCGACGTGGTGGATCAGGCCCGGCGTACGATTCGCACTACGCAGTCGCGTCTGGAGTACATGAAGCCGCAGGCCCTCTTTGAGAATCTCTCCGAGATTCTCACGCTCCTCGAGACCACGAGCGCAACCACCAATGATCAAGTGACGTCGAGCTATTTTCGCCAGAGCATCGCGACCGCGTGGATGGCCGAGGTCGGCACGTGACCATGACCGACTCCACACGCGTCTTTGAGATTCGCCACGTCACCGGCTTCACTTACGACGGTGCGGCCAACTCCTCTTACAACGAGGCCCGCATGACCCCGGCGACCCTGCCTCGACAGCGGGTGCTGGAGTCGTCCCTGACCGTGCTTCCCTATGCCGTCCAGTCCACCTATCGCGACTACTTCGGGACCATCGTCACTGCGTTCGACCTCCAGCAGGCTCATGAGCGTCTTCAGGTTGTTGCTGAGGCGACTGTGGAGACCACGGGCGAGGAGCCGCGCGAAGGAGCCGTATCGCTCAGCGAGCTGCGCTCGGGTTCTTTCACCGATCGATTTGCCGAATACCTCGCGCCGACGCCTCGAACAACCGTGTTCGCAGAGGTACTCGAGGAGATGCGCGATATCACGTCAGGGATTGAAGAGGTTGACGCGCTCGTCGAATTGGTGGTGGGCTCGGTGCGCGATCGCGTCGCCTACGTGCGGGGGGCAACCCAGGTCACCTCGACTGCCCAGGAGGTCTGGGACCAGCGCGAAGGTGTCTGTCAAGACCTGAGTCATCTGACCATCGCGCTGCTGCGATACGCCGGCGTGCCTGCGCGTTACGTCTCGGGGTACCTTTACGCCAGCGACGAAGACCGTGCTGGCCAAAGGGTGATGGGCGAGAGCCATGCCTGGGTCGAGTACTTCTGCGGCGGCTGGTCCGGGGTCGATCCCACCAACGGTGGAAGGATCGGGCTGGACCACGTGATAGTGGCCAAGGGACGGGACTATGGCGACGTAGCCCCTATCAAGGGCATCTATCGCGGAGGTCGTTCAAGCGCCCTGGGCGTCGAGGTCGAGATCACTCGCGTGGGGTGACCGGTTTTCGTTTGAGTCAGCGAGAGTGAGAGATCCGCGCGGCAGGCCTAGGCCTCGAGGGCACTGCTAATCTCGCGACGATCTATGCCGAGTCGGTGAGCAACTTGACCGGAGGGTCGTCTGGCCGTCCGCCGCCGTGTCGTGCCACCATGGTCGACGCGGCGTCTTCGTCGTGCACGGTGAGGGCGGAGAGCGCCCCGAGTACGGCGATCGCCGCGGCCACCAAGAACCCGACGTGGTACGCGTGCAGGTTGGCCACGTCATGGCCGTCGACGGTGTGTATCGGGTGCAGCAAGGTGATGACGGTGGTCAAGATCGCCACCCCGATGGCTGCACCCAGCTGGCGCTGGGCGTTGAAGATCGTCGACCCGTCACCGGTCTTCACCCTGGGGATCGTCGCGAAGGCTGCGGCCTGGGAGGGCAGGAACACCCCGGACATGCCCACCCCAAGGACGTACACGTCCACACGCACCAGCCAGAGGTTGGTCGCGGCGCCCACCAGCGCCAGGAGCGACATTGTCCCGGCGATCACCACGAGTCCAACTACCATCACCCGGCGAGGGCCGAAGGCCGGATAGACGAAGCGAGTGACCAGCTGGGCGCCGGTCATCACGCCCAGCGCCTCGGGGAAGATGCTGAGTCCCGCACGCAAGGCGGTCAGCCCCAACGCGTCCTGGAAAAAAAGGGCCAGCAGGTACAGCACGCCGAGGAACGCAACCGATCCCAAGGTCATCACCATGCTGGTCGATCGAAAGAGCCGATCAGAAAAGAGCCGTAGGTCAAGAAGCGGTTCGGTCGTACGCAGCTCGACGATCACCATGCCCACGAGCGCCACGACGCCAACGGCAATGGTGACCAAGACCTGTCCGCGGTGCCACCCAATGTTGGGGCCTTCTGACACGCCGTACATGACCAGTCCAAATCCGAGTCCGGACAGCACGAACCCGGGCAGGTCGAAGCGGCCGACGGTCGGCGGCCGCTGATCGGCGAGGAAGATGGAGCCGAAGATCACCGCGATCGCCCCGATGGGCACGTTGACGTAGAACACCCAGCGCCACGTCAGGTCCGTGACAAAGAGACCACCGATCACGGGGCCCAACGCTGGGGCCAAGGCGGTGGGGACCACGAGGATGGCCGAGGCGCGCACCCGTTCGGCCGGAGGGAACACCCGAAACAACATGGCCAGGCCAACCGGTGTCATGAGGCCGCCGCCGACCCCTTGCAGCACTCTGAAGAAGACCAGCTCGCTCAGGCTCGAGGCTTGCCCGCACAAGGCGGAAGCCACGGTGAAGATGACAATGGCGCCGAGCAGCACCCGTCGCGCGCCGATGCGGTCTCCGAGCCACGAAGAGGCGGGGATGAACACGGCCAGGCTGACGAGAAAGGCGATGACCGTGGAGGCGACGCTCGCGGTGGAGACGTGAAAGTCGCGGGCGATGGTCGGTAGGGCGACGTTGACGATCGTCGTGTCCATGATGGCCATGAACATGGCGGCCACGTAGACGACGCTTACCGCAATCTTCTGGTTCATGGCACGAGAGGGCACGAACACGACAGTTTAGATGGCAACCGTTGAGGCTCGACGCCCTAAAGACGCACGTGACGGGTTCGACGTTCGGCACTGGTTGCCGATATCATGCGCTGGACCGACCTAGCTGGACGCCACCGTCTGATTGGTGGGGAGGCCACCGTGAACTTAACTCCTGACGTGCGGGCCGTGCTCAGCTCGGGCCGCGCCGCTCATCTGGCGACGACCAACGCCGACGGCAGCCCTCAACTGAGCGTCGTTTGGATCGGCCTCGAAGACGAGGAGATCGTCATCGGGCACCTGCGCCACGGCCGCAAGCTCACCAATATCTTGCGCGACCCGCGAGTGGTGCTCACCGTCGAGACAGGCAACAAGAGCGCTCTAGGGATGATTGACTACTTGATCATCCACGGCAGGGCGCGGGTCACTGAAGGTGGGGCACCAGAGCTGCTGCAGCGTCTCGCCGAGGTGTACGCCGGGCCCGGCGTCAAGTTTCCGCCGATGGACGATCCACCCGCGGGGCACGTTATTCACGTGGCGCCCGAGCGAATAGGTGGCGTTGGACCCTGGTCAAAGTGGTCGCCTCCGAGCGAGACGTAGGCGTCCGCGCGAACTCGAGCCCTATTGACGCAGGCGACGAACTAAGAGGGCGCCGGTGCGCGACGCTGCCAATCCCACAAGGGTTCCAACTGCGGTATCGCCGAGTCTCAGTATTGGTTGCTCCCAGGCGTCGTGAGGGCTGAGCGAGGCTACGACTAGCACCACCGTCGTAGTGATAGCGGCGGTCACGGCGTCCTCAGGCCGTCCGATGAGTGTGGCCACGAGGACGCTGAGGCCAATGAGCACGGCGAGGCCGAGTACGTGAAAGGGCAAGAGCAACAGATAGCCCAGACATAAGGCAAAACTCACGAGGGTTGCAGCGATACGCGTCAAGGCCGCTCGTGAGCTCTGGGACGCGCCCGTTCGGTAGACGAAGACGGTCGCGATGACCGCCCACATCGCGCCGAGTGCTACGTTCACCTTCGAGACGTCGACTGTTCGACCGAGTACTCGCGTGGTGCACCAGTAGCTCACCAGACAGGCGAGCGAGAGCGCGAAGCTGTGAACCAGCGTGGCACGCACCTGCGATCCACGACTTTCCCGATCGGATCTTTGCGTCATCAGCTTAGGAAGGCAACGACCCGGGTGCGCGTCTTGCGCCAACCGAATTCCGTCGTCCTTTGGTGCGGTCGACCTCTCTCTCGCGATGAGGGGGGCTCAGAGAGAGAGATCGACCGCAGAGGGTGGATCGCTCCGGAGTTGGTTCAGGCCGGGACGACGTACGGGAAGTTTGGAACACGTAGATGCTGAGCCACCGATGGCTTCAGTCCCGATTGGATGGCCGTCCCGCAGACCAGAGACAGCATGACCTCGGGTGCGTTGTCGGCGAGGGTCCGCCCGTTGAGGCCCGCAAAACCGTAGCGGGCGGGCGTGCCGACCACGTAGGGGAGTACGTCGGGCAGAAGGATGTCGGCGACCGCAGCGCCGTAGCCCTCTGGGTCCTCGGTGCTGCCGATCGCGCCGACGAAGGTCGCGATTTGCTTGGCCAGCTCGTTGCCGATGGCGGCTCGGTCCTCAGAAGGGTGGCGGGTGTTGGCGGGGTAGGAGAAGACGGTGTCATCGGGCCAGAAGATCGGCCACATCATCGGGTGGCCGGCACGATTGATCTGGCGCCATCCGCCCGCGTCGGTTGCGAGCTTCGTGACGCACCACACGCCGATCTCTTCGCCGGACCGTAGCGCTCCGGTCCGGTTCGAGACGGCAAGGACGATGGACTCGACGGTGGTGCCGGCGAAGGTGTTGCTCGCTTTCTGGGGATTCCACTCTGACAGGTCGGGCGAGGTGCCGTCCTTCACTGCGGCGTTCACCTTGAAGAGCAGCGATAGGTCGATGTAGAAGGAGTCGGCAATGCGCCCGGCCCAGACGCGGACGTTATCGTCGCCCGAAACCTTGCCCGTCGTGCCCTCGACGAGCAGCGTGCCGGTCGCGGTGTCGCTTCGGGCATCGTCGCCGGTCAGCTCGTAAACCCGCACGGTTTGAGAGCCCTCTGCGGTGATGGGGGAAAAGGAGACTCTGTAGGTGAGATCCTCCATGGCAGCCCCGTCGCGGAGCATCTTGAACTCGTAGCGTGCCTCGGGATGGAAGCCGGGCTTGACGTGGTGTTCGGTGATAGTTGAATTCACATCCATCACGAAGACGGTGCTGTCACCAGCCGGAAAGACGTACAGGTCGTCTATATACAGTTGACCGTTCTGCGCGGCCTGTGGTGCGTCGAGGTGGTGCGACATGCGAGCTCCTTGTTGGGTTAAGTACGGCGACGGTGGGGACTACGTTCGTTATCTTCGTGGAATGCCGTATCTCGGGGCATCTGTCGCATGACTGTTTGTCGCTCCGTGTGGCGGGCGGCGTGATCCGCGCGGGTGGTTTCAGCCCGGCTTCTTGAAATCGACTCGCCTTCACGCTGTTCGCCTCACCTCGAAGTCCGCCCATCTGCCTCGCCCCGAGCCATGCCGAACGCTCGGTTCAGTCGAATGACTGATGTGCCTGGCCTCGTGACTCACCTACGTTCGCCCCGTGGACCTTCCTACGCCTCTGGTGACTCGCGGATTTTTCGGGCGCCGCCGGTCGAGCGTCGACCCCGCTCGGGTCCCTCCCGGCCAGCACGTCATCGCGGACTTTCCCGTCCTGTCTGCCGGTCCAACGCCCGTCACGTCGCTCGGGGAGTGGACGTTCACGGTCGACGGAGAGGTGGCGAACCCGGCGTCGTGGAACTGGGAGGCGTTCTCCGCGTTGCCGTCCGAGCCCATTGTCGCCGACATTCACTGCGTGACGAAATGGTCCAAGCTCGACACCGCTTGGCGTGGCGTTTCTCTCGATACCTTGCTCGGGCACGTCACGACTCACGCGAAGAACCTTCTCTTTTGGTCCGACGGCGGGTACACGACGAACCTGACGATGGAAGACGTCACCGGCTCCAAGGCGTGGGTCGTCTACGAGTACAACGGCGAACCGCTCGAAGCCGAGCACGGTGGCCCCGCTCGCCTCCTGGTTCCGGGCCTCTACTTCTGGAAGAGCGCCAAGTGGGTTCGCGGGCTGACCTTCACCGCCGCCAACGAGCCCGGCTTCTGGGAAACGAACGGATATCACGACCACGGAGATCCATGGCTCGAGCAGCGATACCAGGGCGACTGACGTGGCAGAAGGCCTCTGTGGTCGAGCTGATCTCGGAGACGGCCCACTGTCGCAGTATCGTGCTCGAGATCGCCGACTGGTCCGGTCATCGCGCTGGGCAGCATGTCGATCTACGGCTGACGTCGCCTGACGGCTACCAAGCACAGCGCAGCTATTCGATCGCCTCGGCGCCCGAAGACGGGTTTGTCGTGCTCACCGTCGAACGAGTCAGTGATGGCGAAGTGTCCTCGTATCTAATCGACGAGCTCCGTGTGGGCGACGCCTTCGAGATCCGTGGACCGATCGGGGGCTACTTCGTGTGGGATGACGCAGTCGAGAACCCCGTGATGCTGATCGCCGGCGGCTCGGGCATCGCGCCGTTCCGTTCGATGCTGCGCCACAGAGTGGCTGCCGGCGGTGACGTCAACGTGCGCCTTCTTTACTCCGCTCGTTCGCTCGAAGAGGTGATCTACAAAGACGAGCTGATGCGACTCGCCGCCTACGACGAAATCGACATACGGTTCGCGCTCACTCGAATGTGGCCGAAGCAGTGGCGCGGACACCGGGGCCGGATCGATGAGCACGTGGTGAAGGAGGCCACCTGGTCGGTGCAGGACGAGCCGACGAACTTCGTGTGCGGCCCCTCAGGTTTCGTTGAGACGGTCTCCAAGGCCCTCATTGATCTTGGCCACGTGCCAGCTGGAATCAAGACGGAACGGTTTGGGCCTTCGGGTGGACGTGATGGATCCGGTTGACGGAAACGCCATCGGTGGTTGGCTCTTCGAGCTGTTCGGTCAAGACATGACCGATCATCGATTTCGCTGCGAACATTGTGGCGCCGTCGCACTCATCGCCGAAACTGACGTTTATGACCATGCGCCGGGGGTGGTGGCTCGGTGCAGGGCGTGCGCTCGGGTCGTTCTCGTCATCAGCAGCATCCGCTCTCAATTGCGCGTGCAGCGCTACTTGGAGTTCTTAGGGCGGCCTTCTGACGGTGGATAATTACGTTCGAAGGTGTTAAATTTATGGGCCGTGGCCAGCACCCCCGGCGCTGTTGGGGACGCGCTCATCGGTCGGGATTCGGAGTTTCAGCACCTCTGCGCCCTGATTGATACCGCTCCCGTGGGCGGGGCAGCGCTCGTCCTGCGAGGGGACGCGGGGGTCGGCAAGTCAGCGCTGCTTCAGCAAGCGATTGGGCGGGCGAGGGAGCTCGGTTTTCTCGTGCTCACGACGACCGGCGTTTCGTCGGAGACGAAGTTTGCCTTTGCTGCGCTCGACAACCTTTTACGGCCGATTCCAGAGTCGGTACTGCACCTCCCGAGCGCACAGCGCCGAGCCCTCGAGACTGCGCTCGGCCGTTCTAGCGCGAAGTCACACGACCTTTTTCTCGTCGCATTGGCCGCCCTTGGCGCGTTCTCCGAGGTGGCGAGCGATCGTCCCGTCTTGATCGTGGTGGAGGACGCGCACTGGATAGACCGGCCAACCTGCGAGGTGCTGACGTTCGTCGCTCGCAGGCTCGAGCTGGAGGCCATCGTCCTCCTCTTCTCGATTCGTGACGGCGTCGACAGTGTGTTGGACCTTGCGAGTCTGCCCGAAATGCGGCTCGGTCCCTTAGACGGTGCGGCGTCGACGATGGTCCTCGAGCGACACACGCCCGCGTTGCCCGCCAAGGTGCGCTCTCGCGTGCTTCAAGAGGCCGCCGGCAACCCGTTGGCGCTCATCGAACTACCGAAGACTCTCAGTCCGAACGCTCTGAAGCACTGGTCCATCGAAAGTCCACTGCCCCTTACTGCGCGTTTGGAGCGAACCTTCGCGGTTCGTGTCTCCGAGTGCGGGGAGGAGACTCGAGCACTGCTGACGCTGGCAGCACTGGAAGAGTCTGCTGAGTTGTTGGAGTTGCTCGACGCGACGAGGATCCTGCTCGGGCACCCCGTCACGGTCGAGGCCTTTGCACCGGCCACCGCCGCCGGGCTTGGGATGATCGAGGCCGGCCGATTTCGGTTTCGCCACCCGCTGATGCGTTCTGCGATGCAGGGTTCGGTCACCGCCATGGACCGGCTCCGCGCCCATGACGCGCTCGCGAAAGTCCTAGTTGAGGAGCCAGATCGGGCGATCTGGCATCGGGCCGCCGCGACCGTAGGCGTTGACGAGGCGATGGGATCAGAGTTGGAAGCGGCGGCGACTCGCGCGGAGACGCGAGGCGACGCTGATGCCGCCATCACCGCGTTGCAGATGGCGTCAGCTTTTAGCGAAGACCCCCGAACCAAGGGCGCCAGATTGCTGCGCGCCGCAGAGCTTGCCTTTGAGCTTGGTCATCGCGACTTGAGTTTGCGATTGCTCGAAGAGTGCAAGGGCCTCGAGCTATCCGAGCACGGACGCATGAGTTTGGCGTACATGCAGGAGCTCCAAGACGGACGCTGGTCTGGTGCCGCAGCGATTCGTGGCTCCGTGCAGGTGGCGGAAGACCTGAGTCGGGCGGGAGATCAACCCCGGGCCCTCCACGCCTTAGAGATCGTTGGGATCCGGTCCCACTTTGTGAAGCTCGATGATTCGACCAGGCGCAGCATCGTGGCCGTGGCCAATCGGGTCGCACGCAGCCGCAATGACCCGAGTTATCTTGCGGTCGCCGGTCTCGCCGACCCCGTCGGACAAGGCCGCGAAGTGATCCAGCGTCTCGCCGAAGTGAACAGGGCCGCCATCACCGACCCGAGGGCGCACTTTGCCCTGGGGCAAGCTGGCTCAGCGGTGTGGATGGACCATCTCGCGCTCCCGTACCTGAGCGATGCGAGCGACGGCTTCCGAAGAACCGGGCGTCTCGCACTTCTCGCCCAAACGCTGGTGCTCAAGGCCTGGGCCAATCTTCGCTTGGGTAACATGCACGCCGTGCTGGTCCAAGCGGCGGAGGCAGCAAATCTTGCCGTCGAGACCGGTCAGACCCGTTACGTTGCCGCGGCCCAGACCGCTCTCGCAATCGCGGAAGCAGAACGCGATCACGATATCGCCGCCGAGGAACTCAGTTCCTCGGCGGAGTCGCTCCTCCTGCCCATGGGTTCCAATCCGATGCTTTCCTTGGTCGAACTCGCGCGAGGCCGGGCCGCCCTGGTGGGAGAACGATATGCGGAAGCGCACCAACATCTCGCACGCATCTTCGACCTGGACGATGCCGTTCACCATCCGTTTATTGGTGGCTGGGCGATCGCCGACTTGGCGGAGGCGGTCGTGCGAAGTGGGGGCGACCGCGACGCAGTGCGCCAGCAGGTCGACGAATGGGACGCCATCGCGAAGACCACCGGGGCTGAATACATCCAGGTACAGCTCGCGTACGCGCAGCCTCTCTTGGCTGAGGACGACGCGGGAGACGAACTCTTTAGAGAGGCGCTGGCCTTCAACGCTGACTGGCCGTACTTTCGAGCACGTACCCAGCTCGCCTTCGGCGCGTGGCTCCGACGCCACAGGCGAACAGCGGAATCGCGAACGCACCTTCGAGATGCGGCGAACGCCTTCGAGGCGCTTGGAATGACGCGCTGCGCCAACCGTGCTCGAAGAGAGCTTCGCGCATCGGGCGAATCAGTACGGAGGAATGCGCCGACGGCGTGGGACCAGCTCACCGCTCAGGAACTTCAGATTGCCCAACTGGCCTCCGAGGGGCTCACCAATCGCGAGATCGGAGAACGGCTGTATCTTTCCCATCGAACAGTGGGGTCGCACCTGTACAAGCTGTTCCCGAAACTCGGCATAACCTCGCGTTCTGAACTGCGCGTCGCCCTGGCGCCCCTCGCCCAAGTAGAGCCCGACCGGCAATATTGAGAACCTTCGGTTGCCTTCTGATCCGCGAGAGGGCATACGTGAATTGAAGAACCAGGATTGGGCACCGAGGGCTCACTGGGCCTGATTGTCTCGTTGGCATCCGCTCCGCTGCATCCAATGCTCGCAATCTCGCGATCAAGTCATCGGCGAGTCATGTGACTGATGACTTCACAACGGTGATTGGGCATCATGTGGCTACTGCCTTAACTATCACCGAGAAAAGGAGCACTGAGATGCCTTTCGTAACCACCGAGGACGGCACGGAGATCTATTACAAGGATTGGGGCGACGGTCAGCCGATCGTGTTCCACCACGGCTGGCCGTTGAGCGCCGATGACTGGGACGCGCAGATGATGTTCTTCCTGCAGCACGGATATCGCGTGATCGCTCACGACCGGCGCGGACACGGCCGCTCGACTCAGACGTCGGGCGGGCACGACATGGACACCTACGCGAAGGACGCAGCGGCCGTCGCGGACCATCTGGATCTTCGCGACGCCGTCCACATTGGGCACTCGACGGGTGGAGGCGAAGTTGCTCGCTACGTCGCCAAGTACGGGGCGGGGCGAGTGGCAAAGGCTGTTCTCATAAGCTCGGTACCGCCACTGATGCTAAAGACTGACGCCAATCCAGGCGGTACGCCCATCGGCGTCTTCGACGGTTTTCGCGAGGGGACGGGATTCAACCGCCAGCAGTTCTTCCTCGATGTCGCCTCGGGACCGTTCTGCGGCTTCAATCGGCCGGGGGCGGCGATCTCCCAAGGGGTCATCTGGAACTGGTGGCGCCAGGCGATGATGGGCAGCGTCAAAGCGCATTATGAGGGGATCAAGGCCTTTTCGGAAACGGACCAAACCGCGGACCTGAAGGCTATCGACGTGCCCACGTTCGTGATTCAGGGCGACGACGACCAGGTGGTGCCCATCGCGGACGCGTCTCTACTGACGATAAAGCTGCTGAAGAACGGCACGCTGAAGGTCTATTCGGGTTATCCCCACGGCATGCACACCGTCCACGCGGATGTCATCAACCCGGACCTGCTCGACTTCGTCAAGTCCTAGCCGCGGATAGCTTGCGCGATCGGATCATGGCGTCCTATTCATCACTCGGGCTCGGGGCCTCGCTGAGGTCGTTGAAGTTCTCGCGCGCGCGTCGTGTCACGGCGCAGCGGCGAACGCCGAGCGGAGCGACATGGTGAAGCGGCGTAGTGTCACCCCAGGCGAGGAAACGTCTCTCGAGCTCCTACAGCGGGTCGACGCCGGGCTCCAAGAGCTCTTCTCCTCGGTGCTGCGAACCCAAGCCGACCTCGCGCGCGCCGACGACTCGAACGCCATCGTTGAGCTGGAGTACGAGTACGGAGCACTGGCCCACGAGATTCTGCGCTCGTTAGCCCTTCGCCAGTCCTGTGCGATGGACGTCTCATCTCGAATATCGGCGGTCCCTGGGCTTCGCTCGACGAGTGAGGAGATCATTGAGCGGGGAACGTCGTGTCGGGCCCTCATCAACGCCCTAAAGGACATGTCCTACGGAGTGGAACCGATGAACCTGAACATCGGACAGGACTTCGACGGACCCTTGACGTCCCTCATCGCTCTGTCGGGGGCGACCATCGCTTGGGAGCTCGGCGAAGCGGTTCCGCGTATCACGGCGTCGCTGACGTCAAGCGAAACTCGGGTCAAGTTCCGAAGCTCGGGTTACGCGCTGCGACACGCGCCGGAGTGGCTGAATCCGAAGGGCCCGCGTTGGTACGAGCGAGCACCGGTCGTGTCTCGCGTTGTTGCCATCTATGAACGCATCAAGGGCGTGCAGGTCTGAGCGCTCGGAGTTATCACCAGTCCGTTTTGACGATTTTCGAAAAGAGAGTAAGGAGGGGCGGAATGCCCAACGAGTTTGCCATCGACATCGCCCGCATTCGTGATGAGGCGCGCGAGCACCTCCAGCGGGGCGCCCTCACCGCGTCGGACACCACCGATGTCCAGCGGGTCATCGAGGTGCTCAACCAAGTGGTCGCCAGCGAGATGGTGTGCTATCTGCGTTACACGCAGAACTCGATCGTGGCCCAGGGTATCGACCGAGAGCAGATATCCGAGATGTTCGTGGAGCACGCGACGGAAGAGCTCGGACACTTCCAGCGGGTCTCTGACCGAATCAACCAGCTCGGCGGATCGCCCGACATGGACCCCACCACCTTGAAAGAGCGGGCCATCACCGACTACTGGGAGCCCGAAGACGAGACCGACCTTCAAGCGATGATCCGCGAGAACCTCGTCGGCGAGCGGATGGTGATTGAGGTCTATACGGCGATCATCCGCTGGCTCGGGGAGGGTGACATCACCACGCGTCGGATGATGGAGTCGATCTTGAAGGAAGAAGAGGATCACGCGGATGAGCTCAACGACTTCTTTGAGGGCTGAATCACCGTTCGGAGGAGAGCGGATCCCCACTCTCGAGAGGACGAATATGCGCGGGACGGATGGTGGCGCGTGCAGTCGTATTGGGCCTCTACGGCCAGGTGTCTGAAAGAGGAGGCGTAGATCATGACAGATGAACGCAGTGAAGCCCCGAAGATCCTCGATCTTCCTATCGGCATCAAGGCCAGCGGTACACGCACGGAGTTCGACAGTCTCGGCGACGTGGAGGTTCCCGCCGATCGATATTGGGGAGCCCAGACCCAGCGCAGCCTGGAGCACTTCAACATAGGTAACGACAAGATGCCAAAAGAGGTGTATCACGCTTACGGGTACGTGAAGAAGGCTGCTGCCATCGTGAACACCGCCGCCGGCCGGCTGCCCGACTGGAAGGGCCAGCTCATCGAGCGGGTCTGCGACGAGGTCATCAGCGGAAAGCTGGACTCGGAGTTTCCGCTCTACGTGTGGCAGACGGGGTCGGGCACTCAGTCGAACATGAACGTGAACGAAGTGATCTCCAATCGGTGCATCCAGCTGATCGGAGGATCGCTCGGCTCGCAGGCGCCCATTCACCCGAACGACCACGTCAACATGGGTCAATCGAGCAACGACACGTTCCCGACCGCGATGCACATCGCTGCCTACACCATGGCGAGCGAGCGAACGATTCCCGCGCTACGACGACTTCGAGAGGCGATCGAAAGAAAATCCAAGGAATGGTCCGACGTGGTGAAGATTGGGCGAACGCACCTCGAAGACGCCACTCCGTTGACGGTCGGCCAAGAGTGGTCCGGCTACTCGAGTGCCCTCGAAGACGCTATTGACGAGGTGGAGCACGCCACGCGGGGCCTGCTCAAAGTCGCGATCGGCGGGACCGCGGTCGGTACGGGACTCAATGCGCCGGCCGGTTTCGGAGAGGAAGTGGCGGAGCAGATCTCGCACATGACTGGCGCTCCCTTTGCCTCCGCCGCCAACAAGTTTGCGGCACAGGGGACACTCGATCGCATGGTACGCGCGCACGCCGGGCTCAAGGCTGCGGCCGTGACGCTCTACAAGATCGCCAATGACTTGCGTTGGCTCGGCTCGGGTCCTCGAACGGGCATTCACGAGTTGATCTTTCCCTCGAACGAGCCCGGCTCATCGATCATGCCCGGAAAAGTCAACCCGACCCAAGCCGAAGCGATGCTGATGGTGGCGATACAGATCATCGCATCGGACGTGGCGGTGACCATGGGTGGGGCCGAGGGAAACTTCGAACTGAACGCATTTCGACCGATTTTGATCTCCAACTACCTCCACTCGGCGCTGATCATGAGTGACATGTGCGATCATCTGCGCGAGTTCATGGTCGAAGGCGCCCAGCTGAACAAGGCTCAACTAAAAGAGAACATCGACCGTTCGGTGATGATGGTGACGGCGCTTTCTCCGGTCATTGGCTATGACAAGTCCGCCGCGATCTCCTACTACGCCATCGACCAAGATCTGACGCTGAAGCAGGCGGCCCTCGCAAAGGGTGTCAGCGAGGAGCTGTTCGATCGGGTGGTCAACCCGATCGCATTGACCCGCCCTGGCTCCGCCGACGTATCGTCCACGCCCAAAGGGTCATGACGTGGGATTATCCAAAGCCATGAGGGGAGAATCGGCTCCGGCGACCGGCGAGGTGCTGGTCGGAAAACAGGCGCTCGTCGCGTCGGTGGGCGGTCAGCGGGGCTTTGCTGACTGGACCAATCCCTCCCACCGGTTACGCCGGCTGTTGTCGGAGTTCATCGGCATGGCGGGGCTCACCTTCATACTCTCGGGGGGTGCTGCCACGCTCGCGCGATACGGCGGAGTCGGACTGCAGCCGTGGGAGAAGGTGCTGGTGCTCTCGGCCGTCTCGGGACTGTGGATCATGATCGCCGTCTACTTCTTGGGCGACATCTCGGCACACTTCAATCCCGCAACCACATTGGCCTTCGCGCTGCGTCGCGACATGGACTGGATCATGGCCACGGCGTACTGGATCGTCCAGTTCGCCGCAGCCATCTGCGGGTCGTTACTGGCTCGCGCATTCTTCGGGAGGGCGGGGGGCCTGGCGGCGACGATTCCTAAGCCTGGCCTTTCCTGGCAAGCGGCGGGCTTCGAGGCGGTGATCACGTTTGGCCTGGTGCTCACAGTGCTGTGTATGGCGAATGGCCCGAAGCTGAACGGGCCATTCATTCCCTTAGCGGTCGGGGGCTACATCATCGCGTGGGGCACGATGGGCGGCACTTTTGATGGCGCCTCCATGAACCCCGCTCGCAGCCTTGGACCAGACGTGGCCCTCGGTGACCTCTCCACCTGGTGGGTTTATCTGATCGGGCCAATTCTTGGAGCGGTCTTGGCGGTCGTCGTGGCCTACGTACTGCGTGGGCCGGCCAAGGCCCGAGAGGCGAGTGCCGCCCAGGGAACTCCACTCACCCGGTCCACCTGAGGGTGGCTGGATCCTAAAGACCCGCACGATCGGGGAGAGGTTGACCTAGATTGCGCGACGGGCATGTGACGGACAATCAACTGTGACTCGAATTATCTTCGCAATAACCATTTGCGAGGTTTGTACGACAATCCTATAATCTTCTTGAGAGCGCGCTTCGTGCGGGCGGTTACGTTGCTGATACGTCCCACGGATTGGCAGACGGAGCTCAAACAAAGGGGGATTGATGGCCACGGTTGACTCGGTGTGGGCGGTGAAGTACGGCGAACGAGTCGTTCGCAAGAATGACGTGTTTTGGAACTACCAGCAGTATGGCCTACCCGACGGGGACCTCGACATGGATTACAACTTCTGGGTCATTAAGTCCGGGGATGCGACCATCCTTATGGACACGGGCTACGACATCCCCAAGCATGACTGGCTCGGCGAGATTCTGGTGACACCCACCCCCGAAGGGCTCCGGCGCATAGGTGTCGATCCCGACGACGTCTCGATGGTCATTACGAGTCATTTCCACTACGACCACATCGGATACCTCGGAATATTCGAAAATGCCCACATCGTCTCGGGACAACGCGAGTACGACTACTGGTTCGCCAAGCGCGACGCCAATGAGCTCGACGGCGAGTTCACCACCGCCGAGGATCTGGGACCTATCGAGCGCGCGCAGAAGGATGGCCGGCTCCGCTTGATCAGCGAACCGACCGAAGTGTTTCCGGGGATTACCGTCTATCAAGTCGGCGGCCACTGCCCGGGTGAAGTGATCGCACTCGTGGAGACGAAATCGGGTCCCCTCATCCTCGCCTCGGACGCCGCCCACTTCTACGAGCAGCTGGAACACGAGTGGCCTTTCTTCGCCCATACGAACCTCGACGAAATGAGGAGCGCGTTGGCGTTCATTTTGAAGCTGTCGAAGGAACGCAACGCCACCGTCATTCCCGGCCACGACGGGCGTACCCGCGCAAAGTTTCCTGCTGCCCCTGGCGAAGCCGGTTCGGTGGCGACGGTCCTCGCCTAGCGACAGCGGAAGGAATTTGTGACCTCGGCTCCAGATCAGTATCGCGTCACCATCGTCAAGTACGGGACGCGTGACGCCACCAGAGCCGAGGTCTACCTCAACTATCCGCTGTACCACGAGCCCGACGGGCCCATCGGCATGGACTACTTCTTCTGGCTTGTTCAAAACGAGGATCGCACGATCGTCGTCGACACCGGATTTTCCCGGCGAGGCGGCGAGAACCGCAAGCGAACCACGCTGTATCCCGTCGCGCAGCTCATGAGCGACTTCGGCGTTGATCCAACGACGAGTCCCGATGTGGTCGTCACTCACGCCCACTACGACCACATCGGGAACCTCGACCTCTTTCCGACCTCAAGAATCGTGATCGCCGAGGCAGAGTTCGACTTCTGGTCGGGACCTCACGCTCATCGGACCATGTTCCATCACTCCGTGGAAGACGAGGAACTAGAGACCTTGCGTAAAGCGCACAAGGAGGATCGAATGATGACCTTCCGCGATCGCTTGGAGCTCGCGCCGGGCGTGCGGGTCATCGAAGTGGGGGGCCACACTCCCGGACAGTCGATGGTGATGGTCAACACTCCAGAGGGCGTCGTACTCCTCGCCAGCGATGCCATCCACTACTACGAGGAGTACGAGCGCGACATGCTGTTTATGTCCGTCGCGTCGCTCGTCGATATGTACGGGGCCTTTGATCGAGTTCGCGCGCTCCTCGAGTCGGGCGAGATCGACATCGTGGTGTCCGGTCACGACCCCGACACACTCTCGCGCTTCACTGCCGTCGAGGGCCCGTACCGCGAGGTTGCGGCCGTGATCGGGGACACACGTGACTGAGCGTCTCCTCGGTCAAGTCGCCGTGGTGACCGGCGCGGGCGGTGGGCTCGGCCGTGCCTCGGCCCTACGCCTCGCCGGCGAGGGAGCGCACATTGTGGCCGTCGACGTGAACTTCGACGCGGTGAAGGAGACGGTCGCCGAGCTCGCCACGAAATCCATCGCGGTGCAGGGAGATGTGTCGCGCGAAGCTGATGTCGAGCGCTACGTCGCCGAGGGAGTGTCGGCGTTCGGGCGTATCGACCTCCACCATCTCAATGCGGGCATTTTCGGGAGCTTCACCTCTCTGCCCGATCTCTCTTTGGAAGACTTCACTCGGGTTCTTGACGTCAACGTCGTGGGCCAGTTTCTTGGCCTGCGGGCGGCCTTTCGCCGGTATCGAGAGCAGGCCAGCACCGGCAACGTCGTCCTCACGGCCTCCATTGCCTCTCTCACTGGCAGTGCCGACCTTCTGCCCTACGTGACCTCAAAGCACGCGGTGCTCGGTCTCATTCACGGAGGCGCGGTCTACGGAGGTCCCATTGGTGTGCGGGTGAACGGCGTCGCTCCCGGCATCGTGCCCACCGATCTGTTCGCCGCGTCAGCGACTTCGGCGGGCGGAAAGAATGATATGGAACGGCGCGCATCGACGACCCCGATGCGCCGCGCCGGTACCCCGGCAGAGATCGCCGCAGTGGTCGCGTTCTTGATGAGCGAGGACAGTTCCTACGTGACGGGTCAGGTGCTCAGTGCGGATGGGGGTGCGACCATCGTGAACACGGTTCGCCCCTCAGGAGGCGCGGGCGCGTGGGACACGGTCGCGTTGGACCAGGCGATGTATAGGGCAGGAGAGCTATGAGCGAAGTCATTGGTTTCATTGGCCTGGGCAATATGGGCGGACGCATGAGCCAATGCATTGTCCGCGCTGGGGGCCACGTACTTGGTTACGATGCCAACGCTGGGGCTATCGCTACTGCCCAGGCGCAGCCTGCCGCTTCCATCTCGGAGGTGAGTGCCGGGGCCGACATCGTTTTGCTATCGCTTCCCGATAGTCACGTCGTGGAGGCGGTGGTCGACGGGGACTCGGGTCTGATTTCGTTGGCCCGCGAGGGACAAGTCATCGTCGATCTCTCGACGTCAAGCCCCGAGTCCACCCGGCGCATTCACGCTGTCCTTGCCGAGAAAGGAGCCCACTTTTTGGACGCGGGAATCTCGGGCGGGGCAGCGGCCGCGGAAAAAGGAGCCTTGACCCTGATGGTCGGGGGAGAGCGGGAGGTCCTCGAACGAGTAGAGCCGGTGCTCTCGCATTTCTCGACCAACATCTTTTATGTCGGCGCTTCGGGGGCGGGACACACGACGAAGATCTTGAATAACTTCTTGAACGCAGTATCACTTTCGGCGACCGCGGAGGTGATGATTGCGGCTAAGAAGTCAGGGCTGGACCTGGACGTCGTGCTTGAGGTCTTCAACAAGAGTTCTGGTGTGAACTTTGCGACGCTCAACCGTTTTCCCAAGATCATTCACGGCGACTATCTCAAGGGCGGTCTCACCAACACCCTGATGATGAAGGACGTCGTTCTCTACAGCGATCTCATCGCTCAGCTCCAAGTTGTCGGGTTGCACGCATCGGGGCCACTCGCGGCGTTTGGATTGGCCCGCCAATTGGGTTACGCCGACGAGATCTCCAACACCGTCGTCGATGCGATGGGCGACGTGTCCGGGGGCATCCGACTTCACGACGGAGGCGACACATGATCATCACCTCACCACAAGCCTACGCGGGAGTCGCGGGCAAGCCGGGTTCGCAGTTCACGGGTGACGTCTACCCCTACCTCACCATGCCGGCGACTGATGGTGTCACCATCAACACCGTCAACTTCACGCCGTGCGCGCGAACGTACTGGCACCGTCACGACCAGGGCCAGATACTGATCGTGCTGGCCGGTCGCGGGCTCATCCAGGCCGACGGTGGCCCCGTACGGGTGATTCGGGCCGGTGACGTCGTGTGGGCGCCCGCGGGAGAACGACACTGGCACGGCGGATGCTCCGATTCCTTTATGACCCACATCGCGATCTCTCTCGGGCCGACCCACTGGGAAGGCGAAGTCTCCGAGGAGGAGTACCAGTCTGATCCAGCCAACGAGGAGTCACATGCCGACTGACGACACCCACCAAGAGACCTATGAAGAGGGCCTGCGTATTCGCAAGGAAGTGCTCGGGGCGGAACACGTCGAGCGCTCTTTGGCCAACGTGAGCGACTTCTCGAGGCCCATCCAGGAGCTTGTCACTGAGTACTGCTGGGGGGTCGTGTGGTCGCGCGACACCTTGGAGCGCAAGACTCGCAGCCTGATCAACATCGCCATGCTTACCGCGCTCAATCGCGGTCACGAACTCGGCGTGCACGTACGGGGGGCATTGAACAACGGAGTCACGCCCGCAGAGATCCAAGAGGTTCTCATACAGACCGCCGTCTACGTGGGTGTGCCGGCAGCCCTCGAGTCCTTCCGCATCGCCGATCCAATCATCAAAGAGCACCGGGCGTGACCAGCGTTGCTCTGATCGGGCTCGGAGCCATGGGCACGCCCATGGTGGCTCGGCTCATCGGGTCGGGACGCACGGTCGTTGGTTATGACGTGAGCGATGAGGCCCGAGAGCGAGTTGCCGCCCTGGGGGCCGACACCGCCGAGACGGCGGCGGCAGCCATTGCCACGGCGGACACCGTGATCTTGATGCTGCCCAACTCCGATGTCGTCGAGGCCGTCGTGCTCGATCCGGAGGTGTTGACGCTGGCGTCGGGGCGGCACTTTATCGACATGAGTTCCTCGGAGCCGCTGCGCACGCGCGACCTCGCTGCACGACTCAACTCGGCAGGCGCTTCGCTGATCGATGCGCCGGTCTCGGGCGGCGTAAAGGGCGCGGTCGCCGGAACCCTCACCGTGATGGTGGGAGGCGAAGCCGAGGTCGTGGAGAGCTTTCGTCCTTTGCTGGAGATCTTTGGGCGCGTCGTCCACGTGGGCGACGTGGGAGCGGGCCACGCGGTCAAAGCCCTCAACAACCTGATGTCCGCCACTCACCTGTGGATCACGGGTGAGGCAATGGTGGCTGGCGAGCGCTTTGGTCTCCGACCCGAAGTCATGCTCGAGGTCTTCAACTCATCGAGCGGCAGAAGCGGATCCACCGAGAACAAGTGGCCGAACTTCGTGCTCACCAACACCTACGACACCGGCTTCGCGCTGCGCCTGATGCTGAAGGACATGCGAATCGCCACCGCCCTCGCCGAGGCGCAAGGAACGCCCATCTCGCTCGGTGAAGAAGCGGCCGCCCTCTGGGCCAAGGCCTCCGACGACCTGCCGCCCACGGCCGATCACACCGAGGTTGCCCGCTGGCTGGAGGAGCGAGCCCCATGAAACCCTCGGTCCGCGGAACGTCCCTCTCTATGCTTTCCTTATGACGCCACTTTCCACCTCGCCGATTCTCACCCGCACCAAGCTGGAGCCCAACTCGTCGATCCCGATTCGCGAGCAAGCGGTTGCCGCGCTGCGCGAAGCCATCAACGACTTTCGTCTTCGTCCGGGCGAGCGGCTCATCGAGCGTGAGTTCATTGAGTACCTCGGCATCTCTCGTACGACGTTTCGAGAGGCCATTCGAGAGCTGGCGGCCGAGGGCCTCGTGACCGTGGTGGCCCAGAAGGGCGCGCGCGTGAGTGCTCCCTCGCTCGCTGAAGCCATTGACTTGTACGACATTCGCGCCTCTCTCGAGTCGCTCTTGGTGAGTCGATTCGTCGATCGCGCCACGGACGCGGAGATGGAGGCCCTGTTGGATTCAGTAGACGCTTTTCGCGTCGTGGTCGAAGCGACCACCGACACGGTGGCGCTGCTCAACTCCAAGGAGCGCTTCTATCAGGTGCTCATCGCCGGAGCCCGCAGCCCCGTGCTGGAACAGCAGTTGGCGGGCATCAAGGCGCGCTCTCGAGTGCTTCGTGCGACCTCGCTCTCGAAGCCGGGTCGTGCGACCTCGACGCTCAATGAGCTCTCGGAGCTCGCGAGATCGATTGTCGCTCGCGACGAGAAGCGGGCTATGGAGCTGTGCGCGCAGCACGTGCGCAATGCGGGAGAGATCGCCCTCGCCGGACTGAGGACCGCCGTCGACGGCGGTGCCGAGGCGTCGGAGTGGCTCGGATAGTTCACAACAAGGAGACATCATGGCACTGAGCGCAGATCAGGAAGCGATCAAGGAGGAGTTCATCAAGGTACGCGGTACCTGGAGCGACGCCTGGGAGACGATCCTCGAGTTGGATCCCACCTTTATGAGGGCGTATTCAGACTTCTCCAGCGTGCCCTGGAGGAAGAACCATCTCGACGACAAGACCAAGGAGCTGATCTACATCACGGTGGACGCGAACGCTACCCACATGTACTTGCCGGGCGTGCGTGCCCACATCAAAAAGGCTCTCGAGTTCGGCGCGACCGTCCAAGAGATCATGGAGGTCCTCGAACTCGCCGCCACCTTGGGCATTCACGCCATGAACATCGGCGTGCCGATCCTGGTGGAGGTGCTCACTGAGAAAGGACTGCGCACCGGTCCCGCTCCCTTGAGCGAATACCAGGAGCAGGTGAAGGCCGACTTCACCAAGACGCGCGGATACTGGCATGAGTTCTGGGACGAAATGCTCGAGCTCGACGCCGAGCTCTTCGCCGCCTACACCGAATTCTCCTCCATACCGTGGCGCCAGGGCACGCTGGAACCGAAGGTGAAGGAGTTCATCTACATCGCCTTTGACACTGCCGCCACACATCTCTACGTGAAGGGACTGAAACTCCACATCGAAAACGCCCTCGGCTACGGCGCGACGCCCCAGGAGATTCTCGAGATCATGGAGATCGCCTCAACGCTCGGCATCCACGCCGTGACGACCGGGGCGGTCATCCTCGCCGAAGAGGTAGCGGCACGCAAGGGCTGAGCCGAGCGATCTCAGCCGAGGTACGCATCGATCAAGGCGCGGCCGTTCTCGCCGATCTCGTCGCTTCTCTTTTCGTCGACGATGCGCCCGCCACTTAAGACGTAGATCCGTTCGCACACCTGTAGGGCGAGGTCGACGCGTTGCTCTACCAGTAGGAGCGAGCGCCCGCGTTCGCGAAGGGTCAAGAGGGCGCTCGCCATATCGGCGATGGCCAGAGGAGCGAGGCCCAGCGAAGGCTCGTCCAGCAGCATCAGTTCGGGATCGTTCATCATCATGCGTCCGATCGCGACCATCTGCTGTTCCCCGCCGCTCAGCGAAGTCGCCGGGCGCTTACGGTAGCGCTCGACGACCGGGAAAAGCTCGAAGACGTTCTGAAGCAACTCGTCGGTCTTAGCGGCGTCGCGCCGGTGGCGCATGCCCCCGAGGCGCAGGTTGTCTTCGACGCTTTGGCCCACGAAGAGTCGACGTCCTTCGGGAACCAGCGCGGCGTGTCCGCGAGCGACCTTGTGCGCGGGCATCTTCGAGACATTGGTGTCGCCGATCACAATCGTGCCCGTGCGGTGGCGCAAGAGCCCCATGATCGCTCGCAGCAAGGTGGTCTTACCCGCACCGTTCGGTCCGAGCAGTCCCACGGCTTCGCCGCGGGCCACGTGCAGCGAGATGTCGTGCACCACGTCGTATCGGCCGTAGCCGCCACTCAGGTGTTCGACGGTGAGGGAGTTATCGTTCATTGTCCGAGGTAGACCTCTCGTACTCGCTCGTCAGCACGTATGTCGCTGGCTGGACCGGTGGCGACGAGTTGTCCAGCCGCGAGGACGGTCACTTCGTCGCAGACGTCGAAGATGAACTTGGTTTGATGTTCCACGATGATGATGGTGACGCCGCTCGCGCGAAGCGCGCGCAGTATGGCCGAGACCTGGTCAACCTCGCCGGTCGAGAGGCCAGCCAGGGGCTCGTCCAATACCAGGATCGAGGGTTGACCGACGTTCGCCGCCGCTAGCTGGGTCAACTGCTCAACGCCGTGAGGGACGTCGGCGACGCGGGGCGTCGCCCACTCGGGGCCGAGACCGACGTCGCGCAGCGCAAGGTCGGACCAGCGGTTTATCCGTCGATGCTGGCGACGCGTCCCGGGAATGACCGGCCACACCATGGCGCGTTCGTCCAAGTGGCGAAAGCGGTGGTAGAGGCCGATCGTGACGTTGTCTCGGGTCGATATCTCCCGCACCAGGGTCGCGGTCTGAAACGTTCGCATCAGTCCGTATTCGGGCCGCGAGGACGCGGGCTTACGCTCCACGCGGCGTCCGTACAGCGAGATCGAACCCCCTCGCGGGCGAAGCTGCCCCGAGATCAGATTCACCAAGGTGCTCTTGCCCGAGCCGTTGGGACCGATGAGTCCGTGTATCGTCGCCGGACGCACCAGGAGGTCCACGTCGCGCAACACCACGGGCCCGTTCTGATACCAGAACTCGATGGAACGGGCTTCGAGGGCGAACGGGGCATCGCTCCGAGGGGCAAATTCGGCGGCGCGACGCTCGGCTACTTCGCTGGGCGTTTCGGGCACCATGGCGGGCTCGTTGCCGCTGACCCACTTCGGAACGAGTGGGGTGCGAGCGATCAGTCGTGCGAGTCGCGCGACGAGGCCGACGAATCCCTCGGGGAAGAACACGATGACGAAGATGAAGATCGCCCCGAAGAGAACCTCCTGCCAGAGGGGGTTCCACGAGACGACGACGGGGAAGAGACCAACGAACAGGGCGCCCACGATGGGGCCGGTGCGCGTGTTCATGCCGCCGAGGATCACCATGACAAGGATGTTGACGGCGAAGGTCCCGTTGAACTGTCCTGGCGTCAGCGATCCGAGGAAGCAGAAGCACCAACCAGCGAGCCCAGCCAGCGCCGCGGAGAGACCGAACATGCGGATCTTGAGGCTCGCGGTGCGCACTCCCGCTGACGACGCGAACTGCTCGGCGTCACGCACCGCGAGGGCGACGGGATAGAGAGACGAGCCCCGGATGCTCCAGACGACGAAAATGGTGAGGAAGAGGGCGGCCATCGTCGCCCACACCTCGGCCGAACCGGCCCAGGCGAAGCCGTGCGGGAAGCTAGGAAAGATGGGCCCAATGAGCCCGGTGTAACCGCCGGTGATCGTGAGATCGCTGATCATAGCGTTGACAATCAGCGTGAAGATGAAGGTCGTGATGGCGAAGTAGAGACCGCTCACGCGCAGAGAGAGGAAGCCGATGACGAGACCGACTACGCCGACGCCGATGACCACGACGGGCAGGATGACAAAAAAATTCCATCCCGCGTGCATGGCGATGATGGTCGTGGCGTACGCCCCGAGCGCGAAGAGTCCCGCGTGACCGAGCGAGAAGAGGCCGTACATGCCAGCGACCAGGTCAAGGCTCAGGGCCAAGATGGCGTACACCGCGCCAACGAGCAGGAGACCTTCGTAGTAGCTCGATCCATGAGCGAGAAGTGCCGTACCGACGAGGTAAGCCACAATGCCCAATCCGAACCAGCCACTGCGAAGTAGTCGGGGAGCGCGAGAGCTTTGCAGTTGGCGACGTTCTTCCAAGGTGTCGCTCACGCCGCTCTCCCACGACCGAGCCGTCGACCCATCTCCTTGAAGCTGCCGCCAGACACGAAGAGTCCATTGGGCACGATGAGCAAGATGACCATGACCACGACGAAGGGAAACCAGTCCGATGCCTCAGGATTGATGTAGGTGCTGGCAAAAATCGTGAGCACACCGAGCAACAGGCCTCCGCCCATGGAGGCGGCCGGTCGCTCGATGCCCCCGATCATGAGCGCCACGAAGCCCGAGATGCCAAAGGTGTCACCGAGGTAGGGGTTGGCGAAGGAGATCGGGGCTTCCAAGACGCCCGCCAGTCCGACCAGCAGTCCGCCGAGCGCGAAGGCGAGCACGGCGTAGGCGAGCACGTTGGCTCCCGTCGCCGAGGCGATGTCGGGGTCGCTCGAGATGGCCATCCCCAATTTGCCAAAAAGGGTCTTTCGTCGAAAGAGCTCGACCGCGATGGCCGCGACGACGGCCACGATGATGGTGATGATCTGTTGCCACGTGAGTTGGCCGCCGAGCAGCGAGACGTCCTTCCCGTTGAGCATCACGGGTGTCGGGAGAGAGGATGTTCCCCAAATGATGGCGGCGAGCGACTCGACGATGATGCCCACGCCCAGGGTGCTAACCAGCCAGGCAAAGGAGAGCCGATTGAACCGCAGCACGGCGCGCACGGCCAAGAAGTAGATGATCACGCCGCCCAGCGTGGAGATAGCGACCGCGATGATCAGGGCGGGCCAAATGTTCATGCCGTGCATCGTCAGGACGGCGACCGCCATGATCGCGCACATCATCAACTGGCCGGTGGCGAAATTGATGACTTTGGTGACGTAGTAGACCACCGCGTATCCCATGGCGATGAGTCCGTAAATGGCTCCCGTGGCCAGGCCGGTGAGCAGAGCCTGGAGCATTCTTTACCTTTCGGATCGGTGGGGGGATCCGAAGAGGATCCTAGGAGGTATGTCGACCGGGGGCCATCTGCTCAGCCCGCTCGGGTGGGTGAGCGGGCTGAGCAGATGGAAGGGCAATGACGCCGCTATTTCACGGGCACCCATGACGACGAGGCCGTGCTGTATTGCACTGTCGTCAACTGCGGGGCGTTGATCGTCACGTGAATCTGCTTGGTGAAGGTTAGGTTGCCGGTGAGCCCCGGGTAGTTTGTGATCTTGTTGAGTTGCGTCTGGATCGAGGTGTTCTTGGTGGACTTACCCGCCGTGATGGCCTTGGCCAACATGTAGACCGCGTCGTAACTCAAGAGCGCAAATGGCGTCGACGCGACATGAAAGCGCTTCAGGTATGCGGCGTTGAACGCCTTCACCTTGGCGTTGGGGGCAAAGGCCGCCGTGAGCTCGGCCGAGATCACGCCGTTCGCGTTGGCGCCCGCGAGGCTGGCGAACGTGTTGTCGGCCGAGGTCTCATCATTGCCGAGAACGGTGAAGCTGTCACCCAGGCTGTGCATCTCGTTGACGAAGGTGGCTTCGTCCTGTGGCGTGAGCCAGACGTCGACGCAGTCGGCGCCAGATGACTTGACTTTGGCGATCTCTGAGTCGAGGGACTGCGTCGAACCCGACGACCAGTCCTCGGAGATGGCGTCGTTCACCAACAGCGTCTTCTTATAGGTCTGCTGAATACCCGCGAGCCCGCCCAAGCCATAGAAGGTTGGGTCGTGAAGCACCGCTAGTCCAGTTGGGCAGTTGGCGTTGGCGTAGTTGCCAACGGCCTGGCCCCAGGCGTAGGTGTTCAGACTGTTGCTCCAGGCCCAGGGGGCGGGTGCCTTCGAGGGACCGTTCGCATAGATGGCCGGTCCGCCGTCATCGATTGCTCCGAGGTCGGGCAACTTGTACTGGTCGGCCAGTTGGACGGTGGTGGTCGCCGTGTCGGGCGAGCCGAGCATCGCGACCGCACCGTCGCTCATGAACTTCTTGAAGTCCAAGGCGGACGTGGTGGCGCTCGCGTCGTCGTTGCCCCACTTCAGGGACAGTTTGCGACCAAGGACGCCGCCGGCTTTGTTGATCGCGTCGACCGCCATGATCGTTCCGTTGATCACGGCGACGCCGGTTGATCCATAGGCGCCGGTAGTCCCGGCGATGGCGCCGATAACGATGGGAGGCTTTGCCGCACTTGCGGCACTAGCTCCCATGAAACCGGCACCCGCTAAACCCATCGCCGAAGTGAGGGCCCCGGCGAGGGTCACGGTCAGAATTTTTCTCAATGTTCCCCCTAGATAAATGAACCTTGACACCGCACCCCTGCGCACCCTCGCGGGAACCACTGGGAGGCCGAGCCAAGCGCTCGAACTTGAACCATAACTGTACGACAATCTATGTCGGACAATCTGAGGTGTCAAGAACACCCTTGTGCCACTTGGTGATTTGGACCCAGACGGCGATCAGCGAGGTGATTTGCCTTGTACGACGGACTTCCGGTGTCTCGGCAAGACCGGCGGTTTCGGCGATTTACATTCTCGTCCGTAATGCTCTCGCGGGCGGGGTCGTCCGGCAGGCTTGAACCTCTCTTCAAAGCTCGAGAGCGCCATCTACAGGGCGCTTCGAAGCATCGCTGCTTCCTCAAAGTGCTCTTTCCTCGTCCAAATGGGCTGAGACGCTGACGACATGGCTCGCGCCGATGGCTGTTTGACGTCCGCTGCTCGAATGCCAGCGGTCGCATAGCAAATCTGGGTCGCAACTCTGGAACGAGTGCTGGCTGGTGTTCGGCCGATCGAGAAGTCAATCGAGGAGACATTGCCGGAATTAGGCCCCTTGTTTTCTTCATTTGATGGCGGTCGGCCGGATCGGGTTGACCCGTTGCGATTAGACCATAACCTCGCGTTCGTGAAGGTGCGCTTTGCCGTGTCAGTGGGAATGAGCCACCCCGACTCGGAACTTCTCGCGATGGTGGTGACGTCAGCAGAAGAGCGAGGCTTCGACAGTCTCTGGTTCTCCGATCTCACACTGCTCCCGGGAACCGATCCGATGCTGGCAGTCTCCTTTGCCGCGGCGATCTCGAGCAAGGTGCGTCTAGGCGTGAACCTCGTTCCTTTCGGGTATCAGCCCTTCGTCTTTGCCCGACAGGTGGCGCAGCTCGATCAGATCACGGGCGGGCGGCTGCTGCTGACACTGGTTCCAGGACTCGATCGCGCTGGGGAGCGAGAGGCGCTCGGGATCTCGAAGCTGCACCGAGGCAGGCTTCTCGACGACGTGCTCCCAGACCTGCGGACCTGGTGGTCGGGAGGTTCGGTGATGGTTCCTGAGGGAGGCGAACGCGAGCTGAGTCTTGCGGTGTTGCCTCGCCAAACGCCGCTCGAAATCTGGTTGGGAGGAAGCGGCCCGGAGGCTGTTCGGCGAGCCGGACGTCTGGCAGATGGATGGTTGGGCTCTAACGTCACCCCTCGGGAGGCCGGCACCATACGGGCTCGGATCCAAGAGGAGGCGGCCAAGGTCGGCAGGACGATCGACCCTGAGCACTTCGGACTGAGCATTGGATACGCTCGCCACAGTGCAGATTTGGAGCGGGCGACGCAGTTGCGAACGTCATCGACGGCAAAGGTCAGTGTCCCCGTCGGCGTTCGAGCACTGCGAGCCCTCATCGCCGCGTTGATCGATCAAGGCCTGTCGAAGTTCGTCCTGAGGTCTGTGGCGCCGGTCATGTGGTGGCCCGACGAGGTCAACTGGCTGGCGGACGTGGTGCTCGATCTGCAGATCTGAGCAAAGCCGGAACGAGTATGCATGATGATCGTCGCGGTTGATTGATCGACGAGTGAGGTTGAAGGGCGTGACACTGCGCCGGGAACTCTCCTGACGCGACCGTATAGTCGTAGGGGTTGGCGGTCGAGACACGGGATGCTCACCATGAGTGACTCAGAACACAGCGCTCTCGGGAAAGCGGGCTTCGAGAATGGCGCGCTCTACGATGCCGCGAGGCCGGACTATCCGGGCGAGGCGATCGAGCACTTTGCCGCAACACTGGGACTCAACCATTCGATGCATGTGCTGGATCTCGGAGCCGGGTCGGGCATCTTTAGCCGCCAGCTAAGACCATTGGTGGGACGAGTAACGGCGGTCGACCCATCAGCGTCAATGCGTGAGTCGTTTCGGCAAGCGAGTTCGGATATGGAGGTGCTTGACGGGAGCGACACCTCGATCCCCCTCGACGACGCCAGCGTTGACGCGGCGTTTGTCGCCCAAGCGTTCCACTGGTTCGATGCGCCGCGCGCGCTCCATGAGATTCACCGCGTGCTCGTGCCAAAGGGGGGACTCGGCCTTATCTGGAACGAACGTGACGAGACAGTGGAGTGGGTGTCAGCACTCAGCCGCGCCATGCAGTGGGACACCCGACAGCCCTACCAAGTCGGAAAGGACTTCTCCGACGTGATCTCTATGGGTCCATTCTCCAATGTCGAGAGGGTCGGTTTCAATCATTCCCAAGTGCTCTCGCGCGAAGGACTTCTGCAGCGCGTGCTGACGACGAGCTATATATCCGTCATGGACCACGAGGAGCGCGATCAGCTCATGACCTCGGTCAGAGATGTGGTGGAGCGACTGGTCGAGCCGATCCTTCTTCCTTACGTCACGACGGTGTACACCGCAAGAGCTTCGTGACGCGGCCGGATGCAATGCTCTTGCCTCGGCCTCGAGAGGCGAGAACGGCACGTCGCCTCGTTGTCGTGATGGTGGTGTCCTAGTGCGGCTAGCGAAGAAAAAGGACGAACGCACCTGGTGGTGTCTTGCGGACGGGTGGTAGGCATCATGCATGGGCGAGTTCGGCGATGGGCTACATAATTTCGCTGGCCGATCCGTTACGGGTCAGGTAAATGGCGATGGTCAGGTCGTTCGTGCGTCAGTCGGCCAGGCCACGATTCGGGCGATCGAACACCGACGGCTTCGAACGTGAGAGCGCCCCGAGGGAGGGCGATCACCTACGTCGTGCAAGGTGAGGCAGCATTCTTGTTCTTCGTTGGCGTCAGTGTCGCGCTCCATCCCGGTTTCGTGCTGAACTGGAACGAGGGCGGAATGAGCAACTACGGCCTGCATCTGAAGACCGCTGTTCCGTACACGCTGGCGCTGGGACTGCTTGCTTTAGGTAGTGCTCGGGCGGCGTCGCTCTTGGATCGCAGCGAAGACCATTCGCGTGGACTGCGGTTGGTGCTTACGTGTTACAGCGTGAACTTGCTGTTGGTGCTCGTGAGCTCGTACTTCTACTCGTTCGACATCGGGTTGAGAGACATTCATTTCGTCCTCAGTACGGCACTGATCGTCCTCGCGGGCACGGCCTCGCTGTGGATGTTCCGCTTGTGGCGACCCTCGGGGTGGGATTGGACGTCTCTCTCTGTTCAGCTGCTGGGAGATACCCTGGCCCTCCTCTCCTCCTTGGGCGAGGTGCATCTCCTGTTCCTCGCCGAAATGCTGGCGAACGTCGGCCTTGCGAGTTTCCTTATTCGAACGAGTCGAAGGGTTGACGGCGGTCCTGGCGACGCGTCATCTCGAATTCCTGCTCGAGGGCCAACACCGTGATTGCGCTGATGCGGGTCAGGGCCATCGGGTTCGCTTCAATCGACCTAACGTGCGAAGTAGCGGGGACGGCGTTGAGACAGTCGCGTAGAACGCTCGCCGCCTCGACGGAACTGGGGCACGAAGCATGATCGGCGTTGACCTCGTGAGCGTGTCGGAGTTTCGACGCCAGGTGGCGCTCGGTGGCGAGAATTTCCTCCACAAAGCCTTTGGCGAGGCGGAGTTGGGCGACCTGCGCGCGTCGAGGCTCGCGGGTCTCTGGGCGGCGAAAGAGGCCGTGGTGAAGGCCGCGAGCGTGACGACTATCAAAATGTCGGACGTTCGCGTACGGCGCGACGATGCCGGTCGGACCTACGGTGACGTGGGCGGGCACCGATTCGAGGTGTCGATCGCGCACCACGGTGAGTATGTGATGGCGGTTGCTCTCGCCGTCGGGCCGTGATGTTCACCACGTTTCGCGAGTACGTCGCAGCGCTCGGTTCGCCGGGCGACTCCGTCGTGCTCACCAACCGGAGCTTTCTCAAGATCGAACGTCTCACCGGGCTGGATCTACGCGCGAGGACCTACCAATGCGCTCACTACCTCAGGGGTCTCGGAGTCGAGCGTGGTGACCGCGTGGTGGTCATGGCGCCGAACTCGCCCGAATGGGTTGAGCTGATGTTGGCCACGGTGCTGCTCGGAGCCGTGCTGGTCCCAGTCGACGTCCAAAGCACCGCCGATGCGCTGGCACGCGTGCTCGACGATACCCAACCCAAGATCGCGTTCTGCGGCAAATTCGTGGTCGCCGATCTGACCTCGACGATGACTCGGGTGCTGGACGAGCTTCCTACGTATATCGCCGGATCTCCTTCGGACGAGCCGTCGAGCGAACTCGACGGAGATCTACCGGCCTTTATCGTCTTCACGTCCGGTACGACTGCCGATCCGAAGGGGGTGGTGCTGAGCCACCTCAACGTGCTGTCCAACATTGAAGGAATACTCGAACGCATTGACGTACAAAGCGAGTGGCGCTTTCTTTCGGTGCTTCCTCTTTCGCACACCTACGAGATGACCGCGACGCTGGCGCTCCTCTCGAAGGGAGCGAGCGTCACCTATTTAGCCCGGGTCACCCCCCAGGCGATCTCCGAGGCGCTCGTGGACTACGAGATCACCGCGATGCTCGCCATTCCTCAGCTTCTCCTCCTCATGGCCGATCGCGTGAAGCAAGGTGCGCAGGAGGAGGGCCAAGCCCGCCGCTTGGCGGTGGGGCTCAGCCTTGCGGCCCACCTACCGTTTCCTCTTCGGCGGATCCTCTTCCGACAGGTTCACAGCCGTCTCGGGGGTCACTTTTCGCTCTTCATCACGGGCGGCGCACCCATTCCCCTCGACGTGGCAACGAACTGGGAACTGATGGGGGTGCGCACGTTGCAGGGCTACGGTCTCACCGAGACCTCTCCAATCCTCACCTGCAACCCACTCGGTGGGGAGCGCCTGGACTCTCCCGGGCGGGCGCTCGCGAACGTTCAGCTCCGTGTCGGCGATGACGGCGAGATTCAAGCGCAAGGACCGAGCGTCTTTGCGCAATACTGGCGTAACACTGAGGCCACGCGCGACGCGTTCACTGCTGACGGGTGGTTTCGCACGGGTGACGTGGGTCGGCTCGAGGATGGGTGGCTCCACATAGAAGGCCGCTTGAAGTTCGCCATCGTGCGCAGCAGCGGGCTCAAAGTCTTTCCCGAGGACATTGAAGAGGTCGCGGAAAGTGACCCCCGGCTGTACGAGCTCTGCGTGGTCGGAGTGCCCAGCGCGACGAGTGAGTCGGTCGTGGCGGTCGTGCACACGGAACTCGCTGACGAAGTCATCGAGAGGGCTATCCACGACTTGAATTCGAAGCTCGCGTCGTTTCAGCACGTTGACGAGTGGCGGCGCTGGACCGAGCCGGACTTTCCCCGTACGCGACTCCTCAAGATCGATCGACGCCGGGTCCAGGTGTGGGCCGGCGCCGGCGCCCCTCGTGCGAACGCCACTCCGGTGGCGCCGTCGAAGAGCGACGATCCCGTACTCCTCACCATTCGCCGAGCACTGGACGATGCCAGCGTCACGCCACGTGATGAGGACCTGCTCGGCGATCTCGGTCTCGACTCGCTTCGACGACTCAACGTGGTGTCGCTGCTCGAGGAGCAGCTGGGCGTGTCGATTGCCGACGATGCAGTCGGCGCATCGACAAGCGTTGGCGAGCTGCGTGCCCTCACCAAGGGCGGAGGTGGCGCCGTACTCGCGGAAGCGCCACCTCCGCGCTGGCCGTATTGGCCAGCTACTCGCTTCGTCGGCAATGCCGTGCGCGATTACGTGCTCTCACCGATCGTCCGCTTTTGGGCGCGAGATGAACTAGACGGTGCCGAGGCCCTCGGAGGGCTCTCAACTCCCGCGCTGTTCATCTTCAACCACAGTGACGACTTTGACGGCCCCGTTCTCTATCACGCGCTCCCTCGAAGTATCCGCCGTCGTCTCGCCGTTGCGACCGGGGCGGATGTCTTGGACGACCATAAAGTGCTTGCCTTCGTCGTACGCTTCTGCTTTGCGGGCTTTGCCTTCGCCCGAAGCGAGCCGTACTTGCCGAGCCTGAAGTACGTCGGCAGCATGATCGATCGAGGCTGGAACGTGCTGCTCTCGCCCGAAGGTCACATCAGCACCAATGGCGAGCTGCAGCCCTTTAAGTCGGGCGTGGGACTGTTGGCGGTGAATCTCGGCGTGCCCGTCGTGCTGCTCAAGACCATTGGGCTCACCGGCACCGTGCCCCTGCACGCCAAATGGCCAAAGAAGCGCGGGCGGGTCAAAGTCCGCGTTGGCGGTCCGCTGTGTTTCGGACCGTCGCAGGACTACGAGGAAGCGACGGCGACCTTGCACCGTCTGATGGAAGCCCTGTAAGCCGATTCAGGTAGATTCACGATTTCGGGCGTCATCGACGCCCTCGGACGAACGGACCACACGCTGGCCCATCGTGCCCGCGAAGGTTCACGCACCGCAATGATGTAACCCAACCAACTGACGCCACGATGGCCCCCGTCGTTCCTAAGGCGACCGTTCCGTTGGCGAGCGCTCGTAGTCGAACGACGGTTTCGTCTACACCGCCGCCTCGGTGAACTGGCTCTCGTAGAGGGAGTAGTAAAGGCCTTTGCTTTGCATGAGCGTCTCGTGGGCGCCCTGCTCAACAATTCGTCCGTGGTCCATGACGATGATGGTGTCGGCTTCGCGGATCGTTGAGAGCCGGTGTGCGATAACGAAGCTCGTGCGGCCCTCACGCAGGTGCGCCATGGCCTCTTGGATGAGGACCTCCGTGCGAGTGTCGACGTTGCTCGTCGCTTCGTCGAGAATGAGGATGCTCTGGTTGGCGAGGAAGGCGCGCGCGATCGTGAGCAGCTGCTTTTGGCCAGAGGAGAGATTGGACGCATCCTCGTCGAGGACGGTCGCGTAACCGTCGGGCAAGGTCCGCACGAAGCTGTCAACGTGAGCAGCCCGGGCGGCGTCGACCACCTCATCGTCGGTGGCGCCCGGCCGTCCATAGGCGATGTTGTCCCGGATGGAGCCGGCGAACATCCAGGTGTCCTGGAGCACCATGCCAAAGGCGCTGCGCACCTCGTCGCGAGAGAGGTCACGATAGTCGACACCGTTGAGCAGGATTCGGCCGCGGTCGATTTCGTAGAAGCGAACCAGCAGGTTGACGATGGTGGTCTTACCCGCGCCCGTTGGTCCGACGATGGCGATCGTCTGACCCGGTGCGACATCGAGCGTGAAGTCCTCGATGAGCGGCTCGTCAGGCTCGTAGGAGAAGAACACGTGGTCGAGCGTTACCCGACCCGGTCCCTGCGCGGACGGGCCCGCCCCGAGCACCGCGGGAAGATCGGGGCTTTCCTCATCGGCGTCGAGGAACTCAAAGACCCGCTCGGCCGACGCGATGCCCGATTGGAGCATGTTCATCTGACTCGCGATCTGGGTGATCGGCATCGTGAACTGACGCGAGTACTGGATGAACGCCGTCACGGCCCCGAGCGAGAGGAGCCCCGAGGCTACGCGGTACCCGCCGAGCACCGCGATGGTGACGTAGTTGATGTTGCCGATGAACTGCATCGAGGGTTGAATGATGCCCGAAAGGAACTGCGCACGGAAGCTCGCCGCGTAGAGCCGCTTGTTCTGACGGCCGAACTCCTCGATGGTCGCTTCGCTGCGCCCGAAGACCTGGACCAGCTCGTGTCCGGTGTGGGTCTCTTCGACCAGCCCATTGAGCGTGCCGGTCTGGCTCCACTGGGCCGTGAACTGCACCTGAGAGCGACGGGCGATGAAGAGCGTTACGACAAGCGCTAGGGGAATGGTGATGACACAGACCGCTGCGAGCAGTGGCGAGATCCAGAACATTATTCCCATGACGCCCACGATCGTCAGCACGGACGTGAGCAGCTGACTGAGACCCTGCTGGATCGTGGTCGTCAGGTTGTCGATGTCGTTGGTGACTCGGCTCAGCACGTCGCCGTGCGGATGGCTGTCGAAGTAGCGCAGCGGCAGTCGGCTGAGCTTTGCCTCGACGTCGCGGCGCAGGCCCGACATGACGCGCTGGGTGAGTCCGGCCATGGTGAAGCCCTGAAAGTAGCTGAAGGCTGCGCCCAAGAGATACACGAGCGCCGCCAAGCCGAGCACCATGCCGAGGTCGTCGATATTGACTCCCACCCCCGGAGTGAGCTTCATCCCGGCGATCATCGAGGCGATCTGAGCGTGGCCTTCGTGGCGAAGCAGTGCCAGTGCCTGGGCTTTGGTGATTCCCGGAGTGAGGCGCTTGCCGATGATGCCGTCAAAGAGGACGTTGGTGGCATTGCCGAGGATCTCAGGGCCCGACACCATGAAGCCGACGGACGTCACGCCGAGCCCGAAGGCCAGCAACAGCTTGGTCCGCTCGGGACGGAGTCGCTCGAGTAGACGGCGAACGGTGGCGCGCAGGTTCTTGCTCTTCTGGGGAGGCACGCCGCCGCCGCGCATCGCGCCCATCGGTCCCATGCTCATAGCGCGGCGTCCTCACCGAGCTGGGAGACGACGATCTCGCGATAGGGCTCGCAGCGCTCTAGAAGTTCGGCGTGCGTGCCCATCCCGACGATACGTCCGGCGTCGAGCACCATGATGCGCTCGGCGTGCATCACGGTGCTGACACGCTGGGCCACGATCACGAGCGAGGCGCCTTCGGTTCCCAGCTTCAAGGCGGCGCGCAGGCGCGCGTCGGTGGCCGCGTCGAGCGCCGAGAAGCAGTCGTCAAACAGGTACACGCTCGGCGTCTTCACGAGCGCACGGGCAATGGAGAGGCGCTGGCGCTGGCCCCCCGAGACGTTGGTCCCGCCCTGGTCAATCGGGGCATCCAGCATGCCCGGCATGGCGGAGACGAAATCACTGGCCTGGGCGATCTCCAGCGCCCGCCAGAGCTGCTGGTCGGTGGCGTCGGCGCGACCGAAGCGCAGGTTGGTGGCGATCGTGCCGCTGAAGAGGTAGGCCGCCTGGGGGACCAGTCCGAGCGACGCCCACAACGTCTCTTGGCGCTGGTCTCGCACATCGACGCCGTTGACTTCGATGGTGCCACTCGTGGCATCAAAAAATCGCGGGATGAGGTTGAGCAAGGTCGTCTTCCCGCTGCCCGTCCCGCCGATGATGGCGATTGTCTGGCCGCGCTCAAGCGTGAAATTGAGGTCTTCGAGGACGGGGCGCTCGCTGCCGGGGTAGGAGAAGGTGACGTGTTCGAACCGCACGAGGCCGCTCATCGACGTCGGATCGCGGGGATGCTCGGGGTCGGAGACGACCGGCACCGTGTCGAGCACCTGCGCGACCCGCTCGGCGCTCGCCGCCGCCCTTGGCAGCAGGATCGCGACCATCACGGCCATCATCACCGAGAGCAATATCTGCAGGATGTAGGTGAGAAAGGCCGTCAGGTTCCCAATGGGCATTGAGCCTTCGCTCACCAGGCGCCCGCCGAACCACAGCACCGCGACGCTCGAAAGATTGAGGATCATCATCATCGCGGGGAGCGCCAGAGCGAAGAGTCGGTTCACCCGCAACGCGGTGTCGGTGAGGTCAGCGTTGGCGACGGCGAAGCGTTTGGCCTCCGAGTCGTTTCGCACGAAGGCGCGGATCACCCGCACACCGGTGATCTGCTCGCGCAGCACTTCATTGATCCGGTCGATCTTTAGCTGCATGGAGCGAAACTGCGGGATCACCTTGACCATGACGCTGCCAATGAAGATGGCCATCACCGGCACGGCCACCAGCAACAGTGTCGAGAGCTGAGCGCCCTCGTGGATGGCCAGGATGATGCCGCCTACGCACATGATCGGAGCGATGACCATCATGGTGAGGGCCATCTGCAAGAAGAGCTGAATCTGCTGGATGTCGTTGGTGTTGCGCGTGATGAGCGACGCCGTGCCGAAGAGGTTCATGTCGCGCGCGGAGAAGGCCTGCACGCGGGTGAAGACCGCCGAGCGGATATCAGCGCCTGCACCCATTGCCACGCGCGACGCCCAGTAGACGGCAATCACGGAGCATGCGCCGACAACCAGCGTGAACGCCAGCATGACCTCTCCGGTGGAGAGTATGTAGTGCAGGTTCCCCACGACGACACCGTTGTTGATGATGTCCGCGTTGAGATTAGGCAGGTACAGGTTCCCGACCGTCTGGGCAACGAGTAGCGCGATCAAGACGGAAATCTGGCGAGCGTACGGACGAAGAAACTGACGCAGGAGGCGAACAAGCATGCTCTAGTGAGGTGCCTTCTGAGACAACTTGATGCTCGTCTCGACTCGCTTGGTCGCGATCATGTGTGACCTCCCGATTCAGTATTGGCCACGTTCGAGCTTTGTCGGTAGAGCCAAACGTCCCGTATGTCCCGCTGTTCAGTGACTCCGCCAGTTCGTATCCTCGCGAGCACCGTACGACCGTGAGTGGCTGCCCGCACCGAGCAGCGGCGATGTGTCCGGGTTAACTCCGAGCCCGAAGTTGGCGAAACGATCTGAAGACGATCCAACGCTCACGATGACGCTGAGCGCAGGAGGTCAATGTTGGTCTTGGGCGTCGGCCAATCGCTTGCATATGTGGCACGTCACTTCACCTTCAGCAAACTCGCCCAAGGTGTTGAGACCGCATTCCGTCTTATCCATCAACGTTCCCTTTAGTCGCACGTGCACCAGGTTCTTGGGGTCATTGACGGCCTTCAGTTTCACGTACTTGCTCACGTGGTCCACAGTAACGGGCAATGAGGACCCCTGCCGTGTGGCTTGAGGTCCAAGCATCTCGCCCGCCGGTTGACAATGGATCGATTCCGGGACTGCAGCAACGATTCGAAAACGAGTACCTACTCGCCGTCAAGCGCCCGGGCGACGGTCCTACCGGTCTCGAGGGCTTGGTCCAAATCAAGTTCGATCTCGTCCCCATGTACGACCCGGGGTGCCGCACTGGAGCCTTCGAACTGGCTCAGTGGCTCCTCGCTCACGTCGGGTGCTTCGTCTCCCTGGGTATCCTCATCGACGTCGATCTCCCTCACCCGAATCGTGGCACTGAATCCCGATTCGAGATCTTCAGGGTCAATTGAGTCCTGTACGAACTCGTCCTCGGACCCATCATCGAGCAGGGCCGCGTCCGAGCTGAGTTCACTATCCTCCTCCTCAGCGATCTCCTCGAAAATCTCATCTTCCTCGTCTATTTCATGCTCGTCTCGTTGCATGAGTCACCCCTTCTCATCTTCAGTCCCGATGATGAACTAGATGAGTGCATCGTCGCACGTTTCGATAGGCCTCGCCGAGAAAACCTGATCTCTGGTTGCCGAGCGGTCGCGGAGTATCACTGGGTGCGCTGCACTGAATCCACTATCCGCACTCCGGGCGGAGCGTCGGCGACTTCGGTAGTCGTTCCGTCTGTCGTTATGGAGAGGCGCGCGCCAGCGAAAGGAAGGTTCTCGATCGTGAGACCTCCGATCTGTGGCGGAAGGCTAGGCGACAACCTGAGCTCGCCGTCGTGAACGGAAGGATCGAAGCGAAGCAGCGTTGCTCGCAGCAGCTCGAACACCGCAGCAGAGGACCACGCTTGGGGAGCGCACGAGGTGGGGTAGCGAATGGGAGTCGGGATATCGCTTCGGTCGAAGCCGCAGATGAGCTCGGGAAGCCGACCGCCAAAGGCCTGCCCGGCTTGCAAGAGACCGAGGGTGACGGTGTGAGCATCGGAGACGAAGCCGTAGCGCATCAAGCCAGCCGCGCAGATCGCGGTGTCGTGGGGCCATACCGAGCCATTGTGATAGCTCACAGGGTTGTACGCTCCCATCGATGAAGCGAGGGTCCTAATGCCCCAGCCGGTGAACATGTCCGGGCCCATCAAATGATCGGCGACCCTGCGCGCTTTGTCCGGTTCAACGATCCCGCTCCAAAGACAGTGCCCGATGTTTGAAGTGAGCGAATCGATGGTGTTTTTTTCGGCGTCCAGGCCCAGCGCGAAGTAGCCACGATCTTCGAGCCAGAATCGCTGGTTGAACGCTTCCTTGAGTCTCTCGGCGCGCGCGGTGCACGTTCGCCTCGTCGCCTCGTCGCCGAACTCGCGCGCAATCTCCGCGCGCGCGACGTACGCCGCGTACACGTAGCCCTGAATCTCACACAACGCCGTCGGTGGCTCGGCGAGCTTTCCGCTGGCGAAATTGATGCCGTCAAACGAGTCCTTCCAACCCTGGTTGTAAAGGCCGCGTTCGGTGGCCCGGACGTATTCCACAAAACCGTCACCGTCGCGATCTCCGAACTCTTCAATCCAGCGAATCGCCGCATCGGCGTGAGGCAGTAGTTCGCGAACCACATCGTCGAAGCCCCATTTGAGCAGCTCGCCGAGGAGAACGACGAAGAGCGGTGTAGCGTCGGCCGACCCGTAGTAGGCGGAGCCTCCTTTCGCGCTCGCAGAGACGGTCCTCATATGACGAAACTCGTGAAGGATCTTTCCCGGTTCCTCTTCGGATCGGGCGTCCACCTTGGTGCCTTGGAGCCGGGCCAGGGTGTGCACCGTGCCGAGTGCGATCGTGGGGTCGACCATAAGCGTCATCAATGATGTGATGAGCGAGTCACGGCCGAAGAGGGTCATGAACCACGGCGCTCCCGCGGCGATCACCACCCAGTCGGGTTGCTGTGGATCGAAGATGCGGAGTGCGCCGAGATCTCGTGAGCTTTGATCCGTCGCAATGGTGAGTGCATCGAAGTCGCTGCGCACGCGTGGGGTGGTCTGCTCCCACACGCGAAGCCGCGCGAGGGGTCCCGAGTCTTCGACGGGCTCTCCGCATCGATAGCGCAGTTCGACTGGTTCGCCGTCGACGTCGAGTCGGAACTCAATGCAGGCGCGCCACTCTTCGTGCGCCGGTATCACGACGTCGATTCTGGCGAGCCCGGGCGTGAGGAGAGCGTCAGGAGGAAAGACGACCGAGACCTGGCGAGTGATTTCTCTCTGCGCGTAGGAGAAGACCATGGTGGACTGAAGGAGTTCAACAGATCGTTCTCCGTCGGTGCGTACGCGTCCTTCTTTGGCATCAAAGATGTGTGCGAAGTCGGCGTCGATCTCAAGACTCAACGTCGACGCCAGCGTCTCGCGTCCTAAGTTCCGGATGACGATCTCCTCGCGCATGCCGTTGCCAACAAAGCGATTCCTCAGCAAAACGATCGTGCTGTCAGCTTGGCCGTCGTGCGGGCGAGCTCTCGCCACAAATGTCGCGGCGAACGGATTCGGCGAGATTATCCCGAGACACTCGACATCATCATCATCGAGCTTCAACAGCCAACGGGAGACGAATCGAGTGTCGTCGAAATAGAGTCCCTGCGCACCGCTGCGTTCAATGTCACCAGACGCCTCCGAGACGACGAACGAGACGCCTTCGACCAGGGTGACGGGCTCTCCGGCAGGGTGCTCAATGGTCAGCTCGCCGATAGACGACAGAGCGTCGTTCGTCATAGTGCTCGCAGCCGCCCGCTCATCGATGCGAACGATAGCCCACGAATTTCCAATGCCCGGCGTATCAGCGTGGTCATGGTTACCCGCTCGCTTCCCATGGATCGGAAGGAGCCTGAGCGGGCGGCGGGCGGTGCGTCGGCTCGATGATGAGTGGGCCTCACTGGAGCTCCCGCTCGGTCTGGAGTCGGACCGTACGCCAGGCGTCGCCACGTCGAAACATCGATGAAACGATCGTCTCTCCACCGAAGGTGATCGCTGGTGATGCGATCGTGGATAAGCGTACAATCACCGTGTGTGGATTGACCAAAGAGGCTCGGAGATATTGCCACACAGCGAGTGTCTGCGTCTTCTCGCGGTCGCTGCGCAGCGCCACCACATTGGTCGACTGGGTGTCTCAACGTCCACTTCGCCGATTATCGCGCCGGTGAACTTCGCGTATCACAACGCGGGAATCGTCTGTCGGATTGGTTCGGGCGCGCTCAGTGATAAGGCCAAGGGGACCCTGGTCGCGTTCGAGGTGGATCAGGTGGATGAAGGAGAGCGCTCCGTGTGGAGTGTATTGCTGCGAGGACTCGCTCGAGAGCTCTCTCCGGCAGAGATCTCCGCCCTTGGACCTGATGAGTTGCCCGTCCCACTCGTTCATCATTCGGGTGAACTGGTCATATTTGTTCGAGGCGACGTCATTACGGGAAGACGCTTCTCGGTGGGTGCCACCGCCGTGTCAGATGACACCGTGACCTGATTGAGGGATTGACGTCGCACTGGGGTCGAAGGGACCGTGTATCGACTTCGTCGCGACTGTGTGCGTGGCCCCCTGTTCCGGTACCGCTGCTCTCTGTCCCGATCAGGAACAACGTGACGGCCGGGGTCGCTTTCGAGTATCACCGAGTCAAACGCCAGAGACCCGTCGGCCCCTGAAGCGCCGTGGCGTTGCGCAGCGCCACCTTGACCAGCCGAGATCCGACGTGCAGCTGCAGCCAACCGACGAGGCTCCCGGTCTCGAGTGGCACGGTGAGCCCCGCGCGCTCAGACGTGATGGGAAGCGTGGTGCCGGGCCAGGCGATAACTGTTAGTGATTGGGACAGCTCGACGAGTGTCGAGGTGCCCCACGGCGTGGAGAGACGTCCGACAACCCGTCCTTTTAGAATCTTCACCGCCCGCAGATCCGAGAGCGCCGCGTTCATGAGCGCCTGGCCCGCGTTGACCGCTGCGGCGTCGGGGCCGATGGGGCCGGACTGGTCCAGCACCACGCCGTAGAGAAAAACTGCCTGTCCGCTCATGCGCACGTGCGCCGCGAATAGGTAGCTGCCGCTGGCCTTCGAGTCCGATCCGACGTCGATGCCGATGACGCCGTTCTTACCAAGGGCGAAATTGGGGTTGTACTGCGCACCAATGTTGGGCAGGTTGAGTTCGCCGAGGGAGACCATTTGTGAGAAGACGGGGATCCTCATGGCGGCCTCCGCGAGGCGGATGAGATCGTTGGGCGTGCTCACGACAGTGTCGTCGGCACCGATGGCCCAGGAAGCACTGGTACGGCGCAGGCCTAGGGACACAGCGCATTTGTCCATCTTCTGCGCAAAGGCGAACGTGGTGTTGGCGTCCCAGTCGGCGAGCAGGGTCCCCATGTCGCCGGCGGAGTCGATGACGAGACCCTCGAGCGCGTCCAGTTCGCTCAGCGACTCTCCCAACCTCACCGGTACTTCCGGTTGGCCGGTGGCCCGTCCGGCTTTGAACGCCTCGACTGTCGGAGTTGCGACCACGATCCCGGGTCCGGTATCTCCACCGGTCGACAGAGGATGGTCTCTCAGGATCACGTACGCCACGAGCACGCCCGAAAGCACGCCCGTCGGCACTGGTCGGCGGTCTCGGTCCTGCTCCAAGCTGGCAACACCCGGCACGCCCAGCGCGGCCTCTCCGATGGAGGGCCAGGGCAGCGTGAGGGGTTTGCCGGGAATGCGAATCGCTGTCGCTCGCAGCGTGGGCGGGGGGAGGCGCCGGAGCCACTGGACCGTTCCCCCTACGGCGGCGCCGACGACGACAACGACCACGAGTACCACGGCGAGTTGTCGCAGCAACCGTCTCGCGCGATGGCCGAGAGCGTTCCTGATCTGATCGTCCGTCGGTGGCGGCACCTGTCGCCCGAGATCGGTAAGGCGCCTCCGGACGTCACGGGTCAGCCCGTGTCGAGTGCGTACCCGCCGACGTCCGTATGTTGGACTCTTACCCTCCATCGCTCGCGCCCTCCGTCGTTGGCGCGAGTTTTACGGATGAGTGAGGCTCTCCTGCAGGTGATTTGCGCCCGATGCCGATAACCCGCGATCGTTGATATCGAACGTGCGAAGACCGGTGCCGGCATTGATTCAAGGTGATATCAATTTCAGTTCGCCGCGTTGACGAGCGACGGATCTTCCGGGCGGACCACCAGTTCCTGAAGACGTGATCTCCCGAGCGCTGATCGGTAAATGCGCTCGTAGTGCTCCACCATGACCGACGCGGAGAAGCGCTGCTCGACGTCCGCGCGACAGTCCCTCGGGTTGAGCATCGTGACGGCCTGGACTGCGTCAACCATCTCGTTAATGGAAGCGCAGGAAAAGCCGGTGATTCCGTGCCGGACGATCTCTGGAACCGAGCCCAGTGCTCGAGCGATGACGGGCGTGCCACAGGCCATCGCCTCGATCGTGACGAGCCCAAACGGCTCGGCCCAATTGATCGGGAAGAGCAGTGCGCGGGCGCGCCCGACGAGGTCGATCTTCAGCTCCTGCGCCGGCTCTTCGAGAACTGTGACATCAGCCCCTAAGAGGGGCGCGACATACTCGTCGAAATACGTGCGCTCGAAGGGCTCGCTGCATTTGACGATCATGACGAGCGGCAGGTGCGCCTTGCGAGCGATCTCAATGGCGACTTCGGGCCGCTTTTCGGGGTTGATTCTTCCGACGAAGACGAGGTAGTCCTCCTTCACTTCGTGGAAGGGATGGGCGGCGAGATTGATCCCGTTGTAAACCATTCCCGCGTATCTGATCTGCGGGTTGTTATCGCGCTGAGCGTTCGAGATGGCAACGAGGTTCACCCGGTCGCTCAGCAGCCGAGCCAGCCGTCGACTCTTGGCGGTCCAAGGGCCGTGAAGGGTATGGATGACTGGTGGGCGAGTGAGCATCGAGCCGAGGGTCGGACCAAATCCGGTGTGATCGTGAATTATGTCGAAATGCTTGGCCTGATGGTACGCGGAAGTGATGTGATAGACCTCGTCGGAAATGCCCATGGGGTCACCGAGAACGACCGGTTCGGAAAGGGGGCAGATGAGTCGTGCGCTCGTCACTGACCCGGGCGCGGCGAACAGTGTGACGTCGTGGCCCGAATCCACCAGACCCTCGGTGAGGGCAGAGACCACCTGCTCGATGCCGCCGTAGCCCCGGGGTGGCACCGCTAAATACGGCGGCGCGATCATGGCAATTCGAAGCGGCTTGGCGATGCGGCTTGTAAAGCTTTCCAGGTTGAGGACCACCCTTGCCTCCCGGACTGATGCCACCACTGGCGGCGCAGGGGCCGCTTGTTTGGACGCTAACTGCAATGCGCATTGATGGCTAGGGCCAAAAGTCCCGATGTGTCGCCCGCGGCCCGATCCCCGTCGCGGCGAAGCGTCGCGTCAGGGAATCGGCAACAGCAGCACGGGAACCGTTACGGCGCTCAGTACCTCTCGGATGACGAGTGCTCGATCCTCCGATGTGTTCTGGGACCAGCTCAGCACCACGAGATCGCTGCGGAGTTCTAAGGACACCTCGCACACTCGCCGACCGATGGGACCCAAGCGCAGCTCAATGTGGTGCACATGGGGGAGATGACGATGGAGGAACTCCTTGCCGAGAATCTCAAGATCTCGTGCTGGATGGTCGAGCATCGTCGGCAGCGTGACCTCGGTGAGGACGTGAAGAACGATCAGCTCAACTGGCGTCACACAGAGTGGGAGTAACTGATCCAAAATCGCTCGTGAGGAAGGTTCCGCATCGTCGAGCGGGACGAGCAGGCGTTGCAGTCTCGCGGGTGCCAGCGCGTTATGCGGAACGATAACCACTGGTTTTCTCGTTTCCTCGATCAGGGAGCGACCCGCTGAGCGAACCGGAAATTGGCGTGAATGCGCCTCGCGGGTCCCCACGACTGCCGCGAGCACCTCGGGATCCGACACCGCGTCGCCAAGGGTCGGCCCGCGAGGTCCCGTGAGGGCGCGCACGGGCACCCCGGACTTCTCCAAGAGGGCTCGAACCTTCGATTCCACAGTGCTCGCACCGGGTTCGAGGACCGCCTCCACGCAACTCCCTGTGAGTTCGGCGAAGCGAAGTGCCGTGTCGAGAAGGGGGGTCGCGCCGGTGTCCGACTCGAAGGCAACGAGGGTGATGGTCATGTCGTGCTCCTGTTCGATTGGGGCGAGTCGAGCGTGAGCGTCGCCCCGGGTGGCTTGACTGTCATCCGCCGTTCGCACACCTTGATCATGAGCGGCGATGTGCAGGTGATGCTGATGCGGTCATGCTCGGCTCGTAGTGCAAGACGCTGAGACCGAAAGCGAAAGTTCATGGACAGCGACGACCAACGTTGCGGCAGATGGGGACTGATTCGCAGTGCCGCACCGTCCGCTCTCAGTCCGAGGAACCCGTGGGCCAGGGCCTGCCAGAGTCCTCCCATCGCTGCGAGGTGGACGCCGCCCGCGGTCGTTTTCGTCAGATCATCGAGATCGACTCGCGCCGCAAGATCGAAATACTCGAGCGCACGATCAGGATCGCCAGCTTGAGCGAAGAGTGATGCGGATATGGCGGGCGACAGTGAACTGCCGTGCGCCGTGCGCGGTTCGTAGAAGTCGAGACACGGGAGCAACGAGCCCGCCTGCAGCTCGCTGGGGATGAGATGGTGGGCCATGACGACGTCGGCCTGCTTGATGAGTTGGGACTGAGCAACCCGCTGTGCTCCAAGGACGACATCGATGGGGACTGGAGGACGGGCGAACTGGGCCACGAGCAGGGGCTCTAGACCGAAGTAGCCCGCGAACTGCTCGTAGATCTTCGTTTCGTGACGGTAGCCATCGACCAGTGAGTCAGCGAGCTCTCTCCATCGTCGTGTTTCCTCAGACGCGCCCGAACGCTCGAGGGAGGCTGCCGCTCGAAGATTCCAGCGCGCCATGACGTTCGTGAACATGTTGTCGTCAACAATCTGGTGATACTCGTCTGGACCCATGACGCCATAGATGTGGCCCGTGCCGTCGCGGTCAACCCGTATCCGACTCGCCCAGTAGCGCGCCGTTTCGCTCACGATTCCGAGACCCTCTCCCTCGAAGAAGGGGTCCCCGGTCCACGCCGTGTAGTGCGCCGCCGCCCAAGCGACGTCGGCGACGATGTGTTCTTCGTGAGTGCCCGTGCGAATGACCACGAGCTCGCCGTTGACGCCCTTCACCTTGGTGGGGCATACCTCGACTCCGCTCGCGGCAGACTCCCACGGGAATCGAGCGCCGCGGCGATGAAGCCGCTCGGCGGCCCTGCGTGCTTCGGGGAGCCGTCGCCAGCGGTATTCCAACATCGCTCGAGCGGAATCCGGCGCGAGAGCGCAGAGCGCCGGCAGGACAAATACGTCGGCGTCCCAAAACACGTGCCCGGCGTAGGCATTCCCGGTGAGACCGCGAGCACCGACGGCGGCTTCATCAATGTTCTTTGCTGCACAAAGAAGATGGAAGATGGCAAAACGCGCAGCAAGTTCGGATCCGGGGTCCCCCTCGATACTCACCGCGCCGTCAGCCCATTTCTGCGCCCACGATTCACGATGCTCGGCGAGTAGCGTTTCGAAGCCGCGGATATCGAGATCGCGGACTGTTGCAAGCGCCTCGGCGTTCGCTACCGTCTCGTCGGACGCGTTCGACCACGACGCAAGGCGCTCAACGACGTCGCGTCCGTCGAGCTCGGAGGAGCGATCCGACATCGCAATACTGATCACTTGCGCTTCGGGCTCACTCGAAGTGACTCGTACGCGGGTTCGTGGCTGTTCGCTTACTCGACTCGGCGAGCTCGAGGGCTCACCGCCTTTCCCCTCGAGCAATATTCGGGGGAACTCCGCTCGAAATGCGAGGGCGTGAGGGGCCGTCGCCGACGCGAAGCGAATGCTGCGAACACCCGAGTGCGCGTCGCCGTTGCGCGCAAGAACGCCGGTGTGCAGGTCGAGCACGCGTGTGTCGAGTGGTGCGTCCTGGGTGGAGGCGGGTAGGTCGAGATCGGTCCAGGTCGGTCCGGGGAGCAGCTCGTCACGCTCGTCGTAGACACCCTCAACAGAAAAGAGTGGCGAACTGCCGGGGTCGTTCTCTTCGAGTGAGGCGCGCGTGCCGGCCCAACCGTTGCTGAGTGCCCCGAGGGCCTCCGCCACCCGTTCTGCGTCGCGCGAGGTTGGCAACGTCAGCACCCAGCGTGGATCGGGATCGATGGGCGGAACGCGACGATCGCGATGGCGTTCGAGTTGCCCTTCGAGGAGTGCGGTCAAGCGCTCCACTGCCGTCTGTCGAATCGTCTCGCCGTTGGCGAGCACTCTGCGCAGGTCCATGATCACCGCGCGTTCCAACTCGTCGATCGGCGAGTTGGGCGCACTTGCGTCGGTCCCGTCATGCGCGTGGAAGTCCTCACCGATGACGAGGATCAGCGCACCCGTGATGCCGCGGTTCGCGAGCCAGCGTCCGCAGACATTCACCGCGTCGGTCTTGCTCGTGATCGTCAGCCTCTCGTCCTCGACACGGGTTCCGGGGCGGCGATGGATGAGCTCCAACGAGCCGACACCTCTTGCCTCAAACAACTCTGCGTTTCGAGTGTCGTAAAGAAGAAAGTGACCGTGCGTGGTTGGCCGGACGCCGAGCAACGCACCGAGACCAACTACGTCAGAAGTGCTGACGAGAATGACGTGTGTCCCGTGGGCGCAGAGCCCCTCAATCAAGACCCTTATCGCCGCGGCGTCGCTCGTGCGAACGATGGCCAGTGCATCCCAGTCGATCACAATGGCGGCGAAGGTCTCCTCGAGTGCCAGGGAACGGCCACGACCGGGTGTTCTCGACACGTCCGGCACCAAGGGATCAGCGCTCGGGTCCACCCGACAAGTGTCCCTGGTGATCTTGACTCGGACTAGTGGCGATAGTCACATTCGTTGGAGCGGGCTGGTCGGCCTCTCTTCACGCGAGGAGCAGTCAAAGCTAACGCCGGGTCGAAAGATGACAATGGTCCCTAGTTATGCCACGACCCCGCTGATAGGCCTTGGACATGAGAGAATTCGCTGATCGAAAAGACGCCGGGCGTCGTTTGGCGGCTCGACTGAGTGGACTTCTCGGCAACGCGAAAGTGGTGGTGGCGGGTCTACCTCGTGGCGGGGTACCCGTGGCTTACGAAGTATCTCGTGCCTTGCACTGTCCACTCGAGGTGATTGTCGTGCGCAAAGTTGGCGTTCCCGGGTATCCCGAAGTTGCGATGGGCGCCGTTGGTGAGGATGGTGTGCTGGTCATAGAGCGCGACACCGTCGAGTCATCGGGTGTCTCGACCGCACAGTTCGCGCGCGTGGCGGCTGACGAGCGGGCGGAGTTGGAGCGACGCGTACGTCTCTATCGTCCCGTTGAGTCAGCCGTCAGCCTCAAAGGAGAAATCGTCGTCATCGTGGATGACGGCCTCGCGACCGGTGCGACAGCTCGCGCCGCGTGCGAGGTGGCACACGCGCGCGGCGCAAAACGAGTCATCCTGGCAGTTCCTGTCGCCAGCCTGCGCACCGCGGAGCGACTGAACGGTGCGGCGGACCGGCTTGTCACACTCGTCCGTGCCGAAGGGCCATTCGCCGTGGGGGAGTGGTATGACAACTTTGATCAGACGTCAGACGAGGAGGTGATCGACCTTCTCGCCAAAGCGAGACGGGCTCAACTGGCTGCGACGTCGTCGCTGACGCGGCCGAGAGAGGCTTGAGCGCTCGTGAAGATGAGCCCCCGTGCGTTGCATCCCGGTGGGGGCGCGGCGCCCTTAGACGGCAATCGCGACTACGGCAAGCCCCTCTCGGGGATCCAGCCGGGCAGTGGAGCCTCGGGCAGTTGGCGAAGCTCTCGTGCATCATCCTGGGTGCGCGATCGCTGGCCGCGACGTGACGTCACCACGTGGAGCAGGTGACGTGGCAAGGAAGTGGGGCGCGTTTCGGCGCTTTCGATTGATCGCTGTCCCGGGCGCCGCGGGCGTCGCCGGTGTGCCCGCAAATCGCGAGGCGGTGCTACGCGAGGAGTTGGCGCCAATATTTGCCGCGCTTCGGTCGGTGCAAGAAGATGCACAGCGGAGCATCGCTCGAGCAGCGGCCGAAAGCACGGCCCGGGCCGCGCGCGCGATGGAAGAGTCGGAGCGAATCATCGAAGAGGCTCGAAGTCGCGAGGCGAGCGAGCGCGCGTCGAGCGCCGAAGCCTTGAGGTCATCAGCGCAGTCCGAGGCGAGCGCTGTTCGGACCTCTGCTCTCGAAGAGGCCGAGCGCATTAGTCGGCTCGGGGCTGAAAGGATTCCGGGGATGGTGAGCACACTGGTGGCACACGTGATGTCGAACGCGAACTCGACTAAGGCAAGCACATGAGCGCGGGATGGGTTGGTGCCCAAGTTCGAAGTCGCAGCCTCACGAACCACTGCCTGGGACCAGCGGGGGCACGGGACGTGGCGCGATCTCAATCGCTCCGAGGAGCGCTTGACGCGCTCGCGACCACGAGCTACGGCGAACGAATCCATGCGGGACTGAGCCTCGCCGAGGCCGAGCACGCCGTCTTCGAGTCGGCGCTGTGGAACCTTCGCGTACTCGCCGGATGGAGTCCCGCACTCGGTGCGTCACGCCTACGGGTACTCGCGGGAGGATTCGAGCTGGCCAATATCCGCAGTGAGCTCGCGCGAGTGGAAGGCCGTAGCGTTCCTCGACTTTACGAACTGGGTTCGCTCGCCAGCAGGCCGCGTCACCGTCAGCCCTCCAGCACGGAAGAGCTTCGCGACTCGTTGAAGCATTCACCGTGGGGCGATCCGGGAGAGCTGGTCGGCGCGAACGTCTTCGTCGCACTCGAGATCGGGTACGTGCGCAGGGTGGTTGACGACGTGCCCGAGGCCAGTCACTGGGCGGCGGGCTTCGGCGCGCTGATCCTGGCACGCCTCGTGATCGAGGGAGCGCCTTTGACACCTGGCTCCGTGCCCGGCGCGAACGCTGAAGCCGTTTTCGGGCGAAGGGCCGTGCAGGCGAAGACCCTCCGTGACCTCGTCTCCGCGCTGCCGGCCACCTCGGCGCACGTGCTCCACGGCGCAACCGGGTCGGAGGATCTGTGGAGTTGTGAGGTGCGCTGGTGGGGTGACCTGTGGCGAGAAGGAGAAGAGGGGGTTCGTCGCGGCGGCGCCGAGCCAGCGACGATCGTCGCCGCCGCGGCGGCCATCTGCGCTGACGCCTGGCGCGTGCGGGCGGCGCTTCAGATCGCTGCTCGTGCTGGTAGTGAGACCGAGGTCCTTGATGTCGTGGCGTGAGGCGCTCGAGCCGACGCGCATGGAGCGAATCGCGGTCGTCGCTCCCCTGGAGCAGGTTCGCCCGGTCCTGGTGGCGCTCGGCGCCGCGGGTCTGGTGGAGCCCGAGATTCTCAACGAGTCAGGAAGTCCGACGGAAACGGTCCTTCAACGTGCGCGAGCGCGAGGGTCCGACTCGTCGACCGCGCCGACGGTTTCTTTCGATCCGCCCGACCTCGCGCAGCTCGAGCGTGACGGGGACGTGGGGGCGCTCGCGGGCGAAGTTGAGATCGATCGCGTACGAGCGAGCATGATCGAAGAGGGCTCGGTGGCAGCGATCGCCGGCTGGACCCCGTCTGGGTCCCTCGACGCACTCGGCGCGTGTCTTCGCCCCTACGGCGGAGCGGCCGTGCGGCTTGGTGCTCCACTGGGGAGCCAGCCGCCCACGGCCCTGCGCGGAGCGTCTGGTTCTGCCGCCTTCCAGCCATTGGTCAATACCTACGGCACCGTTCCCTACGCCGACCTCAACCCGTCGGTGCTCGCGGGGGTGGCGTACGTGGTGATGTTCGGCATGATGTTCGGCGACGTTGGCCACGGTGCGCTGCTGCTCGCGCTGGGCGTGGTGCTCGCCTGGCCTCCGCGTGGTCGCTTCGAGGGACTGCGAAGGTACCGCTGGGCGAGTCCGTTCGTGATCGGCGCGGGGCTTACGAGCATCGGCTTCGGATTCGCGTTCGGCGAGGCGTTCGGACCGACCGGTCTCGTGCCCACGCTGTGGATGCGCCCCCTCGATCACGCCACCACGCTCTTGGCGGTCGCGGTGGCGATCGGTGCCGTGCTGCTCGCGGGCTCCTACGCGCTCGGCACCGTGAACCGCCTTCGCGAAGGCGGTATCGCTCGCTCGCTCGTGGCGATGTCGGGTTTGGCCGGGGCGGCGCTCTACGTAGGGCTCGCCACTACCGGCGCCGGCTGGTACTGGCACCGCACAGCGATCGTCATCGTCGGTGCGGTCCTCGCGCTGGTCGCACTCGCGCTCGGCTTCCTCGGGCTGTACGTTGAAGCCGGCGGTCGAGCCTCGGGTGCCCTCGAAGCAGGTGTCGAGCTCTTCGACGCCGTGCTGCGGCTCGGCACGAACACCGTTTCCTTCGCTCGACTCGCGGCCTTCGGGCTCACGCACGCGGCACTGAGCTCGCTCGTGTGGAGCGGCACCGCGTCGCTCTGGCGTCAAGGAGGCGTGCTCGGCGTGAGTGGCGCGGTCCTGGTCTTTGCCGTGGGCAATGCCTTGACCTTCGCGCTCGAGGCCCTCGTCGCCGGAGTGCAAGCCCTGCGCCTCGAGTACTACGAGATCTTCTCTCGAGTCTTTACGAGCGAAGGCCGAGAGTTCCACCCCTGGCAGATCACAGTTCGACAATGAAGGAGGCACCATGATTACCTGGCTCATCGCACTACCGCTGATCGCGGCGGTCGCTGCTGGCATCACGCGCGAAACCCGGCGACATCCGCGGGGCGGACTTCGCCTCATGAAACTGCTCAACCTCGCCCTGCTGATGGGCGGGGGTGTGTTGATCGTGCTCGCGGCGACCAGCTCGCCGGCTACCGCGGCGACGCTCGCGACGCACGCACCGTCGTACTCGGGCGAAGCTCTGCTGGGGGCGGCGATCGCCGTCGCTGGATCCTCGATCGGGGCGGCAATAGCCGTTGCCTACACCGGCTCCGCCGCGCTGGCAGCGATCAGCGAGCGTCCCGAGCTTTTTGGCAGAGCGATGGTGTTTGTCGGACTCGCCGAAGGCATCGCCATTTACGGGCTGGTGGTCGCCATCATCCTTATTGGCAAGGTCTGACATCGTGGGACGCGTGGTGGCGCTCGGTGAATCCGTACGGGTGCAGGGCTACGCCCTCGCCGGCGCGATACCCATCGCCGCGGAAAGCCCAGAGGAAGTTCGACGGGCGTGGTCCAACCTCCCGCCCGACGTTGACCTCGTCGTGCTCAGCGCCGCCGCGGCCCTCGTGCTGGGCGACGAGGTACATCACCAGCGCTTGCCCCTGACGGTCGAGATGACGGCGTGACGAACCTCGAGAGCGCGGCCGCGGATGCCCAGACGGCATCGCCGGGGCTCATCGCCGACCTGAGGCCCGTCATCGACTTCCTCGCCGAGGCCGCTCGTCGACGTGCCGAGCGAATAGTCAACGACGCCGCCGCCCAGGCCGACGCCACGATCGCCGAGGCGCAGGGACGCGCCGATGCGATACTCGCGGCCGCGCGCGAGAGCGGTGCGGCCCTAGCCCGACAGAGCACGGCAGCGCTTCTCGCCGACGCCCGTCGCGACGCTCGTCACATCGTCCTCACGGCGAAGCGCCAGGTGTATGAGGAGGCGTGCGCGAAGGCGCGCGAGCGTCTCTGCGGCTTGGCGAACACGTCAGAGGCGTCAGCGCTCAATGCGCGCTTGGGCGTCCTGGCCCGTGAGCGACTTGGGGATGACGCCGAAGTGACGACGATCGACGGGGAGATCGGCATCGTCGCGCGCCTCGGTGAGCGAAGCATTGACCTCGGCACCGACGCGCTGCTGGAGCGCACGGTCGCCTCGCTCGGTGAAGTGATGGGAGCGCTGTGGTCGTGAACGCCGCGGAAGCCGGGCGAGTGGAACGCGTGAACGGTCCACTCATCGAGGTGGCGGGACTTCGCGGGGTCGCGGCCCTCGACGTCATCGAAGTCGGTCCCTTGCGCATCGCGGCCGAGGTGGTGTCCATCGACAACGGAAGGCTCACCGCCGAGGCGTTTGAATACACCGGCGGACTGCGGGTGGGAGATCTGGCGATCTCTCAAGGGCGACCCTTGTCGGCCCACCTTGGTCCCGGTCTGCTTGGGGGCGTGTTCGACGGTCTCCTTCGACCGCTCGAAGGCGGACCGACCTGGCTCCATCCGGGAGCGATGAATGACGAAAGAGCCGACGAGTCGTGGACGTTCTGCCCGGCGCCCCTCGAGCTCGGGGCCGAACTCGAGTCGGGCGCGCTGCTCGGCACGGTCGAGGTCGGCGCGTCCTTCGAGCACCGAATCCTGGTGCCGCCCGACGCTCACGGAACGTTGAGGCAACTGGCGGGGTCCATGACGCTGGGCAGAGATGACGTGGTTGCGGTCGTGGGTGATCGCGCGTTGACGCTCTATGAGGAGTGGCCGGTGCGTCGAGCTCGTCCGGCCCTGGAGCGCTTGGCGGCAATCGCCCCGATGGTCACCGGACAGCGAGTGGTGGACCTCTTCTTTCCCATCGCCCAGGGCGCGACGGCGGCGGTACCCGGAGGATTCGGCACCGGCAAGACGATGCTCCTCCAACAGATCGTGAAGTGGGCCGACGTCGAGGTGGTCGTCTTCGTTGGCTGCGGTGAGCGCGGCAACGAGCTCGCCGACGCCATGGCCGACCTCACGGCGCTCACCGACCCGGCGACGGGAGCCAGCCTGCGCGAGCGCACCGTGGTCATCGCCAACACGTCCAACATGCCCGTGATGGCGCGGGTGGCGAGCGTCTATACCGGCATGACGGTTGCCGAGTACTTCCGCGACATGGGATACCGCGTGGTGGTGCTCGCCGACTCGACGTCGCGATGGGCTGAGGCCCTTCGGGAGTTCTCTTCGCGCAGCGGGGAGCTCCCGGCTGAGGAGGGCTACCCCGCCAGCCTGTCGTCCTCCCTCGCCGCCTTCTACGAGCGTGCCGCGCGCGTTCGCACCCTCGGACACACGGAAGGTTCGGTGACACTCATTGGTGCGGTGTCGCCGGGCGGCGGTGACATGACCGAGCCGGTGACGTCTCAGACCGTGCGCTTCGTGCGATGCCTGTGGTCGCTCGATCGCGATCTCGCCTACGCGCGCCACTACCCGGCAGTGACGTGGCGCCACTCATTCAGCCTGGACGGAGACACCATCGCCAACTGGCACGCAAATGAGGGCCGGGTCGGATGGGCCGAGGCGCGCGCGCGGGCGCTCGCGCTGCTCGCCGAGGCGGACCGACTCGACTCGGTCGTGGAGCTCGTCGGAGTGAGCGCGCTACCCGCACGAGAGAGGATCGTTCTGCTGTCGGGGCGTCTGCTGCGCGAAGGTGTCCTTCAACAGAGCGCGCTGAGCGAGAACGACGCCTTCTGCAGTCCGGCGAAACAGACTGCTCTGTTGGAGATGGTCCTTGCCGTGCACGATCGATGCCTTGCTCTGGTCGATGGTGGCCTACCGGCCTCGGTGGTGGAGGAGTTCGATCTCACGTCGGTCACCCGCGCGCGCGATGAGACAGGACCCGAGGACGCTGACGGCGTGGTTCGGATTCGCGAGGACGTGCTCGCGAGGATCGCGGGCGCCGCATGACGTCGAACCCGAGCGAGCTTCAGTCAATCGGGGGTTCGCTTCCGTCCATCGACTATTCCGGGGTGAGTCGCGTCGGGGGACCGCTGCTCGCGATCAAAGGTGTGCAGGGCGTTGGATGGGACGAGATCGCACGCGTTCGGCTCCCCTCGGGCGAGATGAGATTCGGACTCGTCCTCGAGGTAAGCGGTGATGTCGCCATCGTCGAGGTGCTGGAAGGCACGAGCGGCATTGATCCCGACCTCGTCAGCGTTTCCTTTGAGGGTCGGCCCTTCGACATCCCAGTCGGAGAGGGCTGGCTTGGTCGCGTCTGGAACGGTATGGGGGCGCCGCTCGATGGCGGTCCACCCATGCTCGGCAGTGAGCGTCGTCCGGTCAACGGAGCGCCACTGAATCCGAGCCAACGCGACGTTCCGAGCGAGCCCGTCTTCACCGGGGTCTCCGTGATCGACGCACTCACCACGCTGGTTCGTGGCCAGAAGCTGCCCGTGTTCTCTTCGGCCGGGCTGCCCCATCTCGAGCTCGCGGCTCAGATCGCTGCGCAAGCGAGCGTTCCCGGCGAAAACTTCAAGGTCGTCGTTGCCGCAATGGGATTGACGCACGCCGACGCGGCGGCGATTCGCCAGGTTCTGGAGAGCCGCTCGGCACAAGGCGATCTCGTGCTGGTGCTCGACACGGCCGACGATCCGGTCGTCCAGCGCGTCCTGACCCCGCGCGTGGCGCTCACCGTCGCCGAGTACCTTGCGTACGAGTGTGACCAGCACGTCCTCGTGGTGCTCGCCGACGTGACGAGCTATTGCGAAGCGCTGCGTGAAGTGTCCTCGGCCCGCGGCGAGGTGCCCGGTCGTCGTGCGTACCCCGGATATCTCTACAGCGATCTCGCGTCACTCTACGAGCGTTGCGGGCGAATCCGCGGACGTGCCGGTTCGGTCACGCTCATCCCGGTCCTCACCATGCCCGGGGGCGACATTACGCATCCGGTTCCTGACCTCACTGGTTACATCACAGAAGGTCAGATCGTGCTGTCGGCCGACGTGCACGCGACGGGCGTGTATCCGCCCGTCGACGTGCTCTCGTCGCTCTCTCGCCTCATGCGCAAAGGAGTCGGCGAGGGCCGCACGCGCGAAGATCACATGCCACTCGCCGCCCAGTTGATCGCCGCCCTCGCGCGCGCGAGGTCCGCGCGGGAGCTGGCCGAGCTGATTGGTGCAGAAGCCCTCACCGAGACCGATCGGATCTACCTCGACTTTGAGGACGCGTTCTTCCGTGACCTCGTCAACCAGGCGCGCGATGAGTCTCGCTCGATGAATGAGACGCTAACGCGGGCCTGGCGCGTCGCATCGATACTTCCCGAGCGCGAACTCACCATGATGCCCACGGCCATGACTGCCGCGTACTACACCGGCAATCTTCCTGAGGGTGACGCACGCTCCTCGGCCGATGGCGACCTCGCGCTCGACGCGACATCGGATCCCGATCGGCCCAACGATGCCTGAGCAGACTCCTCCCGGACGAGCCGGACGGCCCTGGCTCTTGGAGCGGATCACCATCGCCACGCACGGGTTGGACCTGCTGCGCCGCAAGCAGCAGCTGCTTTCGCGCGAGCACCGCCGTCTCATCCAGCTACGCGAGGAGACGACGAGCGAGTGGACGACGACCTCCCAGATGGCTGATCGCTGGGCGACCAGAGTCGAAGCACTGAGCGGCACTACGACCGCGGGGCTCGTCGGCGCCTCGACGCAAGGCCGCGCTGAGGTGACGATCACGTGGCAGAACACCATGGGCGCCATACACCCCAACGAATCTCGGCTCGCCTTTCCCGACCTCGATCGCATGAGCCGGGTCGTCAACGCCGCCGTCGGTCCGTCGGCGGAGGCGCATCGAAGAGCCCTCGAAGCGGCTGCTCGCCAGGCCGCCGTGGAGAGCGCGTTGCGGGCAGTGGAAACCGAACTCGAGTCGACGAGGCGGCGTCTGAGAGCAATCGAACGGCATCGACTTCCCCTTCTCGAGGGAGAACTGCGATCACTCACCTTGGCGCTCGACGAGATCGAGCGCGAGGAGCGGCTTACCACTCGCTGGGCGGCCCAACGCATGACGAGAAGGGGGACGTGATGGTCTTTCACATGCTCGTTACGGCTGATGATTCGCGTGAGAGCCTGGCGGCTGCCGCCACCGCGGCGCGTCTCGCGGTCACCTTGGAGGCCCACGTTCGAATCTTCGTCGTCGTTGAGGACGACCACGTGGGTGAGGAGATCGAGCGGGGCGTAGGAGCCGGCGCGAGCGTCGATCGCCACCAGGCGGTGACGAATCTGCTCGAGTACCTGCGTCGGAAAGTCTGCGACGAGGGCGTGCCCGCGAGCCGAGTCGAGACTGCCCAAACCGAAGGTGAACCGTACCGTGAGATTCTGCACGAAGCGAACGCCTGGCCGGCTGACATCATCGTGATGGCTGCGTCGGATCAACGCGGTGTACGCTCCAACTACATCGGCAGCGTGACTGAACAGGTCATCGAATTTGCGAGCTGCCCGGTGCTCGTGGTGCCCGCGAAATCACAGCTGGTGCCACCGACTGAGGACCGTGCGGGCAAGGGGCCCTGAAGCTCGGCGCCTTCTTTCAGCCGGCACTCTCGATGACCGCCAACGGGTCAAGATAGTCTCGCCACTTTGTCACCTTGCCCTTCTTGGTGGTCACGATGGAGACGAAGCGATTGTTGTACGGTCGACCGGTTTGTACTGAGGTGCCGTGCACTTGGTATTCGAGGATCACCACCGATGCTTCAAGATCTCGGTACACGCGCAGATTGTCAGCGCTTGTCACGTTCATGTAGCTGTCGTAGTCGCTGTACAGGTCGATGATCTTCTGTCGTCCCTTTACCCGTTTGGGATAGCCGGGCACTGAAATGACGTATTCGAAGACGACATCATCGGCAAGCATGTCGAAGTAATCTTCGCCGTCAGCGAAGCCCTCGAGTCCCTCTCTAATGATGTGAAAGAACGGTCCGTTCGCGCCGAAATTCGAGTTGGCGTTCGTGTATGTGGTCATGTACGCTCCAATCCCAGTAGACGGGTGCCGCTAAGAAAGCTCGCAGATTCTACGTCGCAGAAGCACGCGGCTGGCAGGACAACACCGGAATGTCGTGCCGATTGCCCGTTTATCTAGTTAATGTTGCGCGGGTGGTGACAGGCCACGAAGCGGCCCGGTCGCAGCTCTACGAGCGTCGGCTTTTCCGTGGCGCATATCTCGGTAGCTACCGGGCAACGGGGATGAAACGAGCATCCGGTCGGTCGATCGGAAGGGTCCGGTACGTCGCCGCTGATGATGATGCGCTCACGCCGCGGCGCGTCGGTATCGTTCAGCTCTGGCACCACGGAGAGCAGGGCTTCGGTATAGGGGTGCAGCGGTTCGTCGTAGAGGACTTCCGCATCGCCGAGCTCGACGATCTCACCCAGATACATAACGCCCACCCGGTCAGACACGTGGCGCACCACCCCCAAGTCGTGCGCGATGAATAAATACGTCAGGTTGAACTCACTCTGGAGGTCGGCCATGAGGTTGAGGACCTGGGCCTGCACCGAGACGTCGAGCGCCGAGACCGGCTCATCGGCGACCACGAGTGAGGGGTTGAGCGACAGAGCCCGGGCGATGCCGATGCGCTGGCGCTGCCCACCCGAAAACTCGTGCGGGTAACGCCGCAGCGACGCCGGGTCGAGACCCACCGTGACGAAGAGCTCGCGCACGCGCTCATTGATCTCGTCGGTGCTCGCCACCTTGTTGATCCGCATCGGGTCGGCCACGATCTCGCCGACCGTCCGTCGTGGGTTGAGCGACGCGTACGGGTCTTGGAAGACCAGCTGCATCTGGCGGCGGTGGGGGCGGAGCTTGCGCCGGGAGAGACTCGTGAGCTCGACGCCGTTGAGCTCGACGCGGCCCGACGTGACCGGAAGCAACTGGACGATGCATCGCGCCAGCGTCGACTTGCCGCACCCCGACTCGCCCACGATGCCCAGGGTCTCGCCCCGCTTGACTTCGAGCGACACGCCGTTGACGGCCATGTTGGTCGAGCGCACGCCGAGCGTCTTGTTGCGAGCCGTGAAGGACTTCACGACGTTGGTCACCCGAAGAAGGACGTCCTCGCTCATCGCTCACCTGGTGGCGTCGCGCCCGATCGAATGACGACCCGCTGCTCATCGCTCAACCAGCAGGCGTCGAGGTGGCCGTCCCCGCGCAAGGGGGGTCGTTGCGCGCACACGTCCATTCGGTATTGGCACCGCGGCGCAAAGGCGCAACCCACCGGCACGTCGAGCGGGGAGACGGCGTTGCCCGGGATGGTTACCAGTCGCTGGTTCTTCACGCCGGCGCGCGGCACGGCGCCGAGCAGGCCCCAGGTGTAGGGATGGCGCGGCGAACGCACGACGTCGATCTCGGGTCCGATCTCTGCCGGACGCCCCGCGTACATCACGACGACCCGATGAGCGATCTCGGCGATGACGCCCATGTCGTGAGTGATGATCACGATGGATGATCCGTGCGTCGCCTGCAGGCGCCCCATCAGCTCCAGGATCTGCGCCTGGGTGGTGACGTCGAGCGCGGTCGTGGGTTCGTCGGCGATGAGCAGCTTGGGATTGCAGGAGAGCGCCATAGCGATCACCACGCGCTGGCGCATACCGCCCGAGAACTCGTGGGGATACTGGTCGACCCGGCTCTTGGGATTAGGTATGCCCACTTCGCCCAGGAGCTCGATGGCTCGCGCGTGAGCTTGTTGCTTGGTCATGTCGCTGTGCGCGCGCAGCTGCTCGACGATCTGCCAGCCGACGGTGTAGACCGGCGTCAGCGCGGTCATGGGGTCTTGGAAGATCATCCCGACCTCACCGCCGCGCACGGACTGCATGGCTTGGTCGGAGAGGCCGAGGATCTCGCGACCCTGAAAGCGCACGCTGCCTTCGATCTTCACGTTGGCGTCGCGCACCAGCCCGAGCATGGAGTACATGGCAACGCTCTTGCCGGACCCCGACTCGCCCACGATGCCGAGCACCTCTTGCGCGCCCACGTCGAAGGACAGTCCGTCGACTGCGTGGACGACGCCCTGGCGGGTGGCGAAGGAGACCCGTAGGTCCCGCACGCTGAGGATGGGCTCGGTCGGGCTATCGAGTGACAACGCGAATCCTTGGGTCGATATAGGCGTACAGCACGTCAACGACGGCGCTCGCCAGCACCACGAAGAACGCGCCGTACATGACACATCCCATAATGAGGGGCAGGTCGAGGTTCTGCAGACCCTGGTACGTCAACCAGCCGACTCCCTGCAGACCGAAGACGACTTCGGTGAGCAGCGCTGCTCCGCCCACGAGGACGCCCACGTCGAGCCCGAAGAGCGACACGATGGTGATGAGCGAACAGCGAAGCGCGTGGCGGTAGAGGATCCGCCGCTCGGAGAGGCCTTTGGCACGAGCCGTACGGATGTAGTCCTCATTCATGTTGTTGATGAGCTCACCGCGCAGCACCCGCGCGTAGATGCCCGCGTACAGGCTGGCCAGCGTGAGCCAGGGGAAGAGCAGATGCAGGGCCCATTGCCAGGGGTTCTGGGAGAGCGGCACGAAGCCGCCGTTCGGGACCCAGGCGAAGACCGAGGTATGCAAGCGACCTTGGGTGACGAGCAGGACGACTTGGCCCAGCCAATACACCGGGATCGAGATGGCGGCGATGCCGAAGAACATGATCAACGGATCGATGAAACGGCCCTTGTTCTTCGCCGCAATCACGCCGCCGAGCACACCGACCACCAGCCAGATCACGACCGCACCGAAGATGAGCGACAGTGTGATGGGGGCGGCCGCCGTGATCTGGGGGATGATCCGGTCGCCTATGTTCACGTAGGAGGTTAGGTCCTGCTTGACGAAGAGGTGGTACATCATGAGCCCGTAGCGAATGGGGAGTGGTCTGTTCAGCCCGAACTGCTTGGAGACCTGTTTCAAGACCGCGGGGGTGGCGCTGCGCCCGGCGATGCGCGCAGCCGGGTTGACGCCGGGCGTGGCGAAGAAGATGAGAAACACCAGCACGCTGATGGTGAACATCACGAGCAACGCTGAGGCCAAGCGTTTGACGATGAAACGAAGCATCTATATCGAACCGCGAAGCTTGGCTCTCGGGTCGAAGGCGTCGCGCACCCCGTCACCGAGGATGTTGAGGGCGACGCAGGTGATCACGATGCAGATGCCGGGTGCCATGGCGACCCAGGGCCGGGTGTAGAGCAGGGTGAGCCCGTCATTAATGATGGTGCCCCAGCTGGCTTGGGGCGCCTGGACCCCAATACCCAAGATGCTGAGCGCGGACTCCGTCAGGATGTTGAGTGCCACCATCAAGGGGAAGAAGACGATGACGCTCGGGGCCACGTTGGGCAGGATCTCCTTTCGCAGGATGTGCCAGTCCGAGGCCCCCGAGGCAATGGCCGCCTGAATGAACTCGCGCTCTTTCAGCGAGAACACGATGCCGCGAACGGGTCTCGCCACGTAGGGCACGTAGACCGAAGCGATGATCAAGATCGGGAGTAGCAAGGAACCGGCGCCAATGCGAATGATGCCGAGGTCGAGTCCGCTGGTGAGCAGGATCACCGACAGTGAAATCGCCAGCAGGTAAATCGGAAAAGCCCAGATGATGTCGAGCACCCTCGAGATCAGCCAGTCGGCGACCCCGCCGAAGTAACCAGCCGCCATGCCGAACACCGTGGCGACGGCCACGCAGATGAGGGCGGAGGAGAATCCGATCAGCAGGGTGACCCGTCCGCCGTAGAGCAGGCGGGCGAACACGTCGCGCCCGAGCTGGTCAGCGCCGAGGAAGTAGTCAGAGAAGTGCCACGTCGGTCCGATGGGAGAGACGCCGAGGCCGAGCCCTTGGGTGTTGGACTGCATCACGCTGACGTAGCGGTTGCCGATCTTTATACGACCCTGCAGATTCGAAGCGAAGGGGTTGTCGTGAGCAATGGCGTGCGCGTAGACGGGAGCCAAGAGCGACACCACGATCATGAAGAGCAAGACGCCCACCGCGATCATCGCGGCGCGGTTGCGCCGAAGCTGCTGCAGCGAGGAACGCCACGGGCTCTCGGGAGCCCGGGCGTTCTCGATGGCTATTAGCTCGGCGGCCTCTTCCTCAAGAAATACCCCGCTTATTTCACCCACAACTGGTCCACGTACATGTAGAACTCGAGAGAGAACTGATAGTTGCCCACTCGCTTCGAGGTGAAGTCGATCAACTTGGGGTTGAACAGCGGCACCCACGGCGCTTCGGTGGTCATGATCAGCTTGTCGATCTTTCCCCATGCGACGTTGGCAGCCGTCGGGTTGGTGAGCTCCTCGCTCTCGGCGGCCGCCATCTTCTTGTCGATGCTCGGCACGCACATGCCCGCGATGTTGATGCTGTTGTCGCTTCCCTTGTGGAACTCGTCGCAGTTGAGGAGCACGCTCAAGAAGTCGGACGCGGCGGGGTAGTCCTGGTACCACTGGGTCACGCTGATCTGGACCTTGTTGTTGGTGTTCTGGATGTAGTTGAACTCGATGTTCTGGGAGAGCGGCTTTAGGCTCGCCTTGTAGCCGATCTGGTTGAGCACGCCCTCGATGTACTCGCCGACCGCTTCATCGACCGGGTCGTTCTGGGCGACGACGGCCACCTTGTCGCCGGAAGTGCCCGAGGCCTTCACCAGCGCCTTCGCCTTGGCGAGGTCCGGCCCGGCGTAGGTGGAGCTGGACGTCGAGTTGTAGGCGCAGTACTTGGTGTAGCCGGGGAAGGCCGGCGGCAAGATGGTGCAGGTCGGCTGGGCGAGCTCGGTGCCGCCATAGAGCTTCACGAGCGAGTTCTTGTTCAGCGCGTAGTTGACGGCCTGGCGCGCCTTCAGGTTGTTGAACGGCGCGATGTTCATGTTCATCGGCGCGTACCAGTCGGCGGTCAGGGAGTGTACGTGGACCTGGCTCGCGTAGGTAGTGGAGATGGTGCCCAGACGGTCGGCCGGGATCGGGTCGAAGATCCAGTCGGCTTGTCCGTTCTCGACGGCGGTCACTTCCGATTCGACCGGGAGCCCGAAGGTCATCTCGATCTCGTTGGGATAGCCCTGGGGTTGGGCCGCCGCGCTCCACACCTTGAAGTAGGGGTTGCGCTTCATCACCAGCGCCGAGTTCGGGTTGTAGGAGGCGAAGTAGTACGCCCCGGTGCCGGGCACGGGCGTGTCGCCCTGGTCCTTCGGTGGGGTGTTCGCCGGGATGATTGAGCCAAAGGGCACGGCCAGCTGATCGAGGAACTCGGCGTCGGGCTGGACCAGATTAAAGACCACGGAGTTCGTCGCGGCGTTCACCACGACGCCACCCGCCAACGTGCACGTGGCGGGCGTCTTCAAGCAGGCAGCGCCACCCACGATGTTGTCGTACCAGGAGCCGACGTTCGGACTCGAGACCTTGAAGAGGCGCTGGAAGCTAGCGAGCACGTCGGCGACGGTGACGGTCTTGCCGTTGGAGAACTTGATGCCCTTGCGCAACGTGAAGGTATAGGTCTTGCCGTTGTTGGTGACCTTGGGCATGGCGGTCGCGAGGTCCGGCACGACGTCGAATGACGCGTCGCCGCCTACCTTCTGAAACGCCACCAACCCGTCGTAGGTGGCCTGATACAGCTGCCAGTACTGCAGGGTGTAGTTGATCTGCGGATCCAAGGAGCCCCCGGCCGCCGTGGCGAGCAAGTGGAGGGTCCCTCCAGCGTGCTGGGACTGATATCCCGAGGACGATGCTCCCGCCGGTGAAGGACCGGTGGCGACGATGAAGCTCAGCGAGCAGAGCGTCGCACTGGACAACACGACCCCCCAGCGCTTGACCAAGTTGAGACGTGACATTCGATTCCCTCGATTCGATGTTGCCCACAATGTTTCTTGAGTTCTTACTACAAGTTCACCCGTCGTAGCTGTCGAGGAACGCTCCCACCACTTCGAGATAGCGCTCGGGCTCTTCCACGAACGGCATATGGCTCGAGTGCTCGAAGATTTCCCATCGTACGTCGGGGATCCCGTCAAAGAACGGTTGGACGGTGGCGGGCGTCGCCTCGTCGAAGCGGCCCGAAGCGAGCAAGGTCGGCGCCGTGATCTGATGGACCCGGTCGACCACGCTCCAGTTGCGCAGCGTCCCGATGCAGAAGAACTCGTTCGGACCGTTCATCACGTTGTAGACGGTGGGATCTTCTGCCAGCATCGTGAACGTCCGTACCACCTCGGGAGGATTGGGCACGACGCGACACACGTGGAGGTCGTAGTACACCTGCTGGGCGGCCAGATATTCCGGGTCGGAGGTGGTGCCCGCCGCCTCGTGGCGGTCAAGGGCCGATTCGACCTCCGCGGGCAGTTCGGCGCGCAAGACCTTCGCTTCGCTCGCCCAGAGATCCATCGAGGCGGGGGAGTTGCTGATGACCAGAGCCTTCAGGCCGGGAGGCTGGCGGATGCCGTGCTCGGCGGCGAGCATGCCGCCCCAAGACTGACCAAGCAAGAAGTAGCGGTCGCTGATGCCGAGGGTCACGAGGAGGTTCTCCAGCTCCTCGAGAAAGAGGTCAACCGTCCAGAAGTCGCCCCCGCGATCGGGCAGGTGGGTTGAGCGACCCCCGCCCAGCTGGTCGTAGTGCACGACTGGTCGACCGTCGTCGGCCAGGCGAGCGAGCGCCAGCACGTAGTCGTGGGTGCAGCCGGGCCCTCCGTGGGCCACCACCAGAGGCGTCTGGTCGGAGGACAGATCCCCCGTGACCCGATACCAGGTCTGCCATTCACGAAAGGGCGCGAAGCCTTCGACTACCTGTGTCGCGGACATCTGGTCACAGTAGATGAACTCGCGGCGTCGTGCAATGAGAAGTTCGACGGTCGACGGCTCTGAGAGAAGAATCTCTTCGTCATAATCTCAACTGCTCTCATCGCAGAGCGAGATAGACGGCCGCGAAGTGACATCCCGCTCCCACTAGCGTGCACGCGTGAAAGAGCTCGTGGTGACCAAACGTGCGAGGCCAGAGTCGGGGGCGCTTCAGTCCGAGGAAGAACGCGCCGACCGTGTAGGCCACCCCACCACTGATGATCAACCCCAGGCACGCGGCTCCGCCACCGCGATAGATCTGGGGCATGACCGCCACGGCGGCCCAGCCCATGACTAGATACGGCAACGAGTTCACCCAGTTCTGGGTGTCGATCGTGAACTGACGAATCAAGATTCCCGCCACCGTGCCGACTCCGAAGATAAGTAGGACGACCGTGCGGATCACCCCGTGCATCGTCAGCCCGATGATGGCCAGGTAGGTGCCGGTGATCGCCAGAAAGATCGCGAAGTGATCCGCTCGTCGCCACCACCGGCGGGCTTGCGGAGACCACTTGAGTCGGTGATAGGCGGCGCTCGTGAACAGCATCGATCCGACGCCGAGCACGAAGCAGAGGATCCATCCAACTTGAGCGCCCGAGCGAGCACGCAGGAAGAGCGCGCTCGAACTTCCCAGGAACACCGGAAGACCGATCGCGTGGAGCCAGCCCCGCAGGTGCGGTTCACTGGACGGTGGCTTGATCACCTCGTCCGAAGTCATCATGGAAGGCTACCGACGTAGGTGGCGCACGCGTAAAGCCAGATGTCGTACGTCGCCCAGTGGCTTTGATCTCGGGGATTGCGGGTGTGCGCCTTCGAAAACGATTTCCGAATAGGGACTTTTGGCTCTTGCCAGCGACGGCGATCAACTCTACGGTGGCCGCGTGTCCCTTCCGGTGACTACCGATCGTATTGTCTCGAACGGGACGCGTCATCGCGCGGTCGTCCTCTCGGTGTTGTGCGTCACGCTGCTGCTCATCAGCCTTGACAACACGGTGCTCAACGTGGCGATGCCTTCGATCGCTCGAAACCTCCACGCGAGTTCCAGTCAGCTGCAGTGGATGGTCGACGCGTACGCGGTGGCCTTTGCCGGGCTCTTGCTGTCGCTTGGCGCTCTCGGCGACCACGTGGGGCGCAAATGGGTCTTCATGGCGGGACTCGTGATCTTTGGTGGGGGATCGGCCTTCGCCGCCTGGTCGAAGAGTCCCGATGTTCTGACGACGGCCCGAGCGGTGATGGGTGTTGGCGCCGCCGCGCTCATGCCCTGCACGTTGTCCATTCTCTCGAACGTCTTCACCTCAGAACGAGATCGCGCTCGAGCGATCGGCATCTGGTCGGCCACGACCGGTATCGGGGTGGCGCTCGGGCCTATCCTCGGCGGCATTCTCCTCGCGCACTTTTGGTGGGGTTCGGTCTTTCTGATCAATCTCCCCATTGCACTTGCGGGCCTGGTCGGGACTGCGCTGTTTGTTCCGAATTCGAGGAACACGCGCGCGGCCCGACCCGACCCAATCGGTGCGGGGATATCAATTCTGGGGCTGAGCCTGTTGCTGTGGGGCATCATCGAGGCACCGGGTCGAGGATGGAGTTCGCCGCTCATCCTCGGCACCCTGGCCGGAGGCGTCGCGATGCTTGCTGCCTTCGTCGCCTGGGAGCACCGAGTCGATCACCCGATGCTGCCGCTACGGTTTTTTTCAAATCGCCGCTACAGCGTGGCTATCTCCTCGCTCGCACTGGTGCTCTTTGCGCTGCTGGGCATGTTCTTCCTCATGACCCAGTACCTCCAGTTCGACCTCGGGTATAGCCCACTGCAAGCGGGGGTTCGTATCGCACCCGTTGCATTGGCGCTGTTACTCATCGCGCCGCTCTCGGTGCTCGTCGCCCACCGGATTGGCACCAAGTACGTCGTCTGCACGGGGCTCTGTCTGGTGGCGTTAGCGTTCGGACTCCTCTCACGCACCACCGTCAACGGCACGTACCGCGACAACCTCGTGGCGTTCATCATCGTGGGCGTGGGCGTCGCGTTGGCGCTCGCGCCGAGCACCGAGTCGGTGATGGGCTCGCTACCCAAACGAGAAGCGGGTGTGGGCTCGGCAACGAGCGACACCGCCATGCAAGTCGGGGGGGCTCTCGGCGTGGGGGTGCTCGGCACGGCGCTTAACTTGCGCTACCAGCACCTCATGAGCATTGCCATTCGCCATCAGTCGGTGCCGACATCGATCCAGAAACTGATCGAGGGCTCGCTCGGAGCCGCGATCGAGGTCGCTCACCGCGCACCGACGAAGTTGGGTGCGGAACTCGCACTGGTTGCTCGCCGGAGTTTCGTGTCCGGCATGGATGAGGCATTGATCATCGCGTGTGTCGTGGCCGCTCTTGCGGCGTTGCTGGTTGCAACACTGCTGCCGAATCGAGGAATCGAGGTTGAAGAGTAGGTGCGAGGTGCTGACTCGATGACAGGTGATCACGTGGGGCCACTACGTGGTGGCGGACGGTTCGATTGGCGTAGGTTGAGTTGCGAGGAGGTGCGATGAGCGATCAGCAAAAAGGACTCATGGTGGTGGAGGTCACTCGTGACCGAGCCCTGGTCTGGGAGACCGGGCTGGACCCCGACGGCCGACCTCACGTGATCCGCGCGCCCAGTGAGAAATCGCATCACGTGCACGTTCGAGAGGCTCAGCATCATCACGGACACGACACGGATCACGACAACGTGGCGTTCTATGAATCGATCAGCCAGGCAGTAGCTGGTGCTTCTGGCATCGTGCTGGTGGGTCACGGTAAGGGAAAGGCCGATCAGATGCTCCGGCTCTCCCAATACTGGGAGCGTAAACATCCCGCTACAGGTGCCGTGGTCGTTGGAGCCATCGACAGCGATCTCGATGCACTCACCGAGAACGAGATACTGGCGCTCGTGCGCGACTGGCTGGACGAGGGCTACGACGAGCGATCGTGACGAACTCTGAGGCGAGCTCACGCCATGCGTTTCCCCCGGTTGGGCCCGCGACCGCGTCACGGATATTGAGTGTCATTTCGACGTGACACCTCTACGCCCCCCACGAAAGAGGGCGAGGAGCCGCCGTACATGAAGTCTGGGGCAAACCGATGACCGCAGTGATGACGTTGGAGCACACCGGCGAGGACGAGACGCCGATCGATGTGGCCGACTGAGACGGACGGTGGCGGATCCTCGCCGTGCTGGGTCTCGCCCGGCTCACGGTCATTCTTGACAGCACCATCGTCAACAACACTTTGGCGGCGAGTGCGGCCAGCTCCTACGTGGTTGGTGGCGCACTCCGGGCAGTGCCGTTCCTGCCACACCGGTGCTGCGGCGAGGTGACTTGATGGAGCTGGCTTCTTACGTAGAAGCAACGAAGTTCGTCGAGCCAGACGTTGAGAAACGACCGCGACTTCATACCTGTCGGCGTACTGTTGGCCTGTCGATAGACCGACCGGCGACTCTCTTTCCAAGGGGCACCGACCCCTAAAAGCACAGCGATGTAATCGCCAATGTTTTAAGGGAAATTGTCGCCAATTTGCCCCACACGCACCTCAGATGTAAGCGTTGTACCCCAATGGGTCGGCATCCGAGGGGGCACTTCGCGTTGGGTTACGCGCCAGTAAGGGCGTCGGTGCTCCTCGCGCTCTTTCTGATCTTCGTCGCGTGGTTCCAGGTGTCGCTCGGCGACGTTGCGGGTGCGACCGTGAGGGAGTCGTTCCACGAGCTGCCCTGGACCGGCGAGGCGGGCGTCTCCCAGTCGCCGAGATGCGCGTCCATCTCTCCGGGTTACGCGTGCACGGTGGGCGGCTACGCGGCGTGGCTCACGCACCCGAGCGGCTGGGCGTGGAGTGACTACGGCGGCTCCTACCCGAGCCACAACGCCTACGGCCCGCACAACTGCACGCTCTACGTGGCCTATCTACTGCAGGAAAGCGGCATCACGCTCTCCTGGAGCGCTAACGCATCCAATTGGGCGAGCGAGGCGGCGAACAACGGCGCGGTGGTCAATCAGACGCCGTCCGTGGGATCCGTCGCGCAATGGAACAGTGGGCACATCGCCTTCGTCGACGCGGTAACCCCGCAGTACGTCTTGATCACGTCCGACAACTTTCAGCCCTACGGCGCCGGGACGATGCCGGGCGGGTTTACCGACAGCTTCGAGATCGCTCGCAACTCTCCGGCCATGCCGGACAACTTCGTCCACTTCGCCACACCCGCCGTCCAGCTTCTCGCTACTGCGCACGCGCGCTAGCACCACGGCGAGGAGCACCTGGCGCGCGAAGGTAGCGGACGAAGACGGATCCGCTCTTCTATTCGTCGACGCGCGGAGGATGACCGAACAGGTACCGAATCGATGAGATCATTCCCGTGTCCCAGCTGCCGACTAACTCCCACGCGCGCCCGATCCCGATGAGCAGCGAGGCGATGAGCACGTCGCCCACGATGCCGAGATCCCCGCTCGCGCGGGGGTGATTGAGGAGCTCTATGCCGTAGTCAATCTGAAAACCGAAGACTGCGACGAGTCCCACGATCAAGGGCAGCTGATGGCGCCGCCGCTGCTGGCGGACCGGTAGGGCGAGGGTCGTGCGCACCCCGGCGCCTACGAAGAGGATGCCGAGGATTCCCATTATCAGCGATGGATATCCGGTGTTGTTTCCCGGCACGATGCCGTAGAGCGAGACGACCAGCGCGTTGGTGAACGCAAACAGGGACGCCGCGGCCCGAAAGTCGCCGATCTCTTCTGACCCGGGGTCGACCCGTCGCCTTGCCACGGTCACCGCGACGAACAAGAGACCGATCAGCGTGGCCGCGGACTCCGCGATGACCACGAACAGCTCAGTGAAACTTCCGGTAACCATCTCGCTCTCGCTCTCCTTGGCCTCCTACTGGACCCTACGTGCAGCGGACCGTTCGGTTACGGGAGTCGCCGTGAGGACCGTGGTGCATCGGCGAGAGGGGAGAGAGCACTGCGTCACCGAATCGTTGATGAGCTCGGTTTTCCGCTTAACGCAGGGTCTCACGCGCATTCGTCCGTGTTAGCGTCGTGGCGATTGTCGAGGGTTAGGTCCGTATGAAGAGTAAGAGCCCGAGGGCGAGCGAACCCTCGTCAAGGGGTGGCGCTGCGCCGAGCAAGGAACGTCAGCGCGACCGGGCCCGCACCAAGAGCGACATCTTGACGGTGGCCACGCAGGAGTTCGCGGAAAAGGGCTACCTCGGCGCACGGGTGGACGATATCGCCACGTCGACGCGAACGACCAAGCGAATGATCTACTACTACTACGAGTCGAAGGAAGGTCTCTACCGGGCCGCGCTGCAGCACGCGTATGAGCAGATTGTGGTGCCGGTAGAGCGCTATGGCGTCGACGGGCTTGCGCCGATGGAAGCGATTCGTCAGGTCGCCAAGGTGACGTTCGATCTCCACGACGGATATCCGTACTTCGCACGGCTGATCAGTCTGGAGAACATGAATCGAGGTCGATTCATTGGCGGCGACGCCGGGATCGACGTGCTGCCGCGACCGATCATTCCTCTCCTCCAGAAGCTGCTGAAGGCGGGACGGGCGCAGGGAACGGTCAAGCGTGAGATGGACGCGAAAGACGTCCACATGTTCATCAGTTCACTGTGCTTTTTTCGCGTGAACAACCGCTTCACGTTCGATGCCAACTTCGGCCGCGATCTCATGTCGGCGAAGCTGCGCACTCGGTATCGGAACATGGTGGGCGACGCCGTCGTGGCGCTGCTCTCCTCGTCGCCCGAGGAGCCCTAAAGCCTTGCCGAACCCGGCGTCGGGCTAGTCAGCGAGTTCGCGCTGAATCGCGTCGAGTGTCTGGTAGCAGCCGAGCACCTGGTGCACCGAGGAGTTCGGTTCGCGACCCTCGCGGATGGCGGCGACGAACTCGCGGTCTTGGAGCTCGATGCCGTTGTTCGAGGCGGCCACGCCGGTGAGATCGATCACCTCGTTGTTGCCGGTGACGAGGTCGTCGTATCGAGCGACGTAGGTCCCGCGGTCGCAGATGTAGCGAAAGAACGTCCCGAACGGGCCGTCGTTGTTGAAGCTGAGCGACAAGGTGCACAGACTGCCCGATCGCGTCTTCAGCTGGATGGACATGTCGAGGGGGATGCCGAGCTCGGGACTGAGGGGACCGGCGAGTCCGTGAGCGACATCGATGGGCGATTGGGTCTGGTACGCGAACAGGTCGACGGTGTGAGCAGCGTGGTGCCACAGCAAACTGTCCGTCCAACTGCGAGGCTGACCTAGCGCGTTGGTGTTGGTGCGGCGAAAGAAGTAGGTCTGCACGTCCATCTGCTGGACCGTGAGCTCGCCCCGGAGCACCCGCTGGTGAATCCACTGGTGCGACGGATTGAATCGTCGCGTGTGGCCGACCATGCAGATGAGACCGGTCTCTCTCGCGAGCGTGTCGACGGCGAGCGCGTCCGGCCAGGCGTCGGCCAGGGGAATCTCCACCTGCACGTGCTTGCCGGCGCGCATGGTCGCAAGAGCCTGCTCCGCGTGGAGCTGGGTCGGAGTGCACAAGATGACGGCGTCGATGCTCGGGTCGCTCAGCACCTCAGCGAGCTCGTCGGTCGCCAGTGGCGCACCGTAGTGCTGGGCGACCTCTCGCGCCTGCTCGAGACGGCGGCTCACGACAGCGGCAATCTCGACCTCGTCGATCAGTAGCAGTGCGTCGAGATGCTTCAGTCCGAAGGCGCCAGCGCCGGCGACCGCTATTCGCACGTCACGCTCCGGAGGGCTGCGGTTCGACGACCAGGTGGCCAACCGCGGTGTTCGAAGCGGGCACGTGGTAAAAGCGATGCAGCTCGTTGACGTCGTCACCCATGGCCCCGCGCATGATGAGCCACATGACGAGCTCGATGCCTTCGGAGCCCGCTTCGCGAAGGTACTCGAGATGCGCCATGTCCGCGAGCTCGTCCGGCTTGGCGACGATCCGATCGAGGAAGTCGTTGTCGAAGGGGGAGTTGATGAGCCCCGCCCGCGGACCTTGCAGCTGATGACTCATGCCACCGGTTCCCCAGACGTGCACGCTGAGGTCCTCGTCGTAGGTGGAGATCGCTCGTCGCAGCGCCTTTCCAAGGTTGTAGCAGCGCCGGCCGGTCGGGGGCGGATACTGGACGACGTTGACGGCCAGGGGGATGACCTTGACGGGCCAGTCGGCGACCTCTCCGAACAGCAGCGAGAGCGGCACGGTGAGGCCGTGGTCGACCTCGAGGCGATTCATGACGGTGAGGTCGAACTCGTCCAGGATGAGGGACTGGGCGAGGTGGCAGGCCATGTCCGCGTGACCGGGCACGCTCGGGATGGGTCGCGGGCCGAACCCTTCATCGGCGATCTCGTAGGCGTCGGCGCAGCCGAGGGCGAAGGTGGGGATCATCTCGAGGGAGAAGGCCGAGGCGTGATCGTTGTAGACGAGCACGATCACGTCGGGCGCGTTCTCGCGTATCCACTCGCGACTCCACTGGTACCCGCTGAACACCGCTTGCCAGTAGGGCTCTTCGGTGCGATGGGCGTCCATGGCATAGCCCATGGCGGGGATGTGACTCGTGCTGACGCCAGCGGTGATCCTGGCCACGGCTAGTTTCCCTCCGACTTCGAGCGTTGACCCTCGGGCGAGCGCCCGCCCGCGAGCATCATGGCCGCGTACTCCTCTTTGGTCATGCCCGTCATGGACGCCGCCGCGTCTTGAAAGCTGATGCCGTCGGTGCCAAAGATCTTGGCGAGGAAGTACACGTTGCCGCCGAGTTGGAGCATCGCGTTGTAGTCGCGCGCGAGTACCGCGCGCTTTTGCTCCTCGCTCATCGCCCACTCGTCGAGGTAGGCCCGCTCGTCGGCACGGAAGCGATCGCGATTGTCGGGCTTCATCAGACTCATGCAGAACTGATTGAGCGCGAAGCCCTTGCGCGACTGGGCCGCAGTGAAGACGATGGTGCCGGGAATGTCGTCGAACTCGGGATTGTCGTTCATTGCTGCTCCCCCCAGTACAGGCTACGGGGGTTGTCCACGAGCAAGCGACGCTGCAGGAACGGCGTCGTCGCCACGCGGGCCATGAAGTCCACGAGAGCCCCGTCGTCGGGCATGTGCGATTTGAGGTTGGGATGAGGCCAGTCCGTCCCGGTGATCACGCGCTCGGGGTAGCGCTCGACGAGTAGGCGGGCAAAGGGCACGACGTCGTCATAGGGCGGTCCGCTCAGCGTGAGCCGATCGGGGCAGCTCACCTTGGACCAGACGTTCTCGTGCTCGTCCATGAGTCGCAGAAACGTGGCGAACTCCGGTCCGTCCGGGCTCTTTGTCACGTCTGGACGGCCCATGTGATCGACGACGACGGTCGTCTCCAATTGGGTGAAAAAGTCCCAGCGCTCTTCGAGGTCGCTCGCCTCGAAGTAGACGACCACGTGCCAACCACGCGGAGCGATGCGTTCGACAATCCGCTGGTAGTACTCATCTGGTTGCGTGTCACCCAGGCGCTTGACGTAGTTGAAGCGCACGGCGCGAACCCCCGCGTCGTCGAGCAGACCGAGCTCTTCGTCGCTGACCGAGGGCGAGATCGTTGCGACGCCACGAGCCCGGCCGTTGGCCGCGTGCAAGGCGTCGACGAGGGCTGCGTTATCGGTGCCGTGGCAGGTGGCCTGGACGATGACGTTGCGCTCGAAGCCGAGGAAATCGCGCAGGGCGAAGAGTTGCTCCTTTGGCGCATCGGAGGGGGTGTAGCGACGCTCCGGGGCGTAGGGGTAGACGCTGCCCGGACCAAAGACGTGACAGTGCGCGTCGACGGCACCTTCGGGCAGCCTGAAGGCGGGCTTCGTCGGACTGTGGTCCCAATCGAGCCAGTCGGCGTCCGGCACAAACTTGGTGCTCATTGGCCCCGCGCTCGCAGTTGCGCGTCGAGGCGGGGGTAGACCCGACGGGCGTTGGCCTCATAGATGGCGTGACGCTGCGCCTCGGTGAGGGGGGCCGCTTCGATGTAGCGCTTGGTGTCGTCGAATGGGGCGTCGGTCTCCGGGTCGATGCCGCGCACCGCGCCGAGCATCTCGGAACCGAACAGGATGTTCTTCGTGTCGATGACCGAGACCAGGAGGTCGATGCCCGGCTGGTGGTAGACGCAGGTGTCGAAATAGACGTTGTCCATCACGTGCTCTGCGAGCGGCGGCCGCTTCAGCATGTCTGCGAGCCCTCGGTACCGGCCCCAGTGATAGGGCACGGCGCCGCCACCGTGGGGAATCACCAAGCGCAAGGTCGGAAAGTCGCGAAAGAGATCGCCCTGGATCAGCTGCATGAACACGGTCGTGTCGGCGTTGAGGTAGTGGGCGCCGGTGGCGTGGAAGTTCGGATTGCAGCTACTCGACACGTGGATCATGGCGGGCACGTCGAGCTCCACGAGCCGCTCGTAGATCGGGTACCACGACGGATCCGTCATGGGCGGTCCATCCCAGCGACCGCCGCTAGGGTCCGGGCTCAGGTTCACGCCGACGAAGCCGAGCTCGAGCACGCAGCGCTCGAGCTCGGCGATCGAGTGCGCGATGGGAACGCCGGGCGATTGGGGCAGCTGGCCCACGCCCACGAAGGCCGAAGGAAACAACGCTGCTACCCGAGCGATGAGATCGTTACAGGCACGAGTCCACGCGAGCGAGACGGACTCGTCGCCCACGTGGTGCTCCATGGCCGACGCGCGGGGCGAGAAAAGGGTGAGGTCCGCTCCTCGCTCGCGCAGCAAGCGAAGCTGGTTCTCTTCGATGGACTCGACGATCTGCTCGTCAGAGATCGCGGGGTAGGGCGGAAAGGCCTCGCCCGCCTGGTACGCGGCGACCTCAAGCGCGCGCCACGCGCCGTGCGGCTCGGGCGCCGTGGTGTAGTGCCCGTGGCAGTCAATGATCATCGCCCCGCCCACACCGAGTGAGGAACGTATACCTCGCCGCGCATCAAGAGGCGGGCGGTTCGCAGCAGCGCGCATCGCTGAACGACAACCGTGTCGCCGTCGAACTCGATGTCGAGGGCGACGCTGAAATAGCCAGTCGGGTGCTCGACATCGAGTGAGCGCGTGGCGTCAAAGCCGCTGCGATCGGCGATTTCGTAAGCGACCGATCCCGGAATAACGCAGGCCGTGGCGACCGAGACCGCGCCGAGCACCCCGATCGCCTCGTGCACCCGTTTCGGGATGAACGTTCGCGTAGAAAGGGCCCCACCGCTGGTCGCCGACGAGAGGAGGCTCACCTTGGGCACCGTGAGTTTGGTGACGTCGCCGAGATTCATGCGCTCGCCGGCGGCGCGGCGGATGGCCTCCACGCGCTCACACGCCTCGGCGTTGGCTTCGATCTCGGCGGGCGACTCGTCGCCGCGGAGCCCGACGTCGGACGCCGCCACGCAGACGACCGGCATGCCGTTGTCGACGCAGGTCACTCGAACGCCGGCGATCTCGTCGCTCGCGTGTCCAGTGGGGAGCATCGCGCCGCAGGTGGAGCCCGCCACGTCGAGGAACTCAATCGGAATCGGGGCGTGAGTACCCGGCACCCCATCGATGTGCGCGGCTCCTTCGTATTCGACGTAGTCGTCGGGCGTGGTGATCTGCGCAACGGCCAAGCTCTCGGTGTTCTCCATCCAGATCCGCACCGGCGTGACGTCGCCCGAACGCTTGATGAGCCCTTCTTCGAGGGCGAACGGGCCAACGCCGGCCAGCAGATTGCCGCAGTTCTGGTTGTCGGCCACCTCAGCGCGATCGGGCCATACCTGCAAGAACAGGTAGTCAACATCGGCGTCGTCTCGAGCCGAGGGCGCGACGATGGCGACCTTCGAGGTCAGCGGATGCGCTCCACCCATGCCGTCGATCTCGCGAGCGTCGGGCGAACCCATGGCGGAGAGCAGCACGGCGTCTCGCGTGGCTCGGTCGACCGGCAGGTCTTCGGCGCAGAAGTAGAGACCCTTCGACGTGCCGCCGCGCAGCACCGAGCAGCGAATCGCCGTCTGCCTCATTCGCCCGCCCAGTCGACGTAGTCGAGGCCCTTTTCCGTGAGCCGATCGCGCATCTGGTAGAGGTCGAGCCCGAGCTCACCGCTCGCTAGTCGCGCTCGCTTGCTCTCCTCGTTCGCGGTCCGGGACCTCGCCGATGCCAGCACGTCGCGCGCCTCGCCACGCCGCACGACGACGACGCCGTCGTCGTCGGCGACGATCACGTCGCCGGGTTCGATGTACACACCGGCACAGACGATGGGTGTCTGCACGTTGCCGGGCGTCTCCTTGACGGTTCCTTGTGCGCAGATCGTCTTCGACCACACCGGAAAGCCCATGGCGGTGAGCTCGGCGATATCGCGCACGCCCGCGTCGATCACCAGACCGCGTACGCCGTGGGCGGCAAAGCTCGTGGCGAGCAGCTCGCCGAAGTATCCGTCGTCGCAGGGGCTGGTGGGCGAGACGACGAGGAGGTCCCCCGGTTGGGCCATCTCGACGGCGACGTGCAGCGACCAGTTGTCGCCGGGGGCAACCTCGCAGGTCAGCGCGGTGCCCGCCACCCTCACTGGTCGAAAGATCGGTCGCAGGCGAGATGCGAGGAGACCCCGTCGGCCCTGAGCCTCGTGGACGGTGGCGGTGCCGCAGGTCGCCAATGCGTCGACGGTGTCGAGGTCGGTTCTCGGGGTGCCGCGAACGACAACTGCCATAGCTCCCTCCCTCAACGTGCCCGTCGACCACCTGCGAACGACGCTCAATAATTGCGAGGATACACTAAAAAGTTAATTAGCGCGTCCAGCGCGGTTGCGTCACATGGGAGCGTCGTGGTCATCAACCGTAAGACCCAGGTCATCATCGTCGGCGCGGGACCGGCGGGACTCTTGCTCGGCCACATGCTGACACGCGACGGAATAGACAACGTGGTGATTGAGCGTCGCAGTCAGCAGCACGTGGAATCGCGGGTGCGCGCGGGCGTGATCGAGCACGGGATGGTCCGGCTGCTGTGCGAAGTTGGGGCCGGCGAGCGCCTCACGAAGGAGGGCCTCGTCCATCATGGCGTGCAGATGTGGTTTGACGCCGCGCGCCACCGCATTGCGCTCAGCGACTTGAGCGACGGACGTGCCATCACTGTCTACGGCCAGCAAGAGGTGGTGAAGGATCTGATCGCCCTGCGTCAGGCCGCTGGTGCGCCCCTCGAATTCGACGCCGAAGTCACCGAGATCGACGGCCTCAATAGCCCCGCACCCTGGGTTGAGTTCACGAAGGAGTCGGCGACGGTCCGCCTTGAGGGGGAGTACATCGCGGGCTGCGACGGGAGCCTCGGCGTCGCGAACCGGACGGCGCCGAACGTGACGACGCGAATCGAGCGCAGCTATCCCTTCGCCTGGCTGGGGATTATCGCCGAGGCGCCCCCGGCCCACGAGGAGCTCGTCTACGCGCGCCACGCTCGCGGCTTCGCCCTCTATTCGATGCGATCGCCCACGATCAGCCGGCTCTACCTGGGTATCGACGCCCGCGACACGTTGGACGACTGGCCCGACGACCGGATCTGGGAGGAGCTACACGTTCGTCTGGCGACCGAAGGGGATGGCGAGATCAACGAAGGGCCGATTCTCGAGCGCAGCATCGCCGGGCTGCGCAACGTAGTCGTGAGCCCGCTGCGCGTGGGCCGACTGATGCTCGCGGGCGACGCCGCGCACATCGTGCCCCCGACCGGTGCCAAGGGAATGAACGCGGCCCTCGCGGACGTGCGCGATCTACACCGGGCCCTGCACGCGAGCGTCCGCGATCGTGACGATCGCCTGCTCGACGGCTACTCGGACCTCGCCCTCGAGCGAGCGTGGCGGGCAGAGGAGTTCTCCACCTACATGACCCAGATGCTGCACCCGTATCCCGCGGATCCCTTCGAGAGCGCGGTGCAGCTCGCGCGGCTTCGTCAGGTGTTCGCCAATCCGGTCATCGCGGGGGTACTCTCGCGCAACTACGTCGACCTCAACTCGCTCTAGGGCCTAGAAGGGATACTCCGGCAGTTCGCTCTGCGCGGTCACCCACTGCGTCTCGGTGTATGCCTCGAGGTTGGCGAGACCGCCCATGCGCGATCCGTTGCCCGAGCTGCCCGTGCCGCCAAAGGGGATGGTGGCCTCGTCGGCGACGGTCTGGTCGTTGATGTGAATGGCCCCGCAGGGAATACGACTCGCGAGCTCGAGCGCGCGCAGTCCGTTCGACGAGAGGATGCCGAGCGACAGGCCATAGGGCGAGTCGCTCGCGAGGGCCACCGCCTCGTCGAGCGAGCTGAAGGGTACGACGGGCGCGACGGGCCCGAAGACCTCGTCGGCGTAGGCCGGAGCATTGCGCGGAACCTCGGTGAGGACCGTCGGTCGGTAGAACAGATCGTCGAAGGTGCCACCGGCGGCCAACGTCGCTCCCGCGGCGACGGTGTCGGTGACCATCTGGTGCACGCGGTCGCGCTGGGTCGCGTCGATGAGCGGGCCGAGGGCAACCTGACCCGACATCGGGTCGCCGACCGGCAGCCGGTTGGCGTGCTCGACGAGCGCGCTCGCGTAGTCCTTGGCGATGCGCTCGTCCACTAGGTGACGGCCAGTCGTCATGCAGATCTGACCTTGGTGCATGAATGAGCCGAACGCTCCCACCGAAACGGCGCGCTCGAGATCGACGTCATCCATGACGATGAGCGCGGAGTTGCCGCCGAGCTCGAGGTGGACCCGCTTGAGGTGCTGAGCACCGAGCGAGCCGACCGCTCGACCGGCCCTGGTAGAACCGGTGAACGCGATCACCCGTACCGCGGGATCTACGACCAGCGCCTCGCCGACGTCCGCGCCACCAGGCAGCACGGAAAGGAGGCCCCGGGGCAGTCCCGCCTCTTCAAAGATCTGCGCCAGGACGACGCCGCCGCTCAGGGCGGTACGCGGATCGGGCTTCACTATGACCGCGTTGCCGAGGGCGAGCGCCGGCGCCACCGAACGGATCGAGAGTATGAGGGGGAAGTTGAACGGAGCAATGACGCCGACGACGCCAACTGGAAAGCGTCGCGAAAAGCTGAGGCGAGGGAGCTCGCTGTGCAGGAGAGAACCGGTCGGGTGCGACGCCAGCGACGCCGCTTCGTAGCACTCCTGCGCGGCGATGTGCACTTCGAGTCCGGACTTCGGCCCGATGGCGCCGCTTTCGCGCATGTTCCACTGGGTGATCTCCTCGGCGTGTTCTTCGAATAGCTGACCCGCTCGACGCAAGACGGCGGCCCGAGCGCTGAACGCCGTGTTCGCCCAGTCGACCTGGGCGGAGCGTCCCACCGATGAGGCGAGCGCCACGTCGCTCACCGACGCACGGCCGCTCACGCCGAGCTCTTGGCCCGTTGCCGGCTCCACGATCGGCGCGCTGCCGCCGCCGCCGTCGGTCCACTTCTCAATGAATATCTTCCCGGTCCATTCGTTGCCGAACAGTGACATTCTTTCCCCCTCACCACGCAGTATCCTCACCATACATAGCACACCAAATGGTGAATTAGTCCTTCGGCTTCATCGAGTGCGGTGTGCCGCCACCGAGAGGGGGGATGGTGCTACGAGATCACTGGTACGTGGCGGCGCTGAGCTCCGAGTTGTCGACGCGGCCGCTGTCGCGTTCGATTCTGGGCGAACACGTCGCGCTCTATCGAAGCGCGGCGGGACGGGCCGTGGCACTCGCGGATCGCTGTTCGCACCGCGGGTACCCTCTCTCGCTGGGCACGGTCGTGGGCGAAACTCTGGTGTGCGGCTATCACGGCTTCACCTTCGACTGCGACGGAGCGTGCGTGTCGGTACCGGGCCAGGATCGCGTTCCGAGCCGTGCGGATGTGCGGCACTACGAAATTGTCGAGCAGGGGCCGTGGGTCTGGATGTGGACCGGGAGGCACGAACCGGACTACTCGACGCTGCCCTCCGTCCCGTGGATGACCGACACCGAGCACTGGAGGAGCATCGCCGGGCTCGCCACGATCGACGCGCGATTCGACCTGCTCGTTGACAACCTCCTTGATCTTTCGCACGAGACCTACCTGCACAAAGGATCGATCGGTACTCCCGAGGTGGCAGCGACGCCCATCGAAGTCGAGTCCGACGACGAAGCGGGGGTGGTGCGGGTGTATCGCCACATGAACGCGGTCGAGTGTCCGCCGTTCTATTCGCGCACCACCGGTCTTGAAGGCAAGGTCGACCGGTGGCAGGACATCGAATACTTCGCGCCCGGTTTCTACGTCCTGCAGTCGCGTATCGCTCCCGTGGGCCAACCGCCGTTGCCCGACGGTGGCGACGATCACGCGTATCACATGGTCATCTTCTACGGACTCACGCCAGCCACGGACGGAAGCGTGCACGACTTCTGGGCGCTGTCGCGCGACTTCTCTCGTGACGAGAGCGACGTCGACGACTTCCTCATGAAGATGCAGACCAACGTCGTGCTCGAGGACGTCGACGCGCTCAACGTGCTGGAGCGTCGCACGCTGGAGGAGACAGAGCGTAGCGAGGTCAGCGTCAAGATTGACAAGGGCGGTCTCGCCGCGCGGCGGATCTTGCGCGCAATGGCCGAGGCCGCTGACGCTCCGGGGCCGCGATGAGGGTATGAAGATTAGTGCACCATTTGGTTCAATAATGTGATAGAACATCTCGAACGGTCCTTGAGGGGGGAATAATGGGGGATGAAGTTGAAGACCGCGGTAAGGGCGGACTAGCGAGTTGGCGTGAGTTCGAGTTCGGTCGCCGACTTGGTTTGCAGGCTGCGGGCGTGCTCGCGGCCGGTGCGGGCGTCTCATCGCTGATCGACATCTCGAAGGCGGCGGCGGCAGCCAAGTCCTCGACGATCAAGATCGGGTACGTGTCGCCCCAGACCGGCTCACTGGCGGACTTCGCCGGCCCGGACAAGTTCGTGCTGGCGTCGATTCGAAATACCAGCGTCTTCAAGCGCGGCATGACGATTGGTAAAACGAAGTACGACTTCGAGATCTTGGTCAAAGACACGCAGTCCGAATCGAACGTCGCCGTGCAGGTGACCCAGCAGCTCATCGCCGCCGGTGTCGATCTGGTGCTGGTGACCTCCGCGCCGGAGACGACGATACCCGTCGCCACCACGTGCGAGCAGGCCCACGTGCCGTGCCTTTCGACGGTGGTTCCGTGGGAGGCCTACTGGGGTGGATTCAGCGGGACCTCGATCACCGCGGAGGGCGGCGCCGGGGGCACGGGTCCGAAGTACAACGCCATGTTCTTCTTCGGCATCCCGCAGTTCGTGGGCTGCTTCGTGCCGATGATCAAGCGCGTGCAAGCGACAACGAAGTGCAACTCGTACTTCGCCGAGATGTTCCCCAACGACGCCGACGGCAACGCGTTCGCGGCCGCCTGGGCGCCGACCGTCAACGCCATCTATCCGAACGAGTTCAATTTTTACTCGGCGCAGAACGGCTACACGGACTTGTCGACGGACTACTCGACCATGATCCAGGGGTTCAAGACCAACGGACCGAACGGTGGTCAGTGCGACCTCTTCATCAACTGCCCGTTGCCGCCGGACTTTCAAACGTTCTGGACGCAGGCGAAGCAGATGCAGTGGACGCCGACGCTCGCGACCGTGGCGAAGGTGATGCTGTTCCCGACCGACGCGTACGCGCTCGGCGCGCTTTCGAACAACATCGCGACGGACGCCTGGTTCACTCCTTACGCACCCTACAAGTCCTCGCTGAACGGCACCTCGGCGGAGAACTTCGCCGCGACCTATCAGCGTCAGTACAAGACCCAATGGGTGCAGTCCATGGGGTCGAGCTACTCACTCTTCGAAGTGGCCATCGAGGCGCTGAAGACGGTGAAGAACCCCCACGACCGCGCGGCGCTCGGCGAAGCGCTCCAGCACGTCAACTACTCGGGCATGTGCGGACCGGTCAACATGAACTTGAAGAGCAAGGACCCGCTGCTCGCGAGCCCGGCCACCGGCATCGGCATCGTGCCCCCGGTGGGCATTCAGTGGAAGCCAGGCTCCACGAAGCTGGTGGGCGGTGCCAAGTACCTGTGGTCGCCCTACGTGGTCGACAACTCTCTCAACAAGGACGTCAAACTCAACGGCACGCTTGAGCCGACCGCCTCGTAGAGGAAACGTGGCACTTCTCGCGTTGGATGGCGTGTCGAAGACGTTTGGGGAAGTGATCGTTGCGAACGACATCACGTTTCAACTCGACGAGGGCGAGTCGCTCGGCATCGTCGGCCCGAACGGCGCTGGCAAGACCTCGCTGTTCGGCATTATTTCGGGTGACCTCAAGCCCGAGAAGGGATCGGTCACGCTCAACGGCGCCAATCTCCTGGCACAACCTTCGTGGAATCGCACCCACGCCGGCATTGGTCGAACCTACCAAGTGCCCAGACCCTTCGAGCACCTGTCGGTTTTCGAGAACGTGGTGGTCGCTGCCCAGCAGGGGGCGGGTCTGCGACGCCAAGCTGCCTATGACGCCGCGTACGCCGCCCTCACGAGGACCGGGCTCGCACCGCTGAGCAATCGGTCGGCGGCCACCCTCGGTCTCATGCATCGAAAACGCTTGGAGCTCGCCCGCGCGCTCGCTGCTCGGCCGCGGGTTCTCCTGTTGGACGAGATCGCAGGAGGGTTGACCGATCCAGAGGTCAACGAGCTCACGAGCATCGTCCTAGGGCTGCAGCGCGACGGAGTGGCGGTGATCTGGATCGAGCACGTGGTGCGGGCGCTGATCTCAACGGTGTCTCGATTGATATGTCTCGCGAACGGTGCGATCGTCGCGGACGGCCGCCCCGACGACGTGCTCGCTTCGGACGCCGTTCGATCGGTGTATCTCGGAGGCAGGTCGATCGCGACGGGATACCAGGCGGGCCCGTGAGCGAAGCGCTGTTGGAGGTCTCTCATCTGGTCGTGTACCACGGTCAGCTCTGCGCGGTCGATGACGTCTCCTTGCGCATAGAAAAGGGAGAGATTTTCGCCGTCATCGGTGCCAACGGCGCCGGCAAATCGACGCTGTTGCGCTCGATCGCCGGCCTCCACGAACCGAGGAGTGGTTCGGTCATCTTTGCTGGTCGCGATCTCGCGGGCATGAGGCCGCATCGGCGGGTCGCTCTGGGGATGTCGCTCGTGCCCGAGGGACGCAGGTTGTTCTCGTCGATGACCTTGGAAGAGAACCTCCTCGTGGGCGCCCGCGGCGGCAGGAAGGGCGTGTTCGACGTTAACAAGATCTATGAGCTCTTTGAGTGGATGCCCGCAAGACGCCGTCAGTACGCGTGGCAGTTTTCCGGCGGAGAGCAGCAGGCCATCGCGCTCGGTAGAGCGCTGGTGGCGAATCCTGAGCTGTTGATGGTCGATGAGCTGTCGCTCGGTCTGGCGCCCATCGTGATCGAGCGCATCTACGGATTGATTCCAGAGATCGTCGCCCACGGCGTCAGCATGCTGATCATCGAACAAGACGTGTCGCTCGGCGTTTCCGTCGCGGGACACGTGCACTGCCTCTTGGAGGGTCGCACGTCCTTGGTGGGTCGACCGGACGAGCTCACCCCAGAGCAGATCGAGCGCGCGTACTTCGGCGCTGGCACGCTCCCGACCACGGGGGCGCCGGCATGACCTGGCTCAATATCGTGATCGACGGCGCCCTAATCGGGGGGTTCTATGCGCTGTTCGCCTGCGGCCTCTCGCTGATGTTCGGCGTGATGAAGGTAATCAACCTGGCCCACGGAGACCTCGCCGTGGTCGCGGCGTACGTGGCGGTGTTTTTGGTTCCGCACCTCCACGTGCCCGAAGTGCTCTCCTTCTTGGTGGTCGTGCCGATCTTCGGTCTGGTCGGCTACGTGGTGCAGCGAACGCTCATTCAACGGAGCATCGACCGTGATCCCTTCACGACGTTGCTCGTCACCTTTGGCCTGTCCATCGTCATAGAGAACCTCCTGCTCGAGGGCTACAGCGCGAACGGGCAGGTGGTGAACGTGGGATCGATCGCCTACAACTCCTGGCACCCGGGTTCGATCTTCTACCTCTCCTACGTCTCGCTGGTGGTCCTCGGGTCCTCCGTGCTGGTCTTGGGTGCCTTGCAGCTCTTTCTCTCCCGCACGGGCCTCGGACGCCAGATCAGGGCCGTCGCTGACGACCAAGAGGCCGCGCAGTTGAGCGGCACGAACTATCGCCACATCTTCGGCGTCGCCGCGGCCATCGCCTTCGCCACCGTCGCCCTCGCCGGGATCGCCTACGGGATGATGACTCAATTCACCCCGACGAGCGGCGGCATCAACCTCCTGTACGCCTTCGAAGCGGTCGTCATCGGCGGCATCGGCTCGCTCTGGGGCACGCTCCTCGGCGGGATCATGCTCGGCATCGCCCAGCAGCTCGGGGCGCACTTCAATCCTCAATATCAGGTGTTGGGCGGCAACATCTTGTTCTTGGTCGTCCTCGCAATTCGACCCCAAGGTCTGTTCGGGCGGAAGTCGGCGCTCTCGTGAGCCACCTCCAGCCCATCGAGTCGGTCTCGGTGCGTCGCACCACGCACTCTCCGTACGTGACGATTGCCGGAATCGTGGTGCTCGTCGCCCTGCTTACCGGCGCGCCCTGGATCTTTCCCCAAGGTTTCGTGTCGATCCTCGTGAACTTCTTCGTGCTGCTGATCATGGCGACCATGTGGAACCTGCTCGCCGGATACGCCGGCATGGTCTCCATCGGGCAGCAGGCCTTCGTGGGGATCGGCGGCTACGGAGTCCTGTATCTTGCGCTGAAGGGCGTGAGTCCCTTCGCCGCGGTACCTCTCGCCGCACTCGTGGGCGGCGTGATCGCGGTGCCGATCACGTTCTTGCTGTTTCGCCTGCGCGGAGGGTATTTTGCCATTGCCACCTGGGTCGTGGCGGACACCGTCATGATCATTGTGGGGACCATCGCCCTCTTGGGTGGGGGCACTGGCCACCTCGTGCCGGGATTTACGAGCCTGAGCCCCACCCAGCTCAATCACGACGCGTATCTTGAAACCTGGTTGGTCGCCCTCCTCGTCTTGGCGGGGACCTATCTGCTCCTGCGGAGTCGCACGGGTCTCGCCCTCGCCGCGATCCGCGACAACGAGGTGGCGGCGCGCAGCGCGGGCATCAACGTTGCGCGAGCCCGGCGGCTGATTTTCGTCATCGCCGGCGCGGGCTGCGCCGCCGCGGGCGCCGTCCTGACGTTGAGCCAAACCTACGTACAGCCCTCCAATGAGTTCAGCATTCAGTGGGCGGCCGAGATGCTCTTCGTGTCCATGATCGGCGGCATCGGCACGATCGAGGGTCCGATACTTGGCTGCATCATCTTCTTCGGCCTTCAGCAAACGCTCGCGCAACAAGGCGCGTGGTACTTGGTCATCCTGGGCTCGGTCGCCGTCGTGATCGCCTTGTGGCAGCCACGAGGCATCTGGGGAGCGGTGCGCGATCGCTTCGGCGTCGAGATCCTTCCGGTCGGCCACCGGGTCGAATCCCCGGGCGAGGTTCACCGGCAGGAAACGTCGTCCACCTAGAGCGCGGTTGATCCAACTCATCGCGGTGACCGACACACGTACTTCACTCACCGAGCAGCGCGGAATGTTGTGGACAATTGACCCTGGTCGTGAAGGGGAACAAGAGGCAACCTGTTTATAGCGGCGCAGTCAACCGCTCACAAAGGAGTTGCGATGCCGTCGATGATGATCGAGGCGGAGGGGCTGATTAAACGCTACGGCGACACCCACGCACTGGCGGGCGTTGATTTCTCCGTGGAGGCGGGCTCGATCCTGGGCCTGCTCGGACCGAACGGCGCCGGCAAGACCACGGCGGTGCGCATCCTCACCACGCTGGCGCGACCCGACGGTGGGCACGGCCGGGTCAACGGCGTCGACGTGGTGGAGCACCCCGGAGAGGTGCGTCGTCAAATTGGCGTCGCCGCCCAGGACGCAACCCTCGACCCGCTCCTCACGGGGCGACAGAATCTCAGCCTGGTAGGGGCGCTCTCCGACATGTCTCGCTCCGCCACGAAGGCTCGCGCCACCGAGCTCCTGGAGCAGTTTGAACTGACCGATGCCGCAGATCGCGTCCTCAAGGGATTCTCCGGTGGGATGCGACGTCGACTCGACCTCGCGGCGTCCATGATGACGCGCCCGCCCGTGCTCTTCCTCGACGAACCTACGACGGGTCTGGACCCGACGAGCCGTCAGCGGGTCTGGGAATCGATTCGCGTTCTGCTGGCACAAGGCGTCACGGTGTTGCTCACGACTCAATATCTTGATGAGGCCGACGCGCTGGCGAACCGGATCGTGGTCATCGACCACGGCAAAGTGATCGCGAATGGCACGCCCCGCGAGTTGAAGGCGGCCAGCCAACACGCTCGTGTCGAGGTGACGCTGGCTTCGCCAAACGCCGCCGCGCTCGCGGCCATCGCTCCACTCGTGATCGGTCAAGCGCGACTGAGCGGCGACCGACGCCACCTCACGGCGAGCGTTGGCGCCGACGGGGGGATTGCCACCTCCATCGTGCGCGCGCTTGACGCCGCTGGTGCGCGGGTGGACAACATTGAGATGCACCAGCCGACCCTCAATGACGTCTTCTTTGCGCTCACCGGTGGGACGGCGTCCGACGTCGATGAAGGCGGGGAGATCAACGAGTGCCGCAGTGATGCCGACACCGTCGGGGTGGGCTCATGACGACGCTGACGGTGCGTACGGAGGCCACCAGGAGTCGTCCCGGAAGGGTTGACGCAGTGCTCGGCGCCGCCTCGGACGTGTGGTACATGACGCGGCGCAACCTGGTGCACATCTCGCGAGAGCCCATGCAACTGTCGGACGTGACCATCCAACCACTGCTCTTCACTGTCCTCTTCGTCTACCTCTTTGGAGGCGCCATCCCCATCCCCGGGGGCGGACGGTTCGTGGACTTCCTCTTGGCCGGCGTGCTGGCACTCAACTTGGTCACCTCCACCATGGGCACGGCCGTTGGTCTCAGCACCGACCTCCACGAGGGGATGGTGGACCGATTCCGGACCCTTCCCATGTGGCACACGGCCGTGCTGGTCGGGCGTTCCTTCGCCGACCTGTTGACCTCGCTCCTGTGTGCGCTCATCGTGGCGCTGGCGGGCCTCGCCGTGGGGTGGCGACCGGACGCCAGCGTCGCCTCCGTGATTGGCGGATTCGCGCTGGTGTTGTTTTTCTCGTATTCCGTGTCCTGGATGGCCGCCTGTGTCGGTCTCAATTCGAAGAGCCCCGAGTCGGCCGCCTCGTTCGGGTTCATCGTCCTCTTCCCCCTGACGATGGTCTCCAACTCAATGGTGCCCACCCAGCACATGCCCGGATGGTTGCAGGGCATCACCACCTGGAATCCGGTGAGCGCCGTCGTTGCTGGCACGCGCGACCTCTGGGGCAATCCAAATCCGTCGGCCACGATCAACGCCTGGCCGATGCAGCATCCGATCGAGGCAGCGCTGCTGTGGTCCGTCTTCATTCTCGCCCTGGCAGCACCGCTCGCGGCTCACCTCTTTCACCGTCAGACGAACGAATAGGGCCGGTCGAACGCCCGACGCTCCAGAGGGCCGTGCACCCAGGGGTTGAGGGATCCGCGCTTCGTGACATATGACCCTACCCAACGTCAGTGCGCTCGCCCAAGATGTGCTCATGCTCGATCATCTCTCCATCCAGTGTGCTGACACGAAGGCGAGCGCCGCCTTCTATGAGGACGTGCTCGCCCCGCTCGGAGGATGCCGCGCGATGGAATTCGGTGAGGTCGTGGGATTCGGGATCGGCACGAAGCCGGAGTTCTGGATCGGCCCCCGTGAGACGGGCGAGGGATTCCGCGAGTGTCACGTCGCCTTCGCTGCCCCGAGTCGTTCGGCGGTGCGCGAATTCTTTGCGGCGGCAACACGACGGGGTGCGGAAGTTCTTCACGAGCCTCGCTTGTGGCCTCAGTACCATCCCAACTACTACGGCGCCTTCGTGCGCGATCCTGACGGCAACAACATCGAGGCCGTGTGTCATAGCGCCGAGTAGCGGCGCGAGGAGCATCCCCGTCCGGACTTCCGTCACGTTCGTTGGCGTCACGGAGTGACAAATGGCCCTATCACCGCGAGATGTCGCGGCCGATACTGAGTTCGAACGTACCTGGTTGATCGGAGCGCTGGTGTCAAAGGTGAAGGCGGTGTCGATTCTCGTGGCGGCATTGACGATCATGCTGGTGATTTCGAACCTGGGCGGTGCGAGTTCGTCCGTCGCTCCCAAGTCAAAGGTCGTCGTCGCGAGGGGAGGTGTCATCTGCCGAAAAGTGACCGGGTCCATCACGCTCTCGCCGCCGCTGCGAAAGGGCGGCACGGAGCCCGAAATCATGACGTGGCAGATACGTGGAGGTGCCTGCACGACCGCGAAGTCGAACGTTACGCACGTGAGTGGCCTCAACGTGACCTCCATCGTGCATCTGCCCAACGACGCGTGTGGTGAGGTCGCGTATTCAAGGGCGGTGAAGGCGACGCTCGCCTGGACGCCGAAGTCCATCCACCCGACGTCGGCCACCTTTTCCGGGTTTAGCTTCGTTCGTAACTCAGCTGGCGAAGAGGGGTTCTCGATGCCCAACACCGGTGGGACATCGTCGGTGAGAGGATCGTTCGCCGGCGTGGATCACGGGCGTCGCTCGGTCGTGACCCTGTTCACGAACCTGACCATTGCAAAGTTCGCGGCGGCCTGCGAGTCTGTGAAGGGTCTTGCGAGCTACCAGGTCGTCAGCGGAACGGCTGCCTTCTCCTGAGCCAGCACTCCAAGGACGCCAAGTTCCCGCATGTGTTGCTCACCCTCGAATCGGCGCGCTCGATCAACGCAGCCGGAGGTAGAGGCGAGCAGACGACACGGAGAGCAGCGCCACCGCAAAGGCGGCGAGCACGGCGAGCTGCGGCGCAATCGTCACGAGCGTGCCGTGACGAGACAGCAGGCTGGTCCACGCGTCAACCGCCCACGCCTGTGGAGTTACGTGCCCGATTTCGCGCATGGTGGTGCTCACGATGGACAGCGGCCACATGCAACCACCGAGCATGGCGAGGGCGATGCCGGCGGTGGGGCCCATCGCGGAGGCTTGCTCCGGGGTGCGAAAGAAGGTCCCCGACAGCAGCCCCGCGCCGGCGCCGACCAGTGCCCAGATGATCACGAGCGACGCTGCAGCGAGCGGGTTTCCCCACGAGACGCCAAAGACGAGGGAGCCGACCGCGACGATCAGTGCGGACTGCACGAGGGCTAATAGAAAGTACGTCAGCGCTTCACCGAGGATGATGGTGCTCGCGTGCACCGGACCGGCCAACATTCGCTCGTACATCCCGAGCCGCCTCGTTTCGATGATGGTGGACCCGCCGGCGAGCGCGCTCAGGAACACGAAGAGGACGAGCTCGGTTGGCGCGCTGTGGCTGTATCCCTGGGGGAGTGTGCTCGTGGTCGAGTCAGCGCGCACGGTTCGCAGTCCCACCTGAGAAACGGTTAGCTGCAAGGACCTTGCCTTTGCCAGCGCTCGATCGTAGGGAGTCGAGGAGTGGACGGCGGCGAAGTTCGCCGACTGGACGAGGGCGCCTTGGCTCAAGATGACGGACGAAACGGCCGTCGCGGCGGCCTGCTGGGTACTGTTCGCCTGTTCCGCGAAGATCGTGACGGTGATGGAGTGGTCCAATCTCTCATCAGTCCCGAGATTGGACGGGACGACCACGCCGGCGTCTATTTCACCGCGCGCGAGCGCGGTCGTGAGGCTCTTTTGGGTGGGGTAGTCGATGACCTCGATGCCGCGGGCGCGATCGAGGTCCACCACGAGCTGGTGACCCGACGTTCCGCTTCCCGAGCTGTCTGCGCCGATACGGAACGTCGAGTACCCGCGTACCGTCGCGCCGACGATGATGATCACGATGATGGGCAGCACCAGCAAGAAGAAGAGCGAGGTGCGATCTCGGATGATCCGGCGGGTCGACGCGCGCGCGATCGCGATGGCTGTCATGAGACCGCTCTCCTCGCGAGCGCGATCGCGACGCCTCCGGTCACAGCGCTGAAGAGGAGGATCGCGGCAATGGGCCGCGCCACCATCGCTACACCGCCTCCGATCGTCGCCAGGTCCGTGAATCCGCGCATCGCTTCGCCGTTGGGAGTGAACATCGCGAGCGTTCGCATGATCGGGGGTGACGAGGAGATCATGATGAAGTTGCCGCCGAGCAGGGCGAGCCCGAAGACGAGGATGGAAGAGAACCCTTCAGCCTGACGCTGGGTTCGCGCGACACCAATGACGAGCGCCGTGAGGCACACCACCGCAATGACCAGCGCCAAACCAAGCAAGACGGCCGCCAGCGGGCTACCCCAGTTGGCGCCGAAGACGGCCGAGGTGATGATCGCGACCGTCGTGAGGCTGAGTGCGCCATAGACGAAGACCGACAGAGCCTTGCCGGCAAGAATCTCTGCGGGTCGTAGCGGCGCCGCGCGCATCCGCTCGATCATGCCCTCGCTGCGGTCGACGAAGAAGCTCCGTGACGCGAAGCTGATGGTGAAGAGCAAGAAGAAAATCGCCATGGCCGGGCTGTAGTAGCTGATGGCGGTGAGCTCGTCGGCTCCGATGGGCCGTTCAATCGGCTGCAGCGGGATGCGAAGGGTGGCCGCTCGAGCCGAAAGCGCGGCGAGAGAGCTCTGCGGTGCGCCGCTCGCGAGTGCGGTCTCGACGGAGAGCCGGTCGGCGTTGATCTGGGCCACGAAGGATTCCGCGATGGCGCGGGTGACGTTGCCCTCGATCTGATAGTTCACGCTCGTGACGATCCCGAGCGACTCGGGGTGGGCGGTGCCCAATGAGGCGGAAAACCCCGCGGGTATGACGAGGGCTGCCGCGACGTGGCCACTATGCACGCTGTCTCTCGCGCTCGCGGCGCTCGACAGCGCGACTACCGACAGAACGGTGCGCGACGCCTTTGAATGGAGGGAGTTCACCAGCTGGGCTGCGACGGGGCCGTGGTCGTCGTTGACCACTCCGAGCGGATAGTGAAATGTCTCGGTCCCTTTGAACGCGAAGCTCATGAGGGCGGCAATTAGCAAGGGCGCGAGCAGCCCGAGGACGATCGCCGAACGATCGCGCAGCCGCTGGCGCAGGTCTTTTCGAGCGATGAGCAGGGCTACGCGCATGTCAGTCGCGCAGCGCGGTGCCCGTGAGGTGCAAGAAGACGGCCTCAAGATCGGGCTCGGTGACGTCGATCGCGCTGATGGTCACGTCGATCTTCTCGGCGGCCTCGAGGAGCTGGGGCAGCATCCGATGGCCATCCTTCGCCACGACCTGCACCAGGTTGCCGGTGGTGGCGACGCTGTCGACCCCCACGATCGAACGGCACGCGTTGGCGAGCTCCTCGAGGTTTCCCGTAGCTGACATCTCTATTCGATCGCGCTCACCAAGTCGTTCGACGAGCTCGCGACGCGTTCCCTCTGCGATGAGACGCCCGTGGTCGATGATGCCAACGCGACTGCAGACCCGCTCGGCCTCCTCCATGTAATGGGTGGTGTAGAGCACCGCCATGCCGGTGCGCCCAAACTCCTGCACCCGCTCCAAGATCGAGTGCCGGCTCTGAGGGTCGACGCCGACGGTCGGTTCATCGAGCACGAGCAGTCGAGGGTGGTGGAGTAGCCCGGCGCCAATGTTGAGGCGCCGTTTCATGCCGCCCGAGAATGAATCGACGCGATCGTTCGCCCGGTCGCCGAGTTCGCAGAGTTCGAGCACCTCGGTGACGCGCTGTCGAACGACATCGGAGGGAAGCTTGTACAGCCGGGCAATGAAGCGGAGATTCTCGCTTGCCGTGAGATCGGGGTACAGGGCGATGTCTTGGGGCACGTAGCCAATGAGACTTCTCACCGACAGATCGGTGGCGACGTCGCGCCCCTCGACGGTCACCGTGCCAGCGTCGGGCTCGAGCAGTCCGCAGACCATCTTGATCGTCGTTGTCTTTCCCGCACCGTTTGGCCCGAGCAAACCGTAGATCTCACCGGGTTCGATCGAGAGGCTGATGCCCTCAACTGCGGGACGGTCACCGAAGCTTCGTTGCAAGTCCTCACAGCGTAAGAGCGCACGATCGGGCATGGCTGCCACGGTAATGAGGGCGAACGCGAATCGATAGGGCCAATGGTCCCTAATGGTCCCTAATGGTCCCTAACGACCCCCACTTTCACACGCTGTAATTGGGATCCACCTCGACGGGCGGCGCGCTGGTGTAGAGGTAGCTATTGAGTGCCCGGCGCTGATGACCTTTGCCCGGAAAGTCATACGCGAGGACGATGGTCATGCGGTCCTCGGTGCCGAGCACGGCTCGCACGCTGTGCAACGTCGTGTTGCCGCGCATGATGAGGAGCGTCCCTTGGTGTGGCTCGACCAGCCGCTGGTGGCCGAACAGCTGACGGGCGGTCGGCAATCGAAGGAGATCGTCGAGTCGCTGCTGCACTTTTTGGTACCGCCCACCGCGAATGAGCAATCGGAAGTTGGGGAAGACCTCCGTCTCACCCCCCGGTACTTCGTTCAGATAGATGATGGCGGTCGCAGCGTTGCGGTCATAATGCCACCGGTACTCTCCACCCGGCGGCGTGACATTGATGTTGCGTGCCGCCACCGCATCATCGATGGGCACGAGACCGGGTCCGCAGGTGCGAAGGAGCGCCTCTTCGACTCGCGCCGTGAGGTCGTCGATCTCGGGAAGGGCCTTCGCGATGATCCGACCGTCGACAACCTTGTAGCGAAGCGATCGCTCCCGTACTTGTCGCTCGATGAGCGGAAGCCCGTTGGCGCGGTCGTAGTCGCGCACCGAGCGGTAGTACTGCTCGCACTCTTCGGGACTGAGGAAGTCAGGCTGAAGAGCGACTCCTTCCTTCCAAAAGTTAGTGGTCATTCCACACCACCTTTCGCACCCGCTCGTCGAATCCGGTCCACGTGTGGAGGTTAGCCAGGCGCTCGGTGAGCGCTGCTTGTCGGTCGTAGAACTCGGCGTCGGACCAGAGGAGGACCCTCTCGATTTCGTGCCGGTGCTGCGCTGGCTCGCCCGGCTCGATGATGACGCAGTGCTCGAGGACGCGATCGTCGACGCCGCTCGCGCGGGTAGTGATGGGCACGCACCCGGCGGCGATCGCTTCGAGGACGGTGCCCATCTGTCCCTCCACCCAGGTGGGAATGTAGGCGTAGCGACAGGACTGGAGCACCTCGCGGTACTGGGGTGACGTCGAAGGGATCCACCCATGGAGCGTCACGGCGGCGGCGCCTGACGCGGCGAGCCGTCCCCGGTAGGGCTCATCGAGCTGGCCAAGGACGTGGAGCCGGGTGGCGCTCTGCGGAATGGCGCGCCACGTTTCAATCACGTCGAGGAAGCCTTTGCGCAGCCCGCAGTTCGTTGCCGCGTACGCGAACTCGTTGCGCCGCACGGTGGTCTCGGTGCGCGTCCAATCGGTGAACCCTGGGGCGTAGTTCACGAGCGTGATCTTCGGGTGCCAGCGAGCGTCAAACGTGTCGAGTGTGGTGCGATTGCCCACGAGGATCACGGCGTCGGCCAGCTCCATCGTCGCTTCGTGATCAAAGCCTTCGGGCGGCAGGTCCCAGTCCGGGTACGGCACGCCGTATCCTTCGGCCGCTTCTCGCAACAGGGCCGACGCCCGAACGGGATTGGAGAGGACGTAGACGGCGACCTGACGCTCGAAGTTGTTCTTCTGGCAGAGGTCGGCGAACGCCCAAAAGTGTCCGACGAAGACATCGGCGGTGGTATTGACGGGTCCGTCCGCGTAGTCCCAATAGTCGACGGCCCCACGCTCGGCGAGAATTCCGTAGAGCCGTTGGGCGATCCAGCCCGTCGAGTGACCCGGGCGAGAGGCACGTCCGTCGGGACTGAAGTGGTCAGACCAGTAGGAGAGGCTTGAACGAATGGCGCGCAGCGTATCACCGCGCTCCGACAACATCGCTCGCCTCCGCGTTGAGCCGGTCTGGAAGCGAGCCACATTCTTCACAGCATTCTCTTTCCCAGTTGTGTAACGCCTATGCGGCTTCTTGAGACCTGTTCACTGTGTATCGGTGCTTCGCTACGATGAGCGTCGGCGAGCAGTGTGGCTCGTTAGAGCCGAGAAAGAGTTATCTCGAACTCTCGACCGGTGTTCGCAAGCCAACGATCGGGGGTGCGATGACGGTAGTGGGTAACGAAGGACAGGGCCCGCTGCAGCCGGCGGCGTTGGCTGCACTGAAGGACGATGTCCGCCACGGCCTCACCTCACGACCGAAGTCGCTGCCCTCGAGGTGGCTGTACGAGGGAGCCGGCTCCAAGCTCTTCGAGCTGATCACTGAGCTCGACGAGTACTACCCGACGCGAGCGGAACGCACCATCTTGGTCGAGCACGCGAGCGACATCGTTTCGATGTCCGAAGCCCGCACCGTGATCGAAGTGGGCTCGGGAACCTCGGAGAAGACGAGGCTGCTCCTTGACGCGTTCGACGAGGCCGATCGCCTCGATGTCTTCGTCGCGTTGGACGCGGCCGAGCAGTCGCTCGGGGGATCGATCGGAGAGCTCACCGTGCGCTATCCAAAGACGGCCGTGTCGGGCGTGGTCTTCGATTTTCACGAGGAGCTCGTGGGCCTGCCCTCCGGCCCGAACAGGCTTCTGATGTTTCTCGGTGGGACGATCGGCAACCTCGAGTCGGCCGAACGCGCGGGGCTGCTCGGGCGATTCGCGGACGCGCTCCAAGCGGGCGAATACCTTCTGCTAGGCACCGACCTCGTGAAAGATCCCGATCGACTGATTGCCGCCTACGACGACGCCCAGGGGATCACCGCGGCCTTCGAGAAGAACGTGCTCGAGGTAGTGAACGAGAACCTCGGGGCTAACTTTGATCTCGAGCGCTTCGAGTACGTCGCGCGCTGGAATGCCGACAGCGACGTCGTGGAGATGGGTCTTCGTTCGCTCGCGGCACAGGACGTCACGATTCCGGGCCTCGGCCTCTCGGTTCATTTCGACGAGGGCGAAGAGCTCCGCACCGAGGTCTCCGCCAAGTTTCGTCTGGCGGGCGTCTCCAGAGAGCTGTTGCGTTCGGGCTTTGACGTCGTGGCACAGTGGGAGGATCCTGCGGGAGATTTCGCGGTGTCGCTTGCGCGCAAGGTAACGAGCGGTGCACGGCTGGGGCGTCTCGGCAACGCGGAGGGAGCGGAAGCGCATTCATTCGGTGCACCCGTTCCTTCGGTCGAGGGATATCACGAGGTTCGTGCCGCCACCGAGGCACTCGCGGCACGCCTGTCGGCAGAAGACCAGACCGTCCAGTCGATGCCCGACGTGAGTCCCACCAAATGGCATCGAGGGCACGTGACCTGGTTCTTCGAGCAGTTCGCCCTGATGCCGCACCGACCCGGGTACCGGCCCCTGGATGACGGGTATCTGTTCCTCTTCAACTCCTATTACGAGGGCGTGGGCCGTCGACACACCCGCGCCGAGCGCGGGCTCCTCTCTCGACCTGGCGTCGTCGAGATCAAGGCCTATCGCGGCGTCGTCGATGAAGCGATGGAACGTCTGCTCATCGCCGATCTGACCCCGACCGTCTCCGCGCTCGTCGAGCTCGGCCTTCACCATGAGCAACAGCATCAAGAGCTGATGTTGATGGACATCAAGCACGTGCTCGGTATGAATCCCTTTGCGCCGGGCTATTCCAATGACCGGTTCAGTGCAGCGATGGAGAGCCCAACGCGGGATCTCGGCTGGGCGGCTCATCCGGGCGGGCTGGTGGAGATTGGCGCCGAGAGCCCGGAGGACTCAACGGGATCGATGGACTTCACGTGCGGTTTCGTCTTCGACAACGAGTCGCCTCGACACGCCGTCTGGTTGGAGCCCTTCGCCATCGCCGACCGGCTGGTGACCGCGGGCGAGTGGTTGGCGTTTATCGAGGATGGCGGGTACCACCAGGCCAACCTTTGGCTTTCCGACGGGTGGGCCATCAACCAGGCGGAGCGTCGCGAGGCGCCGCTCTACTGGTCTCAGGGACGAGACGGATGGGAAGTGTTCAGCCTTCACGGCCGCGAACCGGTCGGAGTCGACGAACCCGTGCTGCACGTCAGCTATTACGAAGCGGACGCGTTTGCGCGTTGGGCCGGAGCGCGCCTGCCTACCGAAGCGGAATGGGAGGCTGTTGCTGCCACCGCATCACCTCCCGAGGTCAAGCCGATCGCCCTTCACCCACGGCCCGCCGGGCCGGCTCGCGTGGACGGCGAGCCCCGCCAGCTCTTTGGAGAAGCGTGGCAGTGGACCTCGAGCGCGTACCTGCCCTATCCGCGATTCCAACCGTTGAAGGGCGTGGTCGGCGAGTACAACGGCAAGTTCATGGTGAGCCAGCAGGTGCTGCGCGGCAGTGCGGCCATTACGCCGCCCGGTCACGCCCGAGTCACCTACCGGAACTTCTTCCCGCCGGGCGCGAGGTGGCCCTTTACCGGGGTGCGCCTCGCGAGAGATATCTAATCGAAGAAGAGGAGAGCAGCTGATGCGCGCGGATATGGTGCCCGGGGCGACCTTCCCCGACTACGAACTCACCGATCACTCCACGACCAGGCGCAAGCTCAGCGAGCTGCAGGGCATCGACGCGATGATTCTGATTCTCGCTCGGGGCAGCTTCTGTCCGAAAGACCACCAGCAGCACCTGGAGCTCGCCGCGAACTATCCGAAGATCGCGGTCGCCTACACGACGGTCGTGACCCTCTCCACCGACAACCTCATTGAGACCAATGAGTTTCGCGCCCAAGTCGGTGCCGAGTGGACGTTTCTCTCGGACGCGGGCCGTCACGTCCAAAAGGATCTCGACATCAAGGAGTACACCGATCCCTTCCACGACCCGATGATTCCGCACACCCTGGTGCTGAAGCCGGGGCTCGTCATCCACCGCATCTACAACGGGTACTGGTTTTGGGGTCGGCCCTCGTTTGAGGACCTGTGGCGCGATCTGCGAGAGGTCACTCGCGAGATTCGCCCGGACTGGGACATCACCGCGCCCGACCTGCGCAGCGCCTGGGACGCGGGTGACAAGTCCCGGTTCTACCCATACCAAGCCGCGTCGGGCTGATCACCGCAGAGAGGCACGACCCTCGATCCCGTCCGCCGTCATCCCCACGCGATGGGAGCCATTTGTCCTCACGTTGTTCGTGAACGAAACCGCTGGTGGAGTGGTACGTGCGGCCCGCGGTAGATGCCTGTCGCCGCGTACCGGTCGTGCGCACGAGGAAAGCGCCGCGATACCTGTTGCTTGCTTCAGCGAATGCACGGTGCGAGGATAAGCGCCTTACCCCTATCGACTGCGGTGGAGTGTCGGTTACTCGAGCACCCAGTGATGTCGCTACCGGAATAGCGAGCGAAAGAGGCGGTTGAGATGACCAAGGATCCTGAGGACGAGTCCAAGGAAGTCGGCGTGATCACGTCGTTGGTCGTGATCTGCGCTGAGGTGGTGGGCCTTGGCGTCGCGGCCTGGATGACCGGTTCGCCCTCCGAGCGCCGACTGCGGTCAACGTCGTTGACCAACTAAGAGCTTCGCAAGCGATGGCCGATGATCCAGTACATCTATCTCACACCAGTCCCAACTCAACCGTCACGAGTTGCCTGGCGCTCGGGGACCAAGAAGTGACATGTCAAGCGATAGGGGAATACGCGCCGGTCAGATTCGGTAATTGGCATGCAGCGAACGTTGAACGGAAGTGGCTTAGCTTGGGACCCTACCCAGGAGAGGACTTCCGTGACGGCAATACCGCTTCGTCGACGCCATAAAGCCCATCGCACGCTCCGGTGGATCACTCCACTGCTGGTGGCGACGTCGCTCTTGGCGAGTGCCAGCCCACTCGCGGCGGCAGGGACGAAGTCGGTGGCGCTCAGCATTGCCGACTACGCCGTGGCGACCGCTACCCACGACCGGCCCGCGCACGTCGTCACGGCCGCCGATGTCACGAACGCCGTCGGCGTCACGTCGGTGAACACTGACCATCTCTTCTTGCTCATGAACCTCGACGAGGTCAAGGGCTTTTCGCGGGACATCATTCTGTTCGACGAGAAGCCATCCACCGATACCTGCGTCAACTTTCCGAGCAAAGTCGGCGGCGACCCGCGAATCATTCCCTGTCCACTCGAAGCCCAAGGCCTGGTCAATAGTCGATCCGGAGTCTTGGAAGTGAGCAATGCGGCCATTGCCTCCGCCGCGAGGCGCGGGGCAGCGGTGTCCGGCGCCGACGTTGTGGCGGCTGACGCCCCAGTGCGCTTGACGATGCAGCCGAAGCCGACCTTTGCCGCCGGCGACGGCGGTCGAGTGAAGTTCGGAACCCTGGTCGAGATGCCCCCGAAGCAGAAGTTCACCGTCTACACCTGCGTACGGTTTCCGAAGACCGCCTACGGCATTCCCGTCATCGTGGCCTGTTGAGTCATCGCTATGACGCCCGCGGAGCTCGTCATTAAACAAGATGAGATTGTCGGTGACGAGACCGGTCGCCAACTACGCGAAGACATCAAGTCTTCGATTCAGCCAAACGCTTCTCCCGTGACCTGCCGGGACGCCGTCATCGACGCGCCCCCGACTGACCCTCGATTCGATGATGTCGGATGGCGGATACGAATGCCCGCGATGCGGAGACGTTTCCCTTACCCCTAGTCAAGGTCGGCGAAGCGCGCCACGGTGAAAGCGATGGTCGTCGGGACGCTGAGGGCGAAGATGATGAGCATCAGCGTCACGAGGAGCAGCGACGATCCTCGGGTGTGATCGTGGACGAAGGCGAATTCGATCATCCCTGACGTGATGGCGTAGGCGAGCAACGCCCACTTGAAGACGCTCGCGAAGGTAGTCCAGGAGAACGCGCGAAGACGGCCGAGCAGTACACCGGCCAGAGCCAACAGGACCGCGGCCACGCACAGCAGGGCGGTGGCGAGCGGGAGTGGAGCCGTGCGTGGCGCGTACGAGGCGAGGATGATGCCCCCGACGACGACGCAGGCCAACGCGCCCGAGGACAACCAGCCAATGGGGGGATACGGACGATCGACATCGAGCGAGTGGGCAGGAGGGACGGTTGTACTCATCGTGAGGCCAATCGCGTCATGATGACCAGCGTGGCGACCTGCATCAACCCGGTAATGCCCGCGGTATAGATGAATCGCTGCATCAGCCGCCCGATTCGCTCGCCGTTGGGCACCGGCTTGTTCATCTCGTAGAGGACTGCGATATTCGCCGGCTCGAGTACCCCGAGGGCGATCACGGCCATGATACCCACGACACAGAATGAGACGATGAGCCACGCGTGATTGGGGCTCGACGCCACGAGGTTGCCCGCAGAACGGGCGACCTGGAAACCGGTGGCTAGCGTCATCATCACGACGGTCGGCATGATGACCACCATCTTCGGCATGAAGCGCGCGGAGAACTCCGCGCGGGCCGGTATCGAAAGTCGACCGAGGATCGGACCGATCACCAGACCGACGAACAGATCGATGCCCGTCCAGAGGCCCCCTCCAACGACGTGGTTGAACATGAGCCCCCACTGCCAGTTGAAGCCGATCGACAGTGCGACAAAGAGAACGGCGGCGCCGACAATAGGGAGGGCCGCCAACGGCACGACTTGAATCTTGGGGCGGAGCAGCGAACTCGTCTCGATGTCGCGTTCGACGGTTTCGTCCATAATCCACCTCCCCTGACGAAAATCTACTCAGCCGCTCTCGGCGGCGCGCGGATTAAGACTCGGGGACCAGATGTGGATAAAAAGGGGCGACGAGGAGGCGCCCGCGACTACTCGCTGAGGACGTTCTTCTTCATCGCCTTCTTCGCGTGCTTGTCGTTCCGCTTCTCTTTCAGCGACTTTCCGACCTTCTTCGTATTGTGTTGGCTCGGTGATTTGTCTGCCATGCTGACTCCTCTGATAGGCGTCGTCGTGGTCGGCGGCGTCGAGACTGAACCATGCGAGCAACTGCCGATGAGGTGTTTCCACGTTCACGAGCAATTGATCCCCTGGAGGCTTCTTTAGCGAGATTACCGGGTTCACGCGTTCCCGTCGTGGCTCATCGTCGCCGAGCCGGAGCAACGCTCTAGCGGCTCGGTCCTCCTCGAATGCGCACCCAAACACCGAAGATTCGTGACCTTTGTGTTGCAACGCAATGAAGTTTCGGGGCTCACTCGAACTGTCGAGTAGCGTTTGAGGTAGCGAGCAGGCTGAAATGTTCAGTCTGCCGCCTTGAGAATTGAGTAATCGTGGCACAAGGAACAGTGAAATTTTTTAATGCAGAAAAGGGCTTCGGCTTCATCTCGCGCGAGCAAGGTGATGACGTTTTCGTCCATTTCTCCAACATCCAGGGCGACGGCTACAAGAGCCTCGAAGAGGGTCAGCTCGTTGAGTTCGACGCTGCTCCCGGCAAAAAGGGCGAGGAAGCCCAGAACGTTCGCGTGATCTGAGCACACCCGGCACCACGTCGTGCCGTGCTTGGAATTCAGCAGTAACTTCAAAAAAGAAGCGGAGTTAAAGCGGCCCTCGCGAGAGGGTCGATCTTCGCGTCTCAGGTGCGCGGCCGGTAGTTCAAGTACACCAGGCCGCTGCTCAGCCGTCGCGTCTCTTGAAGTTCGAGATCCATCCGCACGTCATTCGGGAGCCAGCTCTTGCCGCCACCGAGGATGATCGGAAACACGAACACGCGAAGTTCATCAACGAGTTGGGACATGAGGGCCTGAGCGGCGAGACCTGCGCCCCCGATCGACAGGTCTCGATCGGAGAGGGTCTTTAGCTGGTGAACCGCGTGGGCATCAAATTCTTGTTCGATCCTCGTATTCGTGCCCGAGACTGATCCAAGTGTTCGCGAGTAGACGATCTTCTGGGCGGCTTGCCATAGCGAGGTGAAGTCCCTGAGGACGGCTGGCTGATCAGTAAGCAAGTGAGCCGTTTCCCAGTGGCGCATCGTCTCGTACATTCGACGCCCGTAGAGATAGGTGCCGATCGGTCGCTCTAGGTCGCTGATGAATCCGATGAATTCTTCGTCGGGCACCGACCACTCAAAGCTGCCCTTATCGTCTTCGACGTAGCCGTCGAGAGACGTGATGGTCGTGTAGATCAGCTTTCCCATACGAACTCGATATCAGAATTTCAACCTCAAAGCTGACTCGAAGGGACGGCCGCCTCGTCTACGGATCGGCCCCGCCAGGCAAACTTCGGCGATACTGGTGGCATGGCCGACCGCAACGTCCTCGGTGGTTCGTTAGAGCCCTGCGGCAACGATCCCGTGACGGGCTTTTATCGAGACGGCTGTTGCACGTCCGGACCCGAAGACTTCGGGAGCCACACGATATGTGCGGTCGTTACCAAAGCGTTTTTAGAGCACCAGCGCGGGATCGGCAACGATTTGACCACGCCCATGCCCCAGTACGGGTTTCCGGGGCTGACGCCCGGAGACCGATGGTGCGTGACGGCGGTGAACTGGCTCCGGGCCCACCGCGATGGTGCGGCGGCCTACGTGGTCTTGGCGTCGACCAACGAGCGCGCCCTCGAGATTGTGCCGCTCGAGGCGCTTCGCGTGCACGCCGTGGACGTACCCGCGAGCCCCGGCGACCTCGACGCCTGACCGTTCCCCTTGGAAACGGCATCTCGTTGTCCAGTCTGGCGCCGCGAGACGAGCGCGCTTCGCGCAGAGAAGCCCGATAGCGTTCGTGGCATGACTCCCGAGGAGATCGCCGATCTCGTGCACCTGCGACGAGCTCGCGACCTCATCGATCGCGAGTACGCGCTCCCTCTCGACGTGCCCGCCATGGCACGCACCGCCCTCATGTCCACTTCGCACTTCTCCCGCAAATTTCGTGTGGCGTATGGCGAGACTCCTTACTCCTACCTCATGACTCGTCGCATTGAGCGGGCAAAGGCACTGCTCCGTCAGGGAACCTCGGTCACCGATGCGTGCATGGCGGTTGGCTGCACGTCGCTCGGTTCCTTCAGCACACGTTTCACCCAGATCGTGGGCATGGCGCCGTCCGAATACGGCGCCCGTGACCACAGCGACTTTGAAGTCGTGCCGTCGTGCGTGAGCATGGTGGTCACGAGGCAAAAGCGCGTCAAGATCGCTCGCTGAACGGGCCGGCCGACTACGCCCGTCGCCTCAATGCGACAGAGGGCCGCTCCACGGAAACCGAGCAGGAATGAAGAAGCGCGGAGAAAGTGGCGCTCGTATTCTTGGTCGCATGACCGTGACCCTAAACGCAATGTTCATTTCAGTGCACGACCCCGATGCAGCGCTGGGCTTCTATCGCGACGCGCTCGGACTGGAGGTCCGCATGGACGTCTCGAACGAAGGCTTCCGCTGGATCACCGTGGGCGCCCCCGGACAGGACGTCAACATCGTGCTCTGCCAACCGCACGGCGGTCGTTCACAAGAGGACGGTGACGCGCTCCTGTCACTCGTAGTGAAGGGATCGCTGCAGGCAGCCATCTTCAGTGCCGATGACCTTGATGCGACCTTCGAGAAGGTTCAAGCGTCCGGTGCTGAGGTGCTCCAGGAGCCGGCATCCCAGCCCTGGGGAGTCCGCGACTGTGCCGTCCGTGACCCGTCGGGCAACCTCGTGCGAATCCAGCAGCGCGCGTGACTCGATGAGTCCTCAATGCTCGACCCGTCGTTTCGGAGTGCGATGGCTGATGAAAGGGAGCGGCGAATGAAGACAATGACGTGCAAGCAGCTTGGTGGGCCCTGTGATCTGGCGCATCACGGGACGAGCGCCGATGAGGTGATCAAGGCGCAGGACCGGCATTTGAAGGACGTGGTCGCACAAGGCGACGTCGCGCACGAGCTCGCACTGAAGGAGATGAGGGGCCGGTGGAAGAACCCGATCGCGGGTATGGGATGGTACAAGAAGGCGAAGCGCGATTTCGCCGCTCTGCCTGAGGGTTGAGCACGTCTATGTTGGCCCAGGGTGGTGCGGTCGAGGGCTGACGGACGACACGACGAGGGAGAAGAGCGTGACTCAAAAGAGCAAAACGCCGTCGGAGTTGATCGACGAGAGGATCGTGGAACTCGGTGACTGGCGTGGCGAGACGCTGGCACGACTTCGCGCGCTGATCAAAGAGGTCGATCCCAGTGTCGTTGAGGAATGGAAGTGGCGAGGGGTGCCCACCTGGTACGACGAGGGGATGATCTGCACCGGTGAGAGCTACAAGAGTGCGATCAAGCTGACGTTCGCCAAGGGCGCGGAGTTGGAAGATCCTTCGAGCCTCTTCAACTCGAGCCTCGAGGGCAACGTGCGAAGGGCCATCGACTTCCACGAGGGCGAGAAGATCAACGTGAAAGCCTTCAAAGCGCTCGTTCGTGAAGCGGTCGCACTGAATCGGGCCAAGTCGTCCAAGACGAAAACGAAACCCAGGCGCTGAAGTCTCGTCGCGAGTCCTCGCCGTCGGTCCGTCGCTACATGGGCGCGTGGGCGACGATGGTGTACGACAAGGGGATGCGAGGGCGCTCGCCTGAGGGCACGTACAGACCAGCGGAGTCTTCGACCAACCAGGGAAACTGCTGGAACAGCGTCCAGTTGTGCTCGACGAGTGAGTCGATGACGAGCCCTCGCGTGGTGAGGGCTGCGACGACTTCTCCAATGGCGTGGTTCCACTCGTACGTTCTCCGCGACGTCATCTCGCCACCGTCGGTGTAGCTGTAGGAACCGTCGTCGACGAAGGGATGGTCTGACTCTTCGAAGTAGCCGTAGATGACGCGCTCGCCCTCGTCGTCGAGGCACGAGGAGAACGGGTGCACGTCGTGGAGATAGAAGCGGCCGCCCGGGAGCAGGAGGTCCGCGACGACGGCGCCCCAGGCTGACACGTCCGGCAACCACCCCAGTGAACCGAGGCTCACGTAGACGACGTCAAATCGCTGCCCGGAAAGGGCGCGAGGTGCGTCGTACACATCGGCGCAGACGAACGACGCACCAGCGGCCAGACCGGCCCGGGCGGCGAGTGATGTTGCTTCACTGATGGCGGCCGGGGAGAAGTCGAGACCCGTGACCGTAGCCCCCACGCGCGCCCAGTGAAGCGTGTCCATCCCGAAGTGACACTGCAGCTGAAGCAGCGTCTTTCCCACGACGTCGCCGATGGCCTCAACTTCGCGCGGCGGAGGTCCGGGGGCCTCGCAAAGCCACCCCTCCACGTCATAGAAGCGGGACTGCGCGTGGATGGCCACCCGCTCATTCCAGTTGGCTCGGTTGGCGTCCAGCCGATGTTCCATTGGCTCACAGTACTTTGAGGAGTATTCGCGCGGCAGTGTGCATTGACTTCGCTGGCCTCAATCGTTAGTTTTCAGGTTGTCGACATCCGAAGTAGAAAGGCCCCCCATGGCAACGATTCCCCCCTCCCATTACGACCTGCTGGAGAGTCCCGTCGCGACGTTGGCGACGGTCGGGCCCGACGGTCGCCCGCAGCTGTCAGAGATCTGGTTTCTTGCCGACGGCGACTCGATCGCCCTCTCACTCAGTACCGCGCGACAGAAAACGAAGAATCTCTTGGCGCGTCCCGAGTGCTGTCTGTTCATTCTCGACTTAGCCGATCCGCAGCGATACCTGGAGATTCGCGGTGATGCCGAAGTGACTCCGGACACCGACCACGCCTTCGTCGATCGAGTGGGCAAGAAGTACGGGGTGAATCTGCGAGACTACGACCAGCCGGGCGACGGGCGCGTCGTGGTTCGAATCGTTCCGCACCGAATCAACGCAGTCAACATGGGTGGTTGAACAGGAAAGTCCGACCGCTCGAGGACGCGGTGACGTCTTCGGACCGTGCCCGTGCGTCAGACTCGTAGCTGTGTCTCTACCCCCCGGGCACGGTCCCAGGAGATCGTTCTCTCGACGTGCCAGCCCACTTCGCGTCGCGCTGATCGCGGGCGTGATGACAGCGTGGGGTGTGCTCTCACTCTTCGTCGTGCCAGCGACCAGGGTCGCTGCGGCGTCCTCGCCAACGATCGAGGCATTTGACGCCTCCAATCTCGGTGCGCCGCCGCCGTCCGCGCCGCCGTCCGCGCCGGCGGTGGTCGGCGTTGCGGCGGTGGCGAGCGGAACGGGCTACTACGCACTGCGCGCCGATGGCACCGTTGATGCGTACGGGGCGACGGCCTACGGGTCAATGTCTGCGCTACCACCCGGATCGACCGCGACCGGCATCGCGCTCGATTCGGCGACGGGCGGCTACTGGGTCGTCGCGTCGAATGGCACGGTCCAGGGATTCAACGCACCGTTTCTCGGGCAACCGCACATTCGCGCCGGGGGATGGGGCCAGTACCCCGCGGCGGTTGCTATCGCGGCGGCGCCCAACGGCGCGGGCTACTTCGTACTGCGCGCGAACGGAGCGGTCGACGCGTACGGGGTCGCGGGGCACGGGTCGATGCACCTGAAGTACGGCGCGACCGCGTCCGTGGTTGCCGTTGGCGTGGCCGTCGATGCGACGACCGGTGGCTACTGGATCGCGACTTCGACTGGTGCCATCTCTAACTTCGATGCGCCGAACTACGGGTCCCCGCGCGCGAGCGACCCGGGCACCTACGACGGCGTTCCGGTCACGGGCCTCGCCGCGACGTCTTCGGGCACCGGCTACTACGTGCTGCGCGCGAACGGCGCCATCGACGCCTACGGCGCGCCGTTTCACGGATCGCCGGCCACCGAGAAGTCGATGCCCGAGGGGGGTCTGGCGAGCGCCATCGCCGTTGAGCCCACCGGGGGCTACTTGGTGGGTGTCGACGACACCCCGCTCGGCGGATATATGAACCCGCTGCGCGCGGTGACCTCGCTGTTGCCCCAGGAGGTCGACCAGGGGGTCGATTACTGCGCGGCGGGGCCCATTTACGCGCTGGGCGACGGCACGGTCGTGAGCACCTATGACAATCAGTGGCCAAGTGGCGTCTTCATCTCGTACCGTCTCTCGAACGGCCCCGCGAAAGGTCTCTACGTCTACGTGGCGGAGAACGTCACGCCGACCGTCACGATTGGCGAACACGTGACGCCCGCGACGATCGTGGGCGTCGTGCACGACGCGCTCACCTGCGTCGAGACCGGATGGGCCGACCCGCCGTCCTATCCCGAGCACGCGGCGGCGCACAACGAGTACAACGGGAAGAACTCCACGGCCTACGGACTCAACTTCAACACCTTGCTCGAGGCGCTCGGATCCCGCCCGGGGCTCCCGCAGCCCGATGGTCCCCCTGGTCCGATCCCCGCGTGGTGGCCTACCTGGTAGCGAGCTTCCTCCTCGACTGATCGGCTTTTCTGACCCCTACAGTGAGAGGCGTCGCTGGGTGTAACGAAGGGCGCGCTGGAAGGACAGTATGTCCGGCCACATCATCCGGTGAGAGTCGGCGTGGTCGCGAGAGGAGCATGATGACGAGTTACAAGAAGGATCCCGAGAAGGTGGCGACGCTCAGCCCGAACCAGTATCGGGTGACTCAGGAGGCGGCGACGGAGCCAGCGTTTAACAACGAATTCTGGGACCACAAGGGTGCGGGCATCTACGTCGACGTCGTGTCCGGCGAGCCGCTCTTCGCGTCCACCAAGAAGTACGACAGCGGCTGTGGATGGCCGAGCTTTACCGCACCCCTCGTGCCGGAGAATGTCGTCGAGAACAGTGACCGCAGCTTCGGGATGGTGCGCACCGAGGTGCGCTCGACCCACGCGGACAGTCATCTCGGCCACGTCTTCAACGACGGGCCCGTCGACGAGGGGGGACTGCGCTACTGCATCAACTCCGCCGCTTTGCGCTTCGTTCCCTACGACGACCTCGACGCCGAAGGATACGGCGACTACAAGGAGCTGTTCGAGAACGCGAAAGGAAGTGGAAAGTGACAACGGAGACCGCCATTCTGGCTGGAGGTTGCTTCTGGGGCATGCAGGACTTGATCAGGAAGCGTCCCGGCATCATCTCGACGCGCGTGGGTTACAGCGGTGGCGACGTCGAGCACGCGACGTACCGGAACCACGGAACGCACGCCGAAGCCATCGAGATCGTCTTTGATCCCGAGCGGACGTCCTATCGAGAGATCCTAGAGTTCTTCTTCCAGATCCACGATCCCACGACCATCAATCGCCAGGGTAACGATCGCGGCACGAGCTATCGCTCGGCGATTTTCTATCTGAACGATGAGCAGCGACGCATCGCGCAAGACACCATCGCCGACGTTGAAGCCTCAGGTCTCTGGCCCGGTCGCGTCGTCACCGAAGTCGCACCGGCGGGCGCGTTCTGGGAGGCCGAGCCCGAGCATCAGGACTACCTCGAGCACTACCCGAACGGTTACACCTGCCACTTTCCGCGCCCGGGCTGGGTGCTGCCTCGCCGCAGCAACGACGCGACCGTCTAGGAGTTGGCGCTCACCAGCGGGGAGGGGTGTTCCTTCGCGCTCAAAGAGTCGGCGATCGCGAGCACGGTGGCAGCCAACCCGACGACCGCACCGAGCACGCTGACGCCCGCCCAGTGGGAGTCAGCGTAGACGAGGCTCCCGACGTAGGAGCCAAGCGCGCCACCGATGAAGTACGACACCATGTAGACGGAGTTGATGCGGCTACGGGCGTGCGGGGCGAGCCGGTAGATGAGCGACTGGTTGGTGACCTGAAGGCCCTGGACGCCAATGTCGAGAAGGACGATGCCAAGGATCAGCATGGCCAAGTTGTCGCGCCCGATCCACAGTGGCACGAAAGAGATGGGAAGCAGCGCGGAGAAGACGAGTGTCGTCTGCTTCGTCCAACGGCGGTCCGCCCAGCGGCCGGCGAAGTTCGCGCACAGCGCCCCCGCCGCGCCCACGAGCCCGAAGAGGCCGATGGTCAGGTCGTTGTAGTGGTACGGGGCACCCGAGAGCAGGAAGGCCATGGTCGTCCAGAAGATGCTGAAGACACAGAAGGCGAGCGCCCCGAAGAGCGAACGAACTCGCAGAAACGACTCGGTCATGAAGAAGGTGACGGTGCTGCGCAAAAGGGTCCCGTAGGTCACGTGAGGGCGTTCGCGTTCCTCGGGCAGTTGGCGCCAGAGGAGCAACGACAGCGCGACGATCATGACCGCGGCGGCGACGTACACGACTCGCCAGCTGGACAGCTGCGCGATGATGCCAGAGATGGTTCGAGCGAGCAGGATGCCCATGAGCAAGCCGCTCATCACCGTGCCGACGACCCGACCGCGTTCGTGATCGAGTGAGAGAGACGCCGCCATCGGAACCAGCAGTTGGGCGGCAACGGAGCCAAGACCAACGAGTGCCGCGACCGCGACGAGGACGCCGACGTTCGGGGCGACGGCTGAGGCAACGAGTCCGACGGCACACAGCAGCAAGACCGCAGGGACGAGCTTGCGGCGCGCGATGATGTCGCCGACCGGCACGAGGAACGCCAGTCCGAGCGCGTAGCCCACCTGAGCGAGCGTGACCGTGAGTCCGACCGTCGCCGAACCCGAGTGGAAGGTCTTTGCGATGCTGCCGAGCACCGTCTGGGCGTAGTAGAGGTTGGCGACCGAGAGTCCACAGGCCACCGCGAACAGGAGAATCAATCCTCTCCGCAGCCCGGTCTTCTGTTCGGCTGTCGCAACTGACTCTGTCATGAGCCCTCCTTCATTATCTGAACGTCACGTTCACTATAGCGTGTTTGTGAACGAGTCGTTCAGGAAGTAGGGTACGGGCGTGAGTGGTTCGGCGACCACAGAGGCTCCAAAGGCGGGACGCCCGCGAAGCGAGAAAACCCGTCTCGCGATCCTCGCGGCCACGGCTGATCTCCTCGAAGAGGGAGGGTTTAACGCGATCGCGATCGAGTCGATCGCCGCCCGGGCTGGCGTGAGCAAGGTGACGATTTACAAGTGGTGGCCGACTCGCGGGTCGGTGGCGATTGATGCCTACTTCCATCGCTATAGCCAGACGATCTCGTTTCCCGATACGGGCCACGTCGGCGAGGACCTGACGGCCCAAATCTTGGTCATGATTGAGGCGTTTCGGGGCCGAGCGGGAGAGATCATGGCCGAGCTGATCGGCCAGGCGCAGATGGATCCGGCGCTCGCCGAGACCTTGCGCACGGGGTGGCTGCAGCCTCGACGAGAGGTGTCGGCCACGGTCATTCAGCGGGGCATCGACCGAGGCGAGCTGCGCGGGGATGTCGACATGGCGGTGCTCCTTGATGAGCTGTACGGTCCCGTCTATTACCGCCTCGTCGCGCGTCACGAGCCGCTCACCGACGAGTTCGCTCGAGAGCTGGTGAGCAACACGCTCAACGGCGTGCGTGCTCGTGACTGACTCTTCGAAGTCGTCACCAGAGCTCTGACATCTGTCCCGCGACCACCCGCGACGCATCGATGGCGAGTGGTGTGGCTGCCTCCAGGCTGAGGGCGTTCGGGTCGATGAAAGGCGCCTCTTCGAGCGTCGCTCGAACCGGATCGCTCAAAAATCGCGACGGCTGAGCCCAAGAGTGATCGTCGCGTATGCGGTGATGGTGGTACCGAAGGGGCACATAGATGGCGAGGTCTCGACGGGCCCGAGTGACCGAGACGTAGAACAGCCGTCGCTCCTCTTCCAGACCCTCTCGAGAGCCGAGCGCCATGTCAGAGGGGAAATTGCCATCGGCCGCGTGGATGACGTGCACCGCATCGAACTCGAGTCCTTTCACGGAGTGCACCGTCGAAAGCACGAGCCAGTCCTCGTCCATCAGCGGAGGACCCGCGTAGTCGCCGGTTGACAACGGTGGCTCGAGCGTTTGGTCCGCTGCGACGTCACTCAGCCGGCGAGCGTCGGCGCAGGCCAGCACGAGCGCGCCGAGGTCTTCCAGGCGAGGAGCGGGATCGTCGTAGGTCGCCGTGATGAGTGGAGCCATCGCGAGGCGGATGCGCTCAGCGTGCACGGCGACGGGCTCGTGCGCTCGCTGGCACATCGCCGCGACGAGATCGCTCGACATCTCGCGAGATTCGCTGGGCACTACGTCGAGCGCGTTCGCCCAGCGCTGGCCGATCTCTTCGTGGTCTAGGGGGAGCGTCTGATCGACGTCGCGCAGGGCGTCGATGGCGCGACGGGCTTTCCCCGGCCCCACGCCCGGTAGGAGTTGGAACAATCGGAACCAGGCCATCTCGTCGCGCGGATTGTCCGCCAGTCTAAAGGCGGCGAGGAGATCCTTCACGTGCGCAGCTTCGAGATATCGAAGGCCGCCGTACTTCACGAAAGGAACGTGACGGCGGGCGAGCTCTAATTCGAGATCCGAGCTGTGGTGCGCCGCGCGAAACAGGACCGCCTGCTTTCGCAGCGCCACGCCCTGTTCATAGAGTTCGAGCACCCGGTCGGCGACGAACTCGGACTGCTGGCGCTCGTCGGCGCAGTGGATGAGCGTGGGGGTGTGTGCGCCGATGACCGGAGCGTGCTCGCGCAGCACCGATGAGAATCCTTCCGGTGCGTCGGCCGCGAGGGCGTTCGCCACGCGCAGGATGGCGGCGGAGGACCGGTAGTTCACTTCGAGTGTGATCGTGGTCAGATCCTCGAAGTAGCGCTCGGCGTGCAACAGGTACGTGGGCGAGGCGCCCCGAAAGCCGTAGATGGCCTGGGCGTCGTCGCCCACGAGCGTGACGCGAGGATCGTGACGGCGAAGTCCCATCAGCACTTCGAGCTGGAGGAGATTGACGTCTTGGAACTCGTCAACGAGCACGTGGTCATAGGCGCCGCCAAGCTCCTTGCCCAAGGTCTCGTGCTGGGCGATCACCCGCCAGAAGAGCAGGAGGTCGTCGAAGTCGAGGAGTCCGAGCGAGCGCTTCCTCGCGACAAAGGCGTTGAAGACCATGGCCACGTCCTCGAAGCGATCGGCGCACCAGGGTGTTATCTCCGCCATCACGTCGCGAAGCGGCACGCCAGTGTTGACCGTTCGCGAATAGAGGGAGGTAAGGGTTGACTTTCGCGGCAGACGTCGTTCTCCGCTCACGAGCCCGAGGTCGCTGCGTACGAGATCCATGAGATCGGCGGCGTCACCGTGGTCGAGGACGCCGAATCCTTCGGGAAGCCCGACCGCGGCGTGATGGCGCCTTAGCGTGCGGTGAGCGACGGAGTGGAACGTGCCACCGGCCACGCGCTGCGCGCGATCACCGACGCGGATCGAGTGCACCCGATTGACGATGTCGCGCGCCGAGCGCCGAGTGAAGGTGAGCAGCAAGATGCGTTCTGGCCGCACGCCATGGTCAAGGAGATACTCGACCCGAGCCGTGAGTGTTGTGGTCTTGCCGGTACCGGGACCGGCGATGATTCGTAGCGGCGTGTCCCCAAAGGACACCGCTTCGAGCTGGCGGTCGTTGAGGTCCCGAAGGGAAGCGAACATACGTTCGATAGTATTCCTCGAGCGTTACGCGCGCGGAGTTATTCTGTGGTGGAAGATTGTTCGAGCATCGAACAATCACCCTTACCATGGATTTATGACACATTCAGGCACCGAGCGGGAAATGGGCGACAGAAGGGACTTGGAGGCGGTTCGCGGCATTGCCCGGGCGGTGCGCATTTTGGAGCGAGCGTCGCGAGAACTGAGCATGCCGCACTATCGAGTGCTGGCCTCGGTCGCGGCGGGCGAGGAACGTGCGTCGCGCGTCGCCGAACGCCTCGAACTGGGACGTCCCGCCATCAGCTCGGCCGTTGACGCGTTGTCTGGCCACGGTTTCATCGAGCGACGCGAGGTTGAAGGTGACCAGCGCGCCTTCGATCTGCGAGTGACCCCCGCGGGCGCCGCCGTACTCGAACGAGTCGAATATGAAATGAGCGAAGCGCTGCGTGGGCTCTGCGCGCGCGTCGGGGACGGTGACGAGTTGCTCTCATCTCTCGCGTTGCTTGACGACGCGGTCGACGCGATGTTCGCGGAAAAGCGGGCGGCCCGCGAAGGAGCCCCGCGGTGAACGAAGAGGTGACTCCACCTGGTTGGGTGCGCCGACTCTGGGGATACATGCTCCAGCACAAGCGCAACGTCGTGCTATCGGTGTCCGCCGCCATTCTGGGCAGCGTCTGTCAGACGATCATTCCGCTCATTGCGCGAGAGATCGTTGACGACGTCATCCTCACGCGCCGCTCGTCTCTCTGGCCCTGGCTCGTCCTCCTTGGCGCACTCGCGGTCCTGAGCTTCTGGGCGGCGCACGTACGCCGATACCGTGGCGGGCAGGTGGCACTCGAAGTCCAGTACGACCTCCGCAACGAGATGCACGACCACCTGCAAGTGATGGACTTCGACAATCTTGGCCGGATGCCGACGGGCCAGCTCGTCGCCCGGGCCAACTCGGACTCGACGCTCGTGCAGGGTCTGCTCAACTTCTTTCCGATCATGAGCTCCAACATTTTGCTGATGCTGATGTCCCTCGGAGTGATGATCTTCCTGTCGCCCCTCCTCGCGATCGTGAGCATCATCCTCGCGCCGAGCCTCGTGTTCGTGTCGTACCGCATGCGTAGAAAGATCTTTCCGGCCACCTGGGACGGGCAGCAGCGCGAAGGCGATGTTGTCCAGATCGTCGACGAAGATATCAATGGCGTGCGCGTCGTGAAGGCCTTCGGTCAAGAGCAGCGCGAGCTCGAGCGCGTGAGCAACGCGTCGAAGGTTCTCTACGGCTCCCAGATGAGAGCGGTGCGACTGCAGTCGCGCTATCAGCCGCTTCTTGAGGCCATTCCGACGATCGCCCAGGTCGCCATCCTCGCCCTCGGCGGATGGATGGTTTTGCACCACGAGATCTCGCTCGGGACATTCCTGGCGTTCTCCACTTACGTCACCTCGATGATGGCGCCAGCGCGCCAGCTCGCAGGCGTCCTCACGATTGGCCAACAGGCCCGCGCCGGCCTCGAGCGAATCTTCCAGCTGCTCGACATGAAGCCCGCGATCGCTGACGGACCGAACGCGCTGGAGCTCGCGGAGCTGAAGGGCGAGATCATCTTCTCCAACGTGCACTACCACTACGGCGACGCATCGCCGGTGCTCCGCGGGGTGGACCTTGCGATCAAGCCCGGCGAGCGCGTGGCCATCGTCGGTCCGAGCGGAAGCGGCAAGACGACCCTTGCGATGCTGATCCCGCGCTTTTACGATCCCGTCGAGGGAGAGGTGCTGGTCGACGGGCGGAACGTGAAGGACGTCGCGCTCAATTCGCTCCGTCGCCAGGTCGGTGTCGTCTTCGAGGACAGCTTTCTCTTCTCCGAATCGGTGCGCTCGAACATCGCCTACGGGAGACCCGACGCCAGCGAGGCGCAGATCGAAGCGGCCGCTCGCGCCGCTCAGGCACACGAGTTCATTCTTGACCTTCCTCGCGGATACGACACGGTCGTTGGCGAGCGCGGGCTGACCTTGTCGGGTGGCCAGCGTCAGCGCATCGCGCTCGCTCGAGCCATTCTGTACGATCCGCGGGTCCTCATTCTTGACGATGCAACGAGCGCCATCGACGTGGTGATCGAAGAGGAGATTCACGACGCCCTGCGCACCGTGATGGCTGGACGTACGACGATCCTCATTGCGCACCGTCGCTCGACGCTGCATTTGGCGGAGCGGATCGTGGTTCTCGACCACGGACGAGTGGTCGAGCAGGGGACGCACGAGGAGCTCGTCGAACGCAGCCCGCTCTATCGAGGATTGCTCAGTGGACTCGAAGTCGTCGACGCGGAGAAGATCGGCGATCGCATCGAAGTGCTCGCCACGTTGCCCACGCCCGGCACGACGGCCTCGGCCTGGGGCGGATACGGCGCAGGCGCCTCGCCCGTGCAGGCCCCCGCGCCTCGCATCGGAGCTCCGAGCATCGGCCCGGGCCTGGGAGGTGGCGGGGGTGGCGGTGGGGCAGGATGGCTCCTCAATCTGGCGCCCACGCCCGAGCTCCTGGCGCGCGTCGCCGAGTTGCCGCCGGTGCGCGACGAGGCTGAGGTTGATCTCGCAAACGAGTCGCGACACGATCGCGGCTTCAATCTGAGTCGGCTTCTGTACGAGTTCCGCCTGCCGCTCCTGGTGGGTCTGTTCTTCGTGGTTGTCGACGCAATCGCGTCGCTCGCCGGGCCGATCTTGATCAAGATCGGCATTGACAGCGGAGTCACCAAGCATTCGGTGAGCGTGCTCTTTGCCGCGGCGCTGATCTATCTCTTCGTCACCTTGATCGACATGGCCGATGAGATCGGCGAGACCTTCGTCACCGGACGCGCCGCGCAGCGAATCATGCTGTCGCTGCGCATTCGCATCTGGGCCCAGCTCCAGCGGCTCTCGCTCGACTACTACGAGAGCGAGATGGCGGGTCGCATCATGACCCGCATGACGACTGACGTGGACCAGTTTGAGGCGCTCATCGAAAACGGAGTCCTTTCGGCCCTGGTCGCCCTGGTCACCTTCCTCGGCGTGGGCATCGCCCTCGTCGTGATCAACACCGAACTCGGGCTGTGCACGTTGAGCGTCGTCGCGCCGCTCGCGATCGCGACCGTCTGGTTTCGTCGACGCGCGTCACGCCTCTACGACCTCTCACGAGAGCGCGTCGCTATTGTCAACGCCGACTTCCAGGAGAGCCTGTCGGGGGTGCGCGAATCTCAAGCCTTCGTGCACGAAGCGGCGACGATGGCACGATTCCGTCGACTGAACGGCGACTATCTCGACACGCGAGTGAAGGCGCAGAGGCTGGTAGCGACGTACTTCCCGTTTATCCAGTTCCTCTCGGGGATTGACGACGTCATCGTGCTCGGCGTCGGGGCCGGCCTCGTGACGACTGGTCACCTCTCGCCGGGAGCGCTCATCGCCTTCGTCCTCTACATCGACATGTTCTTCTCGCCCATTCAGAGCCTGTCGCAGGTCTTTGACTCGTGGCAGCAGACTCGAGTGTCGGTCAATCGAATCTCGGATCTGATGCAGCTGGAAACGCGTACGCCAGAACCCACGAACCCCGAGGACGTCGAGCGGTTGCACGGCGACATCGTGCTCAGCGATATTCGCTTCTCCTATCCCACGGTCGAGCGGCGCAGCGAGCGAGCGAAGAAGCATCGGCGCGCTCCCGCCGACCCGCGACTGCTCAACTCGCCCGACGCCGAGCTTCGTCGCCCTCCCGAGGCGCTGCGCGGTATTGACCTGCACGTTGCTCCGGGCGAGACCGTAGCGCTCGTCGGCGAGACGGGAGCGGGTAAGTCGACCGTCATGAAGCTGCTGGCGCGCTTCTACGATCCCGACGAGGGGAGCGTTCGCATTGACGGCCGCGATCTTCGATCGCTCGACTTGCCATCGTTTCGTCGCCAGCTCGGCTACGTGCCACAAGAGGCCTTCCTCTTCTCGGGGTCCGTGCGCGACAACATCGCCTACGGACGGCCCGACGTGGATGACGCGCGTGTGGAACAGGCGGCCCGCGCCGTGGGCGCACACGACTTCATCGCCGAGCTCGCCGGCGGTTACCACCACGTGTTGAGCGAGCGCGGTCGGTCGCTCTCATCGGGGCAGCGTCAGCTCATCGCCCTGGCACGAGCCGAGCTGGTCGACCCCGCAATCTTGCTTCTCGACGAAGCGACGTCCAACCTCGACCTGTCGACCGAGGCCCGGGTGTCAGCGGCGATGCAAGAAGTGTCGCGAGGACGCACCACCATCGTCATCGCTCACCGTCTGCAGACGGCGAGAAACGCCAATCGGATTGCGGTGCTGCACGAAGGTCGAATCGCCGAAGTCGGATCACACGACGAGCTCCTGGCGCTCGGGGGGCGATACGCCGCGATGTGGATCGCCTTTGAGATGGTGAGCGGCGCAAGCCGGCAGTGATCGCGGCCCCTAATGGGGCTGACCGCCGCCTAAGAGGTCGAGAATGTGCACGAGCACATCACTCACCGCCTCGAAGTTCTCTCGCGCCCCGTTCGGTGAGCCCGGCAGGTTCAAAATGAGCGACTGTCCGACGGTTCCCGCCACGCCTCGAGAGAGCCGACCGAGGGGGTTGATCGCGCGCATCGCTTCGCCGAGTCCCGGCGCCTGGCGCTCTAGTACGCGGCTCGTTCCTTCGGGGGTTTGGTCGGTCGGAGAAAAGCCGGTCCCGCCGGTCGTCACCACGAGGCCGTGAAAGTCCGAACACAACTCCAAAAGCGCGCCGGCGACGTTGCCTTCACCGTCCGCGGTCGTCGCGCGGTCAACGACCCGAAAGCCGTGTTGTGTCAGCAGCTCGGCGAGCACCTCACCGGACCGGTCATCTCGAGTGCCCGCAGCAACCGAGTCTGAGACGGTCAGGATTTTCGCTTCGGGTGACATGGGCCCAGGATAGACCGCGTCGGATCACAAAAAAGAAGGCGCCGGCGAGGGCGCCTCCTCTGTGACGAACCGGGCTACGACGGTTGGCCCGGATTCGTGGGTGGAGGTCCGAGAGCTTCGAGCGCGTTGGCGCGCACGATGATCGCATTGCCGATCGCGGCCTGATAGGCGAGTCGCGCTTGCTGGCGCTGCCACGGTGTCGTTGCGGCCGCTAGTGACGTCGCGAGTGTGCTCTGGGCCGCCGTCACCGTTGCGCGGAAGGCGACGTTGGCAGCTTGGATGCCGAGCACGTAGGCCGTCCCGTTGTAGTTGGCGGGTGGCGCGGGAGGATCACCCGCAGCGGTGATCGACGCGACTCGCGCGTTGAGCGCGACTTCGAGCGACGCGAGGTAGGTCGCGCGTGCGGCTTGGCGCTCGGCGGGCGCGGTCGCCGTCGAAAGGGCTTGGTAGAGCGCGGCTCGAGCGGTGGCCCTCGCTGCACGATACGTGGCGTTGATGGCCTTCAGCCCGTCGACGTAGGCCTTCCACTGCGCGTGGAACGCCTTCCAAGCGGACACCGATGCGCTCACCGACACCGTCGGTGGCGCAACCGTGGTGGTCGTTGGGCTGGTGGTGGTCGTCGTATCGCCGTAGGCAGCAACGGCCGGTACGCTCACGCCCAGCGCGGTCACGACCGTGAGCGCTGCCAATGCACGGAATCTCTTGACGCTCATGGCTCTCCCTTCAAGAACACCCTCAGAGTACGAAGTCGCCGTGTGAAAATGATGTGAAGCCTCTGTCGATGGCCTGTGAGATTTCCTATAGGTGGATGTGAATGCTCAACCGGCGGGCTTCGTCGTGGTGGTGGTCGTGGTGGTGGAGGTTGGGGTGAATCCCGGCGGTGTCGGACACGTGGTCGCGGTGCCCGTGATGGGCTGACCCGCCTGGAAGGCGAGCGTTGCTTCGATCATGCACTTCATGATCGGACCCGCGACCACGGCACCCGTTGCGCTGTAGGCCTGGTAGGGCACGCTCACGGCGAGGGCGATGGTGGGGTTGTTCGCGGGGGCGAAGGCGATCATCCAGTCGTCGGTGTCGTTCGTCAGGTTGTTGCCGATCTGTGCGGTACCGGTCTTCGCGGCCACGTCGTCTTGGGGGAGGAATCCAACGGCCGAGGCCGTGCCGCTCGTGACCACCGCGTGCATGAGCGGCACGATCTGGGCGGCTTGGGCGGCCGTGAGCGGGGTCTTCCACGGCGTGTCCTTGTAGCGCCGGACCACCGTCCCGTCGGGTCCCGTGATGGAAGACATCAGGTGCGGCGTCATGACGACACCCTTGTTGGCGACCCCCGCCGCGACGAGTGCGTTCTGCAGGGCTGTGGCGCTCACGTCTTCCTGGCCGATGGCGGAGTAGGCGAGGAAGGGTGGGTTCGCCGCCAGCGTCGATTCCGAGGGGAAGTAGGACGCGACGGCGCCGGGCAGGTCAATCGGCGGGACTTCGTTGTACCCGAAGGCGTTGGCCTCCGCAGTGAGGTCCTGTGCCCCGAGGTCGAGGCCGAGCAACGCGTAGCCGGGGTCGCACGATGCGGGCAACATCTCGGCGACCGTGCCACCGCAGGGGGTGTCACCGTCGTTGTAGAGCAGCTTGTTGGAATCGGGAAGCTTGGTGAAGACCTTGTAGGGGTAGCTCTTGGTGAGCAGTGACGGCTTGTAGGCGACGACGCCCGCCGTGGTGATGACCTTGAACGTCGAGCCAGGAAAAATCGTCTGTTGCGTGGCGACGAGTCCGAGCGGTGGATAGCCGTGAACGTCCTTCTTGTTGTCCTTCGTCCAGGCTGCGGTTTGGACCGTGCGACTCGGCGACGTGAATGGTGTTGGGTTGTAGGTCGGATTCGAGTACAGCGCGAGCAGGTCTCCGGTACTCGGCACGATGGCGACGACTGAGCCGTCGCGACCCGCAAGCTCCGCCTGCGCGAGTCGCTGCAACTCGGGCTCGAGCGTGAGTGTCACGGAGTCTTCGCCCTCGGCGGGCGCGAGCACCTGCTCCAGGCTTTGGGCGGGGAGGCTGTGCGCGGAGAGCTGCGTGTTGTACTGGGCTTCGAGCGCCCATTCGCCATATTCGGTGGACGTCCATCCGACGACCCCGGCAAAGAGCGCGCCCTCGGGGTAGATGCGCTTGTACGGGAACGCGGAATTGCCCGTGGGCCTCGACTCGGCGAGGACGGTGCCGTCGGCGGCAAGAATCTCGCCGCGCGGGTACTGGTAGTTGGTGACGTTGTTACGGGGATTGAGGGGCGAGGCGTTGAGCGCGCTTGCGTGGAACCATTGAACCCACAGGGACTGCCCTGCGACCACCATAAACAAGACGGTGATGACGACGGCCAAGAACCAGATACGGCGGGACACTATTCGAACCTATTAGGTCCACGCGGGGAGGTGGTGCGGAAACTGATGTCACGATTCTTCTACACGACGGCCTCGTTGTTGAGGCGCACCGAGAATCCAAAGCGAACGCGGGCTTTTTAGAGAGCGCAGGGCGAGTTGCGCCACTTGCTCCGAGCGAGCATCCTGACCCCGCGCGGAGTCCGATGATCAGTAGGCGGGTGTCGACGTTAAGGGATTCAACCGCGCGACGATCGCTTCCACCGAGCTCGCCAACGCCTCTCGGCTGGACGGGTTATAGAGCGGTCCTGCGCCATCGCGCAACGTGGTGATCGCCATGGCCAGCCCGTGCACCGTAGGCAGTGGACTGACAATGGCGTCGGCGAGCGCTCGAATCTGAGCTTCGGCGGCAAGGACGCGACTGCGTACGAGCGGCACCACGGGGTCAAAAGGTCCGCGCGGACGGCGAGCCTCAATCAACAGATTGAGCCACGAGTCCGCGAGCCCTCGGCGATACCGAGCAGACGCGAGTAGTTGGGCTCGAGCCGCGAGCAGATGGTGCGACGCGGGGTGCTCACCGCGCGCCAGCTTCGAGTCGAGGGACGCGGCGAAGAGGCGAGCGCCGAGACGAACCCAGGCGGGGGTGAGGAACATGGCGTTCTCCATCGCTGGAGCGCCGAGTACCGAAGTGAGCGTGCGGGAAGGATATTTGTTGGTCATGATGGTCTCCTGGAGCAGAATTCCCCCTCACCATTCAAATGGTGACGTCATGAATAGGCCCTTAAAAGCGCTCGCGAAGTCGTCATAATTTCTTCATGCGCGATAAAACAGTGTGATGCGTATTCGAGGCTTCTGTTGTGGCTGGCTGGAGATGGAGACGAGTGGATTGATGGACGGCGCGACGGGCCGAACCCGTGTGCCAATTCCGTCCTACCTGGTCGAGCACGAAGGATCGGTTCTCGTGTTCGACGCGGGACTCCATCCCGACTTCGCTGATGGCCAGTCTGAGCGCTCCCGGGACATCTTTCCGTTCATGGAGTGCCTGCTTCCTCAAGGAACGACGCTTGACGCGCGACTCGCTTCTTGCGGGATCGATCCGAGCGACGTGGACTATCTCGTCCTCAGCCACATGCACTTCGACCACGTGGGGGGCAGCCCTCTCCTTCCGGACGCCGACCTCGTCGTGCAACGCGCGGAGTGGTTGGCGGCCGTCGCGGACCTCGAAGGCGAGATCTACATGCCGGTTGACGTAGACCTCGATCGTCCCCGCCAACTTCTTGACGGCGAGTGGGACATCTTTGATGACGGTCGCGTCGTCGTCGTGCCAACGACCGGCCACACGCCCGGACACCAATCCCTCCGTCTCCTTGCTGACGACGGGTCGACGCTCGTGCTCTGTGGGGACGCGTGCTATCTGCGCGCGTCGCTCGACACATCGACCTTGCCGCCCAACCCCTTTGACGGCGTCGCGCAGCGATCGGTCTTTTCCTGGTTGAACGAACTGGAGTCCGAAGGGGCTCGACTCATCTTCGGACATGAGCCGAGTCAATGGCCCCGTGGACCGGAAGACGACCGCGTTGTCGATCTAGCCTGAGCGGATCTCCTCGGCGATCGCGGGAACTGCGAACCTCTGGCCTCGCGGTTGCTCCGAAGGCTGACGCGATGGTGCCCTCTTCTGCGATGACCGCGTCACTCGCCGCCGCACGAACGCGCGCGTACGAGTGCGCCGCCGAGTGGGGACTCACGCTCGGACCCCCGTTCGAGATGGCCACCGCGTCCTTCGTGGCACCCGCTGGCAATGACTTGGTTGTGAAAGTGCCCTCCGAGGCAGACGACGAGTCGCTTCATGAGGGTGACGCGCTCGAGCTGTGGGGGACCGACGTCGCGGTGCGGGTCCTGCGCCGAAGCGGCCGTGCCTTGCTCGAAGAGCGAGCGGTTCCCGGGACCGACCTCTCCGTGCTCGAAGAATCCGAAGCGACCGCCGTCGCGGTGGAGCTCGCGGGACGACTGTGGCGTGGTGCGGGGAGGCCTTTTCGCCCGGTCGATCCCGACGTTGCACGATGGCTGACTCGCGCCGAAGAGAAGGGAAGCACCCCGGTAGATCTGGCGAGACGGCTCCACGCAATGGTCGCGGGCGGTGCCCAGTGGCTCGTGCACGGCGACTTCCACCACCACAACGTGTTGCGAACAGGCTCGCGCTACCTCGTCATCGATCCCAAGCCGTACCTGTCGGACCGCGAATACGACGTTGCGTCCTTTCTCTGGAATCCGATGGACAACACGATGGAGGATCGCGAGCGAACCGAGCGTTGCATAGAAGCGTTCGTGGCGGCGGGTCTCGACGATTTCCGCCTTCGTGCGTGGGCCGTCATCCGTGGCGCCTACTTGCGCCCGCAGTTCGCGGTCGCCCTTCGCGCGCTGGTGGAGTAGCGCCGACGTTACGTCGTGATGCATTTCTCACGAATGCGACAAATGATATGGACCCGTCGCTCGAGGCCGCTTCCTCCCTCCCGACCGGCCGGGATACACTCCGGCTACGGCCCGAATGACGGATGCGCAGTACTCAAGGTGCCGTCGCCGTGCCAGCACGAGTTGATCTCACCGTTGGCGAACTCATCGAGGTAGCGACAGGAGAGCGATGGCACACAGCGTGCGGGCCGATGCGCAAGGAGTTGAGCGGACGTGATTCAGCACCCCTTCTTCGACGTGGAGCCGTGGCGCCTTCGCGAGGGCCAGCTCGATCTCGATGTGCTCGCACAGAGCGAGTCGCTCTTCACGCTCTCGAACGGGCATATCGGCTGGCGTGGAAACCTCGACGAAGGTGAGCCGCACGGACTCTTGGGGTCATATCTCAACGGCGTCCACGAGCTTCGCCCGTTGCCCTACGCGGAAGCCGGTTACGGCTATCCGGAAGAAGACCAGGTGGTGGTTAATGTCACCGACGGCAAGGTCATGCGACTGCTCGTCGACGACGAGCCATTCGATATTCGATACGGCACACTGCACGAGCACGAGCGCGTGCTGGACTTTCGAACCGGACTCCTCGAGCGCCGCGCCGACTGGTCGACGCCAACTGAGAAACGAGTGAAGGTCACCTCCACTCGACTGGTGTCGTTCACGCAGCGAGCAATTGCGGCCATCAAGTACGAAGTCGAGGCGGTGGACGCCGTGCGCGTGGTCATTCAGTCCGAACTGGTGGCCAACGAGCCGCCGCCGCCCCCGCCGGTCTTCGATCCTCGGGCGTCGGCCTCGCTCGACAACATTTGGCGCAGCCTCGAGTTCGACCATCGCGAGACGAGGGCCATCCTCGTGCATGAAACGAGCTACAGCAATCTGACGATGTCGGCAGCGATGGATCACGAAATCACGGGGCCGGACAGCGTCGAGATCTCCTCAGAGAGCTTTGAGGACGCCGCGAGGATCATCGTGACCGCCGCGCTCGCGCCCGGCGAGCGTCTCACCATGATCAAGTACGTGGCCTACGGCTGGTCGGGCGTGCGCTCCAAGGAGGCGCTTCGCGATCAGACCAACGCGGCGCTCGTCGCCGCGATGGCGTCCAAATGGGAAGGGCTCTGCACCGAACAGAGCGACTACCTGAAGAGCTTCTGGAGTCACGCCGACGTCGAATTCGTCGGGGACGCAGAGATCCAGCAGGCCGTTCGCTTCTCGCTCTTCCACGTGCTGCAGGCGAGCGCTCGAAACGAGCAGCGGGCCATCCCCGCCAAGGGCCTCACCGGCACCGGCTACGACGGTCACTCGTTCTGGGACAGCGAGACCTTCGTTTTGCCCGTTCTCAATTACACCCTGCCCGATGCCGTGAAGCACGCCCTTATGTGGCGTTACAGCACGTTGCCACTCGCGCGCGAACGCGCCGCCCAGCTCAGCTTCAAGGGCGCCGCGTTTCCCTGGCGCACCATTGCGGGCGCCGAGTGCTCGGCGTACTGGCCGGCCGGCACGGCCGCGTTTCACGTCGGCGCTGACGTGGCGGACGCCATCGTGCGCTACCTTGAAGCGACCGGTGACGAGACGTTCGAGCACGACTTTGGCTGCGAGATGCTCGTGGAGACGGCACGCCTCTTCGCGTCTCTCGGGCACTTCGATTCGGTGGGCGGGTTTCGCCTCGATGGCGTGACGGGGCCTGACGAATACAGCGCGATCGCCGACAACAACATCTATACGAATCTCATGGTGTGTCGAAATCTGCGCGCCGCCGCGGCCGCGGCCGAACGTCAAAGTGACGTCGCGAGCGGGCTCAACGTGAGTGAGCAGGAGATCGCGGCGTGGCGCGCCGCGGCTGACGCCATGGTGATCCCCTTTGATGACCGGCTGGGCGTGCACGAACAGGCGGAAGGCTACACCGCTCACCAGGTCTGGGATTTTGAAGACACGTCGCAAGACGACTATCCCTTGCTGCTGCACTTTCCCTACTTCGACATCTACCGAAAGCAGGTCGTCAAGCAAGCCGACCTCGTGCTCGCGATGTATCTCTGCGGCGACGCGTTTAGCGAAGAGCACAAGCTCGCGAACTTCGACTACTACGAGCCGCTGACGGTGCGTGACTCGTCGCTCTCGGCCTGTGTCCAGTCGGTCATGGCTGCTGAGGTCGGCTACATCACTCTCGCCTACGACTACCTGGCCGAAGCGGCGCTGATGGACCTCGACGATCTGGAGCACAACACTCGCGACGGGCTGCACATGGCGTCGTTGGCGGGATCGTGGATCGCGCTCGTCGCGGGACTCGCCGGCATGCGCACGTGGGCCCAGTCACTGAGCTTCTCTCCCCAGCTGCCCGAGGGGATCACGCGCCTCGCCTTCAATATCGTGTTCCGCGGCAATCACCTGAGGGTGGTGGTGACTCCTGATTCGACGTCCTACGAATTGATGGAGGGTGACGGACTCACTATTCGCCACGTGAGCGAGGAGATCGCCCTCAAAGTCGGATCTCCCGTCGCCAGTCCGGAACGGTGCCCGGTCAAGAGCCTTCGCGAAGCTCCGAGCCAGCCCAGCGGTCGCGCGCCGCTGCGGCGACTGCCTGACGCGCAACGAGGGGACGAGAAGTGACCAACCGTGATCCGACCAGTCCGTCATCCGTCGACCCAACCGCGTACCCGGTGTGGCTCTTTGACATGGACGGCGTCTTGACCCAGACGGCGCTCGTGCACGCCGCCGCCTGGAAGCAGGCTTTCGACCAGTTCCTACTCGAAGAAGGCAAGCGCACCGGCAAGACGTACGAGCCCTTTGACACGGAGGCGGACTACGAGAAGTACGTAGACGGTGAGCCGCGCGCCGACGGGGTCCGAAACTTTCTCGCCGCGCGGGGCATCACCCTTCCCGAGGGCAATGACAGCGACCCACCCGACGCGCGGACCGTCTGCGGGGTGGGCAACCGCAAGAACGAGCTGGTCTTGAAGGTCATCCAGGACCAAGGAGTGAAGGTCTACGACGGTGCGGTCACCCTGGTCAAGTTCCTCCGCGCCCACGGGGTCAAGGTGGGAGTGGTGTCGGCGAGCGAGAACACGGTTGCGGCTCTCACCGCGGCGGGCATCGTTGACCTCTTCGACGCCCGGGTCGACGGTCATACCGTGAAGGACCTGCACCTCGCGGGAAAGCCCGCGCCCGATAGCTACTTAGAGGGCGCCAAGATGCTGAATGCGGAACCGAGCCAGGCGGTCGTCGTCGAAGACGCCTTGGCGGGGGTGGAGGCCGGTCGGGCGGGTCACTTCGGCCTCGTCGTTGGCGTCGACAACCATGACGAGGGCACGAGCCACGACTACGCCGATCAACTCCGAGCGCACGGGGCGAACGTCGTCGTCCGCAGTCTCGCCGAGCTGGTGCCGGCGTCAACGTCGTAGCGCGATAACGATCCTCGCGCAGCGGGCCGGGGGCTAGGGAATTCGCGTCGTGCTCCCGGGTAAGGTGAGGATCAATGACCGGTGACGATGCTTCCTACGATCTGAGCCTTGCTGCAGCTACGCTCCGCTCTAATAGCGGCGACACTCACGTATTGCTGAAGGCGCTGTGCGCCGAGCTCTCCGACACCCTCGGCGAGCGCCTTCGCGTCCAGCGCGCGGGCGGGCGATTCCACAAGTCCGACGAGATCTCCTCGGTCCAGATCGTCCTTGACGGCAATCAGTTCGAGGCGAACGTGGAGGGACCAGTGCTGCACTGCAGCGTTGGCCACTTCTCAGGCGGCATACGCATTCGCAGTGAATCAGTCGACATCGAACAGTGGATCGTGAAGCTGCTCGAGGCCTTGAAGGCCGAAGCCACCCATAGCGAGTCCGCTCGCCAAGCCATAGAGAACATTGTCATTGGAGGACACTAGTGAGTGACGTAACCAGCGATTTACCCGAAGCGACGGAGCACCGCCTCCAAGAGCTCGAACACGGTCTCTTTACGTCGGACCTGTCGGTCAATGAGTTCTTGCTGATCAAGGAGGTGGGATTCCATCCGGTCGGTCTGGTCATGGGTTCGTCGATCTATCACACGGGCATCCAGGCACGGAAGTGGAGCCAGAGCCAAGAGCTGACCAAGCTCACCGAGGCCATGTACAACGCCCGCGAGCTCGCCATGACACGGATGGAAGAAGAGGCGGCCGAGCTCGGTGCCGACGGCGTGGTCGGCGTGCGTCTCGATGTCAACTACTACGAGTGGGGCAAGGACGCCGCCGAGTTCATCGCGGTCGGAACCGCCGTCAAGGCGGAAGACGGCGTGTCGCGTCACAACAAGCTCGGCAAGCCCTTCACCTCAGACCTCTCCGGTCAGGACTTCTGGACGCTGTCCCAGACCGGGTACTCGCCCCAAGGCCTCGTGATGGGCACCTGCGTGTACCACATTGCCCACCGCGGCATTGGCCAGACGCTCAGTTCCACCGGTCAGAACGTGGAGCTGCCGAACTTCACGCAGGCGCTCTACGAGGCGCGCGAGCTCGCCATGACGCGTATGCAAGACGAAGCCAATCAACTTGGCGCGTCGGGCATCGTCGGCGTGCGACTGGAAGAGAAGTCTCACCAGTGGGGCTCGCACACCATTGAGTTCTTGGCGCTCGGGACCGCCGTCACGAAGAGCGGCGACGACGTCACGCTCACCAAGCCCACCACGATCATCTCGCTCGATAACTAGTGAGCACGACCGGCGATCTGCCCGAAGCGGCCGAGCGACGTCTCAAAGGGGGCGCCTTCTCGTCGGGGCTGAGCGTCAATGACTTCGCCGCCTGTTTGGAGATGGGACTGGAGCCGGTCGGACTCGTGCAGGGATTCTGTGCCATGCAGTCGAGCAACTTCGGTCGAGGACTGATGCAGCGAGGGCTCTCGCCCTATGGCGGGAACCAGGGTGGCTACGTACAGAACTACCAGTGTCCTCACGGATTCATCTCCAACGAGCACCGTGCCTGGGGCCAGAACTACGAAGAGACCTGGGTCGAGAACGGGTGGAACGAGGGCTTCCGAGCGGCCTACTCGCGAATGCTCGAAGAAGCTCAGGAGATCGGCGCGCACGGCATCGTGGGCGTGGTCGACACCGAAAGCGCCATGAGCGAAGCCGGCATCATCGAGTTTCACTTGCTCGGGACGGCCGTCAAGCTCGAGGGTGCGCCCGCCCCGACGGGCGCACCGTGGACGACGTATTTGGCCGGTCAGCGTTTGGCGAAGATCTTTGAAGCGGGCTACGCACCCGTCTCCATCGTGGCGACCATCAGCTCGATGCGGGTGTGGGCGTACTGCATCACCGAGTACCTCATGGGCGGCAGTGGAGGGATGTGGGGAAATCCAAACTCCTCAGAAGTCGACCAGCTCGTTCGCGCCCAGACGTTCGTGCGATCTGCCGCGCTCAGCCTGGCGCGCAACGAGCTGCACGGCGACGCGCTGCACGGTGCGGACATGGTGACGAGAGAACGCGAATTCGAGCGGGGCGACTATGAATTTCAAGCGCTGCTGCGGGGCAATCGCATTCGAAGGTTCAAGGATTTCGAAGCCCTGCCAGTGCCGCAACCAACGGTGCGGCTCTCGTGAGCGAAAAGTCCATCGACCTGAGGGCCGAAGTGCGCCGCGCGTTCTTGCCCCAAGGCCAGGCGGGGACGTCGCACGCGCCGTCGTCGCTGACGTCGGACCTGTCCATTGACGAGGAGCTGAACCTCCACTCGATTGGCTGGGAGCCCGTCGAACTGGTGAGTGGGGTCTCGCTGTTCTCCGCCCCGGCGGGCATGTGGAACTGGGGGCAGGGCGAGATCACGGGGGCCTCTGACGCGCACAACCACGCCTTTATGCACGCCATCGACCGCATCCACCAAGACGCGGCGTTCGCGGGCGGTCACGGGGTCGTCGGGGTGCACGTCGAGCGCGAGGTGCACTCGACCCACATCGAGGTCTCGCTCATCGGGACCGCCGTTCGGCCCGTGGGTGCGGGTAAGGTCGATCCGAACGCCATCTTCGTGTCCGACCTCTCGGCCCGAGATTTCACGCTGCTGATGGTCGCCGGTTGGGAGCCCCTCGGGCTCGCTCACGGCGCCAGCTTCGTCTATGCGCCTCGCCGCACGATGGGAGCCGCGCTCCAGCAGCAGTCCCAGAACGTCGAGCTGAAGAACTACACGGCGGCCATGTACTCGGCGCGCGAAGCGGCGATGCAGCGCATGCAGGAATCGGCGCTCGCGCTGAAGGGCACCGGCGTGGTCGAGGTGAAGATCACAGAAGGTCCGATGCGATTCGCGTCCCACGCCGTGGGCTTTGCGACATGGGGAACGGTGGTTCGCCTGAGGAAGGATGTCCATCAGTCGGTCCAGCCCATCGCCGTCGTCTCGCTCAATGACGCGACCCTCGCCTTTGATGCCGCGACGCTCGAGTGATCGTTCGATTCATACATTTCGTTTGATGTCGGCCGTCACCAGGGCTAGTCTGCGAGTCGAGGTGGCCCAATGACGGTGACGTGCAAGGTAAATGGCGAGTTCGCTCAGATCATCACGTGCCAGCTTGACGCGGGACAGTCCATGTTTGCCGACACCAGCAAATTCCGCTGGAAGACGGCCAATGTCACGTTGGAAACTCGTCTGACCACGCCGGGGGGCAAAGCCGACCAAGCCCATCAGGAGTCCCAGCAGGGAGGCAGTTTCCTAAAGGCGGCACTCGCTACCGCGACGGAAGTTGCGAAGCGCGCCCTGTCGGGCCAAAGCCTCGCCTTCCAGTGGTTTACACCGACCGGCGGCTCCGGGCTGGTGGGCTTTTCGGGCGACCAGCCCGGTCAAGTGAAGATCGTTGAGCTGGACGGTTCGACGGGCTGGACGGCAGAGAGTCGGGCGTTCGTGTGCGCCGAGTCGAGCGTCAAGTACGACATCAATTTTGCCGGGCTCTCCCTCGGGTACCGGGCGAAGGACGGCTACATCTTTGAGAACTTCACGGGCACGGGCACCCTCGTGCTCGCGGGTGGGGGGAGCCTCATCGAGCTCAACCCCAAGGACTACGGCGGAAAGCTCCAGGTGCACGGCGGGGCGCTCGTCGCCTTTTCGGATACGGTGAACTTCAACGTCGAGCGAGTCGGCGCCTTCAACGCCCAGACCGCCATGACCGCCGTCTTCGGCGGATCCGGTCTCAATCTGATCTCGCTCACCGGTGACGGCACCGTCATCCTCCAGTCGACCCTGCACCGAGAGTACGAGGATGAGGACAAGCAAGACAATGCCGGGTCGCGCACGGGCATGCTCGGTCGGTTCTAGGAAAGGTAAGAAGAGATGGCGTTATTTGACAAGGTAAAGGAGCAAGCGTCCCAGCTTGCTCAAAAGGCGCAAGAAGCAGGCAAGGCGGGCCAGGCGAAGATAGAAGACGCCCAAGCTCGTCGTAAGGCTGACGGCATGCTCCGTCAGCTCGGCGCGGCGGTCTACGCGCAGCGCTCCTCGGGAGCCGACAACGGCGCCGAGGTCGATCGACTCGTGGCCGAGCTCAAGGCCTTCGAGGCGGAGAACGGTCCGATCGGATCAAAGGACAGTGGCGACGACGACGCGTCGTCGCCAAGTTCGGCATCCGCGCCAGATACTGATACCCCTGAAGGTGGCTTCAAGCTGTAGGCGAGTCTCAAACAGCTCGTTCGCCTCGCCAGCGTTTCAGGTCGTGGCGTCGTGGCCCCTCGCGAGGGCTGCCATCGCGGCGTCGAAGCGGCGCCTGATGTCGTGCAAGTCGTTCTCTTCTACGACGGATGTGTCGGCGCTGCGCATGATCATGGTTGCTTGATTCGCCAGCGCCGCGCGTTGCAGCGGCAACGTGGTCGAGTTGGCTACGACCCTGATGGTGTCAAGCATGCGAATGAACACCGCGGGCATGCCGACGGCCGCTTGGCGAATCTTGCTGAACGCACGGCTGATGATCCGCTCGTACGACCAGCCGGCGCCGATGAGTCGGATGCGCCCCTCCTCATCGCGAAAGATGTCACTCGACAGTTCGCGCTGGGAAAGTCGACAGAGTCCCGCTGAGAGCCAGTCGAGACACGTCAGCGCGGTGAACGTGTCGTTGACCGCCGGAGAGAGCGCTCGAATGGCGATCTCTACGATCTGGTCAATCGCGAAGACAGGATCTTGCATCAAGGTACGGTGCGGGCCGGTCACGTGCGCGTTCGCGAGCGCCGCTTCGACCTGCTTAGCCGCCCCCTGAGGAAAGACTCGTGCGATCGGTTGGCCGGCCACGATGAAGTGACCGGGTCGGTAGTCGAGGCGGATCGTGGCGTCGAGCAGTCGAGCGATCTTCGTGAGCTGCGCGAAGCCCACGAACTGGAGGTAGCCACTGGTCGCCGCGAGCACGACGCCTCCTCTGTTCTCGAGCGCCTCGAGGAGCTGGTCAGGTTCTTGCGGCTGGATGCGCACGACTCGGGCGCTCACCTCGCGGTCACGCTCGTGCTCGGTCGCGGGGAACTCACTGTCGATGGCGACGTCGAGATCGTGCGCGATACCGGCGATCACCGCGGGCAGCTGGATCGAGCTTGCAATGTGGTTGATGAAGTAGATGAGCACCGCGAGGTCGAGGAGGAGCAGCGCCTCGGCGACGGCAATGCACAGTCGCGGGACGAAGTGGGGGTGCGGGTAGCTCGTGATCGACCCCAGGGACAAGATGGAGAACACAAAGGAGGCCACGAAGATGCCGAGTGTGAACTGGTTGCCCACGTCGCGCACGAAGTTGCGCATCATTCGTGGTCCGAACTGCTGGGAGGCGAGCGTAAGGGCCAGAATCGTGATCGAGAACACCACGCCGACGGTGGTGATGATGGCAGCCGCGATCGCGATGAGCACGTCGCGACCCGCGTTGGCACCACCGATGCTCAGCCAAAAGGGAAGCTGGATGTGGTGGTAATAGGCGGCGACATCGATGGCGAACGCGGCGACGAACACCGCGGCCGCGACGATAACGAGTACCGTGGGAACGAACCAGAACGTGGCGCGCAGCGCTTCCCAGCGCCAGCTCGGTAGGCGCTTACGCTTGGTCGCCATTAGGGCGAACCCACTCGGAACGCATCTTGAGTGACGGTGGCGAGGCGCGCGCGGGCGCAGCCAGACGTGCTGATCATCGTGGATCTCCCTACGCCGACCAGGCTTCCCGGCACACCTTTTTGTTACCTCATCAGAATATTACTGGAGCCCCGCACCCTGGCGGCGAGGGGAGTGGGACGATGCGCAACTACTTCGGTCGAAGGTGGACGAAGACTCGACCGAAGTTCTGCGAGTCCTTCTCCACCCGGTCATAGAGCGCCTTGATCTCCTTTTGATCGAAGAAGCGCAGCACGCGTTTTTTCAGCTGGCCACTTCCCTTGCCGGGAATGATCTCGACGAGGCGTACCCGCTTCTCAATGGCCTCGTCGATGATGTTGCGCAGCGCTCGCTCGATGTCCTCGCCCCGGTTGTAGATGTCATGGAGGTCGAGCTTCAGCTTCACCGGGAGGTTCGCTTCACGAGCGCTGCGGCATCAATCGCGCGCCGCCTGCGTCGATCGAGAGCCACTCCCATTCGCGCCACGTGGCGAGTCGAGACTCGTAGTCCGCGGTTGCGATGGCGAGCGGGCCATCGCCGAAGAAGACCCGAAGTGGCGGAGCCGGGGCGTCGACTAGTTTCAAGAGTGCCGCGCTGCTCGCTCGAGGGTCGCCCGACTGACTGGTGCGCTGCGCGCGGAAGCGAGCGGACTGTTCGCGCACACCCTCGTAGGCGGCGTTGGCAGTCGCGTGGCGCGCAGAGCTGCCACCCCAGTCCGTCGCAAAGCCACCGGGTTCGACCACCGTGACCTTGATCCCGAAGTCGGCTACTTCGAGCGCGAGCGACTGGCTGATGCCTTCGAGTGCCCACTTGGAGGCGTGATACATGCCGATGTTCGCGAATGCGGAGATCCCTCCGATGGACGAGACCTGGATGATGTGCCCGCTGCCTTGGGCGCGCAAATACGGCAAGGCCGCTTGGGTGACCCAGAGCGCGCCGAAGAGGTTGGTCTCGATCTGATTGCGGACCTCCAGTTCGCTCAGCTCTTCGACCATGCCGAACTGCCCGTACCCTGCATTGTTCACCACGACGTCGAGTTGCCCAAAGTGCTCGTGCGCTCGTCGCACGCTCTCAAACGCTGCTGTTCGGTTGGTGACGTCAAGTTCGAGGATCAACACCAAGTCTCCGTACTTTGACCCAATGTCTTCCAGCGTTCGCACATCTCGCGCGGTCGCGGCAACGCGATCGCCCCGTTCGAGTGCGGCGATCGTCCACTCCCGGCCGAAGCCCCGCGAAGTGCCAGTGATGAACCAAGTTTTTGAGGTCATGGAGTTCCTCCCGTCGGTCGACGTCGACGCGTCAGACGTCAACGGCGCCAGCGTAGGGGTGGGCTAGCGCTCTCGATCCTTCGCGGGCGCGCGCGCCTCGAGCGGCCGTCGCTCCTTCAGCATGTCTGCTACCCCTTCGAACGGCACGGCGGGGGACCATAGGAATCCCTGGCCGAGCTCGCATTCGAAAACGCGAAGGCGCTCGCGCTGCGCCGCAGATTCGACACCCTCTGCGAGCATCGTCATCTCGAGCTTGTGTCCGAGGACGATGATTGCCTCCAGCAGCACGTCGTTGCGTGACCGCTCGATCTTCGGGCTGACGAAGGATCGGTCGACCTTGATGATCTTTGGATGCAGAAGGTCGAGATAGGACAGCGAAGAGAAGCCGGTGCCGAAATCGTCGAGAGCGAAGGAGACCCCGAGCTGAGTGAGCTGTTCCATCACGTTCATGGTTTCGCTCACGTTGAGCAGCGTGACGCTCTCGGTGATCTCAATGATCAGCCGCTCGGATCCGAGATTCGACTCCGCCATCAACGTTTCGAGGAACGAGACCAGACCGGGGTCGTGAAACTGTCTCGCCGAGAGGTTGACCGTCACAAAAAGGTCGTCTGCACCCCAGGCGCAGGCGGCTTTGATTGATTCGCTGATCGCGAAATACCCGAGGTCTATGATGAGATCACTCTGTTCGGCGGTCGCTATGAACAGATCCGGTGGCACCCAGCCTCTGGTGGCGTGGGGCCAGCGCATCAGTGACTCGAAGCCCACGAGCTCGCCGGAGTCGAGCTTCACGATGGGCTGGTAGTGCATCGAGAGCTCGCCTGCCTGCAGCGCTTGGCGCAACTCTTGGACCAGCGTGAACCGGTTGACCGCTTGTTGGTGCATGCTCGGGGTAAAGAGCGTGTAGCGACCTTTGCCCACGCGCTTTGCCTCGTAGAGGGCAACGTCGGCCCTTTGGAGGAGCTCGGTGGTGTCGTTGCCGGGATCTCCCGTGACGACGATCCCGATGCTTGCGCCCTGGCCGAACTTGGTGCCGGAGACGGTGAAGGGTTCGTTCAGCGCTTGGAGCAGGCGTTGCGCCACCGGCTCCACGTCGGCAACCGACGTGAGCCCTTCTGCCAAATAGAGAAACTCGTCGCCGCCGAATCGACACAGCGTGTCCGAGTCACGAACCACCTGTTCTAGTCGCCGGGCGACGGAAATCAAGAGCTGGTCGCCGGCGAGGTGCCCAAGGGAGTCATTGACGCCTTTGAAGTCGTCAAGGTCCAAGAGCAGCACGGCACAGAGTCCGCCGTCTCGAATCATCTTCGCGCGAGCCTGGTCGAGACGGTCGTTGAAGAGCGCGCGATTCGACAGGCCGGTCAAGGTGTCGTGGAGCGCTTGATGCGAAAGCTGTGCCGCGAGCGCTCGCTCGTCGGTAATGTCGCGTTCAGAGATGACGTTGTAGAGGATGTTCCCCTCAGCGTCGCGCGCCGGGGAACGGAGGACTTCGACGTAGATGAGTCGACCGTCTTTTCGCAGGTAGCGCTTCACATACCGTGATTGCTGGAGCTCGCCAGCCGCAATTCTGCGGTGCGACTCCTCAGTGATGCCGATGTCCTCGGGGTAGGTAAAGGGTGTCGAGTCGCGCCCGATAAGATCTTCGCGATCGAAGCCGATCATCTGACAGAATGCGTCGTTTGCTGCGATCACGCAGTCGTTGAGATCGGTAAAGATCATCGGAGCCATGTTGTCTTCGAACGCCAGTCGGAACTGCTGCTCGAGCGCTTGGAGCTGGTGGATGTAGCGGTTTTGCTCGGTCACGTCGCGGCCGTTCACGATGATGCCGGCTACTACGGCATTATCGAGGGCGTTGGATGAGACAATGTCTATCTCGTGTGTCTCGCCACCCAGTGCCACGGTTCGGATCGTGTCGCGAATGGTGCCGCTCGGCGTCTCTAGGAGCCAGAGGAACTGCGTGACGACGTGCTCGAGGTCGTCGGGATGTATGTAGCCAAAAGCGCTGGTGCCGAGTCCTTCTTCCAGTGAGAGTCCGAACGTCTCGAGAGCTTTGGGGTTCGCGTATTGCACCACGCCAGAACGGTCGACCACGAGCATGAGGTCTTCGGAGAATCGTCCGACCTCTTCGAGCGCCGCGAACTGCTCTCGGTGCAACGTGGGCACCTTGCTCGAGAGTGGCACTCCAGCATCTTCAACGGAGTTGTCAGGCGCCACTTCCGAGACATTACTTCTTGTACACGAAAGAGTCGCTCATTGGCCTGCCGTTCCCTTGCGACCGCCCTCAGCTGTTATTGGACGGTGACCAGTGTTCCAATGGGAGTGTGGGGCCAGAGGTTGTCTGCGTCGGCAAAGGGCATTTCGACGCAACCGAGGCTCTGTGGGTAGCCATACGACGCACGGATGAAGCCGTGGAGGGCGTCGCCACCGTGAAAGTACGAGACCCACGGAATGCCGGTGTCGTGGTAAGCCTGTCCGTCGGGCAGGGTTCCAGACATTGTGGTGACGGTGAAGCGCAGGTACACAGGGTAGGTCCCGTTGTCGGTTGGCGCGGCAGAGACACCGGTGTTGGCGAGCGTCTTGAAGGTAAGTCGTCCGTTCTGGTAGAGCTTGACCGATTCGGGCAGCGACTTGCTCACGTAGACGTAGTTGTAGGTCGAAGGATTGTTTTGGTGCTGGCGCACGGCGCCCACGAGGGCCTGCCAGGTCGATCCGTTCATCGATCCAGTAGTGGCCAAACCGCGCACGTCTTGAAAGCGCATGAGCGCCCCCTCCAAGACGACGTTGTCCGTGCCCACTCGCCATAACGACTTCACAGCACCCGGCAGGGCATTGAAACGCCAGACGAATGAACCGGGCACTATCACCGTGTCCGACGTCGTTTTCTTCTTGGGCGGAATCGTAGTAGTCGTGGTAGTCGTCGACTCCGGCAGCGTCGTGGTCGTCGTCGTTGACGTGGTCGGAATCGTCGTGGTAGTAGTCGTGGTAGTCGTGGTGGTGGTGGTGGTGGTCGGCGGCGTCGAAGATCCAGTCGGTACGAACTTCACTGGCAGGTACTGCAGCTCGGCAAGAAACTGGTCCTCAAGTCGAATTGAGTAGGGTACCGTCGCCGTCCGCGGGCTGGACGCTTGTGCGGCGGTGGTCAAGCTCAATGATCCAAGCGTGATCACACTCGCTGCGATCAGGTAAGGGGCGAAGGGGCTGAACTTCATTGCGCAAGTTTACTGATGCAGGGCATGGACAAAAACGCAGGCCGACGGTTTGGGACGAAATTCTCTAGCACGGCGACGTCATTTCGATGTCTCGAGGCACCGCCGCATCGGTTTTCGCCCCCGCGGCCTCGGTACGCGCTACGAGGGCGATGAACGCGGGCGTGATATCGAGATGGCCCTGGAGGAGGCGGGGGTAGGCGGCCCCGTAGGTCAGATCCATCACTGCTTCCACGACGGATCCTTCGGGCATCTCGCCTCGATCGATTGCTCGATCGACCATGAGTCGATGTTGATCGCGCAGTGGAGCCATGACTCGCTCGGTCCAGGACTGGGCAAGCTGTTCATCAAGCTACGCCTCGGCGACCAGGCGCAGGAGTGTTCGGCCCGTGGGCGTGTTGACCACAGCCTTCGCCCAAAAGGTCAGGGCTTCTTCGAGATCGTGCTCGAGGGATCCAGTGTCGACCGTGGGCTGCGCGGACAAGAAGCCGAGGAGAAATGCATCAAGAGCCAATGCGCCCTTGGTCGCCCATCGGTAGATTGTCGTGCGCAGCGTCATGCGTCACGTCGTCAGGGCAGAGACTGGGTTCTCGAAGCCTCGTTCAATTCTTCGGCGCCAGTCGACGGAACGCAACGCTGAGCAGTCGTGTATCGAGCACGCAGCGATGATTGCGTTTGCGTTACGACCTCGTTGCATTCATCAACTAGTTACGAACGAGTAATGCACAACGTTGTATATGTAGGTCCATTCTGCCTAGGCATGAGCGCCTGACCATGTAAATTGAAACGGTGAATGCGTCGCTGCCGTCGAAGTTGGGGCGCTTCATCTTGATTCCTCTCGCGCTCGGCGCACTCGTGGTGGGCCTGTTGGTCGGTGCGAGTTCACCGACCTCCGGCTCGCCGACTACGACAACTTCGTCGAGCATTCCAACGACATCGACGTCGTCGACGTCGTCGATCGTGACGACGACTGGTTCGTCAGCGTCCTCCACCTCGACGACTATCGCCTCGACGCTCGTGTGGCCCCAACGTGGGAGCGCCGCGATCATCGTGCCCGCGCTCGGCGTAGAGACGGCGTCAGCGAACCAACCCGTTGAGCCGATCGCGAGTCTGACCAAGATGATGACCGCTTGGGTCGCCTTGCACCGCTTGCCCTTGAGCGGGACTGAGACCGGGCCGTGCGAAGTCATGAACGCAAACGACGTCGAGCTCTATAACGATGACGTGGCGCTCGACCTGTCTGTGGTCAAGATTGTCGCGGGCGAGCGGCTGTGCGAGAGCACGCTATTGCGCGGGATGCTCGTGCACTCGGCGGGCGACTACGCACAACTGCTCGCAGGGCTCACCGGGCTGCGCACTGCTACATTTATCGCCGCGATGAATCAAGACGCGCGGGTGCTTGGGCTTGACAGCACTCACTATGTCGATGTCACGGGCCTCGCTCAGGGTGACACATCGACCGCAGAGGACCAGGCCACGATGGCCGCGTCGCTCATGAACGACGAGCCCGTCGTGCAAGCGATGGTCGATCTGAGGGATGTGTCGCTCCCGGTCGCCGGCATCGTGAGCTCCTTTACGCCCTACGTCGGCCAAGCGAACGTCGTCGGCGTGAAGTCCGGATTCACCAACGCCGCCGGAGGGTGTGACGTCATGGCCATGGATGATCGAATCGGGAGCGCGGTGATCACTACGTACGCGGTGGTGCTCGGCGAACACGGTGACAACCCGCTCGGGACGGCGGGACTCGACGCGCTCACGCTCTCGCACTCGATTCGCACGCTCATGGCGCGGGTCGGCACCATCTCGGGCCCTCAGGTACGCTGGATTGGTCCGACCACTGACGTCGTGACGACCACTACGTCAACCACGACCACGACGTCATCAACGACGACGACGTCGACGACATCGACCACATCGACCACGACGCTGCCGTAAGCGATCTAGTGCGCGAAGGCGCTCGAGCTCCAGCCCGGCAGGGTGAGTGCATCCTTTTCCGTGATGCCATCAGAAGTAGGCGCTCCGGACGAGTTCGCCGTGTTGAGGCCGACGGTGAGGGACGACGGAACGTCGACGTGGACGGTGAGCGGCAAGTTAGCGGACGATTGGCCGATCGACACGCCGTAGGTGCCGGCAAGCGTGCGCATGGCGCCGTCTACGTACACGTTGAGACTCGAGAGGGGAATCGACAAGGTCACCGTTCGCGTTGCACCGGGGGCGAGATTGACGCGCAGGAACGATTTCAGCTGCTCTGGTGGCTCGTCCAACTTCGATGGATCCTTCACGTAGGCCTGGATGACATCGACCCCGGCCCGAGCGCCGGTGTTGGACACGTTCACCTTGACGTTGATGTTGTCGTCGCCCAACTCGTAGCGCGCGCCGGAGAGCGAGAACGTCGTGTAGTCGAGCCCGTAGCCGAATGGGAACAGCGGTGTCACATCGTGCGCTTGATACCAGCGGTACCCGACGTCTAGGGCGCCGGTCCCGGTGCCGAAGCTGACCACGTCGTTGACGCCGGGGAACTGCGACGGCATCGACACCGGTTGGGCCGCGAGGCTGGTCGGAAAAGTGACTGGCAGTCGTCCCGATGGATCGACGGCACCGAAGAGGATGGCCGCGATCGCGGTGCCGTCCTCTTGGCCCGGGTACCACCCCTCGAGCACGCCTTGGACCTGATGGAGCCACGGCATCACGACGGGACCGCCAGTGTTCAACACGACGACGGTGTGCGGGTTGGCCGCGGCAACGGCACTGATCAACGCGTTTTCGTCACCGGGCAGTAGCAAGTTGTCCTGGTCGGCTCCTTCGGTGCTCGTCTTTCCAGCAAAGATGACCGCGACCTTGGCGCGTCGGGCTGCGTCGACCGCAGCGTCGATCTTCGGCGTGACGTCGGCGATGCCAAACTCCGGTGGGCCCTTGTGTATGACCGTGAACCAGGTGCCACTGAACGTGTAGCGGTGGCCTCGCTTTAGCTGCACGACGGTGGTCATGGTGACCGGTTCGTGGAGACCTGATGAACCAAGGATCCGGCGCCCGTTCATGGAGAACCAGGTGTCGCCAATTTCGCGCACCGCGACTTCGTAGCTGCCGGTCTTCTTCGCGTGAAATACCGCCGACCAATGACTCCATCCGCGTCCCGTACCGGGTTTTGACTCGGTGATGACGGTGTTGGTGACGTTGGACGCCGCTTCGATGGACAGATCGTCATTGCTGAGCTGGCTCTTGAGCCCGGCACCGGCGAGAACGCGCTGCGGCGTTTGCGTGATGACGCCAGTGTTCTCCAGTCGGCCGACCGCAACGAAATTGGGGCCGCCCGGACGGTAGACGACCTTTGTCTTCTTTCCCACGGTCGCTTGTATGCCCTGGAGTGGGGTCACGAGAAAGGGTGGCACGACTCTCGAGCTGCCGAGGCCGGTGTTGACGGTCGCGCTTGACGCGTCGACGCCGATGACGGCGATCGAGGACGTTTGCGACGAGATCGGCAGTGCGCCCGTTGAGTTCTTCAACAGCACGACTGACTCCTCGGCGGCGCGCAGGGCGACGGAGTTGTGCGCGGACGTAGACGTCAACGTGTAGACCCGCGGGTCTCGCGGATGAGCGATGAGGCCATGGGCAAACATCTCGGCGAGGATCGTTCTCACCGCACGATTGAGGTCGCTGACGGGCAGCACCTGCGCGCGAACGATTTTCTCTATGAACGCGGCGGAGGTTGGCTTGATGATGTCAAGGCCGGCCTCGAAAGCGGTCGCAGGATGCGGGGCGGCACGCAGGTCGGACCGCACGAAACCGGTAAAGCCCCAGGACCGGAGTGTGCGGTACACGGCGGGGCTGGCACAGGCCGGTACGCCGTTCAAGAGACCCGAGGAACACATCAGCGCGGCCACGTGTGCGTCCTCCACGGCCGCCTCGAAGGGTGCGTCATAGAGTTCGGCCAGAGCACGCGGCGTGACGACATCGTCGATGCGGGCACGCGCGGTCTCCTGGGAGTACGCCGTGAAGTGCTTGGCGAGCGCCATCTCGCCGGTCGACTGGATGCCGTTGATATTGGCGACGCCGAGCGCGCTGGTGAGAAAGGGGTCTTCGCCGAAGGATTCAAAGAGACGTCCGCTCAAGGGAACACGGGCCAGGTTGAGTTCGGGACCTTGGACGACGTCTAGTCCTTTCGCTTTGGCCTCCTGTCCGAGGAGCTGGCCCGTCGCGTATGCGAGCGAGGTGTCGAAACTCGCAGCGACCCCGATAGCGGCGGGCAGCTGCGTCGCGCCGGTAATCCTTCCCGCGAGGCCGTCGGGACCATCGGACAAGGTCAGTTGAGGTATGCAAAGCGAAGGGACGGCGGTGTTGAAGTTCTCGATGTGATGTCCCTCGGACAGGGTGACGAACTGGGCCTTCTCAAGGAGCGTCATCTTGGCAACGACCTGTTCCGCAAGATCTGAGGGCGTCGCCGTGTGGCGGAGGGATTCCTTTACCCACGGACACGAGCGCCCGGAGGTGACGGTTTGGGTGTTAGCCGTGGCACCAGCTGGTGGGGCACTCGAGAGGACGATCGTCATCGAAGCGATCGTGATGAGACCCGCGACACCGAGTCGCGCGAGTGAAAGAGAGCGTGTTCCTTGTCGCATCTAGGGCGTCAGTGTGATCGATTCGACGGCGGCGCAGATGCCGCGAGGTGACAGGTCGCCGTCGCCCTCGTTGCGCTGCGATGGAAGATCACCTGGTAGAGCGCGAAAGGCGTTGATGACTGCTCCATTCGGTGAAATGTTCTTGTTGGTTGATGAGCGGACTCGACGTGCGAACCGTCGCTCCGCAATCGTGTCGCCTCAGAATAGACCGAGCAGTGAGGGTCGATCAAAAACGCGTGGGCGTTGATGATCGTGCCCGTCGTGCCTAGGCGCGCTTGTTCGAGGGGCCGAAGAGGGGCTGTATTGCTGCGCTTTTCCAGTCAGTTCTCGGGCAGGTGAACAGCGAGTAGAAATGCTCGATCATGGCGTCATAGTTGACGCGCCATCCAAGAAAATCAGACCACGCCGCGTCGTGATCAGCGAGGATCGGGACGCCCACTGATTCCAGTCGTTTGAGAACGATCTCGAACTCCTCTCGAGTGATCGAGATCGGTATCTCATTTGACAGTTCGATGGGATAAGGCACCCGGAAGTAGTCGGCAATTCGGCGCAACGTCAGCCAGCCGGCTCGGATGCACAGTCCGGCGGTCGGCGAGGGCATCGCGTCGACCGCCGCGTTGAAGAGTGCTGCCGCGTCGAGCACGGTTGCGGCACACCCGATCCAAGTCTGCTTAGGACTGGGCGATCGATAGAAGTTCAAGATGGTGAGGGTCGTGTGGGTCTCGCCCACGTCGATGAACCACTGCTCCCACTCTCGCCATAGTTCATCGAGGCGGTCATAGGACTCGACGCTCTGGGCGATTTCGAGCACGCCCCAAGGTGTCGCGGGAATGCCCGCGCGTACCGTGAGCCGCGAAACCGCATACTCGCGGCGCTGGAACGACTGATAGAGCGGGCCAATGAAGGCGATGAGGAGAGCGAGCAGCGTGAGTCCAATAGCCGCCTCGATGTACTCGAGAGCCGGGTAGGAACCGTGGTGGATCGCGATGATACCGAGGGTGAAGAGCGACGACCCGGAGATCTCAAAGGCGAGCGAGAAGGTGGAGGCACCCGCCGCCACATAGAAGAGCGCGAACGCCACGAGACTGAGGCCGAGCCAGAGCGTCTGGTACACGAGCAAGGTGATGGAGGCGTACAGCGAAAGGATGTGGTCCTTCGTCGGATAGGACTTGTGGCCTGCGAGGAGGTTGAAGAGTCGGCGGATGACTTGTCCGGTCGAGCGGCTCAAGGTGACATCGGCGACTCTCGGCAACAGGAACGTTCGAACGGCTGCGTCGAGAACGACGAGCTGGAGGAAAAGCCCCGCGAATCCGCAGAGAATTCGAATCCACGGGCTCATCGATCGTCTCCTGAACGGGCGAGTCCTGACGTGGTGACGGACGCGGGATTCAACGCACGAGGCCGCGGCGATACGTCGAAGTTCATGTGGTGGAAACTACTCCACCCGCGATGCGTCACCGCTGGTGACCCCGGGAAAGGGCCGCTACGCCTCGAGTGCCTCGTCGGCCGTGAGGTCAGCCGCTGGGTCAGCCTCCAAGCGATCGTCGGGGATGATTGCCCCGCTTCGCACCGAGCGACCGTAGGTGCCGTCGAGCAGGCGCTGTTCTGCGCGCTCGATCGCAGCCAGGCGCTCTTGCAACTGAACCGTCACTGCATTGTCCACTTCTTCTGACGTCAGAGACGTCGCCGGGTCGTCCCGGTCACCCAGATCGGTGGCGCCTTCGCGATCGGCTTTACCCGCGACCGAGGCGTCGCGAAGGAGGTCGAGCACGCGACTCTTTTCCGCGAGCAACAGCGCTGCCGCCCTTGTGTCGTCCATGACGTGTCTCCTACGTGTCCCAGCGTTGTTGTTGAGATTATCGCGTCGATCTGCAGGCTGATCTCCGGAGATTGGAAAAGTCCAGGTGGCAAATGAAGGTTTGGTGAAGATGGCAATTTGTGCCGAGGTTGCTCACTATCGGGAGAACGGGCCACTAAAATTATTTTGCATTACCGACAGTGTTGGCCGGTAGCTAGTGAGTTGTAGTACCTATGCAGAAGGACGGCCACATGGCGGGAGAGCGATCTCATTCCTTACGAGCTTTAGACGACCGGATTGGTCTCTGGCCGCGACGGCCTCAGCCCTTGAGGCCGTCGCGAATCTCGGAATCCACGTTCAATATTCCCAATCAAGAGACGCTCGAGGCGCTCTTTCCGCCCATCGCGGATTACGCGTTTCTCTCGGACTGTGAGAACAGTCTTCTGGTCGCGCCGACTGGCGCCATAGAGTGGTTCTGCATTCCCAAGCCCAACGACCCGAGCATCTTTGGCACCCTGCTCGATCGAGCTGCCGGCTCTTTTCGTCTCGCGCCCGTCGACAGCGCCGTGCCGGCACACCGTCAGTACGTGCCGGGCACCATGGTGCTCGCCACGACCTGGCAGACTCGCAGCGGTTGGTTGATCGTCAACGACTTCCTCGCGGTCGCGCCGTGGTATCGCACGGGCGAACGCTCGGCGCACCACCGCCGCACGCCGGGCGACTTCGACGCGAAGCACGTGCTGATCCGCACGGCCACCTGCTTGCACGGCAGCGTTGACATCCTGCTCAATTGCGAGCCTTCCTTTGACTACGGCCGAGTCGACGCGGAGTGGGAATACGAAGGCAATTCGTACGACGCCGTGCGTACGACCAACTCCGACTTCGCTCAGCTGACGTTGAACGGCGATATGCGCTTTGGTATCGAGGGCCGCGCCGTTCGAGCACGTCATCGCCTCACCGAAGGCGAAACCTCATTCGCCGTGCTCAGTTGGACCGACGCTCCCGCGCCATCAAGTCGGGCAGAAGTTGACACCTGTCGCGCCGAGACGAGTCGGTTCTGGCGCGATTGGATCGACGGCGGTCGATTCCCGGATCATCCGTGGCGGGAGTTTCTTCAGCGCAGTGCGCTCACCTTGAAGGGTCTGACGTACGCGCCTACCGGGGCGCTCCTCGCGGCACCCACGACATCACTGCCCGAGACGCTTGGCGGGAGTCGAAACTGGGACTATCGCTACACCTGGGTACGCGACGCGGCGTTCACGCTTCGCGAGCTTCACGCGCTCGGGTTCGATACGGAGGCTGACGACTTCCTCGCGTTCCTCGGCGATGTGCTCGAGCCCCAAGGTGGCATCATGGCGGCGAAGAGGTTGCGCAACAACCTCCAGGTCCTCTACCCGGTAGACGACCCGACGCCACCCGTCGAGACCGAACTTGATCACCTCAGCGGCTACGCGGGCAGTCGACCCGTGAGGATCGGCAACGCGGCGTACAACCAGGTCCAATTTGACATCTTGGGCGCCATTGTCGACTGCGTCTTCGAGCACACTCGCTCGAGAGATTCGCTGAGTGAGCGATCGTGGCGAATCGTGGTCCAGGCGGTCGAGATGGCGTTGCGCGGTTGGCGCGATGTCGACCGTGGCATTTGGGAGGTGCGAGGGGAGCCTCAGCACTTCACGTTCTCTAAGGTCATGTGCTGGGTCGCTGCCGATCGCGGGGCGCGCCTCGCGGCCCTGCGTGGAGAGCGCGCCCGCGCGGACGAGTGGTGGAACGCCGCCCAGGAGATTCACGAAGAAGTCTGTGCGAAGGCAGTTGACGATCAGGGGCGTTTCACCCAGTATTACGGATCAAACGAACTCGACGCCTCGCTGTTGCTGTTGCCGCTATTGGGTTTCTTACCGTCGAACGACGAGCGAATTCGCGCCACCGTGCTCGCCATTGCCGACGAGCTGAGCGATGGGCCGTTCGTCTATCGCTACCGAGCTTCGAGGACCGACGATGGAATCAACGGCGAGAATGAGGGAACCTTCACGGTGTGCTCGTTCTGGCTTGTCTCGGCGCTCGTTGAGATCGGTGAACTCGACCGTGCTCGCACGAACTGCGAGAAGCTGGTGGGCGCGGGGAGCAATCTCGGTCTCTTCGGCGAGGAGCTTGATCCCAAGACCGCGCGGCATTTAGGAAACTTCCCACAGGCGCTTACACACCTCTCACTGATCAACGCGGTGCTTCACGTGATCGAAGCCGATCAGCGAGCGAGCGAGAATCACATCGGTCCGGCAGGATCGCCAAGCTGGTGGAACGCCGCCGGCAAGGATGATCGCGGCACGTCGATGACGTGATGAGCTAAGAGCACTTGGAGAAAGCCTCGGGACTGCTGGCCCCTCGCAAACGACGTCTGGGAACGTTAGGCTCTTCTTCAGGTACTCACCATGGTGGACCACAAGAGCCCGGAAGATCCCAGCGCGGTACAGGATCGAGTTGTGAATCGCCAGAGCGCGAAAGCGGATCTGGTCGTTGTCGCGAACCGACTGCCGGTGCGACACATGAGCACCAACGGCGCAGAAGAGTGGCGACCGAGCCCCGGGGGACTGGTCTCAGCGCTGACGGCTGTCCTGCAGAACCGCAACGGTCTGTGGATTGGGTGGGCCGGCACCACCGAGCACAGCACCCTTCCTTCGCCGACGAGCTACGAGGGCATTCGGCTGAAGGCGGTCGAACTCACAGAGGAAGAGTACGAGGACTTCTACCTCGGCTTTTCAAACGCCACACTCTGGCCGCTCTATCACGACGCCATTCGTGCGCCCACGTTCCACCGGCACTGGTGGCAGACGTACACCAAGGTCAACATGCGTTTCGCAGTCTCCGTCGCTGAGGAAGTCGCGCAGGGTGGCACGGTGTGGGTACACGATTATCAGCTCCAGCTCGTCCCTCAGATGCTGCGCCAGCTGCGCCCCGACGTGCACATCGGGTTCTTCTTGCACATTCCCTTTCCACCCATCGAGCTCTTCATGCAGCTGCCTTGGCGCAAGGAGATTCTGGCGGGGCTCCTTGGGGCTGACCTCATCGGGTTTCAGGTGACTCAGGCGGCGTCGAACTTCTCGCGCATGGCGAGGCGCCAATCCGCTGCCACGGGCACCGATTCGCTGCTCGACTACAACGGTCGAACGATTCGAGTCGGAGCGTTTCCCATATCCGTCGACTGTGAGCAGATCATCACGCTCGCGAACGATCCCATCATTCGCGCTCGCGCGAAAGAGATTCGCAAGGATCTCGGCGACCCTGATCTGATCCTGCTCGGAGTCGATCGGCTCGACTATACGAAGGGAATCCAACAGCGAATCAAAGCGGTATCGGAAATGTTCCAAGACGGCTCACTCACACCGGGTAAGCACGTCATGGTTCAGGTGGCGGTGCCGAGCCGGGAGACCGACGCGCACTACGAGCGAGAGCGCCACAATCTCGAGCAAGCAGTGAGCGAGATGAACGGGGAGTATGGTCAAGTCGGAAGTCCCGTCATCCACTACCTGCACCAGAATCTGCCCTTCGCCGAGCTTGTTGCGCTGTATCTGGCTGCCGACATCATGCTCGTGACGCCGTTTCGTGACGGCATGAATCTGGTCGCGAAGGAATATGTCATGTGCCGCACCGATCTCACCGGTCGCCTGGTGCTGAGCGAGTTCGCGGGGGCGGCTGCCGAACTCCGTGGTGCCTTCATGGTGAACCCCCACGACCTCGAGGGCGTGAAGGAGGCTATTCGTTTGGCGGTGAACGCTGGCCCGAAGGAGGCGAAGGATCGTATGACCCGGATGCGACGAAAGACGTATCGGCGCGACGTCTACGATTGGGCGAATTCGTTTCTTCTGGCCCTGCAGCAGACGGGGATGTAAGGGCGCCGACGGCAGACTTGAGATGGATGTGCGCGTCCAATAATTTCGCCCTCGGAGTCTGGGGTCGGGCGACTGGGATTCGAGAGATGTCTTGGATATTTGCGTGGCGCCGGTCTCATCGCGTGGGTCGTTTGTCGTCAAGGAGCCCAGTTGTTCTGAATCGGTCTGGTTTGGTGGTGTTGCCTAAACGTGAGGCCTGTTCTGTCAGCGCTTGGAAATTCCGCATCGATGGTTGACGAAAAGCCATTAGTGAATAGAGTGAGCACAAATGCTGGTTACCGTCGTCCGAGTTGCGGTGGCTTCGGCGAAGGTAGGCGCGGTGAGTCGCTATGTGACGCGAGGAATGATCACGGTTACCCAGGTGCCCTTCGCCGTTTCGGAGACCAGGGTGACGTTTCCGCCAAGGGCGTCGACCATGCTGCGAACGATGGCGAGCCCCAAACCCGATCCGGCGCTCGACCGACTCGAGTCGGCTTGCCAGAACCGATCAAATGCCCGATTCACCTCGTCGGGTGTCATGCCGGGTCCTGAATCTTCCACCTCTAGGAGAACGGAGTCCCCTCTTTCGAGAACGCGAACCGTGACGTCAGCTCCTTGGGGCGTGTGTCGGACAGCGTTGCTGATGAGGTTGAGGCCGATTTGACGGATGCTGGCCTCGTCGCCCATAACAACGACAGAAGGAGGAGCGTGAAGTGCGATCGAGCGAGTGGGGGCGGTGGTCAAGACGTCGGCTACGACGTCGCGAACCACAGCGCTCAGGTCTACCGGCGCACGATCCATCGGTCGACCTTCGTCCAGCCGGGCCAGGAGAAGAAGGTCCTCCACCAGACTCCCCATTTGATTGGCTGAAGCACCGATTCGATGGATTGCTTCGTCACGCTGAACGCCGACTCTTAGTTCGCCACGTCGCCATAGCCCCGTGATCCCGAGAATGACGGAAAGAGGAGTGCGAAGTTCATGTGATGCGTCAGAGACGAACTGACGGAGTCGCGCCTCGAGCGCTTGTTGCTCGTCAAGCATTACGTTGAAAGCTCGAGCGAGCTTGCCTGCCTCGGTCCTCTGGCGAGGTGTTGCCACTCTCCGTGTTCGATCTCCATCAACGATGGCTTGAGCGACCTCGGTGACCTCGGCGATTGGGCGTAACCCCAGTCGTGAGATCCAATAACCAGTCGCGATGAGTACGGCGAGGACGACGAGTCCCGTGAGGAGGAGAGCGACGCGGAGAAAACTCATGGTCGCGTCAACCTGGTTGAGGGGGGCGGCGACGAGAATCTCCGCATCACTGTGCGGCAACTTGACGAGAACGGCTCTCCACGACAGAGTTCCGGTCCTCGACGCCACGGTCACGATGGAGACGTGCTTGAGCGAGGTCGAGACCGAGTTCGGCAGTTGCGGCGATTCGCGCCTCGTCGCCAGTGGCGTAGATAGCACTTTGCGCTTCCCCTCCTTGACAATCGCAAGATAGAGCGCGCTGAATTGACTCGTGTTAAGCGCCGGTGGCGTGGTGGGCCCCGCTCGCTGTGCAGGAGCTGTTGAGATGTTGACTCCTTTCGTGGTTGGGAGAAAGCCCACCATCTCCTGATCCACCTGTCGAGTCTCTGATGTCGCCACCGAGTGAATCAACAACAGACCGAGAAGCGACGTGGCCACGATGAACGCCAGGGCGGCACTTAGGAGCCTGACGCGAAGGGTCACTGCGCACTCACTGTCGTTCGAACCGGTAACCGATGCTTCGAACGGTTCGGATAATCGTCGGCGGTGACGAGTCGATCTTCTTGCGTAGTTGGGACACGTACGACTCGACGATCGTGGGGTCACCTTCGTAGCCGTAATTCCACACGTGATCCAGTATCTGCCAACGGCTCAAGACCTTGCCGGCGTTCGACATGAAGAAGAGCAGCAGCCGGTACTCGATCGGCGACAGGTCGACCGGCGTGCCGCCCTTGGTGACCGCGTGAGAGTGGTCGTCGATGGTGATGTCTCGGCACGTTAATACTTCATCTTCTGGCACCTTTCCGAGGCGCCGGAGTTTCGCTCTCACTCGTGCGGTGAGCTCCTCGCCGCTGAATGGCTTGGCCAAGTAGTCGTCGCCGCCGATCACGAGACCACGGACCTTGTCGCTGACTGAGTCGGCCGCAGTGAGAAAGATTACGGGGGTGGTGGAGCCGGCCTCTCGCAGTTGTTGGCAGACTTCGAATCCGCTGAGGTCGGGGAGCATGACGTCGAGAACGATCAGGTCCGGTTTTTCCGCGCCGAGCGCAAGGCGGAGTCCCTCGCGGCCATCGCTGGCGCGCGTGGCGCTGAATCCAGCGAGTCGGAGCGTCGTCATGATGACGAACGCGAGGTTGTCGTCATCTTCGACTGAGAGGATCTCAATGCCCATCGCCGAAGTATCGCAGCGGATTCTGAAGATTGGGTAAGAGATGGCGCGGCCACCTCGATGCCGCGCTGTTCTAACCTTCCCAGGCCGCTGATGCTCAGGAAAACATTATGGCGCTCTCATCGATCCTCCAGACTCGCATCGCAGACTGTGGCCATGACCAGCAACCGCTCATTCGCGCCCCTCCAGCGAATCAGTATGCGACGTCATCGCTTGTGGCGATTAGGTTCGGCGCTCGCGATAGTCCTCGCGTTGACCGTCTCCGGAGTTGGTCTTTTCGTCGGCGGAGGCGTCGCGTCCGCTTCGTCTAAGTCTTCGACGAAAGAACCCACCAAGAAGTCTTTGAAGAGTTTCGAAAGCTGTCTCAAGAAGCACGGCGTCAAGACCTCATTTCCCTCCGGTGGCGGCACTCCCTCAGGAACGTTCCCTTCTGGTGGTGGCACTCCTCCTTCCGGTGGCGCCCCCAGCGGCTTCAAGGGCGGAGCGAAGATACAGAAAGCCCTGAAGGCCTGTTCCAAGCTCCTGCCAGCGGGAGTGAAGTTTGGCGGCGCGCCGGGTTCAGGAGCGGGTGGTGCCTCGACGGCGCTCGCCTCCTTTCGCAACTGCATGATGCTTCACCACGTGACCCTCGCTGTGGGTGCCTACGGGAACACCAAGAAGTCCTCCAGTGTCACGTCTACGACCAGCTCGACCTACAAGACGGCGTATTCAGCGTGCTCGTCGCTGCTGCCGAAAACGGTCCCTAAGAGCGGTTGATCCCGATCGCCCCTAGGCATCTCGTACCGCGTCTTTCTGGCCCCCAACTATACGGAGGTACAAAATGAGTTCTGCAGCACCCGGGTTCTTCTCGCGCAAGCGCGTAGCGTACGGCGCGCTCGCGCTTGTCGTCGCCGCCGTCGCCACATTCGCCTTCTACTCGATCTACCACACATCGTCCTCCGGAGGAACGGTCGCACGGACCGTCAAGGTGACCAAGGGAACTGTGCAGGCGAGCGTCTCGGCGTCGGGCAATCTCTCGACCGTAAAGACCGCGCAAGAGAACTTCGTCTCGGGCGGGACGCTCGCCACCCTCAACGCCAAGGTTGGCGAACGGGTCAAAGCGGGTCAGGTGCTCGCCACCATTGATTCGACGTCGCAGAGCTCCGCTCTCGAGCAGGCCACCACGACTCTCAGCGTGGCGAAGATGAACTATGCGGACTCGCTGACGTCCTACCGAAACGACGAGCGGACTCTTACGCGAGACAAGGCAACGCTCGCTACCGCTGAGGCTGGCGGAACCCAAGTGCAACAAGATCAGAATCAAGAGAATCTCCTTAACGCCGAACAACAGCTCACCAACGATCAAAATCAACTCACGACCGCCGAATCCCAGGAAGCCAACGACGAAACGACGGTCTCCACCGTGACGGCCGCGTACGACGCCGACGTCAGCCTCGGCTGTCCGGCCGCCTCGACGAGTTCGGGGTCGTCCGGCGTCTCCTCGGGGACCGTGACGGCGTCGGCGAACTCGGCGCCGTCGGTGGCTACCGACTCCGCCACGTCGGTGTCAACCACGTCGGCCGTGCTCAACGCGACCGTCAACCCCAACGGGGCGAGCACTACCTACTACTTCGAGTACGGCACCACCGACGGTTACGGTTTATCCACGTCCGTCGAGACGCTCAGTGCGAGCACCAACGCGTCGCAGGTGTCGGCGACGATCAACGGCCTAAGCCCCGCTACGACATACCTGTTCACGATCATCGCGTCCAACAGCGACGGCTCCAACGATGGTACGGGAGTGACACTGACCACCGCCAAGACGTCATGCTCCGTCGACGCCGCGACCATGACGACTGATGAAGCGCAGGTCACGTCCGACGAGAATCAGATCACACAAGACCAGTCGAGCATTACGGCGCAAGAGCTGGCCGTGAAGGTCGATCAGGCCAACACGAAAGTGTCCTCCTCCACCGTTCAAGCCGACCGGACGACGATCACTCAGGACCAGTCGAACATCTCTCAAAGCAGGGTCGGCCTCGTGCAAGACAATGGATCCATCGCCCAAGATGAGGCGGCGATCGAGCAGGACGAAAAGTCACTTCAAGAGACCCAACTGGTCGCGCTCGTCAGCGGCACGGTGACGGCGGTCAGTGGCTCCGTTGGCCAGACGGTTAGTGGCGGCGGCTCTTCTACCACGAGTGCAGCGTCGAGTTCCACGTCGAGCTCGACGTCATCGTCAACCAGTTCGGCGCTCGTTACGATCCAGAGCCTCGGCTCGTTCCAGCTCGTCGCCGACGTGGCCGAAGCGGATGCCATCAAGATTGAGGTGCATCAGACCGCGACCGTAACGCTGGCGGCCCTGCCCGACACCGAAGTGACTGGTGTGGTGACTGCGGTGTCGCCGGTTTCCACGGTCGCTAACAACGTCGTTGAGTATCCCGTCACCATTGCGCTTGAGCATGCGCCGAAATCACTGAAGGACGGTATGACTGCTCAAGTGGCGATCGTCGTGCAATCGGCGTCGAATGTGCTGCTACTTCCGAGCGCGGCGATTACGACGACCGGGAGCGTCTCCACCGTGAAGGTCTTGAGTAAGGGAGTCCAGAAGACGGTCGATGTGACTCTTGGAATCGTAGGCAGCTCCTATACCCAGATCACGAGCGGTGTGAGCGAAGGCGAGACAGTTGTCGAACCTACTGCCTCAGTCAGCGCGTCGACCAGCTCGGGAACCTCCGTGCTGTCTGGAGGCTTCACCGGTGGCGGCTTTGGCGGGGGGGCGCCGTGATCGCCTCAAGTGAGACTGGCAGGCGCGACGAGGCACTCGGTGCGAACAAGTTGGCCCCGATCATCGCTCTGAAGGACATCGTAAAGAGCTACAAGATGGGCGGCGTTGAAGTCCTCGCGACTCGAGGGATCTCGCTCACGGTGGAAAAGGGCGAGTTCGTTGCGGTCATGGGCACCTCGGGATCGGGCAAGTCAACGCTGATGAACATCATCGGTTGTCTTGACGTGCCCACGAGCGGCCACTACCACCTCGATGGCGTGAATATCCGCCATCTCGACGATCGAGCACTCTCTCGCATCAGGAACAAGAAGATCGGCTTCGTGTTTCAGGGGTTCAATCTGATTCCGAGGATGCCCGCGATTCAGAATGTCGAGTTGCCGATGGCCTACGCGGGCGTCAAGCCGGCCGATCGTAAGGAGCGAGCGATGACGGCGCTCGCCATGGTGGGTCTCGCCGACCGTCTCCATCACTTCTCCAACGAACTCTCGGGTGGTCAGCAACAACGCGTCGCGATTGCTCGCGCTATGTGCACCAACCCGGCGCTCATCCTGGCCGACGAGCCTACGGGAAATCTGGATTCTCGATCCTCAGCCGAGGTGATGGCGCTCTTCAGCGATCTCCACCAGCACGGTCGCACCATCGTCATGATCACCCACGAACCCGGAATTGCGGAGTACGCCTCACGTGTCGTCGTGCTGCGTGACGGTGCGATCGTCAGCGATCGACCACAGAGTGCGGCGCACGCGGTGTCCTACGAGCTTGAACCATCGGAACGGTATTCGTTCGGAGACTCGGGAGCTGAGTCATGATGTCGACAGCCGTTGGGAATCTCGTCATGGCAGTGAGAGGTATCGGGTCGAACTGGCTGCGAACTCTACTCACGATGTTTGGTGTGCTCATCGGGGTGGCGTCAGTGATTGTACTGTTGGCGATCGGTACGGGGAGTTCCCAGTCCATCGAGAAGTCGATTGAGAGCCTTGGCTCAAACACTCTGACGATCTTCGCGGGATCTAGTTCGGGCTCGTCAAGCGGCACCGAGATTCGCAACTCGACGCTCAGCACCGCCTCGGTGACCGCGCTGTCGAGCCCCTTAAACGATCCCGACGTCAAATCAGTCTCGCCCGTCGTTACGACGAGCGAGAGCGCCACGTACGACGGGTCGAGCTACACAACCTCGGTGATCGGCTCGACGAGCTCGTATCTCGCGGCCGAGAACTACACGGTCTCCTCCGGTCGTTCGATCTCGCGCGCTGACGTTGCCAACCACGCGCAGGTGATCGACATCGGCACCTCCGTGGCGAGCGCCCTGTTCGCGACAGGATCCGACCCTTTGGGCAAGCAGATCCAACTAGGGTCTTCGGAATTCACCGTCGTGGGCCTCCTGGCGTCGAAGGGGTCGAGCGGCCTCTCCAACCAGGACGCCGTGGCCATCGCTCCCTACACTGCCGTTCAGGATCAACTCACCGGTGAGTCGCAGTCTTTTTCAGAGCTGCTGGTCCAAGGCAAGTCATCTTCGACGTTGTCACTGGCCGAAAGTGAAGTCAAGAGCACGCTGGCCTCACTTAACGACACGACGGTGGCAGACCTTCCTTTCACAGTGATCGACTCGGCGAGTCTCCTCTCGACTGCGACCTCGAGCTCCAAGACCTTCACGGCCCTCTTGGGATGGGTGGCTGCGGTGTCACTGCTCGTGGGCGCGATCGGCGTGATGAACATCATGCTCGTCACCGTCACTGAACGAACGCGTGAGATCGGAATTCGCAAGGCGATCGGTGCGCGAAAAGGCGTCGTGCTGACTCAGTTTCTCATTGAGTCGACGGTGATCTCCTTCCTCGGAGGGATCTGTGGAGCGATCGCGGGCATTCTGGTGTCGCATTTTCGAATAGACGGCGTCACGCCCGTTCTGGCGTCCTACTCCATCCCTCTCGCCCTCGGTGTCGCAATTTTCGTGGGCATCGTGGCGGGGTTCTACCCGGCCTATCGAGCGGCGTCGCTGCGTCCAATAGACGCGCTGCGTTACGAGTAGTGAAGAAAGGAAGGTCACGATGACCAAGGAGCTGACGGACGTTGGGAATGGTGAAGGTTTCGACATCCTCTTCGGTGACGAAACCGAGGAGTGGCCGGAGTCCTCCGCGTCGAAAGGCTTTCGCGCGTCGTGGTTCGTGACCGTGTTCTCGGCGCTCTTGCTGCTGGTGGCGGGGCTGTGGCTTGGTGCATATCTCCAGCGCGGCCATTCTTCATCGTCCACGTCGTCCCTCAGCAGCCTCTTCGCCTCGGGAGTGCCAACCGGGGGAACTGGGCTGAGCTCGATAGCGAAGGCCGCCGCCAAGGAGACGGCAGGCACTGTCACTGACATTGAGGGCCACACTCTCTACGTCACGACCTCGAGCGGTGCACTGGTGGCCGTGAAGGTGAGCTCCTCCACGACGGTTGACCGCAATGCGTCAACGACTCTCGCTGGATTGAAGCCGGGCGACACCGTAACAGTTCAGGGAACCAAGGAGAAGAACGGCAGTGTCGAAGCAACGTCCATCTCCGACACGGCGAAGGGAGTGACATCAACTGGATTCGGCGGGGGGACCTTCCCGTAGTGCCTTTCGCGTCGCACCGAGTGCGAACTCGCGACGTTGAGACGATCAGCGCGTCAGCGGACAGGCTGGCGCGGCAACGACACGGCGAGTTTGCTCGGCGTGCGCTCACCAGTCTTACGCCTGCTCTTGCTCTCGGGTGTCTGGCGGTCTTCCAAGTCGACGCCGCCGTGCAGAACGGAGCGCATCTGGTGACGAACCCGAGCTGGGCCGAGGCTGCGGCCGTTGTGCGCGCGATTCTGTACGGGTCATTCACCCTCGGCGCGGCAGTCGTCCTTTCGGCGAATAGCGACCCTAAGGCGCGTGACGGTCGTGCATCGATTGTCGCCGCCGCGCTCGCAGCGAGCTTTCTTTTGGCCATCGCCAACCTTGTGCCAGCGGGTCCCGCGCTGTGGGTTGCGTCGCCCACAATGCTCGAGACATGTCTTGGCCTCACCGTACTCGGCGCGGCACTCGCTCTTCTCGCCCTTACAAGCCTTAGATCGAACTTCTCCATCGTTCCCGAAGCTCGCTTGCTGGTGAGTTCTGGTCCTTACCGTTGGCTACGCCATCCGATGTATTTCGCGGAACTGATGATGATCTCAGGTATCGCGTTGAGCGACTCTCGTCTCACGTTGTTGCTCGGGGCGATAGCAGTTGTCGGACTCCAGATCTGTCGAGTTCGCGCTGAGGAAGAACTACTTCGGGCAACTTTTCCTGCGGCACATTCCACGTTCGTTACGCGCACCCGTTACCGGCTGGTCCCGTTCGTCTGGTAGTAGTGCAGGCCGAGTGCCTTCGCGCCGTCGTCATCACTCGTTGGCGAGCAGGGTGAGTCTTCCACGCGACCGAGATCGTCGTGAATTCCGACCGCGACATCTGGTTCGGACTACTCCTATCGCTGCGGCCGTTCCATCTTGCGTGCCGTGGAGCCCAGAGAGCGCTGCATGATCCTTGTCGCGAATGGCGAACCCGCCGGTGATTCGGCGACTCGATTCGTCGCGTGCTAAAGCGCCACATTGCGAACGGAGGTCACGTATCGCAGTGCGGATTTTGCTGATGAGGTCACGAGTTGCCAAAGAACTGCGAAGTGCCCATCCTTGTTCGCAGTGCCGTAGTGAATCCCAGTGTTGCAGCGCTTCTGGTGATGGCGGGTCGAGCCGGCTTCGTGGCGTTGCCAAGCAATGATCGTGAGACTAGGGAACGTGTGATCAGGTGACTTCAGAGGGAAAGAGGACGTTTGACACTATTCCCTTGTGTGACGTTGTACTCGAATGCTCTGTGTGGCTTCGCTATTGACCCCAGTGCCACGTGCTCAAAGCAGTTCGCGCCGCTGGGCTGCGCTAGCGGTGATCTGCCTCGCGGCGCTCATCATCAACGTCGACAACACGATCCTTAACGTGGCGTTGCCCACGCTCGTACGAGAGTTGCACGCCAGCTCGAGCGAGCTGCAGTGGATAGTCGACTCGTACGCGATGGTGTTTGCTGGGTTGTTGCTGATAGGAGGGAGTCTCGCCGATAGGGTCGGGCGCAAGCGGTTCTTTCTTACGGGGTTGGCGGTCTTTGCCGGCGGCTCCATCGGGGCGGCGCTGTCCGGTTCGGTCGGCGTGCTGATCGGGTGGCGCGCGGTGATGGGCGTCGGTGCGGCCCTGACCATCCCGGCGTCGTTGTCGATCGTGAACGACGTCTTTCGCAATCCGAGCGAACGAGCGCGGGCGATCGGTGCGTGGGGAGGCACCGCGGGCCTCGGCATCGCCGTCGGCCCGATTGCGGGCGGACTGCTGCTCTCGAGGTTCTGGTGGGGCTCGATCTTCTGGGTTAACGTGCCCGTAGCGGTCGTCGGCTTCCTCGGCGCTGTCTTCCTCGTGCCCGACTCGAAAAACCCTTCGGCGACACGCTCGGACCCTTTGGGCGCCCTCTGGTCGGTCGTCGGGCTGGGGGTTCTTCTCTGGGCGATCATCGAGGTCCCGACCGAGGGTTGGGGCTCCGGGCTCGTGGTGGGAGCGGGCGTCGCGGGCCTCGTCGTACTGGGGCTGTTCATCATCTGGGAGTCACGTACCTCCCACGCGATGCTGAAGCTCGAGCTCTTCTCGAATCGACGCTTTTCGATCGCCGCTCTGGGCGAGTTTCTTGGGGCGATCGGTCTGCTCGGTGCACTCTTCGTGCAGACGCAGTTCCTCCAGTTCGACCTTGGCTACTCGCCGCTCCAAGCCGGGGTTCGCATCTTGCCCATGGCCGCCACGTTGGCCGTGGTGGCAGCCTTATCCTCATTTCTGGCGAGGATCATCGGGGCCAAGTTCACGGTCGCCGCGGGGCTCCTCGCAGTTAGTGGTGGTCTATGGCAGGTCGCCGATGTATCGAGGCTGGCGACGACCTATGGAGATGTGGTGCCCGGTCTACTGCTGATCGGCTTCGGCGCTGGTCTTCTCATCCCCACCGCTACGAACTCCGTCGTTGGATCGCTGCCCCAAGGAGACTCTGGAGTCGGTTCAGCGGCCAACGCGGTAGCCCTCCAGGTCGGCGGAGCGGTTGGTGTTGCGGTGATCGGCAGCGTGCTGTCGACCCGCTATCAAGACCGCATGAGCGTGGCCTTGGCCGGTCGCCACGTACCGAACGCTGATATGCACACCATCTTGGGTTCACTCGGTGGCGCACTCATCATCGCCAAAGGAGTCGGAGGGGTGACCGGAACTCTCCTGGCGCGCGCTTCTCGGAGCTCGTTCATGAGTGGCGTCGAGATCTCGCTTCTCGTCGGCGCAGGCGTAGCGCTCGCCGGTTCGCTGGTGATGATCGCCCTACTTCCCTCGTCCGTTCGCGCGGGGTCGCTCGCCGATGCATCGTCCCAGGGCGATGACCAGATCCCTTGAATCTTCGGGCTCCTCGGTCGTGAGCGACAAGAGCCTGGTATCGCATATTTATCCGGAGATGCCTGGCGAGATCTAGCAGAGACTAATGAGCCCCTACAATGAACGCGATGAACGGGACCCCCAGGTTCCTTCCAAGAGATAAATTGCCGACCCGTCTTCCCGGGTCTCCGTGCAAGAGGCTAACGCAATGACTCATCGCAACGCCCGCTCTTTTGCCAAGAAGTAACGGGCCTACAGTTCGTCAATCAGGTCAGCAACAGAATTGACGACTCGAGAGGGTTGGAATGCATAGCGTTCAATCTCGTCGCGCTGGGTGAATCCAGAGAGTACGAGTATCGTTTTGACGCCCGCCTCGACGCCCGCGATGACGTCGGTGTCCATACGGTCGCCGATCATAACTGTTGACTTCGAGTGGGCGCCGAGAATATTGAGCGCGTCACGGATCATGACCGGGTTCGGCTTGCCCACGAAGTACGGCTTGACGCCGGTTGCACTCTGGATTAGGGCCGCCAGCGCGCCGCAGCCAGGAAGCAGTCCATTAGGCGTGGTCCCGCTCGATTCAGGGTTCGTCGCTACGAACTTGCATCCATTGTCGACAAGGCGAATCGCAATCGTCAGTTCGTCGAATGAGTAGTTCCAAGTCTCTCCGAGCACCACGTAGTCCGGGTTGTTTGCGTCCTCAACGTACCCAACGTCGCTCAGGGCGTCGTGAAGACTCGTTTCACCGATGACGAACGCGCGGCCCTTCGGGCGCTGATCGTGAATGAACTGCGCGGTAGCGAGTGATGACGTCCAGAGCTGTTCTTCGAGGACGCTGATGCCGAGTGAGGTGAGCTTCTCGTGTAGCTCACGCGGCGTAAAGAGCGCGTTATTTGTGAGGACGAGGAAGGCCCGATTGGTCTCGCGGAGTCGATCGAGAAACCGGTCGGCCCCCGGCACGATGTGCCCGTCGTTGATGAGGACACCGTCCATGTCGCAAAGCCAACTAACTGTGTCGCGCAAACTTTCCATGCCATCAAGTATGAACGAATCTCGATGGGGACGCAGCGGTTCTGACGTTGCACACAAAAAGCAGTCGCCCCGCGATCTAATCGCGGGGCGACTGCTGAAAAACGGCTACACGTTCAGGCTAAAAGCGGTTGTTGCTCCGTGAGCTGCCCGAGGAGCCTCCTCCGAAGCCGAAGCCGCCGCCACCGAAGCCGAAACCACCGTGGTGGTGACGACCTCCGGGGAACTGCGGCGTGGGGAGCGGCGTCGTCGGCGTGGTCGTCGGCGTGCAGATAACGACGGTCAAGGCGTCGAGTGTCGTGCCGTTCGTGTCCACGACACCCTCGGCGCGGATACGAACACCGACCACAACGTCAGTCAGCGACGCGGTGCCGCCGCCTTGCTGGCTGTAAGCCGTGGTCGAACCCACAAGGACCATGCGAGTAAAACCTTGGTGGTCCTGGATCGTGACATTGTCGCCACTGACGGCGCTGACGGTACCAGAGACGTGAGCCAACTTGATGTAGATGGTCACTGCGGTAGTCGTCGCGCTCGAGTCATAGGATACGCCGGCGTGTTCGCCGACCACGAGGTCCGAGGTGGTCAGCGTGGCCGAGCTGTCGCCGATGGCCTTCACGCCCGTGCTGGTCGTGTAGGTGAAGACGGTCGAGGTCCCGTCCTTGGCTTCAATCGTCACCGAGGAGCTTGTGACGGCCGTTACGGTGCCGTAGGTGAAGTCCATCTGACCGGAGGTGCCGATGTCGATGCTGAGCGCGTCAAGTGACGTGCCGTTTGCGTCAACCGTGCCTTCGGCGATGATCTTGGCGCCAACAATGACGTCAGAAAGCGACCCGGTCGCTCCACCTTCGCTGTAGGTCGTCGAGGTGCCAGCGAGGATGGTGCGCGTGAATCCCTGGGGGTCGCGGATAGTGATTGTGTCACCGCTGACCGTCGTCACGGTGCCAAAAAGCTCCGCGAGCTCGATCGTGATCGATGTCGCGGTTGTGGGGGAGCTCGATGAAACGCCGATCTCGATGCGGTCACCCACTACGAGCGCGGACGATGTGGTCGCCGTCGTTCCTTCGGTATAGGTCGTGGTCGACGTCAGCGAGTACGTGGTAGTCGTGCCGCTCCAGGACTGGACCGTCACGGAAACTCCTGGCGTCACTGCGGTGACGTAACCTCCCGTGCCGCCGCCTGCGTAATCGAAGGCGGACACGCGTGCACTGGCGCAGTTGCCACCGCGGCTATGGAACGAGGAAGCCGACGCGAGGCTTGCACCTCCGACTGTGAGTGCCGCGCCCAGAGCGAGTGCGATGGCCGAACGGCCTACTAGTCCTACTGATTTGCTGTGCATAGTGCTCCCTTCATTTCTTACGTTCAGGATTCCTCAGACGTCTTCAGTCTCGCGAAGAAATCTGTGAAGGCCTTGTGAGACGTCTGTGAGAGCGCTTATGAAGTGAGACAATCGGTACAACTCGTGTATTTGGCTGGCCGGAGCGACGAAATATGTGGATGCGTTGATTGCCCATTGTCCTGGTGCGGGCGGCGTTCGCCACGGCATCCGATAAACGAGTCATCGGCTGGTTTGGCGCTGCCTGCGTTCATTCGTAACGAGATCGTAACCAAATCGACCTGGCCCGGTGCGCGATGACGAACGTAGGCGATTTTCCTTCGATGGAACGAAAGAGCACGCTCTCCCGCCGGCCAGCGCTTATTGAGTACGCGCGATTCGCTATTCGTTCTCCCTGTTGCTTTTTTGTGCGTTTCCCGTATGGTGTGCAATGAAACTTTGAGTCAAAAAGAGGTCACGATGCCCGCCGTAACGCCCGAGAAGTGGACTGATTTAGCGCAGTTTTCTGCTGTTGATATCGCGAACAGCGCCGAGCGGCCCGTCAAAACGGTCACGACCGCGCCGCAAGGGCTCGAAGGGGAGGGTTTTCCCGTTCGCCGCGCTTTCGCCGGACTCTCCATGAAGGATCTTGACCCCTTTGTGCACATGGATCAGATGGGCGAGGTCGACTACGCGCCGGGGGAGCCCAAGGGAACGCCGTGGCATCCCCACCGGGGCTTTGAAACCGTGACATACATGATCGACGGGACGTTCCAACACCAAGATTCGCACGGTGGAGGTGGTCTGATTGAGAACGGTGCTACCCAGTGGATGACAGCGGGCAAGGGGATCTTGCACATCGAAACTCCGCCAGAGGAGCTCGTTATCTCGGGAGGCCTCTTTCACGGCATCCAGCTCTGGGTCAATCTTCCAAAGAAAGACAAGATGATCTCACCCGCCTACCAAGGCCTCGAAGCGGACGATGTCGTCTTCGTCTCCTCGCCTGACGCTGAATCACTGGTGCGCGTGATTGCGGGCAACATCGCGGGTCAGCGCGGTCCAGGCTCAACGCACACGCCGATGGCGATGACGCACGTGTCGATTTCACCCGGTGCGCAGCTAGATCTGCCTTGGGACCCCACATTCAACGCGCTGGTGTACGTGCTCGCGGGCGCGGGATACGTCGGGAGCGAGCGCCGGCCTCTCGAAATGGGACAGCTGGCTTCCTTCGGGGCAGGCGATTGGCTGCGCGTTGGAGCGAATGATCGTCAAGATTCGCGCACCGTCAACATGGAGTTGCTCGTGCTCGGTGGGCAGCCGATCGGAGAGCACGTCGAGCACTACGGACCGTTCGTGATGAACACGCGCTCAGAGATCGTCCAAGCACTCGAGGACTTCCAGGCGGGAAAGCTCGGCGTCATCCCGCCGAACGCGCTGATGCCTCACGTGCCTGACCCCAACCCGGTGCGCGCGGAGCACACCGGGATCTAGGGTTTGGAGGTCGCTGCAACTGAAGTTCAGCACACCACCGTCGAAAGGATCCCCGTGGACGACGAAACCATTCTCGAACTAATCGAGCGGCTCTCGAATGAAGAGCAGGCCCTCGAAGAGTCTCATCGTGGCGAACCTCTCTCGAAGGAACAGCACGATCGTCTGAAGTCGGTTGAAGTGGAGCTCGACCAGGCCTACGACCTTTTGCGCCAGCGCCGAGCCCGTCGCACCGCCGGCCAGGATCCCGACGAGGCGTCCGTCCGGCCCGAGGGAGTGGTAGAGAACTACCTGCAGTAGCTGCGACCTGGATTTGTAGGCTGAGCGGATGGACCTCGAGCTAGGCGACAAGTCGTTTCTCATCACGGGCGGCACCGACGGGCTCGGTCTCGCCCTCGCGCATCGTCTCATCGAAGAAGGCGCGCGCGTCGCGATCTGTGGCCGCGATCAACAGCGCCTTGACGACGCCAGTGCCGCCCTCGGCGCGAATGCGCTCTGCGTGCGCGCGGACGTCACGATCGCAGAAGAGTTGGACGCCTTTATTGATACGACGCTTGAGCGATTCGGGGTACTCGACGGGGCGGTCAACAACGCCGGACAGTCCTCTTCGAGCTCGGTCGCGGAGTCGACGGACGACCTCTGGCGCGCGGACTACGAACTCAAGGTGATCTCGGCGCTGCACTTGTCTCGTCGCGTGCTCCCGTTGCTTGAAGTGACTCGGGGGGCGATCGTGAACGTGCTGGCGACCGGGGCGCGCACGCCCGGGGCGAACTCCGGTCCCACGACGGCGTCTCGGGCGGCTGGCCTCGCCTTCACGAAGGCGCTGTCCAACGAAGCGGCGCCTCGCGGGGTCCGTGTGAACGCCATTCTCATTGGCCTCATCGAGTCCGGTCAGTGGGTGCGTCGTGCCAAAGACGCCCACGTGGACTTGGCGACGTTCTACGACCAGATGGCGAAGAACGCGAGGGTTCCACTGGGGCGCCTCGGGCGGGCTGATGAGTTCGCCGACCTGGCGTCGTATCTGCTCTCGCCTCGGGCGAGCTACGTGACGGGCGTGGGCATCAGCCTCGATGGGGGACTTTCACCCGCGATCTGATCGTGACGACGAGTCAGGCGCGTCCGAGGTGCCCGACGAGTTCTGCGAGCGCGGTGGCCACCTGGGACGCGTGGGCGTAGGGCGCCAGACGAGCGCCCGCTCGACCGTGCAGGTACGCGCCGAGAGCGGCGCCTTCCAACGAATCGTGCCCGCGCGCGATCGTGGCCGCGATGAAGCCAGAGAGGACGTCGCCGGTGCCCGCGGTCGCCAGGGCGTCCGTGCCGGAAGTAACCACGCGCAGACGACCGTCGGGCGCGGCGATGATCGTCGTGGGGCCCTTCAGCAGCACAACGCATCCCGTGTCGCGCGCGAGATCGCGTACCTCGGAGAAGCGATCAGCCCCCACGTCCTTTCCGACGAGGCGCGCGAACTCTCCGTCGTGGGGGGTGAGCACCCACGAACCGTCGTGTGACGCGTGGGCGTCGATGAACGCGCGATCGAGACCGTCGGCGTCGAGCACGACCGGACACGTGTGCTCGTAGAGCGCCTGGCGCAGCCAGTCCGAGGCTTCGGCCCCGAGGCCGGGACCGGCGACCACCGCCTTGCAGCGTTTGTCGACTCGTGAATCGGTCGCGTGCACCACTTCGGGGGGAAGGTTCACCTGAGCGGCCACGTCACCGCGACTCGCGAGGCGAATCATCGACGCGCCTCCCGCCAGCGCCCCTCGAAGGACGAGCTCGGCGGCGCCGGGCATGAGTGATGACCCGACGAAGGCCTGTACTGCGTGATTCCACTTGTGATCTCGCGCATTGAGGCGCACGAATCCGGCGAGATCGTCGTCGGTGACCAGCCCGTCGGTGAACGACTGCACGATGCCGAGACCCTCGAAGTGGAGTTCACCCGCATAGTCTGCGGCAGGGCCGTTGAGGTGAGCAGGCTTGAGCGCACCCAGAGCGATCGTGGCCGTGGCCCTCATCGGCTCACCGAGGAGCGCTCCGGTATCGGTGTCGACGCCCGAGGGCAGGTCGACGGCGAGGATGCGGGTGCCGGGATCCACGCTCGGCGCCACGTACGGGCGCGTGCAGCCAGTGCCAAAAGCCGCGTCGACGATGAGATCGAAGCCGGTGAGGAGCGCAGGCGCGTTGTCCCAGGCGATGATCTCGACGCGTGCACCGCGTTCGCTGAGCCATCCAGCGGCGACCCGTCCGTCGGCCCCGTTCAGCCCCGGTCCGACGACAACCGCGATGCGAGCCCCGTAACAAGCGCCGAGCATGGTGCGAGCGGTCTGGGCCACCGCGGTGCCGGCTGCGTGAACGAGCGAGTCTTGGCCGCGGTGGCCAACGGCCTCGCGGTCCGCCTCGCGCATGGCGGCGAGCGAGAGTATGGGGATCATCCAGCTCCCGGGTCGAGTCGATGCACGACCTGCATGCTACGTGTGATCTGAACTCGATGGCGAAGAGCACGAAGGCACCACCTCTCGGCGGTGCCTTCGTGCTCTTCGTAACGATGGATTACTTAAGCCAGCTCGGGATCGGACTGATGGTGAGCTTCGTCGAGGTTTTCAATGGCGACGCCGCCGAGTTGCCCGTCGTGAAGACTGTCGTGTTGGTGAGATCCGCAACCACCGGTGCACTCGAACCGTTGGCGGCAATCTTCGCGATCACGCCGCCTTGGAGGCCCTGGTGATTTGACTTTGAGTACTGCAGCGGGGTGATGCTCGGGTCGGACAGCGTGGCCGATTCGAGCGTCTTCACAAAACCGGCCCGCGTCACGTTGCGGCCCTCCGCCTTCAACGTCTCTGCGAAGGCGACGGCGTAGCCCACGCCGTAGAGCTCGTTGCCGGTCAAGATCGACGATGCGTTGAAGGTGGGGAAGTCGGCCTTATCGGCGCTCAGCACCTGGCGAATCCAGGGGATCCAGGGGTCGCCGGTGTCCTGCACCGAGGGGAAGTAGTCGAGCGTGATCGCGCCCGCTTCGCTGGGGTTGTCCACCGACGTCGGGTCCGCTCCCACACTCGAGATGATCCAGGTGGGCGAGTAACCGAGCGCCTTGGCGACTTCCAAGATGCCATTGGTGAAGCCGGGCACGGAGTCGAGCACGACGACCTGGACCTTATTTTGGGCGAGCGTGCCGACGTCCGCCTGAATGTCGCTCGTCGAGCCGGTGACGGCGTCGGCCGCGTTGTAGCTCAGGTGATTGGCACTGGCGATGTTGATCCCGCCGTCTTGGAGGCCCAGGTAGCCGTTAGCGCCGAAGTCATCATTCTGACCAATGAACCCGACCGTCTCACCGGCGTAGTGGGTCTTGATGTACTTGGCGAAGATCTTGCCCTCGGCGTTGTAGCTCGTCTGGAACCCGAACAGGTTCGGATACTGGCTCGGGTCGTCCCACGCCTTTGAGCCGGAGTTGACGAACAGCTGCGGTACGCCGTTTTGCTTCAGGTAGCTCTCGACGCTCTCTTCGGCGGCTGTGCCGAGTGAACCCACCGTGGCAAAGACGTGGTCCTGGGCGACGAGCACCTGGTTCTGGCTGAGCGTCGTGACGCTCGCTCCGGCCGTGCAGCCGAGCCCGTAGGACGCGAGGTCGTAGCAGTCGTCCAAGCGGATGTACTTGATCTGGCGACCATTGATGCCACCGTGCGAGTCGACCCACTTGAAGACCGCGTTGGCGGCGGCCGAGACGGGCGCGTAACTCGCAGCAATGCCCGACAGCGGCACCGTGGCGCCGATCGTGATGCTGTTCGCGGTGACCCCTGGTGTCGAGCCTGCGGCGCTCGCGTTACTCGCGAGTAAGCCGGTACTCAGCCCCGCCATCGAAAGAGCCAAAGCGCTGATGAGCGTCAGCGGACGGCGTAGTTGTGTGATCATTTCCCCCCCTAGGTGAACTCCGTGTAAACAACCGAAACCTAATGTAGTTCGCCCGGCTCTACTACCTGGTGTCGGGTCTGAAAGAGCCGCCCTAAGGGGGTCTTTACGCTCACGAGCCCTCGGGGGACGAAGAGCATGGTCAAAATGAGCAGCGCCCCGAAGATAATGCCCTGCATATTGGCGCCCAGGTTGGAGGTGGGGTTGACGCCGGTCAGCGAGTTGACGTGGGCCACGAGGTTCGCGCTGAAGGAGTAGATGATCCCGCCGATGACCGCGCCGCTCAACGTGCCAATGCCGCCGAGCACCATGAGGGTGAGCAGCGTGATGGACAGCGTCAGGGGGAAGGTTTCGGGGCGAACCGACGCCTGCAACAGCGAATAGAGCGCTCCGCCGAGTCCCGCGTAGGCGGCAGCGATCATGAAGGCGAGCGACCGGGTGCGAGAGAGGTTGACGCCCATCAGCTCGGCTGCGACGTCGTTGTCACGTACGAGTCGCATGGCCCGTCCGGTGCGCGAGTGGAACAAGTTGGCCATGAAGAAGAAGGTGATCCCGGCGACCAGTACGGCGAGGTCTGCCGTCCACTGCGCGTTGGCGTTGATGGCGGCGTTCGGCCCGCTGAAGAAGTGCCCGAACCAGCCGGGCGTCGCCAAGGAGTTCATGAAGATTCCGCCCTCGCCACCGGTGATCGAGGTGAAGTTCTGGGCGATCGGCGTGACGGCGGCCGAGAAGGCGAGAGTCATGCCGGCGAGATACGGGCCGCGCAGCCGGGTAGAAGGGATGGCGATGATGAGCCCGCTGATCGCGCCCGCGACGGTCGCTAAAAAGAACGTGAAGATGAGCGGTGTGGTGGCGTGGTGGTGAGCCCAAATCCCCGCGGCGTAGGCGCCGACCGCCATGAAGCCAGAGTTGCCGAGCGAGATCTGTCCGCTCCAGCCGATCAACCAGCTCAGCCCCAAGATGACGATGGCGATGGCTGCACCCCCAGCGAGCTCGGAATCAGCGACAGGCGGCAGGACGAAGGTGATGGCGAGGGTCGCGACGGTGAGCGCGACCACCCCGAGGAAGCGCGAGAGCGTGGTCTCTTGGCGGAGGAACGTGCGAATCATCAGACCCTTCGACCGGCAACTCTTGTGAAGAGGCCCTGCGGTCGAATCATCAACGCCACGACCAGGATGATGATGCCGCCGAGGGGAGCGACGTTGGGCGACCAGTAGGCGAGAATGAACTGCTCAGCGAGTCCGATCAAGAGGCCGCCCGCCACCGCGCCGATCGGCGATTCGAGACCTCCGACGGCTGCGGCGATGAACCCCGCGACGAAGATGCCGTCCATGTCGGTGGGGAAGAGCCCGAAGCTTCCCGAAGCCTGGATGACGGCGGCGATCGCTCCCACGCCCGCCGAGAGGATCCAGCCAATCGTGAGCATTCGCGAGACCCGAATGCCGAGCAGCCGTGACACCTCGGGCGCGAGGGCGGAGGCGCGCAACTGCAGTCCGAGCTTGGTGAAGCGAAAGAGTCCCGCGACGAGGAGCATGATGCCTAGGGCGAGGATGACTTGATAGATGATGAACGGCGATAGGTAGACGAGGTTGCCGTGGTCGTGAAAGAAGATCTGCGAGAACGGCTCGGTGATGTTGCGCGTCGTGCTGGTCCAAATAGCCGCGGCGAGCGCCTCTAAGACGCCGAGGAACCCCACCATCACAACAATGGGATTGATCTCGGGCTTGCCGTAGAGGGGGCGTATGAGGACCCGCTCGGTAAGACCGCCGAGGAGCATGCCCACGGCGACCGAGATGATGACACACCACCAGTACCCGATGCCCCGATCGATCTCGGTCATGCCCACGTAGGTCGCGAACATGGCCATGGCCCCTTGGGCGAAGTTGAGCACGTGCGTGGACTGCCAGATGATGACCAGGCTGAGGGCGACGAGGGAGTAGACGACCCCTTGGGCAACGCCCCCAAAGATGTTGTGCATGAACGAAGAGGTAAGGAACGCGCTCACTCGACCACCACTCCGAGGTAGTAGCGACGCAGGTCGTCGTTGGCAGCGACGCTCGCCGCGTCCCCGCTGGCGACCGTCGCGCCCAGATGAAGCACGACGGCGCGATGGGCGATGCGCAGCGCGCTCTTCGCGTTCTGCTCGACGAGGATGACTGTCAGGTGTTCGCTCTCGCACAGCTCGTGGATCGTCTTCATCAGTTGGGCGGTGATCTGCGGGGCGAGGCCGAGCGAGGGCTCGTCGAGCAACAAGACTCGCGGCTTGGCGATGAGCGCTCGCGCCATGGCGAGCATTTGGCGCTCGCCGCCCGAGAGCGTGGCGCAGAGCTTCCTGCGCCGATCCCCGAGGATGGGGAACCTTTCGTACTGCTCGGCCAGTCCACTCGCGATATCGACCTTTCTCGATAGCGCACCGAGGCGAAGGTTCTCCTCGACGCTCAGCTCCTCGATGACGCCGCGTCCCTCGGGCACGTGAGCGACGCCGAGCCTCGCTATGTTCTCGGTCGCAAGTCCAATCAGCGGTTGCTCGACGAAGTGGATGGTGCCGGTCTGCGGTGTGACGAGGCCCGAAATCGTTCGAAGCAGCGTGGTCTTGCCCGCACCATTCGCGCCCAGGACAGCAGTGATCTGACCGGTCGGTGCCTCAAAGCTCACGTCTCGAAGGGCGCGCACGGCGCCGTAGTTGACGGAGAGCTCCTTGACGGTGATCATTCGTCGATCCCGAGATAGGCGGCCAAGACATCGGGGTTGTGGCTGATCTCACTCGGGGTGCCCCGGGCGATCACCTGCCCGAAGTTCAACACCACGAGCACGTCGACCAGTTGCATCACAAAATCCATGTTGTGCTCGACCAGCAGCACGCTCATCGACTCGCGCAACTCGATGATCAGCGAGATGAAGTCGGCGAGCTCGTGCTCGTCGAGACCGGACGCCGGTTCGTCGAGCATCAAGAGCGTGGGTGCAGTCATGAGCGCCCGGGCAATCGAGACTTTCTTTGCGATGCCGTAGGGGATGCCACTCGGCAGCGCTCGGGCGTATCGCGCGACACCGACTCGCTCGAGCTGGCTCATCGCCTCCTCGCGAATGGCTCGCTCTTGGAGGCGCCCCATCGGGAGGCCGAGCAGGGAGGTCCACACGCCACCGCCCGGTCGACTCTGCGCGCCCGCCATGACGTTCTCGAGCACGCTCATGTGGTGAAACAGCCCGACTCCTTGCAGCGTTCGCGCGACGCCGGCCTTTGCGAGCTGGTCGGGACGGAGGCTGTGTCGATGAAGCTCGGGAAAGCGGACCGACCCGGACGTGGGCCGCTGGAATCCGCACGCCACGTTAAACGCCGTCGTCTTTCCCGCTCCGTTGGGTCCTATCAGGCCGACGATCTCGCACTGAGGAACTTCGAAGCTGACGTCGTTCAGCGCGAGGAGTCCACCGAATCGCACCGACACGTGCTCGAAGGCAAGCACCAGCGGTCGAGCGGTCGAGTCGGTCACAGCGCTCCAAACTACTCCGAAGTTCGAGGACTACTCGCCTTTCGCGAGGCAGCGGTTCCTATGTGCGACTAAGAACCTCAGCCGACGATGCTCGCGCAGTGCAGACACTTCGTGGCGGCGACGGGAAGGTCGGTGCTCAGGCACTCGGGGCACGTCTTGGTTGGTGGGGGCGGAGTTTGTGTGGCAAAGACACTGATGCCCCGCTTGGACATGTAGCGCCGATAGGGCACCACCAGGACGAAGTAGACCACGAACATGAAGATGATGAAGTAGATGATGGCGGAAATAAACGACCCAAGCGCGATGCGCTGGCCGTGGATAGTCCAGCCGAGCCCTTGATTGTGCGCAGATGATCCAGCGAGCGCGTTGATGAGCGGCGTGATGATGTTCGTCGTAAACGCCGTGACCAAGGTGCTGAACGCGAGCGCGATCACGAGTCCCACCGCAATCACGACCAAGTTCCCTTGCATCAGGAAATTCTTGAATCCCTTTAACATGACCTCTCCCTTCGACTGTCCCAGACTCTAACGATGAGACCGCGTGAACGCGAATGCTCCCGTCAGCGATTACGGGAGCGCGGCGACTGCTTCGATGGTGCGCACGATCTGTTCGGCGCTCGTGCCGGGTCCGAATACTGCGGTGACCCCCGCAGCGCGAAGTTCGTCTTCGTCCTGTGGTGGCACGATCCCGCCCAGCACGACGGGAATGTCCGAACCGCGCTCGCGAAGCGCGTTGACGACGAGCGGGGCGAGGGTCAAATGCGCACCCGAGAGCATCGAGAGGCCGACCACGTTGACGTCCTCTTGGATCGCGGCGGACGCCACCGATTCTGGAGTTTGGAAGAGGCCCGTATAGACGACCTCCATACCGGCGTCGCGAAGCAGCCGGGCGACGACCTTGATGCCTCGATCGTGCCCGTCGAGGCCGACTTTGGCGACCAGTACGCGGACGCTCACAGCGAGGGAACTTCCACGTAGCGCCCGAACACCTCGGCGAGCGTTGACATCATCTCGCCCACCGTGGCGTACGACGAGGCCGCATTGATGAGGGCGGGCATCAGGTTTGTCTCGGGATCCGACGCCTCCGCACGCACACGAGCGAGGGACGTTCTCACGTGTTCGGCATCTCGCTCCGTGCGCACGCACTCTAGACGCGCGAGCTGCTTTCGTTCGTCCTCATTGGTGATGCGCAGCGTGGCGAGGTCTTGGTCGTCGTTTCCCTCCAGGAACTCATTGACTCCAACGACGATTCGCTCTCCGGTGTTGAACGTTCGCTCGAGCTCGTAGGCCGAGTCGGCGATGCGCCCTTGAAACCAGTTCTCCTCGATGCCACGGATGCACCCCTCGAGCATGGAGCCCTCGCCGAGCTTGCCGATGTGAGCGAAGAGAAGCTCGGCTTCTCGTTCGATCTCGTCGGTGAGCTCCTCTATGAACCACGAGCCTCCGAGCGGATCGGCGACGTTGGCGACGTTGGTCTCGTGCGCGATAATCTGCTGGGTTCGAAGGGCGATCCGTGCGGCCTTCTCCGACGGCAGGGCGAGCGCTTCGTCCATCGAATTCGTGTGGAGGGATTGGGTCCCGCCCAGCACGCCCGCGAGCGCTTCGATGGCGGTGCGAGCGATGTTGATCTCGGGCTGCTGTGCGGTGAGCGAGACGCCCGCGGTCTGAGTGTGAAAGCGCATCTGCCAGGAACGTTCGTCCTGGGCGCCATAGTGCCCGCGCATCCACTTGGCCCAGAGTCGTCGCGCGGCTCGATACTTTGCGATCTCTTCGAAGAAGTCGATGTGCGCGTTGAAGAAGAAGGACAGGCGCGGCGCCACCTCGTCCACGCTCAGTCCGGTGGTCTGGGCGAGCTCCACGTACGCGAAGCCGTTGGCGAGCGTGAAGGCGAGCTCCTCGACTGCCGTCGAGCCGGCCTCTCGAATGTGATATCCCGACACGGAGATGGAGTTCCACTTGGGCATCTCGGCGGCAGTGAAGGCGATCGTGTCACGTACGAGGCGCATCGACTGGCGCGGAGGAAAGACGAACTCCTTTTGCGCCTGGTACTCCTTTAAGATGTCGTTCTGTAGCGTGCCGCCGAGCCGGGCGCGTTCGACTCCTGACTCTTCGGCGTTGGCGACAAAGAGCGCCAGCATTACGGCCGCGGGCGAATTGATCGTCATCGACGTCGTGATTGCCGAAAGGTCGATATCCATAAACAGATCTCGCACGTCCGCCAGCGAATCGATCGCCACACCGCAACGCCCGACCTCTCCAATGGACATTGGATCATCGGAATCGAGACCGAGGAGGGTGGGCATGTCAAAGGCGGTCGAGAGCCCGGTGCCTCCAGAGCGAATGATCTCGCGGAAGCGTTCGTTGGTATCTACCGCCGTGCCGAATCCCGCGAACATTCGCATCGTCCAGAGCTTCGTCCGGTACATCGAGGCATGGAGTCCGCGCGTATAGGGATAGACGCCCGGGTATTCGGCGTCCTCGGGGCCGTAGACCGGTGCCAGGGGCACACCGGACATTGTCGAGAAGATGCCTGAGCGGAGGGGTGCGCGTTCGTAAAGGCGTCGCCAACGTTCGCGGGCAGATTCTTCGTTCCGTTCATTGCCTGTTGAGTTTGCGACCACCCGTCGAGCATACGTCGCAGCGTTCTTGCTACTACAGGCGAGAGTTACTCGATCGGATCGCCTTCACGCAGCGATTCGTGGTGAGCCAGTTGATCGTTCTCTCGTTCCATGAGCTCCTCGTCGTTCGCGATCTCTAACTTCACCGCGCGGTCATCGGCCTGGGGAGAAGATCGAATCAACTCGTCAAGCTTCAGTTGCATCACCAGTTGGTGGCGACTTTGCGTGTGTTGGATCACGAACAGCATGACCAGCGTAATGACTTCTGCGACGGTGGAAAAGGCCGTCTCCCAGGTCGAGGGGAATCCTTCTGCGCCAAGAATGATGATGAAGACCATGAGCGCCGCAGCCACCGCCACGGCGGTACTGGCGCGCGAGGTCACCTCACCAATCCGTTGCAGGACGCGACTGATGCGACGAAGCAACGCGTGTTGTTCCATGGTTCTCCGATCGGGCACGCCTGGGACAGTGGTTGGGACAGAGGTCCGTCGAACTCGGACGGCCTTAGGGGCGGTCACCAGCGTAGCGACGCAGAGCGACTTAGGCCTCGGCGATAGCGAGCGCGAGCAGCGGAGCAGACGCCTTGTTCAGGCATTCACGAAACTCACGATCTGCGCGACTGTCGGCCACCACCCCGCCACCGGCTTGGACAGTGGCGTATCCGTCGCGCAGCGAGAGCGTGCGAATGGTGATCGCGAAGTCAGCGTTGCCCGAGAGCGAGAAGTAGCCGACCGCCCCGCCGTAGGGGCCACGGTAGACCGATTCGAACTCGTCGATGAGCTCCATCGCGCGGACTTTGGGCGCTCCGGTCAGCGTGCCCGCGGGAAAGAGAGCGTTGAAGGCGTCAAAGGCGTCGAGACCGTCGCGCAACTCGCCGTCGACGTGGCTGACGAGGTGCATCAGGTGGGAGAACCGCTCCACGTGGGCCAGTCGCTCGACGCGAACCGTTCCCGGCGCCGCCACACGTCCGACGTCGTTGCGGCCCAGATCGACGAGCATGACGTGCTCGGCGATCTCCTTCTCGTCAACCAGCATCTCTGCCTCGAGGGCGAGGTCTTCTGCGTCGCTGTCGCCACGTGGGCGGGTCCCGGCGATGGGCCGGGTGCTCACGACGCCTTCGTGCACGCGCATCAGCATCTCGGGCGAGGCGCCGACGATCTGGTGCTCACTGGAATCAAGCAGGTACATGTACGGCGAGGGATTGAGGGCACGCAGGACGCGGTAGAGCGTCAGGGGATTGACCTTGCTCGCGCGGCGGAACTGCTGGCTCGGCACGACTTGGAAGATGTCGCCCGCGACGATGTACTTCTTCGCACGCTCGACGACCTCTGCGTAATCGTCCTCGGAGAAGTTAGAGATCTCCTCCGCGAGGGCGCGCACGTCGATCGTGTCGCGCTGTTGGGGCGCGGTGGCGACGAGGCGTTCGGTGATCGGGTCGCTCGACGGCGCGGGACCAAGGAGGATCGACACCAGATCGTTCAGCCGCTCGAGTGCACGGTGGTACACCATTGGAGGATTGTCGCTCTCGACGATGGCGAGCACAACAACGGTCGTCGAATGGCGAAGGTGATCGCAGATCAGCACCGCGTCGGGGAAGGAGAAGTCGACGTCGGGCCACGTCGCCTCGCTCGACCGCCCCGGCAGTCGTTCCAGTCGGCGCACGTAGTCATACGTCACGAAGCCGACCGCCCCTCCGATGAAGTCGGGTAGCTCTCCAGAGACGTAGGTCCGATAGCTGGCGAGCAGACGACGGAGTTCATCGAGCGGAGCGAGGTCACTCTCGTGACGGTTGGCCCCTTCGACGACGGTCGTGCCGTCTCTGGTCGTGAGGCGCCAGCGACGATCGAGGCCAATGAAGGAGTACCGTCCGGTCGTCTCGCCGAGCGCGGCGCTTTCGAGCATGAAGATGGCTCGATCCTGCACGCGCTGATAGAGCGAGACGGGAGTCTCGCGGTCGAGCTGCAACGTCAGGTGCAGGGGCACGACGTTAAAGCCCTCGTCAACAAGATCGAGGAACGTATCGAGGGGGAGGGGCTCCATAGCGAAAGGATACTGAGTCTGCGTCGTAACATATCTGTCTATGTCCGACGAACTCACAATCCTCGTCGTCGATAACTACGACTCCTTCGTCTACAACCTGGTGCAGTACCTTGGTGAGCTCGGCGCCAAGGTCATCGTGCGGCGCAACGACGACGTGGCGGCGCGCGACATGGAAGCACTCGGGGTCGACGGGGTTCTCATTTCCCCGGGGCCGGGACACCCGCGCACTGCTGGCAGCTGCATCGAGCTGGTTGGATACTGCGCCGAGCGAGGGCTGCCGCTGCTCGGTGTGTGTCTGGGTCATCAGGCGATCGCGGAGGCCTTTGGCGGCGACGTCGCCGTGGCGCCCGAGCTGTTGCACGGACGCGCGAGCCTCGTCACCCACGATCACGAGGGCGTCTTTCGCGGCGTCTCGAACCCCCTCGTCGTTGGGCGGTACCACTCACTGGTCGTGCTCGATGAGACCCTGCCCAACGAGCTCGAAGTGACGGCGCGTTCCAATGGTCTCATCATGGGCATGCGTCATCGCACGCTCGATCTTGAAGGCGTGCAGTTCCACCCAGAGTCGGTGCTTACCCAAGACGGGTATCTGATACTCGCCAACTGGCTCGAGCGCTGCGGAGCCGAGGCGGTCGTGGAGCGCGCCGCCACGCTCAGCCGTCGGGCTGACGCGGTGCGAGCGGCGCTTCCCCAACCTCAGGGTTGACGAACGCCGTCCACCCGCTGGGGTATGGCGAGTGGATTCTCGTCGAGAAGGGCGTCTGGCAAGAGCTCGGCGGGCACGCCTTGCAGCGTCACTGGCCGGGTCCAGCGGTCGATGCTCGCCGCGCCTACTGAGGTCGTCGACGATGACGTGGTCGAGGGCCAGGGGCCGCCGTGCTGCATGGACCAGCTCACGCCGACGCCGGTCGGAAAGGCATTCACGATGACCCGACCGGCCTTCGTCTCGGCGACCTCGAGGAGCCACTTTGCGTCGGGGTCTCCCGCTGCGCCAAAGATGCTGAAGGTGAGGGCTGGCTCGGTGACCGCCAGCGCTCTCTGCAGCTGATCGTTGTCGTCGTAGCGGATAACGACCGCGAGCGGACCAAAGCACTCGTCACGCAGGGGACGCGAGGACTCTTTGGCGAAGAGTTGAGCCGGAACTTCGAAGAGCTGGGGGCTGACGTCGGCCCCGTGGGCGTCCCTGGTGGGACCGCCCACCAAATGATGATTGCGGTCGATGCCGGCAATCGTTGCGGCACCGGTGCGAAACTGCTGAGCGATGCCCGAGCTCAGCATGGTCATCGACGTCATCTTCTCGAGTGAGGTCACGAGCGCGCTCACGAGCTCGTCGCCATCTTCGCTCTGGGGCACAAAGAGCAGTCCCGGTTTGGTGCAGAACTGCCCGACGCCGAGTGTCATGGAGCCCGCCGCGCCCTCGCCGATCTCGCGGGCGCGCTCTTTCGCGGCGGACGGGGTCACGACCAGAGGGTTGGCGGAGCCCAGCTCTCCGTAAAAGGGGATGGGGTTGGCGCGTGCGTTGGCCCGAGCCCAGAGCGCCCGGCCCGCCGGCACTGAACCGGTGAAGCCGACCGCGCTGATGGCGGGCGCGTCCACCAGCGCAACTCCCGCGTCGAATCCAAAGACCAGCGCGAGCAAGCCGTCGGGAAACTCGAACGCGCTCGCTGCTCGCTGGAGCGCCTCGAAGTTCGCGAGGCTGGTTTCGGGGTGGGCCGGGTGCGCCTTGATGACGACGGGACAGCCCGCAGCCAGCGCGGACGCGGTGTCGCCTCCCGGCACGGAAAAGGCGAAGGGGAAGTTGGAGCTGCCAAAGACGGCGACGGGACCGAGGGGCACGCGCATCCGGCGAAGGTCGGGCAGCGGGCCCATCGGCGAGTCCGTGGCGTGGTCGATTGAGGCATGCAGGAAGCTCCCGTCGAGGACGACGTCGGCGAAGAATCGAAGCTGAAAGGCGGTCCGACGCACTTCGCCCTCGAGGCGAGCGTCGCTGAGCGCCGTCTCACGACGGGCGACCCCTACCAGGTGGGCGCTGTCCGCTTCAAGCTCGTCCGCCATGGCGCGCAGCAGGCGCGCTCGCCAGGCGAGGGGGCGCTGGGCGAAGTCGAGCGCCACGCTGGCCGCTCGCTCGCTCAGACGGATGACCTCAGCGACCGACGTCTCTGTGATCTCGAGCAGGTGTTCCTCGCCCGTGGCGGGATTGACGCTGACGACGCGGGGCGTGTCCTGGTCGCTTGATGAACGGGTGGTCATATCAGCTCCTACGCAGTGTGCGGCCGGTCTCGACGTCGAAGAAGTGCGCGTGCTCCTGGGAGATCTGCACTGACAGGACATCGCCGGCGGTCACTTTAACGCGCGGTCCCATCTTTGCCACGAGCGCGGCCCGCCGAACGAAGTCTTGGCGCAAGCGCTCTCCCGTAGAGAGCGTCTCGTCGAGCGCGTCCGCGTGAGAGAGATGCACGAGTATCTCCGAGCCCAGTGCCTCGGAGCGCTCGACGCGAGTCTTGATGGTGTTGGAGCTCGAGGCGTCGGTGATGAGCACGTCTTCGGGACGAACGCCGAGGATGACCTGGCCCCCAGAGCTTGGAAGATCGTGGGTGCTGGCATAGCTCACGGGGAGCTCGACCACCTGCTCACCGAGCACGATTTCTAGGCGATCGTGGCCCGCGCGCACCTGACAGGCGAGCAGGTTCATCGGGGGCGAGCCCATGAACCCGGCCACGAACTCATTGGCGGGTCGGTCGTAGAGATCTTGCGGCGTATCGACTTGCTGAAGCTTGCCGTCGCGCATCACTGCGACCCGATCGCCCATGGTCATGGCTTCGACCTGATCGTGGGTGACGTAGACCGTAGCCACGTTGAGCAGACGCTGGATGCGAGCGATCTCTAGACGCATCTCCACGCGGAGCTTCGCGTCCAGGTTGGACAGGGGCTCGTCCATGAGGAAGGCCTGGGGACTGCGCACGATCGCTCGACCCATGGCAACGCGCTGACGTTGTCCGCCCGAGAGCGCCTTAGGGCGCCGGTCGAGATACTCCTCCAGGCGAAGTATCGCCGCGGCTTCGTCGACCTTGCGCTTGATCTCGGCCTTCGAATCACCCCGGATCTTGAGGGCGAAGCCAATGTTCTTCTCGACCGACATGTGCGGATAGAGCGCGTAGTTCTGAAACACCATGGCGACGTCGCGGTCCTTTGGAAGGGTGTTGTTCACGATCGCGTTGCCGATCTTGAGCGTGCCCGAGGTGATCTCCTCGAGGCCCGCGAGCATGCGCAGCGCGGTGGTCTTTCCACACCCAGAGGGCCCGACGAGGACCATGAACTCGCCGTCGTTCACGTGCAGCGAAAGGCGATCGACGGCGGGCGGTCCGTCGCCGAAGACCTTCGTGACGCCGTCGAAATCAATCTCAGCCATGGGGTGATTCTCCTTTGCGCGAAGCTGGCTCTCGGGTCATCGGTCGATGCCCATCGTGAGGCCCTTTACGAGATACCGCTGAAAGATGAGGTAGACCACCATCGCGGGGACGGCGCTGATGAGCGAGCCCGCCATGAGTTCGGGGATCGACGTCGTGCGACCGGCGGCGAGGACCGCCAAGCCCACCGTGATGGGCCGTTCCGAGGTGTTCTGGATGAAGAGCAAGCCGACGAGCAGGTCGTCCCAGATCTGGATGAACTGCAGCACGGTCACGGTGGCGATCGCGGGAATGGCGATCGGGACGACGAGACGCCAGAGTGCGCCGAAATACCCGAGGCCGTCGACGATGCCGGCTTCTACGAGCTCGTCGGGGACACCGCGAAAATAGGTGGTGAACAAGAAGACCGAGAACGGCGTGCCGAGGGATGCGTAGACGAGAATGGCTCCGAGATAGCCGCCCGTGAGATGCAGCTTCGTGACGTTGACGAACTCGGGCATGAGGATCGCTTGCAAGGGCACCATCATCGCGCTCACGATGACGAGGAAGATCAGCGTCGAGGCACGAAAGCGGAGCTTGGAAAAGGCAAAGCCCGCGGGCAGTCCGACGACCAGGATGATGAGGATCGACGCCGCGCAGACGATCGTCGAGCTGAGCACCTCCTGAGCTATCGGAATGACCGAAGAGAGGTCTTTCCAGCTCAGCCAGGAAAACCCGCTGCCGGCGAGGAACTGGTTCTCGGACTTGAGGCTGGTCACGATCATGACCCAGAACGGGTAGAGCATGATGATGGCGATGATCACCATCACGCCAAAGAGAATCCAACGGCCGAGCCTTCGCCGAGAGCGCGGGGGATGCACGACCGGATCTCGCTCGGTCTCGGACGTCTCCGGTGTCGTCGGCGGAGTCGACAGCGTGGTCATTCGTTCGATCCAATCAGTCGAAGCTGGACGATGCCGACGATGGCGGTGAGGACGAACAGAATGATGCCGTACAGCGCGGCGGTGCCAAAGGCCCCCTGGTCAAAACCAGTCTGATAGATGAGGAACTCCATGGTCGTGGTGGCGTAGCCCGGTCCTCCTCCGGTCATGACGAAGATGAGGCTGAACAACGCAGAGAACAACGCGATCACCGTCATTACGAAGGCGAGCTGGATGAAGCGGCTGAGGTGGGGAAGCGTGATGCTGTAGAAGATCCGCCAGCGTCCCGCTCCGTCGATACGCGCTGCTTCTTCAAGGCTCGGATCGAGAGTCGCGAGCCCCGTGAGAAACAGCATCGTGTTGGTGCCGATCATGGTGAACACGAAGGTGATGCCCAGCGCAATGAGGGCCGTTGATTCATACCCGAGCATGTTGGTGTTCTCGTGTCCGAAGCCGAAGAAGTGAATGATCGAGTTGAGCGAACCTTGGTAGGCGAAGAATCGCTCGGCGACGAGCCCGAGGACCACCCAGGAGATGGCGGTGGGCAAGAAATAGATCGAGCGGAATATCTTCCATCCCGCCACCCGTTGGTGCAGCAAGACGGCGATGCAGAGCGGCAATCCAAGGGCGAGCGGCACCGCCAGCAGCAGCTTGGCGTTGTTCTCGAGCGCGGTCCACAGATCGGAGTTGTGAAAGGCCTGGGTCCACGCGGACGTACCGATCCAGGTGGACGTGAGCCCGTCCCACTGCGTGAAGGAGTAGTAGACGGCTTGGCCAATGGGAATGCCGATGAAGCCAACGACCAGCGCGATCGCCGGAAGGGCAAAGAGGAATCCCGCCAGCTGACGACGCCGGCGAAGGGTGAGGCGGCGCGCGCGTGGCGGGGTCGCTATGGAGGCACTCATGCAGATAGATCGCTCACTGGGATTCCCATCAGATTAGATCGTCACTCCTGCCCGGCTCGGGGTCGAACCGGGCAGGAGTGACCGCGGTTAACCCGCGAAGTCCTTCTTGCTGCGTTGCGCTGCGGGGAGTTGCTGCCAGGCTTGGGCCATGTTCTGGAGCGCCGCGAGCGGCTTTTCCTGATTGGCGAGCACCGCGGGTAGCACCTTGTCGGCGGCGTTGCCGACGTTGACCTGCACGTAGTTGTCCATCATCGGGTACGGCGTCATGTGGTCAAGGGTGACGAAGTTCAACATCTCCTGGTTGACCGGGTTGGTCGTCTTTAGACCCTTGATGTCGGGAATGAGGCCAGCCTGGTTGATGATGTTGCCCGCTTGGGTCGTGGTCAAGAAGTCTTCGAACTCGAAGGCCGCTGCCTTGTTCTTCGACCACTTCATCACGGAGAAGCCGTCACCCGGGTACTCGACGACGCCCTTGATGGGGGTGTTGGAGTAGGGCGGCACGAACGCGGCCACGTTGGTGCCCATGGCCTTCGTGTACTGCGCCGTGTCCCACGTGCCGTCGACGAGCATCGCGGCCTTGCCCTGCTCGAACGCGGTGATGTTGTCGGTGGTGGTGAGAACTCCGGAGTTGGTGTACCCGTCCTTTTCGAGCTCAGCCCACTTGGAGAGCTGGGCCACGTTCGTCGACGAGGTCCACGGGGTCACGCCGTCGTAGAGGTCTTTCCACGCCGAGAGCGGGTGCGCGCCGATCATCAAGTAGCTCATGTCGTACCACGGATAGAACTCGGTGCTGATGGCCTGGCCACCGTTGCCGTAGACCAGCGGCTCGATGCCCTTGGCCTTCAGCAGCTTGCAGTCGGCGAAGAGCTGGGACCAGTCGGTCGGGACGCTCGTGATGCCCGCCTCGGCGAAGAGCTTCTTGTTGTAGAAGCCAATGTAGAACTGAGTCTCCAGCGGCATGACGTAGGTTCCGAGCGAGGTGTTGAAGTTGGGCGCCTCCCACTGCAGGCCCTCCATCTTCGCCAAGTCTGCCGCGGGCACGTTGCCCTTCAAGTTCACGAGGAAGTTCGAGTACTGCAGGTCGTAGATCCCCGTCCACATAACGGCCAGGTCTGGTCCGTTGCCCGAGATCGCCGAGGACTGCAAAAGCTGGAAGTAGTTCGTACCGGGCTGGGCCACGTCGTTGATCGTGATGTTTGGATGCAGTTTTTCAAAGGCCGCGATGAGGTTCTTCGTGGCGACCGCATTCTGCTCGGTTCCGTAGTTCTGCCACAACGTCAGTGTGACCTTTGAGCTGGCCGAGGCCGGCGCGACGGCGAAGGCCATTCCCGCCAGCATCAGAGCAGCGAGCGCCGCTCCGATTCCCCTAGTTCGTATCCGTTTCAAAGTTGTTCTCCCCTTACTTTCTCGAAGTTCACGGTGAACTCCAACTCTCGTGAAGCTCTCACTTCTCAAGACCTCCCCACAACCGGTTCCACCAGCGTCGGCGATTCGCCGACCGGCAGTACCAAGAAATCGAAATCGCACCCTTCCGTCGCCTGGGTGACGTGGCGTCGATACAACTCGAGGTAGCCGCGCTCTCGGCGAGGGGGTGCTGAGCGCACACTGCGCCGCGCCGCAAGCTCTGTCTCATCGACCTCGAGCTCGATGACGCCACGCTCTGCGTCGACGTGGATCATGTCACCGTCACGCACGAGCCCAATGGCGCCTCCGACGGCGCCCTCGGGGGCGACGTGCAGATAGACGGTGCCGAAACTGGTGCCGCTCATGCGCGCGTCCGTGACGCGGACCATGTCGGTGATTCCGCGTGCGAGCAGCGGCTCGGGAACGGGGATCATGCCCCATTCCGGCATGCCCGGGCCGCCCACGGGTCCGATACCCGCGAAGACGAGCACCGCGTCGTCGGGGCAGGTCGCTGACGCGCCCGTCCGATCGGCCAGGTCGTCGACGCCGCCGATCACGTAGGCGGGCCCACGATGGCTGAGGAGCGCGGCACTGGCCGCCGAGCGCTTGATCAGCGCCCCGTCAGGCGCGAGGTTTCCTCGGACCACACGAAAGGCACCCTCAGCGTCGACCGGAAGATCAAGTTGATGGATGACGGTGCTCGGCGCGGCGGCGTCCGCTTGAACCTGCTTCATCGATCGTCCATCGGCGAGCTCGACATCACCGTCAAGGCGCGCGTCCAACGCGCGAAAGACGCTCGGGAAACCTCCGGCCCTATCAAGGTCTTCGATGAGCGCTGACCCGGATGGTTCGACGTCGACGAGCACGGGCGTCGAGCGCCCGACGCGGTCGACGTCGTCGAGAGAAAGGTCGTGGCCCAGTCGCCGAGCCATGGCCGTCAGATGGATCACCGCGTTCGTCGATCCGCCGATCGCGGCGAGGACGACGAGTGCGTTGTTGATCGCAGCGGGCGTCACCATGCTGGTTGCCGTGCGGCTGCTGCGCGCGAGCTCGACGCTTCGTTCACCGACCCGTCGGGCGATGTCGAGATGGCGCGGATCACCCGCAGCCAGCGTCGTCGATCCCGGCCAGGCGAGACCGAGCGTCTCGGCGAGCGCGCCCATCGTGCTCGCCGTGCCCATGGTGTTGCACGTCCCCTTGCCCAGGGTCAGCGCTCGCTCGAGCTCGACCCACTGCTCGTCGGAGAGGTCGCCAGCTCGGCGCTGATCCCACAGTCGCCACAGGTCGGTGCCCGTACCGATGCGCCTTCCCTCGAAGGTGGCGACGGGCCTCGGCCCCGAGACGACGAGCAGCGTCGGAAGGTTGGTGCTGAACGCGCCCATGAGCGCTCCGGGCACGGACTTGTCGCACGCCGCGAGCACGATGATGGCGTCGAGTGGTTGGCTGCGCAGCGACTCTTCGAGCTCCATCGCCACCAGGTTTCGATACAGCATCGACGAGGGTTTCATGAGGTCCTCGCCGAGGGACATCGTCGGAAATTCCACCGCGACCCCGCCCGCGCGTGCAACTCCTTCTTTCAGTGGTGCGACTAGCGCGTCAAGCGGTTGGTTGCACGGGTTGAGATCGCTCGAGGAGTTGGCGATGCCGATGATCGGGCGACCGCCCGCGGCATCAACCGATGCGCCACCCATGCGCAGCGCGACGCGGCTATCGAGGGCGACCTCGTCGTCGCCTCGCACCCAACGGTCGCTGCGCAGCGTCATACCTCGGGCACTCCGATGCCCTCGGCGCCAGGCTTGGAGATGGTGAGGTCCAACGCCGAGGCGTCGAGCCATTCAAGCGCGATCTGCGCGCGGCGGACCTTCTCTTGCACGTTGTGGACGACATCGGCGCGCAGGTGACCGCCCGCGGGATAGACGGGGCGCGCATTGCGCAGACCGAACTTCGCATAGAGCGGTGCGGCGACCGTCGCGATCTCACCCATCTCGTGGCCACGCACCACGCCCCCCATCGAGTCGGGCGACTCGAGGTAGAGATCAATTGGCGCGGGGGAGAGCGTGCGGATCTCGGCGAGTTCGGTCATCGTGATGTCGCTCGGCACGTTCACGGTGCTGCCGCCGAGGCCGATGAGCTGACGAAACGTCACCGGGTTCGACGGGGCCAGCACCGCCGAGATCTTCCACACAATCGATGAGGGCAGCTCGCCCGCAGCGACCATCGCTGACAAGATCTCCATCAGGCCAGTGTCGGCGATGAGAAACCCGCGAATTCCGACGTCGACGGCACGCTGGATATCCTCAATGGCGTAGCGCAGCTGGTGAAAACCTCGAAGACGACCCGCCAGGGCGGGACCGTCCGGGCTGCGGACCGAACCGCCAACCCCGTACTCCTCTCGAGGACCCACGAAGAGGCTGACCTCGAGGCCCTCGTCGGCGCCAATCTGGGCCATCTCTCGCAGCTCGTCGTTGGAGAGCAGCATCGCACCGCTGCCTTGAGAGGCTCGGTGGATGGGCACCTTGCGCTCGCGGGCGCTCTCTACGACCGCGCGCAGCGCATCGGGATTTTCGACGCTGGGGATCTCAATGCGGAAGTGAGCACCGTCGGGAAACCTCGCCGTGCTGGCAGCGGGGGCGTCACCAACTTCACCGACGTGTCGTGACAGGGCAGCTGATCCTCGGGGACTGCCTGCGCCTTTGATCATGATGATCCTTTCTCTCGTGCTACAGCACTTTGACGGAACTTCGTGGCACACCAAGGTCGCCCTCGTCGAGTGGCCAGCCGGGCGTGCGCGTGAGCAGCTCGATCGAATCGCCCACGAGGTACGTCTCTTCGAGCTTGGCGCCGTCACGAAGGCTCGGATTCCACGCGACGGCATAGGGTGCGCGTCGCGAAAGTCCCCAATACGGGGAGTCGACCTGACCAGGGGCCAGTTCGAATTCACGCTGTTCGAAGCCAATGGGTCCGCCCTGGTAGTGCTCGCGCCAGGCGTCGGGTTGACCGACTGCTGCGTAGCCTCGCGCGAGGGCCTCCACGCTCTCTCCCCACGTACCCCCGGGTCGTGACGCCTCGATGACGGTGTCGTGGACCAGGGCGACCGATTTCACGAGGGGGAAGATGTCGTCGTCCGCTCGACGTAGCGCCGTTCGCGTGGCCGCGATGTGGAGCCCCGAACGTTTCGCGACGACCACGGCCATCAGCGCGTCATCGATGATGGCGCCGATCGCCAAGGGATGGCGGAATGAACGCAAGCGCTCGTCCCCGCCCACGATGAGACAGACCGCCTTCGCTCCTTCGGCCTCGAGGGTGGCGCTGATCGCTGCCGCGACGTCGAAGTCCGTCGTTACGCCGGGCCGCCAGGCATCGACGCCGACGCCAAGTGCGCGACCGACGAGGTCGCCCAGCTCGCGCAACGCGTCCTGCTCAGGCTCGCAGAGCGTGACGCGCGACGCGACCAGGTCACTTCGTACGTTCTTGCCGATTCCTGCGGAGTCACTCAAGAGCTCGAGTGCAGAGGCGTTGGCGTAGTCACACGCAAGCGAGAGGCGCGCGTCGTCGTCATACCAAGGGGCGCAAAGAACATCCCATCCGAGCTCGCGCACTCGGTAATCGTGCTCCAGGCGAGGTGCCTCGATATTGGAGGTGATGAGCGCACTGCCGTGCTCGCAGTCCACAACCCAGACGGGATCGCTCGCGGCCGTGAGGTCGATGGGGTCCGACAGTCCGCCGGTGCGCCAGTTGACCGAGCCCGGCGTGGTCAGCAGAAGACCGCGTTGCTCGCCACGCGAGCGAAGTGCATCGACCACGAGTTTTGCCGCGCCAGCTCGGCGACTCATCTGGTCGCTGTTCGGTATAGCAAAACGCGTGTCGGAATTAATAACAAGCATCCAAGCACGTTGTGACGGCGTGGTCAAGTTATCTCATCTCATTGCGCAATGTTTCCGTATAGTGTTCTGTTGTGCCGAACGTTACGAGACCATTCGAGGATCACCGTTATCACGTGCAGTCAGTCGGGCGAGCGGCGCAGCTGCTCAACGAGATCGCCGATCATGGCGCGGGCGGCCTCAGCGTCACCGAGATCGCTGATCGGCTGGGCGTCGCGAAGAGCACGGCGTTGGCACTGGCGCGAACGCTGGCCACGTCGGGTCTCTTGCGAAGCGTCGATCCGGGGCCGCGCTACGTCTTGGGTCTCAACCTCCTGCGTCTCGGGGATCTCGTGGGCCAACAGACCTCGATCGCCGAGCTCGGTTTGCCGACCTTGCGTGAGCTGTCGACGGCAACCCGTATGACTGCCCGATTGGCGTCGAACGAGTCGGGCTATCCCGTGTTCTTGGAGCGCATCGACGGCGAGGGTTCTATTCGTTTCCACGCACCACTTGGACAGCGCGAGCAGCCGCATGCGACCGCAGCCGGCAAAGCCATCCTCGCGCATCTCGGCGAAGTGAAGGTTCGAGCGCTGATCGAGGAATCAGGAATGACGCGATACACGACCAAGACGTTGACTGATGTCGAGTCCCTCCTCGGCGAATTGGAACGCGTGCGAAGCGAAGGGTACGCCTTGGACGACGAAGAGGAGGCCGAGGGCGTCTTCTGTGTGGGATCAGCGTTCTTCGATCACCAGGGTCTCTGTGCGGGAGCGCTCAGCGTGACTGGTCTCAAGGTCGACGTGCCGCTTCGCGAGGTTCAGCAGTTGGGCATCACAGTGCGAGAGCACGCAGATCGAGTGAGCTCCATGCTCGGTGGGGCGCGGCCCCGGATCGTCGCCTAGCCGTGAACGCCTTCGTCATCTCCGAGCCCGGGTCCTCATTGCTCCTCGAATGGCCCGCGCCCCTCGCGTCGGACGGAGAGGTGATCGTTCGCCCCCTGCTCACGGGAATGTGCGGCACCGACCTCGAACTCATCGACGGCACTATTGATCCGGCGTACGTGCACTATCCGCTCGTGCTCGGCCACGAGTGGGTGGGCGAGCTCGTTGCGTCGGGCGACCTCGGGCCGGCGGGCAGCCGCGTGGTCGTTGAAGGCATCATCCCGTGCGGACGCTGCGGCCCCTGCCAGCGCGACGCCACCAACCTCTGCGAAATCTACGACGAGATCGGCTTCACGCGTCCGGGCGCGATCGCGGAGCTCATCAGCGTGCCGACGTCCTTGGCGCACCGGTTGCGTGACGAGGTCGATGCCTACGACGCGGTCCTCATTGAGCCGATGGCCGTGGTCTGGCGAGCGCTGACGAGGATTCCGCTTCGGGCTGGCCTTCGAGTCGCCGTCGTCGGTGACGGCACCATCGCGCTGCTCGCCACATACTTGGTTCAGCTGTTTCGACCCGCCTCGACGACCGTGATTGGTCGACGGAAAGAACAACAAGATCTGGCGCAAGGAGCGGGAGCCGATGAGTTTCTCACGGAGGTTCCCGAGCGATCCTTTGATCTGGTCATCGAAGCCGCGGGCACTGCGAACTCTGTGCAAAGCGCGATCGAGCGTTGCGGTCGCGGAGGCATGGTGATCCTTCTCGGACTGGCGCCGCATGGCACGGTGGTCGAGATCGCGCCCGATGACCTGGTGAACAACGACGTCATCATTCAGGCAAGCTTCTCCTATACCCGCCGAGCCTTCGCCGACGTCGTTGCGCAACTGAACTCTGGCGCGTTGCGGCCATCGTTTCTCGTCACCCATCGCTTTGGGCTCGACGCGACGAACGAGGCCATCGCGGTGCTTCGTGGCGGTGTCGATCGGGCGCCGCGCGCAAAGGTCGTGATCGACCTGACGACACCTAGTTGAATCGACCGCCGACCCCGATGCGGGTCTCTTCGATCTCTCCGTTGACGAGCTCCACTCGATAGGCGCCCGGGCCGCTCACCGGGTCGACCTCGAGGTCCGCGACGACGGTGGTGGGCTCGGTCCCCTCGTACCAAATTCCTACGCGATCGTCGGTCGCGAACCCGAGCGGTCCGAGCGTGTGGTCCTTGATCAGCTGGTGCAGCAACGGTCGACGTTGCTCTTCGTGGTCGTAATGCACGCCGTTGGCGTAGGGCAAGAAGCCGAGTGCGTTCGTGACGGGACGCAACAGCGGGCCGAACGAGTCGGTGGTGCCTCCGTCGTGCCAACAGAGGCTGCCGGCGGACACGCCGGCCAAAATCACCCCACGCGTCCAGGCTTCGCGCATGGCCGTGTCGACGCCGTGCACGCGCCAGACCGCGAGCAGGTTGGCGACCGACCCGCCACCGACCCACACGAGATCGCTGCCGCAGAGCCGCTCTTCCGGGTCGGCGGAGGGCTGGGTGAAGAGCCGCAGTTCGGTCACGTCACAGCCCGCTTGGTTGAAGGCGTCGTAGCTACGCGCGTAATACATGTCTTGGTCGCCCGTCGCGGTGTAGACGAGACAGACGCGCGGGCGCGTCTTCTTGGTGAGGGCGAGTCCGTCGAGGAGCATCTGGCCGACGCGAACCGAACCCTGCACCGGTCCCTCCACGTAGCCACCGGACGTGGCGAGGATTCGAGAAGTCGTCATCGATCTGTTTTAATTCAGGTACACCGCTTCTGACAATTCTGGGGGGATATGACCACGAGCGAGACCGCACTCGACGGGCTCATTGCCGATCTCGTTACGACCTTTCCGCCGACCACGACTGATCCCGTCAAATTTCTCGGCGAGCAGTTCGATCGCGGCCTCGCGTGGGTGCACTTTCCGGTCGGACACGGGGGCCTCGGTCTCAGTCCGACTGAGCAGCTGCACACGATTCGGCGGCTCTCCTCGCTCGGTGCGCCGAACTCGATGAGGACCAATCCGCTCGGTTACGGCATGGTGGCGCCCACCATCGTCGCCCACGGCACTGACGAGCAAAAGACGAGGTACCTGCGTCCGCTCTTTACGGGCGAGGAGATCTGGTGCCAGCTCTTCTCGGAACCAGGGGCGGGCTCTGACGTCGCCGCCCTCGCCACCCGCGCTGCGCGCGACGGCGATGAGTGGATCGTCACGGGCCAGAAGGTCTGGACCACGCTCGCACACCTTTCATCCATGGGTCTCCTCATTGCTCGCACCAATCCCGATGTGCCCAAGCACAAAGGAATCACCGCATTTCTCGTGGACATGCACGCACCGGGCGTGGAGGTGCTGCCGCTCTATCAGGTGACCGGCGAGGCCGAGTTCAACCAGGTCTTCTTCAACGAGGTTCGCATCCCCGATGCCGATCGACTCGGCGGGGTCGGGGAGGGGTGGGGCGTATCGATCACCACCCTCATGAATGAGCGCGTCTCCATTGGGGGTACCGTGCCGCCTCGGGAATCGGGACTGATCGGAGAAGCCGTCAAGATATGGCGAACGCACTGGTCATCGCGTGGCGACGCGCACGCCATGGCGGTGCGGTCCGAGCTCATGCAGTCCTGGGTCCGCAACGAAGTGGCCCGCCTGACCAACTGGCGCGCGAGCGATCTTCGTCAGGCCGGAACGCCCGGACCCGAGGGCTCGGTCGCGAAGCTGGCCTTTGCCGAGGAGAATCAACGCACGAGCGAGCTATGCGTCGACCTCATGGGCGCCGAGGGAATGCTCTATGGATCGGACTATCCGCTCGTTCGCCCAAACGAATCGGCGATGTCTTCCGGCGATATGCGAAAAGCGTTCCTCCGCATGCGTGCGAACTCCATCGAAGGGGGCACCAGCGAGGTGATGCGCAACATCATCGGCGAACGGGTGCTCGGACTCGCCGGAGAGCCGCGCAGCGACAAGGCCGTCGCCTGGAAAGACGTCCCCCGTTAGCGGTTGACGACTATCGCGACGTGACTGCGAGGTGCGTGGTGAGAAAGGCCACCGCGCGATCGAACGCGTCGTGGGCGGCTGCTTCGTCGTAAACCGCCGCTCGCGCGTCGCAGTGAAACCCGTGATTCGCGTTCGGGTAGCGGACGATCTCGGTCTCGATCGGCGCAGCTGAGGTCGCCTCGCGCAGTCGCTCCACGTCGTCGACGGGAATCCCGGCGTCGAGGTCGCCGAAGAGTCCGAGCCACGGGTGGCGCAGCTCGCTCGCGAGCTCAAGGAGCGGCGGCAACCCCATCCGGCCCGTCGTGATGCCCCCGCCGTAGAAGCTGACCCCAGCACCGAAGGTCGATCGGGTCGCGGCGTAGAAGGCGACCGAACCTCCCATGCAAAAGCCGACGGCGCCGACCGAGGGTGCCGCATAGCCGAGGGAGCTGAGAAAGTCCGTGGTCGCATCGAGGTCGTTGCGAAGACCCTCGAGGCTTAGGTGACCGATGAGCGATCTCGCCTGCTCGACGTCGTTGTAGGGAACGTCGGGAGAACCCTCGCGGTGGTAGAGGTGGGGCGCTACGGCGAAGAAGCCCGCGTCGGTGAAGCGGTCCGCGATGTCTTTGATGTGGTCGCTGACGCCGAAGCCCTCTTGCAGCACCACGAGTGCGCGAGGCGAGGCCGTGTCGCCGGTCACGTAGATCGGAAAACGCGGTCCGACAACGCTTTCGCTCATTCGAAGTTCGGTCCGTCGGTCCTCGTGCGCTTGAGCTCGTAAAAGCCCGGGGTGCCCGCGACCAGCATGACGCCGTCGAAGAGCTTTCCTGCGGCTTCGCCTTTGGGCGCGGGCGTGACGACGGGTCCGAAGAAGGCGATATCGCCCACGTGCAGGACCGGCGTACCGACGTCGTAGCCGACAGGGTCCATGCCAGCGTGGTGGCTCTTGCGCAGCGCTTCGTCGTAGTCGGTGCTGGCGGCGGCGTCGGCGAGCTCCGGCTCTAGACCGACGTCACTGAGGGCTCCTGATATGACCTCGCTCATGTTCTTGTTGCCCTCGACGTGATAACGGGTGCCCATGGCACTGTAGAGAGGTCCGACGATCTCGTTGCCGTGGCGTTCCTCCGCGGCGATCAGCACGCGCACCGGTCCCCAGGCCTTTTCCAGCAGGCTCTTGTAGTCGTCCGAGAGATCGCGACCCTCGTTCAAGACCGCGAGGCTCATGACGTGGAAGTCGACTTGGAGATCACGAACCTTCGCGGCTTCGAGAATCCAGCGTGAGGTCATCCAGGCCCAAGGGCAGGCGGGGTCGACCCAGAGGTCTACGTGTTCAGTCATGGAGGGTGGTCCTTACTTGTTGGCGTGTGCTTCCAACACAGTAACGACCGCGTTCGTGACGCCAACCGCCATCGGCAGCTCCAGCATCTCGTCGATCGCGTGCGCGTTCGACTGCGGTCCGTCAACACCGGTCGCTACGAATTGGACACCGGGGTAGCGCTTGGCGAGTGATCCGAGAAAGGGGATCGAGCCGCCTTCGCCGGTGAACCCTACCGAACGTCCAAAGGCCTCGAGGGAGGCGCGCTCCAACGCGGGCCCTAGCCAAGGGGCGAGCTCGGGCGAGACCCATCCGTCGGCGGGATTGATGTGAGAGAGCGTGACCTGCGCATTCGAGGGAACGTCGGTGGTGAGCAGGGTGCGGACCGCCTCTTCGGCGAGGTGCGAGTCGACGTTGGGAGGAAGGCGAAACGACAAGACCACCGACGTGAAAGGACGCAGCACATTGCCTGCGATGTCTGGCGTGGGAATGCCGCCCATGCCGATGATTGACAGCGTCGGATACCAATTGCGACGAAGGATTCGGTCTTCGGCGCTCTCGCCCATGACTTCGACGCCCTTCGCCAGCGGAAGCTCTCGGGCAATCACCTCGCCGAACTCCTCGGCGATGTCGTGCGCCGCTTGGCGATGCGAGGGCGGGACGTCGCCGTGCAGTTCCGGCACGAGGATTTCGCCGGTACGTGCATCTTCGAGACGATCCAAGAGCTGGCGCAGCACTCGAAACGAAGACGGCACGACTCCACTGACCGAGCCACTGTGCTGACCGATGTCGAGCACACGGACGGTGACTTCCAGATTGAGCACGCCGCGGAGTGATGTCGTCACCCACAGCCGGTCGTAGGTGAGCGCTCCCGAGTCGAGGCAGATGAGCAGCTGCACGTCGCCCAAGTGCTCGGCGAGCTCGTCGAGGTACGCCTCGAGGTCCATGCTGCCACTCTCTTCGCTCGCTTCGATGAGTACGACGCATCGCGCGTGAGGGATTCCGTGCTGCTCCATCGCTTCGATGGCGGTAAGGGCGGCGAAGATCGCGTATCCGTCGTCGGCGACGCCGCGCGCGTAGAGCCGGTCGCCGCGTCGTGTTGGGGTGAATGGCGCGAGTCCCTCGGACCAGTTGCCCAGTGGCGGCTGCTTGTCGAGGTGGCCGTAGAGGACGACAGTGCCCTGGTCGCCTGAGGTCGAATCAACGGTGACGACGAGCGTGGGGGTGCGGCCTTCGAGCCGATGGATGGCGACGTCGACGTTCGCGAGCTTGCGCGATTTCGCCCAGTCAGCGAGCAGCGTGACCGCATCTTCCAAGTGTCCGGTCTGCTCCCAGTTCTCGTCGAACATGGGCGAGAGGGACGGGATGGCGCCGAACTCGATCAGGGTCGGCAGGGCGTCACGTTCGAAGTCAGCGAGGGAGATGAGAGCCATGCGCTCGAGGTTACTTTGAGCGCGACAGATGTACTGCCTTCCAGCAGTACCAGGCCACGTCGGAACGATATCCCTCGAACACGTCGCCCTGGCGTTTCAGGTCGCCTTCGCTCACGATCTCGTCGAGCTCATGAAGCAGGGTCCAGCCCGCGCGCACACCAAGATCTCCGGACGGCCAGACGTCGTGGCGCCCCAGCGTGTGCATCAAGTACATCTGCGCGGTCCATGGTCCGACGCCTCGCACCTCGACGACGTTGGCCAGCACGTCGACGTCACTCATGCGACCGTGTCGCGCGAGCAAGAGACGACCATCGAGGACTCTCGCTGAGAGATCGAGCATGGCTGCCGCTTTCGCGTTGGAGAGTCCCACACCCCGCAGGTTCGCATGGCCCGCGGTCGCGATCGAGGCGGGCGTGACCTCTCCTTCGCAGAGGTCGATCACACGTTGGTGAATAGTGTTGGCCGCCTTCGTGGCGAGCAACTGATACGTGATGGAGCGCGCGAGGTAGGCAAAGCGGTCCGCGACCGGCGCGCTGCGGCGGGTGGGCGGGGCACCAACGATGTCAATCAGCGTGCGAAACGCGCTATCGCGTTCGCCGATAGCGGTGGCTCGATCCTTCGGTGTCAACGCGGCAGGCACCTCACGACTATTGCAGACGACTCCGACATCACCAACGTGCGTCGCATTCACTGAGGGCGTTCTAAGACAGATCAAATGTTTCGCAAAGAAACGTGCGAATGGCCCCGTTAACGTTTTTTGTCGGTAAGCAACAGCGTTGAGACGTGATTCGGGGCGGAGGCGTTTCAACGGGCAGGCGATTCCGCTCCGAGGAGAGATCATCGTGAGCAACGTCGCCGATACCACGCAAAATGCTCCTATCAGAACCCTGATCCCGGCACGAATCGACCGGCTCCGCTGGTCGGCGTTCCACACGAGGATGGTCATCGCCCTCGGCATCGCCTGGATTCTCGACGGCCTCGAGATCACGCTCGCGGCCGACGTCGCGGACATCCTCGAGAAGAAGAGCACGCTGTCAATGTCGCCGCGTGCGGTGGGCGACATCGCCTCGGTGTATCTGATCGGTGAGGTGTTCGGGGCGATCATCTTCGGCCGGCTCTCGGACAAGCTCGGTCGACGACGTCTATTTCTCGCAACACTCGGGGTGTATCTCATCGGGTCGGGTCTCACCGCGGCAACCTTTGGTCACGGCGCCGCGTGGGTCACGTGGCTTTATGCGACGCGGTTCATTGCGGGTATGGGTATCGGTGGTGAGTACGCGGCCATCAACTCGGCGATTGACGAGATGATCCCGGCCCACTACCGCGGTCGGGTGGACATCGGGATCAACGGCACGTACTGGGTTGGGGCGCTCATCGGCACGGTCGCCGAGTACTACATCTTGAATCACTTCAGCGACACCGTGAACTGGCGGATCGGATTCCTCATTGGCCCGGTACTCGCCATGTTCGTGCTCTACGTGCGAAGGAATCTTCCCGAAAGTCCCCGATGGCTCATCATGCACGGACGAGAGAAAGAGGCCGAGGAGTCCATACAGCGAATCGAGCAGATGGCCCACGAGGAGAACATGCCTATGCCTGATGAATCCAAAGCCATCGAGATCAATCCACGAAATGACATTGGCTTCTTCGCCCTTGCCTGGGTGCTGTTTCGACAGATGCCACGGCGCAGCGTGCTCTGCGCGTGCCTGATGATCTCCCAGTCTTTCCTCTACAACGCCATCTTCTTCACCTACGCGCTCGTGTTGGGCACCGTGTACCACATCAGCAGCGGAACCATTCCGCTCTACTTCATCGCGTTCTGCGTGGGAAATCTGGCGGGACCGCTCCTCATCGGGCCGCTCTTTGACACGATCGGTCGGCGCTTCATGATCAGCTTCACGTACCTGCTCTCGGGCGTCCTGCTCGCCATTACGGCGCTGGCCTTTGACGCCAACCTCCTCAACGGCTTCACGCAAACGATGTGCTGGTCGGTGATCTTCTTCTTCGCCTCGGCGGGCGCGAGCGCTGGGTATCTGACGGTAAGCGAGATATTCCCGCTGGAGGTGCGGGCGAAGGCCATCGCGGTCTTCTTCGCGATGGCCCAAGCCTTTGGCGCACTCGGACCGAACATATACGGCGGATTGGTGAGCAGCCACAGCGGGCTCTTCGCCGCTTACCTCGTGGGCGCGGGGGTCATGATGATCGGGGGTTTGGCCGAAGTCTTCTTGGGCGTGTCCGCCGAGCGTCAGGCACTTGAAGACGTGGCGACGCCGCTCTCGGCGGTTGATTCGTCCACTCGCCGGTACCCGGGATCACCGAGGCCGGGCTTTGCGAGAGCGCCCGAATTGGACGCCGCCATGGTCCCGCACCGGCATCGCGACGGCACGCACGGTCGTGACAGCGCGTCCAGTGATGGCGGAACTACGCCTGGCTCGTCTCAGTAGGCAAGTACACACCGTCGGGAGGGTTGTTCGCGTTGGCCACGACGTCCTCGAGCAAGGCGTGGATCGCCCGTACCGGTGCCGCGGGAAAGCCGAAGCGGCGGCTCGCCAGCACGACACGGCGCTTGGCGATGTTCTCGATCGGCAAGGCCACGAAATTCACGCGCAGGTGAGGCGACAACATCGTGGCGGGCAAGATCGACGGTCCGTGCCCGTCAAAGGTCATTGACGCGATGGTGCGCAGTCCGTCGATTTCGACGAGGGGTTTCAATTCGACGCCCGCTTGGCGGGCCGCCTCGTCAATCTCGCGGCGGATCGGCGTGCCGCGCATGGGCAGCAAGATGTCGTGTTCGGCCAGTAGGGAGAAGGGGAGCGGCCCTCCGCAGTGGGCGAGCGGGTGGTCGCGGTGGGCAATGACCACCAGGTCCTCGGTGAAGAGGTCGACCTCCGTGAGCTCGTCGGCCATGACGGGCCACGCCAGCACGGCGAGATCGAGCTGGCCGTTGACCAGGCGCGGCTCGAGTGCGGAGTTCGTGCCCTCGCTGATGCGCAGGTTGATGTGCGAGTAGCGGTGACGAACGTTCTCCAAGAGCAGAGGGACGATCCAGCGTCCCGCCGTGCCGATCATGCCGAGCGTGACCTGACCGCGGATCTCCGCGTTGAGCTCGGAGACGTCTGAGCCGATGGCGCGCAGCTCGATCAAGATACGCCGAGCCCGCTCCACCACGATGACGCCCGACTCGGTCAAGGATCCAGTTGCCCGATTGACCAGTTCGGTGCCAAGTTCGCTCTCCAAACGCGCAATCCGGTTGGAAATGTTGGACTGCACCGTCCCGAGGGTCTCGGCGGCGTTCGAAAACGTGCCGTGATCGGCTATGCCTACCAGAGCCTCCAGCTGGCGAATCTCCACATCTCAAGTATAGATGGGAGGTATCTCGCGTATTCACTTGAAAGATACACAGACGGGCGTCATACTTATTGGAGCCTGTTTTGCTCAAACCCCCCCTTGAGTGATCTAAAGGTTTTGCAAGAGGACCAGCCACCCCCCGGTTGGTCCTCTTGCTTTTTCTAGGGCGATTAGCGTTTTGCTCAATGTCACCGGTCCCTTCGCCCCGCGATCTCGTCGCGGTATGGGCCGTGCGAATGGTGAATACGGCTTCGCGCCTGGTTTCTCGCGGATCGGGAACCGTCATCGGCGGCCGGGTGGGGCTTGCGATCGCTCCTCATCTGCTCTCGAGCCTGGCGCGGGGCCGTGAGATCGTGCTGGTGAGCGGCACCAACGGCAAGACCACCACCACCGCCATGATTGCGACCGGATGGCGGGGAACGGTTGCTACGAATTCGACCGGTTCGAATATGCCAGAAGGTCACGTCGCCGCGCTCGTGGCATCAAAGAGTGCGAGAGCCGTCCTCGAGGTCGATGAGGCGTGGCTCCCGGACGTGACTCGAGCGGTGAACCCGGAGGCCATCGTGCTGCTCAACCTTTCGCGCGACCAGCTGGATAGGGCGAACGAGGTGCGACAGCTCGCCGAACGGTGGCGCGCTCTCTGCCGCGAGCTCACCGAAGTAACCGTCATCGCGAACGCCAACGATCCCTTGGTCGTCTATGCCGCCGAGCTGGCCGCGAACGTTGTTTGGTGTGACGTGCCGACGCCATGGAACGTCGATGCGACCTCGTGTCCGAAGTGCACGTTGCCGCTGCGGTTCGCGCTCGATCGATGGTGGAGCGACTGCGGGTTTGCCAAGCCGACGACCGTCGAGGTGACGTTGGGCAGTGAGCTCATCATCGACAACACTTCCCTCGAGCTTGATCTGTCGCTCCCGGGGGCGTTCAATGAGGCCAACGCGGCTATGGCGCTCGCCGCGCTGTCACGCCTTGGGGTCGATCTGCACGCGGCGCTCGTGCGCATCAATGGCCTTTCGAGCGTCGCGGGTCGATTCAGCGTTCGTGCCTGGCAGGGACACCGTCTGCGCCTCCTGCTCGCGAAAAACCCCGCCGGCTTCAGCGCGATGCTCGAGACCATTCCCCGCGATGGCGCCGACGTGTGGGTGGCGATCAATGCGCGGATCGCTGACGGGAAGGATCCTTCGTGGCTGTACGACGTGCCCTTTGAGCTGCTGCGCGGTCATCGCGTCTTCTGCTTCGGCGATCGTCGGCTCGATCTCGCGACCCGCTTGGAGTACGCCGGAGTCGACTACGTCGTCGCGGACGACACTGGGGCGCTGCCCACCTCCCACGATGTCATCAACGTCCTCTCGAACTACACCGCGTTTCAAGAGTGGCGAGAGAAGACCTCCCCGTGCTGAGGATTGCCTTGGTGCTACCCGAGCTGCTCGGCACCTACGGCGATGGCGGCAACGCGCTCGTTCTCGAAGAGCGCGCCCGTCGGCGAGGCATCGAGGTCGAAGTGATCCGCGTCGGTATCGGTGCCGAGGTGCCCGACGCCTCGATGTACCTGCTCGGGGGAGGAGAGGACGGGCCGCAGCGAATGGGTGCGGAGCTTCTTCGCGAGTCGACGTTCGCTGCACGCGTGCGCGACGGCCGCTTTGTCTTTGCGGTGTGCGCCGGTCTTCAGTTGCTCGGCACCACCTTCGCGGTCGAAGGCGACGACGAGTTCGAGGGCCTCGGACTCGTGCCGGCCGTCACGGAACGTGGACTGATTCGCTCGGTAGGCGATCTCGTAGTGACGTCCGGGGACTCGGTGCTCGTGGGATTCGAAAATCACGGAGGTCGGACCACACTTGGACCTGGTGTCGTACCCTTTGGTGCGGTAGAGATCGGACGGGGCAATGACGGCCTGGTCGACGGATTTCGCACGGAGAACATCTGGGCAACCTACGCCCATGGACCCGTGCTGGCGATCAACCCTTGGCTCGCCGACGCGATCTTGGGTCACGTGCTGGGGCGGGAACTAGAGCCGCTCGCGAGCGTCGCTGACGAGCTGTACGCCGAGCGACGGGCGACCGTGCGTCACTCGACTGCTTCGGGACGTCGCCCGTAGTTCGCGTCGCCACTGACGTCGCGCCCTAGCTCTTCGACCGCGCGCTCGATGCGAGCGCCGAAGTGCCGCATGTTCTCCCCCTCCTCACAGCGCATGGCGGGCCCGAAGGCGACGATGACGTGGTGACGGCGCTCGCGCGGCGCGTCAATGTAGATGGGGGCTTTTGCGTACTTCGAGGCATTGAGGTAGCCCGAGTCGTGAATGTACGTGGGAATCACCGTGGCCCTGGAGCGTTCGGCCAGATACGCGGCGCCGCCTTTGAACTCCTGGAGATTGCCGTCGGGCGTTCTGCCACCTTCTGGATAGATGATGAGATTCCAGCCGTCTTCCACCAGCTCGAGTGCCAGCTGAGCGCTGCGGCGATTGACTTTGAGTCGGTCGACGGGAATGGCGTTGAACAGAAAGACGGTCTTGATCGCCTGGCGATAGTCCATGAAGAAGCTGTCCATGGCGGCGGCGACCACCGTGCGCGAGCGCTCCTTCTTCGGGATCGACGAGAAGAGCAGCGACGTGTCTGCGTGGCTGGCGTGGTTCGCCACAAAGATGAATGGCCGCTCGCCTTCGACGTGCTCGGCACCGCGTATCTCCAGGGTCGAGATATAGCGCACGTACGGGTTCATGAAGTAGGTGTGGACCACGTGGCGCGCGAAGCGCGTGGTGTAGCCCCGACCCCATTTGGTGGGAAAGTCGAGACCGAGTTTCGTCATGACCGACGGCGTCGGGGCGGCTTCTTCGGCGTATAACGCTTGGAAGCCTCGGGCGCGGTCGGCTTGGAGGGAGTCGACTTGGAAGACGTGCTCGGACCGCTGTCGGAGTCGGCCTTGAAGGTGCGTCCCTCTTTGCGCGCGACCGACATCTCTCGCGCTACTCGGTTCGATCCGAGCATCGTTGCCGTTCCGTACTTCTGGAGCCGGTAGGCACGGACGATGAGCCACACGCCGAGAAAGAAGAAGACCAGACCGGATTCGATACCCAGTCCGAGTCCGAGGAAGACCGCAAAGCACGCGACGCCTGCGCGCTTGCGGCGCAATGCGAAGTAGAGGATGCACAGCGAGACGAGGAGAATGAAGAAGAACTTGACTTCCCATTCGCTTCGCGTGGTGCGCACGATCTGTTCGCACAGCAACTTTGTTTTCGTCAGGTGATACGGCTTCGGACACGTCTTAGTCTTCGACGGTTTCAGCGTGTTGGTGATGGGAATATTCCGAGCCCATTCAATGGCGGTGACCAAGGCGAGGACGAGTCCGATCGATGCGCCAAAGAGGCTGATGCCCCGCTCGAGATTGTCGAGTCCGAGTACTACGGCCCGAGGAGCCATCGACTCTTTTCGCCCGGACCTACGCCCAAACGATCGTGTCGGGCTTGCGTCACTGTTTTCTGGCACCATCGAAGGTTACAACGCTCGACAAATGAACGAATTGCCCGCGTCCAGTAGCATGGTTGCTCCGGGCGCTTAGCTCAGTTGGTTAGAGCGCAGCCTTCACACGGCTGAGGTCGAGGGTTCGAGTCCCCCAGCGCCCACCGAATGAACGGCTCTTCCGGTAGTAGCGGGGTGAGCCACTCGTCACTCGTCATCTCACGACGATCGAATCGAGGACTCGGAAGTTCGGTTTTCCCGCGTAGAGCAGGGCGCGTATTCGGAAGTTCTCGAAGTTGGTGAACCCAAAGGCCACGCGCTTGACACGCTTCAAGAGGTTGTTCATGCCTTCGGTGGGACCGTTGGAGACGCGCGCGCCGTGCCAGGCGACGATCGAGTCGAACCAGTTGCGCAGGGTGCGTGCCAGACTTCGCACCTCGGGTGGCGAGGACTTCTTCAAGCCCTGCTCGATGATGTCGCGCAGCAGATCGGCCGCCACGTCGGCGTCGTCGAGGGCGTAGAACCGCGCCACCGCTTCCTTGACCCCGTAGGCGAAGGCGACCTCACCGTCGGGATCGCCCAAGGCCAAGAGACCTTCCAGTCGAGACGAGAGCTCCGGGTCGGTAGCCGTTGCCTTAATGACCAACAGCTTGCGGGCCTTATAGAGCGGGTCATCTCTCCGACCGCGGTGACCGACGTTCTGTTGCTGGACTCTTCGACGCACCTCGTCAACGGCGGCGATCGCGTGGTGGGATCGGACCGGGGCGCGGTGCTCGTCTCTCGACTAGTCCGTCTCCCCAGCCCGTCCCCCGAACCGGACGTGCGACTTCCACCGCATCCGGCTCTCCACGGGACCATGCCATGGACTACGTCGTCGCTCCTTCCGTCACCCACGGCGACGGGATCACCGCACCGCGGTAGCGGTAACGGGTCACCGGCACTGTTTGGCAGTTGAAAAGTGCCAGGCCGTCGTGCTCGGGCCACCCGGCGTTGGCCAGGTAATGCCTTCGCAACCACTTCCAGTTAGCACGACGATGTTTGCGGCGCAACCAACGCACTATTCGCAGCCAGGTGAACTGGTGCAGATAGGAGAAGGTGTCCGATGACACACCGTGGCGGAAGTAGTTCGTCCAACCTCGCAGCACGCCGTTGATCTGGCGTAAGAGGTCAGAGAGTGGGTTGTTCGTTCCCTGTTTGGTGATTGCCTTCACCTTGGCCATGACCGAGGACAGAGACTTCCTCGACGGCCAGGTGTAGACGAACGCCTTGTTCGATCCTCTCTTCACTTGTCGCTGGATGCGAAAGCCGAGAAAGTCGAACCCCTCATCGATAAGGCACACACTCGTCTTCTCGTGGTTGAGCGAAAGGCCCACCCTGGCGAGCACTGCTTCGACGTCGGGGCGCAGACTCTGCGCGTGCGTCTCGGTGCCGTGCACCAAAATCACGAAGTCGTCCGCGTAACGCACCAGGCGATACGTGGCTTCTCCGTGACGTCGGCGCGTTTCTCGCTGAGAGCGAGTGGCCATGTCACGCTCCCAAGCCGCGGCGAAGTGTTCGTCGAGCACCGAGAGGGCAATGTTGGCCAGCAGTGGCGAGAGGATGCCGCCTTGGGGAGTGCCGCTCTTGGTGTCCCTGGTCACGCCGTCCTCGGAGAGGACGCCGGCGTGCAGGAACGCCTTCACCAGTCCCACGACCCGCTTGTCACCAACGCGACGTCGCACCCGGTCCATCAGGGCCGTGTGGTCGATCTCGTCGAAACAGGCCGTGATATCACCTTCGAGCACCCAGGTATAGCCCTGGGTGGCGAACATGTGAATCTCGGCAATCGCGTCGTGAGCCCGGCGACGAGGGCGGAAGCCGTAACTACACGGCTTGAAGTCCGCCTCGAAGATCGGTTCGAGAACCAGTTTGAGGCTGGCTTGGACGATGCGGTCCGTGGCGGTGGGAATTCCCAGGCGACGGAGTTTCCCGTTCGCCTTAGGAATCATCCGCTCGCGCACGGCCAGCGGAGCGAAACTGTTTGCCTTGAGATCGCCTCGCAGCAAGAACAGAATCGTCTGCGCAACCGAGTCGAGGTCGCGCGGCGCCACGCCATCGACCCCGACCGATCGTGCCCCTCGATTTCCCCGCACCCGCGACCACGCCACCGTAAGGAAGGCGGGATCGCAGACGAGGTTGAACAGGTCACGGAACTGACGTTGAGGGCGGTCAGTCGCCCATTGGTGCAGTTTGGTCTGAATTCCCAGTACCCGGGCCGATGCTTCTTCAAGCGTCGGCCACGGTGCGTCGATGTTCACCGGCGACCTCCTGGCGTGCCAGTACTTCTGCTGCGGTCCCGCTGGATCCCTTCGCCATGTGGTCGGCTTTCCCGACCTCTGACTACTACGGATCCTCCGCCCCGCTTCGGAGTCGTCAGTCGACGATGGACCTGCCCGTCTTTGTGCTGGCGGCACGAAGGGAAGGGCGACCCCGAGGCGGTTCCCACGTTCACTGCGTTCCGGTTGACAGGATCGGTGCCCAGCTCTGCTGCTGCGGACTCGCCACGACTACGCCGCAGGCTTTCGTCGTGGCCTCGTAGTCGGCATCTCCAGCCGACATTCGAGTTGTCGTTCCCATCCGTAAAGGAACGACACACACCGCGGCCCAACCCATATCCACCAGGTTGGAGTTGGTTCCACCCTTAAGCAGGTTCAACCACTGATTCACTTTCGTTGCACCTCTCTGTCTTGTTTGCCGGGCCCGAGCCGTCTGGTAGTGCCGACTTCGTCCCGTCGTTGTCAGGGCTGCTTGCCGTCCTCGCGAGCATCTCCTCGCTCAGACTGCCCTCAACTTCACCGGACTGCTGCGACAGTCCGGTGGGGCGGGTCTCTCACCCGCCCCCGGTAACGCAGCGCCTCGTGGCGCACGCGCATCACGTGAAAGGGGTCGACCACCTGGGCGGCCTTTGGCATGATCACCGTGTAGACGGCGGCGTAGACGCGGCTCATGTCGAGGCAGCCGTAGGCCAGGCGGTCCTTCACGTGGTGGGGTTGGTGGTCCAGCCAGCGCGCGACGTGGACGAAGTCCCTGGTCGGGAGCACGTCGATGAGCTGGTGGTTGGCCACGTCACAGACCGTCGTCGACCACGACTTGTGCTTGTAAGGGCCCTGGCGCACGAAGAGCGTCTCGTCGAGGCCAATGGCCGTGGTCTCCTTCAGCCGCTTCGTGTCGGCGGCCAGAAGCGCCGCCCCGTAGATGCGCATGGCGGTGTTCACGCTGTCCCAGCTGCAGTCGAGCTCTTTGGCCAGGTGCGAGATGGTCTGGCCCGAGCCGATCTCTTTGACCACCCACTTGGCGGCACGCGTCGTCAGCATGCAGCCCTTGGCCGCGATGCGGTGGTCGCCCAGCGTGAAGGACTGCGTCGCGCAGGCGTCGTTGGGACACGTCATCCGGTGCTTCTTCCAGCGGACGGTGATGGGCACGCCGCCAAAGGGCAGGTCGGTGTAGTCGACGATCGGCCGCTCCTTCACCCGGGCCCGGGTGGCGCAGCGAGGACAGAGGACGTCGCTCACTACCTGTTCGATGAGGAGCTCGCCCGTCGGTCCTCGTCGGGCGTAAGAGAGGACGCGCACGTCCTTCAGACCGACGAGGTGGCTAACGATCTCATTAGGATCGACGAACACAGAGGCGTGGATGTTCTTCTTTTTCACAGATCAAGACTGAAGCGCCTCTGTGCTTAAGACGCGGATGCTCGCCGCGCACCTTTTAGTTGCGTGATCACGACACCGCCGACGGGTCAGACCCCGCTAGAACCGGAAGACCCGAATGAACAGCTCGGCGGGCGAAACGCGACGCCCGTCCGTGGTCATCGTTACCGCACGGCGGAACCCCTGGTGGATTGGGCCATAGTGTAGGACCGCGGCGTGAGAGACGCTGCGAAAATTGTGTCAGTCAACGAGAGTTCGCGCGAGCGGGAGATCCAAATTGGTACGCAAAGCTGTCATTGCCGCTGCTGGTCTCGGGACCCGATTCCTTCCTCAGACGAAGGCCATGCCGAAGGAAATGCTCCCAATCCTCGACAAGCCGATCATTCAGTACATCGTCGAGGAGCTCGTCGAGGCTGGAATAGAAGACATCGTGATCGTGACGGGATTCCATAAGCGGGCGATCGAGGACCACTTCGCGGAGCCGAATCAGGAGCTGGCCTCTGCCCTGCGTGGACCGAAAAAGAAACTGTTGACCGAGATTGAGCACATCGCCCAGCTCGCCAATTTTGCCTACATGCGGCAAAAGGGTCCCGATGGCAACGGCACGCCGCTGCTCAACGCTGCGCACTTCATCGGGGAGGAGCCCTTCATCTACACCTTCGGAGACGACTTCATCCGCGCCACCCCTGGTCGGTTCAGTCAGATGGTCGCCCTTCACCAGCGCACGGGCCTCGGCGTGCTCTCATGTATCCGAGCAGATAAGGACGACGACTACACCCGTTATGGATACGTCGGAGGCCAGGAGATCGAACCGGGCATCATGAAGATCGAATCGATCGTCGAGAAGCCCGGCCGATCCCGGGCGCCGTCGGATCTCGCGAGTGTGAGTAGCTACCTCTTCACGCCGACGATACTGGGGTGCCTCAGCGATCGCGCCTCCGAGCTTCGCCCCGGCGACGAGCTTTCTCTCCAGGACGCGATGCAGCGCTCGATCGACAACGGCAACTTTCTCCTGGGATTTGAGATTGAAAATGCCCGCTACTTCGACACGGGTGACAAGCTCGAGTATCTGAAGACGATCATTGACCTTGGTCTCGAGGACGAGCGCCTCGGACCCGAGCTTCGAGCGCACCTCACCCAGTCGCTCGGAGTCCCGGCTCCTCCTTCGACGAATCGCCGCGACGTGAAGTCTCGGCGACCGGCGCCACGGAAGTAGTGACTCTGCGGTAGCGCGCCTAGGCTACGTATTCGCAGCGCACAGCGGATCACGGTCGAGCGAGTGTGCAGATCGGCGCTCAAAGCATGATCATTTGGAAACAACCAGACTCGTCCGCTGACGCCATCAAATCCTTCCTCAGCGAGTTCTTGTAGCCCGTTCAGACGATGACATCAAACCTTGCACTCTCTAGGGAATGTGACCTTGCGACGTCACCCACTTCGTTGCCCTCGCGACAGGTGACCTCCCAGCCCGACCGTGCTCGCTCAAATGCCTCGTCGGTCAGCCTGGTCAGCCTTCGAAGAGGTCGTTGAGCTCGTCCGCGTGGTCCTCTTCTTCCTTCAGGATCGCCTCCATCATCCGGCGCGACGTGATGTCGTCTTCGCCGAGCCACCGGATGATCTCGGTGTAGACCTCGATGACAATGCGCTCTCCGGCGAGGTTCTCGCGGAGCATGCCCTGCAGGTCGGTTTCGTCGGTGGGAACGACGTAGTCGGTGATGGCGCGCTCCATCATGGTGGCGGGGTTCATATCGGGTGAGCCGCCCAACTGATTGATGCGGTCTGACACTCGCTGAAAGTGACCGAGCTCCTCATTGGCGTGGTCGACGAACATCGCGGAGACCTGCTCGCGATTGATGCCCTGAGCGACGATGGAGTTTTGCGTGTAGCGCAGGTAGCACACCATTTCGCTCGCCACCACTTGGTTGAGGACCGTGATGACCCGATCGACGTTGGTCGTGTCCGCGGCAGTGAGCGCCCCTTGCTTGAGATGCTTGCGGGCCTCGTCTCGGATGCGAGCGATATCGATGGCGAATTCGTTGGGCATTAATCCTCCTTGGCTGTCTGTAAACCCTCTTGGACAATTAAACCCTCTTTTGTGGCAGACGGCTAGTGCCGCGTGAGTTCTTCGAAGGTTATTCACTTAACGAGTTCTGGTTCGCGTGACATTCCTTGCAGTGTTGACGTCATTCTTCTCTTCCCGAGTGATCCTACGGTCGACGTGCTGCGAAGCCACTTCGTCCGGTCACTTTGCGATCTCTGGAGTGAGGAAATATCGCGACCGTCGCTCTTTCGCGCGCGACAGACCAATGCGTGGTGATTGACCGACGGCCTGAGGGTCGATCATCGTCGTGGCCGCGAAGAAGCCGAGACGTTGGGCGGGCACCGCGCAGCAGTCGAGACCATTATCCGTGCCCGTGACCTGGAGCCCTCGAGTGAGATTGCCTGGACCTTTGAGCAATGTCGCCGACGCTGCAGCATCGTCGGTGACGTCTACTGCTTCCGCCGAGCGAAGCAGCACTGCACTTCCGGTATCGGCCAGTCCGGTCACCACGTTCATGCACCAGTGGATGCCGTAGCTGAGATAGACGTAGAGAAACCCGGCGGGACCGAACATGATGGCCGCGCGCGGGGTGGGGCCACGAAAGGCGTGCGAGGCGGGATCCTCGAGACCACCGTACGCTTCCGTCTCAAGGATGCGAGCGCAGAGAACCCGAGTTCCGCGGACGATCATCAGTGTCCCGAGAAGATCCCTCGCCACCACATCGGGACCTCGCTCGAAGAACTCTCGATTGAGTTGGGGGCCCACCCGGTTCATATCGATCGGCCCGCGGAGTCCACCTCGACATCGTAGAAAGTTCTCGTTTCATCGTGCGGAAGGCCATTGTTGTCACGGAGTTTTGAAGGCGCGTCACTTCCCTCTGACAGGGGCGCAAGAATCGCCGTATCTCTATGGATAGCGAACGAGAAGGCTGTTGGGCGCTGACGCGGGCGCTCGCGGGCGCCCTGACGATCGTCGCTTCATTCGCGGGACTGTCCAGCGCGGGGGCGACGCCCGTGCCGACGAGGTCGTCACCGCAGATAGGCGCGAAGGCTGCGGGGAGGGATCTGCCCGGCACCAACTGCCCGGCGTTTCCCGCCGACAACGTGTGGAACACCCCAATCACGGATCTGCCGGTCAACGCGAACAGCGCCACGTGGATGGCGTCGATGGATTCGTCCTCCACCCTCCTTCACCCCGACTACGGACCTTCAGGCGATCCACGAGCGCCCTACGGCATCCCGTGGCAGATCGTGCCGGCGGGGACTCCGTTCACGCACGTTGCCTTTCTCTACGCGTCAGAGAGCTATCGGGGTCCGTATCCGTTGAGCGCGCACACTCCGATCGAGGACGGTTCTGACCGCCACGCGCTGATGGTCGACCCGAGAAAGTCGGCGACCTCGCCTGCCTGCACGCTCTTCGAGACCTGGGATACGCGATACCAGCCGGGGGGCAAGTCGACCGCGGGTTCTGGAGCGATGTGGAATCTCAACTCAAACGCGCTTCGCCCCGCCGGCTTCACGTCCGCCGATGCGGCGGGCCTGCCGATCCTGCCAGGGCTCGTCAACTACAACGAGGTCGCTGCGGGCGCGATGGACCACGCCATTCGTTTCACCGCCCAATGCACGCAGGCTTCCTATCTGTGGCCAGCACGGCATGAAGCGGGACAGTCTGACGCCAGCTGTCCACCAATGGGTGCGCGATTCCGCTTGAACGCATCGTTCACCCTGCCCCCAGCGCAGTGCAGCGCGTTCTGCCAGACGGTGCTGAGGACCATGAAGACCTATGGGCTGATCCTCGCCGACAACGGCAGCAACTGGTACTTCCAGGGAACTGCCGACACTCGCTGGACCTACACGGAGGTCGACCAGCTGAAGCAGATCCCCGCGAGTCAGTTTGTCGCGGTCGACGAGTCATGTTTGATGGTGAGCCCCAACTCGGGTCAGGCGCTTCAACCCGGCACCGCCGCCTTCAGTCAGTCGTGCGAATAGCCACCACCGCTAAGGGCGAGACGGGCCGCGAGCACGGGCAAGGGGGCGCCGACAGAATCACCAATGAACTGCGGACCGCCTACGGCGCGTGGGCTGGACCCGTGCCCGCCGCATTGCAGGCCCGCGGATCCCAAGGTTGCAGCGGCATGTTCGTCGCGCTGGGAGCGGTGAAGTCCGCGTTCTTCATCCCGGGCGGCGTGTAGACCGTCGTGGTGGTGACTGGAGACGTGGTGGTTGACGTGCCGCTTGATGAGCTCTTCTTGTGCTTTACGGTGGTCGTCGTCGTGGGCGCTGAACGGGTCGCGATGCTGACGCCAGTGCCGGTCTGCACGGTAACCATCGCTCCAGGGCTCACCATCTTTGGGTCGTAGCCGAGTACGGCCGGGCCTTGTAGCTGCTGGAGGACGCTCTGAGCCGCGGCCTGATCGGGGCTCGTCCAGTTCCCGTTGGTGGGTGGAGGTGGCCCGCCGTACCAGACCACGGTCTCGCTGATAGGCCCATCTGGCGTCACGTCACCCGTCGACACGACGTCGTAGCCCCTCGCGGTCAAGGGATTGGCGATCTGGGCGGCTTGGTTGGTCACTCCGGTTCCGTTCTCGACGGTGAGCTTGATGCTCGAGGGAGCCGGGAGCGGTGCACCGGTAAACGAGTTGTCTCCGGGCTTCACGTCAAAGATTGTCTTGATGGCGTCCAACCCGTTGGGCTCAACCGGGAAGACGACGTCGCCGTAGTAGTAGCCCTGGTAAAGAAGCCCATTCACCCCCGAATTCACGTCCGAGACCGGGTAGGTGAACTGGGGCACGTTCGCGATGCTCGTGTGCGCATAGTTCTCAGCCAGGCTCGCCATCTTGGATTCAGAGAAGCCACTGTCGACGGTGAGGTCTGGCAAGACCGCGGTGAGTATGTGCTGGTCGGTGATCGGGTTGCTCAGGCCGCGCGAGGCAACTTTGGCCGCGAGGACTCGCAGGAACTCGTGCGTTCGACGGATGCGCGCAATGTCCGAGAGCGATTCGTAGGGCCACGTGTGGGGATCGTGGTTGGAGGGATTGGGCTGAATCTGCAGGTGACGCGCACGCACCACTTGCAGCGCGTGATAGCCGTCAAGGTCGTAGCAGCCCGCGTGCTCGATGTTGAGTCCGGAGTAGGCGTCGTAGATCGGGATCGGAAAGTACATCTTGACCCCGCCGAGTGCGTTCACCACGTTGGCGAAGGTATCGAAGTTCAGCTCAACGTAGTTGTTGATCGGGATAGCAAAGTCCTCTTCGATGGCGGTGACCAGCTGGCTTGGCCCTTCGTAGAGCGCCGCGTCGATCTTGTTGGCCCCGATCACTCGGGAGTTGGGCACAAAGGTGTCGCGCGGGATCGAGAGCAAGGAGACCGAGTGCGTTGAAGGCACCAGGTGCAAGATCATGTCGATGTCGCTGTTGACGCCCGTCACTCCCTGCGAACAGAGTCCGTACGCCTTGTTTTGGACCTTCAATGCACACCGGTCCGTCGAGCCGATGAGCAAGATGTTCTCGGACGGACCGGAGGTCTGGAGTGTCTTCACGGTGATCTTCTTCACCAAAGATCCGAGGTAGTAGTAGTCGCCCGCGACGCCGCCCACGATGAGGACGATCACGACCCCTACGGTAATCAGCGAACGGCGAATCCAGATCTGGCGACGGGTGCGCGGGTGACGCTTGACTTTTCTCCCAGCGCCATTGCGGCGATCGACGGCCTGACCCATGGCGACCAGCCGGTCGTGGTTGGCGATCTTGCGACCCGCGCGGTCCCGACGGGTTACATCTCTCTCGTCAGGCACCGAACAATTGTAGTGTCCGGGATTCGCATTCTCGGAGCATTCGCCGCCCGATCAGGGCGCGTGATTTGCCGCGTCTCATCGCCGACGGATCCACCACACGCTGAACCACACCAGCAGCGCCGAGAGGAGGACGTACGAACCGAGCTCGTACCACTGGAACATCCAGTATCGACTGGCGGGCTGATACGTCAAGTAATTGGTGAGGTGAAACGAGCTCACGCACTTGGCGAGGGCCTGTTGCACTGCTGGCGGCGGTCCCGCGTTCGACCTGACACCAAGAATGTTAGGAATCTTGTTCGGGCACCGGCCGACGCCGACGAAGGTCGTCGATCCGTTGCGATTGTTCGTGAAACCAATGCCGCTGCTCAGTCGGGGGAGCATCTTCCCCGCCGCGTTGACGACCCTGTTGGAGATGGTCCAGTCCGCGGGATTGAGTCCACGTCTCAGCGAAACTCTCGTGCCGTTGCCGATGGGCAGCTCGAATTTCGTGACAGCGTGGAGAGCCGGGGCGAAGTGGGGTCGAACGTACTGGTTGAAGCTCAGTCGCACGGCGGCGAATCCCACGATGGTGAGCGCCATGGCCGGGATCGTCCGACGTACCAACGCGCCCAGTGCGGCGCCGAGCGCGAACGCGAAGAGAGCGTAGCCAATGGGCGCAATGTCGCGGGTATCGAAGTAGCTGAACGGCATGTCGCGTTGTCGATCGAGGAGGCTCGACCACCACGTCGCCATCAGTGTGAACAGTCCCGCGGTGACGACGCTGGCGGCTGCGCCTACGGCGAGCTTCGCGGCGAGCCACTTGATGCGCGACGCGCTCTGGGTCCACGCCAATCGATAGGTTCCCGTGTCGAACTCTCGTGCCACCAGGGGCGCGCCCCAGAAGATTCCGATGAGTACCGACAGCACCACGCTCTCGGTGAGGAGGTTCTGGAGAAAGGGGTAGGCCGAGAGAAAGTTGCTGATCGCGGCGTTGCAGTCGCCCTCGGCTTTGCACCCCACGATGGTGGTGTTGTACGCGTGTTCCAGTCGTGCGTGAGTTATGACAAAGGCGACGGCCAGTGCGATCAGAAGGCCAAGCGCGATGAGAGCTTGGGTGCGGAATTGGCGCCACGCGAACCAGATCATGCGGACTCCTCGTGGCCATCTGCTGATGCGCGGTCGTGGCGGCCCTGACCCATATAGGCGAGGACCAAGTCCTCGAGGTTCACCGCTTCAACCGTCCAGCGCGGATCGGTGATTGGACCGTCGGATCGGACCAGCAAGGTGCTCTGGCGATCAGTGTGGCTCCCCTCGATGACGACCTGACTGTCGGAGAGTGCGGCGTCGCGCGGTCCCACCAGCCGATGATGGGTCGCGAGAAGCTCCTCGACTTCGCCCGCGACTTGGACGCGAGAAGCGACCAGTACGACGAGGTAGTCGCACACCCGTTCGATGTCCGCGACGAGGTGTGACGAGAGCACCACGCTGAGGCCGTGCTCCGCAACCGTCTCCATCAGTATCTGGAGGAACTCGCGCCGTGCCAGAGGATCGAGGCTCGCCACCGGTTCATCGAGCAGTACGAAGTCAGAGCGCTTGGCGATCGCGAGGGTGAGGGCGAGCTGGGCGCGCTGGCCAACGGACAGCTTGCCCGCTCGCTGTCGCGGGTCGAGTTCGAGTTGCACTATGCGACGACTGGCGAGCTCGTCGTCCCACCTCGGGTTGACGTGCTTGCCGTAGCGGAGGTGATCGCGCACCGTAAAGCCCGCGTACACGGGCGTGTCCTGTGCGACGAAGCCGACGCGTTCGAGCTGCGTCGGAGAAGAGGCTGGGGGAGCGCCGAACACCCGAACCGCCCCGCTCGTCGGCGACAGGATGCCCGCAGCGATATTGAGCAGGGTTGACTTGCCGGAGCCGTTCGGTCCGACCAGACCGACGACGTGCCCCTCGGGAACGTTGATCGTGCAGCGGCTGAGCGCAGTCTTGCCTCGGTAGCGCTTAGTGAGGTCCTCGGTTTCTAAGACGGTGGTCACGCGACTACCGTCCCCGAGGGGGACCGAAAGCATTCGCGAACGAGCGCTTCGATGCTCTCGTCGTCGAGACCAGCCTGACGGGCCGATTCCATCCACGTCTGCAGGTCGTGGCGCAACGGCGCGAGCGCGGCCAACGTCTCGTTGCCGAGGGACTTCGCGACGAAGGTGCCGACGCCAATCCGTGCCGTCACCAATCCTTCGTGCTCGAGTTCGCGGTAGGCCTTGGACACGGTGTTCGGATTGATGGCGAGGCGGCTGACGACTTCTTTTACCGTCGGCAGCTGGTCTCCCTCGAAGAGAAGCCCAAGCTTCAGCGCTCGGCGGACCTGTTGGATCAGCTGCAGATATGGCGGAACGCCCGAACGCGCGTCAATGTAGAACTCGATCATTCAAACCCCTAGTGCACTAGTTTCCTAGTGAACTATAACACGACGCGTAATCGTCGCTGGAGCTATTGAGAGGCCACGAAACGCTGGACCGATTCGACGTGCAAGAACCTGGGCCCCGTCTTCGCGCAGGCAACGAAGGGGTAGGGCACGACGGTCGACTCTTTTTGGTTGGGCGGATAGATGCGAAGGCCGGCGGCGGTGATGGGGACGCAGGTCGCTTGGGGGAAGTTCTCCGCGTCGGTGATCTGTAGGACGACGGTCGCGGTGTTGTGGCCGGTAGAGGTTTCGAGCCCTTTGGCGCTGCGCGCACTGGTAAGAGTGATGACCGACACCGGATGGGCGTTGTCGCGCGCGGCAGCGCTACCGACTTGGACACCGGCTTGGGTGATGGCGGAGACCCCTGGATAGCCAGCGAGCGAACAGGTGCGCGCCGACAGGTTGGTCAAGTTCAGATCGTAGTAGGAGCTGCCCGCAGCCCCGTTTCCGCTGGTGTTGAGCCAGACATCGAGGCTGGCCGTGGTGCATTGGGGGGCGGTCGCGGCGGATGAGGCGAGGGGGCGGGTGGCAAACCCCCAGACCAAGAGCGTCGCGACGAGGACCATCGCAAGAGCGATCGTGATGAGGTTGGTGGTCCGGCTTCTCTCCAGGAGAATGCTTCGGCGACCCATCACGCTCCTCCTAGGTGCACTCGGTGCGTCGCGCCTCACCCTTAAGAGGAGGACGTCGCGCTCCCTCAATCGTAGGGGGGCGTGACTCGGGTTTTCGTTGCGCGTACTGGTTTGTCACGAAGTTGTAAAGAAGAAACAAGTGGTTTCGTCACGCAGTTGTAAAGAAGCTGCGAGTCGCTTTGGCGTGCCGCGCTGCCGACGTTTTGGTCGTGCATGCGAACCTTGTTCGATCGACTTCCACGATGCCGAACTTCGTGCACCCGAGCGTCCACTCGAAGTTGATAAACAGCGATCATTGGAAGTGGCCAGGCACGTCGAGTTCGATAGCGGATGCGTTGCGTGTCGTCCGCGGTGCCGATGCCGTTCTCGGAGGCGATGACGAACACGCGGGCGCAGCCCACCCATAAGGACGGCCGCCGTCTCATAAGGTGGTCCTTCATGATTAGTGGCGGACAGCTTGCGGCGTTTCTCATCGCGTCCATGGCGATCATCATCGTGCCTGGCCCGAGTGTCTTGTTCACGCTGGCTCGCGGAGTGGCGTGGGGTCGCGCCGTGGCCGTCCTCACGGTGCTCGGCAACAGTCTCGGCACGCTCACGCTGTCGGTCATCATTGCGGTCGGACTCGGCCCGCTTCTCGCTCATTCGAAGCCGCTGTCCATCGCGCTGCAGCTGGCGGGCGGTCTCTATCTCGTGTGGTTGGGCGTGTCGGCGTATCGCCACCGCCACGCACACGCGCGAGCCATGACCACTCGCGAAGCCGAGCGGCCCTCTAACCTCCACGTCGTACGTCAGGGCTACGTCGTCGGTCTGCTCAACCCCAAGTCCCTGGTGTTCTTCGCCGCCGTCTTCCCCCACTTCGTCAATCGCTCGTCCGGTGACGTCACGGGTCAGCTCCTTCTTCTCGGAGTCCTCTTTAGCGTGATGGCCTTCTGCAGCGACTCGACGTGGGGCATCATCGCCGGCACCGCTCGCGAGTGGCTCTCTGGATCAGCGGGGCGACTCGTCGCGCTGCGCACGGTTGGCGCATGCGTGATGATGACGCTCGGCGTGATCATCGTGGTGAGTGCTCTCGTCTCCTAGCGACGGTCTCGCAGAACTCTCTTCCTACACTGCCTGTACGAAGGGATGGCTATGGGCATGCACGGCATGATGGCGGGGCGTTCGATGGGACGCGACCGAAAGATTCTCGAGCATCAGCTGAAGAAGGGCACGTTGCCGCGGATCCTCAAGTTCGCCAAGCACTATCGTCCAGCGCTGATCATCTTTCTCACGGTGGTCGTGCTCGACGCGGTCATCTCCTCCGTGTCACCGCTACTCTTGCGAGCGATCATCGACATCGGCATTCCTGAGCACCGCGTTCACCTGGTGATTGGACTCGCGGTAGTAACGGCAGTACTGGCGCTCGGCGACGCGGGGTTGCAGATGGTGGAGCGCAGAATCTCGGCCATCATCGGCGAAGGCCTGATCTACGACCTGCGAGCCGAAGTCTTTCGACACATCCAAGAGATGCCCATCGCGTTCTTTTCGAGGACGCAGACGGGGGCGCTGATCAGTCGACTGAACAACGACGTCATCGGTGCACAGCAAGCGTTCACGGACCTGTTCTCCAACGTCGTTGGGAACATCGTGCTGGTGGGCATCGTCCTCGTCGTGATGTTCTTTCTCAGCTGGCAGATCACGCTGGTGGCGCTGGTCCTCGTGCCGGTGTTCTTGGTGCCCGCGCGAAGGGTGGGGCGACGTCTCGGCACGCTGTTCCAGCGCGGCATGGAGTTGAACGCCGAAATGAACATGGTGATGAGCGAGCGGTTCAACGTGGCGGGCGCCATGCTGGTCAAGCTCTTCGGCCGTCCGAACGAGGAGCGCGCGGCCTTCGAACGTCGTGCGGCTCAGGTCCGCGACATCGGCGTGCGCCAGGCGCTCTACCAGCGCTACTTCTTCGTCACGCTCTCGCTCACGGCGGCGCTCGCGACCGCGTTCGCCTACGGCTTCGGCGGCGCCGAAGCGGCGCGCGGCGTCATCATGCCGGGGACGGTCATCGCCCTGACCGCCTACCTGGGGAGACTCTACGGTCCGCTCACCCAGCTGTCCAACCTCAACATCGACTACATGTCGGCCATGGTGAGCTTCGAGCGGCTCTTCGAGGTGCTCGACCTCGAGCCAATGATCAAAGAGAGTCCCGACGCACGCCCCATTCCAGGCGGCCCGGCCGAGCTGCGTTTTGACGACGTGGACTTCTCCTATCCGGGCGCGCAAGACGTCTCGCTCGCTTCACTGGAAGCGGTCGCTCGCCTTGACGACACGCCGCGGACCCCCGTGCTGTTCGACATCAGCTTCGCGGTTGAACCCGGCACCATGACCGCCCTCGTGGGACCGAGCGGGGCGGGAAAGACCACGATCTCGATGCTGGTCTCGCGGCTCTATGACGTGGACGCGGGCTCGGTCAGGATCAATGGCGTCGACCTGCGCGAGGCCACGACGGCATCGCTCAACGCCACCGTCGGCGTGGTCACCCAGGATGCCCATCTCTTTCACGACACGCTGCGCGCCAATCTCGTCTTCGCGAAGCCGGACGCGACCGATGAGGAGATCGCGGTGGCACTCGCCTCCGCCCAGATTGCCGACCTCGTCGCGTCCTTGCCGCTCGGGCTTTCGACCGTCGTGGGGGAGAGGGGATATCGGCTCTCGGGTGGCGAGAAGCAGCGTGTTGCGCTCGCCCGCCTGCTGCTGAAGTCGCCGAGCCTCGTCGTGCTGGATGAAGCAACGGCCCACCTCGACTCGGAGAGCGAAGCGGCGGTCCAACGCGCCCTGGATGAGACGATGAGCACGCGCACCTCGCTCGTGATCGCCCACCGACTCTCAACGATCCGCAACGCGGACCAGATCCTCGTCGTCAGTGACGGCAGGATCGTCGAACGCGGCACGCACGTCGAACTGCATGGACGAGTCGGGTTGTACCGGGATCTGTATGAGACCCAGTTCGCGGGTCAAGAGGACTAGCCCATTGCGTGGGCACCGCCGTCCGCGTGGACGATCGAACCCGTCGTCGCGCGAAGGAGCGGTGAGAGCAGCGCCACCGCCGTGTCGGCGACCGCGCTCGGGTCGTGGACATCCCACCCGAGGGGGGCTCGCTCGGCCCAGGAATCTTCGAAGATTGAGAAGCTCGGAATTGACTTGGCCGCTACGGTGCGAATCGGACCCGCGGCGAGCATGTTCACGCGAATCTTGTCCGGACCCACCTCGCGCGCGAGGTACCGGCCGAGCGACTCTAGGGCCGCTTTCATGACGCCCATCCAGTCGTACATCGGATAGGCGCGGGTGCCGTCGAAATCGAGAGCGATCACCGACGCGCCGCCGAGTGCTTCACTCTTTTGGAGCAAGGGCCGAAAGGCGCCGACGAGCGCCGATAGGGAGTACGTCGAGGCGTGCATCGCGACCGCGACGTCTTCGAAGGGCGCGGTGAACATGCCCGAGCCGAGACAACTGGGTGGCGCGTAGCCAATGGCGTGGACGAGACCGTCGAGGCGTCCGAACCGAGCACTCACCTCTTCCACTGCGGCGGCCACCTGGCCCGGGTCGGTGACGTCCAGCTCGATGATCTCACCGACGTCTCCGAGCTTGCGAGCGGTGCGCTTGGTGATCGAGGTCCCGCGTCCGAATCCAGAAACCGCGATCGTCGCACCCTCTTCCAGCGCGCGCTTCGCGATGCCAAAGGCGAGGGAGTCGTCAGTCAACACCCCTGTGATCAGGATACGGTTATCGCGCAGCAGTGCCATCTTGTTAGCGTAGTTCTAGGTATTGCGAACAAAGGGCGACAATGACGACAGTGGGCGTATTGGGCGGGACGGGTCCAGCCGGACGGGGCGTGGCCATCCGTCTGGCGAGCGCGGGCTATGACGTGATCCTCGGCTCACGCGACGAGACTCGCGCGGAGGAGATCGCTACCACCTTGCTCGCGCGCGGCGAGGGCGTTATCCGCGGAGCGACCAATGAAGTCGCCGCCGACTGCGAGATGGTCGTCGTCGCCACGCCGTGGGATTCGGCCGTCGCGACGGTCACCGCGTTGCGCGAGAACTTAAAGAACAAGGTCGTGATCTCGATGGTGAACGCGCTGGTGCGTGAAGGCAAGGAGCTTCTGCCGCTCTACCCGCCGCGCGGTTCCATGGCCGCCCAGATCGCCTTCGCGCTACCCGACAGCACCATCGTCGGCGCCTTTCACCACCTGCCAGCGAGCGAGATGGAAGACCTCGACAGTTCGCTCGACGCCGACGTGGTGATCTTTTCCGACAGCGCTCCCGCGCGCACCCTGGTCGCAGAGATGGTCAACGACATGCCGGGCCTGCACGCCGTGATCGCGGGATCAATGTCGCTCGCGAGCGCCATCGAAGCCTTTACGGCCGTGTGCATCTCGGTGAACATCCGCCACAAGGCCCATAGCTACGTAAAGCTCGCGGGCCTTCACTGATGCAGCTGTACGACAGCGCTCGCCAAGGCATCTATCCGCTCGAGGTCGGGCCGATCGCGACGCTGTACAGCTGTGGCATCACTCCCTATGACGCAGCGCACCTCGGTCACGCCTTCGTCTACCTCGCCTTCGACGTCCTCTCTCGGCGACTCAACGACGCTGGTCACGAAGCGCGCTGCGTGCGCAACGTCACCGACGTGGACGACGACATCTTGCGAAAAGCCCGTGAGCTGGGCGTCAACTACCTCGATCTGGCCGCCCAAGAGATGGTCACCTTCGAGCGCGATATGAAGCTGATCAATCTGTTGCCCGTCTATTCCGAACCGAGGGCGACCGGCGCGATCTCGGAGATCTTGAGCTTGATCGGCGCCACCTTCGACAAAGGTGTCGCGTACGAAGTCGACGGCAACGTGTACTTCGAGGTCTCCAAGTTCCCGCGCTACGGACAGGTGAGCCACCAGTCTCGAGCGTCCATGCTCGATCTGGCGGCGATCCACGGCGGCAGGCCCGACGATCCACGAAAGCGTGATCCGCTTGACTTCGTGCTGTGGCAGACGTCGCTCGAGGACGAGCCTGCGTGGGAGTCGCGCTGGGGTCCGGGACGTCCGGGCTGGCACATTGAGTGCTCAGCCCTCGCCCTGCGCGAGTTGGGTGAGACCATCGACGTGCACGGCGGCGGAAAGGACCTCGCCTTTCCTCATCACGAGTGCGAAGCGGCCCAGAGCGAAACGGTGACGGGTGCCCCCTTCGTGAAGCACTGGATGCACGTGGGTCTGGTCGCCCTCGACGGGATCAAGATGAGCAAGTCACTCGGCAACCTGGTCTTCGTGCACGATCTCGTGCGACGCTCGGAGCCCGCCGCCGTGCGCCTCGCACTCCTCGACCAGCACTATCGCCGCGACTGGGAGTGGCGCGACGAGCTGCTCTCGCGAGCCCAGTCCCGACTCGCCACCTGGCGCTCCACGATGACGGCCCGCTCGTCGAACGTGCTCGACGAGGTGCGCGACGCGCTCGACAACGATCTGGACACACCCGGCGCGCTTCGCGCGATCGACGCGGCCGCCCACGCGGGCGCCAACGTCACTTCGGCCGCGTCGTTGCTCGGCATTACTCTGTAGTCGACGAAAGGCGACGATGTCCGAGATCACGGTTGAGCTCCCTGATGGCAGTGCCCGCACCCTGGACGAGGGCGCGACCGCGCTCGACCTCGCCGGTGTCATAGGCAAACGCCTCGCGAAGGACGCGCTCGCGGCCCGCGTGAACGGCGTGCTCACCGACCTCGTGGCGCCCCTCGCTGACGGGGACAAGGTGGCGATCATCACCCCGGCGAGCGAGGACGGCCGCGAGGTGATTCGCCACTCGACCGCTCACGTGATGGCCCAGGCGGTCACGCGCCTCTGGCCAGGAGCGCACTACGCGATCGGCCCCGCCATCGGCGACGGGTTCTACTACGACTTCGAACTACCTGGTGGCGCGCACTTCAGCGACGACGACCTCGAACGAGTCGAGACCGAGATGCGCGCGATCGTCGCCGAGGACCAGCCCTTTACTCGCGAGGAGCTCTCTATCGAAGAGGGGCTCGCCCTCTTTCGGACCCAGCCGTTCAAGGTCGAGATCATCGAGGCCGTCGCTCGCGGGAGTGAGGACGACCTCGCAGAAACAGGTGGCACCGAGGTGGTCTCGACGTATTCGAACACCCCATCCTTCGTGGACCTCTGCCGGGGACCCCACGTGCCTCGTACGTCGCGACTCGGACACTTTCGCCTCACTCGCGTAGCGGGCGCCTACTGGCGCGGCGTGGAGACGAACCCGCAGCTCCAGCGCATCTACGGCACGGCCTGGGAGTCGAAGGACGCACTCACGGCCCACCTGGTGCAGCTGGAGGAAGCCGAGAAGCGCGACCACCGCAAGCTCGGAGCCGAGCTTGATCTGTTCTCGTTTCCGAGCGAGATCGGTCCGGGACTGGCCGTCTTTCACCCCAAGGGCGGCATCATCCGCCGCGTCCTCGAAGAGTACTCCCGCCAGCGCCACGAAGTCTCGGGCTACGAGTTCGTCTACTCGCCCCACATCACCAAAGCCGAGCTCTTTGAGACCTCCGGGCATCTCACCTGGTTTGCCGAAGGCATGTATCCGCCCATGATCCTCGATGAGGGCCAGCGCTACTACCTCAAGCCCATGAACTGTCCGCTTCACGTGACAATATTTAAGGCGCGCCAGCGCAGCTACCGCGAGCTGCCACTTCGTATGTTCGAGTTCGGCTCCGTCTATCGCTACGAGAAGTCGGGCGTCGTCCAAGGCCTCACTCGCGTGCGGGGGATGACCCAAGACGACGCTCACATCTTCTGCACGCGCGAGCAGATGGCAGAAGAGCTGACGAGGACGCTTAATTTCGTGCTCGATCTGCTGCGTGACTTTGGTCTCGCTGATTTCTATCTAGAGCTCTCCACCCGCCCGCCGGGCAAGGCCGTCGGGAGCGACGAGGAGTGGGCTGAGGCGGAGTCGATTCTGGCCAGCGTCGCTCAGTCGGCTGGGCTGGAGTTCGTCATGGACCCGGGCGGCGGCGCGTTTTACGGCCCCAAGATCTCCGTGCAAGCGCGCGACGCAATCGGTCGAACCCATCAGATGTCGACGATCCAGCTGGACTTCCAGACCCCCCAGAACTTCGACGCCACCTACGTGGCGCCCGATAACACGCGCCAGCGACCGATCATGATTCACCGTGCGCTGTTCGGCTCAGTCGAGCGGTTCCTCGCCATCTTGATCGAGCACTACGCCGGCAACCTGCCGACGTGGCTCTGCCCGGAGCAGGTCCGGGTGCTCGGCGTGCGAAACGACCACGACGACTACGCCTACGAGGTCGCGGACCTCCTGCGCCAGCGCGGCGCGCGGGTGAGCGTGGAAGAGGCGGCGGAGCCGCTCGGAGCCCGGATTCGCAAAGCCAAGCTCGAGAAGATTCCCTACGTCATTGTGGTCGGTGACGACGACGTGGCGCACGCCACGGTGGGCATCAACGCGCGCGGCTCGAACGATCCCGAACGCGGCGTCTCGGTCGAGACCTTCGCCACTCGTCTCGAGCACGAGATCCGCAATCACGCCTCGCCCGAGGCGCCCTAGTGGCGCTGGAGCGGTTCTCCGCCGCCTGGCGCGAAGGGTACGTCACGAGCGCCTTCAACCGTGAGTTTGAGCACGATGAGAACGAGTGCGTCTTCTGCGTGCTCGGCGCCGAGGAGGTGAGCGAATCTTCCGGCGTCTTGAAGAAGAGCACCTATAGCTTCATTGTGCTGAACGCCTTTCCCTACGGATCGGGGCATCTTCTGGTCGTGCCGTTTCGCCACCTGGCGTCACTCGATGAGTTGAGCGAGGAGGAGTACCGTGACTTCACGGCGCTGTTGCGTGAGGCGACCACGGCGCTCACCAAGGCGTACGAGCCCGACGGCATGAACGTCGGCATGAATCTCGGCTCGGCGGCGGGTGCGGGCATCCCCAAGCACCTCCACGCCCACGCCCTGCCACGCTGGAACGGAGACACGAACTTCATGACCTCCATCGGTGAAACGAGAGTGCTCTCCGAATCGCTGCAGTCCACGTGGCGCAAAGTGCACGCCCAGCTTTAGGTCCAGAGTTACCGGTGGGTACGGGTAGACTCCGCTCATGAGCCAAGAGGGCCGATGTTCGACGGCAAGTTCCGCCAGTCGGTAGACGCGAGGATGGCGCCCGTAGGGCGCGGACTCGTAAAAATCGGTTTTTCTGCCGACGTGCTGACTACCTCCGGGTTGGTCTTCGCCGGCGCGACTGCGTGGGCCATTGCGATCGGGCTGCACTGGTGGGCCATCGTGCTGCTCACGCTCACGGGATTCCACGATCTGCTGGACGGAGCCGTTGCCAAGGCTTCGCACCGCGCGAGCCAGCGCGGCAGCTTCTTCGATTCGGTCACTGACCGGGTCGGCGACGCCCTGCTAATGGGCGGGGTGGCCTACTACTTGACCTCGCACCACCACGGTCAGCTCGTCTTGCTGCCCTTTGGCATCTTGACGACGACCTTTCTCATTTCCTATCAACGCTCGAAGGCCGAAAGCCTCGGTCTTGTGGCCAAGGGCGGCCTGATGGAGCGCGCCGAACGGCTGATTCTTCTCGGGGTGGGCCTCGTGGCGACGCCCGTACTGATACCCGTGCTGTGGATCATGCTTGGACTCACCGCCATGACTGCGGGTGGGCGATTCTGGCGGGTCTGGCAGGTGGCGGCTCGGCCAGCACCGTCGCCGTCGTCCACGTTGCGCCTGCGCCAACACAGTCAACGCCTGCGTCGAGGACTCAGCCGAGCTTCGCGTCACTGATTGTGGCAGGACAAGCGCGCGCTGCGCTCTTCAAGACGGTCGGCGCGGTCATGGAGGCCCTCCCCGAACGGCTGGACGTCGGCCTCGCCATGGCCATCGCTCAAAGCCTGGGCCATCGACACCGCGGCGCGCGGGCCAATCTCACCTCGAATCTGCGTCACGTGCTGGCGACTCCCGGCGAAGCGGTCAATGATGAGCTGCTCGAGGAGTTCGTGGAGCGTGGATTTCGCAGCTACGGACAGTACTGGGCGGAAGGCGCGAAGCTTCCGGGGATGAAGCCCGCCCGGGTCTACGAGCGGTTCATCATCGCCGAAGGTCTCGAGCACCTGCACGCAGCACGGGAGCGGGGGAAGGGACTCATCATCGCGCTTCCCCATATCGGGTCGTGGGAGTGGGGCGGGTCCTATCTCGATTCGCTCGGCATGGGCATGACCGCTGTCGCAGAAGAGCTGGAGCCGCCCGAGCTGTTCCAATGGTTCAAGGAAAAGCGCGAGTCCATAGGCATACGCGTTGAGCCCCTCAACGACAAAGCGGGCGCCACGTTGCTCGCCACGCTTCGGGCCGGAGGCGTGGTTGGCTTGCTGTGTGACCGCGATATCCAGGGAAACGGCATCGAAGTGGACTTCTTCTCCGAGCGCGATCACGTTGCCCGCGGGCCCGGCAACGCTGGCGCTGCGCACCGAGGCGACGCTGGTCGCCGCCGCCTGCTACTCGGGGCCCGGCCGTGACCACTTCGCCGTCGTCACGCCGCCGATCGATACCGCGCGTACCGGCAAGCTCCGTGAAGACGTAGGACGAGTGACCCAGCTCGTCGCCGAGGAACTCGAAGGGCTCATCCAGCGTGCCCCCGAGCAGTGGCACGTGCTCGAGCGGCGATTCGCCTCATGACCAGCCAACGCGTCGTGCTCTTTTCGCCCTACGCGCTGAGTGTCTTTGGTGGGGTGCAGGAGCAGGTGCTGGCGATGAGTCGCGTGCTCAGTTCGCGTGGCGCCGAGGTGCTCGTGCTCGTGCCTGACGCTCGCGACCATGCGAACTACGACACTCCCGCGAAGGTCGTGCGGTTGGGTCCGCGCACGTCGATGCCCGCGAACGGCTCGCGAGCCCCGCTCACTCTTTCCCCGGTCGCCGCGTTGCGCGCGAAAGATGCGGTCACCTTCTTTCGCCCGGACATCGTGCACGTGCATGAACCGTTCGCACCGCTACTCGCCTGGTCAACCCTGCTCGCTCACGAGTATCCGACACTCGGAACCTTTCACCGAAGCGGCGACGGGCCCGCGCTTCGATACACGCGCCCACTTCTACGGCACCTCGCTGCGCGCCTCGACGCGTCGGTCGCCGTCAGCGACGCCGCCGCGGCGACCATCGAACGGGCTGCCGGCATCGCGAGCGACGTGCTGTTCAACGGCTTTGAGACTGAGCGGTTCGTCGAATATCCTCGCGAGCGCTCCGTTGAAACGGTCCTCTTTTACGTAGGGCGGCTCGATCAGCGTAAGGGCGTTGCGAGCGCGATTGAAGCCACCCGCGAGCACAACGCCCGAGGGGCGAAGCCGTGGCGCCTGGTGATCGCCGGGGACGGTCCCGAGCGCGCTCGCCTGGAAGCCCTGGCGGCTCACGACCCCAGGGTGGTCTTTCTCGGGCGCATCAGCGACGCCGACAAGCGCTCGTGGATGCGCCGCGTTCACGTGCTGCTCGCACCTTCCACCCACGGCGAGAGTTTCGGGCTCGTGTTGCTCGAAGGCATGGCGAGCGAGACGTTGGTGGTGGCGAGTGATATCGACGGCTATCGCGATGCCGCAGGCAAGCACGCCACGCTGTTTCATCCAGGTGACGCCGGGTCGCTGGAGCGTGCGGTGCTCGATGCGCTCGCGGGGGAGAGCGGCGAAACGATCGCCGATGCTCGTGCCTACGCAGAGGAATGGTCCATGTCGACGCTGATGGACGAGTACGAATCGCGCTATGAGCTCGCTCGTCAACGTTTTGCGACCCACGAAGTAGCCTAGATATATGGCAACCAAGCAACGATCGCGCGCTCGCCGTCCCCATTCCTCGCGCGACCGTGCGCCACAGTACGTCGCACCCGTCCTCGATCCCTCCTGGCAAAACCCGTACGCACCGTCAGTTGCCGAGCGCCACGAGCACCTCCGAGCGGTGCGTCGTTTCGCCATCCGTCGCAGCCTGCCTCAGACCGTCGCCGTGGCGGTGGTCGTGGTGGCGCTCATCGCCGGTGTGGTCGCCGTCCCGTGGCTTCCTGTGGTGGGAGTTGTCGTCGCGGCGATGTACGCGTGGATGCTGCATCGGACGTTGTCGCAGTACCACGAGCGCGGCCAGAGCATGGGTGCGGCGATGCTCGATGCGCTCCAGCCCGGCGGGGACGCCACTGGCCGACTGCGCCTCGTCACCGTGCTGGATCGGCTCGCCGCCACCTTCGGTGTCGACAATGTCTCCGCGTTCATCGTAAACGACCAGGCGTACAACGCGGCACTCGTGCCCGACGGCGTGAAGTACTCGATGTTCGTGACCTCGGCGATGATGGCGGACTTCGACCTCATTGAGCTCGAAGGCGTGGTCGCGCACTGCCTCGCCCGCCAGCGTCTCGGACTCCTCGAGCGCCAGAGCCTGGCGAGCATCTCCAAGCTCAGTGAGGAGACCCGCAGCTCCCTCGCGGGACCTGGCGAAGCCTACCGAGCCGACGAGGTAGCCGCGGCGAGCATTCGCTACCCACTCGGACTTTCCGGCGCCCTTCGCAAATGCGCGCGTCAAGAAGTCGCGCGAACCTCATTTTTTGCCTCGCCAACCTACGCCCAGTGGCGCTGGATCTTCTTCGATCAGCACAGCGATCGCAGCGGCAGCGACCTGGGTGACCTCGACGACGTCGAGCTGCGGGCGCGAGCACTCGAAGAGTGGTAGTCCTCCGGCATTAGGCTGTTGTTATGAGTTCTTCAGTAAATTCCTCGGTCACCGGCTCCGCCCTCGTGAAGCGCGGACTCGCCGACATGTTGCGCGGCGGGGTAATCATGGACGTGGTCAACGCCGAGCAGGCGAAGATCGCCGAGGACGCAGGCGCGGTCTCGGTCATGGCCCTCGAGCGGGTGCCCGCGGACATCCGCCGCGACGGAGGTGTCGCACGCATGAGCGACCCCTTGATGATCCAAGAGATTCAAGCGGCCGTCACCATTCCGGTGATGGCGAAGGTCCGCATCGGTCACTTCGCGGAGGCGCAGATCCTCCAAGCCCTCGACGTCGACTACATCGATGAATCCGAGGTCCTGACGCCAGCCGACGAAGAGAACCACGTCGACAAGTGGGCCTTTACGGTGCCCTTCGTGTGTGGAGCCACCAACCTGGGCGAAGCGCTGCGTCGCATCGGCGAGGGCGCGTGCATGATTCGCTCGAAGGGCGAAGCGGGCACCGGGAACGTGGTCGAAGCAGTACGCCACCTGCGCACCATCAACGCGCAGATCCGGCGGCTTCACAGTGCCGACGCGAGTGAGCTCTACGCCTTGGCGAAGGACCTCCAGGCGCCGCTGCCCTTGGTGCAAGAAGTCGCCGAAGCCGGCAAGCTGCCCGTGCCCCTGTTCTGTGCGGGTGGCATCTCGACGCCGGCGGACGCGTCACTGGTCATGCAGATCGGTGCCGAAGCGGTGTTCGTCGGTTCGGGCATCTTCAAGAGTGACGACCCCGTTCGCATGGCTCAAGCCATCGTCGAAGCGGTCACGCACTTCGAAGACGCCAGCGTGGTCGCGAAGGTCTCGACTGGTCTTGGCGCCGCGATGAAGGGCTGGGAGACCGCGTCGCTCGAACAGCGTTTGGCAGAGCGCGGCTGGTAATGAAGCGCATCGGGGTGCTGTCGCTCCAGGGCGACGTCGATGAACACGTCCGTGCCCTGGGTGCCCTCGGCTGCGAGGTGGTGAAGGTCCGCACCGTCGAGCAACTCGAGAGCGTCGAGGGGCTCGTGATGCCCGGCGGGGAATCGACGACGATCGCGCACCTTCTTACGACCTCGGGACTGAGCGACTCGCTCGGACTCAAGCTGAAAGAGGAGATGCCGGTCTTTGGCACCTGCGCCGGACTGATCCTCTTGAGCGCCCACGTGCTCGATGGCCGAAGTGACCAGTGGAGCTACGGCGCGCTGAGCGTCTCGGTGCGTCGCAACGGCTACGGTCGCCAGATCGCGAGCTTCGAGGTGCCCCTTGACGTGAAGGGCGTGGGCACGGTCCCCGGCGTATTCATTCGCGCGCCCAAGATCGAGCACGTCACCGACGACGTCGAGGTGCTTGCGACCTACGACCAGGACAACGGCGAGGGTCCGCACCCGGTGCTCGTGCGCCAGGGGAACGTGTTTGGAGCGTCCTTTCACCCCGAGCTGACGAGCGACACGCGTCTGCATCGACTCTTTGTCAGTTCGCTCTAATTCCCGATACGATTGTCAAGCCCTGCAGGGGCAGGAGGAACAATGTCCGGCCATTCCAAGTGGGCAACGACCAAGCATCGCAAAGGCGCCAAAGACTCCGCGCGAGCGAAGGTCTTTGCCAAGTTAATTCGCCAAGTGGAAGTCGCGGCGCGTGAAGGGGGCGGCGACGCCAACACCAACGCTCAGCTGCGCACCATGTACCAAAAGGCTCGCGAGGCCTCGGTGCCCCTCGACACCATCGAGCGTGCCATCAAGCGCGGCACCGGTGAGCTCGAGGGTGTTCGCTACGAAGCGATCAGCTACGAAGGCTACGGCCCCGATGGCGTGGCGGTCATCGTCGAGACCCTGACCGACAACCGCAACCGCACGAGCGCCGAGATCAAGCACGTCTTTGGCAAGAACGGGGGAGCGATCGCCGAACCGGGAGCGGTTTCGTGGCAGTTCGACCGCAAAGGCATCATTGACGTGGAGGGTCCGCTCGACGAAGACCAGCTCCTCGAGTGGGTGATGGAGGCTGGCGCAGAGAACTACGAGGCGAACGGGGCCAACTACAGCGTGACGACCGAACCGCACGACTTGGCATCCGTGCGCGACGCCCTCGAAAAGCATGGCCTCAAGGTGACCAGCGCCGACCTCACGCTCGTCCCCCAGAACACCATTCCCATCACCGAAGAGAGCGAAGCGAAAAAGGTGCTCCGGCTGATGGATGCGATTGATGATCACGACGATGTCCAAAACGTCTATTCGAACTTCGACATCTCCGACGACCTCATGGCGAGCTACGAGGGCTAGCCAATTACCCGGCTCGGGGAGAGTCGCGTATTAGCATCGAACGTATGTTCGTACTCGGCATCGACCCCGGTTTGACCCGATGCGGATTTGGTCTGGTCGAAGGGTCGTTCGAAGGGCTCGAGTCTTTTCGAGCGGTTCGCGCGGGCACGATCGAGACGGACCCCAAATCGCCCGTCGAGCACCGACTGCGTCAGCTGCACGTCGAGCTCGATACGCTCCTGCGCGAGCTGAAGCCCGACGCCGTTGTGGTCGAGCGACTCTTCTACCAGCGCAACGCGAAGACGGCGATCCCGGTCGCCCAGGCGAGCGGCGTCGCGATCGCCCTCGCCGGGATTGAAGGCGTCACGGTGCGTCAGTTCACCTCCCAGGAAGTGAAGCTCGCCGTCACGGGATATGGCGCCGCGAGCAAATCCCAAGTCCAGGGCATGGTTGCCCGGCTTTGCGGACTGACGGACGTACCCCGACCCGCGGACGCCGCGGACGCCTTGGCCCTCGGCATTGCCTACTTCGCCATCGTCCGCACGGAACGTCGACTGGCCCTCGGGAGTCCCGCATGATTGGCTGGCTGGCCGGACGAGTGGTGCACCAACTGCGAAACGGGGCGTTGCTCGTCGACGTTCAAGGCGTGGGGTACGAGGTGCAGGTGGCCTCCAACGAACCGCCGAACTTTGACGAGCTCGTCGAGCTCTTCATCTTTACGGTGGTGCGAGAGGATTCCATACAGCTGTTTGGGTTTCACTCCCTGGAGGAGCGAGAGTTCTTCGAGCTCCTCCTGGCGACGCCGGGCGTCGGCCCTTCGACGGCCCTCGGGGCGCTTCGCACCATGAGCGTGGCCGAACTGGCCTTCGCGATCGAGCACGACGACGCGAAGAAAGTGGCCACCATCTCGGGGATCGGACCGAAGACGGCGAGCCGAATCGTGCTCGAACTCAAAGGCAAAGTGGTCGTCGACGAGACCTTTGCGTCACATGAGCCGACTGAGCACGTGGACGCCGCGATCGATGACGCCCTGCACGCACTCGGCTACACGAGCCACGAGGTGCGCGCCGCGCTACGCGACGTGGTGCTCCCGAACGACGAAGCGGCAGCGCTGCGCACGGCACTACAGCTCTTGAGACGACCATGAAGCGCGAGATCGACCTCGAGGGACTGAGCGATCACGTCGTGACGCCCGAGGCGAGTGATACGGAACGTCGCTCCGAGGTGTCACTTCGCCCCCAGACGCTCGCCGACTTCGTGGGACAGCGTGATCTCGTTGGCCACCTGCAGGTCGTGCTCGGTTCTGCCCGTGCGCGAGGTCAGTGCGCCGACCATCTGCTGTTCGCGGGCCCCCCGGGACTGGGAAAGACCTCACTCGCGAGCATCGTGGCGAGCGAGATGGGTTCAGGGTTTCGCATCACCTCTGGTCCGGTGCTCTCTCGGCCCGGAGACTTGGCGGCGCTGCTCACTGACCTTCAAGACGGGGACGTCTTGTTCATCGACGAGCTGCACCGGCTCTCGCGGGCCGTGGAGGAAGTTCTCTATCCGGCCATGGAGGACCTGCGCCTCGACGTCATGATCGGGCGAGGACCGTCCGCGAGGTCGATTCGGCTGGACCTGCCCAACTTCACGCTGGTGGGAGCGACCACGCGCACGGGCTTGGTAGCCGCCCCGCTGCGCGATCGATTCGGCTTCATTGGCCAACTCGACCTCTATGAGGTGGACGAGCTCACGAAGATCGCCGCGCGCTCGGCGACGTTGCTCGGTGTCATCCTCGACGCCGAAGCGGCCTCGCTGATTGCGACCCGAGCGCGGGGCACGCCGAGAATCGCCAATCGATTGCTCCGCCGGGTGCGCGACTACGCCTCGGTGAAGGACCACGATCAGGTGACCGTTGGGGTGGCCGAGGATGCGCTGGCGCTCTTTGGCGTCGATGAATTCGGTCTCGACAAAGTGGACCGACGAATCCTCACGCTGCTCTGCGAGCAGTTCGCGGCCCAGCCCGTGGGGCTCACGACGCTCGCGCACGCCTGTGGGGAAGAACCGCTCACGATCGAAGACGCCTACGAACCGTACCTGTTGCGCGCGGGCCTGATGGTGCGTACGCCACGGGGAAGGGTGGCGACCGAACGCGCCTACCAACACCTAGGGATTCAGCCTCGTCACGGTGGGCTGTTCTAGTCGTCACATGCTGAGCGACTAGAGTTTCCCTGTCCGTTAACGAAAGAACCTCTTATGTTGAGCGCCATGTTCCTCGCCGCCAAGTCGTCGGGGTCTGATTCGTACCTGATCCTGATTTACATCGTCATATTTGGTGCGCTCTACTTCTTCTATCTGCGCCCCCGCTCACGTCGCCAGAAGGCTCAGCGCCAGACCCAGCGCAAGGTGGAAGTCGGGGACCGCGCCCAGACGATCGGCGGATTCGTGGGGACCGTCGTGCGCAACGACACTGACCTGATCACGCTGCGCACCGACGCGGGCGTCGAGCTCGAGTTCATTCCTTCGGCCATTGCGCGGCGCTACGAGCCGATCGTGTCCGAGCCGGAGATTCCCGAATCTACCGACGATGACCATGACCATCCGACGGAAGGCGACGCTCAGTAATGCCCCCACAGGTAGGGTCACGACGATCAATGGTCGTCAGCCTCGTTCTCACCATTGCCATCGCGTTCGGCGCACTGGCGACCACGCTGTCGCTCGGCTGGGGTCCCAAGCTCGGCCTGGACCTCGCGGGTGGACTCTCCGTGGTCTACAAGCCGGCCACCAAGACCTCCACCGCCGATATGCAAGAAGTCGTCTCCATCCTGAACAACCGGGTCAACGGCCTCGGCGTGTCGGGCGCGACCGTGAACCTCCAGGGCAAGGACGTCGACGTCAGCGTGCCGGGCGTCAGCGACGCTCGCGCGGTCCTCCATGCGGTCGGCGAGACGGCGCAGCTCCTCTTTCGCCCAGTGCTCTGCCAAGCAGAAGTGGGCACGGGGAAACTCAAGGCCGTCGCGCCCGGGAAGCTGCCCGCGTGCGGAGCCGATTACGCAACGACCGCAGCCAATCTCGATGTCAATACGTCGACCGGTGAGCCGACCAACAGCATCCCGCCGGACCCCGCCTTTACGAACCTGAAGTCGACTCCACCGGCACAGGACAACAAGAACGACGAAGTTCTGTTGCCGGTCCTCGGCGAGAAGGGCGTGCGCTACGTCCTTGGTAAGGCTCAACTCACCGGCACCGCGGTGCACAAGGCCGTTGCCCAGCAGGATCAGGCAGGCGCCTGGGTCGTCAACTACACGTTGACCTCGAAGGGAAGCCCAGCGTGGGACGCCGTGGCGGAGAAGAACTTCCACGCCATGGTCGCCATCGAGCTTGATGGCGTCGTGCAATCGGCTCCGCTCATTCTGCCGAACCAGGCCACCTTCACGAGTTTCGACGGCGCGGGTGAGATCTCTGGCAGCTTTACCGAAGCCTCCGCGAAGAACCTCGCGCTGGCGATGAACTTCGGCGCCCTGCCCGTTCGCCTCGAGCCGCTGACGACTGAAACTGTCTCCCCGACGCTCGGCCACTCGGCGCTCATCGCCGGCCTCGGCGCTGGCTTGGCGGGACTCGCGCTCGTGCTGCTGTACACGATCCTCTACTACCGAGCCCTCGGGCTCGTGATCGTGCTGGGGCTTTCGGTGACCGCCGCGCTGCTGTGGGCCATCATCTCCGCGCTCGGCCATACGGCCTTTGCGCCGAGCTTCGACCTCGCGGGGGTGACCGGACTCATTGTGTCCATCGGCATCACTGTCGACAGTTACATCGTGTACTTCGAACGATTAAAGGATGAGACGAGAGCCGGGCGCTCGGTGCGCTCCTCGGTCGATCGTGGATTCCGTTCCGCCTGGCGCACGGTGCTCGCCGCCGACACGGTGAGCTTGCTCGCCGCCGTCTTGCTCTACATCATCGCCGTCGGGGACGTGAAGGGCTTCGCGTTCTTCCTCGGGCTGTCAACGCTGATGGACGTGTTCATCACCTGGTACTTCACCCGGCCGCTCGTGATACTGCTCGGACGGCGCGGTTCGACGAAGAGCTCGATGCTGTCGATGGCGGCTGGTTTGCACTCTGGAACCGCGGGAGCGCTGAGTGAGTAACGACCTCGACACGTTCGCCCCGATCGAAGACCGACACTACGGACCCATCGGGCGCCTGTACCACGGCCTCACGACGGTTGACTTCGTCGGGCGCCGAAAGATTTGGTTCAGCATCTCGATGATCGTCATTGTGGCGGGACTCCTCTCGCTGGGCGTTCGGGGCTTCAACCTGGGTATTGACTTCAAGGGCGGCAGTTCGTGGACGGTGCAGTCATCGCACACCACGATCGCGAAGATCACCTCCGCGGCAGAAAAGGCCGGCCTCACGAATCCGACGGTCGAGAAGCTCGGCTCAAAGACGTATACGGTCTCGGCCGACATCAACGCGCTCTCGGGCAGCAAACAGCAGGCCGTGACGACTGCCGTGGTCGACGCCTTGGCCAAGACTGCTGGCACGGGTCAGAATCAGGTGTCAACCAGCAGCGTGGGACCCACGTGGGGCGGCCAGATCACCGATAAGGCCTTGGAAGCGCTCATCATCTTCTTCATCGCGGTCACGGCTTACATCAGCATCCGTTTCGAAGCGAAGATGGCGGTCGCGGCGTTTGTCGCCATGCTCCACGACCTTCTCGTCACGGTCGGGGTGTATTCGCTCTTCGGCCTCCAGGTGACACCTGACACGGTCATCGCCATCTTGACCATTCTCGGTTATTCGCTCTATGACACCGTGGTTGTGTTCGACCGAGTTCGCGATAACACCAACGGCGTCTTGAAGAGTGGCGACATCACCTACAGCGAGATGGTGAACCTGTCGATGAACCAGACGTTGGCGCGTTCGATCAACACCTCGCTCGTGGCTATCTTTCCGGTGCTCTCGGTGCTCGTGATCGGCGCCTACGTGCTCGGCGCGACGACGCTACAGAGCTACGGGCTTGCTCTCTTCGTCGGCCTTATGAGCGGTGCGTACTCCTCGATCTTTATCGCGAGCCCGCTGCTCGCGTGGATGAAAGAGCGCGAGCCGCGCTACCGCGACTTGGCGGCGCGCGTGAACGTGCGCCAGGAGCGTCGCGTCATGACGGCGACCAGCGCAGCGCTCGTCGGCGCGCAAGCGAGCCCCACGGGCACAGTGCGCCCCCAGCGAACGAGCGCGGTGACGGGCACGATTCAGGCGCGGCCGCGCAAACCGAAGCGTCGCTAGCGCTTCGATTCGACGCCGCCGTACGCCAAAACCCCAGTAATTCACCGGTAGGCTGGTTCTATGGTTAGTCTCACCTCGCGCTCGACCGCTGATCCGGTGCTGCTGAGCTCGATCGAGCGCCTCATCGCGCGGTTTCACGAGCACCACGACGGGGGTGATGTCGACATCATCCGCCGCGCGGGGATTGCCGCCATCAATGCCCACGAGGGCCAGCTCCGCCGTACCGGGGAACCCTACGTGACGCACCCGATCGCCGTCGCGGGCATCACCGCCGATCTGGGGCTCGACGAGATCACCATTGCGGCCGCACTGCTCCACGACGCCGTCGAGGACACCGGGGTGACCACCGAGTGGCTGTCCAGTGAATTTGGCGCGCAGGTGGCTGCCGTCGTCGACGGAGTGACCAAGCTTGACCGCCTCGAATTCGACTCGAAAGAGGCTCAGCAGGCCGCCACCATTCGCAAGATGTTCATTGCCATGGCCCAGGACTGGCGGGTGCTGCTCATCAAGCTCGCTGATCGTCTGCACAATATGCGCACGATCTCGGTGATGCCGATGCACCGCCAACGCGCGATCGCCCAAGAGACGCTCGATGTCTACGCCCCTCTCGCGCACCGACTCGGTGTTCAGCAGGTCAAGTGGCAGCTCGAAGACTTGAGTTTCGCCACGCTGCACCCCAAGCGCTATGCCGAGATCGAACAGATGGTGGCCGCCCGTCAGCCCGAGCGCGAAGCGTACCTGGGCGAAGTGATGGAGACCTTGTCGAAGAAGCTCGTGGAGTTTGGCATCGCTGCCGAGGTCCGTGGTCGACCGAAGCACTTCTGGAGCATCTACGAAAAGATGGTGGTCGGTGGCAAGGAGTTCGATGAGATCTTCGACCTGGTGGGCCTACGTCTCATCGTGGACGAAGAGCGCGACTGCTGGGCGGCGCTCGGCGCCATTCACGCCCTGTGGTCTCCGGTCCAGGGGCGCTTCAAGGACTACATCAACTCCCCGAAATTCAACCTGTATCAGTCGTTGCACACGACGGTGATCGGACCGCGCGGCAAGTCGGTTGAGGTGCAGGTCCGCACCCAAGAGATGCACCGGCGCGCGGAGTTCGGGGTCGCGGCGCACTGGAGCTACAAGGAAGGCGCCTCGGCGAACGAGGTGGCCTGGATGCAGCGACTCGCGGACGTCGAAGAAGAGGAGAACGACCCGATCGCCTTCCTCGAGGCGCTGAAGCTCGACCTTGGCCAAGACGAGGTCTACATCTTTACCCCGAAGGGGCGTGTGATCGCCTTGATCGAAGGCGCGACGCCGATCGACTTCGCCTACGCCGTGCACACCGAGGTCGGTCACCGGTGCGTCGGCGCGAAGGTGAACAGTCGACTCGTGCCCCTTGACACGGTGCTTCGGTCCGCGGACGTCGTCGAAATCGTTACCAGCAAGAATGACAACGCGGGGCCCTCGCGAGACTGGCTGAACATCGCCAAATCGTCGCGGGCGAAGTCGAAGATCCGCCAATGGTTCCAGCGCGAGCGCCGAGATGACGCGATCGAAGGCGGCCGCGAGGAGCTCACCAAGGCGCTGCGCCGCGAGGGCCTGCCGATCGCCACCTCCTTGTCCTCGAGCGCGCTCGACGCGGTGATCAAGTCCCTCGGCTTGGAAGACCGCGACGCGCTCTTCATGTCGATCGATAGCGACCAGATCTCTGCGCTCGCCGTCGTCCAGCGACTCGATCGCGAGCTGCGCGGAGGCGACGCCGAGCAGATGCCGACTACCGTCACCAAAGCCCCGCGGCCCTCGCGCACCTCGCGCCGTTCGGCCGGGGTGTACGTCGAAGGGCTCGATGACGTCATGATCCACCTCGCGCGGTGCTGTTCGCCGGTGCCCGGCGACAACATCATGGGGTTCATCACCCAGGGCCGGGGAGTCTCGGTGCACCGCGACGACTGCTCCAACGCGGTCGCCCTGGCCCAGCGCCTCGGGGAGCGCATCATCGACGTTGAGTGGGACGGCTCGGCCGGTGGTCAGTACCGCGCGGTGCTCGAGATCATGGCGTTTGACCGCTCGCGTCTGCTGCTCGATGTGTCCAAGGTCGTTGCCGAGTACCACCTCAACATCATTTCGAGTAGCTCGACCACATCGGGATCGCGCATCGTGCGCATGGTCTTTGACGTGGAGCTGGCCGATCCGACGCACCTCTCGAGCCTCTTGGCGGCGCTCAAGGGTGTTGACGGTGTCTTTGACGCATTTCGACAGTTACCGGGTCAGAACAAGACCTCATGAGCGATTCGGTCGTGCCCTTCAAGGCACCCATTGGTACCCACGACGTCCTCGGCCCGGAGTCCGCGCAATGGGAGGGTCTCGTTGCCATCTTCGCAGAGTTCGCGTACCGCTACGGCTTCTCGCTCGTCATGACCCCGATCTTTGAAGACGTGGGCGTCTTCTTGCGCGGCATCGGCGAACAGAGCGAGGTGTTCAAGAAGGAGATGTACGTCTTCACTGACCGAGGCGAGCGACGGTACGCGCTGCGACCCGAAGGGACCGCGTCGGTCGTGCGGGCGTTCGTGCAGCACCATCCGACCACTCCATGGAAGGCCTGGTATCTGACGCCGGCTTTTCGCTACGAGCGTCCTCAAAAGGGTCGCTATCGCCAGCACTACCAGCTCGGCGTCGAGGTGCTCGGCACCGACGATCCGGCCGTCGACGTGGAGGTGATCGCGCTCGCCTACCGCGTCTACCAGGCAATCGGGCTGCAGCGGGTCACGCTGCTCATCAACTCCATGGGTCACTCGGAGTGCCGCGCGGTCTACGTGAACCTGCTGACGCAGTATCTCGAAGAGCACCAGGACGAGCTGTGTGACGAGCATCGTGAGCTGTGGCGCCAGAATCCGCTCCGGGTGCTCGACTGCAAGCGCGAAGCCTGCATCAGCGTGACGGAGAAGGGTCCGATGCTGATCGACCATCTCTGTGACGAGTGCCGCTCGCACTTTGATCGCGTCATGGAGGGACTCGCGAGCATTGGCATCGAGTCCACTTTGGCGCCACGGCTCGTGCGCGGGTTCGACTATTACAACCGCACGACGTTTGAGTTCGTGGCAGACGCCTTCGAGAGCGCGCAGAACTCGATCGGCGGAGGCGGGCGCTACGACCAGCTCGCCGAAGAACTGGGCGGCAAGCCCACCAGCGGCATCGGATTCGGCAGTGGCGTCGAGCGGATACTGCTCGCTCGCGAAGCCGAAGGCGCGGTGACCGCGCTGGTCAACCGCACCCTTGACGCGTTCGTCATCGATACGACCGGTGACGCCGGTGCGGCGACGCTCCTCGAAGAGCTTCGCGGCGCCGGGTTCGCCACGGATCGCGCCTACGACCAGCGCTCGATGAAAGCGCAGATGAAGGCGGCCGACCGCTCGGGGGCTCGGTTTGCCATCCTCATCGGACCCGAAGAACTCGCCGCGGGCGAGGTTACGATTAGGGACCTGCGAAGCCGGGACTTCGACCAGACCCAGCGTCGTGTGCCTCGTGCAAAGACCATCGCCACCCTCGCCGAACTACAGAAGAAGTGATCATGCCCCAAGACGTTGAAGCCACCGCGATGCGCGACCTGCTCTGCGGGTCCGTGAACGACGACCACGTGGGGGAGCGGGTGAGCGTCTGTGGCTGGGTCGCCAAGCGCCGCGAACACGGCGAGCACCTGGCCTTTTTGGACGTGCGGGACCGTTCCGGCGTCGTGCAAGCCGTGGTGCCGGGTTCGGTCGATGTGCGAAGCGAGTACGTGGTGCGCGTGACGGGCACGGTAGCTCCACGACCGGAGGGCACGGTAAACGATCGGCTCGCGACGGGGCGGGTTGAGTTGACCGACTGCGCGGTCGAAGTGCTCTCGATCGCAGAACCACCGCCCTTCCAGCTGGACGATCGCGTCGAGATCGACGAGGCGGTCCGGCTGCGTTATCGCTATCTGGACGTGCGTCGCGACAAGATGCAGCACAACCTTCGCCTGCGCGCGAAGGTGAATACGGCGCTTCGGCGCGCGATGGACGATCAGGGCTTCTGCGAGGTCGAGACGCCCCTGCTCTGGGCGCCGACGCCCGAAGGCGCTCGCGAGTTCGTGGTGCCCTCGCGCCTGCACCCGGGTGAGTTCTACGTCCTGCCCCAGAGCCCCCAGATCGCCAAGCAGCTGCTCATGGTCGGCGGGCTCGATCGCTACTACCAGATCGCCCGATGCTTGCGCGACGAGGACCTGCGCGCCGATCGCCAGTTCGAGTTCACCCAGATGGACATCGAAGCGAGCTTTGTCACGCAAGACGACGTCTTGCGATTCGTGTCAAGAGCCGTGCTCGACGCCGCGGAGATGGCGACCGGCACGCGGCCCGAAGTGATGGACACCATGACCTGGGCCGAGGCGCTCGACCGCTACGGCACCGACAAGCCGGATCTGCGTTTTGGGATGACGCTCTGCGATCTCTCCGACACTTTCGCCCGGAGCGAGGTGAAGGCCTTCTCCGCGCCGACGGTCAAGGCCCTTCGGGTCGCGGGGGGCGCGAGTATGTCGCGCGCCAAGCTCGATCAACTGACCGAGCAGGCGAAGTCACTCGGCGCGAAGGGCCTCGCGTGGTTTCGCGTCACTTCGGAGGGCCTGGATTCGCCCCTCGCGCGCTTCTTAAGTGACGAGGAGGCCTCAGCCCTCGCGAGCGTCGATGATGCCGAGGTCGGTGACCTCGTGCTCGTCGTGGCCGACGAGTACGCAGAGGCCTGTCACGTGCTCGGCGCGCTACGAGTCACGCTCGGCTCTCCCCCCGTTGGCGAAGGCCCGCACCGCTACGTCTGGGTGACCGAGTTTCCGCTGTTCGAAGGTATCGACGAAGACGGCAACCTCCAAGCAGCCCACCACCCCTTTACGATGCCTCACCCCGAGGACTTCGAGCTGCTTGAAAGCAATCCGCTCTCGGTGCGCTCCCAGGCCTACGATCTCGTGCTCAACGGCTGGGAGCTCGGCAGCGGCTCGGTGCGAATCCATCGAGCCGACATTCAGTCGCGGATCTTTCGTGCGCTCGGCATCAGCGATGAGGAGGCGCAGAGTCGCTTCGGCTTTCTGCTCGGCGCATTTCGTTACGGCGCGCCACCCCACGCGGGCTTCGCCTTCGGCATCGACCGGTTGGTCGCCATCTTTGCGGGCGAGGAGAACATTCGAGAGGTCATCGCCTTTCCGAAGACCCAATCGGGCACGGACCTCATGACCGGCGCACCGAAGAACATCACGGAACGACAGCTGCGCGATCTGCACGTGCGTTTTAGCCTCAAAGGGTCGTGATCTACGTCGCTCTTTGACGACGCCGTGACTGATCGCTTACGCGAGGCTGCACCGCTCGCGGAGCTGCTGCGGCCCGCCTCGCTGGACGAGATCGTGGGCCAGGACGACCTCGTGGGGCCGAACGGCCCCCTCCGGCGCTTTGTCGAGAACCGCCAACTCACCTCGATGATTCTCTGGGGTCCGGCGGGCACCGGCAAGACCACCATGGCCCGCATCCTCGCCGCGGCGGCCGGCTACGAGATGGAGAGCGTCTCGGCAGTCTCAAGCGGGGTGAAGGACGTGCGCGAAGCGATCATTCGGGCGCGAGAGCGACTCGGCGAGCGGGGAGTGCGCACGGTGCTCTTCATCGACGAGGTCCATCGATTCAACAAGGCCCAGCAGGACTTGCTGCTCCCCGCGACCGAGACGGGAGAGGTCGTGCTCATCGGCGCGACGACCGAGAACCCCTACTTCGAGGTGAACGCTGCGCTGATGAGCCGAACGACCCTCTGGCGGTTGAAGCCCCTCGGTGACGATGACCTCACCACCCTCGTGCATCGTGGGCTGGTGCTGCGCCAGGCGACGATCTCCGACGAGGCCCTCGAAGCGCTCGTGGCGACTGCGGACGGCGACGCGCGCAGCGCGCTCACGACGCTCGACACGGCCATCGTGCTCGCAAAGATGAGCGACCAGGCGAGCGTGCAGATTGACGACGTCGCACGCGCCAGAAACGGTCGGCTCTATCACCAGTCGGCCGACACCCACTACGACCAGATCAGCGCGTTCATCAAGTCGGTCCGGGGATCTGACCCCGACGCCGCGCTCTACTGGATGGTGACCTTGCTCGAGAGCGGCGAGAGTGCTCGTTTCATTGCTCGCCGTCTGGTGATCCTCGCGAGCGAAGATATTGGGCTGGCGGAGCCGCTCGGCCTGCTCGTCGCCGAATCGGCCGCGCGGGCGGTCGAGTTCGTGGGCCTGCCGGAAGCTCGTCTCACGCTCGCGCACGCGACGTTGACGCTCGCGTTGATGCCGAAGAGCAATTCGACGACTCGCGCGCTCGCTGCGGTGACTGCGGCGGTTCAGTCCGGCGGCCTCGTCGAGGTTCCCGCCCACCTGCGCGACGCCTCCTATCGAAGTGCCGCAAAGCTCGGCCACGGCACCGAGTACCGCTACGCGCACGACTATCCAGGCAATTGGGTCGACCAGCAGTATCTGCCTGATCGATACGTGGACGCGGCGTTCTTTGATCCCACGACCAACGGCAAGGAGGGTCCGCTCGTCGAGCAGTGGCGCTCGAGAACGAGCCGCTCCCACCAGGATGAACCGCCCGCCCCAGTAGAGTGACTCTCAATGGAAGCCTCGCAACTTCGTTCTATTTTCCTTGAATACTTCGCTCGGAACGGCCATACGGTGGTTCCCTCGGCGAGCCTCATTCCCCACGACCCGACGCTGTTGTTCACGGTCGCCGGAATGGTGCCCTTCAAGCCCTACTTTTCCGGTGAAGAGACCCCGCCGTACTCGCGCGCGGTCTCGGTCCAGAAATGCTTTCGCGCTGCGGACATCGAGAACATCGGCATCACCCAGCGCCACCTGACCTTCTTTGAGATGCTCGGGAACTTCTCCTTCGGCGACTACTTCAAAGAGGGCGCCATCAAGTACGCCTGGGAGCTGATCACCGAAGGTTTCGGCCTCGATCCCGACCGGCTCTGGATCACGGTCCATATCTCTGACGACGAGGCGGCCGACCTCTGGCGCGATCTCATCGGGATCCGCCCCGAGCGCATCCAGCGGCTCGACGAAGACAACTTCTGGTCCATGGGTGAAGTCGGACCGTGTGGCCCGAGCTCGGAGATCTTCTTTGACAAGGGTTCCTCCTTTGGCTCCGACGGGGGACCGGCCTTTGGCGGGGAGGACCGGTTCGTCGAGTTCTGGAATCTCGTGTTCACCCAATACGAGCGTGAAGCGGACGGCTCGCTGACCGAACTGCCGAAGAAGAACATCGACACGGGCGCCGGATTCGATCGCACACTGGCCATCTTGAACGGCGTCGAGTCGGTCTTCGCGACGGACTTCTTCGCGCCGCTCATCGAGACGGCGGCCAAGGTCATCAAGACCCCGTACGGCAAGGATGACGGCATCGACGTGGCAATCCGGCGGATGGCTGACCACGGTCGCGCCATGACAATGCTGGTTGGCGATGGGGTGCTCCCCTCTAACGAGGGTCGCGGGTACGTGCTGCGCCGCATCATCCGCCGGGCCATCCTCGCCGCACGTCGAGCGGGCTCTGACGCGGCACTCACCCAGCCGCTGGTCGACGCCACGATTGAAAAGATGGGCTCCGCCTATCCCTACCTAGTGGAGCAGCGCGACCTCATCGTCGAGATTCTCGAGCGAGAAGAAGCGGGATTTGCGAGAACGCTTCGCACCGGGCTTACGCTCCTCGAACAGGCCCAACGTGAGGTGGTGGCAGAAGGTCGTCACGTCTTTCCTGGTGACGTAGCCTTTAAGCTCCACGACACGCACGGCTTTCCGATCGAGCTGACGAGTGAGCTCGTCGCGGAGTCCGGACTCTTGGTCGAGCGAGATGTCTTCGAAAACGCCATGGCAGAACAGCGCGAGCGCGCGCGCAAGAGCGCCAAGACACTTCGTGTCGCCGACGACGCTCAGTATCGAGACCTCATCGAACGAAACGGTGCCACCGAGTTTGTCGGTCGCGACGTCACGCGCTACACCCTCGAGACGACGGTCGTTGCCGTGCTCGCCGGTGAACACGGCGAGAGTGAGGTGTTCTTGGACACCACCCCCTTTTACGCCGAGTCGGGAGGGCAAGTTGGGGACACGGGAGCCATAGTCACGGAGACCGGTCGAGTGGAGGTCCTTGACACGCAAAGCGTGGCCGGTGGCCTCTTCGCTCACCGCGGCCGACTGACCGGCGAGATCTTGCCGGGCCAGATCGCCGTGGCCACGATCGACGCCGAACGACGCGAAGCAACGCGTCGGAATCACACGGCGACCCATCTCCTCCACGCGGGGCTGCGCAATGTGCTCGGTGATCACGTGCGTCAACAAGGTTCCTTCGTCGGACCAGAGCGCCTTCACTTCGACTTCTCCCACGACGGCGGCCTCAAGCCCGAAGAGACGCGCGATGTGCTCACGCTCGTCAACACCGACGTGGTTCTCAACGAGCACGTCGATACGATTCAGACCTCTAAGGCGGAAGCCGAAACCATGGGGGCCGTCGCGTTCTTTGGCGACAAGTACGGCGATCGGGTTCGGGTCGTGCGCGCTGGGCGACACAGCCTCGAATTCTGCGGCGGCACGCACGTCGAGCGCTTGGGCGACATAGGCCAGATCCAAGTGGTCAGCGAAGCCTCGATCGGTGCCAACACCCGCCGCCTGGAAGCGGTGAGCGGGCTTGGAGCGCACCAGCGCAGCTACGAGATGGAGCAGACTCTTTCGTCGATCGCCGGTCTGCTCAAGACGTCGACGGACGACGTCGTCCCGGCGCTCGAGCGGCTCTTCAAGCGACAGCGTGACGTGGAAAAGCAAGTGGCGGCCCTTCGCCAGTCCCAGCTCAGCCAGTTCGCCAACGAGCTGCACGAGGCGAGCGCCGGAGACGCGGTGGTGGCCCGCGTCGACGGGTACCCCGGTGATCAACTGCGAACTCTCGCCCAAGATCTCCAACGCCGCGGACGGCGATTGGTGGTGCTCGCGGGCGAACACGACGACAAGGTTGCCGTGGTGGTGGCGAGTGACGGATCGCTCGATGCCGCGAGTGCCGTGAAGGCGCTCGCGGCTCACGTAGGCGGGGGCGGAGGCGGCTCTGATCGCCTGGCTCTCGCCGGGGGTCGTGACGCGAAGGGCATCGACGCGGTGCTCATCGCGGCGAAGGCGCTCTAAGCCTGAATGGCGAAAACCCTCGGTGTCGATCCCGGCACGAAGCGGTGCGGCATCGCTATCACCGACTCCGGACACACGATGGCTTTTCCTCGACCCGCACTTGCGAACGACGACCAACTCATCGAACGGCTGCGCGCGCTCATCGACGATGAACGGGCCACCACGATCGTCGTGGGCCGTCCGGTCGCGCTCTCGGGCAAGGAGACGGCGAGCACCCATAGTGCCGACGATTTCTACGACAGACTCGTCGCCGCGTTTGGCGACGTTACGGTCATTCAGTGGGACGAGCGGCTGACGACCTTTGAAGCCCAGCGTTCGCTCGCACAGGCGGGGATCAGGGCGAAGGACCACCGGGACCACGTCGACAGCGCGGCCGCTGTGATCATGCTGCAAAACTACGTTGATGGCCTTTCTGCTGACTAAGCCGCTCGGCCGGGTGATCCTCGCCGCAGTGGTTCTTGTGATCGTGGCCGTCGGATGGTTTCTCCTCCAGGTGGACCCGGTCTTCGCTGGCAAGGGTAAAGAAGTGATCGTGACCGTGGCACCCGGTGACTCCCTCGCCCACATCGCGAGCGAGCTGCACGACGAGGGCGTGATCGCCTCGCCCTTTGCCTTTCGTCTCGACACCTTGATCTTCGGCGCGCCCGTCGTGCAGTCGGGAACCTACGAGCTGCGCCAGGGTTCGTCCTTCTCCGCGGTCAAGAGCATCCTTGGGAGCCAGCCCAACGTGGCCGCGGTTGACGTCACGCCGGGGCTCACCGTCAAGGAAGTGGCCTTTCTGGTGGATGGCGTCAAGGGTGTGAAGTACGCGGACTCCTTCGCGCGAGACGCCCAAGCCGACAGAACGCCCAGCCCTTACGGCCATGGACCGTCGCTCGAGGGTCTCATCGGCGCCAAGACCTACATCATCACGTCGGCGACGACCCCGAAGGAACTCGCTCGCGAGATGGTGCAGAGCTTTGACAAGGAGGCGGCGTCGGTAGGTCTGACACCAAAGACCAGCGTCGAGGGACTCGACGCCTACCAGCTCGTCACGGCTGCCTCCATTGTCCAAAAAGAGGGCTACATCGAGACGCGCTACATGGGAAAGATCGCTCGGGTCATCTACAACCGCCTCGCACGAGGTGGACCACTGCAGATGGACTCGACCGTGCTCTACTACCTGGGCCAGGACGGGGGCACCGTGACGCCCGCGATGCTCAAGATCAACACGCCCTACAACACCTATCTCTACGCCGGGCTTACCCCTACACCCATCTGCACCGTTTCCAAATCGGCCCTGAAAGCGGTCTTGCACGCCCCCGCAGGCACGTGGCTGTACTTTGACACCGTGACGCACGAGGGTAAGACGCTCTTCGCCACGACCTTCCAGCAGCAGCTCAAGAACGAGCAAATCGCGAAGAAAAATGGGATGCCGTGATGTGGCGCGTGGGCGTCGTGGGCTCGCCGGTTGCCCACTCGTTGTCTCCGCAACTGCACGAAGCGGGTTTGCGTCTTGCGGGACTGGAGGGCACCTCGAGCCGCGTCGAGGTGAAGCTGGAGAACGCCGATGACCTGCGCGATCTGCTCGGAGCTCAGTTCGACGCGCTCTCGGTAACGAGCCCCCTGAAGGGCGCGGCATTCACCATGAGTGAAGTTCGCAGTGAGGCGGCTGAGCGAACCAAGTCGGTCAACTCACTGCTCGTGCGTGACGGCGTGCTCCACGGCGCGAGCACCGACGGTGAGGGCTTCGTTGAGTCGCTGCACCACGCCTTTGGCCCGGTCGTCGATAACGCGCACGTGGTGGTCCTCGGCGCGGGCGGGGCGGCCAGCGCCATCGTCGACGCGTTGGTGCATCGAGGCGCCGCGTCGGTCGCCGTGGTGGGTCGAACGGAGGCGAGGGCCGAGGCCCTGGCGGATCGCTACGCGAACGTGTATGCGGGAGCGCTGGTCTATCGGCCGGTCGATCTCGTCGTCAACACGATCCCGATTGCCGGGCGCGCCGCCGAGGCGGCCGTCTTGCAGGGTGTGCACCCCGACACGATCGCTGTCGACATCACCTACGAGCCTCGGGAGTCCGAGTGGCGCCTGCGCTACGAGCAAGCCGGATGTCGCACCATGAACGGCCTGGCGATGCTGGCCTATCAGGCCGCGATCCAGATGGAGTGGTGGTGGGGCGTAACGTTAGATGGCGCCCAGCTACTGGAAGCGCTGCTATGACGACCGACACCCTGAGCGCCATCACCACGCGGATACGCGGCAAGGAGAGCGTGGACTTCGGACTCCTCGCGGGTCTCTTCCTCCTCGCCGCGACCGGTGTCGTGGTGAACTACTCCGCGTCTCGCCAGCAGCTCATCAACGCGGGGGAGAACCCGCACTACTACCTGGAGCGCCAGGGGCTCTTCGTCGTCCTTGGTTTCGCCGCGATGTTCATCGTCGCTCGCATCGACTATCGGCGCTACGAGATCGCGGCGACCCCGCTCTACGTGGTCTCCCTCTTTGCCTTGGCGGGCGTCTTCGTGGTGGGCAAGAGCGCCCTCGGCGCCGAGCGATGGTACAGCTTCGGCAGCTCCATCCAGATCCAACCCAGTGAGTTCACCGTCTTGTTCTTGATACTCGCGATCGCCACCTTCTGTGGTCGAAGAACCGAAGGCCTCAAGATGTACGACGTCATGCGACTGCTCGTCATGACCGTCGTGCCGCTGGTGCTCATCTTCAAGCAACCCGACCTTGGCACGTCTATCATCATCGTGCTCATCGCTTCCGCGATGATGGTGATCGCGGGGGTGCCGCCTCGCTTTATGACGCTGCTCGCGGTGGTGGGCTCGCTCGGACTCGCCTGCGCGGTCTACTTAGACCTACTGAAGAAATACCAGATAGAGCGAATCACTTCATTTCTCAATCAGAACTCCACCAACCCGAACGTCCAGTACCTGCTCTATGAAGTCAACAACGCGAAGAGCGCCATCGGTTCTGGTGGCATTCACGGCGCGGGCCTTTTCCATGGACTGCAGACCACGCTGGGCTACGTGCCCGAGCAGCAGACCGACTTCATCTTCACCGCCATTGGCGAGCAGATGGGTTTCATAGGGTCCGTGGCGATCGTGGTCCTGCTCGGATTCATCGCCTGGCGCATGTTCATGATTGGCAAGAACGCGAGAGACACTATGGGCCGGCTTCTTTGCATCGGCATCTTCATCTTCTTTGCGTTCAGCACTTTTGAGAACATCGGGATGTGCATGGGTATTATGCCGGTGACGGGCGTCCCCTTGCCTCTCATCAGCTACGGAGGGTCAGCAACGCTCGTCTTCATGGTTGCTGGTGGTGTCGTACTTTCGGTGTCGCGCCGCGGACCAACGAGGACGCCGTAGTGATCGACGGGACCGACGAGGGGATCGAGCCTGGTAACGGGGAGGCGTCTGACGTGTCGGGTGACGTAAGCGACGTAAGCGACATGGAGGCGTTCACGAGCGCGGTGGAACCACGGGTGGAAGCGAAGCCCCTTTATGAGGACGTGCCGTTTCGCGTGATGCACGTGGAATCCGTGCTGTACGACTTGACGGATCCCTCGCCGTTCGTACACCTCCTCGAAGCCGAAACGCCATTTCGCTATCTCGTCATTCCGGTGGCGCTCGCTGACGCTATCGCCATCCAGCACGCCCATTCCGCCATTGAAGGGCGCCGTCCTTCAACGCACGAGTTGATGAACGCCATCCTGACTCGCCTCGGAACCGAAGTCATCGCGGCACGCATTGTGCGCTACCACGAGGGCGTCTTCTACGCCGAGCTGGACCTCATGACCCCGAAGGGCCGCCAGGTCTTTGACTGCCGGACGAGCGACGCGATCGCGATGGCGCTGCGCCAGAACTCGCCGGCGCCAATCCTCTGCTCGGAGGAAGTGTTACGGCGCTACTACGCGTAGCTATTTTCGAGCGAGATTGACCGCGACGATCTCGCCACCTCTTCGCTCCGTATTGTTCTCATCGGAGATTCGCAGCAGCAGCGCCACGACGATGTAGTTCGCGATCAGTGAATTGCCGCCGTAGGCGACAAAGGGAAGCGTGATGCCGGTAAAGGGCACCAGACGCAGGACGCCCGCCATGATGAAGAAGGCTTGGAGCCCCATGAGCGCCGTCAATCCGGTTGCGAGGAGTCGGACGAAGTCCGAGGTCGCGTGCTGCGCGATGCGAAAGCCCTCGCCAACGAAGCCGGCAAAGAGGCACAAGACCAAGACGACGCCGACGAAGCCAAGTTCCTCGGCCACGGCGGCAAAGATCATGTCCGAGGTGATGAACGGCACGGTGCCCGAGTGGCCAAGGCCTAGGCCGGTGCCCGTGATACCTCCCGCCGCGATCGAGAACCATCCGTACGCCAGCTGGTGGGAGAAGTCGAAGTTGGCGGGAGCCCAGGGGTTCAGCCACTCACTCACGCGAACCTGGACCTGAGAGAACATCTTGTCGGCGAGGAAGGCTCCGCCGACGAGCAGGCCGAACCCGAGGACCACGTAGGACTTGAGACCGGTCGTGACCCAGAGCAAGGCGATGAACAGCGCAAAGATGAGCATCGCGAAGCCGAGGTCGTTCTCTCCGCCAATGATCACGATCGAGACTCCCCAGGCGACGAGCACCGGGACGAGCACCTTCGGCGGCACGAAGGTGCGTCCGAGGACGCGCTGGGTGGGCGTCGAGAGCAGATCACGATTCGCGGCGAGGTACGAGGCGAAGAAGAAGATCAGCAGAATCTTCGCGAATTCCACCGGCTCAAAGGAAAAGCCGTGGAAGTCGATCCACAGGCGTGCGCCATTCACGGTCGTGCCGACGTGGGGGATGAGTGGGGAGGCGAGGAGCGCAATTGCCGCCACCAGGGTGAGATACCGATATCGGTCGAGGTCGCGCACGTGACGCACGAAGATGAGGGTGAGGGTGAGCGCCACGGCGCTCACGAGGAACCAGAGCGCCTGGGAGTGCGCGTAGGGCGGATTCCACCGGGCGATCTCGACGTAGCCAATGCCGTTGAGCAGCGTTGCGATGGGAAGGAGGACCTCTGAAGCGTGCGGCGCAAAGCGCTGGATGGCGAAGTGCATCAGCAGTGAGATCACGACCACGCCGCCGAGGAACCACCCGAATCTCGCCGGCATCTTGTTCTGGCTGCCCAAGGAGGCGAGCACGTAAAAAGAGGAGGTAATGACCCACGCGATGATCATGAGACCGAGCTCGGTGAGGCGAAGATTGCCCGATCTCTTTACCGCGGGCGGAGTTTGACGAGGAGGTGACGACTGAATGACGCCACCGGGGCTTGCGTGTCTCGCCACGTTTCAACAGTAGTCCTACGATAGTGAACAGAACTTGACTACTGGGGAGAAAGGCGTCGTGAGTACAGACTTGTCGTCCTTCGGCCCGGAGCGTTTTTCGAGCCGGGAGCTTTCGCGTCTCGAGTTCGGCGCGCGTCTGCTGGACCTCGGCGAAGACCAGTTGCTTCCCATTCTTGAACGTTGCAAGTTTGTCGCGATCTTCGCCGACATGATCGACGAATTTTTCCAGGTTCGCGTCGTCAGTCTCCAGGACAAGGTCGCGGCGGGCGTCCAGACGCCCTCGGTCGACGGCATCCGTCCTCGCCAACAGCTTGAAGCGATTCGCGAACGCGTGCTCGAGCTCGTCGAACGACAAGATCGCTTGATGCTGGACTCGATCATGCCCGCGCTCGCAAGCGGCGGCATCAAGATCGTCCGCCACGTTGAGCTCAGCGAAGAGTCGAAGGCGAATCTCGCGCGCTACTTCGATGAGAACGTCTATCCGGTGTTGACCCCTCTCGCCGTTGACCCGGGACACCCCTTTCCGATGATCTCGAACTTGTCGCTTAACATCGCCGTCACCGTGCGCGACGAGGTGACGAACGACGAGCGCAACGCCCGCGTGAAGGTGCCCAACTCGCTGCCACGTTTCCTCCAGGCGAGCGAGAGCGAGTGGATACTCCTCGAAGATCTCATCATCACCCACCTCGGTCGGCTCTTTCCCGGCATGACGATCGGGCGAGCCGATCTCTTTCGGGTTACGCGCAACGCCGACCTCACGTTGGAAGAAGACGAGGCTGACGACCTCCTGGTGGCGCTCGAGGTGGAGCTGCGTCGTCGACGGTTCGGCGAAGCGCTCCGCGTCGAGATTCAACGCGGCATGGACGAAGAGTTCCTGAAGCTCTTGATCACCCAGCTCAACCTCGACGCGTCCAACGTCTACGTCAGCGACGCCATGCTGGGCCTCAGCGATCTGTGGAGCCTCTATCGCCTCGACCGGCCGGACCTGAAGAGCGAGAGCTGGTCGCCGATCACCCCGAGGCGCCTGCTCGACGGGGACCACGTGGGGGACGTCTTTGCCGCCATCCGCGACGGTGACATCTTGCTGCACCACCCGTACGAGTCGTTCACCGACTCCGTCGAGTCCTTTACGGCCCAAGCCGCCGTGGATCCAAAGGTCGTCGGCATCAAGCAGGCGCTCTATCGCACGTCGGGCGACTCACCGATCGTGGCGTCGCTGATCCAGGCGGCCGAGCGAGGCAAGCAGGTCGTCGCCCTCGTCGAGTTGAAGGCTCGATTCGACGAGGCGGCGAACATCGAGTGGGCGAAGGCCCTCGAAGACGCGGGCGTTCACGTGGTCTACGGCATCGTGGGGCTGAAGACCCACGGCAAGATCACGTTGGTGCTCCGCTCGGAGGGCGACACGACCGTTCGTTACGTGCACATCGGCACGGGCAACTACAACGATAAAACGGCGCGGATCTATGAGGACTTCGGACTGCTCACCCGCGACGACGCGATTAGCCACGACGTGGGCGAGCTCTTCAACTTCCTCACGGGCTTCGCGCGCATTGGCAACTACGAGAAGATCATCGTGAGCCCGCTCTCGACTCGAACGCGCATCATCGAGCTGATCAATATCCAGCGCGACCGCGGAACGGGCGGCAAGATCGCTATCAAAGTGAACGGTCTTACCGATCCTTCGATCATCGACGCGCTCTACGAGGCGAGCATCGCCGGCGTTGAGGTGCGACTGATCGTGCGCACGCTCTGCTCGCTGCGACCAGGTGTGCCCGGGCTCTCTGAGAACATCAAGGTCCACTCACTCGTCGGTGAGTTCCTCGAGCATTCGCGAATTTTCATTTTCGGCGAGCCGAGCGACCTGGAGTACTCGATCCACATCGGCTCCGCGGACCTCATGGAACGCAACCTTGACCGCCGCGTCGAAGTCGTCGTGCCGATTGAAGAAGAGGCGCTGCGAGCCGAGTTGCTCGAAGCCTTCGAGATCACTTGGCGCGACGATCTCTTCACCTGGGTGCTCGGCACCGACCGCCGCTGGCGTCGACTCCAGCCGGTGAACGACTTCTCGGCGCAGGCCGAGTTCAAACGTCGGGCGATGGATCGGTCGCGATCCCTCTCACAGGTTTGATCTCGTTGGGACGCCGCCACTGCAGGCTCGCGTAGAAGGCTCCGCCGACCGGGATGGGAATCCAGAAGTTGACCAGTCGGTAGGCGAGCACAGCGAGGATGGCCTGGCTGTGGGGTACCCCAAAGCCCACGAGCGAGGAGATGAGGACCGCTTCGACGACGCCGAGGCCCGCCGGAGTGATCGGAATGGCCGCCAAGACGTTGGCGAGTCCGTAGGCGACGAGAAGGTCTATGGGCGAGACGACCGAGCCAAAGGACCAGAGAAAGACCCAGAGGCACGTGGCGTCGAGTATCCAGTTGAGCGCCGCCCAAGTGAAGGCCCACCAGAGGGTGCGACGGTTGTTGATGAGGAGCGTGATGCGGTCGGCCACCTTGCGAAGCAGCTCCGAGATCCTGTCGGGGTTGACCGAAGGAACACGCCGGGCGATGATCCGCAGCCACTCGTCCGCACGCCGTTGACCACGGGTGATGAGCAGGATCGTCCCGAAGAAGGCGAGGAGGAGAAACACGCCCGCGAGGGCAGCAAAGCCGTACAAGGGGTTGAAGCCGTTGAGGGGGATCGATACGACGAGTGCCAACCAGAAGATCAGGTTCAGCACCACCGCAGACCCCGAGCCCTGCGCGGCGAGACCAAAGGCGTTCGTCTCCTTCGGCACGCCGAGCTCGTTGAAGATACGATACGCGAGCGCCCCCGCGGGCGCGGTGCCTCCAGGCACCACGTGGCTGATCGCGAAGCCCGCCATATCGACCCGCAGGGTGTTGTAGCGGCTTGGGGCGTAGGGGTAGAGCACGGTTCGTGTCAGCTCGACGTAGGCAAGGATGGCGCTCACCTCCAAGACGACCGCCAAGGCGACCAGCACGGGATTGACCGATCCGAGCAGGGAGAGCGAGTGTCGCGCGGGACCGATCTGGGGCAGAACGAGGTATTCGAAGACGAAGACGAGCGAGCCAAAGCTGAGGATCAGGCGAATCTCACGGGGGAGCGCGAGTCGCTTCTTTGGGGCGGCGTCGGGCATAGGACTTCCTCTGGCGCCACAGGAGTGCGGCGCTGCAACCGGACAAGTGTAGTGGACGTCGTAGAATCGTCTAAATGCGCACGCTCGTGGTCCTGCCCACGTACAACGAAATATTCAATATAGAGCTCATGTTGCGCACGCTCAATGAGGTAGCCCCCGAGTGTCATGTATTAGTCGTCGATGACGGCAGCCCCGACGGCACGGCCAAGCGGGCGCACGCGGTCGGCTCCGAGTTGGGCGGTGTGGACGTGCTCGAACGGCGCGCCAAAGCGGGTCTCGGAGACGCCTATCGCGCGGGGTTCGCGTGGGGACTCGAGCGGGGCTTCGACCACTTCGTTGAGATGGACTGCGACTTCTCCCACGACCCGAAGGCGCTGCCCGACCTCTTCAGCGCTGCGGAAGACCATGACTTGGTGGTCGGCTCGCGCTACATCAAGGGGGGAGAGATCCCCAACTGGCGTTGGTCGCGACGCTTGCTCTCGCGCGGGGGCAACGAATACGCTTCGCTCGTGCTCGGACTCAAAGTCGCCGACTCGACGTCGGGATACCGCGTCTACTCAGCGACAGCGCTCGAGAAGATTGACTACACGACCGTTCGCGCGGACGGCTACGGGTTCCAGATCGAGATGACCTATCGCGCTCGCAGCAACGGCGTCAGCATTGTCGAGGTGCCCATTACCTTTAAGGATCGCCTCCGCGGCGAATCAAAGATGTCAAAGGCCATCGTGATCGAGGCACTCGGCTTGGTGACGACGTGGGGAGTCGAACGGGTGGTGGCGAAGTACCGTGAGCGGCGTCGTGCGCTGCGCTCGTCATCACCGCGCTAGGTGATATCGCCAGCACCCTAGAGTCTTTCCGGAGGGAGGTTCCTATGGCGGTCATTCATCGCACCACGCTCGTTCCAACCAAGCTGGAGCTGCTATCGGCGTGGTTGCCCACACAGAACTGGTTTCACGGTGGCGCAGAACCCGCGCTCTCGCGAGCGGGTGGCTTTCGTCTCGACGACCCCGATGGTGAAGTCGGCATCGAGGTGATGGTCGTCAACGACGACTCGGGTGCCGCACCGATGAGTTACCTAACGCCGCTTACGTATCGCGGTGCACCGATTGGTGGTGCGGAGGGCTATCTCATCGGCACTACCGAACACGGCGTGCTCGGGCGTCGTTGGGTCTATGACGCCGTGTACGATCCAGTGTTCCTCGATCAGATGCTCGCGCTCGTCGTCGGTGCGGTCGACGCGCAAGCACAGGACGAGTCGAACGCCCTCGACCCATCCGTGTCGCTCAACTGCTCTGTCGACGGTGGCTTCGTAAGGACCGACGCACTGCATTTTGCCTCGGGCGCAGAGAGCACGGACGTTACCGGTATCGCCGCTTCCAACCGAGCAGTGACGCTCCACATCGTGCGCGCGCTGCACGCCGTCGACGAGCCGCATCAAGCGAGTTCGCTCGGAGAAGTCGTCGCCTCGTGGACCACGTGTGACGAGCAGGAGCGCCGAGGACTCTTCGCCTACCTCACCGAAGAGTAAAGGCTCTTAGAGGGGGTCGACGAGGAGCGAACTTAGGACGACGGCGAGCTTGTCTCTCGTCTCTTCGCGTTCGGCAACGGGATCGGATTCGCTGACGATCCCCGCTCCGGCCCAGGCTTCGAACTCGCGGCCGCGCACGATCACCCCGCGAAGTCCAATCCACCACTCGCCGTCGCCCGTTGCGTCAATCCAGCCGACCGGTCCGGCGAAGTTGCCGCGATCGTGCTCTTCGAGCCGACAGAGCAGCTCGTAGGCGCTCTCGCGCGGCATGCCGCCCACGGCCGCCGTCGGGTGGAGCATGCGCAGTACATCGAGGGCGTCAGGCGCGGGCTCGCTACCGCTCCACTGCGCGGAGAGTTGAGTGCCGAGGTGCGCAACGGTGCGCAGCGCGACAATCGAAGGTTCCGCATCCACCGTGATGTCGTCATACACGTTGGAGAGGTTGCTCACGATCTCATCAACGACCAAGGCGTGCTCGTGGAGGTTCTTGGTGCTCCCGAGCAGCCACGTCTCATAGTCATCGGGGGAGACGTTCTCTGGCAGGGTGATGGTCCCGGCGAGCGGGTGGCACTCAATCATGTTGGCGCTGCGGCGCACGAGGAGCTCGGGGCTGGCGCCCACGAATCGGCGCCCGTCGTCGGTGGGCAAGCTGTAGATCGTGCAGATGGGCTCGCGCGAACGCAGGCGTTGGGCGATGGCGGCGGCGTCGAACGGTTCAGGGACGGTGCCCAGGACGGCTCGAGCGAGGACCACCTTATCGATCTCCTTGCGACGAAGGATCTCGACCGCGTGAGCGACGTGGCGCGCGTACACCTCAGGAGCAGGCTGGAAGGTTACCGACGTCGGTCGCTGGGTCTCCTGCGTCGGTGCCACGGCGGTGTCGTAGAGTTCGCGCCACTGGTCGTTGGCGCTGGGGGTCGTGAGCCACGCGTTACCGTTCGCGTACTGGGTGAGGACGAACTGGGGCACGCTGAGCGCGCCGGTTGCGTTGCGATCGAAGGGCAACGCTCCGAACGCCACGACGCCCGTCCCCGCGGGGCCGTCATCTCCCACCAGCTCGTGTCGAGCGAGGGCCTCGGTGACACTGGTCGTGGTGCCGAGCCCTCCGGCAAGCTCGAGTTGATCGACGACACGACCAGCGCCCACGCGAATGACGTCCGGCGTTTCGATAAGCCAACCGGAGCGCGCACCCAAGGAGCGCAGCGATTCGCGGCTGAGTGGCTCGATGGCCCGGCGTTCGAACTTCACGAGGACCTCGTCGCGACGAACTGCTGGCTGAGTCCACCCATGATTCGTCGATGGTTGACGGCGCTGAAGCCAGCTCGATTGAGCATGGCGACAATCTCTTCGGAGGGCGGGAGATACGCGGTTGAGGCGGGCAGGTAGCGGTACGCGTCGCGGTCCGAGACCAGCGACCCGATGAGCGGCACGATTTTTCGAAACCAGAATCGAAACCCGCGCCGCCAGAGTCCCGAGGCGGGCTCGGCGACCTCGAGGAGCGACAGGCGACCGCCAGGCCGCATGACGCGCGCCATCTCCGCGAAGGTCTTGTCGAGGTCGGTGAAGTTGCGAAGCGCGTACCCGCACGTGATGCCGTCCACGCTCGCCCAGCGAAAAGGGAGTGCTACGGCGTCGGCTTGGACGAGTTCGCGTACGCCGTGCGCCGTATGGAGCATGTTGTAGCTGAGATCGCACGCCACGGGACGCAGGTGCTGGCGCGTGAGCTCGCGAGAGAAGTCACCCGTGCCGGCTGCGACATCGAGGACCACGCTCTCTCGCGAGAGGCGCAAATCGCTCACCGCGCGCTGACGCCAGCGCTTGTCGAGGCCGAAGGTCATAAGCCTGTTGACGAGCTCATAGCGCGGCGCGATGGCGTCGAACATGGAGCGGACGTGGCGAGTCTTCTCGTCGCCCTGGGGCAGGGGAGTGCTGGTCAACGTCACAGCCTCACCGGTAGTAGCGAAAGACCACTTGGGCTACGCAGGACGGTTTCGGTGCGTCGCGCACCTCAACGATGACATCAAGAGCAACTTGTACCCCGCCCGAGACCTCGTCTAGCGAAGCGAGGGTCGCGCCCGCGCGAATCTCGGCACCAACCGGGACGGGAGAGGTGAAGCGGACCTTGTTCGCGCCGTAGTTGACGCCCATGGCGACACCTTCGACGCGCAGCACCCCGCCGAGCAAGACCGGCACCAGCGACAAGGTGAGATAGCCGTGGGCGATGGTGTGTCCGAACGGTCCGGCGGCCGCGCGCTCGGGATCGACGTGAATCCACTGGTGATCGCCGGTCGCCTCGGCGAACAGGTTGACTTGCTCTTGGGTCACCCTCAGGTAGTCGGAGTACCCGAGGTGGGTGCCGATGAGGGGCGTGAGGTCTTCGATGCTGTTCACGTGGGTCGTCATGTGCACCTCCGCTCAAACCTTACCGTTCACCTTTGAATCACTGAGAACTCGAGAACTACGGCGGTAGGCTCCCAAGGTGACGTTCGTCTCAAATGAGCCCCACCACCGACAGATCGCCGACGGTGGATTTCGAGCGGCGCTCTTTGGCCTGCTTGACGGACTGGTCACTAACGTCTCGCTCATCTTGGGTTTCGCGGGGGCCAATCCGGGACATGGGGTCGTGCGCCTCGCCGGCCTTGCCGGGCTCGTGGCGGGTGCGTTTTCCATGGGGAGCGGCGAATATCTTTCGATGCGCTCGCAGAAGGAGCTCTTCGAATACGAGATTGACGTGGAACGTCGCGCGCTGGAAGATGAGCCCGAGCTCGAACGCGAAGAGTTGCGCCAGATCTTCGTCAATCGGGGCATCGACGCGGAGCTTGCGGAGCGCCTCTCCACGGATCTGATGAAGAACCCCGACCTCGCGTTGCGCACCCACACGCGCGAGGAGCTCGGCATCGACCCCTCAGCGACCGGTTCGCCCTGGATTGCTGCGGGCTCGTCGTTTCTCTTCTTTTCGGTCGGGGCCCTTATTCCGCTGCTGCCCTGGATTGTCACGTCCTTTGGCAACGTCATGTGGTGGTCGGTCGGACTGGCGGGTGGGGCGACCATCTTCGTCGGCGGCGCGGTAGGCCACTACACGCGGCGCGGCGTGAGCTTCTCTGCCGCGAGGGCCCTGATCATCATGGCCCTCGCGTCGGTCGTCACCTACGGAGTGGGCTACCTCGTCGGCGTTCATTGACCCCTTGTCAAGCGTCCCCTCAGGCGTGCGAGTCCAGGGATGTTGAACCGAAGCACCGACGTGAAGGGTAAGAGTCGGTCACCTGGTGGGCATAGCCCGCGGAACGGTCTCCTTGTGGCGCCCTGCTCGCGCGGCCGGTCGCAGCTACGAGCGATAGAAGCGAACGAGTCGGTCCTCGCGCTCGAGTCGAAAGCCGAGGGAGTCATAGAGCTTTCGTGCCGCCTCGTTGGACTCGTCGACGAACAGCACGGCATCCGCCACGCCCTTTCGACAGAGCACGTTAAGGCCTTGGGTCACCATGACGCGGCCGAGATGATGGCGCTGGAAGTCCGGATGCACGGAGACGACATAGATCTCTCCGAATCGGTCCGGGTGAAGCTCGTGGACCTTGGTCCAGCACGACGCCGCGATGCGGCCGTCATGCTCGAGCAGCAAGAAGCCCGAGGGATCGAACCAGGGTTCGTGGGTGCGTTCGTCGAGGTCCTCGAGATGCCAAGCACCCTGTTCGGGATGATTGGCGAAGGCTGCGTTGTTCTGCTCGAGCCATCCCACTTCGTCGCGATGCGGCTCGAAGTTGCGCAGGGTGAAACCTTCGGGCACGTCGTCGAGCGCGACGGGAAGCTTCACCTTCAGCAGCTGCAGCATGCGAATGACGTCGCCGTGGGCGTTCTCGCACGCCTGGGTACCTCGCGTCCACCAGTCGATCACTTCGTGGGCGGCGAGCAGATGGGCGAGGAGGTCGTCGTCGATGTCACCGCCGCACATCTCGACCGTAGCGAGCTCGTCGCCGTTCGCCATGGCGTACTGCGTGAGCGTGTCGCCGTCGTAGTACAGCCAGTGTTGGGCGCGCCAGCCATGCACCACGGTTCGGCGACGCCCCTCGTCGATGGCTTCTCGCCCGAGCAGGACCTCGGTTCGATCGAGCAGGCTCAGTACGTCGAGCCGTTGCTGTGGCGTGAGCGAAGGGACACACGACCACTGAGACGCCATGGATAAAACACTATCGGTGAGGACTAGAGAGTCCGACCAGCGACGCGGGTGAGGCGTCGCAGCAGCGCGCCGACCGTGCGTTCGGCGGCGACGAGCTCGGAATACACGTCGGGAGCCATGGCGTCCCCTTCGGACTCGACCAGCGCCGTGATGCGCGCGGAGAGTTCGGTCATCGTGGACGTGATCGTGTTGAGTTCGGTCTGCATGCTCATCCCGGGCCACCCTTCCGGCGAGTCTCGCCGCGTCGGCGCATACTGTAATGGTCGATGACCAACGCGCTCGACACCGACACCACGACCTTGCGATGGTCGACGATCGAAGCGCGGGGCGACGACGCCGAGACGTACCTTCAAGGACAGCTGAGCCAAGACCTCACCGAGCTCGGCGAGACGGGGACCTGGACGCTCGTTCTGGCGCCCGACAGCGTGGTGGTGACCGCCGCCCTGGCGACGCGCGTCGAAGGCGGGATCGATCTGGTAGTGCCTCGCGAGCTCGCCGAGCTGACCCACGCGAGGCTTCGGCGGTTTCTTCTGCGCACCAAGTGCACGCTCAGCGTTCGCGAGGCCGTCGCCGGGCCCTTCTCCACGATCGACGACCTGATCGAGGCTCGCTGGCCGGGCGCGAACGAATTCTCCAAATCCCTCACGCCCCACTCGTTTGGGCGTCGGTTCGTCGACGCCACGATTTCGTTTCAGAAAGGCTGCTTCACGGGACAAGAGCTCGTCGGTCGGCTCGACGCGCGCGGTTCGAGCGTGCCGTGGCGCTTCGTGCGGGTCGTGGGCCCGAACGCCGAGGCCATTGAAGCGGTCCTTACCTCAAAAGGCCCCGACGGGCCTCAGGGACTGACGAGCTGGCGCGCTCGAGAGAACTGCGTCGAGGGTCTCGGAGTGGCGCACCGTACGCTGATTGGCGCCGAAGGGCTGGGCGAGGTCACGGTCGAAGAGATCGAGTAGCGCAGGGGCCCCAAAGTAACGTGATCGCATGGAGCGGGCACGTGCGATTCAATATTGAGGGTCTCTTTATCAAGATCTCGGGCATCACCACCGAAGACGACGCGCTCTTTTCGGTGGGCCTCGGGGCCAGCGCGGTCGGTTTCGACTTCGGGGTCAGCCCACGACAGATCGCGCCCGCCGCGGCGCACGACATTCTCCGTCGCCTGCCCAACGGGGCGATTTCGGTCGGCGTGTTTCGAAACGAGCTACCCCAGCGCATCGTGGAGATCGCCAACACCATCGGTCTGAGCGCCGTCCAGATCGAGGGGGCGATCACGCTCGATGAGCTCACCTACGTGACCGACCGTGTGAATACAGTCCTGCGGATGGTGCCCGACGGAACCCAGAACCTCTCGCTCGCGGGGGGTGTCGATTATCTCGTCCTTCCCGAAAGCGATGATCGCCCGGCGCTCGCCGACTGTCTGGAGCTCTTCCTCGACTCGGGGCCGCGTGTCCCGCTCATCGCCTCGGGCGGCCTCACGCCCGCCAGCGTCATCGACGTGGTTCAGAACTTTCCGGTGTTCGGAGTGGACGTTCGCGCCGGTGTCGAGAGCGCTACCGGGGTCATCGACCCGGGACTGCTCGGAGAGTTCATCGCCAACGCGAAATGGGCCTACGAGAACACCTACGTCGAGCGCCACTACGACGAGTGGACGCTGTAGCTAGGGCTGAAAGCGACGGAAGATCACGCTGCCGTTGTGACCACCGAAGCCAAAGGAGTTGGAGAGGATTACGTCGACCTCGGCCGCGCGCGGCTGGCCAATGACCACGTCCAGGGCGATCTCGGGATCAACGACGGTGGTACCAGCCGTCGGCGGGATCAGCTGGTGCTGCAAGGTCAGGACGGACGCCACGCCTTCGAGGGCGCCCGCCGCTCCGAGCGAGTGACCGAGGTGGCCCTTGATCGAAGTGGTGGGCGGCGCGTGGTCGCCAAAGACCTGGCGCACTGCGATCGCTTCGGCGAGGTCGTTGAGCGGGGTCGAGGTGCCGTGGGCGTTGATGTGGGACACGTCGGCGGGGGTCAGTTGGGCGTCCTCGAGCGCGAGCTCCATGGAGCGAACTGCGCCGCGACCCGTCGGGTCGGGCGCGGTGATGTGGTGCGCGTCGGCCGTTGAGGCGGCGCCGAGCACCTCCGCCAGAATCGTGGCTCCGCGGGCGATGGCGTGATTCCACTCCTCGAGCACCAACACGCCTGCGCCCTCGCCCATGACGAAGCCGTCCCGGTCGACGTCGAACGGTCGCGACAGGTCCTTGTTGGACAGTGCGGTCATGTTGTGAAAGCCGGCAATGGCGATCTCGACGATGACGGCTTCGGCGCCGCCCGCCACGGCAACGGTGGAACGGCCGGAGGCGACGAGTCGCGCCGCGTTGCCAATCGCGTGGGTGCCTGCGGCGCACGCCGTGGTCACCGTCTCGCAGGGCCCCCCGAGCCCGAAGCGCATGGACACTGCTGCGGTCGCCGCGTTGGGCATCATCATGGGCACGAGGAAGGGGGAGACCCGATCGGGGCCTTTCGCGTTGAGCACGGCGTCCTGGTCGAGGGTCGTCTGCAGTCCGCCGATGCCCGAGGTGACGATGCTCGCGGCGTCGTCGAACGTGCCTTCGAGGCCGCTCTGGCGCCAGGCCTCGTCGGCGGCCATCAGCGCATAGAGCGCGAAGGGATCGAGACGGCGCAGCTCCTTGGCGTTGCCGAGGTGCGTGGCGTCAAAGGGCGCGATGCGCTTGGAGGGGGGCGCCTCGGACATCATGAGCGCGTTCCACAGGGCGTCGACACCTTCGCCCGCGCACGTGAGAGCCCCGAGACCCGTGACCGCGACTCGGTAGCCGTGGACCGGCCCCGAGGGAGTGACCGCGACGCGCACTACAGCTTGGCGTAGATCAGTTCGAAGGCCTCGCCGACGGTTTTGATCTCTTTGAGCTCGTCCTCTGCGACTTCGATGTCGAAGGTCTCTTCGAGCGCCATCACCAGTTCCACGAGATCCAGGCTGTCCGCGCCGAGGTCGTCGCCGAAGGAAGCGTCGAGTGTCACTTGGGACGGGTCGACGGCGAGCACCTCGACGGTGTCTTCGGTGAATTTCGCCAGTGCTTCGTTGCGGTCCATGGTGTTACCCCTTTTTTCTGTCGCCCCATCGTAGTCAAAGAGGGTGCCCAAAGCGCGGCTCAGTGACCGAGCCCGAGGCCTCCATCGACCGGAATAACGGCGCCTGTGATGTAGCGCGCGTGGTTACTGGCGAGGAACCCAACCACCGCCGCGATATCAGAAGGTTGGCCGACGTGACCGAGGGGGATCATGGCGAGCATTGCGTCGCGCGAGGGCAGATCGCTCGTCATCTCGGTGTCGATGAGCCCGGGGGCAACGACGTTGACCGTGATCGAGCGCGAGGCCACTTCGCTCGAGAGCGAGCGGGCGAGCCCCACCAGGCCAGCCTTCGCCGCCGCGTAGTTGGCCTGGCCCGGTACGCCCATGAACGGCGAGATGGAGCCGATGAAGATGATTGAACCCTTTCGAGCTCGCACCATGGACGCCATAGCGGCGCGCGCGGTGTAAAAGGCGCCGTCGAGGTTCGTGGAGAGCACCTCGCGCCACTGCTCGTCGGACATGCGCATCGCGATGCCGTCGCGGGTGACCCCGGCGTTCGCGACGACCACCTCCACCGGTCCGAACTCCTCGACGGCCGCTTTCACGGCGGCGTTCACTTCACCGGAATCGGCGACGTTGACGGCGACCGATCTGGCACATCCCGCAGGCGCCGCCGCCGAGCGTGAGAACGCGACGACCGTGTCGCCTTCGGACACGAAATACTCAGCGATGGCGGCACCGATGCCACGGCTCGCGCCCGTAACGATGACGTGACGGCTCATAGGTCGATCTCCTGGAGTTCGGTGAGGTTCTCGGGTGCGAGCTGGCGATCGAACGCACGAATCCGTTTGGTCAGGCCGGTGAGCACGGTGCCGGGTGGCATCTCGATGGTGGTGCTCACCGAATCGGGCAGCGCGAGGGTGACGTCGAGGAACTGCACGGGCGAGGTCAGCTGGCGACGAAGGAGCTCACGCCACTCGCTGGCTGAGGTGTGCACGCTCGCGTCGACGTTGGAGATCAGCACCGCCTCGGTCGTGCCCCAGGCGGTGCGCTCGAGCACCTCGTCGAGTTCGCTTTGGGCGGGTGCCATCAAGGGCGAGTGGAACGCGCCCCCTACCGGCAATGCGGTCGCGCGACGCCACCCGAGGTCGCGGTGGCGCCCGAGCAGGTCATCGAGCCCGGCACGGGTGCCGCTCACGACGATCTGGCCGGTGCCGTTGATGTTCGCGATCCAGACACCCTCCAACGCTTCGAGGGCTCCGCGCGCGTCGTTGTCGCCACCCATGACCGCGACCATGGAGCCTTCTTCGAGCGCGGCGGCTCTCGCCATCGCTGCTCCTCGCACGCTGATCAGCCGGGCGCCTTCTTCGACGCTCAAGAGTCCCGAGGCGACCAGCGCGGAGAACTCCCCGAGGCTGTGGCCGACCAGATATCTCGGACGGATGCCGAGGTCGAGCAGCTCGTGGTAAGCCGACAAGGGAGAGCGCGAAGGTGGCGAGCTGGGCCCGGTCGGTGCGCACCACTTCGTCGTCGTTGGCCCCGAGGAGCAACCACGAGACGTCCAGACCCGAGACCTCGCTCACTCGATCGACGAGCGTCCAGTGCGAGGACGAGCGCCACGCCGTCCCGGCGCCGCCACTCAGCGAGCCTTGGCCCGGGAATAGCGCCACCACGTCATCGCGAAACGATGAGGTTACCTCTGACATGGTCGCCACGCTAACAGTGCCCGGAGTGGGACTCGAACCCACACACCCTCTCGAGTAAAGGCTTTTGAGGCCTCCGCGTCTGCCAATTCCGCCATCCGGGCTGCGGCGACCACGGTAGCAGTATCCATAGTGTGATGATCGTGGACGTACGCCTCTACCGACAGCGCGTGTCGCTCGGGCGCCCGGTGCTCGCGAGCGAGCAGCTCCACGAACAACGTTCGCGGCTCTTTCTTCGGATCGAAGACGGCGGCGCTTTCGGATTTGGCGAAGTTGCTCCCCAGCCCGTCCCGCTCCACGGCGACCCGGGTGTGAAAGAGGTCATCGACGCCATAGGCGACGTGCTCGAACGTCTGGAGGTCGTGTGGCGGCGTGAGGGGGCGCTGCCCGCCTGGAGCCGCATGTCGGGCCTCCTCTCTGAATCACCGCCGCACCGCTTTGCGGCGGCACTCATGGAAATGGCGCTCCTCGATCGGGAACTGCGCCAAAACATCCTCTCGATCGGGGAGCTCTGGCCCCCGCGCAGTGCCACCCCGCGACAGAGCACCGTCTCGGCGCTCGACGCGCTCGAGTGGCACCTCGGTCGGCTCGATCGCCGGGTCCGAGTAAAGACCGCGCCGGGGGTCGTGAGTGAGCGCGCCCTCGAGCAGCTGTCTGGTGTGCGCGTTCCGATCCTGCTCGACTTCAACTGCTCTGCTGCGAACGATGAGGACGTGCTCTCGCAAGTGGCGGTGATCCGCGAGGTAGCCACCATCGACGCGGTGGAGCAGCCGTACGCCCCGGGCAACGTGGTCGATCACGCCCGGCTCGCGGGGCTGCTCGACGTGGACCTCAGCCTTGACGAGAGCGTGCGATCGACGAACGACCTCGCTCAGATCGTCCGCTACAAGGCGGCCGGCATGATCTGCGTGAAGCCCGCGCGCGTCGGCGGGCTCGCGAACGCCCGCTCGATCATCGTGCGCGCCCAGCAGCTGGGGCTGCGCGTCTATCTCGGGGGGTTCTTCGAGTCGCCCTACGCGCGCCGGGTGCACCGTGCGCTCGCCTACGGCTGTGGGCTTACCGAGCCGAGCGATCTCGGTGACGTGGCACTCGAGGACGAAGACAGCGAGGCGACGGTGATCGCCTCCAGCTTCGGGGTAGAGCCCGCCGCGTCGATGCTCGAACGGGCCGAATCCCTAACGATCTCTTGAGGAACCCAGTCCTACACTGGTTCTGTGGGATCTCGACTCGTCAAACGGCGTCTCGAGGACGTGCAGCGACAGCTGTCCCAAGCCCGGGAGAGCCTGGCGGTCCTCGAAGAGCAGGTGGTCGTGTGGAACGACGCCCTTGACGACGCGAGGATCCGAGCCTTGGTCGGAGAGACCCCCCTGCAGTCGAAAGAATACGATGAACTCTCGCGTCACGTGCAAGTGGCCAACGCCGAGATGAAGCGACGCGCAACGGAGGTTCGAGAACTGATGGCCCAGCGGGACGAGCTCCTACGAGAATGGACACCAAAGGATGACAATGGATAAGCGAGTCGTGATCGCCGATGATGAGTCGATCATCAGACTCGATCTGAAAGAGATTCTCGAAGACGATGGCTATCTGGTGGTGGGCGAAGCGGCGCGCGGCGACGACGCGCTCGTCATGATCAAAGAGCACGAACCAGACTTGGCGCTGCTCGACATCAAGATGCCCGGCCTTGACGGCATCGAAGTGGCGCGCGCACTGAAGGGCTCCTCCACGGTGGTGGTCTTGCTCACGGCCTTCAGCCAGCGCACCCTCATCGAGAGCGCGCGCGACGCCGGCGTCGCTGCGTACCTCGTCAAGCCGTTTCGCAGCAGTGAGATCCTCCCCAAGCTGGCCGCGATCCTGAACCCGACGGCGAGCGAGCCGCTCGTGAACGACACGCCGAGCGCCGATGACAAGATCGAGACCCGTGAGATCGTCCAGCGCGCGAAAGAAGTGCTCATGGCCGAGCGTGGCCTTGATGAGCCGGCGGCCTTCGAGGTGATCCAGCAATCGGCCATGCGAGGACGAACGCGCATGCGCGATGTCGCCCAGCAGATCCTTAAGGGTGAGTTCGTTGGCTGAGTCGTCGAGCAAGGCCGATCAGCGGCCGCTCGTTCTGCTCGACGGCATGTCGCTCGCCTTTCGGGCCTTCTTTGCGCTACCGGTCGACATCCAAACGTCGGCGGGCGTGGTCACCAACGCGCTGCACGGCTTTGCCTCGATGCTCGTCTCGCTCGTCGGATCCCAGAACCCCCGCGCGGTCGCCGTCGCCTTCGACCTCGCGGGCGGCACCTTCCGCGACGCGCTGACCGAGGACTACAAGGGCGGACGGGCCGAGACCCCGCCTGAGATCGAGCATCAGTTCGACCTCATCCGGACCATGTGCGAGACGCTCCACATCCCGGTGCTCGGGGTCGAGCACTACGAAGCGGACGACGTGCTCGCGACGCTCGCCTCCTGGGGACGGGACGCCCAGATTCCCGTGGTGGTGGTCTCGGGCGACCGGGACACGTTCCAACTGGTCGAAGACCCGTTCATCAAGGTGCTCTACAACCGGCGCGGTGTCTCGGACTATTCCCTCTACGACGAAGCCGGCATCTTCGAGCGATGCGGCATCGAGTCCGCTCGCTATCCGTTGCTCGCGGCGCTGCGCGGGGATACCTCAGACAACCTGCCCGGCGTGCCGGGCATCGGGGAGAAGACGGCCGCCAAGCTGTTCGCGCAGTACGCGGACTTCGATGAGCTCTACGCGAACCTCGGCTCGCTCACGCCGAAGCTGCGCGAGAACCTCGCGGCCTACGAAGGGCGAGCGCGGAACAACGAGAAAGTGATGCGGCTCGTGCGCGACGTGCCTCTCGACTTCTCGCTCGAGGACATCACGCTGGGCGGGTGGCGCCGCGCCGAAGTGAACGCCTTTTTTGAGCGCTACGAGATGAATTCGATGCGTACGCGCTTTAACAAGCTGATGCAAGACGGCCTCCTCGGCGCGCCGGCAGAGAGCGAAGAGGCGGACGCGCCCGCAGCCGCGACGCTGCCCACGCTCACGTTGGTGCCCGAGTCATCGCTGGCGGACGTGCGCATGAACGAGGTGACGCCGCTCGTCGCGTTCAGCCATGAGCGCGTGGCCGTGCTGAACCCGGTGTCGGGCGCCGTCGCGGTGGTCGACCTCCCAGAGTTCTTCGCGGCTGCATCAGACGTGCCGTTCGCCGGTCACGACGTGAAGGGTCTCTACCGGCTGGCTGGCGAAGCGGGCATCGAGCTGCGCGAGCCGGCCGACGACACGTCGATCATGGCCTTTCTGGTGGACGCGATCAGCGGTCACTACGAGCTAGGCGACGTGGCCTTGCGCTTTCTCGGTGAGCCGATCGAAGACACGCGTCCTTCGCTGTTCAGCGCGTCGAGTGACGAGACCCTCGTTCGCGACGTCCAGCAGATCGCGCGTCTGCGCGACGTGCTGCGCGCCGAGATTGACCGCTGGGAGCTCAACCGCATCTACGAAGAGGTGGAGCTTCCGCTCGTCGCGGTGCTCGGACGGATGGAAGCGCGCGGCATTCGCGTCGACGCCAACCTGCTGCGCACCATCGCGGACGAGTTCGCCACCGAAGCCCGCGAGCTCGAAGCGGAGATTCAAAAGGTCGCGGGCCACGAGTTCAAGGTGAACTCTCCCCAGCAGCTCCAGGTGGTGCTCTTTGAGGAGCTGGGACTCACGGCGGTGAAGAAGATCAAGTCGGGCTATTCGACCGACGCGGCGAGCCTGGAAGCGATCGAAGACGAGCACCGCATCGTCTCGCTCATCCTGCGATACCGCGAAATCGAGAAGCTGCGTTCGACCTACGGGGCGCCGCTGATCGACGCCGTGCAGGCGGACGGACGCATACACGCCATGTTCTCGCAGGTGGTGGCCCGCACCGGACGGCTGTCGTCGGAGAATCCGAACCTGCACAACATCCCGGTCCGCTCGACCGAGGGGCGGCGACTTCGCTACGCGTTCGTGCCGACGCAGGGTTGGCTGATCGCGGTCTCGGACTACAACCAGATCGAGCTGCGAATCCTGGCGCACCTCTCGCAAGACGAGGGCCTGCTCGCCGCCTTCGAGAGCCACGAGGACGTGCACCGAACGATCGCGTCCTCCGTGTTCGGCGTCCCCTCCGAGGAGGTGACCAATGAGCAGCGCGAGCGGGCGAAGGCCGTCTCCTACGGTCTCGTCTACGGCATGGAAGCCTTCGGGCTCAGTCGACGACTCGGCATCCCGGTGTCCGCCGCAAAAGAGATCATGAACCGGTACTTCGAGGGCTTTCCCAACCTGCGCGCCTACCTCGACAACGTGGTCAAAGAGATCCGACTCCGGGGTTTCTCTCGCACCGAGTTCGGTCGGGTGCGCCCGTTCCCGGACCTCGCAACTGCGGTGGGTCCCCAGCGTCAAGCGGTCGAGCGTCAAGCGATGAACGCGGGCATTCAGGGGCTCGCGGCGGACATCTTCAAGTCCGCGCTGGTGCGGCTCGACCGCGAGCTCACCGCCCAGCATCTCGAGGCGCGTCTCATCCTCCAGGTCCACGACGAAGTGGTCGTCGAAGCCCCCAAGCACGAAAAGGACCGGGTGAGCGAGATCATGGTGGACGCGCTCACCAACGCGGCGCGCCTCTCGGTGCCGCTCGAGGTTTCGCTCAGCTGGGGGGAGAACTGGGCGGCCGCGAAGGGTTGAGGGGCCAGGTGGTAGAGTTGCCACCTGGGTTTACACCGGCGACCCAGCCCTACTGACTAGTCAGACCCCGGTGTGGTCGAACGAAAGACGTACCCATGACGGACGCCACCGGCCTCCTCTCAACCCAGCAGATGGGTTCCTTCGACGAAAACGGAACTTACATTCCACGCGTCATCACCGAAGACAACTTGGTCGGTACCGACCTCACCGCGCTCGTCGGTGACAGCGTGCTCGAATTCGACGACGGCGACCTGGTCGTCGGCACCGTGGTCAAGATCGACCACGACGAAGTCCTCCTCGACATCGGCTTCAAGTCCGAGGGCGTCATCCCCTCGCGCGAGCTCTCGATCCGCAACGACGTCGACCCTTCCGAGATCGTTTCGCTGGGCGAGCGGGTCGAATGCCTCGTCCTGCAAAAAGAGGATAAGGAAGGTCGACTCGTCCTGTCGAAGAAGCGCGCACAGTACGAAAAGGCCTGGGCCAACATCGAAGAGCTGAAGAACCGCGACGAGGTCGTAAAGGGTGTAGTCATCGAGGTCGTCAAGGGCGGTCTCATCGTCGACATCGGGCTGCGCGGCTTCTTGCCGGCGTCGCTCGTGGAGCTTCGCCGAGTGCGCGAGCTGCAGCCCTACATCGGCAAGACGGTTGAGGCGAAGATTATCGAGCTCGACCGCAACCGCAACAACGTGGTGCTCTCGCGCCGGGCCTGGCTCGAAGAGACGCAGAAGGAACAGCGTGGCGACTTCCTCTCCAACCTGAAGCCGGGCGAGCGTCGTCACGGCGTCATCAGCTCGGTCGTCAACTTCGGCGCCTTCGTCGACCTTGGCGGCATGGACGGGCTCATCCACGTCTCCGAGCTCAGCTGGAAGCACATCGATCACCCGAGCCAGGTCGTCGCCGTCGGCGACGAAGTCGACGTCGAAGTGCTCGACGTGGACTTCTCGAAGGAGCGCATCTCGCTCTCACTGAAGGCGACGCAGTCCGACCCCTGGCAGGTCTTTGCCGACAGCCACGCCGTGGACCAGCTGGTCTACGGACGCGTCACCAAGCTGGTGCCCTTCGGCGCCTTCATCCAGGTGGGCGAGGGCATCGAAGGCCTCGTCCACATCTCCGAGATGGCGGCCCACCACGTCGAGTCACCGGATCAGGTCGTCACGGCCGGCGAAGAGCTGTGGGTCAAGATCATCGAGCTCGACACGGCCCGCCGTCGCATCAGCCTTTCGATCAAGCAGGCGGCCGAAGGCGGCGAGGTCTCCGAGGAGTACCGCGAGGCGTTCGGTTCGCACGCCTATGACGCCGAGGGCAACTACATTGGCGCCATCGAGTACGGCGAGTTCACTCCCGAGACCGAAGCGCAGGCGGCGTGGGCCGAGTACGCCACGGAGGTGGCGACCAAGCCCGCTGACGACGAGGCGGGCGACACCGAGGTCGTGGACGCCGAAGTCGTTGACGGGCCCGAGTCGACCCCGAGCGAGTAGCGCGTCGCGCGAAGCTCACCATTTCGCGGCGTAGATGAAGTCGGCCGCCGGCTGGTCCAGCCATTGGGTGATCCTCATGGCGAGGGTCATGCCCGTGGCGAACTTCGCCGTGCGTAGACCCGTCAGCTGACTAGGCGTGCAGCGAAGGATCACCGCGAGCTCGGGCCAGGTGAGCCCCTCGCGTTGGCGTTTCGCGTTGAGCGATTCGTAGAGGCGCTTCAGCCTCCAGCGCGGTCGCCGATCGGATCCCACATCGGGGAGTGATGCGTTTTCACGTGGCGTCGCGCCGCTCAGGAAGCTCTCGGGCGAGCGATCGAGCCAGCGGAGCATGAAGAGGGCGTGTTGGCATGAGATGTTGGCGCGTCGCTCCATGTGGGCGATCGTCGACGGGCTGATCGGGTGATCGTCGCGCTGATCGTTGAGCGTCGAGGAGAGCATCCAGATCTCGCGAGCGACTCCGCTCCAGGCGAGTCCCAGCGCCGTGCGCTTCTCGTCGAGCGCGCGATGGAGCGCCACGGCGTCAAAGTCGTAGATCTCCATGACACCTCCTCGCTCGAGGGTGCCGCAGAGTCTAAATCCCGGACTGAAGCTCACTCTCGGCGCGCGTCAGCGACAGCGGGTAGTGGCACGCCACCTGGTGGCCCGTCGCGAGCTCGACCAGCACCGGCTCGACCTCGGCACACTTCTCGGTCGCGAAGGGACAGCGGGTGCGAAAGCGACAGCCGCTCGGGGGATTGAGCGGGCTGGGCGGTTCACCACCGAGCACTTCGCTGTGCATCGGCGCGTCCGGGTCGGCCTCGAGCGCGGCGCCGAGGAGAAACTTCGTATACGGGTGCTCCGGCGAGTCGTACAGCACGTCGGCGGGACCGATTTCGCAGATCTTGCCGAGATACATCACCGCCACCCGGTCCGAGACGTTCTTCACGACGGCCAGGTCGTGCGCGATGAACAGCAGTGTGAGCCCGTACTCGGCCTTCAGGTCCTCGAGCAAGTTGAGGATCTGGGCCTGCACGGAGACGTCGAGGGCGGAGACCATCTCGTCGCAAATCAGCAGCTTGGGGCGCATGGCGAGCGAGCGGGCGATGGAGATCCGCTGGCACTGCCCGCCCGAGAACTGCCGCGCGTGGCGATTGCCGTACACGTCGGGGTCGATGCCGACCTTGTTCAAGAGCTCGCTGACCACTCGGTCACGCTCGTCCCCTTCGACCGACTTCCAGCAGTCGAGCGGCTCGGCGACGATGTCCTTCACGCGTCGGCGCGGGTTGAGCGAGCTGATCGGGTCTTGGAAGATCATCTGCATGCGCGTGCGTACGTTGCGCAGCGCCGAGCCCTTCAGCTTCGTGAGCTCGACGCCTTCGAGCTCGATCGATCCGCTCGAGGGCTCCACGATCCGCATGAGTGCCTTGCCGGTGGTCGACTTGCCGCAGCCCGACTCGCCCACGAGCCCGAGGGTCTCTCCCTCAAAGACGTCGAAGCTCACGCCGGCGACCGCGCTCAGGCGCCGGTGGCGAACGCGGTAGGTGACCGTGAGGTCACGAACCCGCAGCAGGGGCTTCTTCTGGTCGCTCACGCGGTGACCTGCACGCCGACCGGGAGAGGATTCCAGCAGGCAAAGGCGTGACCGGGGGTGTCCGCTGGTTCGAGCTCTGGACGCTCGTCGTGACAGCGCTGGGTCGCGAATCCGCATCGTGGCGCGAAGGCACAGCCCGCCGGCAGGTTGAGCAGGTTGGGCGGTCGCCCCGGAATGGCCAGAAGGCGCGTGTGCGACGGGTTGGAGACCTTCGGCGATCCTTCGAGGAGTGCACGGGTATAGGGCATGCGGTGACGCATGAAGACTTCGCGCGTCGATCCGGTCTCGACGATGCGTCCCGCGTACATCACGATGATGCGCGACGTGCGCGTCGCCACGACGCCGAGGTCGTGGGTGACGAGGATGACCGACATCTTCATCTGCTCTTTCAGCCGATCGAGCAGGTTCAGAATCTGCGCTTGGATGGTCACGTCGAGACCGGTCGTCGGCTCGTCGGCCATGAGCAGCTTTGGTGAACCGGCGAGCGCCGTCGCGATGACGACGCGCTGGCGCGTGCCGCCAGAGAGCTCACCCGGATAGGCCCGATACCGCTCCGCGGGCGAGGGGATGCCGACCAGATCGAGCAGCTCGATGGCACGTGCTTTGGCCGCCTCGCGGTCTAAGCCGAGGCGCACGCGCAGGATCTCATCGATCTGCTTGCCGATGCGGATGACGGGGTTGAGCGAGGTCATCGGGTCTTGGAAGATCATGGCGACCTCGAGGCCCCAGATGGCGCGCTTCTCCTTTTCGCTGGCGCCCACGACCTCGAAGCCGTTGAGGCGAACCGATCCTTCGACCGTGACGTGTTGACGCGGTTGGAGGCCCATGATCGTGCGCGACAGCACGGTTTTGCCCGAACCAGATTCGCCCACGATGCCGAGGGTCTCATCGCGATTCATGGTGAACGAGACGCCGCCAACGGCGGGGAGGAGTCCCGCGGGGGTATGAAACGTCGTGTGCAGGTCCTTCACGACGAGTAGCTCGAGGTTGTCGCTCACAGCTTCACCTCGCTCACGTCAAAGTGCGAACGCAGTCGGTCGCCAATGAAGTTGAGACACAGCAAAAAGAGGCACATGGCCGCCGAAGGGAAGATCGCGAGCCACGGATTCACTTGCAAGATGGCGAGGCTCTCATTGATCATGTTGCCCCATGACGGTGTTGGGGCACTGACCGACAGGCCGAGAAACGCGAGAGCTCCCTCGAGGGTGACGACGGTCGCGATGCCGATGAGTAAGAACGAGACGCCGACGGGCGCGACGTTGGGCAGGAGCTCCTTTAGGAGAATGCGGCGGTCGGTCGCACCTTGGACTTTGGCGGCGACGACGAAGTCGCGCGTGGCAAAGTTCATGGTCGCACCCCGAATCACTCGATAGACGAGGGGAATGGCGGCGACGCCAATCACGATGATGATCTTGAGCAGTGAGCGCGGGGTCCAGAACGACAAGACGGCGATCGTCGCGATGATCGCCGGAAAGGCGAGAACGACGTACATCACGGCGGAGAGCGCCGTATCGAACCGGCCTCGTCGGTAGGCGGCGAGCATGCCGAGCGGAGCGCCGATGCCAAAGCCGATCAGCATGGAGCCGAGGCTCACCTCGATCGAGACCCGAGAGCCGTAGACGACGCGCGAGAAGATGTCACGGCCGAGGTCGTCCGTGCCGAGCAAGTGATGGAGCGACGGGCCGACGTTGACGGCGGCGTAGTTCTGGGTGAGGGGGTTCGGGAGGGGCAGGACGTTGGCGAAGATGGCCCCAAAGGCGTTGAGGGCGAGCCAACCCACGCAGATCCAGAACAAGAGGCCGAGGCGCTTTTTACGCTCGGGGACGCTCTGCACCGTCGATTCCTCGACCAGCTCGTTGACGAAGAGACTACTCACGACTGATCCTCGGGTCGACGAAGCACGTCAGGAGATCGCAGGCGAAGTTGATCAAGATGACCCCGACCGAGACGACCAGCACGATGCCCTGGACGACGAGGTAGTCGCTTCGTCCGATCGAGGCGATGAGCTGGTAGCCAAGGCCCGGAATGCTGAGCAAGTACTGGACGATGAAGCCGCCCGCGAGCAGCCCGCCGATGTTGACGCCCGCCGTGCCGAGCAGGGCCACCGAGGAGGGGCGCAGTGCGTGGCGCCACATGATGCGCCGCTGGCTGATGCCCTTGGAGCGGGCCATGGTGATGAACTCCTCTTGCAGCGTGGCGATGAGGTCGCTGCGCAGCACTCGGTAGTAGACGACGAAGCTGCCGATCGCCAGGGTGATCGCGGGTAGGGACAGGCTCTCGAGGTTGGCGATCCAGTCGGCGCTCAGCGAGACGTAAGAAGAGACGCCGGTATGCGGTACGCCGAGCTTGATGGCCACCACGAGGACCAGCACCACGATGAGGACGAACGAGGGGATCGACAGCAGCGTGAAGCTTCCCGCGCTCAAGATTCGATCGAGCGCACCGTCGGGCTTGCGTGCGCTGCGCATCGCCGTCGGGATAGCCAAGGCGAAGGCCAGAATCTGGCTGAGGACGATGATCTCAACGTCGATCGGGAGTGCTGCTTTGATGGTGCTCCAGACGGACGTTTCGGAGATGAACGACGTGCCGAGGTTGCCGCGCAGGACGTTCTTGATCCAGACGAAGTACTGCTCGATGATCGGCTTGTTGAGGCCAAGCTGCTTGTAGAGCTTTATCCGGTTGGACGGGCTGTCCCCGGTGCCGAGGATGACCGTCGCCGGGTCTCCGGGCAGCAAGTGGATGAGGTAAAAGGCCCCGACGGTGATGACAAAGACGATGCCGATCAGCATGATCAGCCTCTTCCATAAATACCGGGCCAAGTTTCCCCCTCGAGGACCTGTCTATGGACATTACCTAACGGGGGAGTACGAACTTGGCACACGGGACGACGGGGGCGATGTCACAGTGCGCAAGTACCGTGGTCGTGTGAAAAGGATCGCGGTCACGGGGGGGATGGGTGCTGGCAAAACGGCGGTCACCGATAGACTCTCTTCCCTCGGTTTTTCAGTGGTCGACGCCGACCTGGCCGCCCGGCACGTGGTCGAAAAAGGGACGCCCGCGTGGCGAGCCCTGCGAGACGCGTTCGGCACCGCCGTACTGACGTCCGAGGGCGACATCGACAGAAAGTTTCTAGCGGACGTGGTCTTTCACGACACCAGCGCCCTGCGCCGGTTGAATCACATCACTCATGGGTACATCGGGGACGAGCTCAACGCGGGCCTGCGCGCGGCGAGCGGAGAGATCGCGTTCGTTGCCATACCCCTTTTTCGCCCCGAGCATCGCGCCGCCCTTCAGCTCGACGAGGTGTGGGCGGTGCTCGCTCGTCCCGACCTCGAGATCGAGCGTCTTTCGTCCTTGCGGGGTATTGACCCCGAGGACGCTCGCGCGCGGCTCGCGGTCCAGTCCAGCAACGACGAGCTGGCGGCGCTCGCTGATCGAGTGATCTGGAACGAGGGCACGCTCGACGAGCTCTTCGTACAGGTCGACCACGCACTCGGAGATCTGGTGAGCCAGTGACCGACTTTCTCGTCGAGTCACTCTTCCAACCCGCGGGCGACCAGCCGACGGCGATCGAGAAGCTCACCCAAGGGGTTGAGGACGGGCTTCGCTATCAGACACTCGAGGGCATCACCGGCAGCGGCAAGACCGCGACCATTGCCTGGCTGGTCGAGCGGGTCCAGCGCCCCACGCTCATCTTGGAGCCGAACAAGTCCCTCGCCGCGCAGCTGGCGTCCGAGCTGCGAGAGATGTTGCCTACCAATCGGGTGGAGTTCTTCGTCTCCTACTACGACTACTACCAACCAGAGGCCTACATCCCTCGAACGGATACGTACATCGAAAAGGACAGTTCGATCAACGAAGAGATCGATCGACTGCGTCACGCCGCCACCTCGTCGCTGCTGACCCATCGCGACACCATCGTGGTCGCCTCGGTGTCGGCCATCTACGGATTGGGCTCGCCGCTCGAATACCGCGAGCGGATGCTGCCCCTTGAGGTCGGCGAGCGCTTCGAGCAGCGCTCGCTGCTTCGCCGATTGGTCGAGATGCAGTACACCCGCAACGAGCTGGTCCTCGATCGAGGCACCTTTCGCATGAAGGGCGACACGCTCGAGGTGCAGCCCGCCTACAGCAACGAGGCCGTGCGCGTCTCGTTCTTCGACGACGTCATCGAGGAGATCTCGTTCTTCAATCCCGTGACCCAGGAGGGCCGGGGTCAGGTGAACGAGTTCACGCTCTTCGCGGCGTCGCACTACGCGACGAGCCTCGCCACGCTCCAGCGCGCCTGCGCGACGATTGAGGTCGAGCTCCAAGAGCAGCTGGCGCTCTTCCACGCCGAGGGCAAGCTGCTCGAGGCTCAGCGCCTGCGTTCGCGCACCGAGCACGATCTCGAGATGTTGGAGCAGACCGGGGTCTGCGCGGGCATCGAGAACTACTCGGCGCACCTTGACGGACGCAAGCCCGGCGAGCGGCCCTTTACCCTGCTCGACTACTTCCCGTCGGACTTTCTCGTCGTCATCGACGAGTCCCACGTGGCCGTGCCCCAGATACGCGGCCAGTACGCCGGAGACCAGGCGAGGAAGATCACGCTGGTCGAGCACGGGTTCCGCCTCCCGAGCGCGCGCGACAATCGTCCGCTCAACTTCGACGAGTTCATGGAGCTGGTTCCCCAGATGGTGTTCGTCTCGGCGACGCCCGGACCCTACGAGATCGAGCACTCCGACCAGATCGTCGAGCAGGTCATCCGACCGACCGGCCTCCTCGACCCCGTCGTGACCGTCGTGCCCACCAAGAACCAGATCGACGATCTGCGGCTGCGCCTCGACGCGGTGGTGGAGCGCGGTGAGCGCGCGCTGATCACCACGCTCACCAAGCGCATGGCCGAGGATCTGACGACGTTCCTCACCAAGGCGGGCTACAAGGTCCAGTACCTGCACAGCGATATCGACACCATTCAGCGCATCGAGATCCTTCGCTCGCTGCGACTCGGCGAGTTCGATGTGCTCGTGGGCATCAACCTCTTGCGCGAAGGATTGGACCTCCCTGAGGTGTCCTTGGTGGCGATCCTCGACGCCGATAAGGAAGGATTCCTTCGTTCGCGCAGTGCGCTTACCCAGACGATCGGCCGGGCGGCGCGCAACGCGAACGGCGAAGCCATCCTCTACGCCGACCAGATGACCGATTCGATGCGTGCGGCCATCTCCTTGACCGAGCGGCGTCGCCACCTGCAGATCGCCTACAACGAAGAGCACGGCATCGAGCCCAAGACCGTCACGAAGAACGTGGCCGACATCTTGAACCGCCTGCGCAGCGAATCACCGCGCGAGGTGACCGCCAAGCAGCACGGCATCTCCTCCTTGGAAGAGTTCTTGCCCGACGATCTGAGCCTCGAGATCGCGCGCGTCGAAGAGGCGATGCTGAAGGCGGCGAGCGACCTGCGCTTCGAAGAGGCGGCGGTCCTGCGCGACGCGCTCCAGACGCTGCAGCGCCAGATGGTTGCGCCCCCGAAGGGTCTGGCCGATGAGGCCGAACCGGTAGATTCCCCCTATGTCTAAGTCGATTCGGATCCAGGGTGCGAAGGTCCACAACCTGAAAAACCTGTCCGTCGAGATCCCGCGCGACCAGCTGGTGGTCTTTACCGGGCTCTCGGGCTCGGGAAAATCATCGCTCGCCTTCGACACCATCTACGCCGAGGGTCAGCGCCGCTACGTTGAGAGCCTGTCCGCCTACGCTCGCCAGTTCCTCGGTCAGATGGACAAGCCCGATGTGGAGTTCATCGAAGGTCTGTCACCGGCCATCTCGATCGACCAGAAGACGGCGTCGCGCAACCCCCGCTCCACCGTGGGCACCATCACCGAGATCCACGACTACCTGCGCCTGCTCTTCGCGCGCATCGGGGTGCCGTACTGTCCCAACTGCGGAAAGCGGATCACGAGCCAGACCCCCCAGCAGATCGTCGACCAGGTCTTGGAGCGCCCCGACGGCGAGCGCTTCCTCGTGCTGGCGACGGTCGTCGAGGGGCGCAAGGGGGAGTACAGCACGCTGCTCAACGAGCTCGCCGGACAGGGATTCTCGCGAGTGCGCGTCGATGGCGTCGTGATGGAGCTGTCCGAACGCGACGCGCTGACGCTCGCGCGCTACGAACAGCACACCATTGACGTCGTGCTCGACCGATTGACGGTGAAAGCCTCCAATCGCCAGCGTCTCACCGAGTCGGTGGAGTCCGCCCTCAAGCTCACCAAGGGCATCGTGAAGTTCCTCTTCCTCGATCCAGACGAGATGGTGCAGTTCTCGGAGAAGATGGCGTGCAGCGACTGCGGCATCAGCTTCAGCGAGCTGGCCCCCCGAGACTTCTCCTTCAACTCGCCCTACGGCGCGTGCCCGGTCTGTACCGGTCTCGGGACGCGCTTTGAGGTCGCCCCCGACCTCGTCGTGCCCGACGAGACGCTCTCACTCGCCGAAGGCGCACTCGCGCCCTGGGCCGGTGCGCGCTTCAAGTACTTCGAGCGCCTGATCGAGGGCATCGCGACCCTTGGTGGGTTTTCCGTCGACACCCCCTGGAAGAAGCTGAAGGCAAAAGACCGCAAGCTCATCCTCTACGGGGTTGAGAAGAAGGCCGTGCCGGTGCGCTATCGCAACCGCTACGGACGGGTGCGCACCTACGAGACGACGTACAACGGCATCGTCGACTGGCTTGAGCGCAAGCGCAACGACGCCGACGGCGACTGGTCGCGCGAGCAGGCCGAGCAGTACATGCGAGAGGTCGAGTGCACCGCCTGCCACGGGCAGCGGCTGAAGCCCGAGGTCCTGGCGGTGCGCGTGCACGACCACAACATCGCCCAGGTGAACTCGCTCACTATCGACGAGGCGATCGACTATTTCGCCAAGCTGAAGCTGACCAAGCGTGAAGAGGCGATTGCTCATCAGGTCATCAAGGAGATCGTCGAGCGGCTCACGTTCCTGCTCGACGTGGGGCTGGACTATCTCACCTTGAGCCGCGCGTCCGCCACGCTCTCCGGCGGCGAGGCCCAGCGCATCCGGCTCGCCAGCCAGATCGGCAGCTACCTCGTCGGCGTGCTCTACGTGCTCGACGAGCCGTCGATCGGCCTGCACCAGCGCGACAACCGACGCTTGATCGCGACCCTTGAGCGCTTGCGCGATCTCGGGAACTCGGTGATCGTGGTAGAGCACGACGAAGAGACCATACGACTCGCCGACTTCGTGCTCGACATCGGACCAGGGGCGGGAGAGTTCGGCGGCGAGGTCGTCCACGCCGGCTCCTACGAGGCGCTTTTGCAGAACGAGCGTTCGCTCACTGGCCAGTACCTCTCGGGCAAGAAGTCGATCGAGGTGCCGGCCGAACGCCGCCCGGGCGATGGGAAGAAGCTCACCATCAAGGGCGCGCGGGCGAACAACCTGCAGAACATCTCAGTCGACATACCTCTCGGCGACTTCGTGGCGGTGACGGGCGTGTCCGGCTCGGGCAAGTCCTCGCTCATCAACGCGATTCTGCTGGCCTCGCTGGAGCGGCAGATCAACCGGGCGAAGACCACGGTCGCCGAGCACGACACCATCCTCGGGGTGAAGAACCTCGACAAGGTGGTCGCCGTCGACCAGCAGCCGATCGGGCGCACGCCGCGATCCAACCCGGCGACCTACACGGGGGTCTTCGACAAGATCCGCAAGCTCTTCGCCGAGACCCAAGAGGCACGCGTGCGCGGGTACCAGCCGGGCCGGTTCTCCTTCAACGTGAAGGGCGGGCGCTGCGAGGCGTGCGCGGGAGACGGCACGATCAAGATCGAGATGCACTTCCTGCCCGACGTCTACGTCAACTGTGACGTCTGCAACGGCGCGCGCTACAACCGCGAGACCTTGGAGATCCTCTATCGAGGCAAGTCCATCGCCGACGTGCTCGATATGTCGATCGCGGACGCGCTCGAGTTCTTCGAGCGCCAGCCGCTCATCCTTCGCCACGTCCAGAGCCTCAACGACGTGGGGCTCGGGTACGTGCGCCTGGGACAGCCGGCGCCCACGCTCTCGGGCGGCGAGGCCCAGCGCGTGAAGCTCGCGACCGAACTGGCGAGGCGGCCGACCGGCCACACGCTCTACGTGCTCGACGAGCCAACGACCGGACTGCACTTTGAAGACGTGAACCGACTGCTGCACGTGCTGCACCGACTCGTCGACCAGGGCAACACCGTGCTCGTCATCGAGCACAACCTCGACGTCATCAAGACGGCCGACTGGGTCATCGACCTCGGGCCCGAGGGCGGTCGTCGCGGCGGGCTGGTGGTGGGCGAGGGCACGCCCGAGACGATCGCCTCGCTGGAGACGGCTACGGGAACGGTTCTTAAAGAGGTGCTGGCCGGTCACGGTCGAGCCTGATGCTCGAGAAGCCCTCGGGCATACCGCGTCAGAGCGGCTGCTATCTCTTTCGCAACGCGGCGGGCACCATTATCTACGTCGGCAAGGCGCGCGTGCTGGCCCAGCGCCTGTCCAGCTACTTCCAGCGTGAATCGGCCCTGAGCCAAAAAACCCAGCTGCTCATGGCGGACGCCACCTCGGTCGAGTGGATCGTCACCCCGAGCGAACTGGACGCGTTGATTCTCGAGAACGAGCTCATCAAGGACAACCAGCCGCGCTACAACATGCGCCTGAAGGACGACAAGAGCTTCCCGTTCGTCGCCCTCGACGCTCGCACGCCCTTTCCCGCACCCTTCATCACCCGCGCGGCGCACGTGAAGGGCGTTCGCTACTTCGGACCCTTTGGCGACGTGCGCGCGCTGCGGGTGACCATGGATGAGCTGCTGCAGGCCTTTCCGCTGCGCTCGTGCTCGAAGCACAAGTTCCTCTATCAGGAGCGCATCGGGCGCCCGTGCCTGCTCTATGACATCGGCAAGTGCTCGGGGCCGTGTGTCGGTCACATCGACGAAGCGGGCTACGCGCAGCTGGTCCAGTCCTGGGCGCGCTTCTTTGAAGGCGACGTTCGCCAGCTGCGCGATCTCTTACAGCGTCAGATGCGCGAAGCCTCTTTGCGGCAGCACTACGAGGCGGCGGCCAAGGCGCGCGACGGGCTCGAAGCGCTGGAGCGCGCCGCCGGAGCGCAGATCGTGGTGCTGGACGATCACTCGAACCTCGACGTGCTCGCCATCGCGAGCGAGGGGAGTCGCGCCGCACTGGTGCGCTTTCGCGTGCGCTTCGGACGAGTCATCGGGCGAAGCGTGCATCTGGTCGATCGATCCATGGACGAGGACGACGAGGAGATCCTCGAGAACGTGATGACCGATCTCTACTTCGACGCCGACGCGGTGCCGGGGGTGGTGGTCGTCCAGCGCGAAGCGCTGGCGACCCCCCTCGTGGCGCAGTATCTGGCGAGCGTGCGCGGCCGCCCGGTCGAGGTGACGGTGGCCCAGCGCGGCAAGCGCCGGCGGGTGGTCGAGCTCGCGGCGAGCGACGCGCAGGCGGTGATCGAGCGCGACTCGCTTCGTCGCCAGGCCGACCACAACGTGCGCAGTCGTGCCCTCCAAGAGCTCGGGGCGGCGCTCGATCTCGAGCAGCCGCCCTATCGCGTCGAGTGCTTCGACATGAGCCACCTCCAGGGCACGAACTACGTGGGCTCGATGGTCGTCTTCGAAGACGCGCTACCGATCAAGCGCGACTATCGCCACTTCAACGTGCGCGAAGTGCTCGGCAACGATGACGTCGGCGCCATGGAAGAGGTGGTGCGTCGACGGCTGTCGCATTGGGAGGAGCATCAGGGGAGCTCCAAATTCCGCCGCGCCGACCTCATCATCATCGACGGAGGGCTCCCGCAGCTGCACGCCGCGGAAAAAGCGGCGCGCTCGCTCGGCTTGAGCGGTCTGGTGGAGTTCGCGGCGCTCGCCAAGCGAGAAGAGCTGCTCTATCGCCCGGGAAGCTCCGTGCCGATCGCTTTGGAGCGAGGTTCGGAGTCGCTCTATCTCGTCCAGCGCATCCGCGACGAAGCGCACCGCTTCGCCATCACCTTCCATCGCTCGAAGCGCGGGCGTTCGATGGTGGCCTCGTCCTTGGAAGGGGTGGACGGCCTAGGACCGGCGCGTCGAGATCGGCTGCTCGAGGCGTTCGGATCGCTGAACGCGCTGCGTCAGGCGAGCTTCGAGGAGCTCGACGCGCTGGCCTGGCTGCCGAGTGACGTCGCGAGGAGGCTCTACGATCATCTACGTGCGCCGACGGCGCCTCGACCCACGAAGGGCAGCGACGATGAGTGATGTACTGCTGGTCACGGGTATGTCCGGGGCTGGGCGCTCGACCGTCTCGGCGGCGCTCGAGGACCTCGGCTGGTTCGTCATCGATAACCTCCCGCTCGAGCTCGTGGTGAGCGCCGGGGAGCTGGCCTCGGCCGGCACGCGCGAGTACGTGGGCGTCGCCTTCATCGTCGGTCGAGCCGCCGGGCTCGAACCCGAGACGCTGCTGCAGGTAGAGCGTGACCTCAAGCGCGCGCACGAGGACGCCAAGATCCTGTTCCTCGATGCGCCCGATGACGTCCTGATCCATCGATTCGAGGGAAATCGCCGTCGACACCCTTTACAGGCGGCGACGCTCGCCGATTCGATTGCGCGCGAGCGGGAGCTGCTCGCGCCGCTGCGCGATGCGGCTGATCTGGTGATCGACACTGGCTCGATCAACACCAATCAACTGCGGCGCCGCATCGTGGAGATCTTCACCGACGTCGACTCTCTCGGATCCATGCGGGTCTCCCTCGTCAGCTTCGGGTACACCTACGGCATACCGCGCGACGTCGACCTCGTCTTTGACTGCCGATTCCTGCCCAACCCGTACTGGATCGAAGAGCTGCGCCCCTTGAGCGGCCTCGACCAGCCGGTCGCCGACTACGTGCTCGATCAAGAGCCGGCCCAGCACTTTTTGGACGACGTGGTTGGTCTGCTCACCTGGCAGATCCCCGCCTTCGCCCTCGAGGGCAAGTCGTATCTCTCGATCGCCATTGGCTGCACCGGCGGGCGCCACCGGAGCGTGGCGATCGCCGAAGAGATTCGCCGGCGGCTCGGCATCGAGCACGCCGTGTTTCACCGCGACATCGCCCGATGAAGTTCGTCGCCGTCGGCGGGGGACACGGGACGGCCGTGTCGCTGCGCGCGCTGAAGCGTCTGTCCCCGCACGTGACGGGGGTCGTCTCGGTCGCCGACGACGGGGGGTCGTCGGGACGACTGCGGGCCATGCTCAACGTGGCGGCGGTCGGGGACATTCGCAAGTGCCTGGTCGCGCTGGCCGATCCCGAGAATCCCTTGACGGCGTCCTTCGAGCATCGCTTTGCGGTGGGCGAGCTTCGTGGACACGCCGTCGGGAACCTTCTGCTCGTCGGACTCATCGACGCGACGGGCGACCTCGAAGAGTCGGTGCGGGCCGTCGCCCAGGTCATGGGCGTGACCGGCACCATCCTGCCAGCGAGCTCCGTGGGGGTGGTGCTCGTGGCGACCAACGAGGACGGCGAGACCCGGGGACAGACCGAGGTGGCTCGCACGACGGCCATCTCGCGCATCAGCGTGGAGCCCGAGAGGCCCGCGGCGCCGATCGCCGCGGTCGAAGCGATCGAGCGAGCCGACGTGGTCGTGATCGGGCCGGGCTCGCTGTTTACGAGCGTCATCGCCGCGTGCGTGATACCGGGGATCACCCAAGCGCTCGCTGGCACGTCGGCGAAGAAGGTCTACGTCGCCAACCTGCACCCCGAGCTGCCCGAGACCGAAGGTTTCGACCTTCAAGATCACCTCGACGCGCTCGATCGCCACGGCGTGAGCGTGGATCTGGTGCTCGTGGACAAGGGGTCATCGTTCGCCCACGACCCGTCGAGCGTTGAACAACGGGTCGTTGACCTCGCGGGGAAGAATGGACTCGTGCACGATGTGCAAAAATTGGCGGTGGCCATCTTTGAGGCTGCCCCAGAAAACATATAGAAGGAGATGCCAGTGGCAACACGGGTCGCTATTAATGGGTTCGGCCGCATTGGACGTGGCATCTTGAGGGCGGCGCTCGGCGATCCGAGCGTAGAGATCGTCGCGATCAACGACCTGGTGCCGCCCGCGACCAATGCGCACCTGCTCCGCTACGACTCGACCCAGGGCGTCCTCGACCTGGCGGTGAGCGTCGAGGAGAACGCGCTGAAGGTCGGAGAGCACACCATCAAGGTCTTCGCGGAGCGCGACCCCGCGGCCCTGCCCTGGGGCGAGCTCGACATCGACGTGGTCATCGAATCGACCGGCATCTTCACCTCGCGCGAGGCGGCGGCCAAGCACCTCACGGCGGGCGCCAAGCGCGTCATCATCTCTGCGCCGTCGGGCGACGCGGACGCGACCATTGTGATGGGCGTGAACGAGAGCACCTTCAATCCAGCGACCGACCTGGTCATCTCGAACGCCTCGTGCACCACCAACTGCTTCGTGCCCATGGTGAAGGTGCTCGATGACGCCTTCGGGGTGCACGCGGGTCTCATGACGACGATCCACGCCTACACGAACGACCAGAACCTGCTCGATCTCGCCCACAAGGACCTGCGTCGCGCCCGGGCGGCCGCGATCAACATCGTGCCCTCCTCCACGGGGGCTGCGCGCGCGACGAGTCTCGTGCTGAGCTCGATGAAGGGCAAGCTAGACGGCACCTCCTTGCGCGTGCCGATCCCGGTCGGGAGCATCACCGACTTCACGGCGGTGCTGCCCACGACCACCGTCGAGACCGTCAACCAAGCCTTCCGCGCCGCCGCCGCGGGTGCGCTCTCGGGGATCCTCGTCTACACCGACGAGCCGATCGTGTCTTCGGACATCGTCGGGAGCCCCGCCTCGTGCACCTTTGACTCGCTCATGACGATGGTCCAGCCGATCGACGACGCGACGTGCCTCGTCAAGGTGTTTGGGTGGTACGACAACGAGTGGGGATACTCCAACCGTCTGGTCGACCTCGCTCGCTACGTGGCGCTCTGATCGTGGGGTGGTCGCTTCCCACCGTTGAGCGATGGGGGAGTCTCAAAGGCAAGCGCGTGCTCGTGCGCGTTGATTTCAACGCTCCCGTGGCCCTTGTCGACGGGGTCCTCACGGTCACCGACGACTTTCGCCTGCGCGCGGCCCTGCCCCTCTTTCGCACGCTGCTCGAACGAGAGGCGACGGTCGTTGCCTGCACGCACTTCGGTCGACCCGAGGGTAGCGTGGACGAGCGCTTCAGCGTGGCCCCGCTTCGACGCGCGCTGGCGCCGCTGTGCCCCGAGGTGGAGCTGCTCGAGAACCTGCGCTTTCATCCGGGCGAGGAGGCGAACGACCCGGACTTTGGCGCGAGCCTCGTCCACGGGTTCGATTACTACGTGAACGAGGCGTTCGGAGCGTCGCACCGGGCGCACGCCTCGATCATGGTGCCGCCAACGCTGCTGCCGAGCGCGGCCGGACCCAACCTCGTGCGCGAGGTCTCCACGCTGCTCTCGCTGCTGGACGCTCCCGATCGACCCTTTGTCGCCATCACCGGGGGCGCCAAGGTGAAGGACAAGCTCGGCATCATGAAGGTTCTCGCCGCGAAGGCCGACGTGGTGATCGTGGGTGGCGGCATGGCCTACACGTTCGCCGCCGCCGAAGGTCGGAGCATCGGCAGCTCGCTTTTTGATGCCAACTACGTCGACCAGTGCCGTGAGCTCTTGGACGGCGGCAACGTGCTTATCCCGGTCGACGCCAGGGGTCTTGCGTCGTCGGCGCTCTTCGGCCCTAAAGGCGGTCCCGACAAGGCGGTCGACTTCGGCGAGGACATCCCCGACGACTTCATGGGCCTCGACATCGGGCCTTCGACCATCGAGATCTTCGAGGCGGCCATCGAGAGCGCGCGAACGATCCTCTGGAACGGACCGATGGGCGTCTTCGAAGACCCCCGCTTTGGCGCGGGGACCGAAGCCATCGCCCGCGCCATTGCCCGCACGCCCGCCATCAGCGTGGTGGGCGGGGGAGACTCCGTCGCGGCGCTGTCGTCCTACGGACTGAGCGACGACGTCAGCTTCGTGTCGACGGGCGGGGGAGCCTCGCTCGAGCTGGTGGAGCTCGGGGACCTGCCGGGACTGCGCGCCCTTCGAGAGAGCGCCTGGAACTAGATGTCTCCTCGCCCCCTCGTTATTGGCAACTGGAAGATGAACCTCGACTTCGTCGAGGCGTTGCACCTCGTCCAGCAGCTCGGTGTGCTCATGAAGAATCGCGCCGTCGAGCACACCGACGTGGTGGTGGCGCCGCCCTTCGTCGACCTGCGCAGCGTGAGCTCGGTCATCGACGCGGAGAAGCTCTCCATCGCGCTCGGCGCACAGCACGTCAACCCCTACGACCACGGTCCCCATACCGGGGAGATCTCTACGGGCATGCTGCGTCGACTCAACGTGGAGTGGGTCATCGTTGGTCACTCGGAGCGCCGCACGCACTACGCGATGAGCGACGACGTCGTCGCCGAGACGCTGCGCAGCGTGGTGCGCGCGGGCCAGCACGCGGTGCTCTGCGTGGGTGAGGACCTCGCCCGGCGCGAGGCGGGCGAGCACGAGGCCTTCGTTGAGGCGCAGCTCTCGAGCGCGCTCGCGGGGCTCGACAAGCGTTTCCATCCACTGGTCACTGTCGCCTACGAGCCGCTGTGGGCGATCGGCACGGGCGTCAACGCAACTTCCGAGCAGGTTCGCGAGATGACGGCGTTCTTGCGTCGCGTGCTCTCGTCACTCGCTCTGAGCGCCCCCCAAGTGCTCTACGGCGGCTCGGTGAATCCCGAGAATGCCGAGTCGTTGGTGCGAGAGGGCAACGTCGACGGCTTCCTGGTCGGGGGCGCCTCGCTCAAAGCGGAGTCCTTCTACGCCATTCTGCGGGCGTGTGACGACTGCTACGCTATAAAGCGCTAATCGGAGGACCCAATGTTTACCTGGGCAATCATCGCTATTGAGACTGTCACGGCCGTGGCCTTGGTCTTTCTCGTCCTGTTGCACTCGGGTCGAGGAGGGGGAATCTCGGACCTGATGGGTGGATCCATCGGCGCCGCGGCGACGGGTTCGACCGTCGTAGAGAAGAATCTGGACCGCATCACGATCGCGGTGGCCCTGGTGTTCACCTTCGCCACATTGGCGCTCGACCTGCGCTTGCAGTAAAGGCGATGCCCTCGCGTCGCGGCTGGCTCGCGCTGGCACTCGGTGCACTGTGTCTCGCGGCGGCGGCGGTCCCCTTCTCCTTTTCTGCGGCTGCATCCAGCACCAATGAGAACGCCCACACGCTGGATCTGGTCTTGCCGGGTCCCTTTGACGGTTGCTCATTCCTCGACCAGGGAGCCACTCCCACCTCGAACGCCGTCCTTGATCTGATCCGCCCCTCCGCGTTCGTGACGGCACCCAACGGCGTGCTGGAGGGCGAGGACGGTCCCATCTCGTCGGCCGAGTTGACCTCACTCTCGCCCGAGACGGTGCGCTACACGATCGCCCCCAAGATGGCCTGGAGCAACGGCGCGGCCTTCACCGGTGAGGACCTCGTCAACTGGTGGGTGCGCGCGCGATCCCTCGCGAGCGTGAACTCTGACGGATATCGGGCCATCAAGACGCTCGACGTGTCCAAAAACGGCCTGACGGTCACTGCGGTCTTCGCCACCCCCTACGCGGATTGGGATCTGTTGTTCCGCGACATGGAAGCGCCCGGAACAACCACCGGTTGCGCGTTGAGCAACCTTCTCACCCGACCATCGCTCGGTCCCTACGTCGTGACGAGCGCGACGCCTGAACGCCTCGTGCTCAACATGAACCCCGCGTGGCCGCTTGATCCCAACCGGTTCGGACGCGTGGTCATCACCGAGTCGCAGGATCTTCCGAGCATCAGCACCGTGAATTTCGCTGACTACACCATGACCGTCAACCGGTCAACGGTGCTCACGCTGAGTTCACGACCGACGCTCGCGAGCAAGATCGCCTCCTCTAACTCCATCGAGGAGCTCGCCTTCTCTCCGCACGCGGCGGCGACGAGCGCCCTCGGTGTGCGCGAAGCGCTCAGTTGGTCTATTCCACGTCAGGCGCTGATCGACACGCTCTTTGGGGCCGTGACCTTCTCGCCGTCAGTTGCCGCGTCCGCCATCTTCTCCCAGGGCCAGTCCAACTACCCCGGGGGAGCGGGATCCAATCCCGTCGGACAGACGACGACGACCACGACGCCGCCTGCCAACTCGCTGAGCGACTGCACCACGTGCGCGATCACCGAGCTGAAGGCGAGCGGCTTCGCGCGAACGCCAACTGGCTGGGTAGACGGCACCGGCAAGAGCCTGCGCGTGCGCCTGGGGGTCGGACCAAGCACCCTCGACCACGCGGCGGCGACGCTCGTGAAGGAGGACTGGGCAGATATTGGCATTCCGTCGACGATCGTTGACGAGAAGACCGAGATCAACGCCGCCGAAGCATCCGCGCTCGGCGCCGTCGACGTGTCGCTGTTCGCGCGGCCGACGACGACGACGCCCGCGTACGCGGCAAGCTCGTGGGCCGGTCCCGCGTATCCAGATACGTTTCCGAGCGGCGTGCGCACCCCGCTCGTGACCGCGCTCTTCAATCAAGCGACGGCAATCTTCAATCCCGTCACCGCCGCTTCGACGTGGCTCAAGCTCGATCAAGCGGTGATGACCGAGTTCTGGGTGCGCCCACTCTTTACGGCGCCCATGCTGACCATCTGGTCAACGACCCTGTCGAGCGTCGCCAACAGTTTCACGGTAGCTGGCTTCGTCGATCAACTGCCCACATGGTCAAGATTGCCAATTCCATCCGGGAGCTAGCGGAAATCTGATAGTCGTACAGCGACTAGAGTAGAACGCGCGTCGGAGTGGCGGAATAGGCAGACGCGCCAGCTTGAGGGGCTGGTGCCCTTTGGGGCGTGTGGGTTCAAGTCCCGTCTCCGACACTTGGTCAAATGGAACGAGAATCTTCGTCCGTGAAAATCGCGAGGTCGTTCAAGCGTCGGGTTCTAGCGGCTCGACCAGATGCCTCATGGTTGCGTGCGACTCGACCCATGCACCCACACCACCTCCAGGCGGAATGTCACGAACGTCAGGGGGCGCAACTAAGAGACCGACGTGAATGCGGCCTATTGGTTCTCTCCACTCCTGGCCCACCCATCCGTGACTTAGTGCCAGCCACCGGCCCCTCGCAATTCCTATTTTCCTGATTTCATGCGCGCTGCCGGAACCGAAATCTGACCAACCAGGGCCTTCACTAACTTGAAGCACGATTTCGTCGTCTAGCTTCACCACCGCGTACTTCCTGTCAATATTGTCGATCGTGCCAACGTAGCCCTCCCCGCCGCCCAGCCAAGTGGGCCGGGGGTCGTAGCCGCCCGTTACAAGAACTCGGTCACCTACGTTGAAGACCGGACCATTCTGCGTTAGGGGTGGTGCCACCTGGCTCATACTAAATCCCGGATCGTCCAATCGACCATGTTTCAAGTCGCCAGTGACTGGTAGCAGAACCGTTGTTTCGGGTCTCCGACACCAGAAATCTGATAATCTGATTTTATGTCAGAAATCAGTGCTACCGAGGCTGCGAGGAACTTCGCAGAATTGCTTGATGCCGTGGAGCACAAGGGCGAGCGAATTCTCATTGCTCGTCGAGGCCGAGTGGTCGCCCAAATTGAGCCAGTAGCGAAGGGGAGGGGTGCCGACGTGAAGTCCCTCCTGAAGCGCCATCCGGTTGACGCTCAATGGATGAACGTCATTCGCGATGCTCGGGGACTTGTCGTCGCGGAGGACCGGTTCTGAGCAGATTGCTTCTTGACACGACCTTCCTTATTGACGCAGAAAGATCGGATGCCAGTCTCGACAACGTTATTGATGACGACGACGACGTCGCCGTCGCGGCAATTACGTTGGCCGAGCTCCAAGTCGGCGTGGAGCTGTCCAAGGGAAAAACCAGGCACAGCCGTCAAGGTCTCGTCGACGACATCGTGGCCTCTCTTCCAATTGTTGACTACGACCTCGCTGTCGCAGGGGCGCACTCCCACCTTCTCGTCGCGGTTCGACGTCAGGGACGCCCCCGAGGGGCACATGACTTGATCATCGCGGCTAGTGCGTTATCGTCCAATCGAGTGATTGTCACTGCTGACCAGGCTGCGTTTAAGGATTTGCCCGGGGTGACAGCGAAGTTTCATCGATGAGTGTTAGTGGAATTTTTCGAGAATAAGTCGCCAGTGCGTGGTATCAAACCTGTCGCGTCGGGTCTCCGACACCACAGGTTTGCAAAGTTGGGTAGACCCAAACTCATCTAGGGCAACGATGAACGGCGTTCTCATCCACTCGAGGCTGCCGAGCCAATTTGCTTTTGTGGTGTTGGTGACGATGCGGCGAATTGGGCAGGCCTTACGTGAAGTGATGCGCGCGCAATCCAGAGCTCTACGGATTCTCGTGGCCCTCGATGAAGGATCGCAGCGTTGAGGCGAGCGTTGGTCGACTCCGTTGAGTAAAGGCCACGTGCACGTCCATTTGGTCAAGGAACTGCTGCACCTCGCGTTGACCAACGGGCAGCTGATTCGTCTCGTGAAAGTCGCGCACTTCTTGGGCGAGTTCCGCGTCGTCAACGAAATAGATAACTCCGTTCACCAGAGCCGACAACGAGCTAGCGGGAAACCGATCGATCGCCTCACTCCACCGCGCAGTAGTTGCCCGCCAGACCTGCGCACCTGCGACACGATTTCGCGAAAGCGCGCCGATGAGGAATGGAGCGTCCTGGGTGCGCACGTCGTCATCGAACGCGGCATCCAGCGAGGACATGACCGTTGCCGGATCGCTCGAGGCGGCGGGAGCGAAAAGATATCGCTGTTCGTCCTGGGGAGTGACCGCCGCCATTCTTCGACGTCGACAGGTCTCCGCGTCCGCCGGACGACCTTGGTCCATCGTGATCGCAACGATCGCGTTGGCAAGGTCGCCGCGGACGACTTCGTCGTCAAACCGTGTCAAAGCTTGCGCGATGACTGCGTCATCGCGTCCGAAGCGGCCGATGGCGTCGATGATCGTTGCTCGCAGCTGTGCCGCCTGGCTCGATTCGCCTTGAATGGGGTCCCAGCCGAGGCGCTCATGGACCGGACGACACAGTCGCCGAACCGCGTCTGCGAGATCGTCGCTCTCGTTGGCGTTGACGATCCGGTCGAGGACGCTTAACGCCTTTACCACCACGTCCCAGACCGCTGGCTCATCTCGATCCACCATGCCGAGGGCTAGGGAAAGCAACTCATCGAAACCGAGCCTGCCCGCCAGAATGGCGGCCCACGTGTCCGAGAAAAGCACCGCTCGTTCGATCTCATCCATTCGATCCATTCGAGAGCTCAACTCGGTTAGATGTTCACTCGTGTACGCGGTTCGATAGAAGCCCGAGCCGCCGGCGTTCACCAGCGGTACGCCGAGGACGGGCATGACCCCAGTGCTCTCCTTGAGGAGAGTCCTCGACCTCTCCGCGCTCTCGAGCGAACGCGTGAGCATCGGCACTTCCCAGCGGGAGCCGATATGGGAGGCGCTGATCTCAGAGGTATAGGCAAATTGCTCCTGTGAGACCGTGCCGCCGTCAACACTGACGAGGGGGAACCCACCTTGGAGGATCCACGTATCCATGATCGCGCCCACGGGCTCGCCGGAAACCTCTTCCAGCGCCGCCCAAAGGTCGGCGGTGACGGCGTTCGCGTAGGCGTGGCGCTGAAGGTAGATGCGAATGCCATCGCGGAACGTCGACGCTCCGAGGTATTGCTCGAGCATGCGCAAGACCGCGCAACCTTTTATGTAGGTGAGCACATCGAACATTCCGCGGCACTCGTCGGGCGAGACAACCGGGTACTCAACTGGCCGAGTGGAAGGTTGAGCGTCCACGGCAAAGGCGATGTCGCGGGTCAGGTTGAATCCGACCCACTTGCGCCATTCCGGCCGGAATGCGTCGGTGCACAGCGCTTCCATGAACGTGGCGAAGGCTTCATTGAGCCAAATGCCCTGCCACCAATCCATGGTCACGAGGTCGCCAAACCACATGTGGGCCAGTTCGTGATTGAACATCGAGCGCGACGCGCTCGATTTCTGCGTGCGACGCCGATGACGGGTCCACGAGCAGATCAATCTCTCGAAATGTCACCAAACCCAAGTTCTCCATGGCGCCCATCGCGAAGTCGGGTATCGCTACCAGATCGAGCTTGTCACCGGGATAGGGGATCGCGAAATAGTCGGTGTAGAACCTGAGGGCATGCATGGCAACCTCGGATGCCCAGTCGACCAGATGTCCGCGCCCTTTCGGGTACACCACTCGCAGCGAGGTTCCACCAGCGTTGACTGCGGGCGACACGTCAAACGATCCCACCACGAAGGCGACGAGGTAGGTCGACATGACCATGGTCTCGGCGAAGCGGATCTCGCGCAAGCTGCCGTCGAGGTCCGTGGACGACTGCTCGCCGGTATTTGAATACGCAGCGAGATCCTGGCGCACGACCAGCGTGACCTGAAACGTCGCTTTTCGCGCCGGGTCGTCCCAGCACGGGAACGCGCGGCGAGCATCGGTCGTACAGAACTGGGTCGTCGCGAGGACGTGGTGATCACCGTTGTCGTCTTCATAGGTTGAGCGATAGAAGCCTCGTAGTTGATCGTTGAGAACACCCGTGAAGTTGAGCGCAATCGTGGCGATGCCCAAGGGCAGCACTTCGTCAAAGACGAACGTCGCCGTCTCGAACTCAGTGTTCAGTTCCGGGTCGTGCGAGACGAGCACTCGAGCGCCCTTGCGGAACGTGGCGGAGGAGACGTTCAGCTCGATCGCGTTGAGGGTAAAGGACGGAACCGCCTCGGTCACCTCAATGTCGATCTCGACGTTGCCCGAGAATGTGGCATCCTCCAGGTCGGGCTGGAATCGTAATCGATACGCACGAGGCTCAACGGTGTGGGCCAGACGATATGGATTGCTTTCGGGGTGAAGTTGGACGACCATGGCGGTATGGTACGAGACATCCCGCGGGCGAGCAACGCAGAGACGCCTCAGGCGAGCAAACTCCGGATTCCCCTGGGTCGGGTGCGTGGTCGCCTCACGCTGCCGTGCGGTTATGTGGGCGTTCCTTCGCTCTTTCCATCGTTGCGCAGCCACTTGGTGGGAGGCGCATAGACGAAGCGCGCGATCGTTGCCGACACCCATCCGATTATCCAGCCGAAGAAGATGCACCACACGTACGTCATCCGTTGGCTTGACTCTGTCGTCGCCAGAATGGTCAACAGAATGGCCCAGGCGATGGCGCATCCGACGGCATACACGGCGTACTTTCGACGGTGTCTATTCACGTAGGAACGAAGTTTCTCCACTTCACATCCTCAGTCCGGTTCAAGGTGTCTCTCACTAGAGGCGCTACCCACGGCCTACCACAGCGAAGCAGTCCCGCTACCGCTGGCTTCGATGAGGATCAGCGACTCCGTTGGGGCGGGAGAGAGGTGAATCGGAGGTCGTCGACGCGGCAAAGCAGTGGGACTCGAATGGCTGCAGACGAGTGTCATAGATCCGGCGTTGCTGGAACGATGGTGGGCGGGCACTTGGACAGATGGTTGTTGACGAGACACCCGACGCGCTCGAGATTCGGTCTGCGCCGGACCGACTTCGCGGGCCTCCGTTCGTTCGAGTGTCGGTAGGAAGGGCGACAAAGAACCAAGCGAGCTCCGACTTTCGGTTTGAGGATGGCGATCGTGAGGTCGGTCAATCGCTCCTCCTCGGTGATGTTCGAACTGACATTGGACAGGGTGAGCAGCCGTGGGTCGTTCTTACCGATCCGGAGGGAAGAGGTGTACGACGTGCTCGCCATGCGCCAAGGAAACCCAAGGGCGAATCGTGATGCGTGCCGGGGATCGCCGGTTGACCTTTCTCACATCGTATGAAATCTGCTAGTACCCATTGAGTGGTGACCCCGCTAACGCAGAGCATGGCCCGGAACTTCGAAGAAGCGCTGCAGTTGATGAAAGCGGCGCTCACGGATTGTCCCGACAATCTGTGGGAAAAGGACCTGTGGCCGGACGAGGCGCTGACAGGTCCGACATCATGCGGGGGACTGCATGGCTCGGCTCCTTGGTTCCTGGCGTACCATTCGCTGCTAACCCTCGACTACGACCTCACGGCCGAGTTCGAGTCGTGGAAGCCACCGCCGCCATTCGACGAGAACACCTACGCCTTTCCGAACCGGGCATTTACCAAAGCAGAGCTTCTTGGCTACGTCGACTATTGCAGCGCCAGATCGCGCCGAACGCTTGACGAGTCTTTCGAGGAGAAGGCCAGTTGGCCCCTTCCTGATGTCCATCGCTTCCGCGGCGTTCCGTACGGAGTCGTGGTGGGCAGTTTTCCGCTGCACGTCGTTGAGCACGCCTCTCAGATCCGCCAGTTCCTTACTGCCGAGGGAATCAAGGTGCAATCGATGCCCGGCGACCGCAGCTTCTCACAATGACGAGGAGGAGCACGGTCCGCCATCCAAAGCGGAGCCGGCTTCGCTAACCTCCTGCAGCTTCGCAGTTCCCACGCCATTGGATAGTCGGCAAACGTGGGGGAGGCCCTGAAAGATCTGTGCGTAAAACGCATCAGTTGCCTCGTCGCGCTGCGTCGAACTCTCAACTTCGTTCGAATTCGGACGTTTTGTCAGGAAGCGTCGATGATGGGAAGATACGCACGCCAAGGGCCAACGGCCTCCGTGTACTGCTTGGCCATCGTCTTGACAATTTGGCCGAGGTGATTGAGATCGTGAACCACCCAGGAGGCGAGGAGTTCGTCGAGTCGCACCTCTCCAAAATCGGGGTGGACGCCGCGCGCGCCCAGGCTCTCCTGGGGAACAAGTGATTCAAGCACAAGAAGGTTTGCGGTTCGCACATCCCTGAAGCGTCCTAGTAGCTCGCCCAGACTCATGCCCGAGTATCGCTCGAATCCGGCCTCTCGATCAACAGGCTCAAAGACCCGACTCGAACCGTGTTCAAGAATGATCCGAGTCCGATCGATCCAATCGTTCTCCTCGATGAACGTGAGATGCCCTACCACCTCATATGGCGTCCACGCTCCCGACCCTTCGCTCTGGTGTGTCCAATCCTCGGTGAGCTCTGAGAGCATTGCATCGAGGATCAAGGGCGTCCGTCGCAGCACCTGCGATGCGATGTCAAGTGAATATTCCATGACGCCGTCCAACCTACGTGAGTGGAAGCTCAGTGTAACTCGGGTCGAACTCAGCTGGCCGATTCGTGAAGAGATGGTCGTAAGATGGCCGTGCGGCTCTACACGAGACGGAACATGCGACACCAAGAGCGGCGCGAGAAGTCACGAACCGCACGATGATCTGTGAGTGTTCTCACGGAGATGAACACGCTGTCACGCACGACGGCGTGAGATCGTTCTCAGCTCGGGTCTTGCAGTGGTTGAAGAAGTGAAGTGGAAGAAGCCCTCCGAACCAGAGGGAGTGCCCTTATGGTCTTTCGAAGGCATTGTCTGAATCTGGGAGATGCTCAAGAACGCGGCGCGGTTGACGTTCCCATAGGGCGCTCAAATGAGGAATCCGAAACATCCCTTCGAGGCGCGTATGGAGAGCGGCAGCGTTCGAGCCATCGCCTTTGCCAAAGGTGCGAAGGTCCCCTCTGCCTCGCGGCGCGCTCAATCGCGAAGCCGCGAGCCTGAACGTGAAGTAGAACCTTTGACCTTAACCTTTGATGCTTGGACAGCCAAGGCTCATCAATGTCCAGCCGCGCGCCCGACTGCGCGCCATCATCGACCCGATGATGGCGCGGCGGAGGGCCTGGACTTTTGTCCTCCCAATCGCGGACAAGCAGTTTCTGAGCCTTAAATCGAGATAGTCTCACGTCGTGAGTGATGAGAGGCGAAGCGTACCTTCTGGCGTGGCGTTGATCGTCAGTTCGCTGCTCCTTGCTGTCGCCCTCGTCATCGGCATGGTTGCCATCGGCCGCGCGGTGTCGACGCGCGGACTGGACACCGGAATTACCATCACGGGCGAGTCCTCCACCGCCGTTTCCGCGAATCAGGTGATATGGACCTTGACGGCGCAAGAAATCGCCCCCACGGCCCGAGAGGCTGTCGCCATGGTGGCTTCGGACGTGACGTCCCTCAGTGCGTACTTCAAGAGTGGAGGGATTGACGTCTCGAAACTCGTGCTGAGCGGCGTCTCGACGTCAAACAACGAGCAGTTCATCAACGGGAATCCGACGGGAAAGATCTTGAACTATCAAGCAAGCCGCAACATCACCGTGAACTCTGACAACGTGTACCTCATTCAGAAGCTCAGCCAAGGCATGGGGCAGGTCCTCGAAACGGGTGCAAACATCGAATCTTCGGGACCGCAGTACTACGTGAGCAACTTGGCGAAGCTCCGACCTCGGCTGATAGCGGCGGCGGTTCGTGACGCGAAGTCGAGGGCGATCGCGCTCACCTCAGCTACCGGAGGTTCCGTCGGGTCGGTTCGAAGCGCCAAGAGTGGACCATTCCAGGTCAACGCCGTGGGATCGGTTGAGGTCTCGAGCGGTGGCGTCTACGACACCACCACCATCCGCAAGACAGTTTCGACCACGGTGACGGTGGTATTCAACTTGGGCTAGCAGACGTGGTCCGTTCGTGCTCGCTGCGAAGATTGTGCCCGAGGAATGACGACGCCGGACGTAGATGGGTGCGATTGGCACCGCCGATTCTTGATCATCGACGTGGAGTGACGAAATATCATAGTCCCGTGCCCGAACTGGAACGTCTCCGCGCGGACCATGCCCCGTCCGTTCTGGCTTTCGAGCTAGAGAATCGTGCCTACTTCGCTCGTTTCATATCCGATCGCGGAGATGAGTACTTTTCCAACTTTCTCGACGAGTATGGCGCCCGACTGGCTGAGCAGGAATCTGGACTCTGCATCTTTCACGTCCTCGTCGAGTGTGGCGCGGTGCTGGGCCGGTTCAATCTGTATGACCTGGATAATGGAATAGCGGTACTCGGATACCGTGTGGCAGAGCGCGCCTCGGGCCACGGAATAGCGACTTTGACCGTGAAGGATGTATGCCGACTCGCGGGCACGCAGTACGGGTTGCACACACTGAGGGCCGCGACGAACTTTGACAATGTGGCGTCGCAAAAGGTGTTGAGCAAGGCGGGATTCTCCTCGGTCGGCCCAGCGCAGCCGGGAGGCCGCCCGGGTATCTGGTACGAGCGAAGTCTGGCTGCTGAAGGCGCCGACATCGAACCTTGACAAGCGCTCGCGCTACGAGCAGAAACCGCGCGTAGGGGTGCGGTCTTAGACTTCGGGTCGATGACGAGTGGCGTCCCCACCTCCGAAGATCGGGCGGTCCACTGGAACTCGATCTATCAGACCAACGACGGTGTTGGCGCCAGTTGGGTTCAGACAGCACCGGACATCTCGTTGGAACTGATCGACGAGCTTGACGTCATCAAGGACGCACGAGTCTTGGACGTCGGCGAAGGCGCGTCAGTGCTCGTTGACTTCCTGCTCGCCAGGGGATTCACCGACGTGACCGTATTGGACATCTCCAGTCGTGCGCTTGGCGCGAGCAAAGAGCGGCTTGGGGCCGACGTCCGCGTCAGGTGGATCTGCGAAGACCTTTTGGAGTGGAGGCCATCGCGCACGTATGACCTGTGGCACGACCGAGCAATGTTCCATTTCCTGTCACCCGACGAGGTCGAGATTTATCGAAGGCTCTTGTTGACCACGGTTGAACGAAACGGGTGCGTGATCATTGCCACGTTCGCACCGGACGGCCCCGAGCGGTGCTCGGGTCTCCCCGTCACTCGATGCGACGCCGATGAGTTGGCGGGGATGCTCGGCGACGAGTTCACACTGGTCGAGCGACGAAGGGAAGTTCACACCACGCCGGAGGGGGTGCTCCAGCCGTTCACCTGGATCGCCGCGCGGCGCGCTCGTGATTAGCGATTGCGGATCGCTCGCATCTGGCACATCTACGGACGCCTTAGAAAGGCGACATAGACCGCAATGAACACGAGGAGAATCGCGATGTTCACGACCAGTCGCAGACCGAAATGATGCCTGAGGAAGAGCACGTCCACGGCAACCACGATGGCCACCATCGCGAGTAAGTAGAGCACAGCCCTCGCATTTGTTCCCATCGACCGATGCTACTGACGCTCCCGCGATCGCGACCTCAGGTACGACTCCAGCTTGTCGAAGCTGTCTTCGAATCCGTCGGTCTTGGTCATGTGGTCTCGGCCCGCCTGATCGCAGAAGACCAAGCTGTTTGTCATCTTGGTTGCGCCGTCGGCTTCGACGAGAGTCACCGTTTCCACCGCTTCCACGCCGGGCCAGCCTTCGAAGAACCAAGTTTCCACTGTCCGGGTCGGCCGTTCGATCTCCAAGAACGTTCCCCGGAAGGAGCACTCGATGCCGTCCGGCGTCACGAAGACCATGTGGTAGTTCCCTCCGACGCGCAGGTCAATGGCGCACGCGGTCATCTTGTCCTCAAAAGGAGCGAACCAGTGGTTCACGTGCTCCGGCGTCGTCAACACGTCAAAGACGAGGTCGATCGGAGCGTCAAATTCTCGCGTAACGCGAACCTCAAGATCGTTGGGGAATTCGATCACTGCTGATCCGTGACGATTGCGGGTCATTTCCGTTCTCCTTCTTGTTGTAGCTCTTGCAGATAGTCGTCAGGCTGATCGAGATGTTCGCTGACTACGTGCTCGTACTTGGCCAACCACTCATGAATCGGTCCAAGACGAGCGGGCTTTAGGCGATAGAGTCGACGACGCCCGTCCGCTCGGCACGTCACTAGTCCCACCTCACTGAGTGCTCTGATACTTGTGGTTGGGGCATGGAGAGGTCGCTTGCGATCGTTCCGACGGCCTTCTCGCCCGAGATCAGCGAGTCGAGAACCTCGCGTCGATGAGCCTCGGCAATCGCGTTGAAGACATCTGACGTGGTCCGCGCGCGCGCCACGTTCTCACTTTATATTCCTATAGCGGAATGTGAAGGGTCGTTGGCAGCCGACGCAAATCTCTTGGCTCGTGCTCCGTCGACCGCGGGGAGCACTTGGTGGCAGAAGCAGAGGGGGGTGATGATCCGCTTCCGGCGCAGAAGATGACCAAAATCATCGGCGAGGTCTTGGCCGAACTGGACAAGTAGCTGGTTCATCCTGGCGGGGGCAAGCCCATCGGGTCGAGGCTGCAGAGCTGACGTTCGAGATACGCCCTTTCGACGTCGTTTTCGCTGAGCGCGAGCGCCTCCAGGTAGGCGTTGCGGGCGTCGCTGACTCGACCGAGCTGTTGCAGGAAGTTGGCGCGGGCGCTCGAGAGATAGACGTACCCCGCGAGCTGAGGCTCGCCAGCAAGCTCCTCGAGGCTGCGCAGGCCCTCATTGGGTCCCCGGGCGAGGCCGATCGCGACGGCGCGATTGAGCGCGACGACAGGGGTGGGCCAGGCGTCAAAGAGAGCGTCGTAATACTTCACGATTTGGGTCCAATCGGTTTCGGCCCAGGTAGGTGCGTTAGCGTGCACGGCGGCGATTGCGGCCATGAGGGCGTAGCGACCAGCTAGGGGATGGAGGAGTGCCCGCTTCACTAAGGCGGTGCCTTCGGTGATGGCCCCGAGGTCCCAGCGACGCCGGTCCTGCTCAGATAGCAGAAGCAGGGTACCGTTCGCGTCGGTACGCGTTTCGCGTCGCGCGTCGGTCAGCATGATGAGGGCCGCGAGACCCGATACGTTCGGGTCCTCGGGCAAGAGTTCTCTCAACATCCGAGAAAGTTGCAAGGAGCGCTCTACGAGGTCCCGGCGCATGAGGCCGGTGCCGGAGGGAGCGGTATGCCCGGTCGTAAAGACGAGATAGACGACCGAGAGCACCGCGTCGATACGCTCCGGCAGCTCACTCGCCGTGGGCACTCGATAGGGTATGTGGGAGAGGGCGATCTTCTTCTTGCCTCTCGTCAGACGCGCAGCCATGGTCGACTCGCTTACCAAGAACGCTCGCGCTACCTCGACGGTCGTCAGGCCGCACAGCAGACGTAGCGTCAGAGCGACTTGCGTGTCAAGGGAGAGCGCCGGATGACAACAAGTGAACATCAGGCGAAGTCGGTCATCGGCGATCTCCGGAAGATCCCTCTCTTCGGGTTCCGGAGCATCGTCGGACTCGAGGACGCTCGCTAAATGTCGTTCGTGCGAGCTCTCACGTCTCAACACGTCGATGGCCCGTCGTCGCGCGACTGTCGTGAGCCAAGCACCGGGCTTCTCCGGAATACCCGAGAGCGACCACGCGCTCAATGCTCGTGCGAACGCATCTTGGACGCACTCCTCTGCCACGCCGATGTCGCCCGTGACTCGGACAGTTGCCGCGAGGACGAAGGCCCACTCTTGTTCGAAGGCGCGAGCGACCGCCGGTACGACATCGACGGGACGTGCGGAAGCGGTCAGTGAAAGACCCTGATCGGCCGTACCTCGACGCCACCGAACTCAGCCGGAATTTGGCTGGCGATAGCGATGGCTTGGTCGAGGTCAGACGCTTCGAGAAGGTAGTAGCCACCGAGGGCTTCCTTGGTCTCCGCGAACGGACCGTCAGTGACCACGAGCTTGCCGGTGGCGTCACGACGCAGCGAGGTGGCGCTGGTCGTTGGCTGGAGAGCGTTCCCTCCGCGCAAGGCGGCCGCGTTTCGCTCGCCAAACTCGTTGTGCCCGGTCATGATTCGGGTGAACGTCTCTTGATCGGCGCCCTCCATCAGCTCCTGGTCTTCGTAGATAAGGACAAGGTATTCAGACATCGTTTCTCCTTTGGAGGCTCGACATTCGCGCCTCACCGTTACCGACGATCGGTAGGCGACGAAATCGACAGTAGTCCCACAAAAGTTTGCCAAGGTTTTTGGCCGTGAAGGCGCGAGACCGAGGACGGGGCGACTCGAGCGAGAGCGGGGATTTGCTTGACATTGCGGACGAAAGCCTGAAAACTCGGTTGCGTGTCCAGTTCAGAAATTGACGCCTACCTGCAAGGCGTGGAGGAGCCGAAGCGATCGACACTGCAGCAGGTACGCGAGACGATCATGGCGATCGTCCCGGGGGCCGAGCAATGCATCTCTTACGGTATGCCGGCGTTTCGATTGAACGGAAAGGTCATCGCCGGGTTCGCCGCGTTCAAGAATCACCTGAGTTACTTTCCCCACAGTGGTTCCGTTATTCCAGCACTCGACGGTGCGGTCACCGGGTACAAGTGGTCAAAAGGAGCCCTGCAGTTTCCCACTGACACCCCGCTGCCGACATTCCTTGTTGAGCAGCTGATCTCGACTCGCATCGCTCAGGCATGGCCCGATGCGTGAGCGCCTCGCACCACGGGTGGGGGAGGATGCGTGACGTTGCCGCGCAAGTGAGGAGCGAAGATGGCAGTGCGCACTCTTCTCCTATGGTGGTTGCACCCGGTCGTGAGCGTATGCGTTGGCGTCGTCATTGACGTGCTACCCGGATGAGCTGGCCTACCGATCGCTTTTGGTCGGCGTATCTTTGGTCGAAACGTACGGTGGAATGTCCGGATGGTGCTCAATGATGTGATCGAGCTTGGCGTGCAGTTCCGCGGTGCCAGCTTCGATGTGTCGCTTGACGAACTTCTCGATGGCCCGGCGCAAGGGAGGATAGAAGATGGTGGTAGCGATCGCGGCGAGAACCACCCAAATGAGCGTCGCCACCACATCCCCGGGAATGCCGCCTGAGCCACCTGCGGGCCATATCCATCGATCGAAAAACGTTGCGGCAATCATGCGGTTCCTTCGGTGAGATGTTCGTCCATGAGATGTTGGTGCAGCCCTGGGTGGCGAATCGCGTGCTCCTTCATCAGCGCTTCATGGTCTTGCTTGTTCGTGTGCTTGTGACACGTCTCGTAGTGAGTTCCCGCGACGCGGCCGAGCCCAGCCTTCAGCGCGGGGCGCCAACAGTTCTGGCACTTGTGACGGTGGTAGAGCCCAATGATGCTGAGAAAGATCGCACCTTCAGCAAAGTCAGCTCCGAAGCCGCTCCAGAACGCATACCACTTGCCGGACTCGTTCGCGACACCAGTTACTTGCAGAATCCAGTGCCAGACTGCGAACACGAGTCCCCCTCGACCGAGTCAGTTGAAGCGGTCGTACGCATTTTAGGTGTCGCACGATGATGAATGCGGCATGGTGGCGTGCAGTATCTCCGCTACGCGAGCTCTCGCTCACGTTGTTTGATCGCATTGCGAGTTGCGAGTCAGTGCTCGAGCTCTCGTGGCGTGTGCTGGCATTCAGCGTCGCGGACGCCACCAGTAGCGACCTACTACGAGCTCGTCGAGTGGTTGGAGTCTCTCTTTGGCGATCCGTGTGTTGGCGCCAGGGTGTTGCAGCGCAAAGAAAAGGTCGCTCGCCAGATGGGCTGCTTCGCGAACCTCGCAACCTGCGCGGACGGCCTCGTGAGGAGTCGCGGTGTCACGGGCGATCACGTTGAGCACGTCCTCCATATGACGACCACTGAAGCGGACCAAGAAGAACCAGTCATCAAGTGGCTCGCCACAACGCGCCCACTCAAAATCGAGGAGCACTGTCACGTGTCGTTCAGCCACGAACCAGTTTCCCCAGTGACAGTCGGCGTGAACCGGGACGTTGAGAATCGAGTGTTCTGGCGCGCCCGTGGCAATATCCATCAGACCTTCGATCAGCGTGTCGGGAATGCCGTTGATCTGACTCAGGCGATCGAGGCTCTCGATCGAAGAAACCAGCGACGTTCGATCGAGGAACCTGCCATGATCGAGCGGTTCTCGCAGGGTTCTGTCCGCGTGCGTCGAAGGCGTTCAGCGATGCGGCTCTTGGAGGCGATGGACGCCCTGTTCTACCAGGAGCCGAGCGGGTGTGGCGTCCACGTCAGGCATCCCCATGCCGGGCGACGTGCCACGCACTCGCCCGTAGCAGGCGAAGCGAACATCGCGGTGTTCCAACTGGTAGGGCCCACTCGCGAGCACGCTGGGCGTGAGTCCAACGGGAAGCTCGGTCGAAAGCGAGAGTTCGCGATCCAGCCGCGTGTGACGATCGGCGTCAACGGGCTTCGTCACGACGTCTGCTCCCACGTACACGTGATGAGAGTCGGTGAGCGCCTCAGCCATGGGACCAGGGTCTCGGCCGAGAACCGTGGTGACGATGATGCGGGCGGCATCGGGAGATACTCCGGCGTTGGTCATCGCCAAGAGCGGTGCGCGCAGTTCCTAGGCAACGCTCGCCTCAAGCACGCTTAAATCACGCTCGGCGTACAGCCGGTGCTCCCATTCCTCATTGAGAATGATCAGCAAGCTCTTGCGTACGCTGAAACTTCTCGAGGGAGGCCATCCGGGGGCGTCGACCGGCGACGTCTGCGCGTCAAGTGATGCTGTCGTCAGTTCGTCGATCACGCGACGCACCGTGGACATCCGGTCGCGACGCAGCTCGAGCACGGTGTCGAGCGTGGGTCGCGCGTCAAGGTCGTGCGGCACGTCCGACTTGTCCGGCATCTCGTTCCAGGGAAGACCGAGAGGATCCCAAGGCGACGGATCTCCGAGAATGACGCGACTCACCCACGAATCGGTTGCGAAGGTGAGGTGTCGAAGCGTCTGGATGAATGACCACTCTCCGTCAACCGATTCGTCGAGATAGCTCGCTGGCAAGCGGCGAGCTCGCGCAACCGTGTCGCCCCAGAGACGTTGATTGATATCCCACGCTTCGCGAAAGCCCTCCGGATCCGTTGGTCGCATCTTGGCCCGAAGGGGGTATCGGGCATCGAGCTCCGCTTCGATCAGGGGCCCAATGTCGACGCCGTTGATCGTCAGATTCTCGACAGCGCCGGTGATCGTGACGTCGATGAGATCCACGTTGCGCATCTCTACGCCGCTCAAATCAACGGCTCGAAACCGGGCGCCGTGGAGGTCGACGCTCTCGAAGCTGGATCCGCTGAGATCAACATCGACGAAGTTCGACATAGGAAAATTCTACGGTCACGTGAGGGATAGCAACTGAGGCGTGGCGCGTGCCCGCACCTTGACTCCACGCCGAGAAACTCAGAAGTGGATTGCTACATTGTGAGCGTGCGTCTTGTTTCGTGGAATGTGAACGGCATCCGGGCGGTGTGCAAGAAGGGTTTGTTTACGCCCTTCGTCGAGGAGTTTGAGCCCGACATCCTGTGCCTGCAGGAGACCAAGGCACAACAGTTTCAGTCCGAAGTGGAGCTGCCGGGCTACGTGGAGCACTGGAATTCGGCGCAAAAGAAGGGTTATTCGGGCACGGCGACGCTTTCCAAAATCGAGCCGCTGAGCGTCGTCGCCGATCTATCCCAAGATTCAATCGACCTTCACGGCGTCACGAGCGATGCCTTTGGCGACCCGAGGGGTGAAGGGCGGGTCCTCACCGAAGAGTTCGCGGACTTCTTTGTGGTCAATGTGTACACACCAAATTCAAAAGAAGACCTGGGGCGTTTACGCCTACGGTCCACCCAGTGGGACCCGGCGTTCCTCCACTTTCTCCAGCAGCTCGAAAAGTCGAAGCCCGTAATCGCGTGCGGCGACTTCAACGTCGCTCACACACCGGACGATCTAGCCAATCCCAAGTCCAACGTCGGCAAGAAGGGATACACGACCGAGGAGCGAAGGGGATTTCAGAACTATCTTGAAGCCGGGTTTGTCGACACCTTTCGACTGTTTCATGAAGGAAACGGGCACTACTCGTGGTGGTCGCACTTCGCCAATGCCCGAGAGCGCAATGTGGGTTGGCGCATCGATTACTTCTTGGTCTCCCACAGCCTCGTCCCGCGCGTTACCGCGGCAGACATCCATCCCAACGTTTTCGGGAGTGATCACTGTCCCATCAGCTTGACGATGGACCTCTAGTTCCACGTCGACTTGAAGCCACGTGACACGGCACCACACTGACCGAGCAAGGCGTGGGTGCAAGTTTGCGCAACCCGCAATCAGAAAGGCTGCATAGCGATGGCTACCGTCGTGGTGCTCGCCATCGCCGTCGCGCTGGTCTCATGGGTGTTGTTCTGGTCCAGTCAACACGGCGATCGGAAAAGAGGGGCTGGCACCTCCCTGCGGAGGGGGCCGCAGTCGCACACGACTATCCGTGGTCAGGCGAAAAAGGGGTATGCCACACGAGACGAAGCGGCGGCACGCGCTCAGGCGTTGACGGGACGCGATGGCGCCGCGATGGGGGTCTACCGATGCGCAACGTGCGGCAAGTGGCACGTGGGCCACGAGAAATAGCTGCGCCGAACGATCAGTTCGGCTCGGGTCGCACTTTGAGGAGAGCCTCAGCGCCTCGCGCGTCCAAGGGGCGCGCGAGGTGATAGCCCTGGGCCCAGCGGCATCCGATCCCGAGGAGGTAGTCGCTTTGCTGCTGCGTTTCTACGCCCTCGGCGATGGTGCGCAGCTGAAGGGTCTCTGCCAGCTGCACGATCGCACGCGCCAGGTCGGGTCGATCTCCATTTCCCGGCCCCGCTTCAATAAAGGAACGGTCGATCTTCAAGATGTCGATGGGAAGCGTGCTGAGGTGCGAGAGCGACGAGTAGCCGGTGCCGAAGTCGTCGACCGCGAGACTGAGCCCCAGGTCTTTCAAGGCCCGAAGATTGGTCACGGCGCCGCGCAGATTCGTCATAATGGAGCTTTCGGTGATCTCGAGGACGAGGCGTGAAGGCGCGATCTGGCGCGACTCGAGGGTCTCACTCACGCGGTGCGCGAGCGCGGGATCGGCGACTTCGCTCGCCGACACGTTCACGTTGATCAGGAGATCGTTCGTGGCAAGTCCGTGCAGATTCCATTCGTTGAGCTGTCGACACGACTCGTCGAGTACGAAGTAGTCGATGCCCGAGATGATGCCGAGCTCCTCCGCGCGAGCGATGAACTCCGAGGGTGGCAGGAGACCTCGCGTGGGGTGGCGCCAACGCACCAGCGCCTCGAACCCCACGAGCGCACCTGACAGGAGATCCATGATCGGCTGATAGAAGACGATCAGCTGCTCACGCAGCATGGTGCGACGAAGATCAGCTTCGAGCTCGAGGTGCGCAAGCATCGCGGCGTGCATGTGATCTTGAAACTCTTCGTAGCGGTCTTTGCCTTCCGCCTTGGCTCGGTACATTGCGAGATCCGCGTTGCGAAGAAGCTGCTCGCTGGTGTTGCCGGCGGTGCCGAAGGTCACGCCGACGCTGGCGGTGGTCAAGACCCGGTGGGAACCGACGATCAGCGGCTCACGCAGACGCGCCATAACGCGGTCCGCCAGCTGCAGCGCTTCGCGGCGGTTGTCGATATCTTCGACGAGGATAGCGAATTCGTCCCCGCCAAGGCGAGCAGCGGTATCCGAGCGGCGAAGGCAGCCGACCAACTGAGCCCCCACGGCCTTCAAGAGTCCGTCGCCGACTGAGTGGCCCAGACTGTCGTTGATGGTTTTGAAGTTGTCAAGGTCGAGGTACAGAACGGCGACAAACTTGCCGTTGCGCTCGTTTCGAGCGATGGCCTGGCTCAGGTGGTCGATGAAGAGGGCTCGATTGGCGAGCCCCGTGAGATCGTCGTAGAACGCCATGCGCTCAAGATCGGCTTCGAGGGCCTTTTGCGTAGTGACGTCGATGAAGCTCCACACGCGCCCCACGACCTCACCATCGATGTACTGAGGCTTGGAGAATCGCTGGAATATGCGCCCATCGTGGAACTCAACGGTGTCCTGCGCCTCAGCGTGAGGGGCGCTATAGAGTTCCTCGATCCGGGCGACGAAGTCGTCGGGATCGATCACTTGATCGATGATCGCGTCGACCAGAATACGATCATCGCCCAGCTCGACCGAATCGCCGTCGAGGTGCCACATGTGCAAGAACTGTCGATTGATGCTGGTGATATGGCGATTGAGGTTCACCACCAGAATGCCATCTGCCGTCGACTCCAACGTCGCGTGCAGAAGCGAGAACGTGTCACGCAGTTCACGCATTGTGTCATGCAGCTCAACCTCGGCTGTCACTCGCGCCGATACGTCGTGGGCCGTCACGACAAACCCGTGCACCGTCGGGTCGTCGAGGAGATTGACGATCGACAGTTCGTACGGGACCAGCGCGTCAGACTTGTGCCGGTAAAGTCGCACCCCACACACCACGGGGCTCGACGCGTGAGCGCCGAGCGAAGCCTCGTCGAGCGCGGACTGGAGGATGGGCCAGTCTTCTGAGAACACGATCTCACGGAGCTGTCGACGCTCCACCAGCTCTGGGTCCAATCCGAGATTGCGCGTGACGGCTCCTGACACCGAGTCAACGCGGCCGCTTGAAGAGACTAGAAGCACGATGGCGTTGGAATAGTGAACGAGCGAGCGCAAGCGAGCGTCATCGTCGCGAGAGACTTCGAAGCGACGACGGTCGGTGAGGTCGCGGAACGTGAACAGGACGGATCCGGGACTGAACCAGCTGACGGTTCGCCCAATCACCTCGAAGAGGCGCCACTCATCGCCACACAAGGCTCGAATTTCAATAGGGAGGCCGATGAGGCGTTCTTGCACCGACTCAAAAGATCGAAACGCCATTTCGAGGTCGTCGGGGTGAATACGAGCCACCACCGAGAGACCGAGCGCCTCGTCAACGCACACCTGGAATACCTCTTCGGCTCGATGGTTCGCCCACAGGAGATTGAGATCGGCCCCCAAAATCATGGTTGCGTCAGGCAGCTCCTCGAGGAGACGAGTGCGCTGCTTAGCGTCGAACGGGTTGCTTGTGGTCACGGTCTTCTATCTCTCGCAGTCGATACCGCTCATGTTGTCCGGGCCTTACTGCACGTGACACCCAACCGCAGGCATCAGTCACTACGAGAACGGTAACCCATGGGGACACTAACTTGGGGTTTCCAGGGGCTGTCACCTGGAAAAAGACTCTTTTTACCGGTGATTTCCGCACGCAATATGGGGGATTCGGAGGGGGGAGCTCCGTGGTCGGGGCGGGGGAAGGTCACCGCCGGTTGTTACTCTGCGCGCGTGCGGATGACCATTCGAGGTGAGATCTGGTTTTGGCGAGGTCCATCGCCTTTTCACTTCGTCACCATCCCCAAGAGCGAGTGCGCCGAACTGCGCGCGGTCGCTCCGCTGGTGACGTACGGCTGGGGAGTCATTCCGGTCGTAGCGACCATCGGCGCGACGACGTGGCCCACCTCCCTCTTTCCAAAAGAGGGCGGATATCTCGTTCCCGTGAAAGCGTCGGTGAGGAAGGCTGAGAAACTCGAGATTGGCGAGGAGGTTCGCGTCACGCTCGTGGTCAATGTGGCTCGCGAGCACTGAAGCCGTGCCAAGACGTAGCAGTCTTGACGTCGCAGAACGATCGGAAACCTGTTTGCGGAAGGTCTCTAAACTTCGAGGCGTGACGACGCTCGACGATCATGGCCGCATCGACCCACCCGACGACGCCAACGAAGCGGGAACGCTTCTGGCGTTCCTCGATTTCCAACGCGAGACCTTCGCCTGGAAGACCTCCGGACTGGACGCCGCCGGACTTGGCATCACGATCGGCGCATCCAGCATGACCCTCGGGGGAATGATGAAGCACCTGGCACTCGTCGAGGACGGCTGGCTCTCCGAGCGGCTCATGGGCGCAGAACCGGTTCCTCCATGGGATCACGTTGACTGGGAGAGTGATCCGAATTGGGAGTGGCATTCCGCAGCGAACGATGCGCCCGAGGTGCTGCGAGCGGTGTGGCAAGAGGCCGTCGAGCGGTCTCGCGCAAGCGTTACCGCGTTCCTCCTCGACAATGATCTCGCTCAGCCCGCGCGACGAGCGACGAGCGGTGGTCGCAGCCCCAGTGCCCGCTGGATTCTCTGTCACATGATCGAGGAATACGCCCGTCACAACGGTCACGCCGACCTCATTCGAGAGGCGATCGACGGCGAGACCGGCGAGTAACGCCGAGCGATTTTCGCATGGCGGTTACGAACGCTTCGTCCTACGCTCGAGCAAACGGGCGAGGAGTTACCCTCACAGAGGCCGCAGTCGCCGTGACGTCGATCTCGACTTCATGTCGAGAATCGCCTCACGATCCTGGCGGCGAGAGCGCGGATTTCGGGTGAAATGAAACACCGAAGTGGAAACCTCAACTGTAAAATTGCAAGTGAGGTTGAAATGAGGAGATGTCGGTGGATGAACTTTCCCTCGTGCCAGCAGAAATGACGTCTAACGAGTCAACTGAAGTGTCAACTCCGCCGAAAACGTTGCGGCGTCCGGCGTCCGGGCCGTGTGCGTGCTCGCGAAACTCGTGTTGGCACGCGCGCGGGTGTCGAGGAAGCGGGGTCGTACGAATCATTCGTGCCCCTGATCCGCTGAAGACCTTTCGACCTTCGGTGGTGCTGTGCCGAGAGTGCGCGGCTCCGACCCAGCGAAACCGCGTGGCCTAACAGTCCCCGGGACCTTTGGCAGTGGGACAGGGCGGCGCGCCCTCTGCCGCGAGAACGAGGCACGAGCATGTCGGCGTCGCGAAGCCTCGATGAGCGAGGCGCCGACATCACCTTGAACAACCACTCGCGAGATCCGCACGGAAGAGTGATCAACTGCCAGACAAACCGCCTTGGCAAGGAGGGCGGTAGAGATCCGTTCGATCTCGTCGCGGTCCAAGGTGCCCGTCTCTACCGCTATCGCTTTATGAGTTCTCGCCAGTTAGCCTCCGATACTTCCACGCCAAACTTCTTCGCGGCGGAGATGATGCGTCGCCAGGCACGATCGCGTTGCGCGTCACTGACGCCTTCCACTTGATCGAACCGAGCGATCGCGTTGCGCACGTGTCGCGCATCCGTGAGTGGCTCCTTGCGCTCTTTTGGAAACGCGAATGCCGAATCGGGCAGATCGTCCTTCTTCGCGGTGCTCAATCTCGACGACTTGTCTTCGGCATCTGTTCCGCGAGCTTTCGCGTTGGCGGCCTTGGTGGCCTTCTTTATGTTGCGAGCGGTCGTTTTCTGTCGTGTTGCAGACATTGTCCACCTCCGGTACGAGTAGTTTCGCTATCCCAATACGGGGCAATCTACCGGCCAGCCCACAACGCAAAGCGGGCTCGTCTGTGAACGATGCGGGTCCTCATGACGTGCCGAGCCTGATCCGGCGCCACGCGCGATACTCGTGCGTCGCGAGGTCGCGTCGGTACAGCGTCAACTCGAGGACGCGGAAAGGTTCGAGGTGCGCGACGAGGGGCTCGATCTTCTCGGGGTCCGGCAGCGGTCTTCCCCGACGCGCGACAACGAGGGTCAGATGAGGCACGAAGGGCCTCACGTCACCATGGCTCCCAAGGTCATTCGACTCGGGTTCGATGACCTCGAGCAGCCGTTGACGCAAGGTCGCGAGCAGCGGCGCATCGAGCGCGACATAAAGGACGCGGGCGTCAAAGGTTCGAACCCCTCGTGGCTGAATTTCGATCAGTTCCCTCGTCGCGCCGACGACCCTCGCCACGGACTCCCACCACGAAAGGTTGCTCGAGAGCCGAGGGGGCTCGACGACCGTCACGTGGGGGAGCGGCGAGGGATCTCCGAGCCGGCGCATCACGAGCGAGAGACGCGCACGATCGACTGGCGGTGGGTCGATGGCGAGGTAGAACGAACGCGGCATACCTTCCCTTCTAGTCCGCGCGAACCTCGGAGTTGTCGGTGAAAATGGCAATGGTTCGATACACTCAGGACGATGGCCCTGGAGAACGAAAAGTACATCCTTCTCACTACGTTTCGTCGCGACGGCACGCCCGTGGCGACACCGGTGTGGATCGTGCCGCTCGACGGGGGCAAGTTTGGCTTCACGACGAGCTCAGGTTCGGGCAAAGCGAAGCGCCTCGCCCACACCAGCCGCGTCGTCGTACAGGCGAGTGACGTGCGCGGCCGCCCGAAGCCAGGCTCCTCGCCGATTGATGCAACTGCTCTGATCATCACCGGTCCCGAATACGCCAACATCAAGGCCAAGGTGAAGGCGAAGTATGGCTTTGTCACCAACATCACACGATTCCTCGGTTTCATTGGCGGGCTCATCAAGCGCAAGCCCATCCCTTACGGCGATCTTGGCGTGGTGCTCACCACCGCACCTTGAGATTCACCGCTCGAGAGCAGCAAACGGTTGCGCAAACTGTGCAAAGTATCTAGTATTTGGCGACCAACGTCACCTGCAAGGAACGTGTGATGTCTCGGGGGCAACGGAGGCGCTGTGCGTGGTCTGATGGCAAGGGTGTCGACCGTAGTGACGATCGCCGTGTTGTCGATGGCGACGTCAGTGAGCTCGGGAGCTTCGGGCGCTCCCTTGAGTTCCCAAGTGCTCAGCGTCAATCAACTTCCCTCGGGTTGGTACGCAGCGAGTGACGCCGGGAATACGGGAACGGGGTGTCTTGCGGAGTTGCTTGAGCCTCCCGGCATCACCCAGACCCAGGCAGCCGAGGTGTACTTCGTCCACTCCGGTGATCTGCCCTTCCTCGACGAGAAACTGGCGACGTACTCCAACGCGAAGAAGGCGTTCGCGAAGATCTCGAGCACCATCGCGGCATGCCACCACCCCTCTGGCCCTTACCAGGGCTACCAAGTCACCGGCACGGTGACGAAGTGGAGCTTTTCGACGCCGGGCATCGCGAGCGTCGCATACCAAATGGTCTTTACCACTACAACGCACCTAACGATCTATTACGAGTACGTGATTGCACGCAAGAAGAACGCGATCGTCGCCGTGCTCGAAGGCGGTTATCCGTCGGTCGACACCACCCAGTTCGCGGGATTTGTTAAAGCCGCACTGTCCAGAGTCACCTCGTAGGCCTAGCCCGCAGCAGACGACGCGAGCGCTGCTTCAAAGTCCTCCAGGAGGTCCTCGGTCGATTCGATGCCGACGGAGAGGCGAATGAGTCCCTCGTCCGCCTCGCCGGCTCGCTCCGCGTCGTACGAAGGCTGATTGCTCCACATGGCAGACGGTCGAGTGGCGATCGAGTGAACGGAACCGAGGCTCGCCGCACGCGTTGTGAGGCGCAGCGCATCGAGCAGACGATCAGCTCGAGCGGCTCCTCCCGTGGGTGTGAAGGAGAGCAACCCCCCGAAACCACTCATCTGCGAGCGTGCGAGCTGGTGTTGTGGATGGTTCGCCAATCCGGGGTAGTGAACCTTGACGATCTCGGAGTTGCCCTCAAGCGCCGTCGCGAGCGCCATGGCGTTGTCGTTGTGACGAGCCACCCGTACGTCGAGGGTGCGCAAGCCGCGCAACAAGAGCCACGCATCAAAGGGTCCGAGCACGGAACCGAGTGTCAGATGGGTTCGCCAAAGGGCCTCGATGAGATCCGCGCGCCCGGCAACGACTCCAGCTGAAACGTCGGAGTGCCCGCTCAGATACTTGGTGGCGCTGTGCCATACGAGGTCGGCGCCGAAGGCCAGCGGCAGCTGATTGATGGGCGTGGCGACGGTGTTGTCGACGACGACGAGAGCGCCTCGGGCGTGCGCAAGCTCGCTGCAGCGACGAAGGTCGGTGATCGCGAGCAGGGGATTGCTCGGCGTCTCCAGCAGCACCAGGCGCGTTCGCTCGGTCAATGCGCGCTCCAACGACTCGGGGTCGCTCTGTTCGATGACACTGGACGTGACGCCGAAACGCCCAAGCAGTCCGGTGACGAGGCTCGTCGTACCGGGGTAGATGGTGCGTTGGACGGCCAGGTGATCGCCGGGTTCGAGGAAGCTCAAGGCGAGCGTCGAGATCGCGCCCATGCCGCTTGCCATGACGATCGCACGCTCTGCGCCCTCGAGCGCAGCAACGACCTCGGCCACTTGGGTGTGGTTGGGGTTTCCGAAGCGCGTGTAGAAGTCGTCGGTGAAGCTTCGAGTTGCGGAGTCCAGGAACTGCTCGCTCGTCGAGGCGGCGAACGTCGTGGCTTGGACGATCGGTGCCACGAGGGATCCGCCGCGAGCGTGGTGGTCGCCGTGGACCGCCTTCGTTCCGGGCCGATCATGTCCAGTGTCCGAGGGGTCAGTGCTCATGGGACAACGTTAGGCTTGCCCTGGTCATGCGCACGCTGATCTTCGGCTTACTGACTCTCCAGGTGCGCATAGGTGACTAAACCACTAAGACTTATAGGATACGTAGACTGCGACGAAACGTCGCGACCGACGGCGAAGCACAAAGGAGACAGCGATGAGCGGTGAGTGGGGTTTTGAAACGCGTCAGATTCATGCGGGCACTTCGGCCGATCCGACGACCGGAGCGCGCGCCGTTCCGATTTATCAGACGACGAGCTACGTGTTCCGCGACACCGATCACGCGGCGGCACTGTTTGGGCTCGCCGAGCTTGGCAACATCTACACCCGCATCATGAATCCGACGCAGAACGCGTTCGAAGAGCGCATGGCCTCGCTCGAAGGAGGCGTAGCGGCGCTTGCGGTATCTTCGGGCTCGTCAGCGGAGACGATTGCGCTGCTCAACCTCGCAGAGAACGGCGGTCACATCGTGTCCTCCGCTTCCCTGTACGGCGGGACGTACAACCTGTTCCACTACACCTTTCCGAAGCTCGGCATCGAAACGACGTTCGTGGAGAACCCGGACGATCTCGAAGAGTGGGCGGCCGCAGTCCGACCCAACACCAAGGCGTTCTTCGGCGAAACGCTCGGCAACCCGAAGGGCGACGTCCTTAACTTTGAAGGCGTCTCCAAAGTCGCCCACGACCACAAGATCCCTCTGGTGATCGACAACACCCTCGCGACACCCTTCCTTTGTCGTCCACTCGAACACGGAGCCGACGTCGTGGTGCACTCGGCGACCAAGTTCATCGGTGGCCACGGCACCTCGATTGGTGGCGTCATCGTCGACGGCGGGAGCTTTGACTACGAAGGAAGCGGACGCTTTCCCGGATTCACCGAGCCCGATCCGAGCTACCACGGCCTCATCTTCGGTCAGCTCCCCGACTTCCTCTTTCCGGCGCGTTTCGTGCTCAAAGCTCGCCTTCAGTACCTGCGCGACATGGGAGCATCGATCGCCCCGTTCAACTCCTTCTTGTTCCTCCAGGGGCTCGAGACGCTGAGCCTTCGCATGGAGCGACACGTGGCCAATGCGACGACCGTCGCCAAATGGCTCGAAGCCCGCGAGGACGTCAAGTGGGTCAACTATCCCGGCCTGGCTTCGAGCCCGTGGCACGCGCTTCAAGAGCGCTATCTGCCTCGTGGCGCGGGCGCCGTACTCGCCTTTGGCATCAACGGCGGCGTCGACGCAGGACGGCAGTTCATAGAAGGCCTGGAGCTCTTCAGTCACCTCGCGAACGTGGGTGATGCGAAGAGTCTCGCTATCCACCCGGCCTCCACCACTCACTCGCAGCTGAGCGAGGAAGAGCAGGTCTCAACGGGCGTCAGCGCAGACCTCGTCCGTCTCTCGATCGGCATCGAGTCGATCGAGGACATCCTCGCCGATCTTGAGGCGGGCTTTCGCGCGATCAAGGGAGCATGAGCCCACCGGCGAACTACTGGCGCCAGGGCGATGATCCCGGAGCTCGGCATTTCGTCACCTTGGTCGGTCACGAAGGCCGAGGGTTCTCACTCGAGGGCGGTGGACACCTCGGTGAGGTGACGGTCGCGTACGAGACGTGGGGCGAACTCAACGCCGATCGATCGAACGCTGTCCTGGTTGAACACGCACTTACTGGAGACTCGCACGCGACGGGCGATGCCGGTCCCGGGCACGTCAGTCCAGGCTGGTGGAGCGGGCTCATCGGGCCCGACCTGGCGATTGACACCAACCAGTTCTACGTGGTCTGTCCGAACGTGCTCGGTGGGGCCCAAGGTACGACCGGACCGTCGTCCCTCGCACCCGATGGCCAGCCCTACGGATCGCGTTTTCCGACGATCACCGTGCGTGATCAGGTAATAATTGAAATCGCCTTCGCTGATGAACTCGGCATCGCCACCTGGCATGCCGTGGTGGGCGGATCCATGGGGGGAATGCGTGCGCTCGAATGGGCCATCCAAGCCCCGACGCGCGTCGCGCGCCTCATCGTGTTCGCCGTTGGGGCCGCCTCGACCGCCGAGCAGATCGCGCTCAGCCGGCTTCAGATCCGCGCGATCCAGGCGGATCCCCAGTATCGCGGTGGCGATTACTACGACGGCGCGCCGCCAAGGGAGGGCCTCGCGATCGCGAGGGGACTCGGACAGATCACCTATCGCACGGCCGACGAGTTCGAGATTCGTTTCGCTCGCGCCGCCCAAGGTGACGAGGATGTGCTCGCGGGCGCGCAATACGCCGTCGAGTCCTATCTTGAGTATCACGGCGAGAAACTGGCACGTCGCTTTGACGCCAACAGCTACATCGTGTTGAGTGAGGCGATGAACCACCACGACGTGGGACGAGGACGCGGGGGAGTGGCGCCAGCGCTCGGCACCATTCGAAGCAAGACCACGGTGCTCGGCATCGATTCGGACCGCCTCTATCCCCTGCGATTGCAAGAGCAGCTCGCCGAACTCATCGAAGGCGCCTCGCCCGTGCACGTGATCTCCTCTGGTGTCGGTCATGACGGGTTTCTCCTCGAGGTCGATCAGATCGGCAAGATTGTCGGGGAGTCGCTGCGCGACTAGTCGTACCGTCCTCATCGCTGATCGAACTCACTCGCTTGGAAATGTGCCCCTTGCCAACACGTCGAGGTCGGGCGCGTTGTAGGTTCTTCCCTATGCGTCGCCTCCTCGCCCTCGCACTTGTCCTGGGCGTCGGGTCGTCGCTCGTGATGGTCTCGGGCTCGTTCGCCGACTCCACGACGACGACCTCGAGCACGACCACCACCTCCGCCCCCTCGACCACGACCACGACGAAGACCCACGGATCGGTGGCCCCGCTGACGGGTCTTCCCTATCCGAAGCATCTCTTGAAGGATCGTTCGGCGCTCACCATCAAGATCGATAACACGCCCCAGGCGATGCCGCAATACGGCATCAATGACGCGGACGTCGTCTATGAGGAGATCGTCGAGGGCGGTATCACACGACTGGCGGCGATCTTCAATTCGCGCGTCCCCAAGGTCGTCGGTCCGGTTCGATCCGTGCGACGCACTGACCGTGAGATCGTCTTTCCCATCGGCGGGATCTTCGCCTTTTCGGGAGGCGCGGAGTACGCGGTCCGAAGCATTGAAACGGCTCCCGTAAAGCTGTACGACGAATCGAACAGCGGCGCGGCGATGTTTCGCGATCCGAGTCGCCAGATACCGCACAATCTCTTCGCCAATGCCGAGCTGCTGATGGCAAAAGATGGCAAGCCGCGTCCTCCGCCTCCTTTGTTCACCTATCTCTCCTCTGGCGAACAGTTCCGCGGACCGAAGGTGAAGTCCTTCGTCGTCAATTTTGCGAACGGCTACGCGGCCTCCTACGCCTGGGACGCCACGACAAAGTCGTGGGATCGTTCGCTCTTCGGCTCGCCGGACGCGAACGCGAACGGCGTGCGCGATTCGCCCACCAACGTCATCGTGATGACGGTGAACTACGTGGGTGGGATGGGGGTCATCGACTCCTACGCGCAGCTCATCGGATCAGGTCCCGCGGAGGTCTTCAGCGGCGGGCGGGTTGAGCACGGGACCTGGGCGCGCCCCAATCTTCGCCATCGCGCGATCTACAAGAACCTTCAGGGAAAGATCATCAACCTGAACCCGGGCCAAACCTGGGTGGAGCTGATGTCGGTGGGTGAGAGCGTCAGCATCACGCCGGGTTCGTAGCGAGAGCCCGAGTCCATCTTTTCACTCGCTGGGATCACGCGTACCCGTCAGCGCCGACCGCGGTGACCGCCACGAGCGAATGATGCCGGCAGCCCGTACGCTCCACCCCGACGCTAACGAAGCGCGCCGGGACGTGGGCGTGACGATCAGGCAGAGGTAGCCCGCGAGGAGACCCCATACGAGCGCGGTGGTGTGCTCTACGGCGTCCAGGCCCGGTGCGGCGATGGCGGCGATGAGAAGACCGAGACAGAGCAGTGCCGCGGTGCGGTGCATGCGTGCTGCGATCAAGAGGCACGCGCCCACCGCAGTGGTGGCGGCTGATGGTCCCGTGTCGAGCACGCGAGCGAGGCCTGGCGCGAGCCCGAACACGTGCGCGTGGACCGACAGCAGGAGGAATCGAGCAACGAGGGTCGAGCCAAAGTGAGCCACCACGGCGACGAACACGGTGAGCCAGCGCCCGAGGATCATCTCGCCGAGCCCGATGACGACTGCCAGCTGGGCGCACGCGGCCCATAGTGGGAGATAGGCGGCTGGAAAGAGGAGCGACATGGGAAGACGGGCGAGCTCGCTGGTGAGGGGGAGTGCAGCATAGACGTCGCCGGATCGCCAGAGCAGCGGGCGCAGAACGTGAAAGTGCAAGAACACCTCTACCAGCACGCACGCCGACGCCGTGGCGAGGCCGAGCCAGGGTCGCGCCCCGTGAGACCAGGCGAAGCGAGCGAGGAGCCAAAGGCGAACGAACTCGCGTATCAGCCCGAAACGCGGCCCGTGCTGTTCCTCGGGCAGCTGAGCAATGCGGATGCGCCTCGTCGCGCTCGGTCGCGTGGTGAGGACGTCGTGAGTGGTCTCGGCCTCGTCGTGCGTTAAGGGCGGGTTATCTTCCGCTGGAGAGCCCACGTTGTCCATGCGGCCACTGTATGGGTCGCCGTTCTAGGTTCCGGTGAGGGTGAACCCGAGGTAGAAGGAAGGCGAGGATTGATGAGTCAGGGTTATCCCGGAGCCGGCGTCGACCGGGGGAGAGGAGTTGGAAACGATCTAGAGCAGGTTCATCCAGAGCGTCTCGTTGCGTTCGTGCGTAAGCATCACGGAGATTGTCCAACACCGCGTCCACTTCATCTCCAGGTCGTCCCCGATCTCCTTTCAACCCTATAGTCGAGCGCGTGTGTTACCGACGCCAAACGCCAATGATGAGTGACCGCTCATCGACGTGCTGACCACGAAGGCTGCCCACGGTACAAGCGCAGGGCGTTGGCGTGACGAACGCGTGCGGACGACTATCGGTTGAGTACCGCGCGAATGGACTGGCGTAGCGAGTCCATGGTGGCAATGACGGCCGTGGGCTCATAACCGCAGTGCGCCATGCAGTTCTCACAACGCTCATCGCGACCGCGGCCGTACTTAGACCAATCGGTGGTCTCGACGAGCTCTTTGTAGGTCTCGGCGTAGCCATCGGACATCAAGTAGCAGGGGCGCTGCCACCCAAAGACCGAGAAGCTGGGAATGCCCCACGCCGTGCATTGGAAATCGCGCTTGCCCTCTAAGAAGTCAAGGAAAAGCGGAGAGTGATTAAGGCGCCACTTCTTGCGGTGACCGTCGGCGAAGGCTTCCTTGAACAGTTCGCGCGTCTGCTCGACGCCCAGGAAATGCTCCTGGTCGGGAGCCTTTTCGTAGGCGTACGCGGGAGAGATCATCATGGCGTCGACCTTGAGGTCGTCATTCAAGAAATCGAGCACGTCGCGAATCGTCTTGGGCTGGTCCGTACTGAAGAACGTTGAATTGGTCGTGACGCGAAAGCCCTTCGCCTTGGCGGCCTTGATGGCGGAGACCGCCTCATCGAAGACGCCGTAACGATTGACCGCAAGGTCGTGGCGCTCTTGCAGGCCGTCCATGTGTATGACCCAGGAGAAGTAGCGCGAGGGCGTGAACTTCTCGAGACGGCGCTCGAGGAGGACCGCGTTGGTGCACAGATAGACGTAGACCTTGCGCTTGATCAGTTCTTGTACGATCTCGGCGATCTGAGGGTGCAGGAGAGGTTCACCGCCCGCGATGGACACCATCGGCGCGCCCGTTGATTCGACGGCGTTCACCACGTCCTCAACGGAGAGTCGCTTACGAAGGATCTCCGTGGGGTACTGGATCTTGCCGCATCCCGGACAGGCCAGATTGCACGCAAACAGCGGCTCGATCTCGATGATGAAGGGGTAGTACTTCGTGCGCTTGAGTCGGTGCTTGATCAGATATGTACCGATGCGCAGATTCTGTCGGAAGGGAACAGCCATTATCGCACCCTAGTCGGCAAAGCAAAATGAACGGTCTCTTGCACGATTCTTTCCTCACTCAGATGGACGGGACCGAGCGAGGAGATCGCTCCGACAACGTCATGGACGAGTACGTCGGGGACCGATGCCCCGGCGGTGATGCCGATGCTGCGCACGCCTGACAGCCAGCCGAGCTCCAACTGAGTCGCGTCTTCGAGCAGCACGGCGGTACAGCCTTCGCGCTCTGCGACTTCGACGAGGCGGGCGGTGTTGGACGAGTTCTTGGAACCCACCACCAGCATGAGGTCGCAGCGATGGGCGATGGAGCGCACCGCGTCCTGACGGTTCTGAGTCGCGTAACAGATGTCGTCGGACGCGGGGGCGGCGATGTCAGGGTAGCGAGCGCGAAGCGCGCCCACGATCTCGGCCGTTTCGTCGGTTGCGAGCGTGGTCTGGGTCAGAAAGGCAATGGGTGACGCGCGGTCAAAGTCGAGCGTCGCGACCTCGTCGACGTTGGCGACGATGCGCATGCGCTCGGGTGCTTCGCCGTAGGTGCCCTCAACCTCTTCGTGCTCAGCATGACCGATCAAGACGAGGTTGTAGTCCTGGGCGGCGTAGCGACGTGCCTCGGTGTGCACCTTGGCGACGAGCGGACAGGTCGCGTCGATGACGGTGAGACTCTCGCGCTCAGCCGCTTGGCGACGGATCTCGGGAGAGACGCCGTGCGCCGCGAGCACGACGGTGGCGTGCTCGGGAACCTCAAAGAGCTCTTCGACGAAGATGGCGCCCTTGGTCTCGAGCTCTTGAACCACGTGCAGATTGTGGACGATCTGGCGCCGCACGTACACGGGCGCGCCGAACTGTTCCAACGCTCGCTCGACGGTCTCAATCGCTCGTTCCACGCCAGCGCAAAACGAACGCGGCGAGGCGAGGATGATCTCGTGTTCGCCGCACGCGCGGGCCCAGCGCTCGAGCGGCTCGCGGGCTGAGGACAGCGAGCCGAGCGCTCGCAGGCCACCGCGCACCGGCCCGGTGGTCGTGGTGTCAGAGATGGAGCGCACCACGGCCAGGGGATTCTTCGGTAAGTAGTCCATCACCCACGAGGACTCCATGTCGACAGCGATGGCGCCGGACGCGGCGAGGCTTGCGCGCTCGCTCGAGGGCACGTAGGTAGGTGAGGTGACGAGAGGGCCGAGACGCACGCGGTGGCGCGAGCGGCGAAACTCGGCGCTCAGGAGCATCGAGCCGGGCAGCTCGCGTGAGGTCGCCGACTCGGTGCTGCGCAGCTCGCTCGCGATGATGATGTCCCCGGGAACGAGTTCGGGCGCGAGGGCGCCCGCAACGCCCACGAGCGCGACAGCCGTCTGCTCGTCGAGTCGCGCGGCGAGCTTGGCCCCGGCGCGCGACGCGCGCTGACGACCCGCGCCGATGATGGTGTTCGCGCCTCCGAAGGCGAATGACTCAATGCGCAGTGGTGCGAGGACCTCGAGCTCAGCCGTTGGAATCACCCCGCCTCACGTAGCGGCCGAGCGCCATGAGCGGGAACACGAGCCGATACAGGTGATAGTTGATGTAGAAATCGCCGGGAAAGCCGGTGCCCGTGAACCATGGCTCGTCCCACGATCCGTTTTCGTTCTGGGTCTCTAAGAGGTACCGCACGCCACGCTCGGTGGCCTCGGAGCGCTCGTCTGCGGCGAGCAGCGCCATCAGCGCCCATCCGGTCTGGGACGCCGTCGATGGACCACGTCCGCGATAGGAGGGCTCACGGTACGAGCGAAGGTCCTCGCCCCAGCCGCCATCACTGTTCTGATGCTCCTCGAGCCACGTCACCGCCCGACGAATCGCGGGGTGGTCGGGCGCGACACCCGCGGCGACCAGTCCAGGCACGACGGCTCCCAGGCCGTAGACGTAGTTCGCTCCCCAGCGGCCAAACCAGGATCCGTCGGTCTCTTGATTGTCGAACAGCCACGCGACGCCGCGCTCGAGCGACTCGCGATGCTCCTCGCGGCCGGCCAGTGCTTCGAGCACGTGGGCGGTCACGTCCGCGCTCGAAGGATCGATCAGCTCTCCGAAGTCGCAGAAGGGAAGCTCGCGGACCAGCGTCTGAACGTTGTCGACGTCAAAGGCGGCCCAGCCGCCGTCGCGTGACTGCATGCCTTCGACCCAGGTGAGGCCGCGATGCTGGGCGTCAAGCGACGGCTCGGCGGTGCGCCCCAATGCGAGCACGACCTCCGCGGCGTCGTCGATGTCGGGATACGTATCGTTTTCGAATTCGAACGCCCAGCCGCTGGGCTTGAGGTTGGGACGACGAAGCGACCAGTCTCCCTTCACCGTGATCTCCTGGCTGAGCAGGTAGCGCGCGGCCGAACGCAGGACGGGATCTTCGGGCGAGAGGCCGGCGTCAGCGAGGGCCGTCACGGCGAGCGCGGTGTCCCACACGGGTGACTGGCAGGCCTCCAGTCGGCGGCCCGCGTCGTCTTCGATGGTAAAGCCGTCAAGTCCCGTGATGCCGGCGTGCATGACGGGGTGTTCGAGCGAGTAGCCCTGAAGACGAAGGGCGATGAGCGAATAGACCCACGGCGGCTGAATGCCGCCCCACGAGCCGTCGGCCTCTTGACGCTGTACGATCCAGCGTTCCGCCTTTCGCAGCGCCGCGCGGCGGAGGAACTTGAGAGGTCGGCGCTCATAGAAGTGCAGAAGTCGGTCAACCGCTTGAAATCGGCCTGCCCAGGTGTTGAGGGGATCGCGCCGCGGTGCAGGCACGCCGGTCTTCAACTCATCGACGGTGAAGTCGAGCCGGTGCGACGGCCGGTGGGCGCTCACGACCGTGAGCGCGACGACCGTCTGGCGCGCCCAGCAGGCGAAGTCATAGACGTTAAGCGGCAGGTGTCGGCTGACGAAGATCATCTCCGGGGGCATGACCGGGAGCTCTTCCCACTTCCACAGATTGAACATGGCGAGCCAGATGCGCGTGAAGACGCGGCTGGCTTCGATCCCGCCCGACGCGTAGATGAAATGACGGGCGCGGGCCATGTGCTCGTCGTCGGGCGAGTCGCCCGCGAGACGAAGGGCAACGTAAGCCTCGATGGTGGTGGAAAGCTCCGCGGGACCACCGAAGAAGTTGGCCCAGGTGCCGTCCTCACGCTGGCGAGAGCGAATCCATTTGGCGGCCGCCGCGGTCTGGTCCGGGGTGCGAATGCCGAGGAATTCGCGAAGCAGCAGATCTTCTGCGTCCATCGTGACGTTGGTTTCGAGCTCACCCTTCCACCAACCGTTCGGGCTCTGCAGGGCAATCAACGCGTCAACCGCGTTTTTCATCGAATTCTTCACGTCGCGTTCAAACGACGGCGACGGCGGCTCGGGTCCTTCGGCTCCGGGTGCGTCAAACGCGCCGTGAGGGGTGAAGTCGCTCACTGGTCTCGCTCGATGACATAACGAGCGAGGACACCGAGCTCTGAGCGTGCGACCTCTGACATTGGCGCGCGCTCGAGCGCGCCGAGTGCGGCGCGCAGCTCGGCCTCTGCGAGCTCGCCCGTTTCGAATCTCGCTCCGCACTCGTCGAGCAGGGTCATGGCGGCGACGACTTCGGCGTCGCTCAGCTCATCCTCGAGCGAGGACGTCGTCTCGGCGAAGACATCGAAACCCTTGGCGTTGGCGATGCAGATCGGCAAGGTCTTCTTGCGCAGACGAAGATCGTTGCCCACCGGCTTACCCGTCACGCTCGATTCACCCCAGACCCCGAGCATGTCGTCAACCGCTTGGAAGGCTTGTCCCAGATGGTCGCCGAAATCCGACAGCGCCGCGATCGTCTCGTCGCTCGCTCCGGCAAGGATTGCTCCGATAGAAGCAGCACACGAGAGCAGGGCGCCCGTCTTGCCCGCCTCCATGCGAAGGCACTCGTCAACCGATAGAGAGAGCTGACGCTCTGAGGCGATATCCTCCGCTTGACCGACGATCATCGCCTGGGTCGCTGAGGCGAGGCGTGAGGCCGCTCGGACGCGCTCGGGAGTCGGGTCGTCGAGCAGGACCTGGAACGCGAGGGTGGAGAGCGCGTCGCCCGCAATGATCGCGGGTCCGACGCCGTACTTTGCCCACACCGTTGGTTCGTGTCGTCGCTCGACGTCGCCGTCGATGATGTCGTCGTGAATGAGCGAGAAGTTGTGGATGAATTCGATGGCGAGGGCGCCCACCAGGCCGACGCTCTCTTGCGCGCCACCGGCACTCGCCGACAGGAGCGCCAAGCTCGCTCGCACGAACTTGCCCCCCGCGGACAAGTGGTGCGCGACGAGAGGACGCAACCCCGGGCTCAATCGCTCGGTCGCCTCCTCAAGGGCGGGCGTGACGAGCGCTTTGGCTCGAGCCAAGATCTCCAGCGCGCTCATCTCGTTTTCGTGCTTCGAGAGGGAATTGGCCAAGGTCACGTTCTAACCCTCTCGCGGTTGCGCGGATCGGTGTTCGTGGAGTCTGAAAAAAGACTCAGGGCCTGCGCGGCTGCCTCAGCACCACTGCGCACAGCGCCCTCCATGGTCGCGGGCCATCCAGTGTCGCACCAGGCACCCGCGAGGAAGAGACCAGGCGTCGGCGTTGCGCTCTTTGGTCGCATCGATTCAATGCCCGGCGCACCTCGAAAAGTCGCCGCGTGCTCGCGAGTGACGACGGCGCTCGTGAGCACCGCGTCGCGCGCGCTCGGAAAGAGATCTCCGAGCGCTTGGAAGAACATGGGCACCAGCTCGCTCGAACCAACTGCCGCATACTTCTCGGCAGCCGAGAGCGAGATGACGAGGCACTGACCAGACGTCACCCCGGACGCATCGGTACGGTCGAAGAAGAACTCGATCGGAGAGTCAACGCACGCGGCCATCGGAAGATCGGTTACCTTTCGATCAAGAACGAAGTGAATGTTAACAATCGGTGACGTGCCCAACCTCGTGGCGAGATCTTCGTCGTCGGGCAATGCCCCGAGTGTCGCCGCCACCCTAGGGGCCGTTGCCACGATCAGTGCATCAAAAATGAAGGGATCCTCAGTTGCGAGCACCCCGAAGGTGCCACCCGGCGTGCGCGTGAACGAGGTGACCGAAGTGTTGGTCAGTACGGTGACACCGCTCTTCGATAGTGCGAGTTGAGCATTTTCCCCATGCAAGCGCGAAAGCGGCACGGTGGACCAGCCCATGTCCGCCCCGTCAGCGCGCTCGAGAAATCCGATTCGAAACACCTGGGCACTCAGCGCGAGTGAGGCCTCGCTCGCGGGTACGTTCACGGTCGGCTGGATGATGAGGTTCCAGAGACGCTCGATCGTTCGCGGTGACTGCCCGTGGCGGGCGAGCCACGAGGCAAAGGTCTCCGTATCGAGAGCCGGGTCGCTCAGATCGAGACGGCGAAGCGCGATGAGCGCGCGAAGGAGACCAGCGCGCTCACGCAGCGAGAGAAAGCGATAGCGCATCAGCGACCCAGCGAGATGCCAGGGCGCGGGCAGCTTCGTTCGACGAATTGCGCCACGGGTACCGTCGGGTGACAGCACCGGCACCTCGAGTCGTGGTTGCAGGTAGACCTGCTCTCCGGCCCCGATTCGCTCGATGAACGTCCTGTATGACGAACAACAGCCGAGGAAGACGTGTTGGCCATTGTCGAAGGAATGCCCGTCGCGCTCGATCGACGACGTGAGTCCACCGAGACGCGGGCGCCGTTCGAACAGGGTGACCTGCGCACCCGCGTCGGCGAGCGCCAATGCGGCGGCAATACCCGCCAGCCCTCCACCGATGACGCCGACGCGCGGCGCATTCATGCGCGAGCTGCCGCGAGGCTTTGGAGCGCGACCGAGATCTTCTCGTAGGCCGGGAGCGAGACACGACCCTGGGTCACGGCGAGGGGATTGCGTTCGATACGTATGAGCAGTCGCCGATAGATGCCCGACATGGCCGCGACGCACGCTCGACCCCGGCCGTTCAGCAGCGGCAGCAGCTGAAGACCTTCGGCGAACCACTGCTCGGCGCGCCCGCACTCAAAGGCGACCAATCGAGCGATTTCACTCGGCGGTCCCGAAAGGTCTGGGGCACAGCTCATTCGCTCAGCGTCTTCGCGGGGGAGATAGACGCGCCCGAACGAGCGGTCTTCAACAACGTCACGGAGAATGTTGGTCAACTGCAGCGCCACGCCGAGCGAGTCAGCGAGCGGCGAAGCTTCGCTCGGTCGATCCGTGCCAAAGATCGCGAGCGATAGGCGACCGACTGAACCGGCCACGTTTCGGCAGTACTTCACGAGATCATCGATCGTCTCGTAGTGGGTGCCGTGCACGTCCATCTCGCAGCCATCGATGATCTCTGCGAAGCACTCCATCGGCAGGTCGTATCGGGCCTTGGCGTCGGCGAGGGCGAACAAGACCGGGTCGTTCGTCTTTGGGTCGATCGATTCGATCTCCTTGCGCACGAGCCGAAGACCAGCCAACTTCTCATCCGGCGAATCAGTGCCGTCACCAATGTCGTCGATACGTCGCGCGAGCGCATACACCGCTGACAGTGCCTGGCGCTCGGGCTTGTGCAGGAGACGAATCCCGTACGCGAAGTTCTTCGCTTCGCGCCGAGTGACACCCTCGCACCAGTCGTAGGCAGCTTCCAGGTTCACGCGCTTTTCCGATGCAAGCTCGCCCCAACAAAGCCGCGCGACGTGTGCGAAAGGACGTCTCGGACGCCCGTGCGGCAGGCGACGCCGAGCACGTCGTAGTCGGCTCGCTCGATGGAAGCGGCGGCGGCGACTCCGCCGGCGACAAAGCCCGATACGGCCAGTCGAGCTCGCAGCGGAAGCGATGAGGCGAGCGGTGCTCCGGCAGTGAGCAGGTCTCTCGTCCGTTGGGTCCCTCGCGCCACGAGCGCGCGCAGCGCGTCACCGGCCGAGGAGTCGAGCAGATTTTCTTCCGTGACACCAAACTCTCTCAAGTCCTCGAGCGGCATGTAGATTCGACCGTTCCGCGCATCTTCGCCGATGTCTTGGAGGTGTTCGACGAGCTGCAGCGCGATGCAGACATCGTCGGACCATGCGATCCGCTCCGGGGTTGCGACATGGAACACCGCAAGCACGAGCCGACCCACGGGTGCCGCCGACAGCATGCAGTAGCCGATGAGGTCATCGAACGTCTCATAGCGGGTGACTCGCTGGTCGACCCGATTGGCCTCGATGAGATTGCGAAACGGGTCAAGGTCCAAGTTGAGCTCGAGGATCAGAGGCGTCAGGCGTTGAAAGACCGGATGGATGGCTCGACCTTCGACGGCGAGGGTCAACTCATCGTCGAGCCAATCGAGCAGCGCTAGTCGGTCCCCTTCAGCTTCATCGCCAATGTCGTCAGTCAGGCGGGCGAAACCGTAGATGGCCATGAGCTGAGAACGGACCTCACGAGGCAAAAGACGTGACGCCACGGGAAAATTCTCGCGGCTGGCCTTGAGCGTGAATTCATCGCGAGCGCCGAAAAAACTATTTATCGTCTGCGTCAATTTGCTTGACACTAGCGGCGACCCCTTTGTAAAACCGATGAAACCTAACCTATCAGCCGGTTTGTGGCCCGCCGCACTTTGAGATCTCGAGTGGCGAAGCACAACGGTTGTGCACCAGCGCCTTTCCAGTTCGCCGATCTGTTGGCAGCGCCGACATTACTGAGTATTGGCTCAGGGACCGCACAACCCGACTGCGCCATTACGCGTGTCGCGCTGAGCGGACCTTGCTACGCCCGATGCGCCTCGAAGCTGCCCTAATTGAACCTCGCTCGCCTCGTAACGTATAGCGGGAGAGTTCGTGAAACCAGATATCAAGCGCATCGTCATTGCCGCAGCCTGCATGATCGTCTTTGGCGCAGTGGTCTACTTCTCCTATGCTCGGCCCGCACACGCGAAGGGTGTCGAGGTGCGGATCGAGACCTCTCAGAAATACGGGTCCGTTCTCGTGGTCGATGGTGGAACGCTTGCGGGGTTTCCCCTCTACGAATTCAGCGGCGACAGCGCTCGGCACTTCGGCTGCACCACGAGAGAGGCGGAGGGCTACGATTTCGACCCCGACGGTCGTGTGAAGCTGACGTGTACGGGACCCGAGCAGGACATCATCAACGACGTCGCCTCGGACGACTGGCCCGCGCTCACGACGGGTTCGCGTCCGAAGGCAGGACCCGGCGTTGACCAGCGTCTCCTCGGGGCAGTGGAGCGCAAGGGAATCGGCGATCAAGTGACCTATGCGGGACATCCGCTCTATCTCTTCGACCCGTCGTCGGCGCCGTTTCTCCCTCTCGGCGTCGACTACGTAGAGACCGTGGCGCCACTTGCTCCCTGGCACGGCTTTTGGTTTCTCGTCAATGCCACGAACGGCGATCCCGTCGCCGGCGCCGCCTCCCTCGCACGGGCCACGTTGCCGAACGGCTCGAGGGTGCTCGCGGCCGTGGGCGATCCCAACATCGACCCCTTCGACGTCGTGGTCTACGCCTACAGCAGCGATCGACGCGGCGTCAGCGTGTGCACCGGTGCCTGTGCGCGCTCGTGGGTGCCGGTCCTCACGACGGGTGCGCCGACGGCGACCGACGGCGTGTCCACGAGCGAGATCGGCACGATCCGCCGAGCCAACGGAACCCTGCAGGTCACCTACGCCGGAAAGCCCCTTTACCTCTACTCGCGCGAGCGCGCCGTGGTGAAGCCGAAGAGCGGCATAGAGACCCAGGGGACAGCGGGCAATGGGAACGGTCTTGCGGGGCCATCGGGTGGCAGATTCTCCGTGGTGCCCCTCGCAGACGGGTGACGCGAGCGATCCCGACTAGGCCGCGCTCATTCGGTGCAGCTCGACGACGGGTATGACCCGGGTTGTCTTCTCCTGATACTCCGCGAACTGGGGCATTCGCTCCGCTTGCGCCTCATAAATACGGTCTCGCTCTTCGCCCTGTAAGACGACTGCCGTTGCTGCGAACGTCTCATCGTCCAACTCGACCGTGACCTCGGGATTCGCGACGAGATTGCGAAACCAGTCCGGATTCGAATCCGAACCAGCTTTCGAGGCGAAGACGAAGAGACGGCCCCCGTGTTCGAGGTACATCATGGGATTCACGCGTTCGGCGTTGGTCTTGGCGCCGCGGGTGTGCAGCAGCAGGAGCGGTGCGCCGGCGAAGTCTCCTCCGACACGTCCGCCGCTCGCACGGAATTCATCGATGACCCTCGTGTTCCAAGCATTGAGATCGCTCACGATCCCCCCTTCTCGCCCTCTCGGCAGACTATCGATTCTTGCTCGATCAGCCAGTCGAACCGATCTACTCTCGAGGCATGTGCAGAAACATCACGATTCTCAGAGGTCTCGAACCCGAAGCGACGGCAGAAGAGATCGAGTCCGCCGCCCGCCAGTACGTGCGAAAAGTGAGCGGCGTGCAGACGACGTCATCTGCCACGGAGCGGGCCTTCGAGCGGGCGGTCAGGGATATCACGGTCGCCACGACGGTCCTCCTCCAAGATCTGCCTCCTCGTCAACGTCCTCCCTCGAGTGAGCCACCACTGCGCCGAAGGTCAAGAGGAAGCCAGACGGGCGCGCTCTAAGAAATGCAGAGCATCCACCATTTTCGCGTCGCCACGAAATAAACTTTTGATCTAGTTTCCGGAGGAAACCGGTTCTGGCAAGGGAGAACGATGGGATCTGCATTCGCAGCGTTTGGTCGCGTGCGCACGCGCTCTAGGAGCCGACGATCACTTCTGGCACCTGAGACGACGTCGTCTTCGATGCCTGACCTGCCTTCTTTTATGGCTGCTGCCCGCATCGCTGGAGATCCTTCGGCGAACGGCGTCGCGGCGAGCGAGCCCGCAGTGCGTACCAGAGCACGTCATCGTCGTTCCCGTACGCTGCCTGCCGGGCGAAGGATCCTTTCCGTCGCTGCGGGCATGATCGTTGCGGGTGGCGCGGCCTACGGCGCGACCACCTGGATCGTGGCTCTCAGCGCGGGCTCTTCGGGCGAAGGGCAGGCGGCGACGGTCCAAAATCTCACCGTTACCAGCGTTTCGACGCCTTCGCCCTCCAATCAGCTCTACCCAGGTGGGATGGGAGACGTTGTCGTGACGATCTCGAACCCCAATCCTTATCCGGTGACCGTGACCGGCGTCAACCTCCCGACTAGTACGACCTACGCGACGGGATATTCCAATGCGAGTCTCACCACGACGCTGTCAGGATGTACGTCCTCCACGAGCGATGTCAGTTGGAGCGACGCCACATCCAGTTCGAGCTCCGCGCACACGCTGACAACGTCCCTGGTCGTGGGGGCGAGCGGCAACGCGAACAATCCGCTCACGGTAACGCTCACCAATGACGCGTCGATGACGTCGTCCGCGCCTGCGGCGTGCGAGGGTGCCTACTTCGCTATGCCGTCACTCACCGGCATCGTCGCATCGGGCGGACCCGGCTCCGCGACCTCGTCGCCCGCCGTCGACGGCTGGACCAGCTAGTCCGATGTCGAATCACACGTCCCGGCAACGATCCCTCGTCGTCATCTCTCTTGCCGCGGCTCTCTTTGGCCTAACCAATCTGTCGTTCGCCGGGGCGGTTACCAACTGGATTCCCTCCCTCAACAATGGATCGAAGGGCGAGGGCGCGGCGATGCCAACGATCACCAGTGCCACCGCCAATCCCACGACTTTTAGCGCCGCGTGTTCCTCGTCGTCAAGTGAGAGCGCGGTGCTCACGTGGACTTCGGCGGGCTCGGGGGTCACCGGCTACGAGATCCTGGTCAGTTCAACCTTGGCGGGGACCTTTGCGGTCGATGGGACGCAACCCTCGGGAACGGCGCTCACCGTTACCGAGACATATTCGAGCAGTTCCACCGGAAAGAAGTACTACCGCCTGGAGGCCAAATCCTTGAACTGGGCATTCCCGGGTACGACGATCACCAACGCCCGTGAGGCCTCCGTATCGGGCACTCTCGGGGGCTATCTCACCATGGCGAGCACTGGGACGAAGTGCGCCGCGACCGCATAAACACTGATGTTTGACAACGTCACTGCTCTTTTGCTCACTTTCATCAGCGCTGACGTGGACGATCATCAAAGTTGTGACGTTGTTGTTGGTTGTTAGGAATGCTCTTGATTTCTAATTGAGAAGATACACGCTGTATAAAACACGCAAGGGCAACTCTCCTGAGCGCTTCAGAGATGAAGACAACGCGAAGGGACAGTCTCTACGTGCGACAGTCCACTACTAGGGAGATGAAGATGAAGCACACTCGTACAAACCAAGCGACGAGCCATAAGGGTTCCCGACGGCACTTGCGCGGTCGATCGATCGCGGTGAAAATCGCCTCTGGCCTTGTCGGCATGGCGCTCGTCGGCGGCGCCGCCTATGGGGTCACCAACTGGGTGGTCGGATTGGCCGGCGGATCCTCGGGCGAAAGCCAGTCGGCGAGCGTGAGCAACCTCACGATCACCGCAGTCGCAACCCCTTCCTCATCAAATCAGCTGTTCCCAGGGAGCACGGGTGATGTCGTCGCAACCATCACCAACCCGAACTCCTTTCCCGTGACCGTGACCGGCGTCAACTTGCCGGCGAACTCGGTGTACGCGAACGGTTACACCACCTCGGCGCTAGTGACCACTCAAACCGGCTGTCTCTCGACGACGCCGAGCGGGGTGACCTGGAACTTCGCCTCTGCGACTTCGGGGTCCGCCCACACGCTGGCAACGCCGCTCACCGTGGCAGCGAACGGGACGTTGACGGTGACCTTCACCAACGACGCCACCATGACCTCAGCGGCCCCCGCCGCGTGCGAGGGCACGTATTTCTCATTGCCCTCGCTCACCGGAGTTGCGGCGACGGCTGGGGCGGGCACCGCGACGACCAGTCCGGCAACCGACTCCTGGACCAGCTAGCAGACCCGCACCTAGGTCACGAAGCCGCAGCCTGGCCGGGGCAATCCCGTGGTCGCCATCACTGTGGTGGCGACCACGGGATTGTCGTATCTGGAGTACAACAGTGTGTGCGATACCGCCGCCGCCACCGTGCGCTCGTGATGCTCCTCGCGGGCGGAACGCTCGCGGTGATGAGCACGTTCGCTTCAAGCGTGGCGGGCACGTCGACGACGACCACGACCGTTGCGCCCTCCATTCCTAAGTTCGAGGGCCTCGCGCTCGCCACCGCTCGCTCCCTCGCCCGATCCCGAGGCGGAAGCGTGTACGTGGCGCTGCGGATTCCGTCGCGTGCGCCAACGAACACCGTTCTCAGCCAGAGCCCTAGCGACACATGGCCGCTCGGCCTCGTGGTTTCCAACGGACCCCCGCGAAGCAGCTTCGAGGTCCTGCCCGGGGAGAGGTTGGCGCCGGTACGGCCTGAATGTGCGCAGACCGTCTGGCTTTCCGAAGACGGCAACGTGTATCCCTTGTTGTGCTCAGGCGAACGGGTCAACGTCGGCGCGTGGCTCTTCTACGCGCGTAACCGTCCTTCGATGATGGCGCTGGCGAGGAGCGCCTCGTTGTCGCGCGTCACCGCATCGCTCTGTCACTACAAGGTCGGCGAACCAAGGGGCTTCAACCGCTCCCCTGAGACGCTCCCCGAACAAGAGAGCGTCTTCATGCTGGCTGCCGCCTACAACGGATGGCGGGTCCCTCGCGGTCTGAGCTGCGCAACGAGTGCGGCATCGCCCTAGAAGAGATCAGTACTCGCGTTGCGTCACGCCTGGCGCAGCGACCTTTGTTACTACCATTAGGTCGAGGTGACACGTGGCCCAACTGCTCTTTACCGCTTTCAGTAACCGTACCGACGCGGTCGAGCTCGCCCACGAGGTGGGCGAGCGCCTGGCGAACGAGGGCGTCACCTCGACCCTCTACCTCTTTGACAAGCCCGGTGATCCGGACTTGGACTCGAGCACCCTCGTCGTCAGCCTTGGCGGGGATGGGACCTTCCTTCGAGCGACCCGCCTCGCCCACGAAGTGGGCGCGCGGGTCGTTGCTGTCAATCTTGGTCAAGTGGGATTCCTCTTGAACGTGCCCTCTACGGAGATTGTCGAGAACATCAAGTGGGCGCTGGTGAGCGACGCGGTCTCGGAGCGCCTCGCTCTCGAGATCACCGTGTCAAACTCTCATCTCGTCGAATTCGCGCTCAACGAAGTCGTCGTGGAGCGAGCCAGCCCGGGCCACATGGTGAAGGTAAAGACCTTCATCGACAAAGAGGAGTTCCTCACCTACTCGGCTGACGGCGTCATGGTGTCCACCCCGACAGGTAGCACGGGCTACAACTTCTCGGCCGGAGGTCCCGTGGTTGACGCGTCGCTGGCCCTCATGGTGCTCACGCCCGTGGCGCCGCACTTTACGATCGGGCGTTCCATCGTGGTTCCCGTTGACAAGGTGATCCGGCTCTTGGTGGACGACAAGCCCGCCGTGCTCGTTGCCGACGGCCAAACGATCGGTTCGCTCGAGCCCGGCGACTACGTCGAAGTCCGCCAGAGTCCCGCTCCGGTCCACGTGGCAGCGACACGCAGCTTTGATCTGGCAACGCGACTTCGCCGCAGTCTCAGAGAGGGTCATGCCTAAGGCGAACCTCGTCGAGCTCTACGCTCACAAGCTCGGCGTCATTGACGACGCCCGAGTCGAATTCGGCCCCGGATTCAACGTCATCACCGGAGAAACGGGAGCCGGCAAGACCCTGCTCTTGGGTGCGCTCGGACTCTGCCTGGGCGGCGACGCGAGTGCCTCTCGCTACGCGATCACTCCCGAGACGCGGGCCGTGGCCCTCTTCGAGCGCGACGGTGCGGAACTCGTGTTTTCGAGAGAGTCCAGCGACGCTGGTCGACTGCGCAGCTCCCTGAACGGCGCGCCCTCGAGCGCGGAGGCCCTGCGAACGCTCGCCGAGGACGTCATCGTGATCCACGGGCAGCACGACTCGCTGACCTTGCGCAGTCGAAGCGAGGTGTTGCGCATGATCGACGAGAGCGGGAAGGTCGACGCCGCCCCACTCGAGCAGGTGCGTCGCGAGCTGCGAGAGGCGATACGGCTTCGCGACGACTTCGGGGGCGACCGGGGTTCGCGCGAGCGTGAGGCGGAGTTTCTCGCCTTTCAGCGCAGCGAGCTCGAGGCGGCAGCGTTGGATTCGCCAAACGAGCTCGAAGAGACCTTGGACGAGCTCATCCGACTCACGGCCCTCAGGGAGGGCCAGAGCGCCCTCAACGAAGTCCTTCAGCTCCTCGACGGCGAAGGTGACGACTCGGTGCTCACCCAGTTCGCTCGAGCCATCGGGCGCCTGCCGGACGGCGAAGCCTATGAACTCGTGCGACGCGGACTAGACGCCTCACTCATCCAAGCTCGAGAGGCGCTGCACGAGCTCGCCGCGCTCACCGACCCGGACGTGTTCGATCCCGCGACCCTGGCCGAGCTGGAGTCCCGGGTCGACGTTCTCCAAAAAGTGGCACGCAAGTATGGCGGCAGCCTCGCCGCTGCGCTCGCCGAGCTCGATGACGTTCGTGGCCGCCTGGAGCGACTCGCCAGCGAACACGAGCGGCTTCAGGGGCTCGACGCGGAGATCAAGGCGCTTGAAGCGCGCGAGGGCGAGCTCGCAGCGACGCTGCGCGGTGAGCGAGAGGGCGCGGCGTCGGCGTTGACGAGCGCGGTGGCACGCCAGCTGGGTCGGGTGGCGCTGTCCAACGCCGCGCTGCGCTTCGTGGTGGACGGCGCTGACGGTGCCGACGCCCAGATCCTGTTCACCCCGAACCCCGGCCAACCCGAAGGACCGCTCGCGACACTCGCGAGCGGGGGAGAACTCAGCCGCGTGCTGCTCGCGCTCTCCCTCGAGATCGTGCATCGCGACATGGTGGCCGTCTTCGACGAAATCGATGCCGGCCTCGGCGGTCAAGTGGCCCAACAGATCGGAGAGTGTCTCCGCGAGGTCGGACGCGACCAGCAGGTCATCGCGATCACGCACCTGGCCTCAGTGGCGGCCAGAGCGGACCATCACTTCGTCATCGAGAAGGAGATTGTGCGGGGAGTCACGATCACCTCCGTTCGAGCGCTCTCCGGTGAAGCACGAGTTCGTGAAATTGCGCGAATGCTCGCGGGCAATGACGTCACCGACGAATCACGAGCACTCGCGGAACAATTACTCGAAAACTCAACCGGAGATCCGACCGTCGTCGACTTTTCTCGCTAGGCTGTTGTTCCGTGAGAAGCGCAGTTTTGCAATGACAAAATACGTCTTTGTTACGGGTGGAGTGTCCAGTTCACTCGGTAAAGGGCTCACCGCCTCTTCGCTCGGCCGACTCCTCAAGTCCCGCGGGCTCAAGGTCACCATGTGCAAGCTGGACCCCTACTTGAATGTCGACCCCGGCACCATGAACCCTGGCGAGCACGGCGAGGTGTTCGTGACCGACGACGGGGGAGAGACCGACCTCGACCTCGGTCACTACGAGCGATTCATCGACGAGTCGCTGTCAAAAATCTCGAACACGACCACGGGCTCGATCTATTCGAACGTGATCGCGAAAGAACGCCGCGGAGACTATCTCGGCAAGACCGTGCAAGTGATTCCCCACGTGACAGACGAGATCAAAGAGCGCATTCGCCGCCAAGGATCGCTCGGCGCGGACGTGGTCATCGTCGAGATCGGCGGCACCGTCGGCGACATCGAGATCGTGCCTTTCATCGAGTCGATCCGCCAGTTTCGCCGCGACGCCGGCCGCGACAACGTCTGTTACGTGCACCTCACGCTGGTGCCCTACCTGGCGCCATCCGGTGAGCAAAAGACCAAGCCGACCCAGCACTCGGTCACCGAACTGCGCTCTCGAGGCATTCAGCCCGACATCATCGTCTGTCGGAGCGATCAGCCGATCTCGGACAGCCTGAAGCGCAAGATCTCGCTGCTCTGTGACGTGCCCGTGAACGCCGTGATCTCGGCGGTCGACGAGGCGAGCATCTACGACATTCCCATCACCCTGCATCACGAGGGGCTCGACACCATCGTGTGCAACACCCTGCGAATCGACCTGGATGAGCATCCGATCGATCTCGCGCCATGGGAGAGCGTTGTTCGTCGCGTCCACAACACCACGCGCACCCTCAAGGTTGGCATCATCGGCAAGTACGTCACCATGCCCGACGCCTATCTGAGCGTGGTCGAATCGATTCGACACGCTGGCTTTGCCATCGGAGCGAGAACCGCCATCGAGTGGCTTGAGGCCGAGCGAGTTCCCTCCGAACTCGACGCCGACCGACTGGGCCAGCTGGACGCCATCATCGTGCCCGGCGGATTCGGAGAGCGAGGCATCGAAGGAATGATCGCGACCGCGCGGATCGCGCGTGAGAGCGACATCCCCTACCTCGGGATCTGTCTCGGCATGCAGATCCAGGTCATCGAGTTCGCCCGCCACGTGCTGGGCTTGAGCGACGCCCAGTCGACCGAGTTCTCCCACAGCTCGTCGGCCCCGGTTATATCGCTGCTCGCCGAGCAGATGGACGTGACCGACCTCGGCGGCACGATGCGACTCGGTGCGTGGCCCGCCATGCTGGACGAGGGGTCCCAGGTAGCCGAGCTCTACGGCGCGACGGTGGTGTCCGAGCGCCACCGCCACCGTTACGAGTTCAACGCCCGCTACCGCGATCAGTTCGAAGCGGCCGGGCTCCGCTGCTCGGGCAACTCACCCGACGGGCGCCTGGTGGAGTTCGTAGAGCTCCCGGGCCACGCGTACTTCGTCGGCACCCAAGCCCACCCGGAGTTCAAATCGCGACCGGATCGCCCACACCCCCTCTTCCTGGGTCTCATCAAAGCGGCCGACCTACGCGCGGAGGGACGCGAACCGCACATCATCGATCCCTCAACGGTTGACAGCACCTTGTGAGTGACTCCTTCCGCGTCGAAGCGGCCGAGGTGGTCTTTCGCTCGCATGTCTTTAACGTAGAAAAGCGCACGATTCGACACGGCGAGGACGTCTTCACGCGCGATATCGCGGTGCACCCCGGTGCGGTAGCCGTGCTCGCGATCAACGACCGCGGTGAAGTGGGCTTCATTCGTCAGTATCGCTCGACGTTCGATCACGAGCTGTATGAGTTGCCCGCGGGTACCCGTGACATTCCCGGCGAAGACCCCCTGGACTGCGCGAAGCGAGAGCTTCGCGAAGAGCTCGGCTGCGAGGCGAGTGAGTGGACGCTCATCGGACGGTTCATGAACTCGCCGGGTTGGTCGACTCAGGTGATGGTCGTGTACGAAGCTCGCGGCATCACCCAAAGCGAGCGAGACCCCGCGGGACCGGAAGAGCACAGCTCGACGGTCCACTGGCTTTCGCCCGAGGGCATTCGTGAGACGTTTCGCTCGTCCTCCGCCATCGATTCGACCACCACCATCGCACTGCAACGGGTCCTTGGGAACTTCCTTGACGAACTTTGACGAGGCGCTTGACGAGTACTTGCAGTGGATGACGATCGAAAAGGGACGCAGTCGTGCGACCATCGAGGCGTATCGGCGCGATCTGGTCGCCCTCGGGCGCTGGCTGGACGAAGGTCACCTCGACCTCGAGCGGGTGCGAGAAGAGGACCTCGAGCACTACTTCAACGAGCTGCGTGACCAAAAGCGCTCGATCAACACGGTCGCGCGCAACACCGCGGCGGTGCGCGGGCTCTTCGCCTATCTGCTGGACGAGGGCCTGCTGCGGATCGATCCGAGCGCTCGACTGCGCGGTGGTCGACGAGGACGCTCGCTACCCAAGCCCTTGAGCGAACGCGAGATCATCGCCTTGCTCGATTCGATCCCTCGAACAAGCGCGGCGGATCTGCGAGACCGAGCTCTGCTCGAGTTGCTGTACGGAACCGGTGCGCGCGTGAGCGAAGTGGTCGGGCTGAACCTGCACGACCTCGACTTCGATGAGGAGCTGATCCTGCTCACCGGAAAGGGCTCGAAACAGCGCTTGGTGCCGATCGGTCGCACGCTGAACGTGGCGCTGCAAGAGTACCTCGCCCCCGCAGGACGCTCGACCTTGCTGTCGTCGCGTAAGAGCACCCGCGTGTTCTTGAACACGAGATCCGGCCCGATCACCCGCCAAGGTATCGATCTCATCGTGCACAAACGAGCCCTGATGGTCGGCATCGAGCGCACGCGCATCAGCGCCCACGTCTTTCGCCACAGCTGCGCCACGCACATGCTGGCTCACGGCGCGGATATCCGAGTGGTCCAAGAGCTGCTCGGTCATGCGTCGATCGCGACCACCCAGCTCTACACCGCGGTGTCGGTGACCACGCTGCAGCGCGAGTACGAGAACGCCCACCCCCGAGCGCACGAGTAGAGGGCTAGAGCTCTTGACCAACCTGTTCTATTGGTTCTATTTCATCAGCCTCATCCCGTCGGTCGTGCTCCACGAAGTCAGTCACGGCTATGTCGCCAAGCTCTTCGGCGACCGAACGGCGCAAGAGCAGCACCGTCTGACGCTCAATCCACTCCGCCACATCGACCCCTTCGGCACGGTGATCTTGCCGGCGTTGCTGGTGTTCTTGCACTTTCCGGCGTTCGGCTACGCGAAGCCCGTGCCGGTCAACATTGGTCGACTCCGTAAGCCGAGGAAGCAGGCTCTCTGGGTGGCGCTCGCGGGGCCGGGCGTGAATATCGTGCTCTCCGCCATTGGGTTCGTCATCTGTCGCGTGGCCATCGCCATGGACTGGACGTACGACGTCTTTCTCTTCTTCGTGGCGTTCGGCCTCGTGAACCTGGTGCTCGCCGCGTTCAACCTGATCCCGATTCCGCCGCTCGACGGATCAGCCATCATTGAGCGGTTCATTCCCATGCGCAATCTGCCGGCGTACTACCGCTTTCGCCAGCGCGCGTTGCCGTTTTTCTTCATCTTCATCTTGGTCGATTACCAATTTCTGCATCTCGGCACCAACTGGCTGTACGACCTCGAAACGTGGTGGCTCAATCGGCTGTAGGAATGCCCCGCGAATGCAGCCGTCGCGCCCCTAGACGAGTCCCATGGCCTTCGCCGCGCGGCGATATACGGGTCCCGCTACCTCGCTCGCCTTCTGTGCACCGAGCTCGGCGATCTTGTAGAGCTCGTCGGGCGAGGCCAACAGGTCGAGGTATCGAGCGCGAAGTGGCGCGAGCGAGTCGATCATGAGCGCTGCGAGGTCCGTCTTCAGCTCCCCGTAGCGGGTGTAGCGCTCGGCGACCGCTTCGGGCTCTCGCTGCTGAAGCTCGAGTAGATCTCGAGGAGGTTGGAGATCCCCGGCTTCTTCTCCCAGTCGAAGCGCACCTCGCCGTCGGTGTCGGTGACCGCCTTGGAGATCTTGCGCTCGATGTCCTTGGGCTCGTCGAACAGGAAGATGGTGCCGAGTGGGCTCGAGATCGATTTGCTCATCTTGCGAGTGGGCTCTTGCAGGTCCATCACGCGAGCAGCGACCGGGGGCTGCACTCCGATCGGAACGGTGAAGGTCGGACCGAAACGGTTGTTGAAGCGCTCGGCGATGTCGCGCGTGAGCTCCAAGTGCTGGCGCTGATCGTCGCCGACGGGCACCTCTTCGGTCTCGTAGAGCAGGATGTCCGCCGCCATGAGGACCGGGTAGGTAAGCAGGCCCACGCGGTAGCCCTCCTGGCGCTCGGACTTCTCCTTGAAGGCCACCATGCGCGAGAGCTCGCCGTAGGTGGCGACGCACTCGAGCAGCCAGTTGAGCTGGGCGTGGTAGGGCACCTGGCTCTGGATGAAAATCGTGCAGACCTCGGGGTCGAGACCCGCGGCGAGGTAGCTGGCGAGCAGATCGGTGGTGTTCGCGCGCAGGTCGTCGGGCTCGATATGCAACGTGAGGGCGTGAAGGTCCACGACGCAGTAGTAGGCGTCGCGCGTTCTGCTCGTCGACCCAGCGACGCAGCGCCCCGAGATAGTTGCCGAGGTGCAACGCCCCTGATGGCTGCATGCCCGAAAGTATCCTCATCGCTCAATCGTAGAGGAGGGGCCGCTCGAGGACACCCGGTACAGTTGTCGCGGTGACCTTCGTCGTGACGACGCCGTCCTTCAGCGGCCCGGTTGAGCTGCTGCTGCAGCTGATCTCCGCTCACGACGTTGACATCTTGGACATGCCGCTCGCGCCGCTCGTCGACGAGTTCGTCGTCACGCTGCGCGACGAGCTCGACGCGTTCTCGACATGGACGACCTCTCGGAGTTCCTCCTGATCGCAGCCATTCTCTTGGAGATGAAGAGCCACCGCCTCCTGCCAGGTCGCGAGAGCGGCGAGATCGGACGAGGAGTTCGTCGGCTGGGAAGAGCGCGACGTCCTGCTCGCTCGCCTGCTGGAGCTGCGCACCTACTCGGCCCTCGCCGACGCCTTCGTCTCGCTCTTTGAGCGGGCGAGCCGCGCCTACCCGCGACTTCGCGGCATCGACGACGGCTTCGTCGTACAGCCCCCCGACCTCCTCGCGGGCGTGACGACCGCCCAGCTGGCACTCGCGTACCTGCGCGGCATCGAAGAGAAGCCCGTGCCGGTCGTGCGGCTGCACCACGTCACCGTTGACGCCGTCACGGTCGCCGAAACCGTTGCGCGACCTCGCCCAGCGCCTGCCGACCATGGGACGCTTCTCCTTTCGTCGAGCTGACCGCGGGTCTCACGCACCCGCATCGAGATCATCGTGCACTTCCTGGCCATTCTCGAGCTCTGCAAGCTCGGGCACGTGGAGCTGGGTCAGGGCGCGACGTTCGGCGACGTTCAGATCGAGTGGATCGACACTGACGCGACGGCTCGACATCGGAGGGGTGGACAGCTATGAGGGATGAGCTCTCGCTCGAACAGAAGCTCGAGGCGATGCTGACGGTCGCCCTCGAGCCGATCTCGGCGGAGGAGCTCGCCGATGTGGTCGACGCCGACGCGAGCGACGTCGTCGACGACGCTGCGCGCCCTGCGCGCTGAGTACCTCGAGGAGCGCCGGGGCTTTCAGATTGTCGAGCTGGCGAGCGGTTGGGTCATGCAGTCCTCACCCGACGTCGCCGCGTGGGTCGCCAAGTTCGCCAACCGCGACGTGTCCCACCGGCTGAGCTCGGCCGCGCTGGAGTCGCTCGCGATCATCGCCTATCGCCAACCGATCTCGCGCGCCCAGATCTCCGCCCTGCGCGGGGTGAACGTCGACGGCGTGGTGCGCCTGCTCGAACAGCGCGGCTACATCGAGGAGCTCGGCCGCGCCCCCGGTCCCGGCCAGCCGATCCTCTACGGGACGACCGAGCTGTTTCTCGATCGCATGGGACTCGCTGACGCTCGACGACCTGCCGCCGATCGAGGAGTTCATGCCGCCGGTCGAAACCGCGAACGTTCTGGCCGACGAGCTAGCCGCGCGTTTCGATGACTCCGAGGTGTCCTAGTTGGACGAGGGGGAGCGGCTGCAAAAGACGCTCGCACGAGCCGGCTACGGCTCCCGACGGGCGTGTGAGATCCTGATCGTCGACGGTCGCGTCACGGTGGACGGACGCGTCGCCGAGCTCGGCAACCGGGTCGACCCCGAAGTGCAGGTCATCTGCGTCGACGGCAAGATGGCGCCCGACCTCGCAGACCAAGGTCTATTTCCTCTTGAACAAGCCCGACGGCGTCGTGACCACCGCCTCGGACCCCCAGGGCCGCACGACCGTGCTCGATCTCGTCGAGTCACCGGTGAGGATCTTTCCCGTCGGGCGGCTCGACATGAACACCGAAGGCCTCTTGATACTGACCAACGACGGACGACTCGCTCACCTGTTGACGCACCCGAGCTCGGGCATCGCCAAGGAGTATCTGGCCCGCGTCGAGGGCGACCCCTCGCCGGGCGCACTGCGTCGACTGCGCGAGGGCGTCGAGCTCGAAGACGGGATGACGGCACCCGCGCAGGTGTCGCGGGTGAGCGAGGGTCTCTTGCGCATCGTGATCCACGAGGGTCGCAACCGCCAGGTTCGCCGCATGTGTGCCGCGGTCGGTCACGAAGTGACGCGGCTGGTGCGAACACGCATCGGTCCCGTGCAGGACGCGACCCTCTCGCCGGGTTCGTCACGCCAACTTTCGCTCAACGAAGTGCGCCGCTTGATGGAGGCGGTTGGGATGACCGACGAGCTGGCCTCTACGATGCCTGCATGAGTTTTGCCATGGTACGAGGACTTCGCGGCGCGTCGACGTGCGCCGCTAATACCCCCGAAGAGATCAGCTGACGTCACCCAAGAGCTGCTGCTCGCGATGCTGGAGCGCAACGGCATCATCCACGACGACGTGATCAGCGTGCTCTTTACGACCACGCCGGATCTCACGGCGTCGTTCCCCGCGACCGCCGCGCGTGGCGTAGGTTTCGGCGACGTGCCGTTGCTGTGCGCCAGCGAGATCGACGTGCCTGGCTCGATGCCCCTCACGGTGCGGGTGCTCATGCACGCCTACACCGAGCGGGCTCGCACCGAGCTGCGCCACGTCTACCTGCGCAACGCGGGATCGCTTCGCGATGATCTCCCCGAGTAGTCGTCGCGCCCACGTGGTGGGCCTCGGGCTCATCGGATCGTCCCTGGCGCTCGCGCTCGGCGATCAGGGTTGGTTGGTCACGGGGACCGATCTCGACGCCGCCGTCGTCGACGCGGCGGTCGCCGCCGGGGTCATCGTGGGGAGCGAGCCGCACGATGAGACGTCACTCGTCATCGTGGCAACACCGGCAAGCGTCGTCGCCGAGACGGCGCTGAAAATTCTGGCCGACCGCGCCGATCCGAGCCTGATCGTGACCGACGTCGCGGGCGTGAAGGGAGCGATCGTCGACGACGTCCCCGATCCACGCTTCCTCGCGGGACACCCGATGGCGGGCTCGGAGCTGCGAGGGCTGGCGGGCGCGCGAAGTGACCTGTTCCAGGGATGCACCTGGGTCCTCACACCAACCTCGCTAACGAAACCAGAGACCTACGGCACGCTGCACGGGATCTTGCGCGAACTCGGCGCCAACGTCGTGGCCGTTGACGCCGACGACCACGACCGGCTGGTCGCGGTGGCGAGTCACGTGCCGCATCTGCTGGCCGGAGCCTTGATGAACGAAGCAAGCCGCATCGCCGAGCAAGACGCCATCCTTCTCCAGCTGGCGGCGGGTGGATTTCGCGACATGACCCGCGTGGCCGCGGGGGATCCGAGCATCTGGCCCGACGTCTTGTTCGAGAACCGAGTTGCGATCAGCCAATCGCTCCGCGCGCTCGAAGAGCGGCTGTCCAGCCTGCGGGTGGCCTTGACGAACGATGATCACAACACCATTGCGGGTGATCTCCTGAGCGCCGCCTCGGCGCGTCGTCAGCTGCCCGGTCGGGCGCTGCACTCGGAGAACCTGGCGTACCTGCGCGTCGCCGTCAGCGACCAACCGGGCGTGCTGGCGGCAGTGACGATGGCGGCTTCGGAGATGCTCGTCAACATCTACGACATCGAGATCGCCCACGGCATCGAAGGCTCGAGCGGCACGCTGCTGCTCGCCATCGATGAGCGCCAGGCCGAGTCGTTTCGCCAGACGCTCGTCGAGCGCGGATTCCAGGTCGGTCACGAATGAGCGACGTCGAACGCGTCGCGCATGCGAGCCAGCTGCGCGGGTCCCTCCGCGTCCCCGGCGATAAGAGCTCGTCGCACCGCGCGCTCATGATCAGCGCCCTCGCGTCGGGCGAGAGCTCGATCACCGGACTCTCTCCGGGCGAGGACGTCGCGGCGACGAGTGTCATCTTGGAGCAGCTCGGCGCCGCGCGCCACGACGAGGACGGTGTTGCGTACGTGCGCGGCGCCGATGACGGCCTCCACCCGGCGGCCGGTGACCTCGACTGTGGCAACTCCGGCACGACGATGCGGCTCATGAGCGGCATCGTCGGATCGATTCCCGGAACCCACCATCTAACCGGCGACGCCTCACTCTCGCGGCGCCCCATGGACCGCATCGCGACGCCGCTCGGGCTGATGGGGATCGAGATCACGGGTGAAGGCCCGACGACCACCCCACCGCTCACCGTGAAGAGTCCAAAGGTCGTGCGCGGCGTCGACTATCACGTGCCGGTCGCCAGCGCACAGGTGAAATCGGCGATTCTTCTGGCGGGTCTCTTCGCGGACGGGGCCACCCGGGTGCGCGAGGACGTTCGCACCCGGCGCACGACCGAAGACATGCTGCGCGAGGCCGGCATCTCGCTCGAGAGCCGGAGCGTGGGGGAGGGCCGCGAGGTAGTGCTTTCTCCCGGACGGCCCCGGCGACGCGACTGGCACGTGCCAGGCGATCCGTCCCAGGCGGCGTTTTTCGCCGTGCTTGGCGCGATCCATCCGGACGCGTCCCTAGAGGTCCTGAGCGTCGAGGCGACGCCGGAGCGGGTGGGATTCGTGGGTGTGCTTCAACGCATGGAAGCGCGCGTCACCCTCAGTGATCGCGACTCTTACTCGGTCCTGCGGTCCCTCAGCTCGTCACTGGTCGCGACAGAGATTCGCTCAAGCGAGGTGCCCTCGGTCGATGAGGTTCCCATCTTGACGGTGGCGGCGTGTGCCGCCACGGGCGTGAGCGCCTTTCGCTCGATGAATGAGCTGCGCCACAAAGAGTCCGATCGCTTGGCGGGGTCGCTTCATCTCGCCACCCTGCTCGGGTGCCGCGCGTGGGAAGAGGGCGACGACTTCTTCGTCGAGGGGCTCGGCTCCGCGGAGCGTTTCAACGACTTCACCATCTCGACCTCCCTCGATCACCGCATGGTCATGGCAAGCGCAATCGCCGGCGCTGCCGGCCACGGGGCGACTATCGAGGGGGCCTCGTCGGTGTCATCGAGCTATCCGCATTTCTTTCGAGACCTAGCATTGCTCCAATGAGCAGCCAGGTCATCGCCATCGACGGTCCGGCCGGATCCGGGAAGTCGACCCTGGCGAGGGCGCTCGCCACGTCACTCGGCTGGGCTTTTCTCGACACCGGCGCCATGTACCGCGCGGTTGCCTATGAGGTGCTGCGACGTGACATTGATCCCTTCGACGAGGAGGCGGTCGCCGAGGTTGCTCGCGCGGCGACGATCGAGACCGTGCCTCGGGTCACCATCAACGGGCGAGACGTGCATGACGAGATTCGCTCCGAAGCGGTCAACGTCGCGGTCTCCGCCATCGCGGCCAACTCCGAGGTCCGACGCGAGATGGTGCGGCGCCAGCGCGACTTTGCGGCGGCCCAAGCAGTCGGGAGCGTGGTCGAGGGCAGAGACATCACGACGGTGGTTTTTCCGAACGCCACGGTCAAGGTCTTTCTCACCGCGTCGTTGAAAGAGCGCGCTCGTCGTCGTGACGACGAGACCGAGGCCTCCGTCGCTCGCCGCGACGACATCGATTCAACGCGAGACGCGTCGCCCCTGCGCCAGGCGGAGGACGCGCTCGTGCTAGACACAACGGGTCGATCGGTCGACGAGGTCGTTGAGGAGATTACGCAATGCCTGAAGCTTCGGACCTTGTCCTAAATCCAACGAAGACGCTGACCTATCGGATCTGCGCGTGGATCGTGGGCGCGCTCGCGGCGGTGATGTTTCATCCAGTCGTCGAAGGAGCTGACAACATTCCCCTCGAAGGACCGGTGATCATCGCACCGATCCACCGCTCAAACGTCGACTTCGCCTTCAGCTTGTTCATCTCGCCGCGCAAGGTCTTCTTCATGGCGAAAAAGGGCATCTTCCACCCGAAGCCGTTCGCGGCGCTCCTCACGCGCCTCGGCGCGTTCCCCGTTGACCGAACCTCGACGGACCGCGAGTCCATGCGACTGTCCGAAGAGGTGCTGCGTCGCGGCCAAGCGCTGGTCCTCTTTCCCGAGGGAACTCGGAAAGAGGGGCTTGCCGTCGAGCCCCTTCACGATGGTGCGATGTTTCTCGCGGCGCGAACCAAGGCGAAGATCGTGCCGGTCGGGATCGCTGGCAGCGAGAAGGCTATGCCGGTGGGTGCCAAGTTACCCCGATTTGCGAAGATCCACGTCGTGGTCGGACGCCCGATCGATCCGCCATTGGGGGAGGGTCGCATTTCTCGCTCGGAGATCAGCGCGAAGAGCGAGGAGCTACGAAAGGAGCTCGAAGCCGTCTACGAAGAGAGCCGGCAGCGACTCGCTCATTAGCGCTCGCGCCACCACGTGCCAAAGACGACGCGGGCGTAGCGGAAGCCGAAGAGCCAGTTCTTGCCCTTCTTCGTGGTGCCCGACGCTCGCGGGTACCAGACCGTTGGCACTTCAGAGGCCCGCCAGCCCCGCTTGAGGCAGGTGATGAGCAGCTCGGCCGTCTGGTACTGCTCTTGGGTTAGGCGGTCGACCACGTCGGCGAGCATGGTGACGCGCAGTGCTCGGTATCCCGTTGACGTATCGGTGAGGTGGGCGCCGGTCATCCGGTTCATGACGAGCGAAAAGAAGCGAACGCCGCTCTTGCGCACGACGTCAGAGGTCTTGTCTTCGCCGAGCACGCGACTCGCCACCACGAAGTCCGCCGTGTCGTCGAGCAGGGGCTGGAGGATCTGGGGGATCTCCGCGGGATCGTTCTGGCCGTCCGCGTCGAGGGTTACGACGTATTTGACCGAATGGTCGATGCAGTAGCGATAGGTGACCTGGAGCGCGACGCCGTGTCCGAGGTTGACCGGAAACTCGATCACCTTCACGCCCGGGAAGGCGCGCGCGACCTCTCCCGTACGGTCGTCGCCGCCATCGACCACCACGAGCGTCGTATAGGCCTCGCCGTTGACGGTGTCGGGCATCTTCTTCAGCACGTCGCCGATGTTGGCCTCTTCTTCGTAGGCGCAGATGGACGCAACGATCGCCTCGGGACGAAACTCGGGGTACTCAGCGTTGAAGCGAGCCATCGCCTGTTCGATCGCGTAAGCGCGCAGCCGCGTGATCCGCCGCTTTTCGAGGTCTTGCGATGACATGGAGCTCCTTAGATGGAATGAGCCTGCGCGAACACCTTCACCACCATGGGCTCAAAGTGCTCAAAGGACTCTGCGTGGTACTGCGGGTCGAATGCCTTTTGGTCGTAGTGATCGGCGAACCGCTCGGCGAGGTCGTACCACGGCTCGCCGCGGTGCTGCTCTCGAAGGTTGGGATCCATACCCAGGTGCTCGTAGTAGTAACGACCTTGGAAATCCTGGTGGAAGGCGACCATGCAGTAGACCTCGTGGCGAACGTAGGGCCTAAGGATCTCTGCAGCAATCTTGGGGTGATTCGGCACCGAAATCAGCTTGCCGACGTCGTGCAGCAAGGACGCGACGATGACCTCTTCGTCGGCACCATCACGCTCGGCGCGGGTGGCCGTTTGGAGGGCGTGCTGCATCTGGTCGATGGAAAAGCCGTCGCTGATATCGCTCAGACCCCTCACCATGGCGAGCACCTGGCGAGCCACGCGAGGCTGGGCTTCGATGGTGCGCTCGATGATCTCTGACCACTGCTCACGCGTCGAGACGTCCATGCTCGGAAACGATGCCACCGGTCAATACTACCGGCGGGCCTGTTTTTCTACCGACTGAGCGCTGAAAGCACCTCAGCGGCGGTGAAATCGCGGTCGGCCTGACCGTCGAAGGTCGATCGGTCGGGCGTCTGCAAGACGAGATCGACCACGGCGGAGATGGCCTTGAGCATCTCACGCAGCTCGGGAGGCGGCGGGAAGTACTCGTCTTCGATGATCACCGACTTGACGGTGACGCCACTGGCCGGATCAAGCACGCTCAGCACCTCGGTGACCAGCCTCTCGGGCGCTGAGGCCCCAGCCGTCACCGCGATGGTGCCCGAGAGGTCATCGGGGAGCTCGTCTGCGCCGTTTACACGCAACACGCGTGGAGCACCTTCCGCCTCGGCGACCTTGGTAAGGGCAACGGTGTTTGACGAGTTCGCCGAGCCAATCACGATGACCGTGTCGGCTCCTTCGGCGATGACCCGCAAGGCCGCCTGCCGGTTCGTGGTCGCGAAGCAGAGGTCGCTCCGGTTGGGCATCCAGATGTCCGGGAACACTTCTTCTGCGTATTCGCGAAGGTCTTGCCACTCATCGAGGCTGAGCGTCGTCTGACTGAGCAGCGCGACCGGACCCTCGTGGTCGCGAACGGCGTCAATATCCTCTCGGGCCTGGATGAGGTGCACCGCCTCGGGCGCGACGGCCATGGTGCCGACGGCTTCTTCGTGATACTCGTGGCCCACGTAGAGGACGGTGTAGCCCTTGTTTGCGCGCACTTTGAGCTCGTGGTGGACCTTGGTCACGAGCGGACAGACGGCGTCGATGACCGTGCCGCCGTTGCGCCGGGCGGCCTCGACCAGCTGCGGAGGCGATCCGTGGGCGCTCAACATCACCGGTGAACCCGGTGGGACCACCGCGATGTCGTCGATGAAGATGACGCCGACTGCTTTGAAGTAATCCACCACGAACTGGTTGTGGACGATCTCGTGATAGCAGTAGACGGGCGGCTCGAAGACCCTCGTCATCCAGTCGAGCGCCTTGATGGCCTTCTCCACGCCGGCACAGAAGCCCCGAGGGGCCGCGAGCACGACCTTGTCAACCTTCACGCAAATCAGCCTAATGGCGGTCTCTTGGCGCTCGCGGTCGAACACCCGTGAGTGAGGAACCGCCATGACGCAAATCAACGCGTGCCCCAGTCCCTAGGCTAGAGAGGTGTCCGGGGCCCGAATTTCTTCTATCTCGGCGGGTTCGCCGGCCTCTGACGTCGATCTCGCCGTTGGCGACGAGCTGGTGAGCGTGAACGGCCGCGAACCGACCGACATCATCGAGTACCAACAGCTCATCGACGGGGACCTGGTGACGCTCGTCGTTCGACGCGAAGGGGCGGCCCTGTCGCACAAGGTCACCGTGAAGAAATCTGAGGGCCAGCCACTCGGCCTCAGCATCGATTCTGCGGTTTTTGATCGGATTCGCACGTGCGACAACCACTGCACGTTCTGCTTCATCTACCAGCTGCCCAAGGGCATGCGACGATCGCTCTACGTGAAGGACGACGATTTTCGGCTGTCCTTCCTCTACGGCAACTACACGACGCTGACTCGATTTACCGAATTCGATCTCGAGCGGGTGGTCGAGGAGGGTCTCTCGCCCCTCTACGTATCCATTCACACGACGAACCCCGATCTGCGCGCCGAGATGCTGCGCAACCCTCGTGGCGCGACCAGCCTTCGTTGGCTGCGAGAGCTCCTGCGGGCGGGCGTCATGGTGCACGGTCAGGTGGTCGTTTGTCCCGGGGTCAACGACGGCGCCGAGCTCGAGCGCACCCTGCACGACGTGGTCTCGCTCTACCCCGAGCTCGCCTCGATCGCGCTCGTGCCGGTAGGCGTCAGCGACTTCACCAACGAAGAAACGATGCGTCCGCACACGCCAGATGAGGCGCGTCATGTCGTCGCCCTCGCCGAGGCGTTCCAAGGACTCACGCGCGACATCTTTGGAACGGCCAAGGTGTTTGCGAGCGACGAGTTCTACATCGTGGCCGGCATCGAGCCGCCCGGGACCGACAGCTTCGAGAGCCTCGACGAGGCAGAAAACGGCGTGGGACTCGTGGCGGCTTTCAAAGAGAGCTTCGCCGAGCGCGCGTCGATGGCCAAGCTGGGCTCTGGTTTCTTTCAGTCGGTCGACGGCGCTCCCGCGCTCGGGTATCGTGCCCCACGCACCCTGGAGCGCCGTGACTTCGACAGCGACGACGTCACGGTACTGACGGGCGAGTACGCCGCGCCGATTCTTCGATCGCTCTTTGACGAGCATGGCTTACTACGACATCAAGGTGAAAGCCGTGGAGAACCTGTACTTCGGCGGCAACATCAAAGTCGCGGGGCTCATGACCGGAGCCGACCTGCGACGCGCGCTCGAGGAGATTCCCGACTCGAGCGTCTGCCTCGTGCCCGACGTGTGCCTGTCCGAAGGTCGCTTCCTCGACGGGCTCACGCTCGATGACTTGCCGCGTCCCGTGGTGAGCGTACCGACAACGGGCTATGACCTTCGCAGCACGCTCGACGCGGTGCGCTCGAGAAAGCTGAGTCGCGCATGAGCCGTCCACAAGTCGTCATCGTCGGGCGCCCCAATGTTGGCAAGAGTTCGCTCGTCAACCGCTTGGCCGGTAGGCGCATCGCCGTCGTGGAAGAGCAGCGCGGCGTCACCCGTGACCGCAAGGCCGTCGAAGTGGACTGGCGCGGTCTCACCTTCGACGTGGTCGACACGGGCGGTTGGCTCGCCGCGGGTGATTCGCTCGAAGAAAAGGTCTCCCAGCAGGCCGACGCCGCCCTCAAGTCGGCGGACCTCGTCATCCTCGTCGTCGACGGCTCGACCGGTCCGGTCGATGAGGACGCCCGCGCCGCGCGGTGGGTGCTCCGCTCGGGGCGACCCGCATTGCTCGTCGTGAACAAGATTGACGACCAGCAACACGAAGCCCAGAGCTGGGAGTTCCTCTCCCTCGGTGTCGGAGAGCCGGTCATCGTCAGCGCCCAGCACGGACGAGGCTCGGGGGACCTGCTTGACCGGATCGTCGATGAACTCGGCGAGCAGGCCGCCGAACCCGATCCCGACTCGTCGCCCGACGACGACGGAGCGCTGCGCGTCGCCATTGTCGGACGTCCCAACGTCGGAAAGTCGACGCTCTTCAACCAGCTGATCGGCGAGGAGCGCTCCGTTGTCCACGACATGCCGGGAACGACGCGCGACGCCATCGACACCGTGGTCGAGACCAGCGCCGGCCTGATTCGCTTCATCGACACGGCGGGCATGCGCAAGCGCGCGCGCACCGAGCCCGGCCTAGAGACGTATTCGGTCCTTCGGAGCCTCGACGCGCTTGATCGTGCCGACATCGCCATTCTCGTTATCGACGCCACCCAGCAGGCCACGGGACAGGACCAGCGCCTCGCTGAGCGCATCTCCGCCGCGGGCTGTCCCGCACTCGTGGTGCTCAACAAGTGGGAGCTCGTGCCGACGGACGAGCGCGACAGCGTGCTCGCAAGCGTCGGGGACAAGCTGGCGTTCCTGGGCGATGCGCCCGTGCTCAAGACGACGGCCCTCACCGGGCGAGGCGTGCATCGGTTGCTGCCCGCACTCTCAAACGCGGCGGTCAACTACGCCAAGCGCGTGCCCACGGGGGTGCTCAACCGCGCCATTCGCGATCTCCAGATCAAGCAACCTGCACCCACGGGCAAGATCCGCTACGCCGTGCAGGGGGCTACCGAGCCACCCACGTTCACGCTGTTCATCGCCGGTCGCTTGGCCCCGACCTACCTTCGCTACGTCGAGCGAAGTCTGCGTGAGCGTTTCGAGCTCGGCTCCTCGCCGATTCGAGTCCGCGTTCGAATTGAGTAGCCGTGGCTAACTGGTGTGAGCAGTGTGATCGCCCCGAAGAGAGCGACGTCTGCGCGGTCTGCGGTGCGCAGCTCAGCGAGCAAGAGCGAGAGCCGGTCCCGTGGCGGTGGCGATTCTTCATCGTCATCTCGATCATCTACCTCGGGTGGCGCGCCTATCAGTTAATTTCGTGGATAGTCCATCGCTAGGAGGTTCGATGCCCATCTACGCCCTCGGGGATCGCGTGCCCCAGATCCACGTTGACGCTTTCGTGCACCCTGACGCCGTCGTGATCGGTGACGTGCGCATCGGGGCCGACTCTTCGATCTGGCCGAGCGCCGTGCTGCGCGGTGACTACGGCACCATCATCGTGGGGGAGCGGACCTCCATTCAAGACGGTGCCGTGATCCACGCCGTCGACGAGTATCCGACCCTCATCGGAAGTGACTGCGTCATCGGGCATCTCGCGCATCTCGAAGGGTGCACCGTAGAGGATCGCGTCCTCATCGGCAGCGGCTCGATCGTGCTGCACGAAGTCGTGGTACACCGCGGCGCCACGGTGGGCGCGGGCGCGGTCGTGCGCAATCGCACGGACGTGCCCACCAACGCCATGGCGCTCGGCGTGCCCGCGACGCTGCGCCTCGATTCGTGCACCGAAGACGTCGCTGTCGCGTCGGCCGCCCTCTACGCAGAAAACGGCCGTCGCTACAAGGCCGAGCTGAAAAAGCTCTCTAGGAGTTAGACACCTCGACCAGTCGCTCGAGCGTTGTCGCCGCGTGTCCCTCGACGACGCTGGCGCTGGCGAGTCCGAATCCTTGCGCCAGGGTGGTCGCTCGACCGGCCACCATCAAAGCAAGCGCGGCATTGGCGCAGACCACGTCAAAGACCGGTCCTTGACGCCCTTCCAGAAAGGACCTCGCCACCTCAACGTTGCGTTCGACGTCCCCGCCGCGCAGACTGGCCGCCTCGTGACGCAGGCCGAGCTCCAGACCCGCGTCCAGGCGCTCGCGCGCCCGACCCTCGGCCGAGATCATCTCGATGGTGCGAAGGAGCACCCAGGCTCAGCTCGTCGAGCCCGTCGTCCGAATTGACGAGGATGGTGTAGCGCGTTCCGCGAGCCTCGACGACCCGCGCCATCTTGTCCAAGAGGGCGAGCTGGGCAACACCGACGAGCGAGCGCTCGACGAGTGCGGGGTTGGCGAGGGGGCCGAGCACGTTGAACACCGTGCGAAAGCTGAGGGCGCGTCGAATCGGCGCGAGGTGAGCGAGCGCGTGGTGATAGCGCGGCGCGAACAGGAATCCGAGCCCCGCCACCTCGACGCAGGCGCGCACCACTTCGACGGACGGATCGAGTCGAACACCGAGCGCCTCGAGCAGATCCGCCGAACCCACCGATGACGACGCCGAACGATTCCCGTGCTTGGCGACCGGCACGCCGCACCCCGCGACGGCGAACGCCGCCATGGTGGAGACGTTCACGCTGTGCAGTTGGTCCCCGCCGGTGCCCACGATGTCGATGGCCTCAGGGCCGATGGAGAAGGTGACGGCGCTGTCGATCATGGCGTCGATGAACCCCATCATCTCGTCGGCGGTCTCGCCCTTCGCCGTGAGCGCCGTGAGAAAGCTCGCGATCAGCACAGGATCGACCGAACCGGACAGAATCTCGCGCCAGGGCGTCGCGGGCGTCGCGCCGCTCGAGATCGGTGCCGCGCACGAGCGGATTGAGAACATCGAGTGCGAAGGAGTTCATTGTCTAGTTCGTCGCAAACGCAGGCGCAGACATAGCGACACGATACTCGTGGCGGCCCCGGTGCTCGTCACAACTACCATTTCTGAGATGGCCCCCACCTACTTGGACACCATCTTGGAAAGTCATCGCCGCCGCGCCGCGAGTGACGAACGTGACTGGCGATCGCGCGTCGACGACATTCGCTACGACGGGCCATCCTTCATCCTCGTGCTGCGCCAAGGATCTTCTCCGTTCATCAAGGTGATCGCCGAGGTGAAGCGCCGCTCTCCCTCGAAGGGACTGCTCGCTCCCGATCTCGACGTCGCGGCCCTCGCCGCGATCTATCGCGATGAGGGGGCGAGCGCGATCTCGGTGCTCACGGACCGCGACTTCTTTCAAGGCTCCATGGACGACCTGCTCGCCGTGCGCCGCACCGTGGCGCTGCCCGTCCTGCGCAAGGACTTCACGGTGAGTGAGAACGACGTGCTGGACGCGGTCGAGGCCGGCGCCAGCGCCGTCCTTCTGATCGTCGCCGCTCTCAGCGACGAAGAACTCGCGTCCTTCATCAGCCTCAGCGATCAGTGCGGCATCGACGCGTTGGTCGAGATCCACGATGACGAGGAAGCGCGCCGAGCGGTCGACGCCGGTGCGCGCATCATCGGGATCAATCAACGAAATCTGCACACCTTTGACGTAGATCCCGAACGTGCGGCCTCCCTCATCTCCGAGTTGCCTCGGGAGTGCTTGACCGTCTGTGAATCCGGCCTTTCGAGCGTGGCTGACGTGGAACGCGCCGCGAGTGCCGGCTTTGACGGCGTGCTCGTGGGCGAGGCGTTCATTACCGCCTCGGACCCGGGCGCGGCTGTCAAATCGTTCGCTCTGGTGCCGAGTAGCCAACGTGCCTGAGACCTGGGAGGGCTACGTCAAGATCTGCGGGGTGACTTCGGTCGAGGACGCGGCGATGGTGGCGCGCGCCGGTGCCAGTGCGCTCGGGCTGATCTTTGCCGAATCGCCCACGACGAGTGACGCTGGCTCAAGCAGACGAGATCGTGCAAGCCACCGCAGGCCACCTGCTTCGCTGCGCCGTCTTTCGCTACGACAGCGATGCCTTCATTCTCGAACGGCTGGACGCGCTCGGTGAGGGCGCCATTGACATCGGTGCAGCTGCACGGCGAGCTGGGCGACGACCTGCTCACCGCGCTGCGCCAGCGCTCGGTGCTCATCGTCAAGGCCCTCAACGTCGAGGCCGACGAGTTTGACGAGTTCGACGAGTCCCGCGTCGACGCCGTGATGATTGACGGAGCCACGCCGGGCTCCGGTCAGGCGCACTCCTGGGTACGGCTTCAGAGCCGACGGTTTCGTGTGCCGGTCATCGCAGCGGGTGGACTCACTCCCGACAACGTCGCCGAGATCGTGCGCTCGACCGGCGTCGCCGGCGCCGACTGCGCGAGCGGTGTGGAGTCTCGTCCGGGCGTCAAAGACGCCCACCTGGTCGAGCGTTTTATCGCCAACGCGCGTCGCGCACTGTCTCGAGTGGAGGCATCGTGAGCGGCAACCGCCCCGTGATGGGAGCCCCCGATGAGCGAGGGCGCTTTGGTGACTTCGGCGGACGATTCGTCCCCGAGGCGCTCATGCCAGCCTGTCTCGAGCTCGAAGCGGCGTTTCGTGAGGCGTGGGGCGATCCCCGCTTTGTCGATGAGTATCGCACCACGTTGCGCGAATTCGTTGGTCGGCCGACGCCCGTCACGCCGCTACCGCGGCTCTCCGCACAACTCGGCGTGCGACTGTTCGCGAAGCGGGAAGATCTCGCCCACACCGGTTCGCACAAGATCAACAACGTGGTCGGCCAAACCTTGCTGACGCGACGAATGGGCAAGACCCGCATCATCGCCGAGACTGGCGCAGGCCAGCACGGCGTCGCGACTGCGACCGGCGCCGCGCGCCTCGGTCTTGCGTGCACCGTGTTCATGGGCGAGGTCGATACGGTTCGCCAGGAGCTCAACGTCTTTCGCATGGAGCTTCTTGGCGCGACGGTGGTTCCGGTGACGTCTGGCTCTAAGACGCTCAAGGATGCGGTCAATGAGGCGCTGCGCGAATGGGTGACCTGTGTCGCAGACACGCACTACTGCATCGGTTCGGTCATGGGGCCGCACCCGTTCCCCTGGATGGTGCGTGAGTTCCAAAGCATCATCGGCATTGAAGCGTCCGCACAGATGATCGAGCTCGACGCAGGCGAGCCCGATCTGGTGGTCGCCTGCGTCGGCGGAGGGTCCAACGCGGCTGGGGTCTTCGCGGGCTTCGCGGAATCGAGCGCTCGCCTCATCGGCATCGAGGCTCGCGGCGGCGCCGCGATCGCGAGTGGTTCGCCCGGCGTACTGCACGGCATGCGCTCCATGCTGCTCCAAGACGAGTTCGGCCAGATCGAAGAGGCCGAGTCGATCTCGGCGGGTCTCGACTATCCGGGCATTGGTCCCGAGCACGCGTATCTCGCCGCAAGTGGCCGGGCGGAGTACTACGGAGTCGGGGACGAAGAGGTCCTCGCCGCGCTCTCGCTGCTCAGCGAAACCGAGGGGATCATCCCCGCGCTCGAAACCGCACACGCGCTCGCCTGGATAACGCGCGAGGTGGGTGGCCTCGTGCCAACCGGCTCCACCATCTTGCTCAATCTCTCTGGACGGGGCGACAAGGACGTGGCCCAAGTTCGCGCCATCATGAAGGCCCAGTCGTGAAATCCCTCGAAACGACCTTGCGCTCACTACGAGACGTGGGCCGCAAGGCACTCGTTCCCTACTTCATGGCGGGTGCCACCCCCGAGTGGACGCGACACGTGGAAGCAGCGGTACTCGGAGGAGCCGACGCAATCGAGATCGGCATCCCCTTCTCCGATCCCATGATCGACGGCGTCGTGATCCAAGAGGCGGGACTGCGTTCGCTCGCGCGAGGAACCACCTTGGAGTCGATCGGACGAGACCTCGCGTCGCTCGACTCGAGTGTGCCGCTCATCGCCATGACCTACTACAACATCTTCTTGCACTACGGCCTCGACCGAAGCGCCGGGCGTCTCAACGAGTTCGGGTTCACTGGCGCCATCATTCCCGACCTCGCGCTCGAAGAACTAGGGGAGTGGCGGGTCGCCTGCGATGCCCATGACGTGGCGGCGATCTTGCTGGTGGCCCCGTCAACGCCCCCAGAGCGCCTCGACGTCATCGCCAACCGCAGTGAGGGGTTCGTCTACGCCTCCGCTCGCATGGCGGTGACGGGCGCGAGCAGTGACGAAGGGGAGGGGGCGCGAGTGGTGGCGTCCGTGCGCGCGGCCTCCGACACTCCCGTGTATGTGGGGATCGGAATCTCGACGCCAGAGCAAGCAGCGACGACCACGTCGTTCGCGGACGGAGCGATCGTGGGGTCGGCGCTCGTGAAGATCGTGCTTGAGGGCGCGAGCCCCGACGAGATCGAGGCCGCCGTTCGATCATTTCGTGGCGCCATTGACCAAGCTCGATCCTGAGAAATTTCTTTATAACCTTCAAATCGCGGAGATCCTTGTGATTGAAGGGGTTACCCGTGGGTAAGTTACACGCTCTTGTGATCCGTGTCACATAATCGCCCCATCTAAAGCCGCACAAGCGCTGTTCAGGGGTGTTTAATTCATCTCAGGCCATCATTCCGATGGCTCGCAGTGAACCTTTATTGGGAGGATTTACATGCCTGAAGAAAGAGTTGCGGATCCTGGCCCCTTGGGCCTTGCGGGATTCGCCATGACAACTTTCTGCCTGAGTAGCTGGAATGCCAACATTTGGCACGGCGCCGGTCTTGAGGCGGCGTTGGCCCTCGCGTTTTTCTACGGGGGTTTGGCACAGCTGCTGGCAGGAATGTGGGAGTTCGTGCGTAAGAACACCTTTGCCGCCCTGGCGTTTTCGTCGTACGGCGCGTTCTGGTTGGCTTTCTACGCGCTCATTAAATTCAACATCCCAGGCGGCGGCAGCGACACGGTGCCGATTTTCTTGCTCGGCTGGGCGATTTTCACGGTGTACATGACGATTGCGGCGACCAAGACGAACAACGCGGTTCTGACGGTTTTCGTGCTCCTGTCGATCACGTTCATCTTGCTCACAATCGGCAACTGGGGCACGACGCAGACCTTCAAGGACATCGTTCACGTGGGTGGCTGGACGGGACTCGCGACGGCCGCGGCCGCGTGGTACGCCTCCATGGCGGGCGTCACGAATGCGACTCACGGAAAGGTTGTCTTCCCGGTTGGTCCGCGAGGCTAACGTAGGGGTCACTGGTGGCACGCCACCGGACCCAACCGCCAACAGCGCCCGTCCCGAAAGGTACGGGCGCTGTTGGCATCTATACGCCCTAGGGCACTACTCTCAACTTCAGCCGACTGAGATCGGCGTTTCACGTAAGTGCGCACACAACGACCGCAGGGGGATTCATGAGCGAAGCAAAACTTGAAGCGTGGCTCGAAGAGACTCGCAGCTTTCCACCGAGCGCAGAGTTCTCTGCGCAGGCCAACGCCCAACCGTCCATCTACGCCGAAGCCGACGCTGACTACCTCGCGTACTGGCGTGCACAGGCGGACCGCCTGACCTGGACGAAGGCTCCGACGAAGACGCTCGAGTGGGACCTCCCCTTCGCCAAGTGGTTCAGCGACGGAACGTTGAACGCTTCTTACAACTGCGTCGACCGTCACGTCGAAGCCGGTCGCGGCGACAAGGTCGCGTATCACTGGGTGGGCGACGCGGAAGGCGAGTCGCGCACCATCACGTACGCGCAGTTGCAGAAGATGGTCGCCAAAGCCGCTAACGCACTCACCGAGATCGGTGTGAAGGCGGGCGACCGCGTGGCCGTGTACATGCCGATGATCCCCGAAGCGATCGTCACCATGCTCGCCATCGTGCGCTTGGGAGCCGTGCACTCGGTGATCTTCGCGGGCTTCTCTGCCGACTCACTCTCGAGCCGTATTCTCGACTCGGACTGTCAGGTGGTGGTGACCGCCGACGGTGCGTTCCGCCGAGGCGCCGCGAGTCCGCTGAAGCCTGCCGTCGACGAGGCACTGCTCAGCTGTCCGAACGTGCGCGCCGTGCTCGTGGTGCGTCGCACCGGTGGCGACGTCGAATGGGTAGAAGGGCGAGACCACTGGTGGCACGATCTGGTCGATCGCCAGCCCGACACCCACGCTCATGAGTCCTTTGACGCGGAGCACACCATGCTCATCATGTACACCTCGGGCACGACCGCCAAGCCAAAGGGCATCTTCCACACCACGGGTGGCTATCTCACCCAGTGTGCGACTACCTACTACAACATCTTTGACGTGAAGCCGGACACGGACGTCTGCTGGACGGCCGCCGACATCGGTTGGATCACCGGGCACAGCTACATCGTCTACGGACCCCTCGTGAACGGCGTGACCTCGGTGATGTACGAGGGCCTGCCGGACTCTGGAGGACGAGACCGCTGGTGGAAGATCATCGAAGAGAACAAGGTCTCGATCCTCTACACGGCACCCACGACGATTCGCACGCTGATGAAGTGGGGACCGGAGCACCCGGGCAGCCACGACCTTTCGAGCCTTCGCCTCCTCGGTACGGTGGGTGAGCCGATCAATCCAGAAGCGTGGATGTGGTACCGCGAACACGTGGGCACCAATCGCTGTCCGATCGTCGACACGTGGTGGCAGACCGAGACCGGTGCGATTCTCGTCTCGCCGCTGCCGGGCATCACCGCCACGAAACCGGGGGCGGCGATGCGTGCGCTGCCGGGAATCTACGTCGACATCGTTGACAACGAGGGAAAGTCCGTCGGCAACGGTGAAGGTGGGTATCTCGTCGTCACGAAGCCGTGGCCCTCGATGACGCGCGGCATCTACGGCGATCCTGAGCGGTTCATAGAGACCTACTGGGCGCGCTTTCCAGGCGTGTACTTCGCCGGCGACGGTGCGAAGCGCGACGAGGATGGCGACATCTGGCTGCTCGGACGCATCGACGACGTGATGAACATCTCTGGTCACCGACTGTCGACGACCGAAGTCGAGCACGCGCTCGTGGGCTACCCGCTGGTGGCCGAAGCGGCCGTCGTCGGCGCGTCGGACGCGACGACCGGTCAAGCGATCGTCGCGTTCGTAACCTTGAAGCTCTCGGCGGACGAGGCGAATCAGGATCAAAGCGGCATCATTCACGAACTGCGCGAGCACGTGGCGAGAATCATCAGCCCCATCGCGAAGCCCCGTCAGATCATTCTCACCCCCGAGTTGCCGAAGACTCGATCGGGAAAGATCATGCGACGTCTCCTGCGCGACGTGGCAGAGGAGCGTCCACTCGGCGACGTGACGACCCTGACGGACCCGACGGTGGTCAACGCCATTGCGGTGCTCATGGTCGAATCGAGTGCGGACGAGGAGTAGCGACTCCTTCGAGTTTCGCCACTGCCCGGGCGTGGGTGACGAAGCTAGGAATCGAAGCCGAGGTTAAGGAGATCGAGGAGTCGCAGCCACGGTCCTCTACGTCCCTCATGCTGATCCGCGCGCTCGATCGCGCGTTGCGTCCAACGGATGAAGAACCAACGAAGCGGTTCGGGAGGAAAGGGCATCGGCTTCTTTCGCACCATGGTGAGCATCGTGCGTTCAGTTGTCTTTTCGTCCAGCAGATCGAGCATGACCGAGGCGCCGAACCTCGTGGAGGCGACGCCGAGACCCGTGTAGCCCATGACGTAGGCAACCTTCTTGCCGTGCGCCATGCCCCAGAACGGTGAGAATCGGGTGCACGTGTCGATCGCTCCACCCCACGCGTGGGTGAACTTGATGCCGGCGAGCTGAGGGAAGGTCGTGAGGAAGTGCCCCGCCAGCTTCGCGTAGGTCTCGGCATTGAAATCTAGATCGCGTCGACCCTTGCCCCGGAACTTGTAGATCGTGTCGTACCCGCCCCACAAGATTGAGTTGTCCTTCGTGAGTCGGTAGTAGTGGAACTGGTTGCCCGAGTCGGCGACCCCCTCGCGATGAGACCAGCCGATGCTCGCCATCTGCTCCTCGCTCAGCGGCTCCGTCACGAGCGCGTAGTCGTAGACGGCGGCGACGTACTTGCGAGTCTGGCGAATCAGCGAGGGAAAGACGTTCGTGGCGAGCGCAACCTTGGCCGCAGTCACGGCCCCATACGGTGCGTGCACGCGAATGCCGTGCTCGACGTCTTCGAGCCATTCAACCTTCGAGTTCTCGAAGATCTTCACGCCGAGCGACTGACACGCTCGCTCAAGTCCCCATACGAGACGGGCGGGATCGACCAGCGCTGTCCCATCGACATCGAAGAGCGCGCCTTCGTACGAGGGGGAGTGGATGCGCGAGCGCACCTCCTCCTTCGAGAGCACTTCAACGTGGTCACCCATCTCGTTGCGCAGTCGGGCCTCTTCGAGCATGCCCTCGAACTGCCAGGGAGCGACGGCCACGCGAAGCTCGCCCGTTCGTTCCCAATCGCACTCGATGCCGTATCGCTTGACGGTGGCTTCGATCTCGTCCAAGTTCTCGCGGGCCAGTCGCTCGATCACCGGCATCTCTCGAGGAAAGCGATTCATGCCGTTAGTGAAGCCGTGCGTCAGCGACGCGCTGCAGAACCCGCCGTTTCGCCCAGAGGCGCCCGCACCAGTCTCATACTGCTCAACGACGACCACCTCGCGATGGGGATCGCGCTCTTTCGCGAGGAGCGCGGTCCACAGTCCGGTGTAGCCAGCGCCCACGACGCACAGGTCGGCTCCGATGTCACCGATGAGCGCGGAATGCGGTTCGGGCTCCAGTGGGTCAGAGTCAAGCCACCACAGTTCTGGTTGCACTTCTGCGAGATGGCGTAAGACGAAGGTATCCTTCTTCTCCATGCTGCTTCCAGCGCTTCGCCGGAGTCACCCTCTCTAGGTACACGTCTTTCGCGCTGGTGCCGCGCGAACGTCGGATTTCATCCCGACCTGTACGACCAATTCTACCGAGGTCCCTCACGAAACCGCTGAACCTCGTGGGTGAACCAGCGGGGGTCACGGGGTACCTGTCGTAAAATGGCGCGATCCCTCATAGAAAGTCCGTATCTCCATGCGTATTGCCAACCTGGCTGGCCGGGCCACGATCGTCACCGACGACGGAATCATCGACGTCGCTACGGCGTCTAATGGAGCATTCTCGGCTTCCGTAGACAAGTGCGTCGGCCAACTCGACGTTCTGCGGACGTGGTTTCAATCCGCTCAGCCGCCCGTCACGAATGCGACGAGGCCCGCGGATCTTTACGGCGACCCGCGTCTCGGGCCCGTTATCTCGAGTCCCCAGCAGATATTCGCGGTCGGCCTCAACTACCGTCATCACGCGACGGAGATGAATATGGCGCTGCCAAGCGAGCCCATGGTCTTCGCCAAGTTCGTCTCCTCGCTGTGTGGGCCGAATGCTGAGCTGCCCGTGCGCGGTGACACGACCGACTTCGAAGCAGAGCTCGTGATCGTCATCGGCACGAAAGCGCGCGATCTCAGCGAAGACGAGGCGCTCGGTGTCGTCGCTGGGTACTGCGTCGGCCAAGACTTCTCCGAGCGAACCTTGCAGCGGCGTGGTGCAACGCCTCAGTACTCGCTCGCCAAGTCCTATCGCAACTTCACGCCCGTCGGGCCGTGGTTGACCACCGCAGACGAGGTGGGCGATCCCAATGAGCTCCACATCAGCTGTTGGGTCAACGACGTTCAGTACCAGGACTCGACGACGAGTGACATGATCTTTCGGGTTCCTCAGATCGTGAGCTATCTCAGCACGATCATTGAGCTGCGTCCTGGCGACCTCGTGTTTACCGGGAGCCCCCACGGCGTCGGCCAGGGTCAAACCCCTCCCGTATTTCTGAAGCAAGGCGATCGCGTCATCACCGAAATCGAGCGCCTTGGTCGGATCGAAAATACGGCGGTCTGATCGACAGTGTGACCGAGTCGAAGACCGACGTTGACTCGCGAACGACCAAGTCGAGCGTTCCGTTCATGCTGAAGACTCCAGTGCGTAGATGCACCATCCCCGTCCGCGAGGGAGTCCCTCGATAGCCTGATCACGGTGACAATTTGGAACTGTCCGTGGCTCGATTTATAGGTTTCGACCTCGAGACGACGGGCATCGACTCCTTCCACGACGCGCCCGTCTCCTACGGCTTTGTCGAGCGCCCTCCTGGTTCGCGAGAGTCGCTCATGGAGAGCGACTACGTGAATCCGGGTGTGCCCATACCTCCTGGGGCATCTGCCATTCACGGCATCTCAGATCAGATGGTGGCAGGCGCCAGGCCCTTGGCCGACGCCGTTGAGCTCATCGCCGAACGCCTCGCTGCCCACTGGGCGAACGGCGACGTCATCGTCGGCATGAACGTCGCCTACGACATCACGATGGTTGATGCTCAGTGCCGCCGACTTGGTCTCGCGAGCCTGTGCGAGCGCGGCGAGATCGGCGCGGTGGTCGATGTCTTGGTGCTCGACCGCCACTTTGACAAATGGCGCAAGGGCGGGAGGAAACTTACCGACCTCTGCCGCCACTACGAGGTCGCCTTGGCAAGTGCGCACTCGGCCGCCCACGATGCCGAAGCGAGCCTGGTGGTCTTTGAGGTGCTTCGACGGCGCTATCCCGCCTTCGACGCCCTCCCCGTCGAACGGATCAGCGCGAGCGTTCGGTCCTGGTACCAAGAGTGGCTGTCGAGCTTCTCGATCTACCTCGAAAAGAAGGGCGAAGCACCGATCGCGCGAGGGCGCTACGAATGGCCCGTTCATATCGACGACGAGGCGGTGGTCGGGCTGGGGAGATTTGAACTCCCGATCTCTCGGCCCCCAGCCGAGCGCTCTAGACCAAACTAAGCCACAGCCCGTGAAGGATCGATTCTATCCGTCTGGGTGCACGTCTCTGGAGCGAGCGATCACCCGCCCGCAGCGGCCGTCACGATTTCGACCACGATGCCGTCGGGGATTCGTGTCGACGCCCACTCGGAACGACGTACGACCTCACCGTTGAGCGCGACCGCGATCCCGCGGGGCTCAATAGTGCGACGTACCAACATCTCTGCCACCGTTTCGTCCAGGAACGGCTCCTCGATGCCGTTCACTCGAATCACGTGACGGCCAGTGCGAAGCTGGCCACCTCGAGCGCGCTGAGGGGAGCGAGCGTCACGCCGTGGCGATAGTGGCCAGACGCCCACGCCCAGCGTCGGTCGACGATCTCCAGGAACGGACTGAGGTCGCTCGTGGCGGGGCGGAGGCCCTGACGCGTCTCGACGACGGACGCGGCTTCGAGCGAAGGCACGACGTCAAGCGCATCGCGCAAGAGCCGCTGCAGCTCGCCGACCTCGACGACGAGCTCGCTTTGCTCGTCCGACGAGGCTCCGAGCACGCAGTAGCCGCCCGGGCGGCTGACGACGTAAAAGGACCGGCCCCGCACGAAGGCCCGCACGACCGGCTGCGTAGAACGGTCGAAGCCACTCACGCGCACCGTCATTCCTCGCACCGGACGGACACTGTGGTTGACGCCTTCGGCGACGCCCTTGGGAAGCACGGACGCGCCCGTGGCGAGAAGCCCGACATCGCCGAGGGTCACGCCCGCGGCGGTCACCACCTCAACGTGGTCGGCGACGGACGTCGCGGATTCCACTCGTTGGCGGATCAGCTTGACGCCGAGAGACTGTCCCGCCTCGGTGAGGAGCCTCATCGCCTGATCGGGGTCGAGCCACGCATCGCCCGCGAGAAAGAGCCCATCGCGTATGCGAGGGGTGAGACCCTCAAAATACGCGCGGTGGTGTTCGCGCGAGACTCGTTCGACCCCGACGCCGAACTCGTGCGCCACGAGCTCGAACTGCTCGACAAGACGCCGATCGCTCGCGTCATACCCGACGAGCAAGGTACCGCTCTCGACGACGTCGAGGGTCTCTCCGGTGACCTCGTGCAGCTCTCGTGCGAGGTCGCGCCACGCGGAAACTGCGCGTCGCTGGAGTTCATAGTTGCGTCGCTCACCGGGCGTAACCTCTGCGCTCGGCGCGAGCATGCCGGCCGCCGCCCAGGTGGCCCCCGATCCCGGGGACGCGTCGAAGAGGGTGACGCGCCAACCATCCCGAGCCAGGCGAAACGCACTCGTCGTACCCACGATCCCCCCGCCGACGACCAGTGCAGCACCGCTGTTCGAACTCACGAGGACAGCGTACGGGAAGGCTTGGATCGAAGGGGACGAATCGCACAGTTATAATTGCTCTGGGTCAGCGTTGCCCCGTGTGAACGCCATGACCAAAAACCTTTACGACCCCTCTTTCGAACACGACGCCTGTGGCGTGGGTATGGTCGCAGACCTGACCGGCCGCGCGTCGAACGACACCGTTCGTGACGCACTGACCATTCTCGAAAACCTCGAACATCGAGGAGCGACCGGTTCGGACGTGGACTCGGGGGACGGCGCGGGTGTCCTCATTCAAATGCCCGACTCCTTCATTCGCTCGGTCTTTGAGGCGGACGTCCCGCTCGCTGGTGAGTACGGCATCGCCCACTGGATGGTCCCGCCCGCCCTCGACCTCGAGGGGCTAAAGGCCGAGATCGAGTTGGTCCTCAGTGAAGTGGGGCTGACGTCGAGGGCCTGGCGCCCCGTTCCTGTGGACTCCTCGATTCTCGGGGCGACGAGTCGAGCGTCCGAGCCGCTCTTTTTCCAGCAGCTGATCGTCTGTGGCGAGGGATTCCAACCCGGCGAACTCGAACGGGCCCTCTTCTGCGCGCGCAAAGTGATCGAGCACCGCTACGACGTCTACGCGTCGTCGTGCTCCTCGAAGGTGCTCATCTACAAGGGAATGCTCTCCTCGCCGCAGCTTCGCCTGTACTTCGAGGACCTGCGCGACGACCGGATCGCCTCGGCGATCGCGGTCGTGCACAGCCGTTTTTCCACCAACGTGCTACCGCGCTGGGACCTCGCTCAGCCCTTTCGCTTCATTGCCCACAACGGCGAGATCAACACCGTGCGTGGGAATCGCAATTGGATGACCGCAAGAGAGACCACCCTTGAGACCGACGCGTTGGCGTTGCCGATCAGCGAGCTCACGCCGATCGTCACGCCGGACATGAGCGACTCGGCGAGCTTCGACGAGGTGGTCGAGCTCCTCGTCCATTCGGGTCGCTCGCTCCCGCACGCCGTCTTGATGATGATTCCCGAAGCTTGGGAACGCTCGACGGCGATGAGTCCCGCACGGCGCGCGTTCTACCGGTACCACGCGGGCCTCATGGAGCCCTGGGACGGCCCGGCGTCAGTGACGTTCTGCGATGGCACCGTGGCGGGTGCCGTCCTCGACCGCAACGGACTACGTCCGGCGCGTTACTGGGTCACGAAAGACCAGCGGGTCATCTTGGCGAGCGAGGTCGGCGTGCTGCCGATCGATCCATCGAACATCGAACGCAAAGGACGCCTCCAGCCCGGAAGAGTGTTTCTCGTCGACGTCAAAGAGGGACGGATCATCGATGACGACGAGCTGAAGGACGCGCTGGCAGAACAGGCCCCCTACGCCGAGTGGCTCGACCGTCACCAGATCTCCCTCGACGCCCTCGACGCACCCGAGGCGCTCACCCCCGAGCACGCCTCTGTCGTGCGACTGCAGAAGAGCTTCGGGTACTCCGAAGAGGACCTCCGCCTCATCATTCGCCACATGGCCCAGGTCGGAGAGGAGCCCGTTGGCTCCATGGGCTCTGACACGACGCTTCCCGTACTGTCCAAGCGCCCCCGCTCGATCTTCGACTATTTCACCCAGCTCTTCGCTCAGGTGACCAACCCTCCACTCGACGCCATTCGCGAGGAGCTCGTCACCTCCACGCGTGTCGTCATCGGTGGGGAGGAGAACCTGCTGCGCGAAGCAGAGGAGCACTGCCACCAGATTGTCCTGCCGTCGCCCGTGTTGAGCGTTCAAGAGCTGTCGAAGATTCGCTACATCGACGAGCAGGCCGACGTGATCGGCTTTCGCACCGCCGCGGTCGACGGCCTCTTCCTCGCAGAAGGCGACGCGAGTGCCGCCGAGCGCCTGGCGAGTGCCATCGAAGACGTGTGCAACGACGTCGTCGCACTCGTGCGAAGCGGCGTCAACATTGTGATCTTGAGCGATCGCGGCACGTCGGCGACCCACGCCGCCATTCCGAGCCTGCTGCTCGCCTCCGCCGTGCACCACCGCCTGGTCGATGAGCACCTGCGCACCAGTGCCGCGCTCATCTTGGAAGCGGGCGACGTCCGCGAAGTCCACCACGTGGCGCTCCTTCTCGGCTTTGGCGCATCGGCAGTGTGCCCGTATCTCGCCTACGAATCGATCGACGCACTCATCCACGAGGGCGAGCTCACGGCCTTGAGCGCCTTCGAGGCGCGCTATCAGTACGGCAAGACGCTCAACAAGGGCGTCGTCAAGGTCATGTCCAAGATGGGCGTCTCGACCGTGGCGAGCTACGTGGGCTCTCAGCTCTTCGAGCCGGTGGGCGTCTCTGACGACATCCTCGGACGCTATTTTCCCGGCTTCACCAGTCGCCTCGGCGGGGTGACCCTCGAGCATCTCGCCCAGGACGTCCTGACTACGCACGCCCGCGCCTTTCACGCGAACACGCCCGAGCGCGTCGAGATCACGAACCACGGCGAGTACCAGTGGCGCCGCGATGGCGAGCTTCACCTCTTCAATCCCCGCACGGTGCAAAAGCTCCAGCACGCCACGCGAGAGAAGCGTTTCGACCTCTTCAAGGAGTATTCGACCCTCGTCGACGACCAAACGAACGACCAGCTCACGCTGCGCTCGCTCCTCTCGCTCGAGCCGAGCCCGACGCCTCTGCCCCTCGACGAGGTTGAGAGCGCGGCCTCCATCATCAAGCGCTTCAGCACCGGGGCGATGTCGTACGGATCCATTTCGGAAGAAGCGCACACCACGCTCGCGATCGCCATGAACCGTCTTGGGGCAAAGTCCAACACCGGCGAAGGAGGAGAGGACGAGGAGCGCTACGACACCTCCGATCCTCGCTGGAACACGCGTTCTGCCATCAAACAGGTGGCCTCTGGCCGCTTCGGCGTCACCAGTCGATACTTGGTCAACGCGGACGATCTCCAGATCAAGATGGCCCAGGGCGCCAAGCCGGGCGAGGGCGGACAGCTGCCGGGCGCGAAGGTGTATCCGTGGATTGCGAAGACCCGCCACTCGACGCCGGGCGTTGGCCTGATCTCACCGCCCCCGCACCACGACATCTATTCGATCGAGGACCTCGCCCAGCTCATCTACGACCTCAAGTGTGCGAACGACGAAGCGCGCATCCACGTGAAGTTGGTGAGCGAGCAAGGGGTCGGCACGATCGCGGCGGGCGTGGCGAAAGCGCACGCCGACGTCATCTTGATCTCCGGACACGACGGTGGCACCGGAGCAGCGCCGCTCACGTCACTGAAGCACGCGGGCACCCCGTGGGAGCTGGGTCTCGCCGAAGCGCACCAGACGCTGGCCGCCAACGGACTGCGCAGTCGTGTGGTCCTCCAGACCGACGGGCAGCTGAAGACCGGTCGCGACGTGATCATCGCGGCGCTCCTTGGAGCCGAGGAGTTCGGCTTTGCGACAGCGCCGCTCGTGGTGTCCGGGTGCGTCATGATGCGCGTCTGCCATCTCGACACGTGTCCCGTAGGTATCGCCACACAGAACCCCGTCCTTCGCGCGCGCTTCACCGGACAGCCGGAGTTCGTCGAGAACTTCTTCGAGTTCATCGCCGAGGAAGTGCGTCAATATCTCTCCATGCTGGGCGCGAGGACCCTCGACGAGGTCATCGGCGACGTCACCAAGCTCCGCGTGAAGACGCTCGAGGACCCGACGAACGACCTAGACGTCACGGCGCTGTTGAAGGTGGTCGACCCCGAGCAGCGCCGCCAGAGCATCAAGCAGGACCACGGACTGGAAGGGTCGCTCGACTGGAAGTTTCTCTCGGGCGCCGTAGACGCAGCGACGTCGGGTACGACCTTCCATTTCGCAAGCCCCGTTCGCAACGTCAATCGCGCGGTCGGCACGTTGACCGGCAGTGCCATCACTCGCGCGCTCGGAGCGAAGACCATGCGCGATGATCAGGTCGTGATCGACCTGATCGGCTCGGCCGGTCAGAGCCTGGGGGCGTTCCTGCCTGCGGGGGTCACCGTCCGACTGCGGGGGGACACCAATGACTACGTGGGCAAGGGCCTCTCCGGCGGTCGCATCGTCATTCGACCCGACGAGACGGCAACCTTCGCCAGCGATGAGAACATCATCGCGGGCAACGTGATCGCCTACGGAGCCACGAGCGGCGAGATCTTCATCAGTGGCATTGTCGGCGAACGTTGCGCAGTTCGCAACTCGGGCGCGACGATCATCGTTGAGGGGACCGGTGATCACGCGGGGGAGTACATGACCGGCGGGACCGTCGTCATTCTCGGGCGCATTGGGCGGAACCTTGCTGCGGGCATGTCGGGTGGCACGATCTATCTCTATGACCCCGACGCACGGATACACGATCACCTGAGCGCCGGGGTGTACGAAATCGACCCGCTGGAGATCGACGATGATGATCGGCTCCACGGGCTGCTGGAGCGCTTCTACGCGGAGACCTGCTCCCAGAGGGCGGTTCAGTTGCTCGAGAACTGGCGCGTCGAGCGGATGAACTTCGTGCGCATCGAGACGTCTGAGTATCAGCGAATTCGCGACGAGGCCCGCGGTGGGTAAGGTCACTGGCTTTCTCGACTACCCACGACAAGGTCCGCACTACCGCCCCGTGCCAGTGCGCCTGCGCGATTGGCACGAGGTCTACGAACCCCAAAGCGACGAGGAGATCGCCATCCAAGGGGCGCGCTGCATGGACTGCGGAATTCCCTTTTGCATGCAGGGCTGTCCGCTGGGCAATCCCATACCCGCGTTCAACGATCGGGTCTATCGCGACCAGTGGGCGAGCGCCGCCGACCAACTCTTCAGCACGAACAACTTCCCAGAATTCACCGGCCGACTCTGTCCCGCTCCCTGCGAATCGGCCTGCGTCTTGGGGATCTCCAGTGATCCGGTCACCATCGAACGGATCGAATACGAGGTCGCAGAGCACGCCTTCGAGCACGGGTACGGCGTGGTGACGCCCACACCCACCGAGACCGGTCGGTCGGTGGGTGTGGTGGGCTCGGGACCCGCGGGCCTCGCCGCCGCCGCGCAGCTGCGCAGCGCCGGACATGCCGTGAGCGTCTACGAGCGAAGCGACGCCATCGGAGGACTCCTGCGATACGGCATTCCCGAGTTCAAGATGGAAAAATCGGTGCTCGACCGCAGGCTCGCCGTGATGGACGCTTCGGGCATCGACTTCTATTCCGGCGTCGCCGTCGGCGAGCGCGGGGTCAGCCTCGAGGACCTTCGCAGCCGCCACGACGCGGTCGTCCTCGCGGTCGGCTCGACTCGACCGCGACTCATTCCCGTTGCCGGCGCCGAACTCGAAGGCGTGTTGCCCGCCATGACGTATCTCGAAGCGTCCAATCGAGCGCTAAACGAAATGAGGACCTCGAACATTGACGCGAAGGATCTCCACGTCATCATCCTGGGCGGAGGCGACACCGGTGCCGACTGCCTCGGCACGGTGCACCGCCAAGGTGCGGCGTCGGTGACCCAGATCGAGATTATGGAGCGTCCGCCGAACGAGCGGCCCGCCGATCAGCCCTGGCCCACGATGGCGCGCATCTTCAAGACGACCTCGGCGCACGACGAAGGGGGAGAGCGGCGCTTTTCGACCGAGACCTTGGAGTTTCGCGGAGACGGCCGCGTCGGCTCTCTGGTCGTGGTCGATCACTCAACCGAAGAGAGCGTTGAGATGCCCGCCGATCTGGTGCTTATCGCCGCGGGCTTTGTGGGCCCAGAGCTCGAAGCGCTCGGACTTGGTGAAGAGGACCATCGCACCAGCCGCGACACGCTGGCGGTGGACGCCGACTGGCGCGTCACTTCACTCGGCGACGAAAAGGCCGTGTTCGCCTGTGGCGACGCGGTTCGCGGTCAAAGCCTCATCGTCTGGGCCATTGCCGAGGGGCGCAGTGCCGCCGCCGCCGTCGACACTTACCTCATGGGTCGCCCGAGCGACCTGCCGGCGCCCGTGGAGCCGTACGCGCTCTCCTGGTAGTACCTTGGGCGTCCAGTTTTGTAGCATCATGGCAGTTGCTACCAAGGGGGCCACGTGAAGAGCACCATGCAAGACGCGCCGCTCCTGCTGAGCAGCATCCTTCGACACGGTGAGACGATCTACGCGGACAAGCGGGTCTTCACCGTCACGCCCGAGGGGGTCGAGGAAGCTACGTTCTTCCAGATAGCCAAGCGCGCCGAGCAGCTCGCGAGCGCCCTCGAGCGCTTTGGCATCTCGCGGGGGGACCGTGTCGGCACCTTCATGTGGAACAACCAAGCGCACATGGAGGCCTATCTCGCGGTGCCGTCGATGGGCGCCGTGCTCCACACCCTCAACATCCGTCTCTTTCCAGAACAGCTCGCCTTCATCATCAACCACGCCGAGGATCGCGTCATCATCGTGGACGCCTCGCTCGCGCCGCTGCTCGCGAGAGTCCGGGACCAGATTCCCCTCGTAGAGGCGATCATCGTGCACGGTGAGGAACCGACGGGCGTGCTCGGCGAGACGCTCGACTACGAGACGCTTCTCGCCGCAGAGCGGCCCGGTTACGTGTGGCCCGAGCTCGACGAGCGAGACGCGGCGATCATGTGTTACACCTCGGGCACCACCGGTAATCCCAAGGGCGTGGTGTACTCGCACCGCTCGACGTGGCTGCACTCGATGGCTTCCACGGGCGCCAACTCGGTCGGACTCTGCGAGCGCGACCGGTGCCTCCTGATTGTGCCCATGTTCCACGTCAACGCGTGGGGCACGGTTTACACGGCGTTCTTTGCCGGCGTGGAGCTGATCATGCCCCAGATGTTCCTCCAGGGGGCTCCGATCCTCAAGATGATTCGAGAGCTTCGCCCGACGATCTCCCTCGGCGTGCCGACGATCTGGAACGATGTCCTTCGCGTCGCGGAAACTGATGCGAACGTCGATCTGTCGAGCCTGCGCGGGATTCTCGCGGGCGGTGCTGCGGTGCCAAGAGTCATGATCGAGGCATTCAGGGATCGCTACGGCATCGATCTCATCCAGGGCTGGGGCATGACCGAGACCAGCCCGCTCGCGGCCGTCTCGATCCCCCCCGCCGGCACACCCCAAGAGCTCGACATCGACTATCGGGCCAAGGCGGGCCGCGTCGTCGCCGGCGTGGAGCTGCGCGTCGTGGCTGACGACGGCTCCGTCTTGCCCCGCGACGGCAAATCGGTGGGAGAGTTCGAGATCCGCGGGCCCTGGATCACCGGCTCGTACTATGGCGTCGACGATCCGGAGAAGTTTCACGACGGCTGGTTGCGCACCGGTGACATCGGCACGCTCGACGCCGAGGGCTTCATGGTGGTGAGCGACCGCACCAAGGACGTGATCAAGTCGGGTGGTGAATGGATCAGCTCGGTCGAGCTCGAATCGACCGTGATGGCACACCCGGCCGTCTTCGAGTCCGCCGTGATCGCCGTCCCCGACGAGCGGTGGTCTGAGCGTCCCCTCTGTTGCATTGTGCTGAAACCCGAGTCGGCGGCGAGCGCGGAAGAGCTGCGGGCCTTTCTCTCCGATCGAGTGCCGAAGTGGTGGCTCCCGGAGCGCTGGACGTTCATCGAGAGCGTGCCGAAGACCAGCGTCGGCAAGTTCGACAAGAAGGTACTGCGCGCGCAGTATGCCGATGGCCAACTCGACGTTGAGGTGCTGAGTTAGTGGAGTCGCTCGACGACCTCGCCGATGAAGTGGCGGCACTCGAGCATCGCGTCGCCGACGTCATCTTTGACACGGTGCGCGCCCAACTTCGAAACGATCGCGCCGAGAGCGCCAAAGAGCTCGAGCGCCAGCTCGCCAAGGTGCGTCGCAGCCTGCAGAAGGCCGAGCATCTCCTTCGCCGGAGCGAGGTGGACGTCGAGGCTGACTGATGGCGGGTTTCGCACGCCCCGTGAAGGCGTCGAATCAGCGGAAGTTTGATACTACAATAGTTGCAGTATGAATATATCTGCCGACGGCGCTGATCCGGTCATTGACTCGGTACTTTCGGCGAGTCGCGTGCTCGTGGCGGTCGCGGCGAGGTCTCTCTCGGACATCGCCGAAGAGGTGACGCTGACCCAGTACCGGACGCTCGTGGTGCTGGCATCCAGAGGCCCGCAAAATATGGCGAGCCTGGCTGAAGCGGTGAACGTCACGCCGGCCACCGCGACTCGAATGTGCGATCGGCTCGTGAAGAAGAAGCTGATTGTTCGGCGCACGGAGCAAGGAGATCGGCGCCAGGTTCGACTCGTTCTGTCAAAGGCGGGACTCGATCTCGTGGCGGCGGTGACCGATCGTCGGCGCCAGGAGATCGGGAAGATCATCTCCGTTATTCCGCCGGAGGAGCGAGAGGTGCTCGTCCAAGCCCTGGGCCGTTTTGCGGACGCCGCCGGTGAGGTTCCCGAACAGGACTGGACGACTGGCTGGGATCTGTAAATGAAGACCTACACCGGAGAATTGGTCAGGCGCCGGGGATTAAGACCGCTGCAAGCTCGAGCCTCGCGGTGGCTCGCGTCGGCGACGTACACCCAAAAGTGGCTCGTGCTCGGGACGATGGTGGGAATCGTTGCGGGGCTCGGGGCGGTCGTCTTCTACGACGCGCTCCGCCTCGCGTCGTACCTGTTTCTTCAGGTCATTGCCGGATACAGCGTGCCAGAGCCCATCAGCGAAGGAGGGCACCTTGCGTCCACTCACTTCGCCCGACCCTGGGCCATCCCGCTCGTCGCCTGCGGGGGAGCGCTTCTCGGTGCCATATTGGTGTTTTCCGTGGCTCCCGAAGCAGAAGGGCACGGCACCGACGCGGCGATCGCCGCCGTCCATCACAATCCACGAGGCGTTCGACTTCGAACGGTATTCGTGAAGATCGTCGCCTCGGCGCTCACTATCGGCTCGGGCGGCTCGGGCGGCCGAGAGGGACCCACGGGACAGATCAGTGCGGGCTTCGGATCGTTGCTCGCTCGAACCTTCGATCTGAGTCCAGAAGACGCCCGCATCACGGTGGCGAGCGGCATCGGCTCGGGTATCGGGGCGATCTTCGGCGCGCCGCTCGGAGGCTCCGTCCTCGCCACGGAGATTCTCTATCGCGACGACTTCGAGGTCGAAGCGCTGCTTCCGGCCTTCATCTCTTCGATCGTCGGCTACGCGGTGTGGGGGTCGTTCGAGGGATTCGGACCCCTCTTCGGCTACGTCGGGAATTATCAGCTCCCGAGCGCGATCCCCTTGCTGTGGTTCGGGGTCATCGGCATCGTCGGCGGACTGATCGGTCTTCTGTACGCCAAGGGCTTTTACGGCATGGTCGACGCTTTCGCTCGACTTCCCCTGCCGCGCTGGGTTCGGCCCGCCATCGGCGGTTTGCTCGTAGGCTGCATTGCTCTCGCCATTCCCGAAGTGCTGGGCACCGGATACGGATGGATCCAACAGAGCCTCGGACCACATCTGTTGCAGATTCCGCTGTGGATCGTGCTCATCCTTCCCTTCGCGCGCATCGCCACCACCGGGCTGTCTATCGGTTCAGGTGGGTCCGGCGGAATCTTTGGACCGGGCATGGTCATCGGGGCATTCGTGGGTGCCGCCGTCTGGCGCGTCTTGGAGCCGGTTGTGCCGAGCCTCGGTCACGATCCCGCTCCCTACGTCATCGTCGGCATGATGGCGTGCTTTGGCAGCATCTCTCGAGCTCCGCTCGCAGTCATGTTGATGGTCGCCGAGATGACCGGGACCCTGTCTCTTATCGTGCCGGCAATGCTCGCCGTGGGACTCGCGACGCTCATTGTTCGTCGCAGCGACGACACGATCTATCGAAGTCAGCTGAAGAGCCGAGCTGAATCTCCGGCCCACCGGATTCTGACGGGTCTGCCGCTCCTCGCTGAGGTGCCCGTCTCTGAGGCCATGGTGCCGCCGCGGTGCGTCTTGGTAGAACCGGTCGATGCCACAAGCTACGCGCAACGCCTCGAGGAAAGCGGGGTCACCGCCGCGCCCGTGGTCGACGCGGACGGGCGCTACCTGGGTGTGGTCTCGCTCGATTCACTGCAACGTCGCGAAGACGCGTCGCGTGATCTTGGAGCCGACGTCTTCATCGACGAAACGCCCGCCACGGTCCACCAGGATGTCCGCCTTGACGTCGTGCTCGAGGTCTTGACGACCACGCCTCAAACCTGGGCGACGGTCGTCGACAGCGATCGCCGCGTGGTGGGGACCATTGCCCTCTCCGACATCGTTCGGAACTACCGACGAACCACCCGGTCCTACTTGCGCCGGCTCACCGAGATGGGTGGTCCCACGGGCATCGTCGAAGTCAACGTCGCCAACGATTCGCCAATCGTCGGGCTGGCGGTTCGTTCTCCGCTCATTCCCCGCGGTGCCCTCATCACCTCAATTGAGCGAGGGGGCGTGGTCCTTCGCCCGTCCGGGGACACACTCTTCCAAGAGGGGGATCGTCTCACGGTGCTCGGGGCCTCAAGCGACCTGGAACGGCTCGCTCGAGTCTCGACGTCCCAGGACCCTGGAGCGTCCAAGCAAGAGTGAACCGGGCGACTACCCACGATCACCGCAACGATGATCTCGCGTGGCATACATGAATACGATCTACCGCTGCTGTTTGTCGCCGGCGCGTCAAAGTCCGTTGCGCTCTCGATGGCATCACTGCTCGCACGTCTCGTTCTCTTGAGGCGACGGGTAACGCACGAGAACCTCGAATGTCCGCCGCCAGATGACGAGGGTGAGAGAGCCGTCAGCCGCTATTTCCTGTCGACGCTGAGATCGTCGCCCGCACCGTGGGTCGGACCCAACGCGCCGGTCTCTTCCAGCGTCAGATGTGCGTCGAGTCGCTCCAGCTTGTTGACGTGGAAAATCCGATTGAAAACCATCAACTTCAGGACAAAGAAGATGGCAAAACAGAGCACATTTGCACCGGTCACGAGCGCGGTGTTCGCGAGATGACTCCAGGTATGGGAGTGCACCTCGTGCCTCGCCCAAAATGCGCCCAACTGAGAAAACGCGATACTGAGAAACGACATGGTCCAGAACGGCACGATTTCGCGCCGAAAATGACTCCGTCCACGTTTGCCCCACGTCCATGTGCGGTTGAGCTGGTATGCGGGCAACGTCGCGATGAGATTACCCGCCAAGGTCGCCCAGACAACGCCTGGAATGATGCGAAAGCCATAGAGGATGGCGATCGACGTAAAGGAAACGGCCGTCGTCACCACCGAACCCAACACGTAGCGCGTCATCTTCTTGCCTTGATGCGTGCGTGACCAGGCGAGAAGAATGCGCATTCGCTGGATCACCCCAGTAGTTTAGCGAGCCCTCGAGCTGCGCCCGTGCGCCGGCGCTCGCTCGACATCGCGAGCGGGATCGTGGCTTCCCTTCTCGCCAACTCCCTGCTCAGCGCCCGCGAAACGACTAACTCTTGTCGATGAGGGAGCGCTCCCTCGCTACGCGCACTGCATTCGCCAGAGCGTCGATATCAAAAGCCCCGAAGTGGCGGAGCCCATTGACAAAGAACGTCGGCGTTCCGGTTACCCCGCTCAGGTCCGCGCCGTCCACGTCTTCGGCGATGTGGGCTGCCCCTGCGTGATTAACGAGCGCGGCGGAGAATAGATCGATGTCGAGGCGAAGCACTCTCGCGTGGGCGAGCAGGGCATCAAAGTCGAGCTCGCCTTGATGGTCGAGCAAGCGGTCGTGCATCTCCCAGAAAGCTCCCTGATCTGCCGCTGCCTCGCTCGCTTCGGACGCCATCTGCGCGTGTGGGTGCACGTCGGTGAGCGGCAGATGTCGCCAAATGTACCGGATGTCGCCAAAGTCGCTCAAGAGTCTTCGCAGTATCGGCTCCGCCCGTCCACAGAATGGGCACTCGAAGTCTCCGTACTCAACGATGGTGACGAGACTGTCCTTTGGACCTCGTACGTGGTCCCTTCGAGGGTCCGGCGGCACCGCGAGGTCGATGATCGACTCTTGTGTGCCCTGGAGCGCTCGCGCGCGGCGAACCTCAGGCAGGAGCAGGGTGAGACGGAACACTACAAATGTTGCGAAGCATGCGACAACCGATGCGATCAGCACTCCCAGTTTTGCCTCTTCGAGCTGTTGGCCTCGAAACGCCAGCTCTGCAATCAGCAGAGACACCGTAAATCCCACGCCGGCGATCGTGCCCCCGCCGGTCAGCGCCGCCCATCCGACCGGAGGTCGAATTCGTCCGCGGCTGACTTTGGTGGAGACCCACGTCGAAGCGATGACTCCAGCGGGTTTGCCGATGACCGAGCCGATCACGATGCCGAGCGTGATGGGCGAGCTTAGGGCGTGCGCGAGAAAGCTGCCGTTGACAACGATCCCAGCATTGGCGAGGGCGAAGAGTGGAACGATGAAGAAGCTCGTCCACGGATGGAACTGCCTTTGGAGGCGTTCGTTCGGTGACACCGCAGAGTCGAGTCCCAGCCTCGCCGACCGCTGCAACTCTGGAGTCGGCTGCTCGCGAAAGCTTCGGAAGAGATCACTCGCTCGTTCGAGGTCGCCGCGGGCCGCGGGAGTGGCGGGGGTCAGCAAGCCCATGGCTATTCCAATGACGATCGGGTCCACTCGTGAGGCCGAGAGCGCGAGCCAGGTCGCGACGCCGAGGGTCGCGTAGATGATCCCGCGACTGACGCCCGCGACCACCAGCGCGACAATGATCCCGAAGACCGCGAGCGACGAGAGGAGGGGGACGAACCGCACGCCGTTGGAGTACGCGACGGCGATCACGATGAGCGCCGCGACGTCGTCGACGATTGAGACGGTGAGCAGGAACGCTCGCAGCCGGTCCGGCGCCCCGCGTCCGACGAGCGCCAGCATGCCCAACGCAAAGGCGGTGTCGGTGGACATGGTGATGGCCCAGCCGTGTGCCGAGGGATGACCGGCGTTGAGGGCGAGAAAGCCAACTATGGGAATCACGACGCCCCCGAGACCGACGACGACCGGAAGCGCGACCCTCCGTCGGTCTCTCAGCTCACCCATGTCGAACTCCCGGCGCACTTCGAGACCAGCCACGTAGAAGAACAGCGCCATGAGCCCGCTGTCAATCCAGTAGCGAAGGTCGTGGGAGGGGCCCACGCGCCCAACTCTCACCGAGAGCATCGTGTCCCACACGCGCTCATACGAGTGAGCGTCAACGTTTGCCCACACCAGCGCCGCGACGGCCGACACCAAAACAAGGGCGGCACTACCCGTCTCGGTGCGAAGAAACAGTCGGAGCGGCGTCTCCACGCTTTGCGCCCACATCGTGCGCTCACCGCTTGCGGATTCACTCATTTTGGGCGCGACACTCCGGACTCGCGCAGTGGACGAAGCCCTCGGTGAGCCATGGTAGGCCATTGTGACACGTCTTTTGCCACGACGAGATTTCGCTCACCTAGCCACTTGACGAGGATCCGTCGGTGATATCGCGCGGCGGGCCGCCGGGGACTACACGTCGAGCGTGGTGCCCGTGATAATCATTCCCTTCAAGGTACCGGTGACGGCGACCAACGCTCCCACTTTGATGTTCTTTGAGGTGCCCATGGTGAAGTGCGTCATCGCATCCCAGTGCACGACGTAGGTGTGAGAGCCGGTCTTGATGCTGAATGAGCTCGTCGTACCCATCTTGGCGTTGATTTTGGTGACGGTCCCGTGCCACGTGTGAGCCATCGCGGCGTGCGCAATCTCTGTCGCTCCCGCTGGAGCGACAGAGGTGACACCGAGGCCAAGGGCCACAATGAGCAGTGCTCCCGGCAAGGCCATGGCTGCAATCAGTCGTTTCATTCTTTCGTTCCTTCCTGCGCACGACGCAGTGATCTAAACAACTTGGACGATCCGTCCACTCCTGTAGTCCCTCGGGAGCGAAAGTGGTTACAAGAACCTTGGACCGACATCAAAGTAAGGAGGCTCTGGAGAATTGCGTCACTCGCGGTGAGGTGTTCCAGCGGACGATCGCCCGTTGGAGGCGCCGTCGAACCACGGCCGTTCCGGATTAGGGCGCGAAGGACTTGAGGTGGGCAATTGCCGCGTCGAGGGCGATCTCGAGAGGGCGCGTGTCGCGCGCCGTTTCAGCCATGAGCAATCCTCCCTGCAGGCTGGCCAGCACGCTTATCGCGAGCTGCTGTGGGTCCGCGTCGTCACGAAGCTCGCGGGCCTCGATCATGCGAGTCAGTCCATCGGCGATGATGCGACACCACGTCGAAAAGGCGTCGCTGAGCTGGCCTCGGGCCACGTCGTCGAGTTCTGCGAGCCCGCTGGCGAGGCTGCCGAGGGGGCATCCGCTTCGACATGATCGCGCCGCCTGGTGCGCGACGATCATGTCGCGCCATCGCGAAAGATCGTCCCAGCCCTCGAGCGACGTAAACGTGGGCCGGTGATTGCTCAGCACTCGTTCGCGCTGGCACTCGATGACGGCGTGCAGCAGATCACTCTTGTCGCTGAAGTAGTGATAGAGCTGCGATTTGCTTACGCCGGTGGCCTCGCGAATGTCGTCGAGGCTGACCTCAGCGACACCTCTTTCGAAGATGAGATCTGCGGCAGCGTCCACGATTCGCTGTCGTCTCTCTCGCCCCTTTTGCGTAGGAGGCGCAGGCACTGCGCGTTCGTCGTGCATAGCTCCCTCATCCTCAAGTTACTGGACTTGACAGTCCACAGTGGGTACTTCTAGAGTGGACTTACTAGTCCATTCTATAGGAGAGCGAAGATGACCACTGGAAATTCGGCACCCACACAGCAAGAGGAGCTTGGTGAGATCACCGCCTCAATCCCCGAGGCCATCGGCAGTCGCATCACGAATGGCGCCGCCGAAATCACGGCGTCCGGCGTCGCCCTCGGTCTTGACGTGGGGGAGCGTGCACCGGACTTTACGCTCCTTGATGCCCTGGGTGCGCCAGTTTCGCTGTCGAATCTGCTGGCCAATGGTCCCGTCGTCCTCACCTTCTACCGCGGTGAGTGGTGCCCATACTGCAACGTCCAACTGCGCCATTTGGAGCAGGCGCTGCCCAGCTTTCAACAGTTCAACGCCACGTTGGTCGCGGTGAGTCCCCAGTCGCCAGATCACGCGCTTTCACTCACCGAAAAGCACGACTTGAAGTTCCCGGTGCTCAGTGATGTCGATCAAGAGGTCGCTGGTGCCTATCGCGTCCGATTTACGCTCAACGGTGATCTCGAAGATCTGCAGGTCAACGTCTTTCAAAATGATCCGAAGGTGCAGAATGCCAATGGGACCCGATCCCTTCCAGTGCCCGCCACCTTCGTCATCGATCGCCAGGGTGTCATACGGGCCGCCTTCGTTGACGCCGACTGGCGCGTTCGAGTTGCGCCCGAGGACGTTGCGGCGGTGCTCGCGAGCCTGTCGTGACCTCTTCTCCGCATTTCGTCGGCAAGACTGCCGTGGTGAGCGGTGCTGGTAGAGGCATAGGACGATCGACGGCCATCGCGCTGGCGCTCCAAGGCGCTCGCGTCGTCCTCTTGGCCCGAACGAGCAGCGAGCTCGATGATGTCGTGCGAGACATCCATGTCCGAGGCGGCGACGCACTTGCGATGCCGACCGACGTTGGTGATCCAGTCGCGATCGGCACCACCGCGCGGCGCATCATGGACGACGTTGGGGGCGCCGACATTCTCGTGAACAACGCCGCCGTGGTGTGGCCGCTCGGCCCGAGTGCTTCGCTCGAGGTCGCCGAATGGACCAAGGCGCTCGAGGTGAACCTCGTGGGCGCGGTGACGCTGACCTTGGCCCTGCTGCCGGAAATGCTCAAACGAAGGTGGGGTCGAATCATCAACGTGTCGAGCGGCATCGCGGCGCGGCCCGACGCCATGATTGGCGCCAACGCGTACGCGACCTCGAAAGCGGCGTTGGAGGCACACACCCTTAATTTGGCGGCAGAGCTTGTCGACACCGGGGTCACCGTCAACGTCTATCGACCCGGCACCGTGGACACCCAGATGCAGGCTTGGATTCGAAGTCAGTCTGGTAGCGCGGTCGTCGAAGTGCTGCGCGATCGCTTTGTCGAGTCCTACGAGAATGGAGCCTTGATCACGCCCGATGCCTCAGCGAACTCGCTCGTGTCGCACTCGCTGACCAACGCCACTGGAGAGATCTGGAACGTCGACCTTTCTTGACACTCGCGACAACCCATCCACGCTGCCGGGACCGCCATGGCGAAGTCGCAAGCGGACGTGGATCACAACACCTCGTGGTCTTCCCCGGTCCCAGACTCGCCATCCGAAGAGTCCATCGCCCAGGAGTTGACCTCATCGATGACGAGCCGCAGGCTGACGTAGTTGCGCCCGTCGAAGTTGAAAGAGATCGTGGCGTCGTTCTCGATGCGGTATCCCGGATCGCTCGCGAACATCGGCACCCTCTTTGAAAGGACCTCCAGCTCTTCGGGCGTCGGCGTTCGTCGAAGCTTGATCAATCCGCGGTCGCCTTCCATATCAAAGCCCTTGTAGTTCGAATAAAAATGCTCAATCTCATCGACGGCGTCTTTGATCGACGTGGCGAAACGAACGATGAACATGTCGTCGGTGTCGACGTAGTTGTTCTTGATGATTCCCTGATCCATGAAAGTGAGCCACTCGCTCCAAAACGTGCCGTCGGGTGTGTCGAGGAGAACGACCGGTGCGGGAGTGGTCTTTCCGGTGTCGAGCAGGGTCAACACTTCGAACAGCTCGTCCATGGTGCCGAGCCCACCGGGCAGCACGACAAAGGCAATGGACGGTCGAGTAAGAGCGACTTTGCGCGTGAAGAAGTACTTCATCGTGACCAGGTTCGTTGCCGCAATAAACGGGTTCGCGCTCTGCTCGAAGGGCAGCTGGATATTCACCCCCAGCGTGCTCTCGCTGCCCGCGCCCTTGGCCGACGCCTCCATGATGCCGGGACCCGCTCCAGAGACGATCATCCATCCGCGCTCGGCCATGGCGTGAGCCAGCTCCATCGTCATCTGGTAGGTCGCGGTGTCCTCCGACACGCGAGCTGATCCGAAGATGGTGATCTTCGGTCGTTCGCTCCACGGCTCGAAGAGCGCGAACGCCTCGAGCAGCTCATCAATGGCGTGCACCGCCACTCGAAGATCCTTCGTCTGTGCGTCCGATTCGGCCACCACGATCACGCGGGCGAGAAGCTCGCGCAGCAGCTGGCGCCGGTCATCGGACATGACCGTGTCGCTCGCGATGTCATCAAGCAGCTTCTCGATGAGCGAGGACATGTTCACAACGTCTGGTACAGGGTGCTGCGCTGATGCAGCGGTCGAGCGAGCGGTTCAACGAGGGCCTGGAGGGACGCGACGTCCATCTCCTGACCGTGCGTCGCGCCGGCTGCTCGTGAGATGTTCTCGTCCATCAAGGTGCCACCCAGGTCATTCGCGCCAGCCGACAAAATGCGACGCGAGCCTTCGACACCCATCTTTACCCAGCTGACCTGGATGTTGTTGATCAGCGTGGCGTAGTGAAGTCGCGCAACCGAGTGCATCAACACCGCCTCGCGAAACGTTGGGCCCTTGCGTGCGCGTCCCCGCAGAAACAGGGGCGTCGCCATGTGGACGAACGGCAGCGGCACGAATTCGGTGAAGCCACCGGTCTGTTGCTGCAGCGCCCGAGTGCGAAGCAGGTGCGTCGCCCAGCTCTTCGGTCCTTCGACCGCGCCGAACATGATGGTGATATTGGAACGGAGTCCGACTTCGTGAGCCGTGCGGTGCACCTCAAGCCACTGATCGGAGTTGATCTTGTCGGGACAGAGGATGGCGCGGACATCGTCGTCGAGAATCTCGGCCGCGGTGCCCGGCAGCGTCTTGAGACCGGCGTCTTTCAACCTGGTGAGATACGTGGCGAGATCCTGATCCGATCGCCGGGCACCCTCGAACACCTCGAGCGCGCTGAACGCGTGAATATGAATCGTCGGCGATCCCGCGCGCACGGCCGCAACCACGTCGATGTAGTACTCGCCGTCAAAGTTCGGATGAATGCCGCCCTGCAGACAGACCTCGGTCGCACCACGCTCTTCGGCTTCACGAACTCGCTCGCTGATCTCTTCGAGCGTCAGCAAGTAGGGGTCGCCTCGTAGGTTGAGCGAGAGGGGACCCTTGGAGAAGGCGCAGAAACGACACTTGAAGGTGCAGACATTCGTGTAGTTGATGTTGCGGTTTATCACGAAGCTGATGGTGTCGCCGACGAGGTCTTGGCGTATCGAGTCGGCGAGGTCTACGACCGCGTTGAAGTCACCCCCACGCGCGCCGAAGAGCGTGACCAGCTCACGCTCTTCGAAGTCATAGCCCGGCTCGTAGCGCTGGAGCAGACGCTCCACCTCGCTCGTGCGCGCGGTCGAGGTCGGGGGAGAAGGCGGCGTGTGGTCGGTGCCCGAGTACCAGTCGTCATTGCGCGCGAGCGAGTGGGCGTCCGCGTGCGCCAGTACGAACGGGCGCACCTTCTCATCGAGGAAGCCGTCGCCGTTGATGAACTCCGGATAGACCGTGAGCCGGGGAGTCAAGTGGAAGCCGCGCGCCTCGCACTCACCAGCGAGCGTCGCGACCGCGGGCCACGCGCGCTCGGGATTCACGTGGTCGGCAGTCACGGGCGAGATGCCGCCAAAGTCATCGATTCCGAAATCGAGCAACCGCGTCGGGTCGTCGCTCAGGTTGGGCGGAGCTTGAAGATGGATGCCCTCGGGCAGCACGAGCCGGGCTGCGGCGATCGTCCAATGGAACTCTTCTTCGCTCGCTGGGTCGTGGCGAGCCATCGCCGTGCGAGGCTTGGGCAAGAAGTTCTGGATGATGACCTCTTGGACGTGCCCGTATCGTTCGTGGCTTTTCGCGATCTCTTCCAGCGTGACGAGTCGATCTTCGCGCGTCTCTTCAATGCCTACGAGCAGACCGGTGGTGAAAGGAATGTTCATCTCTCCGGCCAGTCGGAGCGTCTCGAGGCGGCGCTCAGGAGCCTTGTCGGGCGCGAGGCGGTGCGCCGGGACCTCGGCGAGGGTTTCGAGCATCATGCCCTGAGAAGCGCTGACGGTGCGCAGCTGCGCGAGTTCGTGCTCGTACAGCGCGCCGGCGTTCGCGTGGGGGAGAAGCCCCGTCGACTCGAGGACCATCTGCGCGGCGCTCGCCACGTAGTCGACCGTCGATCGATAGCCGCGAGCAGCGAGCCAGCGAGCGGCCTCGTCGTAGCGCAGCTCGGGCCGTTCACCCAGGGTGAAGAGCGCTTCGGTGCATCCCGCGTCACGGCCCGCTTGGGCGACCGCCATGACCTCGTCAAGGCTCATATAGGGCGACGCAACGTGCGCGGGCGCCTGGGCGAAGGTGCAGTACCCGCATCGATCGCGGCACAGCTTGGTCAGCGGGATGAACACCTTCGGTGAGTAGGTCACCACGTAGCCGTGCGCCGCACGAGCGCGCGCTACGGCGTGCTCGGCGAGCGACGCCGCCGACGCCCCTAGAAGGTCACTTCGTGTCGTTGAGCCTCGCAGTGTCGTCATGATGCGATACTAGGAGTCCGGTCCCGAGGTAAAGCGTCGCGGCGTCCGCGAGGTCGCCGCACTACTGCTTGACGGCGCGCATCTTGGACGAGACCGTCTCCAGCAACTCGTCGTAGGACTTGGCGAATGATGCCACACCCTCTTCTTCGAGCTGCTCGCTCACCTTTGCCAACGTGACCTCGGGCTCTAGATGATTGAGCAAGTCCGCGGTCTCGTGACAGCTTTCCTTCGTGAGCAGATACGACGTGCTCGGGTCGAGATGATCGAGCGCGTCGGCCGAGGTGGCGTCAGGCATCGTGTTCACCGTCTCATCGGCCACGAGGCGATCGACGTAGAGAAGGTCGTCGTAGGAGGGGTTTTTCGTCGACGTCGACGCCCAGAGCGGGCGCTGGACCTGCGCACCGAGGGAGAGCAGGTTCGTCACGTCGTCAGACACGGCTCGCGTTCGGTATAGCTGATAGGCGGCCGCCGCTTGGGCGTTCGCCGTCGTGCCACGCCGAGGATCGCCCTCGGGCAAGAGCGCGTCAACCGCGACGTCGACCCGTGAGACGAAGAACGAGGCCACGCTCGCAATCTTTCCCACGTCGTGTCCCGCGTCGTGGGCGAGGCGAATGCCCTCGAGCCACGCCGAGATCACTTCGTCGTAGCGCTCGACGGAGAAGATCAAGGTGACGTTCACGTTGATCCCGGCCCCGAGGACGGCGGTGATCGCGGGCAGCCCGGCTTTGGTCGCCGGAATCTTGATCATCACGTTGGGTCGGTCCACCTCAGCGAACAGGCGCTTCGCCGCGCTAATCGTGCCCTCGGTGTCGTGCGCCAGACGAGGGGAGACTTCGAGCGAGACGAAACCGTCGAGGTAGCGACGCGTGCCGCTCGCGAACTCCAGCTTGGAATTCTCGTGGACGACGGCGAGGAGGTCGCACGCGTGCTGTACGTCAGCAACGGCCAAGGTCTCAAAGACCCTCTCTGGATCGGTGTCCTTTGAATTGGCAATGTCATCGTCGTAGGCGGCAGAGCCGCTGATGGTCTTGGCGAAGATCGACGGATTGGACGTCATCCCGCGCACGCCGTCACTGAGGTAATTGGCGAGGGTGCCGTCGCTCAGCCAGTCACGACGCAGGTTGTCGATCCAGGGACTCTGGCCGTAGCTGCTGTAGAGGTCATTCAGTCTGGTCATTTCTTCTCTCTTAGAACGTGCTCAACGTGGGCGACCACGGCGGCGGGGACGATGTTGTACTCCTCGAGGACGACCTTGCCCGGCGCAGACATGCCAAAAGTATCGATGCCGAGCGAGTCATCGACGTAGTTGGCCCAACCGAGAGTGGCGCCAGCTTCGAGGGAAACAGAGGGGATCGAACGGCGCAAGACGTCGCGCCGATACTCCTCGGGCTGGTCGTCAAAGCAGCGCCAGCACGGCAGCGCCACGACTCTGGTCACGATGCCATTGTCGGCCAGCTCCTCTGACGCGCGCAGGCAGACCGACACCTCAGATCCTGTTGCCACCAGACTGAAGACGGCGTCGGCGTTTTCTCGAACGACGTAGCCACCGCGACGAGCGCCCTGCGCGCTCGCGGCCGCGTCTTCCGCGTTGAATGTCTGCACGTCTTGGCGCGAGAGGACGATCGCGGTCGGCGCGGGCTCCTTGGTCGTCAGGTAGTGCTCGACGAGATCGACCGTCTCGTTCGCGTCGCTCGGGCGAACGACGTGCAAGTGGGGCATCGCGCGAAGCGCCATCAGCTGTTCTACGGGCTCGTGGGTCGGACCATCTTCACCGACGCCGACCGAGTCGTGCGTGTAGACAAAGAGCACGCCCGCCTCGCTGAGCGCGGCCAGGCGGATGGCGGGTCGGGCGTAATCGCTGAAGACGAAGAACGTCGAGCCGATCGGGCGGATTCCACCGTGGTGGTATTGGCCGATCAACGATGCGCTCATGGCGTGTTCGCGGATGCCGTAGTGGATCTGGCGACCACCCGGGGTGTCCCTGGACTGGATCACCGCCCCCTTTAACTCCACCCCCGTGTTCTCCGTCAGGTCCGCAGAGCCGGCCGTCAGACCGGGGGTCTGTGACCAGTACGCGTCCATCGCACGCTGCATGCCCTTGCGGGTGGCGACCATGGAACCTGCCTCGAAGGGCTCCGCCTTCGTCGTGATCTGGGCGACACCGTTGGTGTCGAGCTGCTCCAGCAGGCGAACGCCCTTCTCTCCGCTGGCCGTTACGCGCGAATCCCAGGCCACACGATCCTCGCGGTTCTTTCCCAGCGTCGCGAGCACGTCGCGCGGAAGCTCCGCATCAACGGCGAACGGCTCGTCGGGCACCCCAAGGATCGCCTTCACCGCAGAGATGGCCTCAGTCGGAAACGGGGTTCCGTGGGCTTCTTTGCGATCCATCATCTCTACCGACGGGAAACCGATGTGCGATCGCACGATGATCACGCTAGGGCGGCTCGTTTCGGCGATTGCCGAGCGCGTCGCCTCTTCTAAGACGTCCAAGTTGTTCGCCTGTTCACCGATCTCGACAACGTGCCACCCATACGCTCGGAAGCGTTCGGCCGGGTCGTCGTGCAGCGCCAGCTCGGTCGGTCCATCAATGGTGATGTGGTTGTCGTCATAGAAAATGGTCAAGCGATCGAGGCCGAGCGATCCCGCGAGGGATGCCGCCTCATGGCTGATGCCCTCTTCAAAGCAGCCATCGCCCGCAACAACCCACGTGCGGTGATTGACCAGGTCTTCGCCATAGTCGCTGCGCAGAATGCGCTCGGCCAGAGCCATTCCCACTCCATCGGCGATTCCCTGGCCCAGCGGACCGGTCGTCACTTCGACCGTCGGGGCCACTCCCTTTTCGGGGTGTCCCGGCGTCTTCGAATGCGCCTGGCGAAACTCCTTCAAATCTTCGATCGTGAGGTCGTAGCCAAAGATGTGGGCCAGCGAATATTGAAGGATGCAGGCGTGGCCACAGCTCAAGATGAACCGGTCGCGGTCACTCCAGTTGGGGTCGGTCGGGTCGTGGCGCATGACGCGATTCCAGAGCATGACGCCGAGTGGCGCGAGCGCCATGGCGGTGCCGCTGTGGCCCGAGTTGGCCTTTTTGGGTGCGTCCATGGCGAGCGTCACCACTTGACGAATCATTCGACCTTCGAGGTCGCTGGCGCCGGGATAGAGGGTGTCGGTCATGCCCTAGACAGTACCGAATGTGCCCCGACCTCCGAGCGCTCGGCGGTATCCTCACGTCGTGCCTCTACAGATACCGCCGAACTGTGACCTCTCACTCGGACTGGTCTGCATCGACAAGTCCGAACCCGGGCGCACGGTGTGGCAGGCGAAGATTGACGAGCGCTTCTTGAACCCGGCAGGCGTGCTGCAAGGGGGCTTCCTCGCCGCCATGCTCGACTCGGCCATGGGCGCGTCCGCGGTCACGGTCGTCGGTGAGCGACGAGTGATCGTGGCGAACACCGAAATGAAGGTGTCGTTCCTCAGAACGGTCGAACTCCATGACACGCTCACCTGCGTCGCGACCGTCCTCAAGCCCGGCCGGGTGATCTCGTTTCTGGAGGCGAAGGTCACCAACGCCCAGGGGCATCTCGTCGCGACGGCTAGCTCCACCTACCTGGTCAAAGACAGGCCTGAGTAGGCTGGGCCTATGAAGAACCTGTCGTGGCGCAAGTTCCTGTGGGGGGCCTCCCTGCACCGCGACTTCGACGAGATCAAAGACCTCGTGATCCGCTACATCAAAGAAGAAACGATCAAGCCCCTCAAGGATCTCGGTCGTTTCGTCATGTGGGGGACGCTCGGGAGTCTGTTCGTGGGCTTCGGCGCGGTCGTCTTGCTCATCGGTGCGCTTCGCTACCTTCAGTGGCAGTTTCCGGTGCTCGACGGATCCCTCTCGTGGCTGCCCTACTTAATCGTGGCGTTCCTCGCCATCGCCGTCATTGGGCTCGCCGCGTGGCGAATCGTGAGCGGCACGGCGAAGCGTCGCCTCAAGGTCACCAAGTGAGCGAGCAATCGGGCACCCGTCGAGAGCTCGAGGCGTCCCTGCGCTCACTGTTACCCGAGACCAGCCACATCGGGAAGTCGATCACGTCCTCTAAGCCCGGCGTCGCTGCCGTTGGCGTCGGGGGAGTGCTCACGGGCTACGTCTGGGGACGGATCCGTGGACGCCGTCGTTACAAGCAAAAGAAGGCCTAGGTGTTGCGTCGAGTCTTTCGCGTGGCGACAGTGGGCGCATTCGGACGCGCCTGGGCGCAACGTTCGCCCTTTTGGGTAGCCATCGGCCTCGCGGTGATGATATTTCGCTTCCTCGACTCGCGCTCAGCCCAGCGCGCGAGGCGCCAGCACGCGTGAGTGGAGCAACGCTCGTAGCCGGTGAACGCGTCATGCTCATTGACGCGAAAGATCGCCACTACCTCATCACGCTAAAGCCGGGCAACGCCTTTCACACGCACGCGGGCATCGTCCAGCACGACGACGTGATCGGACAGCTCGAGGGATCGCTCGTCACCTCGAATAGCGAGCGATCGTTTTTGGTGCTTCGCCCCACCCTGTCTGACGTCATCTTGAAGATGCCTCGCGGTGCCCAGGTGATCTACCCGAAGGACCTCGGGGCGATCCTGATGCAGGCAGACATCGGACCCGGCATGCGGGTCCTCGAGGCGGGCGTCGGTTCCGGCGCGCTCTCGATGACCTTGCTGCGCGCAGGCGCGTCGATCACGGCCTACGAGATTCGAGAGGACTTCGCCCAGCACGCCATCAAGAACGTGCACGACTTCTTGGGGGAGAACGTCGACTACCGCGTGCAGATCCGTGACGTAACAGAGGGCATCGACGAGGTCAATCTCGATCGGATCATCCTCGACATGCCCGAGCCGTGGGACGTCGTCAAGCACGCAGAGGGCGCGCTGCGCTCAGGCGGGATTTTCCTGTCGTACCTGCCCACCATCAACCAGACCCAGCTGCTACGAGAGGCGCTGCATCAAAACTCGTTCGGACTCGCCGAGACGGTCGAGATCCTTCGGCGCACGTGGCACGTCGACGGCAGATCGGTGCGACCGGATCATCGCATGGTTGCCCACACGGGCTTTCTCACCTCGGCACGCCGTCTCGTCGGACGGCTGGAGAACTAGTCGCGCTCGATGAAGATGCACTCGCCGGGGCACTCTTCGGAGGCCTCGACGACGGCGTCTTCGAACTCCGAGGGCACCACGGCAACTCCGTCGGCACCGCCGGGGTTGCTCTTCACGTCAGTACCTTGCTTCACGTAGGCCAGGCCGTCATCGAGCAAGGTAAAGACCGAGGGACAGATCTCTTCGCAGAGCCCGTCGCCGGTGCAGAGGTCTTGGTCAATCCAAACCTTCATTTACTTGTTCCTCCATGGCAAAAATACGTGCCGTTACTCTAGCGGGATATGGCGCACTCACGTGCCGAAGTGCGGAGAGAATAAGCGACCTCGCGAAACGCGCCAGGCTCACCTAGGGTGGCATTGTGGACCGTTCCTCAGGATTTGACGACGCCGGGCGAGGGGATCGTGATGATCTCTTCTCCGTCGGTCAATCTCCCGACTACGCGCTGAGCGAGGTCGATCAGGCCAACCGCCGCATCGAGCTTCTTGAAGAGAAACTGCTCGAGGCAAGAGGCCAGCTCGCCCAGAGTCGATCCAACAACGAAAAGCTCACGATCACGATTCAACAGACTCGTGACCAGATCGCAGCCTTGCGCGACGAAGTAGAAAAGCTCACCCAGCCGCCCGCCGTCTACGGCACGTTCACCGGGTTCAATGACGACGGCTCGGTCGACATCTTCGCTTCGGGGCGCAAGATGCGCGTGGCGCTGCATCCCGGACTCGATCCCGCCCAGATCGCGCGCGGCGACGAGGTCGTCCTCAACGAGTCCTTCACCGTCATCGGGGTTCGTGACTCCGACGGCCAGGGTGAGGTCGTCACCGTGAAAGAGGTACTCGACGAGCGCCGAGTCCTGGTGTACGGACGCGCTGATGAGGAGCGCGTCGTCGAGCTCGCCGAAGCCTTGCGCTCGGTGAAGCTGCGAAGCGGCGACGCCCTGTTGCTCGATCTTCGCTCGAATCTGCTCACGGAGAAGCTCATTCGCCAAGAGGCCGAAGAGCTCATCTTGGAAGAGGTGCCTGACATCAGCTACGCCGACGTCGGAGGACTCGACGCGCAGATCGAAGCGATCACCGACGCCGTCGAGCTGCCCTACCTGCACCGCGCGCTCTTTCACGACTACGACCTGCCCGCCCCGAAGGGGATCCTCCTCTATGGCCCCCCGGGGTGCGGCAAGACGCTCATCGCGAAGGCGGTGGCGAACTCGCTCTCCCAGAAGGTCGGCGAGCTCACGGGGAACCACAATGTCCGTTCGTACTTCCTCAACATCAAGGGGCCCGAGCTGCTCAACAAGTACGTCGGAGAGACCGAGCGCCAGATTCGCGTCGTCTTCCAACGCGCCCGCGAAAAGGCCGAAGAGGGAGTGCCGGTCATCGTCTTCTTCGACGAGATGGACTCGCTCTTTCGAACTCGCGGCACGGGAATCAGCTCGGACATGGAGTCGACCATCGTGCCCCAGCTCCTCGCCGAGATCGACGGCGTCGAATCCCTACGCGACGTGATCGTGATCGGCGCGACCAACCGAGAAGACCTCATCGACCCCGCCATCCTGCGACCGGGGCGCCTGGACGTGAAGATCAAGATCGAGCGACCCGATGTCGACGCCGCCGCCCAGATCTTCCAGCGCTACCTTCACGCGGAGCTGCCGCTGGACCCCTCGACGGTCAACGAGCTCGGTGGGGGAGACCGCTCGAAGGCCATTCAGGCCATCATCGAGGACACCGTCACGCACATGTATCGCATCGACGACGAGAACCGGTTCCTCGAGGTCACCTACCAGGGTGGGGACAAGGAGGTCCTCTACTTCAAGGACTTCGCCTCCGGCGCCATGATCGAGAACATCGTTCGCCGCGCGAAGAAGATCGCCGTCAAGCGCGAGATCGCGGGCCAGGGAAGAGGCCTCAAGAAAGACGACCTCCTCGAATCCATTCGCCAAGAGTTCCGCGAGAACGAGGACCTGCCCAACACGACCAACCCTGACGACTGGGCGCGCATCTCGGGCAAGAAGGGCGAGCGCATCATCTTCATCCGCACGTTGATCAACCGCGAGGAAGATGACGTCAAGGGAGGACGCTCGATCCAGCACGTGGGTACGGGACAGTACCTCTAGCTCCATGACGATTGCGAAGGTTCTCGGCATCGAGACGGAGTACGGAATTGCCGGGGGACCGGACTTTGATCCCATCACCTCCTCGAGCATCATCGTCAACGCCTACGCCCAACAAGGTCGAACCCGCATCAACTGGGACTTCGAAGGCGAGACCCCCGACCTTGACGCGCGCGGGCGAGTCGACCTGACATCGTTCGCGCCGATCGTCGAGACGCACCTCGCTAACACGGTCCTCACCAATGGCGCACGTTTGTACGTCGACCACGCGCACCCCGAATACTCCTCGCCCGAGTGCCGCACACCACTCGAGGCGACGCTCTATGACGTCGCGGGCGAAGAGATCATGCGGCGCGCACTTGAGATCGCTAACGAGGCGCTCGATCTCGGTCAGGCCATCACCCTGTACAAGAACAACTCCGACGGCAAGGGCAACTCGTACGGCACGCACGAGAACTATCTGGTCCAACGAGACCTCGAGTTCGCCCACCTCATCCGAGCGATGGTGCCGCACTTCGTCTCGCGCCAGATCATCATTGGAGCCGGAAAAGTCGGCGCCGAGACTGAGCCGGCACTCGACGTCAACCCGCCCTTTCAACTCTCCCAGCGCGCGGAGTTCTTCGAAGAGATTGTGGGCCTCGAGACCACGCTGAAGCGTCCCATCATCAACACCCGCGATGAGCCTCACAGTGACGCGGAGCGCTTTCGTCGGCTCCACGTGATCATCGGTGACGCCAACATGAGCCAAGTGGCCACCTTCGTGAAGCTCGGCTCGACTGCGCTGCTGCTCGCGGCACTCGAAGAGTATGGCCCCGAGCTCTTTCCCGCCATGCCACGATCACCGGTGCACGCGGTGCGTGCTTTCTCGCTCGATCTCACCTTGAAAGAGTCAGTGCCGTGTGACGACGAGCAGTCGCGCAGTGCGTGGGACTATCAAGACGAGCTCTGGGAACTCGCCGCGCGCTTCGTCGAGCGAACGGGCGCGTCGGCCGTAGCGGAGGCCGACGAAGTGCGTCTCATTCTCGATCAGTGGCGCGAGATGCTCGACGGCGTGCGCGACAACCCCGATACCGTTGCCGATCGCATCGACTGGGTGGCGAAGCTGCGCGTCGTGAACGGCTACAAAGAGCGTCATGCCCTCGGCGAACGTGACGCAAAGCTTCGTGCCATTGACCTGCAATATCACGATCTTCGCGCTTCTCACTCCCTGAGCCAACGGGTGGGGTTGCGCAAACTGGTGGACGAGGCGAGCGTTCGTGAAGCCGTTCACAACCCTCCGCCTAGTACCCGTGCCTATTTTCGAGGCCAGTGTGTCGGGCGTTATCCCGACGAGATCGTCGCCGCGAATTGGGATTCGGTCGTCTTTGACGTGGGCGAGGGACCCTTGCAGCGTGTTCCAATGCTCGACCCTTTGAGGGGTACACGTGCACTGACCGCAGAGTTGCTAGAAACAAGTGCGACGGCAAGTGAGCTTCTTGCCGCATTAGACAGGTAGAACTGAAGTATGAGTGAACGCGAACGTATACAAAAGCAACGCACCGAGCGCACGACGGAGACGTCAGAAGACGTGTCGGTCGATGCCTCCAAGGGCGACCAGCTGAAGGCCGACCTGGATGACTTGCTCGACGAGATCGACGAGGTCCTCGAAGAGAACGCTGAGGAGTTCGTGCGCAACTACGTCCAAAAGGGCGGTGAGTAGCCACGTGGGCCTGCCGCTCTTCAGCGCTCACGGTGACCCGGGGCCTTCGTTCTGGCACTACGCCGACCTGGCCGGGCTGACCCGCGCTCCGAGCGACACCAGCGAGACTCCCCACGCCACCACGGTGATCGCCGTTCGGTACAACGAAGGGGTGGTCATGGTGGGGGACCGCCAGGCAACGGGCAACTACATCGCAAGCCGCGACGTCAGGAAGATCGAACCGGCCGACCACTACACGGCCCTCGCCATCTCCGGGAGCGCGGCTCGGGGGATGGAGCTCTTGAAGATTGCCCAGCTGTCCTTCGAGCACTACGAGAAGATGACCGACTCCTCGCTCAGCCTCGAAGGAAAGGCCAACTACCTTTCGCCCATCATCCAGCGCAACAACCTGACGACGCCCCTTGGCGTCTTGCCGCTGCTCGCGGGCTGGGACCGCAGCAACCTGCGCGGGCGAATCTTCGAATACGACGGCGCGGGCGGCTGCTACGAGCGCTTTGACTTCTCAACCATTGGTTCGGGCTCTCCGTTCGCCGACGGGACCCTGCGGCTGGGCTTTCGCGAAGACCTTGACCGAGACGGCGCGCTGGAGCTCGGCGCCCTCGCGCTCTACGAGGCGGGCGACAACGACCCGAGCACCGGAGGGCCCGACTTCGTTCGCGAGATCTATCCCATGATGGTCACGGTCAGTGCCGATGGATTCCAAGAGCTGGACAACGACGACGTAGGGAGTCGGTTTCGCGCAATCAACGAGCGCCGGACCCAGTCGCGTGGTGTCGCCGGAGGTTCCTTGCGATGACCAACTACTTCTACGTCTCGCCCGAACAGCTCATCAAGGACCGGGCCGAGTTCGCCCAGAAGAACATCGCCCGCGGCCGCCCCATCGTCGCCGTGATCTACGATCCCGGTGTCTTGATGGTCGCGGAGAATCCCTCAGCATCGCTCAACAAGATCTCCGAGGTCTACGACCGCATCGCCTTCGCCGGGGTTGGCAAGTACAACGAGTTCGACCGGCTGCGTGAAGCGGGCATCCGTTGGGCCGACTCGACCGGCTTCACCTACTCTCGAGAGGACGTCGACGCGCGAGCGCTCGCCAACTACTACGGACAGCACGTGGGCGACACCTTCACCGAAGGCCCTAAGCCGCTCGAGGTCGAGATCCTCGTCGCCCAGCTCGGCAGCAAGCTGCGCCCGACCAAGCTCTATCGCGTGGCGTACGAGGGCACCATCTCGGACGAGCCGGGATTTGCGGTCTTAGGGGGCGACGCGGACGCGGTCAGGGAGCGATTCGCGCTCTCTGAGAGCTCGCCCCAATCGCTCAAGACCAGCCTGCACGACGCCGTCGCAGCGCTCGCCGGACCTGACCGGGTCTTGAGCGCGAGTGACCTCGAGGTGTGCATCTTGGAAGACCGGGGCAATCGGCGGACGTTTCAACGTCTGAGCGATGATCGAGTGAGCGAGCTCCTGAGCTAGGGCTTGGGGTCATCATGCTGCGGCGAATCTACGGCGTAGAAACCGAGTACGGAATCACTTTCTCCCTGCGCGGACAGCGACGTCTGAGCCCCGACGAGGTCTCGCGATTCCTCTTTCGAAAGGTTGTTGCCTGGGGACGTTCGTCGAATGTCTTCCTCGAAAATGGCAGCCGCCTCTACCTTGATGTCGGCAGTCACCCCGAGTACGCGACCGCGGAATGCGACTCCTTGAGCGACCTCGTCGCCCAGGACAAGGCCGGCGAGTCGATTCTGCGCGAGCTCGTGGGCTACGCGCAATCGCAGCTGAGCGACGAGGGGATCCGTGGGGACATCTTTCTCTTCAAGAACAACACCGATTCGACCGGCAACTCGTACGGATGCCACGAGAACTACTGCATCGAGCGCATTGAGGACTTGAGTCGACTGGAGAACGTCTTCATCCCGTTCCTCATCAGCCGACAGATCTTCACCGGTGCCGGAAAGGTCGTCACCAACGCGAAGGGCACCGCGTACTCGATGAGCCAGCGCGCGGAGCACATCTGGGAGGCGATCTCCTCGGCGACGACGCGCAGCCGTCCCATCATCAATACACGCGACGAACCCCACGCGGATCCCGAGAAGTTCCGCCGCCTCCACGTCATTGTGGGCGACTCCAACATGAGCGAGTTCGCGACGTACCTGAAGATCGGCACCGCGTCAGTGGTGCTCGCCATGATCGAAGACGACATCGTCCAACTGCGTGACTACGCCATGGCCTCACCGATCAATGCGTTGCGCGACATCTCCTATGACCTGTGGAGCAAGGAGCCGGTCAAGCTCATGAACGGACGTGACCTCACCGCGCTCGAGATTCAAGAGGACCTCTGTGAACGGGCCGAGCGATTCGTGACGGTGCGTGACCTTCCAGCCGATCAGGTGCACGCGGTCAAGCTGTGGCGAGAGGTGATCGAGCAGTACCGCAGCGATCCGATGGGCCTCGCCGATCGTGTTGACTGGATTGCGAAGCTCCAGATCATCAACCGCGAGCGCGAGCGCAGCGGCATCGACTTGAGCGATCCGAAGATCGCGCTCATCGACCTCCTCTATCACGACACCAACCTGGACCGAGGGCTCTTCTATCGCCGTTCCGCGCGCGGCCATTTCCAGCGCATGGTGACCGACGAGCAGATTGAGCGCGCCACCGTGCGCCCGCCCTCGACGACCCGTGCGCACATGCGCGGCACCTTCATACAAGCCGCCAAGCAGTGGCGACGGGACTACACCGTTGACTGGGTCCACCTCAAGCTGAATGACGAAATGCAGCGCACCGTGCTCTTGAAGGACCCCTTCAAGAGCACCGATGAGCGCTTCCAGAAGCTTCTCGCTTCCCTCGAGCGACACGGCTGATCGAGAGCCTAAGTTTCTAGAACAAGGGCATCCGTCCTTCAGGGCCAGGCTCAAAGTTCCTGACGCCGACGGCCCTACAATGGGCTCGTGATCAGTTTTAGCCCACTGAAACTCTTAGTGGTGGCGGCCGTCATCATGTTGCTCCTCGGGCCGGACAAACTGCCCGAGGTCGCCCATCGGCTCGGTGCTGGTTGGCGCGCACTGAAGAGGCTGCAGGAAAAGATGGAGGCCGAGGTTCGAGAGGCGATTCCCGACCTGCCGAGCGCCTCGGAGATCGCGCGTATCGCTCGCAGCCCGGTCTCGCTGCTCAACCAGCTCGCCGACCGCGTCGACGCGAAGGAGGCGGCTGACTCAGCCACATCAAGCGAGGCTCCCGACCCCGACTCGACGGATCCTCCGCTGGTTACGCCCCCGCCGCGATTGCCCACGCCACCACCTACGCGTGTCGACGCCGTGTCGCCGCCTGATCCGTCGCTCAACTAACCCGCCATGGCTCGATTAAGCCGCGCCGAGAGCGGTATGACGCTGGCCGAGCACCTGACCGAGCTACGCAAGCGCTTGATGATCATCTTGATCTGCGTCTTCACGGTCTCCGTGCTCGGCTTCATCTTCTACACCCACCTCCTCGCAATCCTTCAAGATCCTTACTGCAACGCGAGCCCCAACCACTGCAAGTTCCTGGTCACCAATCCGCTCGACGGACTGAACCTTCGAGTCAAGATCGCCTTCTTCGCGGGCATCGTGGTCTCCTCGCCCCTGATCCTGTGGGAGACCTGGCGCTTCATCACGCCCGGGCTCAAGGCGCGCGAACGTCGCTACGCCGTTCCCTTCGTCGCCGCGTCAGTCGTGTTCTTCACCGCCGGCATGGCGCTTGCCTACTTCAGCTTCGCCCAGGCGATCCAGTGGCTGGAAGACATTGGAGGAAAAACCCTCCTCACGGAGTACAACCCCAACCAGTACCTGACCCTGTTCTTGCTCATGCTGTTCATCTTCGGCATCGCCTTTCTCTTCCCGGTGATCCTCGTGGCGCTGGAGCTCATCGGGGTCGTCACGCCGGCGCGCTTGCTCCGCGGTTGGCGCTACGCCACCATCATCATCACCATCGCGGCCGCCATCTTCACGCCGAGCAGTGATCCGCTGTCCATGCTGGCCTTAGCCGGGCCACTCGTTGCGTTTTACTTTCTCGCCATCGGAGTGGGTAAGTTGCTGCATAAGTGAGCATCCTCGATTACCGCCGCCAGTTCATCGAGGGACTGGGATTTGGACTGGACCGGTTCCAGCTCGACGCGATAGAAGCACTCGACAAGCGCGTCAACGTACTGGTGAGCGCTCCGACCGGTGCGGGCAAGACCCTCGTGGCCAACTACGCCATTGGCCGCGAGCTCGAGCGCGAACAGCGCACGTTCTACACCACGCCCCTGAAGGCGCTCTCCAACCAGAAGTACCACGAGCTGTGCGAGCTCTACGGCGCTTCTCGCGTCGGGCTCTTGACGGGCGATACCTCGATACACCGCACGGCACCGATCGTGGTCATGACGACCGAAGTCTTGCGCAACATGCTGCTCACTGAATCCGACCAGCTGACCACCCTGGGGCTCGTTGTCCTCGACGAGGTTCACTTCCTCCAAGACCCTTTCCGCGGAGGCGTCTGGGAAGAAGTGCTCATCTTGACCCCGACTCCCGTGCGCTTCGTCGCCCTGTCGGCAACGATTGGCAACGCCACCTTCTTGGGGGAGTGGCTCAATGAGGTGCGCGGTCCCACGACGGTGGTCGTAGAGAAGACACGACCAATTCAGTTGCACAACCACGTGGCCGTCATGAAGCGCGGAGACGCGTACGCCGAGATCCACGATCTGCTCGACGGAGAGCGACTGTCTAACGAAGCGCGGCGCATCGACAACATGATGAAGTCCTCACGCCGCTTTCGGCCCGGTGCGAAATGGCAAGGCTCGAAGTCGAGCGCGCCGCCCCCGCCGTTTCGAGCCCCGCGGCGTTCGGAGCTCATGCAGGCGCTCGAGCGCGAAGACCTGCTGCCCGTGATTGTCTTCATCTTCTCTCGCGCCGCGTGCGACGACGCCGTGCACCAGCTGCGGCGCGACGGACTGCTCTTCACCAAGCCCGAAGAACGGCGCGAGATCGAGAGCATCGCCGAAGCCCGCCTCGTCGACTTCTCCGAAGACGATCTGCGCGCGCTCGAGTACGCGGACTTTGTCGACGCGTTGCGCCGCGGGATTGCCATGCATCACGCTGGCATGGTGCCCGCGTTCCGGGAGATCGTCGAGACCTGCTTCGAGCGCAATCTGCTTGCCGTCGTCTTTGCCACCGAGACGTTGGCCCTCGGCGTCAACATGCCCGCCCGCTCGGTCGCTCTCGAACGATTCACCAAGTACTCTGACGCGGGCCGCCAGTTCCTCACGAGCGCCGAGTACGCGCAAATGACCGGCCGCGCGGGGCGCCGCGGGCTTGACGACGAAGGACACGCAATTGTCTGCTTCGCCAGTGATCTCTCGCTCAACGACGTGGGGCGCGTCGCGCTGGCCCCGCCGGCTGACCTGCACTCCTCGTTTCGCCCGACCTACAACTTCACGGCCAACCTGATCAATCACTTCGACTATGAGACTGCCCTCGACGTCGTTCGACGTTCCTTCGCTCAGTTCGAGAATGAGCGCCGGCCCGCGGGTCACCGTCGCCCGCTGACCGACCAGATGGTCGCCCGCCACCACGTGCTCGAAGAGCTCGGGTACGCCGAGGGCTGGCAACTGACCCCCCAGGGCCAGCTGCTGCGATCGATCTACCACGAGTGCGATCTCTTGATCGCGGAATCGATCAGCGCGGGAGTCTTCGAGGGGCTGGATCCCGCCTCACTCGCCGGACTCCTCTCGTGCTTCGTCTACGAATCGAAGCGATCCACGCGGGCGGTGAACGCGGCCAAGCACGTCTCCACGAAGAAAAAGAAGGTCCACCACGACCGCCTCGGCCAGGAACGGCGTGTCAGCATCAGTGAGCGCCTGCGCGAGATCAACGTGATCGCCGCGACGGTCCGAGAGGTCGAAGAGCGATACCGCGTACCCCACTTCAAAGAGCCTGATGGGCATTTCGCTACGATCATCGCGGCCTGGGCTCGGGGAGCATCGCTCTCGACGGTGCTCGACCTCGCGGACGCCGAAATTGGCCAGACTTCTCCTGGTGATTTCGTGCGAAACGCCAAGCAGGTGGCCGATCTCTGCGAGCAGCTGGGCCGCATGCGCCATCTCACCGACGTCGCCGACATCGCCCAGGAAGCACGCGACGCCGTGCTCCGAAGTGTGGTCGCGGGAGCGTCCACGGTCCACCCCCGCGCGTAATTTCGCCTCTAGTCTCGTAACTCCATGCACCCCTACGTTGCCGAAGAGTTCTCCGACGCCGAGGTGGCGGTTTTGCGCCGCTACTTCACCAATCTCGATGGACCGGTCTTCGCGCTGGTCAATTTGCCAGAGGTGGTGAAGGGTGCCCTGTTCGCGCGCTATTCACGCTCGTCCAAGAGCCTGCGCCGGCTGTTTCTTGACGAGTTCGTGGGCGATCTCGAGCTCGCCGGCGACGTCACAGTCGACGCGACCCTCGGTCTTGAGCGGGCCGATGAGCTCTATCAGCGCATCTTCTTCGAGTACGGCGATGACTCGGTGGCTCAGCTGGGCGGGGTGCACCTCGCCTGCGAGCAGGCGAGCAATCTGTTGACCAAGGTGATCGAACGGGGGCGTCTCATGGCCTACCTCGAGCAGTCAACCCGCTACATCGGCTACGACCGGCGCCTCAACAATGGGCTCTACCGTTTCTATCGCGACAGCGATCTCCTCGACTCGCGTTTCGGAGCCCGATACATCGGTGAGATGGATCGGATGTTCGACACCTACCGCGAGCTCCTGCCCGATCTCACCGATTGGCTCGGCGTGAAATATCCCAAGACCGCGGAAGATACCGACTTCGTCTACCGCCAAGCGGTGCGCGCGAAGGCGCTCGACGGATTGCGCGGGCTCCTGCCCGCGAGTGCGCTCTCCAACCTCGGCATCTACGCTTCGGGGCAGGCGTATGAGTCGCTGTTGTTGCGCATGCGCGCGCACCCGCTACCGGAAGTTCGCGAGTACGCCCAGATGATGTACGACGAGCTGGTGAAGGTCATTCCGTCGTTCTTGAGACGACTGGACGTTCCCGAGCGCGGCCTCGCCTGGACGAAATACCTCGCCGACACCAAAAACGCGACCAGATCTCTACTCGGGTCGATGGAGACGCGTCGCGACACCGGCGAGACCGAGGAGTCCGTGCGACTCGTTGGCTTTGACCCCGAGGGTGAGACCCGGGTCCTCGAAGCGATCGTCTTTGCCAACGCCACCGGATCACACGATGAGGCCGAGCGCCGAGTCGGTCTGATGAGCGCCGACGAGCGTCGAGCGCTCCTGCGGACCTACGTCGGAGCGAGAGGCAACCGCCGCCATCGACCAGGTCGCGCCTTCGAACGGACCGAATACCGCTTCGAGATCGTGAGTGACTACGGCGCCTTCCGCGATCTCCAGCGCCACCGCATGCTCACGATCGAGTGGCAGCCCCTCACCGTGGACCTCGGCTACGACATTCCCGAGGTGGTGGTTGAAGCAGGGCTGGCGGATCGCTACGAGGAGTCGCTTCGCCGCTCCGCCGAGCTCTACTACGACGTTCGCACGGAGTTCCCTGAGCAGGCTCAGTACTGCGTCGCCCTGGCGTTTCGCATTCGCTACGTCATGCAGATGAACGCCCGAGAGGCGATGCACCTCATCGAACTGCGCTCGGGCCCCCAGGGGCATCCGAGCTATCGACGGGTGGCCCAGGAGATGGCGCGGCTCATCCGCGAAGAGGCTGGTCACGCCAGTATTGCCGACGCGATGAGCTTCGTGGACTTTTCCGACACCGACCTGGAACGCCTCGAAGCAGAGCGCGCGGCCGAACGGAATCGCCTACAACGCTAGGAAGCGTCAGATTTATCCACTCTTTAGGTGGAAATGGCGCACGAGTCAGCAAAAAAGCCTTACAATGCCTGCGCTACAGAAGAGGAACTTATGGCAAGTGATGTTGAGAATGACGAAGTCTTTGACGAAGAGGAGCTCGCGGAGGGATTCGACGAGGAGATAGTGAGCGAGGATGACCTCGAGGACGTCGTTGACGAGATCGTCGACGACGAAGAGGCCGAAGACGTCGCGGACCTGGTCGTCGATGACGCGGCGGACGACGACGAGGTGGCGCCGGCCGTCGCCGTGGTCACCGAGGACGACGACGACGTCGTTGACGACGCCGACGTGGAGTTGGCGCTCGATGAGGTCCTGGCCGAGACCATCCTTCGCACCTCCGTGCCCGAAGACGACGACGAGGCACCGCTTGAAGTAGATCCGACACTCGACGTGACTGAAGCCATCCTGCCCAAACAGGATGACGAGTTTCGCTGCAAGTCTTGTCGCCTCCTCAAGAAGACGAGCCAGCTGGCCGACAGATCGAACATGCTCTGTCGCGATTGTGTCTAGGAACGCGGCACCCTAACGTGAGCGTCACGCTCGCCGCGGGCACGACGCCCGAACTCATCGAACTCTGGGACCGAGCGCATCGTGACGTGCTCTCCAAGCGCGGCGGGGGAGCGTTGCTTGCGACGCTCACGAACGGCATGCCCGAAGCCGACCTGCTTAGTGTTGTCGTGGCGTCCGGGTCACTGTGGACCTACGAGGACGAAGAGGGGCTGAAGGGTTTCGCTCTCTGTCGAGCATCGCTCGTCGAAGCCGTCTACGTCGCCCACGAATTTCGCCGACAGAAGATCGCAACGTCGCTGGTGCGCGCGCTCCTCGACAGTTCTACGCCGCCGATCGACGCATACGCGCTACCGGGGGATCGAGGAATGAAGTCGCTCTACGAGTCGATCGGCTGGAAGGCCCGACTGCTTACGATGCGCGGCGCGTAGGCGGGCGGCGTACCAGCCGTGTCGGTGGCGGCGGTGGCGGCACCTTCATGCCGAGCAGCTTCGCCAGCTCTGGAATGGCACCCGCGTTGTGCACCGCCACGGCGTGGCTCGCCTCATCGTTCGGAATGCCGAGCGGCTTCACGTTCCGCCGAATCGACGTGTCAGCCGTCAGTTCGACAATCTCGTTCCAGAGCTGCGGATTCTGATCAGCGTTGAGCGTCTCCGAGACGAGCGCGACGACGCGCGTCGCGGCGTCGGCGCTCACTCGCGTCGACATGTCCGGTGGACGAGCGACGAGGCTGAGCGCCTCCTTCACGTTCTTCGCGGTGATTGCGGCTTCGAGCTTCTCGTTCCATTGGGTACGCAAGTGCTCAATGCGCGCGGTCAGCGACGCTTGAAGCTCCTTCAACTGCGCACGAGCCTCATCGTCTAAGGAGACGGTCTTGGCGGAGGTCACCACGGCGCGCAAGTCACGCAAGCGTAGCTCTCGACCCGCGCCGATAGCACCCGCCGCTCGGTCTTTCCACATTGCGAGGTTGGTCCGGTTCAGCAGATCTTCGGCGATGCGTTCGATGGTCGTGGCGTCAATCGTCGGGCGACCCTGTGCCGTGGCGTTCTTGTTCTGCAGCTCCACCGCCGAACGCACGGCGGGCATGCCGCCGCGGAGCAGCTGCTCGGCGACGGGAAGCTGCTCGGGCGAGAGTGTCGCCAGAAGCGCGTTCCGGTGCGTCGTGGTCAGCGGGGGCGTCTGGGGACCGTGTGAGCGCTCTGGACGGGCCGGTCGGCCACCGGGACGTTCGGTGCGGGCGCGGGCGGGGCGTTCGCGAACGGCTCCTTCAGCGCGCTCTTCGCGAGCCGGACGCTCGGGGCGTGGCCCGCGGGTCGGTCGCTCTCCGCCAGCATTCGGGCCGTCCTTGCGGTCACCGCGCGAGCTTGGACGCTTGGAAGAGTCTCTGCGAGCTCCGTCGCGACCTTCGTGGCGATCGTCGCGTCGTCCACCACGACCCTTGGGCGCATAGGTCACCACGACATCGGGACCCTTCTTCGCGTCGGGGATGAGTTCGATGCGCTCGTTACGCGGGTCGAGCGGAGAAGCGGTCTTCGGTGCGGTGACCGACAGCACTTCGATGCCTTCCATGTACTGTTCGATGTCGGCGCGATAGACGTTGCCGACGACGGGACCGCCGGGGATCAACGACGCGGCGAGAACACCCTTGGGGAGCTTCGCACCCGCCGCGCGCCACGTCGCGAGGTCGCCGCTCAGACTGGTTATTTCGATCTCAATGCGTCGAGACATAGGGCTCTAATCTACTCGCTCGTCGCAAGACGGACATTTCGGTGGGATTTAGTCCAAATTTATTTTGCTTTGCCTAGCATGTATTTGTGACAGACCTTCCATTGGGCGCGCCCGACGATCAGCCGAACGCAGACGTGAACGCGGAGCCAGCGAGCGTCACGGGGAACGCACCAGATTCGTCACACGACGCCTCGCCTTCACCGCACGAACCATCAACGTCAACGCCACAGGTGTCCGACGGCACGTCAGACGAAGCTCCCGCGGACGAGTCACCCTCGATCACCCCCGCCCACTCGTCAGGTCCCGTCTTCGAGGCGACGACCGGCGCGTGGAGCGCGCCAAGCGAGCCGGACTCGAACAGCGGGGGAGCCAGCCGGAACCCGAACTCCACGAGCTCGATGATCGTCGACGACGTGCCGCTTGCCTCACAGCGAAAGACCCGCACACTCTGGTCGACCCGCGTGTCCCTGCTGGTGGTCGCCGCGCTCGTGGGCGGACTCGCGGGTCACTTTGCCGCGCCTTCGGGTTCGAGCACTGGGGGAGTGACCATTAATGAGGTGAACGCTCCCCCGGGCGCCGGTTCTTCTGGCGGCGGCATGAACATCCCGAAGCTCGTCCAAAAGGTGCTGCCCTCCACCGTCAGCATTGACGTGACCGGCGGGGGCACCGAGGACGAGGGCACCGGCATGATCATCTCGAAGAATGGCCTCGTGGTGACCAATAATCACGTCATTGCGGCCGCAGCCAATGGTGGATCGATCACCGTCACGCGCAGTGGCACCACGAAGTCAATCTCGGCGACCTTGGTGGGAACCAACCCCATTGATGACGTGGCACTGATTCGCATCAACGGCGCCTCCAATCTGCCGACCGTGACGTTTGGCAACTCCAACGACCTTGAAGCTGGCGACGCCGTCGTCGCGATCGGCAACGCGCTCGGGCTCGCCGCCGGTACGCCGACGGTTACCTCGGGCATCGTGTCCGCGCTCGGACGGACCGTGACCGCCGGATCGACGACCGCCACCGAAACCCTCACCAACATGATCCAGACCGATGCAGCCATCAACCCGGGCAACTCCGGGGGACCGCTGCTCGACTCGAGCGGGGACGTCATTGCCATGAACACCGCCGTCGCGGGCACGCTCTCTGACGGAGAGAACTCCCAGAACATTGGCTTCGCCATTCCGGTCGCCACGATCCAGTCGCTGCTCCCGACGCTCATGGCGGGCGAGAGCGTCGTCAATCACGGAGCCTTCATCGGCGTCGAGATCGAATCGATGAATTCGTCGCTGCAGTCTGAGTATGGATTCTCCGTCTCCACGGGCGCGGTGGTCATGAGCGTGATCTCAGGCACGGGCGCTGCAGCCGCGGGCGTCAAGCAGGGCGACATCATCGTCGGCATCAACAAGACGACGATCGACAGCGCTCAGGACGTGACGTCGGTGCTCTCAGCCCTTCGGCCGGGCCAGATCATCACGCTGCACATCGTGCGCGGCACCAAGCACCTCACGCTGCAGGTGACCCTCGGCCGCGCGCCGTCAAGCTAACCGATCGCCGCCATACCGCCGTCGACGGGGAGCACCGCACCCGTGATGTACGTAGCGGCGGGGGAGGACAGAAAAATGGCGGCGCCGGCCATGTCCGAGGGCTTGCCGAGTCGGTGCATCGGCACCGAACGCACGATCTGATCGCCGACTGCCTCAATCGTCGCATGCATCATCTTCGATTCGAACGGACCGGGTGCGATCGCGTTCACCGTGATGATTGGTGCGAGGAACTTGGCAAGGTGTCGCGTCAGCTGATGGACCGCGGCCTTTGAGCTTGAGTACGCGAAGGTCTCCATTGCGGGCGCTCGCAGACCGTCGATCGATCCGATGTTGATGACGCGAGAGGGATCCTCGCTGGTCGCGCCGACACTGAGCAACGGACGCAAGAATTTCGTCAAGTGAAAGACGCCCTTCACGTTGAGCGACAGCACCCGCTCAAAGGCCGCCTCGTCGTGGTCGGCCATGGGTGCCCCCCAGGTGGCCCCCGCATTGTTCACCAGCACGTCGAGATGCGATTCACGCTCGGTCATCTCCTCGGCCAGCCGACGGCACTCCGCTTCGGTGTTCAGATTGGCCTGGAGGAAGGTGCAGGGGCCGAGAGCAGAGAGTTCCGCAGCGAGCTTCTCGCCGACGTCCGGCTTCCGGGAGGCGATATACACAATGGCGCCCGCTTGGACGAAGCCTCGAGCGATCATCTCGCCGATTCCACTGGTGCCGCCGGTGACGAGAACAACCTTGCCCGATACGTCAAATAGTGAGGTCATGGGCGAAGTGTACGTCACGGGGCTAAAACGCATCGCACCACACGCGGCGCCACGGGCACCGCTCGCGACGTCTGGTTAGTTGCCGACGCGAAGGTTGGTAATCGACTCCGACGAGACGCCCAGCTTCGGGTCGCTCGCGTACTGCGTGTGGATGTTCCATACGCCCGGCGCGGTGAAATTGAACCAGCACTCGGCCTGAGCCTGCTGGACGGCCTGGAAGGAGCACACGAGGTTGCTCACGCCAGAGTTGGCCGGCGCAACGGCCACCATGCGAACGAAGCCGCCCGTATTCTCCGGGAACACATCGGTGATGATGTTGAACGAGCCGTCGGGGGCGGTCGCGGACGAGCCGGCGGCCGGCGTCCCGGAGTTCGACGACGGGGGCAACGTATTATCGCTGAAGTCAAAGGCCAGAATCACGTTTGAGTAGATCGGAACGCCAGAAAGCACGGGATTCAGCGACACCACTGGGTTGATCGCGGCACCGGCACTGCCTACGAACCCTAGTGAAATGCTGGCCGCTGCGAAGAGCGACGCCAAAAGTACCCGACGCATGTGGAGAATCCTAGCAGAATCACCTAGCCATAGCGCCGATAATTGTCGTTATGTAAAGTGACAGAAAAAAGGCCGAAAAGCCCCATTCTCTCCTTCAGGGACGCAGACCAAGAAGCGGCCGTTGAAGGCCACTCGCGCAATCACTCTGTCTCGAACTCGTTCACGGGAAAAAGCGTTGACTCGCGCCCCACGGCCGAATGATTCGCGCCGTCACGAGAGGATCCTTGAATATCGGGGCGAGCGACCGCCAAGTACCAAACGAGCAAGAAGACCGCAGCGGCGAAGATGGCAGCCGTCTGCCCGTCGCCGAAATTGATGCCGCTGAGATCACGAGCCTTACTGATGTAGTCGGCGAAGGACGCGCCCAGGGGTCTGGTCAAGATGTAGGACATCCAGAAGGCGGCGATGCTGTTGAGGCCCAACTTCCACCACGCCAGGGCCGGGAGGAAGATGAGAACACCGAAGAGGACGCCCGAGGCCAGGTAGCCCAAATTGAGCGACGTGGCCGTGTAGTCCCCGAGGGCTGTGCCGAGAGCGAAGGTGGCAAAGACCGTCGACCAGTAGTAGGCCTCGCGCCGCTGTGACGTGATGCTGTGAATGGACAGGGTGCCCTCGCTGCGGTACCAGAGCCAGAGGATGGCGGCGAGGATCACTGCCCACAGCGCGGTAGTCCCGGCGTAGGGAATGCCGACGTCGAGATGCAAGAAATCGGAAACGCCCGTGCCGAAGATGGCGATGGCAAAGGCGAGGAACCAGTAGGCGAAGGCCCGATAACGGCGAGTGGCGAACTGCAGCACCAGCGCGATGACGAAAAGACCTACCTCGACCGCACCACCCTTGATGTTGCCGTAGGTCTTCAGATAGTCGGAGGTGGCCTCTCCCCCCGCGGTGCTGAGGACCTTGGTCACCCAGAACGCGAAGATAACTTCGGGCACTTTGGCGGCGAGCGGCGCAGGAAAGAACCGCCCGAGGATCGGCACCTGACCGTTCGCCAACTCCCCCTGAGCGTCCAACGAGAAGCGGCGGCGGCGATGGCGAGCGTGGCTCCCTCGTCGTCCCCCGGCTCCAGGTCGGCCACTCGCAGTCGCCTCGAACGGAGCGTTCCCGCGCGCTTCGACGCTGTGCCTTGGCATGCTCCCCCGCCACGGCGGAACTGGCGTGCGCGCGACCCCAGCGGAGGGGGAACTCGCGGGCTCGAACGGACGATTCACGGCTCCGCGAGAGCCCGTCGGGAACGCGCGAGGCGCCTCTTCACCCCGAGCAAAGCCCGAGCCGGGCCGTCCGGTCTGGTTGGATCGCATGGCCTCTTTGTAGCTGCGGTATCGATGGACGATACCCACGACGATGACGCACACGGCGATGACGCCGAGCACGTAGCCAACGTCAGAGAAGCCCGAAGCGATGGAGTGCCAGTGCGTGCCAACGCCAAAGCCGATGCCGGCCCAGGCGCCGTCCCAGAGCAGCGACCCCGCGGCGGTCAAGAGCCCGAAGCGCACCAGTGGCACCTCCGCAATGCCGGCGGGCAAGGCCACGAAGTTGCGGATTACTGGAATCAAACGGCTGCCGAAGACCCCGAAGCGCTCATGGCGGTCGTACCAGGCTTCGGCCCTGTCGAGATCACGATGACTGAGCAAGATGTAGCGCCCGAAGCGATCGACGACCGCCCGACCGGCAAAGCGTCCCACCGCCCACGCGATGTAGGCGCCAATCACTTCACCGAGGACTCCGACGGCGATGACCCCCGCCAAGCTCAACTTTCCTTGGGCGGCCAAGGCGCCAGCAAACCCCAAGGTGATCTCCGAGGACGTCGGAATGCAGCACGACTGGAGCAGGCACAGGATGAAGACGGCACCGTAACCAGCAGTCGTGACAAACGCGGTGAAGTTGAGCAGCCCGAGCATAAGAGTTAAGAGGAGGTCCTTTGGTGGCGTCGGACCCCTCCCATGGTACCTGCGAGAAGACGAGCGAGAACCCTAGGCCAATGAGATAGTTGCTACGAGCAACTTTCTGATCGGTACTCGCTTCGGATCGATTGGTGACGCTCTCCGAGAAGAAACACGTCGTGAAACTCCGTCCTATGACGACTAATGCCTGCACCTCGGGTCGTAGAAGAGTCACTCATCACCGGGTGCTGCTCCCTCCGGCGTCGACGACGCGATCGGGAGCCCTGAGTCGGATGACCGAAGGTATCGCCGACGTCGCGAGACCCATCACGCCGATGATCACTCCGGAACCCAGGAGCGTCGCGGTGACTCCAATGTGCGTCGCTACCGGTCCCGCAAGCATCATGCCCAATGGAGCGAACGCCAAGGATCCGAACCAGTCGTACGCGCTGACGCGTGAGAGCACGTGGGTCGGGATCTCTCGTTGGAGGGTGGTCGTCCACTGCACGGAAAACACGGCCACGCACACCCCGGCTACAAAGGCCGCCAGAGCGATGACGGCAACCGGCGAGCGAGCCGCCAGGAAGAACAGCGGCAGGGCGAACAGTGGCGTGACGAGCGACGCCACGAGCAACGGACGACGAGGGTATACGTGCAACATCACGATTCCACCCACGACCGCGCCAGCCCCTTCGGCCGCCAGGATCGCCCCCCACGACGACGCCCCACCAAGCGACTCCTGAGCGACGACCGGCCCGAGGACAAAGACCGACGCGAAGAAGGCGTTGACAAGCGAGAACTGGATCACGATAGCCCAGAGCCAAGTTCGAGACCAGTACTCTCGCCAGCCCTCGCGGAGCAACCCCAGGAACGACTCACCACGCTCGTTCGCGTTCCAATCGATGCGGATCAGCGCCAGTGAGATCACGCTCACGAGATAGGTGACGCCGTCAGCCAGGATCGCCCAACCGGGGCTCGCGGCTGCGACGATCACCCCCGCGACGGCCGGACCAACTACGTTGCCGCCCGACATCGAGATGCCGTTGAGCGCGTTGCCCTGTTGAAGCAAGTCTTCGCTCAAGAGCTGTGGCACGATGCCCGTCAGCGCCGGGTTGAAAAACGCCTGAGCGATTCCCATCAAGGCGGCGAGCGCAATAAATCCCCACAAGGGAGGGGCGCTCACGAGCACCCAGAGGCCCAAGCCCAGCTCGGCACCGGTACGAAGGGTGTCGGACAAGATCATGAGTCGTCGTCGACTGATCCGATCGGCCACTACCCCACCGACGAGAAGGAGTATGACGAGTGGCACAGTCCCCGCAGCGAGGACATATCCAACGTCGCTGGCGTTGCCGTGCGCCAACACCGCGAAGGCAACGGCCACGGGCGCCATGCCGGTGCCGATTTGGGACGTCGATTGTCCCACAAAGAAAAGAAGGAAGTTGCGTTCGTGGAGAGGTCGAAACCAGGCTCTCGAACTCACCACGCGAACTTATCGCTTCGATCAGCGTTGACATATGCAACGACGTCACCATAATGACCGATGACGCTCCGCTCAGTCATTCGCGACCGGTCGCTGGTGGTCTGATCGAGGCGCAAGTAATGTGTGGGCACGTGGCCGACCTTCTCCGAATCGAAGGCTTGAGGCGTCGATTCGGTTCGATCACCGCACTCGACAACTTGAGTTTTGACGTGACCGCCGGACAGGTCATTGGGTTTCTCGGACCCAATGGTGCGGGCAAGACGACGACCATGCGCGCCATCTTTGGGCTCACCGACCTCGACGCCGGGACGGTCCTTTGGAACGGCGCGGTCGTCAGCCAGGCCGAGCGTCGACGCTTCGGCTACATGCCCGAAGAGCGAGGACTCTATCCCGGCATGTTGGTGGGAGATCAAGTTGAGTACCTCGGACGTCTCCACGGAATGAACGCTGAATCAGCGCACAGGGAGGCGCTCCACTGGCTCGAACGGCTTGAGATTGCCGACCGAATCGGAAGCAAGGTGGAAAGCCTTTCGCACGGCAATCAGCAGCGCGTGCAGCTGGCGGCCGCGCTCGTGCACGGTCCCGATCTCCTCGTGCTCGACGAACCGCTCGCCGGTCTCGACCCGACGGGCATCGACACCATCGCGAGCGTGCTCATCGAACAAGCGCAATCAGGGCGATGCGTCCTGTTCTCGAGCCACCAGCTCGATCAGGTCGAGAGCATCTGCGAATCTGTGACCATCATCGACCACGGCCACCTGGTGGCGAGCGGGACGGTTGACGAGCTCACGACGAGTGGTGCCCGTCGACTTGTCGTGCGAGTTGAGGGTGATCGCGAGGCCGGTTGGGCCCGCGGGATCGACGGCGTCACTATTTCCGAGGTTTCGGGCGGCGAAGCTCGACTCGTGCTCGACACCTCGGTCGATAGCGACGCGGTGCTCCACGCCGCTATGGCGGCAGGTCACGTCACCGAGTTCGTCTTTGCTCGCCGACGTCTCTCCGAGGTCTTCCGGGAGTCGCTGAAGTGAAGAGCGTTTTCATTCTGGCCGCGGTGTTCGTCTTCCTGGTCGTGCGCATCACCCTCCGGCGCCGTCGACATGCCGCTCCACAAGGCATTCGCCCACTTCGCACGTTTCGCCTGCTCCGTGGCGACATTGGGCTCGTTGCCGGTCGCGAGATCCGAGAGCGCTTGCGCGGCCGCATCTTGAGGGTCACGACCGTCCTGATGCTCGCGGTGGTGGGGGCGGCGATCATCATTCCCACGCTGCACAGCAACGCCCCGACCTCCCAGCGCATCGGCGTCGTTGGCACGCTGCCACCGTCGTCCCGGTCACTCGTGGTGAAAGACGCAAAGGCCAATGATGCCCGCGTCACGTTCGTCGAGGAATCGAGTGTGGCGCGTGCCGACCACGCCGTACGGACGAATCGCATTAACGCAGCGATCATCAACGGTCAGAAGATCATCGTCACCACGTTGAGCACGTCGTCTAACTCCTCAGAACTTGAGCAGATCGCCCAGGATCTCGGTCTTGTTGCAGCCGTGCACGCTGCGGGCATCAGCCCGGCGCAGACGCTGATTCTCAGTCACGCTCACGCCGTGACGATTGCGAGCCTCGTTCCGGTGTCGTCATCCACATCGTCGAACATCGGCGTTTCGGTCATCGGTCTCATTCTCATCTTCGCGATGCTGTCGCAGTACAACACGTGGACGCTCATGGGCGTGATGGAGGAGAAGTCCAGTCGCGTCATCGAAGTCCTCCTCTCCACGGTTCGTCCGCTCCAGCTCCTCACCGGAAAGGTCCTCGGCATCGGTCTCGTAGCGTTCAGCCAAGCCGCGCTGATCGTCGCCTTCGCGCTCATCGTCGCCAAATCGGTCGGGTCTTCGCTCATTCACGGAGCAGCCCCGCTCGAGGTCGCCGCCATTCTGGTGTGGCTGATGCTCGGCTATGCCTTCTACTGCTGGGTCTATGCCGCGGCGGGATCCATGGCCGAGCGCCAGGACCAGATCCAGACGTTAGCCCTGCCGCTCTCCCTGCCGCTCCTCTTTGGCTACATCTTCTCTCTGACGTCGGCCGAATCGAGCCACCTCTCGCTGTTCTTCAAAGTGCTGGCCTACCTACCTCCGACCGCACCGTTCGCGATGCCGGTGCTCGTCGGGTATCGCGAAGTCTCGTGGTACGGGTTTGTCGCCTCAGTGATGATCTCTGTCATTTGCACCGTGGGGGTGGCTCGATTCGCCGCAGGCATCTACCGACGAGCGAGTCTGCGCACTGGTGGGAAGGTCCGTCTTCGCGACCTCTTTTCAAGCTGAGCTCCTCGGGCACTTCGTTTCCCGGCTCCGAGATGCCATTCATCATCAGACATCCCCGAATTCGATAGTTTTCGACTAGCCCCTTATGCCTGCGAATATCACTCTCCGACCGCGACAGCTCGCCCAGGCCATCGGCGCCACCGCGGCGGGCGGTTTCGTCGGGACGCTCCTTCGGACGTGGCTGACGGGCCTCGAGCATCTGCCAAATCCCAACGGGCCGGTCACCTGGCCCCAGGAGATCCCCTGGGTTCTTCTCGCCATCAATTTCGTCGGCGTCTACCTCGCAACGCGCCTGCTGCGAGGCCCTCTTCGACATCGCGATCCGAACGACGTCACCCGTGTCCTGATCATCACTGGTTTCTTTGGTGGGCTCACGTCGTATTCGGGCCTCTTCGTCGATCTGGCCGCCATCTGGCACGTCTGCGTAGGTGGATGCTTCGCAGTCATCGCGGGGGCCTTGGCAAGCGGAGTGCTTGCGGGGTGGCTCGGGATCCAAGAGAGACCTCAATGACGCTTGTTCTCGTCTCGGTGTTCGGCGGTCTCGGTTGCATCGTGCGCTACCTCGCCGAGTACGCCGTGCGGCGTCATCACCCCACGAGACGTCCGTGGGCGACGGTCGCCGCAAACGCTATCGGGTGCGGGATCGCCGGCTACGTCGCGTACCGCTTTACGGTCTCACTCGATGCGCATCTGCGAGACGTCGCGATCGACGGGTTCTGCGGTGGCCTCACCACCTTCTCGTCGGCGTTTGCAATACCCGCGATTTTGCAGCGCGAACATCACTGGGGTTATTCAGTGACGCTCATTGCCACCACTCCCCTGCTGTGCGCAGGTCTCTTCGCAGCGGGAATGGGGCTCGCCCACTAGCGATTTCGTCGCACACCGCGGCTTCAACCTGGCCTAACCCACCGGTGGCATCAGATCTTGATCGGACCTTGTTCGCTTTCGGTGAGTCCCGAGAAGTCGGCGGTGCCCTTCGGCTCGAAACGCAGGACCATGGCCACTATCAGTCCGAGCGCCAAGATACAGATCGCCGCGTAGGGAGCCCACACCGTTGGCGCGGTCACCTTGTAGAGAGCTCCGTAGATGGCCGCGATGGTCACCGCGCCACCAACGAGGCTCGAGAGATAGAGCTGCCACTTCTTGCCGCTGGACCGCAGCCCTCTCAAGGCGCCCACCGCGATGAAGAGATAGATCGCCGCGATCGCAAATCCCCCGAAGGTGGACATCCAGCTGAACATCGAGAAGTACTCAGGAAAGTTCGGAAGGGCAAAGGCTGTGGTCCAAGTCACGAGGCAGATGATCACCGCGTAGACGAAGATCACAAAGACGCTCCCGCCAAGCGGCGTACCCCGTCGCGAAATGCTCGCCAACGGCTTGGGCAGGCGTTCGTCGCGGGCGAGTGCGAAAATCCCTCGAGACGCCGAGACCGCACAGCCAATGAGCACCGCGATCATGTCAAAGACCACGACGAGTTCCACGAGTCGACGGATGCCAACGCTCGCGAACCCGCCCGCGATCTTGGGTCCGGCGAGGGTGAACAGTGGCGCACCGGCGTTCTTGCCGATGAGATTCAAGTTGAAGTGAAATCCCGAAACCTGCGCGAACGCACCGATGATGTAGAAGCCCGCGATGACGATCACCGAGATGAGCACCGCGCGTGGAATGTTCTTTTCCGGCTTGTCCGTCTCCTCACCGAGGTTGGCGGAGGTTTCGAAACCCGTGAAGAGCAAGACGCCATAGAGCACGCCAAAGAAGATGCCTTTCCAGTGGGTCGGCGAACCGCTCGCAGAAAAGCCCGACGAGATGTGATGCAGGCCCCCGCTTTGAATAATCACGAAGATCGAAAAGACCAGCACCACCGTGACCGAAATGAGCGCCAGGGTGAGTTGCACCCGCGTCGAGAGCGCCACGCCGAGATAGATGATCGTGCCGACCAACAGCCAGAGCAATAGGTCCCAGACGAAATACGGGAGCGGGGCACGGTGAAACTCAGATTGGATCGTGTCGTGGATGGTGCCACCGATCATCGGCAAGATGCCGGCGCCGAGTGCCAGCATCCCCGCGTAGTAGAGCCACCCTGCCGCGGAGCCGATGCGGCCCCCGAGCCCGTCGGTCACGTAGTCATAGAGCGATCCGGCAGCTTGAATCTTGCGGGTGTATTCGGCGATGATCCAACCAAGTCCCAACACACCAACCGCAGCGATGAGGACCGCAAGCGGTGCCGCGTCACCACCGCCCTGACCGGTCGCCGAGATGATCCCCACGACCAGCGGTACGAGGAAAGCGATGGAAAACACGGGCCCCATCAGCCCGACCGACTGCGCGATCGTGTCGATCAGCGTCAGCTTTCGTTTGCCACCGAGCGACGTCTTTTTCTCGTCAACTGCCATGTTCCCCCCGGAATCGTGCGAGAGTCGCTCTCGCGTCGTTGACGGATAACCGTAAGGGGTCAAACGACCTGCGTCAAGGACCTTTTATGAGGAAACCTGCTGCAATGCCGCTCGAACCAACCACACAAACGAAGGGTCCGGCTTCTTCAGCAACTCCGGGTGCCACTGCACAGCCACGATCCGGCCGTCTATCGTCTCCAGCCCTTCGACGACTCCGTCCGTCGCCTTGGCCGAGACGATAAGCCCCTCCCCCACCTCATCTATCACCTGGTGGTGAAGTGAATTAACGGCAATGTCTCCGTCGTAAAGCTTCGCGGCGATGGTTCCGTCAACGACGTGCACGCGGTGCGTTGCCTCACGGCCATCGACGTCCCACTGAGGATGTCCGGCACCCTCATCAAGCTCGACGTGTTGGCGAAGCGTCCCACCAAAGACCACGTTCAGGAGCTGAAAGCCCCGGCAAATGGCGAGGACGGGAATATCCCGATCGCGCGCAGCCGCCAGCAAGGCCATCTCCCAGACGTCCCGATCGGGCTCAACCGGCCCGAGGCCCGGTTCCGGTTCGGCGTCGTAGTGCGACGGATCGAGATCCGCGCCACCGGTGAGGACGAGGCCCGCAAGGTGCCCGACCATCTCTTGAGGGTCGGCGTCTCGGGTGAGCTCGACAGGCAGCCCTCCCGCGAGCGCCACAGAGCGCGGATAATCAGTGAAGTGGAGATCGAACTCAAGGCCGCTCATGGCCTTGGGCACATTCGAACCCAGTGCCGTCGCGGGCCAGCGCCGCCCCGTTATCCCGATCAGCGGTCGAGTCATACGGTCATTGTAGGTGCCCGACGTCGGCTGTGGTGTACTGGAATTATTGTTTGGATGCAAACATCTCTGGAGGGGCCATGAGCGAGTCGATGGTTGATCTCACGTCGCACGACACCTACGTGGACGGCGTGCCGCGCGAGACGTTCCAGTATCTGCGCGAACACGATCCGGTGCACTGGACCGAAGAGCCCAACGGCGGTCGGGGCTTCTGGAGCCTCACGAAGTACGACGATGTCCTCTTCGCCAGCCGAAGCACCGAGCTCTTTTCAAGTCGCCTCGGAATACGCCTTGAAGACATGGACCCCGAAGAGACCGAAGCTCGCCGCACGCTCATGGAAATGGACGCGCCCGAGCACACGCGGCTTCGGCGTCTCGTCAGTCGACCCTTCGCGCCCAAATCCGTCGCCGGCTACGAGGATGCGGTGCGCGAGATCGTGGTCCAGATCCTCGACACCATGGAAGGCGAACGTGACTTCAACTTCGTTCGCCGCATCGCGCGCGAGCTTCCGATGCGAATGCTCGGCAGTCTGCTCGGCCTGCCCGAGGGGGACCTCGAGTGGCTCGTCCAGCGCGGTGACGCGCTCATCGGCAACACCGACCCGGACTTCACCGACTACGTGGTCGATCAAGTTGACACCTCGGCCTATCGCCTCCTCCCCTTCCGCTCTCCGGTGGCGCTCGAGCTCTTCGAGTACGCCAGTCAAGCCCTTGACGACCGACGACTCACCCCCACCCAGGACATCCTGAGCGCTCTGCTCGAACCCACCGTCGACGGCGAGTCGCTCGACGATCTGGCGCTCAAGAACTTCTTCACGCTGATGGTCGCCGCTGGCAACGACACGACGCGCTACACCATGACTGGCGGTCTCCTCGCGCTCATCGAACGACCCGACGTGTTTGCGAGCATTCCGTCGATGACCCTCGACGAGCGAAAGTCTCTCACCGACGAGATGTTGCGCTGGACGACGGTCACGATGCACTTTCGCCGGACGCTCGTCAAAGATGTTGAACTGCGCGGCACACCGATGAAAGCCGGCGACAAGGTGGTCTTGTGGTACACGTCAGCGAACTTCGACGAAGAGCACTTCGCCCACGCTGAGGCGTTCCAGCCGCTCCGTTCACCCAACGATCACGTGGCCTTCGGCCTGCACAGTCCTCACCTCTGCCTCGGCGCACACCTCGCTCGCCTGGAGATTCGCGTGCTCTTTGAGGAGCTGGCCGCACGCTGGAACAGCATCGATCTCGCCGGTCCCCCGGAGCGGCTCCGCTCCAACTTCATCAGTGGGATCAAGACGCTGCCAATCAGCGTCGAGTGGCGTTAGGCACTCGCTCGCGGGTGAACCGGCTGGGTACAACATCGCCCGAGTCGGCGCCTACGCTGGACCCGTGCACGATCGGCCCGACGGATGAGCAACGTCGCGGGCGAACCACCAACCACTGAATCCCGTGACGTAGCGGCGCTTCGACGCATGATGTTGGCTGCGGTGGTCCTCATACTGGTGCAGTCAGGACTCGGGATGGCGGCCAACCTCTACGCCATCGTCCCGACTCATCACTCCGGCGCTCAACCATCGGATTACTTCACGGGGTCCGCGCAGAGCGTTGGTGGGCTATCTCCAACGCTGCGATAGTCCTCGTCATTCACGTCATCTTGGGATTTGTCCTCGTCGTGATGGTCTTCAGCACGGTGGTTCGCGTCGCGAAGCTGAGACGTCGGAGCCTCAATACGTGGACAATCCTTGGGGCGCTCCTCGTCATCGGAGCAGGCTTCAACGGTGCGAGCTTTCTCGATTTCAACAACAACCTCAGCTCGCTGCTGATGGCCCTGCTCGCCTTCGCGTCAGCTATCTGTTACGTGGTGGTGCTCTTCCTGTTATCCAGCGCAGCAGCTGTGAGCGCGTCCTCGACCACCGCTACCTCCTAGAGGAACGGCAAATACTCGCGCAGCTCCCAGTCCGTGGTCGCCGCCGTATAGCGCTCCCACTCCGTGCGCTTGACGGCGAGGTGCTGTGCGACGAGGTCCAAGCCGATCGCTTCCACCAGCTCGCGGTCGGCTTCGAGGGCGTCGAGCGCCACGGATAGCGACGGCGGCACCCCGACGGTGGCGTCGATGGTGTCGAGACCGTTGCCCCCCTCAGGCTCGCCCGGACTCGTCTTGTTGATGAAACCGAGACGCGCCGCCTGGAGCACCGCCGCGATGGCGCTGTGGACGACCGCTGCGCCATCGCTTAAACGATGTTCGAGCCGCGCTCCCGCCCCCCGTTCTCCCGGCACGCGGATGGTGGCGCCCCGGTGGTCGTAGCCCCAGTTCGCCCAGTAGCCCGACAGCGAAGCGGGGCGAAGGCGCTTGTACGCGTTCACCGTGGGCGCGCAGATGCCAGCGAGCGCCCGGTGGTGTGCGAGCAGACCTCCTATTGAGTACTTCGCCAGCGTGGAGAGCCCGTCCTCGCTGGTGTTGTCATTCATCACGTTGACGCCGACTTCATTTCGGAAGGAGAAGTTGACGTGCAACCCCGATCCACCCCGATCACTGAGCGGTTTACCCATGAAGGTGAGCAGCAGCCCCATGCGCTGGGCGACCTCGCGAGCGAGCACCTTGAACAAGAAGACCTCGTCCGCGGCGACCATGGCGTCGCGGTAGCGCAACGTGAACTCGAACTGTGGAGTGTCGTACTCGGAGTTGACCGACTCGAGCTCGATGCCGGCGTCGTTGGCGGCTGACCAGATGGCGTCGATGACGCCGTAGGGGTCGACGGCCGAACCGGTCCCGTAGACGAACGCGCCGGGCGTGTCCATGGGCTTGAAACCACCATTTCCGTCCGGCACGAATACGTAGGCCTCCAGCTCGACCCCGACATACGGTTCGCACCCCAACGCTCGCCAGTCGGAGATGGCTTTTTCGAGCGCCGCGCGAGGCGACACGGAAACGGGCCGCCCTTCGCGCACGAGACTTGCCACTACGACCTTGGTGTTGGGCTCCCATCCCTGTCGGACGTCGTCCATATCAAAGACGGCTTCAAAGTCGGGCAGCCCCTCGTTCCAGTAACTCCCCGGCGTCTCAGGAGTCATGACCCGGTCGTAGCCGAGCGCCCACGTGCCGGTGCAGTGCCGAGCGCCATGGTCGGCCAGGCTTGCGGGGACGTATTTGCCCCGCGCCAGGCCCAAATGGTCTGGCCACAGTACTCTTACGCGATCAAAGGAACTGGTCATGGAGCCTCCTCGGACGACCTTGGCGAACGTAGCACGCCCTCGGCCAGTTGGTTTGTAAAGTGAAAGAATCATTTGATCACAAACGATTTTTCGGAGGGGCTGTGGAGTATCGCCGAATTGTGCTTGACGGCAACGTCGTCGAGGCCGTGCGCGACGGCGACACCCTGATCTCGGCCGACGGTCGACGGGTCGAAGCGGCGAACGCCATCCACCTTCCTCCGGTCTCTCCCACCAAGATCTTGTGCTGCCACCTCAATCACGTTTCGCGCGTGCGCGAGTTCGGCGTCGAACTGCCGCCCGCGCCCACGTGGTTTCAAAAGCCGGTCTCCGCGTTGAACTCCCACGGCGGGGCCGTGGTTCGTCCGGCCAACTGCCGGTACCTCAATTACGAAGGCGAGATCGCCATCGTCATTGGACGAACCGCGCGCAACATCAAGCTCGCCGACGCCGCGCACTACGTGGCCGGATACACAATCGCCAACGACTTTGGGCTCCACGATTTTCGCGACACCGATGCGGGCTCGATGTTGCGCGTGAAGGGTGCCGACACCCTCTGCCCCATCGGTCCGGGGCTGGTGACCGCGTGGGACTTTCGGAACAAAGCGATGCGCACCAGTGTGAACGGGGTGGTTCGTCAAGATGGATCTACCGAAGAGATGGCCTGGGACATGCACTACCTGGTCACCGACGTGGCGCGACTCATCACCCTGGTGCCCGGCGACGTCCTTCTTTCGGGCACGCCCGCGTTCTCTCGCCCAGTAGATCCCGGTGATGTGGTGACGGTCGAAGTTGAAGGACTCGGGGCGCTGACCAATCACGTCGTCTCTTCTCCCGAGCCGGTCAGCGATGAGGTGGGTGCGCAACCGACCGCGACCGAAGAGGTGCTCTCGACCGCGTTCGGCGGTGACTGGGAGTTCCGCGGACAGCGCCGACCCGCACCGACCGACCGTTCCGCACTTCCCTTTCCGCTCGTGCATCCGAGGTTCCGCTCATGAGCACGCGCGTCGATGTCGCGGGCGTGTCGGTCGCGACGGGCCACTTCATCGACAACGAGCGAGTGGACTCGACCAAGACCTTCGAGGATCGCTCGCCGCTCGACTGGTCGGTGAAGCTCGCTGACGTCTCACGCGGGGGCGCAGACGAGGTCGACCTCGCGCTCGCGGCGGCCGTGCGCGCCTTTCCCGCGTGGGCGGCGCTCGGTCCGCACGGACGCGCGAAGTACCTACGCCGGCTCGCCGATCTGATCGACGAGCGCTTCGAGGCGATCGCCCGCGTCGAGTGCCTCGATATGGCCATGCTCGAAGAGTCGCTCCGTCTTCGCGTCATCAAGCGCGGCGCGCGCAACTTCCGCGCCTACGCCAACCTCGCGGAATCCCACCAACCGCGCCGCTGGGCCTCCAACGGAACCCACAATGCGGTCCTCCGGATGCCCGCGGGACCGACCGTGGTCATTACCCCGTGGAACGCGCCCTTCATGCTGTCCACCTGGAAGTGCGCACCCGCGCTGGCGGCTGGCAACACCGTCGTCCTGAAGCCCGCGGAGTGGTCGCCGCTGAGCGCGTCGCTGCTCATGGATCTGGTCGCCGACGCTGACTTTCCACCCGGCGTCTTCAATCTGGTACAGGGGTTCGGCGAGGAGGTCGGCGAAGCGCTCGTCACCGACCCGCGCGTGCGACGCATCTCTTTTACGGGCTCTCCCGAAACGGGACGACGAATCGGCATGGCGGCGGCGCGCAACCTGGTGCCCTTTACCGGCGAGCTTGGCGGGAAGGGGCCGTTCGTCGTCTTCGCCGATGCGGATCTCGACCTTGCGGCGACGACCGCCGCCAAGATGTACGACGACGCTGGTCAGGTGTGTCTCGCGGGCACCCGGCTCCTCGTCGACGAACGCGTGCGCGACGACTTCCTTGACCGATTTACGACGGCGACAGAGCTCCACGTCCTCGGCGACAGCCGTGACTCGGTGACGACGATCTCTCCCCTCATTCATCCCGAGCACTTGGCCCGGGTTGAAGGTTTCGTGGAACGGTCCCTGAAGTCAGGCGACACCCTCATCTTCGGCGGAGAGCGACTACGCGCCGATGGGCTCTGGTACGTGCCCACCTTGATCGAACCGCGCTCGAATGACTCGGAGATCGTTCAACACGAGGTCTTTGGACCCGTCCTCACCATTCAGGGCTTCTCGAGTGACGAGGAAGCCGTGGAGCTCGCCAATTCGACGCCCTACGGACTTTCGGCGATGGTCTTCACCAGCGACCAGAAGAGGGCGGACCGCTTCGGCGAGGGCGTGCGAGCGGGCACCGTCTGGGTGAACTGCTTTTTGGTGCGCGACCTCACGGCGCCCTTCGGCGGCACTGGCATCAGCGGCGTGGGCCGCGAAGGCGGCGATTACGCCCTCGATTTCCACAGCGATCTCAAGACGTATCAAGTAAAAGAGGAGACGACCAATGGGTGAGATTGTCGGCGCTGGCCTCTTGGCCCACGTCCCGACCATCGTGCTGCCCGACGAGCAGCGTCGCGAGCTCAACAACGGAAACGAGAGCACGCTCTACACGGGACTGCACAAGCTGCGTCGTGACGTCTTTGATGTACTCAAGCCTGACCTTGTCATCGTCTTTGACAGTCACTGGTTCACCACCGTTGAGTTCGTGATCACTTCCGCCAAGCGCAGGCTCGGGTATTTCACCTCTGATGAGCTCCCGCGGGGCATGTCGAGCGTGCCGTATGACGCAAAGGGTGATCCCTCCTTCGCCGCGCTCGTCGGCGCTATCGCTGACGCGACGCCCGACTGCTGGATCACGCCGATCGAGAACGAGCACCTCCCGATTCAGTACGCCACGACGAATTTCTTTCCCTTCCTGCAAGGCGAAGAGGCGTGGATCTCGATAAGCACGTGCCAGACGGCCGAGCCAGAAGACTTCGCGACGGTCGGCCGGGTGATTGCTGCCGCGGTCGAACGAAGCGACCGCCGCGTGGTGCTGATCGCGTCGGGGGCGCTCAGCCATACGTTTCGCTCATTGCGAACGCTTCGTCAGCACGAAGCCGCCGACGAAGAGCACATCATCTCGAGCGACGCGCGACGCGCCGACCACACGGTGATCGACGCGTTCTGCCGAGGAGATCACAAGAGCGTGCTGGAAGATATGCCCGAATTCGCGAAGGTAAAGCCCGAGGGCCGCTTCGGGCACTATCAGATGATGGTCGCCGCGCTGGGCGGTCCCGACTGCGTGGCACCGGGTCGGCTCTACTCCACTTACGAAAACGCCATCGGTACCGGCCAGATCCACGTCTGGTTCGATCGGCCCGAGGCCGGCTGGACGGGGTCAGCGTGACGTTGCGCGGCATCCCTTTTCCTCGCACACCCAGCGGACAAGCGTCTCTCCTGCCGCCGCTCCCCTGGCACTACTCCGGTGACCTCTTGACCGTCGAGTACCGCACCGATCCCGCAGCGATTCGCTCATTCCTGCCCGACGGCGTCAGCCTCGCCAACGACGATGAGGATCCGGGGGCGGTCGCCTTCATCTGGGCGGACTGGCAGAGTTGCGGAGGCGACGGCGCAGAGTTGCTCGATCCGGTTCGCAGCCAGTACAAAGAAGCCTTCGTCGTCGTGCGCTGCCGCTATCAAGGCAACCTCTACAGCCGGTGCCTTTTCATCTGGGTCGACAAGGACTTCGCGCTCGTGCGCGGCTATCTGCAGGGTTATCCGAAGAAGCTCGGTTCCGTGCACCAGACACGTCCGGTAACCCATGGGAAGGCGGGACCCCGCCTGGAGCCGGGCGGCGCCTTTGGCATGACCCTCGCCGCCAACGATCGCCGGCTCGCCCAGGCGACGATGACCATCACCGGCGAGTGCACGACGAACGGATTCGTCAACGCGCACGCCATGCTGCACCACCGCTGGTTCCCTCGCATCGAACTCGACGAGCAAGACTCGTTGAGCGAGGTCGTTACCATGTCAGGCGTGAACGTTGATCTCGGCATTGCGTATCGCGGCACCGCCACCCTCGAGCTGTTTGACGCACCAACGGAAGAACTGTCCGCCCTCGCCCCGATTGAGATCATCGGGGGCTACTTTCGCACCGTGGGAACCACTTTCAACGGTGGCACGACGCTGACCGCGTAGATGTCTCGGCGCATCGCAAGCTCGAAGGCGACGATCGTCTCAGAGGCCGAGCGCGACATCCGCGCGCGCCTCGACGATCACGACCTCGACTTCACCGCGATGAGCGCCGTCTCCAACATCTATCGTGCCGGATCAGCGGTGCGAAACCACATGGAGCGGGAGCTGCTCGCTTCCTACGACCTCAGCTGGGTGGCGTTCACCGTGCTGTGGGTGCTCTGGATCTGGGGGGAACAAGAGACCGGCCACGTCGCCGCCGAAGCCGGCATCACGAAGGGCACGCTGACCGGGGTCATCAAGACCCTTCAAGCACGGCGACTCATCCGTCGACTCCCCCATCGCGATGACCGACGTCGTGTCTCCATCGGACTGTCGAAGGCCGGAGAGCGACTCATCGAACGACTCTTTCCCGAGTTCAATCGCCACGAGACCCTCGCGGTCAGCGCGTTGAGCGACGCCGAACAGCTGGAACTAGCCCGACTTCTGCGACTCGTCTTGAAGACGATCAGCGACACCGACGAGCTCGCGTAGCGATCTCCTTCCCCGAACTCAACGTGTTCCGACCGGTGTCTAAGAACTCGGGACGACGTGACCGCAACCCGATACCTTCGGTCGAAGGTTCGACAGCCTTTGAGCGATGGAGGTAGAAGCAGCCTCGGCTCGACACGAGCATTCTTATAAACTTCATAACCTTAAAGCCCCTTGACCTGCTACATTGGCACTCGCAGCCGGTGAGTGCTAGCCGGCGTGTAGTGAACATATGAGTGATTAGGAGGTATGGCAAATGCCGCTTCTTGTTCGTTCCGAACCCTATCGAGACCTCGATCGACTCTTCCAGCAGCTCGCGGGTGAATCGAATCGCCGAGTGACATCCGTTGGAATTCCAATGGACGCCTACCGTAAGGAGGACCAGTTCCTGCTGCAGTTCGATGTACCTGGCGTCACCGCCGAATCGATCGAGTTGACCGTCGATAACAACACCCTGACGGTGAAAGCAGAGCGTCAAGCGCCCGTCCTCGCTGAAGGCATCGAAGCGCTGGTCGCCGAGCGTCCCCACGGCGTGTTTACGCGTCAGATTCTTTTGGGGGACAATCTCGACACGTCCAAGATCGATGCGCAGTTTTCTGACGGAGTGCTGACTCTGTCGATTCCCGTTGCGGAGGAGGCAAAGCCTCGGCGAATCGACGTTCGGCACGAGCCTTCCAAGGCGGAGATCTTGGCGTAGTCCAGCCTTCCCCGGGATGGTTCGAGCCTTAGATCTCGAGCCATCCCGGGGTGGGTAATCGCCTGAAGATGAAGCTGGCATGCGTTGGCCGGGCCTCATGCGATCTGGTCCTCCAATGTGGAGTGGATAAACAGACATGACGAGCCAGCGTCGAACACGGGCGACCGAAGCTCACGGCCCCGACATTGCATCGTGACCTCAAAACCCCGCCGGTCATCGCCGATTGACATCACCTCGAGCGCAATGTAAAACGATGACATCAGTGGAGGAGGTCAGGATGTCTGGATTGACTCGCAAGAGCCTGAATTCACCCGACGAGACCCGCCCGTTTCAAGACGGGACCGGTCAACTCGAAGTGGTGTTCACGGAGGGAGGTTCCCTAGGGCGCGCCACCTTCATGCCCGGATGGAGATGGTCGAAGCACGTGAAGCCCATCGCCAAGACCGAGAGCTGCCAAGCCGCCCACACCGGCTATTACGTCGCCGGTCGGATGAAGGTTGTTATGGAAGATGGCGAAGAGATGGAGTACGGTCCCGGAGATTTTGCGGTCATGGCTCCCGGACACGACGCGTGGGTTCTAGGCGACGAGCCGTGCGTCGTCATCGACTGGCAGGGTTACGCGGACTACGCGAAGGATTGATCAGGTCCGCTCCCTCGCCTGGCTTGTAGATCATGAGCGTGGGCGAGTTTTGTTGACCTGAGCCGCTCGCGTTCGTGCGCCTTACGAACTGGCGCGGTTTGTCAATGGCCCGGCACGCGTAGAGCCGACGAATTCCCTGCAGCGCGTGCCGGAGCAGCGACCTCACGCCCAGTCAATGACGAGATGCACGACCAGACGGAATCGACCTCGACACCACGGCACCCCCTCGAAATCAGTGCCTCAATACCTTGCGGCGACCGGTGCTCAATGAGTCGCGAGCATTTCAACGTCGCAGATGGCGAATAGTCAACGCGGCGACCGCCAATATCGCGCCGAGCACTCCAATACCGACGAAACCGACACCCGGCGACGACCGGTCAATGATCAAGCCGGTGAGCGGTGCGCCGGCCGCGCTTCCGAGCATCAGGGCAGAGGTGTGCACGCCGAGAGCCCGTCCTCGCCGATCCGAGGAGACGGAGCTCGCGATCACCTCGACCGTGGAAGAAATGAGCGGAGCACAGAACAGTCCCGAAGGGATAGTCAGGAGCAGTAGTACCCACCACGATCCGGCTAAGACCATCAAGACGGTGAGACTGCCGAGAAATGCGAGGAGAAGGAGGGGATCCGACCGCTTTCTCATCGTGCCGTAGATGAAGCCACCCACCATTGAGGCGAGCGCCCACGCGGCAATCACCAGACCAAGAATCCCGACGTGATGGAAAGCCCGCATGGACGCCGTGAGGGCGATGTCCGTTCCCGACAAGGTGAGCGTGGCACCGGAGGTCGCGAGCAAGGCGGAGATCGTTATCGGAGTAAGCCACCTTGAGGAGGCCTTGGCCGTCAGCGGCCCGTCGACTGGCCGCGTTAGATCATCAACACCACTTCGCAACTCGCTCGCAAACGCGTCACGGCGGTGAGAGGTGGGAGGGTTGAACCACATCAACCCGATGCCGGCCATCACCACAGCCGCCCCGATGACCAGCATTGCGGTGCTCGATCCGAGGCGTGTCACCGCAATTACTCCAAGGGCCGGGCCGATGGAGTACGAAAGCTCGACCGACATAGAGTCGAGCGACAAACCGGCTTGAAGATCTTGTTCCGGCAACAGGACAGCGAGTGCCTGCCTGATCAGAAAGAACACCGGCAACGACAGGGAACCGCCAAAGAAGGCGGCGGGCACCAGCCACTGATAAGAGAGCCGAGATGCGACCGCCCAAAAGAGCGCCTGCGACACGGTCGTGATGATCAAAACGGTCCGAGCGCCACGTCGATCCACCAGGTGACCAAGGAGCGGTGCGCCGCAGGCCATGCCAAGCGCGACCGACGCCGCCACGAGCCCGGCTTCGGCAAAACCCCGGTGCAAGCCGAGAACCACTCTCAGCGTCAGTGCAATGGGCGCCGCGGTAACCGGAATACGAGCGACCAGCGCCAATGCGTCGAGCGCTCGCACCCCGGGCACGCGCAGAACACGGGCGTAAGGAGCAATGCGCATGGGAGAGACATTCTCTCACGTGCGAGAACTTCCTTGAGGTGTTACACGGCCTGCCTAGTCAGAGGCGCGTCCGTACTTCTTCGAACGAGTGGACTACTCAGAGAGCGCAGCCCTTCCGCAGCGGCGGCTGATTCTGGAGCACTTGAGCGACGCCAGGTGCCCTCCCCTCCGAATACCGCTGGCATCCGACGCGCGATGCCCCGAGCAGCGGGTTCCCCGCCACGGGGGTCGTCATCGGAGCTTCGGCACGTCGTACACGATGTCGGCCCGTGCGATGACGTCCGCCTCGTGGGACACCACGATGAGCACGGCACCACGCACCAGTTCCGCGTCGAAGAGCGACAGCAGCAGCGCCCGATTGGTGGGATCCAGTTCTGCCGTCGGTTCGTCCATGACGATCACGTCAGCATCCATGGCGAGTGCACGCGCGATCGCGACGCGCTGGCGCTGACCTCCCGAGAGTTCACTCACGGGACGAAGCGCGCACGATTCAAGTCCGAGCGCGCCCAGCCACGTCGTCGTTCGATCCCTGATCTCCTCTTTGGCGAGCGATCGCGCCCGCAGCGGCAGCGACACCGTCTCGGCAGCGGTCAGCACTGAAATGAGCCCGAAGTCCTGGGTCACGAGCGCGGGTCGATCGGCGAACGCCGTGATCGTGCGCAATGGCGTGGAAGAGAGCGTTACCTCGCCGCGATCGGATTCGATCATCCCCGCGAGGGTGTGAGCGAGAGTGGACTTGCCCGAGCCCGACGCACCAGTGATCACGAGCATCTGCCCTGCGCAGACGGTAAGGCTCACCCCTTCGAGCAAGGCCTGGCCATCAATGTCGATGCCGATGCTCGTGGCTCGCAGCTCCTGGGTCGTCACGGTCCAACCTCTTCGTCGTCAGCCCGGCGCAGCTCGACGCCATCCGGGGCTCGACGTATCACGCGAACGAGGCTGTCCGGTGGAAGGAGATCCAAGACATCGGGGGGGAGATGCAAGCTGCCGTCGCGACCAACCACTGCGTACTCCACCCCGTATCGACCCTCCGCACCGACACGGCCGTCTCGAATGGTCACGGTCCGCTCAAATCGACTTGCCACGTCGGCGTCGTGAGTGACCACCACCACCGTGAGGCCAAACTGTCGATGAATCATCAAAATGGTCTCGATGACCCGGTCTCGTTCCACATTCGTGAGCTGGCTCGTTGGTTCGTCGATGAGCAAGAGACGCGGGAGCACCGCCACCCCCGCAACCAGCGCCACTCGTTGGCGCTCGCCCATCGACATCTCCGCGATGCGACGCTCAGCGAGCTCTGCGACCCCAAAGAGCTCGAGCAGCTCCTCAGCACTTCGCGGCGGCGCGCTCCCCCGCCGGCGCGCTCCGTGCTGCGCGAACCAGACGTTCTCGAGTGCCGTTGCATACGACAACAGGTTGGCCGTCGCGCCTTGGACGACAAGAGAGATGTCGCGCGAGCGCAAACGCGAAAGAACGTCAGCGCCGAGCCTTGCGAGATCGTGCTCGCCGATGAGGATCGACCCTGCCGATGGCGTGAACTCGCCAGCAAGGAGTCCAAGCACCGTTGACTTGCCCGCACCCGACGGACCTAAGAGCGCGACCGACTCACCCGCCTTGATGTCGAGATCGACCCCGCGGAGCGCGACGACCTCACCCTCCGGCGACGAATACAGGTGGACCACGCCGACGAGGTGCACTTCGGCGCCGGAAACGTTCGCCTCGATCGGGGTGTCGAGAGTACTCATTCGATGGAACCGGTGTCGTAGCGAGTTCGACTTCCGCGCAGGGCCAGGCGGGCGGATATCTCGATCGCTGCGGTGAGGAGAAGCGCCAGTAGTGCAACCGCCCCGAGGAGCGGCCCGATCGGTGCCGCTCTCGAGATCGGAAATCCACCCGAACCTCCAACGAATTGGGGAAGCGAGGAGAGAGCCAACGAGTCGCTCAGGAAGCCGATCACGGCTCCCAGGACGAGAGCCATGCCAAGGACCATGGCGTTCTCTACGATGTAGGCGCGACGCACGGTGCGAAGTGGCACGCCCGTCATCGAGAGCGACGCGAAGTCGCGTCGTCGTCGGCGACCGTCCGAGACAATGACAAAGGTCACCGTACCCACTGCGAGCAGCGCCGCTATTGGCGAAACGATCAGCGCGACCGCATAGGCCAAGGCGATGCCGTCGTGATCGAGGACGCCCAGACGAGAGGCGGCAGTCGTGGTCGAGTCGATGACGATGCCCTCCGATTCCAAGCGGTGCAGGATTGTGGGACTCGCTGACGACGCGAGCCACACCTGATCGATCGCAGCGCCTTGAGTACTGGTGATGGCCCGTTGCGCTACCTCGAGATCCATCAACACGCCGCTCGCGCCGACGAGCGGCAGAGTGGGCACGATGGCGACGGGATGAGCCGTAAAGGAGCTTCCGCCGGGATTCAGTCCGATGTTTTTCGCCGGCGACGGATTAGGTGGCGCGTCGGCGACCTCGGCGCCGCTCGTGACCACGGCCGGAATCCTTCTTGGTAGGTCGACCGGCTTCAAGAGCAGCCCCCCGTAGGGAAGCTGACTGCCCGGTATGTCAAAGGCGATCGAGGTGCTGGCAGGAGATTCCTCTTTCACCGACGACGGTTGGGCGCTCCAGGTACCCCGCTCCCCCGCGCCGAAAGGAACGTCGAGCCAGCGCCCGTGTTGCTGGACGACGATGCTGTCGACGGCGAGGCTGACGTTCTTCGAGTAGCCGTTGGCGGGATTCACCCAGTTCGGCGCCAAGCTCGTCAGGCGACACAGGCCAGGACAGGCTTTGGCGAGCGACACGGTGTACCGGTGAACACCACCCACCAGGTCAAGGTACAGCGTTCGGTTCTGCGGATAGGTCTCGTCGTGAAGATTCACCCCGAGCACGATCTGGGGCGCTCCCGTCGCCAGAGAGAGCGTGAGACGCAGTTCCGAGCCCGAAAAGCTCACGCCCGGTGGCAAGGGTGGCAGCAGCGCCTTGGCGAGAACGCTGACCGGTCGCTTCGAAAGAGAGGCTGGCCAGAACCCGACGGCGGCGAGACGCGAACTGTCGACGGCAAGCAGGCCTCCGGTGGACGACGGAAAGTACTCGGTGGCCATGGCTTCACGCCCTGACGGATCAGCGCGACGCACCGCCGTCTCTAGGTTGACACCTGCGGGCACCGTGACATCGACCACCTTGGTGGCGCCCACCTCAAGGTGTGCGACCAGCGAACGATTCGATGAGGCCAGAAAGAAGCTCCCCACCGCAAAGAGCAGCACCGCCGTTGCCGCCGCCAACGGAAGAAGTCGTCGAAGCACCACGGGACGCCGACCGATTTGACGAAGCGCGAGGAACCATGCGACGTGGTTCGACTCTCCGGTTCGAGCGATGAGCACCTTGATCGCGAGAGCCGCGAGGCGAAGCCCGATTACCGACGCCCCCAGCGTTAGGAATCCGGGGGCCAGGAGCGCGAGCGGATTCGATTTCGCGCCGCTCAACGAGCCCTTCGTGAGCAGCGACAGCAGGCCCGTAATCGCGAGCGCTACCGCGAACGTGTCGAAGATGACGCCGACCCGCTTCGCTTGCCGACTGCTGGCCGCGCGTGATCGCCACAGATCGTATGACGCGATGGTCATCGCGACGACGCCGGCCACGCACGCTCCGACCGCCAGCAGAATCGCCAGTGGGGGGAACGACACGGGAGTGCCCGAGACGAAGAGCGTTCTCGTCAAGCCCGCGAGGGCGACCCAGGCCACGAGCACCCCGACGGGCAGGGCGGCGACAATGAGCGCCGCGGGCTCGCTGATGGCGAGTCCAATCAGCGCGGATCGAGGGAATCCGTGCCGGCGAGCGAACTCCGATTCTTGACGGCGTTCGAGAATCGTCGACCTGCCCAAGGAGAAGAGAATGACGAGCGAGAGCAAGATCAACTGCAGCACGATGGCGAGCACTACGGCACTCATCACGTCGTCATCGTGATGAGCCGCAGTGACGACGGACGAGAGTCCGGTCGTGACCACCAGTTCGTCGCGAGAAAAAAGTCGTGACGAGATCTTCTTTTCCGTCGACTGCAGTATCGCGGCGCCCGAGTGCGTCGCGCTCGCACGCCAGGCAAGGTCCGCACTCAACTGGGGCACCGCGTTTCGATTCGCCAACGCGGTGGCAAAGGTCGCGATCAACGGATCAAGGATCACCTTCGGAGGGGTCCCCGTGCCGTAGTCGAAATAGAAGCTCCCTCTCCAATAGCTGGTGTTTTCGTTTGAGGGCTGCACGTAGATCGCGGTCACCGTCATGTCGGTAGTCAGCGACGAGCCCGGTTCGGTGACGCTCAGGCGCGCACCGAGCGCTACGCCTGCCGTCGTCGCGCTTCGTTGGCTGATGGCGACCTGATTCGACTTTGTCGGGCACGTGCCTTTGAGAAGGCGCAGGTGGATGCACACTCCCGTGCGCGCCAAAATGTCAGCCTCATAGGGCTGACCCTTCGTGTCGAAGTACGACGCCACGACCGCGGTGAAGATCGTGGGTGCGAGGCGCCCGTCTGCGAGGTGGCGTGCCGCTTGCGCCGCCGAGGTCAGCTTGCTCATCTCGGCCACACGGCCCGTCGAGATCACGAGCAAGTCCGTCTGGCCCGGCGGTGCCGCGTTCATCGTGCTCGCGAAGACAGAAGCGTCGGCGCTTTGGAGAAACATGGGACCAATGGCGGCGGCGGCGACGGCGATCACGGCGACGATGAACAAGACCGTGGCCGATCCGCGCCGCGCCCCGATGGCGGCCGCAACTATTCGGGCGCGAAGCTTTCGATCGGTTCTACTCCTGGTCACGCCACATGCATGCTACTAATGCCCCCAATGACTCCTCGTCGTTTTCGGGAGCGTCGGGCGCAGCGAGGCATCCCTATGAGAACCGCATTCGGATGACAGATGACGTGTCCGTCGAGGCCGCGTAAGTTGCGATGTGCGGCGTGACAGACGTTAAGGGGATTGCATGAAGCGTTTTAGATGGCGACGCCGTTGGATGGGGCCAAAACACGGTGTGGCACGGGGCACGGCTGTCTTCGGCTCCAGTGGCAGCAACCATAGCGAGGTGCCGCGTGCTCTTCAGCTGTCGTCTGAGCGTCTGCGGACCTGGTCGCGCGATCACGGTCTCGTCCTGGACGAATCGCCAGAGAGCCTGTCACGCCTCGATGGGCGCCTCGACGAATGGAACGCCGATCCCTTGCACCACGGCAGGGTGGACTTATCTAACGAAGGCGGCATCTACGTGGGCACCGTCATCATCAAGCACGTCGAGGGAGCACACTGGAGGGTCTGGCCGAACGGTCACCCCGTTATTCGACTCCGCAGCGGAGCGGAACTGGACGTGACGCAGATGACTTCTGACCGACTGAGACACTTCGAGCCCAGCTTGGACCTGATGTTTTCCAAGGCCACCTCGTCCTAAGCGCTACCTCATCCGCCCGCAAAAGTCCCGCTCAGGTCGCGGCGGCTTTTCGACCGTCGAGCCACCACGTCCACGGCCGAACCTCTTTGATCCGGAACACGCCATTGAGCATCCAGGGGTCGTCCGCGAAGAGGGCTCGCAGCGCAGCTTCGGTGTCCGCCTCGACGGCGAGAAGTGCAATGTCGTCATCGCTTCGCCCACCAATGGGACCACCGACGATGATCACGCCGCGCTCGACGAGCTCGTCCGCGAAGGCCGCATGCTCCGCCCATGCGAGCTGTTCGCGAAGCGGGACATCTTGATCCCAGTTCGGCCCCTTACCGGTGGTCACGGCGAAGACAGACGTGGTACCTCCTCAGGGCATCGGGCCATCTCCGCACTCGCTACGACTTGATGAACGCGAGAAGATCTTGGTTGATGACATCCGCGTGGGTCGTGCACATGCCGTGCGGATACCCGGGATAGACCTTCAGCGTTCCATGCTTCAGCAGATTGATCGTGAGCAGCGACGAGTCGGCAATGGGAACCACCTGATCGTCGTCCCCGTGGAGCACCAGGGTGGGAACGTCAATCGCCTTCAGATCCTCGGTCTGATCGGTCTCGGAAAATGCTTTGATTCCCTCGTAGTGCGCGTTGACCGCGCCCATCATGCCCTGGCGCCACCAGTTTTGGATGATCCCTTGGGACACTTCGACCCCCGGACGATTGAAGCCGTAGAACGGGCCGGACGCAACGTCGAGGAAGAACTGTGCACGATGAAAGCCCGTGCCCTCGCGAAAGCTGTCGAACACTTCAACCGGCAGTCCACCGGGATTCGCGTCAGTCTTCAGCATGAGCGGGGGCACCGAGCTGATGAGCACCGCTTTGGCGACTCGATCTTCTCCGTACTTCGCCACGTAGCGTGCCACCTCCCCACCACCGGTCGAGTGGCCGATGTGCACCGCGTCGCGCAAGTCGAGATGAGCAACGACGGCGGCGGCGTCCTTGGCGTACGTATCCATATCGTGTCCGCCGGTCGTCTGCGTCGAACGACCGTGTCCGCGGCGGTCGTGCGCGACTACTCGATAGCCGTGCTGGAGGAAGAACATCAGCTGTGCGTCCCAATCGTCCGCGCTGAGCGGCCATCCATGGTGGAACACGATGGGCTGGCCTTCGCCCCAGTCTTTGAAAAAGATCTCAGTACCATCCTCAGTGGCGACGTAGGGCATCTCTCCGCTCCTTTCGTGACGAACTGGAATCTCGCCACAACGTAACGCATGCGGTTGTGAAGATCAACATACCTTGGCGAACTGTGACCATTCCGTTCCCGTTCTGTCACCTCGTGACAACTGGTTCGCGCGTTGATCCTGGATAGGGTGACGCGAGGCGCTGGCGAGGACGTGCCACTTCGATCACCATAGGGAGCAACCCGTGCTACCTCAAGATCCGAACGTGCGACGAACACTGTCACGGGTGACCATGACCTCAGCGGAATGCTTCTGGTACGTGGTGCAGTGCTTATGGTTCAGAGCCGGGTACTTCGCCAAGCTGCCCACGGCGCGGGCACTGACCGACGCCGGCGCGTACGTGATGACCTCCGCGGGAAACTTCTGGTACATCGTGCACAGCCTCCCGTACGGATGGGCGTATTTCATGAAGGTCCCGGTGAAAAAAGCTCTCAGTGAGCTCGCCCCACTCTGAATCGGCGTTTCTGAACTCCTGGTAGGAGCCCGCCGTTCTACTCGTCACTTTTGCGGGAGAGCCTGATCACGGTCACCGGGTCAGTGGGGCCGTCGCGGAATCGCTACTTTGCGTCAGCCGTGGCGATGAGGTGTCGCGCCGCTCGCGCCTCGTCGACTCTGGACACGGGCGTGTGCTGTGGTGCGTGATGCAGTGGCTCCGGGTCAACGCTCGCGCGTTCGGCGATGCGCTCAAGCGCTTGGGCCAACGACTCCAGCGTCTGCACGCTTTCGGTCTCCGTCGGCTCGAACATCAGCGCCTCGTCGACGATCAGCGGAAAATACACCGTCGGTGAGTGGAAGCCTTCGTCGAGGAGGGCCTTTGCCACGTCGAGTGCCCGCACGCCGTAGCGCGACTTCAGCGCCGTCGCGCTCAAGGTGCACTCGTGCATGCAGACCCGGTCGTAGGCGGCGGGAAGAATATCGCGCAGGCGATGGCGCAGCCAGTTCGCGTTCAAGACTGCGTGCTGAGCGACTCGGGTGAGGCCGTCGCCACCGTGCACGTCAATGTAGGCGAGCGCTCTCGCGAGCACCAGCGCATTGCCGTGCCACCCGTGGACGCGACCGATCGAGCGCTCGGGTGTCACCCAAGCCAAGGTGCCATCGGTGCAACGCGACGCCTTTGGACCGGGAAGGAAGTCCACGAGACGGCTCGCCACCGCGACCGGTCCCGCGCCCGGCCCCCCACCGCCGTGTGGCGTCGCGAAGGTCTTGTGCAAGTTCATGTGGACGATGTCAAAGCCCATGTCGCCGGGCCGTACGGCCCCAAGGATGGCGTTCAGGTTCGCGCCGTCGTAGTAGAGCAGTCCACCGACGTCGTGCACGGCCTGTGCGATCTCGACGATCTCTTCTTCGAAGAGTCCGACGGTGTTGGGATTGGTCAGCATGATGCCCGCCACGTCGGGCCCGAGTGCCGAGCGAAGCGCGCCGAGATCAACCAGGCCGCGATCGTTGGAGGGCACCGTCGTGACCTCGTACCCCCCGAGGGTAACCGACGCAGGGTTCGTTCCGTGCGCCGAATCCGGAATGATCACTCGACGCCGGTCGTCGCCGTTGGCCTCGTGGTACGCGCGCATAAGGAGGAGTCCCGTCAGCTCCCCCGCGGCACCGGCCGCGGGCTGCAAGGTCGCTGCACTCATGCCCGTCACCTGGCAAAGCTTCTCTTCGAGGGTCACCAAGATCTCGAGCCAGCCCTGGCAGAGCGACGTGGGGGTGCCCGGATGCACCGCGTTGAGTCCGGGATCGGCCGCGATCGCGTCACAGAACTTGGGGTTGTACTTCATGGTGCACGACCCGAGTGGGTACATGCCGAGGTCTACCGAGAACTGGCGGTGCGAGAGGCGCGTGAAGTGACCCACGAGGTCGCGCTCGGACACTTCGGCGATCGCCACGACGTCGGGGTTCAGGTGCTCCGTGGGGACGAGCTCTTTCAGTGACGTCTCCGGGATCCCGGTGGTGCGAAGCTGGTGGGAGCTTCGTCCCGAGACCGACATCTCGAACAGCGTGGGCTCGCTCTCGTGTCCCACGAGCGGCGCGGACGCCGCGCGTCCTCCCGGCTGGGCGCTCACGACAGCGCCTCTTTCATGGCGGCGACGTAGTGGTCGATCTCGTCTTTCGTGCGTCGCTCGGTGACCGTCACCAGGAGGACGTCGTCGACGGAGCCTTCGATGGAGGGGTCGGCCCCGTGGCAGAGCGCGTTGACCGAGAGACCCGCCAGCACGTCACGCTCGGCCATGCGCTCGATGACCTCGTCGGCAGAGCGCCCCAGGCGCACCGCAAACTCCCGGAAGAAGGGCCGCGTCGAGATGGACGTCACACCGGGCAGCGCGACGAGCTCATCGAAGAGATAGTGCGCTCCGCGTGCGCAACGCGTGGCCACTTCGCGCAGCCCGTACGTGCCGAGCCAGCCGAGCTGGATGGCGGCCGTGACCGCCATCAAGGTCTGATTGGTGCAGACGTTGGAGGTGGCCTTCTCTCGTCGAATGTCTTGCTCGCGAGCGCGCAGCGTCGTCACGAACGCGCGTCGATCACTCGAGTCAACCGTCTCGCCGACGATGCGCCCGGGGAGCCGGCGCACCTGATCCTCGCTGCACGCAAAGAGCCCGAGGTAGGGCCCTCCGAACGACAGCGGGGTGCCGAAGGCCTGCCCTTCGCCCACGAAGACGTCCGCCCCCCACTGGCCCGCCGTCTTCAAGACGCCCGCGGCAACGGGATCGGCGCCGACGACAAAGAGGGCACCTTCGCGCAGCGCCAACGACTTCGCCGTCGACAGGTCCTCGAGCACTCCCAGGTAGTTCGGATAGGCGGCCACGATGGCGCCGGCCCCCGCGACGTCGACGCTCTCCCAGTCGGTCACGCCGTCACGAAGGGGGACGATCACGATCTCGTGGCCGGTGCCCTTCGCAAACGTCCGTGCCACGTGGCGCCAGTGTGGGTGGATCCCCGCAGAGATCACCATCTTCTGACGACCGGTCGCACCGCCGGCCATGTTGAGCGCCTCGACGAGCGCCGTCGCCGCGTCATAGAGCGAGGCGTTGGGTATTGGCAGTCCGCTCAGTCGAGCAACGAGCGTTTGATATTCGAAGATCGCCTGGAGCACACCTTGGGCCACTTCGGGCTGGTAGGGCGTATAGGCCGTGACGAACTCCGAACGGTTGGCCAGCGCCTTCACGACCGCGGGAACCTCGTGGTCGTACGCACCTCCGCCGGCAAAGCAGGTCATGGCCGTGGCCGCAGCCGTGTTCTTCGCGGTGTACCCCGCAAAGATCGCCGCCACGTCGGGTTCGGAGAGACCCGGATCGATGTCGAGGCCGTTGGCGAGCCGCACTGCTGCGGGGATGTGGGCAAAGAGATCATCGAGCGAATTCATGCCGAGAAAGGTGAGCATCGACGCCACGTCCTCGGCGGTGTGTGGCAGGTAATCAGCCATCACGACTCCTTTTTTACGAACGGTAGCGCCACGACCGTTCCTTCGATCTCTCGACCCCGCAACATCACGGTCACGGGTTGACCCGGGGCGAGACCAGGATCGAGCAGCCCCATGCCGATGCCGCGTTCGAGCACCGGCGAGTAGTTGCCCGACGAAAGTGAGCCCACCAGATCGCCTTCGACGAGAATGTCCGCGCCGTCGCGCAAGGGCTTGCGGTCAGACGTCGCGACGCCCGTCAAAAGTCGGCGCACGCCGCGTTCTCTTTCTTTCTCTACCGCCTCGCGCCCGCGGAACGTCTTCTTGTTCCAACCAAGCACCCAACCAAGGTCAGCTTCTAGGGTCGTTGACTGCAGCGTGAGCTCGTGCCCGTAGAGCGGGAGGGCCGCTTCCAGGCGCAACGTGTCGCGCGCGCCGAGCCCCGCGGGAGTGACGTTCGCGGCAAGGAGGCCTCGAAAGATCTCCTCGGCGACGGCGTTGGGCGCGGCGATTTCGAGTCCCGCCTCACCCGTGTAGCCCGTCCCCGCGACGCGCACGTCCACGCCGTGGAACTCGAAGCGCTCCACGCGAAAGCGACCGACCTCCCCAAAGCGCGGATCCACACTCGCCGCTTTTGCCCGAGCGTTCGGCCCTTGAACGGCGAGCACGCAACGCTCGTGCGTGACGTCGACGCCCGGGAGTGCTGAGGTGACGCCCTCGGTGTTTGACGCGTTGGGCATCACGTCGAATTCGTTCTCCCCGACCCACCAGACGATGATGTCGTCAACGACAAAACCCTCGTCGGTCAACAGGTGGGTGTACTGCGCGCGACCCGGTGCAATCTTGTTGAGGTCGTTGGTCAACGTGTTCTGGAGAATCTCGAACATGTCTGGTCCGTCACAGCGCACGGTGCCGAGATGGCTCACGTCAAAGACGACGGCGTCGTGGCGACACGCGAGGTGTTCGGCCACGGTTCCCGTGCCGTACTGCAGGGGCATCTCCCAGCCGCCGAAAGGGACGATCTTCGCGCCCAGCTCGACGTGAAGATCGTAAAGATACGGACGACGATCGGTCATGGTCTCCTTAGGCGGCACGCCTGTCCACGATATCGAGATCGTGTCGACGCATAATCGCCTGAAAGTCGCGCTGGTACACGACCAGCAGCGGAATCTCCGGATAGAGCTCACGGAAGTGGCGGACCTTGCGATTCTTCTTCGTCACCAGACGTTGGGCGAGCACGGTGAGCTCGATGAAGAGGTGGTGCTCAGGCAAGTAGAAGTCCGGGCGAAACCCGCGCACGGGAGTGCCCCGTTCGTTCCAGGCCAGCGGAAACTCGAGCGGCTCGTAGATCCACTGATGACCGTAGAGCGTGAGGAGCTGCGAGAACACCCGCTCACTGGGGTGGGCGAACGACTGAGGTGAAGCAGCTACCAGGCTCGGGTGGCGACGACGGGTGTCCTCGCTCATGGACGAGAACGTCACGCCGTGGCGGCCTCCTTCTCCGACTTTGAGAGTTCTGAGATCAGTTCTGCTACCACGTTGCCGAGCGGCACGATGTTAAAGACGCCCTGTCCCCCGCGAAGGAGGTCCACCAGCTCGCCGTCGTTGGCGGCGAGCACCGAACCGGCGTCGGACAGCACCAGACTGCTCGCGGCGAGATCGGCGCCGAGCGAGGAGCGCAAACATTCGACCGCTTGGCGCGCGCGCGAAAGTGAGACACCGGAGTTGAGGAGCGACTTGATGACCTTGACCTCCAGGACGTCGCCGTAGGAGTACGCCCGCTTCGATCCGCTTCCAGTTGCCGGGGTGATTGACGGCGTCACGAGTTCGGTCCGTGCCCAATAGTCCAACTGTCGGTACGTCACCCCAGTGAGGCGACACACCTTCGGTCCGCTAAATCCGATCACTGTGTTCTCTGTCATCCGCCAATCCTCCCGACCGAGGTTCGTCCAGACTATCTCGATGGACTACACGAGTGTAGTTCAGAGAGCCTAAACGGCGAAAAGATCTGGCCGTCCGAGCGACGGCGAGGAGGCTTCGGCGTGCAGACGCGTCGGAATACGACCGGCCCGATACGCCAGATAGCCCGCCCGCACCGCATCTTTCAGGGCTTCGGCCATGAGTACCGGCTCCAATGCGCGATTGACCGCCGACGCGGCGAGGACCCCGTCGCAGCCGAGCTCCATCGCGAGGGCAGCGTCCGACGCGGTGCCGACGCCCGCGTCGAGCAGCACGGGCACGCTCAGGCGTTCGGTGATCAGCGAAATGGCGTGGGGATTGCGGATCCCTAGTCCCGAGCCGATCGGCGAGCCGAGCGGCATCACGGCCACGCAACCCAGCTGCTCGAGCCGTTGGGCGACGATCAGGTCGTCCGAGGTGTATGCCCAGACCTCAAAGCCCCTCCGGACCAGCTCTTCGGCGGCGACCAGCGTCTCGGTGGTGTCGGGCAGCAGCGTGACGTCATCGCCGATGACCTCGAGCTTCACGAGGGGTGTCGAAAATGCCTCGCGAGCGAGCTCGGCGACCTTCAGCGCCTCTTCGGCACTGAAGCACCCCGCCGTGTTGGGCAGCAGCGTGATGTTGAGGCGCACGAGCACGTCGTAGATGGACCCCTCGACGTTCGGATCGACGCGGCGCAGGGCCACCGTCGCGATCGTCGACTCTGAGGCGAGCAGCGAGGCCTCGAGCACGTCGAGCGAGCGGAATCCGCCCGTGCCCACGACGAGCCGGGAGCCCGACGCGAACGATCCGACTTGAAAGAGGTCTCCCACCCACCCAAGCGTACCGACGAAATCAGCTCACTAGGCTTGTCGGGTGCAACCCGTCGTCGCCTTAAGCATCGCCGGTTCTGACTCCGGTGGTGGGGCGGGGATCCAGGCCGATATTCGCTCCATGAACGCCTTTGGCGTGTTCGCCACGACGGCTCTCACGGCCGTGACCGCGCAGAACACCCTCGGGGTGAGCGCCATCGCCAACCTCGATCCCGACATCGTCGAAGCCCAGATTCGCTCGGTCGTCGAGGACTTTGAAGTCCGCGCGACCAAAACGGGCATGCTGGCCCAAGCAGAGACCGTGCGCCTCGTCGCGGCCCTCGCCAAAGAAGGCGTCCTCCCCCACCTGGTGGTTGACCCGGTGCTCGTCGCCACGAGCGGTGATGTCTTGCTCGCCGAAGGCGGCATCGAGGCCTACCAGCACGACCTGTTTCCGATCGCCGAAGTGGTGACCCCGAACTTGCGCGAAGCGGCCGTTCTCTGCGGCATCGACGCTCACGACGTGCGCACACTCGATGACGTCGAGGCGCTCGCGAACCTCATCCTCGCGATGGGCCCGACGTACGTGCTCGTGAAGGGCGGTCACCTCGACTCGCACCATCCCGATCACTCGGTCGACCTGCTCCTAAGCCGCGACGGTCTGGTGGTGCTCGAAGGCCCGCGCGTCACTACCAAGAACGACCACGGCACGGGATGCTCGCTTTCCTCGGCGATCGCCTCAGGTCTCGCGCTCGGTCGCAGTGTTCCCAACGCGACGCGCGACGCGAAGTCCTTCGTGCTGGCGGGACTCGAAGGCGCTGCGCAGTGGCGCTTGGGCGCGGGACGCGGTCCGATCGACCACTTAGGATGGAGTCAGTGACTGAAGTATCCGGGTCGCCCCAGGCGCCCAAGCCTCCCGTAACCACGACCACCAGCATTTGGCCGGCAGCAGCAATCCTCGGACTCGCGGTGCTCATGCTCGGGGTGTTCCTCCTCGTCGACTTCGTTACCAGCAAGGGCGTCGTGCCGACCGCCACGACCATTCCCGTCGTCGTCGGAGGGCTCACCCGCGACGCCCATCCCGTCCCCGCGCTCACCTACTGCCTCCAGAGCGAGGAGGTGCCCTCCAACGTCGACAGCGCCTTCGTGGTGCCGGACAACACCGTCCCGCGCAGTGGCGCCAACACCCCCGACCTCGGGGCCGGCGAGTTCGACTGCTACGAACCCATGTCGACGACGAATGCGACGTCCGGGCAGATCATCGCGTTCTATAACGCCCAGCTAGAGGCACGAGGATGGAGCCTCTTCTCCAAGGGCGCGAGCAACGGCGACCCTCAGTCACTCTTCCAAAAGGCGGGCAGTGACGGCTTCTATTGGGAAGTCGGCATCACGGTCACGAAATCAACGGCCTCACACGTCGATTGGAAGTTCGAGATCTACCAGAACTCCGATACGGTCTAGCCCGCTCACTCCGCAGCGGCAACGAGCTCGCGCTCGGGCACCTTTGCGTCGCGGGTGATGCTCGCCCACAGTGCAATGTTGATCGGATAGATGATGTAGCCGATCCGTGTGGCTGACGCGACGCATATCAACACGAGAAACGAGACGCTCAAGATGCCGAGCAATCGCGAGAGCGTGAGTGGCCAGTGGCGGCGAGTGTAACGGGTGAGGAAGTACCCACCGATCACGAACGTGACCGGTGCGAGCACGTGACCGAGCGCGGGAACCCAGGTCGTCAGGATGTGGCCCGGCAGTGCGCTCGCCGCCGGTGAGGACACACCCGAGAGCCCGAGAGGAAAGGCGAACACGTTCGCCATGAACGCGGCCGGTGCGTGGAAGATGAAGGGGACGGTGGTGACCGCCACGATGCCGGCGACCCAGGCGAGCACCTGCTTCCAGGTGGAGCGCCCTTCTTTGTTGCGCGCAACCAACAGTGCGCCGATGGCCATCGGCCAGGCCGTCAGCTTGAGGGCCGCCGCGAGTCCGAGGCTGATCCCCGTCAGATGCGTCTGGCGGCGCTGCAGTGCCACGACGCCGAGCAGCATGAGCGCGAGGATCGGCATATCGTCGCCGCCCGTCGAGAGAAACAGTGCGCCCGTCGGCAAGGCGATCAAGACCTGGGCGACGCGCAACTTCTGCTCTTTGGACGCACGCAAGAGCGCGAGTGCACACCCGCTCGCGATGAGCGTCATGATCGTCATGATGATGCGCGCGTCCGTGAGACCCTTGTCATCGTTCTTGTGCGTGGCGGCCGACGGCAGTCCGAAGATGCCCATGAGCGGAAAGTAGGGAAAGAATGATTCGAAGGCCGGAAGGTCTTTGATCTCGTTGACGACGCGGCCGTGATCGTCGTACGCGCGGTAGGGATCCTTGCCTTTGATGATCAGGTCGCCGGCGCGAGTGATGACCCCGACCTCTGGTTGTGCGTGGCGCCAGTGGGCTTCGAGACCGAGCGGGACGAAGACGGCGCCCACCAGCACCGCGCCGAGCAGGACCAGCCGTGCCAGGTGCTCACGACGAAGCATCCGGCGTCCGAGGACGAAGGCGACCAGCGCCACGAGCAGGTAGGGCCCGCAGGTGAGGTACCCCCACTCCCACTGCGCACCTTGGGTCGAGGAGATGCCGAGCACCAGGGCGAAGACGGCCGAGGCCAGGTAGAGCCACCCGTCGCTGGTGAGGGCCCCTTGGAGATTCCACCACGCGACGAGTCGAGTGCGCGCGTGCACGGGAAGCGCCAACATTGAGTCGAGTCTACCGAGGGGGTACGTTCGAGCCGCGGTTCGCTTACGCGGGCTCGGGCCTCGCCCGGCGAAGCGGCGCGCGAGTCTCGGGGGGCACCGGCCCCAGCAAGAAGCGCTCGATCATGCGAACACAGGTCTTCGGCTGTTCCTTCAGCACGCTGTGCGAGGCGCCGGGCAGCACGGCGAGCTGGGCCTCGGGAATCGCCTCGTACATGGCGACCGTGTGGCTCAGCCTGGCGACGTCGTCGTCACCCGACATGACGAGGATCGGCACCACGATGGAAGAAAGTTCCTCCGTCGTCATGACGGGCTGGGTCTTACGAGCGCGAGCGATTTCTCGACGGCGATCGCCGCGTGCTCGATGCCATCGGGCGAGAGGTGAGCGAACTCGACGGCGAACTCGGCGAACCCCTCGCTCTCGGGCGTGAAGTCGACCATGTCGACCAGTCCCTCGTAATGGAAGTTGGCACCGACCACGACGGCTCGACGCACGAGGTCCGGCCGGCGCCTCGCGACGACGAGCGCCACGTTGCCGCCGTCACTGTGGCCGAGCAGATAGACCGCCCGATCAAGTCGCTCGATGAAGGCGATCGTCTCGTCGGCCATCGCGTCGTAGCTGAACGGCTCGTCGGTATCAGCGGTGCGCGCCGTGTCCACGGCGGTCGAAGGCCGCGAGGGCGAACTGCTCTTTCAGGTAGGGTCCGACCGCTCGCATCATGCTCGAGCTGTCGCTCAAGCCTCCGTGCAAGAGCACGAGGGTCCGGCCCCGCTTCTTTGGCATCTTCGCCCAGGTGGGATGACCATTGAGGACGATTCGACTCACCTTGGAAATCGTATTCCCTAGAACCAAACACGAAGGACGTTTGCCTAGTCTGGTGCGATGCGAGCCTTCGTCATCAAAGAAGAGAACGGGCGACTCACGACTGGCGTGCGGGAATGGACCGCCGTCGCCCGCGACGAAGGAGACGTGCTGGTTCGCGTTGACTACTCAGGCATCAACTACAAAGACTCGATGGTCGCGAGCGCTCCGAGTCGGGTGCGTCGCTCGAACGAGCTCGTCGGCGGCGTCGACGCCGCGGGAGTCGTCGAAGCCTCGTCCGTCGAGGGGCTTCGCGTCGGCGATCGCGTCGCCGTCTACGGCGGCGAACTCGGCGTTGGACGCGACGGTGGATTCGCCACGCACGTCTTCAGCCCGGCGCGCTACGTCACGGCGCTCCCCGACTCGATCTCGACGCGCGACGCGATGGTGATCGGCACGGCGGGCGTGACCGCCATGGCGAGCGTGCTCGCCCTCGAAGATCGAGGGCTCTCCCCGAGCGCCACGGTGCTCGTCACGGGAGCGACCGGTGGGGTCGGCTCCCACGCGGTGTCCTATCTCGCTGCGCTCGGCTACCAGCCGGTCGCCTCGACTGGATCGCCCGAGAGTGCGCCGTGGCTCCTCGATCGCGGCGCGGTGCGCGTGATCGGTCGAGACGAGCTGAGCGATCGTCCCGAGCGGGTGCTCGGAAGCGAACTGTGGGACGGTGCGATCGACTGCGTGGGAGGCGACACGCTCGCCTCGATCCTGCGCTCGCTGCGCTACGGGGCGGGTGTTGCCGCGAGCGGACTCGTGGCGAGCGCGCAGCTTGCGACCACCGTCTATCCCTTCATCACGCGCGGCGTTGCACTGCTCGGCATCGACGCCGTCTTCGCGAGCACGGCCACGCGCTCGCGGGTGTGGACGCGCTCGGCAACATCGCCGCGCGGGTCGACTTCTCACTCCTCTGCGACCGCGAGGTGGGACTCGGCGAGCTCGACGACGCGCTGGACGACGTGCGCCACGGCACGACGCGCGGGCGCATCCTCGTCTCGCTGGCGAAGGACGCCTAGCTGTAGAACGGGCTCAGCCAGATCTGGCCGTTGTTGCATGGCTGGACCGCGTACTGGGGCGTCACCGGAATCGACGCGCCGCCTTTTACGAACTGCACGTTGATGGTCACCGCGCTCTCGCACGCCGTGGTGCCGACCGGGACGTCGGAGTAACCGAGCGAGAACGTGACCGTCGCCGTTCGATTGCGATGGTCAACGACTTCGGCGCGGCGTTCGCCTGCGGCGTGAGAAACTGAAAGCCGCTGCTCGCCGTCGGGACGTCCACCGCGGTGACCGGCAGCACGCCTCCGAGGCGGTTTTGCAAGGTAAGGATCGGCCATCCCTCGAGGGTGCACGACCCGGCCGTGGTCTTCGTGACGGTGACGCTTGCGTAGATGGTGCCAGCGGCGCCCTCGCCCTCGTTGTAGGCCCCCGAGAACTCGCTCGCGAGGCACACGTCACTCGCCGTCGTGGTGCTGGTCGCGGGCTCGGTGGTCGTGGTAGTGGGCGTCGCGGAGGTGGTGGTGGTCGTCGTGTTGTTGGAGTCGACGACGTGTCTGCTCAACGCCAGAATCGCGACAAAGGCGATGAAGAGGCCTACGGAGATAAGCCCCCGCCTCACGTGCCAAAGTCCTCGGGGCGCACCTGGTCGAGAAACTCACGCAGCTGCGCGACGAGGTCGGCCTCGTTCGGCGCGTCGACGTCAACGAACTCTTCGTCATCGTCGTCTTCTTCGAAGGCCAATTGCATGATCTTGCCCTCATTGGCCATGAGGTCGTCACTGACGAGGATCGGCGAACCGACGCGCAGCGCTAGGGCCACGGCGTCGCTCGGGCGCGAGCTGACGATGATCTCGTCGCCACTTCGCACGAGGCGCAGGTTCGCGTAGAAGGTGTTGTCGATGAGCTCAGTGATCTCCACTGAGAAGACCTGGGCGCCGAGGGCGCCGATGACGTGTCCGAGCAGATCGTGGGACATGGGGCGCGGTGCCTCGACGCCTTGCAACGCGTAGGCGATGGCCGCCGCCTCGGGGGCGCCGATGAAGATGGGCAGGACTCGCTCTCCCCCAACCTCTTCGAGGAGCAGCAGCGGCGTCGAAGTTCCGACGTCAACGCGAACTGCTCGCAGGACCACCTCGATCATGCAGCCAGCCTAGACCCGCGGGTCTAAAAGATGGGCGTCTAGCCCCGTAGATACTGGTTAAGTTCGCGCTCGACGAGCACATTGCGCAGTGCCGCGACTTCACGCGCCACCTCAGCGCTGATGGCTCGCACCTGATCGCTGGAGTACTCAGGGCCCTGACGTAGAGGAAACGTCAAATCATCAATGACGCCGATTTCGCGTTCGGCGACCCGTCGCAGCGACCCGAGCAGACGCGGTTCGACGCCCCGATTGAGCAGCGATCGCGAATGCGCTGCGATGCGCAGATCGATCGCGCTGAAGCACGATTCACCGTTGACGTAGACGCTCGAGACGAGCCCGAGCGCGAGGAGCTGGTTGAACTCATCGGGACTGAGACCCGTCGTGGCGAGCAGATCGTTGGTCGTGAAGTACTCCTTCACTCGCGAGGGAGGAACCTCGTCGTCGAGCGAGCTCGCTGGCTGACTCTCGGCCGGTTTCGTGTCGCTCGGGGTCTCTCGCTCACTCGAGTCCGGGACCACGCTGAGCGCCGCCCGCGGCGCACTCGCCGCGGGAGCCGGCGCGGGGGCGTTGATCACCCCGACGCTCGCCTCACGCGCCACGTGTCGTCCGTTGGTCGAGGTGTTCGGTGGGTCGAGCAGGCCCTGTTCGATGAGACGCAGTCGCACCACACGCAGCGGCACGAACTCTTCTTGAGCCAGGCGAATCGCCTCGCGCAGGCACTCCACGTCTCGCTCGGAGTAGAGGCGATAACCCTTGCGGCTGCGGCTCGGCTGGACCAAGCCCTTGTCTTCGTAGTAGCGGATCTTGGAAAGCTCCACGTTGGGAAAGACCTTTCGCAGCTCCGCGTGCACTTCACCAATGCGCATCACACCTTGATTGACGCTCATCGAGTTGCCTCCCAAAAAACCAGTTTGAATTTGCCGATCTGCACTTCGTCGGCGGAGTGCAAGGGCGTCTCTTCGACGCGTTTGCCATTCACGTACGTACCGTTGAGCGAGTTGAGGTCGCGCAGGGTGATGCGACCGCTCGCCGTTCGCGTAAAGACACCGTGGTGACGCGAGACCGAGACGTCATCGAGCAGCAGGTCACTGGCCTCGTGCCGCCCCACCGTCGTCACGTCGCTCGTCAGCTCGATCCGCGTTCCGGCCTGAGGACCCGCAGCGATCACCAACTCGTCACGGTGTTCACCTTGGGGTCCGCGATTCGCATCGGGATGCATGGCGTCTGGCGTGCTGACGACCGGCACGGCAATCGTTTCGGGTGAGGTGGCGTCGTGTTGGGGGGCTCCGCACGACCAGCAGAAGTTGGCGTTGGCGTTGAGTATCTCCCCACAGCGACGGCAGTTCACGAGACTCACACTAGTGAACTTTCGAAATGAACGCCGAGGCTAATTTGTCGTGAGTGCCTCGTACGCGGACGCGTCAAGCAGCGCGTCGTAGTCACTGTTGGAGGTGGTGGCGATCTCGCAAATCCAACCTGCTCCGTAGGGGTCGCTGTTGATCAGTTCCGGCGACGAGGTGAGCGCATCATTGACCGCCGAGATGGTTCCCGACACCGGCGCATAAATCTCGGAGACCGATTTCGTCGACTCGACTTCGCCCATCACGCCACCCACACTCACCGCGGTGCCGACTTTGGGGAGATCGACGAACACGACGTCGCCCAAGGCGTCTTGAGCGTAGTCCGTGATGCCGACGCGCACGGTCGCGTCTTCATTCTTGGCCCATTCGTGGTCGCTGGAGTAACGAAGATCGCTCGGGGTCTGCATGGCACTCAACTTACAAGATCCGACGACCCTGTCGCCCGGTACGCAGTGCGTTGAGCGCGGGTCGCACGTAGCCAAAGAGCACGAGCCACGACAGGCTGAGCCCCATGATGCCAATCCCCCAGCACACGTCTCTCGCGTCGTGTTGCCAACCGAGGAGCGGCGCGTGATGGGGATTCGTTGTAAGCAGAAACAGTGGGAAGGTCGTCATCAGGGCGAACGTAGAGACTTTGCCCCACCACAGCACGTTGATGCGCGTGGCACCTAGGGCCGCCAGCACCAGCGTCATCCCCGAGACGATGATCTCGCGCGCGAGCGTCAGCCCGGCGAACCACCACGGCACTCCCCCCGCGATGGCGACGGCGAGCAGTCCGGTGATGACAAGAATGCGGTCGGCGGTCGGGTCAAAGACCTTGCCGATGTTCGACACTTGATGGAGCCGTCGCGCAACGAAACCGTCAATCCAGTCCGTGGCGCCGAGCACGCCGAGCAGCCACGCGGCGATCGCGCGGTGGTTCGTGCCGAAGAGCAGCCACAAGAAGACGGGCACCATCAACAGCCGAAGCAAGGTGATGGCGTTCGGCCACGTGCGCCACCCCGCGTCCTCGCTGTCGGTCACGAGATGAGCGTATTACTACGCGATGGTGATGGACTGATCCAGGTAGACGTCTTGAACCGCACGGATGATCGCGGCGCCCTCTTCGAGAGGACGTTGGAACGATTTGCGACCAAGGATGAGACCTTGCCCACCGGCGCGCTTGTTGATGACGGCGGTGCGCACCGCACTGGCCAGATCGTTGTCGCCCTTGGACTCACCACCGGAGTTGATGAGACCGACGCGACCGGCGTAGCAGTTGACGACCTGCCAGCGCGTGAGGTCGATGGGGTTGTCGGTCGTGAGCTCGGAGTACACGCGGGAATCGGTCTTGCCGAACTTGACGGCGTTGTAGCCGCCGTTGTTAACGGCCTGCTTCTGCTTGATGATGTCCGCCTCGATGGTGACGCCCAGGTGATTTCCTTGTCCGGTCAAGTCAGCACTCACCTGGTAGTCGACCCCACCAGTGACGAATGCGTCGTTTCGCAGATAGCACCACAGCACGGTGAACATGCCCAGTCGGTGCGCCTCGGCGAAAGCTCGGCGGACCTCTTCTATCTGGTGAATGGAGTCCTCGGAGCCGAAGTAGACGGTCGCCCCCACCCCGACAGCGCCGAGGTCGAAGGCCTGCTGGGCCGACGCGAACATCTGCTGGTCGTAGGTATTGGGGTAGCGCAAGAGGTCGTTGTGGTTCAGCTTCACGATGAAGGGAATCTTGTTGACGTAGCGGCGAGCGACGATGCCGAGGCCGCCCAAGGTCGTCGCGACCGCGTTGCAGTCGCCCGCGAGTGCCAGTTCCACGATGTTGGCGGGGTCGAAGTACGCGGGGTTCGCCGCGAAGCTCGCCGCCGCCGAGTGCTCGATACCTTGGTCGACCGGCAGGATGGAAAGGTAACCCGTCCCCCCGAGGCGTCCGTGGTTGTACATGGCGCCGAGGTTGCGCAGCACGGCCGGTGAACGATCGCTCCAGGCGAAGACCTCATCGAGGAAGTCCGGCCCCGGAATCGTCAGACGCTCCTTGGGGAACGCCGTGGCCGTGTGGTCCAGCAGTGACGACGCTTCGTCGCCCAAGAGTGAGGCAGTGTCCATGCGCGAATCTTAGGTGATGGTGAGCGAGGGTCCACGTGGACCTGCTCGCAGCAGTCGCCTCACTAAGGTGGCCGAGTGGACGCCGACTACCGATCGTCGCTGGCACGCCGGCTTCGCGCCGTACACCACCTCTACGAAGAGGCCTGTCGCACGATGACCCTCGAGCAGGTCAACGCGGTGAGCCACCCGGGGACCCTGCCCATTGCCTTCTCCCTCGTCCATCAGGCGCTCATCGAAGACGGGAGCCTGATCTTCCTCGGCGGTCCCGCTCCCCTGTTCAACGACGACTGGGCCGATCGCATCGGCCTCGGGGTGAAAGATCACGGCAAGGAGCGCAGCGTCGAAGAGATGATGCACCAGCGCATCGAGGACTACGAAGCGTTCCGTGACTTCCAACGACTGATCTTTGGCGCGAGCGAGCGCTACGTCGCCTCCATCGATCCCGCGACGCTGAATGAGGTGATCGTGCCTTTCCCCTATGGCGACACGCTGGCCCGCACGTTCTCGGCACTGGTCGCGGGCGAAGCGGGCATCACGCGCAGCGACGCGCTCGAGTGCTGGGTGTATCAGCACGCGCTTCGCCACATGGGAGAGATCGAACACGCCCGCTCGCTCGTGGGCCTGTCGGGCATGACGTTCTAGCGACGGGGTCTCATGGCACTCGTCGAAGGAACGACCACCGAGCGCTTCGCTGAGCTGCGCGATCGACTGGAAGCCAGTCTCGAGAGCGGCGACGACCTGGGTGCGTCCCTCGCGGTCGTCCATCGTGGCGAGCTCGTCTGTGACCTCTGGGGTGGCTACACCGACCCCGAGCGATCACGACCGTGGACTCGCGACACCATCGTGAACGTCTGGTCCACGACCAAGACCATGGTGTTCCTCGTGATGTTGATGCTGAGCGATCGCGGAGCGCTCGACTTCGACGCGCGCGTCGCCACTTACTGGCCCGCGTTCGCGGCGAAAGGCAAGTCTGAGATCCTGGTGCACCACCTGATGAACCACACGGCGGGACTCTGCGGATTCAGCCCCGAGATCGAGGTCCGCGACCTCGCTGACTGGGAGCGCTGCGTCAGTGATCTGGCGAGCATGGAGCCGTGGTGGTCAGATCGCCGCCAGTCGGGCTATCACGCGCTCACCCAGGGCTATCTGCTCGGAGAGCTCGTACGGCGCGTGACGGGCGCAACCGTCGGCGAGTACTTCGCTGTGGAGGTAGCGCGCGTGCTCGACGCCGATTTCCATATCGGGCTTCCCGAGTCCGAAGAGCCACGCGTGAGCGTGGTGGTGAGCGCCGAAGAGTTCGGTGACGCGCCGGGCGACCCCTCATCGTTTCGCGCTCGCACCCTCTCGTCGCCCACGATCGACCCGCTGGTGCCGTCCCGGCGATGGTGGCGGGCGGCGGAGATTCCCGCGGCGAACGGCCACGGCAACGCGCGTTCGGTCGCCCTCATCCAACAGATCATCGCCAACAACGGGCATGCGCAGGGCCGCCGGTTCGTGAGCGAGGCCACCATGGACCGCGTCTTTCACCCCGTGACGGTCGGCACCGATCTCGTGCTCGGCTTCGAGGGCAACTTCGGACTCGGCTACGGGCTCGCGAGCAGCTCCATTCCCGTCGGCCCGCGCTCGTGCTACTGGGGCGGCTTTGGTGGGTCCGTCGTCTTCATGGATCAAGACCTCGAACTGACGGTCGCCTACGACATGAACAAGATGAACTTCGGTCTGGTCGGAGACAGGCGCGGGGCCACCTTGGCGCTCGCGGCGGTGCTCTCCGCGCTGGCGTAGCGAAGGTGGTTAGGGAACGTTCTTCTTCGACGTAGGCGTCACTCGACGCTTGCGATTCTTGCGCGGCGCGCTGGCGCCGAGCTCCGCGAGACGGTCGGCGGCGTCATAGGCGTCGGGCTCGGCGAGCACGACGCGGGCGAACAGCTCGCGCGCGGACGCGGTATCACCCGCCCGGTCGAAGACGTCAGCCAGCGCGTACCAGAGCCGCACGTGTCGATAGGACGGATTGCGCAGGTTCTTCGTCGCTCCCGCGCGGGTCAACAGCTCAATGGCTTGGTCGTACTTGCGCTGGTCGGCCCAGGTGGCCGCCATGACGATGCGGCCTTCGGCGAGGACTTCGGGCGTTGGTTCGTGGTCGTTCAGTTCCTCAAAGGTCTTCTCGACCGCCCGGTAGCGGTGGTTCGCCCGATCGGAGTCCATGACGAGGGGCAGGTGCTCGGGGTCTTCGGTGATCGTGAAGTACGCGCGCAGGTGGATCTTGGCCATTGCCCAGCGGTCGGCGCGGTAGGCGGCAAGTCCGGTCAGCTCGCGCACGGCGGCGACGCCCGGCGTCGCGTCTGCGACGATGCGCCCGAGACGCAGCGCCTCTTCGTAGCGATTGCGGTCGTAGGCTTCGGCCGCGCGGGTGAGCGTGTGAACCATCTTCTCTCGCATGTAGGCGGTACCAATGAACGCCTTGCGTACGTCGGCGGCGACGTCACTGGGCAGCGTGTAGGGCGCGCGAGCCTTGGTCTTCGCAGGCGCCGGAGTGCGAGGGGCGCGCTCGACCTCGTGCCACTCGGCGACCGGCTCGGGCGTGCGGGCGCGACTCTTGGTGTCTTCGAGTTCATGCCCGGTGCTCGTGATGTTGATCGCGCCCTTGCGCGCAACACTGCCCCAGCCCTTCTTCTTTGCCGTGTCGCCCGCTGCCTGGCGCTTGCGCTCTTCGGGGGTGAGCACTGGTGCGCGCTCTTTGGTGCGCGAAGAAGGGCGCACGGGGCGAGAGCCCGGGGCGCTGGCGCGGCGGGTCGAATCCGGCTTCTTGTAGGGGCGAGTCGGGCGAGCCCCCCGGTCGTCGCCGTCGCGAGCTGAGCGTGTTCCAGGTCGAGCGGGTCGCCCGGGCCGTGCCGTGCGGCCCTCATCGTCGCGGGCCCGTGTTCCGGGGCGACTCGGACGACCAGGCCGCGCTGCGCGGTCCTCGCCATCACGGGGTGAGCGAGTTCCGGGGCGAGATGGTCGAGGCGGGCGCGCGGTACGGCCGTCGTCGTCACGGGGAGGGCGTGAAGACGGGCGCGGAGCGCGATGGGGCCCAGCACCCGAGGAACCGTCTCGGGCAGCGTCACGACGAGGCGAGCGGTCGTAGGGAGCCTTGGCGAAGCTCGGTCGTTCGCCGCGAGCGGCACCTCGCTCAGGTGCGCCGGCGCGATTGCTGGCACGATCCTGACGAGGAGCGGTCTTCTGCCCGCGCACCGGCCGCTGATCGCTTGTCGTGCGGCGCTGTCCGCCCGTCGCGGGCCGGGCCCGAGGGCTTCGGCGAGAGGGAGGAGTCGATGCGGCCACGTGCCAGTCTACCCGGCTCAAAATTGACAACCAGACAGATGCAAAGAGACGAACGCTCGCGAGGCGTCGCTTCGCAAGTGCCCCACCTTCGACTCAGCGGCCCCACCGCCCAATCGCCGTGGAAGAAGGGCGCCTATAGGCTCGTGTCGCTCGCACGCGAGACGCCACGCGCACGAAACGAAGCGATCACGCTCGTGGCGCTGACAGAAGTTGAGGCGATATTCGCTGGCCGTGCGCTCGAAAGTAAGAACGCTTCATGGCGCTAAGTTGGGAGCGAATGTACGACCCCTCGACACACGGCTTCCTCACTCAGCGCCCCGCGTGGAGCGGCCTCGCGGACCGAGCGAGGGATCTGAAGACCCGTTCCCTGCGAGCGCTCTTTGACGCCGATCCCGCTCGTGCAGAACGATTCCACCTCGAGAGCGAGGGGTTCTACTTCGACTATTCGAAGAATCTCATCGACGAGATGACGGTCGCGCTCCTCGTCGATCTGGCTCGCGAGTCAGGGGTGGAGGAGCGCCGCGACGCAATGTTTGCTGGTGAGCACATCAACGTTTCCGAGAATCGAGCGGTCCTGCACACGGCCCTTCGGATGCCCAAGAACGGGTCACTCGTCGTCGACGGCGTCGACGTGGTCGCCGAGGTGCACCGCGTACTCGAGCAGATGTCCCGCTTCGCCACGCGAATCCGCAGCGGCGAGTGGCGTGGCCACACTGGAAAAGTCATCCGCAACGTGGTGAACGTCGGCATCGGCGGCTCGGATCTCGGGCCCGTGATGGCCTACGAGGCCCTTCGTCACTACGCCACGCGCGACCTCACCTTCCACTTCGTCTCCAACGTCGACGCGACCGACTTCGTCGAGGCCGTGCGGGACCTCGAGGCCGCGGAGACCCTTTTCATCATCTCTTCCAAGACCTTCGGCACGCTGGAGACCCTCACCAACGCGACCTCGGCGCGCAACTGGATCGTCAGCCATCTGGGAGACGAGGCCGCCGTCGCCAAGCATTTCGTGGCCGTGTCGACCAACGCGGAGAAGGTGGCCGCCTTCGGCATCGACGTCGCCAACATGTTCGAGTTCTGGGACTGGGTCGGTGGGCGCTACTCCATGGAAAGCGCCATTGGCCTCTCGACGATGATCGCCGTCGGACCCGAAGGGTTCTATGAGCTGCTCGCCGGCTCTCACGCCATGGACGAGCATTTTCGAACTGCTCCCGTCGAGGCGAACCTGCCCATGCTGCTGGGCCTGCTCGCCGTGTGGAACCGCGACTTCCTCGGGTTCCCGACCGTCGGCGTGATGCCCTACGACCAGTACCTGCACCGCTTGCCCGCCTACCTTCAGCAGCTCACCATGGAATCGAACGGCAAGCACGTCACCGAAGACGGCGAGCACGTGACCTACGACACCGGCGCGATCTACTGGGGAGAGCCGGGCACGAACGGCCAGCACAGCTTCTATCAGCTAATCCACCAGGGCACGACGATCATCCCGGTCGATTTCATTGGCTTTGCTCGCAGCCTCAATCCGCTCGAGAACCACCACGACATCTTGATGTCGAACATCTTCGCCCAGGCCCAGGCGCTCGCCTTCGGCAAGTCCGCTGATGAGCTGCGCGCGGAGGGCGTCGACGAGAAGATCGTCCCCCACCGAGTCATGGAGGGGAATCGGCCGTCCAACGTGCTGCTCGCCCCCGAGCTGACGCCCCGCGTGCTCGGAGCCCTCATCGCCCTCTACGAACACTCGGTCTTCGTCCAGGGCACCATCTGGAATATCGACTCCTTTGACCAGTGGGGAGTCGAGCTCGGCAAGCAGCTCGCGGTCAAGATCATTCCCGAGCTCTCGAGTAACGACGACCTTTCCCACGACTCTTCGACCAACGCCCTCATTTCGTACTATCGATCATTCAAGAAGGATGCGCCATGACGACATCGAATCCCATGCAGCTCGGAATGATCGGACTCGGTCGCATGGGATCCAACATCGTTCGCCGCCTCGTGAACGACGGACACCGCTGCGTCGTCTATGACGTCAACCCTCAAGCCGTCACCTCACTCGAAGGCGAGCGGGTCACGCCGTCCTCCTCCCTCGAGGACTTCGTCCGCGAGCTCGAGACCCCTCGAGCGATCTGGCTCATGCTGCCCGCCGCGATCACCCAGTCGACGCTCGACCAGCTCATGGGCTTCGTCGATAAGGACGACATCATCATCGATGGCGGCAACTCCTACTACCAGGACGACATCGATCGCGCCAAGGTACTCGCCGAGCGTGGCGTGCACTACGTGGACTGCGGCACGAGCGGCGGCGTCTGGGGCCTCGAGCGCGGCTACAGCCTCATGATCGGCGGCGAAGAGGACGTCATCACCCGACTCGACCCGATCTTTAAGACCATCGCCCCGGGCGAGGACGGCTCCTCCCCCACCCCCGGACGCCCCCCAGGCGACACCGCAGCCCAGGGATACCTGCGCTGCGGGCCGAACGGCGCGGGCCACTTCGTCAAGATGGTCCACAACGGCATCGAATACGGCATGATGGCGGCGATCGGCGAAGGACTCAGCATCTTGAAGCACGCGAACGTCGGTACCGTGAGCGCGACCGCCGACGCGGAGACCTCTCCCGTCATGGATCCCGAGTACTACCAATACGAGTTCAAGCTCGACGACGTCGCCGAAGTCTGGCGCCACGGTTCGGTGATCAGCTCGTGGCTCGTCGACCTGACGGCGGACGCCCTCACCAAATCGCCGGAGCTGGCGGAGTACTCCGGACGGGTGTCGGACTCCGGCGAGGGACGCTGGACCGTCGAGGCGGCGATCAATGAGTCGGTGCCGGCGCCGGTCATCAGCGCCTCGCTCTGGCAGCGCTACGAATCGCGGGGTGAGGGCGAGTTCACCGCCAAGGTGCTCTCGGCCATGCGCGCGGGGTTTGGGGGGCACGTGGAGAAGCCTTCGTCGTGAACCACGAGCTGCGAGTCTTCGAGGACGCCGAGACGCTCGCGAAGGCGGCGTCGGACTATGTCGCCGAGCGAGCTCGCAACGTCGTCGATCGCGGCGAGCCGTTCAGCTTTGCGCTGAGTGGCGGCAAGACGCCCTGGCTCATGTTCGAACGAGCTGGCGAATGACTTCGTCCAGTGGGATCGCACCCGCATCTTTCAAGTCGACGAGCGCGTCGTGGCCGCCGACAGCGACCTGCGCAATCTGAAAAGCCTTCGAGCGAGCCTTCTCAGCACGTCGGCGCCTGTTGAGGCCATGGACGTCGAAAACCCCGACCTCGAGGAAGCCTGCCGCGACTACGCGGCGCGCCTGCCCGATCGGTTCGATCTGATTCACCTGGGCCTTGGACCCGACGGCCACTGCGCGTCGCTGATTCCCGGCGACCCGGTGCTCGAGGTTACCGACCGACTGGTGGCGATGAGTGGGCCGTACCAGGACACCATGCGCATGACACTGACCTACCCTGCACTAGCGCGCGGTGACCAGCTGCTCTGGCTGGTGAGCGGGGTCGACAAGCGTGACGCCCTGGCGAAGCTGCTCGACCACGACCTCTCGATACCCGCCGGTCGCGTCGAAGCGCGCGCGTCGCTCATCATGGCCGATCGCTCGGCCCGCAGCTGATGAAACCTCTCGTACAACCAAAGGAAGCCCGCGAGTGACCACCCCTCCCACCAGCGCCCGACCACGGCCCGACAACCACGTCATCGTCATCTTCGGCATCACCGGTGACCTCGCCCGTCGAAAGATCCTGCCGGGCCTCTACCACCTCGCGATCGCGGGACTCCTGCCCGAGCGCTACCGCATCATCGGCTGTGCTCGCCCGACCCACCATATGAGCGACGACGAGTTTCGCCTCTACACCTTTGACGCGATCACCGAGTTCGCGGCCGACAGCCCGACGGGGCCCGAGTGGGAGCACTTCGCCGAGCAGCTGACCTTCGCGGTGGACCCCGACGACGGACCGCGCGGGCTGGTCACCGCGGTCGGCGAGGCGGAGCGGGCCATTGGTGGCGCCGTGCGGCGCGTCTACCATCTCGCCATCCCGCCAGACGCCATGCACGACGTGATTCGTCGACTCGGCACGAGCGGGCTCAACGAGAACGCCCGCATCATCTGTGAGAAGCCCTTCGGCACCGACCTCGATTCGGCGAGGAAGCTCAACGCCGAGATCGACGAGTACTTCGACGAGTCCCAGGTCTTTCGCATCGACCACTTTCTCGGCAAGGAGTCGATCGACAACATTCTGGCGCTGCGCTTCGCCAACGAGCTCTTTGAGCCGCTGTGGCGACGCAGCCACGTGCGCTACGTGCAGATCGACGTGCCCGAGACGCTCTCGGTCGAAGGGCGCGGCCAGTTCTACGAGGCGACCGGCGCCTTTCGCGACATGGTGGTCACCCACCTCTTCCAGGTGCTCGGCATCATCGCCATGGAACAGCCCACGTCGCTCACGGCCAAGCCTCTGCGCAACGAGATCAACAAGGTCTTTGAGTCGCTGCGCGTGCTCGACCCGGTGACGGTGCTGCGCGGGCAGTACGAGGGGTACCTCGAAGAGGAGGGGGTCGCCCCCGACTCCCAGACCGAGACCTTCGTGGCCCTGCGCGCCTGGGTCGATAACGCCCGCTGGATGGGCGTGCCCTTCTACCTCCGCACCGGCAAGTGCATGGCCGAGAGCCGCCAGATCATCACGATCGGGCTGCGCCAACCGGTGATGGAGATCTTCTCGGACCAAAAGGACGGCCAGCACCCCGACGGCAACCGACTGATCATCGACTTCAAAGACCCCGGATCGATCCACGCGTACTTCCTCGCGAAGGAGCCCGGCCCCGAGATGACGCTCGGTCAGGCCCGGATGCACTTTCACTATCGCGAGTCCTTCCAGGAGAAGAACAACCTCGAGGCTTACGAGCGTCTCCTGCTCGAAGTCATGCTCGGCAATCAGGCCCTCTTCACTCGCTCCGACGGCATCGAGCGTCTCTGGGAGGTGGCCGCCCCGGTGCTCGAACGGCCCTCACCGATTGAGACCTACGCGCAGGGCTCGTGGGGACCAGACTCGGTCGACAACGTCGTGAAGCCCGACCGCTGGACCCTTCCTCAGTGAGCGAGCCATCGATTCGACTCGTCCTGAGTGACGTCGACGGGACTCTGGTCACGCCCGATAAGGAGCTCACCGACGAGGCAGCTCGAGTCGTACGCGAGCTGGGCGAACGCGGCATCCTCTTCGCCGTGACAAGCTCTCGTCCCCCACGAGGGCTCTCGATGCTGATTGACCCGCTGAACCTCTCGACCCCAATGGGCGGCTTCAACGGAGGGCTGATCGTCGACACCAAGCTCCGAGCGCTCGCCCAGCTCACCATCAAGGCGGAGATCGTCGGGGCCATCATCGACGTCCTTTCCTCCAACGGGCTCTCCGTCTGGGTCTACCAAGGCGACGACTGGTTCGTCCTCGACCTTGACGGTCCTCACATCGCACGCGAGTCTCGAGCCGTCCAATTCCCGCCCACGGAACTCACCAGCTTCAATACCCTGCGCACGGACATCGTGAAGATCGTCGGCGTGAGCGATGAGCCCGAACTGGTGGGCAAGGCGACCGAGGCCATAAGCGCCCTTTACGCCAAAGACGTCTCGGCGACCAGCTCGCAGTCCTACTACCTCGACGTGACCAACTGGCGAGCCAACAAGGGCGCCGTCGTCGACTACCTGAGCGACCACCTCTCGATCGATCGAGGCGAGATCGCGACCATCGGCGACGCCGCCAACGACGTGTCGATGTTCGAGCGTTCAGGCGTCAGCATCGCCATGGGCAACGCCACCGACCAAGTCAAAGCCCGGGCCACCCACGTGACCCGGGCCAATGACGACAACGGTTTTGCGAGCGCCATCGAGCAGTTCGTGCTCGGCGTTTGAAGATCCCAGCGAGTTCACTCGCTGGGATCTTCGTCCAGCTATCTCATTTCTAGTGCAGGCTGTACTTGAATGACGTACGCTTGCCGTTGGCGAAGATCAACGTCATGGTCTTCACTCCGGGGCGCGTGGCGCTCGCCTTCACCGTGATCCTGAGCGTGAGCAGTTTGCCCGTGTCCCGCGTGACTAAGGCGCTAAAGCCGGCGACGTTGCTGATGGCCTTCGGGCGTCCTGAGAAGTTGTACCCCGAGATGGACACCGTCGCTGTCCGACCAATCGTCAGGGCTCCCACCAGGCGCAGCGCCTTGGGGGAAGATGAGATCGTGACGGTGACCGCACCGGTGGTGGCCGAGGCGTACGGTGAGGCCGCAGCCTTGGTCGCGGTGACCAGGCACGTGCCCGCAGTCGTGGCCTTCAACGTGTTGCCCGTGATCGCACAGCCACTCGCCGTGCCGTTCGTAACCGTGTAGGTGACGGCTCCGGTGCCCGATCCGCCCTTTGTCGCTAGCGAAAGCGGTGAGTCCAGGTAGCCCGTCGTTGTACTGAGTAACAGCGCAGCTTCCGGCTCACCCACTGACGTGGTCGCCGTCGCTACGGTGATCGTCCGAGTCTCGTCGGTTGCCGTGAGCGTGCAGGTACCGGTCGAAGTGAACGAGATGTTGGTGAACGACGCTTCGCCTCCCCCAGACGCGGCCACGGTGGTCGTACCGCTGAGACCGCAGGTGGAGCTCAAAAGAATGGAGTCAGTCGAACCCGTCCCGGTGGTGACGACGTTGTTGTAGGCGTCTTCGACCGCCACCACGAACGTGGTGAGCGCGATGCCGGTGCCGTTCACCGTGGCGGGAGGCGGCGTGACGAAGGCGAGGTGCGTCGGGGTGCCGGGCTCCACGTTCACCAGTGAGCTCGTGGCCGTCGCCAACGTGCGCGAAGCGTCCGTCGCCGTCAAGTAGCAAGCACCCGTCGAGTCGATGATGACATCGCTGAAGGTGGCCACTCCCGAGCTGGCCGCCACCGAGGTGGTGCCCGCCAGCTTGCAGGTCGAGGTCAGGGTGATGGTGTCGCCATAGTTAGAGCGTCCCCCGTTGCTCACCTCGACGGAGACCGCAAACGGCGACAGCGCGGTCCCGGCCGTCGGAGTGCCCGAGGGCTCAGTCGAGAACGCGATTTCGGTCGGCGTGTCCGACACCAGCGCAATGGCCGCGCTCGTGGCTGTCGATATCGACGTGGTGCTGTCGGTGGCCACCAGCTGGCACGGAGTCCCGGAGTTGAAGTCCACGTCATTGGTGAAGGTCGCCACGCCATTGGCAGCCGCCACCGAGACGCTGGTGCCGTTCAACGGACAGGTGCCCGGGTTCGACGAGGTGATCGCGATCGTGTCAGTCGATCCGGTGTGCCCGCTCGTCTCCACGTTGCCGTATTGGTCTTCGACCGATACGGCAAAGGTGGGCAGCGGGGCGCCCCACGCTCCCGTCGCCGCTGGCGTCGTGGAGAAGACCACCTTGCTCGGCGCCGCGGGGGCAATCAAGATCGCCGAGCTGGTGACCGATCCGGATGCCGACGTGTCATTGGCCGTCAGCGTGCACGACCCCGCACCGTTCAAGACGACGTCCGAGAACGTCGCCGAGCTGCTCGACGCCGCCATGGAGAACGTGCCACTTCCCAGCGTGCACGAGGAAGAGATCTGGATGGTATCGCTGGTCGAATTGCCTCCGGTGTAGGTGACGTCGAACGAGGTCAGCGCAGAACCAGCCGTGCCGCTCGAGGGCAGCGTGCCAAAGGTAAGCACCGCGGGCGTGACCGCCCCCGCTGGCAACACTCCGGCCAGGGAGATCCCCGCTACCACCAATACTGACACCACGCCAAGTCCGAGCATCGAGCCCAGCCGCGATCGAGCTCCTCGACCGACTTTCGTACCGTCTAATTTATTATGCATAGTGACTCCCTTTTCGTAACTCGCGATCCATCGACGTAAGCGCCGTAGACCGTGTCTACCACCCATATTTGTGCCGCGGGCCGCCAAGAAGTTGCCAATCACGTTACAATTACCGACTTCTCAGCACGCTCACAATGTACGAACGCTCCGTCGTCAAGACGTGGATGATGAATAGTTGATCAATTTTGTCGAGACGTCCTCCGCGTTGTTGATTTTCGGACATGGAAGAAAACCGGTAACGACGTTCCAGGTCGAACGCTCTCACAAGCGTCGCTCAGCCTCAACGTCTGGGGCCACCACCATCGCGCTCGGCACGCGAACTCAGTCGGTCGCACTCGGGGACACGTATCCGGAGAGGTACGCCGCGCTGCCCGGTGCGTCAGCCTTGTACTCGTCGTCGCCTACCTCGACGACGCTGAAGCCCGTTCGGTCGCCGTCACCGTTCACCACGTCGGGTCCCTTGCCGCTGGGCGGGTCGCTCACCACGATGGCCACGTGCTGGGCGACCAACTGGGCGGCGTAGAGACCGTAGACGGCGACGTCACCGGGTTGTGGAACGTAGCCCGAGCCCACCGGATGCCAGGTGCCATGCGCCACACCCCATTCGTAGAAGCTTGCCGAGGACGAGTTGAGATCTCCGTTGATGAACTGATAGACGACTTGCGCGCCGGCGCTCTGCCAGACCCAGGCGGCGAAGTCAGCGCACCACTCCTCCGCTCGATTGGTGTTGTTGCAGGTTGCGGTGCCCGACTCCCAGTACGCGCTGTACTTGTTGCAGTACGTATCGGACGGGTCGGTCGCGTAGCCCACTTGGTTCTCGGCGATCTGCACGATGCGGCCGCGAAGCGGCGACACGGCCATGGCGGCCGCCACGTCCTCTCTCGCGATCACCGCGGCGCTCGGACCACGGAACGGATTCAGCTGCGGTTCCACCTTCACGGTCAGCACGCTCACGACGAGAACGATGACCACGAGCGTGATGAGTCGGCGGAGCCACCATCGTCGGCGCCGAGGGCGGCGAGCGGGCGAGGCCGCGGTCTTCCTGGTCGTCGTGTAGGTCATGAATCGTCGATGTCGTCACGCGCTGGCGCTCGACGCGATCGCACGCACCGCTGGCACGCGTGCGCCACCACCAGGCTACGACCAGCGAACCGGGGACCCGGTCGCTTCTGATAAGGAACCCCTAATAAAACAAGGAGGGCTGCTCAGCCGCGGGCCAGCTCCACCGGGCTCCAGGTCGCTCCCCCGTTGCTCGTTCGCTCCAAGAGATTGCTGGTGAGGTTCTTGTCGCATACCGCGAGACCGCGCGCGACAGTGGTAAAGAGCATCCACGCCTCCGTGCACGAGAGCTCACTCACCGACTGGGCGTGACGTCCTGCGTCGCTCAGTCGAACGACGTTCTCCCTCCCGAGGGCGGCCCCGTAGTCGAGGTACGCGACGCTCGAGGTGACCGGAGCGAAGGCGCCGCCGCCGGTGCCCGAGAACTGACCTTGCGACACCGGGCTCCACACGGCGCCCCCGTCACTGGTGTGCCAGAACGACACCTCCAGGCCGGTCGGGCACTCGGCCCACAGCGCCAGGGCGCTCATCGGGTAGAGCGAGCATCCGCTGACGCTCACCAGCTGGGGGAACGTCAAGCTCGATCGGACAAACGTGCGCCCATCGTCGTGCGACGTCCACAGGACATCCGGTCCGGTCTCCAGCTCCCACACCGTGCGGCCCAGGGCCGCGATCTCGGGCCCGTAGTAGACGTCCGTCGGCCCCGTGCCGGTCGTCCAGAGCCGAGGCACGAGGGACCACGTCGCGGCCGCCAGCCCCGAGCGCCGCGTCACCCACTGGGTGCAGTTCATCGTTCTTGGTGCGCAGTGCACGCTCGAGACGAAGATCTGCGTGTCGCTCACGAAGACCCTGATCTGTCCCTCATCCTCGCGCTGAACCACTCGCCAAGTGTGCGCGCCGTCGGACGTTGCGTAGAGCGTCATGCCGAAATCGCCGTACGAGACGAGCGCGAAGCCGTCCCGCTCGTTGGCAAAATCCAGCCGCGCGAGCGACGTCGGGGCGTAGGCCCCCGGCTCGACCTTCACCGGCGGCGGCGTCACTCTGGTGAAGCTGGTGCCCTCGACGTTCGAGCGATACATCCGCACGCAGGTCGTTGCGGCGCACCCGGTCGTGCCGAGCACGTAGACGACGTTGGTCGTGCCGGCACGCGCGATGACCGACGGGGTGACGTGGCTCCTCGACGTCCCGTCCGCACCCGCGCCGCGAGTCCCACCAGTCCCGTGAGCGCCGCCGCCAGAGCGAGCGCGAGGATGAGACGTGGCGTAACGCGCGCGGTCCACTCAGCAGTCATCGTTCGATCATTGTCCGGCGGCGACCCTTCTTACCGACAATCTCCGTCAGATGCGAAAGACCCCCACCGAGAGGTGGGGGTCTTTCAAGAAATCCCGGCGGCGACCTACTCTCCCAGGGGGGGACCCCCAAGTACCATCGGCGCTGGTGGGCTTGACTGCTGTGTTCGGAATGGGAACAGGTATATCTCCACCGCCATAACCACCGGAAATCATGTGCGCTCGGCTACTTTCGCAGCCCGAAACCGGTCTCCCGGCTCCTTGAGCGTCCTAGAACGAGCACGAACATCAAACTCCAAGCCCTCGGCCGATTAGTACCGGTCAGCTGAATGCGTTACCGCACGTACACTTCCGGCCTATCAACGTGGTCGTCTGGCCACGGGCCTTACCTGGTTAACCCAGTGAGAGATTTAATCTTGAAACGGGCTTCGCACTTAGATGCTTTCAGCGCTTATCCCACCCGCAGGTCGCAAAACAGCCATGCCCTTGGCAGGACAACTGTCACACGAGAGCTGCGTTCGTCCCGGTCCTCTCGTACTAGGGACAACCTTTCTCAAATCTCTTACGGCTGCATCGGATAGGGACCGAACTGTCTCACGACGTTCTGAACCCAGCTCGCGTACCGCTTTAATGGGCGAACAGCCCAACCCTTGGGACCGGCTTCAGCCCCAGGATGCGACGAGCCGACATCGAGGTGCCAAACCTTCCCGTCGATATGGACTCTTGGGGAAGATGAGCCTGTTATCCCCGGCGTACCTTTTATCCGTTGAGCGACGGCGCTTCCACAAGCAACCGCCGGATCACTATGCCCTACTTTCGTACCTGCTCGACTTGTAAGTCTCGCAGTCAAGCTCTCTTGTGTCATTGCACTCAACAGCTGATTGCCAACCAGCCTGAGAGAACCTTTGGGCGCCTCCGTTACATTTTAGGAGGCGACCGCCCCAGTCAAACTACCCGCCTGACGCTGTTCCTGATCCGGATCACGGACCGAGGTTAGGGTTCCGGCGCAGAAAGGCTGGTATTTCAACAGTGGCTCCACATTGACTAGCGCCAACGCTTCACAGCCTCCCAGCTATCCTACACAAACTGAACCAAAACCCAACATCAAGTTGTAGTAAAGGTGCACGGGGTCTTTCCGTCCTGATGCAGCTAACGAGCATCTTTACTCGTACTTCAATTTCGCCGGGTCTGTAGTTGAGACAGTTGGGAAGTCGTTACGCCATTCGTGCAGGTCGGAACTTACCCGACAAGGAATTTCGCTACCTTAGGACCGTTATAGTTACGGCCGCCGTTTACTGGGGCTTAGGTTCTCAGCTTCGCCCGAAAGCTAACCGATCCCCGTAACCTTCCAGCACCGGGCAGGCGTCAGAGCGTATACGTCGTCTTACGACTTAGCACGCTCCTGTGTTTTTGGTAAACAGTCGCTACCCACAATTCTCTGCGACCTTTTCACGCTCGGGACGCGAGGTCCGTCACGCTAGTAAGGCCATCCTTCTCCCGAAGTTACGGATGTATTTTGCCGAGTTCCTTAACTACAGTTCTCCCGATCGCCTTGGTATTCTCTACCCGCCCACCTGTGTCGGTTTGGGGTACGGGCACCGTGTCAACTCGCTAGAAGATTTTCTTGGGAGCATGGAATTAGTGACTTCGCCTAAGCGGCTCGGCATCGTGTCTCAGGCATGTGAGGTGCGGATTTGCCTACACCTCGCCCTACGCACTTACCCCAGGACAACCAACGCCTGGGCTCACCTATCCTCCTCCGTCCCTCCTTCGCTTTCCGCCGCGGGGCTGGTCGGTTCGACCCGAAGGTCAGCCCCTTAGTACCCCCACATTGGAATGGGCGCGGACACGGTGGTACAGGAATATCAACCTGTTGTGCATCGACTACGCCTCTCGGCCTCGCCTTAGCTCCCGACTGACCCTGGGGGGATTAGCCTTCCCCAGGAACCCTTGGGCTTACGGCGGAGGGGTTTCTCACCCCTCTCTCGCTACTCATACCAGCATTCTCACTCGAACGCGCTCCACGTAGGTTTACACCTCCGCTTCACAGCAGGTTCGACGCTCCCCTACCACTACGTCAAAAGACGCAATTCTTAGCTTCGGCTCTGGACTTGAGCCCCGTTACATTATCCGCGCAAGACCACTCGACCAGTGAGCTATTACGCACTCTTTAAAGGGTGGCTGCTTCTAAGCCAACCTTCTGGCTGTCTGAGCGTTCTCACATCGTTTTCCACTTAGTCCAGAATTTGGGGCCTTAGCTGAAGATCTGGGCTGTTTCCCTCTCGACCAACGAAGCTCATCCCCCGTGGTCTCACTGCCAGTCTCTGGAGCATCGGCATTCGGAGTTTGGTTGGGGTCAGTAAGCTTGTAGGCCCCCTAGCCCATCCAGTGCTCTACCTCCGATGCTGAACGACTGACGCTGCACCTAAATGCATTTCGGGGAGAACCAGCTATCACCGAGTTTGATTGGCCTTTCACCCCTTACCACAGGTCATCCCCCTCATTTTCAACTGAGGTGGGTTCGGTCCTCCACGGGGTTTTACCCCCGCTTCAACCTGCCCATGGCAAGCTCACTCGGCTTCGGGTCTGCAGCACGCGACTGAACGCCCTATTCAGACTCGCTTTCGCTTCGGCTACCCCTCTCGGGTTAACCTCGCCACGTACCACAACTCGCTGGCTCATTCTTCAAAAGGCACGCTATCGAGGCCACAGCGTCGTAACGCTGTGACGACTCTTTAACTGATTGTAAATCAACGGTTTCAGGTTCTATTTCACTCCCCTCCCGGGGTACTTTTCACCTTTCCCTCACGGTACTTGTTCACTATCGGTCGTCTATGAGTACTTAGCCTTATCAGATGGTCCTGACAGATTCACGCCGGCTTTCCCGGATCCGGCGTTACTCGGGAGTTCACTCAGAGATCTTGTCGTTTCGCGTACGGGGCCGTTACCCTCTGTGGCGCTCCTTTCCAGGTGCTTCCGCTACGACGCAATTTTGTAACTCTGTGAAGGTTGCTGGTTCCTTCCAGTAAATCCCACAACCCCGAACTGGCAACGCCCAGTGCTTTAACACCAGCTCGGTTTAGGCTCTTCCCGTTTCGCTCGCCGCTACTCAGGGAGTCACTTTTGTTTTCCTCTCCTCGGGTTACTGAGATGTTTCAATTCACCCGGTTCCCTCAACCCGCCCTATATATTCAGGCGGGAGTTGCACCCCATGACGGGTACAAGGTTTTCCCATTCGGACACCCATGGATCAATGCTTGATAGACAGCTCCCCATGGATTATCGCAGTCATCCACGTCCTTCATCGGCTTTAGACGCCAAGGCATTCACCGTTGACTCTTTGTAGCTTGGAGAAATTGATATTTTTAAAAATATAGATGCTCGTGCTCGTTCTAGAATTCTCAAAGATCAGCGCACCGACGCTCTACCGTGTCGCGACTAGACCTCTGTCGCGTTAGGAACGTCGGGGAATGAGTGGCCCCAAAGGGGCATCATTCGAAGGAGCAGTCGCTCCTCCAAAACGGAAGACGAGAGTCAGCCTGTGCGACCGTCACCTGACCGAATCACCGACACCGAAGTGAGGGATATTTCGCGGTGGCTAAACCACACAGCCAACTAGCCAGCATTCAACTCGGTAGCTGTCTGTCCCTAGTGGACAGATGTGCTCCTTAGAAAGGAGGTGATCCAGCCGCACCTTCCGGTACGGCTACCTTGTTACGACTTAACCCCAATCACTGACCCCACCTTCGACGGCTCCTTCCTTGCGGTTAGGCCACCGGCTTCGGGTGTTGCCAACTTTCGTGGTTTGACGGGCGGTGTGTACAAGGCCCGGGAACGTATTCACCCCGGCAGTGCTGATCCGGGATTACTAGCAACTCCAACTTCATGCAGGCGAGTTGCAGCCTGCAATCTGAACTGAGAGCGGTTTTAGGGATTGGCTCCACCTCGCGGTTTAGCAGCCCTCTGTACCGCCCATTGTAGCATGTGTGCAGCCCTAGACGTAAGGGGCATGATGACTTGACGTCGTCCCCACCTTCCTCCGAGTTGACCCCGGCAGTCTTCTACGAGTCCCCACCATTACGTGCTGGCAACATAGAACAAGGGTTGCGCTCGTTGCGGGACTTAACCCAACATCTCACGACACGAGCTGACGACAGCCATGCACCACCTGTGCTGGGCCCCGAAGGACACCACATCTCTGTGGCTTTTCCCAGCATGTCAAATCTAGGTAAGGTTTTTCGCGTTGCATCGAATTAAGCCACATGCTCCGCTGCTTGTGCGGGCCCCCGTCAATTTCTTTGAGTTTTAGTCTTGCGACCGTACTCCCCAGGCGGGGCACTTAATGCGTTAGCTGCGGCGCGGAAACCGTTGAAAAGTCCCCACACCTAGTGCCCACCGTTTACGGCGTGGACTACCAGGGTATCTAATCCTGTTCGCTCCCCACGCTTTCGCTCCTCAGCGTCAGTATTGGCCCAGATCACCGCCTTCGCTACTGGTGTTCCTCCTGATATCTGCGCATTCCACCGCTACACCAGGAATTCCGTGATCCCCTACCAAACTCTAGTCACAACAGTTTGACGTGGCGGCCCCAGGTTAAGCCTGGGGGATTAACACGTCACTTATTGAACCGCCTACGAGCTCTTTACGCCCAATAAATCCGAATAACGCTTGCACCCTATGTATCACCGCGGCTGCTGGCACATAGTTGGCCGGTGCTTCTTCTACAGGTACCGTCACAATCGTTCCTGTCGAAAGAGGTTTACAACTCAGAAAGCCTTCGTCCCTCACGCGGCGTTGCTGCGTCAGGCTTTCGCCCATTGCGCAAGATTCCCCACTGCTGCCTCCCGTAGGAGTCTGGACCGTGTCTCAGTTCCAGTGTGGCTGATCGTCCTCTCAGACCAGCTATCCGTCGAAGCCTTGGTGGGCCGTTACCCCGCCAACAAGCTGATGGACCGCGAGCCCCTCCCGAAGCGAAAAACATTTCCTCTACTCATCATGCGATGTGTGGAGGGTATTCGGTATTAGCACCGGTTTCCCGGTGTTATCCCAATCTTCGGGGCAGGTTGCTCACGTGATACTCACCCGTTCGCCACTAAATCTTCCAGAGCAAGCTCCTTGGATTCCGTTCGACTTGCATGTGTTAAGCACGCCGCCAGCGTTCATTCTGAGCCAGAATCAAACTCTCCATCAAGATCCTTCAAGGACCGAAGTCCCTTCGAAATCAGAGAGCCAGACGAGTGACTCTAATACTCGCCTGACAACAAGGCCCACACGGGGTGTGAACCTTGCCTACTGCAATACTTCTTTGACGAACGACGTGGTCTGTTAGATCAGCCCAATGTCGCCCGTACTGGCTTTTGGCTCTCGTTCTTCCGTTTTCAAGGAGCGACAACACACACGACCGAAGTCGGAGGTGTGAAGTACACCATCTCAGGATCTCTCCTTCGATTCCGCCACCAGTTACCCCGGTGGCGGGGATGCCTACCTTATCAGCGCTTGGTTTCACGACGCAAGTCGTTCACCACTGTCGCGTAGGGCAGGAGAACCATCCTAGCAGTTCCCGCGCACCCAAAAGACCACTTTGACGACGCGATTCGATCACACTTCGGGAGGCTTGTTCTCCCGCTCACGAAGGGCGCACTTAGCTCCCCGAGCGGGCTGCGTACTCCACAAAGGCGCTGAGCGTGGAAATAAGCCGCATGTCCTCAAGATCGGCGGCCCGCGAATTGAGCAGCTCGTCCGTGCAGACGAGGTACGCGAGACACCGGGCTCGAGACACCGCGACGTTCAATCGGTTGCGCGAAAAAAGGAACTCCGGTCCTCGCGGCATGTCCTCGGCGGAGGACGTCGTCATGGTAAAGAAGACCACGGGCGCCTCTCGCCCCTGGAACTTGTCGACCGTACCGACCTGCACGCCGGCCAGCTTCGACTCGCGCTGGAGGCGCTCGCGCAGGAGGTTCACCTGGTCGTTGTAGGGAGCAACCACCATGAAGTCTCTCGCGCGGAGCGCTCGTGCGACGCCCTTCTGATCGACCCATATGGTCCCCACCATGTCAGCGATCTGGGCGGCGACAAGCTCCGCCTCTTCGGGTGAATCCGTCGAACGCCGGCGATGATGCGCTTCGAGCCAGCGCAGTCCGGTGCCGAACTCGGTGCTTTGCTGCTTGCACGACGCGTGACTCGTCAGGCGACCCTCGTAGATCTGCTGGGAGATGAAGCGACACACGTCGGGATGCAAGCGCCACGTCTCGGCGAGAAAGACCCCCTGGGTGGCGGGCACCGTGAGGTGCTCGCCGAGCACGTGTTGCAAGACGCTCGCGCCGGAACCACCGGGATGCTCGGCCTTGGCGACCTGACTCAACTGCAAGGGATCACCGAGCAGCAGCATGCTGCGCGCACCATTGCTCGACGCCACCGCGTCGGCGAGCGCGAGCTGACCAGCCTCGTCGACGATCAGGACGTCGACCGGGTGTTGACGCAGCTCCGGCTTCGCCCAGAGCCACGCGGTGCCGCCGATCAGATTGAACTCCTCGGACGCCAGGTCGGCGTTCTTCTTCGAATACGTAGCGAAATCGAGCGTGGCTGCTTCGTCATCGCCGTTCTGCCAGCGAAGCGTGCGGAGAGCCCCGAGGTCTCCCGCCTTCTCGAAGACATCGTGAGCCGCCAACATCAGATTGTCGATCGCCGTATGACTCATCGCGACGACGCCGACGCGTTTGCCCGACGCGATGAGGCGGTGGATGATGTGCGAGCCGCTGTAGGTCTTGCCAGTCCCGGGTGGGCCCTGGAACGCGACGAAGCTCTCGTCGAGATCGTCGACCCACTGATACACCGACTCAAGGTCGTCACGGAAGATGCCGTCGCCCGGGCCCTGGCCCTCAACAAAGCGCGGGGCTTCGCGCGCGAGCAGCGCCAGTGCGAGGCGGCTCGGCGGTCCGTGCTCTTCGGGCGTCAGCACCTGTCGTGCGAGATCCTTCAACACCGAGGCCTTCGCCCCCGGGCGGAAGAAGCGGTCCCGAGTCAGCGCACTCGGCGTCCCCCCACTTTCTTGCTGCACCGCGCCCCAGCGCAGCGTCACCTCTCGACGATCAAAATCGATCCCCGTCACGGACGCTTTGCCATAGGGCGCCCCGGGACCCGCGAAGAGCACGTCGCTGCCCTTGTCGAGCGCGTGGTCGACGACCTGTTCGGGCCAGCGCAGGACCATCCGCGGGGTGCGCTCGCGACCGGTCGGCTCTTCTATTCGCACCACTTCAAGGTTGACCAGGTAGTCGAGATGTTCATAGAGGACCGAGTGATCCCCGTTCAGCGCCACGTACTTTGGCGTCACGTCGGCCGAGCGCTCACGGCGCCAGTAGTTGAGCAGATCGCCGAGCAGGAATTCGGGTCCGTGCTCTTCAAAGCGGTGGAGCCCTTCCACGAGCTCATCGGTGTCGAGCTCGTAGGTGTCACGGGTCAAGATCGCCTCTCGCCAGGCGAGGCCCTCGGGTCGCTGCTCAACGAGCCAGTCGCGCAGGGCCCTGGTCGCTTCCACATCGTCGCGGTTGTAGCGTGCGATGTCGCGCAAGAGCTCATCTTCGCCCTCTCGCATCCACTGCTCGTACTCGATCACGGCGCCCGCTCCCTGCTCTATGCCGGCGCTGCGCTCGTATCCAACCAGCTGCTCGAGATACTTCAGGCCATAGGACTCGGTGCCGACGCGCACCGCATTTTTGGCCACGGTGAAGAGATCGACAAAGAGTCCCCGCTCGACCAGGCTCGCGAAGAGGTTCTCGTCCTCGGTCTCTCGCATGAGGCGCTCGATCGCGGATTTCTCCGTGTGGTTGTAGTGATAGACGTGCAGATGCGGATAGCGCTCGGCGCGCTCGGCAAAGAATCCCACCAGCCCTTTGATCATGGCCTGCTGCTCGCAGAGCGTGTGCGCCCAGCGCTCGTCGTAGATCCACTCGCCCCCCTCGTCTCGATAGAAGAGGCCCGCGAGGAACATCAGGTCGTGTTCGGGCGTCCAAAAAGGGTCGCCTTCGAAGTCGAAGAAGACGTCACCCCGGTCGGGCTCGGGCATGAGCTCGAAGCCGTGACCGTAGATCGGATCCTCGCTCGGCTCAATGATCTCGAAGGCCGGTGGGGCTCCGCGATCGTTGCGGGATTCGACCTGGAGCGCGGCCTGAGCCGTGAGTCGGCGGCGCTTCTCTTCACGCAGGTCCGCCACGGGCTCGTCTCGTCGCGCGAGCAGGGCGACCGTCGTGACGCCGGAGTCTTCGAGCGCCGCTCGTTCGTTCTCCCGGGAGTTCGCGACGAACGCGAGCGCGTCCTCGGCGCGCCACTGCGCTTCGCAGTGGCCCTGAAACTCGCAGTACTCGCAGCTCTCACAAAGCCTCGGACGAGTCGTCACTCGCACCGGCTCGTCCTCCAGTGCGGTTTCGAGCTGGCGACGCAGTCGCCGCCAGTAGGGCATGAACTCCTCGACGACGAGCGACTCGGTCGTGCCGGAGCCAAGCCAGATATGCATCCGCTTCGGCGAGTAACCGCTCAAGGCGGCAATGGCTTCTGCGTAGAAGCACAGCTGCAGGACGTGCCCGGGCTTCGCCCTGTTTCGGGTCAGCTTCGCGTCGACTGGCTCGTAGCGCGCGAACCCCGGCTCGTCCACGCGCATGAGAAAGTCCGCGATGCCGCGCATCCCCTCGTGCGCAAAGGGCATCTGGTAGATGACGTCGAAGCCCTTTTCGAGCGAGCCACTGACCCGCTTCACCCACTCTTCGAAGGATTCATTCGCGTTGCGACCCGGAACCTCGTAGATCGTCTTGCCCAGCGCTTCGTAGTCCTCCAGACAGCTCGACTCGTGCTGAATTCCCTTGTCGATGAGAATCTCCGCCAGGGCGTTGAGCGGCGTTTGGCGTGGGGTCAGATGACCCGACTCGACCTGGTTGCGCAGCGTCAGGAAGTGCGAACAGCCCAACCACGCCGTGATCTTTGAGGGGGTTAGGAGGCGCTCCACCATCTCAAGTCACTGTAGGTTTCGATCGAGCGGATTCTGGGCACTCCCCCACTGTGGTCGAACGCTGTGACAGCCTCTCACGACTTTGGTCTGGGATCTCGTCTCCGATCTCGACCCGCTACAGCCGATCCTTCGCCGCGGCAACGATCGCCAACAGCACGTCCGCCTGAGCACGGCTGGTCGCTGGCCCGGAAGCGCCCGGCGAGCGTCTCCGGCTCAGCGCAGATCCGTGCTCGAATAGCGGATCGAAGCGACTGAAGGAGGGAGTCATCCTCACGACGTCGCGGAGCGAACGCTGCGTTGCTACCGCGTCGCCCACGAGTTGACCGACCTGGGCGTGGGCCGAGCGAAAAGGAACCCCCTCTGCGACCAGCTCTTCAGCAATGTCAATCGCGACGAGCAGCTCGTCGTCCGCGGCCGCTCCCGCCACATGGTCGTGGAACTGCAGCGAGCCATACGCGCCGTTGAGGGCCCGCAGCACCAGGAGCACCTGGCGAAGGGAATCGAACAGCGGTTCCTTGTCCTCTTGGAGGTCTCGGTTATACGTGAGCGGCAGGCCCTTCAGCATGACGAGGAGCCCCGTCAGGTTGCCGATCAGCCGCCCGGATTTGCCTCTCGCGAGTTCGGCCACGTCGCTGTTCTTCTTTTGGGGCAGCATCGACGAACCAGTGGTGAACGCGTCGCCCAGCGCGGCGAAGTTGAATTCGGCCGACGTCCACAACACCAGCTCTTCGCCCATGCGTGAGAGGTGCACGCCGAGGAGCGCCACGTCAAAGAGCGACTCTGCGACGAAGTCGCGATCACTCACCGCGTCCATCGAGTTGGCGAACGGTGCGTCGAACCCAAGCAGCTCGGCCGTCAGCGCGGGGTCGATCGGAAGCGACGTTCCCGCGACGGCCCCCGCGCCGAGGGGTGAAACGTTCAATCGTGCGCGCGCGTCGAGCAACCGATCGACGTCGCGAAGAAGCGCACAGGCGTGCGCGTTCAGGTGATGGCTCAAGAGCACCGGCTGGGCGCGCTGCAAATGCGTGTAGCCGGGCAGGCGAGACTCGGGCGAGGCGGTTCCGAGCGCGACCAACGTCTCGACGAGATCGATGGTGGCGCGAGCGACCTCGCTCAGCGCGTCGCGAGTGAAGAGCCGTAGCGTGGTCGCCACCTGATCGTTGCGGCTTCGGGCGGTGTGCAGCTTTGCTCCGACGTCTCCCGCGAGCTCGGTCGCTCGCCGCTCGATCGCCATGTGGATGTCTTCGTCGGTGTCGGTGCGCACGAACGTGCCGCGCTCGAACTCTCCGCGAATCTGTTCCAGTGTGGCCAACAGCGTGGTCGCTTCTTCCTCGCTCAGCAGTCCCACCGCGAGCAGGCCGCGGACGTGGGCTTCGCTGCCGGTGATGTCATGGGCGTAGAGGACGTGATCGAAGGAGTAGCTCTCCGAGAGATCCCAGAGGGTCTCATCCATCGATGAGCTGAAGCGCCCGCTCCAGAGGGTCACGACGGAGGGGTCGCGTTCTTCGCGCCCTGGCGCTGCGCCCAGGTCTTCACGCCCAACCCGTAGATGCGCACGAAGCCCTCCGAGTCGCTGTGACGGAACGTGTCGGCGGCGTCGTAGGTGGCGAGACCGTAGTCGTAGAGCGCCTTCGAGCTGCGCCGTCCAAGCACCCGCATGAGCCCGGGTGCGTCAAATCGAAGCCGTACGTCGCCCGTGACGTGGCGCTGGGTCTCGTCGATGAAGGCGTCGAGGGCCTCTTTCAGAGGTGAGAACCACATGCCGTCATAGACCAGCTCGGCCCAACGCGTCTCGAGACGAGCCTTCTCGTGGCGCAGGTCGCGCTCCAAGACCATGTCCTCGAGCTCGAGGTGCGCTGCGATCAGCGCCAGCGCGGCGGGACATTCGTAGACCTCTCGGCTCTTTATGCCAACGCGACGGTTCTCCACCATGTCGATGCGACCGAATCCCGTCGACCCGGCGCGGTCGTTCAGCGTCGCGATCAGATCGGCCAGCTCAAAGGCCACGCCGTCGATCTCGGTGGGCACGCCCTCGCGAAAGCTGACCGTCAGCTCAACCGGCTCGACGGCCGTGATGCGCGTCAGGGTGTAGGGCTCGTCGGGCGCTTGCGCCCACGGGTCTTCGATAGCCCCGCATTCGATCGCCCGGCCCCACAGGTTCTCGTCGATCGAGTAGATCTTCTCCTTGGTCGCTCGGATCGGAATGTCCCACTTCTCCGCGTAGTCGACGGAGTCCGCACGCGTCATGCCCCAGTTGCGCGCGGGCGCGAGCACCTCCAGATCGGGAGCGAGCGCGTGGGTGCCGACCTCGAAGCGCACCTGGTCATTGCCTTTGCCGGTGCAGCCGTGCGCGACGGCCGACGCGTTGAACTTCCTCGCCTGGTCGACCAGGTGACGCACGATCACCGGTCGCGAGAGTGCCGACACGAGGGGGTACTTGCCCTCGTAACGAGCGTTGGCCGCAATGGCCTTCGCGCAGAACTCCTCGGCCATCTCGACCCGCGCGTCAACGATGACGCACTCGATGGCCCCGGCCTTCAGGGCCCGCGCCGTGATGTCGGCGAAGCTCTCGGACTGCTCGACGTCTTGACCGACGTCGACGAGGACGCAGACGACCTCGACGCCCCACTCTTGAATCATCCACCGCACCGCGACGGACGTGTCGAGACCTCCGCTGTAGGCCAGCACGACGCGCTTGGTCATTGCACTATCCCTTCACTTGACGTTCAATCAGATCACTAAGGCCCGCCAGCGAGCGAAAGTCCTCGGCGAGCTTGGCGCCCCCGTGCTCTTCTGCCGCGATCACGAGAATCGTGTCGTCGCCCGCCACCGAGCCGAGCACGCCACTCAGCGCGCTGCGATCGAGCGCGGACGCCACGACGTGGGCGCAGCCGGGGGGCGTGCGCACGACCACCAAGTTGGCCGAGCTGTCGACCGAGACGACCCACTCGCCCATCATGCGCCGCAAGTGATCGAGCGGCGCCGGAGCGAGCTTGGGCGACGCCGCGAGCACGATCCGTCTCGTGCCGTGCTCGTCACGAACCTTGACGGTCCCGAGCTCTTGGAGATCGCGGGTGACGGTCGCCTGGGTGGCGGCGATCCCCTCTTCACGAAGTCGGGCCACGATCTGGGCGGCGGTCGAGATGACGTCGTGATCGATCAGCTCGCTGATTCGGTGTTGACGCTGTGTCTTGGTCATGCTTCTCCTTTTATCCAGCGAAGCACGCCCATCATCGCGGAGCGCCGGTGCAATACTTGTCGCCAAACGCGCGACTGGGCTCCGTCGAGTACTTCGTTCGTGATCTCATCGCCGCGATGCGCGGGCAGACAGTGCATCAAGATGACGTTCTCCTTGGCGAGCGTCAACAGGACATCGTTCACTTGATACGAGGCGAGGTCGAACCGTCGCCGATCAGCCTCGCCTTCCAGGCCCATGGAGACCCAGGCGTCGGTGTAGACGACGTCGGCGTCCTTCACCGCCTCGGCGGCCGAGCTGCACTGGCGCAGGATGCCCGGACCTTCGAGGGCGAGCGGGTCCTCGGCGAGGTTCTCTGCCAACTGATACTCGGCGGGCGCGCCGACGGTGACGTTCACCCCGAGTCGGAGCAAGGCCACCGCGAGCGAGCGCGTCACGTTGGTCGCGTCGCCGATGTAGGCGACTTCGAGACCCATGAGCTTGTGCACGTCTCCGTCGGCGAACTCGTCGGCGATCGTCAAGACGTCCGCGACGGCCTGGGTAGGGTGGGCCGCGTCACTCAAGAGGTTGATCAGCGAGAGGCGCTCGTTGGTCGCCGCCCGGATTCGCTCGAAGACGCCGTGGTCGCGCACCCGCAGGCCCGCGATGGCGTACATCTCGGCGATGGTGCGGCCCACGTCCTCGGCGCTTTCGCGCGAGTCGAGTCCGATCTCCTCGTCGCTGAAGAACGTCGCGTACCCACCAAGCTCGTGGACGGCCGCCGAGCTCGAGGCGCGAGTGCGCAGGCTCGGACGCTCGAACACGAGGGCGACGCCTTGCCCCTTCAGCGTCTCGTCGTCGAAAGGGCTCGTCGCGAGCGCGTAGATCGAGGCCAAGTCCTCGTTGGAGAGCGCCTCAATGGTGATGAAGTGTCGGGTCACCGCACTACCTCCGTCGTCGGAATCGTCCGGTTAAGCGCGTCGCGCAGCGCGTGCTCGCGCGTGCCGTTGGCAAGGAGCACCGTGCGCGCGCCGCCGTCGAGCGCATCGAGCGCGGCGAGCATCTTTGGACGCATGCCCTCACGCGCCGCGCCGCTGTCGACCAGACGGCGTACTTCCTCTCCTCCGACGGCCGCCAGGACACTCGACTCATCGTTCGGGTCCCTTCGCAGCTGATCGACGTCGCTCAAGAGGATGAGCTCGGCGTCGAGGGCTCCGGCGAGCGCCCCGGCGGCGACATCCGCGTTGCAGTTCACGAGCTCGCCCGCATGGTCGGTGGCGACCGGACTCACGATCGGGGTCACGGCGTCACCCCAGAGGTTGAGAATAAGCTCACCGTCAACTTTGGGCGCGGCGCCGATGCGCCCCCAGGGCTCACCGACTGCTTCAGCGCGCAGCAGCCCGTTGTCGACGCCGGATAGTCCGACGCAGCGGAGTCCCGCGTGCACGAAAGCCGCGACGAGATGGAGATTCACCCCGGCAAGCGCCATGGCGACATAATGCATGGTCACCTCGTCGGTCACGCGTAGCCCGTCGTGAAACCGCGTGGCGTGGCCTGTTGCCTCGAGGAGCTCGGTGATCTGCGGACCCCCGCCGTGCACGAGGACGACCTCGACTCCGTTCGCGCGAAGAGCCCCGACATCGTCGGCGAGCGCCGCGAGTAGCGGTGAGTCAGGGCTCAGGGAGTCGAGCGCGTGACCGCCCAGCTTGACGACGACGCGGTTCACGGCGTGATCCCCGCCAGCGGAAGGCCGCGTGTCTCGTCGCGACCGGTCGCTACGTTCCACGCTTGGATCGCCTGGCCGGCAGCGCCCTTGGTCAGATTGTCGAGCGAGCTCATCGCCACGAGCCAGCCCGTGCGCTCGTCGACGCGCGCACTCACGAAGCAGAGGTTGCTGCCGAGCGGATCCTTCAGGGTCGGCGGCTCGTCGGTGACCACGACGCAGGGATCGCTCGCGTACGCCGAGCGCAACAGCGCCATCGCCTCGCCGCTCGAGATTGGTGACCTCACGCGGCCGTAGGCGGTGATCAGCATGCCCCGGCTCACCGGCACCAGATGCGGCGTGAACAAGACCGTCGCCTCGAGCTCTTGTTGGATCTCGGGCGTGTGACGGTGACGCAACAGGCCGTACGCTTCGGCGTTGCCCGAAAGGCGCGAGAAGTGAAGTCGTTCGCTCGTCGCTCGTCCCGCCCCGGAGGCACCACTCATGGCGTTGATCACGATCCCCGTGCGTTCGATCACGCCCTCGTCGACAAATGGTCCGAGGGCCAGCACGCTCGCGGTCGGATAGCACCCGGGCACCGCGATCAGTTCGGCTCCCACGAGCTCCTTGCGGTGGCGCTCAACCAGACCATAGACGGACGAGGCGAGCAGCTCGCTTGCCGCGTGCTCGTGCCCGTACCAGGCCGGATAGTCGAGGGCATTCTTCAAGCGAAAGTCGGCGCCGAGGTCGACGACCGGCACGCCACGGCGTCGAAGTTCGGGGACGTAGGTCTGGCTCTCACCGTGTGGCAAACAGAGAAACACCACGTCAAGTTCGTGATCGAAAATGCGCTCCGGTGCGTCAACAACCAGCTCGGGATAGCTCGCGGCCAGTCCCGGCACCGACGTGGCGACACGCTGCCCGACGCTGGTTGAACCCGTCGCCACCACCACGTCCAGGTCCGGATGGACCGTCGCGAGTCGAAGGAGCTCCGCGCCGGCGTAGCCCGTCGCTCCCATCACGCCACTTTTCACATTGCCATTTTATGCACATGCATCAAGAAAAGTTCAAAATTTGTGATTCTGGGTATGCTGCTAGCCATGTCGCGACGTGGCTGGGCTTTCTTTCTCGCCATGGCCGTCATCTGGGGACTCCCCTATTTGCTCATTCGCGTGGCGGTTCGCCAGCTCGAACCCGGGGTCCTCGTCCTCCTGCGCACGGGTCCCGTCGCCCTCCTCCTCACCCCCATCGTCTGGCACCAGCGCCAGTTTCCGGCACTTCTGAGGAACCTGAAATGGATCGCCATCTTCGGCGTCGTCGAGTTCGGCATTCCCTGGTTCTTGATGTCGACCGCCGAAGAGCACATCACGAGCTCGCTCACGAGCCTGCTCATCTGCGGCGTTCCGCTTTTGTCGGTCCTCGTCCAACGGATCCGTCGCACGGAGGATCGCATCACACCCCGTCGGTACCTGGGGCTCGGCATCGGGGCGATCGGCGTTGCCTTTCTCGTCGGGCTCGACCTCGAAGGCGGCACCATCACCTGGATTGGCTGCATGCTGCTCGTCTGCGTGGGCTACGCGATCGGTCCGGTGATTCTCGCGACCAAGCTGAAGGACGTCGCGGGACCGACCATCGTCATGGGGGCGACGGCGGTCGTCTCGCTCGCCTGGCTGCCTTGGGCGGTCACCCACTGGCCTCACGACGGTGTCGACCGAGACGTGGGAGTGCGTCGCCGTCTTGTCGATCGTCTGCACCGCGGGCGCGTTCCTCACGTTCTTTGAGCTGGTGAAGGAGGTGGGCGCCTCACGCGCGACTGTCGTCACGTACTTCAACACCGCCATCGCGGTCGCGCTCGGCATCATTGGCCTCCACGAACCGCTGACCGTGGGCATCATGATCGGCTTTCCGCTCGTGATCGGCGGGTGCGTCATCGCGACGAGCGCATCACGCACCTCGCTCGCCGTGACCTAGATCGAGTACTCGGCCGAGACCTTGACGACGCCGTCCACGATGAGCCACATCGCACCGGGCGCGCTCGCGAGCGTGACGTCATCGTCGCGCTCGAGCGACTGGTGATGAGTGACGCTCACCCAGGACAGCGGAAGGGTCGCTACCTCGGTGACCGCCTGCCACACCGCCGCATTGTTGACGTGCCCGAGGATGTCGAAGTCGGCATAGCGCAGCGGCCACGCTCGACGCGTCGCGTCGCTCGCCACCGGCGGCAGCTTCACGCGTCCCGAGACCTTCCTCGCCTTGGCGGACTGACCGTAGACGTCAAAGAAGCTCTCGCGAACGCGAACGGGGTGACCGCTCGGAGTGATCGGCACCCATAGCCCCGCCGCTTCGAGCGAGCCCCTACCCTCGAGGTCGATGTTGGTGCGCCGTTCGGCCCAGGCGGCCCCGACGCCTCCGCACCACGTCGTCATGGTCACGCGATCGAGATAGCGAGGCCACGTGCCGCCCTCGACCAGCCGCAAGGTCGTTCTGCGAACAACCCAGGTGTCCTCACTGACGATGCCGGTGTCGCTCCAGTCATCGGTCGCCACGTCCTGGAGAAAGCGCGCCACGCCATCAAGCCGGAGCAGTCCCTCACTGTTGACGTCCCCGAGACGGATGACGTACTGCTCGCTGAAATGACGACCCTGATCGGTGAGGGGAACGAACTCGAGCACGATCCGTTGATGGTATCGCTAACGAAGCTCCGCATCGAGGATCGCGGCAGCGTCGATCAACGTGGCGCGCGCCTCAGAGATCTCGGAGTCGCTCAAGGTGTGATCGAGCGAGGAGAGTCGCACGCTGTAGGCGAGGCTGCGGGTGCCCTCGGGCAGGCCGGCTCCCTCGTAGACGTCAAAGAGCGATACCGACTCGACGAGGTCGCTCGCCCGGCGAAGGGCATCGCCGAGGTCAGCCGCGTGCACCCGTCGCGGCGTGACGAGCGCGAGATCGATCACCGCGCTCGGATAGCGGCTCGGCACGGTCACGAAGGGCGAACGACGAGTCGCGAGGTCGGGGTCAGCCAGCGCGTCAAGGTCGAGGTCGATCAGGCCCAGCCGGCGTAGCGACGACACGCTCGTGATCGCCTGCACCAGTTCCGCATCGACTTCGCCGACGTAGCCGAGCACCGCTCCCGACGCTCGATCGACCAGCGCACCCGCCCGCGTTGGGTGCAAACCTCGCGGCACTTCATCCAGCGAGCGCACGACCACGTCGGCGAGGCCGAGACGCCCCCGCACCAAGTTCCAGAGAGCGACGGCGCTCCTCGCGTCATCGTCAAGTCGCCCGAGCACGATCGTCAGGCGCTCGTTCTCGCGGGGCAGCGCCAAGGTCAGCGCTCCGCCCACCCCGCCCTTGGCGAGACGCGGGTGCGCGCTTACCGACGGATGCTCGAAGACAACGCCGATCTCGGCGAGGATGACGTCGCCCGTGCCGCGTTCGAAATTCCTCGCCCAAGCGCGCACGAGACCGGTGACGAGCGTGGCGCGCAATACTGACTCGTCAGCAGCGAGCGGATTGGTCACGCGAACGCGCGGCTCCTCGGGGCGCAGGAGATCGAAGTCCGCGTCGCTGCCGAGTGACGCAGTCCAGGCTTCCAGCGCTCCCGCGTCGACGACGACCTGGCGCACACGACGACGGAGCTGTTGACGCTCGGTGAGGCCGCCCACTTCTGCCCACGCGGGGTGGTGACGCGGAATTCGCTCGTACCCGTAGAGCCGAGCGATCTCTTCGATGACGTCAGCCCGTCCGAAGCGTCCCTCTCGAATGTCCGGTCGACGCGAGGGAGCGGTCACTTCCAATCCGTCGTCTCGACCGAGCACGCGAAAGTCCATGCCCTCCAGGATCGAGACGATGTCCTCGCGCGCGATCTTGATTCCGAGGAGGCGCTCGACGTCGTCGTCGTGGACCACCATGGTGGGCGGCGTCGGCACCACGCCGCGCACGTCCAGCGGATCCTTCAGCCACGCAAGATCAGGCACGCTGAGCGAAAGGATCTCGACGAATCGGGCGGCGGCGCGCAAGGCCAGCTCGGGATCGATGCCCCGCTCGTTGCGATGCGACGCCTCGCTGCGAAGTCCGTGTCGCTTGGAGGACCGAGCGATCGTCATCGGATCGAAGTAGGCGGCTTCCAGCAGTACCTCGCTGGTCGCGTCGTCGATCTCGCTCGTGGCCCCGCCCATGATGCCCGCGAGTCCGAGCACGTGATCATCGCCGTCGACGATGACGCAGTCCTCGCCGGTGTCACCCAGCCCCCTGCCGGGCGTCGCCAATTGACGCTCGACGCCGTCGAGGGTCCTCAACGTCTCGCCGGGACGTGCTCGTCGCGCGCGCAGGGTTTGCTTGGCGACGCGCGACGCGTCGTAGGGGTGGGTAGGTTGCCCGAGTTCGAGCATGACGAAGTTCGACGCGTCAACGATGTTCGAGATCGGCCGCATCCCCGCGTTGCGAAGACGCTCTTGCACCCACAGCGGCGACGGCTTGACCTCGAGGTGGCGAATGACCGAGACCGTCAGGCGACCACAGACGTCGGGATCGTCGATGCCCGCCGAGGCCACCGAGTCCGAGGGCGTCGCATCGTTGGGCGTCGCCAGCGCGGGCGACTTCAGCGGTCGGCGAAGCCTCGTCGCGAGGTCGCGGGCGACCCCTTCGATCGACCAGGCGTCCGGTCGGTTTCCCTCGACCGAGATATCAAAGATCACGTCGGAGCTGATCTCGAGCGCGTCGACGAGTCGATCGCCGACCGAGGGCTCAATAAGCTCGTCGAGAATCATAAGACCCTCGTGATCCTCGCTCAGGTGCAGTTCACGCGGCGAGCACAGCATGCCGTGAGAGGTGACCCCACGCATCTTGCGCTCCGCGATCTCCATGCCATTGGGCAGCACGGCGCCGACGGGCGCGAGCGGCACATAGTTGCCCACCTCAAAGTTCATGGCGCCACAGACGATCTCGAGTGGACCGTCGCCGGCGTCGACGATGACGAGTCTGATGCGATCGGCGCCCTCGATGGCGCGGATCTCATCGACACGGGCAACGATGATCTTCTCGAGCCCTTCACCGACGTGTTCGACACCCTCCACCACGAGCCCGAGATCGTCGAGGACGGGTCGCAACTCATCCGGCGCCTCGGGCAGGTCCACAAATTCGCGCAGCCAGGTCAAGGAGATCTTCACGAGAGCTGCTCCAGGAATCGGGTGTCGTTTTCGGTGAGTGCGCGCATGTCGTTCAGCTGATGGCGCATCTGCGCGCAGCGATCGATGCCGAAGCCGAAGGCAAAGCCGCTCCATTGGTCCGCCTCGATGCCTACGGCCTCGAGCACCGCGGGATCCAACATGCCGCACCCGCCTAGCTCGATCCATCCGGTGAAGGAGCAGGTGCGACATCCTTCACCGCGACAGATGGTGCAGGTGATCTCGAACTCCGCAGAAGGCTCCGTGAAGGGGAAGTAGCCGGGTCGCAGGCGCGAGCTGATATCCGATCCGAAGTAGGCGTGCGTGAAGGTCTCGATCACGCCCGCGAGATCACCGAAGGTGATGCCCCGGTCGACGATGAGGCCCTCGATCTGATGGAAGCTGTAGAGGTGACTCGCATCAGGCGTGTCGCGGCGATAGCAGCGCCCCGGCATGACCGCGTGGATCGGCAAGGTGTTCGTGGCGACCGCGTGCTCCATCAGATGAATCTGTGAGGGCGAGGTGTGCGTGCGCAGCACGACGGTCTCGGGCTCGCCGAGGTCGACGTAGAAGGTGTCCCACATCCCTCGGGCTGGGTGAGCCGGAGGGATGTTGAGCGCCTCGAAGTTGTACCAGTCGGTCTCGACCTCGGGACCCTCAGCGACGTTGAAGCCCATCGCCACGAACACGTCTTCCAACTCTTGCTGGGTGATCGCGACAAGCCCCGGGTGACCGGCACTCAGCGTCCAGGCGACCTCACTGTCGACGACGTCACCCAAGTCCAGGCGATCGGCTTCGAGCAGGCTGCGGCGAGCCTCGAGCTCTAACTCCTGACGCCGGGCGTCGAAGGCGTCCGCGACCACCCGACGAGCCTCTTGGAGCTGGGCCCCCGCGCTCTTTCGCTCCTCCGGTTCCAGTGCGCCGAGCGACTTTTGCAGTACGGCGAAGATCGAGCGTTTGCCGGTGATCGCGGGCTCCGCCTCGCGCAGCTCATCGAAGGTCGTAAACGCGCTGATGGCCGCCAGCAACTGGGCCGACTGTTCGGGCAGTGAGGAGAGAGGTGAACTGGACATGACGTCCTAAAGGCTAGGGGGTGGGGACGGGGCATTCGTGCTTCGGCGCTGCCACATCGCTTCGAAGGCGACCAGCGAGCCCGCGACGCCAGCGTTGAGCGATTCGCTGCGACCGGCCATCTCGATCGTGAGGGCGCCACCGCAGCGGGCGATTACCTCGTCGCCGAGACCTTGCGCCTCATTGCCGATGACCACGACGGTCGGCTTCGTGAAGTCAACGCTGCGGTGATCGACGCCGCCGCGCACGACCGTCGCCCAGATCCGCGCACCGCGTCCCTCGAAGGAGCCCAGCGTGGTTTCGAAGTCGCTCACGGCGATGGGTACGTGAAAGATCGAGCCCGCGGTCGCTCGAAGCGTCTTTGGATTAAAGGGATCGACCGAGTGTCCCGTGAAGACCACGCCGCCCGCGCCGGCGGCATCCGCCGAGCGAATGAGCGTGCCCGCATTGCCCGGATCCCTCACGTCGTGCAACACGAGCACGAGGCCCGCGGCATCGATGGCCTCGATCTCCACGGCGGGCAGCCGCACCGCCGCGATGACCGGCTGGGGCGTCGAGGCGTCGGCCACCCGTTCGAGGACGCCGGGAGCCAGTTGAAAGACCCGAACTGACGCGGCGTTCGCCTCGTCAATGACGCGCCTAGCTTCGACGCTGCCCAGATACGCCTGATCGAGGTAGATCGCCTCGATCTGCGAGGAAGCGGCGAGCGCGCTCAGCACCAAATCTGGTCCCTCGAGCACGCAGACGCCCTCGCTCCAGCGCAGGGCTCTCTTTTGGACGAGGCGCCGAAGACGGCGAACCCGCTGGTGCGTCGAGCCCAGTGTCTCGATCAGCGACCTACTTGGTCAGTGCGTCGTTGGCCTGGGCGACGATCGCCTTGAAGGCCATCTCGTCGTTCACGGCAAGGTCGGCCAGCATGCGGCGATCCACCTCGATGCCCGCCGCGTTCAGTCCCGCGATGAAGCGACTGTAGCTCATGCCGTGCATGCGGGTTCCCGCGTTGATGCGCTGGATCCACAGCTTGCGCATCTCGCCCTTGCGCGCACGACGGTCGCGAAACGCGTAGACGCCAGCGTGCTGGACAGCCTGATTGGCGGAGCGGAACGTTCGGCTGCGATCGCCGTAGTAACCCTTCGCCTCTTCGAGAATCGCCTTGTGGTGCTTTTTGGCGTTAACGGCCCTCTTTACTCGTGCCATGGCACTACCTCTCTCTTCTCGTTCTCTCTAGAGTCCCAACATGCGCTTGACGCGCTTTTCCTGGCCTGGGGCTATCTCGGTCATCCGGCCCAGCCTGCGCGCGCGCACGGAGGACTTGCCCTCCATCAGGTGACCACGGAACGCCTTGCCACGACGCAGCTTGCCGCTGCCCGTGATCTTGATGCGCTTCTTTGCGCCACTGTCCGTCTTCATCTTCGGCATTTCAGCCCTCCTCTAGCGATACTTCGGCGCCCGACGGCGCCACGTGCTTTTCGACTTCAACTTCTTTCGAACTTTCGATGGTCTTCGCTTTGGCCTTCTTCTCCGGTCCGAGCACCATGATCATGTTGCGACCGTCGAGCTTGGGCGCTGATTCGACCTTCGCCACGTCCTCTAGACGCTCGACGATTCGGTCAAGTATCTTCTTGCCCAATTCGGGGTGCGCGGACTCTCGCCCGCGAAACATGATGGTGACTTTGACCTTGTGACCTTCACCCAGGAACTTCTCGACGAGCCGCGTTTTGGTGTCGAAGTCGCCCGCGCCGATCTTGGGGCGGTACTTCATCTCTTTCACGCCCACGTTGAGGGTCTTTCGACGGGATTCCTTGGCCTTTTGTGCTTCGTCGAACTTGAATTTTCCGTAGTCCATGATGCGGCACACGGGTGGCTGCGCGGTCGGCGCAATCTCCACGAGGTCAAGGTCGAGACTTCGGGCCAACGCCAATGCGTCTCGGGTAGGCATCACGCCTCGTTGATTGCCGTCTTGGTCAATCAGGCGAACGGTCTCTACGCGAATACGATCATTGACGCGGTGGTCTCCAGGCACTGTTGCGATAACTCACTCCTTGCTCTTTCGCGACGCCACTATGGCGTCGCCACGGCAAGCGAGGCGCACGACTCCTGGAACCCGGACGCACTCGAGTGGCCGGGTGGAGGTTGGAAAAGCCAACCTCGCTTGCTGAACTGCTTCACCACGTTACCAGACGGCTCGCCGGGCGCCGTCACGACCGCGGATGGTGGAGCATCTGCGCGGGACCCATCCCTCTGATCTCGACCAGCCGCTACTTTGGTTCGCGTGAGTGATGAGACCCCCGACCTCGACCTGAACGAGGAAATTTCCTACCTGCACGAGACGCCTGTCGAGGTCATCCTCGCCAACCATCTCTTCGTGCTGCTCCAGGTGGCTGCCTTGCGACTGGCCGAGACCCCGCCCAACCTTTCCGCCGCCCAGCTGGTCATCGACACGGTGGCCGCGATGGTGGGCGCCGGCGGCGATCGGCTGGGAGAGCACGTCGACCTCTATCGAAACGCCTTGGCCGAGATCCAGCAGGTCTACGTTCGAGCGGCGAGCGGTCCGCCTACGACCTGACCGAGACTGAGAGCGGGATCACGAACCGCAGCGCCAGGCCCCCGAGGGTGCTTCGTTCAGTCGTCATGGAACCGCCAAGCGCTTCGGCCACGTCGGCCATGATGCTCATCCCGAGCCCCGAGCCCCCGGTCTCTCGCGAGCGCGAATCGTCGTATCGCTGGAAGCGCTGCGGTCGCACGCCGTAGACGGGCAGCCCCGGACCCCCGTCTTCGATGAGGAGCGTCGCACGTGGCGCTCGCCCGCTGAGCGTCACGCGCACCGGCGCGCTCGCAGGGGTGTAACGCAGCACGTTGGTGAGCGCGTTGTTAAGAAGGCGCTCCACCAGATCGAGGCGCGCCTCAATCGAGAGATCCTCGACCACGTCGATCGCGACCGCGCGTTCGGGATGCTCGAGGGCAAACTCCTCGAAGCGGCTTTCTACCAGCTCACTGAGATTGATGCGCTGGGCGACGTGATGCGGCGCCTCGCGAAGCTCGGCGAGCAGCAACAGGTCTCGCACCAGCTCTTCCATGCGCAGCACCTCTCGCTGCATCCGAGAGACGGCGCGCGCTTGGACCTCGGCGCTCGCGGTGCCGCTCGCGAGCAGGTCGTTGTATCCCTTCACCACCGTCAGCGGAGTGCGCAGCTCGTGTGACGCATCGTCGATGAACTGCTGCATGGTGTCAGCGCTCTTCGCTTCGAGCTCTATTCGCTCCTTCAGTGCGTCCACCATGACCACGAGCGCCTCGCGCAGCTCTTGGAGGTCGCGGCTCCCCTCGCTGGTAGGCACCGGCCCCACCTCGTCGCCGGTGGCGACGTCCCCCGCGTAGTCAATGAGTCGAGCCATCGTGCGAAGGTCTCGACGCATCACCTGGCGCGCCAGCACGAGACCGAGCAGCGACACGATCACGGCCGCCGCGGCCACGAGCAGCGCGAGGTGCTGATTCTGCTTGGAGATACCCGCGGTGGAACCGGCCACCACGAGGTCATCGCCACCGCCGATGTTGAGCGAGCGTATGCGAAAGCCCGGAAGGTTGCTCGGCTGGACAACGCGGTTGAGGGACTCCCGCACGTCGGCCAACGTGGGATTCGCCCGCATCGGATCCGGCGGGGTGTTCACTTGGGTGATCTCGTCGTTGGGAAATACGACGTCCAGCGTGAGGTCATAGTTGTCGTGTTGGACCACGTAGAGCGCGTCGCTCAACGCAGTGTTGTGATTGCGCAGCCCGCTATCGACGACCGAGTTGATCGAACTGTCGAGAGTGGCGTACTGCGCCCGCGAGCTCATAGCGACCGCGAACCAGCCAATAGTCAGGGCAACGATCAGTGTGAGGACGAGGAAGAGGAGGGTGAGTCGTGTGGCAATCCTCACTAGCGAGCGGCCTGGTCCACCAACTTAAAGCCCACGCCCCGGATGGTCGTAATCGGCGAAAAGCCCTCATGGTGGATCTTGCGCCGCACGTAGGAGATGTAGGTATCGAGCACCGAGGTCTCGGAGTCGAAGTCGATGTTCCACACCTCTCGTAGCAGCTGATCGCGCGTGACGACGCGATCTTGATGCTCGAGCAGTACTTCGAGCAGGCGAAACTCGGTGGCCGACAACTCGATCTCATTGCCGCTCAGCGTGACGACGTGTCGATCGATGTTCATGACCAACGGACCGCACGTGAAGATCTGATCGTCGTTCTCGTCAAGCCCGGTGCGTCGGAGTATCGCGGCCACGCGCAGCAACAGTTCTTCCACGCTGAAGGGCTTCTTCACGTAGTCATCCGCTCCCACCCGCAGTCCATACTCCACGTCGTCGGATGAATCTCGGGCAGTCAACATCAAGACCGGCGTCTTCGCGTCGTGGGCGCGAAGCTTCTCCAAGAACTCGAAGCCATTCATCGTCGGCATGTTGATGTCGACAACGCAGAGATCGGCACCGTGGCGGCGCAGCTGATCGAGGCCGTCTGCGCCATTGGCCGCGGTCTGAACGCGATGCCCGGCGCCCGTGAGGGCGTCTTGGAGCATGTCGCGCACGCCTGGCTCGTCGTCTATCACCAGGATTGTCGTCATCGTGCCACCGCCATAGGAGGAGCGTACCGTCTCCGACCACCTCGAAAGGAGAGCGGAAACCCATAATTTCTAAAGAAATCGACAGTTACTTCACAGCATTTTCCGGCTGCTGGCCGGTATTCTAAGGGTCATGAAGCAGTACGTAGTACGCGGAATCGTGACCTTGGGTCTCGCCGCCTCCCTCGGCCTTGGCGCGTCTGCGGTCGCATCGGCGGGCGGCAGTCCGCCTCTCGGGGGCGTCACCACGACGACGGGAACGGTCGCGACCTCCCTCAAGATCTATCAAAAGCAGCTGAACGCCTACCGCGCCAGCCGTAACGCCATCGAAGCGACATTTCGCGCCAGTGTCCAAACGGCCCGGTCGAACTACCAAAAGGCGCTCCTCACGGCCACGACCGCCGCTCAGCGCAGCGCCGCGGAGCAGACCCAGGTGACAGCGATCATCAATGCCGCAGCCGCGAGGAGTTCCGCACTGGTCTCCCTCGGCAACGCGCCGACGCCTCCCGACAGCTAGCCGCGCACCCGAGCGACGTCGGTGACTTCGTCTCGCCCGAGGTGACCAACCCTTCGCTGCGCCCGCACGCGAACACCGGGGTCGATCAGTCGAGAACCGTCCGAGATTGACACGCAGTGAAAATACAGCCGCTCACCGCGGTCGCTCACGACGACCCCGTCGCCGCGACGCTCGTCGAAGGTCTCGACGACTCCGTCGACGATCACGGCTGAGCGAGCGAGCCCTGGCGTAGAAGGCTCACCATCGCGAGCGCCGTGAGCGCTGCCTCTCGACCCTTGTTAGTCTCGTTCTCTTCCGAGCGCTCGAGCGCCTGCTCCACGGTGTTGGTCGTGAGCACCCCAAAGATCACCGGCACGCGAGTGCTCAGCTGCACCTCTTGCACGCCGCGCGCGCACTCACCGGCCACCAGCTCATAGTGACCCGTATCGCCTCGAATCACCGCGCCGAGGGTGATCACCGCATCGTACGGGCGCGGTGCGTCGGCGTACGCGAGGGCGACGAGTGGAATCTCGAAGGCACCGGGCACCCAGCTCACCGAGATGTCGCTTCGATCAACGCCCGCTGTGTCCAACTCGGCCAGGGCGCCTTCGAGCAGCCGAGTGGTGATGCCGCCATTGAACTGCCCACAGACGAGCCCCACGCGCAGTCCCCGGCCCGACGTCTCGGGCTCCAAGAACTCGCCCGCACGATCGCGCAAGCGCTCTACGACCTCGGGATCGAGGGTCGTTTCGCTACTCGACGTCATCGAGTCCCTCGAGGAGATGACCCATCCGCTCACGCTTGGTGCGCAGATAGTCGATGTTAAAGGAGGTCGGACGACTCTCTAGGGGCACCCGCTCGACGATGTTAAGACCGAATCCCTCGAGGCCGCCGTACTTGATGGGGTTGTTGGTCATGAGCCGCATGGAAGTGACCCCGAGATCCACCAAGATCTGGGCCCCAATGCCGTATTCGCGAGAATCGACCGGGAGTCCTTGCTCGAGGTTCGCGTCCACCGTGTCGCGACCTTCCTCTTGGAGTGCATAGGCGCGAATCTTGTGGCCGAGTCCGATGCCCCGGCCTTCATGTCCACGTAAGTATACGACGATGCCCGCTCCCTCGGCGGCGATCTTGGCGAGGGCCGTGTGCAGCTGAGGTCCACAGTCACAGCGCAGCGATCCGAGCGCGTCGCCGGTCAGACATTCGGAGTGCACGCGCACCAGCAAGTCGCGCACGTCGGAGATGTCCCCGTAGACGAGCGCCATGTGCTGCTCTCCGTCGAGCACACTCTCAAACACGTAAGCCTGAAACTGTCCAAACTCGGTCGGGAGCGAGGATTCGGCGACCCTCTTGACCAGCTTCTCGTTGCGGCGTCGGTAGCGCACGAGGTCCGCGATGGTGACGATCGGCAGGTGATGCTGCTCCGCAAAAGCTTCGAGCTCGGGCAGTCTCGCCATGTCGGACTTGTCCGCCGTGACGATCTCGCAGAGCACGCCCGACGGCTTCTTGCCGGCGAGGCGGCAGAGGTCGATGGTCGCTTCCGTGTGGCCGGCGCGCTTGAGAACGCCACCCTGGCGATAGCGCAGAGGGAAGATGTGTCCCGGGCGGTTGAGGTCGTTCGGTCGCGTCGCGGGATCAATGAGCGCGCGCACCGTGGCCGCCCGGTCGTGGGCGGAGATGCCGGTCGTCGTGCCGTGGCGATAGTCCACCGAGACCGTAAAGGCGGTGCGCTGGGCCTCGGTGTTCGCCACCACCATGAGCGGTAGCTCGAGCTCGTCCGCTCGTTGATTCTCCAATGGCACACAGAAGATTCCCGAGGTGTACTCGAGGTAGAAAGCCATGCTTTCTGACGTGACGTCCTCGGCCGCCATGACGAGGTCGCCCTCGTTCTCTCGGTCCTCGTCATCGACGACGACCACCATCCCGCCGTTACGCAGCTGCGCCACCGCTTCTTCGATCGTCGCGAGACCCATCAAACCTCCACGTCAATGCGGATATCGTCACCAATTCTACGGACGTCGGTCAGCCGACCGCGCCGTAGGGCATCCATCGTAGGGGTCGAGAGGCCCTTTAGGGCCGAAAGGGTGCCGATTGAACCGGCGAAGGCCGCCGCTTGATACCAGACCACGTGGTTGACGAGACCGGCGTCGAAGAAGGCGCTCGTCGTCGTGGGTCCACCTTCGATCAGCACCTGGAGCACGTCGTGGTGCCCAAGTTCGTCGAGGATGAGCCCGAGGTCGCCCGACAGCTCCAAGCACGGGCGGACCTTGGCGTCCTCGGGGACCTGTCCCAAGACCACCCGCAGCGGCTCGAGCACAATGTCATCAAGACGCGCCGTGAGCGCGGGGTCATCCGCGCGGACGGTCCCCGCGCCGACCAGGATCGCCTGGCTTTGGGCTCGCAGCAGGTGCGCGTCGCGACGCGCGTCGGGCCCCGTGATCCACTGACTCGAGCCGTCGGCCATGGCGACGACGCCGTCGAGCGTGCTCGCGATCTTCGCCACCACGTACGGGCGGGCCGTGACGCGCTGCCACAAGTAAGGGGCGAGCTGGGCCGCCACGGCGTCCTTCTCGACGCCCACCTCAACGTCGACCCCGGAGGCTTTGAGCAGCTCGACGCCACTGCCCGCCACGCGGGGGTCGGGATCGATCATGCCGACAACCACTCGAGCGACGCCCGCTTCGATGATCGCGTCCGCGCACGGGCCGGTATGTCCCACGTGAGAGCAGGGCTCGAGCGTGACCACCATCGTCGCCCCGCGCGCCGCCTCGCCTGCTCGGCGGAGCGCCTCGATCTCGGCGTGCGACTCGCCGGGTGCCTGCGTGTGCCCTTCGCCCACGATGACGCCGTGGTCGTTCACGATGAGGGCGCCGACCCACGGGTTGGGCGGGGCGTGCAAGCGCGCTCGCTCCCCCTCGTCCATCGCCATCGACATCAGCTCAGTCGTGGAGAACCTCATCGGCGCACACGGAACGCGACATCGCGCAGGGTTCGAGCAGCGCCAAGCGGATCCTCGCTCGAAAAGATCGCCGAGCCAGCAACGAGCACGTTGGCCCCGGCCGCCACTGCGGTGGGCGCTGTCGTCACGTCAATGCCGCCGTCGACTTCCAGGTCGAGGTCGAGTGCGCGCCGGTCAATCTCGTAGCGAGCTTGCTCCACCTTGTCCATGACCTCGGCGATGAAGGCCTGGCCACCAAAGCCCGGAAAGACCGTCATCAACAACAGCATGTCGATGTCCGAGAGGAACGGCGCCACGGCTTCGAAGGGAGTATCGGGGTTGGCGGCGAGTCCGACGCGCAGCCCAAGTGCGCGAGCGGTATCGAGGTGCCGCGCGGTCTCGCCCACTTCCACGTGGATGGTGCAACCGTCCGCGCCCGCGCGCTGAAACGCTTCGAGGTACTTGCTCGGCTCGCTGATCATGAGATGGCAGTCGAAGAATCGAGCGCTGTAGCTGCGCAGCGATGTCACGACCGGCGGGCCGATCGAGATGTTGGGCACGAAGTGACCGTCCATGATATCGACGTGCAGCCAGTCGGTCTCGGGCTCCACTTGCTCGACGGCGTGGCCGAGATCACCGAAGTCGGCCGAGAGGATGGAGGGCGCGATTCGAAGGTCACCCGGCGCACCCGCATCTCTGTCCGTCATAGCCGCCAAGCCTAGGTCGCAGGCTTCGCGACTAGTTCCACGAGAGCCTCGCCTGGCGAAGCCCTCGCCACCACGAAGCTGCGTCCATCGTCGAAGAACCCTCGGGTCGGACCTCTTCCAGCTGGAGACCGCCGTCGCTGCACCCGAGGATCACGCCGCGCTCCTCGTTCCCGATGACCCCTGGCTCAAAGCGTCCTCTGCCGAGGCTGGCGCCCAGTACCGAGATTCGCTTGCCATTGACGAAGAAGTGCGCTCCACCCAATCGCACCGTGCGCCACGCCAGCTCGACCGGCATGGTGGGCACGAGATGCAAGGTCTCCTTCGTGACCTTTTCCGCGTAGGTCACCTCGCCGAATTGGGGGTTTGCGCGTTCGAGCAGTTCGCTGCTCGCGAGCACCTCCACGAGCGCCTCCGCGCCGAGCATCGCGAGCTCCGCTCTCAGCTGGGCGGCCGTCTTCTCGCCAATCTGAACTCGACGTTCGAGGTGCACGGGACCGGTGTCGAGCGACGGCTCGAGCGTCATGATTGAGACGCCAGTCTCGAGGTCACCGGCGAGAATGGCCCGTTCCACGGGAGCCGCGCCGCGCCATCTCGGCAGCAAGGAGAAGTGCACATTGAGCATGGGGATTCGCTCCAGGAGCGCAGCGGGAATGATGGCGCCGTAGGCAACCACGACGCCACGCTCGACTTCAACCTCGTCAAGCCCAGCCAGTCCATGCACGACGGTCAGTCCGTGTTCGAGGGCCGCCGCCTTCACGGGGCTTGCGCTCAGCGCACCTCCGCGACCTCGGCGGCGGTCCGGACGAGTGACGACGACCGCAATCTCGTGTCCCGCCTCGAGTAGCGCATCGAGTGAAGGCACCGCCGCGTCGGGCGTGCCGAGGAATGCGAGACGCATCTATTCGCCGAGCAGTTGACGCAGTCCGTCGTCGTCGCGGGTCAACGTCAGGCGGCGCTTGCGAAGCAGCTTCTTGGCGTCCCTTTTCTGATCATCGGTCAGTCGTTCGACCAGCAGGACGCCGTCGAGGTGATCGCACTCGTGTTGGAGAATGCGACCCTCGTATTCGTTGGCCTGGATGTCGAGTTCGTTGCCGTCAAGGTCGTACCCGAGCAGGTGCACCTCGTTCGCTCGAACGATCTCCCAGCTGAGTCCGGGCACCGACAGGCACCCCTCCTCGTAGACCCACTCACCGGAGGTCTCGACGATGACGGGGTTGACCACGACGTGGGGGCCGTCGCCTTGGTCGTAGACGAAGAGGCGCTTTTGCACCCCGATCTGATTGGCGGCCAGCCCGACGCCCGGCGCCTCGTACATGGTCTCGATCATCGATTCGGCCAGGGCGGCGATCTTCCCGTCGATGTTCTCCACGATCGTCGTGGCGGTGTTGAGCACCGGATCGCCGTAGGTGCGGATGGGTAGCGTACTCACCCCACCACGTTACCTGGGCCCCTCGAAGTCCGCGTGGGGGCTAGTCGACGGCGACGCGCAGTTTGCCCGCGGGACGCGGCGCGGCGCGCAGGACCGAGGTGAGCGTCTCGACGTCCCTTGCCCGGACCGTGAATCCATCGGTGGTTGGTCGCACGCGTACGAGCTCGCTGCCCAGCTCATTCACGAACGCTTCGGCGCCCTCTCCCGACACGCTTGCACTCGCTCCGAACGGGGCGAGACCGAGCAGCTCTGCCGTCGCCACGTCACCCTCGATGATCGACTCGAAGTTTGCTTCACGTAGGGCGTCGAGCACGCCGTCGTCGCCGCGGCGAGTTTGGAGCACCACGTGTCCTCGACCTTCACGGCGCGAACCGACCAGTCGGCCCGCCTTGCCCACCGCGATGATCGCCCCGCGCCGAGCCGACTCGCGCGGTGCGAGCAGATACTGGTCGAAGTCGACGAAGATGACGACGCCGCATCGGCGAACGCGCTGCCAGGTCGCTTCGGTGCCGACGACGACGCGCTCGAACGTGGAAGCCGGATCGAGCGAGGCGGTAACTTCGCTCACCGGACGTCCCAACTGGGCCGCGACGTCTCGAGCGAGGGTGGTCACGCCGACCTTCACTCGGCGCAGATTGGTCGACCCGCAGTGACGACAGAATCGCGCCCGAACATCGTGCCGCTCGGCGCAGGCGAGCTCGTCGCCGACCTCCTCTTCGGCTTGGTGGCACTGCGCGCATCGGGCGAGCTCACCGCATCGAACGCACGCGAGCAGCCGTCCGGTGCCGAGTCGCTGGAGAATGATGACCACGGCGACCGTCTCGTCGCCCTCGAGAGCCTGGTGGGCGGCGCGCAGCGCCGTCTCGGACAAGACGCCTTCTCGCGGGTCGCTCTGGCGTCGATCGACCACCTCGACTCGGGGCCATCCGCCCACGAGGTCGGGGTCTCGCTGGTAGGGGGATCGGTTGAGCAACCCCGGCGAGGGCGCGATAGACGTCGCCCAGAACGGGGCGTCCTCGCGCCAGCAGCGCTCGCGCAGCATCGTGGCCGCGTCCCAGGTCGGCGCCGCGCTCGACCGATACGCCTCGTCGTCCGCGTCAATGATGATCGCCCCCGCAAGGTGCGGGACCGGCGCCAGCGCCGCACCTCGGGCGCCGATGACGACCGGCCACCCGGCTCGCGCGCGCTCCCACTCGTCACTCGAGGCCGTTGGGCAGCCCCGCTGCTCGAGCCGCCCTCGTAGACGCCCGGCCCAGCCCTCGGTCGGTACGAGGACGAGGAGAGATCCCCCGCGGTGACGGGTTGCGTCATAGGCCGAGAGCACGAGTCCGATCGGATCGGTCGTCGGCGCGAGCTGGATGACGCCTGCAGTGAAGCTCGACATTGGCACCGCGACCGAGAGCGCGCCTGCAGCGGGTGGTTGGGGCAGTTGGGTGACGATGCGTTTGCTGGAGGCGGCGAGGAGGAATCTTGACCACGTGCCGTACCATCGCTCGCTCGCCCACTTAAGAAACTCGAGCTGCGTGGGCGGCGGCCCGAAGCCGAGCCACTTCTTGATGGTCTTCAGCTCGTCGCTGAGCGCAGCGTCCTCGACGATCCAGCCGCGCACGGAGCGATGGTTGAAGTCGACGCGTACTCGGTCGCCAAGCCCCGCGGTGCTCGAGGCGTCATCGAGGAGATAGTCGAACGGCCGATCGACCGCGGCGACCTCGGTGATGACGCGAACGGCGCGCGCCACTAATCGAGCGACAGTTCCCGGCGCAGGTCGTCCAGACGGGGCGTCTGCTCCCAGGTGAAGCCCTGGTCGCTGCGACCGAAGTGGCCATACGCGGCAGTTCGCTGGTAGATCGGGCGACGCAGGTCGAGGTCGCGAATGATCGCCGCGGGGCGAAGGTCGAAGATGGCGTCGACGGCTTTGGCAATCTTCTGGCGGTCCACTCGCTCGGTGCCGAACGTCTCCACCAACACTGACACCGGCCGCGCGACGCCAATGGCGTAGGCGACCTGCACTTCGCAGCGTTCCGACGCGCCGGAAGCCACCACGTGCTTGGCCACCCAGCGAGCGGCGTAAGCAGCCGATCGGTCGACCTTGGAAGGGTCCTTACCGGAGAATGCGCCGCCGCCGTGGCGGGCCATGCCACCGTAGGTGTCCACGATGATCTTTCGCCCGGTCAGTCCGGCGTCGGCGTGAGGGCCACCGAGCACGAAGTTCCCCGAGGGGTTCACGTAGACGCGCATCGAGCTCGTGTCGAGGTCGCTTGGCAGCATTGGGCGGATCACGTGCTCGATCACGTCCCGCTGAATGGTCTCGTGGTCGTAGCCATCCTCGTGCTGGGTCGAGACGAGCACCGTGTCGACCCCGACGGGCCGACCACCTTCGTAGGTGATGGTCACCTGCGTTTTGCCGTCAGGACGCAGGTAGGGCACTTGGCCGGAACGGCGCACCTGACTGAGGCGCATGGAGAGCCGGTGGGCCAGCCAGATGGGTAGCGGCATGAAGTCGTCGTTGTCGTCGCAGGCGTAACCGAACATCATGCCCTGATCCCCTGCGCCGAGCGCGTTCATCTGGTCTTCGCCGCCCGAACCGTCGCGGTGCTCGAGCGCCACGTCGACCCCGCCGGCGATGTCGGGGCTCTGCTTATCGAGCGAGACCAGCACGGCGCAGTTACGTCCGTCAAATCCCTTTGCGCCGTCGTCGTAGCCAATGTCGAGAATGGTGCGCCGCGCCGTCGCCGAAATGTCCACGATGGCGCTCGTCGTGATCTCGCCCGCGACGACACAGAGCCCGGTGGTGAGCAGCGTTTCGCAGGCCACCCGCGCGTACGGGTCTTGGGTGAGAATGGCGTCGAGCACGCTGTCAGAAACCTGGTCCGCGATCTTGTCGGGGTGCCCCTCGGTCACCGACTCCGACGTGAAGAGAGTGCGATCGCTCATGAATCTCCTTGTGGTAACAATGCAACGACCTTAGCCAAGATCTCCCAAGAAACCGCTTCTTTCGACCGCAGCGAGATCCGCGTCAGCGCTTCAGTTCTCTCGACGAGCAGCACCTCGTTAGTCTCGTGTTCGAAGCCCACGCCAGGGGCGGCGACGTCATTGACCACGAGCAGGTCAACATTCTTTTGCCGCAGCTTCTCGCGTGCGTTCTGCTCGACGTTGGAGGTCTCGGCGGCGAATCCGACGATGACCTGACCCGCGTGACGATGAGCGACGAGGTCCGCCAAAACGTCAACGGCCGGTTCGAAGTGCAGTTCGGGCAACCCGTCGCGGCGCTTCAGCTTCTCCGGCGACGGCTTGAGCGTGAAGTCGGCGACGGCCGCCGACATGATCACGCAGTCGCTCTCGCCCGTCCTCGCGAGCATGGCGTCGTGCAGCTCCTGCGCGCTGTCAACGCGCACCACCTCGATGGCCCGTCGCGTGTCCAGACTGAGCTCGCGCTCAACCGTCGTGACGAGCGTGACCCGCGCACCCATGCGGCTGGCGATCTCGGCGAGCGCGTACCCCTGACGACCCGACGAGCGATTGGTGATGACCCGCACCGGATCAATGGCCTCTCGCGTCCCACCGGCGCTGATGAGGACGCGTACGCCGCTGAGTGGGCCACGGTATCCCTCCACCATGCGCTCGACGAGGTCAGCGATGCGTGCGGGCTCGGGCAGTCGACCGACTCCTTCATCCCCGCCCGCCAGAGCACCCGACTCCGGCTCCAGCACGAACACCCCTCGTCGGCGCAGCGTGGCCAGGTTCTCTTGCACCGACGCTTGCTCCCACATCTCGGTGTGCATTGCGGGGCACAGCAGCACCGGCGCGCGCGTAGCAAGCAGCGTGGCGCTCAAGAGATCGTCGGCAAGACCCATCGCGTAGCGCGCAATGAGATGGGCGGTCGCCGGGGCCACCACGATCACCGACGCGTGGGACCCGAGATAGGTGTGCGGAATCGGAGTCGTGGGATCGCCGTAGAGCGAGGTACGCGCGGGCTCGCTCGCGAGCGCCGAGAACGTCACCGCCCCGACGAAGCGCGTGGCGTCGGGGGTGAGGATGGGAGCGACGTGATATCCCTTCTCGCGAAGGAGTCGCAGGAGTTCGACGGACTTATAGGCGGCGATGCCGCCCGCCACGCCTAAGACAATGCGAGGGGTCGACGACTCAGGCGTCGCGGAGGGCATCGGTGAAGGCGTCCAGGTCACTGTTGGCGTCCTGGCGAGCCTGCTCCAAGGCCTCGGCCTGCAGGCGCTCGTTCTCGAGCTCCTCGGTGGTCGGGCGGTGAAACTGCAACTTGCCTTCGTAGAGCTCTTCCATCGCGAGCGAAAGAGACTTGTTCGACAGCGAGGTCACTTGCGGCGGGATCAGGGCGCCATGGCCCGAGCCGAGACCGTTGTAGTACTCGTTGATCTCGCGGGCGCGAATGGCCGTCACCGCCACGAGAGTGAACTTGGAGTCGCCCACCTTTTCGAGAAGGTTCTCGATGGGCGGATCGACGAGAGTGGGGCGTTCGGCCATGAAAGTCAGTCCTTTGAGGAGAATTCGCGCCGTTGCCGACGGAGTCCCTCCAGTATAGAGACGATTTCGCGACTGGCTTGCTCTAGATCGTCGTTGACCACCACGTGAGAAGCCAATTCTCGGCCTTTTTCGAGCTCTGCGGGGGCGCTCGCCAGGCGTGCTGCCACGTGAGCGTCGTCATCGCCTCGGGCGCGCAAACGCTCTTCGAGCAGTTCCATTGACGGCGGAAGGATCAGCAGCACCACGGCCTTCGGGTTGAGCTTGAGGATCTGCTCTGCCCCCTGCACCTCGATCTCGAGGAGCACGTCAGCGCCCTCTGGTGCCTCGGGCAGTGGAGTGCCGTAGAGGTGTCCGTGGAACTCCGCCCACTCGAGGAACTGACCTGCCTCGATCGCCTTTTCGAACGTGGCCCGGTCGACGTAGAAGTACTCGTCGCCTCGCTCGCTCGCTCGACGTTCGCGAGTCGTCCAGCTACGACTCAGCCAGAGCCTCGGATCAGCCTCAACGAGTCGACGCGCGAGGGTTCCTTTGCCAACGCCACCCGGACCGATGAGTACGACCAGGAGTGGCTCAGCGGACAAGAGCTCGAAACAGTTCGGCGCGCTGCTTGGGGCCGAGGCCGCGAATGCGACGAGTCTTCGCGATGGACGCACTCTTCATGATGCGTTCGGCCTTCACTTCGCCAATCGCCGGCAACGCGCTGATCAAGTCGTACGCACGCATCTGCGCGACGCACTCTTCTTTGGCGGCGAGCGCGAACAGCTCTTCGAGTGAGAGCTCACCCGACTTCACCATCCTCTTCACCTCAGCACGGCGGCGACGGTTCGCGACCGCCAAGCGTGACGCCTCAACACGCTGCTCTTGCGAGAGAGTTGGAGGAGTCGGTGTCATGTTCGTCAGACTACTCCGAGACGCACTGCCTGGCTAGAGAGGGTGCGGGCGACCTTGCACCCTGTTTCACTTAGAGGGCGGAACGCAGTTCGTCGCGCCAACGGCGAGCGGAATCGTTGAGACGGCGCCGTTCAGGCCCGCTGGACAAAATGTCCCGCGCGACGTTCACGAGCACCGTACCTTCCTCTACTCCACTAAATAAACGAGCCACGTCGTTCGCCCCCGCCCCCTGCGCGCCGACACCCGGCACCAAGTACGGACCGGACAGCGACGAGAGGTCGAAGCGCGGCGCGTCGCGCGTGGCACCGATCACGACGCCGAGAGAGCCGAGACGGCCTCCGCGGCGATTGAGATCAGCAACCTGGTTGAGCACCATGTCTTCGACACGCTCGTGATCGCGGGTCATGGCCTCTTGCAGTTCGCGACCCTCGTTGTTCGACGTCGCGGCCAAGACGAAGACCCCGCGACCGCTCGAGGCGGCCTGGTCGAAGAGGGGCGTCAGCGCGCCGACTCCGAGGTAGGGATGCGCGGTCACGGCGTCGACGCACAGAGGCGAACGATCCCCCAACCACGCTTCGGCGTACCCCTCGTTGGTGTTGGAAAAGTCGCCGCGCTTCGCGTCGGCGACCACCAGCAGCTGCGCGTCGTGGGCCTCAGCAATGAGACGCTCGAGCACTCGGAACCCACCCGAGCCGAAACGCTCGAAGAAGGCGACCTGCGGCTTGATCGCAACCGCAGTGCCGATGACCGCTTCGAGCACCGCGAGCGAGAAGAATTCGAGCCCCTCGACCGTGTCGGTGCGCTCCCAAGCCAGGAGCAGCTGCGAACTCGGATCAACGCCCACGCAGAGCGGGCCGAGCTCGCGAACGTGCTCTTGGAGTCGCTCTCCGAAGGTCTGGGCTGCCTCAGCCATGTGCTGCTCCAATCAGTTGGTCAATCGAGTGCACATCGTGGCTCGCCATCCACTCGCCGAGCTGGCGCTGGACGATCCACGGCGCACGTGGATCGGCGAAGGTCGCCGTACCCACCTCGAGCGCGTTCGCTCCGGCCATGAGCATTGCGGCGGCGTCCTCTCCACTAGCAATCCCTCCGACCCCGACGATGCTCGCCCCCGGAAACACCTCGCGACACTCATAGACGGCACGCAGTGAGACGGGCAAGATGCCGGGACCACTGACACCACCGCCGACGTTCGCGAGTGCGGGGCGGCGGGCTTCCGTGTCAATGACCAGGCCGAGCAGCGTGTTCACCAACACCAGCGCCTCGGCCCCGGCCTCGAGAGCGGCGTTCGCGACCTCGATGAGCGCGGGCGTGTTGGGACTGAGCTTCACCCAGAGCGGCACGCCCGCGGCGCGCGCTGCAGCGACGATGTCAGCCGTCGCTTGGGGCGAGTGCGCGAACATCTCACGTCGGCTCTCCAAGTTGGGACAGCTGGCATTCACTTCCAGCGCAGCGATCTCCGCACCGTTCATGGCATCGGCGGCTGCGGCGAACTCCTCGACCGTGCGCCCCCAGATTGATCCCACCACGGTGGCGCCGCGGCGCAGCAGAGCGGGCAGGTACTGCTCGCGCCACGCACTCACGCCCGGACCGGAAAGACCCACCGCGTTCACCATGTGTTCGCCCGACGCGGCGAGCCGCGGCGCGGGATTTCCGTCATAGGCGAACGCCGCGAGAGACTTCGTGACCACCGCACCCAGGTCGCTCAGGTCTCCGTACCCGGCAAGCTCGTCGCCGTGTCCCGCCGTGCCCGACGCGGTCATCACCGCGGATCTCAGCGTGACGCCAGCAACGCTGGTCGACAGATCGCTCATGGGTGTATCTCTTGCAGGGAGCGCACCCGCCAGCCGTGCTCGCGAGTATCGGCGATGCCCTTGGCGGCGGCAAAGCCGGCGCTCATGGTGGTGAGGCACGCGACACCGTGGGCCACGCAAGCGCGGCGAATCTCGGCACCGTCGGAGCGCGCACTCGAACCCGAGGGCGTGTTGACGACCATCTGCACTTCGCCCGAGGCGATGAGCTTCACCGCGTCGACGCCGAGATCGCCAAGTCCCACCTTGCCCACCAGCGTCTCGACCGTCACCCCGTGGGAGCGCAGATAACCCGCCGTGCCCACGGTCGCGGCGAGGCGAAATCCCAGCTCGGTAAGTTGACGCGCGAGCTCGAGTCCCGCCACTTTGTCGCGGTCGGCGAGCGAGAAGAAGACCTGACCGGTGTCGGGCAAACGCGTGCCAGCGGCGAGCTGCGATTTGGCGAAGGCGATCCCAAAGCTTTCGCCGATGCCCATGACCTCGCCCGTCGAGCGCATCTCGGGCCCGAGCACGGTATCGACGCCGGGGAATCGGCTGAACGGCAAGACGGCTTCCTTCACGCTCACGAGCTCGGGCTGGGGCGTCGTCGCCGGCACCAGATCTCGCTCGCGCAAGCTGGCGAGGCGCTCGCCCATCATCACCCGCACCGCCACCTGGGCCAGAGCGACGCCGGTCGCCTTCGCGACGAACGGCACGGTGCGGCTGGCCCTCGGATTGGCCTCGAGCACGAAGACCTCACCGTTCTTCACCGCGTACTGCACGTTGATCAGTCCGACCACCTCGAGGGCAGCAGCGATCTTGCGCGTGTAGTCGTCGAGCTGCGCGAGCACGTCGTCGCTCAGTGTCTGGGGCGGGAGCGCACAGGCCGAGTCGCCCGAGTGCACGCCCGCCTCTTCGACGTGCTCCATGACACCCGCGATGAAGATGTCGCCACTCGCGTCTCGCACGGCGTCGACGTCGACTTCGGTCGCGTCTTCAAGAAAGCTGTCAAGGAGGATGGGGCGGGACTTGGACACTCCCCCTTCGCGGGCGAGTGAGCCGTGCGCACTCGTGAGGTCCGCCATCACGCGGGTGAGCGAGGCGTCGTCGTAGACGATCTCCATGGCGCGACCACCGAGCACGTAGCTCGGGCGAACCAGCACCGGGTAGCCCACCCGTCGAGCGATCGCGCGGGCCTGTTCCAGATTCGTTGCCACGTCGCCCGGCGGTTGACGAAGTCCGAGTGACTGGCAGATCGCCGACCATCGCTCACGGTCCTCCGCGGCGTCGATGAAGCGCACCGGCGTCCCGAGCACCAAGTCGGGATCGATCGAGTGGGACAGCTTGAGCGGGGTCTGACCGCCGAGCGAGACGATCACGCCCACCAGGCGCGCGCCGTCAACGCACGCGGCTTGCTCGGCGGCAATGACCTCAGCGAGGTCGTCCGGCGTGAGCGGCTCGAAGTACAGCCGGTCGGAGGTCGAATAGTCCGTCGAGACGGTCTCGGGGTTGCAGTTCACCATGACGGTCTCGTACCCCATGTCGCGCAAGGCCATAGAGGCGTGCACGCAGCAGTAGTCGAACTCGATGCCCTGGCCAATGCGGTTGGGTCCAGAGCCCAGGATGATGACCCGGTCTCGCGACGACGTCGCCACCTCGCTCGAGTCCTCATACGTGCTGTAGTGATAGGGCGTCGCCGCCTCGAACTCCGCGGCGCACGTGTCGACGGTCTTAAAGGTGGTCGAAACCCCTGCCGCTCGGCGCCACGCAGCGACGTCGCTGCGCTGCTCGCCCGTCAGGAACGCCATCTGTCCGTCAGAAAAACCCCACTGCTTGTAGCGACGCCAGTCGTAGCGCGTCAAAGCGAGCGAGCGTCGCGCCGTCCAGCTCGTGCTCTCGCTCGACGATGCCCGCTAACTGGCCGATAAACCATGGATCGATCTTCGTCTTGTCGCTCACGGACTCCACGCTCGCCCCCCGACGCAAGACTTCATGCAGCGCGTAGAGCCGCTCGGGGGTCGCCACGATGCAGAGGTCCCAGATCTCCGCATCCGACAGAGCGGAGAACTCCGAAGGCGCTCCGGGTACGAAGCCTTCTCGTCCCTGTTCGAGCGAACGGACCGCCTTTTGCAGTGACTCGGCGAAGTTACGCCCGATCGCCATCACCTCGCCCACCGATTGCATGCGCGTGCCGAGCCTCGGCGAGGATCCGGGCAGCTTCTCAAAGGCCCATCGCGGGATCTTCGTCACGACGTAGTCGATCACCGGCTCAAAGCTGGCGGGCGTGACTCTCGTGATGTCGTTCTCAATTTCGTTCAGCGTGTAGCCAACGGCGAGGCGCGCTGCGATCTTGGCGATCGGAAAGCCCGTCGCCTTTGAGGCGAGCGCGCTGGAGCGAGACACGCGGGGATTCATCTCGATGACGAGGCGTTCGCCGGTCTCGGGATTGACGGCGAACTGCACGTTCGATCCCCCGGTCTCGACACCGACGCGACGCAACACACGAAACGCGTCATCGCGCATCGCCTGGTATTCGACGTCCGAGAGGGTCTGCTGGGGGGCGACCGTGATGGAGTCGCCAGTGTGCACACCCATCGGGTCGAAGTTCTCGATGCTGCAGATGACCACGCAGTTATCGGCGGTGTCGCGCATGACTTCGAGCTCGTACTCCTTCCACCCGGCGATCGACTTCTCCACCAGGATCTCGCTGATCGGTGAGGCGTCGAGTCCCTCGGCCGCGAGACGAAGCAGTTCGCCATCACTGTGCGCGATGCCCGTGCCGGCACCCCCGAGAATGAAGCTCGGACGAATGATGATTGGAAAGCCAATGCCCTGAGCGATCGCGAGCGCCTCGTCCACCGAATGCGCAAACCCCGACTCGGGCACCGCCAACCCGATCTCCGCCATAGCCTCTTTGAACTTCTCTCGGTCCTCTGCGGTGTCGATCGCCTCGGGACGCGCCCCGATGACTTCAACCCCCAAGCGATCGAGGTCACCCCGGCGCACCAATTCCATGGTGAGATTGAGCGCCGTTTGGCCACCGAGCGTCGGAAGGAGCGCGTCGGGATGCTCTTTTTCGATGATGTCAACCAGGACATCCGCATCGAGAGGCTCCACGTACGTCGCGTCGGCCATCGAGGGATCGGTCATGATCGTCGCGGGATTCGAGTTGACCAGCACGACGCGGTAACCCTCGCTACGAAGCACTTGACAGGCTTGGGTGCCGGAGTAGTCGAACTCGCAGGCCTGACCGATCACGATCGGACCTGACCCGATCACCATGATGGTCTTCAGATCGTTGCGACGCGGCATTAGATAGGCTCCAGTGAGTTCGTGCGAAGCAGCGACTCGAATCGCTCAAAGAGGTAGCGCGCGTCGTGCGGTCCCGGACCCGCTTCGGGGTGATATTGGACCGAGAAGCACCGCTCGCTCGCGAGACTCATCCCTTCAATGACGCCATCGTTCAAGTTGACGTGGGAGATAACGGCGCGCTCGAGCGAATCGGGCACGACGGCGTAATTGTGATTCTGCGCCGTGATCTCGATGCGGCCCGTGGCGAGATCTTGCACGGGATGGTTGCTCCCGTGATGACCGAAGGGCAGCTTGAACGTGGCGCCACCCAGGGCTTCGGCGAGCAGCTGGTGTCCAAGGCAGATGCCGAAGATTGGTGTCGTGCCAATGAGCTGGCGCAGCACGTCGACCTGGATCGACAGGGCCGCGGGATCACCGGGACCGTTCGAGAGGAAGACTCCGCTCGGACGAAGCGCCGTCACCTCGTCAGCGCTGGTCGCCGCAGGCACGACGGTGACGCGAAAGCGCGACGCGAGTTGTTCCACCATCGTGGTTTTGATTCCGTAATCGAAGGCCACGATGTGCAGGTCGCCCTCGCCGCGCTCGTACGCGTCGCTCGTCGTTACCGTCGAGACGAAGTCGAGTCCATCGGTTCCCGTCGCGTGGCGCGCCGCGTCAAGGACCGCTTCGCGATCGGCGTGACCGAACGCGCCCGCGAGTGCGCCGGAGGTGCGCAGATGCCGGGTGAGCCTGCGCGTGTCCACGCCGACGAGTACCGGCACGCGGTGGCGGATCAAAAACTCCTCCACCGGCTCGATCGATCGCCAGTTCGACGGCAGCTCGTTCAGCTCACGGACGACGATCCCTTGGCACCAGGGCCGCGCGGCCTCGTCATCAAGGGGCGTGACGCCGTAGTTGCCGATGTGGGGATAGGTAAAGGTGATGATCTGACCCGCGTAGCTCGGATCGGTGATCACTTCTTGGTACCCACTGTGCGAAGTATTGAAGACGAACTCTCCTGTCGTCACGCCGGAATCTGGAAGATATCCCGCCGCCAAACCTTCGAAGGCTGTTCCGTCAGCGAGCGTGAGGACCGCGCGCGGACGATTCATACCAACGCTCCTTCGTGGACGACGAGGGCACCCCTCACCACCAGCGCGCGCACCTTCCCGGTCATCGTTCGCCCGTCGTACGGGGTGTTCATTGCTCGGCTCGCCAGTTGGTCGCGCGATACGGTCCACTCCACACGGGGATCAAAGACGACGACGTTCGCGTCCTCCCCAGCCACTAGCGCGCCACCATGAGCACTGTGACCAGGATGTTCGTCTTCACGGCGAAGCTGGGCGATGCGCGCGGGACCTCGACTCAGTAGCTGGAAGAACGTCAGCGGGTCCGGTTGCACACCGAGCGCAGCGAGCGTGAGTGACGCGGCATGCTCCAGATTGAGCATGCCCGCGGGCGCTTCATCAAAGGGAAGGTCTTTCAGTTCGGGAGCGTGCGGCGCGTGGTCGGTGGCCACCGCGTCGATGTCGCCGCTCGCGAGGGCCCCCGCCAGCGCATCGACGTCATCTCGACCGCGCAAGGGCGGGTGGACCTTGAAAGTGGGATCGAAGGAGGACAGCGTGCTCTCGTCGAGCGTGAAGTGGTGAGGAGTCACCTCGCACGTGACGGGAAGCCCCTCGCGGCGAGCGGCCGCCACGAACGCCAACGAGCGAGCGGTGGAAAGGTGCATGAAGTGCAGCGGGCAGCCCGTGAGCCGCACGAGCTCAAGGTCGCGAAGGACCATCAGCTCTTCTGCTAGCGCGGGCCGCCCGGCGAGTCCAAGCCGGCTGCTCAACGCACTCTCATTCATGACGCCGCCGGCGGCGAGCTGCTCGTCCTCACAGTGCTGGGCCAGTCGGACGCCGAGGGGTCGCGCGTACTCGAGCGCCTTGCGCATCAGCGCGGGGTTCTGTACGCCGTTGCCGTCGTCAGTGAAGAGCCGCACCCCGAGCTCTGCCATCTCCGCCAGTGGCGCGAGCAGCTCGCCCCGCCGACCTATGGTGATGGCGCCCGCCACCGCGATGTCGAGCGGCGTCGTGGCGCCGCGCGCCAGTACGTAGGCGACCATCGCGGGCGTGTCGAGCGCCGGCTCGGTGTTGGGCATGGCCACGAGTGCGCTATAGCCACCGAGGGCGGCAGCGCGAGCGCCCGATTCAATCGTCTCCCCCTCCTCTCGACCGGGTTCGCGTAGATGGGTGTGCAGATCGACGAAACCTGGGCCGACCCAGCAGCCTTCCGCGTCGATCTCTTCGGCGCCCTGGGGCGCAGCGAGAGATTCACCCACCTCCGTGATACGCCCGTTCTCGATGACGAGGTCGGCAGACCGCACTCGATCCCGCCCCGACCACGAGTCCGCGACGAAGTACAAATGAGCTCATGGCTCTCCCACCGTTCCCGCCACGCTCAGGTAAAGCACGGCCATTCGAATTGGCACACCGTTCGCCACTTGGCGATCAATGACGGCACTGGGCAAGTCCGCCACACGCGAATCGATCTCGACGCCCCGATTGATGGGACCGGGGTGCATGATGATCGTCTCTGGGCGCAGTCGACGCGCGCGCTCGATCGTGAGTCCGTACGTGGTCGTGAACTCGCGCAGGCTGGGTACGAACGATCCGGTGCCGCGCTCAACCTGGAGACGCAAGAGGCCAACAACGTCCGCCCACTGGAGTGCCTCGTCAAAATCGTCGGCCACCGTGACCGGCCAGGACTCAATGTCGTAAGGGAGGAGCGTGCCTGGCGCCGCCACTCGAACTTCGGCACCGAGGGTGACGTAGGCACTTACGTCGCTGCGCGCGACGCGGCTGTGGCGAAGGTCGCCAACGATCAAGATCTTGAGGCCCTTGAAGAGGTCCGAACCGGTCTCTTGAGCGAGCACGCCTCGTCGCTCCGCGCGGATCTGGCGAATGGTGAAGGCGTCCAGGAGACCCTGGGTCGGGTGCTGGTGCTGACCGTCGCCCCCGTTGATCACGCGCACGTGGGGAACGTAGCGACTCAACTGCAACGCAGCCCCGCTCGATTGGTGGCGCATAACGACCGCGTCGATACCAAGGGCGTCGATGGTCGCGATCGTGTCGCGCAGCGACTCGCCCTTCTTCACGCTGCTCGAAGCGACAGCGAGTGAGAGCACGTCAGCGCTCAACCGCTTCGCCGCCGTCTCAAAGCTAAGGCGCGTACGAGTGGACTCTTCGAAGAACAACGACGCGACGACTCGCCCCTTGAGCGCGGGCACTTTCTTGATGGTCCGACGATTGACCTCGACGAACGTTTCGGCAGTATCGAGGATCTCGACGATCGCGTCGCGCGTGAGTTCCTCTAGAGAAAGCAAGCTCTGCCCGCGTAAGGAGTCGATCATCACTATTCCTGCGTCCCAATCCACACGCCGTCGAGCGTGGCCTTGATTGCCTCGTCGAGCGACGTAGGCAGGTTCTTTCCGACGAAGTCCGGTCGGATCGGTAGCTCACGGTGGCCGCGGTCGACCATCACGGCCAGTTGCACCGATCGAGGACGACCCCAATCGGTAAGCGCGTTCAGGGCTGCCCGGATTGTGCGACCGGTAAAGAGCACGTCATCGACCAGAACCACCGAGCGATCAGTGAGATCGTGATCGATCAGCGTTAGCGAGGAAGGGGGCACCGGATGGAGTGAAAGGTCATCTCGGTAGAACGAAACGTCGAGCAACCCGACCGGCGTCGCTTCCCCGGAGATCTCTTCAAGGAGCGACGCCAAACGTCTGGCGAACGGTTCACCCCCTGTTTGGAGTCCGATCAGCGAGACCGTCGCCAATTCGTGGTTCCGCTCGACGATCTCGTGCGCCATTCGCGTGAGCGCTCGGGCCACTTCGTCGTTCGAGAGTAGTTGGCTCTTCGCTGAGAACGTCAGGCCTCGTGCGCGCCCAACTCCCCTGTCTTCCTGCATGCTGCTCCTGTCGTTCGAGCCTCTCGGGACCCGTTTCACGACTACTCCTCAGCCACGCGAGCGTGGCTGAGGAGCTGTAGTTAGTGAACTGTAGTAATCGTAGTCGTAATCAGCGTCGAGACCACCGCGGAGATGGCAACCCAAACCCAGAAGAATCGGACCAGACGAACCTGATACCACTTGTCGCCGTTGATCACGCCGCGAGCCGAACGGATGCAGAGTCCGAGCCCGAGGAACGCCAGGAGCACAAGGTGCGCCAGCGTCGATCCGAGGATAGCCATCATCGCTGAGTCGTAGGTCGTGTACGACATCGTGTTCGAGTCGTTCGCGCTGACGAATATCTGAGGAATGTCCTTCAGCAGAATCGCCGCCACCACGATGCCACCAAGGGTGAAGAGCATCGCAAGAAACGCCATCGAGGAGAAGGACTTCGCATTCTTCGTCGCCCTCAGGCCCTTCTCACCCAGCCACAAGATACCCGCACTCACGACCGTGATAGCCGCAATCAGCCACTGCAGGCCAGCAGAGATCACCGGTGAGTAGATGATCGTTGGGGCCTTCAGCGTGCCGGCCTCTGCCGCATTCCACCAGTATGAGTAGGTGTGCAAGCTGCCCTTGTAACCCAGCAGGTTCATCCAGTGATTATCGGTGTTCACGCCCCGCAGGTACAGGTAGGTGAAGAGGAGTGCCCCAAGCGTGACGACGTCCGCGCCAATAAAGAGCCATACGCCCAGTCGCTGGCGAGCGTCGACCTTCTCCGGCGGCTCGTGGTGACCTGGCGTCCCGCCATGCATTTCGCTGTGCGGCTCTAGGTCGATAGTCATGAGTTCACCAACTCCTCTCCGTAGTTATAGGGGTCCTCAGTGACCACGGGCTCTGTCTCGAAGTTCTCAAGCGGCACCGGCGTTGGAACCTGCCATTCGAGGGAGTTCGCTTGCCAGGGGTTCGGGCCAGCCGGCTCACCCTTGCGCCACGAAGTGATGATCGCTCCCAACAGAACCAGCATGCCCGTCATGATGATGTAGGCGCCGATCGTCGAAATGAAGTTGGTGTGCTCGAACGCGAGGTCGTAGGACGCGACGCGCCGTGGCATGCCCTTGAGGCCCGACATGAACATCGCGCCAAAGGTCACCTGCACGCCGATGAACACCAGCCAGAACGATATTCGACCAAGGAACTCATTCAGGTAACGACCGGTGACCTTGGGGAACCAGAACGCGAGCGCTGCGATCGCACCAAACAGAACCGATCCCACGAAGATGTAGTGGAAGTGCGCGGTGACGAACATCGTCCCGTGCAGTTGCTCATCCAATGGCACGTCGGACAGGTAGATGCCCGTGACGCCTCCGATGATGAAGTTAAAGATAAATCCGAACATCCACACCGTGGGGAGCTTCATCCACACGTTGCCGCGCCAGAGCGTGCCGACGAGCACGAGGAAGAAGATTCCCGTGGGAATGGAGATGAGCTCGGTCGTCACCATGAACGGGCCGCCGAGCGTGGGAGCCCAGCCGGACGTGAACATGTGGTGCGCCCACACCAGTGCCGACAAACCGCTCAGTGCCACCATGGCCCCTACGGCAGTTCGATAACTAAAGACCGGCTTGCGCGCCATGACCGACGAGATTTCGAATAGCGCGGCGACCGCGGGAAGCAAGATGACGTACACCTCGGGGTGCCCCATCAGCCAGAAGAGGTTCGCCTGCAGCCAGCTCGTGCCTCCTCCTGCGGCGACATAGAAGCTCGTCGACACGGTGCGGTCGAGGATCTGGTTCAACTCCGCAACGAAGAAGAACGGGAACGCGTAGAGCGCGAGCACTGCGGTGATCATCGTGCCCCACACGAAGATCGGCAAACGATCGAGCGTCATTCCCTTGGTTCTCATCGTGATCACGGTGGTTATCAGGTTGATGCTCGCGACCGTGGTCGAAACCGTAAAGACCACGATCGCCATGGCGAAGAAGTCCATACCGACTCCGGCTTGGTCTGCGATGGTGCCTAACACCACCCAACCGACGGGCAGCCCGCCGACGGCGAGCACCGTGACGAGCAGCACGGCGGCGCTTACGAGGGTCCAGAGGCTGAGCGCGTTCAGTCGCGGGAAGGCCATGTCACGCGCGCCAATCATGATCGGCATCACGAAATTGCCCCACGGACCCGCCACGGCAACGATGAGCGCCAGGATCATGACCATGCCGTGAATTGCAACGAAACCGTTATAGACCTGTTGGTTGACGAAGTGGCTCCCTGGAACGATCAGCTCCGTGCGGATGGCCATCGCCAGGATTCCACCTACTGCAAGAAGGCCCATCGTGGTGATGATGTACTGGACACCAACCACCTTGTGGTCCGTGGTGAACTTCCAGTAACGAGATCGGCCCATATTGTGACCGGCGTAGTAAAGGTCGTCCTCGCGAGTGTGATCACGGCCGAGCAACCATCGGAAAGGACCATTGAAGGCCCCGATGCCGATCCAGAAACCGATCATCCAGCCGGTAGCCGTCATGACGGCTACCTCGTCGGAGTAGTTGTCGCTGTTGATGAAAAACAGCTTGTGAGCGACCAGCCAGAACACCCACGCGAGGATGCCGCCCGCGATGATCGCGGTCGCGAAGTTCTGGTGGCGCGCGAGTCCGCCGCCCTTGGGCTGAGCGGATGTTGCCGTGTGCTCAAGTGTGGTTACCATGATGCCTCCTACGCTCGCTGCGGCTGACTAGCAAGCCAGTTAGAGAATTGGGTGGGACTGACGACGTGACCGACCGCCTCCATGAATGCGTGATTCAATCCGCAGAACTGCTCGCATCGAACGATGAACGATCCGAGCTTGTTTGGTGTCGTGTGAATCGTGGTGATGACGCCCGGGTTCGCATCAACCTGGACGCCGAAATTAGCGACCCAGAAACCGTGCGTCACGTCAACTGAGGTAATACGAAACTCCACTTCCCGGTTATCGGGAAGATAGAGCTCGTCTGAAGTCACGTGAGAGCCCGGGTACGAGAATGTCCAGACCCACTGTTGACCGACGACATTGACGATGAGTGGATTGTTGGATGACGAAGCGTTCTCGGCTGCCAGGGCGCCGAGGCCCCACACGAGAACAAAGACGGTAAGGATGGCCGAGGCGGTGAGCCACGTGACGAGCGTCTTCGTATTGTCGCGAATTGGTGCCGCTGCTGGCGGCACTCCCTCGCCACGGTAGCGATACGTCCGAAGCACATGGAGTGCGGCGGCGTAGACCCCTGCTGCAACGGGCGCGGCAAGGACGCTGAAGAGGATGGTGGTCTCGAGCGCCAGGTTGCCGTCGTTGCTCATCATCGGCGGCATGTAACGATGCGGGAGCCACAGCGACAGGACCACGCCGACGACCGTCAGGATCCCCCACGTCCAAAAGAACGTCTTGAGATTCTTTTCTTTAAACACGAAGTCTCCCTTACTCGACCGTCATCGTGCCGGACATGTAACCAAAACTGCTCATCGCTTCGCCGAAGCCGTTGCCTTCGCGAGAACCGCCACAAGGGAACTCGCAGTTCCAGTTGTAAACGGTGGGTCCGCCGGTCGTAAACGAGAACTTGACCACTTCAGGCTTCGGATATGCGCCGTCGCCGATTTTCACGGGGAACTTCGACCTGGGGTCTAAGGGCAGCGGCACCGAAATGAAGAGGTACTTACCATTTCCGGGAATGGCGTGCAGCGTAAACGTGTGGCCAATGTCGTTTGCTCCGACGTGGGTTGTCTTGACCCCGTTGACCGTGTCGAAGCCGCCATTGGTACCAATCACATTGTCGAAGTAGGGATTGTTCGCCGCACCACCACTGTCGTACTGATTGATCGTCACGTCGATCGTCGTGTGCGCGGGAAGATCGATGTTGTCGTTGGAGTAGGTCACCCAGTCCGGGTGCGGTCCGCCGCCTTTACCGTGCACTCCCTCTAACGAGTCCGGGAAGGTGGACAGGGTGATGCTGCAGGTATGCGCTTGGGTCGTGCTCTTGATGCACTGCAGCGCTGTCTGATGGGGGGTAGCCGTGGCGAGCGCAAAACCGGCCAGCGCCAGTGCGCCGCCACCGATCAGCACCGTTGCCAAGGCCACTCCTAGTCCCTTGGAGCGATTCATTGCGATCTCCTTTGATGCTCTCTCGCGGGGTCGTGACAAACCGAGACTCCCGCGTTCGCCGCTTTTAACCGTACTGTAAGAGGGCGTAGAAAGGGCAGTAAAGTCAGTGCTAATGAAGCCCCAAAGTAAGAACATCTTCAGGATTCATCTGGGGCTGTTCTTGGCAGAACTCATCTGCATTCCTGCGTTCATCATCGAGATGTTTCGTGCGCTCGGCGGCAACGAGCTCTCCTGGGCGTACGTGTTCGAGTGGCCTGCGCTCGGTGGCTACGCGATCTATATGTGGCGAAAGATGATCCGCGAGGAGCGCGGATTAGTCAAGCCCAAGCGAGTTGTTCGCACTGACGCGAGTGACTCTCGGCTTGACGAATGGAACGCGTACCTCGCCTCCGTGCACGGTCAGGATCAGCCCTCGACGCTCGAGAGCCGCGACGACTGACGTTCGAGCGCCGCAAAGAGCGATCCGTCCCGCTTGACGACACGGTACCCCACGGCGATGAGACATGGTATGGCCCAGCCGTCGCCGCAGATCCACAGGATCCCCGCCGCGAGGCGCTGTTGACTGAAGGCGACCGCCGCCGTGCGCGCCATACCCGGCATGTACGCCATACCGGGGCGCACCACCATCACGGTGTACCAGGCCGCACTGGTGAAAATCGACATCGACATGGCGAGCATCAGCATCTCGAAGAGGGTGACGAGTAGGCCGATTGCCTGGTAGCGGAGTCGCACTTTGTTCCTGCGCGGCGGCGAGGCCACAATGAAGTGAAAGAAGAAAAGTCCGCTCAGCAAGAACGCCGGCTCCACCACCCACTGCATCATCCACGTTCTCGCCATGACAAAGTCAAAGACTCGCGGCAGGTGAGAAGCCACCATCACGACGTTCAACACCAAGGTCGCCATCAGCGGGTGAAAGAGCCAGCGTGGTGCGTGCCAGGTCCGCTCGAGGTACCACCAGCGAAGGATGCGACGACGTCGCTCCGGCGCCCAGAGCCACCACAGCGATCGCACGAGGCTCGATCCCACGATGCCAATGGGGACGATAAACATCGTCAAGATATGGCCGATCATGTGGTCGGGAAGACTCATCATGCCCTCAGCCGCGAACGACGAGGACGTCGCGAACCAAAGTAACGCCAAGCTGAGGAGCGACAGTACGAACTGCAGGTTGACGCGCAGTGACCGTGATGGTCGTCGCGAGTACGCCAGTATCGAGAGCACGGCCCCAAGAACGGCAGCGACGCCGAGGGGTGCCATCGCTAGCTCAGTCCGGCCTTATGCAGGAGCGTCATCAGCTCAACCTCAGTTGATTCCTGTCCGGCGACATTCTTGAGGGGGTCGTCCGGAATGATCCACTTCAGACGATCATGCCCGTTGATGATGAACATGTAGTCCGAGTGGATGCTCATGATTGACCCGGGCTCATTGGTCACGCTGATCCCGTACGATCGCCACACGGGGCTCGTCTTGGCCTTGGGGCCGGTAACGAAGTAGAAGTTCTTTACGTCGCTCAAGTAATGAATCTTGATGAAGTGGCGGACGTTTGCCAGTGTCTGGTGCAGAGGGTTCGCCGCAACGGCCACGATGTCGATCTTGGCGTTCGTGGGTAGCTCTGAGCGAACTTGCTTCAGCTGTGCGGCAAGCAGCGGGCAGTCGGTCCAGCAGACGGGGTCGAGAAAGGTGAGGAGCGTGTAATAACCCTTGCGCGATTCGAGCGTGAAGGGCTTGTCGAACTGGTCCGTCAGCGTAAAGGTCGGCGCCTTCGCGTTGTAGCCGGGCGCCGCGGGACCATTCTGGGCGACGAACAGCGTGGGTTCCGCCGCCGAGACCGACGCCACGCCCATCGACACCACCGAGAACGCGATCATGCCCGCCGCGAAGGCGGCGATGACCGCTCCCGAGCTCGAGCGGAACTCCTCGGGGAGGCGACGGGGCAGCGGCGGCAGGGTGCGCAGTGCCGGCCGCGCGCACCAGGCGAGGACCGCGAGCGGGATCAGCGAATTGATGTCCGTGCCCAGGCCCCCAAAAATGGCCACGTCTTCGCCGGTGATCCAGAAAAAGACGCAGCCCACCACGAGCGCGGTGACCGGCCAATTGATCTGATGGGTACTCGCGTGCCACAGACCAACGGCGCATACGACCAGCCAGATGATCACGATCACGTTGAATCCGCCCCCGAGGGTGCCCGCGAGTGTGCCCACATGCAAGACGATCCACGACAGCGCGTGGGGCTGGGCGGTTTCGGTCATCGCGCGCGTCATCGAGGTCATCGCGTTGGCGTTTCCACCGTGCCAGAAACCACCCGACGGCAGGATCTGAAGGACCGCGGCAATTCCAAGTATGAGCGCGAGGAAACGCAGGACGAACTTCGAGAAATGCTTGGCGAAAAACCGCGGCGTCACGGCGATCCAGACGCCCGCGACACAGTAGAACAACGTGGCACCGGGCCATCCGAAGAGAATGGAGGCCCCGTGCGCGAACGCCCCGCCCGCCCCGTTGCCGACCAGCCAGATCAACGCCCCCCACCCGGTCGCGACGATGGCCGCCAGACGTCCCACCCCTGCGTTAGACACAATGAGCGCGAGCCCGATGCCCACCTGAATCCAGGCAGTGCCCGTCGCGAGCGAAATCGGATGTGCGTTCCAGAGGTGAACGGCGTGGAGCTGAAGCGGTTGCAACCAACTCGGCGCTCCTGCGATCGTTGGCTGGACAACCCCGCTGGCCAGTCCGAGTGGCATTCCGGGCTGAAACTGCAAGATGCCGTCGAAGACCCAGATGCACCCGAAGGCAATTCGAAGGTACGTGCGGGCGCGAGGTTCACTCAGTCCTGCGCTCGAGAGGTTAAATCGATTGAGTCGGCGCAACAGCGTGGCACCGAGCAACAGCACCAGACCAATGCCGATGATCCAGTAGATGGACGTTACGTAGAGATGGTGACGAAAGAGCGATACGACCAGGTTGTTCGTCAAGGACACGTTGTTCCGTCCCATACCTGGCATGTGCGCTCCTCCTAGCTACCCGAGAACCCGTTGGGCGACCGAGGACAACACGCCATTCACGAACGACGAAGATCCGTCAGTGGAATAAACCTTTGCCATCTCGACGGCTTCGTCCAGAATAACAGCGAGCGGAGGGGCGTTTTCCATCAGCATCTCGCCAATCGCGAGCGTCATGATCAATCGATCAATCAGCGCGATGCGATCGAGTGGCCAATCGATAGAGAACTCGCTCATGAGCTCGTTCGCCTCCGTTTGATGCTGTTCCGCCGAGGTGAGCAGTGCAATGACGTAGTTGTCGGGACGAACGTTGAGCTCGGCCACGACGACGGTCGCCGGGCGTTCCTTGATCGTTGATTCGTAGAAGATCTCGAGCGCGCGCTCTCGCGCTTGATGACGACTTCGTCCGAGTTCGCTCACCTCACGCTCGGGTCATATACTCGCCGGTGCGCGTGTCCACCTTGATCGCCTCGCCGGGACCGACGAACAGCGGAACTTGGACCACGTACCCTGTTTCGAGTGTGGCGGGCTTTCGCGCGCCCGATACCCGATCGCCTTGCACGCCGGGCTCGGTTTCTGCAATCGTGAGTTCCACCGACGCGGGCAGCTCCACGCCGATGATCTCATCGTCGTAGGAGATGAGCATCGCCTTGCCCGTCTCCTTCAGAAAGTTCGTCGCGTCCCCCAAACTTTTCGATGAGACCGGGACCTGGTCGAAGTTCACCTGGTCCATAAAGATGTAGTCGTCACCGTCTCGGTAGAGGTACTGGGTGTCGCGCTTGTCGATGATGGCCTGCTCCAGGCGTTCATCGGAGCGGTAGGTGCGCTCGATCACGGCGCCCGTACGGGCGTTGCGCAGCTTGGTGCGCACGAACGCCCCACCCTTGCCGGGCTTGACGTGTTGGAATTCGATGACCGTGAAGAGGCCTTCATCGATTTTCAAGGTGATGCCGTTTCTCAGGTCTGAGGTGGAGATTGCGGCCATGGGCCTTTATGCCTTTCGCGATTGGTGCGGAGTCAATTCTATGTAATGGCGAGGATGGTTCGAGCTAACCCTCTAGGAGTCGTCGAACGGCGATCAACGCGAGGTCGTAGCTGAGCCCTCCGAATCCGGCAATCGTGCCGTTTACCACCCCGGCGATGGTGCTGACGTGGCGAAACGGCTCTCGAGCCGCCGGGTTCGAGAGATGTACTTCGATCTTCACGCCCTCGAAGATCGCCAGCGCATCGCAGAGCGCCCACGACGTATGCGTGAGCGCCCCGAGGTTCACGACGATCGCGTCAACGCTGGCGCGCGCTTCGTGGATCGCCTCGATGAGGTCGCCCTCGAAGTTGGACTGCACGTCGCCAACCGTGTACCCCGCTTCGAGCGCCATCTCTCGAAACCTCCGCACGTGCTCTTCGAGGGTCGTCGTCCCGTAGATCTCTGGGCTGCGGGTACCCAAAAGATCAAGATTCGGCCCCGACACCAAGAGAATCTTTCTGCTCATTGCTCCCCTTTGAATCGTGCGAGCACCGTGCTCACGAGCGAGGTGCCCACACCCGACACGAGTTCGTAGCCGCCCGGACCCGCCAGCACGAAACTTAGGTCGTGGCGAGCCTTCTTATCGAACGTCATCGCGTCGACCAGCTCGTCGACCTCGAACCCGTCGGGCACGATCGCACTGAGACCCAGCAGGTCAAGGACCTCGTCGTGGTACGCCACCTCTTCATCGCTCACGCGCTCGAGCGCGCGAGCCAGTCTCGCCGCGAAGGCAAGGCCGATGGCGACGGCCTCCCCATGGCGCAGCTCATCCGCATCGCGCCGCAGGGCGATCTTTTCGAGCGCGTGCGCAAGCGTGTGGCCGTAGTTGAGAAGGACGCGAGCCGCTCCCTCACGCTCATCTCCACTGACGATCCGTGCCTTGAGCGCCACCGACATCTCAATCAACGAACCGAGCGACGCCGACGGAAGATCCTCGACCCTCCTGCTCTCGAGCAGCCAGCACTTCGCGATTTCGCCGAGGCCGCTGCGTCGTTCGCGTTCGGGGAGGGTCGAGAGCATGGTCGTATCGCACAGCACACCGAGTGGCTGATGGAACGCGCCTACCAGATTCTTGCCCGCGCGCAGGTTCACTCCGGTCTTACCGCCAATCGCGGCATCGACTTGACCGACGAGCGACGTGGGTATCTGGACGAGGGACACGCCTCGCAAGTACGTCGCCGCCGCAAACCCAGCAAGATCGGTGATCGCTCCCCCGCCCACGCCGATCACCACGTCGTCGCGCGAGAGCCGCCGCTCGGCGAGTCCTTCGAGCAGTGCCTCGAACACGGGCATGGTCTTTGCCGCTTCGCCGTCGGGCACCCGCAGCGTGAACTGCTCGCGGCCGCTGTCGAGGTCGAACCACGGTGCCGTCTCCAGCGACGCAGAGGTAACCATGGCAACGGATCGCGCCCTCGGGACTCGCTCATCGAGCAGCGCTTTCAGTTCATGGCGCGCACCATCGCGTACGACCACGTCGTAGCGGCGGTCACCGAGTTCGACGCCGACCTTCACGAGGCCACGCTCCCAAGCACTCTGAGGACGCGAGCTGCGACCTCATCGGGAGAGCCTGACGCGTCGACCCGATACTGCGCCACGCTCTGGTACCAGGGCTCGCGCTCACTGCGCAGTCGCGCCAGTGCGTTCGCGTGGTCGTCGCCGAGGAGTGGGCGATCCTCTGAACCAACGCGCACGGCGAGCGTCTCGTCGTCACAGTCGAGCCACAGGGTGGTCTCTTTCGCGATCAGGGTGCGTGCGGGTTCCGTGGTGACGACGCCCGCGCCCGTAGCGACAATGGCGTCGTCCTCGAGCGCCGCCCGCAGCGCGTCGAGTTCGCGACGTCGGAACTCTTTTTCTCCGTGCTCGCGCAAGTAGGTCGCTGCGGGCACGCCAACCTGGATCGCCAGCACCTCGTCGGTGTCGATGACGCGGCACTGCCAGTGCTCCGCAAGGACGCCGGCGAGGGTGGTCTTACCCACGCCGGGTAGTCCGACGAGCACTAAGCGAGCCACGTCAGTCCGGTCGCGCGGCGGAGACCGTCGTACCGAGGTGCGCGATGTACCCGTCGTGGTTGCGCACAAACTCATCGACCGAGTCTCCGCCAAACTTTCTGAGCGCCTCTCCAGCGAGGACGAGCGCCATCATCGACTCGCTGACGACACCCATCGCGGGAACTGCCGTCACGTCGGTGCGCTCCTTAAACGAGATTGTCGACTCCCCCGTGGCCACATCGACTGTCTCCAGCACGGGACGATTCAAGGTGGCGAGCGGCTTCATCGCGACCTTCGCGATGACTGGCGCACCGGACGTGATGCCTCCTTCGAGGCCCCCCGCGTGGTCGCTTCGTCGAATGTATCCACCCCCGAGTGCGTAGCCGTCATCTCGGGCAATGGCGTCGTGGGCCGCGCTTCCGCGTTGGCTCGCCTGGATCATCCCGTCGCCAATCTCAACCGCCTTGACGGCCTGGATGCTCATGAGCGCCCCCGCGAGGAGTCCATCGAGTTTGCGGTCCCAGTGCACGTGACTGCCAAGCCCGACCGGCACTCCGTAGGCGATGACCTCAACGATGCCACCGAGCGAATCGCCCTCCTTCGCCGCTGCTTTGATCTCGAGAATCATGGCTGCTTCGGCCGCAGGATCGAAGCAGCGCACCTCGCTGTCGTCGACGCGAGAGAGATCTTCGGGCAACGGGCGAAGATTGACCGGCGCCGCCACAGCGCCAATACGTACCACGTGGCTCACGACTTGAACGCCGATCGTGGCGAGGAGCGCCTTAGCGAGGTGCCCCGCGACGACTCGAGCCGCCGTCTCTCGCGCGCTCGCGCGCTCGAGCACGTCGCGGGCATCGTCGAAGCCGTATTTCTGCATTCCCGCGAGGTCGGCGTGACCGGGCCGCGGGGCGGTGAGGACCTTCGCAGGGGTCCCCGGGGCCGCCGACATCTCTTGCTCCCACTTCGGCCACTCGGAGTTAAGGATCTCTACTGCGACGGGAGATCCGAGCGTCCTGCCGTGACGCACGCCGCCGATGATGCGAACGACATCGCGCTCGAAGCGCATCCGCGGCCCGCGACCGAAGCCGAGACGCCGCCGCGCCAGCTCTTGGGACATTTCCTCGGCACTAATCGCGAGGCCCGCGGGGAGGCCCTCGACGATGACGCTCAGCGAAGGACCGTGACTCTCACCAGCCGTGAGGAAGCGCAACATTGTTCAATTCTAATAGGAGTGGAAAGTCGCTCCCGAAAGGGGGAGGCTCGACAGCGCCCGCTTCATCGCGGGCCTCGAGCTCTCGATTCGAGGTCCGATCGCGCGCTGCGTATTAGTTCGTGTAGAAGGGATTGTCGCCCGACGCGTGGTCGGTGACGTCGAGGACCTTTTCCAGTTCAGGAATCGCTTCGCGCAGCATCGTCTCGATGCCCTGGGACAAGGTCATGCGGCTCATCGAGCAGCCTTGGCAGCCACCCGAGAGCTTGATGTACGCCGTGTGGCTCTCCTCGTCCATGGCGATGAGATCCGCACGTCCACCGTGCTGAGCGATCGAAGGGTTGACCTGCTCTTCGAGGACCACGACCGCAATCGAGCCGAGCGGGCCTTCGACGCCAAGCGCCAGGATGTCCGCCGGCACGCCAGGATTGATCTCTTCGAGAGACGGACTGTTCGGATTGACCAGGACGAGGCCGCCTCCGCCCTCGTTGGCGAACTCGAGCCGGCTTCCGCGCAAGCGATCAACACTGGCCCTGGGCACGACAATGGTGATCTCGCCGTCTTTGCCGATGGCCGCGTCTTCTGGCGCCAAGTTCAACTCGGAAAAGTACAGGTCATAGGTGTAGCCGGTGCCCCGCGTGCCCGTCACCTCTACCCACAGTGCCAGCGTCTCGCTCGGCGTCTCGTTGTGCATCGCGTCGGTTACCACGTTGCGCGCTTCCTCGGTAAGGGTGAGGACGTCAAAGGTGTCGATCGAAGTCATATCGAAAGTCTAGGGGTGCCTCGACGTGCGCGCACCGACGCACGTGGCACAAACCGTGATCGAACCGCCTGTATCTTTTGAGCGTGACATCAATCCCCAAAGACGCCCACGAATGGGTGAGTTTCGAAGATCTCAAGCACGAGCGAACCTGGATGTTCGACGTGACCTTCCTCGAGAGCAACTGGACCTGCATCTTCGGCAACGGCTGCCAGGGTGTCCTCACCGGACCCGCGCCCGAGCTCGTCCAGGGCTGCTGCAGCTACGGAGCGCACTTCACCGATGAGAAGGACCAGCGCCGGGTCGAAAAAGCGGCCAAACGGCTGACCGACGATCAGTGGCAGTTCAAATCCAAGGGCAAGACCGGCACGACCCGGGTCAAGAAGAACGGCGAGATCACCACGCGCATCGTCAAAGACGCGTGCATCTTTCTCAACCGTCCCGACTTCCATCGAGGCGCGGGCTGTGCGCTGCACGTGATGGCAATCGATAATGAAGAGAGCTACATCCCTCTCAAACCCGAAGTGTGCTGGCAGCTACCTCTGCGACGCGACGAAGAAGTCCAAGACGACGGGCACGTGATCACGCGCATCTCGCAGTGGGGTCGAAGGGACTGGGGTGCCGGCGGTGCGGAGTTTCACTGGTGGTGCACCGAATCAGCGTCCGCGTTCGTAGGCAAGACTCGCGTGGTCGACTCCATGCGAGAAGAGCTGGTCGCGATGATCGGCCAAAGTGTCTATGACCGATTGCTTGCCTACATGGACGCGCGAACCGCCCATCCCATCGGCACGCGCCTCCCCCACCCGGTGCTGCGCAAGAAGGCCTGATCAGCCTTCGGCGGCGAGCGGATCTTCCTCGTTGAAAGAGGTACGGGGCAGTGAGCCGAGAATCTCGTCGTAGCGGTCCTCCTCGGCGAGACACCATTCGGCGTGCACGTCATCAGGGGCGGCGCCGCACTCTGCGCAGGTCGTTGCGCGAGGGCCTGTCGACCGCTTTAATTCCCGAGCTTCTACAAATCGGCGGTGGCGACCCTTTTTCACGTCAACTCCTTACTGGCCGCGGGCCAAGACCTGGCGGCGACCACAGCTCACTATCACCCAAGCTGAGTAGCCATACTACCAACTGCACCTCTCCTCAAAGCCCCTAGCATCGCCAGTGTGAGCCAAGCATTTGACCCCAACGAGATGATTCTTAGATTTCGCGAGCGCGCCGACGCCGTCAGGCGCCGCGGTCTTCCGCCCGTGGAGGGCCCCGAGCGATTGCGGTTCATTGAGGCGGCAAAGATTGACTTTCAAGATTTCGCCATGCTCGGTGACGCCACGGCGACGTTGGAGGGCGGTATTTTGCGCCTGGAGATCGACCTGCGACCCCCCAGCGAAGAGAACGCCTAGCTCGCGAGGGACGTGTCGCTCTTGATGCGCGCGTAGGCCTCGTTCAGCTGGCTCACGCCTTTGGACAGGTACGACAACGCTCGTGCGCGCTTGCTTGCGCTGTTTCCCGCCGTGTAGCAGATCGTGGCCCCTGCGCCCAGGTTCCCGTACGCCTTGTCCAGCAGCGTAGACGCCACCGAGTCGGGCGTCGGCAAGAAGTCGTTCGCGGCATCCGTGTCGTAGTCCAACACCCCGCAGACCAGATGAAGCTGCTCATTCGTTTCGTTCTTGGTTCTCAGTGCCTTCGCCGAGTGCGTGGCGTCAGTGATGAGCTCTTTGTTGGTGGTCACGTAGTTGTACGAGCTCTGTCGAGTCCAGGCTTTCATCGCACCGGACATCGACTGGGAACCGCACGCGCTGAGTAGGAGTCCGGCGGCCAAGAGCGCCACCAGCAGTCGAATCACGACGCGACCACGAGGTGCAGGTGGCGACGCCCCCGACGCAGGACGAGGTAGCGACCGTGCAGCGCGTCGGACAGTCCGACGGTTGAGGTTGGCTCCACGCGCACATTGTTGAGGTAGACGCCACCCTGTTCGAGGAATCGACGCGCTTCAGCCTTCGACGACGCGAGCTTCGTGCCTACGAGCAACTCCGCGGGATCAACGCCGTTCGCGAGCGCCTCACGGGGCCAGGTGGACGAGGGCGCGTCCGCGACCACTTCGAGCAGGGTCACCTCATCGAGACTGGCGATGGATTCGGCGAAGAGCGCCTCTCCCGCTCGCTCGGCCTTGACGGCCGCGTCCTCACCGTGCACCATCGCCACCACCGCGTTGGCGAGCGCGCGCTGGGCGCGACGCTCCTGAGGGGCGCTCACGATCGCCTCATCGAGCTCGAGGATCGTCTCGTGATCCAAGAAGGTGAAGAAGCGAAGCAGCGACGGCGTGAGATCATCCTCACTATTCAACAAGAACTGGTGCATCTTGAAGGGCGAGGTTCGCGTCGCGTCGAGCCACACCTGCTCGCCACCTTCGGACTTGCCGAACTTCTGACCGTTGGAGCGAAGCAGCAGTGGAGACGTCAGCCCGCTCGCCACACCGCCCGCCACCTTTCGTACCAGTTCGCAACCCGCCGTGATGTTGCCCCACTGGTCGGAGCCACCAAGTTGGAGAGTGCAGCCCTGATCGACATGCAGACGCAAGAAGTCGTACGCCTGGAGCAGCATGTAGGAGAACTCGGTGAACGATATCCCTACGTCATCTCGATCGAGGCGGCTCCTGACCGCTTCCTTGGCGATCATTTGATTGACGGTGAAGTGCTTGCCGACATCGCGCAAAAAGTCGGTCAGCGAAATGGTCGTCAACCAGTCAGCATTGTTAAGGAGCTTCGCTCGAGCGGCGCCGGCGTCGGGCGAGAAATCGAGCAGGTGGCCCATCTGCTCGCGAATTCCGGTCAGATTCTCCTCGAGCTGCTCGGGAGTGAGCAGTGGCCGCTCGGTGTCCTTAAAGCTGGGGTCGCCAATGAGCCCCGTCCCCCCTCCGGCGAGGGCAATTGGTGCATTTCCGCCCAGCTGAAGGCGTCGCAGGTTGCACAGCGGCAAGAGGTGCCCGAGGTGCAGCGAGGAGGCCGTCGGGTCAAAGCCGATGTAGGCGGTGACGCCACCGGCATCGAGGCGTTCAAATACGCCTTCGTCGGTCGTTTGGTGAATCAGACCGCGAAAGAGCCAGTCCTCGTGCAGTTTCATGGATCAAGTCTACGGGGCTACAACAGCGCGGTTCCTGGGACGTGGACCTGCAGCCATATGACGAACGCCTGCCACCAGCCCGTCATCTCGCACACGCCAATCCCCACCAGCAAGAGACCACCCACGAGACCGATGATCTTGGCGTGCTTGCGCAGCCACTTAGACGCGCTCGCCATCCACTCCGTCGCAAGAGCGGCCACGATGAAGGGAATGCCGAGACCGGCGCAATAGAAGAAAGCCAGGATCGATCCGCGCAGCGCCGTGGCGCCTACGGCAGATTCCTCGAGCCCGAGGATCGTCCCCAGGGTCGGTCCGATGCACGGCGTCCAACCGAGCCCAAACGTGAAGCCAAGCGCCACGGCACCGAGAACGGAGACGCGCGGCACGTAGTGGATGCGACGTTCCCGATTGAGCCATGACGAGGGCCACAATCCTGCGAAGAAGAGGCCGAGAACAATGGTCACCGCCCCAAAGACAATCTCGAGCACTCGCTCGTGAGCCTTCAAGTGCGCCCCAAAGTCGCCAAAGAGCGCTCCTACGCTGACGAAGACAATCGCAAAGCCGAAGACGAAGGCGAGGGCGCCGATGAGCGCTCGACCCTTCCGCGATTGGGCCTCCATTCGACCGGTCGCACCAGTGAGAAACGCGACATAGCCCGGCAGGAGCGGCAGCACGCAGGGAGAGATAAACGAAACCAGACCGGCCGCAATCGCCAGCGGAATCGCGGCGAAGAGCGAGGCGGGAATCGTCTCAATCATCGCACCGTCTCGATGAGCGTTCGCACGTGCGTATTCCACTGCTCATGGATGTCAACGTTGGCAGCTCGCGAGGGCACTCGGGCCACGACCACATGAAGACCTTCCGCGGCGAGCCCCTTCTCGATCGCGCGGCGCAGTTCTTCGGCGCTTGATACGCAGGTCGCCACGTGTCCGAACGCTTCGGCGACGGTGTTGAGATCGTGAGTGCGTGGCGTGCCAAAGAGCAACTCGAAGCGTCCATCATCGAGCGTCGTCGCCTGGGGCAAGAAGGAGAAGATCCCCCCGCCCTGGTTGTCGGCGACGACCAACACGCACGAGCCACCGGCTGAGCCCAGGCCGTCGACGAGCGCTGACACGTCATGGAGCATCGTCAGGTCACCAACGAGCGCCACGGCGCGCGCTCCGGCAGCAACACCCAACGCCGTTGACACGACGCCGTCAATGCCGTTCACACCGCGGTTGGCAACAACCCGGGAACGCCGCGGGGCGCCCCACCACTCGACGTCGCGCACGGGCATGGACGAGCCAACAACGAGCGGCACTCCGGCGTCGTTGCTTGCCGCCACCACCATCCTCGCGACGAGCGGCTCGTTGAGCTCGCTCTGTTCGACCTCGAGATTCGCGAGCCAACGTTCGACGGTCTCGGATGCGCTGCGCCACAGGTGCGCGTACTCCTCGTTCCCCCGAAGCCTCGCCTCGCCGACATTGGGTGCACCCGCGAACGTGTCGCTGACGAGTCGATCGGGGTCGGCAACAAAACCGGCGCAGGTCAGTGCAATCGTTCGCGCGCCCCACTCGCGAAGCCGCTCAGCCAGCACCTTTGACGCCGGCAAACCACCCAGTCGAACCACGACGTCGGGCCGAGCGTCGCGAGCGAACTCCTCGGAGCGCAGCAAGGCGTCAAAGTACGCGAGTGTGCCGTTGGCCGTCGCGTCGCCGAGAACGGCCCAGCCGAGTGCCTCCCCCGCACGGATCATCTCGGGCGTCACTCCCCGACCAACCACGCAGAGTATCGAGGAGCCGTTGAGATCGAGCTCGTCAAGGGGAGTCCCGACTTCCTGGCGAGACGTACGCGCCATCGGCTCGAGCCGCTCGGGCATGGTGAAGGCTTCGGCGATCAATGGCTCGCTGAAAGCGATGTTGAGATGCACGGGGCCGGGTGAGGTCACTGTTCCCACCGCCGCGTCCCACAGACCACTCGCCTCGCCGCGCCAGCGAGCGGCCGCGTCGGGCGCTACGTCATACACATCGTCAAAGCGTCGAACCATCTGGCCGAAGAGGTGAGCCTGCTCCATGGTCTGGGGAGCGCCTACGCCGTGAAGCTCCGGCGGTCGGTCGGCCGTCACCACGATGAGGGGAACGAACGCCAAGTCGGCCTCGGCGACGCACGCGTGCAGCTCGGCGGCGGCGGTACCGCTCGTGGTCATCATGACGACGGGTCGCGAGGTTACGAGCGCCCGTCCGAGCGCAAAGAAGCCCGCACTGCGCTCGTCAAGGCGAACGTGAAGCTGAAGTTCGCTACGAGCAGCTGCCGCGAGGGCCAGCGGAGTGGAGCGCGAGCCTGGTGCCAGAACGACGTCGCTCAGCCCCTGGGCGATCCACTCGTCAAAGAGCGTCGCCGCAAAAGTGGCTTGCACCTCGCTGGCGCTCGGTACGCTACGTGACAATGTCGCTCCTCGGTGTACAACGTGACGGCTCAGGCCCGCTCCTCGTGTGGTTGCACGGTTTCACCCAGACGAAATCAACGGGCCATCAGTTCCGTTCCATTCTGACAGGTGCGTACGAAGTCCTGACCATCGACCTGCCGGGTCACGGCGAAAACGCGGGAGTCTCGGCGTCCCTCGACGAGACAGCCGACCTCCTCGCCGACGCGTTGCCCAACGAGCCCTTTGTCCTCTCCGGCTACTCCCTCGGTGGTCGCGTGGCCCTGCACGTTGCACTTCGTCACCCCGAGCGGGTCAGTCAGCTCGCTCTGCTCAGTGTGACGGCGGGCATCATCGAGGACGCGGAGCGAGCTGCGCGCACGGCTCGAGACGAGATCCTCGCCACACGGATCGAAACCATCGGTGCGCAGGCGTTTCTCGACGAGTGGTTGGCTCAACCACTCTTCGCGTCACTCCCTCTCGATCCGCTCGAACGAGCGACGCGCAGCGTCGACGCGAAGGGTCTCGCGGACTCCCTTCGTCGTGCGGGCACCGGCACGCAAGGGTGGCTTGGCCCGAGGCTCGCCGGGCTCACGGTGCCTTCAACCATCGTCGCTGGCGCGAAAGACCCGAAGTTCATGACTGAGGCTGAACGACTCGCTACGTACCTCCCTCACGCGTCAATCAGCGTCGTACTCGATGCGGGACACGCGGCTCACCTGGAGCGCCCGGAGGCATGCGCGAGCGCCCTCTTTGGCATCTACCCCCAGTAAGCGTTACTGGCGAGCAACACGGCAAGCAGCGCTCCCAGGCCGAGCTGCGCGCGTGAGGAGTACTTCAACATAGGCAGCAGCTCTCGACCACGTCGAGCGGAGAATCCGTACCGTAACGCTGGGAGGTAGAACACCAGCGCGACAACACCAACAATGAGCTGTCGCGCGATGATCGCGCCGACTGCGACGCCCAGGACGCAGAGCACGTAGAGCCACGAGCTCTTCTCTCGACCGAGCCGTGCCGCAAGCGTCTTTTTCCCGGCTGCTCGATCCCCGTCAACGTCGCGAAGGTTGTTCGCCTCGAGAAGCGCACACGCCATGAAGCCCGCAGCAACCCCAAGCCACCACGCACGCGTCGGGATGCTCAAGTGCTGGACGTAGGCGCTACCCACCGTCGCCACGAGCCCGAAGTAGATGAAGACGAAGAGCTCACCGAAGCCGTAGTACCCGTACGGCTTGGGGCCTCCGGTGTAGAACCATCCGGCGAGCACTGCCGTCGCGCCGATCGCCACGAGCCACCACGATGTGCGACTGGCGAGCCACAACCCCGTCGCGCACGAGATCGCAAAGCCCGAGTAGGCGGCGGTGCGAACGCTTTTCGCCTGGACGAGTCTCGAAGCGGTCAAGCGAAACGGCCCGACGCGCACCTCATCGGTGCCGCGAACGCCGTCGGAGTAATCGTTGGCGTAGTTCGTCGCGATCTGCAGCGACAGCGCGATCACGAGACACAGCACGGCGTTCAACCATTCGATGCTCGAAGGTCGCACCAGCATCGTGCCGATCACTACGGGCACCGCCGCCGCGGGGAGCGTCCTCGGGCGCGCCGCGAGCACCCAGCGCCGATACCGGCCGGGCTGGCCGGTCATGGTCGCTTGGGAAATTTCGAGAAGTCCGGCTTGCGATGCTCGACGTAGGCGTTGCGGCCCTCCTGGGCCTCTTCGGACATGTAAAACAACATCGTGGCGTCTCCGGCCAACTGTTGGACCCCTGCGAGGCCGTCTTCGGCGGCGTTGAAGCCGGCCTTCAGCATGCGAAGCGCGATCGGAGACAGGGTGAGAATTTGTCGACACCACGCCACGGTCTCTCGCTCGAGGTCGTCGAGCGGCACGACGGTGTTGACGAGACCCCAGTCGAGCGCCGTCGCCGCGTCATATTGGCGGCAGAGAAACCACACTTCTTTGGCCCGCTTGAGCCCGATGCTGCGCGCCAAGAGTGATGAGCCGTACCCGCCGTCAAACGAACCGACTCGTGGGCCGGTCTGACCGAAGCGGGCGTTGTCGGCGGCGAGGGATAGATCGCACACGAGGTGCAAGATGTGGCCCCCGCCAATCGCGTAGCCGGCAATCTGGGCAATGACCGGCTTGGGAAGTCGACGGATCTGTATCTGCAGATCGAGCACGTTGAGGCGACCGACCCCTTGGCTCGCCACGGCGTCATCGCCCATGTACCCATCATCGCCGCGAATGCTCTGGTCTCCCCCGGAACAGAACGCGTCATAGCCCGCACCGGTGAGGACGATCACCCCAACGGTCAAGTCGTCGCGGGCCTCCTCGAAGGCCCGAGTGAGCTCGAACAGCGTCTGGGGCCGAAAGGCGTTGCGCACTTCAGGTCGATTGATGGTGATGCGCGCGATGCCGTCTGCCACCTCGTAGATGATGTCGCGGTAGTCGCCGCGCCGCGCCCAGACGGGAAGGCTCTGGGCCCTAAATTCGTCCAGGGGGTCGTTCGGGGGGCCTGAAATTACGGTCGTCGCCATGGCGACCACGTTACCTTTCTCCTACACCGGAGCGACCAGTTGACCAGGCGTCGCGCGATCGCCCGGGCGCACGTCGTGCTCCCACAGGCGTTCGGCGAGCATCGCGCGAACGTGGGCCAATGCCGGGTCCTCGAAGCGGTTTATCCGTTGGAGGGGATCGTCGGCGAGATCGTACAACTCGCCCTCCGTGCCGTCGTGCATCGTACCCGCGCGATATTCGCTGTAGAGGTAGTCCTTGGTGACGACCGAGCGCACGTGCACGCTCACGCCAAAGAGCACTGAGTCCCATTCGGTGAACGTCGCCTCAAACGATCGTTCGCTCGCCTCTTGGTCGCACTGAGGCAGCGCCGCGCCTTCGACCCACGGCGGAGCCTCGTGCCCCGCAACGTCGAGAAAGGTGGCAGCGAGCGACACGAGGCTGACGGGCGCATGCACCACGGCCGGCGTGACGCCGCGCGACGGCGCCGGACGCCAGATGAGGGGCAGGCGCAGGAGCCCATCGACGTGATAGGGGCCCTTGAACAGGAGGCCGAAATCGCCTTGGAGCTCACCATGGTCGGTCGTGAAGATGACATCGACATCGTTGTCCCAGCCCTTGCGACTCAGCGCTCCAAGGACGCGACCGATCGCCTCATCAATCAGCTCCACCTCAATGGCGTTGAGGGCATTCACCTCGCGCACTTGATCGGCAGTCATGGTAGCGGGCACCCACTTGGCCGGCGCCTCGTAGTTCGAGACCACTCGACCGTCGTACCACAGGCGCCAGTGACGGGCCTTCTGATCGAGCAGCGACTCGCGCAGCGGTGCGGTCTCTGGGTAGTTCGCGGGTAACGGCACGTCGCGCCAGTCGACGCGGTGACGCTCCGACGACGGCGGATCCCAGGGATGATGCGGGTCCGGAAAGCTCATCCAACAGAACCAGTCGGCGTCATCGGGCTGGCTATCCAACCACTGGATCGTCCGGTCAGCGACCCAATCGGTGTGGTACCACTCGCGGGGCACATCGTTGAATTTCACCTGCACGGCACCCGTGTCGCCGCCACCGGCCGCATTCACGTTGAGGTCCCCGTCGACCACCGGATAAAAGCCGGCGAGGGCTTCGGGGTGCTCTCGCTGCATCCACTTCGCATAGTGCAGCGGCCCCATCACGCCGTGGGTCGCGAACTCGAGATGGTCAAAACCTCGATGCACCCCTCGACGCCCGTCGTACCAAGGCTGTTCGATCGTCGGTATGCCCAGGCTCGCCAGTGAGTTCTCGGCGAAACGACCGAAGGCATCCATGAACGGTTCGAAGTGAGCCTTGCCGATGAGGGCCGTCGCGTAGCCGAGGTCGTGCAGGCTCTCCGCGATCGACGGCGCATCGATCGCGAGTGCGACGCCATTCATCCACGCGCCGTGCGTCGACGGGAACTGCCCCGTCAGCATTGAGGCGCGAGAGGGCATGCACACGACCGAGGTCGGCTGGCAGCGTTCGTAGCGGATGCCCTCGCGCGCAAGCCGGTCTAGCACCGGCGTTCGCGCGAGCACTCCCCCATTCGCGCCAAGAGTGTCGTAGCGCTGCTGGTCAGTCGTGATGAAAAGAATCTTTCGTCCCACTATCCCTCCTTCGCGGACGCTTCGGCGATCCGCTGTATCTCTCCGAGCGCTCCAATCGTTCCTCCCGCAATGATGAGCGCGAGCGTGTCCGGTTCAGCCGTTGTCGAATAGACACAGAGGGAATCGTTGTCGGCGAGCTCGATGACGTCGATCACGCCGAGATGGAACCGGTAGAGCGGCGCCGTGATGCGATACGCAAAACGCCGTTGTATGTCGTCGACGGTGAGAATCTCTTCGGGCATCTCGATGCCCGAAGCCAGCGTGATCGTACGAATCGAGCCATCCATCGACGCCGCCACGATGCCGGGGAACCAGTCGACAATTGATTCAGGGCGCGCAATCACGTTCCACACCACGTCGGCGGGCGCGTCGATACGCCGTTCGTGACGGATGGAGGCCATCAACCCTTCTAGCACGGTTGCGACGCCCGCTCGACCTAGGCTCGCGTAGTGCAAGATTTGCTCGCGATCGACCTGGCGCTCGGTCCCGCCCTCGAAGCAGCGCTTCGGCGATGCGCCGACGAGCAGCAGGCGTTTTGTGTCCTCGACCAGCGACTGTCGCTTCGACGCAAGGAGGAAGAGATAGAGCTGCTCGGTGCGACGGAGGTGCTCGACGACACTGACCGTCACTCCGTACGCGGAGGCCGCAACGTCGATGACGAAATCGGACTGGTCATGCTCACGTCGGGATCGAGCGGCACGCCCAAGGCGGCCGAACTCACATGGACGGCACTGAGGGCAAGCGCCGCCCTTACCCAGGCGTCGCTTCGCGCCGAGGTTCCGCCCATTTGGTTTCCTTGTCTTCCGGCAAACCACATCGGCGGACTCGCGGTGCTCCTACGCTCGATCCTGAGCGACGCTTCGCTCCTGTGGAGTGACGTGAACGACCTTGAGCTCGCCGCAACTCTCGGAGCCACGCACGTCTCGCTCGTTCGCACGCAACTCGCCCGCCATGACGTGAGCGGTTTCTATCGTGTGCTGCTCGGCGGTGCCCGCCCCCCCTACGATCTGCCTCGAAACGTGATCACCACCTGGGGCATGACCGAGACCGGCTCGGGCGTCGTCTATGACGGGTATCCCCTTGACGGCGTCGAGCTCGTCGCGGTCGACGGCGAGCTCTGTGTACGGTCTCCCACCCTCTTTCGCTCCTACCGCCACGCCGCGCGACCGACCGTCCTCGGACCCGACGGCCGCACTGACTGGTTCCCTACGGGTGACGCCGGCGACGTGATCGATGGGCGCGTACGAGTGCGAGGTCGTCTCGGATACGTCATCAACACGGGTGCAGAGAAGCTCTGGCCAGAAGATCTCGAGACACTGATCGCTTCGCTCGAGGGGATAGCCGACGCGGCGGTGACTGGTGTCGACGACCCCGAATGGGGTCAACGTGTTATCGCATTGGTCGTCGCCGACGGTGAGAATCACGACGACGAGATCCGAGCGATCGCGGCGGAGCGTCTCGGACCATGGGCGAAGCCCAAAGAGATTCGCTATGTCGTGGCGATTCCGAGAACCAGCAATGGCAAGATCCGCAGGAGCGAGCTCGCCTATCTCGGCTAGGACTGGTTCGCCGCACCCCGACGCGCGATGGAGTCGACGGTCACCGCCGCCACGAGGACCACGCCAATCACGATGTACTCAACCGCTGTGCTCACGCTGATGAGCGCCATGCCGTTGTAGATGGTGGCGATGACGAGCCCGCCGATAACCGCGTGGATCATCTTGCCTCGACCCCCGAAGAGGCTCGTTCCCCCGATGACGGCCGCCGCGATGGCGTAGAGCACGTAGGTGCCGCCGGGCATGGCGTCGGACATTCCGCCCAAGTTGGAGGCGTAGAGCAAGCCGGCGACACCGGCGGTGAAGCCGCCGAACGCGAACGCGAGGAGGCGGTAACGGTTGATACTGATACCGGCGCGGCGAGCCGCTTCCTTATTGCCGCCTATCGCGTAGATGTACCGCCCGGTCTTGGTCTTTGTGAGAATGAACGTTCCCGCGAGCAACATGGCGATGTCGATGGGAATCGCAAAGGGCATACCACGTATCACGGAAAAGGACGAGCGATCAGTGTTGAAGATCAAGATGAGGACCACGGCCGCGATCGCGAGACCGACGATCTTGGCGATGGTGAAGTAAATCGATCGGTATTCGAGTCCACTGACTCGACGATTTTGATACGAGCGGAGCATCAAGACCGCGGCTACACCTACGAGGACGGCGAAAAATATCCACGTCCACAACGGGGTGAAGTCTCCGTAGACCAAGTTGTAGAGGTACTTGTTCTGCACGGCGACGGTACCGCCCGCATTCTCGCGGTCGATGATGTAGATGAGCACGCCCTCAAAGGCGATCTGGCCGCCCAGGGTGACGATGAACGCAGGCAGTTTGAGGTACACCACCAGCAGACCCGAGAGAAGGGCAATCCCACTCGTGACCGCCAGTGAGACGAGGAAAGCCAGGACCCACGGCCAATGCCAGGCGACGCTGGTCGTGATCGTGGCGACGGCGCCGCCGATGCCCAAGACGAAACCGAGTGAAAGGTCCATGTCGCCGAGGAGTAGAAGCCAGATTTCGGCCATGCCCAAGAGGATGAAGACGGTTGACTGGATGAATAGATTCGTCAAGTTCTCGGGATGAAGAAAGACGTGATTGCGAACGTAGAAGTAAACGACAAGGGCAGCCAGTCCGAGCAGCACCGGAATGAGTCCGCTGTCGCCGCCTTGAAATCGCCGCAATATCGAGTGAAACTCGCTCTTATCTTCGAGTGTGGAGACGTGTGCTGTCGAATCGTCCTTGAGGGAAGCGGACACGGATTGAAACCTTTCGATTATATGGAGGACGTCAACGACCGGGAACTGTTCGACATCGTACCCGTAGTAATGAGTTCGATTGCGCTGCCCGTGTCGTAGTTCGATACGGGACCGCTCGAAACCAGTGCGCCGAGATACATCACCGCGATGCGATCTGCGACCTCGAACACGTCGAGCAAGTTGTGAGAGATTACGATGACCGCGACGCCTCGCGAGGCGAGGGTCTTGATGAGACCGATGACTTGGGCCGTCTGTGAAACGCCGAGTGCGGCCGTTGGTTCGTCCATGATGACGAGCTTGGACTCACGGGTGACCGCACGAGCGACGGCCACGGCTTGGCGCTGTCCACCGGAGAGCGACTCAACCTTCTGACGGACGGACTTCACTGTCGTCACGGCCAGATCCTTCAGCGTCTGGACCGTGGCGAGCTCCATCTTGATCTCGTCGAGCATCCCGAGCTTCGTGGGCTCATTGCCGAGATAGAGGTTTTCGACGATGTCAAGGTTGTCGCAAAGAGCAAGGTCCTGGTACACCGTCGCTATTCCCAAGTCGGATGCGTCGCGCGGAGTGTGAATATGGACTTCCTGCCCATTCCAGTAGATATGACCGCTCGAGGGCGCCCATATGCCCGCAATCGTTTTGATCAGTGTGGTCTTGCCGGCGCCGTTGTCACCAATAAGGGCGGTAACTTGGCCGGCTGGAACGTCGAGGTCGACGTTCTGCATCGCTTGCACGGGACCGAAGTGTTTCGATAGGCCGCGCAAGCTCAGCAGAACGTCGCCGGGAACGGCGTTCGCCCCCGAATCGACGGTGCTTGACTGCCCTGGTAGGGGCGTGTCTGCTGGCGATGATTCGGGGGCGAACGTCATTATTTAACCCTTTTGACTTTTAGCTAATGCCGTACTTCGTGCAGTCAGCAGCATAGGTCGGCTCAGTCGTACCAGCCACCGTCGGAGCGACGTTGGTGCAAATCGCCGAAGCCTTCAACCAACCCTGAGCGATGATCGTCGACTGGATGGTTGAAGCAGTGACCCACGTTGACGTCTCAAGGACCGAAGGCACGTTCTTGTACTTGTTCACCGTCGCGTCCGGGTCAGTCGTCGTAGCGTTCACGAGTCCCTTGGGAGGCTTGACGCCCGCACGCAGGTAGATCGCAAGCGCCGCAGCGGCCTGAGCCTCTTCGAAGATTGGCTTGTACACGGTGCCGCACTGGTAACCAGAGATGATGTTCTGGAATCCAACGGGCGTCGCGTCTTGGCCGGTGAACGGAATCGTGTCAGGCTTGAGGCCCTTCGACTGTAAGTACGTGATGATCGGAGCGGCGTTCTCGTCGTTCGGCGTGATCACGGCGTTGATACTCGGGTTAGCCGAGTAGGCACCTTCGAAGTCCGTCTGAGCCACGCTAGGCGTCCACGTACCGACACTCTCGTCCGTCGTGTTCGCGCTTCCCGCGCCACCTTCACCTGGGGCATAGCCCGCAGCCGAAAGGACTGCGTTGTAACCCTTACCGAACAGCGTCGCGTTGTTGTCAGTGGGCGAGCCGTACATCACATAGATGTGCGGGTTCTTGATGCCCCATGACGAGATGCACGAGAGGAGGCCTTGGCCGATCTGCGTGCCAACAGTGACGTTGTTGAAGCTGACGTAGTAGGAACGCTGGCCACCAAGCGTCAAGCGGTCATAGTCAATGACCTTGACACCGTGTGACAGTGCGTACGCTTCGACAATTTCACCGGTCGTCGAGTCTTCCGGGTCAATCAGCAGCACTTTGGCGCCCGCGGCAACGTCGGCAACAGCGTCCGTGTAGAACGTGTTGTCACTGCCGTCGGCGTTTTGGATGATGAACTGACTGGTCTTCAGGCCTGCCGTCGTCAAAGACTTCTTCATCATTGGCGCGTCAAAGTCAACGTACCGAGCTGACGAAGTCGTGTCCGGAAGGATCATGGCAATCTTGCCCTTGCCCTTCTTGGCGACCGCGGTCAGATACTTCATTGTCGAGAAATTCTGCTTGAAGGTGTTTGCCGACACCGTTGGCGTCGCTGCACCCGCAGAATTCACCAGCGGGAGCGCCACGGCGACGAATGAACCCGCCAAAGCGACAGCCGCGAGGGCCCTACTTTTTTTCAATCTCATTTTTTCCCCAACCCTTCAGTGGCACCCCAACGATGCCAAATGTGTGATTACAACATGAACGCCCTGTGACATGCAACGTCCGCAGGAGAACGTAGCACGTGAGAGACCATAAAAAAGCGCGCACCCGGGAAATCCACAGGCTCAAGAGACCCTCCAGCGCCGCGCCGCGCACTCCAATCGAACGTCAAGGGACCCCGGCATCGACGCGAACGTCGCTCACCCAGCAATTGCCAGGGTTGCTTCGAATCAAGCGCGTAATGTTCGAAGCGAGGACCTCACGTGAAGTAATGCACGTGGTGTCAGCTGAACGCCAGCACGGCGTCGATGGTCTCCATGATCGCAACAGACTCGTCGAGCGGCATGACATCGCTTTCGAGAAGACCTCCGCGAAGACAGCGGGCCACTTCTTGCGCTTGATAGTGAAGTCCGCGTCCGGACGTTTCGAAGCTGCACTGCTCACGATCGCCCTCTTTGGTGATCACCGTGAAGGACGTCGGCGCATAGAAGTCGCCGTCGATCTCGATGCGAGCACGGGTACCCGATATGCACGCCCTCGTCGCCGTGCGTGCGAGCGAGGTGGTGCTGAGTAGCGACTGCGCACCGCTGGTGTAGCCAAAGGCCATCGACACCTGTCCGTCGACGCCCGTCATCGCCGGTTCGACGATCGCCGTAATCCGCTCCGGGCGACCTAACAGCATCGAGGCGAAAGAGATGGGATAGACGCCGAGGTCAAGCACTGCCCCACCACCGAGCTCAGGCGCAAAGAGGCGGAAACTGGGATCGAGGGCGAACCACTTGCCGTGATCTGCCTCGAAGGTCACCAGTTCGCCCAGATCGCCGCGGGCAACGATCTCGCGCACCGCGACGACGTGAGGCAGAAATCGTGTCCACATAGCCTCCATCAAGAACAGGTTCTTCGATCGTGCCAGGGCCACGAGATCGCGCGCTTCTCGTCCGTTCATCGTGAAGGCCTTCTCCACGAGCACGGGCTTGCCGTGCTCGAGCGCGAGGGACGCGTTGGCGAAGTGCATGGGGTGCGGCGTCGAGACGTAGACGGCATCGATGCTGTCGTCATTGACGAGTCCCTCATAGGAGTCGTAGCGGCGCGGAACGTCAAACTCATTGCCAAACACTTCGGCCGAGGACGCCGTGCGCGATCCCACGGCGGCGACCACGCCGTCGTCGGTGAACGCGAGGTCCCGCGCAAAGGTGTGCGCGATGCCGCCGGTACCAATGATGCCCCATCGAATAGGTTCGGCCATGCTCTCTCCAGCGCTCGAGGTGAACACATCACAGTAGCGATTGACGCAGACAACACGTCATCACGAGCGATAGAACATACCAATGGTTCAACTCGCCCGACCGGTGTCAACACCACGACTCACGCTTCGACGATTCGAACGCCACGACCTCGACGCGCTGGCACTGATCCTCGCCGACGAATCGGTCAACCGCTATCTCTACTCCGAACCGCGCGATCGGGACGAAGCGATCGTCGCCCTTGAGCGACGCCTCGAGCTCGTCGAACGCGTTGCTGACGGCAATGTGCTGAGCGTCGCGGTCGAACTGCGCGAGACGTCACGCCTCATCGGCGACTTCATGCTCCATTGGAAAGACGACGCGCATCGTCAAGGCGAAATGGGCGGTTCTCTGCACCCCGATTATCACGGGCAGGGATACGCTACTGAGATCTACCTCTCACTGCTCGAACTCGCATTCTCCTCCTACAGCCTTCATCGCGTCGTGGGGCGATGCGACGGGAGGAACATCGCATCCATTCGCTCGCTGGAAAAAGCCGGATTGCACCGAGAAGCACACTTCATCGAAAACGAGTTCGTCAAGGGCGAATGGACTGACGAAGTGGTGCTCGCCATCCGCGCGAGCGAATGGGCGTCGCGCTGAGGCGGACCTGCCGGTCTCTCCGCCTAGTGTTCGTTCGAGGTATTCATGCCACTGTTACGAGACGTACGAGAGGAACTTGGCTCGGCCTATCTGCTCGATCATGTCGACAACCCCGTTGCGTGGCGCACGTGGAGTGACGACACGCTCGAGGAGGCGCGCCGTCGCGACCAACCGATCTTTCTTTCCGTGGGCTACGCCGCGTGTCACTGGTGCCACGTCATGGCCCACGAATCGTTCGAGAGCGAGGCCATTGCGGCGCGTCTGAACGCCCGCTTCGTGCCGATCAAGGTCGATCGCGAAGAGCGCCCCGACGTTGACGCGCTATACATGGCGGCCACCCAACTGGTCTCGGGACACGGCGGATGGCCGATGTCGGTGTTCTTGCTCCCTGACGGTCGTCCGTTCATGGCGGGCACGTACTACCCGCCCGTCGATCGTGGGGGCCAGATCGGTTTTGGCCGACTCTTGGACGCACTGAGCGACGCCTGGGTTGACCAGCGCGAGGCCATCGAACGTCAGGCCGAAGAGCTGCAAGGCGCGCTCGAGCGCGAGGTCCATTTCGTCGATCATCTCGCGCCCTTCCAGGAGTCCCTCGACCTCGCCCTAGTGCGGCGCCAGCTCCGAGATGATCTCGTGGCCCAAGTGGACCCCGAGGGAGGCTTCGGTGGGGCACCAAAGTTTCCCCGTCCGAGCTACGTCGAAGCGCTCCTTGAATTCGACGACGCTGATGCTCGCGAGTCCGTGGCCGTCACGCTTAACGCAATGTCTCGACGTGGTCTCTACGACCACCTCGGCGGCGGATTCGCTCGCTACAGCGTCGATGGACGATGGCACGTGCCGCACTTCGAAAAGATGCTGAGCGACCAGGCACTGCTCGCCCGCTGCTACATCGATGCGGCGCGCGTCCTTGGTCGAGCGGAATGGCGCGAGGTCGCCCTTGACACCTTGCACTTCGTCGAGCGCGCCCTGCGGCTCGAGGACGGGTACGCCGCCTCACTCGACGCCGACGCCGGGGGCATCGAAGGCTCGCACATCACGTGGACGGAGGAGGAAGTCGTCAGCGTACTGCGTACTCGTGGGCTCGATGATCTCATCGACGAGACGCTGCATCGCTGGCGCATCGAAGCGCACGGGACGTTCGAAGGGCGAAGCATCCCGCGGCTGGCCGATGACGCACCCTTCGTCACCCCGCCGCGACTGCGCGACGCCTACAACGCTCTCATCGAGGCGCGCGCGGCGCGAGTGCAGCCCGGGCGAGACGAGAAGATCATCCTCGAGTGGAACGCGATGCTCGCCTCAGCATTCGTGAAGAGCGGCGACGCGGTCTTTGAAGCTCGCGGACGCGAACTGCTGCGCTCACTTGGCGTGACCCACTTCGCTCGCGGGACATGGTGGCGCACGACGCACCATCAGGCGCACGCGACCGCGACGGACCTCGCGTGGCTCGCGAACGCGCAGCTCGACGCGTTTGAAGTCTTCGGCGACGACCAGTGGCTCGACTCGGCGCGCCGCGTCCTTCGCTTCGTGCTCGAGCACTTTTGGGACGGCGAGCTGCCGCGCGCTGACTCCCCTCACGTGGGACGCGGTGTGTTCAGCCAGAGTGACCTCGTCACCGATCTCACCACTCGACCAAAGGAGATCTTCGACGGTGCGACGCCCTCGGCCCATAGCGAGATGACTCGCGCACTTGCCCGATTCGCACTCTGTGAGGGCGACGGGAACGACCTGGCACGTGCGCAGCGCCTCGTGGAGATCGCGGGGTCTCTCCTCGTCACCCATCCCGGAGCGGTCGTCGATCTCGTCGGCGCCGCCGGCTACGCGCTCCAAGGAATTGAGGTGGTAGTGCCCGGCGAGCAAGGTCCGCTCGTTCATCACGTACGATCGATGTCCATGCCGCGCACTGTTGTCATCACCGGTACCGGCCGCTCCGCCTTGCTCCACAACCGAGCGCCGGGGCTCGCCTACGTGTGCCGAGGCGGCGTCTGCGCGATGCCGGTCTCGTCCTCCGAAGAGCTCGATCGCGACCTGAGGAGGAGCCTCTCGTGGCCCTCCTAACCAGAGACCCCGCGGTTCGTGCCACGAGGCGGCTTATTACGAGGACGCCTCAGCGCGACTCCGTTGACCTTCGCTCGGGCGCACCCGTCTACGGGCTCGTGCTCGGCTCCACCAACGAGTCCACCACGGTGATCGATCTCGCGAGCCAGGCGATCGTGCGCTGGCGCATCCCCTGGCCGCTCGACATAGAGACCGACCTAGCCGCGTTCGACGTCGTTGAAGGCGAGCTCGCGGAGAATATCGAGCGCGACGATCTCGCCCAGCCCGAGGCGGTGACGCTGCTCGATCTCCCTCGTCGGCTCGGGACGTATCGCGGGCGAAGGGTGCGCGGGTGGTTGGAACAGCTCGCCAGTCCCGCCGATGGTCCCCTGTTTGGCTTTCGTGGGCCGAGCGCGCCCTACTGGGAGTTCCGCGGCGAGCGACCGAGCGTCGCGTTGATCGCGGCCGACCGTGGCCCCCAGCTCCTACGTCGTCCCGACGATGGATCAACGTGGGTGCGATTTGGGTGGTTCGGTGATGACGTGTGGCTCCTCTGCGAGGACCAACACGCCATACGGACCATCGAAGCGACGAGACGCACCTCGCTTGCGGGCAAGGACTTGGCGACGGCGCTCGGTTTTCGACCGATGTACGTGCTGACGACCCTCTCCCAGCCTCTTGACGGGCACTGCTACAAGAGTTGCACGGGACTGCTGCCCCGGGGTTGAGCTAGCGAGGAAGCTTGCCCGTCGCCAAGGACTCAGCCATGGCCCAGCCAAAGACGACCAGGCGCTCTCCCTTGTCGGGCTTGAGACCCTTAAAGAATGTGTCGACACCTTCGGGGATGGGACCCTTGGAGGCGACGTAGTCAAGTCCGCCTACCGGACCGGGCGAGACTGTCATGACGAACGTCTTGTCGTCGATCGACTTCTCGGATCCGAAGCGCTTTGCGAGGCGACGACCCCACGCGCGATCCTCTCCGGTGGGGCGATAGCCAAGGCGGGGCACGACATCGTCGAGCCCCGTGAACGCGCGGTATCCGTCGGGCGAGGTCAAGCGCGCGCCCAGCAGCACGTCCTCATCAGGAAAGGCGAGCAGCGCCCGACGAAACTGATCGTGCAGGATCGTCTTTAGCGTCTGATCGGACTTCGCGTTGCGATCAATCAGCAGCAAGCCGACCAACAGCGACGGCGTGCCCCCGATTCGCTCGAGCGTGCAGAACGAGTAGCCGCGCAACTTATTTCCTTCGCGTACGTGGGTGACGAGCACCCACTCCTCTCGCTGCTTGGAAAGAAACCCGATGTCAAAGTTAGGCTCCCGGTCGACGCACAGATCAGCCATTTCGGCGAGCTCCGCGTCACTGAGGGCAGTGGTGTCTTTGGTGGTGACCGTCATTGCCATAGAGCACCATTCTACGGGAGTTCGGACCGGTGCTCGCCAGTGTCAGGCCTTGATGACGTTTCGGCCAAATTCTGAACGAAGATCCGCCACCACGCCTTGAATATTCACGTTGTAATCAGGTCCCAATCGAAACATCTTTCCCTGATCACCGGTGTCAACAACCACGGGCGAGGGACCTGGATATCGCGTCAAAATCTCGCGAAGCGTCGCGATGGAGTGCTGCGTGAGATCCTCCGGGCGCAAGAGGAGCCTCAGCTCACTCGTTCCGCGATCGGCGTGGAAGCGCTCGACGTCTACGGCGCTGAAGCGAAGCTCTTCGTCATTGTCCGAGACGCGGACCTTCATCACGACGATCGCGTCTTTCGCGAGAAAACCACTGAATCGCTCAAACGCTGAGACCGAGAAGTTGACCTCGAGGGATCCTCCGAGATCTTCCAGGACCACCCGGGCGTAGGGCTTGTTGGCCTTGGTTTGGCGCAACTGGACCTCCGCCAGAATGCCGCCGACGACGGCGGGCTTATTCGAGCGCGCGAGCTCTTCGGCCCGTTCTCGAATCACGACGATCGGCCCGTCAGTCTTCGTGCTGAGCGCTTCGATGACGTCATAGAGAGGGTGGTCCGAGATGTAGGTGCCGAGCATTTCGCGCTCAAAGTCGAGCTTGACCGACTGCTCGAACTCCATGTCTGAGATAGCGATCTCGGTACCCTCCCAGTCGCCGTCGGCGCTCTCCCCCCCGAACGCGGCAAAGAGCGTGGTGATCCCGAGTGAGAGATCCTTTCTGCGACTGAGCGTGACGTCGACGATCTCTTCGACCTTCATGAGGAATCCCTGTCGTGGCACTCCCAGCGAATCAAACGCTCCGGCCTTGATGAGCGACTCCATCGTGCGCCGATTGAGCACCACGGGATCCACCCGTCGCACGAAGTCATAGACGCTCTCGAATGTCCCGCGGGCTTCGCGCTCGGCCACGATCTTTTCGACGAGGGCCTCACCCACGTTCCGCACCGCCGCCAAGCCAAAGAGGATGGTGTTCTCCGCTGCGAGCGACGGTGCGTATTCCGCGAAGGACTGATTGACGTCGGGCACGCCGATCGTGATGCCCATCTGGCGCGCCTCGTTGAGGTAGACGGCCGCCTTGTCTTTATCGTCCTTGAATGACGTGAGCAGTGCTGCCATGTATTCGACCGGATAGTTCGCCTTGAGCCACGCGTTCTGGTATCCCACGAGGGCGTACCCGTAGGCGTGGCTCTTGTTGAACGCGTAGTCGGCAAACGGCTCGATCTTGTCGAACATCGCTTCTCCGAGCGCTCGGCCGTAGCCTTGGCGCTCGGTTCCCTCGACGAACTTGATGCGCTGAGCTTGAATCATGTCGCGAATCTTCTTGGAGCAGGCCTTGCGCAGGTCATCGGCTTCGGTCATCGAGAAGCCCGCCAGCGTCGTGGCGACGCGCATGATGTCCTCTTGATAGATCATGAGTCCGTACGTTTCGGACAGGACTTCTTCGAGCACCTCGTGCTCGTACTTCACGACCTGACGCTGATTCTTGCGATCGGCGTAGTCGTTGTGCACGTTCTCGCTGAGCGGACCCGGTCGATAGAGCGCGTTGAGCGCAGCGATGTCGTCAAAGCTCGTCGGGGCGAGTCGACGCATCAGTTGACGCATCTTGTCGCCCTCGAGCTGGAAGATGCCGAGTGAGTTGCCCAGGCGCAGCATCTCGAAGACTTTGGGGTCGTCGAGCGGCACGTTATCGATGTCGACCTTGAGGCCGTGGCGACGCTCGATGTGCTCAAGCGCTCGTTCGATAATCGCCAGGTTGCGCAGCCCGAGAAAGTCCATCTTCAACAGACCGAGCTTCTCGATGGCCGTCGCTTCGTATTGGGTCACGATGGGCGCGTTCTCGAGTGAGCCATTCGGACCGGACTTGCGCTGGACCGGCACGTACTCGAGCACCGGCTCTTTCGTGATGACGACCGCCGCGGCGTGAATGCCGTCTTGGCGTCGCTTATCGACGAATCCCTTGGCGACGTCGATGACGTGCTGGACCTCAGTGTCGCTGCTGTAGAGCGCGCGCAGCTCCACTGCCTCGCCGTAGCGGCTCTCGTAGCCAGGAATCGGGGTGAAGCATGCCGCGAGCGGAAGATCCTGGCCCATGACGAGCGGCGGCATGGCTTTCGCGATCTTGTCGCCCAGTTGGGGCGGGTACCCGAGCACGCGCGCCGCGTCGCGTACCGCCGCTCGCGCCTTGATGGTCGAAAAGGTCACAATCTGAGCGACGTGATCCGAACCGTAGCGATCGGCGGCGTAGCGGATCATGTCGCCGCGGTAGCGCTCATCGAAGTCCATGTCGATATCGGGCATGGACCGTCGTCCGGGATTGAGGAATCGCTCGAAGAACAGCCCGTAGCGAAGCGGGTCAATGTCGACGATGCGCAGGCAATACGCAACGCAGCATCCCGCCGCGGATCCGCGACCCGGTCCGACGCGTATTCCCTGTTCACGAGCGTGACGGATGAGATCCCACACCACGAGGAAGTAATCGGGAAAGCCCATCTCACCGATCACGCGCAGCTCGTAGTCGAGCCGTTCGCACACCTCGCTGCTCAGCGTTTCGCCGTATCGCTCTCGCGCCCCCCGGTAGGTAAGCTCGCGCAGGTACTTAGTCGCGCCTTCGATGTGCGTCGCCGAGACGAACTCCTCCGGAACGGGAAACTGAGGCAGCGCGTCATTGTCAAATTGGATCGTCACGTCGGCGCGTTCCGCGATGAGCAGCGTGTTGTCGCACGCCGTCGGCACCTCGCGAAAGAGGTAGCGCATCTCCGCAGCCGATTTCAGGTAGTGCTGATCGCTCTCGAATCGAAAGCGGTCAGGGTCAGCGACTCTCGAACCGGTCCCGATGCAGAGCAGCGCGTCGTGCATCTCCGCGTCGCTATGGCGCACGTAGTGCAAGTCGTTGGTGGCGAGCAGCGGTGCGGCGAGCTCTTGAGCGATGCGGAGCAGCTGCGGATTCGTTCGCCGCTGGGCGGGCATGCCGTGATCTTGGAGCTCGATGAAGAAGTTCTCCTTGCCAAAGATGGCCTGCAGGCGACCCGCAAGCTCTAGCCCTTTTTTGTAATCGTCCTGGAGAAGGGCCTGCAGGACCACGCCCCCAAGGCAGCCCGACGTGGCCACGAGCCCACCGTTGAACCGCTCGAGGAGCTCCCAGTCGAGTCGGGGCTTGTAGTAGTAGCCCTCGAGATACGCGAGCGAGGAGAGCTCACGCAAGTTCCGATAACCCTCGTTGGTCACCGCGAGCAAGGTCAGGTGGTGATAAAGCTTCTGGCCGCCTTCGGTGTCGCCGCCAGTGTCGTCGATCTTCCCGCGTCGGGTCGGACGATCAAAGCGTGAATTGGCGGCCATGTAGGCCTCGAGACCAATGATGGGCGTGACCTCGTGTCGGCGACACGCTTCATAGAAATCGATGACGCCATAGAGATTGCCGTGGTCCGTGATGCCAATCGCGCGCTGCCCGTCGGCTTTCGCGGCGAGGACCATGTCGTCTACGCGCGCTGCCCCATCGAGCATCGAGTACTCGGTGTGGTTGTGCAGGTGGACGAATCCCTCAGCCATCGGCCGATCTCTTTCTCTTACTCACGCCAAAACTACACGCGTGGGATTCGCAGGTTAGTACGAGCCCGCGACCTTCGCCATCGTGGGCGGTCAGAGGTAGGTTCCGGCGCGGGGCTCACTGGCTCCGGGCGGCAGCGAGCGGTCGCGCATCTTCTCCAGCTGGGCTGCGGCTGCCGCTTGCTGGGCGAACAGCGACGCCTGGATGCCGTGAAACAGGCCCTCGAGCCAGCCGACCAGCTGCGCTTGGGCGATGCGAAGCTCCGACTCGGTCGGCACGTCGGCGCTGAAGGGAATGACCATGCGCCCAAGTTCCGTGCCGAGGTCGGGCGACAACGCTCCCGAGAGCTCGTGCACCGAGGTCTCGTAGATCTCGCGCAGTCGGGTGCGGCCCGCCTCATCCAGCGGAGCGCTTCGCGCCTCGTCGAGCAGTACCTTGACCATGGAGCCGATGCGCATCACTTTGGCCGGTTGGGAGATGTAGTCCGCGTTCGCGTCCTCAGTGGGCTCGCCACTTTCACCAGGCGCGAGCACCTGGTCGGGATTGACGTTGAGGTCGTCACTCGAAGTATCAGTCACCGGGCCAGTGTAGGGAACGGATCTCGAGCGCTAGACGACCTCGGAAAACCTCGCGGCGCGTCGATAGGATGCAGACCGTGAGAGTATCAACGCGGGGGGACTACGCCAGTCGTGCGTTGTTGAGTTTGGCCCTTCGCGACAACTACCAAGTGCCGACCTCAGTGCGCGATCTGGCCGAGCGCACCGGACTCCCCCAGCCCTATCTCGAGCAGATCCTGCTCAGTTTGAAGGGTGTCGGACTGGTTCGCTCGAAACGCGGTGTCGGGGGCGGCTACGTCCTCGCCCGGCCGGCCGAAACCATAACTTTGGCTGAGATTGTGGCGGCGGTCGACGGGCCCATCGCCGCCGGAGACTTCGGCGAGCCCCACCAAGATGGGGCGTGTGACCACGAGGGCCAGTGCGTGCTCCTTGGCGTATGGGCTGACGTGGGAAATCACATGAGAGAGCACCTCTCGAGCTTTACGCTCGCCGACATGGTGAATCAGGCCCGCGGGGGCAAGCCCGTCGCCAAGACGCACAGCGGCTGAGTGACTTCGACCCCGGGCGGGTTCATAAATGGGCTAAACTTGCCGCGGGTAACCGTTTTATGGGGGCTTGAAAAGCGTTTTACCTAGTGGTAAATTAGTAAGGCGCCCATAGGAGAAATACCCAGTCTGCGGACGCATCGACTTTGTACCCCCCAAGACAAGGAGATGCCAGTGAATTCGACCACCCCCCGTCGGTCAGCCGTGAATACCAACGACATGTTGGGACTGCTCATGCGCGATCTCGACCGCTACCCCATGCCTAACTACGACGAGCAGGTCGAGCTGGCCAAGCGCGTCACCGCCGGGGATGAAGAAGCCAAAAAGCAAATGGTGGCCGCCAACCTGCGTCTCGTGCTCCACTGGGCGCGTCGCTATCAGGACCGCGGTGTCGAGATGGTTGACCTCGTCCAAGAGGGGACCTTCGGCCTTCTGCGCGCCGTCGAAAAATTCGACTGGGAGCGCGGCTTCAAGTTCTCGACCTACGCGACGTGGTGGATCCGCCAAGCACTCCAGCGCGCTGTACAACAGCACGGTCGCACCATTCGCATCCCCCTCGAAGTTGGCGAGCAGCTGCAGCGCTTGGAGGCAACGACGGCCGAGCTGACTTCGATCCTCGCCCGCAAGCCAACCGACGAAGAGCTCACGGAGGCGACCGGCATGTCAAAGGCCGAGCGCGAGAACCTTCGCGGACTCGCCGGCGTGACCGCGAGCCTCGACCAGCCCGCCAGCTCCGACTCGGCGACGACGCTGGGTGATCTCGTCGCGCCCAGCCAGCATGACTGGGTCAATGACATCGAGCAGACCATGATGAACGACGACTTGCACGGAGCTCTGTCGAAGTTGACTGACCTCCAGCGCGAAGTCTTGACGCTTCGCTTCGGTCTGAACGGCGCCACTCCCCTCTCCCTGCAGGCGACCGCCACGAAGATGGACATCGGGGTGCGCCGAGTACGCCGCGCCGAAGACGAGGCACTCGCGATACTGCGCGACGACTCGAGCGTCCTCGCCGCGCACGACGTCGCCTAAAGTTCGAGGTCGCTCGGAACGAGCGCTGCGAGATCAGGCGGCAGAGGTGCGCGCGTCGAGATCTGCTCATCCGTACGAGGATGGCGAAACGCGAGTGACGTCGAGTGCAGGAAGAACCGCTCCTGGTCCAGGCGCGTGTCGCGCCGCTGACCGTAGCGAAGGTCATTGACGACCGGATGACCGATGGTCGCGAGGTGCACTCTGATCTGATGAGTGCGCCCGGTCTCGAGTCGCAGGCGCAGCAGCGTCGATTTGAGTGGCCGATCGAAGCGAGCAACGACCTCGTAGCCGGTGCGGGCGGGACGACCATCTGAGCGGACCGCCATGAGCGTCGGCGTGCGCGTCGAGCGACCAATCGGGGCATCGACGATGCCTCGTTCCTCGCTCACGTGCCCGTGGACAAGACCGAGGTAGGTCCGTTCCATCAGCCGCGCTGCGAGCTGGTCACTCAAGCTCACGAATGCTTCCGGCGTCTTGGCGACCACCAGCAGTCCCGAGGTTCCCTTATCGAGACGGTGCACGATGCCGGGGCGAGATGGTTCGCAGAGTCCTTCCGCGCTCAAGAGCGCCATCTCTGGGTACCGGGCGAGCAAGCCCGATACCAGGGTGCCTTCTCGCTGCCCGGCACCGGGATGAACCACCTGTCCGGGGGCCTTATTGACCACCGCGAACTCCGGGTCGTCGAGCACGACGTCCACGATCACCGACGCGTCAGGCTGGACCTCGTCACTGACGGGCGCAGGAAGAACCGCGACGAGGTGCTGTCCCTCCTCAAGGGGTGTCGAAGGCTTCACCGTGACTCGCTGGTTGACGCTCACGGCGCCACTCGTGAGCACGTCGTGCGCCTCCGAACGCGACAAGCCAGTAAGCATGGAGAGCACGCGATCAACGCGAATGCCGGCCAGCGATGACGGCACCAACAGATCCAGCACCTCCCCATCGAACGCGTCGCGCTCGTCGCTCATCGCGCCATCAATCGATCGCCGCGCACGGCCGCGATCATCAAGAGGATGAATCCGAGCGTAATGGCGATGTCGGCGACATTAAAGACCGGGAAGGTGGAGACCGCGAAGAAGTCGGTGACTTCGTGAGGGGTCGCCGCCAGACGATCGATCACGTTGGCGACGCCGCCGCCGATGAGGAGCCCGAATCCCATGGTGGGCAGACCGCGGTTCGCATTGATGCCCACGAGCACCACGATGACCGCAATGACGAGCGTGGCAATGGTGGTCACAATCGGCCCCGAACTGTTGATCGAGAACGAGATTCCTGAGTTGAACTCCAGTCGTAGCCAGAAGAAGCCCACGACATGAATGCTGTGGTGCGCGAGGTCGTGACGGGCCCACGCCTTGGTTGCCGCGTCGATGGCCGTCACCACCAACGCCACCACGATGACGGCGAGATTGAGTCGAAGCCTTAAACGCTGGCGCGGCACGACACGCAGGTGAAGACTGGCAACTGCGCTCGCAGCCTCGGTTGCGAGATCGGCTCGTAGCACTCATCGCAGCGCCCATAGCTGCCGTCGTCGATACGCGCGAGGGCGACGTCGATCTCGTCAACCTTTTGACGAAGCGCCGTCGCGAACTCCTTCAGCTGGTCTCGTTGGATGTCGGAGGCGACGCTCGAGCCGTCTTCGTCGTCGTACTCGAGACGCTCGCGGTCGACCAGCATCTCGTTGGCCTCAGATTCGCTGACCGCGATCTGCGAGGTTGTCGCCGCGCGCGCCTCCAGCAACAGTCCGCGCAGCTCATCGAGGAACTCGTTGTCCTCGGCGTAGGGCTTCGAATGCATCTTGCGCTCGAGCGCCTCTTGACGCTTGCGCTCTTCGGCCTCACGGCGCTCCTGGCGCTTTCGCTCCTCGGCGTCGCGGCGCTCGATCTCGCGCAGCTTGCGCTGCTTTTCGGCCTCGATGGCCTTGCGCTTCGCGTCGATCTCCCGCTGCTTCTTCGCCTCGATGGCGGCCTTCTCACGGGCCTTGCGCGCTACCTCACGCTCCTTGGCGGCGATCTTCGCCTTGGCTTCGCGCTCCTTTTTCGCCTTCGCCGCGGCAGCGGCGCGGGCCTTCTGCTCGGCGGCCTTCTCCTTGGCGAGGGCGCGAGCCTTCGCGTCGCGCTCCTTCTTCGCCTTCGCCGCCTCGAGGGCCTTCTGGCGCGCCAGGGCCTTCTGCGCGGCGGCCTTCGCCTTCGCCTCGCGCTCCTTGAGTGCCTTTTCGGCGGCGGCCAGCTTCAGCTTCTTGGCGGCGGCGGCCTTCTGAGCGGCGGTGGGGACAGCCTTCTTCGCGACCGCCTTCTTCGCTGCGGCCTTGGGCGGAGCGGCTTTCTTCGCCACCGTCTTCTTCGTCGGCACGTTCTTCGCTACTTTCTTCGTGGGGGCCTTCGCGGCGGTCTTTTTCACGACCGCCTTCTTGGCAGGGACTCTTTTTGCGGGCTTCGCGCTCGACGACATGCTTTACTCCTCGCGTTCCTGGGAACAGTGCTCGCCGAGGCTAGCAGTTTGAGGCGCAATTACTAGCGATCGTCCCTCGAGGATTGGTCGAACTTGAGGACTTGGGCAATGGTGGGCACCGCCGTCGTCGGATCTTCATCGTTCGGTGCGGGTGCGGGCGGGGGCACGTCGGAGGGTCGCGCCGTCACCACAGGCCGCGGAGGAGCGCTTCTGGTGGGAGCGGGAGGTGCGGCGGCCGGCGCGGCGGGCGCGGACCTCGCCGCTGACGAGTCGCTATCGGATTGCAGGGACTTCTCAACCCACTGTGTGAACTCGGCCAGCACCTGTGCGATGCGTGCGCGCTCCGCCCTCAGCTGTCGAGCGAGCGTGTCGACGTCTTCGCTCAGTCGCTGCTTCAGCCCATTCAGTCGGTTGACTTCGTCTTCTGCACGGCTGCGAGCTTCGTTCACGATCTCTCGCGCACGTTCCTGGGCGGCCGCAGTGAACTCACGGGCCTTGCCTTCGGCTTCGGCCTGTGCGTCTTCGATGAACTTCTGCGCCATCGCAATCATCGAGGTCACCTGCTCCGCGCCGGCCAGACCGCCCGTGCGGATGGCCGGCGCGGGCGCCGCGGCCAAGGGTGCCGGCGCGGGTGCGACGGGCACCGGACCAGTCTCCGCGCGAGTATCAAGTTGGTTGATGCGCTCGGCCGCCTGGCGCAGCTGCTGACGCTGTTGTTGGGCGAGATCCTTGAGCTGGCGCACTTCCAGCGAAAGGCGTTCGAGGAACTCGTCAACTTCATCGACGTTGTACCCCTTCAGACCGACTTTGAAGGCCACCGTATCGATGCTGTCGAGAGCTGATGTCGCGTTATCCGTACTATCCATAAATCCACCCTACCGCTCGGTTCTCAAACGGACGAACAGATTCGTCACGTCAGATTATGGAGTTGATCACCTCGAGCGCGATCAACGCGATCAGCACCGAGAAGTCGATGCCGACCCCTCCGATGCTCGGGCGCGGCAGCACCGCGCGCAGGGGTCGCAGCACCGGTTCTGTGAGTCGCGAGAGCACTCGCTTGGTCGTCGCCAGCGCGCCCTGAGAATTCTGCGTGGGGAACCAACTCAGCAGCGCCGTGGCGATGAGAATCACGATGTACAGGTCAATCAGATCGTGAACGAACCTCATGCTTGGTCATACGCGTGATAATTCGCTGCGCGAAGTCGCTCTTTCATCTCCGGTCCCACGTGCATGCCCTGAGGGCTGATGAGATAGACCCCGCGAATCAGCATCTCGATCTTTGCGTTCATGGCGTAGGCCGTGCCTGCGGTGAAGTCGACCAGCCGACGCGCGAGGCTCGAGTCGACGTCGAGAGTTGCCAGCACCACGGCGCGATTGGCCCGCAAGAGATCGGTGATGCGTCGCGAGTCGTCGTAACTCTCCGGCGCGACGATCGCCACGTCTCGTTCGCGCTCTTGGGAGTGAGCGGTGCGAGGAGCGTTGGGGTTCGCGATGGGGCGAACCCGGCTCACGCCGTTCGAACCCTCGAGCACGGAGATGGGGGCGCCCCGTGACGGAACTTGAGGCGCGGGGTGACGAAAGGGCGACGGGCTCGCGGGCTGGGTCGGAAAGGTTCGAGCGGCGGGGGTAGGCGGCGGCGCCCACTCGGGCTCAAACTCTTCAGGCCTGCTCCGAAAAGGGTCGAGGGGCGTTGCTCGGACCGTAGTCGCCGTAGTCGTCCTCTACGAGGCCGAGGAAACCGAGAAATCCTCGCAATTTTTCTTTCATCCACGTCTCCTTGGCAACACGCCCCGCACCATGTTAGGCCAGCGCGCCCAGTGACTGTCGGGGGCCGAAGAGCGCACGCCCAAGGCGCAGTTCGGTTGTGCCCTCTTCGAGGGCGATTTCTAAGTCTTCGCTCATGCCCATGGAGCGCTCCCTTAGACCGAGCCGATCGGCGAGCACGACCGTCGCGGCGAATGCCTCGCGGGTACGCTCCTCCCCCGGTGGGGCCACCACCATAAGACCGCGAACCTTCAAGTTCAACTCTCGAGCGCGAGTTACCAAAGCTTCAACTTCATTTGGCGGCGCCCCATTTCGCTGGGCTTCGCTCGTGAAGTCGACCTGCACGTCAATCGTGGCACCCGGCTCGAGAGACGCGATCTTGTCGAGCTCACGAATGCGCGACACTCCGCTCAACACGTCCGCGCAGCGAAGCGCTCGAGCGATCTTGTTGGTTTGGAGCGCACCGAGAAAGTGCCAGACGGCGTCGTCGAAGGTGAGCGTCCCTCTCTTCTCGCAGAGCTCGTCAACGTAGTTCTCCCCGAAGTGGCGCAACCCGAGCGCGTATCCGACCCGTACGACGTCCGCACCGAAGGTCTTTGTCACGGCAACCAGTCGCACGTTCGCGGGATCGACGCCCGTTGACTCGATGCGACGACGAATCACTTCGAGATTCGCGCTTACGCGCTCGTACAGCGCGTCGCTATCGGAGGAAGCTGGGAAGATCGTCATCGCCACCGACGTCAAAAAAATCATCGCCCGTGGTGGTAAAGATGTCACTGCGCGGACCCTCGGTCATCGACGGCTCGCTCACCGTTGCCTTTGGACTGTTCGCGTCAAAGCCCGCGGCGATGACCGTCACGCGCACGGCCTCGCCCACCGATTCGTCAATCACGCTGCCGAAGATGATATTCGCGTCGGGGTGAGCGACGGAGTGGATGATCTCCGCGGCTTGGGTGACCTCGTTCAAGGTCACGTTCGGACCACCAACAATGTTCATCAAGATGCCGCGCGCCCCGTCGATCGAAGCCTCGAGCAGCGGTGAGGTGATAGCGGCGCGCGCGGCGTTGACGGCGCGACCTTCACCCGTCGAACTACCGACTCCCATGATGGCGGTACCCGCATTTCGCATGACCGTGTTGACGTCGGCGAAGTCGGTGTTGATGAGTCCGGGCACGGTGATGAGGTCGGTCACACCACGCACCGCGGAGAGCAGCACGTCGTCGGCGATCTTGAAGGCGTCAAGCATCGACGTGTCAGGCGCCGTCACGGACAACAGCCGATCATTGGGGATCACGATCAAGGTGTCGACCTTGTCACGAAGAGCCTGGATGCCCTTTTCTGCTTGCGTGGCCCGGCGCTTGCCTTCAAAACCGAAGGGGCGGGTGACGACGCCGATGGTCAAGATCCCGAGCGCACGGGCGATTTCGGCCACGACTGGAGCCGCACCGGTGCCCGTACCCCCGCCCTCACCGGCGGTAATAAATACCATGTCGGTGTCTTTTAGGGCCTCTTCGATCTCGGCCCGATGGTCCTCGGCGGCCTGGCGGCCGACTTCGGGATCGCTGCCCGCGCCGAGGCCACGGGTCAGCTGGCGACCGATATCGATTTTGAGGTCCGCTTCAGAAAGTAACAGCGCCTGAGCATCCGTGTTGGCCGCGATGAATTCGATGTTTTTCAAACCTGAGGTGATCATTCGGTTAACAGCGTTCGCGCCACCACCACCAACACCGATTACCTTGATAACGGCGTGGTAATTGCTCTGACTGAGACTCATGGGCTCCCCTTGGTTATCTCTTCTATTGTTACCGCCTTCGCGAGGGCGGCGTGGCGAACAGTCATTGAAGGCTAGTCAGTGCCTAGATTTCGGTCAAATACCAAGGTTTTCATGAGCTCGACGGCGGCGTTACCGCGAGCTCATCGGGCACTGTTACGTCGACCACGTCACCGGGTTGCAGCGTGCTATGTGCGATGACCGCGGCGATGGCGACAAACTTCGCGTGCAAGTCCGTGGGCGGACCGAGAATGAAGGTCACTGGCGTAGTCATTTTGAGCGCCACCGAACCTTGTGCGTCGTCCGAGATGACTGACACCTGGCTGGAAAACGCAGCCGGCAGCTGGCTCGCGACATAGGCAGCGCCTCGAGCGGCGCTGGTGAATGGCCAGCTCGTCGATTGTCCGCGCACGTATTCGAGTGTCGGCAGGTTCTCGTGCAACGGCGCCGTTCCGAGCGACTCGCCGTCTGCGTCAACGTAGTCGAGCACGTGGCCCGCCGTAAAGGCGACGGCCACCGCGACGTTCTCGTGCACCGTTACGACGACCGTGTTGGGCCAATGCTTCTGCAATGACACCGAGTGGATCCAGGCGAAGCTCGACACCCGGCGCTCGATGGTCGCATCACTCAGTCCCATCATCAATGGGTGTTGCATGAGCCCCGACGCATCCAAAAACGCGGTCATCGATTCATGGCGCAGCCCTATCACCGTGACGTGCTGCACGCGAAAGAAGCTCTGTCGCAGCGTCCACTGGGCCCCGAGGATCAACACGGTCGCCACGATGCCGAGCGCGAGCGCCCACCTCGTCAGTCGGCGCATCCGACGACGCGGCGCACGTACCTCCCGGCGCGCGACGGGCTCCTCAGCGCGACGCTCGTGTCGAGCGAGAGCAGTGCGACTCACCGCGACTCCTCAAAGCCCACGAAGCGGTTCTCTACCACGAGTTCAATGCCCGAGTGACTGGCGACAGTCTCTTTTACCCGCCTGATGAGGTCATACACGTCTCGCGCTCGGCCGTGCTGATCAGCTTGGACGAAGTTCGCGTGCTTCTCGCTCACTGAGGCGCTGCCGATTCGCAAGCCCTTGCACCCCGCCGCTTCGATGAGTCGAGCCGCGAAGTCGCCCTCTGGATTGCGAAAGACGCTGCCCGCGTTGGCTCCGCCAGGCTGATGTTCGCGGCGCCATCGCACGATCTCCCGAACGCGTTCCTCGGCCTCGCTCGCGTTCCCTCGCCGCAGTTCGAGCCGCGCCGAGACTACGACTTCACTGGCATCGATCGCGCTCGTGCGATAGCCCAGGGCGAGCTGCTCACTCGATCGCGCCGTCGTACGGCCGTCTCGCCACACCTCGGCGCGGAGCAGGGATCCGGCAAGGTCGTCGCCGTGGCCTCCCGCATTCATCGCGACGGCGCCGCCGAAGGTGCCCGGGACGCCGACGGCCCATTCGAATCCGACGATCCCTTCTTTTGCGAGTCGTCGCGCGGCGATGGGCAGGTCGAGGCCAGCGCCCGCGTCGACGATGACGCGATCCTCGTCGTCGCGCCAGACGAGCGTGGCGAGCTCGCCTTCCAGGTGCACGGCGAGAAGCTCGTGCTCGCCCTCGTTGACGAGAAGATTGGATCCGTTGCCGAGCGTCAGGAGCGCGAGCCCGGTCGCTTGCATCAGCGGTCCGAGCTCGTCGAGATCCGACCGCGTCGACAAGCTCACGTAGAGTCGCGCACTGCCGCCCACGCGATACGTCGTTCGTGGACCGATCGGCTCGTGTTGACGCACGCGCGCGCCGCCGAGAGCCAGGAGATCGGCGATCGCGCTCACGACAAGCCCCCTCGCAACGTGTCGATGATCAGACCAACGTCACCCGCGCCGAGCACGAGGATGGCGTCGCTGTCTTCACTCAGGTGTTCCAGCAGCTCTGCCACGACCGTGAGATCGTTACAGTACAGCGTGTCCATGGCAGGATCGAATCGCTGAAGCGCCGTGGCGATGAGCTCGCCCGTGACACCTTCGGGGTTGGCTTCGCCCGCGGTGTAGATGTCGGTCACGATGACGTGGCGCGCTCCCGCGAAGGCGCTAGCGAACTGCGCGGCGAGTGCCAGGGTGCGAGTAACGCGGTGTGGCTGGAAGACGACCGTGACGCGCTCGTAGCCAGCCGCGTGGGTTGCCGCAAGCATCGCCGCAATCTCGCCCGGTAGGTGCGCGTAATCGTCGTAGACGTCGACCCCGCGCCACGAACCGCGGTACTGGTATCGCCGAGGCGCCCCGACGAAATTGGAGAGGCCTCGCGCGATCGCGTCCGCACTCATGCCCACAGAACGGGCGAGAGCCGCCACCACCGCGGCGTTGGCCACGTTGTGCGCGCCAGCGACGCGAAGCATGACGTCAAATGAGTCCCGTGGCCCATCGAGATGAAACGACGCGCCGCGCCGTTCGAGCGACGTCCCAGAGACGCGCCACGCGTCTTTCGCACTAGTGCCCACGTAGATGACGTCGGGGTGACCGGCCGCCACGCGACGCGCGCCCGGATCGTCCCCCCAGACCACCACCGGTCCACTGGTACGAGCGATCAGATCGGAGAAGCCCGACTCGAGCGCGTCGACCGTTCCGTAGTAGTCGAGGTGGTCGGCCTCCACCGAGAGCAGGCCGAGCGCGAAGGGACTGAGTTCGGAGAAGGTGCCAAAGCTCTCGTCCACCTCGACGATGAGATCACCCTCGCCCCAGTGACCTTGCGCACCGACGCCGAGGACGGGTGCGCCAACGAGCCAGCCGTCATCGCGACCGGCCGCGAGCGAAACTTGGACCATCATCGACGTGGCGGTCGTCTTGCCGTGCGTGCCGGTGAGCCCGATCACCCGTTTCATCTGGGCAAGCTCGCTGAAGGCTCGCGCGCGCGGTATCAACTCTGCGCCAGCTTCTCTGGCCGCCACCAGCTCTACGTTGTCAGGACTGACGGCGGGTGACCACAGGACGATCTCGGCTCCCGCCACGTGCCGAGCATCGTGTCCCACGAAGGTCGTGACGCGTCGTCCACGGAGCTCTTCGAGGATCGGGGCATCGTGCTCGTCGCTTCCGCTGACGATGGCGCCCATCTCTGCGAGCAGCATCGCCAGACCACTCATACCAGCGCCGGCCACGCCCACCACGTGCACTCTGCGCCCTGGCGCGAGCGAGGTCACGAAGCACCTCGGATGCCGAGCACCACCGACGCGATTGCGTCGGCCGCGCGAGGATGAGCGAGCGAGCGAGCGCCCTCCTGCATCGAGGTGCGTCTCGCGGGCGCGAGCGTCTCTTCCAGCGCGAGCGCGAGCGCGCCGCCGGTGCACTCCTCGTCGCGAATCATCTGCGCACCCCCCGCAGCGACGACCGCGCGGGCGTTCATCGTTTGGTGGTCACCGGGTGCCCCCGGAAGTGGCACCAGCACCGACGGAATAGCGAGCGCCGCCAGCTCGGCCACCGTAACTGCTCCCGCTCGGCACACCGCGACGTCGGCGACGCCCCAAAGCTCGATCATGTCCGCAAACGCGCTCACGCGGTAGTCCAGACCGCTCGTCATCGGACTCGTCGCTTGGAACTCGTCATAGTCACGGCGTCCGCTGACGTGCAGCAGCGTTCGATCGCTGCGATCGGCCCACGTGCGAGCCAGTTCTCGGACTGCTCGATTCACCCGAGTCGAGCCGAGCGAGCCCGTCATCACGACCACCACATCGCGATCGGGCTCGATCGGCGGCACGAAGGAGGCCTTCGCCGCGGCCCGCGCGGCGTCCGAGCGGTCGATGTCCTCGATGGCACGACGCAAGGGCGCACCGGTGACCACGACGTTGTCGCCCTCCTCCTCGAAGGCGCAGCAACGCGTGCGCGCATAACGCTGGAAGAGTCGATGCGCCGCGCCCGGGGTGGCGTCGAACTCCACCAAGACGAGCGGCGCGTGCCAGACGACCGCAGCGCACGATACGGCGAAGGAGGCGTAACCGCCGACCGAGACAACGACCGAGGGTCGCCATCGACGAACCAGCACGAGCGCCATGACGACTGCCGTCACCAGACCAACCAGCGCGCCGAAATTGATCACAACATCGCGCGGGCGCAGCGATCGACGAATACCTCGACCTGGAAGCAAGGTCAGCGCGATCTCTCCGCGCAAGAGTTGAGCCTCCTGACCACGCCGACTCCCCACGAAGCGCAACTCGGTCGCCCCGAGCCCGTGCGCCCGCAAAGCCTCCGCAACGGCCTGCATCGGAAAGACATGTCCGCCAGTCCCGCCCCCGGTGATCACAACGGGGCCCGACATCAGTACTCCCGTCGTCGGCGAGGCGCGCCGCGGCGATCGTCACGAGTGGGATCGACGCCACGCAGTGTGGGACGGCGAGGATCGGCGCGACGCGGATCAGGACGACGCGGTTCCACGCGACGCTGCTCGGGACGACGCGCCTCCGCGCGTCGTGGCTCCGTGCGACGTACGGCTCGATCGTTCGCGTCGCGAGGACGCTCCAAGGCTGCGCGGAAGTTCGTCACTCGGTGTTCTCGAATCGTGAGGTCACCCGTGCGAGTCTGATCGTGAGCGATGTTGTACAGGATTCCAACGGCCGCCAGCTCCGTGATGAGTGCCGTACCGCCGTAGGAGAAGAAGGGCAACGGCACGCCCGTCACCGCCCACCAGCCCACCACCGAGGCGATGTTGATGAGCGCCTCGACCATGATCCAGGTGGTGATGCCGACGGCCACCAATCGGTAGACCTGATTGGAGCAGCGCTGGGCGATGCGCACCGATACCATGAGGAACGCGATGAACAGGGCGATCACGGCGAGCGAGCCCACCAGCCCCAACTCCTCGCCCACGATGGTGAAGATGAAGTCCGTATGGGGATTGGGGAGCAATCCCCACTTCTCGCGGCTGTGGCCGAGGCCAAGTCCGGTGACTCCCCCGGCACCGAGCCCGATCCGCGACTGGAGCAGCTGATAGCCGCTTCCAAGCAGGTTCGAGTTGGGGTGCAGGAACGAGAAGAAGCGCTTGGCCGAATACGGCTCGAGCAAGAGGTACGCCCCGACCGACAGGACCGAGAGCGCGAGCACACCCCCGATCAACCGTCGTGAGAGACCGGCGACCGCAAGCACGGCAACGGCGATGATGAGGACCACCGTTGCCGTACCAATGTCGGGCTCGAGGACAATGAAGCCACATCCGATCCACACCGGCATGGTCCAGATGAGCAGCTGCTTCCAGTTGTTCAGCTCGTCGTGGTGGTGCAGCACCAGCCACGCGACAAAGAGCACGGTGCAGAGCTTGAACAGTTCAGAAGGCTGAAGGTCAATGACGCGTAAGTTGAGCCAGCGCTTTCCCCCATTGGTAGTGACGCCGACCGCCTTCACGGCGAGCAACAACACGAGTCCGCCTCCAATGATGAGCGGCGCGCTCTTGACGAGGCGCTCCAGCCGTACTCGCGTGCCGAGATAGAGCGCGAAGATCCCGAGACAGAGATAGGCAATGTCGTGGATCATGATGGAAAAGGCCGTGCCGCCATCTGCTACCGACTGGCCCTCGCTGGCCGAGGCCACGAAGATGGTGCCAAAGATGACCAGTGCGGTCGTCACCGCGAGCAACATGCGACCAAGAGCGTTTCCGCGCGGCAACGGATGCCACAGGCCCCGTGGCACCTTCGGGTTAGTTCGGTTCATCTCACGGGTCGCCATCAGACCACCTTCGCGATCTTGAGAAAGTCGCCATAAAAGATGCCAAGGCCGAGCATGGCGAGTAGGCCCGCGAGGATCCAGAATCGGATGATGACCGTCGTCTCGGGCCAGCCTCGAAGCTCGAAATGGTGGTGAAACGGCGCCATGCGAAAGATGCGACGCCCGAAGAGGCGAAAGGTCAGCACCTGCAGGATGACCGACATCGTCTCGGCGACGAAGAGTCCCCCGATGATGGGCAACAACAAGTCGAGGTTCATCAGCAAGCAGAGCGCCCCGAGCCCGGTGCCGACGGCAAGCGAACCCGTGTCACCCATGATGATGCGCGCCGGAGCGGCGTTCCACCACAGGAAGCCGAGACAGGCGCCGACCAGACCGACCGCCACGAGCCCAAGGTCGAGCGAGGAGTGCAGGTGGTAGATCGCGAAGTGGCGAAACTGCCAATAGCCAATGATTGCGAGCACCCCGAAGCAGAAGGTGCCCGACCCCGCCGCTAAGCCGTCGAGACCGTCGGTGAGGTTGACCGCGTTGGATGTCGCGATGATGACGAGGGCAGCGAGGAAGAACCAACCGGCCGACGTCAGATTCCATCCGGGCAGAGAGAATCGGGTGAACGAGAGATCAGTCGAGGTATGCACCCAGATGAGGGCTAGGAGCGCGAAGGTGCCCGCGATGAGGATCTGACCCGCGAACTTTCCTCGCTTGTTGAGGCCTAGGTTGCGCGCGTTGCGTATGGCCAAGTAGTCATCGATGAAGCCGAGAAGACCGGAGGCCACGATCACCAGCACCGCGAGCACCCCCGCACGGGAGAAGTTGATGGACGTGCCGACGTGTCCCATCACGTACCCGAGCACGGCAGCCAGCACGATGATGACGCCACCCATGGTGGGGGTACCCGCTTTGTGCTGGTGTGTGGGTCCGTCTTCACGGATGTGCTGGCCCAATGAGCGCGCCCGCAGGAAACGGATCCACAGGGGCGTCAGCAAGAGCGCGCAGAGAAACCCGACGCCTCCTGACTCCATCAAACTCAACACGACGCACTCACCTCAACAGTTCCTTCGCTATCACGCGATCGTCCATGGGGATCACGAGTTCACCGACCGTTTGGGTCGACTCGTGACCCTTGCCAGCGAGCACCACCACGTCGCCCGCGCTGGCACTCTCGATGGCCAGCGCAATGGCCCGGCGCCGATCACTCTCACGAAGCACCCGCGCATCCGGCCCGACACCCGACATCACCGCATCAATGATGTCATCTGGGTCCTCGGATCGAGGGTTATCCGAGGTAATTATTGAGAGATCCGACGCCAAAGCGGCCGCGCGTCCCATCTCTGGTCGCTTGGTGCGGTCACGATCGCCGCCCGCGCCGAAGACGGTGATGATGCGCCCTTCTGGTTGCAGCGTGCGCACGTCGCCGAGGAGGCGCTCAAGGCCTTCGGGGGTGTGTGCGTAATCGACGATGACGGTGATGCCTCGTCCGTACAGCACGTCAAAGCGTCCCGGGACCGAGGCGACGTCTCTCATCGACGCCGCGATTTCGGCGTCGTCTGCCCCTAACGCACTCATGATCGCCATGGCCATGAGTGCGTTGTCGACGTTGTAGCCACCAACGAGCGGCGAGTTCACGAGATGCCCTCTCCAGAAGAAGGTCGAACCGCGAAGCGAGCTCGTCACTTCACTGGCGTCGCTGCGCGACACCCGCGTCAGCGGCAGCTGGGTGAGATCACTGAGTCGCTCGCCGTAGGGGTCGTCTACCCAAATGACCGCGTGCTTGGCGTACTCCGCCTGAAAGAGGCGGGCCTTCGTCAAGAAGTACTCCTCCATTGTGGCGTGGTAGTCGAGATGATCGTGACTGAGATTGGTAAAGGCCGCGACACAAAAGCGAAGGCCCTCGGTACGCCGTTGATCGATGGCGTGACTCGACACCTCGAGGGCGACGACCGACCTGCGCCGCTCCGGATCGAACTCGGACACGAGCCGAGCGAGCGTTCGGAACAGCTCAGGGCTGGCGGGAGTCGTGCGTTCGTTCGTGAGCGTTCCGATGCTCGCCGCGTTCCAGCCCATCACGTGCGCCAGCGAAGCGAGGATCGTCGTGACGCTCGTCTTTCCGTTGGTGCCGGTGACGCCGACCAGTTTGGCCTTCGTTTCGGGGTGACCCGCAATGGTGGCGCTCGCGTGCGCGAGGAGTGCGGGCAGCTGGGACTGCGGCACGACCACGACCGGCGCGTCGAGATCCATTCGGAGGTCGCCAACCACACACTCCGCGCCAAGGGCGACGGCCTCTCGGGCGAACGCCGCCCCGTGCTGATGGGTGCCGGGCATCGCGAAGAACAGCGCACCTGGTCCGCAACGACGAGAGTCGATCTCAACGCGGGAGATCTCGAGACTGCTCGTGGCGACGTCGAGCGAGACTTCGTCGAGGATGTCACCTAGTTGCATCAGGTGACGTCCGAAGAGATCTTCGCTGCGGCACCAGTCACGGGCTTCTGCACCGCACCGTTCGAGGGAATTCCGTAGTGGTGCAAGGCGTACGACATGACTGCTTGAAACACGGGCGCAGATACGCTTGCGCCGAAGATGTCATTGAGCGGACGCTGGATCACCACGATCATGGAGAACGTCGGATTGTTTGCGGGTGCGAATCCGACAAAGCTCGCGTTGTAGTAATCGGTGAGCTGGTCCTTGCCAGGCTGCGGAATGGTGGCCGTTCCGGTCTTACCGGCGACCTCGTAGCCCGGAATGATGGCTTCGGTGCCCGTGCCGTCGAGGACGACTTGCTCCAACAGATGGACCATGGTCGCGTCGACACTCGGCGAAAGAACTTCGTGGGTGGCACTCGGGGGAGTCGCCTTGAGCGATCCGTTTCCCTCGACGTAGGCGCGCACCAACTTTGGATCGATGAAGACGCCGCGGTTGGCAATGGTGTTGTAGGCATCCAGCACTTGAATCGCCGGCACCGCATCCACCTGCCCGATCGGCAGGGCCGCTTGGTCGCTTCCGTACCAGTCGGACGCGTTCACGAGCAAGCCGTTGGTCTCGTCGGGAACATCGAGGGAGGTCGGTTGACCGAAGCCGAGCCGCTGCACCTGAGCCAAGATGCCAGCCTCACCGACTCGCTCTCCCACCTCGTAGGTTCCGATGTTGGACGATTGGGCGAGAATCTGGGTCGCCGTAAGGTGCTCGACGCCGTGGTACTCCGCATCGTGAAAGAGTCGCCCGTCCACCATGGTCGAGTACGGCACCGTGAAGACGCTGTTAGGGGTGATGAGTCCGGCTTGAAGGGCGGCCGAGAAGGTGACCACCTTGAAGACTGAGCCGGGCTCGTACGCTTGGGAGAAGGGCAAGTTGTTAATGGTCTGTTGAATGCCGGCGTAACCAACATTCTTACCGTATGACGGGATGGGACCTAATCCGTCGGTTGGGGTCTTCGTGTTGACGAGCGACGCGTCGGCGAGGATCTGGCCGGTCTTCACGTCCATGACCACGGCGAGCCCACTCAGCGCATCTTCGGTCTTCATTTGGCGAGCGAGATCTCGTTCGGCCACGTACTGGAGCGAGGAGTCGACCGTGAGCTCGATGCCCACTCCCGGCTTCGCCTTCTTCAGGACTGTCGCGGTCGAGGCGGGAAGGGCGACCCCCGTCGACGAGACGTATTCGCGCGTGATGCCCGTCTGACCGGCGAGCATTTTCTGATATTCGTATTCGAGTCCAGCCGTGCCCGTGCCGCTCGAGTTCACGGTGCCGAGCAGCGACGTCGCGAGCGTCCCGTCGGGATAGGTACGAACGGAAGAGTTCTGGACCACGATGCCGGGAAAGGCGAGGGACGTGACCCGTCGCCCATCGTTCAAGTTGAGATCGTTGTTGACAACGACATAGCCGCTGTGTCGGGAGAGCATCGACGTGAGCTTCGCCACGGGCACCCCGACGAGCGGCGACATCGCGGCCGCTTCGGTGCTCGGATGCTTGATTTGAAAGTCGTCGGCGATGACGAGCGACGTCGGTCGTGAAACCGCAAGAGTCTGGCCGTAGCGGTCGTAGATTCCCCCGCGTAGCGCGTTGGTCGTCAACTTCTCTCGCACCTGTTCGACAGACAGCTTGGCGTAGTGCGCATGGTCCATGACTTGGATGAAGACGAGCCGTGCGCCGAGCGCTAAGAATGCCGCGGCCATCATGGCGCGAAAGAGGAGGAGACGGCGCGGGCCCGAGGCCACCCGCGAAGAGTTGCGCTGGACGCGCGTGCGGGTGTGGGTTGATGTCTGGTGGACGCTCACCGTATCGTCCTTGATGTAGCCGGTGCGTAACCCGAGAACTTCGGAAGCGGCAATGGCGCATCAAGTGACGTGGACGGTATCTGTGAGACCGACGTGGGGTCCACCAGGTGAAGGGCCCCCGCTTTCGTCGCGATCTGACTTGGTGCGGACAGATTGGACAGCGATCCTACGTTGACGGCGTAGGTCGACTGGTCTTGGAGCAACTCACTCTGCAACGTGTGAATCTCGATCTGGCGGTTGGCTTCGAACATCGAACCGCCGAGCGCGATCATCAGTGCGAGCACGATCACGATGGCAGCTTTTCGAGCGGAGGACGTGCGTCCCCACTGGCGCGTCGCTTCCGCCCGCCGAGGCGCGGCGGCGCGGTGGGTACGCGGGCGTGTAGGAGCGGCCGGGCGAGTCGGCGCCGTAGGGCGCGCGGGAGCCCGGCGTGTGCCCTCGACGCGGCGCGGAAAGCTGATGACACTCACTGCGATACCTTTCGAGCAATGCGCAGTCGCGCCGAGCGGGCGCGCGGGTTCTCCGCGATCTCCTGCGCGCTCGCGAGTTGGGCGCTGGCCTTAAAGACGTGAACTCGAGAGACTGCCCCGCACACGCAACCGAGCTCGGGTGGGCAGTGGCATCCGCCACTTTGCTGTTCGGCGAAAAATGCCTTGACGGTGCGGTCCTCACCTGAGTGGTACGAAATGACGGCGACCACTCCCCCCACGCTGAGCGCGTCAACGGCCGCGACGAGGCCTTCGTCGAGCTGACCTTCTTCTGCGTTGACGGCGACCCGTAGCGCCTGAAAGACACGCGTCGCTACGTGGCCCCGGCGGCGGGCTGCTTTGGGCACCGCGCGCTCTACGGCTTCGCTCAACTCGTTGGTCGTCTGAGGCTGGCGTTCGTGGATCGACTTAGCGATGGCTCCGGCGAAACGCCCTTCACCGTGATCCCTCAGTAGCCGGGCGAGTTCATGCTGATCGATGCGCATGACCAACTCGGCGGCGGTCTCGCCCGACGTAGGGTCCATGCGCATGTCGAGGGGCGCGTCTGCGCGAAACGAGAAGCCCCGATCGGACTCGTCCAACTGGTGCGAGGACACGCCCAGATCCATCAAGATGCCCACGACATCGTCGCCGCCCACAAAGTCGGCGTTGCGATCGAGCACGTCGGTGAGTTCCGCGAAGGTCGCCTTCACCACGGCCGCCCTCTCGCCGAAGGGTGCGAGACGCTGTCGGGCTTCGGTTAAGGCCGCGGGATCTCGATCAATGCCCAGAACGCGCAGGTGAGGTGCGCCAGCAAGGATCATCTCGGCGTGGCCCCCACCGCCCAACGTGGCATCGACAACCACGCCAGCCGGCTGGCTGGCAAACAGCTCAACGATCTCTGTCGCGAGCACTGGTTCGTGAAAACGGTCCTGGGCCATCCGCAGCCTTTCAATCGCGACAACGGACGAGAGGGCGGAGGAGGTATCCCGTCTCGTTGCCACGATTGCCAGGCTGCGCATAGTCCGCGGCCGAAAACGCACTGCTGCTGCTCCTGTCACTAGTCACTGCCCTGCTTAAACATCTCCTCGGCGGCGTCAACCTTCTCCGCGTAGATCTCGGGGTTCCACAACTCGACGTGGTCGATGGCACCCACCACCAGGACGTCGCCCGACAACTGTCCGTAATCGCGTACCGAGGCCGGCAACGCGAAGCGACCCTGCTTGTCAAACTCCACGCTGGAAGAGTTCGAAGCCCAGTAGCGCATCTGCTGACGCGCGGGCGCGCCGCCCACCCGACTGAGCTGCAGCCACTCTTCTGTTTGACGCGTGAACTCACCGGGCGTCCAGAGAGCTACGCAGCCTTCGGTCGCGGGACTCAAATGACCGCCGCGCTCGAACTCGGCACGGAACTTCGCAGGCAGGATGAGTCGACCTTTGACGTCCAGCGTGTGCTGAAACTGGCCGACAAAACCGAGCATCACTGTCCTCCCGTGGACTCACCACTCTCCCCCACTTCGTGACACATTACACCACTTCGCGCTACTCTCCTCCAAAATCGTTCGGGTTTTGATCGAAAGGCGTCCGGTCTCTCCCGCCGAGTCGGCGAAGGCGATCACACGTTCGCCTCGAGACGCGCGGGGTCGGGATCAGGTTGCAATGGGATCACCGCGACGAGCGGTCGCGCTACGAGTTGATCGAGGGGTTGATGAGGACGTCGATCGAGTTGGCCGGTGCGCTCACAGCGCGCAACTGCTCCAAGATCGACGCTGCGTCGACCGAGGAGAGCGTCGACAGCGCGTGGTGATCGAGCGCCTCAGCCAGTCCGGTCGGCACGAACCTCAGGTAGTCCAAGACGTCCGAGGTTGGCTTGGCGTGCATGACCGTTGACAAGAAGACGCCTTCGCGGACTCGCCACTGGGTGACGCCCACGGCTTTTCGATCGCCCACGAAGACTTCACCGGGGCCACGACCAGCAAAGCAGACCACTCGATGCGCGTCGTTGCCTTCGAGTCCTCCCTCGTGCACTCGCACGCCTTCCACCCGCGCCCGGAGCACCTCGGCCCACCACTGCCCTACGCGAATTGAACTGACGTGCACGTCGTAGTTCCAGCGCAAATCATCGCGTGGAATCCACCAGTCCACCCAGAGATCCTCCGGCCGAAGGAGCACCAGCCCACCTCCACCGCGACGCCGACGAACGGGCGTACCTTCTAGTTTGAGCGGATCGAGCACGTCGCTCGACTGGCTGCCGCCGAGCACCAGAAGAGGACGCTCGGTGCGAGCAACGAACACCGTCGCGGCGTCGAGGCGACGAATTGCGGAGTAGTCATAGAGATCCCCAACGATCACGACGCGCGGGGCAAGTACGGAGCCCACAACGGATCAGGATCGGGAACGTGCCGCCAGCGCCACCACGGACCGTCGGGAACCCGCGGCTCGAAGTGCATGCGCCAACCAATCTCCTCAAGAAGGCGATCGCCCTTGAGCATGTTGTGACGTCGGCACGCCGCCACGACATTCGTCCACTCGTGGCGCCCCCCTCGAGAGCGCGGCACCACGTGATCGACTGTGTCAGCGTGCTCAAGGCAGTACGCGCATCGATAGCTGTCGCGTAGGAGCAGTGATCGGCGAGTCAGCGGAGGGGTGCGAATCTTGCTCGGCAGCCTGACCATGTCGTGCAACCGCACGATCGCCGGGATTTCGACGACGATGCTCGCCGATCGACAGACTTCGGGCTCTTCGGGCATGGCAATGGCCTCAGCCCTTCCGGCAAGCATCAACACGACCGCGCGACGCTCTGAGACAAGCTGCAATGGCTCGAAGGTGGCGTTGAGCAAGAGGACGCGCGTCATCAGAAAAAACCTATCGCCCCACTCGTTGTAGCGATGACCATTTTGCGAACTCGACCATCTCTCGAACGCTGGGCGAACCGGTTGATGAGCCCGTTGCGGTCGAGAGACGAAAGCGCCAGTATGCGCGATCGGGCAACGGGAGAAAGGGCGGCCGACGCCACCAGTGTGTTGCTCGCATTCGCCACAGTGCGACGAGCAACATGTGCGCATCGGCGGGGTGTCGGCGCAGGTGGCCTGCGAGCGCTCGCACGGTGCGTTGGTTCACGACGCACCTCGCCATCCCACGAGCGCCGCGCCGAGAATCGGCCCGTCACTGCCGAGCTGAGAAGGACGTATCTCTATATCGTGCGAGTAGGCCAGCATCGCGACGCTGCGCGCGGCCTTCGTCGCCTCGCTGAAGAACTCCTCGCCGTAGCCGAGAGCCACCGATCCCGCAACGAAGCAGTGCTGAAAATCAAGGACCGACGCGAGCGTACCCACCGCGCGTCCGACAAGGTGTCCCGTCCGCAGTCGCGTCGCTTGATCTGCTTCGTTCGCAGGCCGCCCCGTTCGCTCTTCAATCCCGTGGCCCGAGGCTTCCGCCTCGAGACAGCCGTACGCACCGCACGAGCAGAGCGCACCGTTCGGCACCACATTGAGATGGCCGACGTGTCCCGCGTTACCCGTTGCGCCGTCCAGGAGTCGGCCATTGAGCACGATGCCGCCGCCGACGCCGGTCGAAACGACCATCGATAGGTACGAGGTCCATTCGCGCGCACCACCGTACGCACCTTCGGCGAGCGCCAACGCGCGAGCATCACCGTCGACGTAGACCTCAAGACCGAGCGCCTCTCGCAGCTTGTCGCGGAGCGGAAACGCTCGCCACGATGGGATGTTGAGCGGCGAGACCGTCTCTCCGCCGTGCGTCATCGGCCCGGCGCTTCCTACACCGACAGTCGTGAGCGGAATGTCGCCCCGCACCTCCCGAGCGAGCGACACGATTGCCTCGAAGAGCGATGATGCGTGTTCCACGACGCTCAGGCGTCCTCGCGAGAGGAGAAGCCCGTCGCGCTGAACGACCGCGACATCGACTTTCGAGGCCCCTATGTCGATCGCTAGACACGGAGACGCGTCGAGCGCGCCCCCGGTGGGGGTCATTCGCTCTTGTGACGGTGACGCGACAACCAGTCGCGAAGCGAACTGGTACGAGGACCAAAATTCGCGTGAGCGTCGTCGCCCTGGCCACGGGTGATGTCCTGCCAGGACGCGCGCCCCAAGAGTCGAGCATTGCGCTCAACCACTACTGCGGACACAAACATCAATGCCACGCCTACGAGTCCGAGGAGGACCGAGTGCGAAAAAAAGAGAACGAGGATTGCGAGTCCCGCGACGAAACCAGCAACGCCCCAGCGAACACGGCGCCCGCTGTGAGAGTAAATATTGGTTTCGCGCACATTTTTCGCGAAACGCGGATCCTGCTTTGATAGGGATTCCTCGAGTTCGGCCAGGATTCGCTGCTCATGCTCTGATAGGGGCATCGCGACTCCTTCCGTTACTCCCACTCCGTACATTATCTTTCTCCACCTAATATTCGCACGTCGTGCCCCGCGAATCCCAACCGGGGCCTAATAATTCCGCGAGGAGGGACGTGAGCGAGCCAGCGCTGAAAGTGGCGACCATCTGTACCGGGAATATCTGTCGCTCGCCCATGGCCGAAGTCGTCCTAAAACACCTCATCGCCGAGGACCCTTCATTGGCGGGGCGGGTCGAAGTCACGAGCGCAGGTGTCGCCAACTGGCACGTCGGGGACGAGATGGACCCCCGCGCTCGGCGCGCCTTGAATCGCGCGGGCTACTCTTTCCAGGGTTCGCTCGGCGCCTACGCGAGTCCCGAGTACCTCGACGCTCAAGATTTCGTCACCGTCATGACACGTGAACACCTCTACGAAGTACGTCGGCGGCTCTCAAATCTGGCGACCGGCGTGCTGCTCTGGCGTCACCTGATCGATCCCCGACGTGATCTAGATGTCGCCGATCCGTACTACGGCGACGACGGAGAGTTTGACCAGTGCCTCTCGGTCCTGAGTTCCGGAGGCGAGCGGTTGATCTCTTTGTTGCGATCCCGACTGGGCGAGCGTTCAGGACCAGCGTGACGGCAGACAACGCGGGCAGCGTCAGCTCGAGGGCGACGCTGCGGTCGCAGGCCGCTCGATAAGTTGGAGCGAGGGGGAAGATGCGCACACGATTAACTGACCTGCTCGGCGTGGAACATCCGGTGATGCTCGCCGGGATGGGCGGCGTTTCCTACAGCGCGTTGGCAGCAGCCGTGTCGAATGCCGGTGGCTACGGCTGTCTCGGCGCGTCCACCATGTCAAGCGCCGAGCTCGCCCAAGAGATCGCGGCCACCCGGTCGCTCACCTCCAAGCCTTTCGGCGTGGACTTGCTCACGGCCTTCCCCGACTCGCTGACGTCGAACGTTGAACTGCTCATTGAGGGCGGCGCAAGCACGTTTGTCGCGGGACTGGGTGTCCCCCGACACGTCATTGACCTCTGTCACGACCACGGAGTGCTCGTCATATCGATGTGCGGCAAAGTCGAGCACGCGCGTCGCGCACTCGCGGCCGGATGTGACGTCGTCGTGGCGCAAGGCACCGAGGCGGGAGGACACACCGGCACCGTCGCCACCTTCCCCCTCGTGCCGCTCATCGTCGACGCGATCGGCGGCGCCATACCGGTCGTCGCCGCTGGAGGCGTCTTTGACGGACGGGGCCTCGCGGCTGCGCTCGCGCTCGGCGCCGATGGCGTGTGGATAGGGACTCGATTCATTGCAACACCCGAAGCGCGCACCCTACCTGGATTTCGCGAACGTATCATCGAAGCGCGCGAGGACGACACGGTGGTCACGCGCGCATACAGCGGCAAGACCATGCGAGTCATCAAGAACGACACAACCGAACGGTACGAGCTCGACCCGACACTCCTCAAGAAATTCCCCGACCAGCTCGCCGTGTCGATCGGCGAAGGAACATTCCATCTCGGCGGGGACGAAACAACGTTGGGCGTCGATCCGCGCCGCGAGGCGTACCCGGCGGGACAAGCCGTTGGCGCCATTCAGGCGCTGGTTCCCGCAGGCCTTCTGGTTACTCAGATCGTCGAGCAGGCGGAGACGATCTTGAATCGGCTCGCTTCGAATCTTCCGCGTTGAGTGCGTATCGCGGTGTCCGCGCAGCTCCCGAATATTCGGCGACGCGCAGGTGATCGATAGATTCTTCGTAGGCACTCATGATCAAAGTCGAACACCTCACGAAGCGATACCAGAACACGACCGCGGTCGACGACCTTGATTTCGAGGTGCGCCCCGGCGTCGTGACAGGGTTCCTCGGACCAAACGGTTCGGGCAAATCGACCACGATGCGCGTCATCCTCGGGCTCGACCACCCGACCAAAGGTCGAGCGCTCGTCAAAGGAAAGCCCTACGCCGAACTTCGCGACCCTCTGCACGAAGTCGGTGCGCTGCTCGACGCCAAAGCCATTCACCCGGGCCGCACTGCTCGCACCCACCTGCGCGCTCTCGCTGCTTCCAACCGCATCCCGTACTCGAGAGTCGACGACGTCCTCGAGTTCGCGGGGATCTCCTCGGTCGCGAACAAGAAGGTCGGCGGCTTCTCCTTGGGCATGAGCCAGCGCCTCGGCATTGCGGGGGCGCTCCTCGGTGATCCCGAGGTGCTGTTGTTCGATGAGCCGGTGAACGGACTCGACCCGGAGGGCATTCGCTGGATCCGCGATTTCTTTCGATCGCTCGCGAGCGAGGGCCGCACTGTCTTTGTCTCGTCGCACTTGATGAGTGAGATGGCGGTCAGCGCCGACCAGATCATCGTCATCGGGCGAGGGAGGTTCATCACCCAAGGTTCGATCGACTCGCTGACCGCAACCGCCAAGGGGACGGTCTTCGTGAGGGCCGCCAACCACGAGCAGCTCGAGCGCGCCCTGACCGAGCACGCTGCCGTGGTGACCGAGGCGAACGACGAGGGCCTTACGGTCAGCAACTTGAGCGCCCAGGAGATCGGCACGATCGCCTTTGACGCGGGGATCGCCGTCTTCGAGCTCACCCCGCAGCGCGCCTCACTCGAAGACGTGTTTATGGACCTCACGTCAGACGCGGTGGAGTACGGCTCCTCGGGAGTTCGCAGTGAGTCCTAACGTCTCGGTCGCCTCGATTGTGCGCTCGGAGTGGCTCAAATTCCGCAGCGTGCGCAGCTCGATCATGGGCGTCCTCATCACCTTTGTGCTGACCATCGGTCTTGGCGCACTCGTGACCTCACTGCTTCGCGCGCACTGGTCAACGGCGAGCGCCGCGAGCAAACTCACCTTCGACCCCGTCTCGACCAGTCTCGTGGGCATCATCTTCGCGCAGTTTGCGATCGGGGTCATCGGGGCCTTGTTCATCACCAGCGAATACACGTCGGGGTCGATCCGCACCACTTTGGCGGCCGTTCCCCACCGCGTCGAACTCGTACTGGGCAAGCTCATCGTGCTAGTGCTCTCGATGTTCGTCGTCAGCGAGATCGCGTGCTTCGCCGCCTTCAGCTTGGGCCAGTCGATCTTCTCTGGCGTCGTACCCACGGCGTCGCTCTCGAACACCAACGACCTTCGCGCCGTCGTGCTCGCGGGCGTCTATCTGACGTTGATCTCAACCCTGGCGTGCGGACTGGGCCTCATCCTTCGCCACAGCGCCGCGACCATCAGCGTGTACGTGTCCCTGCTGTTGATCGTGCCTCTCATCTTCGCCTTCCTCCCACAAAGCTGGCAGAACCGCGGCACGAGATATTTGCCGTCTGAGCTCGGGCACGCGATGACGTCGGCCTCCAATGTCGCGAACGACTTCGGCGCGTGGACGTCGCTCATACTCCTTGCGGCTTACGTGGTCGTTGTCCTGGCCGTCGGCACCGCGCTGTTCGCGCGCCGCGACGCTTAAGTCGATTAGCCCCATCCCGTAGGGTGAGGCCATGGAGCTTCGCGACGCGCTGCGCACAACGGGTTCGGTACGAACGTTCACGAGCGAACCGGTTGACGACGCGGTGCTTGCTGAAGTCCTCGACGACGCTCGCTTCGCACCTTCTGGTGGCAATCGCCAGGCCTGGCGCGTCATCGTGGTTCGCGACCCCGCACAACGACGGCGACTTGCGGCGGCTTACCTCGACGCGTGGCACGACTACGTGGCGTCGCTCCTCGCGGGCGTCACGCCCTTCTCGCCACTCGCCAGCGAGGACGAGCGCCGCGCGGTCGCGGCGCAGCGCAAGGCGGCCGAAGCGGCGTCGTTACCTGACGGCTTTGCGGAGACGCTCGATCGCGCCCCCGTCCTGCTCGTCATCGTGGCCGATCTCGCCTCCTTTGCCGCGACCGATCGCGATCTTGACCGCTACCACTTGATCGGGGGTGCATCGGTATACCCCTTCGTGTGGAGCATCTTGCTCGCTGCCCGCGAGCGCGGACTCGGCGGCGTGATGACGACCGTCGCCACGGCGAACGAACCCGGACTTCGTGAGATTTTCGCGCTCCCGCCCAACGTTGCGGTGGCCTCGGTGGTCGTACTCGGTCATCCTCGACGCCGGGCGACGAAGCTGCGTCGCCGCGAGGTGCCCGAGTTCACGTTCGTCGACCGATTCGACGGACCCGTCTTTCGCGCCTAAGAGAGCGCCTCTTCGAGGACCGACTGCGCCCGTGGGGACGAGATGTCGCCCGGCATCCGTCGAAGCACGAGCACAGCAGCGATCACGGCGACGGCGCCCGCAATGAGGCACCCGTGGTGCAGTCCGCTCATAAACGCGTTCGTCACGTCGTAGTTGAGGGCCGGTCGCAGCCCCTTAGGAAAGTGCGCCACGACCGCTTGGGCTGCCGGCGTCGAACTCATTGCCAGATGCAGCTGGGCCTGGCTCAAACCGTGTCCGACGAACCTGCCGAGCGCCGACTGCACGCCTGGGCTGAAGAACGACGAGAAGATCGAGCCGACGACAGCTACGCCAAGGGTGCCCGCAAGCTCCCGTGTCGTTTCGTTGACCGCGGCGCCCGCGCCTATTTGGTCGGGGCGTAGTGTTCCCATGAGCGAGGCGGTCGAGGGCGCGTTCACGAGCGAGAACCCAAAAGCCAGAAGCATCATCATGGCGATGACCGGTCCGAAGTAGGCGGCGTGCGCACTCACGACGCTTCCCCAGATGAGAGCGGCGCCAACAATGGCGAGCCCGCCGGCAACCACGTACCGCGCGCCCCACTTGATCGCGAGCACTGCGCTGAGCGGCGTCGCGACCATGACCACGGCGGCAAACGGCAGCGTGTGCACGCCCGCGGAGAGCGGCGAGTAACCCCGGACGAGCTGCAAATACTGGGTGATGAGAAAGATGAAGCCGAACAGCGCGAAGTAGTTCATGGCGATCGCGCCGGCGCCGGCTGAAAACGCGCGATTGGAGAAGACCCGCACGTCAACGAGCGGCCCCTCTCGGTGCAGCTCGTAACGCACAAACCCGACGACGGCAAGCGCGCCCGCCGCATAGAGACCAAGTATCGACGAGCTGCGCCAGCCCCACGAGGGACCTTGGATGGTCGCTAGCGTGAGCAGCGTCACCCCCGTCGTACCGAGCAGCAATCCTCCGATATCAATGCGGCGCTGCAGCGGGCTCTTCGACTCGGGCATCACGTAGGCCGAGGCGACGAGCGCGACAACGACAAGCGGCGCGTTGATGAGAAAGATCGAGCCGTACCAGAAGTGGACGAGCAGCGATCCCCCAACGACCGGACCGATCGCGATCGCCACGCCGCTTGCGGCTCCCCAGGCCCCGAAGGCCTTCGCTCGCTCCTTGGCGTCCTCAAAGGTGATGGTGAGCGTCGAGAGTGTTGCGGGAAAGATGAACGCGGCCGAGGCTCCCATGAGCGCTCGCGCCACCAGCAGCGTCGATACGTCATGAGAGAACGCGGCGAGCAGTGAGAACGCGCCGAAGGCGCCGAGGCCCATCTGCATCACTCGTTTGCGGCCAAGACGATCGGAGAGCCCGCCTCCGGCGAGGAGGAGGCCCGCAAAGGGCAGCGAGTACGCGTCAACCACCCACTGCAAAGACGAGTTGGAAGCGTGAAGGCTGCGCGAGATGACTGGGAGCGCCACATTCACGATGGTGTTATCGATGACGACGATGACGACGATGACGCAGAGGACCGCCAGAATCCACCAGCGCCGATCATGTGATGAAGCCGGCATAAGGATCTCCTATAGAACAATGTTCCACAACTGTAGAACGTTGTTCTATACTTGTCAAGTGATGACCAAAGCGACGAGAACCCCATCCACCGAGATCGGACCCGGCGTGCTGCGAGCGGCCCTCGACATTCTCGATGGCGAGGGCCCCGATGGCTTCACCGTTCGCGCCATTGCCGAGCGAGCGGGTGTGGCGCCAATGGCGATCTACAACCACTTCGACGGCCTCAACGGGGTACTCGAAGCACTCTTCACGCAGGGTTTCGACACGTTGCACGAAGCGGTCAGCGTCCACAATGGCGACCCGGTCGATGACCTCATGCGAGCGGGGCTCGGCTATCGCGCCTTTGCGCTCGAGAACCCCGGCCTCTACACCACCATGTTCCTGCATCGCTTCCGCAACTTCGAGCCGTCGATCGAAGCGCTACACGTCGCCGCGCGAGCTCACCGGGCGCTCGTCACCAATGTCGAACGGTGCCAAGAGATCGGTCATTTTCGTGGCGGACGCGCTAACGACGTGGCCCAAGTGATCTGGTCGGCGTGCCACGGATACGTCTCACTGGAGCTCATCGGCGTCAACTTCAGTGAGCAGCGCGACGAGACCTATTTGATGATGCTCTCGACCCTACGTGACGGATTTCGCTAAGCCGTCGATGCGCTCGCCGCTCGGCCACCGTCCGCGACGATCGGGGGTGAGCAACATGTCGGTGAGGTCGTGGCGCAGGTGGGATTGACGCCACAGCAACTGCTCTTTTGTCGCGAGGAGCACCCGTTCGAGGTCCGTACATTCGGTGCGCCACGTCGGGTCTACCGCGAGGTCGAAGCACCGCGTCGAACCGTCTCCGAACTGCACGAAGGCAAGATCGTCGCCGACTGACACGGCCAGGTTTCGCTTGGAGAGCGTTCGTCTGTCCGCGGCGGCGCCATCAGGCCCCAACAGCATGTAGCGGCTATCCCACTCGTAGTGCGCCCATTCACGCCACGGCGACACTTCACCGCGCAGCAGCGGCGTGAGTGACTCCCCGTCGCACTGGATGGGCTGTTCGACGCCGAGCGCATCGGCGAGCGTTGGCAACAGATCGACGTTCTCCGTCAAGCTCGAAATCGAAGCCGGGCCCCGCTCGCGAGGATCGCGCCAGATGCCGATGATGTGATAGCTCTGCGGGAAAAAGCCGAGCTTCTCGAGCAGGCCGTGATCGCCCAGCTGCTCACCGTGGTCGGCGGTAACGACCACGAGCGTATCCGCCCACTCCCCTCGTTCTTCGATCGCGACTAACACTCGAGCGAGCTGGGCGTCGACCTCGCTGATCATTCCGTAGTACTGGGCCTTCAGGCGTCGCATCGCCGCTTCGTCGCTAGGCGCCGACACCGGCTCCCAGCCGAGCGCCGCTTCGTGGAGCGGATGGCGCTCGCTCGCTCCGACGGGCGTGATCGGAAGCTCCACGTCGGCGGGGTCGTACATGGTAGCGAAGTGACCCGCCGCGGCATAGGGCGGGTGTGGGCGCAAGTAGCTCAGGTGCGCGAACCAGCCCGACTCTTGGTGATCCAACCATTCAAGAAAGCGAGTCGTGAGAAAGCTGCTGAGCGAGTGCTCGGCGGGTCGCTCGGGCTCACCACGCAGCAAAGGTCGCCAACCAGCCTCCACGTCAAAGCCCTGCTCACGCAGATACTGCACCCAGCCAGCCTGACTCTCTGGAAGATAAAGGCCGACAGAAAAACCTGGCAGGATGCCGTCGTAGTAGCTGAGACGCGGATCGTCAGGACCGTTCGCCGACGCGGGGTCGAGGCCCTGGTCGGTGTAGCCAAAGAGCGTGGGGTCATAACCCGCACGTCGCGCGACCAGCGCCAAGTTGTCGAAGCCCCGTGTGAGCGGCGTGCCGTTCGCGACCACCCGGTTGTTCATCTGATACATCCCGGTGTAGAGCGCGGCGCGTCCCGGAGAGCACGGCGCCGCTTGCGAGTAGTGCCGCTCGAGGCGCACACCTTCGTCGGCGATGCGGTTGAGGGTCGGGGTGCGCACGAGCGGGTGACCGGCCGCGCCATAAGAGTCCCCTCGGAACTGATCGAGGGTGATGAACAGGACGTTCACAGCGCGGCAGCCTGTGCGAGGCGCTGCAGATGCGCGGCGAGATCGTCCAAGATGGCGAGCGCTTCAGGTATGACTCCGCCCATCTCCAAAAAGCCGTGCACCATGCCGTGCGCCTCTAGGAGCTCTACCGGCACGTCGAAGTGCTCGAGCAGACCCGCGTAGGCGACGCCTTCGTCACGGAGGGGATCGCACTCGGCAACAACGACAATGGCGGGCGCTACGCCCGCTAGGTCCGTTGACATCAATGGCGTGACACGGGGATCCGTGTGATCGACGAAGTCGCCGAGATACTGGCGATAGTCGTGACGCAGCGAGTCGATGTCCAAGAGATAGCCACTGCCGTATCGATGGGCGGACTCGGTGACGAGCTCCGGTCCGAGCGTCGGGTAGATCAGCACCTGTGCGGCGAGACCGAGTTTCTCGTCTCGCAGCAGCCTGGCTGCCACCGTCGCCAAGTTGGCGCCCGCGGAGTCACCCATGAGGATGAGCGGGGCGCGCGCGTTGACGAACTCGTCTCGGTGAGCGGCGACGAAGCGGATGGCCTCAACGGTGTCGTCGAGCGCCGCGGGGAAAGGATGCTCTGGGGCGAGTCGGTAGTCGAGTGCGAGCATCGGCGTGCGGGTGTCGAACGTGACTCGGCGACACAGCCAGTCGTGCGTCTCAAGATCACCCATTACGAAACAGCCCCCGTGCAGGTAGATCACGAGCGCCTTGGCCTCCACGCCCTCTGGTTCGTACAGCCGCGCGTCGATCGTTCGGCCCTCGAGCTCGAGTGCCACCTCACGCGTGCTCACGCCCGGCGGGAAGTCACCTCTGGCGAGCGCCGCCTCGGCCCGAAAGGCTCGCCGCCGCTCATCGATGTTCGTCGCGCCCGGCGATTCAGGGTGTTCCCGAGCCTCGCGCAGGTACGGTTCGAACGACGGATGGATCACGGCCCAACCTTAGGCAAACCTCGACGCAGGCGACGAGCTCAGCGCGGCGAGCTTTGCAGCATGGGGCAGGCAAAGGTGTTGAAATTCACGACGTCACGAGCGCCGGCGACCAGATCGACCCATCGTTCGCGATGCTGGTAGGAGGAGACGATCTCGTAGCGCGCAGGAGGAACGCTAAAGGTAAAGGTGCCGTCCCAGGGTAGGTGCTCGGGGAGCGCCACGCGCATGGACTCATAGACCTTGCCGTCGCGGTATAACGTCACCGTCTCGGGTTGAGGCACTGGTTCCGGTGCGGGAGGCGACGCCACGATCGGGCCCGGCGCGCATTCCATGATCCTGCCGGTGATAATCCCTCGCGAACCCCGTGCGTTCGCCACACCCGCGCCGAACACGGTGCTAGCGACGAGGACGGCGGTGAGCGCCGCACTTGCCGTCAACTGCTTCATGTCGCCCTCCCTCCTCGCTACTAGGTTCCTGTCGCGGCGCTCGCCTGTCTTACCGCGAACCTACGCCCGGCGTTGCGCGCTGTAGGGCGCCCGCTCGGCGGGACCTGAGATTGGCGCCTTTGGGGGCGAAGAAAACGGCACGCGGGGGAGCATTTCGCGCTCCCCATGGAACTCTCGCTCAGAGGCAATCGGTGTGTTCCCCCCTCGCTGGATCACGTCACTTGATGGTCCGAACCAGCGATCCGTCGGATTCCCTCAGTTCTGTAACCGCGTTGCTCGTTCCGTCGGTGACGAAGACGTGGGATCCACCAATGGCGATGCCGCCGGGTTCGTCGAACCCAGCTCCGATCACTCTCACGACGGCGCCCGTCGACTTCTTGAATTCCGTGACGGAGTCTCCAAGGAAGTTGGCCACCCAGAGGTGTTCGTGGTCGACCGCCATCGACAGCGGCTGGTTCAAGCTGTTCGCGCGGATCAGTCGCACGACCGAACCATTGGACGCGTTGAATTCTACGATGGAGCTAAAGACGAGGTTTGCGACCCAGACGTGCGTTCCGCTGAGGGCGATCGACATGGGTTCGTCGAACGGGGCCGTTTGCGCTGTGATGACGCGAATGACCCGGCCAGTCGTGGCGTTGAGTTCGGTGAGCGACCCGACACCTCTGCCGTTCCCGTAGTAGTTCTTCACGCCGCTACTCACAATCCAGACGTCATTGCCTCGCGCCGCGATGGCGACGGGGCCGTCGAACGCATCAGCAGGTGCATCGACTACCCGAGTGATGGACCCGTCCGCTTCGTCGAGATCCGTCACCGACCCACCTTCAGTCGACGTCTGGAGGCTGGTGACCCACACACGAGACCCGCTGATGGCTATCGCCGCCGGATTGTCGAAGCGTGCCGCCTCGAGGGTGATAACCCGTATGAGTGCTCCGGTGTGCGTATTCAACTCGGTGATCGAACCCGTACCCCGACTGTTTCCTCTCACTCCTTCGTTGACGACCCAGACGTGTGCGTTGGTCACCGCCAGTGCAATCGGCGTAGCAAAGTCATCCGCGCGAGCGTCAATCACACGAATGATCGCGCCGCTCTTCGCATTGAGTTCGGTCACCGAGTTGCCGAGCACGTTGGCGACCCACACCCGCGAGCCCCGTTCGGCGATGGCGACGGGCTCTGCGAAGTGATGGATAGGGGGCGCAGCGCCCGAGAGCGGCGTGGCGACCCAGCCTGCCGAGCTGACGACCGCCACGAGCGCGCACGCGCGCACGCGCGCACGACCCGTGATTCGCCGCATGGCAGGGTCTCCTCCCGAAATCGAACTCCCTCTTTTGCGGAGCATAACCATCTCCCCCTCTCACATTCGAAGCAGAACTTCTCTGTTCGCCACGAATTCAGGGATTCTCCGCACTGGACGTGTCCCGGACTGTCAAGTCGTCCCTGACAATGTAAGGTTGGACCTGACGCCAACACGAGGAGTATCCGTGGCCAAGACGAGAGGAAGTGGGAGCGCATCATGCTCGTTCTGCCTCAAGCCGAGCGAGGAAGTAGCCAAGTTGGTCGCCGGTCCCGGGGTGTATATCTGCAATGAGTGCGTCGATCTGTGCCGCCACATCATCAGCAGCCCCCCTTCGCTGCCCTCGGGGGTCAGTTCGTGGGAAGAGGACCTCGACCTCGACGGACTTCTAGTGAGCCTCCCTCGGATCGCGGCCGCAGGCGTTCAAGCCGACCAAAATCTCGCACGGTTCGTGAGAAAAGCGAGGGAGCTCGGCGCTACCTGGGCGGCGATTGGAGCGTCGTTGGGAATGACTCGTCAATCAGCGTGGGAGCGATTTTCCGGCGAAGAGTAAGCATCTCGGGCAGACGCCCTAACGAGTGACTGACGGTGGAAGAGACGCGCTCGTAGGACTGGCCGAGCGGTTCCGCCTCGGTGAATTGGAGCGGACGACCGGGCTCGAACCGGCGACCTCGACCTTGGCAAGGTCGCGCTCTACCAACTGAGCTACGTCCGCGTGGTACATCGATTGTAGCCGACCCGCGCGTGCGGACCAACCGCCCTTACGAGGGAGTTAATTCGATGAGGACATTGGCTTCATCGACGATGTAGTCGCGCAGCGTCGAAAGATCGTCCATTCGCTCCGCACAGCCGAGCAGGCCGAACTCAAGGAATCCCTCGAACCCAAGCACCGTGATGTTGAGTGAGATGGCCCCGACTAATGGCCCATAGGGAGCAGCAGCCGCAACGGGATAACCGCTTAACCAGAGCGCGATAGGCGGTCCCGGCACCGAAGAGATCATTAGGTTCGCCATCGGAATGTGGTCGAACAGTCCGAAGGCGGACAGAACTTTTCCACCGACTGACAAGAGCGTGGGTCCGAGAACCCGGGGGACGTCTTGGAAAATCTTCGCGCGGTGCGTGCGCTGTTCGCCAACCGTCTTCAGCGCATCGCTCGATATAGCACGCAAGCGTTCAAGGGGATCGGGCGTGTCAACGTGGAGAGCAACCAACATGCCCGAAATTTGATTGCCGAGCTCAGCCGTGTCCCCTTCCCCCCGCACGTTGATCGGGACGAACGCGATGAGGTCTTTCTTCAAGACCTCATCGCGCTCTTCGAGCAGTCGCTTCAGTGCCCCACTCGTCGAGGCCATCACGAAGTCCGTGACGGTGGCGCCATGCGCTTTGGCCGCGCGTTTGGCCTCTGCGAGCGGCACGCGTGCGCGCAGGAACGTCTTCTCTATGCCGGCTGATCCGTTGAGCGACGTTCGCCGTGCTTCAAAGATTGACGGTTGGTCAGGGGTGGTGTGGCGGCGACCGCGAACGACCACGACCGACGCGAGCGCGCGCACGATCTCGTAAAATCGACTCCCCCACGAGGCGACGTTCTCGACTACGAGTTGCGGGCGCTGGCGCAAGTGACGCAATCCTTCGCCGAGCAACCCTAGCGACGTCGTGACCGTCGGCTCTTCCTCATCGTCAACGCGCTCGCCCGGGGGTCGGACCACCGGAGAGATGTCAAACAGGTTGGCGAACGTTTCAGCGAACGACACGCCGTCCGCGAGTGCGTGATGAGCCTTCATCACGAGCACGGCGTTGCCATTGGCGCGACCTTCGATCACGAGCATCTGCCAGAGAGGACGTTGCGGCGAGAGGGGCCGTGAGAGAAAGTCCGAGATGAACTGATCGAGCTGGTCCTGCGATCCGGGTGTCGGCAGGACGACTCGTACCACGTGACGATCAAGGTCAAACGAACGGTCCTTGATCAGAATCGGCCAGGTCATGTCAAACGGCGAGCGCACGACCCGTTGGGCGAGCACGGGAATCTCATGAATCCGAGCGCCGATGTTGGCCTTGATGAGCTGAAAGCGCTCCTCGGGGTCGTGCGGCTCTCCGGGGCCCAGCTCGACGATCGCCCCAATGTTCATGGACGTTCCGGGGTTCTCGAGCAAGATGAAGGCGCTGTCGAGTGGGTCAAGGAATTTCGTCATCGTCCCGAGCTTCCAAAGCCACCCTCGCCGCGGGTGGAGCCAGGTAGCTCGTCGACCACGACGACGCGTGACGACGTGACCGCCATCACCACCAGCTGAGCGATGCGATCACCCTTTTCGACTTCGTAATCATGCTCAGGATCGAGATTGACGAGCGCGACCTTGACCTCGCCGCGATAGCCAGCGTCAATCAAGCCGGGAGCGTTGGCGAGCGTGACGCCGTGACGAGACGCAAGGCCACTTCGCGGCAACACGAATCCCCCGTGTCCTTCGGGTATCGCGACCGCGATCCCGGTCGCGACGAGCGCCCGTCCCCCGCGCGCTTTGATCGTGCAGGATTCAACGGCGACAAGATCACAGCCGGCGTCGCCGTCATTGGCGTACAGCGGCACGATGGCGTCAGGGTGGAGTCGTTTTGCGAGGATTTCCATAGCGCGAAGGCTAGTCACGCCTCGCACCGTCATTCATTAAGTAGTGTCGCCTTGTGCTTGCCTGGATGGATTTGGAGATGACCGGCCTCGAACCGCAGCGCCACGTCATCGTGGAGATTGCCACCTTGATTACCGACGACCACCTGAACATCGTCGCCGAAGGACCCGACCTCGTGATCCACGCGACTCGCGAGCAGCTCGCCGAGATGGGCCCGTTCGTGACCGAGATGCACACGAAGTCCGGACTCCTGCCAGCAATCAGCTCATCGACGGTCACCGTCCAAGAGGCGCAAGCCCAAACGCTTGAGTTCCTGAAGCAACACATTCCCGAATCCGGATCGGTGCCACTTTGTGGAAACTCGATTGGCACGGACCGGCGATTCTTGCAGGAATACATGCCCGAGCTCGAAGCGTTCTTCCACTACCGCAATGTCGACGTCTCTACCATCAAGGAACTGGCGCGTCGCTGGAATCCGGCTGTCCTCGAGGCCATGCCCGAAAAAGAGACGACGCACCGGGCGCTCGACGACATCCGTGAGTCGATTGCCGAACTCGTCCACTACCGCGAGACGCTCTTTCGACCCGTCGAAGCGACTCAGTAGCGGCTCAGTGATGGTTGAAGGTCCACTCTCGATCCACGAGGCAACGGCTCAACTGACGGCGACGGGGCAGCTCTTCGAAACCGAGCGATCAATCGTCAACGGTGTCGAAATGACCGTCTGGAAGCACGCACCCGCCAATCTCCGCCAGGTACTCGACCTCTCCCTGCGACACGGCGACATCGACTTTCTGGTGTATGAAGACACCCGCTACTCGTTCGAGCGGCACTATCGCATCGTCTCGACGCTGGCGCGACGCCTCCTCGAGTCCGGCGTCGCCAAGGGCGACCGGGTCGCGATCGCGGCGCGCAATCTTCCCGAATGGGTCATGGCCTTTTGGGCCTCGATCATCGCGGGATCCGTCGTCACGCCGCTTAACGCGTGGTGGACCACTGACGAACTCGTCTACGGCCTCGAGGACTCCGGCGCGTCTGTCCTGTTTGTCGACGAGGAGCGCCTGGAGAGGGTCCGCGACCACCTCGACAAGTTGAACGAGCTGCGCACCGTGGTCGTCGTCAGCGAAGAGCCGGGCCGGGTGGCACGGTTGGGGCGAGCTATGAAGCGCGTACGGGTGATCGATTTCCACGACTTCCTCGGCGACGTCGATGCAGGTGCCACCCCGCCGAACGTGGACATGGAGCCCGATGACGACGTGACGATGCTCTACACCTCAGGCACGACCGGTCATCCAAAAGGGGCCGTGGGCTCGCACCGCAACGCCATCACCAACTTCATGAACCTCGCCTTCTCCGCCCAGCGGTTCGCCCTTCGCTTTCGCGACCCGTCTGAGGACGCGCCCGCCGCACAGAACTCCGGACTGGTTAACATCCCCTTCTTTCACGCGACGGGTTCGCTGGCGTTCCTCGTGCCGAGCACCGCCGCGGGCGTGAAGATTGTCATGATGCACCACTTTGACGCCCGCCGTGCGTTGAAGGTCATCGAGGCGGAGCGCATCACCAGCATCGGCGGCGTGCCGACGATCGCGATGCAGATCATCGACCACCCGGATTTCGACCAGTTCGACACCTCGAGCGTGAAGAGCATCTCCTATGGCGGTGCCCCGGCTCCGCCGGAACTCGTGGCTCGCCTAAGTGCGAGATTTCCGACCGGACACGCGCACAATGGCTACGGCCTGACGGAAACCTCGGCCGGGATAGCGGGCAACACCGGAGCGGACTACGTGGCCAAGCCCGACAGCTGCGGGCCGGCCTATCCCGTCAACGATGTCGCCATCGTGCCCGAGGACTTCGAGGGCGATGAACCGAGCAGCGACCGGCCCCGAGGAGCCAGCGTCGTCGGTGAACTCTGGATCAAGGGACCGAACGTGATCAGGGGTTACTGGAACAAACCCGAAGAGACCGCCCGATCCTTTGCGAAGGGGTGGCTGCGCACCGGGGACATCGCGAAGATCGACGACGACGGTTTCATCTACATCGTTGATCGCAAGAAGGACGTCATCATTCGCGGCGGCGAGAACGTCTACTCGGTGATGGTCGAAGCGGCTATCTTCGAGCATCCCGACGTCGCCGACTGCGCGGTCGTGGGCGTACCCCACCCGACGCTCGGCGAAGAGGTAGCCGCGGTCATCGTTCCGCGTCCGGGACGCGTCCTCGAGGCCGAAGAGATAGGCCGACACGTTGCGGCCCGGCTGGCTAGGTTCGAAGTCCCGACCCGGGTGGTCTTTCGCGCCGTGGCACTCCCCCGCAATCCTCAGGGAAAAGTGCTCAAGCGCGAGCTGCGCGACTCACTCATGTGAGAAGTCCCGACACGCTTTCGCGCGCCGGGACCACTCGACGATTCGTCGAATTACTTGTTGGGCTGCGGGGTGAAGCGCAGGTAGTCCTTCACCTTCCGAAAGCCCTTGGGGAACTTCTCCTTCGCATCTTCGTCGCTGACGGCGGGAGCGATGATGACGTCCTCGCCGTCTTTCCAGTCGATCGGCGTCGATACGGGATAGGCGGCCGACAGCTGCAGCGAGTCGAGGACTCGAACTATCTCGTCCACGTTGCGCCCCGTCGATGCCGGGTACGTCAAGGTCAGCTTCACCTTCTTATCGGGCGAGATGATGAACACGCTACGCACGGTCAGGGTGTCGCTCGCGTTCGGGTGGATCATGTCATAGAGGTCAGCAACCTTGCGGTCCTCATCGCCGATGATGGGGAAGTTGAGCGTGGCGCCCGTTGCTTCATCGATGTCCGCCTTCCAGCGATTGTGCGACTCGACCGGGTCGACAGATACTGCGATCAGCTTGGTGTTGCGCTTGTCGAAATCAGCCTTGCGTGCAGCGAATCCGCCGAGCTCGGTGGTGCACACCGGCGTGAAGTCCTTGGGGTGAGAGAAGAGGATCCCCCAGCCGTCGCCCAAGTAGTCGTAAAAGTTCACGGGTCCTTCAGTGGTCTCCGCGGAGAAGTCGGGAGCCACATCCCCTAAACGAATTGCCATCATTTCTCCTTGAATGTGAGATGTCAGTCACTCGACTGCACGTGCACACCTTAGCGGTCGTGTGTGAATTCTCCGAAATTTCCATTAAGTTTGTAGGGATATCGCGTCCGTCCCGGCGTAAGCCCTGTGAGACTGGTCGGGTGAGTACTCCCGGTCCGGTCGTCGCCGCCTTCGATCTCGACGGCACGCTGAGTGACGGAGGGAGCGTGTTTAAGTGGCTGCGGCACGTCTGCGGTGGGCGTGCCACGTATTTCGCGGCCGCGTCGCTCGCTGGACCACTGCTGGTCGGGGCCGTGCGAAGTGGCCCCTGGGCCGATCGGGCGAAGGAGCGCCTCTTTCGTCGACTACTCATCGGTCGCGACGTCGAGGACGTTCGCGAGGTCTCGCGAGCCTTCGCGATTGCCCACTTCGAAGAGCACGGGCGCGACTGGGTCATCGAACGGCTCAATTGGCATCTGCGCCAGGGACACGGCGTCGTCATCGTCTCTGCGTCGCCCGAGCTCTACGTGGGGGTCGTCGCCGAAATGTTGACTGCCGACGGCGCGCTCGGCACGCGCCTCGCCGTCGATCCGCGCGGCAAGCTCTCGGGCAGCTACCTCGGTAGGAACTGCCGAGGGCGAGAAAAACTGCGTCGCTTGAGCGAGTGGCTCGCGGATCGCTATCCCGACAGCGCACCGACGCTCTATGCGTACGGGAACTCTCGCGGGGATCGTCGGATGCTGCGCAGTGCCGCCCATCCCTACAACGTGGGCCGACTAGGCCCCTTCGGCGCTCTGCGCAACTTTCCTCGACTGAGGCGCGCGCTTGTCGAGCCGGCCGTTACTGCTGACGAATAGAGGCGTCGAGCTCGACGAGTCCACCTTCGCGACCGTCGTAGGTGACCTGAATAGACGCCGCACGCTCGCTCCAGGCAATGACGTTGTGACCGCGCGGATCGACGATGCCGACGTTCAGGTCATAGATCCCATCGAGCAGCGGAATCTGTCCGAGGTCCACCCCTACGACGTTTCGTCCCGGTAAGAGATTGACGGGTGAAGCCTGCGCGTCGCTGCGGCTCACGAGCAGGCCGGTGCGGGTAAAGAGCTCCATCACAAAGTTCCCGCTGTAGGCCGTCTGCGCCGTGACCCCGACGTCAAAGTGCAGCCCGGCGCCGCTTTTCACTTCAAAGGATCCCGAGGGCGTGGAGACCGATTCGATATGGACCGTTCCGAGCAGATGTGAGGGATCGTGTTCGACCGCATCGCTCAAGAGGTGCTCGCGGAAGATGCGCAGCGAATCACGCGTCGGACCGTCGGCGATCATCTCGCCGCTGTCGAGCACGATCGCGCGGTCGCAGAGCGCGCGCACCTGGTCCGCATTGTGGGTGACCAGCAAGATCGTGCGGCCCTCTTGTTGGAAGCGCTTTATTCGATCGACGCACTTCGCCTGAAACCGCTCGTCGCCGACCGCCAACACCTCGTCGACGACGAGAATGTCGGGATCGACGTTCACCGCGACGGCGAAGGCGAGGCGCACGTACATCCCACTGGAATAGAACTTCACTTGGGTGTCGATGAACTGCTCGATCTCGCTGAAGGCCACGACGTCGTCAAAGATGCCGTCGACCATGCGCCGCGAGAAGCCGAGCATGGCTCCGTAGAGATAGATGTTGTCGCGTCCTGACAGCTCTGTTTGGAACCCCGCCCCCAGCTCGAGCAACGCCGCGAGGCTGCCGCGCAGGCGGATCTCCCCCGTCGTCGGCTTCAAGACACCACAGATGCACTTGAGCAGCGTCGACTTGCCCGAGCCGTTGTGCCCGACGATACCCAAGGTCTCGCCCTCGCCGACCGTGAAGTTGATGCCCTGGAGGGCGTCGAAGACCTCGGTGGTGCCCGATTTCGGATGCAGCAAGCGCTCTTTCAGTGACTGGTGACGTTCGTGATGAATCTTGAACTTCTTGGAGACACCCTCGACGTCGATCACGGTGGTCATTAGAGCTCCGACTCGAACTCGCCCTCGAGGCGGCCGAAGATGATCTCAGCGACGAAGAAGGCGACGACCGCGATGCCGCAGAGCACCACGTTCAATATCAGGAATTTGTCAAAGGACCACGTCGGCAAGACGTCGATGATCGAATGCGGTGCCACCGTCGAGTGCACAATGGTGCTGACATAGAAGACGCGCTGAAACGTCACCACGATCAGCGTGATCGGATTCAAAAAGTAGATCCAGGTAAGGCCGCGAATCTGGAGATGCGGTGCGATCGCGTGCTCGTAGGAGTAAACGATGGGCGTCAGGTAGAACCAGAGCTGCAAGAGCACTTCGATCAAGTGCTTCATGTCGCGAAGATAGACGTTGATCGCCGACATGACGATGGCGAGCGCTGACGTGAGCAGGTAGAGCGACACGAAGGAAATCGGCAGGATAAGCGCGAACTTCCATGAGGGCGAATGCCGGAGCGCCCCCAGGACAATGACGAGCACGATGAGCTGGGCGAAGAAGTAGACGACGGAGGCGCCCACATTCGAAAGCGCCAGGATCTCGCGCGGAAACGAGACCTTCTTTACGAGCGCCGCGCGATCCACAATGACGCCCGTGGCAGTGATGATCGAGCTTTGAAACATGTTCCAGACGATGAGGCCCGAGAAGAGATAGATCACGAAGTTCGGATAGCCGTTTTTGAGGAACACGTTGAAGACGAGGTAGAACACCCCCAGCGTGAAGGCCGGCGCGACCATCGACCAGAACAGGCCGAGCGTCGAGTTCTTGTACTTGATCCGGATATCAGAGACAATGAGACCCAGCAGCAGCTCCCGGCGGGACCACAGATTCGCCAGGCGCGTTGCCAATGAGACACGAGCGCTGACGACGCGTACCGGAGTGTCCTCTAAAGAGCGACTGCGCTGGCCCACTAACGGGGCGTCGCTCACTAGACCCCTTGGCGAATGGCCGAACGCTCGATGACGGCGTCGATGAAGCCGTACTCCAACGCCTCTTGCGCCGTGAACCAGCGGTCACGGTCCGAGTCAATCTCAATGCGCTCGAGCGACTGGCCGGTGTGAAAGGCGATGCGCTCCGCGAGCGTCTTCTTCATGTAGATAATCTGTTCGGCTTGGATGGCGATGTCCGAGGCCTGGCCCTGCATTCCGCCAATCGACGGTTGGTGCATCAAGATCCGGCTGTGCGGCAACGAAAAGCGCTTGCCAGGCGCACCCGCGCATAGCAGGAACTGTCCCATGGAGGCGGCCATGCCAATGCAGATCGTTCGCACGTCGCAGTTCACGTACTGCATGGTGTCATAGATGGCCAGGCCGTCATAGACCGATCCGCCAGGTGAGTTGATGTACAGGCTGATGTCCTTGTCCCGGTCCTCGGCTTCGAGCAGGAGGAGCTCCGCGCAGATGCGGTTAGCGGTGTTCTGGTCGACCTGAGAGCCTAGAAAGACGATTCGCTCGCGTAAGAGACGCTGATTGAGGTCGTTCGGGCCCATGCCTTCAGCCATGGAGGATGTAATCATGCGACCTAATCTACCGTGCAACACCTGTTCGTCCCTCGATTCACGCCTCTAGGTAGAGTGGATTGCTCGCGGGCGTGGCGGAATTGGCAGACGCGCTGGTTTTAGGTACCAGTTCTTAGGAGTGTGGGTTCGAGTCCCTCCGCCCGCACGAATCCGGCACAGCATGAGCTCGGTGAGGGCACCTGCTAGGATGAGTAACGCTGTTTCATCGCATCTCGCGATAGAGACCGATTCGACAAATTCTTTCGAGTTGGGCTCATCTCAACTCGTAGGAGTTCTATGTCTGTGTCCTTTGCCGATCTCGGCGTGCCCGCACGCCTCGTCGAGCGTCTTAACGCTCGCGGCATCACCGAAGCCTTCCCCATCCAAGAGGCCGCGATCCCCGACGCCCTAAACGGCCGCGACGTGGTCGGAAAGGCCGTCACCGGGTCGGGCAAGACCCTCGCCTTCGCGTTGCCCTTGATGGCGCGGCTGACCAAGGCCCAGCCCCGCAAGCCCGTCGCGCTCGTCTTGGTCCCGACCCGCGAACTGGCCGCCCAGGTCCAAAAGGAGATCGCCCAGCTGACCGACGACCGTGGTCGCCGGGTGATCTGCATCTACGGCGGCACCTCGTACAACGTCGCGCGCAAGGCTCTCAACTACGGCGTTGACGTCGTCGTCGCCTGCCCGGGGCGTCTCGAAGACATGCTCGAGCAGCGTGGCCTCGACCTCGGGTCGGTCAAGACCGTCATCGTCGACGAAGCCGACCGCATGGCCGACATGGGATTCCTCCCCGCGGTGCGACGGATCGTGGCGGCGACGTCTCGTGAGCGCCACGTGATGCTGTTCTCTGCCACCATGGGGCCTGACGTCTCGTCCCTCGTTCGCGAGTTCACGCACGACGCGGCCATCCATGATGTCGTGGGCGATGAAGCGCCGAGCGACGTCGACCACTTCTTCTGGCGAGTTCCCCGCGACCGTCGCCCGGAGATCACCGCTGACATCATCGAACAGTACGAGCGCGCCATTATCTTCACGCGAACGAAGCACGGCGCGGACCGACTGGCTCGTCAGCTCGGCGAGCGCGGCATCTCTGCTGTGCCGCTCCACGGGGACCGCTCCCAAGCCCAACGCGAGCGCGCGTTGCGCAGCGTGAAGAGTGGCCAGATTCAGGTACTCGTCGCAACTGACGTTGCGGCACGTGGTATCCACATCGATCTCTTGCCCGTCGTCGTCCACTACGACCCGCCCGCCCAAGCAACCGACTACCTGCACCGCTCCGGCCGCACCGGTCGCGCGGGGGCTACGGGTGTCGTCATCTCCCTCGTGGGTGAGGACGTGATTGGTCAAGTGAAGCGACTCCAGCGCGCACTCGGGATTGCCCCGTCGATCGAGCTTCGCGAGGATGCGCCGGCAGTTCGTCTGGGCGCCGTCGATGACGCCGCCGCGGCGGAACGACTCGACGGCACCACGCCAAAAGCCCGCAACACTCGTGAGACCCCGCGCAGGGAAGAGTCGCGCGACCGTACCCCGCGTGGCTTCGAGCGTCGTGAAACGCGCGAGCGCCCGGCAAGCGCGAGACGCGAGCACGCAACGAACGATGACGCGAAGCGTCCATCGCGCGGTTTCGAACGCCGCGAATCAACGCCTCGCACCGAGGCCCCCCGAGGCCGCGGCAAGGAAGCGGTCGTGAGCTTCTTCAACGACTCGAAGGGCTTCGGCTTCGCGAGTGACGACAAGGGTGACGACCTCTTTATCCACTTCTCGAGCATCGTGGGCGATGGCTTCAAGTCCCTCACTCAAGGTCAGAAGATCACCTTCGAAGAGGCTCAGGGGCCCAAAGGTCGCGAAGCGAAGAACGTTCGGGTCGTGGGCGCACAACGCGCTCGTCGCCGCTAGGTTCGTCGGTCATGGCAGAGAAACCCCTCGTTGAACCCCATCTCGGGCCCGCACCTGATGAGCTGTTCATCGAAGACATCATCGTTGGTGACGGGCCGGAAGCCACTTCCGGTCAGCGAGCGGTCGTGCACTACGTCGGCGTCGGTGCGTCGAGTGGTGAAGAGTTTGACGCGTCGTGGAACCGCAACGAACCGTTTGTCTTCGAGCTCGGCGCCGGTCACGTCATCAAAGGCTGGGACGACGGTGTCGTCGGCATGCACGTGGGTGGCCGTCGCCGCTTGGTCATTCCCTCCCACCTCGCCTACGGCGAGCGGGGTGCGGGCGGCGTCATCTCGCCACACGAGACCTTGATCTTTGTGGTGGACCTGCTCGAACTTCGCTAGTTGAGCGGCGCGCGCAAGTCGTCGAGGACCAGCATCCGCTGATAGTCCCCGTAGCGCTCGCAACATATCTCTGCCAGCAGACGAAGCCGGTCGTTGGGGTTGCTCAGACTGATCACTTTGAACTGGTCGAGGAGTGACAGCGGCGTCAGTGCACACAGCTGCCAACTGCGCACCCCCGGATCATCGTCCATCGGACAGTCACGCTGGAGGCACTCGTCTGCGAAGACCTCGCTTTGCAGGGCACGCAGGGCTCGTACGGCCGACTCGGTCGATTTGAGCAGCGCCGTTTCGATGGGCACGTCGTCACAGCACCGCTGACCGACGATGGCTCGCGGGTAGGGATCGTCAACCAACCAGCGCTCCACCTCGAAACATTCGACGCCTTCGGCAACCACGAGCGTCTGACCGTTCGAAAGGCGGTGTGTGCCCAAGACCTCAAGCACGGTGCCCACAAACGAGCGCTCGTCACCTCCGCCGACGTCCGAGCCACGCTCGATCAGGCACGTGCCAAAGCGACGCTCACTCTCCACATCAGCGAGAAGACGGTGGTATCGCGGTTCGAAGACGCAGAGCCCCACAGTTTGGTGCGGAAACACCACCATCCCCAATGGGAACATCGCGAGCTCGCGGTTCATCACTCTTCCACCCTACGGGTGAACAATACTCATACATCCGACGATCTGAGAAGCTTCTCGGCGAAGGCGCGAAGCGCTCGACCGCGGTGCGAGATCTCGTTCTTTTCTTCCGCAGAAAACTCGGCGAGTGTGCGGCCGTCCCCGTCATCGGGGACGAAAATCGGGTCATACCCGAATCCGTGCTCCCCCCGTGGGGCCCGCGTCATGGTTCCCGCAAGCGTGCCCTCGACCCACCACGACGGGCCGTTGGGGAACGCGACTGCGATGACCGAGCGAAAGCGTGCCGCTCGGTGGTCATCGGGCACATCCGCGAGTTCTTCCAGCGCCTTTTCCAGGTTGTCCGCATAGCTCGCGTGCTCTCCGGCGTATCGCGCGCTCCACACGCCCGGTCGCCCGTCGAGCGCGTCGATGAAAAGACCAGTGTCATCGGCGATCGCCGCCTGTCCCGTGGCGCGGCAGAGGGCTTCAGCCTTCAAGAGCGCGTTGCCTTCGAGGGTTGACTCCGTCTCGTCGACGTCGGGCACGTCGGCGGGGCGTGCGCGCAGCTCGACCCCGAGCGGGGCGAGGACGTCGCGCATCTCCTCCGCTTTGTGGGCATTCGCCGTGGCGAGAACGAAGGTGGCCACTAGCTCCGCGGGGTGGGCGGCGTCGCGAGCACTTCCCGCTGGGCCACGTTGATGCGCTCGATGCCGCGCGCCGCAAGGTCGAGCAGCTGATCGAGTTCGTCGCGGCTGAAGGCTTCGCCCTCGGCCGTGCCCTGCACCTCGACGAAGCGGCCCGAGCCAGTCATCACGACGTTCATGTCCGTGTCGGCACGCACATCTTCTTCGTAGGGGAGATCGAGCATGGGCACACCTCCGACGACGCCGACGGAGATCGCCGCGACCATGTCGCTCAACGCGTGCTCTTTGATCTTTCCTGATTGCACCAGTCGGGTGATCGCGTCGTGCAGTGCCACGTATCCCCCGCAGATCGAGGCCGTGCGCGTGCCGCCATCGGCCTGCAACACGTCACAGTCGACAATGATCTGCAGGTCAGGCAGCAACTCAAGACGCGTCACGCTGCGCAGTGATCGGCCAATCAGCCGCTGGATCTCCTGGGTGCGACCGGACTGCTTGCCCTTGGCCGCTTCACGGCCCGCGCGCTCAGCGGTCGAACCGGGCAACATGGAGTACTCCGCCGTGACCCAGCCCTGGCCCGTTCCCCGGAGCCACCTCGGTACGTCCTCCTCGACGGAGGCCGTGCACAGCACCCGCGTACGCCCGACCGTCACGAGCACGGATCCGGCTGCGAATTCTGTGAAATCGCGATGGAACGACAGCGGTCGCCCTTCATCCAGCGCGCGGCCGTCGAATCGTGAAGTCATGGTTCTCCTTTATCGCACCAATGAGTGCCTGACCACGGTACCGGACGATTGCCCTCGCGGTGATGCGGTCCTTAGAAGTAGATGGTCGAGCGAGCGCGTTCGACGACGTCGTCGATCTCGTCGTTCCAGGCGCCGGTCGACAAGTACTTCCACCCGTCGTCGGCGATGATGACCACGATGGTGGCCGTTTCGCCATCGGGAATGGTGGCGGCGCATTTCACAGCGCCCGCCATCGCCGCACCCGAGGAGATGCCGACGAAGAGACCCAGCTCGGTGAGCTTGCGCGTCCACTCGATCGACTCACGCGGACGCACGATCACCTTTCGATCGAGGAGCTCTTCGCCGTGGTTGTCGGTGAAGATCGGCGGGACGTACCCATCGTCCAAGCTGCGAAGGCCGTCAACCATCTCGCCGCTCGGCGGCTCCACCGCCCACACCTGCACCTCGGGCTTTTTTTCCTTGAGGAAGCGACCGACGCCCATGAGGGTCCCGGACGTGCCGAGTCCCGCCACGAAGTGCGTGATCTCCGGCACGTCGTCGATGATCTCGGGGCCGGTTGTGGCGTAGTGCGCGGCCGGATTGGCCGGATTCGCGTACTGGTAGAGAAAGACCCACTCGGGGTGCTCGAGACTCAAGGACTGGGCAAGGCGGACGGCGCCGTTCGACCCTTCGCTGCCCGGCGAGTCGATGATCTCGGCACCGAAGACCTGGAGCAGTTGACGCCGCTCTGGCGAGACGTTGGTGGGAAGCACCACCTTCAGGTGATACCCCCGCAAGCGACAGACGAGCGCGAGCGCGATGCCAGTGTTGCCCGAGGAGGGCTCGATGAGCGTCTGGTCCGGCTGACCGGGGGTGAGACGACCATCGCGCTCTGCCGTCTCGATGAGCGACAGCGCGACCCGGTCCTTGACCGAACCGGCTGGATTGCGGCCCTCCAGCTTGGCGAGGATGGTGACGTTGGGCTTCGGAGAGAGGGCGCTGACGTCAACGACCGGCGTGTGGCCGATCAGTTCGAGTACGGAGGCGTACCGCGGCACTACCAGGCGCCACCCGCGACCGCGGGCAGCAGAGTGATCTCGTCATTGTTGGTGACGGCAGCTTCGATGCCGCCCAAGTACCGCACGTCGTCGTCGTTCACGTACACGTTGAGGAAGCGGTGGAGGCTGCCGTCTTCATTGATCAGTTGACCCTTGATGGCGGGATAGGTCCGCGTGAGGTGCAGGAGAACTTCGCCGACGGTGGAGCCCTCCACCGCGATCACGCTCTCGCCGCCCATCGCGGGACGTAGAACGGTAGGGATTCTTAGAACAGCCGACATAGCGCCCACTTTCGACTTTGGTTGATACATGACCTGCTGAGTCAACATTATCGGCTCTGAAGGCCGTCGTGACAGAAAATGACTCGTTTGGTCATCAATTTGAGATGACGAGCGACTCCTCTTCGACCGACCCCTCCACCACCCGAAAACTCCTCACCGTGGCCGGTACATTGAGCAGCGAGACGAGAACATAGTGCCAGGAAGGGTCGGGGGCCTGGCGGACGTCGGTCGGGCTGGGAAAGGCCTCACTGTGGGTGTGGGAGTGAAAGACGCCAATGACCTCGAGGCCCTCATCGTCGGCGCGGCGAGTCGTGCGCAGAAGGATTTTCGGGTCAATCTCGTAGATCCGAGCAGAGTCTGCGACATTGGCGCTGGCGATAACGTCATTGACGAGTCCGTCGGGGGTGCCGAGCAACAGCCCGCAACCCTCATTGGGAAGCGCGCGAATACAGGTCGCGACGATCGCTTCGCGCTGGTCCAGAGTGAGAATGAGCACGGCGCCACATTAGTGACCAGGCCATCTGCGCCCATGCGTCACTACGATTGCACGGTGGCACGCGCCAAGCAGATGCAAGAGCGTCGAACGAAGAAACGTGACGAAGCGCTGAAGGGTGACCGGGTGGTCGCCACGAATCGTCGCGCCCGCCACGACTACGAGATACTTGAGACCCTCGAGTGCGGCATTGTCCTACAAGGTTCCGAGGTCAAGTCGCTGCGAGAGGGGAACGCCCAAATCGCCGACAGCTACGCCCGCGTCGATGACGGCGAACTGTGGCTCTTCCAGATGCACGTGCCGCCGTGGACCTACGCTGTCGGGTTTGGCAGTCACGATCCCGATCGGAAGCGCAAGCTTCTCGTCCACCGCAAGGAGCTCAATGAGTGGAAGCGGGAGTCCGAGACCCAGTCGCTCACGATCATTCCGCTCAAGCTCTACTTCAAAGACGGCCGAGCGAAGGTTGAACTCGGGCTCGCGAAAGGCCGAAAGCAGCAAGACCGTCGCCAGGCGCTCGCCAAGCGCGACGCCGAGCGCGAAATGGCTCGCGCCACTCGGCACGCGGAGAAGTTCTCCTAACCGGCTCTCCTAGCGAACGCGGCTCAGGAAGTTTCTGGTCGCCTCGTGATCAGGATTGCCGAAAATCTTCTCCGGGGATCCCTTTTCCACTAGCACACCCTTGTCGAGGAAGGCCACTTCGTGGGCCACGTCTCGCGCAAAATTCATCTCGTGCGTGGCGATCAACATCGTCGTGCCTTGATGGGCCAAATCCGTGAGAAGGTCAAGCACCTCACCCACCAACGACGGGTCGAGCGCACTCGTCACTTCGTCGAGCAGTAGTAGCGACGGCCGCATCGCGAGCGAACGCACGATGGCGACGCGCTGTTGCTGACCACCCGAGAGGCGTTCGGGATAGTCATTGGCCCGTTCCTTAAGACCGATGCGCTCGAGCAGTACGAGTGCTTCTTCGTGCACCTCATCGCGAGAGCGCTTGTGTGCGCGCACGGGACCAAGCGCCACGTTGTCGAGGACGGTCATGTGGGGAAACAGGTTGTACGCCTGAAAGACGATCCCCACGTGTCGGCGAACCAGATTGGGATCGATCCGTGGATCAGTCAGGCTGTGGCCGAAGAGCTTGATATCTCCAGCATCGATGCGTTCCAGTAGGTTCACGCAGCGAAGCAGGGTGGACTTCCCTGATCCGGAAGCGCCGATGAGACAGACGACCTCGTGGCGTCTGAGTTCGAGTGATACGCCGCGAAGGACTTCGTTCTCCCCAAAGCGCTTCACCACGGAATCCATTTCCAGCACGGCGTTGCTCATGTGACGATCGTCAATCGTCGAGCGCGATCTCTCGCGATCAGCCGGTCCGTCAACCTCGTCATGGGAATGGTCAGCACGAGGAAGAAGATGGCAGCGAGGGTGAGGCCACTCTCATTGAACTCGGTTGAAGAGAATATCTGTGCGGTCCGCGTGACTTCGACGACACCAATCACCGAGACCAGCGCCGTGTCCTTCTGGAGGGAAATGAAATCGTTCAGCAGCGGTGGAATCACGTTACGAATCGCCTGGGGCAAAATGACGTGGCGCATCATCGAAGCGTGCGACAGACCGAGTGATCTCGCCGCCTGGTGCTGACCATTGGGAATCGAAAAGATGCCTGCGCGAATGACCTCCGAGACGTAGGCGGTGTAACAAAACACGAGGGTGGCAACGCCGTATACCGCGGGCGATTGATCGGAAATGAAACCGAATCCCAATTGCGGAAGCCCGTACCCGACAATGAGAATGACGAGCAGCACGGGCGTCCCACGAGCCACGTCCGAGTACGCCGTAACCAACATGCGAAATGGGAAGAGCACGGACGACTGGCTGATCCGACACCATGCAACCAGCACGGCAAAGATCAACACCAGGACTTCGCTGACGAGGAACATCCAGATGTTGGTGACGAGACCGTCTCGAATCGCGTCGAGTCCGAGATGCGGGTCCCCCACCCACGAAAGCCAAAGGTAATGGAGGTTGAAAAAGGTGTAGCGAAACGTCGCTCCACCGCTCGGCACAAAGAGCAACGCCACGATTGCGCCAATCACGACGAGCGTGGAGATGGTGCTCGTGACGACGCCGCGACGTCCCACGAGAAGTCGACTCCGGCGAGAGGAGAAGAGGTTGGGCGTCGCCTCCGATTTTTCTGTACCACTGCCGAACAACGGGTTGTCTTCGTCGTACAACGGGTTGTTTGCGCCTGGATCCATCGGACGATTATCTAGGGCTGAATCTCGGGCACGTTCGTGTAGATACCCAACCACTTCTGCTGTAGCGCAGCAAGCGTGCCGTTCGCCTTCATCGCGTTGAGTGCCGTGTTCACGCATCCGACCAAGGGGTCACCCTTCGTCATGAGCAGTCCGTAGTGCTCGCCCGTGCTTGGGAACTGTCCGACCTGGGTCGCGATGAGCTTCTTGTTCTTTACGATCTGTGCCGACGCCATGTACTGACCGTCCGGCGTGTCAATGACAATCGCATCGATCTGGCCAGTTTGCAGGGCCAAGACCGCTTGATCGAGGGTCGAGTACACGCGCGGTGCCCTGGTTGGCTTGATGTAGTCGTTGATGTAGGCGAGTCCAGTCGTGCCGATCTGATCGCCATAAAGGTAACTCTTCAGCTCTTTCGGCGTGTGCTTCTTCACGATGGCGTCGGTCTTCAATGCGACGATCGACTGCTGGACGTCGTAGTAGCTCTCGGAAAAGGTGACAGCCTTTGCCCTCGCGGCGGTATAGGAGATTTCATTGATGTCGAAGTCGAAGGCCTTTTTGCCGACGAGATAGCTCGAGTCGAAAGGTTCGACGACCCACTTCACGTCCTTTTTCTTCACGCCAAGCTCGCCCGCGATGGCGTAGGCCACCGCGGACTCGTACCCCTTGCCATTCGTCGGCGTGTTGTTGACGAACCATGGCGTGTAGCCAGGATCATCGGTCGCGACAGTCAGCACTCCCTTGGTCACTTCCTGCGACAAAATCGTGGTTTTGCACTTGGCGAGGGCGCCCGACGTGCTCGCTGCCTGGGCGACGACGCCCGTGGTCAACGTGATCCCGCTGAGAAGTGAGGCGCCGAGTACCCCGGCGAGGGCGAGTCGGACGGTACGCATGCATGTTCCCTTCGTGGCCTTAACCCAAAGTCGAATCGAGTCACTGCAATGCTAGGCCCCGCATCATCGAGGACGTGGCTGCACGGCAGACCAGTCGCCGATACCGGTACAATCGAACGGCAGCCACTTCGGCTGTACGAGGGGGTGATTGGATTCGACAGCAGTCGTCTTGGTGAAAGAAGCGAGCCGTGGTCTCCGGAGCCACGTTAAAGAGCCGGAAACAATAAATAAACGCCAAGCCTCAGCTTGCGTTTGCTGCTTAGGTAGCAACATCCGCCTAGACCCAGCCTTGCGGTCTAGATAACGGGTGTCATAGAGCAAGGCTTACTCGAGAGATTCGTTGGTGATCTCCCGAGGACACTTCAGCCAACTAAGGACCGCCGCCGGCGCTGACATTGGCGACGATCCCGACAACCAATTGCCAGCTGCGCTCGGAGAATGTTCACTTGGAAGCTACTGGACCGGGGATCGTTCCCCCGCACCTCCACCAATCAGTCAGTAAAGACGTTCAGATCAAGGCACGGCACCGTGACCCGACCAGCGTGTGACCGACAGATCGTCAGGTTCACGGGTCATTTCGACAGCTGCAACGCTTCGATGAACTCCTCGGGCTCGTTGACGGTCACGATGAATCGACGCTTGCCCCGCAAGATCAGCTCCAGCGCCTCCCCTCGACGGGTGACCAGCGCCGCTTGTCGAAGCAGCCGAAGACTGCCTCGGTAGCCCCATCCCCCCATCTGGGCGAAGGAGAAGTCTCTGGCGTGCGCCTCTTCGAGCTCGCCGTGCTCGAACGTCTGGCGAACGATACCGCCCGGGCCATAGAGGACCTCGAGCGCACGGCCCTCGGGCGTCTCCACGACTCGCACGATGACGCGCCAGAACAAGAACAGCACAAAGGACAGGGCTCCAATGACGGCCACTTCGATGGCGATGGCGATCACCGGTGTTGCGGAGCTCGTCGTAAAGAAGAGGCTCGACACGAAGAGAAACACGACCATGATTGCGCCGATCGCCAGCGCCACGCCAATCGACGCGAGACGTTGCTCAATGACGATCACCCGTTCGATCACTGAAAAATCCTAGGTCACGCGATTCGAACCAGCGGGGCGGTGACGATTATCTCTCGTCCTTCGCGGCGCGAACGCCACCCCTGCCACGACAGTCGTCCGAGCGCGTCGGTCCCTTCCAAAAGAACCTGCCTGGCGAGCACTCCTTTAACGGCCTTGGCGTCGTGGCCCACCGCGTTCCGTTCGTCGCTCGTCACAAAGCGAACGTTGATGATCTCGTTTCGAGCACTCAAGCGCTGCCAATCCACGCTCGCCGCGTGTTCGTTGGTCAAGAGATTGACGATCGTGGCTCCCCGAGTCTGGCGCCCAATCGCGTCCGTGATGAGCGGTCGCCACCATCGCGCGAGCGACGCGAATGATGCGAGCGGTGCGTTCATCTTCAGTCGGTAGTCCGCGATGGGGTCGTCACTGGCGAGCAGCCCGTATAGGCCCGACGTCACGAGGATCCGACGACGGAGCGAGGGGGCCAACGACTCGGGCGCAACGTGAGTCCAGACAACCCCTTGATAGCGACGCCACGCGGGCAGAAGCTGCGCCGTACCCCGTTCGAGCGCCGTCGCCGCCGCAATCGCTCGTTCGAGGAGGTCGCCCTTGGCTGAAAACGTCGACTCGAGCTCCTGGACCCGCGCGCGTCGAACGACGTCGCCGAGCGCCCGCACGACGGTGTCGCGCGGTGCGGCAAACTCCTCGGCAAAGGTACCTTGGGCCGACGAACGCCGACCACCGATCGCTTTGCCGAGCGAAGGCGGCAACAGTACGTAGAGCCGTTCGGTCACGGCTCGTAAGGATAGAGGATCGACTAGGCCGCCAACGTGTCCTTGGTGAGACCGAAGGATCGAAGAAAGTTTCGAACCCTCACCACTTGATCTTCGGTGAGTTCGCGCGTGCGGGTCGAGCCGAACGAGACGGTTTCGCCGTCAACCGTCACGGCCCAATTCCCTCGGTGCGTCTCGTGCACTTCGCCGAAGCGAGCGAGGAGCGAGCACACGTCGTGCCACTGAATGTTGTGGTTCAGCGGGTGACAAAAGAGTTTCTGGGCGGTGACACGGTGGTGATGGTCTAACTTGATCGACATAGACAACCTCTTCACTCGGATCGAAATTTTCGTCCCTCATCAGCACTATTCCCCAATTAGGGGAGGCTGTCAAGGAGCGCCACGAGCTCGACGTGTTCGGTCATGGGAAACAGATCAAATACTCGCAGGTCACTCAGCACAAAGCCGCTCCCTAAGAAGTCCTTAAGGTCGCGCGAGAAGGTGGCCGCATCGCAAGATACGTAGACGACGCGACGAGGCGCCCGTCGCGCGATGGCGTTCACAACCCCTTTGGCCAGTCCGTGGCGCGGCGGATCGAGCACAACAATCGAACCCTCGCGAACCGTATCGTTCACCGACCTCGGCGACACCGACCACTCTCGGACCTTCAGATGGCGGAGGCCTTCCGCATTCTCTCGCGCGTCGCGCACTGCGTGGGCCGACGACTCGACTGCGCTCACGCGTCCGCTGGGTCCGGCGAGTTTCGCGAGTGGCACGGAGAACAGGCCGACGCCGCTGAACAGGTCGACCACATCGTCTCCGGCCACGACGCTGGCAAACTCAAGCACCGAGCTGACGAGTAGCTCCGGTGCGTCACGGTGAGACTGCCAGAACGATTTCGGGCCGACCCGGTAAACGTGATCGTGCACGGCAACGCGTGAGTGCGTCGACGGGTCAAGCGGCGTGCCCTCGAGCGACCGCAGATCGAAGTGAGCGCCACGATCGGCGCTTCGACGAGCGACGGCAAACGGGTCGCCATCTCCGATGGCGCGCAGTTCCACCTCATCGACTCCCGGCCACGCATGGTCGAAGGCGCTCGCGAAGACCGGGTCGGCCACCCAACAGTCCTCGATGACCACGAGCTCGTGCGACCTCGCCTGGCGAAGCCCGAGCATGCCGTCGACGTCCACACCGCAGCGAAGCCTGGTGCGCGAACCTTGACCACTCCCGGGTGTCCTGTCCACTTCGACGTCCCACTCGAGACCCGCAATACGACGCAGGTGCTCTTTGACGAGCGCCGCTTTCCAGTCCGCTTGCGCTCGCGGCGAGGCGTGCTGGAGATCGCAGCCTCCGCAACCTCCAACGTGAAAATACGAACACGGCGGCGTGACGCGCTCGGGGCTCGCTTCGAGCACGTCGACGGCTTCGCCTCGGTAGAAGCTTGAGGTGGCTTCGTTCACTTCAACGCGCACGAGTTCACCCGGCAGCGCGTATCGCACGAACGTGACGCGTCCGTCAGGGGCGCGCCCGACTCCCCCACCGCTCGCGGGCCGCTCGACGCGCACGTCGAAGGTGGTCTCAGACTGCTGCTCGCTCACGGGCCTACCCGGCTCGTCGGACGAAGAGATCGACCAACTCTTGAGCGCGAACGCGCGCTTCTGGGGTTCGGCGCGCCGTCTCGTCGAGCAGCGCCTCGAGGTCGAGGCCGAGTTCGCGAGCCTCCTCCTCGTCTGAGGCGAGCCACTCTTTCAGCTGCGCGTCGTCGATCTCGGGATGAAACTGGACGCCCACGTGAGGACCGATCGCGAACGCTTGCACGGCGCGGGGTGATCTCGCCCACAGCTCCGCCGATTCAGGAAGGCGGCACGCGTCGAAGTGGAACTCGAACCACGGTCCGCGCGACAGTTCGACGCCTTCTTCGACATCGATCTCGAACCATCCCACCTCGCCGTCCGCAGCTCGGCTCACCGAACCCCCGAAGTACCGACAAAGCGCTTGTGCGCCAAAGCAGATGCCGAGGATGGGTAGGCCCCGATCGTCTGCCATCCCGATCAGGTCAAGTTCGCGATGGAACCATGCGGCCTCGACCTCGTGGTCGTAGACCGCGCATTTCGAGCCGAGGATGACGAGGGCGTCGTACCCGTCGAGGGAAGGGGTGACGCTGCGCTCGTTCATCATGAATACGTCGATCTCGTAGCCGCGTGCTTCGAAGGCCTCGCCGATGAGCCCGGGGCTGTCTTCGAGATGGTGGCGGAGGACGAGAGCGCGGGCCATGGTGACTACGACTCTAATGAGGTACGTACGGACCTAGGCGCTGGGCAATGACCAACCCAGCGAGGTGGCGATCTCCGCGCACGTGGGGCAGACCGGGTACTTCGCCGGGTCGCGGCCCGGGACCCAGACCTTTCCACAGAGCGCGCGAACCGGCGATGAGTTCACCATTGCGTCGACGACGGAGTTCTCGAGCGGCACGAACTCGCCGTCCTTAGGCGTGTAGCCCTCGAGCACGATGTGCGTGAAGCGCTCGTGGTCCCCATCATCGAGCGTCGTGTTGGTGGTGACTTCGACGGTGGTCTCTAACTGAACGCTCATGCCTCCAACTTTAGGAGAGCACGTAGTTTGGATGCCATGAGGAGCCGCCGCCGTCGACATGTTCCGCCGCCGCACCGAATCGCCCGCGTCTCCTCTCACTTCACGAGAGAAGGCGCTCCGAAGAATCCCTACCGTACCGAGCAAGAGGCAAAAAGCGCCGCCCAACTCGCTTGGACGTTCGATCGAGCCGAATTGAATGCCTACCGGTGCGACGTCTGTCACCAATGGCACATTGGCAAGAGCTTTCGAGAGGATTAGGGCAGCGAGATGACTCGCCCCCGCAGGGACCGAAGCCCCGCTGGGCTCTTGCGGTCCAGATGAGTCGAAGAAGGGCGTCGCGCCAAACGCATCCGGGGGCTTTCATTCAAACTGATACATCACCCGGATTAGCGCAGCGCCTCCAAAACGTGCAATATGGAGTGATTCAGAAGAGAAAGGTCTCTCATGTCGGTACAGGCGTACATCCTGATTCAGTCGGAAATTGGCTCGAGCGAAAAGGTCGTTGTCGCCACTCGTGCCGTCCCCGGAGTGCTCGAATCTTTCGAAGTGACGGGCCCTTATGACGTGATCGTTCGCTGCGAAGCGGAAAGCGTTGACGACCTCGGCAAGTTCATCGTCGGGGCGATTCAAAAGGTCCCGGGCATCACACGCACGCTCACCTGTCCCGTCGTCAACATTTAGTCGGACGGAGCTGACCTAGTCCCACCACAGGTCGTGGTGCAGCACGCCGCGACTGATGAGGTCGAGCTGGATCTGGCTGGTGCCTTCGACGATGGTGAGCTGCTTCGCGTCGCGGTAGTACTGCTCGACCGGGTGGTCCTCCATGTACCCGGCCGCCCCCAAGAGCTGGACCGCGAGGCCGGAGGCCTTCACGGCAACTTCGCTGGCGTAGTACTTGGCCATCGACAGCATCGGGACGTACTCCTTGTCGAACCTGCCCTGGTCCGCCAGCCAGGCCCCGCGATAGGTGAGGAGGCGGGCGGCTTCGATCTCGGTGGCGAGCTTCGCGATCTCCCAGCGGATGCCCTGGAAGTCGGCGATCTTCTGGCCGAAGGCCTCGCGCTCTTTCACGTACTCGACCGCGTACATGAGGGCCCCTTCGGCGAGCCCGAGGCCCCGGGCGGCGACGATCGGGCGCATGGCGTTGAGCGACTGCATGGCGAGGAGGAACCCTCCCCCGATCACCTGGCGCGGGCCCACCTTCACCTGATCAAAGACGATCTCGGTGGTGTCGATGCCCCGAACGCCCATCTTGTGGTCGACCCTCGGGCGAGTGACCCCGGGGGCGGTGGCGCTAACGAGGAAGCCCCAGATGTTCTTGTGCTGGCGATCGTGCGGATCCCCCACCTTGGCAAAGACCACGAACCAGTCGGCCTGCATGCCCCCCGAGATCCAGCACTTGGTCCCCGACAACAAGAAGCCGTTCTCGATGTCGGGGTCCGGGGCGGCCCGGGTTGACATCCCCGCCACGTCCGATCCGGCGCCGGGTTCTGAGAGGCAGAAGGCGGCCCGGGTCTCGCCTTTGGCGATGCCGGGTAGGTACTCCTGCTTCTGCTCTTGGTTGCCCGCGATCATGATCGGACCGGTCGGCAGTCGCGTGAGCAGCAGCATCAGCCCGAGGACGTTCGAGTACTTGGTCACCTCTTCGATGGCGAGCGTCAGTCCCATGATCCCCGCGCCCGAGCCCCCGTACTCCTCGGGAATGCAGAGCCCGAGCAGGTCCGCCTTCTTGAACTCCTGGAAGATGTCCTCGGGGTACTCCCCCGACAGGTCGATCTCGCGGGCCCGGGGCTTGATCTTGTCCTGGGCCAGGCGGCGAACGCTCTGTTGCAGTTCGTGCATTTCGGGGCTGAGTTGAAAGTCCATGACTTGAAAGTTAGCCCTTTCGCTCAACGCCGCCTTTCTGATTTGTTCACTAAACCGTCACGTAAAGTTCACCTACAGTTAACTTTGTGGTTATCCTGTAACGATGTCGCTAACGACCTTGACTCCCACGTTGCTCGACTCCGGATCGCCGAACATTCAAGGGTGGGCGCAAATCGCCGAACTCATGAGCGCTTTTGCGCTCTCCATGATCATCGGGATTGAGCGCGAGGTCCATCAAAAGAGCGCCGGCCTGCGCACCCACACGCTGGTCGGCGTTGGTGCTGCCCTCTTCATGCTCATCAGCAAATACGGGTTCAACGACGTACTGGTCCCCGGGCGCATCGTGCTCGACCCATCCCGGGTCGCGGCCCAGATCGTTTCTGGCGTCGGATTCCTCGGCGCCGGCCTCATCTTCGTGCGCCGTGACTCAGTACGCGGGCTGACGACGGCGGCAGCGGTATGGGTGACCGCGGCGATTGGCGCTGCCTGCGGCGCCGGACTCATCCTGCTCGCTCTCGCCGCGACGTTCATCTATCTGGTGGTCGCGACGGTGTTCCCCCTCCTCGCTCGTCATCTCCCCCGCGCATCGTCCAACCTGTCGGTGATCCGAATCCGCTACCCGGACGGGCAAGGTGTGCTGCGACAAGTGCTCGCGCTCGCCACCGCACGCGGATTCACCCTCTCGGAGATCTCGACCGAGGCCATTGGCTACCAGCGCTCGATGGGAGCAGGTTCGTCGCGCGAGAGTGAAGAAAAGGCCATGGTCGGCGTGACCTTGCAGGTTCGCGGTCAATCGCTGGTCAATGACCTGGTAGCAGCGCTCAGCGAACTGCCGGGCGTCGAGGCGGTGGTGGCCGACGACGCAGAGTTCTTTGGCGAATAGCAACTAGCTCGTCGGCTCTTCGATCATCGGCTGACGGGCGGCAATGAGCACGTCTCGCGCGACGACGCTCATATGCACTCGAGTACCCAGCTCGATTTCGCTCGCCTGGTCGCTGCGTAGATCCACACGAATCGGAATCTCTCCGATCTGCACGGTCAGTCGAGTCATCGCCCCGAGGAAGCTCTTGCGGGTGATGAATCCCTGACCGGTCGGATCGACATTGATCGTGACGTCTTCTGGGCGAAGCAGTGCGTCGGCCGGCCCCGAGAGGGCGGCCCCTTCGCCACTTCGGACGGGGCAGTCTTCGCCGAAGAGCTCGACCCGCTGGTTCTTCGCCTCGACCGGATACCGGCTCGAGATCCCGACGAACTGGGCGACGAACGCGGTCGCGGGGCGAGAGTAGAGCTCGGCCGGAGTCGCCACCTGTTCGATGTGGCCTTTCGACATCACGCAGACCCGATCGGCCATCGAGAGAACCTCTTCTTGGTCGTGCGTCACGAACACCGTCGTAATCGCGAGTCGCTGCTGGAGTGAGCGAATCTGATCGCGCAGCTCCGCTCGCACCATGGCGTCAAGGGCGGAGAGCGGCTCGTCGAGCAGCAGCACGCGCGGCTCGATCGCGAGCGCCCGAGCGAGGGCGATGCGCTGCTGCTGGCCCCCCGACATCTGGTGAGGGTACTTCGCGCGCTGATCGCCGAGCCCCACCATGTCCAAGAGCTCGGCCGCCTTCGCGCGACGCTCGCGCCCAGACTGCTTGCGCATGCGCAGTCCGAAGGCCACGTTGTCAAGGGCGCTCATGTTGGGAAAGAGCGAGTAGCTCTGGAAGACCATGCCCATGTCGCGCTTTCGCGCCGTTACATCCGAAAGATCGCTCCCGTCGACGATGACCCGCCCACTGTCGAGCGTTTCGAACCCGGCGAGCACGCGTAGCGCGGTCGTCTTGCCACAACCCGAAGGTCCAAGCAGCGCCATGAACTCACCGGGCGCGATGGAGAGCGTGAGCCCGTCGAGCGCCCGCACTTTGCCGAACGTTCGCACGAGATTCTCGAGGCTCACCCCCGCACCGGTGTGTCCTGGCGGAGGGGTCGATTCAGTCATCGGACTCTCTTTCATCTGGGTCATCAGGCGTTCCGCCTGCGGCTGCGGCGAGACTGCGATCGATCGAGCGAGACGACAGCGATCAAGAGAATCCAGGTGCCAATCAGTCCCACCATCGATGCGGCGACCTGGACGTGGCCGTCGCTCGACACCTGGAACTGCGCGATCCACACCGGAATGGTGGTCCAGAGATCGAGGCTCGCCATGGTGTATTCGCCAAACACCAGAGCCAAGGTGAGCACCGTCGCCGAAAGCAGTGCCGGGCGAATGTTGGGGAGGATGACCTGCCACATGGTCTTTATCCAGTTGCCCCCGAGCGATCGCGACGCCTCCGTCAACGTCTTCAGATCGATGGCGCTCAAACCCGCATCGAGTGAGCGATAGACGAAGGGCATGGCGAGAATCACGTACATGAAGCTGAGCAGATACGGCGATGACTTGGCCCACAGCGGGTAGTCACCGAGCACGCCAATGATGAGCACGATCGGGGGAATCACGATGGGCAGCACCGAGACCACGTCCATGACTCGGCGAAATCGAGGCATGCGCAGGTGCACGTAGATCGACGTCGGCACCATCAGAATCGTTGATACCACCATCGTGACGATCGCCAACTTGAACGACAGCGCGAGCGCTGCGCTAAACCCAGGCGCGGAGGGGATGCTCGTATACGCAAGGTCCGAGAAGCCCCCATTGACGCCCTGAAAGGAGAACTTGAGGCCCGCGTAGAGGGGGATGATGATGTACGCCCCGGCGATCAGCAAGACGAAGAAGCGCCACCAGCGGAAGTGAAATCTTCTCTTGGGCTTTCCAGTGGAAAAGGCCTCCACGCCTTTGGCCTCGACCGCCTCAACCTCAAAGGGCGAGCCACTCGCTAACGGAGCCATTTTGAGGCCCTCTTTCGAACGAGGCTGTAGAGGAGCATGATGAACGCGAGGATGACGAGCATGCCGAAGGCGATGGCGTAGCCGACGTGGGTCTCGCCCGCGATGACGTTGCCATTCAAGAAGTTCCCGATCTGAATCGGCGACAGTGCGATGAGGCCGAGCGTCAGCGTCTCCGCGGTGGCGTAGGCGGCGAACGCGCTCCCGAAAAGCAAGAGCATGCCACCGAGGATCGACGGCAACAACACGGGGATGCCCACATGAACCCAGTAGCGAAAGCTCGTCGCGCCCATGTTTTCAGCTGCTTCACGCCAGGACTGGCGCAGGCCGCTGAGGGCGGGGGTAATGACGAGGACCATCAGTGGGAGTTGGAAGTACATGTACACGACGACGACGCCGGAGAAGGTGTAGAGGTTAAAGCCAATGCTGGTGAGGCTGATGCCAAGGGCGTGCAGCCACGCGGTGAGGATGCCCGTCGAACCAAGCGTTGCCACGAACATGAACGTCAGATTGATGCCGCCGAAGTTGGCGAGCACGCCAGAAGCGGTCGAGGTGAGCCGGCGCAGCAGGTTGCTCTTCGAAGTTTGGATGGCGTAGGCGACAAACACGCCCACGACGCCAGGAATGACGGACGAGAGCAGCCCCAGTTTGATGCTGTTCTCAAACCCGATCAAGAAGATGCCGTGTGTGGTCGTATTAGACGACCCGCTCAGGATGAGCCGTAGGTTGCTGAGGGTCCAGCCGCCCGTGTTGCCATGAAACGCTTGGTAGATGACAGCCAGCGCCGGTACGCCGAGCCCTAAGAACGCGAAGACCACGAACGGCGTGACGGCGAAGGTCGATTCCATTCGCCGCAGCACTTTTCGCAACCGCCTTCTATTTGGCGGAGTTGTTTCAGATCCCGGTGCTTTCGCACCGGGATCTGAAACAACCACTTGATCGATAGACATGGGCGGAGTCCGTCCGGGCTAACTACGAGCTAGCGCCCACTTCTGTAGCCCATGAGCTGTTGACCGTCGTCGCCGCCGCGGTGATCTGGGCGGTCGAGGGGTACTGAGGCGTCTGGCCCGCAGGAAGGGCGGGGAGCTTCGCCAGCAGCGATTGGTTGACCGTCTTGTTCGTGGTCATCGCTGCGAGCTCCGCCGGGCGAGCGCCGCCCGCAAGCCAAAGGTTCTGGCCCTGAACGGAGTACAAGAACTCTTCCCAGAGACGAGCTGCGGCCGGGTTCGGCGAGTCCGCGTTGATGGCCTGGGTGTAGTACTCGCCCAACAGCACGTCGCTCGGAATGACCACCTTCCAACCCGGCACGTCAATGCCGCCGTTCGCCATTAGGTAGTCCCACCAGATGATGACGTTGGTCGTGCCGTCCTGAGCAGTCGTGGCGTCCGCGATGGTGTTCACGAAGGCGCCATTCTTGTTCAGCGTCGCGAAGAAGCTCACCCCGGGGGCCACGTTGTTCAGCGAGCCACCGCTGGCGAGTGCGGCCGCTTGAACGCCCGCGAGCGCCGAGTTCGACGTCAAGGGACTGTTGTTGAGGCCGATCTTGTATCCCTCGGCTCCGGTCTCGGTGCTCATCTGCTTGAACGACGTCGGGCAGTTGGACACGGTCGTCGTGTCACAGCCAATGGCTACGTACCCGCCGTAGTCGTCGAACCAGTACCCGCTCGGATTCTTAAGGCCCGCCGGGATCGAGCTCCAGGACTGCACCTTGTAGGGAGCGAGGAGGCCCTCGGACTTTGCGGTGACCGCGTAGCTCGTTCCGACGTCGATGACATCAGGATCGCTCGAGCGACCCTTGTCGGACTGGATCGCCTGGATCTCTTCCGCGCTGGAGCCCTCGGGGTTTTCCGAGTTGATCTTGATCCCGTACTTCTTTTCGAAGTCCTTGATGATGTTGCCGTAGTTTGCCCAGTTATCCGGAAGCGCCACGACGTTGAGGTGACCCTCTTTCTTGGCGGCCTTTACCAGCGCCGTCATCGACGTGGCCCCTGTTTTCGTGAGATGGGTTACCTTTCCCCAGTTCACGCTCGACGCACCGCTCGCGGCCCCGGTTCCGGCCGTCACTCCAATGGCCGCAACGCTGGCCAAGGTCGCTCCGGCAAGCAGGACCCTCGTAATTGATCTTGATGCCATAATCCATACCCTCCCACGGGGTTATGTAATCGCCATTGGTGGCGTTCGGCGAAACACTATCCGAGCGGGAGGCGTCGAGCAATGCACCCTGGAGAGTTCCACATGACGGGATGGTCGGCTCTTTGCAGTCCGCGAATCTCGATCACGAGACGTTGTGACAACATTGCGCCATGGCATCTTTTCGAAGAGAGGACGAGGTGCGATCGCTCTCGTCCACCAACTTCGACGTGGTGGTCATCGGTGCGGGCATGACAGGCGCGGGCGTTGCGCTGGACGCCGCCTCGAGAGGATTGAAGGTTGCCCTGATCGACGCGGGCGATCTCGCCTCGGGCACGAGCTCGAAATCATCAAAGATGGCCCATGGCGGTCTTCGCTACCTTCAGCAAAAGGAGTTCCGGCTCGTCTATGAGAATCTCCACGAGCGTCAGCGATTGCTTCGCAATGTTCCCTACCTGGTCCAGCCCCTCCCGTTTCTGATTCCGCTCTTTGGCTCGAATGGCGTTGCCTCGAAAGCGCTGGTGCGCGGCTACGCAACCGCCCTTCGCATCTACGACGCGAGTGGAGGCTGGCGAATCGGCCACCGATACCGTCGCGTCACGCGCGAAGAGGCGCTCTCGCATCTGCCGACGCTGCGCACCGATCGACTCGTCGCCGGCTTTCTCTATTACGACGCGCGCGGCGACGACGCGAGGATCGCGCTCATTCTGGCCAAGTCAGCCGCAAAGTCCTTCGGCGCAGCCGTGGCGAACTACGTGCGCGCCGTCAACGTCATCGACGTAAACGGGCGCGTGACCGGAGTGGTGTGCCGAAACGAGCTGGGCGGTGACGAGTTCACCATCTCGACGCGCGCGGTGGTGAATGCGACAGGCGTATGGGCAGACACCATCTTCACCCTGACCGAGCACCAGCCATCGCACCGCATCACCCCCGCGAAGGGCGTGCACGTGAGCGTGCCCCGATCACGCCTTCCCGCGGACGTCGCGGCCGTCCTCAACGTGCCCAACGATCGACGAAGCATCTTCGTGGTGCCCTTTGAGGATGCGCCCTTCACCTATGTCGGCACGACCGACACCCCCTACGGAGGCTCTCTCGACACGCCCACGTGCGGACCCGAAGACGTCGCGTACCTGCTCTCGACCGTGAACGCCTCGACCTCGTCGGATCTTTCCACCGAGGACGTCACCGGCGTATGGGCGGGCCTTCGTCCGCTCCTCGCACCGGAAAAGGGCAAGAAGATGCGCGAGCGCACCGCCGATCTCTCGCGACGTCACCGAGTCACCGACTCTGGCGATGGCGTGGTGCACGTCACCGGCGGAAAGTGGACGACCTACCGCAAGATGGCAGAGGACGCCGTCGACGCGCTCAAGCCCTACTTCAGCAATATGAAAGGCGCCCGCACGAAGACGCTCCGTCTCTACGGCACCGGCGCGTGGCGACCGAACGGAGAACTCCAGGCCCACCTCTATCACCGCTTCGGTGAGGACGCGCTCAAGGTGCTAGCGATCATCGAGGGCAATGGTGCACTCGGTGAGCCGGTGATTGCCGGCCTTCCCTACGTAGGGGCAGAGTTCGTGTTTAGCGCGCGTGAGGAGATGGCGACCTCGCTCGTCGATCTGCTCACCCGTCGAACCAGGGCTCACCTTCAAGATGCGCGGGCCACGCTCACGGCCGCTCCCGCCATTGCCAATCTGGTCTCGGGCGAGCTCGCCTGGAGCGACGACGATCAGAAACGCGAAGTCGAGAGCTACCGGGCGTTGGTCGAATACGAGTTCTCTGCCGCCGGCCTCAGCGTCTAAGTCGGTGACTCGACCGACCTCGCCGAATCGGTTTCCCCCGGGTGACGTTGACGCTCCCGCGGCGCAGATCGCGCTCGCAGAGGCGCTCGCCCGCGCGGGGATCGCCTGCGACGTATCACCGTGCGAACGAGCGGAGCACTCCCGCGACTGGTGGCCTCGTCTCATCGCCAGGACGTCTCGGGGCGAGGTCGAGCGCTGGCCCGGTGTGGTCGTCTGGCCGGCGTCGACCTCCGAGGTCAGCCAGACTCTTCGCCTGGCACACGAGTTCCACGTGAGCGTCACGGCTCAAGGCGGTCGATCAAGTGTCGTTGGAGGCGCCGTGCCCAGCGAGGGAGCGATCGCCCTTGATCTGACCAGACTCGACAGGATCGTCAGCGTCGACGACCTCGCCCACACCGTGCGCGTCGAAGCTGGCGTCTTCGGCCCTGATCTGGAATCCGCACTCCGACCACACGAGCTCACGATCGGGCACTTTCCTCAGTCCTTCGATCTCGCGACGGTCGGCGGGTGGATCGCCTGCCGCGGCGCGGGCCAGTATTCGAACCGATATGGAAAGATCGAAGACATCGTTCGTGCGCTCACCGTCGTGCTCGCAAGCGGCGACGTCGTCGAGCTCGGCGGACGTGCCCCGCGCCAAGCGGTCGGTCCCGATCTGGTCCAGCTCTTCGTGGGTTCCGAAGGCACGCTGGGCATCATCACCGAAGCCACGTTGATCGTTCGTCGCCGTGGACCGCACCAGGACTGCCGTGCATTCCGGTTCGCCACCTTCCTCGAGGGGCTGGACGCCTGTCGTCGCACACTGCAGCGCGGCGCGAGCCCCGCGGTCCTGCGCCTCTATGACGAGAGCGAATCAAAGCGCCACTTCGAGGTCGAAGGCTGCGTCCTCATTGTTCTGGACGAAGGTGACCGAGCCATGGTGGAAGCGATCGTCAGCGTGACCGACGACGAATGTTCTGGTGCTCGTCGCCTCGACGACGAACTCGTCGCGCATTGGCTGGAGCGGCGAAACGACGTCAGCGCGCTCGCCCCCCTCTGGGAGCGCGGACTCGTCGTTGACACCATTGAGGTAGCGGGAGCCTGGAGCATCCTTCCCACGTTGTACCAACGCGTGAGCGCTGCCCTCCACGGTCAGGACGGCATGTTCGTCGTCTCGGTGCACCAATCGCACGCCTACGTCGACGGCGCCTGCCTCTACTTCACGTTCGTCGGCCAGCCCGGAGGCGACGCCGACGCTTTCTACCGCGGCGCCTGGGACGCGGCGATGGACGAGGTCATCGCCCAAGGAGCGGCGATCAGCCATCACCACGGCGTTGGGCGCAACCGTGCGCGCCACGTGGCGCGATCCCTCGGCTCCTCCTATTCGCTGCTCAAGAACCTGAAGACGATGCTTGATCCCGAAGGACTGCTCAACCCCGGCGTGCTCGGACTCGAAGGCGATCCCTGGTGAGGGCGCTGGCGCTCGACATCGGTTCCTCGTCGGTGAGAACCGCCGTCGTCGACGAGACGGGAACGGTGTCCCACGTCCACCAGCACCCACTCAGCGTCCGCTCGCCCGCGCCGGGCGAGGTCGAGCTCGACCCGCTCGAGATCGCGAATGTCGCTCTCGAGCTCGCGGCGGCGACGCTCCGGGATGCGGGACCGTGTGAAGTACTCGGCATCACCAACCAGCGCGCCACCACCATCGTCTTTGACGCCCACTCGGGCGAGCCCGTCGGCCCCGCACTGAGTTGGCAGGATCTGCGCACGGTCATCGACTGCCTCGTCCTGCAAGAGCGCGGCCTTCGACTGGCGCCGAATCAATCGGCGACAAAGGCCAAGTGGCTCGTCGAGCAGTCGGGTCGATCGCCTGACGAACTCCGATTTGCCACCATCGAGACGTGGGTCGCCTGGCACGCGAGCCGAGGCGCCACGTACGTCTCCGACCATTCGAACGCGAGCGTCAGTGGGCTCGTCGAGGTCAGTCTTGACGGCTGGGACCTGCCGACGCTCGACATCTTGGGCGTGAGCGCGCTCGGACTCCCCCAGCTGGTGAGCACCGCGGGCTCCTACGGCGAGGCGTGCGCCCTCTCGGGCTCACCCACCATCACGGCTCTCATGGGCGATCAACCTGCGTCGCTCTTTGGCCAATCGTGCGTGCGATCAGGCGCCAAGATCACCTTTGGCACGGGCGCGATGCTCGACATGGTCCATCGCACCAGCGCGCCCCGTGCCCTGACTCGCTTCCCCTCGGGCTGCTACCCGACGGTCGTGCGCAGCGAGGCAGGGCGCATCACCTGGGGCGTTGAGGGCATCATCCTCAGCGCCGGCTCGTGCGTCGAATGGCTGAAGGATCTCGGACTGCTCGACAGTATTGACGACAGCGAGGTGCTCGCCAGCAGCGTGGCGACGCACCGAGGGCGTCTCGTTCATCCCCGCTTTTTCCGGTCTCGGCACTCCTCGTTGGGACTTTGGTGCGCGAGGAGCCTTCTTCGGGCTCACTCGAGGGTCCTCGGCGGCTCAACTCGTACGCGCGGTGCTCGACGGCATCGCACAGCGCGGGGCTGATCTCGTGGACGCGGCCGAGGCGGAGGTGGGCGTCGAACTCGATCAGCTTCGGGTGGATGGCGGGATGAGCGTCAATCGCTACTTCGTGCAACGACTCGCCGACTTCTCGGGACGCGAGGTGGCGATCTCGTCCGAGCGCGAGGCCACGACTCGCGGCGCGGGACTGATGGCCCTCGTCGGTGCCGGGCATCTCTCGGTGGCTGACGTGGAAGACCTCTGGTCGCCCGGCACCGTCCTCACGCCGTCACTGAGCGACGCCGACCGGTTGCGGGCGCGCGACGAGTGGGCGACCGACGTCGATCGCGCGGCGCGGACCATTCCTGCCCTCTCCGAGGTCGCGTTCTAGCCGGAGCGCTATTCGGACCAGGGGGCGAGCACCAGGGCGTCGTCAAGCGACATCTCGTACGAGCAGCACTCGTGATTTGGTCAGTCCGCGCGGATTGCTGAGCGCGACGACGCCCGTCACGAGGCCGTCGCGTGAGTAGAGGGCGACCCACTTCTGCTCCTCCGGGCTCCCCGAAACCAGAGTGACCTCGTCGGTGGGATGAGGATGGCCGAGCAGCTGGATCTTCTTACCCATCTGATCGGACCAGAAGTACGGGATCATGCGAGACGCGGCGATTTCACCCGACGTCCAGTACCGCGCAAGCTCGAGCGCCTGCTCGACGGCCACCTGCCAGTGCTCAATACGAACGAGCTCGTCACCGTGGACGCCCCGAAGAGGAAACCGCGCGATGTCGCCAATGGCGCGCCACGCGCGGCGCGGCCTCAAAGTTTCGGTCGACGACGACGCCCCCGTCGATCGTGAGACCCGAATCGGCAAGCCACTCGGTCTCTATCGTCGATCCGACGGCGGCGAGCACCATGCTCGCTGCGATCGTCCTCACCGTGTTCCAACAGGATCGTGGCTGCGCCGTCGGCGACCACCACGTCGCGAATGCGCTGGCTAGTGCGCAGATCGATCTCGGCGGCCCTGGGCGCGTGCAAGAGCCACGCGCGACACTTCATCGCCGAGGACGGTGATGAGCGGGCGCTCGGCGCAGCTTCGAGCACGATCGGGACGTGTCCGCGCGCCTTGATCGAGGTCGCTGCTTCCGCGCCGAGGAAACCGCCACCGATGATCGCGACCACGCTCGCGGGTTCGAGGCCGTCGAGCTTCTCGGAGAGTCGCACGGCGTCGTCGTACGTGCGCAAGCGTGGCCAGCTCGCCCGAGGACTCGAAGGAGAGCGGTCGCGCTCTCGCGCCGGTGGCGATCACGACGTGCGTACCCTCAACCTTCACGCCGCTCGCGAGCCCAACCGTGGTCGCTTCCACGTCGAGCGTGACGGCACGCTCGACTCGAGCATGACCGTCGCCCGCGACTCCGCCAGCTTCTCCGGCGTCGCCAAGGTTGCCTTGTCCGCGATCCAGCGTGCCGGACGAGCACCTGCTTGGAGAGCGGGGGTCGATCGTACGGCGCGTGAGGCTCGTCGCCGATAAGGGTGATCGCCCCCTCAAAGCCGTCGCGACGGACAAATTCGACGAATCGCCATCCCGCGAGCCCGGCACCGACGACGATGACGTGATCGCTCGAATGCACGCTCACCACGTGAACACTGAGCGAGCGATCACGAGCCAAACATGGCGAGCCACTGCGTCGAGGCTCGCCACGGACAGGACTGGATTGCGTTGGCGCACCGCACCCATTGGCAACGACCCCTCCGCCGAGTAGAGGTGCCCGGGAAACAGCAGCGGTGTCGTCACTCACGATGCGAGACGCTCGTTCAGCGACACGAAGAGCTGCACGCGAGTCGCCGCCGGGAAAGTCGGTGCGACCGCATCCGTCGATGAAGAGCGTGTCGCCGCTGAGCAGTCGCCCCTCGACGAGGAGGCACTGGCTGCCCGGCGTGTGGCCCGGCGTGTGCAGCAGCGTGATCTCGATGTCGCCGACGAAGAGCTGATCGCGATCGACGTGGGCGACGAGTGCCGACTCGTCGATACCGGTGCGCTCCACGATCCACGTCACTTCATCCACGTGGACGTGCACCGGCACGCCGGTCGAGTCGTGCAACTCGGCGACGCCCGAGATATGTTGCTGGCCGATCAACGTTCCACCGATGTGATCGGGGTGGTAGTGCGTCGCGACGGCGCCCACGAGCTTCATCGCCGTCGGCCTCGAGCAGTTCGATCAGCTCGCTTGGACGGTACGCGGGATCGACCAGGACCGCCTCGCCGCGTCTGGCGATCACCGATCGCGTAGGTGAAGTTCCGCATCGACAACGCCACCGCGTCGCCCACCGCGAAGTCGCGGCCGGCGAGCAGCTGGCGAAAGTAGACGTCGTCACTCATTCGTCGTCGATCACTCGCGCGATCCGTGGCGTCAGCTCGTCGACCTTGGCCTTGGTCAGCGCGAGTCGCGCCTCGAGCGACTCGATGATCGCCGTGGCGCGTTCGAGCTTGGCGAACAGATCATCCACCGAAACTTCGCCCTCGTCGAACGAGGCGACGATGGCGTTGAGCTCATCGGCCGCTTCATTCCATTCACTCGTCGCTCATGTCGGCTCCTTCGTCTCACCCACTCGGGCGCTAAATGTTCCGTCGCTCACGAGCACGCGCACGTCGTCGCCCGAGGCAATGTCCGCCAGAGACTTTACGACGGCGCCGTTCGCACGTCGTAACGACGGACCAGCCCTGCGCCAGTCGTCGAGCGGGATCGTAAGCGGCGAGCAGCTGGCGGGTGCTCACCAGCATCTGGGTCGCCGAGGCGAGGAGATGTCCGCTCTGGATGACCAGACGCTGACGCGTGCTCGCGAGATGGCGCTCCTCAGCTGCGCAGTCGGTCGCGCACGGCAAAGATCATGGTCCGACGTCGCTCAGCGAGATAGACGGACGCCTCTTCGAGCACGTCGTTGCTCGCCTCGAGCACTCGCTGAGCTGGGTTCTGGACATTCGCTTCGTACCAGCGAGCGACGAGCGCGACTACCTCCTCGCCGAGCTTGGTCGGCGTGATGGCGCGAGTGTGCGCGACAAGGTCCGCCACCGACTCGTCGCCCGTGTGGCCGATGCCGGTGAACACGGGCGTCGCGCACGACGCGATCGCCCTCGCCACCCGCTCGTCGTCAAAGCACACGAGGTCGCCCTTCGACCCGCCGCCTCGCACGACGCAGATCAGGTCGACGCCGTACTCGTCGAGGGCGCGCGATGGCGTCAGCAATCTGGCGCGGCGCGGCTTCACCTTGGACCACGGTCTTGACGAGCGTGACCGCAAAGCTGAATGCCGAATTGAGGAGCTGGCCGGTGAAGTCGTTGTAGCCCTCGGTGCCCGGACTCGCCACGAGTCCCACGCGCAGAGGAACGGGCGAGAGCGAAAGGCGCTTGTTCACCTCGAGGAGGCCCTCACTCGCCAAGCGCGCAATGAGCTCTTGGCGTCGGCGAGCCACGTCGCCGAGCAGTCCTTCCACGTCGATCTCGGTGATGGAGAAGCCGATTTTCCCTTGGGGCGCGTAGACATCGACGTACCCGTAGAAACTGACCACCATGCCCGCTTTGAGGGTTACCCCTTCTGCGGCGAGCCGTCGCTTGAGCGGCGCCCACGGCGTCGCCCAGCAGTGCGCGTTCAAGACTGGCCGCTTGGTGTCGCTCGACGCAGAGCCCGCGTCGACCAGGTCGACGTAGACGTGGCCCTTCTCGTAGACCTTGGCGATCTCCCCGCGAACCCAGTGCGGGCGGCGACGACCGAAACCCGATTCCAGGTGAGCGGTGAGCAGTTGGTAGAACTCGCCCACCTCCAAGATGGGCTGGTCGACGTCAGCGTCGAGCACCACGTGGCGAGGTTACCGGAGGTCTGTAACCACATTGTTGTTTGTTCCTCGTGAAATCTTGTGTCAGACTTGATGCGGATGGTGAGTCGACTGGGTGGCCGCGCCGACCGGTGACGGGCGGTGAGGAAAGTCGGGGCTCCAGAGGGCAGGGTGCTCACGAAACGTGAGTCGCGGTGACGTGCAGGAAAGTGCCACAGAGAAGAGACCGCCGATGGCTAGGACAACCAAGCACAGGTAAGGGTGAAACGGTGCGGTAAGAGCGCACCAGCGCCTTGAGCGATCAAGGTGGCTAGGTAAACCCCACTCGGAGCAAGATCAAACATGGGAGGCGGCCCGCGCGCCCTGTAAAAGAGGCACTCCCGAGGTAGATCGCTCAGATGGATGGCCGCCCAGCCTTCGATTTCGAAGGTGGACAGAACCCCGCTTATAGGTCGACTCACCATCCCTCGACTCTTCAAAACGAACAACAGAAATGGACGAACCGTGCTGCATCTGCCGTACCGCGAGCTCCCCGTGGACGACCCCGGCGCGCCCGATACCGGTTCACCCTTTCGATACCTCGGCTGGCTTGCGCGAAACCAAAGGTGGCTCGCTCTCGCTGAACGCCCTCTTCGGCATCGGCTGGATGGTGGCCCAGGCGCTCGTCTGGGCCGGCGTGGGCGCCGCCGTCGATCACGGCGTCGAGCGCCACAACACCGGCGAACTCTTCAAGTGGGTGGCGCGTCGTGATCGCCCTCGGCCTGATCCAGGCCGTCAGCGGGTCGCTGCGCCACCAACTAGCCGTCGCCAACTGGATGAACGCCGCCTACCGGACGGTCCAAGTGATCGGCCGCCATATCGCGACGACCGGCCCGGCGCTCACCGACGAGATTCCCGCGGGAGACGTCGTCAACACGGTCATGGCCGACGGGATGCGCATCGGCAACGCCTACGACAGCTTCGCGCGGTTCGCAGGAGCCGTCGTCGCCTGGATCGTGGTGTCGTTCATCCTCCTTTCCACCTCGGTCGAACTCGGGCTGGTCGTCTTGCTGGGCGTGCCCATTCTCGGCTCCTTAACCATTCCCCTCATGAAGCCGCTCCATCGGTCCCAGGCCGCCCAACGCGAGTCTGCCGGTCGGCTGGCGGCGCTCGGTTCGGACACCGTCGCGGGGCTGCGCATTCTTCGCGGTGTCGGTGGCGAAGACGTCTTCTTCGAGAACTACCGCCGTCAAAGCCAGCGCGTACGCGCGGCGGGCACGCGCGTCGCTGCCCCTCAGGCCGGACTCGAGTCCGGCCAGGTCCTCCTGCCGGCGATTCTCACCGGCATCGTGACCTTCCTTGGGGCGCGCGACGTCATGAACGGGACGCTGCAACCCGGCGAACTCGTCGCGTTCTTCGGCTACTCCATGTTTCTCACCACGCCGCTTCGCACCGCGATCGATTACGTGATCAATTCGACGCGCGCGTACGTGGGAGCGAGCAAGGTGCTACGTCTGCTCGCGATTGAGGCGACCGTCAGGGATCCCGAGCACCCACTCGCCTGGCCCCTGCAGCTCACTCGCTTGGAGGATCGCCGCAGTGGACTCGTTCTCATGCGAGGTCAGTATGCGGGACTCGTCACCGATTCTCCCGAAGACGCCACGCTGCTCTGTGACCGCCTCGGTCGCTTCGTCACCGACAGCGACGACGTCTTCGTGAACGGCGCGACCATTGGCGCCTACCGACTCGACGATGTGCGAACCCACATCGTCGTCAGTGAGATCGAACCGCGGCTCTTTTCGGGCGAGTTGCGCTTCGAACTCATGCCCCACGGCCTGGTCAGCGACGAACGGATCCTTCAAGTGATGCAGGCGACTAGCTCGCTTGACGTGCTCGACGCGCTCGAGGACGGCCTCTCCACGATCATCGAAGAGCGAGGTCGGGGGTTTTCCGGCGGGCAACGACAGCGACTCAGCTCTGGCTCGCGCCATCCTCACGAACGCCGACGTGTTAATCCTCGTCGAGCCGACGTCCGCGGTTGACACGCACACCGAAGGCCGAATAGCAGCGCGACTTCGCGAGATGCGGGCTGGTCGTACGACCATGATCGCCACGACCAGCCCATTACTGCTCGAAAAGATGAGCGAGGTCTTCTTCGTGGTCGAGGGCCATGTCGTCGACCACGGCACGCACGAAGAACTCGTTGCGCGATCGGCGAAGTACCGACAGGTCGTCTTGCGAGAGGACGCCTAGTGCAGCTACCCATCGCCGACTCCAAGACCGTCTTCGCCTACGCGAAGGGCCTGATGCGAGAGCATCGTCGTGCCCTCTCGCGCATGCTGTCGATCTACGCCCTCGCGGCCGTGATGTCACTGATCCCGGCCTGGGCCATCGGAGAGATCACCAACTTCGCGTCGTACCGCCGGCTGAGCACCTCCAAGATCACCGACTACGTGGGCCTGCTCATCGGGGCCTCGCTCGCCTACGCGCTCTTGACGTACTTCGCTCGTCGGCGCAGTTACGTGCTCGGAGAAACCGTCTTCGCGCAACTTCGCGAAGAGTTCCTCCAGAGCGTCCTCGCGCTCCCGCTCGTCGAAGTTGAGCGCGCTGGCACCGGCGATCTCCTCAGTCGCACCACCAACGACATGGAGTCCCTCTCGCGCACCGTGCGATTCGCCGTGCCCGAATGGCTCGTCGCCATCCTCCAGGCCGTCCTCACCCTGGGTGCGATGCTACTCATCAGCCCACTCGCGAGTCTGGCGAGTCTCGTGTCGCTACCGGTGCTCTTCTTCTCGACGCGCTACTACTTGCGCTACGCGACCCCGGGGTACCGTCGCGAGCGCATGAGCTACGCGGCGATGTCCGGGTCGGTCGCCGAAACGGCAGAAGGTGCGCGCACCATTGACGCGCACCGGCTCGGACCCCGCCAAGTGTCGCGCATTGAAGAGAACGTGCGCGAGTCCTTCTACTCGGAGATGTACACGCTCTTGATGCGCATGATCTGGTTCCCGACCGTCGAAGGCGCGTTCGCCGTCGCGGTCGCCGTCACCCTCGCCTGGAGCGGATGGCTCGCCATCAGCGGGCACGTCTCCATTGGGGCCGCCACCACCGTGACCCTCTACGTCGTGCAGATCAATGATCCGCTCGATCGAATCGTCTCGTGGCTCGACGAAATCCAAATTGGCCAGACGGCCCTCGCGCGGCTGGTCGGCGTGTCGGTCGTACGAGACGACCGACCTACGAGCGGACCGGAGCCAAAGAACGAGACCATCACCTTGGACGCCGTGCGATACGCCTACCGGACGGGCCACGACGTCCTAAATGGCGTGGATCTCGTGGTGCGCCCCGGCGAACGCCTCGCCATCGTCGGTCCCTCGGGCGCTGGCAAGTCGACGATCGGACGGTTGATCGCCGGCATCGACGCGCCACGGAGCGGTTCGGTCCGAGTCGGCGACGTCGAAGTCGCCCAGATGCCGCTCGCCGATCTGCGCGGCCATGTCGCGCTCGTCACGCAAGAGCACCACATCTTTATCGGCACGGTGCGCGACAACTTGGCCCTCGCTCGGCCCGTGTCCAGCGAGGCGGAGATCACAGACGCGCTCGATGCGGTTGACGCGCTCGAGTGGGTACAGCTCCTGCCCGAGGGTATGGATACCGAGCTCGGCACGACGGGCTATCCGATTTCGCCCGCCCAGGCGCAGCAGTTGGCGCTCGCCCGCCTGGTCCTCAGCAACCCGCACACTCTGGTACTGGACGAGGCAACGGCGCTCCTCGATCCGCGAGCGGCACGCCATCTCGAGCGCTCGCTGAGCGCCGTCCTCGCCGGGCGCACCGTGATCGCCATCGCGCACCGTCTCCACACGGCCCATGACGCGGACCGAGTCTGCGTCGTCATCGACGGCGTCGTGGCCGAACTCGGCACGCACGACGAACTGGTCGCCTTGAACGGCGAGTATGCCGCACTGTGGAATAGCTGGCGAAATGAGAAGCCGACCGCATCGTAGGCTGGAAACGTGGCCGAGTATCTCCGCAGTGACGAAGTGCTCGCCTGCGTTCATCGGGTCGCCCTCACGCGCGGCGCGCCCTTCAACTTCATCGCGCCGGCGCTGACGCCAGAGCTCGAGCGACGGCGGCGTGCCGCGGACGAGCACCGCCAGCGTGTCATCGAACGCGTCAACCTTCTTCATCCAGAGGCGATCACGCCTGCGAGCGTCGAGGACACGAGCCGCCTCATGCAGGAGGGATGCGAGTTGATCGTTCGCCCCCGCATTGCTCGAGACGAAGCGGCTCGACGCAGCGCCTCGGTGCACGCGCTCGTGCGCGTCGGTCGAAACGAAGAGCGCTTTGCCTACGCGCCCATCGTCATTAAGAATCACGAAGTCGTTGAAGTTGCGAGCACTCGACGCACGCTGGAGGGTTCCCTGGAGCGTCCTCGGCCGAGCGAGGCGGAGTACATCGACGGGTACGGCACGCGCTCAGCCGTGCCGATGACGCGCAGCGGACTCGCCCTCGCACAGGCGACTCGCGTGCTCGAAGCGCTCGGTCACGCTGACCCATTGGCGAGAGCGGGCGTGGTCGACCGCCAGGCCCGGCTCTGGTGGTTCGATCTTGCCACCAACAGCTACCCGCGTTTCAACCTCTCCACGTACGACCGATTGCACCAGGAGCGCTTGGACGTCTTATTCGCCCACGACGAATGGGCACACCGCGGCGGCGTCTTTCCGACCGCTCCCTACTGGCACCGCGACTGTCCTGATTGCCCCTTTCGTGAGCACTGCGAAGAGCAACTGGAGAAGCTCGACGACGTATCTTTGGTGCGCTTTACGTCGTTCTCCCAGCAGTTGCTTCTGCGCGAACATGGCGTGGACACACGCGCCCAGCTCGCCCGACTGGATCCGGATCGAGCTCGCCGAGCGCGCAGCAAGGTGCTGAACCCTCTCGAGCCACACAAAGTCGAAGAGGTCCTCGGGCGCAGCATCGACAAACTGGACGACCTGATCTATCGCGCACGCGCCTTTGAGCGAGGAACGTCATTGCGGATCGTGGCGTCAAAGGACGTGGGGTGCCCGACGGCCGACGTTGAAGTCGACGTCGATATGGAGAGCTACGACGAAGCCACCTATCTCTGGGGAGCAGTCGTCAGCGTTCACCAGCCCATCCGTGGCGTCGACGCCGGATATCGCGCGTTCGTCGTCTGGGACGACCTGACACGCGAAGCCGAAGCCAAGAACTTTCAAGATTTTTGGCGGTGGCTGGCGGACCTTCGCAGGCGCTGCGCCGAGCAAGGCCGCAGCTTCGCGGCCTACTGCTTTTGGGCCCAGGCCGAAGACGGCGCCATGAACAGAGCGGTCGAGTTCCCGCTGTCCCACGGCCCCACGGAGGCTGACCTCTTTTCGTTCCGCGCGGCCACGCCGCCGGTGTGGATAGATCTGCACGAGCAGGTCAAACGCCAGATTCAAACCGAGGGACCCTTCGGACTGAAGCAGCTCGCTGTTGCCGCCGGGTTTCACTGGCGCGACGCGAATCCGAGCGGCGAGGCCTCAATGCTCTGGTACGAAGTGGCGCGTCGCGACGACTCTCCTGAGGCGCTCGCCTCGCGCGAACGGATCATGGAGTACAACGAGGACGACTGCCGCGCGACCAAGGCGCTGCGCGATTGGCTGAACGGCCCCGCACGCCTGCTGGCGCATCGCGACGACCCACTTTAGGCTGAGCACCCGGTCATTAGCATTGGACGGTGGCCCCCGCATCGTCCGAGTCGTCGTCGAGCGCCACCGACGTAAGGGCAGCACGCCTGCTAGGCGTCAGTTCGACGCTCGCGCTGCTCGCCCTCGCCGCGCTCAGCGCGCTCGGGATCTCCGACCTTGCTCGGCGTCATTTCGAGATAGGACTTTGGTATCTCGTGGCGGTGGTGGCACTGCGTTGGGCCCTCAGCTCCCTCCTCGATGAGTGGGGCGAGTCGGCGGGTGAACGCGTACGCGCGCACTGGCGGTCCCGCCTGGTGAGCCACCTCGCGCTCCCCCGTCGCGAAGGTGAGCGAGGTCGTGGTGACCTCGCGCTCGCGATCGATCACGCGGCCGAGGCCCCGTCACTCGATCGACTCGGCGCCAGTGCCGCGAGCGCTGTCCTCGGCCTGGCCGTCGTCTTTTGGGCGGCCGGGTGGCTTCCGCTCGTCATCACAGTTGCGCTCCTCGGTCTCGCCGTGCCGCTCTATCAACGCGCTGGACGCCGAAGCGAAGCCATGGCGGCCCAGTACGTGGAGCGCAGGTCCAGCCTCGAAGCCCGTCAACTCGAGGTCCTTCAGCACGCTCCCGAGTTGCGCGCCCTCGGTGCCGTCACCTACGGGGCCAACGAAATCGCCGCCATCTCTGATAGCGAACACTCGCTCGCCATGCGGGCGATACGAGTCGCGCTCGAATCCTCGCTCGTCACCGAATTTCTGAGCGGCGTCAGCATCGGCCTCGTCGCCATGGTCGTGGGCTTCGGGCTGCTCGGCGGACGTATCAGCCTCCTCCGGGCGCTGATAGCGGTCCTCGTAACGAGCGAGCTCTTCGCCCAGGTTCGACGCTTCGGGGTGGAGTTCCATCGACGAGACGACGCCGAACGAGCTCGCGACGTTCTCGAGTCCCTCGCGAGCTCGCCGCGCCACTCGTTTGGCGACGACCTGCTCGTCGCGGACGAAGTCGTCACCGAAGCGCACGACGATCAAGTGTCGCTGCGCGTGCGACGGGGCGATCGAATCATCATCACCGGGCCTTCCGGTGTCGGCAAGACGACTCTCTTGCATACGTTGCTCGAATGGCGTTCACCCACCTCGGGCACCTCGCAACGAAGCGACGAGCCGGTCGGCTACGTCAGCGCCGAGAGCAGCCTCTTGTCTGGCTCACTTCGAGAGAACCTCACACTCGGATCGTCCCTCTCCGATGATGTCCTCAACGCGCGGCTCCGCTCGCTCGGCCTCGTAGGCTCACGGTTCGACGACCTCGACGTCGAGCTGCTGAGCGACGGTCGCGGAATGAGCTCGGGCGAGCGCGTTCGACTCGTGCTGGCCCGAGCACTGCTCAATAATTCGACGCTGCTCGTGCTCGACGATGTCGCGGGCCTGCTCGACCTCGGTGCTCGCGCTGATGTACGTCACGTCCTCGAAGGCCTCAGTGACGTCGCCATCATCGAGGCGACTGTCGATACGCCTCTGTTATCGACGTCGACCCGCCACATCGAGCTGCGCCCATGAACGAGGATCTCGCGCGCCTTGGTCGTTGGCTACGCCGCGCGCAACCGCCCCGCGCCCAGCTAATTCGTGCGCTGCTCACCGGGTTCGTTGCCTCGGCGACCAACGTGGCGTTGCTCGTGGGGGCCATTGCCCTGCTGGTGGAAAGCGCCACGCGACCCGGGCTGGCGGCAGTCGCTATTGTGCTCGTGGTCATCGAGCTCTTCGCGTTTCTGCGCTCGCCGCTTCGATTCAGCGAGCGCTTGGCCGCACACCAATTGGGATTCGCCGCGGTCACCCGGTGGCGCCGTTGGCTCGTGCTCGTCGTCGGACAGCTCAACTATTCGACCTGGCGCTCGTACGCGTCCGGCGATCTGTTGGAGCGAGCCCTCGGTGATACCGATGAGCTCCAGGATCTGTGGCTTCGATTCGTCATCCCGTTCCTTGACGTCATCGCCGTCATGATGGCGGGTGACATCGTGGTCGCCGCACTGCCGCCCCACGGCCAATGGTGGACCTACGCAGTGAACCTCGTGGTCCTGCAGCTGATCGGTGTTGGCGGTCTTAGCCTTCTCGCGCGAAGGGAGCTCGCAAAAGATCGCGAGCTCCGTCACGCGCGTGGGATCTATCGAGCTCAGCTGGTGGAGCTGAGCGCCGCCACTCCCGAGCTCACCCTCCTGGGGCGCGCCTCGTACGCAGGGTCTCGCGCCCAGAGTGCGACCACGAGGTTGCGAGCCGCCGAACGTGGCCTGCGCGGGCACCGCCGACTTGCGAACTCACTCGTGATCATCGTCTCGCTGCTCGCGCTAGTGGGCGTGATCGACCATCCAGCGACCTCGAACGTGTGGCTCGTCGTTGCCACCATGATCGGGCTCACGAACTTCGAGCTCCTTTCCAGCGTTCGTTCGTCACTTCACGCGGCCGTCGAAGTGAGCGGCGGTGGCGAGCGTCTCGAAGCGCTCGCGAGCACGGCGCACCCTGGATCGATGGCCTGGCCCGACGAGGCCACCGTGCGCGCTGAGCACTTGACTCTCGATGAGGACGAGCGCACCTTGGTACACGACGCCACCCTTACCGTCGCCCCGGGCAGTCGCGTGGCGATCGTTGGCGAGTCTGGCGTGGGCAAGTCGACCCTCATGCGCACGCTGGCCGGTCTCGATCCGGCAACGTCGGGCACGATCACGGTCGGCGGCCTCGAGATCAAGGCGATCAGCGAGGACGAGTTTCGCCGGCACGTCGCCTACGTGGCGAGCGAACCGGGCCTCACGCGCGGCTACGCGATCGACGTAGTGCTCCTTGGGCGCGTCACGGAACGAGACCCCTATCGTGACCTCGGCGCGCTGGGAGTGGCGGCGGATCGCACCACTCGCTTCGACGAGCTCTCGCGCGGCGAGCGTGCGCGCGTCGCCATCGCCCGCGCCCTCGTGACGGGGCCCGCGATCATGGTGCTCGACGAGCCGACCGCCGGGCTCGGTCGCGACGAGACCACGCGTCTGCTCACTCTTCTTGGGGAAACCGGCGCCACCGTCATCGTCGCCACGCACGATGAGCTCGTTGCCCGCTGGTGTGACGTCGTGATCGAACTGCGCGCGGGCGAACTCGTACCCCTCACCCGTTGATGGTCTGCATGCCCGACGCGTGGTAGCGATCGCCTTCGACGGCGCTGCGGGGCACGGCCGCTTCGAGCGCGGCAATGTCGTCTGCGCTCAGGACAATATCGAGCGCCGCCACATTCTCACGGAGCCACTTGCGACGTTTCGTGCCCGGGATGGGCACTACGTCGTCGCCGCGCGAGAGCACCCAGGCGAGGGAGAGCTGGGCGACGGTGACCTTCTTTTCCGCCGCGATGCGCTCAAGGTTCCTCACGAGCGCCAGGTTGTGCTCGTAGGCGTCTCCGGAAAAGCGCGGATGACGGCTGCGGAAATCCGTGGGGTCGGCGACACGATGGTCCGCCTCGTCGGTGAGAAAACCACGCCCGAGCGGGCTGTAGGCGACGAATCCGATGCCCAGGCGCCGACACGTCTCGAGGACGCCGTCTTCTGGATCGCGCGACCATAACGAGTATTCGCTCTGGAGCGCCGCGATGGGGTGAACCGCGTGCGCACGCTCGATCGTTGCCGACGACGCCTCCGAAATGCCGAGGAATCGGAGCTTTCCCGCTTCGACCAGTGACTTCATCGCCCCCCAGGTCTCCTCGATCGGGACCGTGCGGTCGACTCGGTGCTGGTAGTAGAGATCAATGACCTCGACGTTGAGGCGTGCCAGGGAGGCGTCGCAGGCCGCACGCACGTACTCGGGCGTGCCGTTCACTCGAATGAACGTCCCGTCCTCTGCGCGCTCGTTGCCAAACTTCGTGGCGAGCACGACGTCCTCGCGCCGACCCTGTATGGCCCGGCCGACGAGGAGCTCGTTGGTGAACGGGCCATACATGTCCGCCGTATCCAAGAAGTTGACGCCCAGATCGAGTGCTTCATGAATCGTCGCGATTGATTCATCGTCATCACCCGCGCCGTAGAACTCACTCATTCCCATGCATCCGAGACCTTCCGCAGAGACCTCGAGACCTTTGGTCAGGGTGCGATGCTCCATAATCTATCCTCCATGTGAAATTGCTCACAACAGCCTGATTAAAGGCCTTCGCGAGCTAAGTGGTGGTCGTGGACGAACTAATTTCTTGACATTGGCTGGGGGGGCCAAACATCGAGCGCCCGTCTGCTTCGGTAACGAAGCAGACGGGCTCCGTTGTTTCTAGAGCCATGCGTCAAGCACCTTAGGGTGAAAGCGTGCCTTCAACGACAGTTACCGATGCGCCAGCCCCCGTCGCTCGCCCACTCCTGCGCGGATGGCTGCACGTCGTGGGCGCGATCACGCTCGCCGTCGTCTCGCCGCTCCTCTTCGTGCGCGCGCGCACCTGGACAGATGTCGGTTGGGTGCTCTGCTTCGTCGCTGGCGTCGAGGCGATGCTGGTGACGAGCTCCCTCTTTCATCGCGTGTCCTGGTCGTCAGTCCAACGGCGAGCCATGAAACGAGCCGACCACTCGGCCATCTTTCTCGCGATCACTGGCAGCTACCTCGCCATTGCGGGACTCACTATGCACGGCACGATTCGCTTCGTGCTCTTGCTCATCGTCGTTTCGGGCGCCGTCATCGGCGTCGCGATACGCCAACTGGCACTCGACGCCCCCAAGTGGGTGAATACACTCCCTTATCTGTGCGTCGGCTGGGCGGCCGTCGCGGTGCTACCCCAGATCTATCGAGGCGGGGGTCCGCTCTGCTTCTCGTTCGTCGCCGCCGGAGGGCTCGCCTACACGCTCGGCGCGCTCGCCTACGGCATGAAGCGACCTCGGCTCTCTCCCCGCGTCTTTGGCTACCACGAGCTCTTTCACGCGGCGACGCTCGTCGGCGTTGCATTCAATTTCGCCGCGATCGCCATCGCGCTGCGTTAGAGGAGCGGCACGGCGTTGTAGCGAATGAGCTGTGGTCCGCGACCGCGCACGCCAATCACGGTTAGCGAACCGTTCTCCAGTCGCATGCGCCACGATGTCGACCCGGGCACGCCGAGCGCCCAGGTCACCGCGGACTTGATCGGCGAGACGTGGCTCACGATCGCCAGGTGACGCGAGGCTGAATGCAGCAGGCTCGACTGGTCGTCCATGAGGCCGTCGAGCTCCGCGTGCACGCGCTTGTCCACGTCCGCGAGCGACTCGCCACCGCCGAAGGCGTGATCATGCTCGAATTCAAAGGCGCGCCAACGTTCGGTGGGGATCTCCACAAGCGACGTGCCATCAAGGTCCCCGTAGTCGACTTCAATGAAGGCCTCTTTCACGATGTGGGCTCGTCCCGGCATCGCCATGGCCGCGGTCTCACGGGCTCGGGTGAGCGGCGATACCCACACCTCGTCCACGTCGACGAGCCACGGCGCAAGGGCTTCGGCTTGTCGTTGACCGAGCGCGGTGAGGCGCGGATCGCTCCGGCCAACGAGCAGGCCCTGCTCGTTGGTGGTGGACTGTCCGTGACGAACCAGAACGATCACGGCAGCAACAGCCGCCCGCACTCGGGACAGTCCATGAAGGTGTCTTCGGGAAGGGACTTGAATCGATCGAAGTCGAGTGGCGCGAGGGCGATGCGACATCCGTCACAGCGCCCTTCGACTACCTGTGCCGCGCCGGAGCCCCCGCTTCGTGCGAGCGCCGCGTCATAGCGCGCACGCAGATCGGAAGGAACGGCGCGCGCGGTGTCATCGCGGGTCGCCTCGAGCGCGACCCGCTCCTCGTCAAGGGTCGCCTGCAGCTCCTTGATCAAGGCCTGCAACTCCGCTCGTCGAGCTACCCCCGGCTGGGCCCTGTGTTTGATCGCCTTGATGGCCGCCTCTTTGGGTTCGAGCTCGACCAGTAGCTCCAGCTCGCGATCCTCGCTCGCCTCAAGCAGCTGGCGAACGTGCGTGAGCTCGTTTTGCAAGGCACTCAGCTCCCTGGCGTTGGCCGTCGAGGAGGAGAGCGCGCCGTCGAGGTCGTTCGCGCGCTTTCGCAGGCGAAGTGACTCGCTCGCGACCGCATCGCGGTCCTTCACGAGGGGTGCGATCTCTGCTTCCGCCGCCCGAAGCTCACCGAGCAGCCCGCGCAGCTCCGCTTCCAGCGCGGCCAGCTCCACCACTTCAGACAGGTGGGTCCTTTGCGAACGAACGCGCTCGATCCAGCGGTCCGCCTCCATCAGCGCGCGCAGCGACTCGCTCACACTCACGCGGTCAGTCTCTCACGCCCAGGGTTTCAAGCGACTCGGCGAGCTTCGAGAGCGCCGGCACGAGGTCGGGCACCGCTCGCTCGATCGCCGCGGCAAAGTCGAACCAGAACACCTCGGGGCTCTCTCCCTCTGGAGGATGCGGGTCTTCGGGTTGAGCGCGGAGCACGTAGCGAAGGTCGTAGTGGGTGTGCCCGTTCGGACCGGGATGCACGTCGATGTGAAACAGCTCGACCGGGTCGAGATGCCGCACGTCGAGCCCCGTCTCTTCATTGGTCTCACGCAGGCACGCCGCTTCGGGCGACTCCCCCGCGTCGACGTGACCGCCGGGCTGCACCCAGATGCCGAGGCGCCGATGTCGATGCAGAATTACGCCTCGCGACGAGATGACAAATGCGGAGGCCGTGACGTGGTGATCGTTCTCTGACTCCGAGAAGGGATCTCCTGGCCAGGTCAGCCGCTCGATCGTCATGGCAATGGACGAGGCTTCGCGCACGTCAACGGCATCGATGCGCTCAATCTGCTCGCGAAGCACTCCGATCACTGGTCCTCCAAGAACCCTCGCACCGACGGCGGCATCTCGACCTCACCCCTGGACATCGCCCCTCGGGTGTCGGGCACTGGATCGCCAAAGATGAGTCGCGCCGGGATCGTGCCCGCCCAGATGGGTAGCGCCTGATCATCGAGGTCGTCGTCCGTCTCGCCCGCCGAGATTTTCGCGGACGCTTCGTCGATGTGCACGGCGACCATCATGGTGAGGCGCACCTCGGCCTCGGTGATCGCACGAGATTCGCGAGCCCGCCCGGGGAGCACTCGGTCCACGAAAGAATCGAGGAGCCGACGCTTCTCGTCGACGTCAACGACTTCGCGGGCTTCGCCCACGATGACCACCGAGCGATAGGCAATCGACGATTCGAAGCCGCTGCGCGCCACGCGAATGCCGTCAAAGATCGTGGCGGTCACGAAGGCCTCACCATCGCGCACCACCGACTTCAAGATCTCGTTCGACGGACTGCCGTGCAAATAGAGCGTGCGACCCTCACGCAGGTGGAGCGTCGGCAGCGCGGCGGCCTTGTCTCGCACAGTTGCGGCCACGTGAGCGACCCAGGCCTCATCTAAAATGGCGAAGACGGCGTCTTCGTCGTAGGAAGCCTTCTTCGGGAGTCGGCGAACGCGGGTACGCGGACCGGGTCCGAGCGGTTCACCACTCACGGATAGATCTCGCCCGAGAAGAAGGTCCTCGCCATGCCCGCAACTTCCACGTTGCGTTCGAAGAGGCGCGCGTACATGATGCCGCCGCGGGAGCTCGCCTGGCGCACGGCGACGGTCGGCGAGCCCACCTTCTCCACCCACCACGGCGCGACCGCACAGAGCGCGCTGCCGGTGACGGGATCTTCAGCGAGACCGAGGCGCGGCGCGAAGACGCGAATGGAGACGTCGACATCCGGTCCTCCGTAGCAGGCGGCGATGATGAGCGAGCTTGGCACCAGGAACAGCGTGATCGGATCGACGCTCAAGGAGCAGAGCGTCTCGTAGTCGTCGACGATCGCGAGCACGCTCGAAGGACCCGCCTGGTAGGCCTCGTCGACGTGACCGAGCGCATCGGCAAAGAGCGCCGGATCGATCGGTTCGAGATACGCCCTCGGCAGGTCGATGCCCACGAGGCCGTCGGGCAGGCGACGCCCCGACAGCACGCCTGCTCTGGTCGCGAAGAAGAACTCGGAGCCCGGCGCGTTGAGCTCGGTCAACAGGACGTGCACGGTGGCGAGCGTCGCGTGTCCGCAGAGATCCACCTCGACCGTAGGTGTGAACCAGCGAAGCGACCATTGATCGCCCACTCGCCGCACGAACGCGGTCTCTGAGACGCCGAGCTCGAAGGCGATCTGTTGCAGTTCGTCGTCGGGCAACGGTCGTTCGAGCAGCACGACCACCGCGGGGTTACCACGCTCGCTCTCGCCAATGAAAGAATCAACCCACCACAGTCGATGACCAAAGGCAACGTCGACGGATTCCACGCATAAGAGACTGCCACACCGGCGCGGACCCCCCGGTAGTGTTGGGCAGTGCGTGTTGCGACGTTTAATCTTCACGCCGGCGTCGACGGCTGGGGTCGGCCGACGCGAGTCCTCGACGTTGTCAAAGACCTCGATGCCGACGTGCTGATCCTGCCAGAACTGTGGCGAGCCGACGAGGGGCCGGACTTCTTCGATGACCTGACGACGTCACTCGAGATGGCGGGCGACTTCGCGCCCCTCGCCACCGGTGATCGCGTGACCTCCGGCGAAGGGCCGTCGTCGTGGCAACCGCTGCTCGCTCATTTCGTCGGCGAACGCGGCCTCTACTTCAGTGAGCACCGTGAGCTCACGAAGGACCAGCGGGCCAAGCGCGCGAGCAGCCGGCGTCTCGAGCGCGGCACCTGGGGGCTGGGGCTCCTCACTCGTCTACCGATCGACGACATCACCATCACGCCGCTCGGACGTCTGCCCCGCGAGAAGGTGACCCGCGCGCTCATCATCGCGCGCCTGCGCGAGGGCGATCGGCCGTTCTACGCGCTCGCGGTTCACGGAGCGCACATCAGTCACGGCTCCTATCGCCAGTACCGGCGCATCAACGAGATCGTGTCAACGCTCGAGCCCGGCGTGCCCATCGTGGTCGCGGGCGACTTCAACTGCTGGCGTCCGCTGCTCAGAGTCCTCTTTCCCGGTTGGCGCACGCTCGCGCGGGGACGCACTTGGCCGGCGCGGCGGCCACACTCTCAGATCGACCACATCTTGGGCCGTGGGCCGTGGGTCTCTCAGCGCAGTTACACCCGCGACGGGGGCAGCGACCACCTAGCCCTCGTCGCTGACCTGGAACTTCGATAGCTACGTGAGCTCCATCCGGGAGCTTTCCGGCAATCGATACAGCAGTGCGAGGCACGGCAAGAGCGGCAGAAAGGTCACGAGCGCTGCCAGGCGCAACGAGCCCGCGCCCGTAACGTGGACGGTGTCGCCGACGAGCCCAAAGACGAGGAGCCCCGCCATCGCGCCGAGCACGCCCGCCACAACGATCCACCCTGCCGCCGTCGCGCGCGAAGCGTGAGGGAACAGTTCGGTGCTGAGTGCGGCAATGGCGGGCGCTAAGAGGCCTCCCGCCAGCACTCCGCTCATGTAGCCAACGACGAAGGCGGTCTTGCCTCCGCCGTAGGCCAGCGCGGCGGTGAGCGCCGTCGCGACGGTGCCGATCACGACGGTCCCCCGGCGACCCAGCGTTCGCGACAGAAAGCGACTGAGCAGCAGGCCCGCCAGACCGGTGAGGGCGCTCAGCGATACCACCAGCGCGACGATCGCCGAACTGATCTTGAGGACGCCCTCGCCGTAGACGAACGTAAAGCCACTGGCCGGACCGGAAACCACCCCAATGACAAAGACGATGATCCCGACGGTCGCGACCCGGGCGCGAAGACCGCGCGGGACGGCGCCAAGACGTGCGAGCGGCCCGCTGGCCCCGCGATAGATCGGCTCGGGCACCGAACGAAGCAGCGGTCGAAGGAAGATCACAGGTACGAGCGCCAGAGCGAAGAGCACCCGAAACGACTGGGGGCCGTGCAGGAGCCCGGCAAAGATGGCGGCAAGGCCCGCACCGACGCCCGCACCCGCCGACACGATGACGAGTCGGTCAATGCGGGTTTCGGTGCTGGATAGCTCAACCGTGACGACCTGGACCACCGTCGCGGTGGAGGTCAAGAGCGGTCGAGCCAGCGCGAAGCACGCCACAAAGAACCAGTAGGAGGGACTGAGCGCCGCGCAGGCGGTGATCACGAGTCCGACGAACAACGTTCGGCGCATGGTGCTCACCCGTCCCCAGTGATCGGCGAGAGAGGCGAGCGGGAGAGCGCCCAGAGAGGCGAGTCGCAGTATGGCGAGTCCAATGCCCAATTGCGAGCCCGAGAGACCGACCACGCTCTGGAGCGACTTGCTCGAGCTGTGATGCCCGAAGTAGCCCGCCACCTTGTCGAGCGACGCGACGGCGCCAAAGGGCGCGAATCCAGCCACGAGCGCGATCAAGAACAGCGCAATGGTGGCACGCTGCCAGTTGCGACGCACTAACGCGACGACCGAGATGTCAGCCAAGGTGCACGCTCTCGTCGACCGCCACGAGCATCTTTCCGTGATTTCCACCGGTGAAAAGCAGATTGAGCGCCTCGGGAGCACGCTCCAACCCCTTGAGCACGTGCTCTTGGTGCTTGAGCTGTCCTGACAGCACCAGCCCCGCGAGCTCCATCTGGGCTTCGGCGAAGCGACTCGCGTAATCAAGGACGAGGAAGCCCTCCATGCGCGCGCGCCGAGTGATGAGTGCACTGGTGTTCTCGATGCCGCGACGCGGACCCGTGGCGTTGTACTGCGAAATCGCCCCGCACAAGACGATGCGCGCCTTCAAGGCGAGCGAGGCGAGGACCGCGTCGAGGATCTCGCCGCCAACGTTGTCGAAGTAGAGATCGACGCCGCTCGGGCACGCCTCGCGGAGTCGCGAACGCAGATGTTCCTCGCGATAGTCGAGGCAGGCGTCGAAGCCGTAACGTTCGACGACCTCGGCACACTTCTCCGCTCCCCCGGCAATACCGACCACCTTGCTCGCCCCTCGCGCGCGGGCGATCTGCCCAGCGACGGAGCCGGTCGCCCCCGCGGCGCCCGACACCACGACTACGTCGCCCCCGGCCACTCGACCCACGTCGGTCATACCGAAGTACGCGGTGATGCCGGTGACGCCGAGCACGTTCATCACGGTCGCCAGATCGAGCCCAAGGCCCGTTGGAATCACCGTGAAGCGATCCTCGGGCGTGGCGAGCACCCACTCTTGCCAGTTGGTCATCCCAAAGACGAGGTCACCCACGGCGTAGCGCTCGCTGCAAGACTCCACGACGACGCCGGTGCCGCTGCCGCGCACGACCGCGCCGATCTCGATGGGCGGCAAATACCCCGGCGCGTCATCCATCCAGGTTCGAATCGTCGGGTCAATGCTCAGCATGGCGACCTTGATGAGCGCCTGGCCATCGCCACAGTCGGGTCGCGGCGCCGTGACGAGCCTGGTGGTCGTCTCATCGATGGTGCCACTCGGGCGATGATCAAGCACGAGCTGACGATTGTCCATGGGCTCCTCCTGGTTGGTGACGCTTAGATACTCTCACCACCGGAGTCTCGACCGTGCGGTTCAGAACGACACGCGTTGCCTAGCGCGGTCAACCGCGAGCCAGGCGAACCCGGCGAAGGACCTCATCGACCACTTCGCTGGTCGAGGCCTCTCCCGCGAGGTCGAAGGTGCGGATCCCGTCGTCCGCCGCGGTGAGTGTCGCGTCGCGCAGGAGATTCGCCGCGCGCGCACACTGTTCGTCGCCCCGAAAGCCCGCGTGCTCGAGCACCGCAGAGCACGCGAGCAACATGGCCATCGGATTGGCGACGTTCTTTCCCTCGAGCGAAGGAGCCGTGCCGTGGGGGGCCTCCGCCATGGCGACGGTCGGTTGTAAGTCCTCGTCGAGCGACAGCAGCACCGACTCGGCGCCCGCGATCGAGCCGAACATCGCGAGCACCATGTCGCTCAAGCAGTCGCCGTCCCGATTGAGCGCTGGTATGACGACGGGCGAATGCCAGTCTTCGGTCAAGAGCCCCGCGTAAGCGGCGTCGATCAGCATGGGACGATACCTCACGTCCCCGTAGCGCGTGGCGGCGGCATCCATCTCCTCTTTCAACATGCCCTCGTAGATCGCCGACACGGTCCACTTCGGCCCTCCGTAGACGAGCCCGTGGAGCGACTCTGCCATGCGAAACGAGAACTCCGCCACCGAGCGACACAGAGATCGATCGATCCGCTCGGTGCGCCAGGCCGACTCCTCGGCAGATCCCGGCTCCCCGTCGCGACCCTCTAACGCCCCGTACGCGTCACCTACCGCCATTCGTACCACCACGACCGGGTAGCTGAGCGCCACGATCGGCGTCACTCCGGGAATGCGCCGTCCCGTACGCACGATCACCTTGCCGTCGATGCCCTCGCGAAGGATGCGATTGGGCGAGCCGACACTGCCGATCGCCGTCGGCGTGATCGTTGCCGCCTTGAGGCCAAGACCGTACTCGCGCATCGCGGCGGCTGCCTCGTGCACTACGCCGTTTTGAGTCGCCTCGCGACTGGCGAGTGATAGGTCAAAGTGCACGAGGTTGAGATCGAACCCGAGCACCGACGGATCGAGGGCTCGCAGGGCCTCTTCCAGCAGCTCTTGGCCGGTTTGATCGCCGTCGCACACGACGATGGTTGACGTTTGGTTCATGGCTGCTCCCTCTTCCGCCTCACCACACTAGATACGCGAGAGACAAGCGATCCAGACGAGCACCGCGTAGTGGTCACGTCGGGCGCAACGGGTGCACTGCACCTCGAGCGACGCGCTAAAACGGTCCCTGGAAGACTTCCCGCTGGCGGGGACTGGCTCGTGAGTCATTGCGAAGGAGACGTTATGGAATACGTGGCACTCGGCACCACCGGAATGCAGGTCTCTCGGATCTGCCTCGGCTGCATGAGCTACGGTGAGCCCAGCCGCGGCAACCACCCGTGGTCGCTCGGACGAGAGAGCGCGGAGCCCTTTTACCGCCAAGCACTTGACTCGGGCATCAACTTCTTCGACACGGCCAACGTGTACTCGGCGGGTAGCAGCGAAGAGATCACCGGTCAGACTCTGCTGTCCATGACCTCGCGCGACGAAGTCGTCATCGCGACCAAAGTGCACGGTCAGATGCGTCCCGGTCCCAACGGCCACGGTCTGTCGCGCAAGGCCATCATGAGCGAAATCGACAACAGCCTTCGTCGCCTCGGTACCGACTACGTCGACCTCTATCAGATTCATCGTTGGGACTACGAGACTCCGATCGAAGAGACTCTCGAAGCGCTCCACGACGTGGTGAAGGCGGGCAAGGCCCGCTACATCGGCGCGTCATCGATGTACGCCTGGCAGTTTGCCCAAGCGCTCTACGTCGCCGATCTCAACGGTTGGACTCGCTTCGTGAGCATGCAGAACTACTACAACCTGCTCTACCGAGAAGAGGAGCGCGAGATGTTTCCGCTCCTCGCCGATCAGGGCGTGGGCTCGATTCCCTGGAGCCCGCTCGCCCGCGGCCGTCTCACCCGCCCCTGGGCCGAGCAGACGAGCCGCTCAGAGAACGACGAGTTCGGCCGCAGCCTCTACTCCGATGACGACCAGCCCATCGTCGAGGCGGTCTTGCGCGTCGCGAGCAAGCGCAACGTCGCCCCTGCGCAGGTCGCGCTCGCCTGGGTGCTACACAACCCAGTGGTCTCGAGTCCCATCGTGGGAGCCACCAAGCCCGAGCACCTGTCCGATGCGGTCGCAGCCGTCGAACTCGAACTCGACGACACCGAGATCGCGGAGCTCGAATCGAGCTACCGGACCCACGGCGTCATCGGATTTCGATAGGTCGATCTAGCCGATAAAGGTCTTCATATCGGCGATGATCTTGTCCTCAACTTCGAGACTCCACATTGAGTCGGCGACGTCGATCGGCAAGAACAGCTCACTGAGCAGTAGCGTTTCAATCGCGGCGACGCCAAGGTGCTCCAGCCACTTGCCGATGCCGAAGCGAACGGTGAAGTCGGCCGGGCTGCCCTTGATGCTGATCGTCAATGATCGATCGGCGTCGACGACTTCGCGGAGGAACCCGCCTTTTTTCGCTTGAATAACTACTCCCTGATCGCTCGGCGAGGAGCTCTGCACCGTGAAGCCATTGGCTTTGAGGTACTCCTCGACATGCGTCTGCAGAGCTCCGAGATCGGTTCCCTTGCCTTCGAAATGCTCTTCCTTATCACCTAACACGCTGTTCTCCTCACATTGACTCGTTTTCGCACCCTACAGCGCCTTCGTGAACGCGGGATAAGAGGTATCGGGTCGGGCCGACGTACGGGATGCACGCCTGGGAAGAGAATCGACGCCCTCGCACCGAAGCCGTTCACCGCGTTGAATCGCACGTGTGACAATGGAGCACATGCAAAAGCGACTGCGTACACAACCGCGCTTTCGTGCGGTCATCGATAGTTTCGGCGTGGCGGGATCGCGAGCACTGCTCGCCACGCCCGCCCTTGTCTGTGAGCTCGACGCGCTAGACGAGAACATTGCAACGATGGCAGATATCGCGCGCTCAGCGGGCGTGACACTCCGACCGCATGTGAAGTCGCACAAGAGCGCCTTCGTCGCGGCGCGCCAGCTCGCGGCGGGCGCGAGCGGGCTCAGCTTCGCCAAATTATCCGAAGCCGAGGCCGTCGTTGCTCAGCTTCCAGCGTTCGGCTACCGAGACCGCGTCTCCGCTCTGCTCACGTCGCCGCTCGCGGGCGCACGTCTCGCTGAACGTGCGTGGCGACTCACCGAACTCTGCGACCTGACCATCGTGGCCGATTCGCCGGACGGGATCGACGAGCTCGACAACGCGGCGACAGAGAATGTGAGCATCTCGGTCCTTTGTGACGTTGACGTTGGCCAGGAGCGAACGGGCGTTACCGACCCTCCACACGCGCTCGATCTCGTTGATCGCGTGGGTCGGTCTCGGCATCTGCAATTCGGCGGGGTCCAGGGTTACGCCGGGAACCTTCAGCACGTCCGAGGAAAGCAGGAGCGGCGCGAGCGACTGGCGAGGGCCGCAGACCGGCTCGCGAGCGTCATCACCGCCATCGAAGATCACGGCCACGAGGTGGCGCTGCGCTCGGGCGGCGGTACAGGGAGCGCACTCATCGATATCGAGCTCGGCATCCTTACAGAGCTCCAGTGCGGCAGCTATATCTTCATGGATCGTGAATACCGAGACGCGATGGGCGACGATCCCGAGGGACGCTTCCTACAGAGTTTGACGATCGAATCGACGGTGGTTTCGACGAACCACGAGGATCACGTGACGCTCGACGCTGGCCTTAAATCAATGGCAACCGAGGCGGGAGCGCCGGTCGTGGTGGGACACGAGATAGCGAGCTCCTTCGCCTTTCAGGGCGACGAGCACGGTCGGCTCCAGGTCCCGAGCGGCACCTTCGTGCGCGGTGACCGAGTGAACCTGATCCCTCCTCATTGTGACCCCACGGTGAATCTCTACGACGTCATCTGGATGGTGCGTGGCGACACCGTCGTTGACGTGGCGATCGTCGACGCCCGCGGGTGCTCGCGGTAAGTGCCAAGATCACGAGCTATTGAACCGAGCCGTAGGCTGATGCGAAAGTCACGATTACCAGGGCCGCTTTCGTGTGATCGGGGCATACGTATACGAGCATTCACTCCTCTACTCGGCTCTTCCCGACGTCTGAGGGTGGATGGTCTCACCACGGCTCAACATCTCGACAAACTGATCAATGCGCCGCGAGCGCGTTCCAGGTTTCTTGGCGTTACCAATTCTGTAGAGGATGGCGTAGCGATTCGCACGGGTGAGCGTCTCAAACATCGACTGGGCGCGAGGATCGGCAGCGAGAGCAGCGACGAGATCCTCCGACACCTCAATACTGGCTTGGCCGGCGTAGGCGGCCCTCCATCGACCGTCCTCTCTCGCCTGGCGCACCTCCTCTTCGCCGATCCGATGCATTCGGCCAGCAGCAATTAACCCTTCGGCGATAGCGACGTTCCGCACGCCTGGACCTTGATCAGACACTTGCGTGGTGGACCCCATAGGACGGCCTCCAAATTCTGTTCAACGACGGCCGGCGGGAGTAAACATTGATCACCTCGTCGAGGATCATGGCAATGGGCTGTCCATCAATGCGCTTGCCCGGCGACTTGGAATCCATCGCACCACTACCATAAAACATCTCGAATCCCGCGGGGTCCAGCGCCGCCGGAATGTCCGGAAGCTTTCTGCCGCCAAGGTCGCCCTGGCTGCAGGACGTTACGCGAATGGTTTATCGCTCGCGATGTAGCGAAGGAGTTCGGAGTGAATGAAGCCACCCTCACTCGAGAGTTCCACGCCGGCATACCTATCAGGCCTCGGCGAGATTGAGCATGAGAGCACTCGAACGTCTGACCTCGGCCGTGCGAAATCTCCCCGGCGACGTGAGCCGTTTGCTAATATTACCAGAGCAAACTGTCACCGCAAGGAAGTATTGATGGTAGATAAATCGGTAACCATGAATGACTCTCACAAGATCCCGAAATTGGGGTTTGGTGTCTATCAAGTCCCGCCGGACGACACGCAGCGAGTGGTCGAAGATGCCTTCGAAGTTGGTTATCGGCACATCGACACGGCGGCCGGGTATCGAAATGAAGTGGGCGTTGGTCGAGCCTTCAAAAGTAGCGGGCTGCGGCGCGACGAGGTATTTATCACGACAAAGCTGTACAACGATAGTCACGGCTACCAAGAGACTCTCGACGCTTTTGAGGCATCGAGCACGGCACTCGACCTCGACTACGTCGATCTCTATCTCATTCACTGGCCGCGCCCTACTGCCGACCGATTTGTGGAGTCATGGCATGCATTCGAAGCACTGCGTGACCAAGGTCGCATCCGCTCAATCGGTGTCTCAAACTTTCGAGTTCCAGATCTCGAGAAACTAGCTGCCAACTCGACTACCATCCCGGTGGTTAACCAAATCGAACTGCATCCATACTTCCAACAGGATGAGCTACGCGAATACCACCTCGCCCATGACATCTTGACTGAGTCCTGGTCGCCGATCGGCCAAGGTGCCGTGCTCGGTGAACCCCTGCTCGCCGAAATCGGCAAGCGATACGGGAAGACTGCCGCTCAGGTTGTCATTCGATGGCACATCGATCTCGGGATAATCGTGATTCCGAAGTCCAGTCATCGCGATCGGATGGCTGAGAACTTCGACGTCTTCGACTTCTCCTTAACCGCAGATGAGATCTCCAGTATTCGCAGTCTCGAGACTGGGCAACGAACCGGTTTCGATCCCAGCGAGTTCGAAGGTCTTTGGAACTGATTCAGCGTTGGCACTGTTCCGAGTGAGCCTGTCGCGCGCATGTTCAGCGGTCGCCACAGTTAACGCGAGCCGTTACCGTCTCGACTCAGGCACCGATCGCAGCGGTCAGAGCGGCCCCGGCCATCCTCACCAGGCCGGCATCGTAAGCATCGTGCATAAAGAAGATCAAGCCGTCCATTCCAGCATCGAAGTACGGCAATATCTGCTCGCCTATCGACGCCGGGGTGCCTATGACCGCGCCACCGAGTCCCTCTCCATACTGTTCACGGAGCCGGGCGTACTTCGCGTGCGCCTCGGCATCCGTCTCAGCGATTACAAGTTCTCCTAGCCGCGTCTTGCACAGCGTCGCAGGATCTCGGTTCACCAGTTCACAGTGCATTGACAGGACTCCAAGCTTCGCTGTCACGGTATCCACGTCACCGACCAAGTTGCATCCATCGGCATACTGTGCGACCAGTAGTAACGTGCGCTTTTCGCCGCCGCCCGCAATGAATATTGGAATGCCTCCTTCGCGCACGGGCCGAGGGTTGTTGACCGCATTCTCGATTGAGTAGTAACGCCCTGAAAACGTCGAGCTTTCGTTTTCGAACATCTGACGGCAAACCTGAACGGCCTCCTCGAGGCGCCCCATTCGTTCTCCCAGCGGGGGAAAAGGTATGCCGTAGTCGTGATGTTCGTCGTCGGCCCACGCAGCCCCTAGCGCGAGAATCGCTCGCCCGCTGGACACGATGTCGAGCGTCGTAACAATTTTCGCAAGGAACGATGGGTATCGGTAGGTCACACCGGTGCTCATCGCCCCAAGGGACACTGACTTCGTGCGAGCTGCGACCGCCGCCAAAAGGGTATACGCCTCGAGCATTGGATCCTTCGCCGGTCCAACGATTCCGATCTGATAGATGTGATCCATAAACCACAGCGAATCGAATCCCGATTCTTCCGCCGCCACAGCGACATCCGCGATCCGCTCGAACAGTTCGCCGTCGGGCACGCCAGGGAAAGTCAGATTAGGCATCTGCAGACCGATACGAGTGATACCCATTGCTATGTCTCCTTTAGTCCGAAGGACTGGCAAACGTTGATGGGCCGGGGCCGCGACCGGTTGGAGGCAAAGTCCCGTCTGGATGAGTGCATCACCAGTCGCATTAGATAGCCACCGGTGGCGACGCCGCAATCTCGTCCAGGATCGGAACGAGGTAGGCCATGAACGAGATCGGATCCTCGCTCATGGGAAAGTGTCCCAGGTTATGCATCAACTGGTAATGCGCTCCCGGAATGGCGTCGGCTAGTGCCTTGCACTTGTCAGGGCTGGCAGACCAGTCGTAGTCCCCACTGAGGACGTACACCGACGTCTTGGACGTGTCGATAAACTGCGCCGTTTCCGCGAGATCATGCTCTCCGAGATAGAACACCAAGTCGCCTTTGTGCACCGGCGGCGCACCTTGACCGTAAACCCACGACGTCTCTCGCCGAAGGGCTTCGGGACTTCGAGGGGACATCATCGTGAACATCAGAGCCGACTTCAGCTCGTTGCTGATTCGGGGATGCCACATATAGGCGTTGAAGGGTTCGTCGTCATGCGTCGCGAGGCCGCCTTGCACCGCAATCACCGCCCGAAACATCCCCGGATAGTGCAGCGCTAAATCTGGAGCCACGTGACCGCCCATCGAGCAACCCATGAAGATGGGACGGTCAAGTTCGAGTTCCTTGGCAATGCCGACGACCATCGACATGAAGTGGTCCTGATGCAGCTCATACTCCTGAGTCCACCATTCGACCTCAAGTGGCGGAAGCGACCGACCGTGGTAGGGCAGGTCGTATGCGATGAAACGAAAACGGGATGTCAACTCAGCATCCTCGAGTAGGTGACGCCATTGCCGGCTGTCCGAGCCCGCGGTGTGCTGCAGCAGCACAGGAACTCCCCGCCCGGCCTCCTCGAAGTACACGCGGTGCTCGACGCCGTCAAACTCGATATACATGTAACGCCCTTCGATGGGCGACAGTCGTGGCATCAAATCTCCGTTTCGGGACGGACGATGGAGCGGAAGAGGTCCGTCGTCCGTCGAATAGCGGGGTAGTAAGCCCAAAGCGATTCGGGGTCGCCGTCGAGAGTTACGTCGTGGTGCACGCTGGCGCTGTAGTAGTCCAGATAGAAAGGCGGCGCCGGATCCATGACGATCTTTTCCCAGTCGTGCTCGGGCGCAGAGACCCGCACCCGCCGGCTGCCATTGCGCCGACCGTCCTCTGTGAACACCTCATGCGCGGTCACTTCCACTTCGGCGACCTTTCCCGCATCCATTCGCAACGTGTATAACGTCTCGCCCACGCCGAACTCCAGCGTCCCGTCCCAGAATCGGGCGCAGAGCTGGAACTCGGGGTCCGAGTTAAACACCGCCGCGATTCGATCTGGGTCAAAAGAAACAGGCACGTGTTGGCGCCTCGCTTATCTGTTGGTCAATGAGAGGTTTGCTATCGATTCCCGGCTGCGTTGAACCGCCGATCGCTCGCAGCACATTGGTCATAATATTATCGCTATGCTAGGAGCGGTGCAATCGATTCGTGTTCGCCGCGGCGCTGGCCTTCCTATCCTGGAGAGTCTCTCCCGCCTGCGCCCTCTTCGGACCCGTTAGCCCTTGACCCCCTCTCATGGCGAACTTGATGAAGCTGCGCGTTGATGCAATTGACGAGCTCTTCCGGCGCTCCGTCGCTGACAACGTGCTGCCGGGCGTTGTCGCCGTCGTCGCCGACAGCGGCGGCTTGGTCTATGACAACGCTTTCGGTGTACGCGATACGTCGACCGGTGCCCCGGTGGAACTCGACTCGGTACATGGCATAGCTTCGTTCACCAAACTGGTGAGCGGGATCGCGGTGATGCAACTCGTCGAGCGCGGCGAAGTCAATCTCACCACACCGGTCGGCGACCTGCTCCCAGCCTACGATGAACTACTCGTGCTCGATGGTTTCGCCGACGGCGAACCGATTCTGCGACCTCCTCGTCGTCGAGGGACGGTGCTGAATCTTCTGAGCCACACTTCGGGACTCGCCCATCCGACGTGGAACGAAAAACTCTGCCGGTATCTCGAGTGGGCTGGCCTCTCGGTCTCCGAACTCTCGGGAACAGGACGCGTGTTCGAGATACCGTTCGTCTGCGACCCTGGGGTCCAGTTCAACTACGGAATGAGCGGAGATTGGGTCGGACCATTGATTGAAGCCGTTGTCGGTCGACCGTTTCAGGTTGTCATTCGTGAAAACGTGCTCGAACCGCTCGACATGGAAGACACGGTGGTCCAGCGATCCGTCGAACAGCTCGAGCGCTCAGTGTCGGTCCATGAACGAGATCGCCACGACTTCTGGGTGCCTGTTTCAGCTGGCTACTACGGGCCAGGCGTTACCGTCCCCGAGGTATACCCAGCCGGCGGATGCCTTTACTCAACCCCGGTGGACTTCTTGCGGCTCCAGTTGGCGCTCCTCGGCGGCGGTTCGCACAACGGTACGAGGCTGTTGCGAACTGAGAGTGTAGATGCGCTGTTCCGCAACCAGATCGGCAGCATCGACGTCGGAGTACTGAGGACCGAGATTCCGACGGCAAGCGACGACATTCACCTCGAGGGGTGGAAGTGGGGTCTCGGGATGGCCGTCAACGAAGACGTTGGCCCTGACGGCCGATCACCTGGGAGTGGCGGCTGGGCTGGAGGCTGGAACACATTCTTCTGGATCGATCGATCCAGGGGTCTCGCCGCCGGCATGTACACGCAAACCGCGCCATTCTACGATCCGGGAGTAATCGGCTGCTATCGCGCGTTCGAAGCGCTGGTCTCTTCGTGACGTCCGTGTGTGCTCACTCGAGGCCCAGGTATCCAAGATCGACTCGGGGCGTCGCAGTCCCGGGGACCGAGGCACGCAGTGCGAACGTTTCGCCAGCAAGTGGCTGATCCGCAAGTTGGGTAGTGCTCAGACGCTGCGACGCGCTCGTGATGTAAAGGAGATCAAGCGACTCTCCTCCGAAGCTGCAGCTCGTTGGCTGGGAGACAGGCATTCGAACGATGGCGTCGATCGAACCTTGTGGCGTGTAGCGAGTGACTTCACCGGCGCCGTAATGTGCGCTCCACAGAAAGTTCTCAGCGTCAACGGTGGCGCCGTCGGGCACGCCGCCAACGGGCAACACGTGGAACGGTTCACGATGCCCGAGATCACCGGTACGAGGATTGACTTCATACCGCCAAATGACCGAGTCGCGTCCATCGGCAAAGTACATGCAGCGTCCATCCAGAGACCACGCGAGGCTATTCGGGACGGCGACCGAGGGGGAAACACTCACCAAGCCATCGCGCGTCAACCTCATCAGCGATCCCACCGGGGCACGAGTGCGGTCGTCCATCGATCCCACCCAGACGCGACCAGCGGGATCGCACTTGATCTCATTGAACCTCATGCCTGGCCGCCAGCCCGGCATTTGCCAGCGGTGGCTGACTGAACCGTCGTCGGGGTTGAAGAGCTCGATGCGAGACTCCATCGCGACCAGGAATCGATCATCGGCGGTCAGGCAAATCCCGGCCGTGAGTTCCCGACGTTGCCAGACCGTGTCGGTGCCGTACCTGGTGTCGACGGCGTGAATCGAACAGCCGCGAATGTCCACCCAAAAGAGGGTTGATCGCTCGGGCCACCACAGTGGGCACTCCCCAAGGATGGCGCGCTGTCGGCTGACGACGCTCACGCTCGGCGACTGCTTGGCGGACACTGCTAGATCGGCACCGGATCTAAGCAATCGTGGCCCCTCCCCTGCTCGGAGTGGCTGATCGAGGCGCGGAGGCCGTAGCGCCCACGTTCGCAGTATTCACCAACGCCTTCGAGGGATTGCCGTTTGAATTTCTGTTGCGCCGCCCCGCAGGCGCGGCAACCGACGAACGCAGAATCAGTTTCGAATCCAGCCTGGAGACGGCCGCCTCGTACTCATCGACCCCTTGAACTATGTCGAGCAAGATCTCGACGGCACGTTGACCGAGCTCGTAGTTGGGCGGACGGCAAGACGTCAGGGCCGGTTCGAGGTACTGCGCGAGGTCGATGTCGTTGTGACCGACCACAGAGACATCGCTCGGAACCGACAAACCCAAAGAGCTGAGCGCTTGGAAACAGCCGAGCGCCATCAGGTCGCTCGCACAGTAGAAGGCGGTGGGCGGGTTGGGACGACCCATCAGCGACAGAGTTCTCTTGTAGCCAGAGGCAACGGACCAGTCGCCATAACGAACCAGACTCACGTCGAACTCGATGCCCGCGCTCGTCAATGCTTCCCTGTAACCGCGAAGACGATCGGCGGAGGCGTCCATCCAACGCTCTCCGGTGATCATCGCAATCCGTTCGTGCCCGACCTGTACCAGGTACTCAGTCGCGGCCCGGCCGCCGCCGACATCGTCGGCCAACAGGGTTGGAAAAATCGCGGTCTTCATGTAACAGTTCACGAGGACCGTAGGAATGGTGCGCTGCGATGTCGGCAGTTCAAGCTCACGAGTAAAGCTGTTCGCATAGATCAGACCCGTGATACCTGGATCACTCAGTACCGCCGAGATCGTCGCGTCCTCTAGTGCCTTGTGCGACCTCGTGACGTACGTCTGGACCAAGAACTCTTGTGCCCAGGCAGCATCTCTCACCCCGTTTATCTGAAGGACGGTGTGCGGGCTGATCGAGATTTCGTCGGTGACGAATGCGATCGTCCGCTTCGCCACTGGTGCGTGTTCTGACGTAGGGCGGGGGCCGCGATGGGGCAGACTGTAATTCAGCGTGGAGGCGGCACGTAGCACTCGTTCGCGAGTTTTAGCCGGTACTCGCGATCCGGGGGCGTCGTTGAGTACCAGTGACACACATGACTGCGAGACGCCAGCCATGCGCGCGACGTCGCTCATCGTCGGACTCTCGCTTCGCGGCTTCGGGGGCATCCCTACCTCACCGCGGTGTGGCGATTGCAGCACCCGGATCCGGGACGCCGTACGACCAAGATCGGGCGCGGAGCAGAGGCCATCGACGGGGCGGTGTCGTGTCTTGAGGCCGGTGGGTTAACCATGTGTGCTCCAGTGAGGACCTCCGAGCGGCCGCTGTCGCCCGACTGTGGCGTTTGCCCATCGGATTCGTTCAACGTAGACAGGGGTGCCGAGGTCAGCTAATATTATCAGCAGAGTTAGCCTCCGTTAGTAGGCGCCGAGTATGTGCTCGGCCCGTGCAGAGTACTACAGACAAAAGGTAGCAGATGGAATTAGATAATGGAGTTTTGCTGATTTTAGGGGAAGTGCCGACTCAGTTCGAGGGACATTTCAACGAGTGGTACGACGACGACCACGTCCCTGCGCGCCTCTCGGTCCCAGGTATCGTGACGGCGCGTCGGTACAAGCAAGTAGGCAGGGACGACTCCCTCACTGGTCCCGATCTCGTCTCGGAGCACGCCCGACCGACGTCATCAGACGCTGTCACCTATCTCGCCTCCTACGAGCTGGCGAACCTTGACGTGCTCGACAGCGACGAATACAAAGCCCTCTCGAATGGCGTTAGTTCTGACCTCGAAGTCGAGGTCAGACAAGTGGCAAAGTTCGATCGTCGTGTGTACCGCGCGATCCCCACCCCGGACTCCGCGATGGCGCACGACCTGACCGTCTGTGGTCCCTACCTTCTCTGTGTCTGGGAGGACGGCGAGGCTGGCCATCGAGGCAAAGCAGTACAGAGTCAACCTCGAGGTGTGCTGCGCACGCGCCGATACCGATTGGAGTCTGGACAAGGTGCCGAACAACTAACCATTTACGACATCGAATCACGTGACGCGGTCGGCGAGATCGTCGATTACGAATCCTTTAATGACGTCACGAACAACGGCGAAGTTTCCGGCGCTGAGCTGCGGCTCTTCGTTCTGCACCGCCGCTTCGACCATTCGACTCCACCCACCACCGTCAACGCCTGAGCCGCAACCCATGCCCGATCCAAACGAAAGAGCGTCAGCGTTGTTCACACCATCCGATTTGCTCCGTAACGCGATTGACCTTCACATACACACCGGTCCCGACATTTTTGAGCGCAACGTCACCGCCGAGTCGGCCGCCGCCGACGCCCAGGCGTCGGGCATGGCGGCGATCGTCGTCAAGAGTCATTCGACGGACACGGCGGCTCGCGCTGAAACGGCGAGCAGGGCCACCGGATTTCCGGTCTTCGGAGGCGTCGCGCTCAACTATCCGGTTGGGGGCATAAATCATCATGCGGTCATCGAGACTGCGAGGCAAGGGGGAAAGATAGTTTGGATGCCCACGATCGGAGCTCGACACTTTCGAAAGCTCGCTGACGGGGCTCCAATGCTGGCGAGTGTCATACCGCCCGACGAACCCGGACTCACCGTTCTGTCAGGGGAGAAGCTCACGCCAGCCGCGCATCGCGTACTCGAGGAGGTGGCTACTGCCGATCTGACACTGGCGTCGGGTCACCTCGCTCCGGAAGAGACGATTGTGCTGTTCGAAGCGGCCCGGGAGCTCGGGATAGAGCGACTGATCGTCACTCATCCTCACGTGTCGTTCGTGGAGATGAACGTCACCGATATGAAGCGTCTCGCCGCGCTGGGTGCGTACATCGAGCTGATCGACGAGGAGTCGATTGCGGAGCGGGCCAAAGTCATCCGCTCGGTAGGGGTCTCGCACTGCCTGATCTCCACGGACGGCGGAAAGGTGGCGGAGCCGACCCCAGTGCGTCGGTTGCAACGGACGCTTGAGGGCTTGGCGAATGAGGGCTTCACGTCGGAGGAGATCGGCCTCATGGCAGGCGACGTGCCGCGTTACCTCTTGGGCCTCGGAAGTCGCCCGAACAGTCAGCCGATCTCAGCGACAACGACCGACAAAGGAGCTTCGAGTGAGCGCGCTTAGACCCCCAAACGCGTCTGCGGTCACTCGAGTCACCGAACTATTCGACGGGCTCAGTTCGACCGTCGTCTCAGACGCGCTCGACCAGCTGGGATTCAACGGCGCCCTGGTAGACATTGCTTCCATCGGCGTGGGAACGCGAATGATCGGACTGGCGCAGACAGTACTGCAAGAACCCAGGCCGCAAGAGGTCGGGATGAAGACGATCACCGCTACTCATTCGCTGTTCGTTGACCACGAGGTCCGCCCCGGCGCAGTGATAGTCGTCAGTACCCCGATCGCCCCCGTGGCCAGCTCGTGGGGATACCTCCTCTCTCTTCGAAGCCTTCGACTCGGCGCCGCCGGCACCGTGATCGATGGATCCGTCAGGGACCCAGAATCAATAATCGAAACGGGCTATCCGGTATTCGCGAGCAAGGGACGGCAGGTCGCCGCGGGCAGCAAGCTCAGACTCAGAACCGTCGGTACCGACGTTCCCGTGATCTGTGCTGGCGTTGCCATTCAACCGGGCGATCTCATTCTCGGGGACGACAGCGGTGTCGTTGCCTGCCCGCGCGCAATGGTCGAAAATGTCGCCGCCCTCGCCCGCGAGATCAACGAAGCGGAGAAGGAACTCGAACGACGAATCCGTGGCGGCGGCTATCTCAACGACAACGGGTAGCCGTCAATCCCGACCCATAATCCTCAAGGCCAGTGAAAATCCCAGTGCTGCCGCGACGAGAGTGGTTCCGTTCTTGCCCGGTCCACATCCGTAGGCCCGTCTATGCGAACTCGCTGTACACGAGGGACTCAAAGCGCTTGTAACAGTCGATGACGCCCGGATCGTAGAACGGCATCGACTGTGTGTACATCGCTGCAGCCACGTCCTTCGCCCGATCCATCCAATAGAACGTGTTCCAGCCGCCGCACCAGCCCGCTGACCCGGCCAACCGCCCCTCGGGCCTGTCCTGGTCGGTCATCATGATTCCCTGCCCCCACTTCCATCCTTGGAGCGGCACATCGCACGTGGCCGACGCGATGGCACTCCGCATCAGACCGACATCGAGATCTCCGATCTCATTACGGAAGAAACCTTCGACCGTTTCCGGCGCGAGCAAGCAAACTCCCTCGTAGGTCCCTCCACTCATGATCGTCCTCTGCAGACGCATGAAGTCCGGCGCGGTGGAGTACAGGCAGTGGCCGCCGGGATAGTACTCAGGTACGACTATCCCCGGCCCGTAATAACTGGCCAGCATCGGCTCCCAGTGACCGCCCACACCGCGCATATGGACCTTCGCCGAGCGAGCCACCTGCTCGGCCGAACGGAGAGGCACCGTATCTGTTAGGCCGAGCGGCCCGAGCACGTCCTCTCGCAGGACGACCTCGAACGGTCGGCCCGCCACGGTCTCGATGACGAGACCAGTCCAATCCATGCCCATGCCGTAGACGAATGCCTTACCCGGATCACACACCAACGGAATGGTGAACGCTTTGCGGGTGCCGGACAGGTCCTCAATCTCGAGCCCCTCGGTGACCTCGATATAGCGGCCCAGTTTCGCGTTCCACATCGGATGAGCCAGACCAGAGGTGTGGGTCAACAGGTTGAAGACCGTTCCGCGACGCAATGGCGCTCGAAGCTGGGGTTCCCCGTCGGAACTGAACCCTTCCAACACCGAGAGTGCGTCGTAAGCCGGGAGCAGATCGCCCACCGGTGTCCACAAGTCCAATTCCCCCCTCTCGACGAGCTGCAGCAATGCAATCGACGTCGCGAACTTGGTCATCGATGCGATCCCGTGTAGGGAATCGACCTCCATTTCGTCACCGCTCGAACAGTCACGCATACCGAACGCACCCTCGTACACCACGCCCCTTGAGTTCGCCACTATCGCCACGACCCCAGGTAGCACTTCGCTCGCCGCCGCGCGCTTCAACATTTCATCCAGCGCAGCACTGTTCGTCTTCATCTCGGCTCGCTTCTCTCCACTCGCTTCACGCTCACGCTTGAGCGGCCGCTAGCAATTCCTGCGTATACGGTTCGCGAGGGTGGTCCATAATGTCGTCGATTGGTCCGTTCTCTACCACTTGGCCGTCCTTCAGCACCACGACGCGGTCGGCCATGTAACGCACCACCGCCATGTCGTGCGTGATAAAGAGGTAACTGAGACCTTCCTCGCTCTGAAGGTCTCGAAGTAGGTTCAAGATCTGAGCCTGTACGGAAAGGTCGAGTGCACTAACCGCTTCGTCCAGGATGATTAACTGTGGTCGCACGATAAGTGCGCGGGCAATCGCGATGCGTTGCCTCTGGCCGCCTGAGAACTGCGACGGAAAGTACTTCGCGACACCGGATTCGAGTCCCACGCGTTCAAGTGCGCTCCCGACGGCTGAGACCGTCGCCTCCGCACCGGCGCGCTGCGTTGCAAGCAGCGGCTCAACCAAGGTCTGACCTATCGTGCGCGCAGGGTTGAGGGAGCCGTACGGATCTTGGAACACCATCTGGATCCGTGCCGCCAGTTCTCGTCGTCGCCGTGGACTGACCTTGGTCAGGTCCTCCCCATCGAAGTCCAGCGTCCCCCCGCTGGCGGTGACCAACCCAGTCACGGTTCGCGCGATCGTCGACTTTCCCGAGCCAGACTCGCCGACGAGGCCCACCGTCGTCCCGGGCCAAACATCGAACGAGACGTCGCGGACAGCTCGTTTCGGCGGGGTGAAGAAGCCCAATCGGTAGTCCACCGATAGGTCCGTGACGCGCAGCAGTGGTCGATTCGAGCTCACCTCTGGCTTCGCGCTGCTACTGACATGGTCGCCGTTACGCACGAGACTCAAGTGCACGCGGTCGTCGTGGATACATCTCGAGGTTCGATCGGCGCCCACCACCAATTCCGGAACCGTGGTGCTTCGGCACGCATCGTCCGCGAACGAGCATCGTGGCGCGAAACGACATCCGTCCGGCCAGTCGCCGATGCTCGGCACCACGCCTGGGAGCGGCCGCAGTCGCCCTGCACTCGGTACTAGGCGTGTATCCGAACCAAGCAAACCGATCGTGTAGGGATGACGTGGGGAGCCGAACATCTCTGATGCGAGCCCACGCTCCACGATCTGGCCGGCGTACATCACGATGACACGATCGGTCAAGCGTGAGATCACGCTCCAGTCATGCGAGATCACGATCAGCGACACACCCAAGTCAGATTGCAACTCGCCTAAGAGTTCGAGGATGCCCGCGCGGGTACTTGCGTCGAGCGCGGTCGTGGGTTCGTCGGCAATCAGCAGATGAGGGTCGCCGGCCAGGGCAGTCGCGATGACGACACGCTGCGCTATCCCACCTGACAGCTGATGCGGATACAGACCAAAGACGTCGCGAGCATTAGGGAGCTTCACGCGGTCTAAGAGCTCGAGCGCTCGCGACTTCGCCTCACGTCGCGTGCAATCATGATGTGTCCGCACCACCTCGGCGACCTGGTGGCCCGCCGTGAAGTTCGGATCCAGACTGATGATCGGTTCCTGAGGTATCAAACCAATCTGTGCACCGTGCAGCTTTCGCAATGCGGCCACGGTCGTCACCGCGAAGGGACTGCCCGTCGAAAATCACCTCACCGCTCGTACGCACGATCCCACGCGGAAGCAGACCGAGGACGCTTCGGGCAGTCAGCGACTTTCCACAGCCTGACTCGCCAACAATGCCGAGGGCTTCAGCCCGCCCAACATCAAAGGAGACCCCGTCGACGATCGGCACGGTTGCGGAGTCGCGTTGCAAACCCAGGCAGAGATCCCTCACGGACAACACCGTCGTGACGCTCGACGGCTCAGGCAACCGTAGTTGGTCAGCCATTTCCACATCGGCCGCGACGCTGTGGACGATTGGTTGGGCGGGCTCCTTAGACCTGGCCGACACAGTCCGCGCGCTCGACGGAACCGTCGTGCTCGACCGATCGGCGTGAGCATCTCTGACTCGGTCGCCGATGATGCCCAGAGCGAAAATACTGAACGCGATTGCCAAACCGGGTGGCACAATCATCCACGGATCGTTGACAATGTATTCGGCCGCCTCCGCTACCATCCCGCCCCAGGACGGCGCTGGGGGATGTGTCGCCAGGCCCAAGAACTCCAGTCCCGTCTGAAAGAGAAGCGCGAGGCTGGCGAAGAGCGACATCTGCACGATGATTGTGCCGACGATGCGGGGGAAGACGTGCCGCCACGCTATGCGCCACCAGGTCAGTCCGGAGACTCTCGCTGCAGCGACGTACTCTTCCGCTTTGACCGTGACCGTCGCGGTTCGTACTACGCGTGAGAGCCCGAACGCTCCGAGTATGCCCAACGCGAACATCGCCGCAGACGAACTCTCGTTGAAAATGGAGACGACGGCCAAGACGACGACGATCTGGGGCACACCGAAGGACAGGTCGGCGAGCCACATGAGGAAGCTATCGATGAGTCCGCCGTAAAATCCAGCGATAAGACCGAGCGGCACGCCGATGCCAACGAAGACAGTCAGCGCTTCTGTGACGCCGATGACGGTGGGCCACGCTCCGAAGACGAGGCGGCTCAGTATGTCTCGATCCAGGTCATCGGTGCCCAACCAGAAATGGCCCGACGGACCCTCGTACTGGTGTGGAAAATACTCGTTCAAGGGATTATGGAGCGGCAGGTATTTCGCAAACATCGACGCAAGTACAACCACGGCTAAGTAACCGACCGCGACAGCAGTGGGCCAGTTTCTAAGAACCAGCGTCACCGCCCGCAGTGCAGCGCGGGCGCGTCCCCGAACCTTCTTTGACCTGGTTACACCCGGCGTTTCCACGACGCTCACATCCCCCGCATCGTCGTACGTTGACGAGGGCTCAGCCACGTATTCGCAACGTCGGCGACCATGAAGACGACGACGACGATGAGCGTGAAATACAGCGCCACGCCATCCACCACGATCAGGTCATGTGCCGTCGTGGCCAGCACGACGTCGGCACCCAGACCCGGAAGGGCAAACACATTGTCAACTACGGCGGTCCCGAGCAACAGGCTCACTACGTAAAGTCCCGTAAGGGTGACGACGTTGGGCAACGCGGCGCGCAGCGCATGCCGGAAAATGATGCTCCGCCGCGAGACGCCACGTACGCGAAGCGAGTCGACGAACGGGCGACTCAGGACGTCGAGCATGCTGTCACGCGTCTGCTTCGCAATCAACGCGGCTCCTGCCACGCCGAGCGTCACGACCGGTAAGATCAACGACTTCGCCCAATGAACCACGGACGTGCTCGGACTCACGTACCCCACTGCCGGTAGCCATCGCAGCCGGTCAGCGAACAGCAACACGAGAAGATACCCGAGCCAGAACGCCGGAATCGCGAGGCCCGCGAGAGAAAACATGTCAAACACTTTTCCAAGTCGACCTCCCAACACGGCGCCCGCGACGCCAAGCGATATCCCGACCACCAACGCGATCAAAACTGCTCCACCAATCTCAGACACGGTCACTGGTAGACCGCTGTTCAGCGTCGAACTCACCGGGACACCGGTGATTGCTGAATTGCCCAGGTCACCATGCAAGACGCCCACCAGCCAGTGCCAGTACTGAACATAAAACGGATGGTTAAGACCAAGACGCAAGGTGAGCGCCCGCAGCTGTGCCGGAGTGGCCGACGTACCGAGAATGGTCGCCGCCTCACTGCCTGGCGTGAGCGCCTCGAGGAAGAAACTAAGGAATGTGACGGTCAGAACGAGCGGTATCGCAAAGAACAACCGGCGTCTGATCACCTTTAGCATCGGCGCACATCCCAATCAGCCGCCGACGGTTCGATGTCGGATTGATGCACTCGGGTGTCGACGGGCACTGCTTCGACTGAGGCCGAACGTCTCATCACGAATGTCGCCACGACACTCCCCTGCTCATCGGGTTTGACCATAGCATCAGCTCAAGTAAAGGCTCATAAAATTAGCTCGGTCTTTGGTCATGTCAACGACGTTCCACCGAGGTCGCTGGCGGCAGCCACACGGTCCGCGCGGCGCCACTTGTGGAGGGTCCGCAACTTGTCCGGCATCGGTACATCGGGGAACAGTGACGACCAACCTGTATAGGCGACGTCCGCAATGTAGAGGTCGCCACGAGAATCCATAGCGATCCCGTGTGGTGAAACGAGAGCGTCCGAACCGGCTGCGAGTGACGCATCTTGTGATGCGCGCGACAGGACGGCCCCACCGGGTACGCCCAAGACACTGATCCGGGGGCCAAGATTGGGCCAACCGAGATTGCCTCCCAAGTAGGGCCCAATCTCGGCCACGTACATGACCGGCGGCGTCGATCGCTCGAGGAAGATAGCGCTCGGACGGTGAAGGTCGTGCCACTGTTCCTGGAAGCGACCTTCGCCGTCGAATACCTGAATTCGATGATTCTCGCGATCGGCCACGTACACTAGGCCGTCCTTGTCACAGGCGATGTTGTGCGGAAGGTTGAATTCGCCCGGACCAGTTCCCGACCTCCCCCAGGAGAACAGGTATTTGGCATCGCTCGAATACTTGTGGATCCGGGCATTTCCATAGCCATCCGACACGTAGATGGAGCCGTCGGGCGACTCGGCGGTGTGCGTACAGCGATTGAACGGCTCACCGCTGTGAAATCCACTAGCGACGCCGGGCTCGCCGAGTGTCATTGTGACTTCGCCCTCCAACGTGCAGCGCCGGACAATGTGCGCGCCTTCATCGGTGCAGAACAGGTCGCCGCTCGACGACATCTGAAGGCCATGGGGCCGGACAAAGAGCCCTTCTCCCCACGAGCCAACGAAGCTGCCCTCTGGATCGAACACGACCATCGGATGAGGGCCGCGGTTGAAAGCGTACACATTGTCGTCGCGATCAACGGCGACGGCGGCTACCTCACCCAGCTCGAAGCCCTTGGGCACGCGGCCCCAATCCGGCACCGCTTCGAAGGCAAATATATCGACACCGCTAATCATTCGCGCCTCAGTTGTCGCTCGTTCATATCTATTAAAACCATTCCATAACTTTGCAAACCAGTGGTCATGCAGTACGGCGGATGCTTCCGCCTGCTCGACGCACTAACAGTCCGCTCACTGCGGGACACGCCCAAACTTGTGGCGCTCCCAGAACTGGCGATCACCCAACGGCACGGACTTGCGAGACGGGGATAGTGCGGGGGCCCGAGGCCGTTCGCATCGGCCCCCCGCACTAGGGACTTACCGAGGTCGCGATGAAAGGCAGTACTTCCATCCACTGCTCCACGGCCTCACATGACTCATGTTTCGATGAGTATCGCTCGATTCGTCAGCCGCCTGACCAGCCCACCGGATCCGCGTCGTAGGCCAAAGGCGACACCGCGACTCCCTTGAGCGATGAACTTGCGTAATAGATGGCGTCTGAATTTGCAATGGGAGCAAACCATGCGAGTTTGACCACCTCTTCCATGACCTTGGCCCAGTCGGCCTGCCCGGCAGCAAGTGTCGGTGCGTTCTCGGCGATCGTCATCAGATGGTTCAACGTCGGGTCGAATGACTTGAACGGATTGAAGAGACCGGCGTCTTTGGTCAGTACTTGCTGTGCTTCCGTGTAAATCGGCAGACCGTTGTATCCGCCGGCTGTTACAGGTAGCTTCGCATCGATCCACGGCGTAACCAACTCGTCCACGGTGGCGTAGGACTTGATCTGCACCTTGACTCCGATTGCCGCCCAGTTGCTTGCGAGCGCTTGCGCTTGCGATGCCGATCCAACATATTCATTCGACGTTGCACCGACCGTCAGGGTGAACCCGTGCGGATACCCGGCCTCTTTGAGTAGTTCCTTCGCTTTTGCCACGTTGTAGGGGTAGTAGTTGGCAAGGGACTTCACATAGCCTTCATAGCCAGGCACCTCGGGCTCGTCAGTCGGAGTCGCAAGCCCTTTGCCATAGATAGTCTGAGCATCAGCCTTGCGGTTGATGGCATAGTTGAGTGCTTGTCGCACTTTCAAGTTACTCAGAGGCTTAGAGATTGCCCCATTTCGGTCGAGGAAAAGCGCACCGTCCCACGATTCAAGTCCCGTGTACACCTTCAGCCCGTCAGCCTTCGCCTGGGGGATCGTGCTGGCGGACCCCCAGCCGAACTGTGCCTGACCACTCTGGAGCGCGGAGAGCTCTGACGCGAGGTTGGCAATCACATTCACCACAACCTTCGCATAGTGAATCGCAGAAGGATTGAAGAAGTGCGGGTTCGGAATGTAGGTGTAAGTAGAGCCAGCTACGGTTTCGGCTGGGTCGAGCATGTAAGGGCCTGCGCCATCCGTGGTCGTGGCCAACGTCGACGGATCTGCGAGCGCGCTCGGTGCGACGACGTCAGGACCCATCATGCTTTGGCTGAGCAAGAGTGGCAGGTCCGGGTCGTGACCAGCGAGATTGAGTTGCAGCGACAGAGGGCCAGTGACATCAATCGACTTGATGACTGCCTCATAGATCGCAAGCCCACCGTGGTCCGCACCGACGGCCAATAATGAATTGGCGACATCCTGGGCCGTCATCGTGGTGCCGTCACTGAACTCAACATTGGGCCTGAGGTTCAAAACGAACGCACTCCCGTTGTTGATGTATTTCCATGAAAGCGCCAGGCCCGGCTGGTAGGTGTTGGTCAACGCATCAACGTAGATAATTGGCTCATACGCGAGGTCGCTGTACATGAGTTCGGCCCCATCATTGGTGCTTAATATCGGATTCAAGTTGCCCGGAGCCTCGGTGTTCGCGATGGTCAGCGTTCCGGTCGGAGTATCCCTGCTCGTGCTCGCACCACTCTTTGCGCCAGTAAACGAAACTGCGGCCAATAAGGTCACTGCAGCAGCGACCAATCGAACCAGAGTTACACGACGCCTTCCCCCCATACGTAATGCTTGCTGTGACACTTCACTCCCCCCTTGGTTGTCTTATTGCCTAATCAGCAAGCGCATACCGGCTATCGCTACGCGCTCGTTAGACAATGTGCTCATAACATTAGCACCTGTTCCCGGGTCCGTCAATCCGGTGCGGGTGTCCACTGGCACGCTCTCTCAACTTCGTCGTGGAAAGCCAACGGCTCCGATGAGACGGATTACCCATCCTGAGTATTTTCAGGTCGCGTCTGCTTCATTCGACGCCCTCGTCATAGCTGTGGTTTGAGCACGGCCTTTACGACGCGGCGAGAGCGCAGGTCGTCGAACGCCTGTTCCCATCCCTCTAGTGGATACGAAGTGATCAGTGGCGTCGGATCAACCGCGCCGCTGGCGAGCAGCGCCAGAGCTCGATCCCACGTCGAGTACTCGCTCGAGTTCGAGAAGCGTAGATCCAAGCAGCGATACATGGCCTCGTCCACGCGCACGGCGATCTTCTCGACTCCCACGATTCCCAGGCAGACGACGCGCCCGGCGCGACGCGTGACTTCGATTGCCAAGTCCAAACCACGCTCGCTACCGCTTGTCTCGAACGCCACGTCCGCGCCCGGTCGTGGCGACTTCGCGGCCAACCTTTCACGTAACTCAACAGGATCGTCGAGGCATACTTCGATTCCGAGCGACTTCGCCAGATCGAGACGCGCAGTGCTGCTCTGGCGGCCGACCAAAACCACGTCCACGCCGGCGGCCCTCAGCAAGAGCGAGGTCATCAAACCGACGGCGCCAGGACCAATCACGACGGCAAGCTCGCCCGGGCGAACCTCAGCACGGTCAATGCCCGTCAAACAGATGGCCGACGGCTCGGTGACCACCGCCTGCTCGTCGGAGACACCATCGGGGACGCGGTGCAATAGATTGGCCGGTAGTGCGACCTTGTCCGCGAAGGCACCGTCGATGCCGCCCCCTGGCGGACGCTTCTCTCGGCAGAGCTGGATCATCCCTCGGCGACAGACATCGCATTGCCCGCAGGCAAACACGTGCTGCTCGCAAACCACACGGTCTCCGACCACCCACCCATCGACACCCTCGCCGAGTTCGACGATCCGTACGACGTACTCGTGTCCCATGACGACTGGCGGCCACGTTCTGAAGTCGTCGTTGAGGATGTGGATGTCGGTACCGCAGATCCCGCTGGCGAGTACGTCCGCGATGACCCAACCAGGACGAAGTGTGGGTTCGGGCCATCCGACATGCAGGGCCACGTGACCCGGACCGTGCTCTGATTTCACAATCGCTCTCACGCTTACTGCTCCTTAACTGTCGGACGAGGTCAGCTGCTCGGGGAGGATCACTTGGGGGTTCAAGATCCCGGCCGGCACCCTTCCGTGCGCGATGTCGACGATCGACTGCAACGCGCTTCGTCCGTTGCCGATTGCCGATTCGTCGGTCCATGACACCGCATGCGGCGTGAGTGTCACGTTCTCGAGTCGGAAAAGAGGATTGTTCGGATCCGGCGGTTCTTTCTCGAATACATCGAGCGCAGCGCCGCGGATGCTCTTACGTTCCAGTGCGTCGATCAAAGCGGACTCATCTACGATCGGTCCTCTACCCATGTTGACGAGGTATGCGTCGGGCTTCATCATCGCGATCTCCCGTGCGCCGATAAGGTGCCTGGTCTCGTTGGTGAGTCGTGCCGTGATACAGACGATGTCCGACGTACGGAGGAGTTCCTCCAGTCCCACGTAGGGCACGTCAAGTGAGGGGTCTCGTCGCGAGGAGGGATACGGATCGTGAGCCAGATACTCGAATCCGAGCGAACGCGAAACCCTGACAACCTCTTGGCCGATGTTGCCCAGACCGATGATGCCGAGGGTCTTTCCAGTCACCCCGGCGCCCATATATTGGAGCTTCTCCTGCCAGAGGCCGCGCCTGGTGAGGGAGTCCTTTACGACAATGTTGTGCATCATCGCAAGGATCAGTGCGACCGTTGCAACTGCGACCGGACGCCGGACACTGTCCGGAGTGATCGTCACGGCGATGCCAGCCGATGTGCATGCAACAACGTCCACGTTGTCATAGCCGACGCCGAACCGAGCAACGATCTTGAGTCGTTCGGCTTGAGCGACGGTGGCGGCGGTGATCCTCGGTGCCAGCACCAATAAAGCGTCCCACTCGTCCGCCGCCTCGGGGGGAATCTCGTCACCATAGTCAGGTAGGAAACCCCATTCGATGTCCGGATACTGAGTGAGGAGCGACAGGCCAATGTCTCCCCACCCAATGTGGCCCTCTTCGTTCAGAAAGTCTGCGGTGATCCCAATTTTGAAGGACATAGAAGCTCCTGTATAGCTGAGTTATGCGGAAATCGTGCATTCGATACTCTGAAGTTTGGAGTCATCTGACTTAGTCGATGGACTCGTGACTTCGTGCGTCAATGTCAATCGTGATGGAAGTGCCGACGTCATGAGGAAGCTGGCCGCTACTGGCACCCACCCAAGGCGCACAGAATCATATTGATGATCACGACGTGCTCACCGGTCTTCCACAACGCATCAGCGCCAATTGGCGCTGGGTATAAGAACGCGGACGGATTCCAACGACCGTCGGCAAGCTGACAGTCGAGAATCCATTTCGTCATTCGCTCTAGCAACATGAGCAGTTGCTCGTCGGGTTCCGCTTGCAGCATGACCGCAGCACCCCACGCGACCTTGCCCACGTGGACCGTATCTGCGTAATCAAACTGTCGATCCGTGCCGTTCTCGGAGAGTCTGATCAACTCGCGACCGACGCGTTGCGCTTCAGGGTCTGCGGTGAGCAGGTAGTAACGACCTAAAAATGCAGCGCCAATGCCGAGATTGAAATACGCCTGTCTCGGCAACTGCACGTCGACAACGTGTCCAAAGGCAACGTCGTCTCCAAACTCAGTGATCAACCCAGAACTGTTCGAACACGTGTAGAGCCGCTGCGGAAGTTCCGGCTGCGCCTTGTATAGGTCCATCATCCACCGGAACGCACCGTCCGCGACTTCGCGTCGCCCGGTGGTGAGCCCCGTCATACCGAGTTGCGCCGTCGACATCAGACCTTGCCGCCCTGTGCGTCGCAGTTCAACCCGCTCGTGATATGCCCCACCGGTTATCGGATCTTGGTAGTCGCGAAGTTTGTCCATAATCCTGTTCGCGAGGTCGTAGCGCTCGAGGTGCCACGCAGCAAGGGCAAGGACCGTCAATGGATAACTCGCGTCATCCGCCGTGAAGGGCTTCTGCGCGGCGCCGGGCAAAAGGTCACCCGACGCATCGAGTGCGTGCTTTTCCACCCATGAAAGCACCGACGATGCCGCATAGGGTTGTCCAGCCGTCGCGAGGGCCCAAGGAACTCGGTAGTACGCGTTGTAGACATCAGCATCAAGAGGCTCGCCCATGTCAGAGACGTGAGCGACGAGCCATTTGACCCCAGCGTCACGTGCGCGCATGAGATCGTCAGCAATCGTTGCTCTCGTTGATTCGAGACGCGTGTCACTCAATGTCATTTCGAACTCCTTCATGTCGCTTCAACATTCCAACGACGAAAACATTTGACGATGGCGCCGTTATCCATCGCGATTCTACGCTAATATTATGAGCGCGTATGCAGAAATTGATCAACGATCCGGAAGACTTCGTCGACGAGATGCTCGACGGAATTCTGCTGGCGCATCCGACAGAGCTCAAGCGAGCGGATGACCCGCGCGCCATCGTGCGCGCGGACGCTCCGGTGATGGGAAAGGTTGCGATCGCGACGGGCGGCGGTTCGGGTCACCTACCGGTCTTCATGGGCTACGTCGGACGTGGCCTCGCGGATGGTGCTGCGGTCGGGAATGTGTTCTCATCGCCGAGTGCGGATCAGATGCTCGCAGTCGCTCGTGCAGTGAATGGCGATCGTGGTGTCCTGTTTCTCTATGGCAATTATGGGGGAGACGCCATGAATTTTGGTTTCGCCGCAGAACTTGCCGAAGCAGAAGGGATCCGGACTGCGTCAATCCTCGCCACGGACGACATCGCCTCGGCGCCAAAGGGCGAAGAAGCGCGCCGACGAGGCATCGCGGGGATTTCGTTTCTCTACAAAATTGCCGGTGCTAGTGCGCAACAAGGCGCTGACCTGCAATCAGTCACGTCGGTAACGGAGCGAGCGTCCGCCAATCTGCGAAGTATGGGCGTCGCGCTCTCATCGTGCATCATCCCGTCAGTCGGTCACGCGAACTTCGAAATCCCTGTGGGGCAGATGGAAATAGGTATGGGAATCCATGGTGAGCCAGGCGTTCGACGTGGACCACTTGAAACCGCCAATGAGATCACCGATTACCTGATCACTTCCTTGCTCGATGACCTTCCCCACACGCAAGGTGATTCCGTTGATGTCTTGATTAACGGCCTGGGGGCGACACCGATCGAAGAGCTCTATATCATCTTTCGACGAGCGAGTACTCAACTCGAATCACGAGGACTCACCGTGCGGCGCGCGTGGGTCGGCGAATACGCCACGTCGCTCGAAATGGCCGGAATGTCCATCTCACTTCTCCGACTCGATGACGAGTTCGTGCGACTGCTCGATGCTCCCGCGTCATCCCCGTTTTTTACGCGTCGATGAGCAAGGTCATTGAAGTCTTTCGTGTGGTCACACGAGAACTTGAGAGCCACGCCGATGAATTGGGTCGACTCGATGCGGAAGCAGGCGACGGCGATTTAGGAGTCACGGCGACAAACGCGTCCGCCGCAATATCGGAGGTGCTTTCATCCTTCGATGGCAACGATCTCGCGGATCTGTTGAGTGAGTGTGGTACTGCCGTCTCACGAAAAGCACCCTCGACCGCCGGTACGCTCCTCGCAACCGGTCTCTTAGGAGCGGCTCGAAGTACACGTGGCACGTCCTCACTCGGAGCTTCGCTACTCGCGGAACTTCTCGACGCCGCGCGCGAGGCAATCTCAGCTCGGGGTAAGGCAGAACCTGGAGACAAGACGATGATTGACGCGCTCGCCCCGGCCGCGGTGGCCGCAGGTGTGATCGCGCGCGAAGGAGGCTCCATTTCCGACGTGCTCATCGCGGCTTCAGTTGCTGCCGACGAAGGCACTCAAGCAACAGCCACAATGGTGCCGCGCTTCGGTCGTGCTTCGTGGCTCCCGGATAGGGCAGCGGGACATGAAGACGCTGGCGCTCGACTGATTTCGATCGTCCTTGCGGCTGCGGAGAAGGCATATGAATCGCTCGAAACATCGTGAAAGACAGGTTCGAACCGATAATGATGGTGGGCGCTGAGGGACTCAAACCCCCGACCTGCTGAGTGTAAATTCTCTCAACGCCGTTGGGTCTGATTGGGTCGAGTCATGTTTAGGCAGGTCACGCTTCCTTTCGTGACCCCTGACGTTTGGTCTCGTTTGCTTCGGAGAGGTTGCTTTGCGGAAGTCGTGTTGACATCGCGTTGACAAGTGAGGAGAATCACCGGAATGGCTACTGAGCTAATACGTCGACAGGCCATCGTTGTTATTCTCGCGTTCGTCGCATTCATCGTCATATACGAAGTTTTGACTAGCCACGGATCGTCGAGCGCCCCTCAGTACGATGCAACTGTGCGTAGCGTCGTTGTGCTGCCCAACAATTGCGTTCGCGTTTTTCTTTCTATTGAGAACGTTGGAAACGCGCCCGGAGCACCGGATTGCGGCATCATCATTCAGCCCGTCGATCAGTACGGTGACGACTTAGATGGTGACGGAATCGGAGACATGACCGGCGATCACACGGTGCAACTTGGCGCGACCTACTCCGGCTATATGGACATCGTCGTCTCAGACAATGACGCAAGGTACGTCACATCAACGTCAATGGTGCAGATTTCGAACTGTTAGCTCCTGATGAGAGCGGTGAACGGCAGAGTCCGAGCGCGTCGGCGAGCGAAGGAGTACGTTCCGCGAGGTGAAGAGTATTCGAGGAACGTCGCGGATTGTGGTCGCGAGCACGCTGATCGCGTTTCTTTCAACACTCAGCGCGGCGGCACTTTCTCAGCCAAGTGCCGCCTCTGCCCGCTGTCGCCCGCTCACTGACAGCGGGCGTTGTTACGAGCCTGGCGAGTTTTGTCGTCATTCCGACGCAGGTAAGCGTGGCATCGCCGGCGACGGAAAGAAGATCGTTTGTCGCAACAACGATGGACTTCGCTGGGAGCCTTACTAATCCTTAGGCTTCTGATTCCGGACTGTCCGATCCTTCCGGAGACTTTTGTTTCTGCATCTCTCTGAGTAACCAACTTGCGAAGTAGCCAGTCAGGCTACTGATCAGGCCAATGCCAAAAAAAATGAGAACCGCGGCCAGAAGTCGACCCTCATTGGTGACCGGAAACTTGTCACCGTATCCGATCGTGGTGACGGTCACCATCGCCCACCAGAGCGCATCACTCGGTGTCTTGATGTTTGCGCCTGGGGCAAATCGTTCAACGTTCAAAACCGCCGCAGCCATAATGACCATCATCAAGATTGTGAGAGTGGCTAGAACGTAAGGAATGCTGACCAGCAATGACTTCCTCGGCCTGGTACTCGCTTGACGAAGAAAGACGACGCCTCGAACGGCCCGAACGGGACGCAGAAATGGAACCACGATGAAAATCAACGCCAGCCATTCTGACTTGACAAACCGCTTCTTGTTGTCGGCGAGCTGAAACTGAATCAAGTAGTCAATGATAAAAACTGCCCAAGACCCGTATTCCAAGACGTGACACAGGTCCGCTATCGGAGCCTTAACTGGATAGGCATAGATCGGAAACACATACGCAAATGTGTAAACGAGGCTCAGAATGATGAGGGGCAACGCGGACGCACGTTGCCACCTTTCTAGACGATTCAGCTTTGCCGGTGTCACAGCACCAGGGGAAGGTTTGCGGTAATCATTGTGGCCAGTCTCTTAACTTGCTGGTCGTTGGTGGGAATCGAATACGGAAGTTGACGAAGGTGCGCAAGATCAAATGGCGCCTGAGCGGGATTTTGACTTATCAGGACATTCGGAGCGCCCCCGTTCGCCTCTTGAGCCATTGAATAACCCAATTCCCACATGACATTGGCGTTCGGGACAAATCTCCTTCCGTGGATCCACCCGCTCCGCAATTTCGAAGAAGTCACGTCCGCCAGCACGAGTGTCGCACCTCCGATAGCTTCGATGATTTGATCCGTAATGTCACCGTGCACGTCGATTTGGTCAGAGCGAAGCGTTCGCAGCTTTGGCTCACTAGGCACGAGCTCGATCGCTGCGTTAATGAGGCTGTGCGTTGCGTCAGACCAGGACTCGTGAAACGGCATGATGAGAAATACGTATCGGTCGGCAACAGTCTCGGGCATGATGCTCGATGCCGGTTCGATGATGATTTCGGGTTCAGTCGTAGCCGGGAAGTTGGCAGTAGGCACCTGAAAGGCGCCCGGAGCGTTCAATTGACTGAGCAACAACGACATGGCTTCGTCGTATTGATTTAGATTGTGTACGTTCTCAAACCACCGAATGTTCCGATTGATTCGGAGCTTCCATTCACCATCGGCGTCTTGGCTATAGGTTGATCGATACAGCCCGCCTTCGACAAGGACAAGCGAAATTACCTTGGTCGCGTTGACCCAGAAAGATCCGTACTTCGTGGTGGATAAGAAATTGAGAAATTCTTGCCTAGTAATCTCCCGCTCACTGTTTTCCGCATCGGGGGGCGTGAGCCTCTCTTGACTCGCAAACCACCTGAGTGCGACAAAATAGAGGTCTAAGTCACTTTCTGATCCGACGCACGACGCGATCGCCGCTAAACGTAACTGGATGGGTGATTCGTATGGTGGATTCGGCCAACTTCTGTCGAACAAAACGAGCGTGTCTGGGATGCTTCGGAGTACGGAGACAAGTTCAATCTGTTCTTCGTTATAGAGGGGCCGATCCAACTGGCCGAAAGTTGCCCAAACGCCCGTCGCATGGAAGTGGTCATACGCGCGAGCGATAACGATCCGTTGTTCTCTGCTGGAACCCGCAATATCCACGCGCTCGTGCAAGGTGACCCCCCTGGCGATCGAGTGTAGATCTTGGCAGTTAGAGGTTCTCTCTCCGCGACGCGGCAGCCGTCACACCCCCCTAGGGCCGCGGTCGTTGCTACTAAGGGCGGGCTGGGGCCTATTGCAGACGAAGTGAGCATCAGCCGCGACATTGCACATTTCGTGAACCAAAAAATGTCCGTCTCGCTAGCACAGCACCTTTAGACCTCTCGCCGCCCGCTTTCCCGGGACCCTCAGCCTCGCGAAGGAATCCGCGTTCCCAGTAGGCGGCGGTCGAACGCTTCAGTTCGAAGGCGTCCTCGACGGCCCTTGTGGGGCCCTCGCCCCGGAGAAGCGCGACTCGATAGATCTTCGCGACCCACTCGAGTGCCTCGTCGGTTGGGCCGCCCTCCCGGAAGCGCCGTGCCTGTGTTCGAGTCAGTCGTCCCCTGTTGCGCCGAATCAGACTCCACGACACGCGCCACACGGCGGCGTCACTCATGCTCGCTTCAGGAGTCCCAGTGAAAGTCGTAAGCGAAATGCTCGGCCACGCTTCGCCGACAACAACGCTTACGATTTACGCACACGTGTCGCCTGGAATGGCAGAAGAGGCTGTCGCTGCGCTATCCGCGAGCCTCCTCGCATAGCGTCGTTGCTCTGTCAGATTTTGGATGGTCCGGGCAGAAATCCAGTCCGTCGTCGCTCAGCCACCAGCCCCATCGCTGTACCCACCATCTGATCGCTACCAACTTCGGCGCGACCGAATTGGGGTCATTGACCGACTTTGAAGGCAACGTCACCTGAACTCCGCAGGAATCGCAAGTGATAACGGTGACCGATCGAACTGTCATAGCGAGAGGCTACGTGAATTCAGTTCGACAATCCCGTCGACAAAGCGTTGACATCGAAGTCTCCGCGACCGATGTTTCACAACTGGTCTATCGCTCTGACCAGGTACTGCTTCCGTGGGCGCTGAGGGACTCGAACCCCCGACCTGCTGAGTGTAAATCAGCTGCTCTAACCAACTGAGCTAAGCGCCCGGAAGAGACCAGCCTACCGGGGCGCATTTGTGTTGACTAAATAGTGCTCGCACTGCGCATGAAGTCGAGCAGTTCCTTCGTCGCCGCGAACACGGGACGGCGACGCACGTCTTCAGTGGACACCAGCTCCTCGCCGTCATAGTCACTCGCGAAGGCGCCGGCCTCGTTGATCATGAGCAGTCCTCCCAGGTAGTCCCAGGGATGCAGCCCGGAACGACGGGCCACGCTGAAGACGTCGAGTGAGCCGTCCGCCACGAGACAGATCTCCAAGCTGGCAGCTCCGAGTGCCCGATACTGGGCCCATCCCATGTGTTCGGCGGGCAGCCCGGAAAAGCCGACGATGGCCTTAGAAAAGTCTCGCTGACCACTCGGAGAAATGGGAGTTCCGTCGCGATACGCGCCCGACCCGCGCTCAGCTTCATAGACCGTGCCGGTCGCCTGATTCATCACGAGCGCGGCAACAAGCTCTTGCTTCTTCAGTACGGCGAGACTCGTCGCGTAGAACGGCACGCCGTGATCGCAGTTCGTCGATCCGTCGATCGGGTCGACGACCACCGTCAGGTCTCCGTCACCGGTCACACCCGATTCTTCGCTCATGACGCGAAAACCTGCCGCGAGGAGCACGCGAAGCGCTATGGCATCCGCGGCAACATCAAGGCGGTACTGCGTCTTGCGAAGACCGGAATATCCGTCGTGTCGCCCCGATTTAACCTCGGCGCCGATTTCGTGTGCGCATTCGCGAAGAGGACCAAAGAGTTCAGTATTCACATAGCAACGGTAGTGGGGTTCACGACTAACCTGAGTGGTGATGGCCGCCATAGACGTTGCAGGGTTCGTTGCCGACCTCAAAGACCACGCGGTCACGCACGGGTTTCACGTGCACGACGAGCGGCACTTCGTCGAGACCTACTCTCTACGCCAAGCGTGGGAGGTGGACCTGCACCCCGAAGACGGATGCGGCGGACCCGTTGATCTGCACATCGAACTCGACGTGGATCCTCGAACACTGCTCGCCTTCGAAGACGCGGTGCTCGGGCTGCCCGACGAGGTCGACCCGCCGGACGAGTTTCACTTTCCCCTCGTACTCACTTGGAGCTTGCCGCCCATGCCCCATGGGCCTGACTTGCTGCGGCTCGCGATCGACCTCGCGCCAATCGGCGGGCTCGAAATGCCCCTTGAGGTCACGGCAACTGACGTCTTCGCCTCGCCCACTGAGAGCAGCGAACGGCGTATCTCTATCGTGGCTCGTCGGGCCATCTCCCTGAGCCAGGTTGCCAAAGGCGAAGACCCGCTGTGCGACATTTTTGAGCGCGGACGGAGCGTGAGCGATTTCCTGCTCCAATCCGCCGACTCGTGGCTCGGTTAGCTCGACTCGCGAGCGTACTGGCGACCCTGACGGTAGCGAGCGCGCTGCTCGCTTCGTGCGGAAGCTCTGGTGCGATCGCCGACGTCCGGCACAGCTGCGTCGACGTGAAGCGCGCGCTCGCCCTCGAGGCGCGAAGTGAGCAGCCGGGCGTCAGCACCGCACGACGCGGTACCCTTCAGGCGAACGCGCTGAGCGAGCTGCTGAAGGCGACACCGTCGGCGGCAGCGGCCACCTCCATCGACGGCAGCTGGAATCCGCTCATGACGACGATCAACGAGGCTGAGCGCGTGCCGATCCCCCACCTCGTCGATTCATTGACGCGACTGTGCAAAGTGGCTGACTCGCCGAATCCCTATCTTTAATCGTGCTCGGGCAGACGCTCGCGCAGCCAAGCCAGCGAGTTCTCTTCCAGCATCGCTTCTTCCCATCCTTCGAGGAGGTCTTCCAGCGCGGCCAGGGATGGGACCTTGCCGATAACAACCACCGTGAGATCGTTGACCGCTTCATTCGACACGAGAAAGTCACCGAAGATATCCTCGGTGACGACCGCGTCGGGCTCCACCATCAGGTAAAGCTCTCCGGTCGCCTCCACCCACGACAGCTCGTATTCGTTGTCCGCTGAGTCAGTCCACTCGCTGCCGAACTCAAACTCCGCGCTCTCACGCCGCGCCTCGTTTTGCTCGTAAAAGGATTCGATGTCCATCGCCTAAGACTAGGTCCTCAGTATGTGCGTTGCGCTGTGAACGCGGCCTGTCACCGTTGGGGTATGAAGAATGTCGTACGGCGAGTTGCGGCGCTGGTCACGAGGCGATGCGTAGGGCGCCCTCTACTAGGCCCCATGACAACTCCCGATCTCCTTATTCAACTGCGAACCGAGTGGCAGCGGGTCGGGCGGCGCGCGAGTGCTCGAGACTCCGCGCGGCGCCTCGATGAGCGCCACCCGGACCTTGACCTCGGTCATCAAGCGGACCTCTGTGACGTCGTATCGCTCCTCGAATCGAGGGGCGGTCGCAACGTCCTCGAGCGCGCCCGTATCGTGCGCGCGCTGCTCGAGGAGGCGAGCGATCCCGACATCCATCGCGCGCTACTCCAGACGCTGCTGCCCGGCGTCGTGAGCGTCTGTCGACAGCTGCGCTTCGGCGACGGCATCATCGAAGAACCGAGCGAGACGCTGGCCATGGCCATCTCGCTGCTGAGCGAGCTACTCGTCGACTGGGCCGGACAATCGCGTCAGTACGCGGCACCCGACCTGCTCTCGGCACTGCGGGGGCGGCTACGTCGATGGCTGCTCAAAGAGAAGGAAGCACTGAAGCGCCTCTCCTCCTACGACGCACCTGAGCGACCAGCCAGGGAGCACTCCTCATTGCTCAGTCGACTCGAGAGTCTGCGCGGCGGCGAGCACGACCGGCTCGTGAAGCTCACCTACGCACGCGTCTTTGAAGGCAGATCGCTTCATGAGCTTGCCGCACACGACCGCAGTGCACCCGTGTCACTGCAGTCAGAGTTGCAACACTTCGCCGTCCGATTTTTGCTCTAGCGATTATCAAAGGTTGTGAATGCTCCCCGAAAATCCAACGACTGCTCCAGTACCCTCAGAAGACCAACATGAGACGTCTGCACGCACTCAAGAGCACTCACTGGGTGATGTGGTCGAGTCCCGTTCTCCTCTTGGTTCTCGTCTTCACGCTGACCGCGTCGTCAGGTTCGACGCCACTGCACCACTCCGCTCCACCCCGAGCGTCTTCGCGCACGACCTCCACGACGTCGAGCACCACGACCACGACCACGTCGACAACGACGACCACAGCCCCGGCGAGGGCGCGGACGACTGTTGGAGCTTCGTCGGTGAGGATCGTGACGAGGGTGATCACGGTGCCCGAGCCCCCTTTGACCAGCGCCTCGCCAAGCGTCGGCTCCTCGAGCAAGACCGCCTCGAACGTCGGGCCAATCGCGAGCGCCTCCGCCGAGAGCGCCTCGAGCGGCGTTTTGAGCGGTCAGCTCAGCCCCGCCTTCGACGACGCGGAACTCCCGCTCGAAGGCCCAGGAACCTGGGACGTCGCCTCGAGCGGGCCCGTGAGCGTAACCCTCGCCTGCTCGGGTTCGACCATCGCAGTGACGTCATCATTCGTGATCGGCGCCGAGGAGCAGTGCCAAGTGTCGATCACCGCGACGACCTCGAGAGCGTCCCTCACGTGGCAGCTGACGCCGGTTCACTGAACCGACCGTTCGGCGCGCGGGTGCACGGAAGCGCTCTCGTTCTCTACTTTCTCCTGCTTCCCTACGTCGTCCTTTCCAAGTGGCGTCACGTCTCGGGAGAAGGTCACGCCGCCCTCGTGCGTGGGCTGCTCGCGGTGCTCGCCATCTTCTGGCTGGGATTTCTCTTTCAGGTCGTTCGCAACGTGACGCAGCTGCGTCGTGGCGCACGCGTGAAGGCGAGCGGCAGCGCATGGCTCGCCGGGCTGGTCGTCGCGATGATCGCCCTCTTGACGCCCACGAGCCACGTCACCCTGAAGGACGCGACGCCCATCGCCATTCCGTTCCGCGAGGTCCATCACGCGTCTCCAACCCCGAATCACACCACCACATTCGGGGGCCTGGGGAGCCTGCCGCTGGCCCTCATGGCCAAGCGTCGCGGTGATCTCTTGCGAGAGCAATCGAGCGAGACGGACGAATTCGACGTCGATGAATCGATAGAACTCCTGCGCGCGAAAAACCCCGAGCTCATCGCCCACCTTGTGCAATTGATCGGCGAGCGCCATGACGGCGTGCTGGACGTAAAGGAGAGCGCTCCGACGACCTCGACCACCAGGCCCGGCGCGCCGCTGGTCGTGTGCGTGTTGGCGCCCAGCGCCACGGGGACCCTCATTGGCTTCGCGCACGAGGGTGGACAGTTGCCCGTCGCGCCCTCGTGGAGCAGCGAGGACATCGTGCGGAATGTGGTGGCCCTCCATGAGGGGAAGGTGGTCTTCGCCAGGAGCGAGGCAGAGCTCCTGCGCGCACTTGCAACGAGGACGCTCCGACAGAACGCGGTGGTCTACCTCGGCCCGGCGAGTCAGCTCGATGACGAGCTGGCAGCGTGCGCCGTGACCGTTGCGCCACGTCTCAGTGGTGCCCAACCGATGCCCGCCTTGCCACTGGCACCAGCCCAGACGAGCGACCTCCGGGTCGAGCTGCTGCGGGCCGATCCCGTGGTCGAGGGGATCGTCGAGCCGTTTGCGCCCACGCTTCGACGACGCTGCATCGAAATGGTGGCCTACCTCGCCCTGCATCGCCACGAGCCCGTGACCGGCGAGCGACTGCGCACGCGGGTCCTCGCCCACGCTGACGTCGACGCCTCCCAGCGCACCCTCGCGAACACCGCGAGCGCGGTTCGGCGCAGTCTCGGCGTCGACGCCGAGGGTCCCCGTCTTCACCCAGTGACGTCGTCTGGTCTCTACGTGACCCACGGCGTCTCGAGCGATGTCGAAAGTTTCTTCTCGCTCGTGGCGCGCGCTCGACAGCTCGCGGTGAGCGACGCTTCACCCCTCTGCCACCAGGCGCTCCTCCTCATCAAGGGCGAACCGCTCGCCAGTGCGCTGCGTGGCTTCGAGTGGTTTCTCGCCGAAGGTTACGGAGCGCAGCTCGCGCGCGATGGGGAGTGGGCGGCGCTCGCGTTGCACCACACGGCTCTCAAGAGGGGCAACTTCGAGTTGGCGTTCTGGGCTATTCAGCAGGGACGACTCATCGACCCCTACAGTGATGCGCTCAGCGAGGCGCTCACGCGCGTGCCGAGACTACGCGAGTTTGGCGGCGATGGAGGTGGCCGATCGCAGCACGCTCCCGTCGGCCCCCGCGGCGCTGTAGCGATGAGCTGGTCGTTCTCGCGCTTCAGCCAGCAGGTCTCGAAGTAGCGCCGCAAACGACAGTGGCGGGTCGACGAACAGGTAGCGGGCGAGCGATCCGGGAATCGTGTTGATCTCGTTGACGTAGAGCTCGGTGTCGTTGGCAAGAAAGTCGAGGCGCGCGACGCCGCGAACGAGGCAGATCCCCGCGATCGTCGAGGTGAGCCGAATGATCTCTTCCGCCTGTCCCGACGGCAGGACCGCAGGAAGCTCGCGCGGCGCGGCGACCATTCCTTCGCCGGCGACGTACTTGTCGCGATAGTCGAGGATCTCCTTGCGAGGCGAACGAATGGGTCGCTCGATCGCCGAGAGGTCGAGGGTCGGATACGTGCGCAGGCCGATCTGCACGTCGGTCAGGTCTTCCCGGTACGGCTCGACGACGCACCCGTTGGCGAAATGCGGGTTGGTGGACTGTCGGGCCCGCGCGGTCGCGACATCAGCGACCACCTCGATGCCGATCGACGAACCGCCAAAACGCGGCTTCAATATGTAGGGGCCCTCAAAGGGCAGCGAGCTGGTGTCTGCGGTCATGAGCACTCGAGACAGCGTTGGCAGACCAGCCTGGGCCATCAATGAGGAGAACGCCCACTTGTCCATGCCGATCGCCGCACCCGCGAGCGACGGCCCGGAGTAGCTGATACCCGCGAGGTCGAGTGCCCCTTGCAGTGAGCCATCCTCACCGGGACCCCCGTGCGTGGCCATGATCAGCGCATCAAACTCCAGCTTTCGTTCTTTCGCGAGTCGTCCGCCCGCTGAGAAGAAACCGCCGCCGTCACCCAGACGCAACGAGAGCTCGCTCGAGCCCTTCGGCACACCGTCGAGGAAGGCCTCCGCCTCCACGTCGCTCGGAACGGAGTAAAACGACCCGGATTTGGTCCAGTAGATGCCCACCACGTCGCCCTGCTGACGCGCGAGCTCGCGCAACGCCTGGAGTCCCGTCAAAATCGAAATGTCGTGTTCGGGCGTCGGACCCCCGAAAAGCACACCACTGGTCACCGCACACCTTCCCACGTCATCAAGACATCAAGGGTAGTGGTCGGGAAGGTCGTTCAAGAACAGCACCGCGTCACCGGACCCCAACGTGTCGCGAACCCACGCAACGGCGCGCTCGCGATGATCAAATCGCTGTGGCCGCGTGGGCATGCCGTGAGCGAGCGCCGGCCAGTTCGTGCGTCCGATAACGATGAGCTCGGCGGGGACCGCGGCAACCAGTTGGGCGAGCCGCAGATTCTCCTGATACTGCTCGTCACCGAGCTCCACGAGTCCGGGAGTGACGACGACGCGCCGTCCGGGCACCTCCAGAGAGTGCAGCACGTCCAATGCGGCCCTGGCGCTCGCGGGATTGGCGTTGAAAGTGTCGTCCACCACCACGACGCCCGAGGGCGCGGTCGCGACGTTCAGTCGATTGGCGACCGGGCGCACCCGCGCGAGACCGGCCACCGCACGCTCCAAGTCCACGTCGAGCGCTCGCGCGCTCGCGAGTGCGCAGGCAAGGTTGGTCGGTTGGACACCCAGGATCTGCTCGACCGTCGCGACGCTTATCCCGTCGACGAGTACCGCCCAGTGACCTGACTCGGGCGCGACTCGAATCTCGGCGTCGGGATTCGTCGATCCCGCCGTGATCACTCGCTTGCCCTCAGCCCGCAACGATGCGGGCCACCCGGCGAGTCGGGGGTCGTCGACGTTCACCACGACCGTCTCGGCGCGCTCGGTGATCTCACGTTTGGCCGCTTCGACGACCTCGAGCGAGCCCATTCGCTCGAGGTGCACGGGTCCGATCGCCGTGACCACGGCGATCTGCGGCGGGCACCACGAGGTGAGCGCTCGTATCTCTCCGGACCCGTACGTACCCATCTCCGCGATGAAGATTCTCGTGCCCTCGTCAAGATTCTCGTTGATCGCGCGCGACAGGCCCGCGCGATTGTTGAAGCTGCGAGGAGAGGCGACCACGCCATACTCCTCGGCCAGGATCGAACTCAGATAGTGCTTGGTCGAGGTCTTGCCGTAGGACCCGGTGATGGCGACGATCCGTGGATGAGTGCGCGCGAGACGCTGCGCTGCTTGGTCGACGAAGCGCTGCGCGCCTCGCTCTTCGTACGGCCGCAGGAAACGCGTCGTGAGGTCAAGGACCAGCGGGACCGCGAGCACCATTGCGCCGGCGACGAAGAGCGGGTACGGCGCGAGGGCGCCGAGCGCTGCGGCGGCGGCGGAGACCACGCCCGCGACCATCGCCGTCACGCGCAATCGACGAGTCCAGTCGAGTGTGCTCGTCCTCCCTCGGAGCGACAGTCCCCACGGACAGAACAGCCCATAGGCCGCAACGGCGACCACGGCGAGGCTCCACTGGCGAAGCGCCAGCAGGACAATCAGAGCGAGGATGAGCGCGGGACTCAGCGTCGCCCCGGGGCGAGCCGCCGAGCCCCAGGATCGCGGTGAGGTCCAGCGAACGAGAAAGCGGCGTAGGGACGTCGGGTCGTAGTGCTCTCGTTGAAGAACGCGCAGCCAGCGAGCCATCTGGGCGCAGTACGCCAGGGCTAGGAGCGCGACGAGAATCACCGCGAGGGCGAGATTCACTGGCGAAGGGCTTTCTCCGCCGCGTCGACGAGTTCCTCAGGCGCCTCGAGCGGCACGAAATGGCCTACGCCGGGAAGTTCGCGCAGCGTCGTCGGGCTGGAGACGAGCGCGGCCGCTCTGATCGCCACGTCGTAGGGCGCTTCGCGGTCTCGCTCCCCCCACACGAACCAGACGGGCACGCTCAGCTTCGAGAGCTCCGGGTCGTAACTCTCATTGACGCTGGCGACCAGCACCTCGCGCATCACGCCACTGGCGCGCTGGTAGTCGGTCGAGCCGTATTTCTGTCGGGCCCGTTCGAGACGCGAGGGGCTCACGAGCCGATGCCGCGCGAGCCAGCGAATGCTGCGATAGGCAACGGGGGGACGGGCGCTCGCGCCATCACGCAGCAACGGGACCCCAGTGAGTATCAGGGATCGCACGAGCTCCGGATGCTCGTTGGCGATGACCACCGCAACGCGCCCCCCAAAGGAGTGGCCCACCAGCACGAGAGGCTCGCTCGCGATCTCTCGCAGCGCCGGCAGGATCAGTTCGGCGTAGTGGCGAGCACCGCCAGCCACGTCGGGCGCCGGCGAGGCGCCAAATCCCGGCAGATCCAAGGCGACAGACCCGATCCCGCGCTCTGCCAGGGCGTTCGCCGCCAGCATGAAGTCGTCTGCGCGTCGGGCCCAACCGTGGAGCCAGACCACCCGCGCCTCTGCGGGACCGTAGGACTCCCCGAACAGATGCGACCCACCGTAGCTTCGAAGCACGTCTTAGAGGTTACCGAGGCTGCTCTTGGCCCGAATCCGCGTGACGGCCCCCCAGTAGCGTCGTAGGGACTATGGACGAGGCCACATTTTCCTCCGACCTGCTCGTCGGACTCACCCCTGAGCAGCGAGAAGCGGTGATGTCGCCCGCCCGTCGACTGCTGGTGCGCGCCACGGCCGGTTCCGGGAAGACCCACGTGCTGACGTTGCGCATTCAACGTCGTGTCGCTGACGAAGAGGTGGCGCCCGACCAGATCCTGGCGATGACCTTCACGCGAAAGGCCGGCGACGAACTGCGTAAGCGACTCTTTCGCGCGGGCGTACGTGACGTTCGCGCCGGCACCTTTCACCGCGCGGCACTGACGCTCGTGACCCAGTATCGAGAGGATCACGGATTGCGCCCCCTCACGCTCGAGCCCAATCGGCGCAAGATCGTCAGCGCGCTCGCGGTTCAGCTTCGCGAGAGCGGAGAGCTGAAGCTCGAAGACTGGCAGCTCCCTCGTCTGGAGCAGGAGATCGGTTGGGCGCTGAGCCAGGGATTCCAAGGTCCGCAGTACGCGAAGAGCGCGAGGCGAATGAAGCGCGACTCGCCGCTGCCACCCGCGCAGTTCGCCGAAGTCCTTGATCGCTACATCGGTCTCTGTCGAAGCCGTGGCGTCATCGATTTCGACCTGCTCCTCACTGAGGCCATTGGACTGCTGCGCGAGGAGCCCGACGTCCTCGCGTCGTTTCGCTATCGAAATCGGTCGATCTACGTGGACGAGACCCAGGACATGAACCCGCTGCAGTTCCATCTGCTCCGCCAAATGGCCGGCGATGACCCCGACCTGTTCTGCGTGGGTGACCCCAATCAGTCCATTTACGGCTTCAACGGGGCGAACCCCTCGCTGATCAACGACATCATTGCGACCTGGCCCGACACGGTGATTCTCGACCTCACCCGCAATCACCGCTCAACGGCCAATATCATCGCGGTCGCGAACACCTTGTTGGAAGAGGGTGCTCGGGGCATCGAGCCCGCCAAGGATGACGGCGACGTTCCGCTCGTGCGTGGCTACGACACCGACGACGAAGAGGCGCGCCACGTCGCGACCTGGCTCGCGGCGAAGCACCAGCCAGGAAGTCCCTGGAAGTCGATGGCGGTGCTCGCGCGCACAAACGCCCAGCTCGAGCTGGTATCGAGCTACCTCGACGCGGCGGGGATTCCGAACGAGCGCCGAGGTCCCGAGCACTCACCCGCCTCCGATCTGATGGCGCCCGAGCTGCCCGCTCGGCGGCTGGAGGACAGCGATCGCGACACCGTCGCGCTCTCGACGATCCACCGCGCGAAAGGCCTTGAGTTCCAACACGTCGCGGCGATTGGCTGGGCGGAGGGCCAGCTGCCCCACTACAACGCAACGACGAACGACCAGCTCGCCGAAGAGCAGCGCCTGGCGTACGTGGCCTTGAGCCGTGCGGAAGATTCGCTGCTCATCACCTGGAATCGCGGTCGCAATGATCCGCGCTACCCCGACCGACTCCCCTCGCGCTTTCTCGCTCCCGTGCAAGCGGTCGTCGCCGACATCGAGGCGCGCAACGCTCCCCTGCGCGGTGATGAGCGCAAGGCCCGCCTTGCCGCCATCAAAGCGTCTCTGGCCGAGAGCCTGGAACAGATGGAGCAACAGAGTCGCTCTCAAGGGTGATTTCTGCGCCAGGTATAGTTCGCAGCGAATGACGAGCGGACTCGACCAAGGGGGCCAGAGGTGAATGGGGCTCACACGTTGCTCGCAACCCTGATCGACCACAACGTCGATGTCTGCTTCGCCAATCCCGGCACGTCCGAGATGCACTTCGTCGCGGCGCTCGATGACGCACCGCAGATGCGCGGCGTGCTCTGCCTCTTTGAAGGCGTCGCCACCGGAGCCGCGGACGGATACGCCCGGGTGCGGCGCTCGCCCGCCGCGACGTTGCTTCATCTCGGACCCGGGCTCGCCAACGGGTGGGCCAACCTTCACAATGCGCGCCGGGCCCACGTGCCCGTCCTAAACATCGTCGGTGACCACGCCACTGCACACGCGGTCTACGACGCGCCGCTCCAAAGCAACATTGAATCGCTCGCCGCGCCGCTCGAAGGCTGGTACCGGCGAACGACGACAGCGAACGACGTGGCGCGCGACGCGAGCGACGCCATTGGCGCCAGCTTCGGCCCCCCGGGCGTGGTCGCGACGCTCGTGCTGCCCGCAGACGTCTCGTGGAATGAGGTGACCATTGCGGCCCCCTCGTCGCGTTCGAGTCGACGCGGCTCGGCGCCCCTGGACGAGGACGATCTCGCCCTCTCGGTGAAGGTGCTCTCGTCGCGAAGGACGGCACTCATCCTGGGAGGGTCCCTCACCAAGGAGCACCTGGCGCTCGCGCGACGAATCGCTGCGGCCACCTCGTCTCGACTGCTGAGCGAGACCTTTCCTACCATCATGGATCGAGGAGCGAGCGTGGCTGATGTCGAGCGCTTGATCTACGTGCCCGAGTTCGCGATCGACCAGCTGAAGGATTGCGAAGCGCTCATACTTCTCGGCGCTCGAGAGCCGGTGAGCTTCTTCGCCTACCCCGACCTCGCGAGTCGCCTCGCACCCGACACGGCCGAGATCATCGATTTGGTCGCACCGGGCGAGGATCCCTTAGAGGCTCTATTGGCGCTGACCCACGCGCTGAAGGCGCCCGCGCTCAAGCTCGAGACCGGGGAGCGTCCAGGTGCCCCGCACGGAGAGCTCACCTCACAGACCTTCGCCCAAGCGATCGGAGCAACACTCCCCGACGGCGTGATCGTCGCCGACGAGTCCAACACGAGCGGCGTGCATCTGTCTGCGGCAACGCGCTACGCGCCCGAGCATCAGTGGATGACCCTCACCGGAGGCGCCATTGGCTACGGCCTGCCCGTCGCGGTCGGCGCCGGCGTAGCGTCACAGCAGCGCGTCCTTGCGCTGGAGTCCGACGGCTCCATGATGTACACCTCCCAAGCGCTCTGGACCATGGCCCGCGAGGGCCTTGACGTGACGGTGGTGGGACTCTCCAATCGCAGCTACGCGGTCCTCACCTACGAGCTCTCGCGCGTGGGCGCGGTCGCAGAGGGCGACGCCAGTGCTCGCATGCTCGACCTTGACCATCCGACGCTGCAGCTCGCCGACCTGGCGCGTTCGATGGGTGTTGAGAGCGAACGCGCCACGACGGCCGACGAGCTCGTGAGCGCCCTCGAGCGCTCCTACGCCACGCCCGGGCCGACGTTCATCGAGGCCGTATTACCCTCGCGCTTCTCCTAGAGAGAGAACTCGCCCACGACAGGCGCGTGATCCGAGGGCTTCACACCCTTGCGCGCGTCACGATCGACGTAGCTCGTCGTCGCGAGCGCGGCGAGCGCCTCGTCGACGAGGAGCAGGTCAATCCGCAGTCCCCATCCACGGTGAAACGCGCCGTTTCGATAGTCCCACCATGAATAGATGGGCGCATCGGGATGCACACGTCGAGTCACGTCGACGAGCCCCGACGCTTCGAGCGCGCGGATCGCGTCGCGCTCCGGTTCGCTCACGTGGGTCATTCCCGCGAACACATTTGGGTCGTAGACGTCGAGATCAGCGGGCGCCACGTTGAAGTCGCCGCCCACTACGAGGTGACCGCCTTGGTCGCGGTTCGCCAGATGGGTTTCGAGCGACGCGAGCCAGCGCAGCTTGTACTGATAGTGATCGTCGTCCAAGGCCCGACCGTTGGGCACGTAGCACGAGTAGACCCGAAGGTCCCCGCACGTCGCGCCGATGAGACGAGCCTCTTGATCGCCGTCACCGAAACCTCGCGTGACGTCGCGCACACCGATTGACGAGAGGATCGCCACGCCGTTCCACTGGCCCTGTCCGTAGTGCGCCGACTCGTACCCGAGCGCGGCCAACGCGCCAAAGGGAAACTTCTCGTCAGTCTGCTTCGTCTCCTGGATCAGGAGGACATCGGGCTTCTGGGCAACGAGCCACTCTTCGACGCGCGGCCAGCGCGCCGTGAGGGAGTTGACGTTCCAGGTCGCAATCTTCACGTGGCGTCGGCGAGGACGAAGAAGAGCTCCGTCGACGCTGCGAGTTCCCCGTCGACCGTGGCGCGACCAAAGCCCTTGCCGCCGCGCGCCGAGAGCTTGGTCATCTCGCACTCGATGAGCACCGTGTCGCCCGGTACGATCTGGCGGCGAAATCGGGCCCGCTCTACGCCACCGAAGAGCGGGAGTCGGCCCAAGTAGCGTTCGTCACTCAAGACGACGACCGCGCCGCATTGGGCGATGGATTCGAGCAGCAAGACGCCCGGCGTCGTCGGGCGACCTGGAAAGTGCCCGGCAAAGAACCACTCGTCGCCGCGAAGGGACCACTGCCCGCTCGCGCGAACACCCGGCTCGATGGAGAGCATCGTGTCGAGGAGAAGGAACGGCGGTCGGTGCGGCAGCCAGTGCTCGGGATTGAGAGACAACTCGCTCATGCGAGCGCCAGCTCCGCGATGCGCCGTTCGCTGTCCACGTTCACGAGTCGAAACGTTCGGTGGTCGCCCCGCTTCAAGACGTCACGCGCTCGAGCGGGCGGCGGCGTGCTGAGCAGCGTCGTTGGCGCGTAGCACTCGACGTGCTGATCGCCCTTCAACTCCACCTTGATCACTGCCCCGTGGGAGGTAAAGGCTGTCACTTCGCCGGGCATCTTTGAGCCCACACGGTAGGTGCTCTTGAACTGGGCAAAGTCAGCTTCGGGATTCACCGGTTGGCGACCGCGCTTGAGCGCGACCGCTGGCGGCGGGGTCGGCGTCTCGGCGAGCGCCGCGGACGCTACCTTCTTGGGTGTCTTGGCGACCTTTGCCGCCTTCTTGGCCGTTTTCTTCGCCTGGTCCGGGGCCTTGGCCGCCTTCTTCGTCACCTTCGTGGCCGACTTCGCCACGTGCCGCTCGGCCGGCTTCTCCACCACCTTCTCGTGCTTCTCCCCGGATCTGTCGGCCAGCTTCTCTGACTTCGCCACCTTCTTCGCAGCGGCCTTTTTCGCCTTAACTGGCGTGAGGGTGGTCCCAATCGTGGGCTTCTCACCGCTGGCGAGCGTCACCGCGAGCTTTTTCGCGGTCCGAGTGACTTTCGCGCTGCGCACGGGGACGCGCGGCGTGAAGACCCAGCCGACCCCGCGAACCGGCTTGCCACCGATCAGCCGTCCAACATCGAAAAGCCACGGATACTCGTCTTGAAACTCTTGGAAGGAGTCGTTGCTGAGGACCACCCCACCAATGCGATCGGCGATCTTCAAGATAAACGCGTCCCCGCGCCCGACCGCACCCGCGGGCGGTGTCACGACGTCGCCCGCGAGCGAGGCGTCCGTGAATCGGCTTCGCTCGCTCGTAGAGACCCGGTGCTCGAAGGTCGCATCCGCCACCACGATGATCTCGGCGCTCGGATTCTCCTCGCGAAACGCACTGACCGCCTCATCAAGCTGAGTGAAGCTGGGCGTGACGCGGCCTTCCGTGGCGAGATTCGAGCCATCGACCACGACGCGCAGTCGCGCGCTCTTGGCGGGACTCACCGAAGCGCTCGCGCCAGAAGGTCCGCCTGTTCAGCGGCGTGCACGAGACTGCTGCCCGTTGCCGGACTCGCCGACTCGGCGCGCGCGACGTGGGACACGCTGAGACCGCGGAACTCATGGTGCATTCGCAAGTGGACAAAAGGCCACGAGCCCATGTTCTCCGGCTCCTCTTGGAGCCAGAGGACCTCGGCGAGATTGGGATACGACGAGAGCACCCGCTCGATCTCAGCGGTCGGCCACGGATAGAGCTGCTCGACCCGCACGATGGCGACGTGATCAGCTCCGCTCTCGTTACGCTTCGCAAGCGCCTCGTGAGCGATCTTGCCGGAGGCCAGCACCGCACGCGTCACCAACGCCGCGTTCGCCACGTGATCGTCGAGCACGGTCTGGAAGGCGCCGCGCTCGAACTCCGACAAGGGCGAGCGGGTCTGGACCGCGCGCAACATGGATTTCGGGGTGAACACCACGAGCGGGGTCGGCCGCTCGCGCAGCACCTGGCTGCGGAGCAAGTGGAAGTACTGCGCCGAGGTCGTCGGCTGCGCCACACGTATGTTGTTGCGAGCACTGAGGGACAGGTAGCGCTCGATGCGTCCACTCGAGTGCTCGGGCCCTTGGCCCTCGTACCCGTGGGGCAGCAGCATCGTGAGGGTGGCGTGCTGGCCCCACTTATCTTCCGCGGCGACCAGGAAATTATCAATGATGATCTCGGCACCATTGGCGAAGTCGCCGAACTGAGCCTCCCACGCGACGAGCGAGTTCTGTGCCTCGACCGAATAGCCGTATTCAAAGCCGAGTGCCGCATACTCCGAGAGAAAGGAGTCACGCACGGTGAAGAATCCCGGGGCGTCGATGTTGGCAAGGGGCACGAACTGCCGACCGTTCTCGTAATCAATCAATGCGGCATGACGATGAGAGAAGGTGCCTCGTCGGGTGTCTTGACCGGTGAGTCGAACGTTCGAGCCTTCCAGCACGAGCGATCCGATAGCGAGCGCCTCTCCAAAAGCCCAGTCAACCTCTCCGGCGTCGAGCAACGCCAAGCGTTGGGCGAACTGGCGCTCCAACTTGGGGTGCACAGTGAACCCCGCGGGCGCGGTCACGGTCGCCTTCGCGAGATCGAGCAGCGTCTGGCGCGCGACGCCCGTCTCGGGAGCCGGTAGGTCCTCTGGGGCGTCGGTCGCCGGCACGCCGCGCAGCTGCGGCACCGGCACCGTTCGGACCTCGTCGAGCACGCTTTGCAAGCGGGCATTGAACTCGTTCAGCGCTGCTTCCGCCTCGTCGATCGAGATGTCGCCGCGCCGTACGAGGGTCTCGGTGTAGATCTTCCGCACCGAGCGCATCTGGTCGATGATCTTGTACATCTGGGGCTGGGTGTAACTCGGGTCGTCGCCCTCGTTGTGACCGTACCGGCGGTAGCAGACGATGTCGATCACAACGTCGCGCTGGAAGGTTTCGCGATAGTCGAAGGCCAGGCGCGCGACGCGCGCGCAGGCCTCAGGGTCATCACCGTTCACGTGGAAGATCGGCGCCTGGATCATCTTGGCCACGTCGGTCGGGTAGAAGCTTGATCGGGCGGATTGGGGCGCCGTCGTGAAGCCGACTTGGTTGTTGATGACAATGTGAATGGTGCCGCCGATGTGATAGCCCGACAGCTGCGAAAGGTTGAGCGTCTCCGCGACGACGCCCTGACCGGCGAACGCCGCGTCCCCGTGAATCAAAACCGCGAGATAGGGATGCTCCACACTTGGCGTGTCCTGATCCGTGCCGTCGCTCGGCCGGATGACCAGGTCTTGCTTGGCCCGCACGATGCCCTCGACGACGGGACTGACCGCTTCGAGATGCGACGGGTTCGACGCCATTGACACGTCGATCGTGGCGCCGCCTGGACTCTTGAACACGCCGCTCGCACCCTTGTGGTACTTGACGTCGCCACTGCCTTGCACGCTTTCGGGATCGAGGTTGCCCTCGAACTCCGAAAAAATGTCGCTATAGGACTTGCCCACAATGTTCGCCAGCACGTTCAGTCGTCCACGGTGCGCCATACCGATGACCGCTTCTTTGTGACCTCGATCGGCCGCTTCATCCAGCACGGTCTGCAGCGCGACGATCGTCGATTCGGCCCCTTCGAGACCGAACCGCTTCTGACCGACGTACCGCGTGTGGAGGAACTTCTCGAACACCTCGGCTTCGCTCAACGCCGCGAGGATCCGACGCTGCTCGTCTGAACTCGTGCTCGTGGTGACGCCCTCGACTCGCTCCTGAATCCAGCGTTTCTGCACGGGGTCCATGATGTGGCCGTACTCGATCCCCGTGGTGCGGCAGTAGGCGTCGCGCAGTATCGCAAGGATCCGCTCGAGCGTGGCCTCGTACAGACCCGCCAAGCCGTCAACAACGAAGGAGCGCTGGAGGTCCCAAATGGTCAGCCCGTACGTCGCGAGTTCGAGCTCGACGTGTGCTGCGGGAGCCTCGCTGCTCAGTGGATCGAGGTGGGCGTTCAAATGCCCGCGCACGCGATACATGTTGATAAGGGCCTGCACCCGAATCTGCTTCAAGATTCGCTCGGCTTCGCCTTCGCTCGCCGGATTGACGTCCTTCGCCCAACGAGCGGGCTCGTAAGGAATCCCGAGCGACGCAAAGATCTGGTCGTAGAAGTCGTGGGACCCCGTGAGGCACTCCGAGACGTACTTCAAGAACAGTCCTGATTCAGCGCCCTGAATGATGCGATGGTCGTACGTGGACGTGAGCGTCAGGACCTTGCCGACGCCGAACTCGGCGAGAGCCCGCTGGTCGGCCACTTCGAAGCCGGCTGGCCAGTTGAGTGCACCGACGCCGAAGATCGCACCTTGTCCCGGCATGAGCCGCGGGACCGACTGGACGGTCCCGAGAGTGCCGGGATTGGTGATGGACACCGTCGCGCCCGCGAGGTCGTCTGCACCGAACGAGCCACCGTGCACCTTTCGCACGAGGTCTTCGTAGGCGAGCAAAAACGCACGAAAGTCCATCCCGTCGGCGTTCTTGATGACGGGCACGAGCAAGTTATGCGATCCATCCTTCTTCTCGACATCAACGGCGAGACCCAGACCCACGTGCTCGTGGTGACGAACACCCGGGGTCCCCTTGTCATCGACCGCCTCGACGAAGGTGGAGTTGAGCGCGCGAACCTCCTGAAGACCCTTCACGATTGCGAAGGCAATGAGATGAGTGAAGGAGACTTTCGCCCCGCTCGAGCGCGAGAGCGACTCATTGATCGCGGTCCGGTTGATCTCGAGCAGGCGCGCGGGTACCGTCCGAACGCTCGTCGCGGTCGGCACCGCGAGACTGGCGTTCATGTTCGTCACGATGCGCGCAGCAGCACCTCGTAGCGGCGAGGCTTCGGAGTCGATGGACGTCGACGTCGCGGGTGCGACGGGCGCGGAGGTCGCCACGGTTGGCAAGGTGGAGCGTTGGTAGTCGGCGAAGAACTCGCGCCAGCTCTCGGCAACCGAGCTCGGGTCCGCAAGAAAGCGGTCATACATATCGTCCACCAGCCAGGCATTAGGCCCAAAAGAGCCACGTGCCGACCGATCGATCGGTGAGTCAGGGGGTGTAGTCACCCTGCCAGCCTAGGGCGCAAAGTCCATATATCGATTGGTTGGCGGCGCGGCGCGCGCCAGTAAGTTTTGGTCATGCCCTCCTCGACGGCGCCTCTGCGGCTGCACTTCATTGCTGACTCGCCGGTGGCCGGTCTTGCCGTGGCCCAGCGAAGAGTCGAAAGCCCTCTCGCGACCGTCATCTGCGTCCACGGTGCGCTCGACCGGGGTGGTTCGTTCTCACGACTCGCCCGGCGCTTGCAGTACTTTGACGTCGTCGCGTATGACCGCAGGGGTTATCAGGGCTCACGCGACCTCGGTCCCGTTGACCTCGACCATCACGTAGCAGACCTCCTCGCGCTCATCCGTCGCGAGCTACCTGGGCGCCCGGTCATCCTTTTTGGCCACAGCTTTGGTGGCGTCGTAACCCTCTCCACGGCAATTCAGGATCCTTCGCGCGTCAGTCTCCTCCTCAACTATGAATCTCCTGCGCCGTGGATCCTGCCCAGAAGAAACGTCCACCCTCCCCTCACTGACAACAGCCCCGCGGAGGTGGAGCGCTTCTTTCGCCGGGTCGTCTCCGAAGTCGCATGGGATCGGCTGAGCGAAACCCAGCGCGAATCCCGCCGCCTCGACGCACCGGCGCTGCTCAGTGACCTGAAGACCGTCCGTCGCGAACAAGCCCCCTTCAATCTCGTCGATCTGCGCGTCCCCGCGACGTATGCGTTCGGCACAGGAAACGCAGAGGCGGGGAATTACTACCGCACCCTTGCGTCGGCGATGAATGCGCTCAATCCGCTCGTCATCCCAGCAGAGATTCCCGGCGCCCTTCACGCTGCGCACTTGGATCACCCTCGTCTGCTCGCCGCACTCATCGAAGAGCGCTGGAACTCATGCGCATCGGAATAACCGGATCGACCGGCCTCATCGGCCGAGCGCTCGACGCCTCGCTTCGTGAGCGCGGCGACACGGTCGTACCCTTCGTTCGACCGACAGCGAAGGAGCGACCTTCGCTGTCGGTGCGATGGGATCCTTCGCGCGACCTCGTCGACCACGACGATCTTCGCCGGGTGGGCGGTCTTGACGCCGTCGTGCATCTCGCAGGTGCGGGCATTGGTGACCGGCGATGGACCTCCTTGCGTAAGGCGGAGATCGTACGATCGCGCGTTGAGGGAACGTCGTTGCTCGCCGGCTCCTTCGCGGAGCTGCCGGACGGTGTCGGATTCTTTGCGAGTGCCTCGGCCATCGGATGGTACGGCAATCGAGGCGACGAGGTCATCGACGAAGCGAGCCCCCGGGGAGAGGGCTTCCTGTCCGACGTGTGCGTGGAGTGGGAGCACGCGACCGCACCGGCAAGTGCGTCCTCAACGCCGGTAGCACACCTTCGAAGCGGCATCGTCATCAGTGCGCGCGGTGGCGCGCTGAAAAGACAGCTCCCAGCCTTTCGTGTCGGACTCGGTGCGTACTTCGCTTCGGGACGACAATGGATGAGTCCGATCTCGATCGAGGACGAGGTTCGCGCGATCGTGTGGATTGTCGATCATCGGCTCGAGGGACCGTTCAATCTGGTCGTACCGGAGCCAACGACCAATCGCCGTTTCAGCGAAGAGGTCGGCGCCGCGTTGCATCGGCCGGCGAAGTTGCGCGTGCCGCGAGCTGTACTGTCGAACCTCTTCGGCGCGGAGATGGCCGATGAGTTACTCCTCACCAGTCAGCGAGTCGTGCCGACGCGTCTCCTGGAATCAGGATTCGAGTTCTCGCAGCGCGACGCGGTGTCGACGATACGCGCCGCACTTTCTCGTTAGTGGTTGCGCCGAGCCGTTCGTCAAGACCTTGTGATTGAGATGAGTTGTACTGCCCCGTGGTCGCTCCGTGACGGTTTCGACATAGAGGGCTCAAGTACAGTAAAGAAAGACACTCTGATGTGATTTCGCACATCCCCCCGATGCAATTTTGGTAGCTACTGGCAGGCAAGGCGTATGACGTTCAATCGTAAGTTGAGATTTTTTGCCGCCTTCGTGGTCGCCGCCGGGGCCACCATGTTCTCGCTGACCGGCACCACCGGCGCTGCGTCAGGCGCCACCATCACCTACGCCGAAGCGCCAGGAGCAGCGCCGAACTGGATATTCCCCTACACCGGGTATCTCGATTTCTCTGCTGCCAACATCAATGACTTTCAGCAGTTGATGTATCGGCCGCTCTACTTCTTTGGCCTCGGCGACACGTCTGCCTATGTGCCCTCGCTCTCGCTCGCGACCACGCCCGTCCTGTCCGACTCGGACCATACGGTGACCATTCATCTAAAGGGCTGGACGTTTGCCGACGGCCAGGAGGTCAACGCGCAGTCGGTGATGTTCTTCTTGAATCTCTACGACGCCGACCCGACAAACTACGGCGCCTACACACCAGGCGCGGGCATTCCCGACGACGTCGCGAGTGCAAGCGGCTCCGGGCTCACTGTGGTCATCCATATGAAGACGATGGTCAATCCTCAGTGGATTCTCTACAACTATCTCTCGGAGATCACTCCGTTGCCGGATCGCTGGGACATGACCTCTGCTCACACCGCGGGCCGCTGCGCCGAGGGGGCGTACGGCGCCGCATCGACCAAGTCGTCGTGCAAAGCTGTCGAGGCCTACCTGGACAAGGAGGCCGTGACGACGGGCAGCTTCACCTCCGCGTTCTGGCAGGGCGGTGACGACGGTCCGTGGAAGCTGTTCCGCTTTGATGCGGCGGGCGACGCGACCTTTGAGGCGAACCCTTCGTACTCTGGCCCGCAACGCGCACAAGTGCGCTTCGTCAAAGAGGTCGCCTATACCTCAGAAGCCCAGGAAAAGAGCGATCTCCAGAACGGCAAGATCGACGTGGGCTATCTGGACTCGACGGACCTCAGCCAGCCCGCGCCCAAGCCCGGTTTGCCTGGAGCCAATCTCGGATCACTCAACTCGAAGTACCGTCTCAGCGTTGGCATCCCCTACGCTTTCGATTTCGCGCAGATCAACTTCACGGCCTCCAATCCGCTGCAGCCCGAGTTCCAACAGCTCTACATCCGCCAAGCGCTCCAAGAGTCGATCGATCAGACCGGGATCGTGCGCAGTGTCGACGACAACTACGGCGTCACCGAAGACAGCCCGATGCCGGTGACGGCGCCCGTGAGTTTCGGTCACCAACCCACGAACCCCTATCCGTTCAATCTGTCGACGGCGAAGTCACTCCTCACCGCGCACGGCTGGACCGACGAATCCGGCGTGATGACGTGCACCAGTCCGGGAACGACGGCCACGCACTGCGGCGCCAACATTGCGTCGGGCGCCGCGCTCAAGTTCACGCTGATGTATGTCACCGGCGATCCCTCCATCGACGCGACGATTAACACCATCTCGACGGACTGGAACGCCATCGGCGTCGCCGTGACGGCGACGGCCGACACGCTGAACAACCTCGCAACCGAATGCACGTCCACGAGTACGACGCCGTGGTCCATCTGCTGGTCCGGCTACGCCTGGACCTACGAACCGAACTACTACCCCTCCGGCGAGCAGATGTTCGTCTCGGGAGCCAGCGCCAACTCTGGCGGGTACGCCGACCCACAGATGAACGCGCTGGTCGCCGCCGACACGAGGGGCAAGTCGACGCTGACCGCCTTTGAGCAGTACGCGGCGGATCAACTGCCCGTGCTCTACTTGCCGACGCAAGAGAGCATCATCGAGACCGCCAGAAGTCTCAAGAGCACCATCGGATGGGCGTCTAACGCCCTTGGAGCCCTCCTTCCCGAGTATCTCTATTACTGACGGTTCCGATTCGGGTAATGCATTACCGTTTGCAAATGCGCTGATCTTGCTTCGGTGGTGGGCCTCATTGCGAATGTAGGGATCACGTTGACGTGCAGCGAGCGCGAAAACCCTTTGCTACCAAACAACTAGCCACTGCAAGAGCTTTGCGACGAGACATTTTCCGTCTCGAACACCGTGTGATGACTGGAAACGACGCGGTGGGCGTACTTGTATCCGGTGCACTCCCCCGATACAGTTACCCCCAGTCATCCTTGAAGGATGTGCAAACTGGACGTGACCAGTAATGGTACGGGGAGGCAATATCAATATGAATTTGAAAACGAAGCTTCGGCTTTTGGTGGCGGTCGGCACAGCAGCCGCATCGCTGTCGTTGGGGCTGGTCGCAGCGACAACGGGGAGCGCCGGAGCGGCGAGTACCACGTCGAACACGATTACGTTCGCCGAATCTCCAGGCGGATTCCCGAACTATATCTTTCCGTACATGAGCTGTACCTACTTTTCAGTAGACAACACTCAAGCATTCCAGTATGAGATGTTCCGACCGGTGTATTGGTTCGGCCTTGGCACGACCACCGTCGTGCAGCCGAAACTTTCCCTCGCGGCCATGCCGGTGATGAGCAACGGCAACAAGACGGTCACTATCAACATGAAGGGCTGGAAGTTCGCAGACGGCCAGACCATCGACGCGCAGTCGGTCATGTTCTACCTGAACATGTACAAGGCTGACCCCACGGCATACTGCGGCTACAACGCTGGCTACGGTATTCCTGACCAGGTCGTAAGCGCGAGCGGATCGGGCAACACCGTCACCATCAAGTTCAAGACCTCGGTCAACCCGAACTGGATTCTCTACAACTACCTGTCCGAGCTCACACCGATGCCGAACACGTGGGACATTACGGCCCCGGGTAAGACCTCGACGTGCGCCACCGGCGCCTACGGCGCTGCCGCAACCGACACGGCGTGCAAGGCAGTAGAGAAGTACCTCGACTCTCAGGCTTCAAAAGTCTCGACCTACACCGACGCCATGTGGCAGTCGGGCGTCAGCGGACCCTGGAAGCTCGACTCGATTGACGACCTCGGCAACGTAACGTTCCAGGCGAACAGCGCGTACAGCGGGCCTCAGAAGGCGCAAGTGAAGTACGTGAAGGAAGTCGCGTTCACAACAGCAACGGCGGAGCAAGAAGCGCTGCGCGCGGGATCCATCGACATTGGATACGTGGACAACTCAGTCCTGACAGCGGACGGAACGCCAACAAAGCCGGGGCCAAACTGGTCGGCTATCGCGAGCAACTACAACCTGGTGGTCGGGGCACCGTGGTCGGTGGACTACGCCGCGTACAACTTCAATAAGAAGAGCCCGCAATCGGTGTTCTTGGATCAGCTCTACATCCGACAGGCCATCCAGATGACGGTGAACCAGCCCGAGATGATCAAGAAGATCTTCAAGGGCTACGGCTACGTGCAGATCAACCCGATGCCGCCCGTGACGCCCAGTGCGATCAGTGGCAATCCGTCGACCAAGAACCCCTACCCGTACAACCCAACGAAGGCAAAGGCGCTGCTCACCAGCCATGGCTGGGTCAATAAGGGCGGGGTCGACGTCTGCGAGAAGCCGGGTACCGGATCGTCGGACTGTGGCGCAGGCATTACGTCGGGCGAGAAGCTGGCCGTGACTCTCGAGTACGGCAGCGGCATTCCCGCCTTGCTGCTCCAGGTGAACACGGAAGTGTCTGAGTGGAAGACCATCGGCATCAACGCGACGACCCTGGCCGAGCCGTTCAACAGCGTGGTCAGCGACTGCGTGGGCAACTCCGCCAACTGGAGCATCTGCCTCTGGGGTGCGGGATGGATCTACTCACCGGACTACTACCCCTCCGGCGAGTCGCTCTTCGTGCCGGGCGCTAGCTTCAACATCGGGGCGTTCAGCAACGCTGCGCTCACCGCCGCAGTCAAGGCGAGCACCTTCGGGACCGCGACGCTGGCGACCTTCGCCAATGACGCGGCGAAGGATCTTCCTGACCTGTACCAGCCGAACACCACCGACAACTTCGCCGCCGGCGGTATCGGCGAGGTCATCAAGACGCTCAAGAGCAAGATCGGATTCACTCCGAACCCGCTTGAGAACTTCATGCCGGAGTACTACTCACTGAAGTAGTCCACAGCGTTGGGCGCGTTACGACCCAATGACAAACGCCCCCCGATTTGGGGGGCGTTTGTCATTGGTCAGCGATGTCGTGCTTGCGTCCCTCTGGGAACTCGATCGCTCTCACTGATAAACTTTCGCTGTGTTCGCCTACGTGGTGAGGAGACTCCTCCAGTCCCTCGTCGTCCTCCTCATCGTGATGCTCATCACGTTCACGCTTCCGTATTTCGAACCGAACGGCATTCTCGCTCCCGCCTATATCGTTCTCGGCACGCACGCCAATCCTCAGAGCATTCATCTCTGGGGAGTTCAAAATGGAATGTTCCATCCCTATTGGGTGCGGTTCTGGAACTACATCGTCCAAGTGTTTGTCCACTTCAACTTGGGCCACTCCTACAAACAGAATCTTTCAGTGTGGAACATCATTTCGCTCTACGTGCCACGCACTCTCTGGCTTGCGTTGTCGTCTTTGGTTCTTACGATTCTCATCGCGATCCCACTGGGTGTGTACCAAGCCTCGCGCCGCAACAGCATCTTTGACTACGTCGCCACCGGCAGCGCCTTCATCCTTTACGGGATCCCCGCATTTCTGCTCGGTATCTTGATGCTGCAGTTCTTCAGCTTCGGATGGCTGCACCTTCCTGCATCACCGCCGTCGGGGGTTGCGCCATGGGCCATGTTTACCGACCCCGCCGCCTTCATTCTGCCAGTGGTGACGCTGACCTTGTTGAGCATCGCGTTCCTCAGTCGCTTTATGCGCAGTGCCGTTCTCGAGGTGCTGGTACAGGACTACATACGCACTGCGAGGGCCAAGGGCTGCAGCAAGCGTCGGGTGCTCTTTCGCCACGCCTTTCGCAATGCACTGGGTCCGATCATTATCATCCTCGGGTTGTACATCCCCGCCCTGCTGGGCGGCGCTGTTGTCATTGAGAGCGTCTTCAATTACAGCGGTCTCGGTATTCAGATCGTGAGCGCAGCGTCCAACCTCGACATTCCCACGGTGCTCGGGATTACGCTCCTCGTCTCGATTCTCACGCTGGCAGGTAACTTCCTTGCGGACATCATGCTCGGCGTCGTGAATCCCCGAGTCCGCATCCGAGGTACCAGTCAGTGAGCACACTCCACGAAGGTGCGCCAATATCGGCGGTCGTTCCTACGCCGGGCCCGACAGCCAACGTCGCGGACCTCGAAGCGAGCCAGGAGATCGTCCCCCTCTGGAAGCAGCGCCTGCGAATATTCCTGCACAACAGGCTGGCTATTGCATCAGTGGCGTTCCTCGTGCTCATCGTGCTCTTCTGCTACGCCGGTCCCCTGATCTATCACACCAATCAGACCAACCAGGCCGAAGCGCTGAACGTTGCGTTCAACCAACCACCTTCGGCCAAGCATTTGCTCGGAACCGACAGTTCTGGTTTTGACGAAGTGGGGCGCATCATGTTCGGCGGGGAATACTCGCTGAGCTTGGGGATGCTGGCGGGGGTGATCACCATCGTCGTCGGCACGCTGTACGGAATGATCGCCGGTTTCCTCGGCGGAATCGTCGACACTCTCATGATGCGGCTCCTCGACGCGTTCCTTTCCATCCCGCTCCTCTTCCTGCTCATCACCCTCATCTCGGTGTTCTCCCGCTCAACCGTGTTCTTGATCGTCATCATCGGCGTCACGGGTTGGTTCGGCAACGCTCGAATAATCAGAGGAGATGCACTCCTCATCAAGAAACTTGAATACTCCCAGGCTGCGACAGCCATGGGCGCGAGCAAATGGCACATCATTAGGCGCCACGTGTTCCCGAACTCAATGAGCAACATCGTGACGGTCGCGACGTTCTCCGTCGCGGACGCCATCTTGTTCCTGTCAACCCTCGGCTTCTTGGGCCTTGGCATTCCCGCGCCGCAAACGGACTGGGGCACCATGCTCCAAAACGGCTCCGTGCAGCAGCCCAACGGCTACTGGTGGGAGATCTACCCGACGGCGTTGGTCTTCGTGTTGGTGATCGTCGCTATTACCTACATCGGTGAGGCACTGCGCGACGCGTTCGAAGTGCGCCTTCTGGAGCGCTAGTCAAGCGCGGCCGTTAGGGCCGCGACGACAATAGCTCGACGGGCGTCTTCAAAGGAAAGTGGCAGGCGGCTTGCTGCGTGGCGCTGAAATCACGCAGCAGCGGCTCTTCCTCCGCACACAGTGCCTGCGCCCGCGGGCATCGCGTCCGGAAACGACAGCCTGAGGGCGGGTTGACCGATGACGGCAGTTCCCCCACGACCTTGCGCCCGCGACGTCGACGAGCCTCTTCGGGGTCGGGCACCGGCACGACGTCGAGCAGGCCCTGGGTGTAGGGATGGGCGGCGGAGCGGAAGACCGATTCCGCATCGCCAATCTCGACGATCTTGCCGAGGTACATCACGGCGATCGTGTCGGCCATGTAGTACACGACCGCGAGATCGTGGCTGATCATCACGTAAGACAGGTGGTGTTCGCGCTGAAGTTCCTTCATCAAGTTCAAGATCTGGGCCTGAATGGACACGTCAAGCGCCGAGACGGGCTCGTCGGCCACGATCAAGCGCGGATTGAGGGCGAGGGCTCGCGCGAAGCCAATTCTCTGGCGCTGACCGCCGGAGAACTCGTGGGGATAACGGTCGGCCGATAGCCGGTCAAGCCCGACCGACAGCAATAGCTCCGTCACGCGGTCACGCTGCTCAGCCCGGGAGCCCTGATGCTGAATCATGAGCGGCTCGCCGAGAATCTGGGCCACCTTCATGCGCGGATCAAGCGACGAATACGGGTCCTGGAACATCATCTGGCGGTCGCGACGATCGACGCGCGACGGCTGATGACCCTTCGCGGAGACCAGTTTGTCGTCGAAATAGATCTCACCAGAAGTGAGCGGCTCCAAGCCGACCAGCATGCGACCGATGGTGGTTTTCCCGCAACCCGACTCGCCCACCAGCCCAAACGTCTCACCCTCCGTGACGCTGAAGCTGACATTCGAGACTGCGTGGATAACGCCAACCTTGTGGCGAACGAGTCCACCCTTGATCGGGAACTCCTTTACGAGACCGGTCAGGCGGGCAAGCTCGCGTCGCTCCGTGTGCGCGATCACCGCGGCTGGCCCGGGAGTGGCGATCACTACGGGAGCAGGCCCGGTAGTCGGATGGAAGCACGCGTACAAGTGAGCGTTCTCATCGGTCAGTTCCGGGTCTTCGATGCGGCATCGGTCGGTCGCGTAGGCACAACGCGGCGCGAAACGGCACCCGACGATCTCGCGCGTCAAACTCGGTGGCATGCCGGCAATGGATTTCAGCTCGTGCTTGGTTGCGTTTTCCAGGTTAGGCATCGACGCGAGCAGGGCTTGGGTGTACGGATGGCGCATGGTGCGAAAGAGCTCCAACGTGGGCGCCTCTTCCGCCTTCTCTCCGGCGTACATGACCACCACTCGGTCCGTGCGCCCCGCGATCACGCCCATGTCGTGCGTGATGAGCAGCACCGCCATGTCCAGTTCGCGTCGGAGATTGTCGATGATGTCGAGAATCTGCGCCTGAATCGTGACGTCCAGCGCCGTCGTTGGTTCGTCGGCGATGAGCAGCTTGGGCCGGCAGACGAGTCCCATGGCGATGATCACTCGCTGGCGTAACCCACCGGAGAGCTCAAATGGATACTGATTCAGGCGCTCGACCGGATTCGGCATTTCGACCATCTCGAGCACTTCGAGCGCTCGCTTGCGGGCCTCTTCCTTGCTCGCCCCCTCGTGGATCACCAATCCTTCGCCAATCTGGCGACCGATCTTGGTGGTTGGATTGAGCGAGCTCATCGGGTCCTGGGGAATCAGTGCCACCGTGCGCCCGCGCTGGGACTGCATGTCCTTCTCGCTCAGGGTCGCGAGGTCCACCCCGTCAAGCACCACGTTGCCCTGCACGATGTGCCCGTTGTTGGGCAGCAGCCGCATGATGGCGAGGCCCGTGGTCGTCTTGCCGCACCCAGATTCTCCGACGAGCCCCACGCACTCACCGGACTTCACCTCTAATGAAAAATTGTCAACCGCGGTGGCTTTTGTGTCCCGGGTCGAGAACTGAACCTTTAGCTTGTTGACTGAGAGCAGCGGAGACATAACCTTTTAATTCTAGTCTTTTGACCCAGTGGAGCCGGGGGTCAGAGCCCCGAGAGCGGGCGACGAAATCATCGTCAGAACAGCGCTCTTTCCGGCAGATTCCACGAAACACGATGATGGATGCTCACGCCGCAGCGCCGTATCGCATCGAGGTGCTCGGGCACGCCATATCCCTTGTTGCGATCCCAACCGTACTCAGAACATTCCTGGTCGAGCTCGATCATCATGGCATCACGCGCCACCTTTGCTAGCACGGCGGCGGCGGCAATCGTGGCGCTCTTCTGGTCGCCATCGATGATGGTCGTCACCGGCAGCGTTTCATAGGTCAGCGAGGGGCTCGTCGTGATCACGCGACCTCGATACTCAGGTGCCGCGGTCAAGAGATTGAGTGGACCGTCAACGAGAGCGTGCGTCGGCGCGAAGCGCAAACGCTCGAGTGCGCGCGTCGCGCCGACCGCTAAGGCGAGGCGCATGCCCCACTCATCGATCTCCGCGACGCTCACGACCCCGAACGACCACTCGGTGGCCCAGCTACGAAGTGGGCCAACCAAGGAGGCACGCTGAGAAGAACTGAGGCGCTTGGAGTCGTCGAGCCCTTCGGGTGGATCCACGCATTCGCCCACCGTGACCGCCCCAACGAACAGTGGACCGGCGAGGGCCCCGCGGCCCACTTCATCGATGCCCACGACCAACTCGCCTTGACTGATGAGATTCCGCTCAAATTCGAGCAGATCCCGTTCGTCACTCGTCATCAGGCCAAGATTACTTTCCGCACCATCGCCTAACATTCGCCACGATGAACTCGGCCGTCGTTGTCCCCTTAAAACGATTCGACCGGGCGAAGTCCCGACTCCGTCAAAATCGCGATCTCGACGTGACCGCCATCGTCGAAGAGCTGGCCCGCGGGGTGATCCTCAGCGCTCGACCCCGGCCGGTCGTCATCGTGAGTGAAGACGAAGACCTGGCCCCATTTGCCACCACGTTCGGCGTCGAGCTGCTTCGCTCAAACTCAACCGGCCTCAATCAGGCTCTTCAATCGGCGTACGTGACGTTGCGCGAACGGTTCGATATCTTGATCATCGCTCACGGCGATCTTCGCTTCCCCGAAGGTCTCGGCAGCTTTAAGCCCGAGCCCGGCATCACCCTTTTCGCGGACCACCACGGTGAGGGAACCAACGTCATGGTCCTCCCCGTGGGTCTCGAATTTTGCTTCGCCTACGGACCTGGTTCTCTCCAGCACCACGCGCACGAAGCCCGTCGGCTCGGCGTTGAGCACAGGATCGATCTCGCGAGCCCCTGGCGCTTTGACGTCGACGAACCGGACGACCTTACGAACGTCTAGCGCAGGACGCTTCGCCACGAGCGCCGTGATCGGTCGAAGGCCGCTCAACGTCGTTTGCGTCGCGTCACGAAGATAAAGAGCCCGATGATGATCACGATGGGTACGAGCGCATAGGGCGACGCCGTGGAGTGGGTCGTGAGCAACAACATGAAGTGCGTGACCAATCGACTAGGAGTTTGTCGAGTCCAATCTAACTACTCGGTTCATGCCCAGGATCCCTCGCCGCTGCTCTCCTTATGAGCGCAAAAGCTCCCAAACAGCACTCGAGGGGGCCTTGCGGCCCCCTCGAGGTACAAACTCTCAGTAGCGAGAGATGCTTGCTATCCCTACGCCTTCTTGGCTGCGCGCTTCGCAGGTCGCTTGGCGGCCTTGCGAGCCGGCGCCTTCTTCGCGGCCTTCTTTGCAGGGGCGCGCTTCTTCGCGGCCTTCTTCGCCGGAGCGCGCTTCTTCGCGGCCTTCTTTGCAGGGGCGCGCTTCTTCGCTACCTTCTTAACAGCGGCCTTCTTTGCAGGGGCGCGCTTCTTCGCGGCCTTCTTTGCAGGGGCCTTCTTTGCTGGAGCCTTCTTGGCTACAGCCTTCTTCTTCGCGGCTGGTGCCACTTTCCCTCCTTGGGACTCAACGTTGAATCAACTTGGGACCCGAGGCGCCACGTGCGTGGACTGTAGGTACCGCATTGATGTCTCATGCACTCGGCCATGTACCACCCAACCTCACGGTTGTGCGGCGACTGATCGCAGTGCACGGTCCTCTCGCGAAAGAGCGTTCTTCACAGCGTTAATCACAACGCGATGAACAACACGTACCTCCTCCGCAGAAGGACAACTAAAAGTTCAGTCGTTATTCACACCAATGTCAAGCATTTCGAGAATATTTACGACCGATGGTCTGACATGCATTTCGAGTTCGGCATCTACTTAGGACGTGGTGCACACGGTGATGCGATGAGTGGACACGAACGTTCAACTCTTGTGTTAGGTCCAACACGCAGTGGAAAGACGTCATCAATCATCGTGCCGAATCTCCTGATGACACAGCACGCAAGCGTCATTACGTCAACGAAGAATGATGTCGTGTCATTGATGTCGAACGCACGTCATGACGGTGCAACGTTGCTCTTCGATCCCTCTGGAACGGTGCAGACACCGCGCGGAGTGCATCGCGTTGGCTATTCACCTCTAAGACAATCTTTAGCTTGGGATGGCGCTGTTCTTGCCTCTCGAAGCCTTCTTGACGTCGCTCGACGAGGTCGAGGTGATCGAAGTGATGATCATTGGACCGAGCGCGCGGGTGCGCTCGTCGCTCCACTGATGCACGCGTGCGCACTTCGCGGTGAATCAATCGGGCAACTCGCGTCGCGTATCGACGAGCGACGTGGTGATGATCTTCTTCACGAGCTTTCCGAGCGACACGGCGAACACCATCCTTCGGTGTCGCTGCTCCACGGTGTCCTTGCGACCGAAGAACGCGAACGCTCGAGTATCTGGTCGACGACTGCGGGGCTCTTTGCCGGGGTCCGGACCGAGGCTGCCCGGGCGTCCGCTCGCGAGTCTCCACTCGACGTCGCAGAGTTCCTCGCCGGCCCCCATCAGCTCCACGTGGTCGCCCCGAGCCGCCACCAGGCGGTTTGCATCCCACTCGTTGTCGGGCTCATTGAGGAGCTGGTGCACGCCACCTACGACCGTCACGACGATGGCGCCCGCCTACTTCTCGCCCTCGACGAGCTCGCCAACGTCGCGCCCCTCCCTCGCCTCGCGGGCATCGTGTCAGAAGGTGGAGGTCAGGGCGTCTTGACCCTCGCCTGTCTTCAGGACCTCAGCCAAGCTCGCGCTCGCTGGGGCACTACCGCAGAAGGCTTTCTCTCGCTCTTTCCCACCACCCTCGTACTGCCCGGTATCGCTGATCGCTCGACCCTCGAGACGCTACGATCCCTCGCCGGACGAGAGCTCGTCATGTCGCCAAGCATTCAGCGTGACAAACGAGGGCGCGCCGTCGGCCACAGCACCTCGTGGATCGAGCGCGACCGAATGACCGTCAGCGAGCTCGCACAGGGACGAGACGGCTACGCGCTCGGTCTCGACGCACACAATCACTTGAAGTGGGTCGAGCTCACCCCCGCGTACAAGGACCCGAGGTTCCTCCCCTATCTCGAGCGGCCTTCCCGGGAGCGATCACTGACCAGTGAGCGCTCGCGCCAGCGCTCAATCTGAGCGTGGTCGAGGGGGCGAGGCCCCAGGGTTCTCACGCTCGGCATCATGCGCGCGTCACGAAGGGGAATCGTCGCCTCATGCACGCCACCGCGCCCGCGCAGCGCGGGATAGAGGTCGTCGACGGATCGGGTGAGCGACTTGGGATCCTGACCAAAGCTGGCCGCGTTCGCCCAAGCTTCGACGACGTGTCGTCGCGACACGTCCAGGCGTCCCTCGAAGGCCCCCGCGAACCGATGTTCGTCGAGAACGTTGCTTCGCTCTGGTGCGGGAACCGCGCCTAACGGCTCGAATCGTGAACGGTCATTCGCCCACGCGCGGAGCGTCTCCTCTCGGCTCCACGCCAGCTTTTCTCCCCGATCTCGATGGTGGCCGGCCCACAAGGCGCGGTATCCCTCGTCAAGTCCAACCACGCGCTCGACTCCTTCAAACGAACGCCACGCCGACCACGGCGTGCGTTGGGTGAGCTCGTGGCGAAGAGACGCCCGATACAGCGCATCGGCGGCGCGGGCGTGTGCGTAGAGAGCACGCGCGTCGAGGACGTGGTGATGACCCTCGGGGCGAGCACCCACGAGGACGTGGTCGTGCAAGTGCGGCTCACCGTGACGATTGAGCCCATGCGTGAAGCTCACGACGCTCTCCCACCTCGCCGATCGGTCGCGTTCCACGCCGCCGCGTCGGTCTCGAACGACGAGGGCCCGCTCTTCGAGATACTCCATGGTCGAGCGCACCGACGCCCGATGTGCGTCCACCACGCCGGGCGCATGCTCGGGGTCGATCGCAAGGAGCACCGACATCGGTCTCGGCGCCGCGATCACCAGGTCATAGCCAACCACGCTGGCGCGCTCACTCGACACCAGGACCCGGGCGACGTCTGAGGGGTCACGAGTATCACCGCTCCCCCGCAGCCACCAGCCTGGTCCTTCGTCGCGCAGCCCGTCGAGCTCGTGGGCAGCGTCGTTCGTGAAGTAGGTCACGTCGTTCGAACGACGAGGAAATAGACGAAGCACGGGCACCCCTTTTCCGGGCCCAACGGTCGCTTACAGCTGTGCGGCGATCTTTTGCGCGAGCTCGTGTCCGGCGAGCGCGTACTTCTCGGTGACGACCACGGCACCGGGACCCGCCTGAAGCATCAGCGAGTCGAGGAAGCGCTCCTCGGCCACGCGAAACTTGACGGCGTGTCGCCCATCCTCGAGCGTGCGCCACTGCGCACCGGGCAACGGCTCAAAGAGCCAACGCCGATCGGATTCGAGCACGACGACCACTTCGTCACCCTCTTCGCCGACCTGGGTCAGCCAGTTTGCGACCGTGTCTTCGGGCCGGCTCTCGCTGGCCGGTGAGGTCGCGAGCACCGCGCTCATCCGGTCGAGACGAAAGGTCCGCCACGCGTCGCGGGTGGTGCAGTAGGCGCGTACGTAGGTGTGCCCGTTCAACACCTTCATCTCACGCGGCTCGATGGCCCGCGCGTGGGTTTCGTCGCTGGTCGCTGAGGTGTAGTCGATCTTTATCTGCGAGTGAGATTCGATGGCCCGTTCGACCTGAGCGATGAGCGCCTCATTGGACATCTCGATCTGGACGGGCGCGCTCGTGGCGCGCTCGATCTTCTCAATGGCCGAGAAGATCGCCGGATCGGTGTACACCCGCGAGGCTTCGCGGAGCGCGATGTTGAGCTCAAAGAGATCACGCCACATGAACGCGGACGGGTCGTCCGCCCCCTCGGGGAGATCTGAGAAGTCAGCGCGGTAGAGCGAATCGTCGGTGGCCTCGTGATCCCAATCGTCGCACTCTTTCAAGACGTGCGCCGGGAAGCGGCTGGTGCCGTCAGAGGACTCGGCCATGGGCTCGAGCGACACCAGGCGGTCCATAATGAGACGCACGTGCTCCTGGCTGAGAGAGAAGCGACGCGCGAGCTCGCTGATGCGCAGGCCCTCTTCGCTCGCGTAGACGGCGTGAAGGAGCTGCAAGGTCTGGCCCAGCACGTCGTTCGAGGGCGCCGTGTCAAAGGCCAGCTTGGTGACATCAGGCACGGACCCTCGATTGACCTCGCGCAGCCACGCCGCGAGCTCATTTTTCAGCGACTTGGGCGACTGGAGGCGAACGCGGTCAGCGCTGTCGAGAACAAAGCGCATCGCCGCCCTGGGGCTCTCGAACTGGAGGCCCACCTCCACCTTGCCGTTCGCCTTCTTCGCCGCCAGTGATCCCGGGTACTGACGCAAAAGCAGGTCCGCGTAGTCCTCGTTCGTCGATACCACCACGTCGAAGGGACGGGGTGACTTCGCGAACTCGGGCCGCCAGGAGCGCGCGATCGCGAGGTCTCTGCCTTCGATCTCGAACGCGTCGGGCAAGACGACGGGCATCGTCGTCATGCGCGAGAAGCGATAGCCCTTGATCTCTCGCGTATCCTTCACCCTGGCGACGAGGTAGCTGATGCCGTTGAAGACGTCGATCACCAGCGGCTCGACGACGCGCGGCTTGTTAGCCCCCGACAGATAGTCGAACGCGAGCGGCCGACGAAGATTGAGCGCCCGCAGGACCGGTGTGTAGTAGTTCGACGCGGCCAATCCCCCGTCGCTCGCCGGCACGTCGTTAAAGACGCTGAACGCCCCAGACTTGCCGAAGCCACAGAAACGCAACGCGAGCTTGACGACGCGCTCTTCGTCCGGGGTGAAGTAGATGGGCGGCGCGTAGCCGCTCGAGGGGTCGATCTTGTAGCCGACGGAACCATCGTCATTGTGGGTCGTTTCGATCTCAAAGCCCAATTCGCGAATCCGCGCTTTGTCGCGCTCGAACTTCTGGCGCACGGTGCTCTCGGTACCTTCGTAGGCGGGAATCTTGCGGGGACCCTTCGCCGCGACCGGATACTCGTCAATCATGAGCTCGCGCAGGATCTCTTCCTGGGTGATCGCGCCGTACTCCCACGCGCGCTGGAGCAGCAGCACGAGGGCCACCAATCGCTCACGACTCTGTTCTACGCCTCCGCGGATCGTACTCATCTGGTTCTCGTTTTCATCTGCCACGAGGGTAGCGGCCGCGGGGACCACACCGGCAACGTCAGGCGCCGTTGGTCGAAGGTTCTTCGCGTCGCCAGGTGCCAGAACGGCCGCCCGACTTCTCCCACAGGGCAATCTGCTCGATAGTCATCGTGCGGTCACTGGACTTGCACATGTCATAGACGGTCAACGCCGCCACGGTCACGGCGGTGAGTGCCTCCATCTCGACACCCGTGCGGTCGATGGTGTCGACGCCCGCTTCGAGGTCAATGTAGGTGTCGCCAATGGTGAAGTTCACGTACACGTTGCCCACGAGCACGGGGTGAGCCATCGGCAGCAGCGACGAAGCGCGCTTGGCTGCCTGAATGCCCGCCACGCGAGCCGTCGCCAAGACGTCCCCCTTGTTCAGGGTATTTGCAGCCACCGCCGCGGTCGTTGACGCGAGCATGGTCACGCGGCACCGCGCGAGGGCACGTCGAGCACTGATCTCGCTCGGACCCACGTCTCGGGGGAACGCTGCGCCCGCGGGCCCGCCACGTCGAAGTTGGTGGAAGTCGTCCACCGCGCAATGCTACGTCACCGCGCAGGGGGAAACGCCCTGACCGGTAGACTCAATTGGTTAGATTGTCGCCGGAGTAAGTCATGCCCACCTACGAATACGAGTGTCAACACTGTCACGAGCGTATCGAGGCCGTCCAGAAGTTCTCTGACGCCGCGCTCACCGTCTGCCCCCTCTGTGGAGGCGAGTTGCGCAAGGTCTTTTCCGCCGTCGGCATCGTTTTCAAGGGCAGCGGGTTCTACAAGAACGACAGCCGCTCGACGGGGTCGAAGAGCGATTCGAGCGCCGCCGCGAGCTCCAGTTCGAGCTCGACGACGTCAGAATCCTCCTCGTCGTCGACGACGCCGGCGCCCGCTCCCGCGGCGACGCCCACGGCGCCCGCCTCAAGCTCGGACTAGTTGCCCGAGACCGCGATGCCGTCGATCGCGAGCGTCGGCGACACCGCCCCTCCGGGCAGCCACTCGACATCGTCGCCCACGTAGGCGAGGTCGAGCAGCATTCGCTGCAGCGTGGAGGCCACCGTCAGCTCTCGTATTGGCTCTGCCAGCGCTCCGTCTCGAATCATCAGTCCGGTGACGCCGACGGAAAAATCGCCCGAGATGGGATTCACGCCAGAATGCACACCCATGATCGACTGCACGAATACCCCAAACCCCACGTTCTTGAGCAACGCCGCCTGGTCCCCGAACCCCGGCGCCAGCTGCAAGGCTCGACAACCGGCAGACGGTGAGCCAGCGATGCCACCGCGTATTGCGCTCCCCGTGGAGGTGGTGCCGGCGCGACGCGCGGACGTGGTGTCGTAGACGAAGCCCCTCAGGGTTCCGTCTTCGATGAGCGCGTTCCGTCGACACGCCAGGCCCTCGCCGTCGTAGGCGCTCGCCGAGAAGTGCCGCGGGTCAGTTGGATCATCGATCAATGTGAATAGCTGCGACGCCACAACTTCACCCAGGCGATTGGCGAAGAACGAGCGGCCTCGCACGACCGCGTCCCCGCTCAGGGCCCCTCCGATGATGGAGAGCAGCGTGGCGGCGGTACGCGAATCAAAGACCGCGGTGCACCTCATGGACGATGGCTTCACGGCACCGAGCATTCGCGTCGCGCGGTCGATGGCGTCGTGCGCCGCCGCCTCAATGCTCAGTTCGCGCGGTGCTCGCCCGGCGCTGAGTCCCCAACCGGTCTGATCGTCGGTGCCGTCACTCGCGATCGCTTCCACGGACAGGTACGCACCGGTTCTCGCGTAGCTGGCGCGCACTCCGGTAGTAGAGACGATGGCTGACTCCGCGACGTAATCCGAATAGCTCGCCGAGTCCACTTGGCGGATTCGCGGGTCCGCCGCGCGCACCCGACGCTCCAGCTCAATGGCGAGGGCGATCTTCACCTCGACGGCGGTGGAAGCGACCGTGTCATCGGTGAGGGTCAGGGCAGCGGCGGCCACTCCGTCGGGCCGCGCGAAGGCGACAAACTCGTCTTCGGTGGCGAACTGCACGTTGTCGCGCGCGTCGCGCAGCGCCCCGCGGACCGCTTCGTCGTCGAGTGAACCAGCCCACGCGGAGCCCACTCGCGCGCCACTGGGTCCATCGAGCAGCACGCGCACCCCGATGCCCGCAGAACTCGCGCTCGTGAGATCTTCGACTTCACCCTGGTAGGCCCGCACGTCGGTCTCCGTACCGCTCGAAAGATAGATCTCGATCTGCTCGTCGCCTCGCCCCTCATTGAGGAACTCCTCCGCCCGATCAAGGAGTGTCATCCGGCGGCTCCGCCCACCGTGATGGAGCTCAGTCGCATGGTTGCCTGCCCGCAGCCCACGGGCACCTGCTGGCCATCCTTGCCGCAGGTTCCGGGCGTCATGGAGAAATCCGACGCGACGGCGTCGACGCGACGCAAGATCTCTGGTCCGTTGCCGATCAGATTGCAATCGCGCAGCGGCGTCGTGATCTTGCCGTTCTCGATCAAAAAGGCGGACGTCATGCCAAAGACAAAGTCTCCGGTTGCCGTGTTCACCTGTCCGCCGCCCAGCTGGGCCACGTAGACCCCGTAGGGAGTTTGGGCGACGATCTCGTCGGCGTCGCTCTCGCCCTCGAGGAGATAGGTGTTGGTCATTCGCACCATCGGCAGGTACTGGTAGCTCTGACGACGACCGTTCGCCGACGCCCGACCGCCCTCTTTGCGGGCGCGCAGGTAGTCCCACATGTAGTCGGTGAGGATGCCGTTCTCTATGAGCACGTTGCGCGAACTCTGATGCCCCTCATCGTCGATGGCAAGATATCCCCACTCGCCCGTGACCGTGCCGTCATCAACCAGCGTGACGAGAGGGCTCGCCACCTGTTGACCCACTTTGCCCGCGTAGACCGACGCCTGCTTCATGATGGCGTCGGCCTCCAGGCCGTGACCACACGCCTCGTGAAACAAGATCCCACCCGAACCACTCGCGAGCACCACGGGCAGATCGCCCGAGGGCGCGGGGCGCGCCGCAAGCTTGGTGATCGCCTGACGAGCAGCGCCGCGCGCCGCCTCATCGATGGCGTCCGGACTCAAGAGCTCGAATCCCCGGGTCGCCGCGATGGGGCGGTATCCGGTCTGCATTCCGGTGTCGCCGGTTGCGATACACGACACGTTGAATCGCGTGCGCACTTGATGGTCTGAGGCGAACACGCCGTCAGAGTTCGCCACCACGAATCGTCTCGTGGAGTCGCCGAGACCGACCTGCACTTGGGTGATCGAGGATCCCTCCGAGCGTGCGACGTCGTCGGCCTGACGCAAGAGCTCGATCTTTCTCGCCTTTTCCACCTCGCTCGGCTCGAGGTCGGCGCGCGATTCATGGCGCTGAAGCTCGCCGAGGGCGACTTCGCGCTTCGTACCACCGTCGCGGGCTATCGACGCCGCCGCCCGAGCGGCGGCGCGCAGCCCGGATTCGCTGAGATCGGCCGTGTGTGCAAAGCCGGTGGTCTCCCCAACTACCACGCGGATTCCAGCGCCTCGATCACGCCCGGAGCTCAGCTGCTCAACCCGACGCTGGTCAAGCAGGGCCGACGACGTCGTTCGATCCTCCACAAAGACCTCTGCGAAGGCTCCTCCTCGGCTCAACGCCTCGTCAAGGGTGCGTTGCAAGATGTCTCGATCGACCAAGGGGGTGCTCATTATTCCTTAGGCTACCGGTCGCCATTTCGGCCTGATGCCCCCACAGCGACCCCGGTAGGCTGGTCTCAATGATTCTGCCGTCGATAGAAACACCCGCCGATCTTCAACCGCTCTCGTATCGACAGCTCGACAAGTTGAGCGAAGAGATCCGCGAGTTCATCATCTCGACGGTGACCAAGACAGGCGGTCACCTCGGCAGCAACCTCGGCGTCGTCGAGCTGACGATCGCCTTGCACCGCGTGTTCGAATCGCCCAGGGACATCCTGCTCTGGGACACCGGCCATCAGGCCTACGTGCACAAACTGCTCACCGGTCGACGCTACGGCTTCAAGAACCTGCGCCAGCGCGGCGGTCTCTCCGGCTACCCCAACCGCTCCGAGAGCCAGCACGACTGGATCGAGTCAAGTCACGCCTCGACCGCACTCTCGTACGCGCACGGTCTTGCGATCGCACTCGACCAGAAGAAGGAGCTCATCGGACACGGCGGCAAGCGTCACGTGGTGGCGGTCGTCGGCGACGGGTCACTGACCGGCGGCATGGCCTACGAGGCTCTCAACAACCTCGGACACTCCAACACGCGCGTGGTCATTGTCCTCAACGACAACGGACGAAGCTACGCGCCCACCATCTCCAAGCTCTCCGAATCGCTCACCTCGTTGCGCCTCAACCGCACGTACCTGACGGCGCGCGAGCGCATCCGTCGCCTCGTGCCTCGGCTCCCCCTCGGCAAGGCCGCCTATTCGGGTTTAGACGGTCTCTCGGCCGTCGTGCGCGAGATGGTGACGCCGCACACCTTCTTTGAGAACTTGGGCGTACGGTACGTCGGCCCTATCGACGGGCACGACATCAAAGCGCTCGAGAAGGCCTTCAAGGCGGCCGCGGAGTGGGACGGGCCGATCGTCGTCCACACGCTCACCACCAAGGGCCGCGGGTACGAACCAGCCATGACCGACGACCTCAAGATGCACGACTACAAGCTGCCCGCGGCGCACGCGAAGAACGCCAGCGCGCTCTCCTACACCGAGGTCTTCTCGAACGCGCTGGTTGATGTCGCGAGCCAGGACGAGCGCATCGTCGCGATCACCGCGGCGATGGCCGGACCGACCGGTCTGCTTGATTTCCAAAGTCGCTTCCCCGATCGCTTCTTTGACGTTGGCATCGCCGAGCAGCACGCCGTCACGGCAGCTGCGGGCATGGCGATGGGGGGACTCAAGCCGATCGTCGCGGTGTACTCCACGTTCTTCTCTCGCGCCTTCGATCAAGCCAACCTCGATGTCGGGCTGCTCAACCTGCCCGTTGTCTTCGTCTTCAAGAGCGCTGGCATCACCGGCGACGATGGACCGAGTCACCACGGGCTGCTCGACATTGCGCTCTGTCTCGCTATACCGAATATGACCGTCTTCGCACCCTCAAGTGCAGAAGAGCTCCCGATCATGCTGAAGACCGCGCTCTCCATGCCCGGCCCCACCGCGATCCGCTACCCCAAGACCGATCCCCAGCCCTACGACGGCAAGGTCGGTCAAGGACTGTCAGCTCGCGAGGTCGTTCGCGGCGACGGCTCGCTCTGCGTGCTGGCCGTCGGCAAAATGGCGCCCAGCTCCTACGCGGCCCTCGAGCGCCTCGGTGCGGAGGCCAAGCACATCACGCTCTTCGACGTGCGCGTCCTGCCGCCCGACCCCAACATGATCGATGAGGCGCTGAACCACGAACGCATCATCACCGTGGAAGACGCCACCCGCCACGGTGGTGCAGGTACCTTGATGGTTTCAGCCATTCGCTCCCGTGCCCAAGAACTCAACCGCCCCTTCCCCATGACCCGTATCCTTGGCGTGCCGCGGGCCTATCTCGAGCATCACAAGCCCGACGAGCTCTTGGCAGAGATCGGACTCGACCCCGAAGGCCTCGCCGGCGCCTTCGAGCGTCTGCTCGAAGGCAAGCCCGAGTACCCTCGGGTCGTTCCCGAAGCGCCGCGACCCAACTTCTCATAGCTGCGCGGTCGCGCACCGTCGCCCGGTAACTTGGCGCGATGACGTTTGAGATCGACAAAAGTGACGAAGAGTGGCGCGAGCTGCTCTCCCCCGACCGCTACGCCGTGTTGCGCAAGGCCGCGACGGAGGCCCCCTTCACCGGATCGCTGCTGCACGTCGACGCCAACGGAGTCTTTAGCTGCGCCGGATGCGGCCAGGTTCTCTTTACCAGCGCGCAGAAGTTCGACTCCGGGTGCGGGTGGCCGAGCTTTGACGCATGTGAGCCGGACACCATTATCGAGCGCGTCGACAAGTCACTCTTTCGAAAACGGACCGAGATTCTCTGTGCCCGGTGCGGGGGTCACCTGGGCCACGTCTTTGACGACGGGCCCACGCCCACCGGGCTTCGCTACTGCGTGAACTCTCTAGCGATCGACTTCGACGAGAAGCGCTAGACGTCGAGGAAGCGGCGGATGGCGATCGCCGAGCCAACCGATCCGATCACCACGCCGACAATGAGCACCACCGCGTTGGTGCCGAGCAGGGCCGACGTGTTGAGTGCGAACTCGTTGTGCAGCGGATACCACGTGTGCAGCGCCGTGACGGCGAGGATCGCCACGACGGAACCCAGCAGGCCCTGGATGAAGCCTTCGGTTATGTAGGGAATACGGATAAACCAGTTCGTCGCCCCAACGAGCTTCATCACCGAGACTTCGCGGCGCCTGGAGAAGATGGCCATGCGGATGGTGTTGAGGATAAGGACGAGCGCAGACAGCAAAAGGACGGCCGCGAGTGCGAGGAAGACGATTTGCAAAACTCGAATGACCTTGTTCATCGAACGGATCTGCTGGTTCGGCCCCGTCACCGAATAAACGCCCGGCGCATGATTGAAGGTCGATTCCACGGCAAAGGCGTCCGAGGGCACCACCGGGACGCACTGGTACGAGGAAGGCACCGAGCTGACGGTGAGCACCGACCATTCGTCTTGGGGCAGGAGCCTCTTCGCCTGCTGGAAATCCTGCGCTTGGGTGAAATAGACGCAGTTCTTCACGATGGGCATCGAGTGGAGTTGACTCCCCACGCTCGATATCTCGCTGGAAGAGGCCGTGGGCTGCATCCAGACGGTCACTCTGGTCCCCTGCTGCCACTCAACCGACGCCTGGGCGGCACTCTGCTTCAAGAGCAGCGCGGAGCCCACCAGCGACAACGAGACGGCAACGGTGAGAACGGCCGCGATAGTCATCATCCGATTTCGCCACAGGTTGCTGAAGGTCTCTTTGAAGGCGTAACGGAAATAGACGCGCATCAGATGGCCACTCCCTCGTCGATGCCGTAGACACCGCGCACTTGGTCACGAATCATCTCGCCTCGGTCGAGCTCGATGACGCGTCGACGCATACGGTCAACCAGCGCCTTGTCGTGCGTCGCCATGACGACGGTGGTGCCGGTGCGATTGATGCGCTCCAGGAGCGCCATGATCGATTCTGAGTTCGACGGGTCGAGGTTGCCCGTCGGCTCGTCAGCGAGCAGGATCAGTGGACGGTTGACGAACGCGCGCGCCACGGCGACACGCTGCTGCTCACCACCGGAGAGCTCGTGGGGACGATTCTTCGACTTGTCGCTGAGACCGACCAGCTCCAGGATCTGGGGCACCTGGGACTCAACCGTCGAGCGCGGACGACCGATCACTTCGAGAGCGAAGGCGACGTTCTCAAAGACGCTCTTGTTCGGCAGAAGGCGAAAGTCCTGAAAGACACAGCCGATGTTGCGCCGCAAATACGGCACGCGCCACTTGGGCAGCTCGCCGATGTCGCGCCCCGCCTCCAGAATGCGGCCTGAGTCGGGGTGCTCTTCTCGAAGGAGGAGCCGTAGGAAAGTGGTCTTGCCCGAACCCGAAGCTCCCACGAGGAACACGAACTCGCCCTTTTCTATGTCAAGGGTGATGTCCTTCAACGCGGGCGTGCCGTTCTTGTAAGTCTTGGACACGTTTTCGAATCGGATCACGGCTTCACCGCCTCGGGTTTCTTAGATAGTGGTGCGACGTTCGGGCGCAGCGGCAAAGCCATTCTACTTTGGTCCCCATGAGCACCTAGGACAAAACGATCAGGCATTTGTTGCATCTGGAAAGATTTATGAAGCAGAACGCTGACGACGTAGCTCGGCTTCCATGAAACCATCGAGGTCGCCATCGAGGACCGCTTCTACATTTCCCGTTTCATGGTCGCTACGATGATCCTTGACCAATTGATACGGTGCCTGCACGTACGAACGAATCTGGGAGCCCCACGCATTGTCGGCGCGCTTGCCACTCAGTGCATCCATTTCGGCCTGGCGCTCTTCACGAGCGCGTTCGGCCAGCTTCGCCTCGAGAATCTGCATGGCGCGTGCACGGTTCTGGTGCTGAGATCGTTCGTTCTGACAGCTCACCACGATGCCCGTGGGCAAGTGCGTGATGCGAATCGCCGAGTCGGTCTTGTTAACGTGCTGACCGCCGGCGCCCGACGAGCGATAGGTGTCAACGCGCAGATCTTTTTCGTCAATTTCAACCTCTGCGGAATTGTCACTGAGCAGCGGCGTCACGTCAAGACTCGCGAAGCTCGTCTGTCGTCGGGCCTGTGAGTCGAACGGGCTAATGCGCACGAGTCGATGCACGCCACGCTCGGTCGAGAGCCATCCGTACGCGAAACGGCCCTTCACGATAAAGGTCGAAGAGAGCAGACCCGCCTCTTGCCCTTCGGTCGCTTCGTCGATCTCGACGCCAAAGCCGCGTCGTTCGGCCCAGCGCGAATACATCCGCAGCAACATCTCGGTCCAGTCCTGCGCGTCCGTGCCGCCCGCGCCCGCGTGGAGCTCGACGATCGCGTCGTTTTCGTCATAGGGTCCACTGAAGAGACTCTGGGTCTCCAGTGACGCGACGTCGCGTTCGAGCGCGTCGACGGCGTTCGCGAGCTCTTGGAAGATCGGCCAATCGGGATCCCCTGCGTCGAGGGAGTCACGTGAGAACTCGACCAGCACCATCGCGTCATCGAGCTCTCGGCGAAGCGCGTCAAAGACCTCGAGGTCGTTAGTCAAGCGTCCGAGCTCGGTCGTGACTTCCCGTGCATTGTCCTGATCGTCCCAGAGATTTGGATCCGCCGCCAGCTCGGTCAAGAGTGCGTGACGAGCTCTGCTCGCGTCGATCTTCAGGTAATCGCGTGCCGCATCCCACCTCGTCTCGAGCTCTTCCAGCGAGACGAGGGCCGTGCGTAAGGCGTTCTCCGCCTTAGGATCGGCCATGGCACTGCTTGAACTTGCGCTTTGAGCCGCACCAGCAGGGGTCGTTACGTCCGAGCTTTTCGTGCTGCTTTGGCGCAGTCGTCGTTGACGCCGAGGACGCGGTGTGCGTCGGCAGCTCCGTGGCGCCAGGTGCCAGCTGATTCGCGTTGGTGAGCGCACCCTCGAGCCCTTGGTCGGCCGCGTCCGCTTCGGCTTCGGCCTCTTCAAGCGCCGACGCTTCGACGTGCGTGATGTAGCGCACGTAGTCGATGTCGACCGCCTCGAGCAGGTGCTCGAACATCAGGTAACCCTCTTTTTGCCACGCGGTCAGAGGATCTTGCTGGGCCACCTGGCGCAAGTGGATGCCGTCGCGCAGGTAGTCCATGTCTGACAGATGCTCGCGCCAACGCTGGTCGAGGATCTGGAGCATGACGTCGCGCTCGATGTCCTTTGCGGTGTCGAGTCCGCCCGGGTAGTTCTCCGACTTCTTCTCGTACTGACCGACCGACTCGTCCACGACAAGACCCACGATCTCGTTCGCGTCGTCATAGGCGCTCAGCGTCTCAAGGTTGAGCTCCGTCGGATAATACGACTGGAGATCGAGCAAGAGCGCGTTGTAGTCCCACTCTTCGGCAAAGCCCACGCCGACATGGTCTTCAACCACTTGGGTCATACGCTCTTCGATGAGCTCGATCGTGGCGTCGTGGATGTCTTCGCCGTCGATGACCTGCTGGCGGCGCTTGTAGATGACCTTGCGCTGTTCATTCATGACTTCGTCGTACTTGAGAACGTCTTTGCGAATCTCGGCGTTTCGCGCCTCCACCGTGTTCTGGGCTCGTTCGATGGCCTTGGAGACCATCTTCGCCTCGATCGCCTCGTCCTCGGGCATGGCACGATCCATGACCCATGACACGGCCCCCGTCGCGAAGAGTCGGAGCAGTTCGTCTTCGAGCGAGAGGTAAAAACGGCTCTCCCCAGGGTCGCCTTGACGTCCGGAGCGCCCGCGCAGCTGATTGTCGATGCGACGAGAGTCGTGACGCTCGGTGCCGAGCACGTAGAGACCGCCGAGCGCACGAACCTCGTCGCCCTCGACGTCGGTGATCGCCTTCCACTTCTTCGCGGCGATGGCGTAGGCCGCTTCGTAGTCGTCCGTGCCGGGGGTGAGGCCCTGGCCGATTACCTCACGTGCCGCGAGTCCCTCGTAGTTGCCGCCGAGGATGACGTCGACACCTCGACCAGCCATGTTGGTTGCGACGGTGACCGCGCCCTTGCGGCCCGCCTGGGCCACGATCTCCGCCTCGCGGAAGTGCTGCTTCGCGTTCAAGACCTCGTGGGGAATGCCGGCCTTTGACAGTTCGCGCGAGAGCAGTTCGGACTTTTCTACCGAAGCGGTGCCGAGCAGGATCGGCTGTCCCAGGTCAGTGCGCTCACGAACGTCCTCCACGATGGCGGCGAACTTTGCGGCTTCGGTCTTGTAGATGAGGTCGGCGCCGTCCTGGCGAATCGCCGGACGGTTAGTTGGAATCGGAACGACCGACAGCGAGTAGGTGTTTCCGAACTCGGCGGCTTCGGTCTCCGCCGTACCGGTCATGCCAGCCAACTTCTCGTAGAGACGGAAGTAGTTCTGTAACGTGACCGTCGCCCAGGTGTGGTTCTCCTCTTGAATGCGCACTCGCTCTTTGGCTTCGACAGCCTGGTGCAGCCCGTCGCTCCAGCGCCGCCCATCGAGGGTGCGGCCGGTGAACTCGTCGACGATCTTCACTTCCCCGCCATCGACGAGATAGTCCTTGTCGCGGTGAAAGAGCTCCTTCGCGCGCAGCGCTTGTCCGAGCTGGTGCACGTAGTTGGTCGCGACGGCGTCGTAGAGGTTCGTGACCCCGAGCTGACGCTCGACCTTTTCGATGCCCGATTCGGTCGGCACGACGGTCTTCTTCTCCTCGTCGACCTCGTAGTCGACCTCCCGAGTGAGCGAGCGCGCGATCGAGGCGAACTGGTAGTAGAGCTTCGTGACGTCCGCCGCGGGACCCGAGATGATGAGCGGGGTACGGGCTTCGTCGATGAGGATGGAGTCGACCTCGTCGACGATGGCGTAATGGTGTCCGCGCTGGACCATGTGCTCGCGGCGGCGAGCCATGTTGTCGCGCAGGTAGTCAAAGCCGAACTCGGTGTTCGTGCCGTAGGTGATATCCGCGGCGTAGGCCTCGCGCTTCTCTTCGAACTCTTGGAGGTCGGGCCCAACTCGCCCCACGGTGAGACCGAGCCAGCGGTGCAGCTCGCCCATCCACTTGGCGTCTCTCGAGGCAAGGTAGTCGTTCACGGTCACGACGTGCACGCCCTGACCGGCGAGCGCGTTCAAGTACACGGGAAGCGTCGAGACCAGGGTCTTCCCTTCACCAGTCTTCATTTCGGCGATCCACCCAAAGTGCAAGGCCATGCCGCCCATGAGCTGGACGTCGTAGTGACGCTGGCCGAGCACGCGAGTCGCGGCTTCACGCACGACGGCAAACGCCTCGATCAAGATGTCGTCAAGCTCCTCACCGTCGGCGAGACGCCCGCGAAAGATATCGGTGTAGGCCTGAAGTTCGGCGTCGCTCAGCGCCGACATCTCGTCGGCGAGGTCGTTGATCGGCCCGACGAGTTCGGCGAGTTGGCGCACGCGCTTACCCTCGCCAGCCTTCAAAATCTTCTGAAATACGCTCATGTCGTGTTTTACCCTACCGGTCCCACAGGTTCTTAAGGAGGGCTACGAGTGCTGACCTGGTCTTTGACCCCACACCTGCCTGCAGCGGTGTCCGTACGCACCTTAGGCAGCTGACGCTCTCCTTTGGCTCTCGCGCACACTTCACCGGCTCCCGAGCTGATCAGGGTGATCAGACCCGAGGCAGGACTTACTTCTAAACCGCGCCATGCTCAGCGTCGACAAGACGCCTTACGTGGGTCGTTTCGCCCGCGACTGGCATCGACTTTCAACCACAGACCACCCGCAGCCCTCTACTCAGTCTACGCCGCGGCACTTCTAAGCGACTGGGCTAGGACCTCGACTCTGCAAAGAGGACCAGCATCAGCCGCAGGCTGAGCACGAGGCTGGCAAAGGGCACCAGCGCACGTCGCCAGCCCTTCGCAGTCTGAATCTCGAAGCGCAAGGCGCTTCGGTGATGGGCGATGAGCATTTCGCGCGACACCCGGGCGCGCGAGACACCCTCGACGTGCGTGACGACCGCTTCGGTGATGGCATCGACGCGAAAACCGTGCTCTCGCAAGGCCCAGCAGAGCGCCATATCCTCCGCGAACATGAAATAGCGCTCATCAAAACCCCCCACGAGCTCGAAGGCGCTGCGGCGCACGAGAAAACAGGCGCCGGACACCCAGTCGACCGAGCCGTCAGGACGCGCGGAGCGATAGCGCTTCGTCGCGGGGTTGTCGGGCCAGATCGGGGCGAGAATGGCGTGCAGACCCGCGAGCCAGACGTTCGGGAAGACCCGCATGGACGGATACACCGTCCCGTCAGGACGGAGGATCTTGGGGCCGACCAGGGCCACGTCGCGATGGTGATCAAGGTAGTCCACCAGCGCCTCGATGGCTCCTTCGTGCACGACGACGTCGGGATTGGAGACGAGGACGTACGGGGTCGCGCGAGCCGCCGCCACCCCGCGATTCACTCCGCGGCCGTAGCCGAGGTTGACCCCCGGTGAGACCAGCACGACGTCGTGATCGAGCAGTGCAGCGGGCACCGAACCGACTTCGCCGTTCTCCACGACGACCACCTGGGCGACCCCATTGTCGAAGAGCGAGTCAACGCACTCGATCAGAAACTCGTCGGCGTGGTAATCAACGACGACCGCCACGACGTCGTTCTCTACCTCGCTCACCGTTGTCCCTCGAACCGCTCACGAGCGACGACGAGGCGTTCAAGGGCCCCACGCCAGTCAGGCAGCGCGGACCAGGTAGAGGAGAACTTCTCCGTATCGAGGTCACTGCGCTCGGGACGGATCGCGAGCGGAGGGGGCGAAAGCTCACTCGTCGAGATCGGCGTGGCGAACTCCTCGCCGCGACCGAGCACCGTCCCGATGTACTTCGCCACCTCGAACCAGGTGGTCGCCCCGACGTTGGCGATGTGCCAGATGCCGCCCGGGGGCTCTCGCACCAACGTAACGAGCGCGCGGGCCAGATCGCTCGCCGCCGTGACGGTGCCCATCTGGTCGTCCACGAATCGAACGTGGTCCCCGTTTCGTGCGCGGTCGGCTATGACGTGCGACACGCTCTTTCCTCGCATGCCCATGACCCACGAGGTGCGAACGATCGTGTCGCGCTCAGAACAGTGCAGCTCCCCTTCGCGCTTGGATGCGCCGTAGACGTTGAGCGGATGGGCCTCGTCGTATTCCACGTAGCCGGCGCCCTTCGTGCCGTCGAAGACGTAGTCCGTCGAGATGGTGATGAGACGCGCGCCGACGTCACGGGCGCCGCGGGACATCACGAGCGTGCCGATCTCGTTGACCTCGAAGCACCGATCGGTGTCCTCTTCCGCGCGATCCACGGCCGTGTACGCCGCCAAGTGGACGACCACGTCGGGTCGCGCCGCGGCGAGCGCGCGCGACACCTCATCACGATCGGTGACGTCAAGCTCGTGATGCGTGAGCCCGAGCGCCTCGAACTCCCCGCTCCGGATCACTCGCCCGTCGGGCTGAAACGTCGGATCGCCCCCAGGGGGCGTGACTCCGTTCAACACGTCCATGAGATCTACTCCGACCTGGCCCCCCGCACCGGTCACGAGCACTCGGGTGGCGCGACTCATGAGCGCACGTTCTTCGCCCGGAGGTGCACCACGTCTCCCACGCCAAAGGCCCGAATCTCCCCGCCCACCTCAACGAGAAGATGGCCCGCACTGTCGACGCCGTGCGCTCGACCTTCGACCGTGCCGTCGTGCTGTTCGATGCGCACATCCTTGCCGATGGTTGCGAGTGCCCGCTCGTAGTCAGCGCGCAGCGCCGCGCGACCGGATACGGTCTCGAGCTGTACGCGTCGCGCCTCGAGCTCTTCGAGCACGAGGTCGAGCACACCTCGGGGTTCTAGCGTCACCCCGGTCTCGGCTCTCACCGAGGTGGCCTCGACCTCCTCAGGACCGCCGAACGTGAGGTTGAGGCCAAGTCCGACCACCACGGCATAGCCATCGGCGGTGCCCACAATCTCGGCGAGCAGCCCACCAAGCTTGCGATGCCCAACGATCAGATCGTTGGGCCACTTCAGCTCGGCCCGAAGACCACTTAGGCGCTCCAAGGCTTGACGAACGGCAAGCGCGACGGCCGCCACCACCAGTTGCAAATCATCGGCGACGAGAGGAGGGCGCAGTACGACCGAACACAGGAGCGAGGACCTCGCGGGCGATATCCATGCCCGATCGAGCCGACCTCGGCCCGCGGTTTGAAAGTCCGCCAGCGCCACGAGGCCCTCCGGGCATCCTTCTACGGCCCGCTGTTTCAAGTAGGAGTTGGTCGAATCGATCTCTTCGAAGTGCTCAACGCGCCAGACCATGTGACTCACCACTCAAACATTAGGGTTTGAGGGCGGGTGCTAGAAAATACAAGGCCAATAACGGAGGTACGCGTGTTGCAGAAAGTTCTCATCGCCAACCGGGGTGAGATCGCCGTTCGCGTGATCAGGACCTGTCGAGAGTTGGGCATCGCCACGGTGGCCGTCTATTCAGAGCTCGACCGCAATGCGCTGCACGTGCGCCTGGCTGACGAGGCCTACGCGCTCGGCGGTCAAACGGCGTCCGAGAGCTACCTCAACACTGACGCGATCCTCGACGTGATCGAACGCTCGGGCGCCGACGCGGTCCACCCCGGCTACGGCTTCTTTTCCGAGAACACCGACTTTGCGCGCGCCATCACCTCGCGGGGGGTGACCTTCATCGGTCCCCCGCCCGAAGCGATCGAGGTCATGGGCGACAAGATCTCCTCGCGCCTGGCGGCTGAAGCGGCGGGCGTCGAGGGTGTGCCCGGGCGCAGCCAGACTTTGAAGAGCGCCAAAGAAGTCGTCGACTTTGGCGACGAGTTCGGCTGGCCCGTCGCCATCAAGGCGGCCTTCGGCGGTGGTGGACGGGGCATGAAGGTGGTGAACGCCCCCGAAGAGGCCAAGGCCGCCTTCGAGAGCGCCCAGCGCGAGTCGCTCAGCTACTTCGGACGCGACGAGTGCTACGTCGAGCGCTATCTCACCTGGCCGCGCCACATCGAGATGCAAGTCTTGGCGGACACCCACGGCACCACGCTCTGGCTCGGCGAGCGGGACTGCTCGGCCCAGCGCCGACACCAGAAGTTGATCGAAGAGTCACCGGCGCCCAACTTCCCCGACGAGATTCGCCGGGCCATGGGTGAGGCGGCCGTGAAGGTCTCTGAGGCCTGCGGGTACGTGAACGCGGGCACGGTCGAGTTCCTCTACCAAGACGGCGAGTTCTTCTTCTTGGAGATGAACACTCGCCTGCAGGTCGAGCACCCCGTGACCGAGCTCGTGACCGGGCTCGACCTCGTCGAGTGGCAGCTGCGCATCGCCTCGGGCGAGGCGCTCCCCTTCTCCCAGGAAGAGATCGAGCACCACGGACACGCCATCGAGGTGCGCATCAACGCTGAAGACCCGGCCAACGGCCGGTTCATTCCCTCGCCGGGCACCATCTCGCGCTTCGATCAGCCAGCCGGTCCCGGGGTTCGTCTCGACGCCGGCTACGAGGCGGGCGACGCCATCTCCCAGTACTACGACAACCTCATCGCCAAGCTCATCGTCTGGGCGCCCGATCGCGAACGGGCTCGCCGTCGCATGCTGCGCGCGATCGAAGAGACCACCATCGAGGGAGTCGTGACGACGCTTCCCGCCGATGTGGTCATCCTTTCCGATGAAGCGTTCGTGAACGGCACCCACTCGACCAAGTGGGTGGAGACCGATCTGGACTTCTCCGCGCTGCCCACGAACCTCGCGCCGGTCGTCTCGGTCGGCGAAGGCCGAGTGCGCAAGGACGTGACCGCCGAGGTGAACGGCCGGCGCGTCACGGTGGCGCTCTGGGTGCCCGAAGACGACGATCTTCCTTCGCGTCCCCAGAGCACCGCCTTGAAGCCGCGACGCCAGCACCACTCCGGCGTCCTCGGCAGTGGCTCGGGTCGGGTGACCGTGCCCATGCAGGGCACCATCGTCAAAGTCAACGTCGAAGTCGGCCAGGCCGTCGAAGCGGGTGACACGGTCGTCATCCTCGAAGCGATGAAGATGGAGAACTCCGTCAACGCGGAGAAGTCGGGTGTCGTCAAGACCATCAGCGTGACCACCGGCGCTTCAGTGAGCGCTGGCGACCTCGTCATGGAGATTGAATGAGCGCCAACGAGCGTGTCGTGGCATCCATCGAAGGCGCCCGCAACGAACTGATCGAGCTCAGCCACTTCATTCACGCCCACCCCGAGCTCGGGTACGAGGAGTTCGACTCCTCCTCAGCGCTCGCCGACGCCGCCGAACGCTGGGGATTTGAGGTCGAACGTGGGTCAGCGGGACTCGCGACCGCGTTTCGGGCCACCAAAGGCACCGGTCGTTTACACGTCGCCTACTGCGCAGAGTACGACGCGCTGCCTGGTGTCGGGCACGCGTGTGGTCACAACATCATCGCCGCGTCATCGCTCGGCGCGGCGCTCGGCCTTGGCGAGGCGGCCGACGAGCTCGACCTGCGCGTAACGCTGCTGGGCACGCCCTCCGAAGAGGGTGGCGGCGGAAAGATCGATCTGTTGAACGCGGGCTACTTCGACGACGAGCACATGGCACTCATGGTGCACCCGTTTCCCACCGAGCGGCTCGACGCGATCTGTCTCGCGGTCGATCAGTTTGACGTGATCTACACCGGCAAGGAGGCGCACGCCTCGGCGGCCCCCTGGATCGGGCGCAATGCCCTGGACGCGCTCACCATCGCTCAAGTCGCGCTCGGTCTGCTGCGCCAGCAGCTGCCCCCAGGCGACCAAGTGCACGGGGTCATTACCGAAGGCGGCTCAGCCGCCAACATCATTCCGAGCCGCACGGTCGCGCGCTACATGGCCCGCTCGCTCACCGCAGAGAGTCTCGCTGTGCTGCGAGATCGGGTGAACGCATGCTTCGATGCGGGTGCTCTCGCAACGGGCACGACGCTCCAGTACGAAGAGATCGGGCACCAGTTCTCGCACATGGCGGCTGACCCGCAGATCCTCGCCCACTACCGGCGCGCCGCCGAAGCGCTCGGACGTGACTTTCGCCTGGACGACGAGGACGCGCCCAAACCCACCATCTCCACCGACATGGCCAACGTCTCGCTCGCACTCCCCTCGATCCACCCGCTGCTCATGATTCCCACGCATGGTGCGGTCAATCACCAGCCGGAGTTCACCGCCGCCTGCATAACCGCTGCGGCGGATCAAGCGGTCATCGACGGTGCGATCGCCCTCGCCGAGACCGCCGTGGGCGTCGCCCACGATACCGCCCTACGCGAAAGGCTGATGAATCGCTCATGATGCTCGAACACGCCTTGCTGCTGGTAAAGGAGGGAGAGGAAGCGGACTTCGAAGCGTCGATGATCAGGGCTCTCCCAATCATCGAGTCGGCCGACCAATGCTTCGGCGCCGAGGTTCGTCGTCAGGCCGAAGACGGCTCGATCTACCTCTTGCTCGTGCGCTGGGGCTCGATCGAGGCGCACGAGGCCTTTCGCCGCACCGAGCTCTACACCTCGTGGCGCACGCTCACCCATCCCTTCTACCGAGAGGCGATCAGCGTCACGCACTTCCACGAGCCGCTGGCGCGCTGACGTCTACGTGGCTCGGTAGACGCCGAACTCGTCTCGCAGGACGTCAGCCACTTCGCCAAGTGTGGCGAGCCGCGACAACGCCGTCTTCATCGGATAGAGAAGGTTCTGAGTGCCTCGGGCTGCTGCGGCCACGTCGTCCAGCGCGGCGCGAACGCCCTCGTGGTCACGGTGGTCCTTCAGCGTGCGAACCCGCTCGATCTGCGCGCGCTGCTGGGCTTCGTCGACCGGAAACACGTCGGCCTTGGTCGTCTCGTTCTCAACGAACTGATTGACGCCGACCACGACCTTGTCGCCCCGTTCGACAGAACGAGCGAACTCGTACGCGGCGGCTTCGATCTCGTCTTGCAGGTAGTGGACCTCGATCGCCGCGACGGATCCGCCGAGCTCATCAATGGCGTCGAGATACTCCCGCGCTCGCTGCTCCACCTCGTCGGTAAGGGTCTCGATGAAATAGGAACCGGCGAGCGGATCGACCGTATCGGCGATCCCCGACTCGTAGCCCACGATCTGCTGGGTGCGCAGCGCCAACTTCGCGGCGCGCTCCGTCGGCAGTCCCAGCGCTTCATCGAAGCCGTTCGTGTGCAAGCTCTGGGTGCCGCCGAGAGCCGCCGCCAGTGCCTGCAAGGTGACGCGAACGATGTTGTTCTCGGGCTGCTGGGCCGTCAGCGTGGAGCCTCCCGTCTGAGTGTGAAAGCGCAGCATCGTCGACTTCGGGTCGGTGGAGTGGAAGCGGTCTCGCATGATCGACGCCCACAGGCGTCTCGCCGCCCGGTACTTCGCAACCTCTTCGAAGAGATTGTTGTGGGCGTTGAAAAAGAAGCTGAGCCGCGGCGCGAAAGTGTCGAGCTCGAGGCCGGCGGCCAGGGCTGCTTCGACGTAGGCAACGCCGTTCGCGATCGTGAAGGCGATCTCCTGGACGGCCGTCGATCCGGCTTCTCGGATGTGATACCCAGAAATCGAGATCGTGTTCCAGTTGGGCATCTCCTTCGCGCAGTAGGCGAAGGTGTCAACGACGAGGCGCATCGACTGACGAGGTGGATAGATGTACGTGCCCCGCGCGACGTACTCCTTCAAGATGTCGTTTTGAATCGTCCCGCGGAGCTGGTGGCCGGCGACTCCCTGCTCTTCGGCAACGAGCTGATAGAACAACAGCAACGTCGCCGCCGTGGAGTTGATCGTCATTGAGGTGGTCACCTCATCAAGCGGCAAGCCCGCGAGCAACAGTCGCATGTCCTCGAGCGAGGAGATGGCAACGCCGACTTTGCCGACTTCCCCCTCGGCGCGGGGGTGATCGGCGTCATAGCCCATTTGGGTCGGCAGATCGAACGCGCACGATAGCCCCGTTTGGCCCGCCGCGAGCAGGAACTTGAAGCGCTCGTTGGTGGCCTCGGCCGTGCCGAAGCCCGCGTACTGGCGCATCGTCCAGAGGCGTCCTCGATACATGGTCTCCTGGACGCCGCGCGTATATGGATAGTGACCGGGTTCGCCGAGCTGCGTCGCTTCGTCGAAGTCCTTTAAGTCGGCCCCGCGGTAGAGCGCTTTTACCTCAATGCCCGAGTCGGTTACGCGTTCGTTCGATTCCACGCGCCCACGATAGGCGCTCGAGATCGCGTCACCGTAGGAGGTTGTTAACACCGCCGTTACCGAAAAGTAAGGGAGGCCTTCAGGCGACCGGTCAAGATGGTCGAATGCAATGTTCGAACTGCGGCGCGGAGATGGAGGAGACGACGTGCCCGAAGTGCCGGCGAAAACTGCCAGACAATGCGAAGGGGCCGATCGACGAGACGACCGGTCTCATGCTCGCGGGCTGGGGGCGCCGCGCCGGCCAGGCGTTCGCGGACGGGCTGGTCTTCGTGATTCCCGGCTATTTCATCTTCTCGCTCTTCTACGAGCTCGACGGCACCGGGATCGCGGTCGCGATGACGTTGGTCGGCATCGGCGCGTACTTCGTGCCCTTGTGGACGAGCACGCGCGGTCAGTCACTCGGCAATCGGGTTGCTGTCACGCGCGTGCGCGACGCCCTCACCGGGCAACGCATTTCCTTCGTCCAAGCGTTCAAGCGCTGGGCGTTCGTCTCGGTGTACGCCGCGCTCAGGTTTGGACCAAGTCCCTTTGTTCCGATCCTCTTCTACCTGGTGCTTCTCGCCGACTGCCTCTATCCGCTCTACGACAAGCGAAACCAAACCTTGCACGACAAGTTCGCCGGCACGATCGTGGTCGTTGCGTGACTAAACCCCGACAGGGTGCGGCATGCAAAGGTCGTCGTACTCGGCAATCACAATCTCGCCCGCGTTCTCGCCACACGCCGGGCACGCCGGGTCGCGACGAACCTTGAACGTACGAAAGCTCTGCTCGAGCGCGTCGTAGGTGAGCAGGCGCCCGACGAGCGGGTCACCGAGATCGAGCAGCATCTTGATCGCCTCGATGGCCTGAAGTGAGCCGACGATGCCCGGCAGCACGCCGAGCACGCCCGCTTCGGCACAGCTCGGCGCGAGTTCGGCGGGCGGCGGCTCGGGGATCATGCAGCGATAGCAGGGCCCGACGTACGGGTCGAAGACGGTGACCTGGCCTTCGAAGCGGAAGATCGAGCCGTGCACGACGGGTATGCGCTTCAGCAACGCTGCGTCGTTCACCAAGTATCGCGTCGGGAAGTTGTCGGTGCCGTCAACGATGACGTCGTAGCCGTCGATGATGTCGAGAATGTTGTCGGCACCGAGGCGCGTGTCGTAGGTGACGACGTTGACGTCGGGGTTCATTGCCGTGAGGGTGGCCTTGGCACTATCTACCTTGCGCATGCCGACGCGATCGATCGTGTGGAGAATCTGTCGCTGCAGGTTCGACGAATCGACAACATCCATGTCAATGATGCCGATGGTGCCGACCCCCGCCGCCGCGAGGTACATCGCCGCCGGAGAACCGAGACCGCCCGCGCCGAGCAAGAGGACCTTCGAGCCGAGCAGCCTCAGCTGACCCGCTTCGCCGACCTCGGGCAAGAGGAGGTGGCGGTGATAGCGAATGCGCTGATCCTGAGTCATGGTTTGAGGCGTCAACCAGACGAGGCCCTCGTCCTTCCATTTGTTGAAGCCACCGCTCACCGACACCACGTCGGAGTAGCCGAGCTCTTGGAGCGTCTTCGCGGCGAAGGCGCTGCGCGTGCCTCCGGCACAGTAGACGGCTATCGGGGCGGCCTTGTTGGGAAGGCGACCTTCGATCGAGAATTCGAGCTGACCGCGCGGCACGTGGATGGCGTTGGGCAGCGCACCTTGCTCGTACTCGTCGGGTTCGCGCACGTCGAGCAGGGTGTAGTGCTGAAGGCGATCGGCGACCTCGTGCGGGTCGACCTCACGAATCTCAGCCTTCGCGGCGTTCAGCAGGTCTCGCGGTGATGACACAACTTGCTCCTCTTTTCGGTGGAGAAATCTTACCTGCCGAGTCAACAATCGCCGACGCCGTGCTAGACCCGTCCCGTGGAGCTTCGAGAGCTGCTGGCTCGCCGGCGAATGACCAGATCGTTTGATGGAACGCCCGTGGATGCGGACTGGCTCGAGGCGCTATGCGCAAGCGCGCTCTGGGCGCCGACGGCCGGCAACAGTGCGGGAGTACGCCTGAATGTCGTGGCGAGCGAACACGTGCGTCAATTCTTCGAGGTGGCGACCGACAAGTCCTGGCGCGAACAATCACGTCGATTTGAAGGGCTCAGTCGTGCCGGCGCGGTAGTGCTCGTCACCACGCGTCCGCACGACTACGTCGAACGCTACGGCGAACCTGACAAGGTCGCCTCCGGGCTCAGCGACGTCGACGCGTGGCCGATCCCCTACTGGCACGCCGATGCGGCGATGGCCGCCATGGCGCTCCTGCTCTTGCTCGAAGAGAGCGACTGGCAAGCAACCATCTGGGGAAGCTTCCGCCACGATCAAGAGTTGCTCGCGTGGGCCAACATCATCGACGAGGAGCTCTTTGCGAGCGTGATCATCGGGCGAGCCGACGGCAACGACGTCGCCTCGCCCTCATTGAATCGATACGTGCCGACGAGGCGCGAGCGGGTACGACGAACTCCTCAAAGCTGACCGAGCTCTGTTTGCCCAGTCGTCTTCGCGTCTTCTTCGTCCGCACGGTGCGCCGCTCGTCGTCGCGCATGCATCGCGTATGGAGCAGCGCTGCGCGCGAAAACAGCCGCCAGCACAATCAGGGCGATACTCATCGGATTATGCAGTTCGATGAGCAATACGATCCCTGCCGCAGCGAGCCCGACGGCGAACAACCCGTGTGTCCACAGTGGCGCAAAGCGAAGTCGGTCTGCCATCTGGCGGAGCATCATGAAAGGCCCCCGTGCATGTGCTGGCTCGTTAGTTCCGAGCGGCACCGTCGCGAACTGACCCGAGCACCAATCTCACCGGGGCTGTTTCCGTCTCAACAGTGCCGACAATCGCTATGAAGACGACGCCGACAGCGCCTGGAGGTATTCGACGAGGGTCCTTGCAGAGAATGCGGTCGCCCCGCGGTTGAGGTAACCCCGGGGAGCGTCGGCTCGTGCGGGTCCCGCGATGTCCAGGTGGGCCCACGCTCGACCGTCGGTGAACCTGCGAAGCAGGAGCGCCGCAGCAATCGCGCCCGCACGCGGCGGTTTGCCAATGTTCTTCATGTCGGCAACGTCAGATTCGATGTGCGACTCGTAGCTATCGACGAGCGGCATACGCCATAGCTGCTCGCCCGATCGCTCACTCGCCTCAGCCAGGGCCGCCGCGAGTGCGTCGTCCGAGCTGAACAGCGCGCCAACCTCGTCGCCGAGCGCCACGTTCTGAGCCCCGGTCAACGTCGCAACGTCGATGATCGCGTCAGCGTCCGTCTCCGTCGCGAGGCTGAGCCCGTCGGCGAGGACGAGACGCCCCTCTGCGTCCGTGTTCAGCACTTCAATGGTCATGCCGTTGCGAATCGTGAGCACGTCACCGGGCTTCGTGGCCTTGTCGCCCACCAGGTTCTCCGTGAGCATCGCGATCGCATTGATTCGCACTCGCAGACCGAGCCGGCTCGCAACCGACGTGACGGCGTTCACGATGGCCGCACCGCTCATGTCGGTCTTCATCGTCATCATGGCGTCCGCTGGCTTCAGCGAGAGTCCGCCGGAGTCAAAGGTGATTCCCTTGCCGACGAGCGCGACGTGCGGCATGCGAGCGCCGGGCTCAGGGTCGTAGGTCACGTACACCACCCGCGTGGGCTGGGCAGAGCCCTGACCCACGCCCAGCAGTCCCCCGAGTCGCTCATCTTTGATCTTCGACTCCGTCCACACTTCGACCTTGACGTGGGGATCATTGTTGACGTGCATGTCGATCTCGTTGGCGAGCACCTTCGGAGACATGTACCCGGCGGGTGAATCGACGAGGAAACGCGCCCAGTTAACAGCGTCGGCGATGATGGCGCCCCGCTCGACCCCAAGGGTCACCGCGTCGTGCACCTCGATCGTCGGCAGTGGCGCACCGATCGGTACGACGTCGAGACTCGCGTCGACGTCGTGTGGCTTGTAGGTGTAAGCCGCGAGCAGCGCGCCCTCGACCACCGCCTGAGCCAAATCCCCCGCTGCCACCACGCCCTCTGTGGGCAGCAGAAAGGCGATTGATCCCTCGCCCGCGGCACGCGCCACGGCTGCCCCGGCGAGGCGGTACCCGTTGGTGCTGCCGTGGTCGCCTCCGACCGACACGAGGGCGACGTTCGCACCCTGCAACGCGCGCAGTACGACAATGCTGCCGGGCTCCCCCTTCAAGCCCTGGAGAGAACACCACTCCGCATCGAAGGTGGTCGGAAGCTCCACTCCATCAAGACTCGAGGCGAGCGCGCTGCTCAGCGTGCCCACCCCTTCTCGCATCACTACGGGTACCGCGACGATCGCGTGGGACAGTACTTCATTGATCGACGAGATTCGCGCCGTACGTGCCATTGCAGCCTTTTTCTAGTTGTGAACCCGAGCGGTTCGGTGTTGTGGTCCTTCGGCCCAGCGCGCCATCGTCCACACGAGGTCGCTCAGCCGATTGAGGTAGGGATTGACGAGCGAATCAGGGAGCGGATAGCGCACGGCCACTCGCTCGGCTCGACGGATGATCGTGCGCGCGACGTCGAGCGCGGCCGAAAGCTGGGTCTCGCCGGGGACGAGAAACTCCTTGGGCACCTCGATGTCCGCGCTGAGCGAATCAATCTCCTCCTCGAGTCGTTCGATCATCGCGGCGGTGACGAGCGACTTCTCCGCCACGAGCTTTCGGCGATTCTCCGGCAGCGTCGCTACTTCGGCCATCAAGATCCAGAGGTCCCGCTCGAGCGCGATCAAGAGTTCATTGACCCGTGAACCGGACTCACTGAGGGAGCGTGCCCAGCCCAAGGCGGCTTGCGCCTCATCGACGGCACCGTTCACTTCGATCGGTTCAGCGCTCTTTGCGATCCGACCACCGAAGTAGAGCCCCGTCGTACCGTCGTCACCCGCGCGGGTGTAGATCTTCACGTTGTCAGCGTAGTGAACCGAATTGACGCAAGTAACCTGGTGAGTCAGATGGAGTTAGCCCCGCGCCCACCGTTCGCTCGACCCCGCGCCGACGATCCGTATTTGAAGGCCCTCTCCGAGCGGGTGCTCGTCTTTGACGGCGCGACCGGCACTAATCTCCAGCTCCGCCAGCTCAGCGCGGACGATTTCGGTGGCGCCAACTTTGAGGGCTGCAACGAGCTACTGGTCGTCACTCGTCCTGATGTGGTCGAAACCCTGCACCGCTCCTTTTTCGACGTGGGCGTCGACGTCGTCGAAACCGACTCCTTTGGCTCCTTTTCCGTCGTGCTCGCCGAATACGGCATCGCCGGGCGAGCCCACGAGCTCGCCTTCGAATCAGCGAGGATCGCCCGGCGAATCGCCGACGGCTACGCGAGCGCCAACGATCCAAAGTTCGTTGCGGGCTCCATGGGACCGGGGACGAAGTTCCCGACCCTCGGCCAGATCACCTACGACGATCTTTCGGCCAGCTACGAGGAACTGGCGTACGGGTTGCTGGAGGGCGGCGTCGACCTGCTCCTCGTCGAGACGATGTTCGACCTCCTTTCGGGCAAAGCGGCCATCGCCGCCTGCCACCGAGCAATGGCGCGCCACGGACGCATCGTTCCGATCCAAGCGCAGGTCACCATCGAGCTGACCGGGCGGATGCTGCCGGGCACCGAGATCGGCGCCGCAATCGCCGCTCTCTCACCACTCGGCGTCGACGTGCTGGGCCTCAACTGCGCGACCGGCCCGGTCGAGATGTATGAACCGTTGCGCACGCTGTCCGACAACGCCCCGATGCCCATCTCGTGCATGCCCAACGCGGGCCTGCCGAGCGTAGTCGATGGACGCATGCACTACGACCTGACCCCTCAGGCCCTCGCCGAGCATCTCTCCAAGTTCGTCACCGAATACGGCGTTCAGGTCGTCGGCGGATGCTGCGGGACGACGCCCGAGCACCTCACTCGAGTGGTCGAGGCGATCCGCCCGCTGAATTCGGCCAAGCGCTCGCCCACTCCAGAGCCGGCGGTCACGTCCATCTACTCGGCGGTCAGCTACCAGCAGGATCGTTCCGTGCTGCTCGTCGGCGAACGTACCAACGCGAACGGCTCCAAGAAGTTTCGTGAAGCGATGCTCGAGGGCGACTGGGACACCTGCGTCGACATCGGTCGCGAGCAGATCAAAGAGGGCGCGCACGTGATCGACGTCTGCGTCGACTACACCGGTGCCAACGGCGTGAGCGACATGAACGAAGTGATCAGTCGCCTCGCGACCCAGTCGTCGGTGCCGATCATGATCGATACGACAGAGGCGCCCGTCGCCCGCCAAGCCCTCACCTGGCTGGGCGGCAAGGCCATGCTGAATTCGGTCAACCTTGAAGAAGGCGACGCCGCCGGCACGCGCCTGGACAGTTTTCTCACCCTCGCCGCCGAGTTCGGCGCGGCGGTCGTCGCCACCTGTATCGACGAGGAGGGCCAGGCCCGCACCGCCGACTGGAAGGTCCGCGCCGCGCGAGCGATCACGGACCTCGCCGTCACCCGATACGGGCTCGACGCTCACGACATATTTATCGACACGCTCGCCCTCCCCTTGTCGACTGGCATGGTCGATTCCCGCCGCGACGGCATCGAGACGCTGGACGCGATACGCCGAGTAAAGGCAGAACTCCCAGGGGTGCGCACAATCCTTGGGCTCTCCAACATCTCCTTCGGCCTCAACCCCGCTGCTCGACAGGTCCTCAATAGCGTCTTTCTCCACGAGGCGGCCGAGGCGGGCCTCGACGCCGCCATCGTGCACGCCTCGAAGATCCTCCCCTTGCACCGCATCGAGGAAGAGGCCCGCCAGGTCTGCCTGGATCTCATTTACGACCGCCGCCGCGACGGCTACGACCCGCTCAGTGAGCTCTTGCGCCTCTTCGAAGGTAAGTCGACCTCCGCCAACCAGGGACCCTCGCTCGACGACCTGCCGCTCAATGAGCGCCTCAAGCGGCGGATCATCGACGGCGCGCGCGTCGGTCTCGAGAACGATCTGAACGAAGCGCTCTCTGGTGGCGCAAAGCCACTCGACATCGTCAACGAGATCTTGCTTGACGGCATGCGTGTCGTCGGCGACCTCTTCGCGAGTGGCGAGATGCAGCTGCCCTTCGTGCTCCAGAGCGCCGAGACCATGAAGACCGCGGTGTCCTTCCTCGAACCGTTGATGGAAAAGTCAGACCAGGGCGGCCGTGGGCGCGTCGTGCTCGCCACGGTCAAGGGTGACGTGCACGACATCGGCAAGAACCTGGTTGACATCATCCTCACCAACAACGGCTACGAGGTCATCAATCTCGGCATCAAGGTCGGCGTGAACGAGATGCTCAACGCCGTCGAAGAGCACGGAGCGGACGCGCTCGGCATGAGCGGCCTGCTCGTGAAGTCGACCCTGATCATGAGAGAAAACCTCGAGATCATGAACGAACGCCAGATGGCCAACGTGCCGGTGCTGCTCGGCGGTGCGGCGCTCACGCGCACCTACGTGGAGCGCGACCTTCGCGAGATCTATCAGGGCCGGCTGTTCTACGGCAAGGACGCCTTCGAAGGACTTCGTGTTCTCGACCAGCTCGGTGAGATCCGCCGAGGCGGTCCCGATGACGCGAACTTCGGCCGCGAAATCTCGACCAAGAACGTCCAGCGCCGATTTCGCGAAGAGCAATCCGAACCCGCCAACGAGCAACCTCAGCGAAGCCCCGAGGTGGAGGTCGACAATCCCCTCTACGCGCCCCCGTTTCTCGGAAGCCGGGTCGCCAAGGGAATGTCGCTGGACGAGATAGCTGAGTTCTTGAACCTGACGGCCCTGTTCAGAAATCAGTGGGGCTTTCGCCCGGAGAACGGCGAGGACGACGCATCGTTCAAAGAGCGGGTTAGCGCGACCCTTCGAGAGCAGTTGAGCCTCGCCAAGGCCGACGATCTGCTCGTGCCTCAAGTCGTCTGGGGCCACTTCCCCGCCGCCGCCGATGGCAACGATCTGGTGATCTTCGCGGACGATGCGCGCGATAACGAGGTCACCCGCTTTCACTTTCCCCGACAGGCCAAATCACCGTTCCTTTGCGTCGCCGACTTCTTTCGATCCGTCGGGAGCGTCGACCACGACTACGCGAGCTTCATGCTCGTCACCATGGGAAATCGAATCTCGGAGCGTACTCATCAGCTGTTCAGCGAGAATCGCTACACCGATTACCTCATGCTGCACGGGCTCGGCGTCGAAATGGCCGAAGCCCTCGCAGAGATGTGGCACCAGCGCATCCGTGAAGAACTCGGTTACGTCCAAGAAGACGGCCCGACGCTCACGGGGCTGTTCCGCCAGCAGTATCGCGGAGGGCGCTACTCGTGGGGCTACCCAGCCTGCCCCGACCTCACTGATAACGCCAAGGTCGCCGCACTCCTCGAGTCTGAGCGCATTGGAGTTTCGGTGTCGGAGGGATTTCAGCTACACCCCGAACAGACGACCGACGCCATCATCTGCCATCACCCGAAGGCGAAGTACTTCATCGCCTGACGAAGTTCGGCGTCTAGGGCACTGCGCGAAAGTCGACGTCCTTCGTTTCAACGGTACCCGCCGCGCGCCCTGGCGCAGATTGGTAGGTCCAATACAAGTTCGTGTGCGCAATCACCTCGTCGGGCGGCGGAGCGCCCCATTCGGATTGGTCTTCGGTGGTGTGAGCGTCGCTCACGAGGATGGTGTCGTAGCCCCTCACGAATGCGCCGTGCAGCGTTGAGCGGATGCAGGCGTCAGTCTGGGCGCCCGTTACGAACAGTCGACCGACGCCGAGGCTCGACAGCACTGACTCCAGTGTTGTGTCTTCGAAGGAATCTCCATAGTTCTTCTCCACGAGCGGCTCCGCTTCATTGACCACAAGCTCGGAGACGAGCTTCCATTCGTCGGTTCCTCTCACCAGTCCGTCGTCCGAGTGCTGCACCCACACAATCGGAATCGTTTCACGCCGAGCCTTCTCGACGAGTTCGGCCACATTCGCTACAACGCGGTCTCGCTCATGGGCTCCTGCGACCACTCCGTTCTGCACGTCGATGACGATCAGAGCCGTGTTTGGCCGATCCTTCAGGGTGCTCATTTCCACCTCCTTGGTTTACGAACTCACAGAGTAGATCCACGCGGGTACGAAAGAACGACGAGAGGGCGACGGACAGCTTCAGGCAGTGCGGATCATTGCGCTACACGCAACAGGGCTTCTTCGTACACGCTGGCTACGCGATCCCAGAGCCGGTTGGCCTTCTCATCGATCTCCTGTCGTCTCAGGTCGGCGTCGAACCACGCGACGGTATCGCGAATGCCGGCTTCGAACGGTACGACTGCCTTGAACTCTGGGACGAGGCTACGCAACTTCGAGTTGTCGAAGACCGAAGAGTTGATCTTGTCGCCCCAGAGCGTGCCTAGGAGGTCCGGATCGGCGGCCACCATCGCGTCAGACGGAACGTGGAGGAAATCCGGCTCAACACCTGCCGCCTTTGCCACCAAGCTGTAAATCTGATTCCACGTGAGCGCCTCATCGGACGTGATATGAAAGGCTTCCCCGATGGCCCGAGGATTTCCGAGCAGCGGAATCAGCCCGCGGGCGAGATCCGAGCTGTGGGTGATGGTCCAGATACTCGTACCGTCACCGGGTACCAAAACCTTGGCGCCGCGTCGCATGCGATCCACCACGGTGTAAGGCTTCTCCCAGCTGCCGATGGCCAAGGGAATCTGCGAGCAGCCGTAGGTCAGCGAAGGCCTGATGATGGTCATCGGAAACCCTGTTGATCGGTGCGCGATCTGCAGCACCTCTTCGCAGGCGATCTTGTCGCGCGAGTACTGCCAGAACTCGTTTCGAAGGGGGGTCGCTTCGGTGATCATCCAGTTCGCCGGGGGCTTCTCGTACGCAGACGCCGAGGAGATGAACACGTACTGGCCGGAATCGGCGTAGAGGCGAAGATCGAGCTCAATCTGGGCGGGCACGTACGCGGTCCACTGGACGACGGCGTCGAAGCGTCGATTCCCGAGCACCTCGCGCACCTCGACCTCGTTGGAGGCGTCAGCAATGAACGTGCGAGCTTCTCCCACCTGATTGGGGAGCCTTGTCCTCCCACGGTTGAGCACGGAGACGTCGTGCCCTGCGTCCAGCGCCGCCGTGACGCACGCCGTGCTGATGATGCCGGTGCCCCCGATGAAGAGGATGTCCATTGGTGCTCCTGTGCCGTCGTCGGATGGAATACGCGACTCGCCCTTGCAGGCGAGCCCGCGCTTGATTACGAACGAAGTGCCGGTGCGGCCACGGGCGTCGCCTCGCTCAGCGCCTCGCGAGCGTGATAGCTCGAACGGGTGAGCGGCGAGGATTGCACGTGGCGAAGTCCGAGTCGGCGACCTCGTTCGGCGAGCTCTTCGAATTCGGCCGGATCCCAGAACCGCGCCACCGGGAGGTGGCGTTCCGTCGGGCGCAAGTACTGACCGATCGTCGCGATCTGCACGCCCACAGCAGCGAGGTCTGCGAGGGTCTCTTCCACTTCGTCCGCCGTCTCCCCGAGCCCCACCATGAGACCCGACTTCGTCGTGAGTCCAGCGCGAGCACTCCGTGCCAACACGGTGAGCGACCGTAGGTACCCCGCACTCGGGCGAACCGCGCGCTGGAGTCGCGCCACCGTCTCAATGTTGTGGTTGAGTACGTCGGGCCGTGCGTCGATGATGAGCTGCAAAGAGTCCGGGTCGCCCTTTAGATCGCTCGTCAAGACCTCAATGTTCGTATGCGGTGAGCGCTCGCGGATCGCGAGCACGCTGTGAGCGATGGCGCCCGCGCCACCATCGTCGAGGTCGTCGCGTGCGACACAGGTGATGACCGCGTGCGCCAACTTCAAGCGCACCACTGCTTCGGCGACGCGCTCGGGTTCGGTCGGATCGAGCGGCAGGGGTTTGCGCGTGTCAACGAGACAGAAGCCGCAGGCCCTCGTGCAGCGCTCGCCGTTGACCATAAACGTCGCCGTACCCGCCGCCCAACACTCGAAGATGTTCGGGCATCCGGCTTCTTCGCACACGGTCACCAGACGAAGGTCTTCGGTGAGCTTGCGCAGCGAGCGGTACTCATCACCCATGTGCGCTTCAATCCGCAGCCAGGAGGGCTTGCGGACGTTGAGCGCGAGTCCCGCGTCAGGGTCCACCCCGGCTTTGCGAAGGCGGCGGATGAGCGGACGCTCGCTCGAGGTCGTGGCAGCACTGCGATCCACCCGGGCCACCTTCGACGTGCCGCCCAGACGGACTTCGAGCTCTTCGCCGAGCAGCTCTTCCACTTCCTGCGTGGTAGCTGGGACGCCGAGTGAGTTCAGCGAGGCGACTGGCTTGTCGGGGATCCCGCATGGCACGATCGCTTTGAACCCTTCAAGATCGATCTCCACGTTGAGGGCGACACCATGAAGCGTTCGACGCGCCCCTCGGTCGTTACGCTCCGTGCGCACGCCAACTGCTGCGATCTTGGATGGCGTCGACTCCAGATGCGCCCAGACGCCCGGGTATCCCTCGAGACGCCCTACCTCACCGAGTCGGCCTTCGGTATCGGCTCTTCGCGCCGCGGCGATGACGGAGTCTTCAAGGCGAGTCACATGCGCCTTGCCCGCCGCCGGATCGTCGTCGACAGTGACGATGGCCCAGGCCACCACTTGACCAGGCGCGTGGTAGGTGACGTCACCGCCCCGATCCGCGTCGATGACCACGGCGTTGAGCTGGGAGGGCGGAATGAGGAAGTGCTCTTCGAGCGTGCGCACGCCGCGGGTGTAGGTCGGGGGATGCTCGAAGAGCAATACGTAGTCATCGCTCGCGTGCAGGAGCGCACGTTGAAGGTCGTTGGCCTCGGCAAACGAGACACGTCCGAGGTGGCGGCGGCGCAGCACCTAACGCTCGCTCTCGAGATCCATTCCCGCGAGCAGCTCCCCTACTCGTTCCAGATAGCTCGCCGCACCCGTCGGTTCACACACTCGGTGATCGAAGGACAGTCCGAGCACCACGCGACGGCCGACTTCAATCGTCACGCCGTCCTTCGCCACCACTGGCGCCAGGCGAACCGCGCCCATCGACAGGGTCGCGACCTCCGGCTGGATGATGATGGGCTTTGCCCAGAGTGTGTGCTCGGTCGGAGCCCCCGCGATGGTGAAGGTCCCGCCCATCAAATCGTCCGCCGTCAGTTGACGGGTCGCGACTCGGGCGTCGAGCTCGTTTACGCGTCGGGCCAGTGCGCGAAGCGTGAGCCCGGCGGCGGCGTGCACGACGGGCACCAGCATGCCGTCATCGGCAATTGCACGGGTCACTCCGAGGTTGACCGTTCGATGAAGAACTAACTCGTTGTCCGAAAAGGTGGCGTTCAGGAACTCGAACTCGGCGAGCGCCCGGACTGCCGCAAGGCTGACCACCATCTCGTCGCTGATCGGTTCGCCGTCTCGCGTGACGCGGCCGAGCCGTTCGAGCTCGCCGAAGATGGTGCCGTCAACTTCGACCGCGACAAAGCCGTGCGGCGTGCTCTGGCTGGAGACTGACATGTGCTGACCCATGCGGCGCCGGCCGTTGCTGAGCGGCAAGACGACCTCTTCGGTCGGCCCTTGGGCCACGGCGCGTTCGGCATCGCGTCTCGTGATCGCGCCACCAGGGCCGGTGCCCTTCAGGGTCGAGGGTTCGACGCCGCCGTCGTTCAGAATCCGACGAACGACAGGCGAGACGACTACGCCGTTGGCGTCGTCGTTCGAAACACTCGGGACTGGGCGCGCCGGCGGTACGGCAGCCACAGGGGCCGGCGTAGCAACTGGCGCTGGCGCGGCGGGCACCGCAGAGGGCTCCTGCTCGCCGGACTGAGGTGCTGGCGACGCGCTCGCTGAATCGTCAATGACGGCGACGCGAGACCCCGTTTCGACCGTGTCGCCTTCGCCGGCAATAATCTCTACGAGCACGCCCGCAGCGGGAGAGGGCATCTCGGAGTCGACCTTGTCGGTGGAAACCTCGAAGAGCGGTTCATCGCGAGCGACGACGTCGCCCACCTTCTTGAACCACTGGGTGATGATTCCTTCGGTGACCGACTCACCCAACGACGGAAGGGTGACGTCAGCCAATGTGCAACCCTCGACCGGCGAGCGCGAGGAGCGTCTCGCCAAAGGTCTCGGACAGCGAAGGGTGCGGCTGGATGAGCGCAGCCGCCTCCTCGGCGGTCGCCTCCCAGTTGACGGCGTAGTAGCCCGCGCCCAGCTGCTCGGTGACCCATGGACCGGCCATGTGTACGCCAAGAATCTGACCACCCGAGCCGTCGGCCCGCTTCTCGGCGATGATCTTCACGACCCCCTCAGTGTCACCGATGATCTGCGCACGCGAGTTGCCGCCAAAGGGGTCCTTCTTTACGACTACGTCGTAGCCCTTTTCCTTGGCCGCGGCTTCGGTTAGGCCGACGAAGGCGACTTCGGGGTTTGAGTAAATGGCCCACGGCACGCGGTCGTAGTCGACCGGCACCACGGACTCGCCGAGGATCGTCTTGATGGTCACGATCGCTTCGGCAAAGCCCACGTGGGCGAGCTGCGGCGTGCCGGCAACGACGTCGCCGACCGCGAACACGTTCGGCGCCGCGGTACGCATATAGCGGTCCGCAACGACGAAACCGCGCTCGTCTATGACCACTCCGGTGCCCTCAGCAAGCAGACCTTCAGTGCGCGGGCGGCGTCCTACCGACATGACGACCATGTCGGCCTCGACGCTCTCGCCACCTTCGATCTCGATGGTCGTGACACCCTTCTTGGGCTTGTGTCCGGTGATCTTGACGGCGGTTCGAATGTCGATGCCCCGCTTCTTAAACGAGCGACCGACGACGCTCGCAACTTCCGTGTCACAGCCCACAAGGATTGAGGGCAACGCTTCGAGAATGGTCACGCTAGAGCCCATGTCGGAGAGCAGCGAAGCGAACTCGCAGCCAATCGCGCCGCCGCCAATCACCGCCGCCCGCTCGGGCAGCACTTTGAGGTCCAAGAACTCGTCCGAGGTGACCACGATCTTGCCGTCGATGTCGAACCCAGGAATGGTCCGCGGCACGGAGCCGGCTGCCAGAATGACGTTCTTCCCCTTGGCCACCACGCCACTGTCGGCACCGTCGAGGACGCTGACCGTGAGATCCTTGCCGAGCTGGCCGGTACCCGAAAACGTCGTGACCTTGCGTCCCTTGAGGAGTCCCGACAGTCCCTTAAAGAGCCGGTCGACAACTTCGTTCTTGCGGGCTTGGCTCACCGAGAAATCGACCGTGACGTCCTTCGTGTCGATGCCAAAGAGCGAGGAGTGCTCGACGGTGCGGCGCACGTGCGCCGTCTCGAGGAACTCCTTTGCGGGAACGCATCCGCGGTGCAGGCAGGTACCGCCCACCTTGTCGCGCTCGACGATAGCGATATTGAGACCGGCGGCAGCGCCGTAGAGGGCGGCGGCATATCCACCGGGTCCTCCGCCAATAATGACGACATCAAACTCTTGGACCTCGTTTGCCACGGACATTCCCTTCAGTAGTACAGCGACATCCCCCGCCGAGAAATCCTAATGTTTTGTGGGATATCCCAAGTCACTTCAACTAGGAGTGACTGCCCCGTTGCGAGTCGGCGGCGCCGGTGGCGAGTAGGTCCACGAAGTCGTTCATCACGTCGCCCGAATGACCCTTCACCCAGGAGAAGGTCACCGTGCGCCCACTGTCGAGCACGAGCGGAATCAACGCTTCCCACAGATCCCGGTTGGCGACCGGCTGGCCCTTCGAGTTCTTCCAATTGCGGCGCTTCCAGCCCTCGTACCAGCGGTCGTGAAAACACTTCACCACGTAACTGGAGTCGCTCACGATCTCGATTGGCCCCTCTGGATGCTCGCGCAGCGCCTCAATCACGGCCATCACCTCCATACGCTGGTTTGTCGTATGGGGATCGGCACCGCTCCCGAAGTCCTCTCGACCGTTCGCCCACGCCCAGCCGCCCGGTCCCGGATTACCGCGGCAAGCGCCGTCGGTATAAATTCGAATCATATGACGCGAGTAATCCAGGCGTCAGGATCGTTGGTGAACCTCGTCACGGCAGGGGGCAGGTCACCTCGCAGCACTTGACCGAGCGTGACGTGCTCGAGGACTTCGCGAAGGGTCCCTCGCACCGCGACCCACACGTCACGCAGATGCTTGGCCTCGCCCTCATAGATCAGCGTCTCGGGCCGCATGCCTCGCACTCCGGCCATCGGGCCGCTGACCACTCGAAGTATGTCCGCAATCATGATCTGATCGGGATCCCGGGCGAGCTTGAAGCCGCCCTCTGGTCCCCGCTGGCTCGTGACTAGTCCTCCACGGCGCAGGTCGCTCAGGATCGCTCCTAGGAACTTCGCCGGCAGATCTTGCTCGTGGGCGAGGTGATCAGCACTCACCGAGACGTCGCTCGCCGCCAGGGTCAAGAGTGCCCTGATGGCGTACTCGGCCTTGGCGGGGATCTGCATACATAACATTCTGCCGCAGAAGCCACCGTCGCGGGACACCTAGGGACGCAACTCCTAGGATGACTCGGTGTTCGACCTCGCCGCGCGCCGGCTCTACCTCTGCGTGGGCGTGCGAAATGACCTGGCAACGTTCCTTCCCGCCGTGCTTCACGGCGGTGTTGACGTCGTCCAACTTCGAGAAAAAGTGCTCGGTCCCGAAGAGCAGCTCGCCGCGGCCCAGGTCATGGCGCCGATCTGTCGCGACTTCGACGTGCCCTTTGTGATGAACGATTCGCCGGAGCTCGCGGCAGAAGCCCTCGCCGACGGCGTCCACGTAGGCCAAGACGACGTGAGCGTCGCTCACTGTCGCGAAGTACTTGGCAACGACGCCATCGTCGGGCTCTCCACTCATTCGCCCGAGGAGTTCACGAACGCACTCCCCCAGGACGCGTCGTACTTCAGCGCGGGGCCGATCGAGCCAACGCCCACCAAGCTGGGCCGAGAGGGAACCGGCCTCGCCTACGCGGTCGAGTCCCAAGCACGCAGCACAAAGCCCGTTTTTGTGACCGGTGGCGTCAACGAGACGAACGTCGCAGGACTCGTTGCGGCCGGAGTTCGCCACTTCGTGGTCGTTCGCGCACTGACCGAAGCACCAGATCCGCACGCGGCCGCACGCCGGCTCCGCCGCGCGCTCGATGACGCGCTAGCGGTGACGATCAAGCCAACCTAAGAGCGTCGCCACCATGCGGGGGTCCGCGCGCAGCTGGTGTCCGGCGCCCTGGATGAGGCGCAACTCCGCTCTCCCGTCCGCCGCTGCCAGAAGATCGCGCGCGTCAGAGGCGGGCACCTCGATGTCGTCGGTTCCGTGCCCGATGAGGAGTCGGCGCGGTGGTATATCGGCAATCGCCCCTATGGGGTCGATGGCGAGCAGATCTTCGTAGAGCGCTTGTGGATCGAGCAGCTCCTTCGGATCGCCGACCACGCCCGCCACCTGGACGGCGCGGTGTATCTCTTCGGGCGACCCGCTCCAGGCCTTCAGGTGGGCCGGTGCGGCGAAGGTCGCCACCCCTCGGACCCGATCGTCGTGGGCAGCGACGCGCAACGCCAACGAACCGCCAAAACCGAACCCCGCGAGTGAGACTCGACCTTCACCCTCTGCAACTCGGTCGAGGATGGTCGCGAGATCTTCGCGCCATTTGCTCGCCGAGAATGTCCCGGTGCTGCCGCCGACGCCAGAGAAGGTGCCGGTCGCCACGACCCAGCCCGACTCGTTGGCGACGTGCTCGGCGAGCTCGGGCAGTAGTCCCGCCGCTTGGCGACCCATGCCGACGAGTCGGGGCAGACCGTGGACGATGACGAGCACGTGGCCGACGACAGGGCGACCATTCGAGCTCGAGATCCGTAGATCGAGCGTCGAGCCACCGCTCTGCAGTTGCTCGTGCGCGAGCACGCTTTAGATGCCCAGGCGTTGGGCCAGCAGCTCGCGATGGTACGCCGGGTCACCGAGGAACAGCTCGGAGCTCTTCGCCCGTTTGAAGTAGAGGTGTGCGGGGTGCTCCCAGGTAAATCCAATGCCACCGTGAATCTGAATATTCTCGGCCGCGCAGTGGAAGTAGGCCTCCGAACAGAAGGACTTGGCGAGGCTCGACGCGATGGGCAGCTCGTCGTTTCGCTCCTGCGCCGCCCAGGCCGCATAGTAGGCAGCCGACTTCGCGGACTCGACGTCGAGCAGCATGTCTGCGCACTTGTGCTTGATGGCCTGGAACGAACCAATCGGTCGACCGAACTGCACGCGATTCTTCGCGTACTCAACCGAGGAGTCCAGTACCCGCTGGGCGCCCCCGACCTGTTCGGCAGCGAGCGCGGCGGCCGCGATCTGGCTCGTCACCTCGAGGCCTTCAAGTGCACCGCCGTCGACACCAACGAGTCGCGCCGGCGCATCCTCGAAGACGATCCGACTCTGCTTACGCGTCTGGTCCATGGTGGCGAGCGACTCGCGCGACACACCCCTCGAGTTACCGTCGACGGCGAACAGCGAGAGGCCCGCCTCCGTTTTCGCGGGTACCAGCAGCAACGAGGCGATCGAACCGTCGGTCACGTAGTTGCGCACGCCCGAGAGGACGAACCCGTCTCCCTCTCGTCTCGCGGTCGTCGAAGTGGTGGCGAGATCCCAGCGCCCCTCATCGTCGGTGAGCGCAACCGTCGCGATGGTCTCTCCCGACGCGATGCCCGGCAAGTAGTCGCTCTTGGACTGGTCGTCACCGACGAGGAGCAAGGCGTTGGCGGCGAGGGCCACCGTAGAGAAGTACGGCGAGCAGAGCAGCGCGGCGCCCATCTCTTCGAAGACCACGTAGAGCTCGACGGGGCCGTAGCCCTGCCCCCCATACTCTTCGGGAATGCCCAGCCCCTGGAGGGCGAGTTCGTTGGCCATCTGCGCCCACACCGCCGGGTCGTAGCCCTCGCTCGTCGCCATCAGACGGCGCACTTCGCTCTCGGGCGATTTCTCCTCGAGAAATCGGCGCACCATCTTGCGAAGCTCGTCTTGCTCCTCGCTGAATCCAAAGTTCATCTCGCGCCCCTCTCGCTTCAGGTTCGACAATAGTCACTTCCACTTTGGGGCTGATTCGTGGCAGTCTGAAGGGTATGGATGACGTCGAGCTGGTCTGGTCCGATGCCACGAGTGAGGTTCATCGCTTCGTGGTGGGTGATTACGCAAACAATGTCTACGTGGTGCGTTGCCGAAGGAGCGGCGAGGCCACCCTGATCGACGCGGCCAACGAGCACGAGCGCCTGCTCCGCGTGGCTCAGCGCCTCGGCGTCACCTCGGTCCTCGAAACCCACGGCCATTTCGATCACATTGGCGCGGTCGAGGCAGTCCGGGAGGCGGGCATCGACGTCTGGGTGCGGGACGAAGACGCTCATCTGCTCCCGAGCTACGACCATCTGCTCGAAGACGACGCCGTCCACGCTGTCGGACACCTCCGCCTGCGCACGGTGCACACCCCCGGGCACACCCCCGGCAGCATCTGCTTCGCCCTGGAGAACACACCCTTGCTGTTCACGGGCGACACCCTGTTTCCGGGTGGTCCCGGTAACACGACCTTTGAAGGCGGGAACTTCCCCACCATCATCGCGTCAATAGAAGAGCGCATCTTCGGCGCCTTCGCCGACGAGGTCACGATCTGGCCGGGCCACGGCGCGCCATCGTCGATTGGCGTCGAGCGCCCGCACATGGACGAATGGGTCGAGCGGGGCTGGTAGATCGGTCAGCGAATCGAGGTGGGCCAGTAGGCTTTCTTCATGCCAAAACCGCTCCTTGAACTGCGCAACGTTCACGCCGAGGCCGAAGGATCGTCAATCCTTCGCGGCGTCGATCTCGTGGTGAACGAGGGTGAAGTTCACGCGCTCATGGGACCGAACGGCGCAGGCAAGTCCACGCTCGCGAGCGTTGTCATGGGGCACCCCGGGTATCGCGTGACGACCGGGGAGATTCTGCTGCGCGGCGAAGACATTGCTAGCTGGAGCGCAGACACTCGAGCGCGAGCCGGCATCTTTCTGGCATTTCAGTATCCCGAGGCGATCAGCGGCGTCTCCGTCATCCAATTCCTGCGCCAGGCGATCGCCGCGCGCAAGGGCCTCGACGAGTTGAGCGTGCTCGAAGTACGCCTCGACCTCGCCGAGTGGATGGACCGACTCGGCATCGACAGCGCCTTCGCCGAACGGCACCTGAACGACGGCTTCTCCGGTGGCGAGCGCAAGCGCAACGAAGTGCTGCAGATGGCGCTCCTCGAACCGGTCGTGGCCCTGCTCGACGAGACCGACTCGGGTCTTGACATCGATGCGCTGAAGGTCGTGGCCAAGGGCGTGCGCACCGTACGCGACGAGCACCCGAACATGGGAGCCATCGTCGTCACGCACTACGTCAAGCTCCTCGACGAGATCCGCCCCGACTTCGTGCACATCCTCGTCGACGGACGCATCGTGCACACTGGTGGGGCCGAGCTGGCAGAAGAGATCGATCGCGACGGATACGACGCCTGGCGCCCGGTGAACGCGTGACGAGCTTTGACGCTCGACGTGTCCGTGCGGATATCCCTCAGCTGACGCGAATCGTCAACGGCCGGACCATCACCTACCTCGACTCGGGAGCGAGTTCACTGCAGCCGCGCGCAGTGTTGTCCGCCATGAGCCGCTACTACGAGCTGCGCCACGCCAACGTCCACCGCGGGGTTTATCAGACGGCCAACGAGGCAACCGAAGCCTACGAAGGGGGGCGCGACGCCGTGGGCCGGTTCATCGGCGCCCCCAATGGCGCCAACGAGATCGTCTTCACCAAGAACACGACGGAATCGATGAACCTCATCGCCCGCACCTGGGGTACGGCGAACCTGAAAGAGGGCGACGCGGTACTCATCAGCGAGATGGAACACCACGCCAACATCGTTCCGTGGTTCCAGCTGCGCGAGGCGACCGGCGTCGAGGTGCGTTTCATCCCCGTCGGCGATGACTACCGGCTCGACCTCACGAACCTCGACAACTATTGGAGGGAGTGAAGTTGCTCTCGGTGACGAGCATGTCCAACGTGCTCGGCACGAAGAACCCGGTGCGACGAGCTCGCCGATGCTGCCCATCGTGTCGGCGCGCTCATCGCGGTCGACGGCGCCCAGTCGGTCCCCCACGGGCCGGTCGACGTCGCGGCGCTCGACATCGACTTTCTCGCCTTCTCGGGCCACAAGATGCTCGGACCGACGGGCATTGGCGTGCTCTGGACGCGCGAGAGCGTCCTTGACACCATGGCTCCGTTCCTCGGCGGCGGCGGCATGATCGCTGACGTGCGTCTTGATGGGTGGACCCCCGCCAAGGGCGTCGCTCGATTCGAAGCGGGCACGCCACCGATCGCCGAAGCGGTGGGGCTGCACGCCGCCGTGCGCTACCTCGAGGGCCTCGGGATGGACAACGTCGCGGCCCACGAGCACTACCTCACCGAAGACGCCCTGCGCCGGCTGGAGCTGACCTTTGACGGCAGGGTCCGCGTCATTGGTCCGCTCGACACGATCGATCGCGGCGGCGTGATCAGCCTCGACGTCGAGGGCGTGCACCCCCACGACGTGGCCCAAGTGCTCGATCAGTTCGGGGTGTGCGTGCGACCCGGCCACCACTGCGCGAAGCCCCTGATGCGCCGTTTCGGACTGGCGGCCACCGCGCGCGCGTCCTTTGGTCCTTATTCGAACACCGGCGACACGAGCGTGCTCCTCGAAGCGCTCGAACACGCCCTTAAAATGTTTGGCTAGATCGTGTCCAACCTCGAAGACCTCTACCGCGAAATCATCCTTGATCACTACCGCTCCCCGCGCAATCGGGGCGAGTTAGCGTCGCCGCCCGCCCACCGCGTCGAGGGATTCAACCCGCTCTGCGGTGACGAGGTCGTCGTCTATCTCGACGTGCACGACGGCGTGCTCACGGACATCAAGATGACCGGACACGGCTGTTCGATCTCCCAGTCCTCGTCGTCACTGATGACCGCCGCCGTCAAGGGCAAGCCGCTAGAAGACGTGCAGGCAACGATCGCCACGTTCAAGAGTCTCATGACGGCGACACCCGCGACCGTCTGACGACGGCGATGTCAAGGAGTTACGGACGCTCGGCGAACTCGCGGCGCTCGCGGGCGTCGCCAAGTTTCCTGTTCGCATCAAGTGCGCCACGCTTGCCTGGAATACGTTGGCGCAGGGCCTACAGGAGATCGCTTAGCTCTCGGTCGACGGAGCTTCTCCGCAACCTCCCTGGATCGAGGGAAACCTCTCTCTAGCTCGGCGTGCAGGGCACCGGGTCGAAGTTTGGCACGGAGAGGGTTGGATTGGTGGTGGTCGTCGTCGGAGTCGAAGACGTCTTCTTCGGAGTGGTCACCAGTGACGCCGGCGGCTGCGTCGTCGGGGTCACCGTCGGTGGCGGGGTTGAGACGTTGGACGTGTTGGGGGGCGGATCGGCCGGCGTCTTCAACTCGCTGCCAAAGATGTTCACGAACAGCTGCTGAGCCGCGGGCTCATCGACGTACAGCACGTCGCCGAGCGCGGTGTTATTGACGGCAACCGTCGGCATCGTCCACGTCTGGATGGCGTTCGCGTTGACGCCGTGGAAGCGCACCGCGAGGCCGATCAGCTCGTTGAGCGAGAAGTTCTGGTCGAGCGTGATGCCCTGGGGCAGCTTGGAGAGGAACGAGTTGATGGTCAGCGGGTTGTAGAGCTTCTTCGCTTGGTCGACCATGGCACGTAGGAAGGCGTCCTGACGGTCGATGCGGCCGAAGTCACTGGTCCCGTCGTACATCCACCCGGCGTCGTACAGCTCGCTCGCGCCGTCGACACTCGAGCCTTCGCTGACGTCGGGGAACTTCGTGGCGTGGTCCACGTTGTAGTAGAAGTGACGGCTGCGCGTCAGCGCGAGGGCCTGGAAGCCAGTGACGAGCTGGCAGCCGGGGTGCAGAATTCGCAGCCCCGAGTACGGATCCCACGAGGGGTACGGAAAGTCGAGGTACACCCCACCGAGGGCGTCGGCGGCATTGATGAGCCCCGCAAAGCTCACCACGATTGTCTGGTTGATGGGAATGCCGAAATTGGCCGTGATCGTCTGGGCGAGCAAGGAGGGCCCGTTGCCGAAATTGACGTTGATGCGATTGAACTGGCCGTAGAGCGACTGGTTCGCGAGCAGGGTCACCATGGTGTCGCGAGGAATCGAAATCATGGAAATCGTCCCGGCGTCGGGATCGACGTGAATGATCTTCACCACGTCGCTGCGTTGGCCCGAAACGGCGCCGGAACTCGCGCCCGTTTGCTGGTAGGCCAGTCCCGTGAGGCCAGCGCGCGAGTCTGACCCGATCATCAGGATATTGAACGGCTGGCCGGAGATGGGTTGGGGCGCCTCACCCGCTACCGCGACTTTCGGGATTCGATCGAAGCGCCATTTCGCGTAGCCGTAGCTTCCACCGACCACGCCAGCGATGACGAGCACTAGCACGACGCCCGCCATGGCGAACTTCCTGCCGATGCCGTGACGGCGACGACGTCGCCGTACTTTCGTGCCGCTCTGCTCATCGACCGCTTCGCCCAGCGCTGCTAACCGATTCTCATTGGGAACCGAATGCCGCGAGTGTCGACGCCGACTGCCCGACGTGTCGTCACGTCCGTTAGTCATTCGATCAGTTTACCTCTCGCCGACCGGTACTATTCGGTCACAGCGGCGCGGCGGAATCCTTCGTAGCCCTCGCGTTCCAGCGTTTCGGCGAGCTCAGGTCCGCCCGTTGCCACAATCCGCCCATCGCTCATGACGTGAATCACGTCCGGTGTCAGTTCCACGAGCAGTCGACGGAAGTGAGTGATCGCGAGCACGCCGCAGTCCCACTCGGTCGTCGCCGCTTGCAGCCGCTTCGCCACCGCGTCGAGTGCGTCCACGTCAAGGCCTGAGTCGATCTCGTCGAGCAGCGCAAACTTCGGCTGCAGGACTCCGAGCTGCACCATCTCGGCGCGCTTGCGTTCGCCGCCCGAAAGGTCGACGTTCACGAATCGCTCGAGGAGCTCGGGACGCAGATCAACGCGACGCGCCTCTTCGAGGAGGCGCGAGCGCAGCGTCACGGGATTGGCGCCCGCCGCCTCGAGCAGATCAAACGGCCGCACGCCCGGCAGCTCGAAGGGTTGCTGCATGGCCAGCATGAGCCCGGCCCTCGCACGCTCGGTCGGAGAGAGCGTGAGAAGCTCCACCCCGTCGATACTCGCCGAACCTCCGAGCACGCGATAGCCGGGATGCCCGGTTAACGCGTGAGCCAGGGTCGATTTCCCTGATCCGTTGGGTCCCATGATGGCGTGCACTTCGCCGGAGTGCATCGTGAGGTCAAAACCCTTCACGACCTCCTTGCCCGCCACTTCCACGCGCAGTCCTTCGATCTTGAGCGTGGAGCTCACGGCAGATCCACTTCGAGCCGGCCCGACCGCTCATGGACGTCGTAGTGCGCGACCGGGCGCGTCGCTGGGAGCGTCAAGGCCGCGCCGTCGCTCAAGCTGAACATCGCGCCGTGTCTCGCGCATTCAATTTCGGCGCTCTCAAGATCCACTTCCCCATCGGAAAGACTGAACTCTTCATGGCTGCACCGATCGTCGAGCACGTAAAGCGCGTCATCGACGCGTACCGCGACGAGCACGCGACCTCCGACGTGCAACTGGCGCGGCACGCCAAGCTCAAAATCATCGAGCACGCCGATGTCGAACGACGTCACGCGGCCACGACCTCCGCGACGCCGGCGAGCACCGTCGCAACGTCGCGCTCCACGAGTTCTGCGAGCTGCTCGGGCAGTGCCGAGAGCATCTCGTAGAAGAAGCCTTGAATGAGCAGACGCTGCGCGTCTTCGGGCGTGACCCCGCGAGACTCCAGATACCAGCGCTGCAGGTCATCGAGGGGACCGACGCTCGAGGCGTGCGCACACATGACGTCGTTCTCGCGAATGTCGAGGTTGGGGACGCTGTCCGCGTGGGCGTTCTTCGAGAGCAGCAAGTTGTGATTCGTCTGGCGGGCGTCGGTGCGCTTGGCGCCCTTTTCTATCTCGATGAGGCCGGTGTACACGCAACGTGATGAACCTGCGACCGCGCCCTTGGAGAGCAGCGTCGACGTGGTGCGCGGGGCAACGTGAAACTGGCGAGTACGAAAGTCGTGCACCTGATCGCCCGACCCGAGAAACGTGGTGCGCAGCTCGTTCGAGGCCCCTGAACCAAGCATCTCCGCGTCGTTTCGCGATCGGTCGTAGTGCGCGCCGAATCCAACGACGGCCTGGTGGAGGCGAGCGTCGCGCGCGAGATGGCCCGTCGTTCGCGCGACGTGCCAAGCGCTGGCATCGAGGCGCTGATACGTAATGAGCTGCAACGCCCCGTTATCCTCGATCCGGTACTCGCTCACCGGAACGACCAGCGCGTTCGCGCCTCCCTCGAAGTACTCGACGATGGTGACGCTGGCACCGCGCCCGACGTGAAGCTGGGTGCGCGAGAACGAAGCGTTCGCCGAGGACTGATTGAGTACGACAATGGGCTCAGCCACGTTGATGCCCGCGGCGACGCGAATGACCGTTGTTGACGGCGCCAGCGCGGCGTTGAGCAAAGCGAAGGCATCGCCCTCGTATCGGCGAACTAGAGGATCTCCGGTAAGGGACGTCGCGGACTCTTCGAAGTCGACGGTGACCCCTTCAATCTCGTCCGTGGGGGCGACGCCGAAACCATCGGTCACGCGAACGACGAGGCCCGCGCGCTCAATGAGCTGCACGGCGAAAGGGGAATCGCCCACGCGCTGCGGCTCACTCGCCACGGCAAAACGGTCAAGATCGAGATCGTTCAGTGGTGCGTAGCGCCAGACTTCGTCACTGGTGGTCGGCAGACCCTGGGCTTCAAAGAGCGACCAGGCGAGTCGGCGCGCGCTCGCGTCGGGGCGGGAGTCGATGAAGGAGGAGGCTGAATCAGCGAAGGAACTCATAAGAAATGAACTCAGGCAGTGTACCGGGCTCGGAAGACTCTCCCGCGCTGTTCGACCTAGGCTCCAAGACGTTCGAAGGGATCGCGTGGAATTTTGCTCAGACGTCATCAGCCTCGAGGCGACTGGCCACGTCGCGACACTGTGGCTCGATCGTCCTGAGGCACGCAACGCTCTCGGCGGTGCCTTCTGGCGGGATCTGCCCCTTGCGTGCGGCGCCGTCGGCACCAACGGCGACGTGCGAGTCCTGGTTCTTGCCGCCAAGGGCCCTCACTTCAGCGTGGGCCTCGACCTGAAGGAGTTCGGCGGGTCCTTCGCTCGAGGCGAGACCACCATCTCGAAAGCGGCGTCGAACGCGAAGACCTACGACGACATCCGCGCGCTGCAGGCGTCAATCAACGCGCTCGCCAATCTCGAGATCCCCGTCATCGCGGCCGTGCACGGCTACTGCCTCGGCGGGGCCATCGATTTGATCAGCGCGTGCGACATCCGCCTCGCTGCACGTGACGCCATCTTTTCAGTGCGCGAGACCAAGGTGGCGATTGTGGCGGACCTCGGCACGCTGCAACGTCTCCCTCGCATCGTGAGTGCCGGGCACGTGGCCGAGCTCGCCTTCACCGGCAAGGACATTGACGCCACTCGGGCCGCGCAGATTGGCCTCGTGAACTCGGTCCACGAGGGCAGCGGCGACCAGGTCGTCGCCGCCGCCTATGAGCTCGCTCAAGAGATCGCGGCGAACTCCCCGCTCGCCGTACGAGGCACCAAAGCGGTCCTCGCCGCGAACGACGGGCGCACCGTAGACGAGGGACTGGACTTTGTCGCGCGCTGGAACACCATGTACCTCGCGAGCAACGACCTGATCGAAGCGATGAGCGCCTTCATCGAGCGCCGCCCGCCCACGTTTCGCGGCGATTAGCGTCGTCGAAACTTCTTCTTCTTCGTTTTTGCGTCTTTGGCGAGCTGGCGCTCGCGCTCTTCGAACATCGCAGGAGCCACCGCGTTGATGATCTCTTCGGCCGAATCAAGGAGCTCGCGTCGATCTTCCACCGGAATGTCGCTCTGGGGCGGCTGCTCAACGGGGCGGTCAACGAGCGTGCCGTGGGACCAGCCCACGTCGACAAAACGACGCTCGTAGGTGAGGCAGTTCTCCGGACAGGACCACGGCTGGTCGGGCGCGTTTCCAAGCACGCAGAAGCGGGCCACCTCCCCCGACTTGTACGTTCGGCTCTGGAAGTGCTTGCACTCCTCTCGCATACCCATCGTTACATTGTTTCACGTCGGCCCGGGTCCTAGGCTTTCGCCCCGTGACTCCCACCGTGCGCCTAGATGAGGGCCCGCTTTCGCGTCGCGACCGTCGTGCGGCTGCTGACGTGGCGACGCGCGCCTTTCTCGACGACGCGTACTTCAGGTACTTGCTTCCAGGCGCAAAGTTTCGCGCTCGAGCACTGCCCATACTTTTTGGTGGGCAGATCGATCACCTTGGACACCATGGCCGCATCGTGGTGGTGCGAGACCAGAACGAAAGGATCCTCGGTGTTGCCGTGTGGCTCACGACCGGCGGGTTCCCGCTGTCGCTCGGCGTTCAGTTTGCACAGATCCCCAGCTCGCTGCGAGCGCTCTACGCGCGGCCCCACTCGCTGAAGATCGGCGGCGTGTACTTGCGCGAGCTCTTGAATGTCCACCCGAAAGAACCGCACTGGTACCTCATGCTGCTCGCGGTGGAGCCCGCAATGCAACGTTCGGGCGTCGGCACGATGCTGATGGACGAGGGACTGGCCCGCGTCGACTCCGAACATGTTGGTGCGTACCTAGAGACCCAGAAAGAAGACAATCTCGCCTACTACCGGCGATTTGGCTTTCAACTTCGCGAGACCTTGCACCCCATACCCACTGGACCGCCGTACTACAGCTTGTGGCGCCCGCCTCGTTAACCGATCGAGCCTTCCATCTGAAGCTCGATGAGCCGAGACCATTCGACGGCGTATTCCATCGGCAGCGTACGCGTGACCGGCTCAATGAAACCGTTGACGATCATGCCCATCGCCTGGCTTTCGGTGAGCCCGCGGCTCATCAGATAGAAGAGCTGGTCGTCGCCGATCTTAGAGACCGTCGCTTCGTGGCCGATGGAGGCGTCCTGCTCGCCCACTTCCATGTAGGGACGGGTCTCTGACGTCGAAAACTCGTCGAGGATCAAGGCGTCGCAACGAACGAAGCTCTTCGCGCCGGTCGCACCCTCTTCCACCTTGACCAGTCCGCGGTAGGCGGTGAGTCCGCCGTCCTTGGAGATGGACTTGGAGATGATGGTCGATGTGGTCTCGGGGGCGCAGTGGACCATCTTCGCACCCGCGTCTTGCACCTGACCGGGACCGGCGTAGGCAACCGACAGCACCTCGCCGGAGGCCTTCGGACCCATGAGGTACACCGAGGGGTACTTCATGGTTAGACGCGAACCGATGTTGCCGTCGATCCACTCGACGTGCGCTTCAGCTTCGGCGCGCGCTCGCTTGGTAACGAGGTTGTAGACGTTGTTTGACCAGTTCTGGATCGTGGTGTAGGTGATGCGGGCGCCTTGGAGCGCCACCAGCTCGACCACGGCCGAGTGCAGAGAGTCGGTCGAATAGACCGGCGCGGAGCAACCCTCGACGTAGTGGACTTGGGAGCCCTCGTCGGCGATGATGAGCGTGCGCTCGAACTGACCCATGTTTTCAGTGTTGATGCGAAAGTACGCCTGAAGAGGCTGGTCGACCTTGACCCCTGGCGGTACGTAGATGAACGACCCACCACTCCACACGGCGGAGTTGAGAGCGGCGAACTTGTTGTCATTCGGCGGGATGATGGTGCCGAAGTACTTGCGCACGAGGTCCGGGTACTCACGTACTGCGGTGTCCATGTCGCAAAAGAGCACCCCGAGGCGTTCTAGGTCCTCACGGTTGCGATGGAACACGACCTCGGACTCGTACTGCGCCGTCACGCCCGCGAGATACTTGCGCTCGGCCTCAGGAATGCCGAGCTTCTCGTAGGTGTTCTTGATCTCGTCGGGAAGGTCGTCCCAGCTGTTGACCTGGTGGTCGGTCGGCTTGATGTAGTAGTAGATGTCATTGAAGTCGAGGTCGGGCATGCGCGTCGCGAACCAGGGCAACATTGGCTTCTTCTCAAAACGCTTCAACGCGTCGAGTCGAAACTTCAGCATCCAGGGCTCTTCGCCCTTCATGGCGGACATCTCTCGGACGATCTCCTCGTTCAAGCCCTTCTTTGGCTTGAAGACCGGCAGTTGGTCGTCCGACCAGCCCAACTGATAACGGCTGAAGTCCAGGTTGTCAATCGCCATTGCGCTCCTTTGGGATAATCCCTATGTCTATAGTACTTTCTGCCGGAACCAGCCTGACCTTATAGAGATGACAAAGTAGGACAATGCCCACCCCCCCTCGCGCAGAGAAGCGCCCCTTTCCCATTACCCGTCACGGCGATACCAGGATCGATCCCTATTACTGGCTGATGGACCGGGCGAACGACGACGTCCTGGCCCATTTGCGCGCCGAAAACGACTATCTGGCGAGCGAACTCGCCCCGCTGAAGGCGCTCGAAGAAGAACTCTTCCTAGAGATCAAGAGCCGCGTCGAAGAAACCGACATTTCGGTGCCGGTGCGGAAAGGCAACTGGTGGTACTTCGAGCGCACCCGCGAGGGCCTCAACTACCCGATCAGCTCGCGCGTACCAACTGAGGGCGACGACCTGACCCCTCCGAACATCGATCCCTTGACCACGCTGCCGGGCGAGCAAGTGATCTTGGACGAGAACGTCGAGGCCGGTGACAGCGACTTTCTCTCCGTGGGGGTCTTGGCGCTGAGCCCCGATGAGTCCTGGGTCGCCGTAGGCACCGATTTCGATGGCGACGAGCGCCACCATGTGACCGTACGGCCTCTCAGCGGTCAAGATCCGATACAGGAAGAACTCGATGACGTGTACTACGGCTTTGCCTGGGCCACCGACAGCCGCCACTTCTTTTACACCCGTGTCGATGACGCCATGCGGCCCTGGCAGCTGTGGCGCCACGAACTCGGAACTCCTGCGTCGAGCGACGTGCTCGTCATCGAAGAGTCCGACCCGCAGTACAACGTGTCCGTCGGGAGGAGTCGCGACGACCAGATGATCGTCGTCATGATGAACTCTTCGATGACGAGCGAGGTGCGCTTCGTGAAGGCGGACGATCCAACCGCTCAGCTCCGCGTCCTCGAAGAGCGCCGTCAAGGCATCGAATACGGTGTCGAGCACTTTACCGACGAGCGCGGTCGGGGTTGGTGGCTCAAGGTCACGAACGAAGGCGCGACGGACTTTCGTCTGCTCGCGCGTCCCGTCGACGGCGACGACGAGTGGCGTGAGATTATCCCCGAGCGTGCGGGCAGTCGTTTAGACGGTATCGACGCGTTCCAGAATTTTCTCGCGATCAGCGTTCGCGAGAACGGCTGCGCGGCGCTGCGACTAGTCTCACTCCTCCACGGCGATGATCCGTTCGGTGCAGACCTCATCGAACGCTCGAGGCTCGTCGAGGGCGGCGTGTTCCCTGACACGGTGGCCATCTCGGCGAATCCGAACTTCGAGACGAGCCAAGTGCGCGTCATGATCACCTCGCTGACTACCCCGCGTCTCGTCGCCGACGTCGTCGTCGATACCGGCGAGGTCATCGTGCGCAAACAACAGCAGGTCTTGGGTGGGTACGAGGAGTCACAGTACGTGACGGGGCGGCTGTGGGTGGAGGCCAGCGATCGGGTGCAGATCCCCGTCTCGGTCGTCGCCCGCCGCGACCTCGTGACGGTGCGCGAGGACGGCGCCCTCGAAGCAAAGGCACCGGCACCCCTCCTGCTATATGGATACGGCAGCTACGAGATCTCGATCGATCCGACGTTCTCGTCGCTGCGGCTGTCCCTCCTCGATCGCGGCATCATTTTTGTCATTGCGCACATTCGCGGCGGAGGAGAGATGGGTCGTTCCTGGTACGAGATGGGCCGCCTCGCCCAAAAGCCCACCACCTTCAGCGACTTCGTCGCGGTCTCTCGCTTCCTCGTCGACCAGGGTTGGACGTCGCCCTCGCAACTCGCCGCCCGCGGCGGCTCCGCGGGCGGTCTCTTGATGGGCGCCGTCATGAACCTTGCGCCAGAGCTCTATCGCGCCATCGTCGCGGAGGTGCCCTTCGTGGACGTCGTGACCACGATGCTCGACGAGTCCCTGCCCTTGACAGCGGGTGAGTGGGAGGAGTGGGGCAACCCCGACGCCAGCGCAACGAGTTATCGGACGATGAAGAGCTACTCACCGTACGACAACGTGCGCGAAGCCGTCGATGGCGCACCCGTCGCCTATCCCCACCTCTACGCCTCCGGCGGACTGAATGACTCGCGAGTTGGATTTTGGGAGCCCGCCAAGTGGGTGCTTCGGCTGCGCGACGCCAATCCCGACAATCATGCGCTGCTCAAGACCGAAATGGGCGCGGGCCATGGGGGCCCTTCTGGTCGCTATGACGCGTGGCGCGACGAAGCGCAGGTCCTCGCCTGGGTGCTCAATGAGATCACGCCGGATTCGTTGAGCCGGCGGTCGTAGCGTTAAAGACCAGCACCAGTGTCGCCGGCAGTTGCGCGGGAAAGATGATGCGATGTCCGTCAACCATGACCGACGCGCTCGAGGGCGAGCCGAGGGTGATTTCGGAGTTACCGGTCATGATGAGCGACTTATCCTGACCCTGATCGACGGGGCCCTGCCACTCCAACGTGTTCGACGGCCCCATGTTGTACTGCGCCCATGACTCGCCGCGCGCGCCCGTCACGGTGACTCGGTAACGCGACGCCGGGATCGAGTAGTCCGCATCCTCTCCGCTCGTTGACGTCGGACGATACGCCACCGGAATCGTCGTCGTGGTGGTGGGAGGGACCGTCGTGGTGGTGGACCCGGTCGTGGCCTTCGGCGGATTGTGCGAGTGGTCCAGATAGTACGTGATCACCGTGGCGATCACGATGCCAATGACCGCGATGACGCCCACGGCGCGCAGGACAATGTAGGTCGTCGAACGATGCGCGGACCTCGAGAGAAACCAGTCATCGTTGTGGCGCAGATGAACGGGCAAAGCGTCTTCGTTGTGAGTCGCCGAATCGCTAAAGACGTAGTGGCGCGCGGGATCCAGACGCGGTCGCTGCACCGGAGGCCGTTCCAGTGGCGCTCCGTCTTCGCCAATGAGCCGAAACCCCCTCGATGGCTCATAGGGCGAAGGGGGCGGCGCGACGAGGCGGCGGTCGTCCACGGTCGTGCGTTCGCGGGTGCGATCTCGACGGACTTTGCGCAGACGAAGCCCCGCACCAAGCAGCACGAGCGCGGCGACCACACCGCCCACCGCTTCGAGGGCGATGGTCACGCGCAGCACTCCGCCACGTCGGTTGCCTCGCATGCCCAGGTCACGATGTTGAGCGTACTGAACGCCGAGTCACTCAGCGAGAAGTCGGTACTGTCCCCGGTAGTAGACGAGTGGTTCACCTGGCTCGGTCACCGCGAAATCGAGCTCGGCGACGATGATGTCGTGGTCGCCGTGCGTCGCCACCTCGCGAATCGTTCCTTCGAGATGGGCAAGGCACCCGTCAAGGAACGGGGAGCCGTTAGGACCGCTCTTCCACGGCACGCCCGTGAACTTGTCGACCCCACTGCGGGCGAAGGCTCGTGCCACCGACTCCTGGTCGTGACGCAGAATGTTGATACCGACCACGCCCACGTCGCGGACGCGTTGCCAGGACGGAGACGCCGAGGTCGCGGCAAAGAACACCAGCGCCGAGTCGATCGAGAGGGACCCGAACGTCTGACAGGTAAAGCCCGCAGGACCCTCGGGCGCAAGCGCGCTCACCACGACGATGCCCGTCACGTAGTGGCCCATCACCTCTTTCCGGTGGGCACTGTCAAAGGTGATCACGCGCTCACCCTACCGGCCATCGTTCGCGGGTCCATGCTTTTCCTGCGACATCGCCTTAGCCGGCCGCGAGCGCGTAGGTCTCGCCTCGCCGTGTAATGAGTCCGTCTTGCAGGAGACTCTCGAGCACCTCACGTCGGCGTCCTGGTTCCACATCGTTCACGATGCGCGCGAGTTGACGCACCGTTCGCGGACGCTCCGAAAGTGCACGAAGTACGTGTCCGCGCAGCTGGCGATTCGAGCCGACGAACCTCGATTGAGCCCGTGAGACGGCTGCGCTCTGTGGAGCAGGGTCGTCGCCTCCCGCTTGACGCCAGGCGCAGTGTGCGCGTACCGGACACGCGTCACAGCGCGGCGCGGCCCGACAGAACTGCGCTCCAAGGTCGAGCATGGCTTGATTGAACCCGGCACTGTCGCGCGCAGGCAGCAACGTCCTCGCGAGCGCTCGAGCTTCGCTTTGAGCCAGCGTGCGGTTCTCGAGTGCGCGAGCGAGCACCCGGCCAACATTGGTGTCTAGCACCGCGACCGGGTGACCGAACGCGAACGACGCCACCGCGTGCGAGGTGTACTCGCCCACGCCGGGCAGTTGACGAAGAAGCGCCACCTCGCTCGGTACCTCGCCGCCGAACTCGTCGCGAATCTTTCGCGCGGCGCCGTGGAGCGCCTTTGCCCGACGCGGATAACCAAGTCCCATCCACGCCGTGAGCACCGCCGAAAGCGGCGCGTCGGCACACTCGCTCGGCGTGGGAAACAGCGCCAGGAAACGATGCCAGGGTTCGACAACTCGCGAGGTTTGGGTCTGCTGCAGCATGACTTCACTCACGAGCACCGCCCACGGCCGAGGATCGCTGATCCACGGCAAGTCGCGACGAAGCACGGGCGCGGCACGTCGCAGCGCGCGACGAAACGCCGCGTATTCGCTACTGCCAGGCGTCGTCGTAGGGGCGCTGACGAGCGGGGGCGGACTCACGCTTCCAGACCATCACCTTTCGGCGGAAGTAGCAGACTTCAACACCGTCTTGGTTGAGACCCTTGGTCTCGACGGTCACGATGCCCCGGTCGGGCTTGGACGATGAGGGCGTCGCGTCGAGCACGCGGGTCTCTGCGTAGATGGTGTCGCCATGAAACGTCGGATGACGATGGATGAGCGACTCGACCTCCAGGTTGGCGATCGCCGAGCCCGACACGTCCGGCACGCTCATGCCGAGGACCAACGAGTACACCAGATTTCCGACGACGACGTTTCGGCCTTGCACCGTTTCGTGCTCCGCGAACCAGGCGTCGGTGTGCAGCGGATGGTGATTCATGGTGATCATGCAGAACAGGTGGTCGTCCGCTTCGGTGATCGTCTTGCCGGGCCAGTGTCGAAACACGTCGCCCACGTTGAAGTCCTCGAAATACCGCCCGAACGGTCGCTCGAAGCTCGTCACGAGTGGTCTCGCTACGCTTCTTCTTCGGCGGGCTGGCGAGCTGGTCGAGTCGTGAACGAGACCGTCCCGCCGGGCAGCGTCTCGCCGTCGATGACCATGCGCCAGGTGTAGCGCGAGCCGACCGTCAAGGGGATCGGCCCGAAGTTGACGGCGATCGGCACATCGACGGGCGTGCCTTCGGGCGTATCGGGCGGTGCCGCCGCGGAGAAATCCCCGCGAACTTCGATGATCTGCGAACCTTCCGGGGTGTCGAAACGCACGGGCTGGCCATCGGCGTCTTCCAAGAACAGCTCCCAGTGATGAGGAAGGTTGAACTCGTGCGAATCAACGCCGACCTTGATCGCGACCGCGCTGGGCGTGGGTTCGGGGCCAATGACCGACCACCCGCCACCCAGGATGAAGAGTTTGCCGTCGGCCACTTGAGCGGAGTCGGCGAGGAGCATGGAGATATTCACGCGACCCAGCCTAGGCCGATGAGCCTCCCTCAACTAGCGGAGGCTCTCCGGCCCCATTAGGTTCTCTCTATGTCCGCGCCCGCATTTGATCTTGATCAGGCGGACTCGCTCATCAAGCGAGGCCGTGCCGTCATCCAGAGAGCGCTCGTCGTACTCGACGAGCGCGGTGGCATCGACGCCAATGAGGCCCTCGCCTACGATCTGGCGCACTCGGCGAGCGCACTCGAAGGAGCACGCTCCTGTCTCGAGTACGCGACGCGGGGCGACGACGAGGCTCGCCTCGTTGCCGCGTTTCTGGCGCTCGCCCTGAGCGATCTCGCGAGCCGGGTCGTGGGCCGCGAAGCTGCCTGGGGCCTCGGCGACGATTGGTTCGCTCCGTTTCGCGGCTTCGTCGCGACTCACCGTGACCCGTCGTTCCTCTCGACGATCGCCGAAACGCCCGGTCCGCGCCACCTCGGCGACGACTTCGACATGGTCGCCTCGATGTTCCACCGATTCGCGGAAGAGCAGGTTCGCCCACACGCAGAAGAGGTCCACCGCACCAATGGCGACATTCCTGAGTCGATCATCACCGGTCTTGGCGAACTCGGAGGATTCGGCCTCTCGATTCCCGAGGAGTTTGGCGGCTTCTCGACCGGGGGTGAGTCGGAATACCTGGGCATGGTGGTGGCGACCGAGGAGCTCTCTTGGGGCTCGCTCGGCATCGGAGGTTCGCTCATCACGCGACCCGAGATCATGACGCGCGCGCTCCTAAAGGGTGGCACCGATGATCAGCGATCCCTCTGGCTCCCTCGTCTAGCGAGTGCCGAGACGCTGTGCGCCATCGCCGTGACCGAGCCCGACTACGGCTCTGACGTCGCCAACATCACCACGAGCGCGACCAAGACCGACGGCGGCTGGCTCATCAACGGAGCCAAAATCTGGTGCACATTCGCTGCGCGCGCGGAAGTTCTCGTACTGCTCGCGCGAACGGACCCCGACCGATCGCTCGCCCATCGCGGGCTCAGCATCTTTCTCGTCGAAAAGCCCCGAGGCGAAAGCCGCGGCTTCCTCTTTCACCAGGACGCCACCAGCGAAGGACGGAGCGACTCGAACGGCCGGCTCGAGGGACGGCCTATCGACACCATCGGGTACCGGGGCATGCACTCCTATGAGCTCAGTTTCGACAACTGGTTCGTCCCCGACGCCCATCTCGTCGGTGGCGAAGCGGGACTCGGTCAAGGTTTCTACTTTCAGATGGCCGGATTCGAAAACGGACGAGTGCAGACTGCCGCGCGTGCCGTCGGCGTCATGCAGGCGGCGTACGACGCCGCACTGGAGTACGCGCGGGCCCGCGTCGTCTTTGGAGAAGCGATCATCAACTACGAGCTCACGCGCGTCAAGCTCGCGACGATGTCCGCGATCATCCAGTGCGCGCGTCAGTTCGCGCTTGAGGTTGCTCGACTGATGGGCCGCGGCGGGGGCTCGCTCGAAGCCTCGATGGCCAAGGCGTACGTCTGTCGCGCCGCCGAATGGGTAACCAGAGAAGCGATGCAGATTCACGGCGGGATGGGATACGCCGAGGAGTACGCCGTGAGTCGCTACTTCCTCGACGCGAGAGTGCTCTCGATCTTCGAAGGAGCAGACGAGACCCTCTGTCTCAAGGTCATCGCGCGTCGACTGCTCGACAACGCGCGGGCCTAACCCGCCGCCGAACGCTTCATGCCGGCACGTACCCCGCGAGCCACGAACGAATTGGCGATCTTCGCCGACGCTTCATCGATCATCTCGTCGCCGAACATCACTGCCCCGGTCAAGTTCTCTTCGGTGGCGACGCGATACGCGTCGAGGATGTCGAAGGACTTGTCGAAGAGTTCCTGACTCGGCGAGTAGACCTCGTTCAACACGAGGGCCTGATCAGGAGTAAGGGCCCATTTGCCGTCGAATCCGTAGGACGCGGTGATCGAAGCGGCGAATCTCAGCGCCTCGAGATCACGCACCTTGAGGAAGGGGCCGTCAATGACGTGCAGGCCGTTCGCGCGTCCCGCCATCAGGATCTTCGAGAACACGTAGCTGAAAGGGTTCGACGGCGCTTCGTGAATCGTCTCGTCGATGGTGGTGACGGGCATGCCAATGGAAGCCGCGAAGTCGGCTGGACCGAAGACGATCGACTCCAGCCTCGCGGACGCCGCACAGATCTCCTCCACGTTGATCAGGCCTTCTGCCGTCTCGATCTGCGCTTCGATACCGATCTGTCCAGCGGGCAGCCCCGCGTTAGCTTCAACTTGACTGAGCAAGAGGTCGAGCGCAACCACGTCTGAGGCACGCCGCACCTTCGGCAGCATGACTTCATCGAGTCGCTCTCCGGCGTTGCCGACGACCTCGATGACGTCGCCATAGGTCCATCGGGTGTCCCAGGCGTTCACTCGAACGCAGAGCACTCGCTCGTCCCACTCCAGATCGCGGATTGCGCGCACGACCTTTTCTCGGGCCGCGACCTTCTCCTTCGGCGCTACCGAGTCTTCGAGATCGAGGAACGAGAAGTCCGCCGTCGTGGTCGGCGCTTTGGCGAGAAATCGATCGGATGATCCCGGTGTCGAAAGACACGAACGACGTGGAAGATTTCTAGAGCGCTTTGACATGGCGAAATACTATGCGCGACACGACTTTCCACAAGAATGTTGCAATCGCTTCGTCAGCGCGGGTGTTTTGCACGAGCATGATGATCAGGGACATTACCGAAATACCCGCGCGACCTTTGGCGGCCCCTCAAATGAACGAAGTAGCCTGGTTCGGTGTCTGACGTCGAGCACAGCGTGCTGTCGCCGCATCGACCCGCAAGGGAGTACGCATCGTTTCGTCGACTCCTCTCTGCCTTCGCCGTTGTCGTCGTCTGTGGCGGCACGTTGACGTTGACTGCGCACAACGCGGGCGCATCAAACCTGTCGAACGCACGGGCGAAAGCGAACGTGCTGCTGAAGCAGATCAATCGAATGAACGGCGAAGTCTCATTGCTCGGTCAAAAATACGACAACGCCCTCATCAAACTGCATAAGTTCAACAACGAGATCGCCGACACCAGGAACATCGTGAAGAACATTGAAGCGAATGAAGCCAAGGGCAGTCGACAGCTGCGCGCCGACGTCGTGTTCGCCTACGTTACAAATGGCGCAAACGTCGGCAACAATCCCCTCTTCTCGAAGAGCGCCACGAAGCTCGGCGCGACCAACGTCTACTCCCAGCTCGCCGAAGGCAACATCAACGCGACAATCGCCAACCTGAAGAGCGACCGCATCGAACTGACCCAAGAGAAGGGCGTCTTGAAAGCCGAAGACGCCCACGCGCGCGCCGTCGCCCGCGGCGCTGCGAAGTCGCTCAACAAGGGCAACGTCATCCAAGCGGAGCTCAACCACAGCCTCAAGCAGGTGAAGGGGCAGATCGCCACCTACGTCGACGCGGCCGAAGCCGCAGCTGCGGCGGCTTCGTCGAGCACGCTGAACAGCGCCACTCCGGTCGCCGGCTTCCCGGCACCGCCCCCCGATTCGGTCGCCAACATCGCCATCCGCGCCGCCGAGAGCTACCTCGGCGTCCCGTACGTGTGGGGTGGCGCGAGCCGATCGGGCGTCGACTGCTCGGGGCTCATCATGCTCGCCTACGAGGCGGCGGGGATCGACTTCCCGCACTACTCCGGTGCGATGTACGAAGATACCGAGCGCGTGCCCCTCTATGACATCCAGCCTGGCGACCTCTTGTTCTACGGCCCCGGTGGTGACGAGCACGTCGCCATGTACGTGGGCAGCGGAGAGATGATCGAAGCGCCCGAGACCGGCGAGGTCGTGCACATCACGCCGGTCCGGCTCTACGGAGGCTTCGTCGGACTCGGGCGGCCTCGGGCTTAGGTGAAAGGCTTTCCCACTTCGTTTCACCTCGGACCGCTCGTCTTTCACACCTACGGCTTCGGACTTGCGATCGCGGCGTACGTTGCCTACCTCTACGCACGACACCGTCTCCAAAAGAAGGACATTGACCTAGCGCCGTTCGGATGGTTCACCTTCTGGATCCTCGTGGCCGCGCTAATCGGTGCGCGTGCGGCCAACATCGCGACGAACTGGAGCTACTACTCCGGACACCCAGCGCGCTGGGTCGCGGTCTGGCAGGGTGGCCTCGCCAGCTTCGGCGGAATTGGATTCTCGCTCGTCGTCGGGCTGATCCTGCAACGTCGCTGGTGGCCAAACACTTCGTTGGCGAAGTTCTCTGACGCGCTCGTACCGGCCCTGGTCTTGGGCTGGGCAATCGGCCGCTTTCTCGGCCCTCAGTTCATGGTCGACGGTGGCGGACATCTGACCCACCAATGGTTCGGCATCAGCTACCACGGCCAGGCGGGCAAGCGAGTGCCCGTCCCCATCATTCAGGGCTTGGAGGACGGCGCCCTGTGGCTGATCCTGATAGCGTTCGAAAGGTCGCGCCTCAAGGACGTGAACGGCGTGATCTGTTCGATCGGCATGATTGTCTGGGGAATCGTGCGCACGACCGACGAGCACTTCCTTCTCGGCCAGGAGTCGCATAGCGGTTCGGTGGGAGTGCAGATTGCGGGCCTGGTGCTCGCCGCGGCGGGCGTCGCGACACTTCTCTGGCACTGGCCCCGTCGTCGAAGGCCCATCAGCTCAGAGCATGCGGATGCCGCATCGAATCGACCCATCCAGTCTGGTTGAGCCGCTAGAAGAGGGTGTTCCATTCGGTCGTCGTGAGCGTAGCGAGCCGACGTAGGCCTTCTTGTAGCTCGCTCGGAACAATGACGCGAGCATCGTCGATGTAGGAGACGTGATCGAGTCCGACGCGACGCCAGGGGGCAAAGAGCGAACGGGTGGGCGACGGGTTGGAATAGATCGCACGGACCAGCAGCGCTTCATCCGACGCCGCCACGACGAGCGCCGGACGTTCCTTCGACGTGGCCTCGGGCCGCTCGAGATCCTGTCCGTCAAAGGGGACGTCCACGACAAGAACGGCCCCGGAAAGAGGATGCTCGACGTCAAAGCGCGCTCGCTCCAAAGGCGTGAGCAGCGCAGGCCGTCGGACTTGTGGCGTGTCAGCAATGGTCGGAGACACCGCGCTGGCCTCACTCCGCGGGGGAGCGACATTCTTAGGCCGTGACGTTCGCTGCGGTCGCGCCAACGCGGACTTCTTGCGACGCTTTTCTTCTTCCCGTCGAATCTTGCGTTGTTCGCGAATCTCCGCGCTCACCTCGCGCGGTGCTGCCAGGACACTCGGCGCGACCGCATCGGGCAACTCGGGCAGGGCAAACTCCGCGCGTTCTGCGAGCAGCCTTCGACAGCTCGGCGCTGCGGGAAACGCGTCACCGACGGCGAATGCCAACACCGCCACCACCTCATCGTTGGTTGAACCTGTCGCGAGCATCTGGTCCACGGCCGCCGAAAGCTGTTCGTAGCTCGGCGAGTCGGCGTGATCGCCAAGCAATCCAATGATCTTCTCGAGGGGAGCGAGGGCGAGGACTTCCAGCAGTCCCTTCACCGCCGCGATGGGCGCTGACGACGCGAATGCCTGCACATCGCGGCGCTGCTGAAGTTGGCGAAGCGGCACGCCCACCACAGCGCTCACTTTCGAATGGGCGCGGAGGTCTAGCGAATCGGCCGTGGCGAGAACGTTGTCGGCGCTGATCTTGAGCAATGCCGCGCGCACGACGGTATTGGCACTGCTGGAAGCTTCCGTCACCTGGTCCTACTCGACGGCGGCAAACTGGTGGTGCTGCCCCGACGTCTTGTTCACCCGCGTCGCGTGCATGACGACCATTATGCCAGGCGCAGATGCATGTCGGAATCGGACGGCCTGTCGCACTACAGCTCGATCGACACATTCGTTGCTTTGACGACCGCCGAGGCCGTTACCCCCGGTGCCAGACCCATATCGTCGACCGCCTCACGGCTAATGAGGGCAACTACTCGAAACGGCCCGGCCTGCATTTCCACCTGAGCCATGACTCTGTCCTTCACCACCTTGGTCACGATGCCGGTGAAGTGGTTGCGAATCGATTCGGTCGTCGTCAGAGGTTCAGCGTTCTCGTGCAGTGATTGCGCAAATCGAGCGAGCACTGCACCGTCGATCCGTCGCCTTCCGTTCGCCGTTCGCGTGGCGTCAAGGCTACCGCCGTCAATCCAGCGTCGCACGGTGTCGGAGCTCACGCCGAGAACCCCCGCCGCTTCCCCCACGCTGTAATCACTCATATGCGCTTGAGTTTATGCTCCCATACCGTCACCGCCAAAGTGCCGCGCTCTTCAGGCTTCGTGCGGCCTCACGGTTTGGCACAGAAGGAGAAGGGCTTGAAGATCGTTCCGACGCCCTTGCGGTCTATCCTTTAAACACCGAAACGCCGTGACCGAGAGGAGTGCTTCTGCGCCGAAAGCTCTCGCTTGGAAAACTCCTCGGACTCGTGCTCGTCCTCTCTTTCATCGCTGGATTCGCGGTGTTTATCCTTGCCGGCGCCACCACGAACAAAGGAACAACCAGCGCCATCGCGACCGAAAATTCGATCATCATGAGCGCGGAGAAGATCAGCTGTCGAACGTTTGGTGCGTACGCGACCGTTCGGACCCTGCGACGAGAAGGTCTACTCACGTTTAAGCCGACCTACAACTCAGTGGTGTATCTGCCCGGGAAGCACTGCGGCACCGTCGTCGTTGGCTCTCCGGCGTACCAGTCGTCTGCTGGCTAGCTCACCCCCGTTCGCTCCCGCAAGGTTAGAGCAGATGCCGGCTGCTGCTCGCAGCTGCATAAGGCGGGTTTGCAATCCAGATGAAGTGTTCATATCACATTTGCCCCACTTCTTCGGACAAAAAGCTATGACTTGCGTTTACATTGTCATTGAACCGGACCTATTGTTTGGTGTCTTCAAGCGTCCAGCGATGAGCGGGGCTGCATCGAAAGGGGTACTCACATGATCAACAAGGTGGCTCTACCGCGGTTCGTGAGTGCCGCTGGACTGGCGGTGATTTTCGTGCTGGGTGGCATCGTGATCGGTACCGGGGCCGCCTCGGCCGGCACGACGGGAACCGTCTTCCTCGGCGCGTCGAATACCGAACCAGCGTTCGACTTCATGACGCAAAACTTCGTTGAGACCGCCAACAACGGCAACAGCGTCACGTTCACGTACGGTGGCTCGGGCAGCCTGGCCGGACAGATCGACGGTGGGGTCGACGGCGCGAAAGACGGAACCGGAAACTCGCCGGCCGGGTTCTCCCTATTCGCGTCAGCGGACGAGGCGAATGTCGACAACACGATTCCTGAGGGCGCGGCGGCCGCGGAAAATCCGGGCGCGGTGGCGAAGAACAGCGTCGGGCAGTGCATCGACCAGTATTCGTCCACCTACTCGTCGGCCAACGGCGGCAACAGCAACGGCACTTCATGTCCCGGGATCGGCTCGACCCGAGCGCAATACACGACAGGTCGCCTCGTCATCTTCTCCTGCAGAAGCGGAGGGCATACGCTGGCCCCCGCACAAGGAGCCCCGGCGTGCGCACAGCCGGTGAGCGGCTTCTTCGCTAAGACCGGTAAGCGAGAAGCCCCGTCCACGATGGCCGAGGTCTGGTCTGACCTGCTTGCGCACACGTCGAAATCCCACGGCGGAACCTCCGGCCACAATGTCGGTGGGTACCTTGCTATCGCTGACCCCAAGAACGGCTGGACCTTCGCCAACACGGCGTGTGGCCCCTCGGACGTCGCGCCGAACGCACCCTACGGACTCGCGGGGATGGAGTCGCTCTACGTCGCGGCCGTCGGCTACTACCACGCCCACCCCCACCGTTCTCTCGGCCCCACTGCGTCCGACCAGGCGTGCGCTGAAATCGACCTGATGACCGACAAGGGAGCCAGCCTTGACAACTACGGCACGACGAGCACGTCCTCGGGCGGCCAAAACGGCAACGGCAACTACTCCGATCCATCGCTCCCCATCATCTTCGGCGACAACGTCACCTATACCCAAGATTCGGTGGTCGCGGGCACCTCTCAGATCGCACTGCTGCCGAAGTCGTTCGTGATCTCCCCCGCCGGGAATGACACTGACTTCTGGTCAGAGGTCCCCGCGTGTGGCGCTTCAAGTGCGTCGAACGCCACGGTGTCAAACGGATGGACGAGCCGCATCTCAAGCACCGAGTCGTGTATCGATAGGGATTACGCGACAGGAATGCACGATGACGTCGCCGCCCATATCAGTTCGCGGAACTTCGGCAAGAACGGAGACAGCAGCCCTTCGACCTTGGTCGGTCTGCACGGGTACTATTCGCCCATCCGACAGTGGGTGGTCGTCGAAAACGACGACCAGGGTCAGAGCGCCGCGACTGATCTCACGAGCCCCGACGGCGTGAGTGCGCTGGCGTTCATCCACTATCTGCTGTCGCCCACGGGACAGGCAGTGCTGGCAAGCTTCGGTTATGACCCGATCAGCTAGCTGAAGCGGTAACCTCGCGCATGATGCGAGCGCGCGAATTCGCGCTGACGCTTGACGGCGGGCGGCGTTCCGTCGCGGTGGTCACCACCGCGCTCGTGGGCCTCGGGCTCGGCTACGGAGCTGCCCACTTCTTCTCCGGTTCGATCGCGTACTGGGGTGTCGTCTCGGTACCGTTTTTCATCACGCTGCGAGTCGTGATCCCCGCGACGCTCATCGCGGGCGTCGCCGGCATCGCGGCAGGATACGTGCTGGCGAAGGGTCGCTTCCCAGGTCGCGACCTGCTGGAGACCATTGGCAGCCTTCCCATCATCCTCCCGCCAACGGCCATCGGTTTCTATCTGCTGGAGGTGCTCTCCCCCGGGTCAGAGATCGGAAGCTTCGTGACGCGAGTCGTTGGTCACGTGCTCGTCTACAACGTCGCGGGGTGCATCATTGCGGCGACCGTTGCCGCATTCCCGTTTTGCATGCGCGCCGCGCGAAGCGCCATCGAGGGAGTCGATCCGGCGTTCGAGCGGGCCGGCCGAGCGATTGGCCTACCCAACTGGCGTGTCGCGCTGCAGGTGACGCTCCCGCTCGCGCGTCGCGGCATCGCTGCGGGCCTCACGATCGGATGCGCACGCGCCCTCGGAGAGTACGGGGCGACGCTGATGGTGGGAGGCGACATCAACGGAAAGACCCGCACGCTGTCGCTCGCCATCCTCGATTCATTCACCACACCTGAGCGCAACGCGATGCTATTGATTCTGGTGCTCATCGGCATCATCGCGATGACCGGCGTGGGCCTCCTCGGACGGAGTCGATCATGAGCTCCGCCCTCGAGATCGCCGTCACTCGGCGCATAGGCGACTTCGACTTGGACGTGGCATTCACGGTGGAGGCGGGTATATCGGTGCTGTTCGGGCCCTCCGGAGCGGGAAAATCGCTCACTTTGGCGCTCATTGCTGGACTGCTTCGTCCCGATACGGGCTCCATCTCTCTCAACGGTCAGGTGGTGACTGATTGTGGTCGTCGTCTCTACGTATCGACCCAGGACCGTCGCGTCGGCATGGTCTTTCAGGATGGCCTCCTGCTCCCCCACCGCACCGCGCTCGATAACGTCGCCCTCGCCGTGCGACAAGCGAGTGGCCGCCGCGCGCGACGTTCGATCGCGCGGACCTGGCTCGAGCGGGTGGGAGCAGAGGCGTTCGCCGAACGACGTCCCGGCTCCCTGTCGGGTGGCCAGCGCCAGCGCGTGGCTTTAGCACGCGGCCTCGCAGGTGAGCCAGCAATCATGCTGCTCGACGAGCCACTGTCGGCCCTCGACGTGGAGGTGCGTCATGAAATGCGGACGCTCGTTCGAGAGGTCATTGTTTCCTCGGGTATTCCCGCGGTGCTCGTGACCCACGACCCTGACGAGGCAAACGAGCTCGGCGACATCGTCATCGGGTACCGCGACGGTCGCGTCACAGGATTCCGCGAAACCGACCATCCCCGCAACCCCAAGCCCCGCGACGAAGACCCCACGACGACGGAGCCAACTTGACCGGGCTCATTCCCCACTCGTGGCTGAACTGGCTCCACATTCCTCCTTGGATCTGGAATCCGCTCTCGGTCTCACTACACGCGGCGCTCGAAGCAACGATCGTCGTGGCCATTTTGGGTATCGCGCTTGGCTACGTACTCGCCAAAGGTCGGTTCCCCGGTCGCGGCGCGATCGAGACCTTGTTCAGTCTGCCCATCGCGCTTCCGCCCACGGTGGTGGGCTATTACCTCCTGACGCGAATGGGAGGACCCGGTCCGATCCGCACGTTGGAGGTTCACCTCTTCGGGCACCCACTCACGTTCACCTTCGCCGGCATCGTTATAGCCCAGATCGTGGAGTCGTTCCCGTACTGTGTACGTTTCTCGCGAGCGGCCATCTCCGCGGTAGATCCCCGCTACGAGCAGGCGGCTCGCGCCATGGGAATCGCTCGGTGGCGCATCCCGTTCCTCGTCACCTTGCCGTTGGCGCGTCGCGGCGTCGTCGCGGGTGTTGCCATGGCGTTCGGACGGTCCATGGGCGACTTCGGCGCGACCATGATCGTCTCTGGTTCCGTGCCCATGGCGACCACGATGCCGATCGCGCTGTACAACGCGGTCCTCTTTGGGACTCACCAGCAAGCGATGATCTTGGCGCTCGTGCAAGTAGCCGTCTCGCTGACCATCCTTCTCGGCGTAAGTCGCCTAGGAAAAGTCCGGCCGTGGTGAGCCACGCTTTTGTACTCGCCGTCGACGATCTGCGCCTTCAATGCTTTCAGTAATGCCGTAATCCCGTGATCAACGATCACCGCTAGTAGGTTGCACGTAAACCGCGAGCAGCGAGGTACGTCAAATGTCATCAGTTTCGAGCGGAGCCATAGTGGGTGGGTACACGTACGGCCTGGTGGCGGTCCTTTTGCTGGTCGCGCTTGCGAGCGTTGGCAGCATCGTTACCTACATCATCATCGTGGTGGCCAATCGAGCCGATCCCGATCCGACAGGCAAGCGGACATCTACCATTTATCACGTGGGAACCGCGTTCCTGACGCTCTGGCTGGAAGTTGTGGGCGCCATCACTGTTTTCGCCACTCTGTTCGCACGAATTGGATCCTCCCTGAGCGGGGACTCAACCGTCCGAGGTATCACGATCGGCGTGCTGTTGTTACTGGTAGGCGGATTCGTGTCACATGCCCAGCGCCAAAAGGCGGTCAGTTTGGCGGAGTCCGACTCCGATGAGGCCGGTCCTTCAAAGCGTGTCGTCCGTAGCTACGGGGCCGTGGTCAGCTTTATCAGCGCCATCGCGCTGGTGATCACAGTGCTCGCAATGGCCTGGGCGGTACTGGGTTTGATCGCTCCAGGTGTGTACGACGCCGCGTCGCGCACAAGCGACACGCGTGTGCTCTTAGACGAAGCGACCGTGATGGCAGTGTTCGCGTGGGTTTTCCACACCCACCGTCGACTCGTAGACACGCACGCTTCGTGATCGAGCAGTCCCCGTGGGATTCAATCCGCGACCGAATCAATGCGACACTCGACAGCTTCGATTCATCTGATTGACGTTCGCGTACGGGAATCGACTTAGCGAAATTCCGGTGAGTGCCTTGTGGTCCCCTTCCGTATCTCGGACGAAGTGGCGAGGTAAAAGTACAACGACCGCAGATAAAGCGCGACAAACGCAATCTCATCTCGACGAATAGACCTACTTCTTGGGATTGCGATCTTAGGCTCTAGGAGGTGGAGAGCGACTTCGATTGGAACAGGCCTGCCGAGTCACGGATACCGAGACGTCGTGGTCTTCGACCGCACTTGCGAGCGATTCTGGCAATTGCTCTGGGGGTCGGCGGACCGTGCGCGATTTATGAGATCCGTGGACTGTGTTGGGAAGGATTACTTGGGTCCACGGTCGTATTCACAATTGCGTTGACGATGCTACGGCCGCCGCTATCGGTGGGGATTGCCGCGGTGCTCGTGCTGGGCGGATGCGGCGCGCTGGGTTTGATCGGGTGGAGCGGTTGGCGATTTCACAATCTGAACGTCTTCTCGTCCTACTCACCCCGCTTAACCATCTGCGGTCGTGACTATCAACCAGAGGGGAGAGCGCAGAGAAGATTGCCGATGGCATTCAAGAACTACCCAACTAAACATGTCATGGGAGTGACGCCGTCCGGCAGTGCCATCCTTGGAGTGGGTTGCCAGACAACGTTGATATACATCGAATCTCCAGGTCCGATGTACCAGCCGTACGCCCTCCTTGGAGGCCCATAGTCACGAAGTGAACCAATCGCGGAACACGCTGACGATCCTACGAACGCAGTCCCAACTTCCTGTCGGCGGCTTTAATGCCACTCGACTCGCAGACTCGAGTCGGCTGTTCATGGGTCAAAGCGCATATGTCTGCCGTGAGGTAGTTGGCACTCGTAACCATCGTTTCCGTCACTGGGTTTGTGGCGTCATCCAATCCCTTGGCAATTGTCGATTGCGACAATCCCGCCAGCAACGCCGGAGTGTAACTCGCCCCAGCTTGAAAAAAACGATTTCCAAAGTCCAGGAATGGAATGGAGCCGCCCGGCCCGGGTCCATTCGCGGGCAAGTATTTCTCGACGTCGTACTTCGAAACTAAGGCACTCTCGGCGTTGGTCAAAGGCATCAACGGCTGGTGAGTCCGCGTCTCAGTCTCAACCGCTACGAACGCAACATACTTCGATGCATACATGGATTGATAGAAGGTAATGGTTGGAGTCAAGGGAAAGACTTCGGGCGATGGTGCGGACTCGGAGAGTTCCAACCTTGAGAACGTCCCAAATCGTCCGAGAGCCATAGCTAAAGGCCAGCGTTCCGCTGCACAAAAGGGGCAAAACTCGGCTCCTACGTAGAGAAGCTCCGGACGTTTGTGGAAAGTGAGGGCTCGCTGATGTGAAACCTGGAGAGGCGGCGTCACCGACGTCGCTGGAGACGTCACTCCAACCGAGTTAGCTACGCCAAGGTTGACGCCAGTAACCTCTCTAAGAAAAGCTGGTGAAGTTCGAAACGCTACAGCGATCGCGTTCGTCCCGATCGGCGACTCGTCTTTGGTACTAGGCAATCGAATGCCAACTAGAGCGGACACGAGCCCGAGTACCACTACCACCACCGCCCAGGTAGTCATCGAGCTCCTCGAGCGACGTGATCTCTTCGCTGTCACGGCCATTACTTTTCGGACCGTTCGATACGAGCAACCAGCGCTTTGAGGGCTGCAACTTCGTCTCGCAATGCCTTAGACCCGGCACGAGTGTTAGCGATCCAAGTGCGCGCACGTCGCCCTTCATAGCCTTTCTCGATCCGAATGAGTCCCGACTTCTCTAGGACGCTGAGATGCTGGGAAAGGTTGCCGCCGGTTAGCCCAAGCGCTTCTTGAAGATAACGAAAGTCGACTCGACGTCCTTCGTGTAGCACCGTCAATATTCCAAGACGAGTGCGCTGGTGAACTACGTCATCAATTGTGGAGGTAATCTCATTGACCTCTTGATTGACCTTGGTCACTCGCTGACCAGTTGAACATTGTTAACGGCATCGCGCGAATCGTGTTGGACAGCCCAGAAAAAGAAACCGCCAATTAGGAGATACAGCGCGGGAAGAACGACATTCGGAATGGCTTGGCTACTTTCGGTGATGAAGCGTCCCAAGCCCTCCCACTGCACAAGGTTCGATACGTTGTAGAGGCTGACGAGAAGAGCCAGCGCGACGAGGCCTAGCGAGTACACGACGTACACGACGCTTCGCTCAAGTACCGACAATGCCATGATGCCGACGGACAAGATGACGAGGATGGCAGTACCTCGCATCCAGAAATCTCCCGACGCCAAGAAGGACGGTTCGATCGACCTCCCCAACGTCTGCATCAAGAGTGCCAGCACGAGTAAGCCGAGTCCACCGACGGCGGCGGGCCAGATTCGAAGGCTCAGTCCGACCGTTCTCGCGCGATGACGATAAAACCAGATTGTTGCCACGTACCCGAGCGGGAGCGACGTGACCCAGAAGAGTGTTAGCCAGCCGCCCAGTTGATTCGTCGCAAATCCAGAGGTGAGATACCCGCCCGCATGGAAAATGGTTCCGGAGCACGTGAGTGAACCGTGGACCAGCCGAGAGCAGTGGTAGTTGCTGAAGTGGAATGGCCAGCCGTAGTAGAGCGGCGTGGAGAGAAGAACGATGACACCAAAGAGCACCAGCGGAAACCAAAAGTTGTGCCGATCAGTTCGAACTCGATACCTCAAGAAGCCAACAGATTCAAGAAGATCCTCCGAAACGTCGAGACTTTGGTTTGTCATGCAAACTAGTCTGTCAGACAGATAGTTGATAGTCAAGATCAGGCGCTGTTGTGGGGCGACCGCTGGCCGTCAACATCCACAATCAATCAGTACTGGAAATCCAGTTCGCCAATTCTGCCGATGCTCGGGCCACTATCTCTGAGATGACGGAAGCCTCAGTCTCTACTCCGAGAAGCGACCCTTTTGGAAAGCTCACCTGTTGATGGCAGCCATGCTCGTAGACATACACCTCAACGACCCCGAGCAATCCACCTCGCAGCTCTCGCCGGTCTCGGATGCGCTCTTCGACCATATGTCGCCGTGCGTCAGTCAGATGCGAGTTGTCCCCACCACCTGAGTAGCTGATCCAGCCGTGTTCGTTCGTATCCATTGACGAATTATGCACCGTGTCGGCAACGACGTTCAGGCGTGTTGCCACGACGACTCACCGCCGGCCAGAATCGGAAGTTTCCGTCCACTGCGCGGTCCGGCTGACTTGGACCGTCCGACCCTTTTCATCTCGACCCGCAGAGGGGCGGACTTCCCAGACGCCAGGCTGGCATTCGCGAATGGTCGCCACGTTGCCCAACGGTCTGGCTGTAGGGATCGAGGAGCGATGAATTCGCAATTTCGGCCATCTAAGAGCCGGACTTTCGTTTGGAATGACTACTTGAGTAGGTGTTTTGCCACCACGATGCGCTGCACCTGATTAGTTCCTTCATAGATCTGAGTGATCTTGGCGTCGCGCATAAATCGCTCCACCGGGAACTCCTTGGTGAATCCATAGCCACCCAGCAGTTGGACTGCGTCGGTCGTTACGCTCATCGCGGTATCAGACGCAAACGACTTGGCCGACGCGCCGAGATAGCCAAGCGTGCCGTCGGGATCGCCCGCGTCGATCGTCGCGCACGCGCGATAGACCAGCGCTCGCGCGGCCTCATTGCGCATGGCCATGTCGGCGAGCATGAAGCGAAGGCCCTGAAAGTCGCTGATGGTCTTTCCGAAAGCTTTGCGGCCCTTCATGTACGTGCCGGCGTAGTCGATGGCACCCTGCGCGATGCCAACGGCCTGGGCGCCAATCGTGGGACGCGATCGGTCAAGTGTGTGCATGGCGATCTTGAAGCCTTCGCCCTCCTTACCGATCCGGTTGGCCGCGGGCACTCGCACGTCGTGCAGGACCACTTCGCCGGTCGGTGACGCACGAAGACCCATCTTGTCCTCGTGCTTGGGAACTTCGATGCCCCACTCCCTTTCGACGAGGAAGCACGAGATGCCCCGGCCCCCCGCCGACGGATCGGTCTTCGCGAACACCGTGTAGAGATCGGACACGCCGGCGTTGGTGATCCAGTACTTCGATCCATTCAATATGTAGTCCTCGCCGTCGCGCACCGCACTGCTGCGCATCGAAGCGACGTCCGAACCGGCGTCCGCCTCAGACAAGCAGTAGCTCGCTTGGAGCTCACCCGAGGCCACGCGAGGAAGATACTTCTGCTTGGTCTCCTCCGAACCAAAGTTCATCACCGGAAGCATGCCGAGCTTCGAGATCAGAATCGTGACCGACGTCGATGCGCACCCGCGCGCGATCTCCTCGGCCATGATCGCCTGAGTGACCATGTCGGCACCGGCACCGCCGTACACTTCGGGGATGCCGAGCGACGGCAGCTCCATCTTGACGCACGCGTCAAAGCTGTCCTGGGGAAAGACCTGCTCGCGGTCGTATCGTGCCGCGTTCGGCGCGACCTGCTCGTCAACGAAACCGCGCATCACGTCACGAAAACTCCGTTGTTCATCCGTGAGGTCAAAGCTCATGATGCCTCCTTCTACAACGAGGCTAGTGAGCGGTTGATGGATCGTTAGCACCACTCACGAGTTGTTCACCCGGCACGGCATCAACGAAGCGGCGCTGAGCCACATAACTGTGCGCCAATCCGCGAAAGGGCTTGGTCGTGCCCCGAGAAACCGGTGAATCCGTACGAAGTCCGAAGTAGTCCATTGCCACATGGACGTCGCCGAGCGTCGGCTGACGGCCAATCAAACTGGCGCGCTTGGCGGCCACGAGTGCCACCCCGATGGTCACGTCGTCGCGGTCGTGAGGGTGCTCGAAGACGAGCTGCTGGCACTGTCGGGCTGCCATGGTGAGGGCGTAGCCCTCGCCGGGAGCCGGCGTCCCAAAGCCCGTACCGGTCGGTGGGTGCGCCGAGCGCTCAAGACCAGGCTTCTTCCCTCGACCGAGTTCAGGTGGAGGCGTCTCCATGACGGGGCGAACCTCGCCGGCGATGGGAACGGGTGCGAAGGAGGGTTGTGCCACGGGTCGAGGTTACCTTCTCGATCCTCAGACTCTCGTCAACCAGTCCTCATACTGAGGCCGCTCGCCGCTCACCGCTTGGTGGAACGTCGTCTTTATGGTCTTTGTGATCGGTCCGGGCTTGCCGTCACCGATCAGTCGGTCGTCGACAGAGGCGAGCGGCACGACCTCTACCGCGGTGCCCGTCACGAACGCCTCATCGGCGAGGTAGATGTCGTCGCGGCGAAGCGCCTCGAAACTCACCTCGTAGCCGAGGTCCTCGGCGATCTTGACAATGCTCGACAGGGTGATGCCCCTCAGTGCACCGGCCTCGGACGGCGGAGGCGTGACCAGCTTGCCGTCGCGCACCAAGAACAGATTCTCGCCCGTTCCCTCACTGACGCGCCCGTCGGGTCCGAGCATGAGCGCTTCGTCGTAGCCAGCCTTGATCGCTTCCACCTTCGCGAGGCTCGCGTTCACGTAGCCCCCGATGGTCTTTGACGCCGTTGGCATCGAGTTGGGGTGGTGACGGCTCCACGAGGAGATCTTCATGCGCGCGCCGTTGAGCGACGCCTCTTCGCCGAGGTACGCACCCCACGACCAGGCGGCGATCGCGGTGTTGACCGGGGCGCCCATGGGGTTGACACCCATTTCTCCGTATCCCAAGTAGACGATTGGGCGGATATAGCAACCGTCGTTAAGTTCGTTGACTCGCACGACCTCCTTCACCGCGTCGCAGAGCTGGGTGAGGCTGTAGGGCACGTCGATCATCAAGATTTTGCAGCTACGCAGCAGCCGCTCCATGTGCTCCTTCAAGCGAAAGACCGCGACGCCGTTCGGCGTCTTGTACGCGCGGATGCCCTCGAAGGCCCCTGTGCCGTAGTGGAGCGTGTGGCTGAGTACGTGCACTGTCGCGTCGGGCCAGTCGACGAGCGTGCCGTCCATCCATATCTTCTTCGTCGGGGTAATGGACATCTACAACCTCTCTTGTAACTGCTTCGTGACACCATCGGTACCGAGGGCGATCACGTCACCCTCAAAGTCTGCCACCGCCTGAGCAATACGGCGGGCGGCGTCATGCTCGCCCAGGTGCTCAAGCATGAGCGCGGCCGAGGACACGGCGGCGAGCGGGTTCGCTTTCCCGGTTCCCGCAATGTCGTGAGCCGCCCCGTGCACGGGCTCAAAGAGCGACGCGCCGGTACGGTCAGGATTGAGGTTCGCGCTCGCGGCGAAGCCAATGCCGCCACTCACGGCGCCGGCCAGATCAGAAAGGATGTCGCCAAAGAGGTTGTCGGTCACGATGATGCCGTAGCGCTTCGGGTCTTCGACCATGTAAATGCACGCCGCGTCGACGTGCTGGTAGTCGACCTCGACGTCGGGATAGGACGCCCCGACGTCAGCCACGACCCGACGCCAGAGATCGCCGGAGAAGGTGAGCACGTTGGTCTTGTGCACGAGCGTCAGCTTCTTGCGCGAGAGCGCGCTGGCTACGGTGTAGGCGTACCGCACGCAGCGCTCGACGCCGAATCGCGTGTTGACGGAACCTTGGGTCGCAACCTCGTGAGCGGTCCCGTAGCGCAGCACGCCACCCTCGCCAACGTAGGGTCCCTCGGTGTTCTCACGCACGATCGCGAACTCGCACCCTTCGGCCAGCGATCCCACGACGCCCCGAAAGGGCCGATAGTTGACGTACAGGTCAAGTCCGAAGCGCATCCGCAGCAACAGGCCGCGCTCAAGGACTCCTCCCGCGATGCGGGTATCCCCGATCGCCGGGCCAATAGCCCCGAGAAGGATCGCTTCAAAGCCGCGCAGCTCTTCGAGCGTGTGGTCGTCTAGGACGAAACCGTCGCGCAGGTAGCGCGCAGCTCCCAGGTCAAAACTGGTGGTGTCGAGGGAGACGCCAGCGCTCGCCACGATCTCCAGGGCGGCCGCGGTGACCTCAGGGCCAATGCCGTCGCCACCGATGACGGCCACCCGGTGGCTACGTTGGTTGCTCATCACACTCCTCTTTCAACCATTTTGGTCGTTGGAATGGGCCTCAGGCAACTCGGGGAGGGTCGGATCACGGCGGGTAGAATTGGCAATCTCTACTAGTTGAGGTTGGCATGGCCGACGAAATCCATCGCATCACCAAAGAGACGCTTGAAAAGCTCGAGGCGGAGTACCTCTACCTGACCACGGTGGGACGGACGGAGATCGCCCGAACGATCGAAGCGGCGCGCCTGCTCGGCGACCTCTCGGAAAATGGCGACTACCACGCGGCGAAGGACGAGCAGGGGAAGATGGAGGCTCGGATCCGCCAGATCGACAACGTCATCCGCAATCACGAAATCGTCGAGCGCGATGAGCACGCTGGCACGGTCCAACACGCTTCCATCGTGAAGGTGGTCTACGAGGGCGACGCAGACGAGGACTACCAGGAGTTCTTCATCGGCTCCATCGAGGAGAAGCCCGATGGCGTGCTGGTCGCCTCCCCTACCTCTCCTCTCGGTGAAGCCCTTCTCGGCCGCAGCGTCGGCGACGAAGTCGAATACGAAGCGCCTTCGGGCATGCTCAAAGTGAAAATCGTCGGACTGCACTAACTCATGGCTGGAAAAACTCTGTACGAAAAGATCTGGGACAACCACGTGGTGGTCTCCCCCGAGGGTGAACCAACCCTTCTCTACATCGACCTCCACCTCGTGCACGAAGTGACGAGTCCGCAGGCTTTTGATGGTTTGCGGCTCAATGGGCGACGCGTGCGCCGCCCGGACCTCACGCTGGCGACGGCCGACCACAACGTCCCGACGTCTCCCCTCTCCACCCCAATCGATGATCCGATCTCACGGCGCCAGCTCGAAGCACTCGACGAGAACTGCGCGGAGTTCGGTATCACTGTGTTTCCGAGGGGCCACGAGAACCAAGGCATCGTCCACGTCATCGGCCCCGAGCTCGGGGTGACCCAGCCGGGCATGACCATCGTCTGCGGCGACTCGCACACCTCAACCCACGGTGCCCTCGCGTCGCTCGCTTTTGGCATCGGCACTAGCGAGGTCGAGCACGTCCTCGCGACCCAGACACTGCCTCAGCAGAAGGCCAAAACCATGGCGGTCGTCATCGAGGGCACCCCGCCGCCGGGGGTCACTGCGAAGGACATCGTGCTCGCGATCGTTGGCCGGCTCGGCACCGGGGGTGGCGCCGGATACGTGATCGAGTACCGCGGTGAAGCAATCTCGAATCTCTCCATGGAGGGCCGCATGACGGTCTGCAACATGAGCATCGAGGCCGGTGCCCGCGCGGGGCTCGTCGCCGTTGACGAGATGACCATTGACTACCTGCGCGACAAGCCCGGGGTACCCCAGGGAGTCGCGTTCGACGAGGCGGCCGCGCGTTGGCGCGACTTCGTCTCCGACGAGGACGCCTCTTTCGATGAAACCATCACGATCGACGCCGCGACGCTCACGCCGTTTGTCACCTGGGGAACGAATCCGGCCCAGGTGGTCGCCTTGGACGGCGTCGTGCCGTCACCTGACTCGGCGACAGACGCCGACGAGCGAGAGTCCTTCCAGCGCGCCCTTGACTACATGGATCTCGTGCCGGGCACGCCACTTCGCTCCGTAGAGGTCGATGTCGTCTTTATCGGTTCGTGCACGAACTCGCGCATTGAAGACCTCCGAGCGGCGGCGGCCGTCGCCCAGGGCGGCACCGTCAACGACCGTGTCCGCGCCCTCGTGGTGCCGGGGTCGCGCCGCGTGAAGGAGCAAGCTGAGCGAGAAGGACTGGACAAGGTCTTCCTAGCGGCGGGCTTCGAATGGCGCGAGCCGGGATGTTCAATGTGCCTCGGCATGAATCCCGACATCCTGACGCCCGGTCAACGGTGCGCATCAACCTCGAATCGCAACTTTGAAGGACGCCAAGGCCGCGGGGGCCGTACCCACCTCGTCTCTCCCGCGGTCGCGGCCGCGACCGCGCTGGCCGGACACTTCGATTCGCCGAAGGTCAGCGCGTGAAGCCGGTTCGGATTATCGAAGGTCGCGGAGTTCCCCTCGAGCGTTCCGACGTCGACACCGACCAGATCATCCCCTCCGAGTGGCTCAAGCGCGTCGAGCGGACTGGGTTTGGACGGGGACTCTTCAGTGAATGGCGCGACGACACCACGTTCGTACTGAATCAACCCCAATACGCTGGCGCATCGATACTCGTCGGCGGGGCACGCTTTGGTACCGGATCATCGCGCGAGCACGCCGTGTGGGCGCTCCTGGACTACGGCTTTGAAGCGATCGTCGCCTCTTCCTACGGCGACATCTTCCGCAACAACGCGGCCAAGCAAGGTCTCGTCACGGTGCTGCTTGATCACGACGACGTCGAAGAGCTCAACTGTCTGGTGAAAGATGATTCTTCGCGACTGATCGTCGTCGACGTCGAACGGTTGACGATCGAAGTGCCCGAAGCCGGCTGGCAGCGAAAGTTCGCGCTGGACCCGATGACCCAGGAGCGATTGCTCCAGGGCTGGGACGACATTGGACTCAGCTTGCGACGCGATGACGACATCACGCGTTACGAATTAACGAGCACTGCGCCCAGTCTCGCGAGCGTCTTCGACGACCGAGGTCACGCGCGCTCAGTCTGACCGAATTGGGCTGACCATCGCGTCGCCCTATCGACGACGATTCGCCGCCGACACCACCGCCTCGAGCGAGGCGTCGAGGATCGACGAGCTCATACCGACGCCCCACCACGTCACGCCATCCTCACCCTCTGCTTCCACGTACGCCACGGCCGACGCCTCGGAACCAGCGGTCAGCGCGTGCTCGTGGTAGTCGCGAACCTTGAAGCTGACGTCCATCTCGCTCGAGAGCGCGGACATCAACGCATCGATCGGGCCGTTGCCCTCACCCTTGACGGTGACGTGCTGGCCCTTCACGATGAGCTGAGCGTAGATGCGCGTCAAGTGCTGATCGGCTGACACCTCGCTCGAGAGCAGCTGGATCGGCGGGTTCTCCGGCTGGTAGGTCGTCGTGAAGACCTCCCAGATCTCCGAGGGCGTCACTTCGCCACCCTTTGTCTCGGTGAGCTCCTGGACCTGCTTCGAGAACTCCACCTGCATCGCGCGCGGCAGGTCGAGCCCGTGCTCCGTGCTGAGCAGGTAGGCAACACCTCCCTTGCCCGACTGCGAGTTGACCCGGATGATCGCCTCGTAGGTGCGGCCCGTGTGTTTCGGGTCAATGGGGAGGTACGGGACCTCCCAGTACTCGTACTCGTCGCCGATCGCGGTCATTCCCTTTTTGATGGCGTCCTGGTGCGAGCCCGAGAACGCGGTGTAGACCAGCTCTCCCACGTAGGGGTGGCGCATGTGGATGGGCAAGCGATTCGCGTACTCGGCCACGTGACGGGCTTTGTCGATATCGCGGATGTCGAGCTCGGGATCGACCCCTTGGGAGAAGAGGTTGAGCGCCAGATTGACGACATCGACGTTGCCGGTGCGCTCCCCGTTGCCAAAAAGCGTCCCTTCGACGCGATCAGCGCCAGCCAAGACGCCCAGTTCAGCCGCCGCCACCGCGGTGCCGCGGTCGTTGTGCGGGTGCAGCGACAGGACCACTGAGTCTCGGCGATCCACGTGGCGCAAGAAATACTCGATCGCGTCCGCGTACAGGTTTGGCGTGTACATCTCGACGGTCGCGGGCAGGTTCAAGATGAGGGGCCGCTCGGGCGTGGGATCGATGACCGCGATCACGGCGTTGCAGACCTCGAGCGCGTAGTCGAGCTCGGTGCCGGTGAAACTCTCGGGCGAGTACTCGTAGAGAAACTCGGTCGCGGGTGACGTTGACTCCAACGTGCGACAGAGCGCCGCCGCGTCGGTCGCGATCTTCGTGATGCCCGTCTGATCGAGCCCAAAGACCACGCGGCGCTGGAGGGTCGAGGTGGAGTTATAGAAGTGGACGATCGCCCGCTTCGCCCCATGCAGCGACTCGTAGGTCCTGCGAATGAGGTCCTCGCGGCACTGGGTGAGCACCTGGATCGTGACGTCCTCGGGGATGAGCTCGTGCTCGATGATCTCGCGGACGAAGTCGAAATCGGGCTGGGACGCGGAGGGAAAGCCGACCTCGATCTCCTTGAAGCCCATCTCCACCAGGTGCCGGAACATCACGTTCTTGCGCTCAAGGTCCATTGGATCGATGAGGGCCTGGTTGCCGTCACGCAGGTCCACGCTGCACCAGCGCGGCGCCCTTTCCAGGCGACGGTCGGGCCACGTACGGTCGGGCAGCTCGACGGGAACCGTCGCGCGGTACTTGGCAAAGGCCATGGGACTTGGCTCTTGGGGGCTCACCCTCATATCCATCCTTTCGTCGCGGTCAGAGTAAAACAAAAATGCCCCCGCGCAAGCGGGGGCAGGGCGAGCGGAGCTCGCCCCTTACAGCAGCAGTTCGCTCGGGCCACAGGTCATGTCCACATTGTACCGCGACTCCAGAGAATGTCCAGAGGAACCGCGACTACCATGACTCCTGTGGGCCTCGTTAAGACGCTGTTCAAGTTGCTGCTGCTGGTAATGGTCGGCGCAGTGATCGCCGGTGTCATTTTCGCCATCAGAAGAGAGGGCGACACCGGTCCGCTCTCCTTTGAAGAGTGGCCGAAGGTCCCACGCAATCCCGCGGCGTAATCCCCCCCGCACCAACCAAGGAGTCTGTCATGGCAGAAATGGAATATCGACGTCTGGGGCGCTCGGGCCTGAAAGTGAGCGTGCTGTCATTTGGTAGTTGGGTGACCTTCGCCAATAAGAACCAATTGGAAACCGCCCAGCAAGCGGCCGAGTGCCTGTCCGCCGCCCACGACGCGGGCGTCAACTTCTACGACAACGCTGAAGGCTACGGTGCGGGCGAATCCGAGCGAGTCATGGGCGCGGCGATCCGCGAACTGGGTTGGAAGCGGCACGAGTACGTGGTCTCGACCAAGCTCTTTTGGGGACTCCACAAGGTCCCGAACATGACCAACACGCTCAACCGCAAGTACCTGAGCCAGGCCATCGAGGGCTCGCTCGAGCGCTTCGGCCTCGACTTCGTTGACCTCGTGTTCTGTCACCGCGCCGACCCCGAGACGCCCATCGAAGAGACCGTCTGGGCGATGCACGACATGGTCGAACGCGGCCAGGCCCTCTACTGGGGAACTTCCGAATGGGCCGCCGACGAGATCCGCGCCGCCTGGGACATCGCGGATCGTCACCACCTCCACAAGCCCGTCATGGAGCAGCCGGAGTACAACGTCTTGAACCGCAACCGCATCGAAAAAGAGTACAGGCGGCTCTACGAAGACATCGGTCTCGGCACGACCACCTGGTCACCGTTGGCGTCGGGTCTGCTCACCGGCAAGTACCTGAACGGCGTGCCAGAGGGCTCCCGAGCCACGCTGCCCGGGTACGAATGGCTACGCAAGATGCTCACTGATGAGACCGCCAACAAGAAGGTCGCTGAGGTTAAGAAGATTGCCGACGACCTCGACGTGTCACTGGCCCAGTTCTCACTCGCCTGGTGCACGAAGAACCCGAACGTGTCGACCGTCATCACCGGCGCCTCGTCCGCCGATCAGGTTCGCGAGAACATGATGGCGCTGGATGTCGTTCCGCTCCTCACACCCGAAATCATGGAGCGCGTGGACCTCATCAGCTTGATGTAGCTGCACGGCCATAGAGACTCCCGCGCTGCCTCGACGGTGAAGGCGGCGCGGGAGTCTTGGGGCTTCTAGATGGCGGTCGTCGTGCGAAAGCGTCGCAGCGCCATCGGGATGCAGATCGCCATGATCAAGGCACACCATCCGATCATGGCGACCACGGGGTGCTCGAGCGGCCACGATCCTGCGACGTTGGTGCCCTGGGAGACGTGTCGCACTGCGGCGACGATGGCCGACAGTGGGTCCCAGTCGCCAATGACCCGCAAGAACGGCTTCATCCCTTTGATGGGAACGAAGACACCCGCGAGAAATGAGAGCGGCAGCATGATGGCAAAACCGATGCCCTGCATGGCGTCAGTACTACGCAGGATCATTCCCATCAAGACGCCGAACCAGGTAAAGGCCGTCAGACCCAAGAGAACCAGTCCGATGAGCTCAAAGAACGTCGCGACGTCCAGCTGTGGACGCCAGCCGAGCCCGAGTCCAATGCCCGTCACGATCAAAAGACCAAGGATCTGCTCGAGAACCTGACCGATGACTTGAGCCGAAATGACCGAGAGCCGCGTGACGGGCAAGGATCGAAAGCGATCGATGACCCCGCTCGCGAAATCGGTGGCGGTCGCCACACCCGCGCCGATCACGCCAAAGGCGAGGCTCTGGCCGAGCAGCCCCGGCAGCAGGTAGTTCTGGTAGGTCATGCCCGGAATATGGATCGCCGAACCGAAGACGTAGAGGAACAGCAGCGTGAACATGACCGGCTGGATCGTGACGTCGCTCAGACGCGTGGGCACGCGAGGAATCGTGCGAAGTCCGCGCATCACCAGCAACGCCGTTTCTCGGAAGAACCTCGTCACGCTGGAGGGTCGTGCCGGCAGCGGCTCGTAGCTGGCCGGCGCTCGTTCGAAGGTGATGGCGCTCATGAGTGGGACTCCTCAAGGTTGGGGGTCCAAAGACCCGTCGATGGCTCGTTCTTCTCTTCGGTTGGGGGCTGACCCGTGAGCGCGAGGAAGGCGTCGTCCAACGTCGGACGACGCAACGCGATCTCGTCGATCTCGATCTTCAGCTCCTTCAGCGCGTCGGTCACCAGAGCAAGGTCGCCGAGCTCATTCGGCGCTGGGACAGAGACGGTGCGCTGCTCGCGCGACGAGGTGATCTCGAAGCGCGGCGAGAGCGCTGCCACGAGTCGGTCGAAGGCCCCGGCGTCCGCCGCGATAACGTCAACGCGCTGATCACCAATGAGCGACTTCAGCTCGTTCGCCGTTCCCGACGCCGTGGCCCGTCCGTGGTCCATGAGGACGATGTAGTCGGCAAGAGCGTCCGCCTCTTCCAGATACTGCGTCGTCAAGAACAGCGTGACGCCACTCTTGACGAGGTCGCGAATGGTGTTCCACACCACCTGACGACTGCGCGGGTCGAGTCCGGTGGTGGGCTCATCGAGAATGAGTACCTTCGGCTCCACCACCAGACTTGCCGCCAGGTCCACACGGCGTCGCTGACCACCCGACACCGACTTCACGAGCTTGTCGCGGAACTCTCCGATGTCGAAACGTTCGATGAGGTTGTCCGTCACGCGCTGAGCGGCGTCGCGACCGTAGCCGCGAAGGCGCGCCATGAGCATCAAATTCTCCCTCGCCGTCAAGTTGTCTTCGAGCGCGGCGAACTGACCCGTCAAGGAGAGCAAGCTCCGAACGGCGTCGGATTCCTTCACGACATCGTGTCCGCAGACCGACGCAGAGCCACTGGTCGGCTTGATCAGCGTGGCCAGCATGCGGACGATGGTGGTCTTTCCAGCGCCATTGGGGCCGAGCAGCGACACGATGGTGCCCTCCGGTACCTCGAGGTCGAAACCGTCGACCGCGACGAAATCGCCGAAGCGCTTTGTCAGGCCGTTGGTGACAACGACCAGTTCACGAGATGACATAGAACTCCCTTCGCGCAGAACACTACAGTAACTGAAAAGATTTAGCAACTAGAAAACTATGGAAATCTGCGGTATACTTTGGGTATGGCCAAGGCCGAAGACGAGAAGTTCGCAGGTATCAATGAGTTCCGTCGAACGTTAAACGAGCATCTCGGGGACGCCGAGGACCTCCATCAGGGGCTTCGTGAGCGCAAGAAAGCCCTGATGCGACAGTTGATCTCGGACACCGCCACGCTCATGTTTCTAGAACGCGGATTCGACGACGTTCGCGTGAGCGAGATAGCCGAAGCGTGCGATGTTTCAGAAAAGACAATCTACAACTACTTCCCGACAAAGGAGTCTCTCCTCCTCGATCGAGAAGAGGGTTCGACCAACGCCATTCTCAAGGCACTCGGTCCCGACGCGCTGGCCATCTCGCCGGTCGATGCAATGGTTGGAATCTTGAAAGACGAGCTTGATGAGTTCGTCGCGCGTTTCAGCGCGGCCACTAGCACGTCCTTTCATCAGGTCATGCTCTTCAACGAGCTGATCGAGAGCACGCCCGCGCTCAAGGCCGCCCGCGCCGACATGATCGATCGACTCGCTCAGCTGGCGGCCGAGTTGATGGCGGCACGTGCCGGCGTTGACCCCAACGACCCCGAGCCCCAAATAGCAGCCGACGCACTGGTGAGCCTTTGGCGAATCTTCTACCGCTCGCTCTTGCGGTACTCAGACATGGAGATAACACCGTCGGAGCTTCGTGATCGCGTCCTCAACGACGTCCGCCGTGCCGCCCGGCTGCTCGACACCGGACTGTGGTCATTCGCAACCGTCGTACAGGGCGCCGGGGGACGCGAACAGATCAAGGCTGCGGCGGACGCTTCGAACGAAGCCCGCAAGCAGGTCCTCGCGGCCATGAAGCAAGCCCGTTCGGCGTGGCGCGCACTCAAATCTGAAGTCGACACGCACTCCCATGAGGGCATCGCGCTCGCACGCCAAGCCCGCGACGACGCGCGCGCGGCCCGCGCTCGAGCTCACCACGTCTCGCGAGAGGAGGCGGCAGAGATTCGCCGCCAAGCCCATCTCGTAGCCCAGGAGTTCAAAGAGGCCGCACGACGCGCCCGGCGATCGGGTCGCTCGGGCGCCAACTAGCGCTCGCCGTTACCCACGCACGCCGACGAGGTCGCCGACGCGCACACGTCCTCGTCCCACCACCTTGGCGCGCACGCCGACCGTGTTGTCGTGATAGCGCGCCACGTGACGCAGTATGTCGAGCTCGCGATCAAGTGCGCCGGGCTGTGCCCGCGTCGTCATCACGCACCGCCGGCAGCCATCGTGGACGTGGACTTCACACGCACCGATCGTGAGGCGCGATCCTACGTTGAGCGGCGGCGGGTTCTTCGTCGATGGCTCGATGAGCACGTTCGGTCGAAATCGCCGAACGTCCCATTGGAGTTCGGGTCGTTCGTTCATCAGCTCGGCGAGATCGAGCGAGGTCAAGAGATGCAGAGGACTGTCGTCGACGAAAGAACCCAGAGGTCCGTCCCACGTCTCGAGCGGAGACTCGTCGCGCTCGAAATCGCTCGGTGACTCATACGTGGCGGCCCCGAACGTCGATGCCGCCACGAGCCGAACCGGTCGGCCCAGCCACCCAGTCAACGCTTCGTCGAGCGCCCCTCCAGGTTCAAACGCTCCGCCGTCCGGCAAGGAGACGGTGAGCGTGCCGTCACGAAGTGCCGCGGCGGCCTCGAAGAGTCGGCCTTCTCGCTTGGCCGAGATCACCGTGCGAGAGGTTTCGTCAAAGACCCCCCACTGCCGGTCCCCCGCGACGCCGTCGCCGTCGAGGACGAGCTCGTCACACTCTTCGCCCTGCATGGATTTGACTGGATAACGCCAGAGCGAGACGACGCGCCACGATGCCTCTGCGTTCTCGCTCACCTACGAATCTTAGAAACCTTTAGCGCAGCGTGATGAGATGGATGTCTTGGATACCGTCAGTCGCGCGAAGCAGCTCAACCACCTCACCCGGGGTGGGCGCTTCGGTCGAGAGAACCATGAGCGCCGTCTTCGTCTCAGGGTCGGGGCCTACGGCCATCGAGGAGATGGAGATATCCGCTTGACCGAGGGCCGTTCCGACGCGCCCGATCATGCCAGGCCGGTCGTCATTGTGCACGACCAGCATCGACGACGCAGGGGCGATCTCGACGGCGTGCTCATCGACCCCGACGATGCGCGTCTCCACGCGGGTGCCGATCGTCATGAGCGTGCCAGAAACGCTGTGACCGCCTGAACGAACGGTAATCAGCGAGATGTACTCCGAACCGCCCACCGAGGACACCTCTTTGTAGGTGAGATTGTGCTCTTCTGCCAGCTGGGGCGCGTTCACGAATGAGACACCGTCGTGCCCCGTCGAGCTCAACAGCCCTTTCAAGGCACAGAGCGTCAGAATCTTCGTGCCGGCGCCGGCGAGTTCTCCCTGGTAGATGACCTCGAGGTCCGCGGGCTCGCCATCGAGGAGCCCTCCAATGAATCGTCCGAGCACCTCCGCAAGCCCCATGAACGGGCTCACCGAGTTGGAGACCTCCCCCGCCGACACATTGACCGCGAAGGGCACGAAGTCCCCCGCGAGCGCGAGCTCCACCTGCTCGGCAATCGTTACACCGGCCTTGTCTTGAGCTTCGAACGTGGAGGCGCCAAGGTGGGGCACTACGACGACGGACGCTAGCTCGAAAAGTGGCGACTCCGTGGTCGGCTCCTTCTCGAACACGTCAAGCGCGGCACCCTGCACTTTGCCGTCCCGAATCGCTTCCGCGAGATCAGCCTCGTTCACGATGCCACCGCGTGCCACGTTGATGATGCGCACGCCAGGCTTCGTCTTGGTAAACGACTCCGCGTTCAAGAGGTTGGTTGTCTCCTTGTTCTTGGGCAGGTGGATGGTGATGAAGTCACTTTGCTCGAGCAGCGCGTCGAGCGTGACGAGTTCAACACCCATGTGCCGTGCGCGATCGTCGGAGATGAACGGGTCGTAGGCAATCAGACGCATGCCAAAGGACATGGCGCGCTGGGCCACGAGGGCGCCGATCTTGCCGAGCCCGACGATGCCGAGCGTCTTGCCGTAGAGCTCGACGCCTTCCCACTTGCTCCGCTCCCACTTTCCATTCTTCAGAGCGCCATGGGCTTGGGGGATGTTGCGCGCTTGAGCGAGCAGCAGCGCCAAGGTCTGCTCGGCGGCGGAGAGGATGTTCGAGACCGGCGCATTCACGACCATTACGCCGAGGTCCGTTGCCTTGGCCACGTCGACGTTGTCGAGGCCGATCCCCGCACGCCCGACGACGATGAGGTCACCGGCGGCCGCGAGGGTCGCGGCGTCGACTTTGGTCGCTGAGCGAATGATCAGCGCGTGTGCACCCGGTACCGCCTCGAGCAGCTGTTCCGGCGTGAGCCCGAGTTGAATGTCGACCTCGTGGCCAGCGTTGCGGAGCTTTTGAAGACCGGACTCTGCGATCTCCTCGGTAACTAGAACTCGGGCCACGGACTACCTTTCGCTGGAAAATGACACACTAGGGGGAAAGCGTGCCCGGTCAGTTCGCGGCCACGAATGACTGCAGGCGCTTGAGTCCTTCGACCAAGTCGTCGTCGCCCAGGGCGTAGCTCAGCCGGAAAAATCCGGGCGCGCCGAAGGCCTCGCCAGGAACGACGGCGATCTTGATCGTGTCGAGCAACAGCTCAGCGAGTTCCGCGGAGCTGTTCGCGACGCTCCCGCCGAGCGGGCGGCCGAGCAGTCCCGAGACATTCGGAAAGCAGTAGAAGGCGCCTTCAGGCTCCGCGCACGTGACGCCGTCGATATCGTTCAGCATCGCGACCATGGTCCTGCGACGGCGATCGAACACTTCGCGCATCTCGGCGACGGCCATGAGGTCGCCCGTGAGCGCGGTGATCGCCGCGCGTTGGGAGATGTTGGAGATGTTGGAGGTCGTTTGGCTCTGGTAGTTGAAGGCGGCGTTCATGACGTCAGGTGCGCTGATCATCCAGCCGACGCGCCACCCCGTCATCGCGTACGACTTGGCGACGCCGTTCACGACAATCCAACGGTCCCCGAGCTCGGGGGTCACCGCAGGAAGAGAGACCCAGCGCGCGTCGCCGTAGACGAGGTGCTCGTAGATCTCATCACAGACAACCCACACGTCGTGCTCGGCCGCCCAAAGTCCGACGGCTCGAACTTCTTCCGGGCTCAGCACCGCGCCAGACGGGTTGGAGGGCGAGCAGAAGACGAGCATCTTGGTCCGCTCGGTACGAACCCGCTCGAGGTCTTCAACGGTGACGCGAAAGCCGTTGGCCTCGCTCGTCATGGTGGCAACAGGCGTAGCGCCGGTGAGGTAGACCGCCTCGGGATAGGTCGTCCAATACGGAGCCGGAATGATGACCTCGTCACCGGGGTTGAGGATGCTCATGAACGCGGAGATGACCGCGTGCTTTCCGCCGTTCGTCACAAGCACTTGGCTGGCTTTTACTTCAAGGCCGCTGTCTCGCATGGTCTTTGCGGCGATCGCTTCGCGAAGCTCGGGAAGACCGGCGGCGGGCGTGTACTTGTAGTTGGTCGGATCGTAGCAAGCCTTAGCGGCTGCTTCGACGATGTGGACGGGCGTGGGAAAGTCCGGTTCACCGACGCCATATCCGATGACGGGCTCGCCCGCGGCCTTCAGCGCCTTGGCCTTCGCGTCAACCGCCAGCGTCGCGCTCGGGGCAAGGCCCCCCAAAAGGTCACTCACTCTGGCGGTCATTGAATGGCTCCGATCATTTTTCCGTAAGAATAAGTCTATGAGTTCCCCCGACACCATCAAGATCCCCACTGACCTTCTTCCACGCGATGGACGATTTGGATCAGGCCCCTCGAAGATTCGAGCCGAACAAGTGGCCGCCCTGGCCGCCGACGCACCGACCTACCTTGGCACGTCGCACCGTCAAGCAACGGTGCGCTCGAAGGTCGGCGAGGTTCGTGACGGGCTCCGCGCGCTCTTCAACCTTCCCGACGGCTACGAGGTGCTGCTCGGCAACGGCGGCACCACGTGCTTCTGGGACGCGGCTACGTTTCACCTCATCGCGAGCCACTCCCAACACCTGAGCTTCGGGGAGTTCTCTTCCAAGTTCGCGAGCGCGGCCAAAGAGGCTCCGCACCTGGGTGAGCCGACCATCATCAAGAGTGAGGTCGGCACCCACCCGAAGGCGGTCGCTGACGAAACGATCGACCTCTATGCCTTCACCCACAATGAAACATCGACGGGCGTCATGATGCCGATCGAACGACCGGTCGGAGCGAGTGGACTCGTGGCCGTCGACGCCACGTCCGGGGCGGGTGGACTGCCGGTCGACCCGAGTCAATTCGACTGCTACTACTTCGCGCCGCAGAAGTCCTTCGCCTCCGACGGCGGGCTTTGGCTGGCGATCTGCTCGCCCGCCGCGGTCGAGCGCATCGAAACCCTCGCCGGTTCGGGGCGCTGGACTCCTGCGTTCTTCGACTTGAAGATAGCGCTCGACAACTCTCGACTCAACCAGACCTACAACACGCCGGCCCTCGCCACCATTCACCTCCTCGCTTCGCAGATCAAGTGGATGAACGACAATGGGGGGCTCGCGTTCACGACGGGTCGCACCGCCAAGTCCGCAGAGGTCCTCTACACCTGGGCCGAAGCCTCAGACTTTGCCACGCCGTTCGTGACGAATCCCGCAGAGCGCAGCACCGTCGTGGGCACGATCGACTTCCGCGACGACATCGACGCAAACGTCATTGCGAAGGTGCTGCGAGCGAACGGTGTTGTCGACACCGACCCTTATCGCAAGCTCGGTCGCAATCAGCTCCGCGTCGCGATGTTCCCGAGCATCGACTCCGAAGATGTTGCGTCACTCTGCGCGAGCATCAACTGGGTGGTCGGGAACCTCTAGACGTCTGGCCGTCCTGTCCGACGCGATCACTCGGGCTAGGACGGCCAGATGCCCTCCAGGGCGCGCAGGATGTTGCCGCCCAGCACGGCCGCAATATCGTCGTCAGAGAATCCCTGGTGAACGAGCCATTCGGCGATGTTCGTGAAGTTCTCCGTCGGGTTCTCCAACCCGTCGACATAGGCGACTTTCTCAAAGCTCGGACCGCTGGCGCTCGCCCCGCTCAAGAGATGACTGAAGACGGTGTGCAGACCGACGTGGTCGCCGTACAGCGTGTCGGGTCCGAAGGCAACGTGCTCGATGCCTACGAGGTCGGCGATGTAGAGAAAGTGATCCATCACTGAATCAATTGTGTGGAGCGGATGTGCAGCGGAGAGCGTCGTATGGGGAGCCGCGGACATGCCAATGACCCCCCCGCTATCGGCCACCGCGCGCAGGACGTCATCGCCCTTCATGCGCGCGATGGGCCAGATCTCACGAGCCCCGGCGTGGGTCATGAACACCGGCTGAGTGCTCGCACGACAGACGTCGATGCCGGTTTGATCAGACGAATGCGAGATGTCAATTGCCAGCCCGAGCTGATTCATGCGCTTGACGGCCTTGCGTCCGAAGATGGTGAGTCCTCCGTCGACTCGCTCGCTGAGGCCGCTGCCGAGAGCGTTCGAGTCCGAATACGCGATGCCGATCTGGCGAAGTCCCAGCCCGAAGAGCACGTCGAGGCGCTCAATCTCGTTCTCGATCGGCGTCGCTGCTTCGAGACCGAAGACCAGACCGACGTTTCCGGCCGCTTTGGCACTATATATATCGTCAACGGTGCGGACGACCACAACCTCGCTTTGGTGAGCGAGGTCCGCCTGGCGCATGCCGAGGTCAGTGATGATGTCGAGCCAGCGCCAGGGTGCGTTCCCGGTCACGCAGGCCGTGCCGTCCATCATGTTGTCAAAGACGACCGTCATGCCCGAGGCTTTCAGCCCGGCGAACGCGGTGTGCTGACGCCCCGTGCGGTTGTACGCCGGCGTCTCGCGCATGTCGTCCGGAAAGCGGACGGGGTGATCATGAAGACTGATCACGATGTGTTTTTTCAGGAGCCCGTGAGCTCGGAGTCGTTCCTCCGGGCTCACGGGTCCCTGGTATGGCGGCACGCGCCCGAACTCCGGTGCGAGATCGAACGTTGGCACGTCGACCCCGAGTTCGAGGTAGCCGTAGGACTCGTAGGGCGTGTCCGTCATGGTGCTATCGACGCTGAAGGCGAACATCGAAGGCGTCGCGCAGTGCGTCACCCACAAAGTTAAAGGCCATCACCGTCAGGACGATGAGCAGACCTACCGGGTAGATCAGCCACCATTCACCGGCGTATAGATATGTCACGCCCTGTGAGAGCATTGCACCCCAGTTCGCGGCGGGTGGCGGAAGACCGAAGCCGAGATAGCCGAGCGCGGCGAGCGCGAGGATGGCGTCGGCCACCTGGAAGGTGATGTTGACGACGATGGTGCCAATGGCGTTGGGGATCAAGTGCAGGAAGATGCTGCGACTCGCTCCCCCGCCCATGCCCTTGACCGCTTGGACGTATTCTCGTGTTCGCAAGGTGAGCGTCTCGCCGCGTATAAGTCGCGCCGGCACCAGCCAGGCGAAGAATGCCACCGCGAGCGTCAAATTCAGCTGATTGATCTTGATGATCGCGGCCATCAAGAGCAGGACGAACAGTACCGGAATCGAGAGTAGCGCGTCGACGATACGCATCATCAAGGTATCGATGATGCCGCCGAAGTACCCCGCAATGGCGCCGTAGAGCACGCCGAAGATGCCCGCGAGCAGCGCCGCAGCAAATCCGATCTCCAGTGAGGTCTGACCACCGATCATGAGTCGTCCGAGCTCGTCATAACCCACGTTGTCGGTACCGAGGGGATGCCCTTTCATTGGCGCATCGTTCGCGATGCTGAGATTTGAAGCGATCTGATTCGAGTGATAAACGAGCGGTCCGACGAAGCAGAACAACAAGATGATGACGATCATGACAATGCCCGCGAGCGCCAGTTTGTTTTCCGCGAAGACCGAGACCACCGCGGCGCCACGTCGACGCTTCGCGCGAACGAGCTGGGATATCTCAGTTGTAGCGTCGACCACGTCAGCAGGCGACGTCGGCGTCTCGAGATTTGGCGGGATCGTCACGACACACGCACCCTTCGGTCGATGATCCCGTAACCAATATCGGCCAGAAGGTTTCCAATCACCGTAAAGATCGCGACCACCAGCGTCAGCGCTAACAGCGTGGGATAGTCGCGCGTCTCCGCTGCGGTCCAGAACAAGAGGCCGACCCCCGGATAGTTGAAGACGGATTCGGTGATGAGGTTGCCCGAAAGCAACGCCGGCACGCTCAACCCAACCAAGGTCACCACCGGCAAGATCGCGTTACGCAGCATGTGCCCAAAGAGAAGTCCCCGGCGCGTGACTCCCTTCGCCCTAGCGGTGCGAATGTAGTCCTGAGCCAGGCTCTCGATCGCCGAAGACCTCATGTAACGACTGAAGAAGGCAATCCCGACGATCGTCAGCGTCATGACCGGCAAGATCATGGCGCGAGGATCAGAGAACGCTCCACCTACCGTCGCCGACTGAGGTGCCGAGGGCGGCAACCACTTGAGGAAGATCGAAAAGAAAGCGATGAGGAGAAGTCCGAGCCAGAACGTCGGCATGGAGTATCCGATGAACGAAAGACCGGTCACGAAGTAGTCGTCTGGACGATTACGGCGAACCGCCTGGTAGATGCCGAGCGGGATGGCAATGAGCAAGGTAAAGAACAGGGCAAGTCCACTCAGGTAGAAGCTCTTGGGCAGGTCCTGAGAGAGCAAGGTCGAGACCGGTTCATTCAGCTTGTACGAATAGCCAAGGTTGCCGTGAAACAACTGATCGAGGTAGTGGAAGTACTGGGGCACCAGCGGAAGGTTGTATCCGTTCGCCTTGTTGAAGGCTCGTATCGACGACGGACTTGCGCGCACGCCGAGCTCAGCTCTGGCGGCACCTCCGGGCAGAAGATGCAAGAGCAGGAATGTCATTATCGAAACGATAAAGACGACGACGATCGCCTGTCCGATCCGTCTGAGCAAAAACCGGGTCATCTACCACTTACCTGTCGCGGCTCGTTGGGGAACGAGCCAAATGCTGATGAGAACATTATCTGACGCCGAGACCCAGCAAGAGTCCGTCCGCGTCGACTGCCGGACTGGTCGTGAGAAAAATTGGCGTGCCCGATTCGGGCGCGATGATCTCTTCGTACGTCAAATCATTGAGCGACCGCACGGTGCCGATCACGGTGTTCGCCTCGACGAATTCGCCCACGCGTACGCGAGAGCTCCACCAACCACCGGTCGTGCTACGCAGCCAGACCCAGTGGTTGATTTCGATGGCCGGTGCGGGCGGCGCGAACGTGGCGGGCAACACGCCAATCTCTGCGAGTGCGCGACGCAGACCTTCGAGGTGACGCGCCACTGACACGTCATCGACGAGTCCCCGCCCCCCGACCTCGGCCGTGATAGCTGCGATACCGGCCTCTGCGGCGGCGGCGCTTGAGGTCCCCGCAATGGGACTCTCGGATCGCTCGGTGCGAATGACGTACCCGAGGCCGTACGCGTGGGCCAAACGACTCGAATCCTCCTCGACCGGCGAAGCGTCGTAGATCGTAAATGGTTCAAGATCCTCGACCTGATCGCCGGCGTGCATGTCAATATGAAATTGGGCCGGCCTGATCGCCTCCTGAAAGAGTGCGTACGCGAGTCGCTCGGTGAAGCTCCCGTTGGCCTTGCCCGGAAAGTAACGATTCAAGTTGAGTCCATCGTGGGGCACCACGAAGGCGCTGCGCGCGTGGAACGACGCCAGATTGGCGATCGGCACGACGCGCAGCGACCCGCGCAGTTGCGATTCGTCGAGCTCGTCCAGAAATGTTCGTAAGGCCAACATGGGCACATACTCGCAACCGTGGACGCCGGCCATCAAAGAGACCGTTGGTCCAAGCTCCGGATTGCCGTATACGTAGAAGGGGATATCCGAGCCGACGAGGCCATCGGCCCCGTCGACTCGGATCACTGACTGCCGCACGTTCTTACCTCACCTCGCTGTGATGGAACGATGCCGAACTAGTTCGACAGAGTCCAGTTCTCGGGGGTGTAGTTCAGCAGTGAACTCTGCGTCACGCCCTTCAGACCGTTCTTGATCTCCGAGATTTGGAAGTCGGGGTCCGGCTGCCATACAACGGGAAGCTGCTTGGCGAGGTAGTTCTCGTACGTAGCGAGCACGGCCGTGCCAGAGACCGTGTGGGTCTTGTTGATGTTGGCGTCGTTCACCGGGTTGGAGTAGTTACCTTCGTTGATACCCGATCCCGTTTCGAAGATCGACTCACCCGTGGGGTAGTAGTCCGGTCCGTACGACCAACCTTGGCCCCAGTTCTCCATCTGCCACGTGCACGACGGGCTCACCTTGCACGGCGCAGCGTTGGCGATCACCGTGTTGAAGTTTGACGTCGTCAAATTCAGCTGGATGCCATCGGATGCTTCGAGGTTGCTCTTCAACTGCTCCATGAATTGGGTCACATAGGTGAAGCCGTCGTTGTACTGGAGGTTGAAGACCATCTTCTGACCCGCCTTGATGCCGGTGCCGCAGTCACCTGCCGCCGTACCGGGCTTCGCGCACGTCGTCACACCGCCGGGCACAACCTTCCAACCGTTGGCCTTCAAGAGCGCCGCCGAGTTTTTCGGGCTGTACGGGTATGGGTTGCTTTCTTCCACCTTCGTTGCGAGGTCGTTCTTTGGCTCGACCGGGACCGGACCATAGGTCGGATAGCCGTAGCCGTAGAGCGCCTTTTTGATGTCAGTCGGCTGGTTCACCATCTCTTGGAACGCCTGGCGGAAGTACAGCTGGCGGAAGATCGGACCGACGGTCGGGTTGTTCATGTTCATCGGGAAGTAGTTGATGCTCCACCCGATCCAGGGGCTGCTCGTGTAGCCGTCGCTCTTGAGCAACGGAATCTGGCTCGAGTCTTCCGGTGGTACGTAGCCGTAGTCGAGCGTGCCTGCGCGCAGTGCGTTGAACTCCGCTGCGTCGGTCGTAAATGGCTCGAGCGTGAGCTCGCCGAACTTGGCCTTCGTCGGGCCGGAGTACTTCGGGTTCGGCACGAAGACCGTGAGGCCTGTCGTCTCGAATTGCTTCAGCTTGAACGGCCCGTCGACAACCTGCCACAGCGGGTTCGTCGCGTAGGTCGTCGGCGTCATGGCTTGGGCCGTCAGATACTTCCAAACTGCAGTCGCGCCCGCGGTCGTCGTCGTGTAAGTGCCGACCTTGCCCGTTGTTGACTCCTTGTCCCAGGCGTGCGAAGGCAGCGGTGTGATCTGGCTCAACTCGTTGTATAAGAACCAGTTGGTCGAGTACGCCGAGTTCAACGTGAAGACGACGGTCGACGGGTTTGGAGCCGACATGGCCGTGACGTTGTCGGGAAACTCACCGGGCACGTACACGGGCCAGATGCTCTTCTCGGCCTTCAGCATCTGCATGAAGAACAAGACGTCCGTCGAGGTGACCGGCTGGCCGTCCGACCAGTCGTACTTCTTGAGCTTGATGGTGACCGTCTTGCCACCGTTCGAGTACACCGGGGGCAGAGCGAGTGAGAGCGACTCGTTGAACGTCGGTGCCGTGCCTTCGCCAAACCAGTAGAGCGGACGGAACATCTCGGATTGGAACTGGTACAGGTTCACGTTGCTGTAGTACGCCGAGCCCATGACCGGAAAGATGTAGTTGGGCGTAACGGCGGGTGGCAATGCGTACGTGATGTCGACACTCGACGCAGCAGAGGCACTCGTGGTGAGTGATCCAGATACGGCGACGAGTGTTCCGACGCAAGTAATGAACGACGCCATGACGGCGACGATTCGTTTCGTAAGTAACCTTCTCACTCTCAACTCCCCTAAGTAGTAATGCATTACAGATACAGATTCATCAACCTAGCCTGTCGCGGCACTCTCCACCAGCCGTTTCGGCAGGGAATCGCGTTCGACTGCAGCCATCTTCATCTTGCCGAAACAGACGACCCTAATCCGGTCAGTGGGCTACATCCCCTTCGATCAGGTGTTGCTCTCGCCCGCGGCGGACGAACCAATGGAGACGGCGACCGGTTGCAAGGGAAAGTGACAGGCGGCACGGTGCCCCGGTCCGAACGAGGTCAGCTCGGGCTCCTGCTCCTCGCAGAGTTCCGTCGCGCGTTCGCAGCGCGTGCGGAATCGGCAACCCGAGGGCGGGTTGATCGCACTCGGCAACTCGCCTCGAACCACCTTGCCGTTCTTTGATCGCTCGAGCTCGGGCGATGGAAGCGGGATAGCTTCGATGAGTCGAGCCGTGTACGGGTGCGCGGGGTGCTCATAGATGACGTCGCTCGGCCCGATCTCCACTAACTTGCCGAGGTACATCACGCCGATCGTGTCCGCGAGGTACTTCACGACCGCCAAGTCGTGCGAGATGACGATGTAGGTCAGCTCGTGCTCGCTCTGCAAACGCTTCATGAGATTCAACACCTGCGAGCGGATCGAGACGTCGAGCGCACTCACTGGCTCGTCCGCGACGACCAACTTTGGATTAAGTGCGAGCGCGCGCGCCAAGCCGATCCGCTGGCGCTGACCACCCGAAAACTCGTGCGCGTAACGCTCCGTTGCCGCCGACGGCAAACCCACGTCGGCGAGCAGCTCTTGGATCCGCTCTTGATGTTCCGCTTTCGTGCCGATGTGCTGGATCGCCAAGGGCTCTCGCAAGATCCGGCCAACTCGCATTCGGGGGTCGAGTGACGCGTAGGGATCTTGAAACATCAACTGGAAGTCGCGTCGCTTGGAGCGAAGCGTCCCGCGCGACATCTTCGTGATGTCGTCGCCTTCGATTTCGATCGATCCCGAGTCGCTCTGCTCAAGGGCCGTGATGAGACGCCCGACGGTCGTTTTGCCACAACCCGATTCGCCGACGAGTCCGAAAGTCTCGCCTTTTTTGACGCTGAAGGTCACGTCCGAGACGGCGTGCACCTTGGCGCCCTTACGCCGAGAGAACAGGCCGCCGCCAACGGGAAACTCCTTCACGAGGTTCTTCACTTCGAGCAGCACGGGAGATTCCTGCACCGCTTCGGCCTCGAGGCGCGACTTGCGCGATGCCGACAGATCGAGTGGTCCGTCGATGGGGTGCCAGCACGCGAACACGTGCTCCGCATTCAGTCCGTCAAGGGTCGGCTCTTCGAGGCGACACTGATCGGTGGCGCTCGCGCAGCGCGGCGCAAACCGACACCCGACGGGCGGATTGGTGAGATCCGGCGGCAGTCCCGGAATGCTGTGCAGACGCTGGCGGTTGTCTTGCTCGAGTCGAGGGATCGATGCGAGGAGCGCCTGGGAGTACGGATGGCGCATCTCGTCAAAGAGCAGCTTCGTGCTCGTTGCCTCAACAACCTTGCCCGCGTACATGACCATGACCCGGTCGGTACGGCCCGCGATCACGCCCATGTCGTGGGTGATCAGGATGACCGACATGCCAAGCTTTTGCTGTAGATCACTCAGTAATTCCAGGATTTGAGCCTGAATCGTCACATCCAGTGCCGTTGTTGGCTCGTCTGCAATGAGCAGCTTGGGATCGCACGCGAGGGCCATGGCGATCATGACGCGCTGGCGCATACCGCCCGAAAGCTGATGAGGAAAGTCGGTCAGACGCTCTTTCGGTCGCGGGAGTCCGACGAGGCCGAGGACTTCGACCGCACGGTCGAGCGCTTCTTTCTTGCTCACGTCGCGATGGATGAGGACCGGCTCTGCCACCTGATCACCAATGCTCTTGGTCGGATTGAGCGAGGTCATGGGATCTTGGAAGATCATGGCGATGTCGTTGCCGCGGATCTTTTGCATCTCGTCGTGCGAGAACTTCGCGAGGTCCTTGCCCATGAAATCGATGCTGCCGCCAGTGATGTGGCCGCCGGGCGGCAACAGTTTCAGGATCGACAAGCCGGTCATCGACTTGCCGCAGCCCGATTCGCCGACGATGCCGAGCGTCTCGCCCGCTTCGACGTGAAGGCTCACGCCGCCCACGGGCGTTACCGCCGCGTGACGCATGTCGATCTTGACGGTCAGGTCCTTGATATCCAAAATGCGACTCACGCGATCTCCTGTTCGAGTCCTACCGGCGTCCCCCGGTCGCTCGACCGCATTGAGATGCACGATGTTGGCCTAGCGTACATCGACTTCACATTCTGTTCGCTTCTGCGCGCGACCATCGAGCAACGCGACGCACGCGCTCTTCGAGTTTTGAGGACGGCCTCGCGACGACTCGATAGATTGAAACGAGTCGGCACATTTCAACTGAAGGAGACCGCTGTGCGTCTTTGGGACAACAACTGGATGCAGATCGAGGAGTATCTGCAGCACGACGATCGGGTGGTCGTGCCCGTCGGATCGACCGAACAGCACGGCTTTTTGTCGCTCGGCACGGACGCCATTCTCGCGGAGCGAGTGTCGGTCGAGGCGGCCGAACCCCTTGGCGTACCGGTGTTGCCGGTGATTCCCTTTGGCATGGCGCCCTACTTCACCTCGTATCCCGGCTCGATGAGCCTGCGGCTATCGACCTACATCGAAGTCATGCGCGACGTCCTCGACGTCTTGACCCACAGCGGTTTTCGACGCATCGCCATCATCAACGGGCACGGTGGAAACGCTCCCGTGGGAGGCCTCGTGCGCGAGTGGCTGTGCCAACCCGACAACAAAGACGTGCAGGTGCTCTTTCATAGTTGGTACAACGGGCCACGGACGGCCGAGGTCGCCAATGAGTTCTGCACTGATCAGATGCACGGCGCGTGGGTGGAGAACTTCCCGTGGACGCGGATCGCCGGCGCGCCTGCGCCCGATCCCATTCCCGTCGTACCGCGTGAGCTCTTGATGAATCTTGGACCGGAGGCGATTCGCGAACTCGCCCCGGACGGCAGCATGGGTGGGCCGTACGAGGCGCCGGACGAGATGATGGAGAAAGTGTGGGCCGCTGGGGTCCAAGAAGTACGAACGATTATTGAATCAGGATGGGTGAAGCACTAATGACACAAGTACAACCGCTAGCAGGCAAAGTGGCCATCGTTACGGGTACGGCTCAGGGTATCGGTCGAGCCATCGCCGAGGGCCTGACCGAGGACGGCGCGACCGTCCACGGCATCGACAAGGACACGGTCGACATCACCGATTCCGCTGCCGTCAACGCGTTCGTGGCGAGCATCGGCGGTACCGACATCCTGGTGAACAGCGCCGGCGGCGTTCGTGGACAGGTAGGACGCCCGATTGAGGAAGTCACCGATGAGCAGTTCCACGACGTCGTGGATGCGAACCTGACGGGCACGTTCATCTGCGTGCGCGCCGTCGTGCCCGGGATGAAAGAGCGCGGCTGGGGTCGCATTGTCAACATCTCCTCCGGTGCCGGTCGCAGCGTGAGCTTGACGGGCATTCAGGCGTACGCGAGCGCGAAAGCCGGCCAGATCGGCTTCACTCGCCAAATGGCGCACGAGCTGGGACGCTTCGGCATCACCGTCAACTGCGTGGCTCCGGGCTTCGTGCTATCCAATCCCACCTCGATCGCCCAGTGGGAGAGCTACGGCGAAGCCGGTCAGCGCGCCCTGCTCGAAAAGATCCCCACGGGACGCCTCGGCGAAGGAGAAGACATCGCCAACGGCGTTCGTTTCTTCGTGAACCCCGCCTCGTCGTGGATCAGCGGCCAGACACTCTCGATCGATGGCGGCCATGCTCTCTACTAACACCGATGAGCAGTACATCGAAGAGCTGACCGAGTACGTCAACATCCCGAGCATCTCTCGCGACGCGACGCCCGAGGTCATGCACCGGGCCGCGAGTTGGCTTGCCCGCCAGCTCGACTTCGCAAATGCCTACGTGGACGAGACCGGTGGGCATCCACTCGTACGTGGCGAGTGGATCTCCGACCCGGACGCGCCGACCATCCTCGTCTATGGCCACTACGACGTGCAGCCCACGGGGGATCTCGACGAGTGGATCACTCCCCCCTTTGAGCTGACCGTCGAAGGCGACGTCATGCGCGGTCGCGGTGTCACTGACGACAAGGGTCCGGTGTTCGTCGTGCTGAAGACCGCACAGGCGTTCCTGCGCGACGAGGGTCGCTTGCCGCTCAACGTCAAGTTCCTCTTCGAGGGCGAAGAGGAGATCGGCAGCCCGCATCTCGCCCAGTACGTCGAAGCGCACGCCGACGAGCTCGCGGCCGACCTCGTCATCTCCGCTGATGGCGCCATGTGGCGACCGAGTGAGCCGTCGCTCTCGCTCATGTCAAAGGGCCTCATCACGTTCAGCATCGTCGTCGAAGGCGCGAACATCGATCTCCACTCCGGCCGATTCGGCGGCACGGTCGCGAATCCGCTACACGGACTCGCCGAGATCGTGGCGAGCCTGCACACCCACGAGGGTGCGGTCGCCGTCGACGGTTTCTATGACGGCATCACGCCGCTCAGTGATGAGCGCCGAGATGAACTCGCCAAGGTCTCCTGGGACGAAGCGGCGTATCGCGACAGCCTGGGCGTCACGACCACCTTCGGCGAACCGGGATACTCGACGCTCGAACGGCTTTGGGAGCGCCCCACCCTCGAGGTGAACGGCATCGAGGGTGGTGGCAAGTACACGGTCATCCCGCACATCGCTCGAGCGCATATCTCGTGTCGACTGGTACCCGGTCAAGATCCTGACCTGGTCATCGACGCGATCGAGCGGCACATCACGAACTTCGACCTTCCCGGTCTCACCGTGCGCGTGCGTCGCGACGCGCACGGTACACCCGCTTACACCATCGACGCGAATCACCCGGCGATTCGTGCCGGTCGCCAAGCGTTGGAGTCGGTCTACCCCGACACCCCGGTGCTGCTTGCCTGCATCGCAGGGACGCTGCCCGCAACGACCTTGATGGAGCGCGTGCTCGGCGCGAAGACGCTGTTCTTCTCGTTCTCGACCGCCGATGAGAAGCTGCACGCACCCAACGAGTTCATGCGCATCCGTCGGATTCGCGAAGGCATACGCGCGTGGGAAGAGCTCTGGCGCTCCCTCGCAGAAGGTCCCCATCGTCTTGAGAAAGTGGTGCGCCCGTGAGTGACGCGAGCAATGAACTGAAGCAGCTGAGCGAAGAGTTCTTCGTTCTGCAAAACACGCTTGATCCCTTGTCGGCGACGCTGCTCGGGATCAAGGGCTATGACCACTTGCTGCCCGATCCCAGCCGCGAGGGCAGCGCGCGAGGCGTCGCGGCGCTGCGCGACCTGGAACAGCGACTGGCCGCCGTTGACGGCAGCGACTTCACCGAGTCCGAGCGCGTCAACGCGGCCGTGCTCGCCCGTCTCGCGTGGGGCGCGCGAATTGACCTCGAAGAGGGAATCTGGGAAACCGACGCGTCGTCGGAGAGCTACTCCTCCCCTCATTCGATGGTCTTCATGTGCGTGCCGTCAGCGAGCATCGTGGATGAGGCCTCACGCGATGCGTACCTCACCCGGCTCTCGGGACTCGCCGAGTACTTCGACGCGATCACCGAGCGCTTCCGCACGGCAACTGCCGAGGGTCGACTCTCGACGCGCGTCGGCGTCACCCGTTCACTCGATCAGCTGAACGGTCACCTCGAGCTCACTCTCGAGGAAGACACCTTGGCCAACCCGAACATCGGACCGGCGATCGACCGCGACGCGTTCCTCGCAGCCACACGTTCCATCGTGGAGACCTCGGTCCGCCCGGCTGTCGCGCGACTCAGTGAGCTGCTCACGTCGCTGCTCGACGGACGGGTGCGCGACGACGAGCATGTAGGACTGCTCAATGTTCCAGGTGGCGAGGCGTCCTACGCGCTGGCGGTGCGGCGTCAGACAACGACCTCCCTCACGCCCGAGCAGATTCACCAGATCGGGCTCGACCGTTTGGCCGAGCTCGACCTCGAGTGGGCCGAACTCGGCGAAAAGGTGCTGGGCGAGCGGGATGTACCGACCATCCTGAGTCGGCTCCGTGAGGACCGCTCGCTTCGCTTCACCGACGCGAGCCAGATTGTCGACGCCGTCACCGGGGCGCTCGAGCGCGCGGAGGCAGCCCGTGATGACTGGTTCCCGCCGTATCGAATCGCCGAGTGCACCATCGAAGAGATCCATCCAATTGAGGCGAAGAGCGCGGCGCTCGCGCACTACGTGTCGCCAGCGACCGATGGTTCGCGACCCGGCACCCACTGGGTGCTCACGATCAATCCAGAAGAGAAGTTCACCTACGAATACGAGGCGCTCGCTTTTCACGAGAGTACGCCGGGTCATCACCTCCAGATTGCGACGGGCCAAACTCTGACAGATCTGCCGGACTACCGCCGCTATCTCGACGCCCAGCTCTGTGGCTTCATCGAGGGCTGGGGTCTCTACAGCGAACGACTCGCCGACGAGATGGGCCTCTACACGTCGGACTTGGCGCGCCTCGGCATGCTGTCGTTCGATGCGCTCCGAGCCTGTCGTCTGGTGGTCGACACCGGAATGCACTTCTACAACTGGTCGCGTCAGCAGGCTGTCGACTTCATGTGGAACCACACCGCCACGACCGCGTCGAACGTCGCCAACGAGATTGACCGCTACATCGGTTGGCCCGGTCAGGCACTCGCCTACATGATTGGCCGACTCGAGATCCGCCGACTTCGCGACGAAGCACAGCGCCGACTCGGTGACGCGTTCGACGTGCGCGCCTATCACGGTGTCGTGCTCGGTAGCGGCGCCGTTCCACTCGACGTACTCGCGTCAACAGTCGAACGCTGGATCGACCAACAGCTCAGCCCCGCTTAAACCCGTTTCACCCAAACCACCCACCAAAGGAGAAATGCTGTGCGCGTCACCATCAACGACAACGAACTCAACGTGGAGGTACTCGGCGATAAGGACGCCCCAGTACTCATCGCCCATCATGGCGGCGGCGGGATTGGCGATCTAGAAGAACCCAAGGCCACCTTTGGTCCCCTGGCCGACCAGTATCGCGTCGTCGTTTTCGACGCCCGCGGATGCGGCAAGAGCGAGGGCAAGCCACCCTTCTCGCACGCCCAATGGGCCGCCGACGTCGACGGACTCCGTCAGTGGCTCGAGGTTGATCAGATCATCGTTACCGGCGGCTCCTACGGCGGATTCATCGCCCTGGAGTACGCCATTGCCTACCCCGAGCACACTCGCGCCATGATTCTGCGCGACACGTCGGCCGATCGGTCCAACTTGGACCGCGCCTACGAGAATGCCCGCAACCAGGACCGCGTCGAGATCAACTGGGACAACTTCAACCGCTACTGGCACGGCGAGATCTACGACGACGAAGACCTCAAGCAGCGCTGGAAGGACATCATTCCCCTCTACGACTTCGAGTACAACGAGGAGAAGTCCAACGCGGACGTCGAGAAGCGCATCTACCGCCACGAGGCGCACAACTGGTGCTTTCTCTACAACATGCCCAACTACGACTTGCGCCCGCAGTTGCCGAGCATCACGGCTCCGACGCTCGTGACGGTAGGACGCACGGACTGGGTGACGCCGGTCTCCTCAGCCGAAACCATCGCGTCGCTGATTCCCAACGCCAAGCTCGTCATATTCGAGAAGTCCGGCCACTCTCCACAGCACGAAGAGTACGAGCTGTTCCAGAGCACCATGCGCGACTTCTTGGCGACGCTGCCCGCGTGAGATGAGTTACTCGGTGAGCCCCCTGCAGAGCAACACGATCGTGATGAACGTTCGATAGAGCTCCAGGGGGCTCTCTAGAGTGATGGAGCAGCGAAGCGTGTCCACCCGCGTGACGCCCGTCACCCGCGCCGCGAGATCGGCGTAATCGCTGGTGCGAAAATCGATGTCCATCGTCGTCGGCGAGGAGATGGCCACCTGCTCGGCGCTCGAGAGCGCCGACACCGCCTGAAACGCCTGCTCGCTGATCAGCTCGCACGCCGCCTTCGGATGCATCGAGTCGGCGGCGAAGCGAGAGATCGATCGCTTGACGACCGCCGCACGAGCGCTCGGCGCAAACGGCGCGATCTCACGCGCCGTGACCTCGTCGCCGGTGATCAGCACCAACGGCACGCCGTAGGCCTTCGCCACGAGCGCGTTGATGCCCGCCTCGCCCGCGATGACGCCGTTGATCAACACCTGCGCGAACGCCGTCGGGAAGTACGTGTGCGACAGCGTCGAGCCGTGACTCGACATCGAGCCGTGATACGAGATGAAAAAGACTGCGTCAAAGGTCTCGTCGAGACCTTGCATCATGTACATCGGCTTGACCCGACCCGACAGATACCTCGCTGATCCGGCTAGTTCGCTCGGCTTCAGGTTGGCCATCTTGGAGTGCGAATCGTTGACGAGGAACTCACCGGCACCGGCGCGCATCGCCCCTTCGATCGCCGCGTTCACCTCGTTGGTGAGGAGCTCGCAGTAGTAGGGATAGAGCGGCCCGCCCGCCACCACATGATCCCAGTCGACGACTCCGGCCGTTCCCTCCATGTCCGAGGAGATGAAGATCTTCATAGCTGCACCCGCGGACGGACCTCGAGCTCGCCGGTGGCGGCGCTGATCACGTTGTAGGTGGAGTTGGCCTGGCCAGCCGCTCCGCCGTGTCGCCCGTCGGGCGTGAGGCACAGTGTGCGCAGCTCGGCTCGAAATGAGTCGGGGAGCGTCGCGGCCTCCGCCAGCATCGAGCGACAGGCCGCTTCGGGGTCCTCGCCATTGGCTAGATGGTCAACGACCGTGCGTGCCCCGGTGATGCGCATGCTCATCTCACCTCGCCCGGTGCACGCGGCGCCGCCGTAGCGCAAGTCGCAGTAGTTGCCCGCCCCAGGGAGCGCGGAGTCGCCCACACGGCCCGGGTACTTCCACGGATAGCCGCTCGTCGAGACTCCCACCACGAGCTCGCCACTCTCGTCGAGTGCGAGGACGTTGATCGTCCCCCACGGTCCATCGTGGGGACGAAAGCGGTTGACGAGCGCGACGGCCGTCGTGCGATAGATGTCGTCGCCCGAGGACGCAAGCGTGCGCTCGCCTTCGACTGACTCGCTCGAAGGGATGAGCGCCTCACGGAACAGCTGCCACGCTTCATCGGTGAGCAGCTCGCTGCGCTCGAAGCCCTGCTCCTCGGCGAAGAGCTCCGCACCTTCGCCGACCAGCAGACAGTGCTGGGGCAACGTGTCGAGTACTCGGCGCGCGATGGAGATGGGATGCGCGAAACCTTTGACCGCTCCCACCGCGCCAAAGGCGCGGCTCGAGCCCACCATGAGCGAGGCGTCGAGCTCCACTTCGCCGCGCGCGTTCGGCAGGCCGCCCGTTCCGACGTAGTGGTCGCTCAGGTTGTCTTCGCACAGTCGAAGAGCGGCTTCCACCGCGTCGAGCGCAGAGCCGCCCTCTGCGAGGAGCTTCGCACCGGCTAGAAGGCCCGCTTCGCTTCGCTCGCTGCCAATGATGATGGGTGCCGATTTCACGACTGATCTCCTTTGATCATGGTTGGTGGGTACCGCGGTGACTTAGCGCTGGTCAGCGAGCGTAGCTTCGACGACGAGCGCCGCGGCAAGCAGCGCCATGTCCGCGCCGCGAGGAGCGGACAACTGCAACCCGACGGGAAGACCCGCTTCGGTGAAGCCACACGGAATGACAATGGCCGGATCACCAGTCACGTTAAAGGGGCCCGTGAACATGCCTTCGGCTTGGCCCTCGGGGGTGTCGATAGGCGGCGTGGTCGGGGGAGCTACGTAGGGCGCAGAGGGCGTGAGCAGCACGTCGATGTCGCGATACCACTCGCTCGCGGGCGCGAGCAGGTCGTCTCGACGAGCCAGCGCCGCGTCATACTGCTCTCGCGAGACGACGGAAGCCGCCTTCAACAGACGCAACGTCTCGGGTCCGAAGTGCGACGGGTCTGCACTGGCGAGATCGCCGTGGACCTGCCAGGCCTCGTAGAGGATGATGTCGTCGATGGTCGGGCGAAGGGCGACAAACGTGGTGTCGTCCAGTTCCTGGACGTCGCACGTCTCGCGAAGCTGCTTGATCGACCGAAGAAGACACGTGCGCACGTCGTCGCTGACCGCGGGGTCATTCACCTGATCCATGAAGGCGCCAACGCGCAGCGCGCCACTCGGCCTGGGGGCTTCGGGCAGACCGCTCAGGGCGCTAAAGACCCGCTGGGTGACCTCCACGTTCTTCGCGAGCAGTCCCACGTGATCGAGCGACGGCGCGAGCGGCTGCACGCCCTCGACCGGCAGGACGCCGAAAGTCGGCTTGAAGCCGACCACGTTGCAGTAGTGGGCGGGGATGCGGATCGATCCCCCGGTGTCGGTACCGAGCGCGACGTCGCAGGCGCCGACGCCGACGAGCGCGGCCGAGCCGCCGCTCGATCCCCCCGCCGTGCGTGACGGATCAAAGGGATTCAGCGCCTCGGGCACGTCAGGGTGCAGCGCCCCCGCGGCGTACTCGAGCAGCGAGGTGGTGCAGTAGACGTCGGCCGCAGCGTCGCGCAGCAGCGACACGATGGCCGCGTCTGCGCTCGCGGGTGCACCGGTCTTTGCCGATGGATTGCCGCTGCCGCGTGTGACTCCTTCGATGTCGATCAGGTCCTTCACTGCGACTGCGACCCCGTGTAGCGGACCCTCGGGGCTGCGCTTGGGTGCGGGCAGGATGTCGACGACCGCGTTCAGCGGGCGCCCGAGGCGTTCGGTCCGCTCGTAGGCGTTCATGAGATCGAGGTTCTCGACCTCACACGTGCGTTCGCCGCGCTCGATGGCGTGAATGAGCTCGCCCACGTAGTTAGTGAGCGGACCCTTCAGATCGCGCATGAGATCATCGACTTCGGTCTTTCGCTTTCGGACCATGAGGTCGCGATAGATGCCGCTGTGCGACTTCGCGCTCTTGCGATTGAACGTGACCAGACGGTCGAGCGAGCCCTCGAGGTCATCGGGCTCGAAACCGTCGAAGCCCTCGGTCTTGACCGGGGACTGCGCGAGGACTTCGCGCGCCACGGCGAGCATCAGCTCACGGTAGCGGGGGTCCTCGAGGTGATCGGCGATCGAGAGGTCCGAGACGGCGCCCGTATAGAGCATCGCGCCGTAGGCCTCTTTGCCCCAGAGGAAGCCCATGATGTTGTCCGTCGCCACGGCGTAGGGCACCGCATCAACCAGCTCGCGAACTCGGTCGGTGATGACGTGTTGGAACGGCTCGCCAATGCGGAAGGTGCCGACGTTGCCCTGAATGATGTGGCCCGGGCTGAGATAGTCGGCTCCGAAGTTGACGAAGCTGACGAGCAGATTCTCGTGTCCAACGGCGTTCGCGAGGATGTCTGCGGTCATACCGTTCTGGAAGCTGACGAGGTATCCGCCGGGGGCGATACGGCCGCGAACCAGCTCAGCGGCCGCGTCCGTGTGGTGGCTCTTCACGGCGATCGCCACATGTTCGATCTGATCAGGCAGCTGATCCGGGGTGATCGCCTTCACGGCCACCGTGAAGTTCTCGACGGGGCCCTCGATCGTGAGACCGTCGCGATTGATGGCGGCCACGTGATCCGCATCGACGTCGCAGAGCACGATGTCATGACCGCTTCGAGCCATGTGCGCACCAACGGTGCCTCCGATTGCTCCGGCGCCGATGATCGTCAGTCGCATTTCCCGTCCTTTGTATCGAGTTCGTTTTCGCCGAGGCGCGATTTCAAATGTAGTCGCCTTGCATGATGCGCCCGCAAGAAGGGCTAGACGATCACGACCGCGTCACGCTCTCATTGCGACGGCTCCGCGACGAAAGGCTTCCGCTTCTCAATGGGTAGTGACCCGATGGTCTCGCTGCCTTCAGGATCGCGGAACGACGGCACGGTGGCTCCGCCGGCCGAGTTGTTCGTTCGACGATTGCCCGAAGCCACGTCGGGGTGCACGTTGCATCTCGAACCGTCGTAGCCGTTGACCAACGCCGAAGCACTGCGCGTGCCGATCGCGCGAAGCCACCCTTCGATCATGATGGCGCGCCGCGATCATTGTTCTGTTGGATAAGACAAATTGTGGGGAGTTGACTCTCCCGACGACTTACTTCTCGTCAGTGTCACCGCCGGAAACGTCCGAGACCTTCTGCTTACCCGCGGAGACGAAGGGCATCATCTCGCGCAGGTTCGCACCGATCTTTTCGATGGGGTGGTTCTTGCCCGCTTCGCGAAGCTCGCGGTAGCGCGGGCGACCGATCTCGTTCTCTTGAATCCATTCCGCGGCGAAGGTGCCGTCTTGGATCTCGGTCAGGATGGTTTTCATCTCGGCCTTGACGGCGTCGTTGATCACGCGAGTTCCACGCGTCATATCGCCATATTCGGCGGTGTCCGAAACGCTAAAGCGCATGCCCGTGATGCCTTCTTCGTACATGAGGTCGACGATGAGCTTGAGCTCGTGGAGGCACTCGAAGTAAGCGCTCTCGGGCTGGTAGCCAGCTTCGACGAGAGTGTCGTAGCCCGCCTTCACGAGGGCGGTCACGCCACCGCACAAGACGACCTGTTCACCGAACAGGTCCGTTTCGGTCTCTTCGGAAAACGTCGTTTCGAGCACGCCGGCGCGGGTGGCGCCGATGCCGTCGGCGTAGGCGAGCGCGATCTCGTGCGCGTGACCGGTGGCGTCTTGGTGAATCGCGATGAGCGACGGCACGCCGCCGCCTTCTACGTAGGTGCGGCGCACGAGGTGACCGGGACCCTTCGGCGCGATCATCGTGACGTCGACGTCAGCGGGTGGGTTGATCAGGTTGAAGCGGATATTGAACCCATGGGCGAACATCAACATCTTGCCCGCGGTGAGGTAGGGCGCGATCTCCGCATCGTAGGTGCGCTTCTGCTCAGTGTCGGGCACGAGGACCATGATCACGTCAGCCTCTTTTGAGGCGTCGGCGATCGAGAGAACGCGAAGTCCCGCCTCTTCGGCCTTGTGCACCGAGGAGGACTCCAAACGAAGACCCACACGCACGTCGTACCCACTCTCGTGGAGGTTGAGCGCGTGCGCGTGGCCCTGGGAGCCATAGCCGAGTATCGCGATCTTCTTGCCCTTGAGGATGTCGCGGTTAACGTCCTTCTCGTAGTACATCGTGGTCATCTTCAAACTTTCTCTTCGGTAGTGGCCATCGCCGTCTGACCGAGTCTAGGGAGTGCCACGCGGCCCGTACGCTGAAGCGCCACGTCGCTGAATCGTTCGAGCTCTCGCTCGAGTCGATTGCAGGCGCTCGGAGTGCCTGCCAGCATGACCGTGACCGAGGATCCGTTCACGTCAACGATCGACGCCCCGGTATTGGCGGTCACGTCGAGAACCGTGGCGCGGTTGTCGTCGTCGACACTCAACGTCGCGAGCAGCAGCTCGCGCTCGAGCGCGTCCCTCGGCGCGAGATCCGTGATGGCGACAACATTCACCAGCTTGCTCAGCTGCTCTACGATCTGCTCGAGCGGCGCGGACTGCGCGTCGACGACGATGGTGACGCGAGAGAAGCGCGCGTGGCCTTCAGCGGGCGCGACCGCCAGCGAATAGATGTTGAAACCGCGTCGGGCAAAGAGCCCCGCGATGCGCGCGAGCACTCCCGCCTTGTTCTCGACTAGGACCGACAGGATGTGATGGCGCACCGGGGTGAGGTCGGACTCGCCCTCGATTGGTTCGGGGCTCACTGGGCACCGCCGCGCTGTAGCGGGTGAACCATGATGTCGTCATTGCTCGCCCCAGAAGCGACCATTGGAAACACCTTCTCCGAGGAGTCGGTGCGAAAGTCGATGACGACCGGCACGTCGTTGATCTCATTGGCGCGCGCAATGACCTCGTGCATCTCTTTGAGGTTGTGGGCGCGCAGGCCCACGCATCCCATCGCTTCGGCCCATTTGACGTAGTCGGGTAGGTCGGCGCTCAGGTACACCTCGGAGTAGCGCTCTTCGTAGAACATTTCCTGCCACTGGCGTACCATCCCGAGATAGGCGTTGTTCAAGATGGCGACCTTGATGGGAATCCCTTCGGCGCGGGCCGTCACGAGTTCCTGCGCGGTCATCTGGAAACAGCCATCGCCGTCGATGCACCACACGGTGCGCTCCGGACGGCCGACCTTGGCGCCAATCGCCGCGGGCACGCCGAAGCCCATCGTCCCGGCCCCACCGGAGTTCACCCACGTCCCGGGCTCCTCGAACTGCCAGTGCTGCGAGGCCCACATCTGGTGCTGACCCACGCCGGAAGAGACGACCGTGCCCGGCGCCGCAGCACGCGCGATCGCCTCGATCACGTGCTGGGGGCGGAGCGGACCTTCGGCGCTCGGCTCTTCGTAGAAGAGCGGGTAGCGCTCTTGCCACGTGCGGATCTCCTTCCACCACACGTCGAGATTGAGCGGCGTCGCGCCCAGGTCATCCAACGCGCTTAGGGCCGTAGCGACGTTGGTCTGAAGCGCAACATCGGCGTGACGAACTTTGTTGAACTCCGCGGGGTCGATGTCGACGTGAATGATCTTTGCGCCGGTGGCGAACGCGGACGTTCGCCCCGTGACCCGGTCGTCGAATCGTGCGCCGAGCGCGATCAGCAGATCGGACTTCTGAATGGCCGTGACGGCGCTATAGGTGCCGTGCATCCCGGGCATGCCCAGGTGCTGCTCGTGCGAATCGGGAAAGGCGCCCCTCGCCATGAGCGTAGTGACGACCGGTATCTTCGTTCGTTCGGCGAAGGCGAACAGCTGCTCGCTCGCTCGCGACTTGAGCGTCCCTCCCCCGACGTAGAGCACCGGCCGCTCACTGCGCGCGATGAGCTCGGCCGCCAACGCGACCGCGTCGTGGTCAATCGCGATCTCTGGCCGGTAACCCGGCAGGTCCAGCTCTTCGATCGTTTCGGGGTACCACCACTCCATCGTCGATTGGGAGATGTCCTTAGGCAGGTCGATCAGGACCGGGCCGGGGCGCCCGGTCGTGGCGAGATAGAACGCCGAGGCGACGACGCGAGGAATCTCGTGGACCGACTGGATGAGGAAGTTGTGCTTGGTGATGCCCATCGTGATGCCCGTGATGTCGCACTCTTGGAAGGCGTCAGACCCGATCGACGCGGTCGCCACCTGACCAGTGATGACGACGAGCGGCGTGGAGTCCATGTGCGCGTTGGCGATCGGCGTGACGATGTTGGTCGCGCCCGGACCGCTCGTGACCATGGCGACGCCGGGCTTGCCGGTGGCGAGCGCGTAGCCCTCGGCCATGTGACCGGCGCCCTGCTCGTGGCGCACGAGGATGTGGCGAATCGAAGAGTCGAGAATCGGATCGTAGACCGGCAGAATGGCCCCGCCGGGCAAGCCGAAGACGGTGTCGACTCCTTCGCGTTCGAGGCTCTTGATCAGTGCTTGCGCTCCTGTGAGTTCCACAGCGCTCCTTTTGGTCATATATGCAAAAAAGGCCTCCCTTGTTTGGGAGGCCTCCGGTGTACGTGAATGCGTGACTACCGGCGCCGAGCGCCTACTACCACCAGAATCTCTTTGCGCGCGTTCACGGTTTTATTCTAAACACAGTGATGTGGCCCACACAAGCCGGACGGGGTCGCCTGACGCGTCCCTCCCCGTTCGGTCCATCCCCTCAGGCGAACGAATCCAGCGCATCGTTGGTGTACCGATCAGTAAATGCTGACACCCAACGCCCGGACGACTTGGCCACCACTTCGCTGAAGTTCGGTGCGGCGACCCAACCTTGGGTCAGGGCGTCGCCGACGCGAAGGCGTCAAGCGCCAATTTCACCCCCACCGCGCCGAGGAGTCCGCCGGTGACCCAGCGTTGCCATTTGATCCACGTGGGGCGTCGCCTCATCATGACGGCGAGGGCACCAGCCGTGCAAATGATGATTGAGTTCACGATCATGCTCACGGAGATTTGCACCGAGCCCAGCACGAAACCCTGCAGCAGGACGTGTCCAGCGCCGGGACGGATGAACTGAGGGATGAGCGCGAGATACAAGATGGCGGCTTTCGGATTCAGGAGGTTGGTCACGAGTCCCATTCGAAAGAGCTTCATTCGCGAATCGCGAGGAAGCGCCCTCTCTTCGAAAAGCGCAACGCCGCCGGGCCTCAGCGTCTTCCAGGAAAGGTAGAGCAGGTACGCGGCGCCGCAGAGCTTGAGTCCGATGTAGAGCCACGGAACGATGAGGAAGACCTCAGCCATACCAACGTTCGCCATGACCATATAGATCACGAACCCGGTACCCGTACCAATCAGGGAAACGAGTCCAGCCCGACACCCCTGACTCACACTTCTTGAGACGAGGTACATCATGTTCGGGCCGGGGATGAGCACCATGCCGAGAGCCACGAGCGCCATGCCGATGAGTGCGGCAGAAGAAGGCATGCGCTAGTGCTCTCGCCGTGATAGCCCGAATGCGGGGATCGTCACGTGGGTGATGGGACCGATCAGAAGTGCGTAGGCCAGCGTGCCGATGCCGACCGTGCCACCGAGGAGCCAGCCGCTGGTCAAGACGGCGAGTTCAATCGTTGTGCGCACCAGCCGCAGCGAAACGCCGCGAGCAGCGATCCCGAGCGTCAGGCCGTCGCGTGGACCGGGTCCCAGCTCTGCGCCGATGTACAGACCCGTCGCGAGACCGTTCAGGGCCACCGCGATGGCGAGCACGAGGTAGCGCAGCGCAAGGGTATTCGGGGCTGGAAGATCGCTCACCGTGACGTTGATGGCGAGGCCAATAATCACAATGTTCGAGACTGTTCCCACGCCCGGACGCTGATGCAGCGGAATCCACAAGATCAGCACGAAGGCTCCGACAATGATGGACCAGGTTCCGATCTCGAGCCCGACGGTACGCGAGAGACCCTGCTGCAAGACGTCCCATGGGTCGAGTCCCAGATCCGCCTTGACCAAGAGTCCGTCGCTGAAGCCGTAGAGGAGAAGTCCAGCAAAGAGCTGGACGAAACGGAGCGATCGACGATCGGCCGGTACCAGGGCGAGGATCGTCACTCGCTCAGTCTCGCAAACTTGGACTCATTAGGATAGAGCCAAGTGAAAAGTGATGGCGCCATCGTGTCCCCTCGGCTCGCCGAGCTCTTGCAACCCTGGCTCGGCGTCGGCCCGGCATACAAGGGCGTCGCGACCGGGTTGCGCAGCTTGATCCTCGACGGCCGACTTCCCGTCGGATCACGCATTCCCTCAGAGCGCGCGTTCGCGGCGCAGTTGCGCGTGGGCCGGATCACCGTCTCTTCGGCGTACGACATTCTTCGGCTGGAGGGATATCTCTCGAGCGCAAGTGGCGCGGGGAGCTGGGTGACACTTCCCTCCAACGCACCCATACGACCCGATCGGGTCGCCGACGCACACCTCGATCGATGGGATCTCACCGTGGCAGCGTTGCCGGCCCCTGCCCAACTGGTCACGGCGCTCGCGAGCGCGAGTGAGGATATTCATCCCTACCTCGCCGGCCACGGCCTTCACCCCATGGGGCTTCCCGAGCTGCGAGAGGCCGTCGCCCAACATCTTTCGAAACGCGGGCTGACGACAAAGCCTGATCAGGTCCTCATCACCAACGGCGCCCAGCAAGCCTGGCACCTATTGGTCCAGGTCTTCACGAAACCGGGCGATCAAGTCACGGTAGAACAGCCGACGTACCCGGCCGTTCTCGACGCCATCAGTGCACACCGCCGGCGAACCAGTGCCCTTCCCGTGTCCGCTGACGGATGGGAGCGCGTGTCCTCGCGGGCGACCCCACTCGCTCACGTGACGCCGGATGGCCAAAACCCCACCGGGCTTGTCGCAAGTGACGAGCAACGAATGCGACTTGTGCATGATCTCAAGTGCGGCATCATCGTGACCGATGAGACCTTTGCTGATCTTCTTCTTGACGGAGTGCCCGCGCGACCGCTCGGTTCCTTTGACGCGCGCGTCGTGACCATCGGTTCTATGAGCAAGTCGTTCTGGTCGGGACTGCGCATCGGCTGGATTCGAGCCGAGCGCGACGTCATCGCTCAACTGGCTTTCGCGCGCACCATGACCGATAGCGCGAGCCCCCTCCTCGAACAGCTGGTTGCCACCTGGCTTCTTCGGCACGCTGACGAGGTACTCCCCGAACGCCGCGCACTCGTGCGCCGAAATCGTGACGCCTTGACGTCATCGCTCGCTCGTCGCTTGCCGAGCTGGCGCTACAGGCTCCCCGCTGCGGGCCTCTTCCTCTGGGTCGAGCTTCCAGAGCCGGGGGCTACCCGCGTGGTCGGTCACGCACTGGAAGCTGGGCTCCGCCTCACGCCCGGCCCTCGTTTCACGGTCGACGGGACCGCTGATCGATGGCTTCGCCTGCCGTTCGTCTTGGCACCCGATGAAGTCGACAGGATGGTCGCCGTGCTAAGCGAGTCGGCGCAGCGGGCAAGCGTATCGAGACGTTCGTCCCGCACCCCGTCATCGTGGACGGTGTGAGCCGCTACGAGCGCCAAACGAAGGGGACGCGGAGAGCACTCGTTCGACGTTCGCTTAAATCTTCTTGTAGCCGGCCGGACAACGTGGATTGACGCCGGTCACTCGGCGGAGCTGACGACCCCGTCGACAGCTGATCGTGTGGCGCGCGCGAGCAGCAGAGGACGTCCACGCCACGGACTGGAGATTCGCGCTGCTGGTCCCAACCTCTCCGACGGCGACGCACGACAGTGCCGCCGAGCAGCTGAGCCCCGTAATGCCGATGATCGATGACGGAGACTCGCCGGCGACCGGGATGCTGATGGTCTGAGTCCACTGCCCGTTCTCTTCGGCGAGCGCGAAGACCCCTGTCCCCGTCGTAACATCACCCGCCGCATAGCAGTCGCCAGCCGACACGCAACTGATCGATTCCAGGGCGGAGCTGGCGCCAGCGGACTTCGGGGAGGGATTCACGACGGTCTCACTCCAGCTCCCGTTGGCGTCGTTGAACAACATCGCCGTGTCGCTGTTGGCAGAGGCCTCGTCTCCGACCGCCACGCACTGCTCTCCCTCGCAGCTGACGTCGCTGATCTCGGTGCCCGGCGTAGACGACACGGCCGAGACGCCACTCCACACTCCATTTGCTTCACTGGCCGCTGCCGCCTCGTCGCCCGCGCCCGTCCCGACCGTTCCGACTGCGGTGCACGTGCTCGCCGCGGAGCAGCTGATCGACCACCCGCCTTGCACCGGCTGATCCGATGCCGCCATCTGAATCTCGCTGGGAAGCTGCCAGGTGCCGTTCGTCTCGCTCGTCACCATCGGCACGGGCAGGTCGCTGGCATCGAAGTACGTGCCAACCGCGGTGCACGCGTCGACGGTCGTGCAGCTGAGGCCGGTCAACCAAGCCGAGACGCTCGCCGAACCGTTCGCGGGCTGTCCCAGGGCAAGCCCCGGCGTCCATACGCCACCGACCTCCTCGGTGGTCATCGCCGTGGTCGTGTTGCTGGCGCTGTTGGCGAATCTTCCCACCGCGACACAGTCCGCGTTGGCGAAGCACTGCACCGCGATCAACCCATTCAGGGCGCCGCTATCCACCGCGCCCTCGGGGAGGGTGATAGCGACGGGGTCGCCCCACGTCCCTCGAGTTTCCACCACCGCAACGGGCGCGACCGTCCCACTCGAGGGATCGGCGAGCGAGCCGACTGCCGTGCAATTGCCCGCGCTCACGCAACTGACGTCTTCGACAGAGAGTGCCGCACCCGAGCCACTGGCGCCCGGGCTGATCGTCACCTGAGTGCTGATGATCGGTACGGTGACCGCACCCGCGTCGAGGGGACTTCCCCACAACGCAATGAGCGATGCCAGCACGAGAGCGGGCACAAGGCGCACACGAGACACAAGGACACCTCCCTATTCGAACGTCTCGACAGTAATTGCACGCACCCGCTCAAGACGGGATGCCCGACGCCGCGAGAGCTACCGGCGTGCTTGCAGCTCGGCGATGACGGCCTTGCCGTTCGCCTGCCCTTTAGTGACCTTCATGACCTGGCCGATGAAAAACTGCGCGAGCTTTTCGTCGCCGTCTCGGTAGCGAATCCACTCGTCGGGATGCCCATCGATCAGCGCGGCGATCGTCGCTCCGAGTGAGTCCGAAGACAGCTGCTCGAAGCCCATGGCCTTGGCGATCGACGCCGGGTCTCCCCCGCTGGCCAGCAGTTCGCCGAGCACGGTCTTCGCCTGCGTCGCAGACAGGCTTCCGGACGACTCCATACGAAGCGTCTCGACGAAGGCGTCCCTCGCAAGATTCGCCTGGTGCTCGACATCGGCCGCGATCTCATTGGCTGCGCGGGCGATCGCGAGCGCACCGTCGATCCCCGCGTCAAGCGCGGCAAGGACGTACCCGTCAAGTTCAAGATCGATAACGACCCCGAGTGCGTCGAGCTGAGCATCGCTGGGCTCGCTCAGCCGGGAGAGCAGGATGCGTCGGCGCTCGGCGGGCATGGGTCCGAGCGACTCTCGAATGCGCTCCTGCCAAGCCAGATCAGGATCTAGGTCCACAAGGTCTGGCTCACGGAAGTAGCGATAGTCCTCCGCTTCTTCTTTCGTTCGCATGGTGGACGTGGCGCCCACGGCGTCATCCCAGTGGCGGGTCTCTTGACGCACGACGCCGCCCTGTTCGATCAGTTCGATCTGGCGCAGCGCCTCGAAGTCGATCGCGCGCACGAGACTGCGCAGTGAGTTCAGGTTCTTGATCTCACAGCGCGTGCCAAAGGGATCGCCGCTCTTGCGCACCGAGACGTTGGCGTCGATGCGCATGGAACCCTCTTCCATTCGTCCGTCCGACGCACCCGTCGCGATGAGGATGCCGCGTAGCTCGGATGCGTAGAGGCGGGCTTGGGTCGAGCTTCGAATGTCCGGGCCGGAGACGATTTCGACCAGCGGAACACCTGAGCGGTTGTAGTCGACGAGCGACCGATCCGCGCCATGGATGCGACCGCTCGCGCCTAGGTGCGTGGTCTTGCCGGTGTCCTCTTCGAGGTGCGCGCGCTCGACGGTGACTCGTGAGCCATCGAGAAGATCCAAGTAGCCGCCCGAGTTGATCGGCAGGTCGTACTGGCTGATCTGGAAGTCCTTGGGCATGTCGGGGTAGAAGTAGTTCTTGCGGTGGAAGGTGGAGAATCCGATCCGTGAGTGGAGGGCGAGGCCGATCGCCATCGCGAGATCGACCGCGCGCACGTTGAGCACCGGGAGTGAGCCAGGGAGTCCGAGGCAGACCGGGCACACGTGGGTGTTGGGCGCTGCCCCAAAGGCGTTGGCGCATCCGCAGAACATCTTGGTCGTGGTTCTCAGCTCCGTATGCACCTCGAGACCAACGACCATCTCCCATCCGTTCGGCAACGTCATGAGGACTCCCCCGCGAGTTCTAACACGCGGCCCGCGGCCAACAGCTGCCCTTCGCTGCGACCAGGCCCGAGCAGCTGCACTCCGACGGGCAGACCACCTTCGCCGGTGCCAAAGGGCACCGAGATCGCGGGATCGCCCGCAAGGTTGGTCGGGATGGTGAAGACGTCCGAGAGGTACATGGCAAGCGGGTTGTTCGTTTTCTCGCCAAACTTGAACGCCACCGTCGGAGCGGTCGCCCCGAGGAGCATGTCCGCCTCGCGGTAGGCCGACCGGAACGCGTCAATCATCTGGGTGCGGACCTTCAGCGCTTGGCCGTAGTACGCGTCGTAGTACCCGGCAGAAAGGGCGTACGTACCGAGCATGATGCGACGCTTCACTTCGGCGCCAAAGCCGAGCGTGCGGGTGGCCTCATTCATGGCCGAGACGTCCTCGGCGTCAACGCGCAGCCCGTAGCGCACGCCGTCGTATCGAGCAAGGTTGCTCGAGGCTTCGGCCGGAGCAATCAAGTAGTACGCACTGAGGCCGAGACGACACTCGGGAATCGACAGCTCGACCACCGTGGCCCCGGCGTCGCGAAGCACTTGGGACGCGCGCTCCACCGCGGCGACGACCTCGGGGTCCGCACCCTCGATGAGCTCGCGAACGACGCCGACTCGCTTCCCCTTGACGCCCCCCTCGATGCCCGCCACGAGCGAGGGCGCCCGCTCAGGCAGCGACGTCGAGTCGCGCGGGTCGTGTCCGGCGATCGCCTCCAAGACGAGGGCGGCATCGGTTACGTTCGTGGCAAACGGTCCAATCTGATCGAGCGAGCTGGCAAACGCGATGAGCCCGTAGCGAGAGACGAGCCCGTAGGTCGGCTTCACGCCCACCACGCCGCAGAGGGCGGCCGGCTGGCGAATCGAGCCGCCCGTGTCGGAGCCGAGCGAGACGGGCGTCATGCTGGCAGCGACCGCCGCCGCGGAACCGCCAGAGGAACCGCCGGGCACCCGGCTCGGGTCGAGGGGATTACGGGTCGGTCCGTAGTACGAGGTCTCGGTGGAAGAACCCATGGCGAACTCGTCCATGTTCGTGGTACCCACCGGCACGGCACCGGCCGCAAGGAGCAGGTCGACCACCGTGGCGCTGTAGGGCGGCTTCCATCCTTCGAGGATGCGCGATCCCGCCGTCGTCGGAACGCCGATCCGACACAGGTTGTCCTTCAAGGCGATCGGCACGCCCGCCAGCGCACCGGGATCCTCACCTCGCGCGACGCGCTCGTCGACCCGACGCGCGATCGCGCGCGCGTCGTCCTCATCGACGTGCACGAAGACGTTGAGCCCTTCGTTGCCGGCACGAATCGCTTCGAATGATCGCTCGAGCTCCGCGGACGCCGTGGTGGCGCCGTCCTTGACGCCCCGGACGATCTCCTGTGCGCTCTTCACGGCGCCTCTCCCAAGATTCGCGGCACGGCAAAGCGACCATCTTCCGCGTCGGGAGCCATGGCGAGCACATCCTCGACCGGGAGACAAGGGACCAGCACGTCATCGCGAACCACGTTGATGAGCCCGAACGGGTGCGCGGTGGGCACGACGTCGTTGAGATCGAGCGCGGCGATGTCGTTCGCGTGCTCCAGTATCTGCCCGAGCTGTTCGGTGAACACGTCAAGTTCACCATCGCTCAACGTCAAGCGGGCGAGCCTCGCAACTTTGGCGACGTCTTCACGACGTAGGGGTGTTGCCATCGCTAGAGGACTCGAGCGAGAAAGTCCATCGTCAAGGACTCGACGAGCTCTTGGTCGTTGTCGATCGTCGCCACGTGATAGGAGTTTTCGAGCCAGACGCGCTCCAGCGGTCCCGCGACCATCGTTTCGAGGTCGTCACCGTTGTCGGACGTGACGACGTGGTCCTCTCGGCTGGACAGCAGCAGGACCGGTGCCGTGATCTGGCTCAGCCTCTCGTGCACCGAAGCAACGCCCTCGAAGAGAGTCCTCACCGGTACGAGCGGGGTCGCGTCGTAGGAGCTCTCGATGACGCCCTCTTTCTTGACATCCGAGCCGATCGATTCGATGGACTCGACGCCCGCGTCAAGCAGCGCCACGAGACCGTCATACAATTCGGGCACGGGCGGCTTGACAAGTGGATTGATCAGGACACAACCCACCACACTGGGGCGCTCCTCGGCGAGGTAGGCGGCCAGTCCCCCACCCATCGAAAGTCCGACCACGGCCACTCGCTCGCAGCGCTCGGCCAACTCGTCGTAGGCCTGCTCGGCGGCCTTGGACCAGTCGGCCCACGTGGTCGTCAACATGTCCTCGACCGCGGTGCCGTGGCCGGGCAAGCGCGGAAGCTCAACGCTGTACCCGGCTGTCGCGGCGCGATCGGCGATCGGACGCATCGAGGTTGGATTGCCGGTAAAGCCGTGGAGCACCAGCACGCCTGAAGCGCTGCCGCGGTGCGAAAACGCCTGGGCGCCGGGGAGTACGTCTGCGGTCATAGGCCTCAAGACTACCGGCTGGTCTCGGATCCTCTCAGTGGCACACGGCGTTCGACTGCGCCCCTGGGCAAAGCGGCGCCGCGCGGCGAGGTCATTCAGGTGAGGAGCGTGGGGAGCTCCGCTGCGAGTTCACTTACCGTCCAGCGATCGTTCTTCTCGAGGGTGTCGGTCATCGTCCAGTTCTGGAACTTGCGAACCGTGCCACCTTGGACGAAGAAGACTTGGCCGGTCGCTGCGCAGTTCTCCATCGCGAGGGTCGCCACCAACGGTGAGATGTTGGCCGGATCCCACACGTCAAAGACCGCAGGGTCGGGCGGCTTCACGACGTAATCGGAGAGCCCGGGCGTTGACTCGGTCATTCGCGTCCGCGCGGCTGGCGCGATCGCGTTCACGCGCACGCCGTAGCGGCCAAGCTCTTCGGCGATGATCACGGTGAAGGCAGCGATACCCGCCTTCGCGGCACCATAGTTGGACTGCCCGACGTTGCCGAGCAGCCCGGAGGTAGAAGAGGTATTGATCACCGACGCGCGCACGGTCTTTCCGCTCTTTGCTTGCTCGCGCCAGTAGGTCGCCGCGTGTCGGGTAGGCACGAAATGACCCTTGAGGTGGACGTTGATGACCGAGTCCCAGTCCTCTTCGCTCAGGTTCACGAGTACTCGATCGCGCAAGATGCCCGCGTTGTTCACGAGCACGTGCAGGTCGCCAAACGCTTCGATTGTGCTGTTGATGAGGCGCTCGCCGCCGTCCCAGGTCGCGACGTTGTCGTGGTTGGCAATCGCCTCGCCGCCGAAGGACGCGATCTCGGCGACCACCTCTTCTGCGGGCGTCGCTTCCATCGTCGATCCATCGAGCCCGCCGCCAAGGTCGTTCACGACGACTTTGGCTCCTTCCGCGGCAAAGAGCAGCGCGTGCTCGCGGCCGATGCCGCGCCCCGCTCCCGTAATGATGGCCACGCGACCGTCCAGTGCTCCCATGAGCCCCCCTAGATGTTGATGTGCTGCACCGATTGTAACGACCGCGGTGTCGTCACTTAGACGAGGTGGCGCCGCCAGAAATAGGGTGGTCTCGCGTGGGCGTGGTAGTGGTCCGGGATGTTTCGCATGTGATCGTCAATGGTCCAATTCGTGTCCAAGAACTCCGCTGCGGCAACCCGAGCTAGGGCGTCGTGCAGGTGGCGTTTTATGTCGTCGGAAGGTTCGGGATCGTGCACCCGCCACACCACCATCGGCACGAGACAGATCTCGCAGTCCGCGATCCAGCACGTCTCGTCGTCGAAGTAACGCTTCGTTACGACCGCGGCTTCGCACAGATCGCACGTCTCGCTCACTGCACGTGCAAGATGACCGTTGACTTGTAGGCAACCTTCGTACCGGCGATCGGATCCTCGGAGACGACCTTGGTCCAAGTGGTCGTCCCCGCGCCCGGGCCCTCGGTCGTGAAGTAGAGGACGGCCTTCTTCATGGCGGCGACAGTCTGGGCGTAGTCGTCGCCGACCACGTTCGGTACCGCGCGAGGAGCCTGATTAGGCGGTGTCGTCGTGGTGGTGGTGGTCGTGCTCGTGGTCGTCGTCGACGGAGCGGTTGTCGTCGTGGTGGACGGCGCGGTCGTGGTGGTCGTGCCCGAGGGGCGCGGGCCCTTCGAGCGCTCGAGAATCACCGTCGCGCCGCGGGGCACCCCGATGGGATTGACCGTGCCGTGATAGAGCACGCGCGCGATGTGGTTCACGCTCGTGGTGCTGGAGTAGATGCGATCCCTCGCCGAGCAGGTCGACTTCACGTGCAGCGCGGTCAACTGGGCTGCCGCGGCGTTGCAGGTCTCACCAACCAAATGGGTCGGCATCTCTGCTAGCGCGGGACCCTTCGAGACCTGTACGTCGATCACGTCGCCGGACTTTTCCTTGGTCCCCGCTATCGGCGTCTGGGAGATGATGTCGTTGGCCGCCACCTTGGGTGAGTAAGCCTCCGTGACGTTCAAGGTATAGCCATCGCTCGCGATCGCACTCGACGCCTGCTTGGTCGTCATGCCCACCAGGTTCGGCACCGCGTACGTCTTCTTGAAGAAGCCCTCTTTCCAGAGCACTCCCGCGACGATGGCGGCCACGACAATGACGATCGCCGCAAGAAGGAAACCCCAGCGCCGACGTTCCGTCCGGGGAAGGTCATAGGAAGGGCGCTCGAATCGAGGCGTGCGACCGAGTGGCGCTCGAACCGCGGGAGAGCTGGCGACGTGGCCGCGCGGGGCCCTCGGGAAGGCGTCCGACGCGACGATGGGCGACGCACCCGTGACCTGTTCGGGCGAAGGAGCGCTAAAGCCAATCGAGTTACGCGGCTTGAGCGGTTCGAACTGCGAAAGCAAAGGCTCTTCGGCACCCGGGTGCACGACCAGCGGGGAGGCGTCGCCCACGACGGCGCCGAGCCGTCCAGAGAACTGCGCGGCGTCAAGCCGCAGTCGCGGGTCCGGCACGGCCGCCTGGGCGAGCACCATGTCAAGCGTGCCGAGCTCGAGGCGCACCGGCAGCGGCGCGTCCAGTCGAGCGCGCAGAATCGCTTCGGGCGTGGAGCCCTCGTACGCGGCGGATCCGGTGACCGCTTCAAAGAGAATGAGGGCGAGCGCGTAGACGTCGCTTTCGGGCCCCGCCACTTCACCCACGGCTTGCTCCGGCGAGAGGTAGCGAGCGTCGTCGAGCGTCATGCGTTCTCGGTGGATACCGGCCAGTCCAGCCAGAGCGACGTCGCTCACGCGTACGCGCCCGTCGTCGTCGAAGATCAGCTTCGACGGCGAGAGATTGCCGAGGACGAACCCGTGCTCGTGGAGGTAGGCGAGCGCGCTGGCGACGTCACGCCCCAGGCGCGCGCCGTCATCGACGCTGAGTCGTCGACCGGCACGAAGCACGTCTTCGAGCGAGCCGCCGCCAAGGTATTCGCTGATCATGAAGATCGCCCCGGACTCCTGGCCCCCGTCGAACACCCTGGCCAAGTGCGGATGGCTCAGTGTCGAGGCTCGGATAATCCGGTCGCGAAACGCACGACGAATGTCTTCGTGCTGGGCCAGACTCGCGAGCAGCACTTTCACCGCAACACGGCGCTGCAGGGAGGTGTCTTCGGCTTCGTAGACCTCCGCGGTCTGGCCTACGCCGAGCAGGTGGACAATGCGGTAGCGTCCCGCGAGCAAGTGATCGGGAGAAAACATTGGCGCCATCGGCTAAACCATAGTAATTACCGACGCATCGCGAGTAAGAACGCGCCCCTCGTCTAAAACTGTCCGTTTTCAAGCAGCGCGGCGAACCCGCTGGCGTCCACCATCGGGATCCCCAACTGCTCGGCTTTGGTGATCTTCGCGGCACCGGGCGATTCGCCCACCACGACGCAGTAGGTCTTTTTCGAGACCGATCCGGGCGACGTGCCCCCGCGGGCGACGATCGCCGCCTCCGCCTCTTCTCTGGTGAATCCGGGCACCGTGCCGGTGACGACGACGGCCTTTCCCGCGAGTGTTGCGTCCACAGATGTCGCGGGCTCCCCCGGTTCTTCGAGTGTGAAGCCGGCCGCGACGAAGCGAGCAATGCGCTCGCGGTTCTCCTCTTCGCGGCAGTACTGGTAGATCGACTGGGCGATGATGGGCCCGATGCCTTCGACCGATTCCAGCTCTTCGAGGGGAGCACTGGCGATCGCCGCATACGTGCGAAAGCGCCGTGCCAGCACCCGTGCGGCAACCGGGCCGACGTGGCGAATACCGAGGCCCACGAGCACCCGAGAGAGCGGCGCCGTCTTCGCCCCATCGATCTCGCGCACGAGCGCCGTCGCCGAGATCTCGGCGAAGCCTTCGAGCGCCTCGACGTCAGCGACCCGCAACGTGAAGAGGTCCGCGACATCGGCAATGAGTCCCGCGAGGAGTAGCTGGGCGACACGCTGTTCCCCGAGGCCTTCGATGTCGAGCGCGCCGCGAGAAGCGAAGTGCACGATCTGCTCGAGCTGCTGAGCGGGGCACGTCGGATTCACGCAGTAGGTGTCGCTTTCGGCCCCGCGACGCACGAGCGGCTGACCGCATTCGGGGCAGTTGAGCGGAAACGTCCACTTCTTGCCGCGCCGCTTTCCCGGTTCGGGGACCGCGCTCACCACTTCGGGAATCACGTCGCCCGCCTTTCGCACGATCACGAGGTCGCCGGGCCGCACATCTTTCACGGCCACCTGGTCCTCGTTGTGCAGCGTCGCCATCGAGACGGTGGAGCCCGCAACGACGACGGGCTCGAGCACGGCGAATGGCGTGGCCCGACCGGTGCGGCCGATCGAGACCTCGATCGCGACCAGTCGGGTCGTGCGCTCTTCGGGCGGAAACTTGCGGGCGATCGCCCACCGCGGCGCGCGGCTGGTAAAGCCGAGGCGCGCGCGCTCGGCGAGGTCGTCAACCTTGATGACCGCGCCGTCGATGTCAAAAGGAAGGTCGTGTCGGTGGACCTCGAACCAGTCGCTGCGCGCGATCATGGCCGTCACGCCGCGTTCGATGGTCGCTTCAGCGGGCGTAAAGAATCCCCATGCGCCGAGCTGCTCGATCGTCTCGTGATACGAGGTGAAGCTCATCGTCGCGTCGAGATCGACGAGCTGATAGCCGAGAAAGGAAAGCGGCCGTTTGGCGGTCGCCGAGGGATCCTTTTGTCGCAGGCTTCCCGCCGCAGCGTTGCGCGGGTTCGCGAACTCGCGAAGTCCCTGCGCGACCTGCTGGCGGTTCATCTCGAAAAAGTCTTCGCGCGCCAAGAAGACCTCTCCTCGAACTTCGACTCGCCCGCGAACGCCCTTCAGCGTCTGGGGCACGCTCTTGATGGTGCGCACGTTGTCGGTCACGTCTTCGCCGACGCGCCCGTCGCCGCGCGTCGCCGCCTGGACCATACGGCCGTCGATGAAAGTGATGGAGAGCGCCAGCCCGTCGATCTTCGGCTCGACACTGAACGAAATCGCCTCACCGTCTGTCCCGAGACCCTTTACGACGCGCTGACTCCACTGGGTGAGCTCGTCGACGCCAAAGACGTTGTCGAGGCTGAGCATCGGTTCAACGTGGACGACCGGGGAGAACGTCGTCGAGATCGCGGCCCCCACCGTGCCCGAGACCGAGTGCTCGTCGCGCAGCTCGGGATGTTCCTCTTCGAGCCGGCGCAGCTCGCGCGCGAGCTCGTCGTACTCAGCGTCGGGGATCGTCGGGGCGTCGCTGACGAAGTAGGCCTCGTTGTGGCGCGCGAGCTCCGTGCGCAGCCACGCCACGCGCTCGGCCGGCTTCATGCAGGCAGAACGATCGCCGCGCCCTCGACCACTGCGGGATCATCAACTCGGTACATGACGACTGACTGGCCAGCGGCAACGGGACGTGACGGGGCGTCGAGCTCGAGCCACCACTCTCCGTCGTGGCGCAAGGTCGCGGGCAGTGCTCTGCCGTGCGCGCTGCACTGGGCGAGGACCGCCGCGCCGTCGCCGAGCGTCGCGTGCGTGAAGCTGAGCGAACGCTCGTCCAGGCGCAGCGAGGTGACGAGGATCTCGATCGAGTTGGCCAACCTCGACGCGTCGATTGGCGAGATCGACGCGTGCGACGTATCGCTTCTCGCCGTCTCGACCCGGCAAGACACCGCGGCGCTGACCCACGGTCATGAGCTCGGCCGCGGCGCTTTCGCCGAGCTCTTCGCCGCTCACCACGTCAACAATGCTCGCCGTCGTGAGCGTGGCGCGCTGACGCAAGAACACTTCGCGCCCCTTGGACGCCTCGATAAAGCAGACGTCCTGGCTGTCGGGCTTGTCCCAGGTGCGAAGGCCGAGCCGCTCGGCGTGCGCTCGCACGTCGCTCTTGGCGAGGTGCCCAATGGGCAGCAGCAACATGGCGAGCTGATATTCGCGCAAGTAGCCGAGCACGTAGCTCTGGTCCTTTTGATCGTCGGCGCCGCGCGCCAAAAGATGCTCTCCGTCTTGTTCCACCACTTGAGCGTGGTGGCCCGTGGCGACCGCGTCGAAGCCGAGGCGCTCGGCTCGATCGAATAGCAAGTCGAACTTGATGTGTCGATTGCACTCGATGCAGGGATTGGGCGACTGTCCGGCCAGATGACCTTCGACAAAGGGCGTCACCACGTGGCGTTCGAACTCTTCGGTGTAGTTAAAGACGTGGTGGTCGATCCCGAGCGTCTGGGCCACCCGTCGCGCGTCCTCAACGTCGCCAACCGAGCAGCAACCCGAGTCCGAGACGCCACCCCAGAGCTTGAGCGTGGCACCCACCACCTCGTGGCCCTGCTCGAGCAACAGGGCGGCCGCCGTCGACGAATCGACTCCCCCACTCATGGCCACGAGGACTTTCACGCCCCCCAGTCTGCCAGGCCGCTGCTCAGGACTCGCCGTGAAGGCGATACACCACTGACGAAAGCGCGTTAATCAACGCCTCGATGTCATCGTTGGTCGTTTCGGCGCCCATGGAGAATCGAATGGATCCTCGAGCACGCTCCGGCGCGACCCCCATGGCCGCGAGCACGTGGCTCTGGGTCGACGCCCCGCTCGAACAACTCGCCGCCGCCGAGGCGCACACCCCTTCTTGATCCAAGAGGAAGAGTATCTCGTCACTGGCGAGACCCTCCATGGTGACGTGCACCGTACCGGGCACTCGCGCGGCGCCCAACGCGGTCACCAGGCATCCGGGCAGGTAGCTAAAGGCCGCCGTCAGCTTCTCTTGGTAGTCGAGCACGCGATCGTTCACCTCGCCGAGCTCGGCGTCTGTCAGTCGAAGGGCGGTCGCGAGCCCGACCGCGGCCGCGACGTCCACCGTGCCGCCGCGTCGCCCGCGCTCTTGGCCCCCACCGGGCGTCACGGGATCAACCGCAGCGTCATTGCGAAGGATGAGTGCACCGCTGTTGACCGGTCCTCCAATCTTGTGCGCACAGATCGAGACCATGTCGGTCGTCGCCGTCACGACCGAGAGGCTGAGCCACGGCGCCGCGGCGACGGCGTCCGTGTGTGTGAAGGCCTCTCCCGGCACGCTGCGTACGACGGCGTTGACGCCATCGAGCGGCTGGCGCACCCCCGTCTCGTTGTTGACCGCCATCACGCTCACGATCGCGGTGTCGGCACTGATCGCCCCACGCAGCGAGTCGAGGTCGACGACGCCGTCTGCGTCAACGTCGACCTAGCGTACCGTGACGTCGTCGAAGTCACGGGCCATCATCTCGGCGGCGTCGAGCACCGCGTGGTGCTCGATCTTTGAGACCACGATCTCGCATCGTTCGTGTGAGCGCCGGAAGCGATGGGCCGCGCCGACGATCGCCAGCTGGCATGACTCGGTGCCCCCGCCAGTAAAGATGACCCCACCCGGTTTGGCTCCGACGAGGTCGGCGATCTCCTCGCGGGCGTCTTCGACCGCTCGCCGCGCCTCTCTCGCCGCGCGGTGACTCCCCGAGGGGTTACCGACGACCCCGTGCTGCCAGCGGGCCATTGCGTCGGTCACCTCGTCACGGCGAGGCGCCGAGGCCGCGTGGTCGAAGTAGTACTCGGTCATGCCACGAAGAACGACTTAGCGTTCGTGAATTCGCGCGCACCGAGCGCGGAGAGCTCACGGCCATATCCCGAGCGCTTCGTGCCGCCAAAGGGCAGCTCGTTCATCGACGCGACCATGGCGTTGGCAAAGACGGTACCGACCTCGAGGTCGGCGATCGCCTGATTGATCTCGGCGTCGTCTTGCGCCCAGACCGACGCACCGAGCCCCCAGGGCGTGTCGTTGGCGATGCGCAGCGCGTCAGTGAGATCGCGGGCCACGTACACCACGGACACGGGACCGAACAGCTCTTCGCACGCGGCTCGCGTGTCCTCGGGGACCTGAGTGAGCACGGTCGCGGGATAGTAGAAGCCGGTCTGCTCAGGAACGAAGCCGCCGACGATCGCTTGGGCGCCTTTGTCGATCGAAGAGGCCACTTGGGCGTCCAGCAGGTCGCGCTGCGAGCGAGAGACCAGCGGTCCGAGCTCGGTCGCAGCATCCATCGGGTCGCCGAGTCGTACGGCTCCCATGGCTGCCGCGTACTGCTCGGTGAACTCATCGGCGCGCTCGCGCACCACGATGAAGCGCTTTGACGCGATGCAGGCCTGACCGTTGTTCTGGATGCGTGCCGCGACGGCTGCGGGGACGGTCAGGTCGAGATCGGCCGAGGACGCGATGATGAACGGATCGGAGCCTCCCAGCTCAAGCACGCTCTTCTTCAGGTTTCTTCCGGCGTGCTCTGCCACCGATCGACCGGCGCGCTCAGAGCCCGTCAAGGTCACCGCCACGATGCGGGGATCGGCAATGATGTCGGGCACCTGTTCGACATCAACGAAGACTGATGTCAAGACCCCCGCGGCGATGCCCGCGCGGTGGAAGAGGTCTTCGAGATACTTGGCATTGCCCGGCACGTTCGGCGCGTGCTTGAACACCACGACGTTGCCCGCCATCAAGGTGGGCACGGCCATACGGATCACTTGCCACCACGGAAAGTTCCAGGGCATCACAGCAAAGATCGGGCCGATCGGGTCGTAGCGCACCCCGCTGCGCGAGCCCTTGGTCGGAAGACTCTCCTCGCGGAGCATCGCCTCGGCGTGCTCGGCGAAGTAGCGCATCGTCATCGCGCACTTCATGGCCTCGCCCTTCGCCGCGGCGAAGGTCTTGCCCATCTCGAGGGTCATCAGCTCGGCGATGACCGGGATTTCGCTCTCAATCAACTCCGCCGCGCGCGTCAGCAAGGCGCCACGCTCTGCGAACGTCATGCGACGCCACGAGCGATAGGCGCTGGCCGCACCCTCGAGCGCCTGATCCACCTCGCTCGGGCTCAACACGGGATACTCGGCGATGACCTCTTCGGTCGCGGGATTGATAGCAACGAATGACATGGGGCTAGTCTGCCAGCAAAAACGGTGCCTCAACCGGGCTTCCCATGCTGCGCCAGAACTGCGGGCGAAGGAGCGTGGCGACGCCAAGAGCCAAGGCGAGCACGAGTGCGCCGGCGAGGGTAACGGATCGCACGCCCACCGTCCTCGCGAGGTCGGCTTGGATAAACGCCCCCAAGGGGTAGAAGATCGACAGTGACAACGTGTATAGCGCGAGGATCCTCGCACGCTCGGCGACCGGTGCGTGCACCTGCACCGATGTATTGAGCCCGGTCAACGTGCCCATGTAGGCGCCGCCCAGCACGACCATGGCGAGTGCCGACACGAGCAGCGTGGGCGCGATCGCGTAGACCGCGAGGGACCCGGCGAGCGTGAACATCGAGCCGCGCAGGACGGCGAGCCGCGAGGAGCGCTTGGCGATGGTCGGCAGCGTGAGTGCCCCAACGACGGCTCCCACGCCTTGGGCCGTGACGAGCCAGGTCGTGCCAATCTTTCCCGCGTGCAGTGCGATGATGGCCATCGCGGGGACGAGCGAGATGAAAGGACTTACCACGAGCCCAACGACTCCGACTCCGAGCGTCGGGTTGCGACAGCCCTTCACCTGCCAGGCTCGCTTCGCTCCGTCGACCACTTCGGCAAAGAATCGAACCTTCGTCGTTGGCGCCGTTCGAGCCGGAGTGCGCACGAAGGAAAAGACGATCAGCACGAAGATGAACGACAGCGCATTGGCGAGAAAGCACAGTCCCACCGATCCGAGCACCAGAGCGACCGAGGCCAGGACCGGTCCGATAATTCTGCCCAAGTTGAACTGCGCCGAGGACAACGACAGTGCCGCGAGCACCTCGTCGCGGTCCACGAGGTCGGGCAACAGCGACTGCCACGCCGCCCAGGACGCCGAGCTGCAGAGTCCTTCGCCGACGGCCAGATAGCACGCGAGGGCTGGAGAGAGGTGGTGACTCAGCGCCGCAACGGCGAGGGCGCTCGCCGTGCCCGCCATGATGAGGTTGTTGATCTGAATCCATCGCTGGCGACTCCAGCGATCCGCTACCACCCCGCCTACCGGCGCTCCAATAATGGCGGGCGTCCACGCCGAGACGGTCAAAAGCCCGAGCCACAGCGGATTGCGCGTTGACTCAGTCAGGTAGATCCCGAGCGCAACACTCTGCATCCACGTACCCACCGACGAGACGAACGAAGACGTCAGTGCAATCGCGAAGCTTCTATGTCGTAAAGGTGTCAGCGACGCAAAAGCCACTCAAACAGGCTAGCGACGGCGAGGTTGGAACTTATTCGTCTTTTTGTTGATGACGTGGGCGAAGAGCGAACCACCACACGGAGATGATCGTCGCGAGCGCGCCGAGGACGCCGATGCTCGACTTCACCACTTTGCCTTTGTTGTTGTCGGCCATCGGTACATCGTAGTGAACGAACCGCCGGGGTTTCTCCCGGCGGTTCGTTCATGGGTGCGTACTGCGAACTGCGTGTTAGTCCTGCTTGGACGCTTCGATGGTCAGCTGGATGACAATCTTGTTGCTGACGACGAGGCCGCCGCCATTCTCAACGACCGCGTTGAAGTTGACGTTGAAGTCGCGTCGGTCGATCTCGGTCTTCGCTTCGAAGCCGACGATCGTGATGCCCGGTTGCATTGAAGGGTTCGTGCCCAGGTACTCGAGGTCAAAGGTCACGGCCTTGGTGACGTCTTTGATGGTGAGGTCGGCGACCATTTCGTAGTCGTCTCCCCCTTTGGAGGTGATCTTGGTGGACTTGAGGGTCAGGGTGGGGTAGGCCTCCTCTTCGAGGAAGTCCGCGCTCTTCAGGTGTCCGTCACGCATCTCGTTGTTCGTGGTGATGCTCGCGGCCTGGGCCACAGCTTCGACCGAGGAGTGCTCAATGCTGTCGCCAATGGTGATAGTGCCGGCAAAATCAGTGAAATTACCGCGAACCTTCGAGGCCACGAGGTGACGGGCGATGAAGTCGAGGTTCGAGTGGGTTGGGTCGACGGTGTACACGCCGGCGGGTGGAAGAGCGGTCATTAGGATCTCCTTTAAATCTGCCAGCACTTGCTGCGCTCTTTCATGTTAGTTGCTTATGCAACTACTTGTCAAGCAGTTACTTTTTTAGCAACTAAATGGTATGCTGTGCCCATGATTTCTTCCGGTGCGTGCCCCAAGGGCGACGAGAAAGTAGCCCTTTTCGGTCTCTTGCTCGACACCAATGCGCGTCTGTCCCGCGATTTCGGTGCTGAGCTGGAGGCGCGGTGCCAGATGCCCCTCGCCTGGTTCGACGTGCTGCTGCAGCTGGGCAACAGCGACGATGGTCGCCTCAAGATGAGCCAGATGGCTAACGCCATCGTCCACTCGACGGGCGGCACCACTCGCCTGGTCGACCGCCTCCAAGAAGCTGGTTTGGTGCGACGTGAGCACTGCAAGAACGATCGGCGTGCCGTGTACGTGGGCATCACCGAGGCGGGCGCAGCGAAGCTCAAGGAGGCCCTCGCGGTGCACGTTCGCTATCTTGACGAGAACCTGGCGGCTCGGCTCAGCGACGCTGAGCGCGTCCAGCTAACCGAGCTCCTCACGAAGCTGAACGCCCCGCGCTAGGCGCTGGCCTTTTTGACCCAGGCTCGAGCGTCGCGTTCGTCGTCGAGCTCGAGCACGGTTCCCTCGCCATCGCCCGAGACCGTGGTCACCTCAACCGCCAGCACCTCAGCGGCGAGCGTCGCAAATCCGTCGACGAGATCGTCGAGACCGACGACGTGCAGCACGATCCGGTCGCTCACGTCGAGTCCCGAATTCTTTCGCAGGTCCTGCACCTGACGCACGACGTCGCGCAAATACCCGCGGCGGCGCAACTCATCGGTCATGGTGAGGTCGAGGGCGACCACTTCCGCGCCATCTCGCGACACGGCAAAGCCGCCTTGGCCCTTCACGCGAAGCTCCACGTCCTCGCCGGTCAGTTCAAAGGTCCCCGTCGACAGCGCGACGGAGATCGCTCGTCCCGCCTCGATATCGGCGGCTGCCGCCAGCGAGTCGAGCGCGGCAAGCGCCGGGCGAAGCTCCTTCACCGCTTCGCCCAGCCGCGGTCCGACGACGCGAAAGTTCGGTACCAGCTCAAAGGTCAAGACGTCGGCAAGCTCCGAGCCGAGTTCGAGGTGATCGACGTTGAGCTCGTCTTCGACGACGCCCTCGGGCGGAAGCGAGGAGCCCGGCGCAAGGAAGACCAGGGCGCGCGCGAGGGGCTGGCGCACCTTTACTCCCGCCTCGGCGCGAGCTGCACGACCGAGCGAGGTGAGCCGGCGCGCGACGGCCATCGACGATTCGAGGTCGAGGTTTCGGTGCTCCAGGTTGGCTTTCGGCCAGTCGACGAGGTGCACCGAATCCTCGTCGCTCACCGAAAAGAGGTCCTGATAGAGCCGCTCAGTGAGCAACGGGCAAAACGGCGCCAGTAATAAGGTCACACGTTGCAGGACCTCGAGCAGGGTGGCCTGGGCCGCGAGCGAGTCCGAACGCGGGGCCGAAGGGTCGGTACGCCAAAAGCGGCGTCGACTGCGTCGGACGTACCAGTTGGACAGGTCGTCCACCAGTTCGATGAGCGCGTCGGTCCCGCCCAATGGCTCGTAGCCGTCCAGCGCGATCGTGACCGTTTCGGTCACGCTCTCCATGCGCGAGATGATCCACCGGTCAATGGCGCTGCGATCCTCGACGGCCGGGACGTCTTCGTCGGACGGATCGAACTGGTTGAGCGAGGCGTACGTCGTGAAGAAGCTGAACGTGTTCCACAGCGTGGCGAGCGTCTCACGCAACGACGCGTCGATCGCGCCAAGGCTGGCGCGCGTCGACGTCCACGGTGACCCTTGGGAGAACATCCACCAGCGGAGCGCATCAGCCCCTCTCGTGTCGAGCACGTCCCACGGGTCGATGACGTTGCCGACCGACTTGCTCATCTTCTTACCGGTCTCATCGACGATGTGGCCCAGACAGAGCACGTGTTCGTAGGGCTTGGCCCCGAAGACCAGCGTGTTGACCGCGAGGAGCGAATAGAACCATCCGCGCGTCTGGTCAATGGCCTCGGCAATGAACTGGGCGGGAAACTGCAGCGCTTCTTCGCTGCCGGGCACGTGGGGATAGCCCACCTGGGCGGCCGGCATCGAACCCGAGTCGAACCAGGCGTCAATCACCGGTTCGACGCGACGGGCCTCTTGCGCGCAGGTCGGGCACGGGAAGGTGACCTCGTCGATTTCTGGACGGTGAGGTTCGAGATCGGAGAGGTCGCGACCGGTCAGCGCCGAGAGTTCGGCGCGCGAGGCCACGCACGTGAGGTGACCGTCCTCGCAGCGCCAGATCGGCAGCGGCGTGCCCCAATAGCGATCCCGAGAGAGCGCCCAATCTACGTTGTTGGCGAGCCACTCGCCCATGCGGCCGTCGCGAATGTACCCGGGATGCCAGTCGATGCTCGAGTTCTCGCGGAGTAGCTCCTCTTTGAATTGGCTGGTCGCCACGTACCAACTGGGCTTCGCCCAGTAGATGAGCACGGTTCCACAGCGCCAGCAGTGCGGCAGGGAGTGCGTGTAGTCGAAACGACGAATGAGTGTGCCTCGGTGTTCCAGCTCGTCATTGATCTCGTGGTTGGTGTCGCGAACGTGCTGGCCGGCGAGCCAGCTGACCACGGGCAGGAACCGACCGTCGGGTCCTACGGGATTGAGGGTCGGCAGTCCGTGCTCGCGAGCAACCTGGCGGTCTATCTCACCGAAACCCGGTGACTGGTGGACCAGTCCGGTACCATCTTCGGTCGTCACGTACTCGGCCCCGACCACGTACTGGGAGTCATAACCCCCGGGGATCGGCACGTCGGCAAACGGCCGCTCGTAGTGAAGCCCAAGGAGCGCCGTCCCCGGGAAGGTCGTCGTGGCGCGCGCGTGCTCGCCAAAGACGGACGTCACGAGATCCTCGGCGACGACCACGCCCTCGACGACGGCGTAGGTCACCTCGGGATTGACGGCGACCGCCACGTTCGAGATCAGCGTCCAGGGCGTCGTTGTCCACACGGCCAGGTGCGTCGCGCCCCCGAGATCGCTGCGATCCTTGGCGTCGGTGATGAGAAACTTCACGTAGGCGCTCTCATCGGTCTCATCGGTGTAGACCCCAGGCTGGCCGAGCTCGTGCGAGGAAAGCCCGGTCTCGCAGCGCTGGCAGTACGGTACGACCTTGAAGTCTTCGTAGAGCAGGCCCCGCTCGAACAGCTGCTTCAGGTGCCACCACACCGACTCGATGTAGGACGGGTGGTACGTGTAATACGCGTGCTCGGTGTCGATCCAGTAGCCGATCCTCGCGGTCAGCCGTTCAAACTCCTCGATGTAGGTCAGCACCGATTCACGGCAGAGCCGCGCGAATTCGGCGATGCCGACGCGCTCTTCGATCTCCTTCTTCCCCGAGACTCCCAGCTGCTTTTCCACCTGCACTTCCACGGGCAGCCCGTGGGTGTCCCAGCCAGCGCGTCGGGCCACGAAATGGCCCTGCATCGTGTGATAGCGGCAGAAGAGGTCCTTATAGATGCGGGCCCAGACGTGATGGAGCCCCGGAAGGCCGTTTGCCGTGGGCGGACCCTCGTAGAAAACCCAGGGCTCCGCCCCTTCTCGGAGCTTCATCGAGCGCTCGAAGACGTTGTTCGCCTTCCATCGGGCGAGTTCAACCTCTTCGATGGCCACGAATTCGAGGTCGGCGCTGACGGGGCGAAACATGGATCTCCTTCAATGAATCCTCACATCGTAGTGAACGAGTTCATTGCACTGATCCGGCCCCTACTGTGTCCTCGTGCCAAATCTCGTTATCGACGAAGAACTCATCACGACCCACGGCGCGCTCTGCGTCTATCACGCGTCGATCGATGAACTCAATCGACGCTACGGCGGCAGCGACGAGGACCAACATCTGCACGTCGAAGAGCTGATGCCTCCAACCGGCGCGTTCATCGTCGCCCGACTCGACGGGCATCCGATCGGCGGCGTTGGCGTTCGCCCGATCAGCGATCCGGACCTTCACCTAGGCGAGATAAAGCGGCTCTGGGTCCGCCCGGACCAGCGTCGTGGCGGGGTGGGTGCGTCGCTCATGAGCGCCGTTGAGGAGCGTGCGCGGCAGATTGGCTTCGTCCGGCTCTATCTGGAGTCCGGGTACGCCCAGCCCGAAGCTCTCGAGCTCTATCGAACGAGCGGGTGGGAGTCGGTAGAGCAGTACCCCTCCGATGCGGTCTGCTACTCGTTGTCCGATCGCTTCACGAAACAGCTCTAGGCGAAACGCTCGTCCAGCCACTCTGGCGTGAGCTCTTCGAGCGAGTCCAACACGAGATCAGCGATGCCGAACTCGGGGCGCTCACGATCTTCGATGGTCGGCACGGCAATCACTGTCATGGTCGCTGCCCTCGCTGCGACCACGCCTGCGGCGGAGTCTTCGAGCACGAGACACTCCGAGGGAGCGACCCCGAGCGAAACTGCCGCACTCAAGAAGACGCCCGGATGGGGCTTGCCGTACTCCTCGAACTCCGCAGAGCGGATCGCCGCGAACCGGTCGAAAAGCTCGAAGTGCTTGAGGCACCGGACGATCAGGGCCATCGGTGTGGAGCTCGCCAGCGCGAGCGGACCTCGCGCCCCGGTGAGGTCGAGCGCGCGCGTGGCTCCGGGCAGGAGCCTGCCTTCGGTCTCGACGAGATCGCCCACCCGCGCGAGCAGGAGGTCGACGACCTCAGCGCTCGAGGGGCCGTCCCAGGGATACTGCGCGTACCAAAAGGCTACGACTTCGTTGACGTACATGCCTTTGGTCGAACGACCAATGGCGTCCTGCAGAGGCACGCCGAGTGACCCGAAGATCTCTACTTCAGCCTTGTGCCAGAGCACCTCAGAGTCGAGCAAGAGCCCGTCCATATCAAATAGCGTCGCTCGCAGACTCACCGCACTACCTTTGCACACGACGCAACTACGGTGAAGAAGTGATCGTGCGTCGCCTCGAATCTCGCGATATCGATCAGGTGGTCGCGCGAGTGAATGAGCGCCTCGCCGCGGACGCGCGACGCAACGGACTGCTGAACTCGCAGCTTCTCGCATGAGCACTTCGCTGCCGCCCTTCGAGACGCCGCGAGCCAGACCTGGATCGCTGAGGAGTCGGGCACCGTCGTCGGCCACCTGTTTGGCGCCCTGCTCGACAGTCCCGAATACGGACGCGGTGCGTGGGTGGGGCCCGACGGGGTGTCCTACGAGAGCCCCGACGTGCTGGACGCGCTCTACGCCGAAGCGGGGGCTGAATGGATCGAGCGCCAGGCGATTGAGCATTACGCGTGGGTGTTCGACGAGCTGGCTGATACGACACCGTGGTACGAGCTCGGTTTCGCACGCATGCACGTGCGTGGTGTCTTCGCGCTGGCGCCCCGTGAGCGAAGCGAGCTCCCGATGGGCTACCAGCTTCGCCGTGGCGGTCCAAACGACCTCGAGCTCGCACTCGAGCTCGATCGGGTTCTCGACGTCGCCCAGCAACGCGGTCCGAGCTTTGCCCTCTTCGTCGAGCACGCCTCACGGCCCGACGAGATGTTAGAGATGCTCGAGGATCCCGACGTTCGCTACTACGTCGTCGAGCACGAAGGAATCGGCGTGGCTCAGTGCCTCACCTTCGGCCTCGAGGCACGACGAGGATCGTTCAATGACGCGCTGCACTTGAGTGCGCTATCGGTGCGGCCCGAACACGAGCATCGCGGCGTCGCTCGCGCGCTCATAGATCGTGCGCTCGAGGACGGGCTCAACGACGGCTTCCGCTACGTCGAAACCAACTGGCGCGTGACCAATCACCGCGCGGCCGCCTTTTGGCTGCGGTACGGCTTTCGTCCGACCTACGTGCGTCTTCATCGCACGATCGGCTCGGGCTAGTCGAGGTCTGTTTCGATCGCGACCCTCAGCTTCGGATCTTCGGGCGTCACCTGGGGTGCGAATCTCATGACCGAACCGTCACGACTGACGAGGAACTTCTCGAAGTTCCACCGCACGTCGCCCGCATACCCCTCGTCGTCGGGCACCTTCTCCAGTTCTGCATAGATCGGGCTCTGGTGCTCTCCATTAACGTCAATCTTCTCGAAGAGCGGAAAGGTCACGCCGTAGGTGGTCGAACAGAACGTCTGGATCTCCTCGGCCGTACCGGGCTCTTGGCCGGCGAACTGGTTGCACGGAAATCCCACCACCGTGAACCGACGCGCCTCGTACATCTTCTGGAGCTCCTCTAACCCCTCGTACTGGGGCGTGAGACCACACTTCGAGGCCACGTTGACGATGAGGATGGTCTCACCCTTGAACTGTTCGAGCGAACTCGGCTCTCCTGCAAGGGTGTTGATGGGTACGTCATAGATGGACATGCTGTTCTCCTCTTTGAAACTGGAAGGGTCTTGACCAGACCCTAACGTCCAACCGACGTGCCCGGCTCGGCCGAGCCTCATAGGATCGCAACGTGCGCGCTGTCACGATCCAGTCAACGGAATTGGTCATCGAGGAGAGACCGACCCCCGCACCGGGACCCTACGACGTTCTCGTCGAGGTGCACGCTGCGGGCATCAACGCCGCCGACCTGCATCAGCGTGCAGGCTTCTATCCCGCGCCGCCAGGCTGGCCCGAGGATATTCCCGGTATGGAGCTCGCGGGCGTCGTGACCGAGGTCGGTGACCGGGTCGTTGACCTCTTGCTCGGACGACGGGTCTGCGCCCTCGTTGGCGGCGGCGCGCAAGCGACGCACTGCGTGGTACCCGCCGAACACCTGCTGTTCGTGCCCAGTCATGTTGACTTCAACGAGGCGGGTGGGTTCCCCGAGGCGTTCATCACCGCCTACGACGCCCTCGTCTCTCAGGCCGATCTGAAAGCAGGAGAGCGGGTGCTGATCTCGGGTGCCGCCGGAGGTGTCGGCGTCGCGGCCGTGCAGATCGCTCGTGTCCTTGGCGCACAAGTGATCGCGGTTACGCGAACGAGCGAGCATCACGAACGCCTGCGCGACCTCGGCGCGAGCGAGACCATCACTCTTGAGCAGGTCCCTGCCCTGGAGGGCGTCGACGTCGTGCTGGAACTCCTGGGCGCGGCAGATCTCAGTCTCGCCTTTGGGGTGCTCAATCCATTAGCGCGCGTCGTCGTGATCGGCGTCGGCGCGGGAAGTCGCGTCGAAGTCGACCTCTTGAAGGTCATGCAGCGACGCACCGTCATCACCGGCTCGACGATGCGGTCAAGGTCGATGGAGCAAAAGTCCGACGTCGTTCGCCTCGTGGGCGACACGCTCGTGCCGAGGTGGCGGGTACGCGAGTTTGTGGTTCCTCTCGCCAAAGTGTTCCCTTTGGATGAGGCGAGCCAGGCGTACGACTATTTCGCGCGGCCGGGCAAGTTCGGCAAAGTGGTTTTGCGGGTCGACCACTAGCCACCGTTAGGTTGAATCCAATGCCCGTTCCACGTCCGCACCCCTCGCGCCTCGACCCCGCGCGAGAGGACTACCAGGCCATTATGGACGCGCACGAGCGCGCCGTCGAGTCGGGGCGGTCCAGCTACTTGGACCCCACGACCGGACTCGTCGTGCTCACGGTCGCGACGCATATAGCGCGCGGCACGTGTTGTGACAGCAGCTGTCGCCACTGCCCCTACGTCGAGGACTAGAGCAGCGAGCGAAGAGGGGTGTAGCTGAGTCCGAGCGACTCGGCGACCGGACCGTAGGTGACCTTGCCGTTAACGACGTTGACGCCCTCGGCGAGTGCGTCGTCCGAGATCACCGCTTCGCGCCACCCTTGACGGGCCAACTCGAACACGTAGGGCAGCGTCGCGTTGGAGAGCGCCCGAGTTGAGGTCGCGGGAACGGCGCCCGGCATGTTCGCCACGCAATAGAAGATCGAGCCGTTCAGCTCGAACGTCGGATTCGTGTGCGTGGTGGGTCGGGTCGCCTCGAAGCAGCCACCCTGGTCGACGGAGATGTCGACCAGCACCGAGCCCTCGCGCATCCGCGCGACCAGGTCGTTGCTCACGAGCTTCGGTGCTTTTGCGCCGACGACCAGGACCGCGCCAATCACGATGTCCGCGTCGAGACAGGCCTCTTCGATGGCGAGGGCGGAAGACGCAATGGTCTGCACTCGTCCGTCGAAGTGGATGTCGACTTGGCGCAGCCGCTCCAGGTTTCGATCGAGGATCTTCACGTTGGCGTGGAGGCCCTCGGCCATGGTGGCAGCGGCGAGTCCTGACACCCCTGCGCCAATGACGACCACGTTTGCCGGGGCGACCCCGGGGACACCCGCAATGAGGGTTCCGTGTCCCCCACCAGGGCGCATGAGATGGTGCGCACCCATAAGCGGCGCCATGCGGCCAGCCACCTCGCTCATCGGTGTGAGCAGCGGCAGCGAGTTGTCGCGCAGGCGGACGGTCTCAAAGGCGATGGCCACGTTGTTGGCAGCCACGAGCGCTTGGGTGCACTCAGCCGACGCGGCGAGGTGCAGATAGGTAAAAAGCACCTGGTTCTTATGGGCGGAGAGTCGCGGATACTCTTCGGCGATCGGCTCTTTGACCTTCAAGAGGAGTTCGCTCTCGGCCCACACGTCATCGGCGCTCTCAACGATGGTGGCACCGTTCGCGGCGTAATCGCTGTCCGCGATTGATGAGCCGACGCCGGCGCCAGCTTCGACGAGGACCTTGTGCCCGGCGGCGGTCAGCTCTCTCGCACCCGCGGGGGTCAGCGAGACACGGTATTCGTCCGTCTTGATTTCTTTAACTACGCCGATGATCATCGTTGATCACTCATCCCCTCGTTTGCCGTCACCACGCTAACAACTCGAGCGACCGGTATCCTCGCAATCTAGAAGTCGAGGTTGTGCATCACGTGCTTGATGCGGGTGTAGTCCTCGAAGCCGTAGACCGAGAGGTCCTTGCCGTAGCCGGACTTCTTAAAGCCGCCGTGGGGCATCTCTGCGACCAGGGGAATGTGCGTGTTGATCCAGACGCACCCGAAGTCCAGGTCACGGGCAAATCGCAGTGCCCGACCGTGATCGCGCGTCCACACCGACGACGCCAGCCCGTACTGGACGCCATTGGCCCATTCCAGCGCCTCCAATTCGTCAGAAAACTGCTGGACGGTGATCACCGGGCCGAAGATCTCGTTCTGGATCATCTCATCGTCCTGATGCAAACCCGCGACGACCGTCGGCGAGATGAAGAATCCGTCCCCGCCGACCGGGGAGCCGCCCGCCACCACTGAGGCGTGCTTGGGGGCGCGTGCGACGAAGCCGTTCACGCGGTCGAACTGCGAGCGATTGTTGACGGGGCCAAAGAGCGCCTCTTCGCTCTCCGGCAGTCCGATGATCGTGTTGCTCGCCTGCTCTGCCAGAGCGTCGACGAAGTCCGAGTAGACGCGTGCGCCGGCGAGCACTCGCGTCGCCGCGGTGCAGTCCTGGCCCGCGTTGAAGTACCCGGCGATCGCAATGTTCTCGACCGCGCTGGCGACATCGACGTCGTCAAAGACGATGACGGGGGCTTTGCCACCGAGCTCGAGATGTACGCGTTTGAGGTCGTGGGCGGCGGTTTCGGCGACTTCCGTGCCCGCACGCACGGAACCGGTGATGGAGACCATGGCGGGCGTCGGGTGCTCGACAAGCGCGCGGCCGGTGTCGCGGTCTCCGCACACCACCCCGAAGACTCCCTCGGGAAGCACCTGGCTCATGAGCTCTGCCATATAGAGCGCCGACGCCGGAGTGGTGTCACTCGGCTTGAGGACCATCGTGTTGCCGGCCGCGATCGCGGGCGCCCACTTCCACACCGCCATCATCATTGGGTAGTTCCACGGCGTCACGGCGGCGCACACGCCGACCGGCTCGCGGCGAACGTAGCTCGTCATGCCCGCCATGTACTCAGCCGCCCCGCGACCCTCGAGCAGTCGAGCGGCGCCGGCAAAGAACCGAATCTGATCGAGCATGGGCGGGATCTCTTCGCTCATGGTGACCGCGATGATCTTGCCCGTGTTCTCCGCTTCGATCGCGACGAGCTCCTCAGCGTGCTCTTCAAAGACGTCGGCGATCTTGAGGAGCGCGCGCGAACGCTCCGACGGCGTCGTGCGCTTCCACGACGCGAAGGCCTTCTCCGCGACGCCGACCGCAAAGTCGATATCCGACGCGTTGGAGACAGGCATTTCGGCGAAGGGTTCGCCGGTCGAGGGATTGATGAGCTCGACGTAGGCGCCACTCTTTGACGCCACTGACTCGCCCCCGATGAAATTGGCCAAACGACGCATAACTCTCCCCTCGACGGGCGCTGCCCGGCGGTAGACCCCGAAGCCACTCTGCCAGACCGCGCAAGGCCTTTGCAACCGATTGGGAACGAAAAAGGACCCCCTGGTCAAAAATACGACGCTTTCCGTCGCCAAATCCCTCTATACTGATGTAATCCGCAGCACCGAGCCGCAAGGCTTCCCGCTCAGGAACAGACAATGCCAGCACCCAAAGCACAACGACAGAGTCAATCAGGTGACGATCGGGTAAACATTGAGCTCGTCAACTCTGCACCCGGGGCGCTCGATTCGTTCGACCGCCAGATCATCAACCGCCTGCAGCACGACGGACGTCGCGCCTACGGAGCGATCGCAGAAGAGATTGGCCTCTCCGAAGCCGCGGTGCGCCGCCGTGTGCAACGCCTGAAGGACTCGGGTGTCATGCAGATCGTCGCCATCACCGATCCCCTCCAGCTCGGCTACGGCCGCGAGGCGCTGATCGGGATTCGCGTGCAAGGCGACGTGCGCTTGGTAGCTGACAAAGTCGCGGCCATCGACGAAGCCAACTACGTCGTTATGACCGCCGGCAGCTTCGACATCATCGCCGAAGTGATCGCCGAGGACGACAACGACCTGGTGCATCTCTTGAATGACTCGATTCGCTCCATTCCGGGCGTGACCGAGGTCGAGACGTTTTTGTATTTGAAATTAGCGAAGCAGACCTATGAATGGGGGACCAAGTGACACTTCACGAGACCATATCCGACGGCATAACCGTCACCGACGAGCGACACGCGAGTCACGATTATTCCGAACGCGCGAGACGCCACCTGTGGCTGCAGATGTCACGCCTCGGCGCCTACAGCGAGTCCAACGAGATTCCTATCATGGTGCGCGGCGAAGGCACTCGCGTCTATGACGCCAACGGCACCGAGTACTTCGACGGGCTCTCGGGACTCTTTACGAACTCACTCGGTCACGGACGCCGCGACATTGGCGAGGCCATGGCCGCCCAGGTGGGCGAGCTCGGCTTCTTCCCGCTCTGGACCTATGCGCACCCGAAGGCCATCGAGCTTGCCGAGCGTCTCGCGAGCCTCACCCCAGGCGATCTCAATCGCGTCTTTTTCACCTCCGGTGGCGCCGAGGCGAATGAGAGTGCCTGGAAGCTCGCTCGCCAGTACCACCGCATGCGCGGCGACCTCGACCGATACAAGGTCATCAGTCGCGACGTGGCGTATCACGGCACGACGCTCGGCGCGCTCACCATCACGTCGCTCGATGCCTACCGCACTCCCTACGAGCCGCTCGTGCCTGGCGCTGTCAAGGTGCCGGCCGTCAACTTCTATCGCGCGCAACGTCATGGGGACGACTACGAGGCGTTTGGACTTTGGCAGGCTCGTCAGATCGAAGAGGCCATCCTTCGCGAAGGTCCCGAGACCATTGCGGCAGTCTTCCTCGAGCCGGTGCAGAACGCCGGTGGGTGCTTCACTCCCCCGCCCGGCTACTGGCAGGAGGTGCGAGAGATCTGCGACCGCTACGGTGTGCTGCTCGTCTCGGACGAAGTGATCTGCGCCTTTGGTCGCATCGGTACGTGGTTCGGTGGCCAGCGCTACGACTACGTCCCCGACATCATCACCTGTGCCAAAGGCATCACCGCGGGATACGCGCCCATGGGCGCGATGATCGTCTCGGACCGGATCGCCGAGCCCTTCCTCCACGACGACATCTCGTTCTTGCACGGCTTCACCTGGGCGGGACACCCCGCCTCGTGCGCAGCCTCGTTGAAAGTGCTCGAGATCATCGAGACCGAGCACGTGCTCGAGAACGTCAAGAAGAACGAGGAGTACTTCCGCCAGAGCCTCGAGTCCTTGAAGGACATCCCCATCGTGGGCGACGTTCGAGGCACCGGGTACTTCTGGGGCATCGAACTCGTGAAGGACCAGGAGTCGAAGGAGACGTGGTTCGGCGACGACGCCGAACGTCTGCTTCGCGGCTACGTTTCACCCGAGATGTTCCGGCGCGGACTGATCTGTCGTTCCGACGACCGTGGGGATCCCGTTGTGCAGTTGGCGCCGCCGCTCATTTCGACTCGTGAGGACATCGATCTCATGGCGGGAATCCTGCGTGAGGTCTTCACCGGGGCGTCCAAGCTCAGTATCTAGTGCAACCTCCGCACTCGCTGTGGTGGTCGACGCTGGCAGAACCCGTCGTCGCTCGTTCTGCGCTTCGCGGACACCTTGACGTCGACGTCGCGATTGTGGGTGGCGGATTCACGGGCCTGTGGACGGCGCGTGAGTTGCTGCGGCGTGACCCCGCGCTTCGGGTCGCGGTACTCGAGCAATCGGTGTGCGGCTTTGGCGCATCGGGCCGGAACGGTGGTTGGGCCTCTGCGCTCTATCCCCAGAGCGACACCGCTCTCATCGCCCAATACGGACCAGAAGTCCGCACGCATCTTCGAACCCAGCTGCGACGCAGCGTCGTGGCCCTGGGCGAAGCGATCACAGAGGACGGTATCGACGCCCACTACGTGCGCGGTGGCACGCTGGTCTTCGCCCGAAGCGAGCTGCAGGCCTCGCGTCTGCGAGGAGAAGTCGACGCGTCTCGTGACATGGGCGACGGTCCCGACGATCTTCAGTGGCTGAACGCTGCTGAGGCGAGCGACCGTGGCGCCGTCACCCATACGTTCGGCGCGACCTTCACGCCCCACTGCGCCCGCGTGCACCCCGCACGGCTGGTGCGCGGACTCGCCGACGTCGTCGACCAGCTCGGCGGTCAGATCTTCGAAAATACCAAAGTCCTGCGCATCTTTGGGGCCCGCCGCGGACGCGCTGCCGAACTCGTGACCGACGCCTCGAGCGTGCATGCCTCCTTCGTGGTCCGAGCGACCGAGGGCTTCACGCCGACGTTGCCGGGGCAGCGACGCACCGTCGTGCCCATCTACTCACTGATGATCGCAACCGAGCCCCAGCCCCCTTCGTTCTGGGATGAGGCCGGCTTTTTCGAGTACGAGACCTTCGCCGACGATCGACACTTGGTTATTTACGGGCAGCGCACGAAGGACGATCGCATCGCCTTCGGCGGCCGGGGCGCCCCGTACCACTTCGGCTCCGCCGTCGAGAGTCGCTTCGACAGCAATGCCAAGGTCTTCGGTCTGTTGGAGGGAACCTTGCGCGAGCTCTTCCCGTCGCTCCAAGGTGAGATCACCCACCGTTGGGGCGGACCGCTCGCAATGGCGCGTGACCAGTCGCCCTCGGTCGTCGTCGACCGCGAGAGCGGGCTCGCGAGCGCGGGCGGGTACACCGGTGACGGCGTCGTCATGAGTTACGTCGCCGGGTGCACGCTGGCCGACCTCATCGTCGAGCCGGAGAGAGAAACCGCACTGACTCGCCTGCCCTTCGTCCAGCATCCAAGCACACGGTGGGAGTTCGAGCCGCTCCGCTGGCTCGGCATCAACTCGGTGCTCGGGGCTGCGGGGTGGGTCGACCACGTCGACGCGAAGCACCAGCGCGACAGCCGTGCGAGTCGCTGGCTCGATCACTTCCTCAAGTAGCTCAGCGCAGGATGTTGACGGCCTCGCCCGCGACGATGGCGATCGTAATGAACGATATGAGCGACTCCAACCCAAACAGCGTCTTCATCGAGGGCGTGAGGGGCATGGCGTCGGCTGGCGCGAAGCTCGTGCCGTTGGCGAGCGAGGTATAGAGGTAGTCCAGGAAGCGGGGATGCCAGTCGGCCGGACAGTCTTTGGTCATGGTCATCTGAGGAAACAGCAGATCCGGCGGTCGAGCATCGCGCCCTACGCGGATGTGCGGACCCCCGCGATCGAGCTCCCAGAACCAGAGACCAAAGACAATGACGTTGGTCGCCCAGATGGACGCGGCCGAATAGAGCAGTCCCCTTCCGGGGACGATGGCGCTGTAGAAGACGCGGTGGATCAGCAAGATCACCGAGACCACGTTCGCGAAGGTCGTGAGCGCGACCAGAGAGATCGCGAGGTAGCGAATTGGCGTGGAATTTTCGGGACGGCGGTGCCAGGTCAGCGATAAGGGAATGAGCGGCAGCACCACGAGCACCGGCAAGAGCCAGCGTGGACCAACGACCAATCGATTGGGGAGCAAGACGTAGAGCGCGGCACAGACGATCAGCGCGAGCGACGCGGGCCAGCGCGGTTCCGGGCGAGCGCTCATGACCGGCTAGCTCACAGAAGTCTGGGCGAGCGACGTCAAGTCGCGAGGGATGAGTAGCGACGCGAAGTCCCGGCCCTTGAGCAACTTTTCGAGACCGGAGAGCGGCAGCGCTTGGACATCCGTCGACGACGGCACCGCGATCTTCGCGGGCTGATCATAGGAAAGCACCGTGGCCGAAATGGTGGTCGTCGCGTGCTTCGAGCGAATCACGAGCGTGCTCGCCGTGGCCTCGCCCTGACTGCCCACGGTGATGGTCCAGCGCACCGAACCGAGCTTCGAGAGGCTGGTCGGCGAGCCGAGCAGCGTCGAGAGCACCACGTGCTTGCGGGTAAACGTGTACGTCGTCGAGTAGCCACTATGCGTCCGTGATTCGTGAAAGCCCGAGATGAGATCGATGTCGGGTCTGGTGAGCTCGAGCGAGATACCGAAGAGGCTCGGGGTCTTGAGCGCCGTCTCGTACCAGGGGCCGTTCGACACATCCGCTGAGCGCGCGTAGAGATGGCCACTCGCCATCAGCACGTCCACGCTGGACGGCGACGCCTCGGTGGTGAAACTCACGAGCGCGCTCGCACGGCTCTTGGTGAAGTTGGCCGTGATCGTCGCCTTCAGGCCAAGGCCACCCGAGGTGGTGAGCGATACGGCGAGGTTGGCCGAGTGCGGCGGATATCCGTTGAGGGCCAGGGGGTCTTTTCCGAGGGCGGCCGGATTGGGATCGGTTGCCGCCAACACCAGGCCGAGCACGGTGAGCGCGAGCGCGACGACCGCAATCACGACGGCCACGAGGCGCTTCTGACCGATCACTCGAACACCCTACTGTCGCGTGTTGGCACCGCCCCGGGCATCAGCCCAACGGTTCGTGCAAGAGCTCCACCAGCAGTTCGTGGGCAATGTTGCGACCGCTCGCGATAAAGCCGACCCGTGACGTCGCGTCGTCGATGAGACCGGTGGCGATGGCCGCGAAGGCCGCGGCGCCCGATCCCTCCACCACGAGACCGGAGTGTTCGGCCAGCTCGCGCACCGCGCGGCGAATCTCCACTTCGGGCACCAGCACCAGGTCGATGCCGCTCTTCTCGACGATCTCGTTGGTAATCGCACCGTCGTCGCCGCCCCCGGCGAGCCCGTCGGCGATGGTCGGACGGTGGACCACGTCACTCATGCACATCCCGCGCAGTACGTGGTAGAGCGCCGCGCTCTCTTCTGCTTGAATGCCGGTCACCCGAATATCGCTGCGACCATGAACCTCGCGCGACAGCAAGGTTCCAGAGATGAGTCCCCCACCACCGACCGATACCGCGAGGTGCTCGAGCTCTGGCGCTTGGGCCAGCATCTCGTCAAAGATCGTCGATTGTCCAGCAATGACGTCACTGTCGTTGAACGGAGAGATGAAGCGAATCGAGCGCTGCTCACCGAGCTCCAGTGCGTGCGCCTGCGCGTCGTCGTAGGAGGTGCCGAACTGGATGAGCTCGATGTCATAGGTGGAGAGCTTCTTCACTTTGGCAACCGAAGCGTTCTTGGGCACGACCACCGTCGCGCGCATGTCGAGGAGCCCGGCCGCGTGCGCGACGCCGAGACCGTGATTGCCGGCAGATGCCGTGATCACCGCGCCGTCGGGATCGTCGCGCTTGGCGGCGTCGACCGCCGCGAGCGCCCCGCGCACCTTGAAGCTGCCGGTGACCTGCAGGCTCTCGAGCTTCGCGAAGACGGGTCGCCCACGCAGGTAGATGGTGGTCGTCGGCGTGGGTTGCAAATATCTGGAGATAATTTCGCGCGCCTGTTCGAGCTGTTCGTCGGTGGGGGGCGAGACTTGGCGAATCATCACGAGCAGCCTACCGCCGTGGATTTTTGTCTATTCCTACTCTCAAGTAATCTCACCGAGTGCAGACCTTTCTCGTGGTGATCGTCGTGTCATCGCTCGCCTTCGTCGGCACGATGTTCGACAACTTCTTCGCCTTCGCAGCACAGCTCATCGTTACCGATCACAAGAGATATCGCCGCGTCGCCTGGGCTCAAGCCATCGGGGTTGCCGTGCTCGTCGGACTGGCGGGTGGTATCGGCGCGCTGCTCGCTCCGATCCCCCTTCGCTGGATAGGACTGCTCTGCGTTGCCCCCTTCAGCTTCGCAATCTACGCCTGGCGCCGCCGCGAGCAGCCCCGTGAGCAGTACAAACGCGGCAGCATCACGACCTTTGCCATGACCCTCGCCCTCGGCGGCGACAACATCGCCGTCTGGATCCCGCTACTTCGCGCCAACGGTGTTGCGCGAGCCATCGTGAGCGTCGTCGTCTTCGCGTGTGGGGACGCCATCTTTCTTTTCAGCGCGCAGCGACTCGCGAAGCACCCAAAGGTCGTCACCTGGGGCCGCGCGCACGCCCCGCGAGCCCTGCCTTTCGTGTACTTCTTGCTCGGCGTCCTGATCTTGGTGGAGTGCCGAACGATCTAGGAAGCTCGTCACGTTGCTTTCACAAGGTCCACCGGTAGCGTGGACCACATGGCTCAGAGCAGCGCCGACCGAACTTTGCGCCGTCTCACGGTGATTGTGGGCATCCAATGGATGGGTGCGACACTCGGCCTTCCCCTTCTCCCCCTCTTCCTTGAACGCCGCGGGGGCACGCCCAGCGAGGTCGGGCTCGTCATGGCCTCCTTCTTCGTCGCCGGCATCGCCACCCAATTCGCCTTTGGCCACCTCGCCGACAAGTTCGGGCGTCGACGGCTGCTCGTCTTGAGCCTGGTGATCTACGCGCTCGCGAGCATGACCTATCTGCTCCCGATCTCGGCGTCGTGGTTCACCCTCACCCGCCTGATCCAGGGCGCGTCGGCCGGCGCGATCGAAGTAGCGTCCATGTCCGCCGTAGCCTCGCTGTTTCCCGAAGCGCAGCGGGGGCGAGCAGTCTCTCGAATCCTCGCCGCCCAGCTGTTCGGGCTCGCCATCGGACCGGTGGTGGGCGCCGTCGCGACCGTCGACGATCTTGGCTGGGCCTTCTTCGTGACCGGGGTCGTCAGTCTCGTCGCGGCCGTTGTGGCGATTCGCGCTGACCTCGGCGACGGCGCGTACGACCCGACGCCCCTGCCCAAGCTGCAGTGGAGCAGGCAGCTGACCGGCGCGCTCGTTGCCGCGAGCTCCGCGGGCATTGCCGTCGGCGTCTACGAGGCGTGCTGGAGTCTCTTGATGCACGCCCACCACGCCAGCACGCTGCAGATCAGGCTCAGCTGGACCTGTTTCGGGCTGCCCTGGATTGTGCTGTTTCGAGCCGGCGGATGGCTCGCCGATCACGCCAATCGTCGACTCACCGCGCTCCTCGGGCTCTTGAACGGAGCGATCTTCCTGGCGATCTACCCCCACATCCACAACAACGACGTCATCTTGGGCTTGGGGTCCTTGGAGTCGATAGGCGCCGCGCTCTCACTGCCTTCGATCTCATCGCTCATGAGCCAAGGTGCCGCCGACCGTGAGCTTTCGAGGCGTCAGGGACTCTATACAACCTCCAACACCGCGTCGCTCGCGCTGGGCGCCGGCGTCTCCGGCTTCCTCTTCACGATCAGCCCGGGGCTGCCCTTTTTCGTCATGGCGGTCGTCTCCGCGGTGCTCGCGCTCACGACGCTGCTGTGGTGGCGTGGCGTGCGCGGACACGTCTCTCCACTGACGATCTCCGAGCCTGGGCGACTCGAATCGCGACCGTCACAGTCGACGATCTGACTACGAGAGCCAGATCTGGTCCCAACGAGCGGAGCCACCGTCGGGACTGAGGCATTGGGTGGTGCCGTCAGCCGCGGTGCCGTAGGCCCAGTTCTGGACGTTGCTCCGCGCAGCCCACGCGTTGACGGTCACGTCAAGCCACAAGTACGGGATGTCCTTTGCGAACTGCGAGTTGACCGTGCGCCACGAACGAACCTCGACGGGCGAACTGGGCACCGCAGCAAGCGCGGCGAGCATCGCATCTTCGATCACCGGGTCGCCTTGGTGGGCAAAGTTCACGGCACCCGCGATGTTGAGGCTCGCGGGCAGCGAAGAAAGACTGAGGCCCTCCGGGTACGCCGCGGCCGCCGGCTGGGAGTTGAACCAGACGTAGTTGAGCGACGGGTCGACACCGCCGAACTGATTCCACTGCGCACAGTCATACTGGCCGTAGATCACGTTGTTGATGAGCGTGCTCTGGACGAGCGGCCGCCCAGTCACCGTGATCCCCACCGCCCCGAGCTGCTGCTGCCAGAAGGAGAACGCTTGGGTCGCCGACGCATCATCAGAGAGGTAGTCGATGACGAAGCTCACACTCGACAGGTTGTGGGCTGACTTGTAGGCGCTGACCAGTGACTTTGCCTTCGCCGGGTCGTAGTTGGGATATCCCGGGTTCTCGTAGAACGGTGAGGTCTTGCGATACAGGCCATTCGTGACCGCCCCGACGCTCGCGTCGATGAGCTTGAAATAGGTGTTCCGGTTGATGGCCATGGCGCACGCCTGGCGAATGGTGACGTCGTTGAGCACAGGCTTAAGCGTCGGATCCCACTGGAGCGTCGAGGGGTTGACCGCGCCCAGGGTCCCCAAGTAGATCGCCTCTTGCACCGGCGCGGGGACCGCTTGCCCTTTTTCGATGTAGGGCAGCGCCCCGGGCACCGTCGGCGCAAACTCGCCAGCCCAGCAAAAGTACTGGTTCATCGTGCCGGTCGTGTTCACGATCAGGCAGTTGATGGACGGGTCGCGCGGCTGGGTCTGGTCGGTGACCATCGAAACGCCCGACATCTTCTTCAGCTGGGCGATCTGCGTGCCGGTCTCTTGCAAGATCATGTCGAGGTCACCGCTCTGGAGTGCCTCGTTGCGAGAGGCCGAGTCGACAATCGTCTTGAAGGTGATGCCGTCGAGATACGGCAAGCGGCGACCGGCGCCGTCCTTTCGCCAGTACTTCTCGTTCTTCGTGAACTGCGACTCAACCCCGACCGACCACGATTTGAACTTGAAGGGTCCCGTGCCGATGGGCTTGCCGGCATAGGACAGCCCGAGCGCGGAGGGCGCAGCCATGTAGGCAATCTGCTGTTCAGCCAGCAGCACCGGAAATGAGGCATAGGGAATGACCATGTTGTACTCGACGGTGTAGGAGTTGACCGCCTTCACCGAGGCGATGAAGGGCGCGATCGCGAGCCCTACCGTGGTGTCCGCGGCCGCTGCCGTGTAGTTGGCGACGACGGCGGATGCATCAAAGTTGGTGCCGTCGTGGAACTGGACGCCGTGGCGAAGCGCGATCGTCCACACCGTGTAGTTGGCGTTGGGCTTGGCCGAGAGCGCCAGCATCGGCAACGCGTGCTTGCCGTCTGCCGACATGACAAACAGCGGATCGTAGAGCGCATTCGCCACACAGAAGCCCGAGTCGTCCATTTTGCCGTGTGAACCATTGAAAATATGGTAATTCGGTACGTCGGACAGGGTGCCGACCGTAAGGATGCCCCCCATCTTGGGCTTCGCCTTACTGACCCCCACCGCCGCCCCCGCAGCGCTCGACATCATGGCATCGACCACGGTTCCTGCCATGGCGACGCCGCCGAGCGTGGCGGCTGAGTGAGTGAGAAACGAACGACGATCGAACGTTGACGACATCTTTCCTGCTTTCCCCCGAAGAACCCGCTTTGGTTTCTCCACTGGGCGAAACTTAGCAAGGACTGGCTTACTGACCAGTACATAGGCGGCAAGTTTTTGAACGGAGAATTTACTTCAGGACCCAGGCGGAGGGAGGGGCCGCCTGGGTCCTGAAAAGAGGGACTCTCTTAGGCTCGCGCCCCGGGGAAAGTCGTCACCCAAAGGTCGTACGGAGAAGAACCTGAGTCGGTCGCTCGTGAGTACATGACACCTTCTTTGATCGTCGCTTCAACAACGCCCACACAGTTTGGCGCGACACTGTGTGGGCGTCATTGGAGGAATGTAAGAAGGCGGTAAAAGTGACTTTTGTTACCAGAGTGAGAAATTCGACCGCTTTCTCAGCCTTCCTCAGTGTTACTCGGTGCTCGACAAGGCTTTTCGGGCATACTTGGCCGGTACGACTTGGGTTTCGACCGAGTGCTGTGGGGGCAAATCGATCAGGAGGAACAAAATAGTGGCTACCACCATGGATTCGCATGATGGATCGGCGGGCGATCCCGTCTTTCGCGTTGAGCAGCACGGCATCGATTTCATTCCAGAGACCGAGCGCTGGGCCACTCCACGCAACATCGGCGCCATGTGGGCGGGTTCGGCGATCAACGTCGAATACTTCATCTATGGGGCCCTGCTCATGGGCTTTGGGTTCAGCTTCTACACGGCTCTCAGCATCATCATCCTCGGCAACCTTTCGTTCTTCCTCCTCGGGCTGGCTTCCCTGCAGGGCCCCGAAGCCGGCACGACGACCTTCACGATCTCGCGGGCGGCGTTCGGCACGCGCGGAGCGCGGATCATCAGCTTCTTCAACTGGATCACGCAGCTCGGCTTTGAGACCGAGGGACTGATACTTATCGTCGGCGCCGCCATCGTGCTCTCCCAGATGGCGGGGATCCACGTGTCGACGCCGCTGAAAGTCGTCTTCATCATTCTGGCGGCGTCGATTCAAGCGGTCATGCCGTACTTCGGGCACGCCACCATGGTGAAGGTCCTTCGCGCGCTCATCGTTCCGTTCGGCGCGATCTTCATCGTGCTCGCCATCTACGACATCAAGCACGGCTCCACCTCCTTTAAGGGATTCGGCGGCGGATGGGAGCTCTACACCGCGGGAATGGCCTTCACCATCGCGCTCTCGGGTCTTGGGTGGACCGAGTGCGGAAATGACTACACGCGCTATCTCCCGCGCGACGCGAAGAAGGGATCGATCGTCGGATGGGTGTTCGTGGCGACCGCACTTCCCGAGATCGCCATGATGGTCATTGGGGCTGCCACGTTCACCTTCCTTTCGAACGCGGCCGAATCCACCGCCTGGAACAGCTCAAACCCCTTCGAGGCGTTGCGCGGACAGCACGCCGTGCCGAGCTGGTTCGTGGCGCTGTTCCTCATCTTCGCGATCGTCCAGCTCTTTGGCATCAACTCGCTCGACCTGTATTCATCGGGTGTCTCGCTGCAAGCGATGGGGCTTCGCCTAAAGCGCTACCAGGCCGTCGTGCTCGATTCGATCCTCGCCTGCGGGCTCACCATCTACGCCGAGTTTCAGTCAACCTTCTCGCTCTACATGAAGGAGTTCGTCGGCGTCATCATCGTGTGGATCACGCCCTGGTTCGCCATCATGCTGGTCGACTGGATCATGCGTCGGTACCGCTACAACGCGGCCGAACTGCAGCGACGGGATTCAGGCAGCATGTATTTCGTCGGCCGAAGCGGCATCAACTGGAATGCGATGATCGCCTTTGTGGCGGGACTGGTGTGTGCCACCCTCGCCTTCTCGAAGGCGCCACCACCGGTCAACTTCCCGTTCCATTGGATGACGCCGGTCTCTAATCACTATGGCGCCGCGTGCGCGGGCAAGCTCATTCACGGTGCCTGCGCGGCTGGCTGGTACGGCGGAGCTGACTTCTCGATCGAGACCGGCATCGTGATCGCCGGGCTCGTCTACTTCGTCTTGGAGAAGATGACCGGCAACATCGAGCGCCAAGTGCGACGCCAGCGCGAGCTGGAACCGGTGAGCTGACCTAGCCGTTCCAGTCCTCGACGAGGCCTCCCGCACCGTCGGGGCGAAACACCGGAAGGGAACCCAGGGCACGCACCATTGCGGCGTCCTCGCCGAGGGCGCCGCGCCAGAGGCCGGCTTCGGTCACCATGGTGCCAATGGCCACCACGTCCGCGCCCACCGAACGCAACAGGCGAAGGCTCGCGCCGGTTGACGCGCCGGTCGAGATGACGTCATCAACGATCGCAACCCGCCTGCCCTCGACGTCGGCAATGCGCGCGCGATCAAAGAGCAGGCGCTGCTCGGACGCGGTCGTGATCGAGCGCACCGGTTCGCCGATGGCGTCGGCCAGGTGGATCTTCGGCGTCTTATGCAGCACCACGTACTGGTCGAGACCCATGTGCCGAGTGACCTCGACCGCGAGGGGGATGCCCATCGTCGCGACCGTGGCGACGATATCAACGTCATAAGGCGCGAGCACGTCGGCGAGCTCCGCACCCGCCTTCTCCATGAACGCGACGCCCATGTCAACGGTGATGAGCAGTGCCAGGGCCAGCGAGTCGTTGAGCGACACGATCGGAAGCTCGACGTGTTGGGTTCCGATATCGACGGGGTAGGTGCCTCTCACGGAGGAGGAGCATACTGAGTTCATGACCACACCTCGATCGAACCTTGATTCCGCGCTCGCCTCTTCCATGCTGCGCACGGCCTTTGACGAAGCGGTGGTGGGCTTGCACGAAGGTGGCATTCCCATCGGGGCGGCGCTGTTTCATCGCGACGGGACACTCCTCGGCGCCGGCCACAACCGACGAGTGCAAGAAGACGACGCATCGATCCACGCCGAAACGGACGCCTTCCGCAAGGCGGGGCGGCGACGGGACTATCCCGACTGCGTCATGGTCACCACGCTCTCACCGTGCTGGTACTGCTCGGGCCTGGTGCGACAGTTCAACATCGGCGCTGTGGTGATCGGCGAGGCCGACAATTTCCACGGCGGGCACGAATGGCTCCGTGAGTTCGGCGTCGAGGTCGTGCTGCTCGAGGACCGTGCGTGCACCGAGATGCTCAAGACGTTCATCGCGCAACACCCCGAGCTATGGCACGAGGATATCGGCCTCTAACTCAACGCGCGGGCGGTCCGAACAGGCGATCTCCGGCGTCACCGAGTCCCGGGACGATGTAACCGACGTCGTTCAGATGGTCGTCGAGTGCCGCCGCGACGATCCTGATGTCAGGGTGGCGTGAGAGCACGTACTCAACACCGGGCTCCGCGGCAATGAGGCACAGGACGGTCGTCTCCCCCGCGCCCCGTTGGCGGAGCATCTCCAAGACACAGTCAAGCGAGCCGCCGGTCGCGAGCATGGGATCGCAAATGACCACGTGCACGCCGGCGAGCGATTCCGGCAGTCCATCGAGATAGACGTCGGGCTTGAGCGTGATTTCGTTGCGACGAAGCCCCACCAGGCACACGCGATGAAATGGCAGCACTTCTTGCACGGCGGGGCTCATGCCGAGACCGGCCCGGAGAATCGGCACGATCAGATACTCCGTATCGATTCGCAGCGCGGGCGCATCCGTCACGACGGGCGTGTCAACGCTCGTCACCGAGACGGGCGTGTTGCGAAAGGCTTCGTAGGCGACAAAGCGCGAGATCTCTCCCGCGAGGCGCAAGAAGTCCGCGTTGGAGGTCCGCACGTCGCGCAGCTGACGGACCTTGTCCGCGACGATCGGGTGTTGAACGACGAGCAGCGAATCCACGTGGTCACACTACGTCCTCGCGACGGGACGGGCTGGAGAGCGCGGAATTCAGCGGACCGCCCGCGACGTCCTCGTCAACCACGCGTGTGAAGGTGTCACTCGAACCGCGCGCTATGGCGACGACGGTCACGACTTTGGCGAACCTTGTGATCGGCGCGGGACTCAATTCCAAAGTGGATTGGTAGAATTTCTGGGTGTCATCTCCCGTCTCCAACCGTCTCACGCGAGACGGAGGGGGTGAGGCGAACCCGCTCGGAGGGGTGACGTCGAAGTATCCGGGCCCCCGTCGAGAGATCTCGCGGGATCAGTCACTCGCCTGGTGGCGCCGGGTCCTGCCCGTCATCGCGTCGCACCGGGCCACATTTGTCACCGCAATCCTCCTCTCCTTTGTGAGTCTGATTTTCCAGGTGTTCGTGCCCAACATGCTGGCCAATGACATCAACAACACCTTCATAGAGCACGTCGCGTCGTTGCACGGCGACGTCATCTCGATCGTCGTGGTGGGCGTGCTGGCAGGCATCACCGGCATCATCTCGCGTCAGTATCTGTTCTACACCGCCTACAACGTCGAGGCCGATCTGCGCTCGCTCATCTACGAGCACCTCACGTGGCTATCTTTTAGCTTCTACGACCGAGTCCAGTCGGGCCAGCTCATCAGTCGCGCCAACAGCGACATTCGCAGCGTCCAGATGTACTCAATCTTCGCGCCGCTCATCATCGTCCAGTGCTGCATCGGCGTGGTCGCGTTCTGCTTCATGCTGAGCATCAATTGGGTTCTCGCACTCATCTCCATGATCGTCATGCCGATCCTCTATGTCGTCGGCATCAAGATGCGCCGGGTCATGTTTCCAATCTCCTGGATCACCCAAGCTCGCTTGGCCGAGGTCGCCACGATCGTTGACGAGAACGTGAATGGCGTGAGAGTGGTCAAGTCCTTCGCCCAGGAGGAGGCGGAGATTGACCGACTCGCCGACGCTGCAGAAGGCGTGGCGTGGGCCTACATCAAGGATGCGAACATTCGCGCCGTCTGGTCGCCGTGGGTCCAGAACCTGCCGCAGCTTGGTCTCGCACTGGTGCTGCTCTGCGGCGGATGGATGGTGCTGCACGGCGACCTTCAGTATCCCGAGATCCTCGCGTTCAGTCTGTACCTCTTGATGCTCCAAGCCCCGTTCATGATGCTGGGCCAGCTCGTGATGATGGGTCAGCGGGCGAAAGCCAGCGCCGGCCGGATCTTCGAGATTCTCGACGAGCACCCCGAGATCGTCGATCGCCCCGGCGCGTACGACCTCCTCGATGTCGCCGGCGCGATCGACTTCAACCACGTGACCTTCACGTACGACAACGGTGCAGAGATCCTGAAGGACTTCGACGCGCACATCGCGCCCGGCGAGACCGTGGCACTCGTCGGGCGCACGGGGTCGGGCAAGTCCACCATCGCCCGCCTCATGACGCGCTTTTACGACGTGACGAACGGCGACGTCGAGATCGACGGACACGATATTCGCGACGTGACCCTGACCTCGCTCCGCCAGAACGTCGGCGTGGTGCTCGATGAGCCCTTCCTCTTTTCGATCTCCATTCGCGACAACATCGCCTACGGCCAACCGGACGCCACTCTCGAGGACATCCAGGCCGCCGCTCGCGCTGCGAACGCCGACGAGTTCATCGTGCGACTCCCCGAGGGCTATGACACCGTCATCGGGGAACGCGGCTACACGCTCTCGGGCGGTCAGCGTCAGCGCATCGCCATCGCGAGGACCCTCCTGCTGAACCCGCCCATCCTGATCCTCGACGACGCGACGAGCGCCATCGACGTGCACGTGGAATCGGGAATCTACGAGGCGCTACGCGGGCTGCTCCACCAACGAACCACCATCGTCATCGCACACCGCATTTCGACCATCGCCCTCGCGAGCCGGGTACTCCTGATCGATGAGGGCCACGTCATCGCCGACGGCACGCACGAAGATCTGCTGGCACGCGTTCCGCTCTACTCGGAGATCTTGGCCCAGGCAACCAACGAGGAGAGCGCCTAATGGCCTGGGGATTCGGAGGCGGTGGCGCCATGTTCGGCGGCAGCGCTGCCACGACCGCGAGTCGAGCGGGGTTGCCCTTCGGCGGAATTCCCGAGGAGCTGATGGACGAGGCGACCAAGCTGCTCGCGACCGAGCCCGAGCATCCGAAGTCGCACGTCCACTTCACCCAGCTGCCGAGCGCCAAAGAGCGCGAGCGCCTCAGCCTGGCCCGCCTTCTCGCCGTCTACCCCAAGTGGGTCTTCGCCGGGTCGGCCCTCGTGATCATCATCAGCTTGACGCTTCAAGCGGGCCCGCTCCTGACCGAATACGCCATTCAGCACGGAATGGAGCGGCACCACGATCTCTTGGTGATCGTCGTCTGTGCGGTGCTCTATCTCGTGCTGGCGCTCGCCAGCGTCTACTTCCAACGTGAACAGGTCGACGTCACGGGGAAGCTCTCCTCTCGGGTCATGCACGACCTGCGCATCCGGGTCTTTACGCAGTTCCAGCGACTCAGTCTCGACTTCTTCACCGAGGAGAAGGCTGGCGTTCTCATGAGCCGCATGACGAGCGACATCGAGAATCTCCAGCAGCTCATCCAAGACGGCATCAGTCAGTTCGCCCTCCAAGGCCTCACGATGATCGTCATCACGGTCATCTTGTTCTTGACCAACGTCGAGCTCGCCGCCTGGACCGTGCTCGTCATCGTCCCGCTGCTCCTCGTCTTTTCGGTGTGGTATCACCACGCGTCAGAAAAGGGCTACCTTCTCGCGCGCGACCGCATTGCCATCGTGCTCGCGGACCTCTCCGAATCGCTCTACGGCATACGAGTCGTCACCGCCAACAATCGCCAGCGTCGCAACATCCGCAACCACCGCCACGTTGTGGGCGCCTACCGCGACGCCAACGCCTACACCGGTCGAGTAAACGCGATCTACGGTCCTTCCACCCTGATGATCGGCATCTTGGGCCAAGCGATGCTGCTCGGCATCGGTGGGCACATGGTCCTCAACCATGAGCTCAACCCGGCCCAGCTCATCGTCTTCTTCTTGTACCTCAACCGATTCTTCGCGCCGATTCAGCTGCTCGTCCAGCAGTACACGACGCTCCAGCAAGGACGCTCGTCGATCACCAGGCTGCGCGAGCTCCTCGACACCACGCCGACCGTCGACGAGCTCCCCGACGCCATGATCTTGCCGACGATTGAGGGTCGAATCACCTTCGAAGACGTGAGCTTTGGCTATCTCCCCGACGAGCTCGTCTTGGAGCACGTCAACCTCGAAATCGCACCAGGAGAATCGGTCGCGTTCGTCGGACCAACCGGTGCTGGCAAGTCGACCATGGCGAAGCTAGCGAACCGCTTCTACGACCCGACGTCGGGCCGCGTGCTCGTCGACGGCATTGATGTGCGAACCGTCACGCTCCGATCGCTTCGATCCCAGCTCGGCGTCGTCCCCCAAGAGGCGTTCCTCTTTGCTGGATCGATCCGCACCAACCTGAGCTTCGGACGTCCCGGAACGACCGACGCCGACATCGACGAAGCCGTCGACGTGGTCGGGCTGCGCGAGCTCGTCGATCGTCTCCCCGACGGTTTGGACACACCCGTCCACGAACGCGGTCAGACACTGTCTGCCGGAGAGCGCCAGCAGCTCGCCCTCGCCCGAGCCTTCCTCGCGCGACCGCGCGTGCTCATCTTGGACGAGGCGACGTCGTCACTCGACCTTCAAAGCGAAACGGTCATCGAACGTGCCCTCGACCGGTTACTTGAAGGGCGCTCGGCGATCCTCATCGCTCACCGCCTCACGACGGCTCAGCGCGCCGACCGCATCGTGGTGATCGATGAAGGCGGCATCGTGGAGATGGGCACGCCCGAAGAGTTGATCGCCGCGGGCGGCGCCTACGCCACCATGTACGAAGCGTGGCTCGCTTCGGGTGGACGCGACGCCACCCGCGCGTCGACAGGCGACTAGAAGAGGTCGGATGCGCCCACGGAACGACGTGCGTTTCGTGCGCTAGACGAGCCCTTTGACCGCCTCGATCAGCGACGCGTTGGTTTGGCCGAGCTGGGGCAACGGCTGCACGGCGAGGTGGGTCACCCCCGCCTCTCGATACGCCGCAATCCGATCTTTCACGTAGCCGAGCGGTCCACAGAGGGTGGTGAGCTCTAAGAACTCGTCGGGGACGGCCGCCTCGGCCTCTTTCTTCTTTCCGGCGAGATAGAGGTCTTGGATGATCTCGGCCTCGCGCTCGTAGCCGTAACGCTGGGCGAGCTCGTTGTAGAAGTTCTTTCCCTTGGCGCCCATGCCCCCCACGTAGAGGGCGACCGAGGAGCGCTCGAGCTCTCGGAGCTTGAGGATCTCTTCGCCTTCGCCAATGGCGAGCAGTCCCCCCGCGCTGATCATGAGGTCTCCTCGCTCACCGCGCTTGGCCGCACCCTGAGCGAGCGCGCTGCCCCACACCTCGTGCGCCCGCTCGGGAATAAAGAAGATCGGGAGCCAGCCGTCGGCAATTTCGGCGGTCATGGCGACGTTCTTCTCGCCGAGCGAAGCGATCCAGATCGGAATCTCGCTGCGCACCGGGTGGGCAATGATCTTCAGCGCTTTGCCGAGTCCGGTCCCCTCCCCTTCGGGCAGGGGCAAGGTGAAGGTCTTACCCTTATGCACGAGCGGGGCATCGCGTCGCCAGACGTCGCGGCAGATCTCGACAATCTCCCTGGTGCGGCCGAGGGGGTTCGTATAAGGGACCCCGTGGAAACCTTCGATGACCTGGGGGCCCGAAGCCCCGAGTCCGAGCGAGAAGCGCCCGTCGGAGAGCGCATCGATACCCGCCGCCGTCATGGCGATCAGGGTCGGGGTGCGGGTGTAGATGGGCAGGATGGCTGCACCGATCTCGACGCGTTCGGTCAAGGCGGCGAGGTAGCCCATCAGCGACGGGCTATCAAACCCGTAGGCTTCGGCGACCCACACGAGATCGAGACCCGCTTTTTCCATCTCGACGACGTCGGCGACGGCGCGCTTGAATCCCCCCGCGTAGCCCATATTGGTCGTGATCTTCATAGCTCACCCTCCGCTCACCTGGCAGTCACAGTACCCGACGACGAATTGATTCGAATGGTGGTTCAAGCCTTCGCCGCTGACGTAACCTGAGAGGTGAAAGCAACGGCGCTTTCTCAAATCAAAAGGCTGGTGGCACGTGGTCACGCGTCTGCACGAAGCGATCCCTGACGAACTCAACCCCTGGTTGCGTATCGCCTCACTCATTCAAGGAGCGGGCGAACTGCTCGGTCTGGACGACGGCATGATCACGAGGATCGTGACTCCCGAGCGGATCCTCGAGGTCGCGGTCCCGGTGCGCATGGACTCGGATGATGTCCACATGTTCACCGGTTGGCGGATTCAGCACAACTCCTCTCGCGGCCCGGGCAAGGGCGGCATTCGCTTTCACCCGAGCGTGAACGTCGACGAGATCGCGGCACTCAGTGCCGACATGTCAATCAAGTGCGCGGTCGTCAACATTCCCTACGGCGGCGCAAAGGGTGGTGTCAAGGTGGACCCCGCCGCACTTTCGCGCGGCGAGCTCGAGCGCCTCACACGCCGCTACGCGTACTCCATTGCGCCCATGATCGGGCCAGACCGCGATATCCCCGCGCCGGACATCAACACCGACGCCCAGGTCATGAGCTGGATCATGGACACCGTGTCGATGTTGCGCGGACACAACCTGCCCGGGCTCGTGACCGGCAAGCCACTCGCCATTGGCGGCACGCTCGGTCACGCCGGCGCTACATCGCTCGGCGTCACAATCTGCACGATCGCGCTCCTAAAGAAGCTCGACCGCACCCCCGAGGGCCAGCGTGTCGTCATCCAGGGTTACGGCAAAGTCGGTGCGCCGCTCGTCAAGCTCCTCAGCGAGCGCGGGATGTTGGTCGTCGGACTGGCCGACGTGCACGGTGCGATCCACGTCCCCGAAGGCATCGATCACCACAAGATGAGTGCGCACTTCGCGGAATCTGGCTCCATCATGGGTTACCCCGGTGCGGACGAGATCCACGCGGACGAGCTCTTCGCGCTGCCGAGCGATATTGCGATCCCCGCTGCTCTCGGCGGCGTCATCACCGAAAAGGTGGCCCTGTCCATGTCCGCTTCGATGATGGTCGAGGCGGCCAACGGCCCGACAACCGGCGAGGGCGCAGCGGTGCTCGCGAGTCGCAACATTCCCGTCGTACCCGACGTGCTCGCGAACGCGGGCGGGGTCGTCGCGTCGTACTTCGAGTGGGCCCAAGACCTTCAGGGGTTCATGTGGGAGAGCGAGCTCTTCCAGCAGCGCCTGGAAAAGACCATGCACGACGCATTCGACGCGGTCTGGGAGCGTCACGAACAGCTGGGCGTGCCGCTGCGCGACACGGCACTCGTGGTGGGAGTCGAGCGCATCGCCGAAGCAACGAAGCTGCGCGGTCTGTTTCCCTGATCGACGCGGCCTCGCCGCCCGATCACCTCGTGCGAATCACGACCGTTCTCGCGAACTTGTCGTGCAGCGTCTGGCGCTGCTTGTCCCACGCGGCCCAGATCAGGTCGAGCAGGTGAGGCGCCGCGAGCGCCAGCCAGATCACCCCATGGCGCAGGACGGTTTCCTTCTGGGCTTGGGTCAGGTTCGTCGTGTTCTTCGCGCGGTAGTGGTAGATCGAGGCGACGAAGAGCAGCACGCTGTAGATCGCTGCCCGAGCCATCGCCTGATTGAACGTGACGGGACCACGATCGTTGGCGTTGACGACGCGCAGGCGACAGATCATCATGCCGAGGGTCTGTCCCTTGGCGTAGCCCACCATCAGGCCGAAGTACAAGAAGTAGGCGATGACCGAAATCAATGCACCTTGCACGTAAGTCAGCGAGTTTGCACTGTGCAGCACGACGTAGAGCACCACGTTGATAACGATTTCATCGAGCACGAACGCGAGCACTCGCCACCAGAAGCCGGCGATTCTCGCCTGATTCGTCGTCTCGCCCCGATAGGTGGGCGCGGGCGGCAGTGTCGACGAACTGGGGGCGTCGCCCGGCGCATCGGTTGCAGTGTTCGGGCTGCCGCATCGAGCGCAGAAGTTCTGCCCCGGTGCCTCTTGGGCCCCGCAGACCGGGCAATACGCCATGGACCCTCACTTCGCTCTCGTTGACTCCCAACAGACTACAAAACGGCCCAATCATCCCTCAGTGCAAGATGACGATCGTGAACAGAATGGCGTCGTAGAGGAAGTGCGCCACGATTGGGCGACTCAGCGTTCGATGCTTTTGAAATGAACTCGTGACGAAGAAGCCGAAGGGGATCGTGAGCAGGAAGCCGAGACCGTAATAGACGTGGTAGCTCGTTCGAAGCACGAGACTCAAGATCAAGGACGACCTCTCGGTCCATCCGAGCTGTTCGAGCCTGGTGATCAAGTAGCCATTCACGAGCACTTCCTCGGTGACGGCGGTCACAGCGGAGACGAAAATCCCCCAAACCACGTAGTACTTCGGCACACCGTGCAACGACACGGTCACGAACAGTGACTTGTTGTCCGCGAAGATGGCCAACAACACGAGGCCGATCACGAACTCGACCGCGAATGTGGCCGCCCCGAGGCCGAGACCAGGGATGACCGCGCGCCCGAGACTCGGCGCGTCAAGGCCGAGCGTTCGCGCGCTCCGGCCGGTTCGAGCGAGGAGGAAGAGCGCGAGGGGGACAACGGCCGCAACCGGCAGGTACGCGAGGATGCCCAGCGCCATACTCGTGAGTGGATGGTGGCGGACAATTGAAGGAAAGCGCGCAATGTCTTCGACGCCCGCGACGTGTTGGGCGAGCACGATCACCGCGCTCACCAACACGGGTGCGAGGAACGCCACCATCACCCACCGCGTCTCATGGACCAGCGATCGGCGCGTCGGGCCGCTCTGCGCCCAGGCCGTCGAGCCAGCCACGCCTTCGGGCGGCGCTGGTGGTTCTAATCGGTTGTGCGTAAACGAAGGGGGCGTCGGCATCTCAGTCGCCGACGCCACGGTCGAGCCGGACATCGAGTCGCTGGGCGTCGCCGCTCCGCAGTGGCGACAGAAGTTGCCCGATACCTGCGTGCCACAGCGGGTACAGAAGTTCACTCGCGCTCGCTTTCGACTCGGACGAACGAACACTAGAACCAGCACCTCGTGACCGATGCAAAACGCGATTACGGACCTGGCGGCCTCGTTCGATCAGGTTGTGCCACAGTTTGATGTGAATGAAAACGAACGTGTCGAGGAACTCGAGGCCATCATTCGCTCGCTGCGCGAGGAGGTGGAGCGGCTGAAAGCGGAGATCTCTCGGCTGCGGCGCGATCGAGACGAACGCCCCCCACACTACCTATAGGGAGCCGTCGCCCCGCAGCGCGACCGTCATGCCGGTTCTCGCCAGGATGACCTTCGTGCTGGGCGCCCAGCGCTGGACGAGGTTGCGGCGCTGGTCACCGTCCTCGCCGGGTGGCACGTGGGTGAGCAGCGTACGAGTCGGTGATAGATCGCTCACCAGCGTGGCAACCTCTCGCGCGTCGAGGTGAAACGGAGGTGACGCGACGTCTCGAGCTTCGTAGGTGCACTCCACGATCGCGAGCTCGGGGGCGCGAAACGTCGTAGGGAACGCCCACTCGGGCCCGGTGTCGGCGCTGTAAACGACCCGCGCGCCATCCATGGTGATCTGGACACCGAGCGTAGGAATCTGGTGATTCGTCGAGGAGAGCTCCGCCTCGAATCCTTCTGCCACGAGATGGGCACCGTCGCGCACGAGCTCGACCGACGCCGCTCCGAGCGCCCGCTCGTCGAATGACGCACTGTCAAGCGTCGAACGCGAGGACACGACGCGCGGCCCGGCGCGCCACCGCGCTGACGCCAGGAGGAACGTCTCTAGATCCGCCACGTGATCGGCGTGAGCGTGCGAGAGGAGTATCGCGTCAAGCTTGACGTCAGGTCGCAACGCCTCCAGCGAGTCGAATGATCCAAAGCCACAATCAAGCAAGATCGCGGCAGAAGCGCTCTCGAGCAGGTAACTCGAGCACGGCAGACGGCGCTCGCGGTCGTAAGAGGATCCGGCACAGCCAACGACCGTGAGCGTGAGCCCACGCTCATCCGCCGCCTCGATCCGATGGTCGCTCAGCGCTGCTCGTAGTTCGCGACGATGATCGCACGCGCCAAGGTGTGCGTGAAGAGATTGAAGCCGAGGTATGCGGGCGTGGCGTTGCCAGGAAGGTCGAGGTGATCGACGTCGAGTGCGTGCACCGCCACGTAGTAGTAGTGGGTGCCGTGCCCCGCGGGCGGCGCCGCACCGAGGTAACGCTTCACGCTCGCGTCATTGGCGAGCTGCACCGCGCCCTCTGGGAGACCACTCCCCTCTTCGTCGCCGGCCCCTGAGGGTAGGAAGGTGGTCGTGACGGGGATGTTGAAGACCGCCCAGTGCCAAAAGCCCGACGCCGTCGGGGCGACCGGGTCATAGACCGTCACGGCAAACCCTCTGGTCGCCTCCGGAAAACCGCTCCACGACAGTTCGGGGGACACGTCTTCGCCACCCGCCCCCATGAGGCCGCTCACCTGCGGCATCGCCAAGCGGGCGCCGTCGGCGATGTCAGTCGACGTGAGGTTGAAGGACGGTACCTGCGGCAAGTCTTCGTACGGGTCTCTCGCCATCGTGGGTCTCCTCTCGAGCACGACGCAGTGGCGCGCCCGCTGAGGTCACTGTATCGAGGTCCTCGAGAGGTCGTCAACGGTCCCTATCCCTGAGGCATAGATCGGCGTCTTCAGACACGTTGTGCCCCGAAGTTGCGGACATCGCGTTCAATAGAATCGACTCGATGAGTCCGACCGCCACGCGTGACACCGCCATTGACGATGTCATGATGAAGTGCGAACGATTCCTCAACGGCCACGGCCCTCGGATCGCCCGCGATCTCTTAGCGACGATTCCCGCGGAGACGGAGGTCGACTACTACGGCGTTGGGGGTCCCGTGAGCGCCCTCGAAGAGAAGGTGGCGACGCTCCTCGGAAAACCCGCGGCCCTGTTCTTGCCGAGTGGCACGATGGCCCAGCAGATCGTGCTGCGCGTCCACGGGCAACGTCGGGGCACGATGAGCGTGGCGTTTCATCCGGCCTGTCACCTCGATTCCCACGAGGAGCGTGGATACGAGCTCCTACACGGCCTCTTCGCCATTCCCGTCGGCTCACGCTCGCTGCCCCTCTCGACGGCGAATCTGGCGCTCGTTCATGAACCGCTCGGGGCGCTTCTCATTGAGCTCCCCCAGCGAAGCCTGGGTGGCACGCTGCCGACCTGGCGAGAGCTGAACGCCCAAGTTCAGTGGGCGCGGGGCCGCGGGGCCGCCGTCCATCTCGACGGCGCGCGCCTCTGGGAGTCGACCTCGTACTATCGAAAGTCGCTTGCCGAGATCGCCGGCCTCTTTGACTCGGTGTACGTGTCTTTCTACAAAGGACTCGGTGGCATCACCGGCTGCTGCGTCGCTGGCGAGCAGGGCCTCATCGATGAGGTCTCCGTATGGCGAACGCGCCACGGTGGACGGCTGTATGGCATGTGGCCGTACGCGGCATCCGCGCTCAGCGTCCTCGAGACACGCCTACCGCGCATGGGTAAGTACTATCGACACGCCGTCGCCGTATCCAAAGCCCTCGAAGACCTCGACGACGTTGAAGTTCTCCCGTCGACCGTGCAATCGTCCATGATGCACCTTCGACTCAAGCTCTCCCCCGACGAGCTCCGCGAACGGGCCTTCGACATCGCCCGGCGCAGGAAGATTTGGACCTTCGCGCAGCCGTTCGCAACCGAGGGGGGCTCGCTCCTACGAGTCGAATTCACCGTAGGCGACGCGACGCTCGGCTTCGCACCAGAAGAGGTCCGTCATCTCATCGACGAGCTCGCGCACCCCGCGAAGCGTTCGACCGCTCGCCGATCGTCAGTCAAGCGGTGAGCGAACGGCCTTCGCGCGACGTCCCCATCGTCGTCATGGGCGTCTCCGGCTCGGGCAAGACCACGATCGCACGAGAGATGGCAAGGCAGTGGCACTACGTGTTCATCGAGGCTGACGAGCTGCACAGTTCGATCGCCGTCGAGAAGATGGCGTCGGGCCACCCACTCGACGACGACGACCGGCTGCCCTGGCTCCGCCGCGTCGGCGAGCGAATTCGCGATGAGAGGGTGCTGGGTCATCGCACCGTGACGGCGTGCTCTGCGCTCAGGCGTCTCTATCGGGACGTGCTGCGCGACTACGCCCCGGACGTCTTCTTCGCGGAGCTGGACGGTCCTATCGACGTGGTCCGAGAGCGCATGGAGGCCCGGGAGCACTTCATGCCAATGTCGCTGCTCGAATCTCAGTACGCCACCTTGGAACCGCTTGAGCCGGATGAATCCGGCATCATCGTCGATCTCTCCCACGAGCGCGACCAGATCGTTCGTGAGATCGTGGACGCGCTCAAGGCACCTACGACGTAGCGGGTGACGTCGATGTGGTCGTCGAGGTGATCGGGTTCGTCAGCGCAGAGCAGTTGAGCGTGTTAATGCTGGCCAGATCCAGCGCTGCGGCACTTTGGAGCGTCGAGAGCGGCAGCGCGCCCGCCTTCTCCGCCTCTTGAAGAGCGCTCGAGATCTCCGCCGCAAGTTGCAACGCGGCGCCCGCCGATGGCGGAGAGCCAGCGAGGACCATGTCGGCACCCGCTTCGAGGGCCTTCGCCGAGGCGGCCGGCACCCCGAGGTGAATGGCGCTGAGTGCCCCCGCAGACAGCGAATCCGTGAGGATCACACCGCTAAAGCCCAACTGATCGCGCAAGTAGCTGATGACATCCGGGGAGATGCTGGAAGGCAGGGGGGTGAGGCCCGGCACGGATGCGTTCGATACCATCACAGCAGTCACCCCACTGTTGATGGCCGATCGAAACGGCACGAGCCCAGTCGTCATGAGGGTGGACCACGGAAGCGTCGCGGCGGGACGATAGTCAGTGTCGCCCGTCGCACCCCCAAGTCCGGGAAAATGCTTCACGACGGCGAGGACTGCTGCTTCGCGCAGCCCCTTTGCGAACGCGACGTCATCGGCCGCCGCCTTGGCGGGCACGCCGCTAAAGGATCGATAGCCGTCGGGATCGTTTTCGCCGGGTTCCACCGCTCGTCCGTCGACATCGGCGACCGGTGCAAGATCCGTATTAATGCCGGCTGCTTTCATGGACCTGCCGACGCGAAGGCCCTTCCGCGGTGATCTGAGCCGGTGTGAGGTTCTTGCCCATGGTCTGGGCCCACGGGAGCGTGGCGACAAGATTGGTGAGCCGCTCGACCCCGCCCCCCTCTTGGTCCGTCATGACGAGCATCGCTTCATGGTCCGGCGTCTCGCGCTGCAAGGCGGCCACGGTCCGGGCAAAATTGGCGGGCGCGGTGGTGCCAAAGAGAAGGATGCCGCCGTAGCCGTCGCGCGCGGCGGGACCCATGCCGCCGATCTGGGTTGCGTTTACCGACACCGAGATCGTCTCGTTGGCCAGCCGCGCGACGGTCCAGCTCGACACGATCTGCTCAGCGCACGCGAGATCCGCGGACTGGGCTTCAGTGGCTGTTGACACTGTCGTCGTGGTGGTGGTAGTGCTCGTCGTAGTCGCCGACGTCGAGGTCGTTGACAACGTTGACGTTGGTGTGGTCGAGGCGGTGACCTTTCCGGGGCTTGGCGCAAGCCCGAATCCGAGTCTGAATCCAAGCGCGGCGAGCGCGACGGCGCCAACGACGAAGAACCGTCCATCCATGATTCGAGGCTAGGGTTGCGATGTCAAACAGTGCCACCGCTACGCTGAAGGCCAAAGCGAGGTGCCATGTCCGAGTTGATGCCCGCGGCCTTCATTGGCCACGGCAGCCCCATGAACGCGATCGAACAGAATCGCTACACCACTGCCTGGTCCGCGCTGGCAAATACGATGCCAACCCCCAAGGCGATCCTCGTCGTCTCCGCGCACTGGTATGTCAACATCACGGCGATCACGGCCATGCGGGTCCCGCGAACGATCCACGATTTCTATGGCTTTCCACAGCCACTCTTCGACGTCGAGTATCCGGCTCCCGGTGATCCCGAACTGGCCCAGCGCGTCATCGATGTCGTCGAGCCCACCTACGTGGGGCTCGACACCGATAGCTGGGGCATTGACCATGGCACCTGGTCGGTGCTCGTGCACATGTACCCTGACGCGAAGGTGCCCGTGCTCCAGCTCTCTATCAACGCGGAGCTGCCCTTCGACTATCACTTCAACCTGGGAGCGAAGCTCCACGAGCTCCGCAAGGAGGGCGTCTTCATCCTCGCGAGCGGCAACATCGTGCACAACCTGCGCCTCATCGACTGGCACTCCCCCGGTCAGGGCACCGACTGGGCGCATCGATTCGATGAAGCGACGCGCGACATCATGACCAGCGACGCGAGCCGCCTGGGCCTCACCCAATCCCATGGGGACTACCGACTGGCGGTACCCACCCCCGATCACTTCTTGCCGCTCGCCTACCTGGCTGGGCTGGCGTCAGCCGCGGGTGCGTCGACGTCGACCATTATCGATGGCTACGAGATGGGTTCCCTCTCGATGACCGCGTACGAATTGCGTTCCGCGTAGCTACTCGCGCATCGAGCGCTGCGCGCGCCAGACCGAGACGCCCAAGGCAAGGACGGCACACACCGGCAACACTGTCGCCGCCGCCGCGTTGAAGTGCCCGCTCACGCTGAGGAGCGCCACCACCCCAATGATGACCACGACCGCCACGAATATCTCCGGCGTGTCACCGATGAGAAAGTCCCACCAAAACATCGCGAACCCCTTCAGCGAACGAGTAAGCCAAGAGCCCTTCATGCCGTCACCTCGACACCGCGGGCTTTGGTGGACCGTAGCCACGCGACGTAGGTCCAGGTCACCACGAGGTAGATGGCGACAAGACCAACCAGCATGGTGTCACCGCCAGGCCACTTGACTTTCAGTCCTTCCCCCGTCCAGAACGTGCCATAGCTCACGAGCAAGACACCCACGACCATCTTCATGGCGTTCTCGGGCACGGCGGAAAGCTGCTTGGCAACCACCACGCCGACGATCCCCACGAGGACAATGGCAACGCCCGCCGACAGCGCGGCGAGCCCCAGTCGGTGCGCGGCGGTACCGAGGGTGAGCACGGTGATCACAACCTCCAGCCCCTCGAGAAACACGCCCTTGAAGGCCATGATGAAGGCGATGCGGTCACGTCCAGGTGCATCACCTTGGGCCGCGAGCTCGGCGACCTTCCTTTGGTAGATCGCGTCTTCGTCGTGCTTGCCAATGAATCCGCTCGAGCGGAGGATGGCCTTGCGCAGCCACTGCATCCCAAAGATCAAGAGGATCCCGCCCACCACCAGGCGCAGAACGTCGAGCGGCACTTTCACGAGCGCGGGGCCGAACGCGGCGACCAGGGCCGCGAGCACGACCAGGGCGACCGCCGTACCCTCGAGGGCCGAGCGCCAGCCGCGCGTGTGGCCGACGGCGAAGACGATGGTGAGCGCCTCGACCATCTCGACCGCGCAGGCGATGAAGACCGCTCCGACGAGCACCGCGTCACCCGACGTTACCGTTACGCCAATCACCCTGCAGGCACCCCCCTCGATGTGTTCGTTACGAAGCACGACGACTGCTCGAAGAAAACCTTTACATTGCAGACCCGATCGAATCGCGCGTTCGAAGAGATCTTGGTCAAGAGGTACCCGCCGCCAACGTTCACGACCTCAGCACCGTCATCGCGTGCCGGTACCCGATTCGAAGCCGCTCAAGTATGACTGAATCGCGACGGGCGCCGGTTCCTGGCTCGGGGGATAGAGGATCTGGGAGATGGCGAGCTCCGAGAGGGTCTTGGTGAAGGTGAGGAGCCATCCCCAGAGCAGCACTCGGGACATCAGGGGCAGGTTCGTCGTGGTCCAAGCTCGAAATCTTCCAGCACCGTGCACTCGAGCCGCTTCGGCGAGAGAAGGCTGTATCTGGCTGACGGGACCGGCCATGAATCGAGTCTGGCCGGGCACGGCATTGGCGATCAACGCCAGCATCGAGCAGCGGCAGGGTCTTATAGATATTGACGAAATTGTTCGTGACCAAGGGCAAGTTGTAGAAGAAGATGTAGCCAACGCCCAGCACCACGCCGGGTATCGCCACGGACCCCAGCAAGAAGATGTCGGTGATCCGCTGACTCCAACTTCCCGGACTCGCGATGAAACGCCTCGCCAGAATGACGGCGAGAATTCCGGTTCCCGTCGCGACGAAGAAACCGAGCTGGTTGGAGAGAAGGAGCGGCGCTCCGAGGGCCTTACCCGAGATGTTGGGGTGAAAGACCTGGGAGTAGTACTCCAATGTCCAGTGGATGCCGGTCGTCGAATAGATGCCAAGGTTCTGCACGAATGAGCCGATGATGGCTCCAAAGATGGGCACGCCGAGAGCCACGAAGAAGACGATCGCCACCCCCGCGGTCGCAGCGATTCGCGCCAGCGGCCGGAACTCGCGACGCCTCGGGCTGCGAGTTCTGCCCGAGAGCACGGCGTATGAACGGCTGCGCATCACCCGCGACTGCAGCAAGATCGGGGGGATCACCATCAAGATCAACACGGCGGCGATCACGGCGGCAACCGAAAAGTTCGCGGGGAAGTTGCTTATTGCCGAGAAGAGCGTGAAGGTAGCCAGTGGGAAGTGTGCGTGGTAGCCCAACGTGAAGGCGACGCCCAAAGTCACTCAACGTCTCGGCGAAGCTGATCGCGAACGCGCTCAAGATGGCCGGGGCGATGATGGGAAGGATCGTCTGAAAGGTTCGGCGCCAACCGGCGCCGTGGATGCGCGCCGCGTCTTCGTACTCGGGACCGAGACCTTGCAGGCCGGCGGACACCACGAAGTAGGCGAACGGCAAGGCCGCCGCGATGAGCACGAGGACGATGCCGGTGGGACCAAAGAACTCCCCGTAGGCGTAGTGCGTGTTGATCCCGATCGCCGACGCGGCACCGAAAGGCTGGAGCAGGTCAGTCCAACCGAGGGTCATCATCCACGTGGGCATCATCAGCAACAGCCACATCGCGATGGTCCAGAACCTTCTCCCGAACACGTTGGTGCGGTGCACGAGCCACGCGATGGTCGTAGCGATGGCGACCGCGAACAGCGAAACCACCGTCGCCACCCAAAAAGAGTTGAAGATCGCCCGCCCCGAGTATCCGGCGAACGCTTGTCGGACGAAGGTGAGGGTGAACCACTGCGGGCCTTGAGAGAACATCCGCGGGCTGACGGCAAGGATGATGAAGCACTGTAGCCGGAGCAGCGCGGCGCCATAGCAGGCAGAACTCTGCACAATCTGCCATCTGGATCGAGGTTGACTCCATAGCTGCGATCGTCGGTCCATTGGTCGCGTTCACCAAGAGCCCATTCGTTGTAGAGCTTCTCGAAGTACGCCTCGCCCGCGGTTACCGCCCTCGCGGTCGAGCCCTGACGTGTAGTGACCGAGCTCATCCATCACGCCCGCGATCAGCGGGAACGTCGGACCGGACTGGGAGGGATCGTTCATGCCGAGCAGGCTCTTGTACTTCGATTCCGTGAGCTGCTGCCAGGTACTGGGGAGCTTCGAAGCGGAGATCTGGCTCGAGTCGTAGCAGAGCGCCCCCGTCACGGTCAGACCCGTCGGAGTGAAGCTGCCGTCGGCCGGAGCGTTCGCCTTGCCGAGCGCGTTGAAATCGATTCCATTCGGTGTGCGCTGTGCTTGACGAGGAAGCCCTCGTTGTCGAGCTGGGCGAAGGCGGTCGCGCCGTCAACCCAAAGCACGCCCCACTTCGGGTTGTTTCCTTCGGCTTGAATCTGCTCGAGGAGAGGACCCGTTGAGTTGTCGTTCAGCGTGACGGTAAAGCCGGGGTGGGTCGCGTTGAACGCTTTGACCGAGGCTGCGTCGTAGCCTTCGGCCGCGTACAGGGCGAAGCCCGGGATTGGACGACGCTCCGGCCCCGGCGCTCACCGAGATGACGAATGACAGTGAAGCGACGGTGCCCGCAAGGGCGACCAAGGCGCACCGCTTGCGAAGTGAGCCGATTGTGGAAAGGTGTGAGTTCATGCATTGCTTTTTAACGAGTCGTCGTTTACCGAAACGTGACACCTCGGAGAGTGGCGGGAGATCTTCATGGAACTTTTCCCGGTCGCGACCTCGATAGATCCGTCGTGTCGAATTCTCGTAGATGATCTGCGCGAAATACCCTTGCGATCAATACTGCGAAGGGCTCGTGTCGCTACGTTCGCGACGGTGCAATTCATCCTCAACGCGCGCCGGATCTAGCCCGCGACTTCGCAGCAACAGCAGGGTGTGAAACCAAAGGTCCGCCGCTTCGTTCACGACCCGCTCGTCGTCTTCGCTGAGCGCGGCGACGGCGAGCTCCACCGCCTCCTCGCCGACCTTTCTCGCGTTGAGCGCGACCCCGGCGCGCAACTGCTGATGCACGTAGGAATCCTCGGCCGCCTCGGACTCTCTTCGAAGTATCTTTCGCCAGAGCCAGGGGGTGAAGCACGACGTCGATCCGTCGTGACACGTAGGTCCCTCCGCGCTCACGGTGACGAGCACCGCATCCTCATCACAGTCGAGTTCGAGGTTGGTCACGTGCAGGACGTTGCCCGAGGTCTCACCCTTCTTCCAAAGACGCTGGCGCGAGCGAGAAAAGAAGTGCACGAGTCCGCTCGAACGAGTGAGCGAGAGCGCCTCTTCGTCCATCCACCCGAGCATCAACACGCGCCCCGACGATTCCTCCTGGATAATGGCGGCCCGCAGGTTCTCACTCATCAGTTCTCCTTCAACGGTCGAAGCATCACGCCGAGCGCTTCGATCTCTCGTCGAAGACCGGTGAGCCCCATCGGATTCTCGTGGACGATCGATGCGACGAGCGCGGCGTCAGTGACGCGCAGCGCCTCGGCGACGTGCGCCGCGCTCCCCGCGCCACCCGACGCGATCACGGGCACGCTCACCGCGTCGCGCACCGAGGTCGTCAGCACCAAGTCGTACCCGCAGCGCTGCCCGTCGTGTCGGATCGAGGTGAGAAGAATCTCCCCGGCGCCCCGTTCACAGGCTTCGACGGCCCAGGGCACGGTCGGGATCGACGTCGCGACGCGGCCCCCGTGGGTGTGCACCACGCCGTCGCCCGCGTCAATCGCCACAACGACCGCCTGGGACCCGAAGCGCGAGGCGATGGCGCCGATGAGCGACGGGTCGGCGAGGGCGGCGGTGTTGAGCGACACGCGATCGGCGCCAGACTCGATGATGCGCGAGGCGTCCTCGACCGACCGGACCCCGCCCCCGACGGTGAAGGGAATCTCAACGACGTCGGCCACGCGCTGGATGACCTCGGTCATGGTGGTGCGGTCTTCCGGGGTGGCGCTGATATCGAGGAAGACCAGCTCGTCGGCCCCGCCCTCGCTGTAGAACGTCGCGAGCTCTACCGGATCGCCGACGTCACGCAGCTGGACGAAGCTCACCCCCTTCACGACGCGTCCGTGTGCGACGTCGAGGCAGGGAATCAGACGCGGGAGAGGCATTGCTCGAGGAAGGCGAGACCCGCGGGTCCGCTCTTTTCGGGGTGAAACTGGACACCAAGAAACGAACCGTGCTGTATGGCGACCGTCACGTCCTCTACGCTCGCGACGGTGAACTCGCTTCGCGCCGCATACGAATGAGCGAAGTAGTAGGCCTCGCCCCAGGGTTCGACAACGGACCAGCCCAGACGAGGGACACGACCTTCGCGAAGACGCACCACCTCGCCCTTGATCAGTCCGAGCGCATCGACGCCGCCATCTTCTTCGCTGCGCTCGAGCGCGAGCTGCATCCCAAGACAGATGCCGAGCGTCGTGCCCCCGTCGTCGAAGCGCTGACGCAGCGCGTCGGCGGCCCCCGTCTCGACGAGGTGCGCCATCGCGCTCTGGGCCGAGCCCACGCCCGGCAAGACGACGAACTCGGCGTCGCGAATCTCCGCCGCGTCACTCGAGACGACACTGTCGCGGCCGAGGTGCGAGAACGCGGCTCGCACCGAGCGCGTGTTGCCGGCGCCGTAGTCGACCACGACGACGTTCACAGCGTGCCCTTGGTCGAGCGGACCAGGGAACCATCCTTCTTCAGCGCTTGAGCGATTGCCCGACCCACCGCCTTGAAGGCCCCCTCGGCGACGTGGTGGGCGTTCTCGCCCGTGGCGGTCACGTGCAACGTGATGCGCGCCGTCTGGACGAGCGACTGGAACGCGTGGGCCACCATCCCCTCATCCGGACTCACGCTGATGTTGGCGGTCGCGCGACCCGAAAGATCGACCACCGCGTGCGCGAGTGCCTCGTCCATCGGCACGCGCGCTTCGCCGTAGCGGGTGAGGCCCTTTCGATCGCCGAGCGCACGGTCGAACGCCTCACCGAAGGTTCGCATCATGTCTTCGACCGTGTGGTGGTCTCCCGTCTCGAGATCGCCAATGCCCTCGAGTCGCAGATCCATCCCGGCGTGAAAAGCGAGCTGTTGGAGCATGTGATCGTAGAAGCCCGCGCCGGTATCGACCAGCACCCGGCCCTCTCCCGGCACGCGGAGGCGAACGCTCAGCAGGGTCTCTGCCGTGTTGCGCTCGTGACGCAGATACTGAGCGGGCATCGGCGTGTCGAAGAGCACACCACGAAGCGCGTCGAGCAGGAAGTCGTTGTCGATCTCATCGCGGATGCTCACGCGAAGGCCGCCGGGGTACGCCCTCGTGACGGCTCCGTAAGGCAGGAGTTGTTGGACGAGCTTTTCCGGCTCATCCATCGGAATGAAGAGAAAATTGGTGAACGACGGGCGCGGCTCTAAACCGAGCGCCGTGAGTTCGCGGGACAGCCGCTCGCGCTCAGCGATCGTCTTGGTGACATCGGGCTTCTGGCCGATCGCCGTCAGGGCCAGCGCGGCGGAGAGCGAGGACACCGACAGTGGCGCTTGACGCGAGGAGATCGCTTCGATCAGCTCCGGTGTCGCGAGGGCGTAGCCGACGCGCGCGCCCGCCAGCCCGAAGGCCTTGGAGAAGGTGCGCAGGATGATGATCCCGCTATCGAGCTGGTCGAGCGCGTCGACGCCCGCGTAGTCGGCGTAGGCCTCGTCGATGACGAGTTGGCCGTTGACGTTCGGAATGTCGCACATCTCGCCCGTCGGATTGTTCGGTCGACACACGAAAACGAGGTCTGCGCTGGCGGGATCTTCGACCAGGCTGGCCCCGGCCATCAGGGCCGCGTATCGGTACATCGAATACGAATACGCAGGCACCGTGGCGATCGTCCCTCCCTCTGCGAAGAGGCGAGCGAGCAGGACGATGAATTCGTCGCTGCCGGCCCCGAGCGCGACGCACTCGAGGTCCAGATCGTGAAAGCGAGCGATCGCTTGGCGCAGCGGCAGATAGCGACCACGGTCGTACTCGTTGATGTCCGCGAGCGCGCGGGCCAGCGCTGCCGGTCGAGCCGAGGGCGGAGGTGCTGCCGCGACGTTGCCGTCAAAGCGCACGATCGCGCGTGGGTCGATCCCGACGCGCTCGGCGAGGACCTCCGTGGAGGGGGGCCACTGATAGGAGTCGAGGGCGTCGGGCTTCATCGGCGCGCCGTCGCCTTGTGGGCACTCATGCCTTCGAGCTCGGCCAGCGCCTCGATCGTCGGCGCGAGCCGTTCGAGGCCCTCTTTGGTAACCCGCTGGACGGTGACCGTCTTCATAAACGCCTCCAGACCGAGCCCGCCCGTCGACTTCGCCCATCCGCCCGTGGGCAGCACGTGATTGCCGCCGGTCGCGTAGTCCCCCGCCGGCACCGGCGAATAGGGACCGACGAAGACGGCTCCCGCGTTGCGGATTCGCCCCGCCAACGATTCGGCCCGCTCACCGAGCAAGGCCACGTGCTCCGCCGCGTACCCCTCTACCTCGGCGAGGGCGTCCTCGAGATTGTCGCCCACGCGCACCACATGGCCTTTCGAGTCCGGACCGTGCTCCATCTGGGCGGCAATCTCCTGAGCGATCAGCGCCTCGTCAACGCCCTCGTCCGCGACGACGACGATCTCACTCGGGCCTGCGGGGAGGTCGATCGCGACGTCACGGCTCACGATGAGCTTCGCCGTGTTGACGGCCCCGCTGCCCGGACCAAAGATCTTGTCGACCGGATTGATCGACTCGGTTCCGTAGGCCATCGCCGCGATGGCCTGGGCGCCGCCGATAGCCCAGACTTCATCGATGCCGAGGAGCGCGGCCGTCGCCGCGACGGCAGCCGATCCGTTCGGTGGGGTGCACACGACAATTCGCTCGACCCCCGCCACTTGGGCCGGTACCGCCGACATGATGAGCGAGGAGACCAGGCCCTTGGGAACGTAGATCCCGACAGATCGGAGCGGGGTCCAACGCCGTTCGAGGGTCACTCCCGGCGAGACTTCCATCATGAGGTCGGCGGGGCGTTGGGCCGCGTGCCAGGTGCGCACCGCGTCGGCGGCGGCGAGGATCGCGGCGGTGGGGATGTCGCCGTAGGCGCGCGCGCGCTCGGGCTGGCTCGAGGACGTCGCGTCGAAGCGATTCGACCATTCGGCGACAGCAGCGTCACCGCGCTCGCGCACGTCGCTCACGATCTCTTCGATCGTGATGGCACGATCCGTCTTGACCGGGGTGCTCACGGAACCATCCTCTCGATGGGCAGGGTCAGGATCGAGCTCGCTCCGGCCGCCTCCAGCCTGGGTAGCAGCGCCCAGATGTCGGCTGCGGGAACGAGGGCGTGCACGGCCACCACGCCGGGCGTCGCCAGGTCCATGACCGTTGGCGAACCCGAGGTGGGCAATACCGCCGTGACTTCACCGAGCCGCTCCTTCGCGACGTTGCAGAGCAGATAGCGGTTCGCTCGAGCGTTGATGACCGAGCCCAGCACAGTCGTCAGCGTGCGTCGGGCCTCAAAATCCTTGGAATTGGACTTGCCGACCAAGACGGCCTCCGACTCAAAGAGCACACCGATCGAGCGCAGCCCGTTGGTTCGCAGCGTGCTCCCCGTTGAGACGAGGTCGACGATCGCGTCGGCGAGACCGAGTCGAGGGGAGATCTCTACTGAACCGGCGACGGCCACGATCTCGGCGTTGACGCCTCGCTCCGCGAGCACCTTCGCGGTGATGCGCGGGTGCGAGGTCGCGACTCGTCGGCCTTCCAGGTCTTCGATGCGCGTCGCCGAATCTTCGTTGGACACGGCTGCCTGCAGCGAGCAGGTGCCAAAGCCCAGGCGAAGCAGCACTTCCACGTTGCACTCACGCTCATGGATGAGATCAAACCCGGTGATGCCGCAGTCGACGACGCCATCTTGGACGTACTCGGGTACGTCGTCGGCGCGCACGAACAAGAGATCGATGTCGGCGTTTCGACAGTGCGCCTGGAGCATGCGCTCGCCAGGCTCTTGGGGCGAGACGCCGCTCGCTTCGAGCAGCGCCCAGGAGGGCTCGCGAAGCCGTCCCTTTGAAGGAAGGGCCATGGTTAGTCGGCGAGTCATCGGGTTCTCCTCTTCAATACGGCTCGGTAGCCGCCTTCTCCGTGGTGCAACCACTGAGCGACGCGTGTCACCGTCGCCGTGGAGGCGCCGGTGCGACGTGAGATCTCTTGGTACGGCACGCCTTCGTCGACGAGGCGCGCCACCTGCAGTCGCTGGCCCATCGCGTCAAGCTCTGTCGAGGTGCACAGATCGCGCAGAAAAGCGGCCACCACCTGCGGGTCGCGCAAGTGCGCGATGGCATCCACTAGTTCATCGAACCGTGACGCGGTTTCCGGGCTGGCATCGGCCGCAACTACCTTTCCGCTGGTCATATCAGCATGCTACTATGCTACCTTGCTACCATGCAAGTTATTCCCGCCCTCGACCTGCTTGGCGGTGACGCCGTTCGCCTGGAGCAAGGCGACTATGAACGCGTCATCTTCCGCCAGCCGCTCGAGGAGTTCATGGGCCGCCTCGTCTCAACCGCACCCGCCCTGATTCACGTGGTGGATCTCCAGGGTGCGCGCGAGGGCGCGCTTCGGACTACGGTGATCGAGCGCTGCCGGCGAGCTGCGGGCGCGGTCCCCCTGCAGGTCTCTGGAGGCATCCGCAGCGTGGACGCCGCCCAGCGCGCGCTCGACGCCGGCGCGGCTCGGGTCATCGTCGGGACGGCTCTGTGGGACTACGACGGCGCGCTCGAAGAGTTCGTCGATGCCCTGGGTGATCGGCTGCTCGCGGCCCTCGACGTGCGAGACGGGCATCTCGCGGTACGCGGATGGCTGGAGCGCTCTTCGTTCACCTTCACCGAGGCGCTCGAACGCTGTCGCGCCGTGGGTGTCAGGCGCCTGCACGTGACCGCGATCGATCGCGACGGGACGATGCTCGGACCCGATCTCGCCCTCTACGAAGAAGCGTGCGCGAGCGCCATACCCGTGGTCGCGGCCGGCGGGGTACGCGACGACGCCGACGTGGCCGAACTCGAGCGCGTCGGCTGTGAGGCCGCCGTCATGGGCCTCGGTTACCTCGCCCGTCTTGGGAGATGAAGCGCTCACCCGGACGAGATCTGCTGGTTATGACTTCTTGGAGAAGATGGCGCGACACTCTTTCACGGCGTAGACGGCCAGCACGAATCCTCCGAGTGGATCCGCCCACCACCAACCGAACAGCGCGTGCGCACCCACGCCGACGAAGATCGATGCGGCGAGAATGCAGTCGACCATAGTGACGCGCGCCTCACTCGTGAGGACCGCGTTGCGGAGCTCGCGGCCCGCGCGACCCTTCGCGGTGGCGAGCAGGAACATCGCGACCGCAGTGATCCCCGTCCAGCCGAGTCCGAGATCACTCTGGCCCGCGTGATAGCGACTCGCGAGCACGATGATTCCCTGCACCACGAGATAGGCCGCCAGTCCCGCGAACGCGAACCCGATGCCGCGCAGCGCGCGAGTGGTCCGCTGCTCGTCGTCACCACGCAGTTCCCAGATGACGATCGTCGAGGCGCCGATTTCAATCAAGCTGTCGAGCCCGAAGCCACCGAGCGCCACCGAATGGGCCGCGAACGCCGTGACCGCAAGGACGCAGACGCCGACGACGTTCCATCCGAGCGTGGCCGCTTCGAGACGAATGCCGCGACCGACCACGGCGGCGCGCTCGTGGGAGGTCATGATGCATGTTGACACACTCCCAACGTTGTCTCCAACGATGGCGGCAGTCACGACGAGGCTTTCGATACAAAACGAATGGCATCATGCGGGGCCCGATGCGATGATCGGCAACGTTAGTGAACGACGCGTGGCTCATTGGTGACGGCGCGCGAAGCATTCGGTGAACTCGCCAAGGTGACGAACGGCCTCACCCCATCACAGGGCAATGGTTGAGCTCAGAAGGCCCACCGAACTATTCGCAACGACTCGTGCGCCGCTCCCTTAAGGACTTCGCCCCTCCCCAGCTTCGCGGACGAGGCCCCGTTAGAGTCGCGACGTGGCAAGTTCCCTCGAGCAGCGGATCCGCAGAATCTGTCACTCGTTGCCCGAGACCTCAGAGCGCGAGGGTCACGGCTCGCCCGCATACTTCGCGACCAAGCAGTTCGTCATGCTCTGGCCGCAGGAGCATCACGAGCACGAATTCTTCCACCTATGGTGCGCCGCTCCTGAGGGGGCCCAAGCGGCACTCATCGAGCACGACGCCGAGCGATTCTTCTTTCCACCGTACGGGGGTCATCGTGGCTGGATCGGAGTTCGCCTTGACACCGGCATCGACATCGACATCGAAGAGATCGAGACGCTGTGTGTCGAGGCGTACCGCTGCGTTGCGACCAAGCGCCAGCGGGCGCTCCTCGACTCGTCGAGGACTACGCAGTCTCGGTGCTGGCGCACCCGGCGCAGCGCCCGAGCACCGCGAAGTGCCTCGGGTCGATAACGAAATGAAAGTCGCGCAGTGCCGTGGCCGCGAGTTCTTCGAAGATGTCCTCAGGCGCCTCGAAGGCCGTGGCACAGTTTTCGCAGACGAGGTGGCCGTGGGTGTCCGAGGATAAGTGATAGGTCGCGGGTCCGTGCCCCAAGTGGGCGTGCACAATGATGCCGAGGCGTTCGAGCTCATCCAGGTTGCGGTAGATCGTCGAGATATGCACGTCCGGCGCGATGCGCTGGACCTCGGCAGCCAGTTCCTCCGCGGTGCGGTGGGGGCTCTCTTCGAAGAGGCAGCGCAGCAAGATCCGCCTCGAGGTCGTGACTCGCCCGCCGCTTTCTCGCAGCATGTCCAAGACTTCATCGACGCGCTCGTCGGGTTCCGTCCCGGCGGCGTTCGAAGTGTTCACGCGTGAGCGCATAGTGACAGGATATACATATCTAATGCATGCTGATGCTTCTTGCGTTCAGTTCTCATTTATGCCAGGATCTCTGAAGAGCCGGATCGGGGAGGTGCCCGTGAATCGAGTACACGCGACCCACCGTTCAGTGCCGCGCACGCGAGCGAGAGGAACGCGGAGATGACCGGACTCGATCAGACGACGAGTCGCCTTTCACTGATCCGCCGTTCGCTCAGTCCAGAGGAATGGCGCCGCGCCAGCTGGATGTTCGGCTCCATACTCCTGCTCCACATCATTGGCTTTGGCATCTTCATCATCTTCGTCGTGCCCGGGCACTACAAAGGTCTGGGCATCGGCGTCAGCATTCTCGCCTACACCCTCGGTTCTCGCCACGCCTTTGATGCCGACCACATCTCTGCGATCGACAACACCACGAGAAAGCTCATGTCCGAACGCCGAGGCGTCGAGGGGGCGAGGCGGCCGCTCAGTGTCGGCTACTACTTCTCGCTCGGGCACTCGACCATCGTCGTGGTGATCGGCGCGGGACTGGTCATCGCCGAAAAGACCGTCTATGGCGCAGTGTCCAACACTCACTCGGGATTGGAGCAATTCGGCGGCGTCTTCGGAACGATCGTGTCGGCGTGCTTCTTGTATCTCATCGCGCTGCTCAACATCGTGATTCTCGCGGGGATCATGAAGGTCTTTCGCTCCATGCGTGACGGCTCCTACGACGAAGAAGAGCTCGAGCGCCAGCTCAACAATCGCGGCCTGATGTTCCGATTCTTCGGCAGGTGGATGAAGGCGATCACCAAGGAGTGGCAGATGTACCCAGTCGGGGTCGTCTTCGGACTGGGCTTCGACACCGCCACCGAAGTGGCGCTCCTCGCCACGACCGCGCTGCTCGCGGCGAAGGCCCTCCCCTGGTATTCGATCATGTGCTTGCCCATCCTCTTCACCGCGGGCATGTCGCTTCTCGATACGCTCGACGGCTGTTTCATGAACATGGCCTACGGCTGGGCGTTCTTCAACCCCGTGCGCAAGATCTACTACAACCTCGCCATCACGGGTCTCTCCGTCGCCATCTGTTTCTTCATCGGCACCATAGAAGTGCTCGGCCTGCTCCCAACCGAACTGCATTGGCAGGGCGGCTTCTGGAACTTTATGGAGAACTTCAACATCAACGCCGCGGGATTCATCATCGTGGGCATGTTCGTCGTCACCTGGCTCGGCGCGATGGTGATCTGGCGCGTGGGGCGTATCGAAGAGAAATGGTCATCGCAGCTGAGGCCTGGACCCGAGAGCCTCGCCACCGACTGGTCGCCCTCCGCGATCTCGGACTAGCGACCGCCGATCCCGCGCTAGCGGCGCGCGGGCGTCAGTGGAAACTGCACCACTACGGTCAAGCCGCCTCCGGGCGTGTCTTCCAAACGGACTTCGCCATCGAGCAGCGCCATGTATTTCGACACGACACTGAGTCCAAGGTGCATGCCGCGATCACCACTGCGGGCGACCGGCTCGAAGATCGTCGCGCGTTCGCTGGGCCTGATTCCCGGGCCTGTGTCCACCACGAGAACCTCGACGGCGTCACTGGTGGCCCCGGCTGTGATGCGAACGGCACGTCCCTGGGGACTGAAGCGGCACGCGTTGGCTATGACAATCGAAAGAACTCGCTGGGCCATCTCTGGATCCGTGTCGACCCGCGGCAGGTCGTCGGGCACTTCGACCTCGATCGAGTGCCCGCTGGGGTTGAGGCCGGACAGCGCCCCCTCGACCAGGGGACGGACCGTGACCAGGAGCTTGCGCGGGATGACGCTTTCGCTCTCGAGACGTCCGAGGTCGGTCAAGTTGTTGACGATCCGCGTAAGGCGCTGCACCTCGGTTTCTACCGCGAGCAGTCGCTCTCGCTGGACGCGCACGGGCGCCGTGGCGCCCCCGTCGAGCAGCGCGGTGACCTTCAGCTGGATTTCCGACAGCGATCCGCTGAGCACCGTCGACACCGCGCGCATGAGCGCTGACCGCTGCACCTCCGACTCGGCGAGCGCGCGGAACTGCTGCGCCTCTTTCACGCTGCTCATGGCGCGCAGGCTGTACGCCACGCGACCGGCGAACGCGCTGACCAGCTGACGATCCTCTCCGCCGAGCGCCGCGCCCACGAGCGCGAGCTCGAAATCTTCATCGATCGGAAAGGTCGTAGCCGTCGCAAGATCAGCGATGGGCTCGCCGCTCACGACGTCAGTGATCCACGCCCCATCCCGGCGCGCCATGAGCGCGACACTGGTCGCGTCGAACACCGCCCGCAGCGAGTCGAGCAGCGGTAGTAGGTCCGTATGCGATGTGCCCGAGGTGGCGACCGCGCTCGCCAGGATTTGGGCCTCCGCGCGAGCGCGGTCCGCTTCGGAAGAACGCCGAGCGAAACGGCTCACGAGCAGGCTCGCCGACACGGCAAAGACCAGATAGGCGATCAAGGCGACAAAGTCGTCGGGGCGCGAGACCGACAAGGTGTGAGTAGGAGTTATGAAGTAGTAGTTCTCGAGGAGGTAGGCCACGAGCGCCGCGGCGATGCCGACCAGTGCACCACCGAGGGAGGCCAGCCCGAGCACGATGACGAGATATACGAGAAAGTCAGTCGATAGGGACAAGCTCGAGCGAAACTCCGACAAGATCCACGTGAACAGCGGCAACGTGGCGGCGGCGCACGCCAACCCGAAGAGACGTCGGCTCCACGGCACCGCGTCCTTCTGTCGGCGTGCGTGCACGTGCTTCGGCTGGTCGCCGTCAATGGAGATTACGTGAACGTCGAGGTCGGGGGTGTGGCGGAGAATATTTTGGATCACTCCGCCGAAGGGGCGATACCACCGGCGCGAATGGCTGGAGCCGAGGATGAGCTGCGTGCCGCGCTCGGAGCGAGCGAAGGACACGATGGCGGTCGACGTGTCGTCGTCGACGATTTCGCGATAGGTGCCGTCGAACTCGGCGACCAGCTCCTTGGCGAGCGCGGTATCGCTCGAGCCGTGGCGCACGCTGTCAGCGGGCACCACGTGGACGGCAATGATCTCTGCACCGGTTCGCGAAGCGATTCGCGCGGCGCGCCGGAGAAGAACTTCGTCCGAGGGTTCTCCCATCACCGCCACGATCAAGCGCTCGCGCGTCTCCCAAGTGGCGGCGATCTCGTGCTCGTCCTGGTAGCGCTGGAGCGCGTCTTCGACGCGGTCTGCGAGCCAGAGCAGCGCGAGCTCTCTCAGCGCGCTGAGATTGCCGACGCGAAAGTAGTTCGAAAGCGACGCGTCGATCTTGTCGGCCGTGTAGATATTGCCGTGGGCCATCCGTCGGCGGAGCGCCTCGGGGGTGACGTCCACGAGCTCAATCTGCTCGGCTCGGCGCACGACGGCATCGGGGACGGTCTCTTGCTGAGTGATGCCGGTGATCTTCTCGACGACGTCATTGACCGATTCGAGGTGCTGGATGTTGACCGTCGTAATGACGTCGATGCCGGCGTCGAGCATGGCCTCGACGTCCTGCCAGCGCTTCTCGTTCGCGGCACCGGGAGCGTTGGTGTGGGCCAGCTCATCGACCAGTGCAACCTCGGGCTTTCGGGCGAGCACCGCCGCCAAGTCCATCTCTTCGAAGGTGGCGCCGCGATACTCGTGGATCGCGCGAGGCACGATCTCCAGATCGCGTACCAGGGCGTCAGTCTTCGGGCGCTTGTGGGTCTCGACGTACCCAACGACCACATCGGTGCCACGCTCGCGTCGACGCCAACCCTCATCGAGCATGCGATAGGTCTTGCCGACCCCGGGAGCTGAACCTAGATAGACGCGCAGCTGACCGCGGGCCACGGCTAGCGGACCTTTGGGGTGGCGACGGCGATCACTCAGGCCGCCCGGGTGGCAATGGCGGCACCCACCACGCTGGCGAGCAGTGCGGCCACGACTCGGCGCTCTCGCGAGATGGGCTCGCCCGGGGTGGGGGTAATCACGAATCGTCCGAGATCCCGACCGCGCCACTGCGCCACGATCTCCGCCTCGGGCCCGGGAATACCCATCTGGCTGACGGGCCATTCCAACCCCACGTGCACGACCTCGCCGTTCGACAAGATCCGCGCCATCGGCGGGTCCGCCGGGTTTCGCTCGAACCGACACTCTCGTAAATCCAAAAGACGCACGAGTGATGGCACTGCGCGAGCAATAATCTCGGAGCTCGGCGCCGTGCCGTTCGCCAGACTGGTCAGGTCGCGCACCATGTCAACGTACTCGGCCTCTTCTGCAGACACGCGTGAGAGATGACGACGTCGGGCCGCGAGTTCTGAGACCACCACGCCGACCACGAGGAGACAGATCGTGGTCTCGATATCCGGCCGATGGCTGATGGTGAGCCGATCGTAGGGTTTGGTGAGGAAGAAGTCGTACCAGATCACCGACGAGACGCTGGCGACGAACCCAACGAAGCGGTTGCCGCCGATGGCCAGCGCCACGATGGCAACGACGAAGACGAGTGCCGCGGCTGCGCCGGCGAAATCGCTGCGCGACGGCACGAGGACGAGAGCGATAAGTAGCGGAATCACAATCGCGAGCGCAAACGTTATGCGCCCGCGATTGCGTCCCATGAACCTCAACAGCTCCCCTGCTTTCACCGTTCTCCTACTTCTTGAGCGCTGCGAGCCCCTCGTTCAGTTGCAACACGTCAATGTATTGAGCCCCGAGGAAGCCCCACTGCGGGGGGTGCGTGTAGTGGGCGATGAGCGTCTTCAGCGCCGACGGAGATATCCCGGTGGCCTTTGACACCATGGGGATCTGGACGATCGCGTCCTGCTCTGAGATATCCGGATCGTATCCGCTGCCCGAGGTTGTAACCAGGTCCGGGGTCGGGTTGACACCACGGGCGTGCCAGTAGCGAACCAAGATCTTGGTGTACTTGACCAGCTCCGCGGAGCGCGGGCCCAAATTCGTCGCACCAGAACCGCCCGCGACCCCGTTCAAGACAAGCGGGTCGTCACCAGGGTGTCCCACGGGACTCGGGTTGTTCTTCTCCGCGTCGGAGTAAGGACCGAGGTCGTCGGGCCGACCCTGGAAGACGCAGCTGCCGAGCGGGTGGCCTGGGCACTTCGTCAAGTTCCAAGGCTGACCGATGAGCGTCGAGCCGTCAGCCGTCAGTGATCCGTCCGCTTGGTTTTTGAACAACAACTGCGAGACGCCGGTGCCCGCGAAGGCGTAGATGAAGCCGAAAAAGACCAAGCAGATGACTGCCAAGACCAGCGAACGGCGAAGGTGAACCAACATTTCAATACCTCTTTAGTAGGCGTGTAGAGCGACGAGAATGATGTCAATGAGCTTGATGAAGATGAACGGCACGATGACGCCGCCCACACCGAAGATCCAGACATTTCGGCGCAAGATCACCGAGGACTTCGAAGCGCGGAACTTCACGCCACGAAGAGCCAAAGGGATGAGCGCAATGATCACGAGTGCGTTAAAGATCACCGCGGACAGCACGGCACTCTCTGGACTGTGCAACTTCATGATGTTGAGTGCACCGAGCGGCTTGTTCGGCAGACCGTAGGCGAACACGAACAACGCCGGGATGATGGCGAAATACTTCGCCACGTCGTTCGCGATCGAGAAGGTCGTGAGCGATCCTCGGGTGATCAGGAGCTGCTTGCCAATCTCGACGATGTCGATCAGCTTCGTGGGGTTGGAGTCGAGGTCGACCATGTTGCCCGCTTCTTTGGCGGCCGTCGTGCCGGTGTTCATCGCCACGCCGACGTCAGCTTGGGCGAGCGCCGGCGCGTCATTCGTCCCGTCACCGGTCATCGCGACGAGCTTGCCGCCCTCCTGCTCCTGCTTGATGAGGGCCATCTTCGCTTCGGGAGTGGCTTCAGCGAGGAAGTCATCAACGCCGGCCTCCTGGGCAATCGCGGCCGCGGTCAACGGGTTGTCGCCGGTGATCATGACGGTGCGAATACCCATCTGGCGCATCTCGTCGAACTTCTCGCGGATGCCTTGCTTCACGACGTCCTTCAGTTCGATGACGCCAATGATGTCTGGCCCGTCTGCAACGACAAGTGGCGTCGAGCCGGCCCGCGAAACGCGCTCGACGATGGCGTCGAGATCAGGGGGCACCGTGCCGCCCTGTTCCGTTGCCCACCGCTTCACCGAGTCACCCGCGCCCTTGCGAATCTGTCGGGTGCCGATGTCCAGTCCCGACATGCGCGTCGTTGCGGTGAAGGGGATAAAGGCGTGATCGCCCTCGAGCTGGCGCTCGCGGATATCGAAGAGCTCCTTTGCGAGAACCACGATCGAGCGTCCCTCTGGAGTTTCGTCGGCAAGTGAGGCCAACTGCGCGACGTCGGCCACCTCTTGCTCGGTGTGACTGCCGACGGGATAGAAGTTCGAGGCCATGCGGTTGCCGAGCGTGATGGTGCCGGTCTTGTCGAGGAGCAGCGTCTGCACGTCGCCCGCCGCTTCGACGGCACGCCCGCTCATCGCCAGCACGTTGCGCTGCACGAGACGGTCCATACCCGCAATTCCGATCGCCGACAGCAGCGCGCCGATGGTGGTCGGGATAAGGCAGACCAACAGGGCGACGAGCACCACAATAGAGACCGACGCGCCACCGAAGTTGGCGAACGGGACCAGGGTGACAACCACGGGGATGAAGATGATCGTGAGCACCGCCAGGAGAATCGTCAACGCGATTTCGTTCGGCGTCTTCTGACGATTGGCGCCTTCTACCAGGGTGATCATTCGGTCGATGAAGGTGTGGCCCCGCTCGGCCGTGATGCGTACGACGATGCGGTCGCTCAGCACCTTGGTGCCGCCGGTCACCGCGGAACGGTCACCACCTGACTCGCGAATCACCGGCGCTGATTCACCGGTGATCGCCGACTCGTCAACCGACGCGATGCCCTCGATGATCTCGCCGTCCGATGGTATGACGTCGCCTGCTTCGCATACCACGAGGTCGCCCTTGTTCAAGACCGCCGCCGCGACATGCTCCTCGGTACCGTCCGCCTTCAGTCGACGAGCCTCGGTCTCCGAACGCATCTTTCGTAGCGTGTCGGCCTGTGCCTTGCCTCGGCCCTCCGCCATGGCTTCGGCGAAGTTAGCGAAGATGACCGTGAGGACGAGCCAGATGGTGATCGACCACGAGAACGTGCTCGGGTGAGCGCAGGCCTCGATGAACGTAATCACCGACCCCACCAGCACGACAAACATCACGGGGTTCTTCACCTGCGTTCTCGGGTCCATCTTCAGCACGGAGTCCTTCAGCGCCTGGCGCAGAATCGGCCCGTCGAAGAGCCCCCGAGCTTGGGCGACGCCGTGGGACCCCGTCGGTCCGCTAGTGGGCTGATTGATAACTGTCGTCATTAGAAGAACCTCAAGTGAGCTAGTTGCTCGACCACGGGACCGAGCGATATTGCGGGGAAGAAGGTGAGTCCACCGATGATCAAGATCACGCCGATGGTGAGACCAACGAACATGCCGTTGTCCGTCCGGAACGTTCCAAGAGATTCGGGTACCGTCTCTTTTTCGGCGAGAATGCCCCCGAGTGCGATCGCCGGAATCATGATGCCGAATCGGCCGATCAGCATGTCAATGGCGCCGACGATGTTGTAGAACGGAGTGTTGCCCGTCAGGCCTCCGAACGCTGACCCATTGTTATTGCCTTGGGAAGTGAGCCCGTAGAGGATCTCCGTGAAGCCGTGTGGCCCCGCGTTTTCCGGGCCTGCTCTTCCGGCCACCACCGAGACCGCGATGGCGGTCAATATGAGCACGATCATTGGCATGACCAGCGATCCGAGTCCGGCGAGCTTCACCTCCTTCGCTTGGATCTTTTTACCTAAATATTCCGGTGTTCGTCCGATCATTAATCCGCCGATGAACACGGCAATAATCGCGTAGATCAAAAGGGTGTAGAGACCGGTGCCGGTGCCACCAGGGGTGACCTCGCCCATCATCATGCCGGTCAAGAGACCCATGCCTCCGATGGGCGTAAAAGAGTCATACGACGCGTCCGCAGAGCCCGTTGACGTGCTGGTCGACGAAATGCCAAAGAGCGCCGTCGACGTGTCGCCGAAGCGCACTTCCTTGCCCTCGGTGTTACCCACCGTCGAGTGGATGCCCGCCGCCGCAACTGCTGGATTCTGTCCGTGTTCGGCGTTGGCGGTGTAGCCGACCCATACGCCAAAGAGGATGATGATGACGGCCAGCAACGCGAATCCGTGCTTGATGCTGCCGACCATCTTGCCGAAGGTGTAGGTCAGCGCCACCGGGATCGACAACAGCAGGAACATCGACAGGAAGTTGGTGAGGCCGGTCGGGTTCTCGAACGGAGTGGCGGAGTTCTGATTGAGGAATCCGCCACCATTGGTGCCGAGCTGCTTGATGGACTCCATGAAGCCAATCGGACCGCGAGCGATCGTCTGTGAAACGTTGTTCAAGACATCGGTGAAGCTCGCCGTGCCGGCGAGTGTCTCGACGGCGCCTTCGCCGACGAAGATGATGCCGAAGATAAAGGCGATAGGCAGCAGGATGTAGAAGAGGCAGCGCGTCATGTCGACCCAGAAGTTGCCGATGGTGGGCGACTTGCGGCGCGAGAATCCCCGCACGATCACGATCGCCGCAGCGATGCCCACGGCTGGCGAGACGAACTGCTGCACGGTGAGTGCGCCGATCTGGGAGAAATACGACATGGTCGTCTCCCCGCCATAGTTCTGCCAGTTCGTGTTGGTGACGAACGACGATGCGGTGTTGAAGCTGAGCGCCGAACCGACGTCGCCAAGGTGCTGAGGATTCATAGGCAACGAACCTTGAATGCGCAGGATCACGTAGGTGAAGACGAGCGATACCAGCGTGAAGATGACCATCGCGCCGGCATAACGCTTCCACGTTTGCTCCTGCTCTGGACTAGTGCCGAGCATTCGGTAGATAGGCCGCTCAACCCAACCGAGCCAGTGCACCCGACCGTTGAAGACGGCCTCCATGTAGGAACCGAGGTAGCGCCAGGCGAGGCCGAGCGTGACGACTAGAAGGACGATGGTGAGGAAAAAACCCATCAGAACTTCTCCGGCTTAAACATGGCGTACCCGAGGTACAAGAACATGACGACGGAAATGACCAGAAGTATGATTTGGGAGTAACTCATACTTTGTCCAGGACTTTTATGAGCCCGAGCATCGCAAGCGTGAAGGCCACGAACCCGAGTATTGAGTAGAAATCTGCCATGAACTCCATACAACTTGGGAAGTTCTGAAGAGTTTCTTCAATTCCCCTTACGCGTCTTTATTTTCTCTTCATTTTCGATTCTTGCCCTCATCTGGAGATTTCGGATGATACTTACTAGGTGCAGCGACGTTGGTTAGGTTCACTCGTGGGCGTGGCGAGCGCACTGGCAATTGGCGGCGTGCTCCTGCCCTTCAGGTCTCACATCGGCTCTTCGACCACGGCCCTCATCCTCGTCATCCCAGTCGTGGGAGGCGCGGTGATCGGCGGCTTCACGGCGGGAGCCGCCAGCGTGGCCGCGGGATTCTTGGTGTACGACTATCTCTTCATACCCCCCTATCGGACCCTCAACGTCGGTCAGGCACAGAACTGGACCGCGCTCGCGGTCTATGTCGTCGTGATGCTGCTCGTCGCTCGCGTGGTCGACATTCTCGACACCACGCGAATCACCGCCCGTCGAAGCGAAGAGGCCATGCGCCGCGTCTCCGAGATGTCCGAGCTGCTCGTCGCCGACCAGCCCCTCGAAGTCCTGCTCAGGAACATCGTCTCGTCCGCGCAGACGGTGTTCGGCGTGCCCGGCGTGTCGCTCCTGGAGCTGGAGGAAGGTCGTCTCGTCGTCGTTGCGAGCGCAGGCGATCCACTCACTCCCGAAGAGCTCCGCCAGCTCGACCCCCACTCCGGGCATCCGGTCCGCGTCGGCACTTCGTCAGGTCAATCGAGCGACCTGCGCACGATCGCCCTCTCGCCCTCGGGCCGTCCCGTCGGTATCCTCGCGATGCGGGGTGTCCCGATCCTCGAGACCAATCGCACCGTCCTCAGCACGTTCGCCAACGACGCGGCGCTCGCCCTCGAACGCGCGCAGTTACGCGAACAGGCGCTTCGAACAAAACTCTTGGAAGAGGCGGACCGCTTTCGACGTGGGCTCCTCGGCGCCGTCTCCCACGATCTGCGGACTCCGCTCGCAACCATCAAGGTGGCTTCCTCGACGCTCGCCAATCGCAGCAACTTGCTCTCGACTGAGGACAGCAAGCTGCTCCACCAGCTCATCGAAATCGAATCTGACCGTCTCACTCGCCTCGTCACCAACCTGCTCGATATGACCCGCATCGAAGCGGGCGTGCTCACGCTCAATCGAGTGCGCACGCCCGTCAAAGACGTCATCAATGACGCCATATCGGCCATGAGGTCTTCACTCGAAGACCACCGCGTCGACGTGATCGTGCCGGACGCCTTGCCCGATGTCGACATCGACCGCGTCTTGATCGGCCAGGTCCTCATCAATCTGATCGACAATGCGGTACGTCACGCGCCGGCTAATAGTGTGATCACCGTGAAGGGAGAGAGTCGCGGACACGAAGTTGTCGTCTCGGTCGCCGATACCGGGCCTGGCGTTCCCCTCGCCGATCGCGAGACGATCTTCGACCGATTCGTATCGCTGAGCACCGGCGGTCGCGCTGGGCTCGGCCTCACGATCGCCAAGACCTTCGTCGAGGCTCACGGCGAGCGAGTGTGGTACGAAGAAGTTCCGGGCGGTGGCGCACGTTTCGCGGTGTCGCTTCCCTCCGCGCTCGCACGGAAGCACTAATGGCGAACGTGCTCGTCATCGACGACGATCACTCACTCCTTCGAGCGCTGCGCCTTGGCCTTGAAGCGGAAGGGCATGACGTCACGACCGCCACCAATGGCGAACGCGGCATCTCGTTGACGGCGCTGCAGGCACCCGACGTGGTGGTGCTCGACATCGGACTGCCCGACATCGACGGGCTCGTCGTCACCGAACGCATTCGCCAGTGGAGCGGTGTGCCCATCATCATCCTGTCGGCGACCGGAGATCCTGATCGGAAGATCGAGGCGCTCAACATTGGTGCCGACGATTACGTCACGAAGCCCTTCAGCATGGGCGAGCTCGAAGCTCGCATCAGGGCGGTGCTGCGCAACCGCCCTAACGACCAGGCGGAGGTCGGGTCCTCTGATCTCGAGCTTGGTCCTCTTGAGATCGACCTCGTCCACCACGAGGTCCACCTCAACGGCGTCAAGGTGGACCTCACGTCGAAGGAGTTCAACGTGCTCGCCTTCCTCGGACGCCACGTGGGGATGACGGTTACCCACCAGATGATTCTCTCGGCCGTCTGGGGCGCCGGATACGGCGACGAAGCCGCCTACGTGCACGCGTACGTGCATCGCCTCCGCCAAAAACTGAACGACGAAGAGGGCAGGCTGATTGAAACGACCCCCGGCGTCGGCTACAGCTTGCAGCCGGACGCCGTACTGGGCTCTCCCTAGATCGCCGTCGGCTCCAACAGTGCCGCCTGCACGAAATCGCTGTAGTCCTGCACGTCAATCATGACGTCATAGTCGTCGTCGAAGCTCGGTTGCGGGCTCAAGACGACGAGACGACGCCCGTCCGAGGCGGCAAACTGCTCGTCGGTCTCATTGGCTCCCTCCACCAATTCGTCCGCGTCAGTGTCCTCGCAGAGCTCCGCAACGAGAACGGTGAACGATCCGACGGCGTTTTCGGCGACGAAGCTGAGACAACCCGCGGCGGGCAGGTAGGAGCCAGAGGTGGTCTGACCAAAAGACGACGCGGCCAGTTGATCCTGGCCAATGGGACCCGTCACCAGGGTGCCGGAGGTGTCGAGCGCATCCGCGAGGCTCGTCGCGAGTTGGGCGAGATTGGTCGTCGGTTCGAACTCGACCTCCCGGTCTGCCTGTCGCGGAGCGCCAAAGAAGGCGACGGTGGGCTTGCTGCGAAAGACCATGGTTTCGACGACGCCAATGCCGTGGTCGGTCGTGACTTCGATGAGGTGGCACTGGTTGAGAGACTCGACTCGATTCATGGCCTCAAAGGCCACGTGCCCGCGTTCGACGAGCGGTTCGGCCAGGTCTTCGAAGCGTCGCTCGACGAGCTCGACGTCCGCGCCCATGGAACGGGCGATGAAGAGCACCGCCTTCACCCATGAATCCCAGGGCACGTCCTCGGCGGTGGGCAACAACGCGAACGCGTCGAGCGCCTCATAGAGCGGCCCGAGTGAGGACTGTCGACGTCCGAGGAGCGTGCGGCGCATCGCGAACAGCCGTAGTGTGTTGGACTCCTCATCGCCGAGGCTCTGACGAAAGACGTCGCATCCCAGGGCGCCTTCCGCGACGACAGAGCGAACCACGCCCGCGACGGTCTCGTCATTCGCATCTGCGCGAAAGCGGATGAACTCGCCCGCGAGGAGGTCGTACGGATGGGCGGCGAGCTGTCCGCGGAGGCTACCGACGCGATCAACCGCGCTCACAGTTGCACCCGCGGGAATGCGACAAGGGCCACCAAGGTCCAACTAGTCATCTCACCACCGTACTGAGGCGCGGGCGTGCTCGTCAGCGCGAAGGCTGAGCGTCCTTTCGCTTTGCGACGAATACCGGGATCTCTCGCGAGGTCTTTTGCTGATACTCCGCGTACGGCGGGTAGGCGGCAACCGCTCGAACCCACCACGCGGCCTTTTCGTCGCCCGTGATCTCGCGGACTTCAACGTCGAACGGCTCGGGGCCGTCTTGCAGCTCGACCTCGTCGGGATGAGCCTTCAAGTTCTCGTACCATACGGGATTCTCGGGCGCCCCGCCCTTGCTGGCAACGATCGCGTACTCGCCGTCGTGCTCAACCTTCATCACCGGCGTCTTACGAACCTTGCCGCTCTTGCGTCCCTTCGTCGTGAAGATCACGATGGGCCATCCGGTATCGCCCAGCGTGTTCGCGCGCGTGCCGCCGGAGCTCTCGTACTCCGCGACCTGGTTGCGCACCCACTCGGACGGACTCGGTTCGTACTCACCCTCGATTGGCATGGGCTCTCTCCTCAAAGCTGAATGGTCTCCGCGTACGTTTTATCGCATCGCGCGTTATCCGTGACCGCTCAGCTTCCGTGGGCCCAGGCTTCCTTGGGATCGTGCTGCTCAAGTGTCAGCTGCCCCGTATTCGCGTCAAAATCGAAGAGCTCGCCGTAGCGTCCCCAGTCGATGGCGATGTTGAGCTGACTTCGAGCCTCGTCTTCTGAAAAGCCCCGCCGTAAAAGGTCGAGGAAGAACCCTTCGCCCAGAGTGCCGTCTTCGGTCGTTGCCAAGGCGTTGCAGATCGACCGCACGAGGGGCGCTCGGTCGCGGGCGAGTTCGGCGAAGATCTGCTTGGACTCGAGGATGTCCGCTGCCACGAAGATCCGCCCTTCTTCGGTGATGGCGATGTCGGCGTCTTTCACGACGGCGAGCCCGAGCACTTGCGCCGCGTCCACGAGTGGCAACAGGTCGTCGACCTCGAAGGTCAACTCGTGAGCCAGCTTCGGAAGGTCCTCGTCCCCACCGTGCGCGACAAGAATCTCAAGGAGTCCCGACATCCCTCCGACGCTCGCTGCGGGCAGCGGCGTATCGGTCGGGGTCCCGCCCCCCGGTGCGGGCGCCGCCCAGATATGTGCGGGGGGACGCGTGTCGGGTCCGGTCATCAGCGTGTAGATCTGATCGACGAGCGCTTGAAAGCTGTCGTCGTGTCGATGGCGGGGTTGAGGAAACGCGCAGTCGATCTCGGTGCGGATTCGTCCCGGATTCGCGCCGAGCACGAAGATGCGATCGGCGAGAATCACCGCCTCTTCGATGTTGTGGGTCACGATCAACATGGCCTTGGTCGGAAAGTCCTTCTCTCGCCAGAGGCGCAAGAGCTCGGCGCGCAGGTTCTGGGCCGTCAGCACGTCGAGCGCGGAGAACGGTTCATCCATCAAGAGCGCGTCGGGCTCCACCACGAGCGCGCGAGCAAAGCCCACGCGCTGGCGCATGCCGCCAGAGAGCTCCTTTGGGTAGGCGGACTCGAAGCCGTCAAGACCGATCGCGTCAATGGCGCGCTCGGCGCGTTGACGACGCTCTTCAGGCTCAACGCCGAGCGCCTCGAGACCGATCTCGACGTTCTGGCGCACCGTCAGCCACGGCAGCAGCGCGAAGCTCTGGAAGACCATGGAGACGCCGGGGTTGGCACCGTTGAGGACCTCACCGCGGTAGCGGATCTCTCCCGACGTGGGTGCGATGAGTCCCGCGATGCAGCGCAGCAGCGTGCTCTTGCCAGAGCCAGACCTGCCGAGTAGGGCGACGATCTCGCCTTCTCGAAGGTCGAGCGAAACGTCTTCGAGCACGGGCAGCGGCGAGCCATCGGGAGACTCGAAGGTCTTCGTCACGTGGTTCACTTCGATGAGCGTGCCGCCCTCTGGCGACGTCGGACGTACGGACGTCGTCATGTGGTCTCCTTTCGTCGCCAGGCTGGCCTTGACAATGTAGGGGTCACAGCGTGAACCGCTGTTCCGCCGCACGATAGAGCCTGCGCCACAGCAGCCGGTTGACCACCACGACGAACACGCTCATCACAACGCCCCCGGCGATCAACCCGGCGAACTTCCCTTGGGCCGACGCCGTGGCGATGTAGTTGCCGAGCCCGTACGCGTGCAAGGTCTGGTGATGCCACGTCACGAGTTCGGCGACGATGGAGGCGTTCCACGCGCCGCCCGCTGCGGTGACACCCCCGGTGACGTAGGCCGGGAACACCGAGGGCAAGATCACATCTCGCCAGCGCTGCCACCTCGTGAGGCGCATCGTTACCATCATCTCGCGCAGGTCGTTCGGTATCGAGCTGGCACCGGCGATCACGTTAAAGAGGATGTACCACTGAGCGCCGAGCATCATCAACACGATCGCCCCGATGTTGAGCGAGAGCCCGATATCGATGAAGATCAGCGTGGCAAATGGAAAGAGCAGAATCGCCGGAAAGCTCGCCAGCACCTGCACGATGGGTTGGGCGAAGCGCGAGAGCCTCGGACTCATGCCAATCTTCACGCCGATCGGCACCCAGATGATGGTTGAGAGGACGAGCAGCACGACGACTCGACCGAAGGTCGCCATCGCGTAGCCGATGAGACTCGGAAAGCGGCTGAAGCCGAGGTGCGCGTTGATGTACACGAGTCCAAAGACAGCGACCAGCAGCGACACGCTGACGATGACCAGCCAAAAAATGAGGTCGCCGAGCTGACGTTTACGAACGTCTGCGCGCAGCGGATACTCGGCGAGACCGAACGGACGAGTGATGGCGTCGCACAACCGCCCAAGTGGACGTACCGCGCGACCGAGTAGCCGCGGAATGCTCGAACGTCGGAGCACGTTGAGCACGACACTCTTGGGCTTGTCGCCAGACTCTGAGCTCTCCAGGCGAAACTTGTCCGACCAGGCCACGAGCGGGCGAAAGACGAAGAAGTTGGTGCCCACCACGAGGATCACCATGACGCCAATGGCGATTGCGACATCGCAGTAAGAGCCTCGCTCGACGGCGGCGGCCATGTAGCTGCCCATCCCGGGCAGGCTCTCGGAGACACCCTTGCCCTTGATGAACACGGTCACGGCTTCGGACGCGGTGAGAAAGAACCAGCCGCCGCCCATCGACATCATCATGTTCCACACGAGCCCGATCATCGAGCTCGGCACGTCGAGCTTCCAGAAGCGCTGCCATTTGGTGAGTCGATACATTCGGGCGGCCTCGTCGAGCTCGGTGGGCTGAGAGATGAGCGAGTGATAAAAGCTGAACGTCATGTTCCACGCTTGGGACGTGAAGATCACGAAGATCGAGGCCAGCTCGAGTCCGAGTTCGCTGCTCGGAAACAGCTTTACGAAGAAGGTCAACGCAATCGGAAGGAACACCAGGATCGGGATCGACTGCAAGATATCGAGGATCGGTACCAGCACTTTCTCGGCCCGTCGCAGTCGCGCCGCGGCGGTGCCGTAGACGAGGGTGAAGATGGTCGAGATGGCGAGGGCAATGGACATTCGCAGCAGCGACCGCGCCGCGTAGTACGGGACGTTGGCAATGTCGGTCGAGATGTGGGTCGGGGTGTGGCCAGCGGTCAAATTGACCGTCATTCCGCGCCCTAGTCGCACGACGGCGTAAAGGGTCGCGATGATGCCCGCCGCGACCACGAGATCGACCCAGCTCAGTCGACGGCCGCGCAGAACCTCGCGCACCGGGAGAAACTGCCGCTTAGCCATTGACGTCCTCCGCGCAACGAACGCACAGCAATCTACGCCATCGTGGCAGCGCCACCCCTCATTTCGCAGCGCGTGATCGCCGCGTCACGCTCTCACACTCATCGTTCACTCGCCGTTCATCTCGCGCCTCACGAAGAGCGCGACGAGGACCAGGCGGTCAGTGAACCGGCTGGGGAACCTCAGGCGCGTGACTCACCACGAAGTCCTTCTGACGGATCAACACCATCGAACAGATCGCACCGACGATGGCGATCGAGCCGCTCACGTACAAAAGTTCGTTCAGCATGCTCGCGAAGCTTTGACGCAGCGCCAGCCCGATTGCGTGTCGAAGGCCCGCCGGCGCTGACTTGATGACCTGAGTCGGATTGCCCGTTTGGATAGCGGCGATGATCTGTTGGGCGTGTGAAGACGCACCGGGCACCGATGAGAGATTGTGCGTCAAATCATGATCGAGCACCGTCGTGAAGATGGTCCCGTAAACCGCAATTCCCACGGAGATCCCGATCTGGCGGAACGTCGTGTTCACGCCCGAAGCCATGCCCGATCGATGGGGCGCCACGACGCCGACCGCGGTGGAGGCGAGAGGTGGGTTCACCATGCCCGAACCGAAACCGGCCACGATGAAACCGAGCGTGAGGTGGGACCAACCGGAGGACCCGTTGAGTCCCGCCATCAAGAACAGGCCGATGCCGACGAGCAACAGTCCCGGGCCAATCAGCCAGCGAACCGGCATATGGCTGCTCAGACGTCCGGCGGCCGTCGCCGAGATGAGCGTCCCCCCGCTCAAGATCAACAGGCGCAGTCCGGTGTTGAGCGCCGAATAGCCCAGATCATCCTGAAGAAAGAGGACGATGTAGAGCAGCATGCTGAACAGTGAACCGTTCATGGCGAACGCGGCGATGAGCCCACCGTCAAAGGTGGGCGTTCGAAACAGCGAGAGGTCGAACATCGGATGCGCGACCTTTGCCTCGATGAACCAGAACAGGACGAGCAAGACGCCGCCAAGGCAGAGGAAGGTGATGACCTCGCTGTCGCCCCAGTGGGTTTCGCTGGCTCGAATGAGACCGTAGACGAGGCTCACCAATCCGAGAGTGAGCACAACGAAGCCCGCCCAGTCCGGGCGCGACGCACCCGGTGTCTTGGATTCCCCGACGCATATCACCGTGATGATGACGGCGACGACGCCGATGGGAAAGTTGACGAGGAAGATGCCTCGCCAGCTGATCCCACTCGTGATCAAGCCCCCGAGAATCGGGCCGAGCGCGACGGCGACCCCGGTGATCGCGCCCCACACGCCGAAGGCGATGCCGCGCTCCTTGCCTTGAAAGCTCTGGGCTAGCAGAGCGAGCGACGTGGCAAAGAGGATCGCTCCCCCGACTCCCTGCGCGCTGCGCGACAGCGTTAGCATGAGCGGTGACTGAGCGAGTCCGCACAGCAACGAGCCGAGCGTGAAGATGACGAGCCCAATGATGAAGAGGAGCTTTCGTCCATAGCGGTCGGCCAGCGCACCGGCGGTGAGGAGCAGCGACGCGAGCGTGAGCGCGTAGGCGTCCACCACCCATTGCACATCCGAGAAGGTGCCATGCAAGCCACTTTGGATCTCGGGCAACGCCACAATGACGATGGTGACGTCGAGCAACAGCATGAATGTCGCGGCCGATACCACGATCAACGTCCACCATTTCTTGTCCATGGTTCGACACCCTAACTGGGACTCGACTTCATGACGCGCCCGCTCATCGCTCTGCCACTTCGAACGTCTGCTGGAGTGCAGCGTTCGCCAGTGCCAAACTGGCCACGTGGGGCTCACCGACGCCCTGAGACTGGCGAGGACTCGCCCCCTTTCGGTGCTTGTCACCATCCGCGCCAACACCCGGCCTCAACTCTCCAATGTGGGACACCTCGTCTCAGACGACGGCCTCATCCGAATCTCGATCACCGCCGATCGGTCAAAGTACAAGAACCTCATGCGCGAGCCATGGGCGGCGTTGCACGTCGCGCGAGAGAACTTCTACGCCTACGCCGTCATCGAAGCCGAGGCAGAACTCTCGGCCATTGCGAGCGAGCGCGATGACGAAACCGTTGACGAGCTGGTCGCCATCCATCGCGGCATCGCTGGCGAGCATGAAAACTGGGACGAGTTCCGGGCGGCCATGGTGAATGAACGTCGCGTCGTCGCGCGGCTGCGTCCGATCCGCGCGTACGGGATGCTGTAGTCGGCGATCGCGCGTGGTGCGAGAGCGCACGAAGATCACTTTCGCCCGCACACGTTCGTTTCGGAACACCGGGTCGACCGGTTCGCTGGTGGGCTGCCGATGAACTGCTCGCCGCCGTTGCTCGCTGGACCTGACACGCACGACACGCACGACACGCACGACACGCACGACACGCACGACACGCACGACACGCACGACACGCACGACACGCACGACACGCCTGTCGTAGCGCGCTACCGACCGGCAGTCAAGCTACGCAGCTCGCCTAACGAGTCGCGAATCAGACTTACGAAATCTTGCTCGTTGGACTCGTCAGTCCATCGTTCGAACGCAACCTTAAACACAGCGATCCCCGCTTCGGCGGTCAAGCTCGCGGTCGGTTCCTTCACCCCTCGCGCCCGAAGTGCTGCCGCCATGGCGAGTGCGAGCGTCGCGAGCTTGATGAGCTCACGTTCTAAGAGCTCATTGTTCGTTGAGATCGCGTTGCGCCGCTGCTGGGCGAACTGACGATTCTCCTGCAGCGCGCGAGCGGCCGTTTCGAGCGCCGCGGCAACGGCAGCGATGGGCGTCGCGGCTCGAGGAGCACCAGCCACCTCATCGACCAGAAGTGCCTGCAACCGGTCGGCGCCAGCGAACAGGACCTCTCGCTTGTCGCCAAAATAACGAAAAAAAGTCCGCTCGGTCAGACCTGCTCGTTTGGCGATCTCCGCGACGGTCGTCTGCTCAAACCCACCGTTGGCGTACAGCTCGAGGGCGGCACGCTCCAGTCGCCCCTTTGCGTTTGGCTCCCAACGGCTCATAGGTCGATGCTAGATGATGACAGTTTCTGACATCCGTGATACAGTGATGTCAGTACCTGACATCCCCGCCCGTGGCACGAATGTACCTGAGGCGAATCAACTACTTGGAGGATTGAAATGCGCGTTTTTGTCACAGGAGCGTCCGGATGGATCGGATCGGCGGTCGTGGAAGAGCTCATCGACTCCGGCCATGAAGTACTGGGCTTGGCTCGCTCGGACAGCTCCGCGGCGGCCATCAATGCGGCGGGCGCTCTTGCCCATCGCGGTTCGCTTGATGACCTCGAGAGCCTGAAGAGCGGGGCTGCCGCGTCCGACGGCGTTATCCATCTCGCCTTCAATCACGAAGTCGCGTTCTCGGGAAACTTCAAAGCCGCGGCCGACGCGGATCGACGCGCGATTGAGGTGTTCGCCGACGTGCTGGAGGGCTCTGACCGACCTCTGGTGATCGCTTCGGGAACGCTGGGCCTGAGCGTGGGACGCGTCGCCACTGAGCTCGACGGGCACGACCTCGAGACCCAGACCCAACTCTCGGGTCATGGCGAAGGGCCTCGCACGCGTCAAGAGACCGCCGAGTTCACGCTCGCCCTGGCCTCGCGCAAGATCCGTTCCTCGGTTGTGCGCCTCCCTCCGACCAACCACGGCGATGGCGACAACGGCTTCATCGCGGCACTCATCGGCATCGCTCGCACCAGCGGCGTTGCGGGCTATCTCGGCGACGGCTCCAACCGCTGGCCGGCCGTGCACCGGCTCGATTCGGCGCACTTGTTTCGCCTCGCCGTCGAAAACGCGCCAGCGGGATCTACCCTCCACGCGGTAGCCGACGAAGGCGTGCCGCTACGTGACATTGCCGCGGTCATGGGCCGACACCTCGATGTGCCCATCGAAGCGATCTCCGCGGACAGTGCTACCGAACATTTCACTTGGCTCGCTGGCTTCGTCGGAATTGACAGTCCCGCCTCAAGCGCTATAACGCGCGAGCTGATGGCGTGGGAGCCAACGCGTCCCGGCCTCCTGGAGGACCTCGATCAAGGTCACTATTTCGCGGCGCCGTCGGCCTGACCAAGGACGTTTAGAAGCGAGCGAGTTGATTCAGTCGATCGTGGACCGTGTCGCCTCGAACGGCGCACGGGCGCGACGCCTACAGCGTCACTCGCGGGCTCCAATGTTCTCTCAAGCCCCGCGCGCGTGCCGGCGGTCGTACTCGATCTTCTCAGCGTGGGTGAGCGCGCGCTTGACCAGCTCAACGTGCATTGAATCGACCGCCCGGGGCGTGCGCACGACAGTATCTTGCGCGGTGCCTTCGGCGACCATCTGCTGGCCAATTGGGCTGAGCATGTACTTGAGCGACTTTAGATCGAACTTCCACGTGTCCCAACCCATGTACCAGGACCACTCGGTGAAGTACAGCCAGCTTCGCTCGTTGAAGGCTCGAACGTGCGTGGGATCCTGCCAGGCACCCCACGAGAGGTCGTAAGGTACGCCGATGCTGAACACCCCGCCGGGCTTCAGCATCCGAAGGCACGTCGTCATGGCCGTCGACAACTGAGTCAAGTGCTCCAGCACGTCGTTGCAGATGATGAGATCGAAGACGTCGTCAGTGAGCTTCAAATCCCCGAATCGTCCGCTCGACAGTGCGATACCCGAGGCGGGCAGCTCCTCATTCAGGTCAAAGATCACGTCCGGATCCCATTCGGCGGCAATGTCGAGATTGACACAATCCGGATTCCAGTCCTTGCCGCTGCCGATGTTCAGAATCATCTTGTCCATGACGAGCCTTTGGGTGGGGTGGGGATCGGTCGCTGCAACAGCTGGGTTTCGCACCATCTCTTACGGCACAAATCGGACTCGAGTTGAGTGGATACGCCAACGAGCACGCCACCTCTAACCATGCGGTGAGATGACGTGCTCGTCGGTACGTCGAGATCGTGGCTTCTAGCCCTCCATGACCTCCGGGCCTGCGGTACCCCCGCTCGCCACCGTCGCCAAGCGGTCGAGGTAGAAGTCCCAGCCCTCGGTGTGGTCCGCCACCGCGTCGTCGGGGAGTCCGCGGTGCGCGAGTCGAACCCTCGTCTTCTCGCCCTCGGGGATGAGGGTGATCTCGACCTCGGTCGATCCCGCCGGAATCGGGTGGTTGGGCTCGTCCCAGCCAAAGGTGAAGACCACCTTCTTGTTGGTGACGACCTCGATGAATTCCCCAACTCCCGGGTGAACGCCCATGGCCAGGACCTGATACTTACCGCCTGGACGCGGATCGAGCTCAACTTTCGATCCCATCCACTTCGCGTGCTGGGCCGGGTCGGTCAAGAACGGAAATATTGTCTCTGGGCTGGCATCGACCACGACCTCTCGCACTAGTTCAGTCATTGCTAGTTCCTTTCTCTTGTTCGGCCGATTCGGCCAGTTGACGCAAACGCTCCAAACTGTCGTCCCAATACTCCTCGAGGAAGCGACGAAGACGGTCCATCTGCGAATGGTTCGCTCGATACAAGCGACGAACGCCGTCACGACGTTCGATGATCAGTTCGGCGTCGCGCAGGACACCAACGTGCTGGGAAATGGCCGAACGCGTGACATCGATGAACTGCGCCGCAATCTCCGATGCGGGCAGCTCACGAGACCAGACGAGTTTGAGGATCTCGCGACGGCGGGGCTCCGCGAGGGCCTTCAAAGATGCATCCATGCGCCTTATGTTAGCCTTTCCTTACGTAAGTATCAACTAACTTGTATGAATATTCTGCCCTCGAGTCGACGGACGCCCACCAGCCCACGTGCAACGGCTCCGCGCTGATCGCGACGAAGCTGGAAAGGTCCCCCGGCACCCTATGTAGCCCTTTATCTGGGTATTTAGTCTTACCTTGCGTCGTGTATACGCTCAGTGTATGCTCTCCGAATATGAGTGTTCCCCTGACCCTACTTGGACTGCTGGAGCGCGAGCCCAGTCATGGATATGACCTGAAGCGCGATTACGACACATACTTCGGACGTGTCAAGCCCCTGCCCTTCGGCCAGGTCTACGCGACGCTCGCGCGACTGACGCGAGATGGGCTCGTGGAACCCGGGGGGACCGAACCCGGTGACGGGCCCGACCGCAAGCGCTACGCCATCACCCCGGTCGGCAAGGAGGAATTCGAAACCTGGCTGAAGGAGCCAATAGAACCCGAGCCCCATCTCCAAACGGTGTTGTTCGCGAAGGTGGTCCTCGCGCTGATGCTCGGTCGCTCCGCGCACCAATACCTCGACACGCAACGAGCCGCACACCTTCGTCGTATGCGCGAGCTCACCGAGATGAAGCGACACGACAATCTCATCGACGTCCTGCTCGCCGATCACGGGTTGTTCCACCTCGAAGCGGACCTTCGTTGGATCGAAATGACTGCGGCTCGTCTCCCCTCCCTGGCAAAGGTGGTCACATCATGAGCATCATGCCCACGCCCGACGACGTTCGTTCGGCGGGCTCTCTGATCGAAGCGCGCAGTGTCGAATACAGCTTTGGCGAAACGCCCGCGCTGCGAGGAGCGAATGTGTCGATTCGCGAGGGGGAGATCCTCGCCGTCATGGGTCCGAGCGGTTCGGGCAAGTCGACACTCCTGCACTGCCTCGCAGGCATCCTCGTGCCCCGGCGAGGGGAGATCTACTTCTCGGGACGGCGCGTCGACGCCTTGAGCGATAACGAGCGCAGCGAGCTTCGCCGTGACAGATTCGGCTTCGTGTTCCAGTTTGGTCAGCTCGTCCCCGAACTGACAGCCGAAGAAAACGTCGCGCTCCCGCTGCTCCTCAGTGGCGTTCGACGCTCCGAAGCCCTTCGACGCGCTCGCGAGTGGTTCGGGCGACTCGGGCTCGACACGCTTGAAGGTCGACGTTCCGGTGAGCTGTCGGGTGGCCAAGCGCAGCGCGTTGCGTTGGCTCGTGGTCTGGTGGCGCACCCGAAGGTTCTCTTTGCCGACGAACCGACCGGCTCGCTCGATTCACTCACCGGCGAGCTCGTGATGGAGCTGCTGGTGACTGCGGCCCGCGAAGACGGAACCACCGTGGTGCTCGTCACTCACGAACCGCGCGTCGCCGCCTACGCGGATCGAGAAGTCGTAGTCCGCGACGGGCTGGTCAGCTCGCTCGTTTCCGACACCTTCGCGCCGTGATTCGCTTCGGTCTTCGCTTGACCCTGCGGGGTGGGAAAGAGTCCCTCGTTCGACTCATCGTCATGGCGCTTGCCGTGGCCCTGGGTGTCGCCATGCTGCTCAGCACCTTCGCGATCATCAGCGCGTTGGGCAAGCAGAATGCGCGCGGTGCCTGGCTCGCCACCTCATCGCAAATCGCCCCACACTCGCGACCGTCGGCGAGCGCAATTCCCCCGTCGAATCGTCATTCCCTCTGGTGGATCGTCAGTACTGACGAATTCGAGAATCAGCTGATCGTCCGCGTGGACGTGGCGTCGACCGGTGCTCACTCGATAGTCCCGCCCGGGGTGACGCGGATCCCAGGGCCCGGCCAGTACTTCGTGTCACCCGCCCTTGCCCAGCTCCTGCACTCGACCCCCGCCACGGAGCTGGGTGACCGTTTCCCCGGCGCTGAGGTCGGCACCATTGGGTCAGCGGCATTGCCCTCGCCCAGCGATCTCGTCATCGTCGTTGGCGACAGCGCTCGAGCCTTGGCCAAGGTTCCCGGTGCGGGAATCATCACCAGCTTCTCGACCTCGTCGAGCAACGGCGGCCCGGACACCTTGGGAACGACCGGCCTACAGATCCTGCTCGGCATCTTGGCGCTCGTCTTGTTGTTTCCCGTCCTCGTCTTCATCGGCACCGCCACGCGGTTGTCGGCCGCCCGACGTGAACAGCGGTTTGCCGCGATGCGCCTCGCCGGCGCCACGCTGCGACAGGTCGCCGTGATCTCGGCCGTCGAAGCCATCGTCGCGTCCGTGATGGGTGCCGCCATCGGGTTCGCCATCTTCTTCCTCGTTGAACCGGCCCTCGTCCACGTCCCGTTCGCCGGGCAGTCCCTCGAAGCCGGTGACCTCTCCGTTGGGCTCGCGGAACTCCTCATCGTCGCCATCGGTGTGCCGGTGGCGGCAGCGATGGTGGCGCGAGTGGCCCTTCGACGGGTGCAGATCTCTCCACTGGGCGTCAGCCGTCGAGTAACGCCGTCGCGTCCTCGTTCCTGGCGCGTTATCCCACTCGTCGCCGGCATCGCGGAGCTCTCGTTTTTCGCACTGGCTGGACACCCCGCAAGTGCCGGTGGTCAGATCCAAGCTTCTCTTCTCGGTTTCTTCTTGATCATGGTCGGGCTCGTGCTCGCGGGGCCCTGGCTGACGATGGCCGGCTCGAAGGTCATGGCCACGAGGACCAGTCATGTCGCGCCCATGCTGGCGGGGCGTCGACTCTCCGACAACCCGCGCGGCGCCTATCGCGCAATCAGTGGGCTCATTCTCGCCATTTTCGTCACGAGCGTCTCGGTGGGCGTGATCTCGACACTCCTGTCGGATCACGGTTCGACGAGCTCCAGCACCGCCGCGAGCAAGACCGTGACCGATCAGTTCGCGTTCGCAGAAAACGGGTCCGTGCCCGCGGTGCCGCCTTCACTGGTCGGTTCGTTGCGTTCCACTCCCGGCGTGACCGGTGTGGCGCTCGTGCACGTGGCGCCGTCCTCCACGCACATCGCCGGGCCCGTGCCGGATATCAACGGCCTCGGCGGTGACATTCAATACGGTCTGGTGTCTTGCGCAGAACTGAAGAAGACTCCCGCGCTCGGGCGTTGTCAGCCGGGTGCAACCTACGCCGCACTCGCCGATGACGTTGCGTTCATGCCGGTCACCAAATCCGTGACCGTCGCCGCGTCGACCACTTGGCCCGCGGCCAGCACGTCCGCGGACGTTGCCAGCTTGCCCGTCCAGCTCGTGGCCGTGGCGACGAACGGTGCGGCGTCCACGATCGCTCGCGCGGAAACGGTGCTCGATCGGGCGTATCCCTTCCAAAGCTCGACCAGTCTCTTCGGCGAGATCAATATGGGCAGCTCACAGCTGCTCTCTCAGTTGAAAACTGCCAGTGAGGTGGTGATCTTCGCCAGCTTGCTGATCGCCGGTTGCAGCCTCGCGGTCACCACCGTTGCCGGGGTCAGCGAACGCAAGCGCCCGTTCAGCCTGTTGCGACTGACCGGTGTGTCGCTCAGTATCCTCCGCCGGGTCGTGGTCCTCGAAACCGCTGCACCGCTCATCGTCATCGCAATGGCGTCGGCCATCATTGGGCTGGGTGCTTCGGGGCTCTTCTTGCGATCGCAATTGGGCCTTACCCTGCGCGTTCCCAATGTCGCGTACTTCGCCATCGTGCTGGGCGGTTTGGTTGGGGCGCTCGCGGTTATTGGCACGACGCTCCCCCTTTTGAATCGGATCACCCGACTCGAAGATGCCCGGATGGAATAGGCATCACGATGATCGGACGATCCGGTTCTTCACTACGGTAACGATCATGATTCGAATCGACGTGACATCGTTGTGAGGATTGGTGACGATTTTCGTCGAGTCATCGCGAGCATCCCTCGTGGGACGATTTTGACCTACGGCGAAGTCGCTGAGGAGTCCGGCCACCTCGGCGCGTCACGAGCGGTCGGAAACTTCTTGGCCCAAGGAGACACTGGGCTTCCGTGGTGGCGTGTCGTCACCGCGAATGGACGATTGGTCCCGGGCAACGAACGAGAACACGCCGAGCTCCTGCGCGCTGAAGGCGTACGTCTCACCAACGGCCACGTCGACATGTGCTCCAGGCCAGCGGCGCGCGCCCGCGCGGACACCGCCCTCGAGGATTAGAGCCCCTCCACCGGCGCGGCACGGGTCATCACCGAAGCCGCCCGAGACGATCAACCGCTTCTTCCAGCACCTCGGTACGCTTCGAGAACATCCACCGCACAAAGTGCTGGCCGGCGCCCTTGTCGTCGTAAAAGACCGAACTGGGGACGGCAACGATACCGCACCTCTTTGGGAGCTCAAGGCAGAATGCGTAGCTGTCTTCGTCCGATACGGGCGTGATGTCCGTCGTGAGGAAGAACGTGCCGGGGGACGAGAAGACCTCGAAGCCCGCGGCGTTCAGACCTTCGGAGAGGAGATCGCGCTTGTGTCGGAGCACTTGTGCAGCCTCGACGAGGTAGTCATCGCACTCGTCGAGTCCCTGAGCGATCGCGTGCTGGAACGGCGCGGCGTTCACATAGGTGAGAAACTGCTTCGCCGATCGAATCGCCGCAATGAGCTGAGCGTTGGCGCAGGCCCATCCCACCTTCCATCCGGTGACGGAGAACGTCTTCGCGGCAGACGAAATGGTGACCGTTCGCTCGGCCATGCCCGGTAGTGACGCGAGCGCAAGATGCGGCAACTCGAACGTGAGGTGTTCGTAGACCTCGTCGGTGACGACGACCAGATCGTGACGGAGGGCGACGTCCGCGATGACGCGCAGCTCGCTGAGGCTGAACACCTTGCCCGTCGGGTTGTGAGGAGTGTTCACCATAATCAGCCGCGTTCTACTGGTGATCGCACGCTCGAGCGCCTCCGGTTCGAACGTCCAGTCGGGAGCTCGAAGCTGCACCACGCGACGCTGCGCACCCGCCATGGCGGTGCAGGCCGCATACGAGTCGTAGTACGGCTCAAACATGACGACCTCGTCGCCGGTTTCGCAGAGCGACAAGAGGCACGCGGCGATCGCTTCGGTGGCGCCCGCGGTGACCAAGATCTCGCTCTCCGGATCGACGTCAATCCCGTAGTAGCGCTTCTGGTGCGAGGCGATCGCTGAACGCAACTCGCTGATCCCGATCCCCGGGGGGTACTGGTTGTGCCCGGCTTCGATGGCCCGTATCGCTGCTTGCTTAATCGAAGCGGGACCGTCCACGTCGGGAAAGCCTTGACCGAGGTTGATTGAGCCGGTCGTTACCGCGAGCGCTGACATCTCCGAAAAAATGGTGCTCGAGTAGCCCTGAAGACGGGCGTTGAGATACGGAATCCGATCGCTCATGCCGCTACACGCTACCGTTGGGGCATTCCGTGTTGGCCGTCCCGCGTCGAGGGAGTGTAGGAGACATCTGTTAACAATGGAGTCCATGAGACTGACCTCAGATCTGCCCGAAGACCGCAGGGCCCACGTCGAGGGCAGGTTGCGCGCCAACTTGATGGCGTGGCTGACCACCGTTCGCCCCGACGGTCAACCGGTGAGCGTCCCCGTGTGGTTCCTGCTTCGCGACGACGAGACCATCCTCATCTACAGCCAGAACGCCAAGGCCAAGCTCAAGAACATCAGCGAGAACCCGCGTGTGGCGTTCAGCCTTGACGTGACTGACATCGGCAGGGACATCATCCGTATCGAAGGCACCGCGAAGCACTCGCCCGACGTGCCGCCAGCTGACCAAGTGCCCGAGTACGTCACGAAGTACGCCGAGCGCATCGGAGCGATGTTCGGCACGGCGACGAAGTTCGCCGAGATGTTTTCCGAGCCACTCGTCATCACGCCACTCCGCCTGTACGGCTGAATCGCCGATAGGTGATGACGTCGACGCCGACCGGTAGTGTCGGCCGATGGCATTCTTCACGCTCGGCGGCCTGGTCGCCGTCCCGGCATCCAACCGAACCGACCTGCTCGCTCCCTCAACACTCGCAGCCTTAAAGACGGCCGATCTTCTTGATGCCGTCGGCGTGGTAGAGATCGATCCCGCGGTATCCGATACGGCAACGACTCAAAAGGTGTTCGGCCTTTCGATGGACGCCCTCGCCAACTGCGTCATCGTTGGCGGAAAGCGAGAAGGGGTCGAGAGCATCGCCGCGTGCCTGGTTCTCGCCACCGGCCGCGTCAACGTCAACAATGTCGTCAAACGATTGCTCGACGTGCGCAAGTCCTCATTTCTTCCTCAGGAACGGGCCGTTGAGCTCACCGGAATGGAATACGGGGGCATCACGCCTATCGGGCTTCCGACGCGGTGGCCGATCTTCGTCGACCGTGCGGTCGCTGACGCCGACGTTGTCGTCATTGGTTCGGGGGTGCGGCGCTCGAAGATTCTCCTCCCGGGCGTGGTCGTGTCTCGTATCCCCGGAGTGCGGATCATTGACGGCCTGTGCACCGCTGGCTGAGGTCGCGGTCGTTTCCGACGACCATGAAAACACCGCCCTACCGTCGGAGCCTAGAGGTGTTGAAGGAGATAATGCGCTGAATCAAGCCTCGCTCGCGCCTTCGCCGTGCGCATACACCCGAAGGTCACTCACCCTATTCCGCCAGGAGTTCCTGCCAGTTCGCGGGAACGCGCCCGGCGGGTCCGGGCACCGGCTGATCAATGGGATGGTGCAGCGGTGGCGCGAGTCGTGGGCCTTCGAGGTATTCGTTCGTGAGGTAGTTCCAGAACCACTCCTCGCCCGGCTCGAAGCTGCAGATGACGGGGTGATCGGACGAGTCCGCGTGGGCGGTCGCGTGCTTGCCGAGCGAGCTGTCGCAACACCCGATGTGGCCGCACTGCGTGCAGCGCCGCAGGTGGAGCCACCACGAACCTGATTGAAGACACTCCACGCACCCCGTACCGCTCGGGGGTACCGCTGGATCAATGAACTGGGTCACGACTGCTCCTCCTCTAGATGTTCGCTCACGCCTTCGATACGAGCTCCGGCGCCGCCTTCGCGCCGAAGGCGAGGTACTGGTGCACGGATCGTACCGACGCCGATCCTTCGCCGACGGCCGTCGCCACGCGCTTCATGGACCCCGATCTCAAGTCGCCAATGGCGAAGAGACCCGGATGGCTGGTCTCGAACGGGAGTGGCGAGCGGTCGAGCGTGATCCACTCATCACCGAGTTGGTCTGCCATCAGCGAGAGGTCGGTTGGCACAAAGCCTCGATCATCGAGCGCCGCGCACCCATTGAGCCAGCCGGACGACGGGTCCGCTCCGATGAAGGAGAACAGTCCGGCGCACGGAAGGGCGACTCTGCCGTCGGGACCTTCGAGGTGGATGGCTCGAAGCGTGTCATCCCCATCGAGCGCGACGACGGTTGTCTCGGTGCGAAGCGTGATGTTGGCATCAGCGTCAATCCGTTCGATCAGATAGCTGGACATGTCCTTGCCCAGATCCGAGCCGCGTATGACGAGCGTCACCGCGCACCCGTTCTGGCTCAGAAAGATGGCCGCCTGCCCGGCCGAGTTGCCCCCGCCGACGATCACGACCGGCGAGGGGCCGCATATGCGCGCCTCCATCTCCGTGGCGGCGTAGTACACGCCGTTGCCCTCGAAGTCGCCCAGTCGGGCAGCGTCGAGGCGGCGATAAGACGCGCCCGTGGCCGCGATGACCGCACGTCCGGCCACCTCACTGCCATCACTTAACCGCACGATCAAATGTCCGGCGCGGTGTCCGAGCGAGACAGCCGTGCACGGCCCGGCAAGACTGGCTCCGAACTTCTCCGCCTGGATAATGGCGCGTTGCGTGAGCTCCGCTCCGGAGACTCCCATGGGAAATCCCAGGTAGTTCTCGATCCGCGAACTCATCCCGGCCTGCCCGCCCGGCGCGGTCATCTCCACGTTCAAGGTGCGCAGCCCTTCGGAGGCTCCGTACACCGCTGCTGCCAGACCGGCGGGACCACCTCCGACCACCACGAGATCGAAGCAGCGATTCGGCAGGTTCTCCACGGTGAGACCGAGATAGCTCGCCACCAAACCCGGCGTGGCGTAACGCAGCACCGTGCCGGTGGCGATGACGACCGGCAACTCTGTCGGAGCGATGTCGAACTGTTCCAGCAGAACGTTCACATCGGCGTCATGGTCCGTATCCATCCACTCGTGGGGCACCCGAGTGCGAGTGAGGAACTCTCTGATGTGGAGGGACTCAGGTGAGAACTGTGACCCGATGACTCGAACTGATGGCGCTGCTCGCGTCATGAGCATCCCTCGCCGGGCCATGAAGGCGCCCAGAATGGTGTCGCCAAGCCGGGGTTTTGACGACATCAGTTGGCGCAGCCGGTCTCTGGAGATCGCGATTACTTCGCCCGCCGTGACGACTCGCGCCGAAACGAAGACCCTGAGCCCACTGAGCATGTTCAGCTCGCCGAGAAACCGTCCCGGTCCGTGGCTGATGATGACTCGTTCTTGACCGTCGACGGTCAAAACGATGTCGATGTTGCCGCTGACGACGACGAAGAACTCGTTCGTGACGTCACCCTCGCGGTAGAGGTACTCCCCCTCTTCGACGAGACGCCGCTCTCCGTACTCCGCGATCAATGCCATGTCCGCTTCGTCCAGCGTCGGAGTCGCCTGCTCTTCATCCGCCATGATGCTGACCCCCGCTTCTCCACCCGTGCCAATCGCATTTTGGCAGATGACTCAGGTGCGAATTCGAAGTGTATGGACCAGTGAGAAAAGCACCAACGTTCGTTGGGCGGCTTCTGTTGTTCGCGCCCGAGCCAACGGAAAGTCCTACAAGTGCGCCGCGAACCCGAGGTCCGACGGCTCGAAGTGAGCACTCGCTAGCGTCTTGTCATGACCTCGGCTCGTTATCCGCGTTACCGGGTCCTGACCGGCCCCGACGACGACAAGTTCTGCCGTCGAGTCAGCGAAGCGCTCGACCTCGGATACGAGCTGCACGGCGGACCTGCAATTACCTCAACAGGGGAGGCCGTCTACGTGGCGCAAGCACTCATATGGCGAAGAGCAGAGCCGACGCCGAAGTTGGAATAGGCAATCGGGATGCTCTCAACGACATGCCCCTCGACCAGGCGGGATGCGGTTAGAACACGTAGGGAATCAGCATCTTGGTCGATCGCTTGTATGCCGGATAGTCGTTCGGAAAGAGGCGCTCCATGGTGTGCTCCTCGACGATGGCGCTGTAGATGAAGTACGCGGCCATGAATACGGCGGCGACGAGCCAAAACCAGCTCACCGCCACCGCCGTCCCGACGGCAGCGAGAATCAACCCCGAATAAATGGGATTGCGGATGAACCGATAGGGCCCGGTGGTGACCAACTCTGCATCTACCCTCTCGGACATCGGAGTACCCCAGTTCCTTCCCAGATAGACGCGTGCCCACACGGCCAATCCCAAGCCAATGAGCAAGAGACCCATGCCGACGCCTTGGAGAACGGGGTGGCTCACGAGGAAGTGGTGACCCTGGCCGGACCCCGCTGAACTGAGCCACTAGTTGTGCGAGTCCCGATGCTCCAAAATGGAGCAAGGAGGACAGCAGCATGAAACAGAAGCGTCACTCACCCGAACAGGTGATCCGAAAGCTCGCCGAAGGCGAAAAGCTGCTCAACCGCGGCGAGGACATCGCCGAGGTCTGTCGTCAGCTCGAGATCACCGAGTCGACCTGGCACCGCTGGCGGAACCAATACGGCGGGATGAAGGCCAACGACGCGAAACGTCTGAAAGAGCTCGAGAAGGAGAACGGTCAACTCAAGCGCATCGTCGCCAATCAGGCGCTCGACATCGACATGTTGAAGCACATCGCATCGGGAAACTTCTAACCCCGAACCGCCGTCGTCGAGTGGTCGTTGAGCTTGAGACACAGTTCGGGGTTTCCGAGCGCCGCGCCTGCGCCGTCGTTGGTCAGAGCCGCTCCACCCAGCGACTCGCCGTGGTCGTCCACGAGCTTGACGAGATGCTGCGCACGTTTCTGCGCGAGTTCGCGACGAAGCACCCACGCTGGGGCTGGCGACGCGCCCACGACGCCTTGCGCGACGAGGGGCACCGCGTCAACCACAAGAAAGTCCAGCGCCTGTGGCGCGAGGAAGGCCTAAAAGTCCCCTATCGCAAGAAGAAGAAACGCCTCACCGGCATTGGCGTCCAGGTGGGTGCGATGCGCCCCATTGCCCCGAACGTCATCTGGGCCATGGACTTTCAGTTCGACCAGACGAGCGACCTAAAGACCATCAAGATGCTCAACATCATCGACGAGTTCACGAGAGAGTGCCTGGCGATCGACGTCAGTCGATCGATCACCGCCGACGACGTCGTTAATCGACTCGACCAGCTGGCACAGGAACGAGGCGCGCCCGTCTACCTGCGCATGGATAACGGTCCCGAGTTCGTGGCCTTCGCACTGCGCGACTGGTGCCGCTTCAACGGCTCGGGATCGCTCTTCATCGATCCCGGCTCGCCCTGGCAGAACGGCTGGATCGAATCGTTCAACGCTCGGCTTCGTGACGAGTTCTTGAACGGCCAGCAGTTCGACAGTCTCTTCGAAGCGAAGGTGCTCCTTGGCGACTGGCGACACGAATACAATCACCAACGAACCCACAGCGCACTTCGTCGGCAAACGCCGGCCAAGTTCGCCGAAGCCTGGAAGCTCAGGAACCAGCAACGACTCGCAGAGTTAGTGGCTTAGGAATCGGGGCCCGGCCAACCCCTGAAAGCTCCGGAGCGACTAATCAGGACAATGATGACGAAGACAGCAACCCTTAGCCCGACGAACTGTCGCATTCGTGACTGAGCCGCCCGCTTGGCCGTCACGGCGGCCGACAGCCAACCCAACCAGAAGAGGACCCACAGCCCGTAGATGACGAAGTCGATGTCGTACATGGACGGATCGCGATGGTACCAGAGTCAGTGTGGATAATCCCGACAGCGACGTTGAGTTGGGCAGCATTGCGGCTCAACGACTCGTACTTACCTCACGACACAACACGCGATCACTATGTGCAGTCCTCAAAACTGCTCGAACACATGCAGGACCGTTCAGCCAGCTGCTGCGTCTCACCGAATTGGCGGCGGCCTACCTTCGACGCTGGCCGATAGTGCCGGATCCCACTCGCAGACAACGCAGGCATGGCTGAACGCGGAGCGGGCGAATTGAACTCCAGCCGCATGCGGGTCGAGACTGACGCAGATATCGGCCCAGTCGAGAATGTATTCACCAAGGGTCACGTTCCAGTGGGCCGCCGGCGGGGAGAGCGTCGCCGTCGCGAATCCCTCTGGTGCGGGATTGGCGTAAGCGTAGAAGGCCGCTTTGGGGTACTTGTGATCTCCCGGCCACCAGCCGACTGCCACCTCCTGGGCGTCCATGGCGTTGCGCATGATGAAGTCATTGGAGGGTGGGCTGGCCGGGAGGCCGGAGAACAGACTCACTGCTAGATCGAACGATCCCCACCATGCGTTCACCGGGGTGGAGCGACCCCGAAACGGCGCACGATACTCAGCCAAGATCAGCGCCGCCTGCGTGGCGGCAGCGAAATACGACGCAACCTCTTCTGGTTCATAGCGTGCGCGCTCTTGGTCCTCGTCGAGTGGAACAGTCCACGGCACCTCTTGTGGATTCGGATTGATCTCGACGGTACCGACGAGGCTCGAAATGGCGCCAAGCACCTCGCGGGTAACCACGCCCACGGGGCGATTGGGGACCAAAGCCACCGTGCGGACGCCGCCGCTGCTGGTCTCGACCACCACCTCATGCGTACGGAGATCGATCAAGGTGACAAACGCGCCCGAGCGGTTCGGCGCTGGCAGGGCCGCCGTCTCCCAGCCTCGAGCCGTAAGACGCAACGCCGCGTGTTGGAGTTGTGGTTCGGGCGGTGCAAGAGCGACCGCAAGCTTGCCGAGGAGCTGCGTGTGGGCATGCAACGTGTCGCACGTCTCACTCCACGACTCGTAGGAAATGTCCGACCACCCGGAGGTCACTATTTCACGTTAGCAATCGAGCAATGTTCGATTCGCCCTGTCAGACGGTCAGATCGACAGCGTTCCACCATGGTTCGTGCGCTCTTGGCCAAAACGAGACGGAGGTCGTGAGACTTCGCGTAGCTGAACTTGCCAGTAGCTTCCGAGACCGAACAGATCTCACTGAATTCAAATCCGAGAGGCTAGAACCGGCGCTTGCCCGCCGATTCTGTCCTACCCGTACCACTTCGTTCGCCGAGTCCTACTGCATTCGTGACCATTCTGCGACCGACGATGAGAATCGACACCTACGAACAACTCGCCAGCTCGGACTGGCTCAATGCGCCTTACCTATCGGAAGGTAACTGCGTTGAGAAGTCCTCGTCACCGAGCGCCTCGCGAGGCGAGACCCGGCTTTGCGGTTCGGTCTCGTACGAGGCCAGGGTGACGGCCTCGCTAGGTGACCGCGCGTGCGCTTACCCTGGGGAAATGGACACGGAGCAGGCGGCGCCAACCGGCTTGGGCTCTCGGAGAACCGCGAAGCGCCGACGTGCGCTGCGCCGTGTGTGGTTGTGTCTCGGCTGCCTCATCCTCGGGATCGTCGTGTGGCTCGCTTCCTCTTTCGCGGTCTATATGCTCCGGCCCTCCAGCATGAACTTCGCCGAAAAGAGCACTGAATGGGTTCGCACACTCCCATTCGGCAACTGGGCTGTTGATGAGGCGGAGCATATTTACTACAGCGATCACGCGCCGAAGAAGGGCGGGCCTCAACTCACCAAGTTGCCAAGTGTCGGCCTCGCCAAAAAAGTGGGTCAAGGGGTGCCAACTACTCTCGGATCGCACCACACTGTGAGCGCCTGGCCGGCGCCTATTGCGCCGGTCTTTGCCACTCCCCTGCCAGGCGAAGGGATATGGAAGCGCACGGGTCCTTCCGTCCAAGGGAAGCCGCCGGTGCTCTTGACCACGTATCGACCTGATCCGACCTATCCTCAAATGGTCGCGTACGTTGCCTGGTTCAACCACTCCCTCGTCGATCTGGCGTACTATCCCGGTCGCTACGAACCCCCACAAGCGAGCGACCGCGGTCCTTCTATGGTTCCCTATGACCAGCGGTACCGTCTACTCGCAACGTTCAACGCGGGGTTCATCTACTCCGATGGCGACAACGGCTCAGCGGTGAACGGGCACGTCAATGAACCGCTTACCGACGGGAACGCCACGTTGGTCGGTTACAAAAACGGACAAATTTCCATCGTCAAGTGGCACGGTGGTCCGAATCCCGGATCCAACGTCGCCTGGGCCAGGCAAAGCCTCACACCGATCGTGTGGAACGGAATACTCAACCCCGAACTCAATACCGATCCCGACAGTCCCCAGTGGGGCTTCACACTGGGGAATGCGGTCAGGGTGTGGCGCACTGGCGTGGGCATCGACAAAGAGGGGAACCTCATCTACGTAGTAGCGAGTGACCAAACGGTCGTCTCGCTCGCTCAGATTCTTCGACACTCCGGAGCGATCGACGCCATGGAGCTCGATATCAACCCCGACTGGCACACATTGATTACCTACAGCCACGAGCACGGCCTTGATCCCACCATGGTGGAGCCTCAGCCCAATCAGTCTGTGGATCGCTACCTCTATCCCGACGACCGCGATTTCTTCGCGGTCTATGAGCGCATACCTGGTCCGGTATTCGTCCCCTTCAGTTAGAAAGATCTGCTATCAACGTGACCAGATCCGGTGATACGAAAAACCGAGCTTTGGGAAACAAATCGAAGAAGGCATCCCTTTTAGGAGGCCTCCTTCACTTCGTGGCGGGGGCAAGATTTGAACTTGCGACCTTCGGGTTATGAGTTCGGTCGGGTTCATTCCCGTCAAGAAATTCAAGCGCGTTGGCCAGTCGCTCTAAATTCATCTTCTCGGGAGATGCGTAGAAATCAATATCCATGGTTGGAGGTATTGGCACGGCTTGCGCAATAGCCGCAAATGCTCCGATCACTACGTAGTTGACCGCGAATCTATTGAACGCATCAATTATCACTTCCGCTTCTAGTTCGTGATTCACTAGTTCTCTCGATCACTCTCGCATTCTTGAATCCAGCAACATTCGCTGCGTGTCGATTTTCGACCAGTTGGCGTTCAACGTCGCTTCGCCTGGAATGTCTCTCAAGTAACAACAGGTCGTGGTCATCGAGACTTTCAAGATGAATTCTTGGTTCTAGGCCCACCGAAGCGAGGATGCGTTGCACCGATTCAAATCCAGGATCCGTACGACCTGACTCAATTCGAGCAATCGTAGATTGAGCGACTCCCGATCGGGCAGCTAGCTCACGCTGAGTGAGATTCAATCGGACACGCGCCAAGGCCAGCAAACTCCCTGCAACCGTGGGCGAAGATCCGGACTTGCGCATGCCGTTATGATAGCAGATGTGCTATCAACCTGACCAGATCCCATTGCTGCGAGTAGCCGTGCTTTGGGAAACAAATCGTAGGAGGTCTCCTTTTCAGGAGGCCTTCTTCACTTCGTGGCGGGGGCAAGATTTGAACGTGCGACCTTCGGGTTATGAGACCGTTAATGTTCGTCCACACAGTTTCATGTGGTCCTCTGCCGTCATCTGGAATACTCCTTCAATCAGGAACTTGGTAATGCTGACCGCTCTTGACCTGCAACTAACTGACGCGTTTCGACCGTGCTTGTGGGATTTTTGTGGGATGACACGAGACAGACTTGCTCTCTGGTGAATGAGAGAGGAAACCGAGTTACGGCCCTCTTCCTGATTTGCCGTGTTGGAATATCCCGGCATGTCAGTGGTATCGGGATATCCCAACATTGAGTACTTGTCGGAATATCTCATCTTTGCTACAATGTCTGATTATGCCGACAAAAAGCCAACCCAATCCAACCCGAGGACCCTTCCGGATCTATACGCCTGCATCCCTGGGCGACGCCGTCCGTCACTATCGAACGGAGGCTGGGCTGACTCAAGCCCAGTTGGCTGAGAAGGCAGGGATCCAGCGAAGTTACCTGTCCGAGCTGGAAAGAGGCAAGGAAACAGAGCAAGTGAAACGGCTCTTCGGAGTGCTGCGACAACTCGGAGTTCGCATGACGCTAGACAAGGCGGATTGGTAATGGCTGACGAACTCGCTGTTTGGCTTTATGGCCAGCGAGTGGCCGTAATCGACCGCGAACGGGACCGGCTTCGATTGGCATACACGGAGGAGGCACTGAGGAGATACCCGTTGGGCACCCCGCTCTTGTCGATCTCACTTCCGGTCAGCTCACGCCGATACACGCAAGGGATTGTCCGCCCATTCCTGGACGGCTTGCTGCCCGAAGGCGAATCACGCAAAGCAATTGCCAGAGATGTCCACGTCCCGGAGCGCGACACATACGGATTGATCCGCGCCCTTGGCAGGGAATGCGCTGGCGCGGTGGTGATCCAGCCAACAGAGGATCCGGCGCCTCCAGCACCAACCACGACCACGGCTGAGCCGCTCAGCCCGGACGAAATCGATGCTCTCGTCAGAAATCTCAAGAGTGCCCCGCTCGGCGTCGGTGGGCGGGTTCGAATCTCACTAGCGGGCGTGCAGGAGAAGTTGGTACTGACCCGCATGCCAGACGGCTCCTGGGGACGACCGGTCGACGGGACGCCATCGACACACATTCTCAAGCCGGAGGTCGCGGCGTTCCCCAACACCGTCGAGAACGAAGCGTTCTGTATGCGCGTCGCCAAGTATCTCGGACTGGACGCTGCATCTGTCAAGACTACAAAGATCGGAGGGCGAAAGCTGATAGTTGTCGAGCGCTACGACCGAATTGTTGCAGCAGACGGCACCGTACGGCGCGTCCACCAAGAAGACTTCTGCCAGGCAACCGGAGTGGCGCCGGAATCAAAGTACGAAGAGGACGGGGGGCCGTCACTTCTGCTCATCGCAGGCATCCTCAGAGATGTCGCCGCGCCGGGCTCCTTGGAGCAACTTCTTGAAGCGGTCACCGTAAACGCGCTCATCGGCAATGGAGATGCGCACGCGAAGAACTTTTCTTTGTTGCATCCAGAAGACGGAGCGCTGACGCTGACACCACTCTACGACCTCATGTGCACCCTGTACTACGGCGACGATCGATTGTCGATGTACATCGACAACATCCATCGAACGAATCGTCTGACGGTTGAGCGAATCGTGAATGAAGCGGTGCGGTGGGGATTGTCGAGAGGTCGTGCGATAGAAGTTGTCGTCAACCTCCTGGAGAGGGCCCCCGGTGCGCTTAGTCTCGCCCGCGAACAGACCGAAGGTGTGCCAGCGGAGCTGGTCGCAACTGTCGAAGCTCAGATTAGACAGCTTCGGTCGTTTGACTGAACGACGTCTCACCACTCGTGCTCCCGGAGCCGTAGCCGGACCAGGCGACGACCTAGGAATGAATCTGCCCGGACGCGAGCAGAGGCGGAGGTCAACGTAGCTCTAGCATGTTCATCCGGCTCTAACCCTCCTCGGCCGGGTGGTTAACATCCACAGTGGCAAACGGGCGTCGAGCACGGATGCATACGGCGACGAGGAGGTCGCGTGGCCGAAGCGCGAGCTTGGCGAGGATTCGGGGGGTTATCCATTGAGTTCCAGTGGGGGTTGGCGACTGCAACGGTAACGCCACTCACCTCCAACAGAGGGGGTGGTCCTCGCGGGGTCAAGTCACGCATGCACACGCGTGCACACCTAGCGCTCGCGATTGTGAGATGCCTTGTTGTCGACGCCGGTCCAATTGTGAGCACCTGACGCCGGTCGAAAACTGGACACCCTGAAGGAGTTCAGCGAATAGACCGGCCCTCAAGTCATCGACTTGAGGAGGAAAGGTGTTTCAAGTGAAGGATTGGGCTGACGTGCATCGCCTCTTCCACCGTGAGCGGTGGACCAAGAAAGCGATTGCTGAGCATTTGAATATGAGTCGCATGACGGTCGACCGTCTTCTCGCCCTTGATGAGCCTCCCCGTTATGAGCGGGCTGCCAAAGGTTCGGCGCTCGATGAGTTCGAGGGAGCGATCATGGCGATGCTCAATGAGAACGTGCGGGCGCCCTCGACGGTGATCCTCGAGCGACTGCGACCTCTGGGCTATCGAGGGGGCATCACGGTGCTGAAAGAGCGCGTCGCGAAGATGCGAGCTCCACTTCTCGCCGCGAAGTCCTATCAACGAACCTCCTACCTGCCCGGTGAGATCAGCCAGCTCGACTGGTGGCACACCGGGCTCATGATCCCCGTCGGCAAGGGAGCCACGCGTCAGGCCATGGGGCTCGTGACGACCTTGCCGCACTCGGCCGCCCACGCGACGGTCTTCACCTTCGGACGAACGACGGCCGACTTCTTGGTGGCGGCTCTGGGGTGCTTCGAGCGACTGGGTGGGGTTCCCGAAAAGGCCGTCACCGACAACGAGGGCTGCATCGTCAAGCCCCGTCGCGGCGGTTCGCCGCGACTCGTGGATGACGTGGCCGCGCTCTTTGGCCAACTCCTCATTCGACCGATCGTGCTGCGACCGCGTTTTCCCGAGGGCAAGGGTCAAGACGAGCGCACCGTGGGCTATTTGGAAACCTCCTTCGCGCCGCTGCGCCACTTCGACTCACTCGAAGACCTGCAACGCCAGCACGACGAGTGGGCGAGCACCATCGCCTATCCCCGTTTTCACCGGCGGGTGGGCGCCCGCGTGCAAGATGCCTACAACGTCGAGCGCACCTTCCTTCGACCCCTGCCCACTCCGCGGCCCGACGTCGACTGGAAGGTGGAAGCCCGGGTGATGAAGGACGGCTTCGTGCGCGCTCTGGGCCGGGACTACTCGGTGCCTCCGGGCTACTCGGGTCGTCGAGTCCAGGTGCGCATAAGTCCCCGGAGTGTGCACGTCTATCTCGAGGGGCAGGTGCTCGCCACTCACCCACGTAGTTACGTGCCCGCCGACGTGGTGCTCGATCCGCTACACGAGGCGCAGTTGCGCCTGCACCAACGAGCCCGTCAACAACTCCACTACCAAGACGTGCGGGTGCCTCCCATCGACCTCGCCCGCTACGACGAACTGACACGACGATGACGAGCTCGAGCGAGATCGCCTTCTTGGCCCGAGCCCTCAAGGCGCCACGCATCAACGCCCACGCCCAGACGCTCGCCGAGCGTGCCCGAGAAGAGAACTGGGACTACGAGGCCTACCTGGCCGCCGTCCTCTTAGAAGAGGTGAGCGCGCGTGAAACTCACGGCGGCGAGCACCGGGTGAAAGCGGCGCGCTTTCCCCAAGTGAAGACGTTGGAGGACTTCGAATTCGCCTTCGCGCGCGGACTCGATCAACGTCTCGTGCGACACCTCTTTCAGTTGGACTTCCTGCTCGAGAAGAAGAACGTCATCTTCTTGGGACCACCGGGCACCGGCAAGACCCACCTCTCGATCGCCCTCGGGGTTCGGCGGCACGCCATGGTCACCGGGTTGCCTTCGCTCCCGCCAGTGAGTGGGTGAACCGACTCGGCGAGGCGAGGCGTCAGGGGCGGCTCGACGCAGAGCTCGAGCGGTTGCGTCGCATCCCGATCTTGGTGGTCAACGAGGTCGGCTACATCCCCTTCGATCCTGACGCTGCGGCCCTCTTCTTCTCGCTCATTGCTTCGCGCTACGAACGAGCGAGCGTGATCGTTAGCTCCAATAAGACCTTCTCTTCGTGGGCCGAGATCTTCGGGGACGCTGTCGCCGTTGCGGCCATGGTTGACCGACTGGTTCACCATGCCGAAGTCGTCGTTATCGAGGGTGATAGCTACCGACTCAAGCACCGAAAGGAGGAGACGAGCGCCGCCAAGCGGCGCTAATTTGTGTCCAGTTTTCAACCGGCGCTACGTGTCCAGTTTTGGACCGGCGTTGACAGCCGAAGCGCGAGCTTGGCGAGGATTCGGGGGGTTATCCATTAAGTTCCAGTGGGGGTTGGCGACTGCAACGGTAACGCCACTCACCTCCAACAGAGGGGGTGGTCCTCGCGGGGTCAAGTCACGCATGCACACGCGTGCACACCTAGCGCTCGCGATTGTGAGATGCCTTTAGGAATTCGAAGAGGGCGAAAGGGCCGGTGCTCTCGCACCGGCCCTGACCTGCACTTCTCTTCGTGGCGGGGGCAAGATTTGAACTTGCGACCTTCGGGTTATGAGTTCGATTTGGGTCAATACGTACCGTGTCGCTTGGTCCGGCTAGTAATGCGCAATTGAGTTTTCAATCCTTCCAAGAGCTGAGAGTCCGCCCGAGTTCGCGCAGTCTGTGACCAAAATGTGACCAGCGCATCATCGGTCCACGCATCCAAATTATGTTCCTAAGTCAATTTGTGACTGAGGCTGAGAACCGGAGAGGAAACTCGTCGTTAATTGTCGAATTTTTACTAACTCGACCCTGCTTTTGTCTGTTACCATTCACTCATTAGCATATTTCAGTGCGTAGTGAAGGGTGCTATCCAGTGAAAGTTACGTTTCGGCTCGAGCCAAAGGAACTCGATCGCTACCAACGTGTGTTCGATGCAATCAGCGAGGTTGACGTCATCACCGGTTCGAAAGCCCGAGTTACCGTCGACGACCACACGCGGCCCCTGATCGTACTTCCGCGGCCGCAAGTGCGTTCCAACCCGGTCGTCGGTGCTCGCCAACTCGCGAAAGACATCCCGGAACGAGCGATAGGTCTGGTCATTGCTCGTTCAATCCCCTACAAGGAACGAGACGCGCTCGAAGCCGCGGGCCTCTCATGGTTCGACGGCCGCGGCGCCATTCACCTGTCCTGGCCCGGCACTTTCGTTCACATCGATCACAGCGGTCGCCGACTCGCCTCAAGCGACCGCGCCAGTTACGACGAGCCCCGCCTCGGCCCCACCGGGATTCGCGCTGTCCAAGTCATCCTCGGGAGCGACGAATCGGAGTGGACCGTCAGCCAGCTAGCAGAACAGGCCTCCATCTCGGTGGGCCAAGCACACAACGTCTTTCGCGCCATGGAACAGAATCGGCTCGTCCACCCTGTCGGCAAAGGCCCGAAGCAACATCGAATAGTGGACGACCGGCGTGCCGCACTGGACTGGCTTGCTGCGATAGACGGCGGCCGTCGACGCCCAGTCGCAGCAGCCACTCACCTATACGCACGCAGCGAGAACGAGTTAGTTCAACGCCTCGCACAACGTGCCGATAAAGCCGCTGTAACTTATGCCGTCACCGGAGCCGCCGCCTGCACTCTTCTCGGTGTACCGGTGCTTTCACGAATCACTGTTACGCACATACGTGTTAGCGGCATCGATCCAACCGAAGCATTGTCCCAACTTGGACTCGAACACCTCGAGGCCGATGACGCGGGCCGTGGAATGAACGTGGAAGTTTGGAGCGACATCGGACAGGTGGGCACCTACGGAGCGACCGAGATAAACGGCGTACACGTTGCCCCTGCCATCCGAGTTTGGCTTGACTTGCAACGTCAAGGGGACGCCGTCGAGATGCATCACAACTCTTCAGGGAGCAATTCCTTGACCGGGCCTGACGGACAACACGTAGCCGGTTACGACCCAGAGCTCGCCGCCATACTGGCCGCCGAGGCCGCTGACCTCGTCCGCGCACTTGGGTTTATGGCGACTCACGTCGTGCTCATCGGTGGCCTCGTGCCAGGCCTGTTAGTCCCCGTTCTAGATCCAGGCATTGAACCGCACGTCGGAACTGCTCGACATTGACCTCTGCCTCAGCCTTGCCCTTGTCGAGGGCGACACCGAGGCCTATGAGCGGATCGAGTCAGTCCTAAAGAATCTGGATTTCGAAGAAGGAGACGTCTCGTTTCGCTGGCAGCGTAAGGGTGAGATCGGACTCACCCATCGAGTTCTTTTGTCCGGCAAGCCCTGAGCGTGAAGCCGGCCAGCGTTCCGTCCCACCCAAGCAATCAACCCGACCGGCAAGCACAACTTTGGCAGCCGTCTTTCCGCTCTTGCTCTCGATGCAGGTGACCTGCTGACAACCGACGTCGAAATCGTCAGTCGTGAGTTCGTGCTACCACGTGACAAAGGAGCACTCGAAATGGAAGCTTCGCGTCACCGGGCCACTCGCGTTCTTGGTAGCGAAGAATAACGCCCTTCACGGGCGTGACAAACCGAAAGATGCTTATGACATTGTCTGGCTGATTGAAAGTTGGCCCGGCGGACCAGCTGCAGCGGCCCAATCCTTCGCCCAACGTCCGGCCTTTCACCGGCCTGAGGTGGCCATCGCCCTGCATGCGATCAGCGCTTCCTTTGCCTCCCGCGAGAGCGTTGGGCCCCGCAGTTACGCCCGTTTCTTAGCGGCGGACATCGGAGAAGAGGCCCGATTAGAGCGGCGAGCGATTGGGGCGATAACCGAGTTCGATTGCCGCGCTGCCAAGCTCAGCCTGAAACTACCGCCTCGGCGTCGCAATTGGTAATGCGTCCAGTCCTTTGCTCTTTTCACATATGTGTTAACCCCGCTGCCCCGAAACGGTCCTGACCGCGCGCGTTGCATCCGAAAACCTGTCGCGAGTGACAGTTAGATGACATCTTTGGAACGCCCGTTATCTAGCCGCTCAGCTCTCAACCGTAGGACAATTGGGCGTGACACATTCTTTGGTGCAGGACGAGCAACATGCCTCTCAGAGCAGAGCGCCTGCCAGCCGCCTGATGTTCCTCGGTCTGGCTATCGCGTGGAGCGCGCTAGCCGTGATGGTGCTCCTCAGCTATCACGTGGCGGAACCACTCCGGAATGAAGTCAATCACTATGAATGGCCGCACATACTTTGGTAATCCTCCAGCCCTCACCCTCTTTTAGCGAGACCCCGTTTCATTCGTGATCATTGTGCTCGTCTTGGGCGTCGGCGTACTCGCCTCAAGCATTGATATGGCAATTCGCGTCGGTCAACATGTAAACGCGTATCGAAAGCAGCAACACTGAGTCCCTAAAACGCGCATCGAAAACAGCAACACCCAACAGCCCCGAGCTGGCGAGTTGGCTTTTGAGGAAGCCAACAACCAGAACGGGAGAAGGGTGCACAGCAATATGCAAGTTTGGACGGAAATCCGCAGGAAAGTGTTGGTCGAGAAGGTGCCCAAGCGCCAGATCTGCCGGGACTACAGCATCAGCTTCCACACACTCGCCAAGATGCTCGAGAACGTCGAGCCACCCGGCTACCAGCAGCGCCCCGGCGAGCGGCCGCGGCCCAAGTTGGGTCCCTTTCTCGGGGTGATCGAGGAGATCCTCGAGATCGACAAGACCGAGCCGAAGAAGCAGCGCCACACCGCGAAGAGGATCTTCGAGCGCCTACGCGACGAACACGGCTACCAGGGGTCCGAGAGCCAGGTGCGGCGCTACCTCGCCGAGAACGACCACCGCCGCCGTGAGGTGTTCGTGCCGCTCTCCCAGCCGCCGGGCGAAGCGCAGTTCGATTTCGGCGAAGCGATCGTCGAGATCGCCGGCGCTCGAAGAAAGGTCGCCCTCGCGGTGATGAGCCTGCCCTACTCGGACGCCTTCTTCGTCACGGCCTACCCGCGCGAGTGCACCGAGACCTTCCAGAAGGCCCACGACGACGCGTTCGAGTTCTTCGGCGGTGTAGCTACCAAGATCGCGTACGACAACACCACGGTCGCGGTGAAGAAGGTCCTCGAAGGGCCCAACCGAGAACTCACGACCGAGTTCTTGCGGCTCGAGAGTCACTTCCTCTTCACCCACCGGTTCTGCCGGGTGGCGCGGGGCAACGAGAAGGGCCACGTGGAAGGCCTCGTTGGTTACCACCGGCGCAACTTCCTCGTGCCGGTGCCGAGCTTCGCGAGTTTCAGCGACCTCAACGCCTACCTGGCGCGGCGCTGCGAAGAGGAGCTCGACCGCACGCTGCGCGGATACACCGAGACGAAGCGTGAAAGATTAGAGCAAGACCGCGCGGCGATGCTCAGCTTCCCCAAGGTTGCCTTCGAGTCGCGCAAGGTCGTCTACGCCAGGGTCAACTCGTTGTCGCTCGTGCGCTTCGACCGCAACGACTACTCGGTCCCCACCGCCTACGCCCACGGCAACGTCACCGTGATCGGCGGGGTCGAAACCGTCAAGATCGTGGCGCAGGGACACCTGGTGGCGAAGCACGCGCGAAGCTGGGACCGCGCCGAGACCTTCTATGAACCCGTTCATTACCTGGCACTGCTCGAGCGAAAGCCCGGCGCCTTCGACGCGGCGCGGCCGCTCGAGGACTGGCAGCTGCCGGCGTGCTTCTGGTCGTTGCGCCGGCGCCTCGAGGTCGACATGGGACGGGCCGGCACCAAAGAGTTCATCAAGGTGCTGCGACTCTTGGAGCGACACTCGATGCGCGATCTCAGGATCGCCGTCGAGCGGGCCGCGGTGATGCTGAGCGTGAACGCCGAGGTCGTGGAGCTCCTCATCCGCGCGAAAAACGAAACGCCGGTCGAGCTGTTCAGTCTCGACGGACATGCGCACCTGCGCAGTGTTTCACTCGAAGCCGTGGACCTCTCTCGCTATCGCACCCTCACGGCGGTGAACTCGTGAAGCGTCTTGAAGCGAAGTCCATGGTGCTGCTGCGTCATCACCTGAAGGCCCTTCGGTTGCCCACGATCAACGCCGAGTGCGAGAAGGTCGCGAGCCAGGCATCGACCGACAACGTCGACCACCTCAGCTACCTGCTGCAGCTGTGTGAACTGGAGTTGCTCGAGCGAGAGCGCAAGGCGGCCGAGCGTCGGATGAAGGCGGCGAAGTTCCCGACCACCAAGTCGCTCGCCACCTTCGACTTCCTGGCGCGACCATCGGTCAACCAGATGCTCATTCTCGAACTCGTGCGCTGCTCGTTCATCGACGAACGAGAGAACGTGCTGTTCATTGGCAACCCCGGCACCGGCAAGAGTCACCTCGCGACCGCGATCGCGGCCGAAGCCTGCGCGAAGGGCTACAAGGTCCGGTTCTTTCGCGTCACCGAACTGGTGACGATGCTCATCGAAGCGAAGGACCAACGGGTGCTCGCGCGGCTCAAGACGCAGCTCTCGAAACTGGACCTGCTGGTCCTTGACGAGTTGGGCTACGTTCCCGCGACCAAGGTCGGCGCCGAGCTGCTCTTTGATGTGATCGCGACTGCCTACGAACGCTCGAGCGTTATGGTCACGACCAACCTGCCCTTCGAGAACTGGACCGAGGTTTTGGGCTCGGAACGACTCACAGGGGCCACGCTCGACCGGTTGACACATCGCTGCAAGATTATCGAGACGAAAGGAGAAAGTTACAGACTTCAAGACGCCACGAAGCGGTCCCGAACCAGAAAGTCCTGAGAGAAAGTGGCGCCAGCCACGTCCCTGAGGCAGACTTACCTAATCAACACGTGTTGCTGTTTTCGATGCGCAGGTGTTGCTGTTTTCGATGCGCGTTGACAGTCAACACGCCACCCGTGCGGGAGGCGTTGCGATTGGTGCGGGCGTGTTGGTGTTTCTCGTCTCATTCTTTGCCCTGCTTGCGGGCATTGCCCCGATCGGAGTCGTGGGCATTCTGCTGGCGTTGTCTCGTCTTCCCGCACGACGGTAAGTGGATCGCGGATATTGAATGGGCGATCTGAAGCGCAATAGCGCCGATGTAGGTGCGATTACTTCGTTTCCCCGCGTGGCGCTGCGATATCAAAGTCTGGATCAATCGAACGGGCCGCTTCGAGTGCGTTGCGGTGCGCAAACTCGATTGTCGGCTCAACGTCCTCAGGTGTCTTCCCGAGACCCTTTTGGCGCGTTATTGCGTAGACAGAGCGATACCTACCAAGGGCGCTGCCGGGTTCGCCCTTTGGCACCCGCGCCAACTCTGACTCAGCGACGCTTTGAGGTGTGCTTTTCATGCGGAGATTTTACCAGTCCATTTACCGATTTACGAACCGCTATTTGGGTCGGGCTTCGCTCACATACTCCGAAAGTGCGGATGTCAATAGCAGGATTAGCCTCGCATCCCGCCTCTCGAACAACTCCGCGTTCACATTCCCTTCGGGATGGTGGGGAGCGTTCGCAATGTCCCCCACTTCCTTCCAGAGTGTGTCGAGTAATTGGCGACGAACATCGTCTTCGGGCCAACCGCGATCATCGGCAACTACTTCTGCGAGGTGTCGATCTCTTGTCGCTTTGAACTGCTTCTCCCACATGTTCAAAAGCCCTCGGCACTCTTTGATGCAGTCGCCGTATCGCCGTTGGTCAAGAGCACGCTTCGCTTGATCGAACTGACTAGCCGCGCTGCTGTGAACTGGCAGGGGTGGCGGAAAGGTGAGTTCTACGAGTCGTAACTGGTCGTGCCCAAGACCCGGCAAGACCTTGTTTACCCAGGTGGACTGCTCAATGTTGATCTGTAGCGGCTGAACCCGAGCGGTCCAAAACGGGAATACCTCAGCGAAAATTCCAAATCTCGAGTCCCAAGTAGTTTCCGAATCTTGCCTGTTACCGGGCTTGATCGCCGCTACCACGAGGTCGAGATCAAGATGCAGAGTGAACTCGTCAGCGTTCGCGGCATGACGCAAGGCTTCAATATCCTCAACTTCTACTTGGGTCAGAGAAAATCTCAATTCCTCTGTGCGCTCGTTCTTGAAACGCTGTGAGGCGACGCGGAATCCAGAGACGAGCGGCAGGCTGACTGGTTGAGCGATCACTTGCGCTGGTGACGCGTGTGGTCGTGCGCCGAGTGCTGCCGTAAGCGAAATCACTGCGATCATGGCCCCCTCGGGTTGCGGGTTCAATTCGATTTTCAACGGTATGACAAGGCGTGGCCGCACCGGGCCGCCTTCACCCAGAATCGCACCACCATTAACCGATACGGAGCCCACCTCTGGACCCATGCCAAGTTGAATACCTTGCGGGTTGATGTGCGCCATCGCACTCACCTCAGTTCTTGTTCGCCATTCATCGGTGCGTGATGACGGACGCTACTCCGCTCGTGAAATGGGCCAGTCCGCTGGATAACGCCAGGCATTCTGCTCATGTCGTGAGTGGAGAATTTTGCGTCGTTGACGAGGTATACGATCCTCAAACACGAGCCCATTCACGTGATCAGTCTCGTGCTGAAGGCATCGAGCAAGCGTGCCAGTGCCGAAGACTTCAATGTCGTTGCCGTACTGATCTTGGCCCCGACAGATGGCGAAGTCTGGACGGATCGTTGAAGCGTAAGCACCGGGTAGCGACAAACAACCTTCATCTAGGTCCACGAAGCGTCGTTGCGCTCGCTCGGCGAAAGTCACGGAGGGATTGCACACGAGACCGACGTGTCGCTCCCACTCAGCGTCAAAACAGTCGAAAACGAATACTGCAAGATCGACACCTACTTGGGGAGCAGCGAGGCCAGCGCCATCGGCAGCGATGTTCGTCACAAACATGTCGGCTATCAATGTTTGTAATGGCGGTCCGAAGTCAGACACTGTGCGCGTTGGCATGTGCATTACTGGCTCGCCCCACCGAACGATAGTCCGAACGCTACCTGAGCGAATTAGTTCCTCGATGGGCATTTTGTCTCCCTCATCAAATCGTCTGCCGCCGAATGGCTTCAAGATATTGTCGCATCTCCGCCTTCGACTTCAGTTCGATTACTTGGAGGTTATTCGCGTGTCGGGTCAAAGCATCATCGAGACGAGCGCGACTATCGACCGAATAGCGCCATACCCAACGAAGAGATTTGAGATCGAAGTGCTCCGGACAACCGGGAGCTGAACTTCCAGCGGGTCAACAAGCGCGTCACCAACACTCACGGCAGCGGTCGCCGACGGCAGCGGTCGCCGACGGCAGCGGTCCGAACCGGGCCAGTACCTGCTCTGTGGGGCAATCCGACGTGAACACTACGGAAAATCCATGTCCGGCCCGACTACGCCACGCCTTCGGTCCCCGGGCACCCACCCACGTACATGGTCCGCGAAGGCATCCTTGCCGCCGTCGACAAGTGGCTCAGATTCTTCACCGACCCCGACCACCTCGGCGCCACCGTGGCGGCCACCCACTGCGCGGACGAGAAGGCTGACACGGAACCGGCTGACGTGACCCAAGCACGCAACCGGGAGCACCGCCTCACGGTAGAACTCAATCGCATGCTCGCCGCCGTCCGTGCCAGCATGGACCCACCTTGGCTGCTGGGCAGACCCGCAAGATCCAGACCGACATCATGGCCGCCAGGTCGATCATCGAACAGTGGGGACGATTGCACGAGCGACCGACTCAACTCACCGAAGCCGACCTGCGGGCCGTGCTCACGGAAACCAGAGGACTGGTCAAGTTCCTGGGCGAAGCCGACCGCATCGAGCGAGCAGCCCTCTATCGGGCGCTAGGCCTCAGCATCAGATATGAAAAAGGGGGTCATCGGATTTCAGCGGGGTGACGCCCGTGGGGGTCATTGCTTAGAAGACGAAGGTGCTTCAGGCTTTAGGTGTGATCCAAAAAACTCAAAGCACCTTCGTCCTTGACGACCCTACCCAGATCTTGGAGGCCCTCGTCGGGCTGAAAAGCGTGCGGGTCCTCGCCTACGAGCGCCGCGCAACCGACGTCGAACTGCACGTCGAACGACTCATCGAGGACGTTCAGTGTCCGCGCTGCCGCAGCCGGCCCGGGTGAAAGAGCGTCCGATCGTCACCTACGTCGACCTGCCGGTCTACGGCACCCCCATGAAGCTCGTCTGGAAGAAGCACCGCATGTGCTGCGTGAACGAACGCTGTTCGATGGGTAGCTGGGTGCTGACCGACCACCGCATCGCCGCGAAGAACTGCCTGCTCACGACGAGAGCCGCCAAGTGGGCGACGGTCCAAGTCGGCACCGGCCGCACCGTCAAAGAAGTCGCGGACGAGCTCAGCTGCGATTGGCACACCGTGAATAACGCCGTCACCACCTACGGGGAGGCCCTTCTCGACGCCGACCAAAGCGGCTCAACAAAACCAGCGCCATCGGCCTCGACGAGACGAGCTTCGTGCAAGCTCGGGGGCACCACACGAGCCTACGCGACGACGGTCACTGACGTCGACAATCACCGGATCATCGACATCCTCCCGACCAGGAACTTCGTTCACGTCGCCCCGTTTCCTCGACCACCAACCCCACCACCTTGAAGGACCGCCTGGCCTACGGCTGCCTCGACATGAGCCGCTACTACAACGCCGTCTTCAAGGTGATCATGCCAAAGGCCGCCCAGGTGGTCGACCCCTTTCACGTGGTCGCGGTGCGCCACGAGGCGCCGTGTATCCGGAGGCGGGTGAGAGACCCGCCTCACCGGGCTGTCGCAGCAGTCCGGTGAAGCTGAGGGCAGCCTGACCGAGGAGGTGCTCGGGAGGACGGGAAGCAGCCCTGACAACGACGGGACGGGTCGGCACTACCAGACGGCCCGGGCCCGGCAAGCAAGACAGAGAGGTGCAACGAAAGTGAACCAGTGGTTGAACCCGCTCAAGGGTGGAACCAGCTCCAACCTGGTGGATATGGGCTGGGCAGCGGTGTGCGTCGTTCCTTTACGTGGGAGACGACTCCGAAGTCGGTTGGAGATGCCGACCACGAGGCCACGATGAAAGCCTGCGGCGTAGTCGTGGCGAGGCCGCAGCGGAAGAGCTGGGCGCCGATCCTGTCAACCGGGACATGGTGAACGTGGGAACCATCTCGGGGTCGCCCTCCCCTTCGTGCCAGCCAGCACAAAGACGGGCAGGTCCACCGTCGACTGACGGCCCCGGGGTGGGGCGGAGGATCCGTAGTAGTCCGAGGACGGGAAAGCCGTCTACATGGCGAAGGGACCCAGCGAGTCCGCAGCGAAGTACTGGCATGCCAGGAGGTCGCCGGTGAACACCGACGCACCGTGGCCGACGCTCGAAGAAGCCGAGGCCCGGGTACTGGGGATCCAGACCAAGCTGCACCAATGGGCGACTGACAGCCCTCAACGTCGGTTCCGTGACCTGTTCAACCTCGTCTGCGATCCCGCCTTCCTGACGGTTGCGTGGGCTCGGGTGCGGGGAAATCGGGGGGCACGCTCGGCCGGGGTCGATGGCGTGAAACCCGCGACCATCGTCTTCGGCTGCGACACGGTCCTCCTCTGCTGCGAGACGATCTCAAGGCAGGAAGGTTCGTGCCGCTGCCCGTGCGGGAACGGATGATCCCCAAGGCGTCGGGAAAGCTCCGCCGCCTCGGCATCCCCACCGCCATGGGACAGCATCGTGCAAGCCAGCCTGAAACTGGTCCTCGAACCGATCTTCGAGGCGGACTTCAAGCCGTGCAGTTACGGCTTCCGCCCTCGTCGCCGGGCCCACGACGCCATCGCCGAGATTCACATGTTCGCCACCCAGGGCTATACCTGGGTGCTCGAAGGTGACATCACGGCGTGCTTCGACGAGATCGACCACACGGCCCTGATGGACCGGGTGCGACATCGGATCGGGGACAAGCGTGTCGTGGGACTGGTGAAGGCGTTCCTGCACGCCGGCGTCCTCTCCGAGGACGGCGTGACCAGGGACACCAAGACCGGCACTCCCCAGGGCGGCATCCTCTCGCCGCTGCTGGCCAACATCGCCCTCTCGGTCCTCGACGAACACTTCGCCGAGGCCTGGGAGCGTGACATGGCCACTCGCATCTCAGCGAGCAACGCGCCGACGCCACGGAGAAGCCACGTATCGCCTGGTGCGTTACGCGGACGACTTCGTGGTTTTGGTGCACGGCACCGGGCGCACGCGAAGAGTCTGCGCCCCGAGGTCGAAGCAGTGCTCGCCACGGTGGGCCTTTCGCTCAACCACGAGAAGACGAGTGTGTGCCATATCGATGAGGGGTTCGACTTTCTCGGCTTTCGCATCCAGCGACAAGTGAAGAGAGGATCGAACAAGGCGTTCGTCTACACCTGGCCGTCGAGGAAGTCTCTCTCCTCGGTCATGGCCAAGGTGAAGGCAATCACCAAACAGGGAACGAACAACCCACTCTCTGACCTCTTACGCCAGATCAACGGCGTGCTGCGAGGTTGGACGAACTACTTCCGCCACGGTGTGTCAACGGACACCTTCGCCTATCTGCACCAGTTCACCTGGCTGCGGATAGTGCGTTGGTTGCGCCGCAAACATCGTCGTGCCAACTGGAAGTGGTTGCGACGGCACTACCTGGCCAACGCCGGTGGCCCGAGCACGACGGCCTGGCACTTTTCGACTGCCAAACAGTGCCGGTGACCCGTTACCGCTACCGCGGTGCGGCGATCCCGTCGCCGTGGGTGACGGACAGGAGCGACGACGTAGTCCATGGCATGGGCCCGTGGAGAGCCGGATGCGGTGGAAGTCGCACGTCCGGTTCGGGGGACGGGCTGGGGAGACGGACTAGTCGAGAGACGAGCACCGCGCCCCGGTCCGATCCCACCTCGCCAACCGCGCGCTCGATGCGGTGCGCCGTCGAGTCCAAACCGAACAGACCGGACACCGCGGTCGCAGAGACGACCCGCTCTATCGGGTGCGCCGAGCGCTGCTGACCGGCGAAGAGAAGCTCGATGAGAAGGCGACTGCACGTCTCGCGTCGTTGCTGCAGCTCGGTGATCCCGAGGCCGAGGTGGCGATCGCCTACCGGGTGAAGGAGCGCCTGCGCGACTTCTACCGAACCTTCGATGCGACTGAAGCCCGCGCCATGCTGGAGGAACTAAAAGGTCACTGCCTCAAACCGGCGATGCCACCGGAGATCCAAAAGCTCGGGCGCACCATCAAGCACTGGTTCGAGAAGATCTGCAACTTCCATCTCGCCCGCGTCTCCAACGGACCGACCGAGTCGATCAACAACCTCATCGCATCAAGCGCATCGGTTTCGGCTTTCGAAACTTCCAGAACTACCGCATCAGAGCCCTGCTTTATGCCGGCAAACCGAACTGGCGCGTGCTCGGCTCGATCGTGGTCCGATGAGGCGCACCCCGTCAGAATCCGATGAGCCGAAAAAGGAGACTCCAACCGGGCGGGAACTGGTCCGCGCCCAGTTAGAGCGATGTGGTGGCGGGGGCAAGATTTGAACTTGCGACCTTCGGGTTATGAGCCCGACGAGCTACCAGACTGCTCCACCCCGCGATGACTGTCACACACTAGTGGAGATTTCTGTGGCGCTCAACCTCGGCTCACACGTCGCTTCTGGACAGAGCTTCTAACGCAGGCGGTAGCGAAGCGACGTGCGCTGGCCGTGAGCGAAGACCACCGTGAACCGATACTCGCCAGATCGAGCACCGCGAGCCACTGCAACTCGAATGGTCAGCACTCGACCGTTGTCGTGGGTGACGACGGCACTCGTGCCGACCAGATTGCTCACCACGAGCGGGCGTCCGTAGAACCCCGAACCAATGATTCGTGCAGTCATGATCCGTCCGGACCAGAGCACCCTGCTGAGGCGCGAAGCTCGAGGGGGCCGGGGCGCGACAGTGACCGTCGTCGCTAACGACGACGCCGCCGCGTACGTCCCGTCTGCGGTTTTGTTTGCAGTAACCACGCACGTGCCCGCGCGGGCACTCGTCAACACATCGCCGTTAATGACACATCCGGCAGTGCCTGCGGACGTGACCGAGTAGGACACGGCACCGTTACCCGATCCTCCCGTTGACGCGAGCGTGAGCGCGCGTCCGAACGTCGTCGAGGTCGTCGTGATCGTGATCGCGCCTTGTGCCTTTGGATTACCGGAACCCACCGTGATGTCTTGCTCTATCTCAGCAGCGGCGGCGAACGCACCGTTGCCCGGATCGTTGAACTCCACGACGCAGACTCCGTTGCCATTGAACGTGACTTTGCCCTCGCTCAAGGAGCATCCCGTCGAAGAACTATTGAGCGAGATCGCCACCTTGTCGCCCGAGGTGGCCGCGGCCGACGGCGTATACGTTTGATTGATCGTCGCCGCCGCGGGCGGAGTGCTCGCGTCGATCGTGTTTGACGAGTAGACCTTGATGGACCTTTGAACTTGACCCGCCGCGGCGAAAGCGCCGTTGCCGGGGTCGTTGAAGTCAACGACGCACGTGCCAGCGCCTTTGAGATCGATCCACCGGTAGCTCAGAACGCATCCGGTCGAGGACTTAGACAGGGTCATGACGACTTTGTCGCCCGACGTCGCAGTCGTCCCTGGCGCGTACGAACCACCGGCGCTGCCCGCCGAAGGAAAGGCGCTCGTGGAAATCGTGTTGTCGGAATAGACCTTGATGGTCTGGGTGACCTGCGAGGCTGCCGCGTAAGTACTGTTGCCGGCGTCATTGAAGTCGACGACGCAACTGCCGGCTCCGGTGAAGGTAACCTTCCCGTCGCTCAGGGAACACCCTGACGAGCTTTTATCGAGCGTGATCGCCACCTTGTCGCCCGACGTTGCAGAGGCGCTCGGCGTGTATGTGCCGTGAGTGCTGCCCGCGCTCGGTGCAGCGCTCACGCTGATCGAGTTCGGCGTGGTGCCCACGGCCGATGCCGGAAGTGCAGAGAGGCCAACGGCCCCGAGCGCCAGGGTAAGGCCCGCTGCGACTTTCATCCATCGCAGTGCGCCAGCGTAATCATGCTGAATGCGGTAGTTGTGTGTCATGTGCTCAGCATGGACCCGAGTTCCGCACGGTGAGATAGCAGCAAGCCATCTCTCAGGCGACGCACAAAGACGCCGAAACAGCAAGCAGCGACTCGTTTTTCGCTGGATTTCGCAGAAGATCGCCCCTCGATTCCCAGGCTGCTCCAATCGCGCACACAGCATTTTCCGAATTGTGCAAAGCCGTGTCCGCCGAACGTACTTCTCGGTCGAGGCTCTGGGTCGCCCGGCCGAGATCGAACCACTATCGGGTTGTCGCACTCCCTGGGGGCGGAACTCTTTTCGCACGAAGCAGTACTGCGACGCCGTGAAACGCGAACGGTCTGCGCACTTAGACTTAGGTTAGCCTAACCTAAGTAAACCAATGGTGGCCATCGCCCAATTTCGTGAACGGATCGTGACGACGTGACGCTATCCCATAGAGTCTGGAGACTTGCGGGGGCGGTTGCGATCGCCTCATTGGTGCTCGCCGCCTGCGGAAACTCATCGGGCTCAGCCGCAAAGGTCACCATCACGCTCTACAACGGCCAGCACGTGCAGACCACCGATGCGCTCGTCTCCGCCTTCGAAAAGGCCAATCCTTCCATCGCCGTGGCGGTGCGCAGCGACGACGAGGACACCTTCGACGCAGAGATCGTGCAAGAGGGTTCGCGCACGCCCGCCGACGTTTTCTACACCGAGAACTCCCCCGCGCTCGAGTACCTCCAACAGCGCGGGCTCCTCGCAAAGATCGATGCATCGACGCTCGCTAAGACTCCCGCCAAGTACAACTCGCCCGATGGCGACTGGGTCGGCGTGTCAGCGCGCGTGAGCGTCCTCATCTACAACCCGAACCTCATCAAGAAGTCCCAACTGCCCGAGCACGTGTTGCAGCTCGCCAACCCCGAATACAAGGGCAAGCTCGCCTTCGCCGCTGGCGAGACCGACTTCCAGCCGATCGTCACCTCGGTGGTGCGCGCCTACGGCAAAGCGCGAGCGTTGACGTGGCTGAACGGCATCAAGGCCAACGCCGAAAGTCACGTCTATCCCGACAACGAGACGATCACCTACGACGTCAACCGCGGCATCGTCGCGTTCGGTCTGATCAATCAGTACTACTGGTACCGCCTGCGCGCGCAGATTGGCGCGTCGAACATGCATTCGAAGATCACGGCGCTTGCGCCGCACGATCCCGGCTACGTCATCGACGTCTCGGGGGCGGCCGTCCTTAAGTCCTCGAAACATCAAGCGGCCGCCCAGAAGTTTGTCGCGTTCATTGTGTCCAAGCAAGGCCAGGAGGTCATCGCGCACTCGGCCAGCTTCGAATATCCCATTGCGTCGGGCGTGGTGACGGCCCAGCCCGAGACGCCCTTCCAAGACCTTCAGCCCTACCCGATCAACATTGCCGAACTGGGCACAGGTTCAGCCGCCATTTCACTATTACGAGAGGCACAGCTGCTATGACCACGGGGGTCATGGAGCACCTGCCCGTCGACCGCGATCTCAAGCCCCGCAAACGACCACGTCCAAAGGCGCTCAACGCGCTGAGCGCCGTCGTCGTCCTCGCACTCGCGCTGCCCCTCATATTCCTTCTCCTCGAATCATCCGACGCGGGCGCCTCTAACGTCTGGCATCTCATGTGGCGCTCGTATACGGCGTCCCTGCTGTGGAACACCGTGCGCCTCACCCTGGTCGTCACGGCGCTGTGCGCGGTCATCGGCACGCTATGCGCGTACTGCGTCGAGCGCACCGACTTGCCCGGTCGACACATCTGGGGTGTGCTCGTCGTCGTCCCGTTCGCGATTCCTGACTTCGTCGTGAGCTTCGGGTGGTCGTCGCTCTTTCCTTGGGTGTCGGGCTACCGCGGCGCCGTTCTCGTGATGACCCTCGCCGTCTATCCGCTCGTCTATCTCCCGGTCGCGGCGAGCCTGCGTGGCGCCGACACCTCACAGGAGGAGATTGCGCGGAGCCTGGGCGCGAGTCGATTATCCACGTTCTTTCGCATCACGATCGGACAGGCGCGCCGCGCCATTCTGGGCGGCTGTCTCCTCGTGGCGCTCGTCATCCTCGCCGAATACGGCGCGTTCGAGATCCTCGGCTACCAGACCTTCACCACCGAGATCTTCAGCGAGTTCTCCGTGGGCTTCGACACGGCCTCGGCCTGCGCGCTCTCGCTCGTGCTCGTCGTGCTTTCGCTCATGGTGCTGATCGGAGAGAGTTCGGTGAACGGCGGACGCTTTAGCGCGCGCGTCGGCATGGGATCGTCACGACCTCAGTTGCGTCGTCCCCTCGGCAAGGCAAGGATGCCCGTACTTATCGGCTTCGCCGTGCTCGTCGGTGGCGCCCTCGGCATACCCGTGGCGTCGGCAATCTATTGGATGTTCGAGGGCGGCGCCGACGCCATTGCCGGTGTGTCACTTACCAGCGCCGCGCTGCACACCGCGCTCTACAGCGCATCAGCGGGGCTGCTCTCGACGTTGATGGCGCTGCCCGTAGCGCTGCTGGTCGTGCGCGATCCGAGTCGTTTCCATCGACTGCTGTCGAAGACCACGTTCCTCGTTCTCGCAATGCCCGGCCTCGTCGTCGCCCTCGCGCTGTCGTACTTCTCTGAGCAGCACGCGAACGGCTTCGGCTATCAAACCGCGCCCATGCTGATCTTCGCTTACGCCATCATGTTCTTCCCGCTGGCCCTCGTCGGCGTTCGCGCGTCGGTCGCTCAGGCCTCGATCGGACTCGAAGAGGTGGCCACGTCGCTCGGAGTTCCCCGCAGGCGGGTTCTGCTGCGCGTGACGTTGCCGCTGGTCGCGCCCGGGCTCGGCGCCGCATTCTGCCTGGTGTTTCTCTCCGCCGTCACCGAGTTGACGGCGACGCTGATCTTGATCCCGACCGGCGTCCAAACGCTCGCGACGCAGTTCTGGGCGTATCAGACCAACCTGTCCTTCGGCCAGGCGGCGCCCTTCGCACTCGTGATCATCGTGATCGCCGCAGTCCCCGCGTACCTCCTCGGCCGCTTTTTCGATCGCCTCCCGGCTCACCGAAGATCGGGGAATGTCCCTAGCCTGATGACATGAGCGAACTCGAGATTACTGGTCTGCACAAGGCGTTCAAAACGCAATCGGTGCTCGAAGACCTCGACCTCACGGTTGAGGCCGGTTCGTTCATGTCCATTCTCGGACCATCGGGCAGCGGCAAGACCACGCTCCTGCGCGTGATCGCTGGCTTCGACCGAGCAGACAAAGGTTCGGTGCGACTGCACGGCGATCGTCGTAGACGACGAGTGGAACTTTGTCGAGTCGGCTCAACGTCGGATTGGCTACGTGCCCCAAGACGGCAGCCTCTTTCCGCATCTCTCGGTCGAGTCGAACGTCGGCTTCGGCCTCGCGCGCAAGGACCGCAATGGCAAGCGCGTCGCGCAACTGCTTGAGATGGTGGGCCTCGCCGGCTTCGCCCAGCGCTACCCGCACGAGCTCTCCGGAGGACAGCAGCAGCGCGTCGCGCTCGCCCGCGGCCTCGCCATCGAGCCGTCGCTCGTCCTGCTCGACGAGCCGTTCTCGTCACTCGACGCGAGCCTTCGCGCCACGGTGCGACGCGACGTTCTGCGAGTGCTGAAGGACTCGGGTACGACCGCCATCCTCGTCACGCATGATCAGGATGAGGCACTCTCGCTCGCCGATCAAGTGGCCATCATCAGAGCTGGGCGTATCAGCCAGTGCGCGACTCCCTCGCACCTGTACGCGAAGCCCGCGACGCCCGAGCTCGCCCGCGAGTTCGGCAACAGCAACTTCGTCAGCGGGGTGGCGAAGGCGGGCGCGGTCGAGACGCCGATTGGCACACTCGAGCTGGAAGACTCGTCCTTTCTTAACGGCGGGGTCCCCGACGGTACGCATCTCCTGGTTCTCGTTCGTCCCGAGCAGATCGCGCTCTCCAGTGACGCGCACGGCGGCCGCGGCCGCGCCCACGCGCGCGTGCTCGAGACTGAGTTCTACGGCCACGATGCCGTCGTACGCCTTCGCGCCACGGGGAGTGAGCCGCTCCTGCTCAGTGCGCGCACGCCGAATCCGATACAGCTTCCTCACGTCGATGATGAGGTCTGCATCGAAGTGCTCGGGCCGGTCGTCGCCTGGCCGAGCGACCACGCATCCGAATAAGCATCACTTCGCGCGCCCTCGTGTCGCCAAACTGATAATTGAATGTGAAAACTTTCGAGACGAGAACGTTCCGCTCAGTGTGTAATGCCATTACCAGGTAAACGATTCTTCGTTGTTTCAATGGCATTGACAAAAGTGAACACATCACTCACCGGCGCGCGCGTGTGAACTGTCGGTCGTTGCAACGCGACTCAGATCATTCATTAATGCACCTACGACCTTTTCTGCCGCGACGATGAACGTATAGTCCTAGTGACAACGGCGACGCACATGCGCGCCACGCACAACACACACTCCAATAGTCCCCCAGGGAGGGTTCATGAAGATTCCAAAAGGTCGAAGGAGCACGCGTCACACGATGGAGCGGTGGACGTCAGTCGTCGCATCGCTCGCGATCGTGGCGGGTGTCGGACTGCTCAGTGCGGGCGGCGCATCCGCCGTCACGCTGCGTCCGAGCGCCGCAGCGCCCACGCTGCCTTGCAACGTCTCGGTAACGGGGGGCGGACAGGTCGTCACCGGCACAACGTTGATCGCCGGCGTCGTGCCCGGCACCACGCAGATCAAGCTCGACTGCAACGCCTCGTCCGGTGCCGCCATCGCCGCCGAAGCCTCGTTGCTCGCCGGCCTCTCGGCCTCGAACGTGGTACCGACCACGGAAGCCGACACCTCGTCGCTTGGTACCTTCACCGCGAGTGCCACGGACACCGGCTGTCCCGCCGGGACGGCTGGTTCGTGCACCGTGGCCACCTTCGCCGTGCCCGCCACCTTCACGGCGAGCGACGCGAACGCCAAGTGCCCGCCCACCCAGGACCAGATCAACGCGGGCATCTTCGGCTGCGCGGTCGCGGTCGCCAACTCGTCTGAAGCAGAGATTGCCGGCGGCGAGTACCTCCTTCAGTACGCGAGCCAGACCACGGCACCCGCCTCGCCGACCATTGCGGCGCAACCGACCAGTGGTTCAGCCAACAGTCTCATCGACGTCACTGACGCCCCGGGCGCCACCGGCTACTGGTGGGGCGACGCGATCCAAGCCGTCCAAGCCCTCGACGCCGGCGCCGCGGCAGCCGTAGCGCCGTCCACGTGCGGCTCGGGCGGCGGTTACGGCGACGTGCCCAGCTCACTGCTCGAAGAGGCCTGGTACGTGCCGGGCTCGTCAACCCCGCTGTACGCCGGACGCCGCCACTGGTGTGACGATCTCCAACGACTGCTACACCGGCAGCACGCTTGAGCCCCCCGTCCTCGGTGGCACGATGACCGTGCCACCGGCCGTCACCGCGGGCACCTCGTACACGGTGTACCTCTGTGAGGTCAACGCCACGCCGTACCCGAGCCCCAACTCCGCTTCGGTGTGTGGAACGTCGGCCTCATTCATTGACGCCTCGTTCACCTTCGCCGCAGTGGCAAAGGACCTGAGCCAAAACCTGCCCGTGGCGGGGACGGTGACCGCGGCCGCCTCGTCTGGCTTCACGGCACAGCTCAGCCACGAGTGGCAACAACGGCACGGTGACCTACACCCAGACCGCCGGCAGCGCGAGCGTCCTCGTCTCGAGCACCGGTGCAGTGACCACGAAGGGCGCATTGACGGCGGGTACGTACACCGCCTCGGGCACGACGGCCGACCCGAACGGCGACGCCGGAACGTTCACCTACACCTTGACGGTGACCGGCTCCACCGCGACACCTCCTCCGCCCGCGGCGGCACCGAAGGCGACTCGCGTCATCGGTTGGGGCATCGTCGGACACACGACGGCCGTAACGATCACGGGCAAGAACTTCACCGCGGGTCCGAGGATCATCGGACACGCGGGTGACGTGGCCTCGGTCGTGCGCACCACGAGCACCCGAATCATTGCGCGCTTGCGCGTCGCAAAGACCGCGAAGCGCGGCACCTTCCGGTTCATCATCCAGTTCAAGAACGGCAAGCGGACCTCAGTCGTCTACACCGTTCGCCAGTAACACCTCCGCTCGAAGCCCGCGGCACCCTCTCACCGGAGGGTGCCGCGAGCTTTTGGCGTCACACGCACGGTGCGTCGTGCGAACTTGCCGGTCGGCACCGGACAGTATGGTCTCGGAGGTGGACAACGCTGCCCTGCGCGCCCAGCTCCAGGAGATTGTCGACGGCGAGGTGACGTTCGCTGGATCGCACGACCCGAGCGATCTGCATGATGAGTCACTCCACCTCCGGCCACGCGAACCCTTTGCCGTGGTTCGACCCCGCTCCACCAGCGAGGTGTCGGCGCTCGCTCGCTTCGCGAGCGACCACGGTATTCCGGTCACGCCACGAGGCTCCGGCACCGGTCTGTCGGGCGCGGCCGTGCCGGTCGACGGAGGACTCGTCATCTGTTTCGATGACATGCGAGCGGTCCTGCACGTCGACGAGCTCGACCACGTCGCCGTGGTCCAGGCGGGCACGACGCTTCGAGAGTTGAACGAGGCGCTCGCGAACACGGGGCTCCACTACCCCGTCTATCCCGGGGAGCTCTCGGGATCGCTCGGCGGCAACGTCAACACCAACGCGGGTGGGATGCGCGCCGTTCGCCACGGCGTCACGCGGCACCACGTGCTGGGTCTCCAGCTCGTGTTGATGGACGGCACCATCGTGAAGACCGGCGGTCCGGTCGTGAAGAGCTCCTCGGGGTACGATCTCACTCAGCTCATCGTGGGCAGCGAGGGAACGCTCGCACTGGTCACGGAGGTTACGCTCAGGCTCTCGCCGGTACTCGCCCACAGCGCCACGTTGCTCGTTCCCTTTAGCGATCTCGCGACCATCGCCACCATCGTGCCGGCCCTCATCTCCTCGGGCCTCGCGCCGTCGCTCCTCGAATACTTGGAACCGGTCACCTTGGCGGCACTGGGTCGCGCCACCGATCTGCGACTGGGCGTCGATCCTGACGTCGCCGAGCGCACCTCCGCCTACCTGGTGGTCGTGCTCGAGACCAGAACGCCGGAACAGCTCGCGAGCGACCTCGAGGCGGCCGCGTCGCTCCTGGGTGACGCGGGCGCGCTCGAGGTCTACGTGCTCGAGGGGGCATCCGCGAGCCAGTTGATCACGGCTCGAGAAAAGGTCTTTTGGTTGTCGAAGGCCGCAGGTGCCAACGACATCATCGACGTGGTGGTCCCGCGCTCCTGCGTGCCCAAGTTCTTGGACGAGGTCGCCGCGCTCGCCAAGCGCTACGGCGCCTACGTCGCAGGATGCGGACACGTGGGCGACGGCAACGTCCACCTCTCGGTCTTCCAGCCCGACGACGCAGTGCGCGACGAGTTCTTGCTGGAGCTGTTTCGCGTCGGCGTCGGACTCGGGGGCGCCATCTCTGGAGAACACGGTCTCGGTCTCGACAAGAGCGCGGCGTACCTCGCGCTGACCGACCCCGCGCTGGTCGAGCTGCAGCGCCGCATCAAGACGGTCTTCGATCCCATGGGACTGCTCAACCCGTTTCGACACCTGGACCCGCGGGGCGACGGGGCCTTCTAGCTCAGCCGCTTGGCGTTGTCGTCGTCGTTGTTGTCGTCGTCGTTGTTGACGACGTCTTCTTGTTCTTCGAGGTGGTCGAGCCGGTGGCCGTCGTGCTCGACAGTGCGGTCTGGGCGAGCTTCAGCTGTTCGTTCATCTTGTTGACGTCTTGCTGATACGTTCCGAGCTTGCCGCTCGCGAGGGCCTTCTGCGCCGCGGCGTAGTCGGCGGACGCCTGGGCAAGATACTCAGCGACCGTGGAGCTGGTGGCGGGCGCCGTGGTGCTGCCACCCGAATTCGACGGCGAGCTGCCGCTGACGTTCGTGTTCAGCACATCAGAGAGCGCCCCGTCCAGTGTCGGCTCGATGCCAACCTCCTGGTTGAAGACGGCGATGACGTAGCGCAGCTGCGGCATGGGGTTCGTGGTGCTCGTGACGTAGAGCGGTCGGATGTAGAGGACCGACGAGTCGAGCGGCACCGTCAGGTTGTTGCCCAGCAGTACTTCAGATCCGTGCTGGTCGAGCAACGTGATCGTCGATGAGACGTTCGAGTCCTGGTTGATCTCCGAGTCGGCCTGCAGCGGTCCGGTCACGGTCTGCCCGGGTGGTGTGTCGTAGACGTTCAGCTGCCCGTAATCGTCGGGATTGCTCGTCGCGATCATGAACGCGGTCAGGTTCTGCACGGTCGACGAGTTGCCCGAGGGTACGAAGTCGATCGACTCGAGGAGCTGCTGCTCGTTGGTGTTCGGAAGCGAGCCCACGGTGTAGACGGGGCTCATCGGCGTGTTCGACGAGGAGGTCACCTCACCCTGTCCATTGAACTTTTCGGTCTTTGCGAGCGTGCTTGAGGGTTTGCCCGCTCCCGTCGTGGGCGAGACTTCCCAGCGGTCAGAGGCCGAGTAGAAGGCGCTCGCCTTGGTGATGTGGTAGCGACCGTAGGTGGCAGCCTGCACCGAGAAGAGGTTCTGGGGGTAGCGCAGGTGAGTGCGAATGGTCTCGGGCATGGCGCTCATGGGCAGGAACATCGACGGGAACGCCGAACGATAGGCCTCGATGAGCGGGTCATTCGGGTCCATGACGTAGAACTTCATCGCTCCCGAGTAGGCGTTCACTACGACCTTGACCGAGTTGCGCGCGTAGTTGAAGCTGCTGGGCAGTCCGCCCATGGTGATGTTGAGGTTGCTGGCGTTCTCGCTGTAGGGATACTGGGTCGTCGTCGTGTAGCCATCCAAGACGTAGTCGACTTCGCCGTTGGCGATGACGGCGTACGGCTGGGAGTCAAAGGAGAGGAAGGGGGCGGCCTTTTGGGCGGCCTGGAGCACGTTGCGTTCGAACATCACTCGGCTCTTTGAAGTGATCTGGTTCGAGATCAAGAAGTTGAAGTCGCCAAGCCGCAGCGCCAGCGCCATGCGCGAGAAGATACCCCCGACCGCGACGCCACCAGTGCCCTGGTAGTGCGATTCGACCGGGGTACCAGCGTTGGCGCCGGTGTTCACCTGATAGTTGAGTTCGGGCTGCTTCGTGTTGGCGACGACCCAGCCCGAGAGCCCGAGTCCGAAGTAGATATCGGGCTGGGTGAGGGTCGGCATGCCGTTGGTCGACACCGGCGGGACGTTCGAGACGTCAAAGACCGGGTTGCCGGTCGTACCGTCGACCTGGTTGGCGGCGACAACCGCGACCCCGATGCCGTGGGTGTATTGCAGGTGCTCATTCACCCAGCTGTTCGACGGGAGGTTCGCGCTGTTGAGCTGGCGCGCGCCAATGAGCACCGGAGTGAGCTTGCCGTTGATGTAGTAGCGATCCACCGACACACTCTGGAAGTCATAGTAAGAGCGGATGGACTGACGCCTCGTCACGGTCTCGAGGGCAATGTTGCTCGAGGGATCCCAGAGCCGAATGTTGTTGAGGGTTGGTAGGTCAGTTTTCACCTGTGAGGCGCTGACGGTCGTGGCGCCGCCAAAGGAATAGTTGGCCACCTTGTCGATGCCAAAGGCCGCTCGGGTGGCGTCGATGTTTCGTTGTATGTAAGGCGCCTCCAGCGACTCTTGGTTCGGGCTCACCTTTAGCGCCTGGAGGAAGGTCGGATAGAGGACGCCGATCACGAGAGCGACGAAGGCCCACAGTCCCACGGCGACCACGGGAAGCGACCAGCCCCGCGAGCGCACGTTGTAGAGGAGTATCGCGGCCGAGGCCAGTGAGAGCCAGAAGAGGATCGTGAGGGCGGGCATGCGCGCATGAAGGTCGGTGTAGGTGCCGCCCTGGACGATGCCGTTGGTCGAGTTCACGAGTTCCCATTTCGCGACGAGATACCCGGCCGCCTTCATGAGCGCGATAGCGGCCCCGATGACCGACAGGTGGGCCTTCACTCGAGGTGAGACCCGCGGGGTCACCTTCGTCGTTCGAATGCCGCCGTTTAAGAAGTGGAACCCCGTCGTCACGATGATCGCGATGATCAAGACGACGAGGAACCAGGTGATGACGAAGGAAACGAAGGGAAGGGTGAAGATATAGAACCCGAGGTCTTTACGGAAAAGCGGATCGACCTTGTGGAACGACTCGTAGTGCGTGAACAAGATGTAGTTCTGCCACTGTCCCGTTGCATTGAGCCCGGCGATGAGGCCCATGAACAGGGCGATGACCGCGTAGATACGTTTCGCGTAGGGGCGAACGATGTTCTGGTAGCGCCGCACGACCTCGTCTTCGGGGTCAAAGGAGAGGTCCCGCGCCCCAAAACGGTCGGTGAGGAGGAGGTTTCCCCACATAATGAAGAAGAAGATGGCCCCAAACGTGAGACAGAGCCCCACTTTGATGAAAAATAGCGTCGAAAAGATCGACGAGAGCCCCACCGAGGAGAACCACATCTCATCGGTCCAGAGCACCGCCAGGTTTCTCAGCGAGAGAAACACCACCAGCAGCACGACGATGATGATGGCTATCCAGAATCTCCTGGAGAGCCGTCCCACTCGACGCGGGCGAGGGGGAACTTCAGTGGGACTGCGCACAGATCGAGCCTAGGTCAGTTCTAGACGGGGATAACAGTGCACGCACAGCCCGCGTGCAGTGGCGGATAGGCCGAGCCGCTCGGGAAGTTCTCCCCCGCGAGGCGTTCGCCCGCTTCCGAGTCGTAGGCGCACATGTCGCACGGTGCGTCGTTGGGCACCGCGAAGAACCGAACGGAACGACCCTTGGAGGCCGTGACCACACCGAGATGGAAGGCACGCCGGGCGGCGTCCGTGCACAGCCGCTCGACGCGCGCGCCGCGCCATTCGCGATACGCCGCGTTCACGCGCTCGGTGCCGTCCCCACTCGAATCGGACAAGATGCGCTTGCGCAGCGCCAGCACGATCGTGACCGCGAGATCCGCCGCGCAGTCATCGACGAGGGATGCATCGACGTCAGAGATGGCAACGCCACCCTCCGCACGGGCGAACTGCACCCCCGCCTTCGCGGCCTGGTCCAGCGATTCGTTGGCCGCTTCGGCGTAGCGCGCGCGTTGGGCGAGCTCATCTTCGAGCTCGTCGGTGATCATCGCCTTCACGTTGCGAAGTCGCTCCAGCATGATGTTCTGGTCGTCTTGGAGGACGCGCTTGACGCGTCGGGTGAGCGCGGTGAGCGACTCTTCTAGCGCGTCGTCGCGATGACGGAAGAGCACGCCGACGGGCGTCTCCGGTTTGTGGGCGGGCGTCTTCTTCGGACCGAGCGCCGTGGCGCCGCGCTCTTCGAGCGTGGCCTTGCGTAATCGCGCGAAGATCTCATTGACGACGTCCGTGCCCGACGGATCGTCCTCGAGGAGCGTTTCGCCTTCTGCGTCCTGGATTTTCGCCGCGATCTTGTCGAGCCGGGGCTCGGTTTTGGTAGTCGGCTCCTTGTCGCCCTTCGGCGCGCTAACCGGCGCCGGGGCGGGCGGCGGCACGTCACTGACGCTTGGCACCTCGCGTAAAGGTGTCCCGGCGAGCAGCTCTTCTTCGGTCGGTTCGGGGGTCGGTGGGTGCGCGCGCAGCGCCTCCAGGGCGGCCGCGCGGGCGAGCTCGTCGGAGCTGTTGATGCCCGCGAGCACGTCGTCCACCTGCTGGCGCAACGTGGAGACGAACTGTCCGAGCGTGTCGCGCGCGGCGCGAAGCTGCTCGATCTGGAGATGGAGCGCCTTGCGCTTGATGGCGAGGTCGTTCAAGACCGTTCGGCGAGCCTCGTTGGACTGCTCGACGATGGCGCGCCCTTGCTCGCGAGCGCGCTCGATGAGCGCTTCGCCGTTCACCTTGGCCGAATCGATGAGCCGCTCCGCGGCGAGACGCGAGTCGTGCTCGATCTGTGCGGTCGTGTTCTCCGCTTCGGTGATCAGCGCGGTCGCGCGCTCTTGGGCTTCGATCAGCTGGGTGGCGCTTCGCTGCTGGGTCTCGGCGAGCACTTGCGCGCTGCGCTCTTGGGCTTCGGCCGTAACGCGCCCGGCCTCCTCGTGCGCGGAACGCAGAATGGTAGCACTCTGCTGGCCGAGCGCAGTCGCCAAGGTCGCTTCGTCAAAGGTGGGGTTCGCGGCGCGGCGCTGGGCTTCGTTGAGCTGCTCTTGGAGTTCGCGAATGCGATTCTCCAGATGGCCCATTTCGCGCGCGGCGGCCTCTAGATGAAGTCGAACTTCATTGGGATCCAGGCCCCCCTTTCGCAGCGTCGTGAAATTTACCCGCGTGATCTCACTCGACGGCTTGCGCGTCGCAGATATAAAGAGGCGGTCGTCCATTCCTTCCAGCCTACGGTGTCCTGGGCGCGATTCTCGACTTAGGGGGTTGTAATGGGCACCGGTTTGGCGCCACCGAGCTTGCGGAGGTCCTTCAATGCCTGCTCCAAGGAGGTAACCGGCAAAATCGTGAGGCCAGGCTCCTTCGCCGCCCTCGCGGCGTCGACGTCTCCGTCGCCGTCAGGCACGATGAAGTACTGCGCGTGAGCGTTGTGGGCGGCGACCGCCTTCTCCTCGACGCCCCCGACGGCGCCCACCTGTCCGTTGGGCGCCATGGTGCCGGTTGCCGCCACGATGTGACCCCCGGTGAGCGACCCGTGGCTCAGCTTGTTGATCAAGGTGAGCGTCATGGCGAGCCCGGCCGACGGACCACCGATGTTGGCTGTGTTGATGTTGACGGTGGCGGGCAGCGTGTAGCGATATCCGTCTTCGAGCCCGATGCCGAGAAACGACTTGTCCGGTCCCGACAGACCCGGGCAGGCCGAGGTCACGTCGTCGCTCGGGACCGCAGAGGTCGTCACGTGCACGCTCGAGCGTGCGTGGTACGACAGGCTGCCGATAGAAGAGATCTTCACTTTGCTCAGCTGCAGCGTCAGCGCCGTGCCGGGCGCGAGGCCATGTACGTAGGAGACGAGCTGACAGCCCGAGTGGATGGTCGTGCCGTTGACGCCGACGATCTCGTCGCCCACTTCGATCCTCGCCCTCGAGGCGGGTGAGGGATCGATGACCCCGGTCACCACCGCGCCCGTGCGCGTCGCGGGCACGTGCCAACCGAGCGCACGAAATGCAGCGACCTCGGCCCCCTGCTTCGCGTCGCTCATCTCCAAGAACCCTTGATCGCTCAGCTCGCTCGTCGACACGCCCGGGCTCGACGAGCTCGTCAGCGGGGACGATCTGCACGTGCGACTGGAAGTGCGCGGTGATCCACTGCCAGACGCTGAGCGAGCTCAGGTACACGTCGACCAGCATGATCTTGGAGGGATGGGGATTGGTCGAGACGTCGCCCTTGATCGTGACGAGGGGCGCCACGGGGGTGGCGTCACCCGGCGTCAACGCGTACTCATTCGTCGAGGACGCCTGCAGCACGACGATGATGGCGATCACCACGACGAGAGCAGCCACGAACAGCCAAAATCGTCGTCGAGGGGGTTTCGGTGGTGAAATGGGGTCGTGCAGGGTGATGACGCAACGCTAGTAGAGCCCCTCGACCGAGAACTCCTACGGGCCAGCTTCGACCGAGGACGACGAGAGCATCGACGCTGCTCGCGAGCAACCTAAGCGCCCCCGTTGCGCGACACCGCGTGCTGGCACTTCGAGGGCTCGTTCGTCGCGACGCCATGGACACGCCACGGTGGCGAGCGGTGCTCGGTGACACCGACCTCGAGGTGCGACGAGACGCGCTCGAGCAGCTGGCCCACGCGAGCGACGTCGAATCCTGGGTCCTAGATGACGTGGTGGGGGCGCTTGACGATGTCGACGGGCTCGTGGTCGACGCCGCGGCGTTCGCCCTGGGCGAGCACCTTTACGCGCCCGCGGTCCCGGGCCTGATCGACGTCGCCACCCATCACGAGGACGCGCGTTGTCGCGAGTCCGCGGTCGCCTCGCTCGGCGCCATCGGTGACGACGCGGCACTTCCCACGATCATCGCCGCGCTGGAGGATAAGGCGCCGGTGCGACGCCGCGCGATCGTGGCGCTGTCGAACTTCGACGGACCCGAAGTCGACGCCGCCCTCGAGCGCGCAAAGGATGACAAGGACTGGCAGGTTCGAGCGGCGGTCACCCAGCTGCGCGATCGAGTAGTTAGCGCTCGGCGCTGCGAAAGAGCGCGTGCAGCGAGGACATCTCTTCGAGACACGCGGCCAGTCCGTTGATCACGACGAGGTCTGCCTGTTCGGCCACGCTCACCTGCACGCCCGAACTGCTCGCGACGAGTTCGTCGACGTCAGAGATGTTGGCGCTCCCGCCGACGAGCGTGATGCCTCTTGCGCTCACGTCCTGGGAGAGGTCGGGCGGGGTGTCGCTGAGACACTCTTGAATCATCCGCATGGTCGGCACGAGCACCTCGCGCACGGCGGCGTTCACGAGCTCGGCGGTCACTTCCACGTCGACCAGGCGACCCCGATCGACCGTGCGCGCCGGCACCACTTCCACGAGCCCCGCCGTGCTGCCGAGCGCCGAGGCGAGCGTGCACTTGAGCGTCTCGATGACGGCCGGCGCCACGACGACCCCCATATTGAGACGCAGCAACGTGGCGATGCCCGAGTCGATGTCGTTGCCCCCGAGCCGTCGAGCGGCGCCGGTGACGATGCCGCCGAGCGAGATGATCGCGCACTCCGAGGCGCCGGCGCCGATCATGGTGACAGCCGAGCCCACGGGGTCCTGCACCGGAAGGCCGAGGCCGATCGCGGCGGCGAGGGGGGCCTCGATCAGGCTGGCCTCTCGGGCGCCCGCCTGAATCGCCGCTTGGCGCAATGCTCGTCGCTCGATCGCGGTCGCGAGGGAGGGCACGCTCATGACCACCCGGGCCCGAGAGAGCTTGGAGACCCCGGCTCGCTCGAAGAGCGCCTCGATGAGCCGCGCCGTCACGTCGAAGTCGACGGTCGCACCCTGGTTGAACGGCCGAAAGACGACGACGTGGCGCGGGGTTCGCCCGACGAGGTCGAGCGCGCCGTGTCCGAGCTCTTGCACCTCGCCGGTGTTGGTGTCGATCGCCACCATGGTCGGCTCGTCGAACAGCACGCCGCGCTGGCTCGTAGCGAGGCGCGTGTGCGAAGTCCCAATATCCAGTGCTACGTCTACAGCCACGAGCGACAATTCTAAGCCGACCCTATACGTAACCCCCGGTTACTAGCCTTTCAAGGGTGGCTGCGTGGGAGTGGATGAGTTCGTGGCGCCCTCAGCGTCGGAGACCTCCGGCCGAAAGCCGTCACTGGGTCCATCCAAGTGAACTACCGAGCTTCGAACACCTGTCCACCACGGCGAACGCGCGTCCGCACGCGAGGACCTCTCGTCTGGTGATCTCCACGCATGGCCTTGCTCCTGATCGTGGGCGGCATCGTGCTGCTGGTCGAATCGGGGCACCACGACGCCGCCGAACGACCAGCCCGCTCACCTCGCCCTGACCCTGAACGACCTGCCCGCGTCGACGAGGGTGGCGGCCGCCCACACTGTCGAGCTCACCGTCACCTCGCCCGGTCACGTGGTCAACGTGGCGGCTTTGGTGCTCCCGAACGACCTCGCCGTCACGACGCTCGCGATCCCCGTCGACGCGGAGATGACCGGCACCTCGGCGACGAAGTCCAACTTTCGCGTCACGCTGGAAGGCCGCGACGACGTCATGGGATTTTCCATCGTGCACCTCGGGGTGACGATCGCCCCGTTGAAGCTTGACGCCATGCCCGCGAGCGCGGCCGTGGTGGCCGTGGCGCCGATCGTGAAGGGCCCGGCGAACAAGCCCGAGTACGACTGGGCGATGACGACGCTCGGCGATCCCTCGAACGACGCGCATGGCGTCGTTCGCTACCTCGCCACGAAGTCCGACCACGAGCCTCAACAAGTTCGTCGACGCCATCGCCGTCGACTCGTCGGGTCACGTGGTCGCGGTGCTCTCCTCGACGCACTTCTGGTACCCGGCGCAGTTCGTCGCCCAGGTGGCGAACGTGGTCGCCACGGGACACGGCTGTCACGCCATGCTGGGGGTCGTGGGAAAGAGCGAGCAAGGTGGCGGCATCTTGATCACGAAGGTGCTGGCGTTCAGCCCCGCCGCGCACGCCGGCCTCAAGCCCGGCGAGGTGCTCACCACCTGGAATGGGACCGAGCTCGACACGTGGAACCAGCTCGTCTCGACGCTCTATCTGACGCCCGCCTACACCAAGGCGAGCATCACCTACGCCACGAACACCAAGGTCCATCAGACGAACGTGACGCTCGGATGTCCCTCTAAGTTGGTGCCGTGACGACCAACCCCTTCGGCGACATGTTCGGCGACATATTTCTCGATGCTGAGTCAACAAGGCCCGGACGCGTGGTTCACCACGGCGACGCAGCTCGCGCTCAACATCGCCCGCGGCGAGGATGGCGACCCCAACCCCTCACCCCTGGAGCGTCAGCGTCTCGAAGAGCTCGCCCCGCTCGTCGGTCGCCACGTTGACGCGCTCTTTGGCGTCTCGATCGAACCCACCGTGACCGCCGTCAACCGCTCGGCGCTCACGGTCGCTGCACTCGAGCAGTGGCGCCCGTTGATGGGACCCATGATCGCCCCCGAGCACGACGCCGCCCGCGAGCGAAGAGCTCGACGTCAACGAGAACCAGCTGATGGCCCAGATCTCCTCGACGATCGGACCGCTCTTCACGGGCTTTCAGATGGGCTCGGTGGCGGGCCACTTCTCCGAACGCGCGTGGTCGCTCGCGGTGCTGCCGCTGCCGCGCGAGAGTCACGAACGGCTGCTGGTCGTGAACAACCTCGCCGCGTTCGCGAGCGCCTGGTCCCTCGAGCACGACGAGGTCTACGTGTTCGCGCTCGCCCAGGAGTTCGTCGCCTCGCTGGTCTTGACCCAGCCGGGCACCAGCGACGCGCTGCGCGCGCTGCTCATCGACACCGTCAACGAGGCCAACGCCGTTCAGGGCGACCTCATGGAACGCCTGCAGTCAATGATGGAGACGGGCAACCTGAACGACATGATGAACGACCCGGCGTCGCTCCTCGACGGGATCTCGGTGCCCGAGGACAGCAACGCCACGCGGGCCGTCAACGCAGCCGCGAGCGTGCTCCTCGCGTTCTTCAGCGCGGCCGCCCAGAACATCACCGAGACGCTGCTCGGCCCACGTCCCGCCCTGGTCGAGGCATACGCGCGCCACCGCCGCAGCGACGCGCGAGGCGAAGACGCCGCCGCGGCGCTCTTTGGCATCGCGACGCAAGGTCCTCACCACGATGCGGCGACCGAGTTCGTGTCGACGCTCGCCGAAGAGCACGGACTGAGCGTGTTCGGGGCGCTGCTTCGCGTCGACGGACTACCGAGCGCGGATGAGCTCTACGATCCCCACGCGTGGTACGAGCGGGTGACGAACTCCCCCTTGGCGTAGTCACTCCTCTTCGTAGCCGAGGTTCCACTCGACGAGCAGGTTCTCGCGCTCGGCGTCGCGGTTGACGCGCTCGCGGTTGCGTCGGAACTGCGGATCGTGCGGAGGAAGAAAACGAAGTCGTGCGTCGACGCGGTCGACGAAGGCTTGGATCTGCTCTTCGTCGCCAAAGACCATGCGGCACTCCCAGTGGGGTGCAACCGGTCCCAGGTAGATGACTTGGACGTGACCGACCGGATCGACGATCTCGATGGCTTCACTCGTCGGGACCTGGCTCACGGGACTCCTTCAAAAATACGGACTTTTCCCTATTCTACCGGGCGACACCGGCTGAGATTCCTGGAGGTCTTTTAGCGTCTCTCGACTCGGAACTTAGGCCGATCTTAGAGTTCTTGATGAACGTGAGACCGTAAGCGAATCGTAACGTCGTGTCGCCCAAAAGTCAGTACTGTGAGAAGAGAATTGAGGAAGGAGGTGGGTATGAGCGCCGAATGGATGGCCGACGGAAAGTGTCGCGAGTATCCGCCCGAAACCTTCTTTCCGCGTGACGGCATGGGCGTAATCGTTGCGCAACGAATCTGTGCCACGTGCTCCGTCGCGAGTGAGTGCCTGGTCTACGCGCTCGATAATCACATCGACCACGGCGTCTGGGGCGGAAAGAGCGAGCGCGAACGTCGTCGCCTGCTGCGAGAGCGCCGTCGCTTGCGCCTCTTTAATCGCGACTAGGACACGCGTTGTTCGAGTGCGTGGTCAACGTGTCCGAGGGACGACGCGCTGACGTGCTTGACGAGCTGGGACGTGCTGGCGGTGCGGCGGTGCGCGATCGACACAGCGACGCCGTCCACAACCGCAGCGTCTTCACGCTGATCGACCACCGCACCGAGTTGCGTCGCGCCATGCAGTCCTTCGTCGTCGCCACCATGAAACGGCTCGACCTTCGTCACCACGAGGGCGTACACCCCAGGTTCGGCGTCCTTGACGTCGTCCCGTTCGTGGCGCTTGATCCGCGCAAGGCCGAAGAGGCCATCTCCATGCGCAACGATTTCGCCGCCTGGGTAGCCGACACCTTCGAGGTGCCCGTCTTCCTCTACGGGCGCCTGCGCGACGGATCCAAGCGCTCGCTGCCCGAGGTGCGCCGACACGCCTTTCACTCGCTCGCCCCGGATCTGGGGCCGCTCAAGCCGAGTCCCGAGCGCGGATCCAGCGCCATTGGCGCCCGACCGCTGCTCGTCGCCTGGAACCTCTGGGTGCGCGGCGTGAGCCTCGGTGAAGCCAACGTGGTGGCAAAGGCGCTGCGGCGAAGCGAGGTGCGCGTGCTCGCCTTTGAGATGCCCGACGACTTCGTCCAGATCAGCTTCAACCTGATCGACCCGATGAAGGTTCCTCCCTCGGTCGTCTACGACGAGGCGGCGGACCTCTTGAGCGTTGGATCGATCGACCACGCGGAGCTGGTCGGCCTCATTCCCGAGGCGTTGCTCCGTCTCGAGGATCCCAGGCGCTGGCGCCAGCTGGGCCTAAGCAAGGACGCGACCATCGAGTCGCGCCTCAGCTAGCCGAAGAAACTCGGCTCAACCGGCCTGCGCGCGACGCTCGATGGCCCGAGCCCGACGCAGCCGACGGCGCTCGCGCTCGCTCATGCCGCCCCAAATCCCGAACTTCTCTCCGTTGTCAAGCGCGTACTCCAAGCACTCGTCACGCACGACGCACCCCCGGCAGACCTCTTTGGCCTCTCGTGTCGAAGCCCCGCGCTCAGGGAAAAACAGGTCCGGGTCGACGCCCATGCAGTTGGCCCGGGCCTGCCATCCACGATCTTCCAGGCCGCTCAACAGCTCGACTATCTCCACGTTGCGATCCTCCCCGTCAGTGATTCTCACCGATGTAATTACAACGGTGTCATTGTTGCGGGGTTTCGGCAAGAATGCAAATTCGAATTTGGAACGCCTGGTGGGGCGCGAATTGAATCAGCCGGCGCGACGGTGTTTTACGAAGTCATCGAGCGCGTAGGTGCCTAGATCGTTGACGTCGGTGTAGAAGAGTCGCCCTCCGTTCACCTTGGCGATCTGCTCGACGAAGGGGAACTGGCTGCGCTCGATGTCGAGGGCGAACGTGTTGATCGTGATGCCTGCCTTGGTGCAGCGAAGCACCTCCGCCATGGTCTTTTCCAGGGTCTCGTGGACCGGGGGCCAAGAGAAGAACGGCTCGCCCGAGGCGGTCAGGTGGGCCGTGGGTTCGCCGTCGGTGACAACCACCACCTGACGCTCACCGCGCTCGTTGCGCAGCAGGAAGCGACTGAGCGCCAGAGCGTGCTGGAGGTTGGTGCCGTAGTTGTAGTCGATCGTGAGGGCGGGGATGTCCTCGATCTTCAGCTCTTGCGCCTTCTCGCCAAATCCCACCACCGCGACAAAGTCGCGCGGGAACTTCGAGCGGATGAGCTGGGTGAGCGCGAGCACCATCTTCTTGGCCGGCACCAAGTTGCCGCGCATCGCCATCGACAACGAGAGGTCGATGGCGAAGACGGTCGCCGAGCGTCGCGTCGCTTCGTACTCTTCGACCTCGAAGTCATCGGCGTGCAGCTTGATCGGCGTGCCGGGGCCGCTTCGCAGCAGCGCGTTGCGCAGCGTGCGTGGCAGATGCAGCGCGAAGGGCTCCCCCGGCTCCCAGGGCTTGGCGGTCTCTTCGCGATCGCCTCCGCGCGCGAGCGTGGCGACGGCGTGCCCCCCGATGGTCGGCGAATCGCGCAGCTGCTGAAACAGGTCACGCAGCGCGATCTGGCCGATCTTGCGAATGCCTTTCGCGCTCAGCGTCAGCCGGTTGGATCGACGATCGATGAAGCCCTGGTCCTTCAAGCCCTGCAGGGCCTTTTGGAGTCGCTGAACGTGGCGCGCTGCGTCGTCGCCCAGGTTGCGCCGAACGGCTTCGATGTCAACTTCGGGCAGGCTCTGTGCGGGCCTGCTCTGGCCGAGGAAGTCCTCTAAGCCCTTCAGCTCGCCCAGCTGCTCGGCGACCGACGCGGACTCGGAGAACCGAGAGCCGCCCTGGCCACGCATGCGGTGCGCCCGGTTCCAGTCGATGTCGGGGGTCGCCATGCGCAGGTTCGACACGAGCCGGTTCATCGAGAAGTTGAGGTCCATGTCTTGCATCATCTGATCGAAGAGTGAGCGCAGCTCGCTCTGCTGCTCGAAGGAGAGAGAGTTGAACATCGCTTCGGCGGCGGCCGCTCGCTCGGCCATCATGCGAATGACGTCCTCGAGGCTCTCCGCCCCGGGAAAGAACTCCCCGAACTTCTCCATGAAGTCCTCGAAGCTGGGATCGAGCTCCTCGCCGCGGCGATCCTGTTCGATCATGGCCGAGAGCGCGTCCATCATCGCTCGCATGTGCGCGAGCTCTTCCGGGTCGGGTCGCCCCATGAACTCCTTCGAGCGTTCGAAGTACGTGTCGAGCACGTCGCGCTCGAGCTCGCTCATCATCTCTTCGAACTCCTCGCGAGCTTCCGAAGAGACGAAGTCGTAGTTGCGGTACTCGCTGAGCCGCTCGGGCAAGCGTTCGCTCATGAGTTCGCGCTGCATCTTCTTTTGATCGACGAGGTCGCGCGTCACCTCCTGGCGACGTTCGTCGCCGGACTGCTCAGCCTCGTCGAGCAGCTCCGCGAGCTCCGTGCCCTCGATCATCTCGATGTCCTCGAGCCAGTCGCGATAGCGCTGCATCTCGCCTTCGGGGTCGGCCTGCTGCTCGAGCTCGCGGCGTCGCCGCCTCGTCTGCTCCAACAGCTCGCGCAGACCTTCCACGCGATCACCGTCCTCGTTGGTGTAGCCCTCGCGCAAGAGGCGGTCCATGGCTTCGTCGAGGTCACCGCTCTCCATGAAGTCGTCCGCCAAGTGCGTTAGGAGCTCCTCGACGTCGAGATCGTCGAAGTCGTCATCCTCGCCGAAGCGCCGATAGCCGTAGCGAACGGGCACCTATCGGTTCCTCGAACGGTAGAGGGCGCGCGCACCCGAAGCGTCTTTGGCGAGGCGCTTGGTGAGATAGAGCCCTTCCAGAATGAACTCGACGGCGGAAGCCTTCTCGCCGTGACTCGCACCCGGACCCGCGATGCGCTCGACGGGAGCATCCAACGCCGGCATGGCGGCGAGCACCTCCATGTAGCTGGCGTCGGGCAGGTCGTCGCCGGTGTGCACGATGGCTTCGGAGTTGAAGGCCTCGACGATGTCGGGCGCCTCTTCCAAGAGCACCTCGGCGAAGCACTGACGAACGGCCAGCGACACCAGCGCGGCGATGACCTGGTCGGCGTCGCTGTCGTCCATCGTGTCGAACTCGATCTTGCCCTGGGTCGACTGCACGACGGCGCTCAGGTCGCTGACGCGCGGCACCACGACCTGGTCATGGGTGCGCAGCGTTCGACGCAGCGCGTTCGCGACGACCGTCTCGAAGTTGGCGATCGACAGGCGCACCGAGACGCCCGAGGTCTGGCTGATGACGTGACTGCGACGAGCGACGTGGCTCACGCGCGCGACGATGTCGTCGATGAACCACGGCACGACGATGGGCACCGGGGCGACGGGCAGTCGAGCCTCTTGGTGCATGATCTCGATCTCGGTCTCCACCTCGAACGGGTAGTGCGTGCGAATCTGGGAACCGAAGCGGTCCTTCAGCGGAGTGATGAGCCGACCGCGGTTGGTGTAGTCCTCGGGGTTGGCCGTCGCGACGACGAGCACGTCGAGCTCGAGTCGCACGAGGTGCCCGCGGATCTGGACGTCGCGCTCTTCGAGCACGTTGAGCAGGCCCACCTGAATGCGCTCGGAAAGGTCCGGCAGCTCGTTGATCGCGAAGATACCGCGGTTCGATTTGGGCACCAGGCCGTAGCTGAGCGCCTTGGGGTCGTCCAAGAAGAGCCCGCCCGCCACCTTGATGGGGTCCACCTCGCCAATGAGGTCAGCCATCGAGGTGTCCGGCGAGGCCAGCTTCTCCGCGAACCGCTGGCTGCGGTGCACCCAGGCAATGGGGGTCTCGTCGCCGTGCTGGGCCACGAGGTCGATGCCGTAGGCGGAGATCGGCGCGAAGGGATCGTCGCGCACGTCGGATCCCGCGACGATGGGCAGCCACTCGTCGAGGAGTTCCACCAGCGAACGGATGATGCGCGTCTTCGCCTGTCCCCTCTCACCGAGCAGGATGATGTCGTGTCCCGCGAGCAGGGCCGTCTCCAGCTGAGGCAAGACGGTATCTTCGTAGCCGAGCACGGACACCGTGAGTGGCACGCCGTCCGCGAGGCGCTGCTCGAGATTGTGCCGCAGCTCTTCGCGAACGGACTTCGGCTCGTAGGACGAGGCGCGCAGCGCGCCGAGGGTAGAGGGAAGACTGGCGGGAGAAATGGGGGTGTTCATAGGAGCACCTTAAAGGAACAAGGCTCCCCGATCGTCCCGGGTTCGAGAGCGCTCTAGTGCTGTTTTTTAGCCCTGTGAGGCGTTCCTTCGCCGAAGGATGATCGGCGCATCCAGATGTACGCGCCGGCGTAGAGCGCACTGAAAAACACCATCGCGATAATGGGTATGACGAAGGCCATGAGCGATCCTTTCTCCATCGAACATTTCGATCATGCACTATTAATTCGTACACTAACTAATATAGCATGAAGTGGTGGCGCTCAGCGCGTTCGAAGGGAGCAGGTATGGGCACGGTCGCACAACACGGCAAGTCCAAGCAGCCGGAACCGGCCGAGGATCTTCTCGCCCTCGATCGTCAAGTGTGCTTCGCCCTGGTCGTCGCCTCGCGCAGCGTGCTCTCGGTCTATCGACCGCTGCTCGAACCCATGGGCCTCACGCACCCTCAATATCTCGTCATGCTCGCGCTGTGGGAGCAGTCGCCACGCACGGTCGGAGAGATCGCCGGGCTCTTAGAGCTCGACTCCCCCACGCTCTCACCACTCCTCAAGCGTCTGGAGACCGCTGGACTCGTGACGCGCCATCGAAGCAGTGACGACGAGCGAAGGCTCGACATCGAACTCACGACGAAAGGCCGCGAGCTTCGCCGAGAGGCAGAAGACATCCCTCCGGCCGTCATCGCACGGCTCGGCATGGAGATCTCCGAGCTCGAAGCGCTGCACGCGTCACTGACCAAGGTGATCGCCGCCGCTCGGGCCGCCGAGAACGACCACGCGTCGTCGTAGGTCCGAGGGGCGAACTCCACTTCCTAACGCTCGGCGAAGTCAGAGGTGGGGCGCACACTCCTCTCGGAGCTGCCATAGGAACCATCGAGCCGGGCGGCATTGGGAGAGCCAAGAGGCCAGAGGCCATTGACGTCGCCGCAAACTACGAGCGGTCGTGTCCTTCTCGTTCGTAGAGATCGAAGCGCCAGCCACCGGTCATGTCGTAGTCGCACAGCGTCTCGGTCATTGAACACATCACCTCGAGCACCTGAGAGGCGGGCGCATCCACCGGAACGTCGAGCAGCACCCCGCGGTTGCTGTGGTCTTGTCGTATGACGAAGGGCGCGCCAGCGAGCATCATGGTGATGCGCTCTTTGCCGAGCCGGCCTCGCGTGTGCAAGATCCCGAGTGACGACGGTTTGATAAGCCCTCTTTTGGGGGCGAACGTGACGAACGTCGCCTCGGTCGCACCATGGCTCACCCAGAGCCCGGTGAACTTCACGCTGATGTCGGGCACATCGTCAGCGACTCGGGGCACCACGTTGCACCATCCACGGCCGGATCCAATGGAGGTCATGGCATCGATCGCTTCGTCGCGATCGGTGTCGAAGAAGAAGCGTCGGGGCGCAGTCACGCCCAACCCAGTTCTTCAAGACGCGGATCGCTGATGCCGAAATGGTGGGCCACTTCGTGCAGGACCGTCTTTCGAACCTGCGCCTTCACTTCTTCCTCGTTGGAGCAATAGCGAAGGATGGTCTCTTGGTAGAGAGTGATCCGATCGGGCATGACGCCGCTGTAGCTCGTGTTACCCCCACGCTTGGTGAGAGGGATCCCTTCGTAGAGACCGAAGAGTCGCCCGGGTGGACGGTCGTCAACGATGATCGCGACATTGTCGATTTGCGAAGACAGTTCCTTCGGCAGCGAGGCGAGCGCTTCGTCGACCAACACGTCAAAGCGCTCATTAGAGATTTCGAACACAGACCACCAACCCTAGGCACTCCCGCGCGGGATACGACACGCGCGACAAAGTGACTAGAGCTTCACCCGAGATTCACGCCACTGTTCGTAACGGCTCCGCCCCTTTAGGCGATGATCGTCAGGCGCCTCGTCGTGCACGCTCGCCACGAGCACCGATGAGCACAGACCGACTGCACCGGCCACCATCAGCGCGAGCGAGCACAGCTCTAGGGTCACGTAGAGCGGACCACCCCTCAACGTCTCGTGAAAGAGCGCGTGTCCAACCACGATCGACACCAGCGGGTTGACGAGGATCAGCGCGGACTGCGATGCAGCGAGCGGTCCCACTTGAAAGGCGCTCTGCATGATGACAAATGATCCAAGACCGATGAGCGCGAGCGCGTAAAGCGGCCACGAGCTGAACGTCGCGCCCCAGCCGTTGAGCAGCACGTTGCTAAAGGTCTTCGTCAGAGCCGCCAGCAGGGCGAATCCCACCGAAGCACCCGCACCGAGCAGCAGCGCGCGCCGCCACGCCGGTCCGCTCGAACCGAGGACGACTAGGAGCGCCATGATCCCGGCCGTAACGATGCCCACCACGAGCCACCGCCCGTCCCTCGGCGTCGCGGTACCGGGCGAGCCCGCGGAGAAGGCGAGAAAGAGGCCGAGCCCGGTCGCCGTCGCGAACGCGGACAGCAAGTCGCGAACGCGCAACGCGGTCGAGTAGAAGAGCCACAGGATGACAACGAGGATCACCAGCTCGCTCACCATGAGCGGCTGGACACGATCCAAAGTACCGAGGTGCAACGCGACCGCCTGCAACACGTAGGCGAGCGACATGACGACGAGCCCCGCGATCCAGACGGGCCGTTGAATCATGTGGCGCACCAGTCCCATCGAGGGCCCGTTGGCAGCCGGCGCGTCTTCGACCCCGAGGCGTTGAAAAATACTGGCGACGGCGTTCGCGCACGAGGCGATGAGGGCCAAGAAAACGACCATCGCCTGAGCCTAGGACGTCTCGGGCAGCGTCTCACCGATGAGGCACACCATGCCTGGTAGCGGCCTTCAGGCGAATCGCCATAGATTGAAAGGGACAGCGAAGGAGAATAGTGCCCTTTAACCTCACGGAATTGATGCAGAGCCGTCACGGCGAGAATTTCCAGCTGCACACCGAATACGTGAACCCGCAGCTCGCGAAGGTTCTAAAAACCCTCGGCATGGACCGGTTCTACGAGAAGGGGGAAGGCTGCTACCTCTACGACGAGACGGGCAAGCGCTACCTCGACCTCTTGAGCGGATTCGGCGTCTTTGCGCTCGGGCGAAGTCACCCCGTGATCAAATCAGCCCTGCATCAGGCGATCGATGCCGATCTTCCCAACATGGTCCAGATGGACTGCGCGCTGCTGCCCGGACTTCTGGCCGAGCAGCTGGTAAAGCGCAGTCCCGCCCAGATCGAACGCGTCTTCTTCTGCAATTCGGGGGCCGAGGCCGTCGAGGCCGCCGTCAAATTCGCCCGCGCCGACACCAGCAAGACGCGGATCCTCTATCACGCCCACGCCTACCACGGTCTCACACTCGGCGCGCTGTCGCTCAACGGATCGAAGGAGTTCAAGAACGGCTTCGGTCCCCTCCTGCCCCACACGACCGAAGTGCCCTTCGGCGATGTCGATGCGCTTCGCGCGGAGTTGGCGGCGGGCGACGTCGCCGCCTTTATCGTCGAACCGATTCAGGGAAAGGGCGTCTACGAGCTCGAGACGGACACGTGGCGCGCCATGCAGGCGGCCGTCAAGGAGGCTGGTGCGCTCTTCATCTGCGACGAGGTTCAGACGGGCATTGGACGTACCGGGAAGATGTACGCCTTCGAGCACTACGGACTCTCCCCCGACATCATCACGGTGTCGAAAGCGCTGTCGGGTGGGTTCATTCCCGTCGGCGCGGTGCTCACGGGAGACCGCATCTACCGCAGCGTCTACAGCACGATGGATCGCGCCCTGGTGCACTCCACCACCTTCAAGGGCAATCAGCTCGCCATGGTGGCCGGGCTGGCGACGCTTTCGGTCTTTGACGACGAAGGCGTCATCGATCACGCCGCCAAGATGGGTGACCTATGGCACGCCCGACTTTCCGAGCTGAAGGCCCGCCATGAGTTCATCCACGACATTCGCGGCCGTGGCCAGATGATCGGCATCGTGTTCGGTCCCCCGACGTCCACCAAAGCCAAGATGCGCTGGCGCACGCTCGAAGCGACGCGCACCGCGATGTTCTCCCAAACCCTGGTCGTGCCGCTCTTCCAGAAGTACGGGATCTTGACGCAGGTTGCTGCCGACAACGTGAACGTCATCAAGCTGCTGCCTCCGCTCCTCGCCGGGGAAACGGAGATCGATTACTTCGTCAACGCACTCGACGATCTCCTGACCGACGCCGAAGAGAACGGCGGGTGGCTGAGGGAATTTGCGGTCTCCATGGCGAAGGGAACCTTCAAGCGCACGAGGTCACTGCCGAACTCCCATGGGAGCAAAATCTCGACGTGACCGCTCGATTCGGAGCATCAGGCCTAAGGCTATCGCGACCGTTGCGGTCGAGTGCACGTCATGTCCCTACTGCGGTGAGCACGTGGGCAGCGACCAGCTCACCCTTGGTGGACCTACCGGTCACTTCCGCGGTCGGGTAGTTCCGACAAGGGCCATCCTGGACAAACACCCCGTGTAGCCCGGTGTGAGCGATCTCTGAACTTTTCACATTGCTGCTGCCGCGCGTCTAAGAGGCAAGAACCTCAGCGATCAGTGAGGCCACGCGCTGTTCGATGTCGTCGCGGATAGGTCGGATCTCTTCGATGGTTTTGCCCGCGGGGTCGAGGAGCTCCCAATCGACGTAGCGCTTGCCGAGGTAGACAGGGCACTCGTCGCCACATCCCATCGTGACGATGACGTCGGCACTCCGTCCCATGGCGTCCGTCAATCTCGTGGGCACCTCATTCGAGATATCGATTCCCTTTTCCCGCATAGCCTCGACCACCGCTGGATTCAGGTACTCGCCTGGGGCGGAGCCCGCGGAGTGCACGACAACGCGACCATCGCCGATCGCTCGTGCGAAGGCGGCGGCCATCTGCGAACGCCCGGCGTTATGCACGCAGAGGAACAAGATCTCCGGGGATGCTCCGCTCACGGCCGCTCCCCTCCCATAGTCGGTTGATGGTGAGGGGTCAGCACTCTCGACGCCACGTCACTCGTCACGCCTGGATACAGCGCTCGGATCAGTGCGAACGCAACGCATCCGCCCACCAGTTCGGCCGCGATGAATGCGGGCGACGATGACGGTGCAATACCGGCGAAGGTGTTGGAAAACATGCGACCGATGACGATGGCGGGATTCGCAAAGCTGGTGGAGCTGGTGAAGAAATACGCGGAGGCGATGTAGGCACCGACGGCGGCGGGAGTCACCGAGCTTCGCGCGCTTCGTGCCAGCGCGAAGATGAGGAAGATAAGCCCGGCGGTCGCTACCACCTCAGAGAGATCGTGCCCCGCCGTCGCGCGCGTGTGCGTGGAGATCGAGATCGCCGCTCGCGAGAACATCAGGTTCGCCAACACCGCGCCGCTCGTGCAACCGGCGATCTGCGCGCCACAGTAGAGGGACGCGTCCCTCCACGACAGACCGCGAAACGCGGCGTCGACGAGCGAGACGACGGGATTGAAGTGCGCTCCCGACAGCGGACCGAAGGCCACGATGAGCACGTAGAGTCCCGCTCCGGTCGCTATCGCGTTCTCGAGGAGCTCGAGGCCCAGCGCGTGCGGCGACAAGGTCTGAGCGGCGATACCCGACCCGAGTACCACCGCCGCCAGCAGGCCACTTCCTAGATACTCCGCAACGAGGCGGCGCCAGAGCGTTGGTCGAACGTTCACGTGGGGATCGCCGCTCAGCAGCAGCTCGGAACAGCAACGCCGTCGGTGACGATCTCGGACTCAGGCGCACAGCATCGGCCATCACCGGCAACGCCGTCGGCGGTCCTCGAGTCAGAGAGCACCGTGTAGACCTCCCAGGGCAGCCCGTCTACACCGTCAACCCAGACCTTGTCCTGCACCGCGTAGCAGCACGTGATCGCTTCTTCCACGTGCGTGGTGAGTCCGAGGCCCGCGAAGTAGCCCGTTGCGTCCGTGACGTCGGCCGTCGAGAAGACTTCGACGCCCAGGTGGTTGAGCGAACCAGCGTCGCGCGCGTTCTCGATGAGGACGAGCTTGAGGGGCGGCTCGTCGATGGCAAAGTTGGCGTATCCTTCGCGAACCTTGGCGGGTTCGGCCTTGAAGAACTTCGAATAGAACTGAACGGCTTCCTCGAGGTTCGATACGTTCAGTGCGAGCTGGACTCTTGACATGGCATTCTCCATAGATTCACGTTGGTCAATGTTTAGGGTAGCCGACATATTGATAACTGTCAATGTTAGAGTGTTGGGTGTGGCCACACCGAAGACCGTGAGTGACGACTCGCTAGTGAGTTGCTGCAGCCCCCTCGGCGACAGCGAGCTCAGCCCCGCAGAAGCGGTCGAGACCGCGCTGATCTTTGGAGCGTTGAGTGATCCGGTTCGACTTCGCATGCTCTCACTCATCGCCTCTCAGGACGAAGTGTGCAGCTGTGCCCTCGAAGGACCCCTCGGCAAGAGCCAGCCCACTATCTCGCACCACACGCGCATACTGAGCGACGCTGGTCTCATCGAGGGCGAGAAACGCGGTCGCTGGATGTGGTGGCGCGTCGTGCCCGCTCGATTGAATCAGGTGGCCAGAATCTTGACGGCGGGCCTGCCGGCCAATTAGTTCCTCGACGCCCGGTGCGTCTCGGCGACCACTCGCCCGCCCGGCCGGTACGCGAGATGCGCGGCGCGAGGCGCGTCGAGGATCGCGAAGTCGGCTCGAGCGCCGACGCCGAGGTGCCCGACCTCGTCGCGACGGAGCGCCAGCGCTCCACCCTTCGTCGCCGACCAGAGCGCCTCGTCAACCGTCATGCTCATCTCGCGCACGGCGAGAGCAATGATGAAGCCCATGCTCGTCACGTAGGACGAGCCGGGATTGCAGTCTGTCGCGAGCGCGACGGTGACGTCCGCGTCAAGCAGCCGCCGCGCCGAGGGATAGGGCGAGCGCGTCGAGAATTCGGCGCCGGGCAGCAGGGTCGCGACGGTGGCTGAGCCGCTCAGGAGATCGATGTCGCTTTCTTCTACGTACGTGCAGTGGTCAACGCTCGCGCAGTCGAGATCCACGGCCAAGGCGATCGCCCCGCTGTGGGCGAGCTGATTGCCGTGCAGGCGCAGACCGAGACCTCTCGATCGCGCGGCCTCGAGGATGGCGCGCGCCTCCTCGACGCTGAAGGCGCCGCGGTCGCAGAAGACGTCGGCCCACTTCGCGTGCGGCGCGCACTCCTCGAGCATGGTCGCCATCAACAGCTCGAGGTACCCGTCGCGGTTGCTGGCGTATTCGCGCGGCACCACGTGCGCGCCGAGCCAGGTCGCATCCTCGCTGAAGACGGACGCCACCTCGAGGAGGCGTCGCTCACCGTCAACGGTGAGCTCGTAGCCCGACTTGATCTCCACCGTCGTGACGCCGCCCGCGGCGAGCTCCGCGATCCGTCGCCGGGTGCCTTCGACGAGATCCTCGAGCGTGGCTGCTCGGGTGGCGCTCACCGTGCGCATGATGCCGCCCCCGTCGTAGCGAAGGCCCGCCATCCGCGCTTCGAACTCGTCGCTGCGCTCCCCCGCGAAGACGAGGTGCGTGTGCGAGTCGACAAAGCCGGGGATCACCGCTCGATCCTGCGCGTCGATCATCCCGTCCGCGTCGGGAGCCTCACCGTTACGGCCGACCCACAGGACAATGTCGTCGTCGATCACCATGGCGGCGTCACGCAGGCGACCCGACTTCGTTCCGTCACCGAGCGAGGGGTCGTTCGTCGTCAGCTCACTGATATTGCAGACCACGCGCGTTGCCATCTATTCGCGTATGGGCACGCGCAAGCCCGTCTCCTGAGCCTTCTCCTCGGCGATGTCGTAGCCGGCGTCGACGTGGCGAAGCACGCCCGTCGCCGGATCGTTCGTGAGCACGCGACGAAGCTTCTCGCCCGCGAGCTCGGTGCCGTCGGCGACGCAGACCTGGCCCGCGTGGATCGATCGGCCGATCCCCACGCCACCGCCATGATGGATCGAGACCCAGGTCGCTCCAGAAGCGGTGTTGACGAGCGCGTTGAGCAGCGGCCAGTCAGCAATCGCGTCCGATCCGTCGAGCATGGCCTCGGTCTCGCGATAGGGGGACGCGACCGAACCGCTGTCGAGGTGGTCGCGGCCGATGACGAGGGGCGCCTTCACCTCGCCCGACTTCACCAGTTCGTTGAACGCGAAGCCCGCCTTGTCGCGCTCTTCGTAGCCGAGCCAACAGATCCGAGCGGGCAGGCCCTGAAAGGCGACGCGCTCTTGGGCCTTCGTGATCCATCGACGTAGCGCGTCGTTCTCGGGAAAGAGATCGAGCACTGCCTGGTCGGTGGCGGCGATGTCGCTCACCTCTCCCGAGAGCGCGGCCCAGCGAAAGGGTCCCCTTCCCTCGCAGAAGAGCGGACGGATGTAGGCCGGGACGAACCCGGGGTAGTCAAAGGCTCGCGGATACCCGCCGAGCTGCGCCTCGCCCCGCAGGGAGTTCCCATAGTCGAACACCTCGGCGCCGGCGTCCATGAAGCCGACCATCGCCTCCACGTGACGCACGATCGATTGGCGCGCCCGGTCGGTGAACTCCTCGGGCTTCTTGTCCGCGTAGTCGTGCCAGTCGTTGAGGCTGATGTCCTCGGGGAGATAGCTGAGCGGATCGTGCGCCGAGGTCTGGTCCGTGACGATGTCGACCTCGACGCCTCGGCGAAGCAGCTCGGGGAACACCGTCGCGGCGTTGCCCACGAGCCCGACGCTGAGGGCAACCCGGTCTCGCTTCGCCCACACCACCCGCTCGACGGCGGCGTCCAGGTCGCTCGTCCACTCGTCGAGGTAGCGCTGATCCACTCGCCGCTGCAAGCGGGACGGATCGACGTCAACGCAGAGGCACACGCCATCATTCATGGTGACCGCGAGCGGCTGCGCCCCGCCCATGCCGCCCGCGCCCGCGGTCAGGGTGAGGGTCCCCGCGAGCGTGCCCCCAAAGCGCTTCGCCGCGACTGCGGCGAAGGTCTCGTACGTGCCCTGCAAGATGCCCTGGGTGCCGATGTAGATCCACGATCCGGCGGTCATCTGGCCATACATCGTGAGGCCGAGCGCTTCGAGGCGGCGGAACTCCGGCCAGGTCGCCCAGTCGGGCACCAGGTTGGAGTTGGCGATCAGGACGCGCGGCGCCCATTCGTGGGTCTTGAGCACCCCCACCGGTCGACCGGACTGAACGAGCATGGTCTCATCGGACTTGAGCGTGGTGAGCGTGCGCACCAGCGCGTCGAAACTGCGCCAGTCGCGGGCCGCGCGCCCGGTGCCCCCGTAGACGACAAGGTCGTCGGGACGCTCGGCAACCTCGGGGTCGAGGTTGTTCGACAGCATGCGAATCGCCGCCTCCTGGGGCCAGGCGACGGCACTGATCGTCGTGCCCCTCGCTGCTCGAACCGGTCGGGCGCCTTCCATGCTCCTCCTTCGATTACTGCAACGAGACGTACCGTGACGCTACGTCGAGCAGCTCACGTGAGGCCACGAGGTCACTCACGGCGGCGATCTCGGGCGACAGCCAACGGTCGTGTCCCGGTCCTCCCGAGAGCGCGTTCACCCGGTCGCTCACCGCACCCGTGACCGGCGAGGGCTCGAGCGGCGCGCGCAGCGCCAGCGCCCGCGCGCTCGCCAGCAGCTCGATGGCGAGGACGTCGCGAAAGCAGTCAAGCGCCTTGCGCAGCTTTCGCGCGGCGTGCCAGCCCATCGAGACGTGGTCTTCCTGCATGCCCGAGGACGGGATGGAGTCGACACTCGCCGGTGAGGCCAGTCGCTTCATCTCGGTGACGAGCCCCGCCTGGGCGTACTGGGCGATCATGAGCCCCGAGTCCACGCCCGCGGTGTCCGCCAGAAAGGGCGGCAGACCGTAGCTGCGATTGACGTCGAGCAGGCGATCGGTGCGCCGCTCGCTCATCGAGGCGACGTCGGCGAGCACGACTGCGAGAAAGTCGAGCGCGTAGCCCACCGGCGCGCCGTGAAAGTTGCCGTTGCTCACGAGCGAGCCGTCCTGGAGCACCGAAGGGTTGTCGATCGCGGCGGCCAGCTCGATGTCGGCGACCGACGTCGCGTAGGCGAACGTGTCGCGCGCCGCACCGTGCACTTGGGGGGCGCAGCGCAGCGAATAGGCGTCTTGGACCTGGGTGACGTCATCCACGTGAGAGTCGACAATCGGCGAGTCGGCGAGGAGGCTCGCGAGGTTCTGGGCGCTCGCGAGCTGACCCGGGTGGGGACGCAGCGCGTGGATCTCGGCCAGAAAGACCTGGTCCGTCCCGCGCAGCGCTTGGATCGACAGCGATGCCGCGATGTCCATCTGACGCATGAGGGCCATACCGTCATCGAGGGCGAGGATCAGCTGCCCGAGCATGCCGTCGGTGCCATTGATGAGCGCCAGTCCTTCTTTCTCGGCGAGCTCGACCGGCGCGAGTCCGGCGTCGGTGAGCGCGTCGATGGCACGACGTCGAGCTCCCCCGGCGTCGCGCACATCACCCTCACCCATCAAGGCGAGAGCCACGTGCGCGAGCGGCGCGAGGTCCCCGGAGCAACCGAGCGATCCGAACTCGTGCACGACCGGCGTGATGCCTGCGTTCAGCAGTGCGGCGTACGCCTCGGCGGTGGAGGCCCGCACGCCCGACACGCCGCTGCACAGATTGGTGAGGCGAGAGACCATCATCGCGCGCACCACTTCGGTTTCGACTTCGGCGCCGACGCCCGCCGCGTGAGAACGAATGAGGGAGCGCTGCAGGTCGCGGCGCTCCTCGGGCGAGATCGACGTCGTGGCGAGCGAACCGAAGCCCGTCGACAACCCGTAGATCGGATCGCCCGAGTCGACCAGCGCATCAATCGCGGCCCGCTGGCGGACGAGACGTTCGATCACCTCTGCGCTCAGCGACACCGGCTCGAAGCCCCGCGCGACGGCCAGGAGCTGGGCTCGAGTGAGCGGTTCGACTCCGACAACAGCGGTCACAGCATTCTCCTTTGGACGCCCGCAAGCGCTTCGAGTACCAGCAACGCCGCCAGGCGCACGGTGCGCTGGTCGGGGGCGTCTTGTTCGACGTCGAGCTCGGTGAAGTCGATCGCCGCCACGTGGGTCGACGAGGTCAGCTCACGCACGAAGCGCCGCACCTGGTCGGCGCTGAGACCGCCGGGCACCGACGCGGGACAGCCCGGTGCCACCGAACGGTCGGCGACGTCGAGGTCGATGTCGACGTAGACCTTGCGCCCGCCCTGTCGAGCGACTTCGAGCGCCCGACGCGCGATGACGGCCGCGTCTTCGCGGTGAAAGGCGTCGCGCTCGATGATGCGCACGCCGCGCCTCAACGAGTCGCGCGCGTAGGCGGCCGAGTTGGAATACTCGCCGAGCCCGACTTGGACCACGTGGCGAGGGTCGAGTCCCTCGTCCAGGAGCTGTCGCACGGGCGAGCCGTTCGAGCGTCCGTCGCGCATATCGAGGTGCGCGTCGAGGGTGATGAGACCGAACTGGTCGAGGCGCTCACCGGCGAAGGCGCCCATCGCGTGCCAGGTCGCCGCGTTGTCGCCTCCGAGAAACATGGTGAGCGGCGCCTCGACGCCTTCCAGCATCGCGGCCAAGCGCTCGCGCGCTCCGTCTCCATCAGGGTCTTCGACGTCCCCATGATCCACCACCGCGACGTACTCGGCCAGATCCACCCGACTCGCCCACGACCAGGTCGAGTATTTCGCGAGCGCGGCGCGAATGGCGTCCGGCGTGCTCGCCGACGAGCGCGGGGAGACCGAGGTCTGGTACGTGGAGACCCCAAACATGGCGACGTTCCGTCGAGCGTCGATCGGCCGGTCAAAGACCATCGAGGCGGCTGAGCGCCACTTGGAATCGTTGGAAGCCGCCACGAAAGCCATGCTACGCAGACTGCATCGTTCTGCGAGTCGCCCTAAGCGGCCCGCAGAGCGCCTAGCGATCTACCGTTCGCACGCCGCTTTCTGGGACTTCATCGGGCTCTGGCTCAATGTAGGTCGGCACCGGCGTCGGATCGAGCTCGTGATCGCTGTCCTCGGAGTACGCCGGGCTCGGCACCGCCACGTATTCGCCCTCAGCGGTGCGAGTGACGATGTTGTGGGTCTTGCGTTTCCCTGCGCCGTGCACGCCCTGGAGTTCCTTGCAGATCTTGTAGGTGAGCGGGTAGGCGATGATGGGCACCGCGATGATGAGGACGCGCATCGCAATGAGCACCGTGTTGAGCGAGACGTGGAAGAAGTTCGCCATGACGTCGGTCGAGCTCGCGATGAAGAGCATGGCCATGAACGCGAGCGTGGTCACGCCGGCCGCGGTGCGCTTCGGACGGTTGCGCGGCCGATCGAGCAGGTTGTGCAGCGCGTTGTCGCCGGTGAACTTGCGCTCGATCAGCGGCCAGGCGTAGGCGAGATTGAAGGCGATGCCCGGGAAGATGACCGCCGGAATCAAGACCTCGAAGGGGATGGTATGGCCGAAGCCCGTGAACTCCCAGGACGGGAAGACGCGCAGCGCCCCGTCGAGCCAGCCCATGTACCAGTCCGGCTGCACGGCGTAGGAGATGCGCGACGCGGTGTAGGGACCGAACTGCCAGATCGGGTTGATCTGGGCGAAGGCCGCCGAGCAGCGCGGTGACGCCGCCCACGATGAAGAGGAAGCCGGTGGTCTTCGCCATGAAGACCGGGATACATCGGCGAGCCGACGACGTTCTTCTCGGTCCGGTCCTTGCCCGGAAACTGGGTGTGCTTCTGTCGCACCAGCAAGAAGAGGTGCGCGCCCACGAGTCCGATGATGACGAGCGGGATGATCAGACAGTGGATGATGAAGAATCTCGGGTATGACCGCCGGTGCCGGGGAAGTTGCCGCCGAAGACCCAGAAGGCGAGATAGGAACCGGCGAAGCGGAATCGACTAGCAAGATCGAGTAGGCGATGCGGATGCCGGTGCCCGAGACGAGGTCGTCGGGCAGCGAGTAGCCGAGGAAGCCGTTCAAGATCGCGAGGATGAGCAGCGTCACGCCGATCGTCCAGTTGAGCTCGCGGGGCTTGCGGAAGGCGCCGGTGAAGAAGATGCGCGCCATGTGCACGATCATCGAGCCGATGAAGATGTCCGCGGCCCAGTGGTGCATCTGACGCATCAACAGTCCCCCGCGCACGGCGAAGGAGATATTAACCGTCGAGGCGAACGCCTCGGTGACGCGCTGCCCATCGAGTGGCTTGTAGGCGCCGTGGTAGATCACGGTCGCCGAGCTCGGCACGAAGTACAGCGTCAAGAAGACGCCCGGTGACGAGCAGGATGACGAAGGAGTAGAGCGCGATCTCTCCGAGCATGAAGGACCAGTGATCCGGGAAGATCTTGTCCATGAAGGTGCGCCCGCCCTTGGCGACTCCTAAGCGGTCATCGAGCTCGTCGAGCATCTTGCCGACCTTGCCGTAGGGTCCCTCGGCGCGCTTCTTCGCTCGGCGGTTGGTGGGGATGGCGACGTCACTCATACGTTCGAACGCTCCCAGAAGCCGGGGCCGACGGGCTGGTCGTAGTCATTTTGGGCGCGAATGTAGCCATCGGCATCGATGTAGAGCGGCAGCTGGGGCAACGGTCGCGGCGCGGGGCCGAACTGCGGGATGGCGCCGTTGGTGACGTTGAACATCGACTGGTGGCACGGGCAGACGAGCAGCTGGAGCTGCTGCTCGTAGAGCCCGACCGGGCAGCCCAGGTGCGTGCAGACCTTCGAGTACGCGATGTAGCCCTTCGGGCCCCAGGTCTCGCGACCCTTCTGCGTGGTGAAGTCCTCGTTCGAGATGCGGATCAACACCGTCTGGTCGACGGCCTGGCCGCGGTCGGTGTTCTGCTTGCCTTCGGGGTAGATGGTCACGATGGAGCCGACGGCGAGCTCGCCCTTGGTGATGCGACGACCCGACGAGTCGACGGCGTAGGTGCCCTTTCGCCAGTCGGTGTGAAAGAGGGTGCCCTTCGGCAGCGGCCCGAGGCTGCGCAACAGCGGAAAGATCGCCACGATGCCGAAGATCCGAGCCCGCCGCCGAGCAGTCCGGCGAGGACCTTGCGACGTTTGACGACGCCGCCGCCACGCTCGACGATCGCCGCGGCGAAGGCCTCGCGCTCGCTTCGTCATTGGCGAGCGGGTGTCGCTCTTCGACGAACGGGCCCGCGCGGCATGAGGTACTTGCCCCACGCGACGAGACCGATGCCGAGGAAGAACAGACCGACGCCCATCGTCGCGCCGAGGATCCAGGGCTTCGCGTTGACCCAGTAGGCGGCGCCGAATCCCGCGATCCCGAGCATGCCGAGCACGAACAGCGTCGCGATGACCCGCTCGAGACCGTCTCGGGGTTCTTCGCCGCCGGCTGCAGGTGCGGATCGTCCTCGGGCAGTCCTTGCAGTGAAACCGGCGTGCGGTGTTCCTCCACGTCGCTCACGAGCGCTCTCCAATCCAGTAACAGATGAGGGCCAAGAAGCCCACGCCGATCAGCAGCGCCGACGAATCCTTCGGCGACCGGGCCGAGTCCACCGAGGCCGAAGCCTCCGATGTTCTGGGGGTGCTGAATCTCGGTGGTGACGTACTTGACGATGTCGTCGACCTGCTGGTCGCTCAGGTTGCCCGTGAAGCGCGGCATGTTGGCGGGGCCGGTGCGGATCGCTTCGGCGACCTGGAAGGCCGGAATGTGGCGAAGCGACGGGGCGAACGTGCTGAAGGCGAGCGCGTCGCCGTCACCTTCGATGGTGTGACAGGCCGCGCAGTTGAGCGCGAAGAGCGCCATGCCCGTCGGCCACATTCGCGTTCTTCAGGTTCGGCGTCGGAATGTACGGGATAGCTCGGATCGAGCGAGTTGACCCAGGCAGAGATTGCTTCGGCTTGGGTGGACGTCAGCGCCGGCTGACGACGAGGGGCTTCGACGGCGGCGGTGTCCTTGTCGGGCATGCGGCCCGAGTCGATCCAGAAGTCGATGGTCGCCGGTCCTAAGCCGACCAGGTCGGGATAGGCGCCTAGTGTGCCACTCGCCGGCACACCGTTCGCCTCCACGCCGTGACACGACGCGCAGTTCTCGGCGTACAGCGCCGCGCCCGAGCTTGATGAGACTCTTGGGAGGCTCTGAGTAGGTGATGTACTTGTCGCCGTACTTGACGACCACACCGGCGGAGTTCTTCACGACGGTAGTGGAGTTCGGGGTGCCCGCGTCCTTGCGCGTGGTCTGGCCGTAGGTGGAGGCTTGCGCGCCGCCGACGAAGAGCACGAGCGGAGCGAGCGCGAACAGTCCCGCGACCGCAACGAGCGGGATCCTCCTGAAGATTGGTGACGTCACTTCCCCACCTACTTCAGCAAGAAGAGGGCCGAGTACAGCCCGATCCAGACGACATCGACAAAGTGCCAGTAGTAACTCACGCCTTGGAACGTGGCGAGCTCACCGGGGTCACCTTCACGACCGCGCATACGAAACAGAAGAAACGACATCGCCACGAGGCCGAGGAACACGTGAAGTCCGTGCAAACCCGTCGTGATGAAAAAGATCGAACCGTAGGAGTTGGTGTACCAACGGGTCGTTATGTGGGTCCACTCGTATCCCTGGTTGCCCACGAACAGGGCGCCCATGATGATCGTCGCGATCACCCAGTTACGTGCCGCCTTGCGGCGCCGGTGCTCGATGAGCCACACCGCGCGCTGCATGGTGAACGACGACGAAATGAGGATGATCGTGAAGATCCCCGCTTGAATCGTGTCGAGCTTGGTGCCCGCGGGAGGCCATGAGGCCAAGTGGGCTCGAATAGTAAACAAGGCGGCGAAGAGACCCGAGAAGAACATCAGCTCAGAACCGAGCCAAATCATCACGCCGATGGCCAGCATCGGCGGTCGATCGTGAACAATCTTCTCTTGCTTCGCCAGGCTATTGGGGGAAACTGCCTGACTCACGCCTACCTTTCTAGTAGAAATCGCGACCCCCCTTTTCGCATTACGGGGTGAAAGTGTCAGCGAAGCGTGTCAGGAAGTTCGTGACTTGCGATGATGGCGAGTCGCCTCGTCGGACGCGTTAACGCGACATACAGCGTGCGCAGGCCGCGCGGCGTGACGCCGTATTCGTTCTGCGACCCGCGATTGGCGATCTGACCAGGCTCAACAACGATGACCGCGTCGAACTCGAGTCCGTTCGCGCCTTCGGCCGAGAGCACCACGAGGTCGGCCGACAGACCCTTCGATTCCTGATCGCGAGGATCAACTGCTTCGAGTCCGCCGTCACGAAGTGTCGCGACAATTTCATCGACTCGCGTCGACGTCACGATGACGGCGACGCGACCCGGTGCGACATCATCGATTTCTCGACGCGTGAGCTTGACGAGCGACTCGTCGAATTCCGCGTCACTGACGAGCGAGATGGTGGGTTGGGCACCCGCGCGCCGCACGGGTCGCGGCGGCTCGAGATCGGGTGCTGCCGCGAGCAGCGTGGGAGCGGCGAAATTGAGGACCTCTTCGGGCGTGCGGTAGCTCACGGTGAGATCAACCCGCGCGGGGGCGCGCCGAGGGGCGAGCACGTCGAGCAGTGCGTCCCAGGACGCGGACGACGATGCAGTCGTGGCTTGTCCCATGTCACCGACGATGGTCATCGATCCCGTGAGGTCTCGTCGCTTCAGCACGCGCAGCTCCATGGGCGAGAGGTCCTGAGCTTCGTCAACGACGATGTGGCCGTAGGTGACGAACTCCGCCTCGTCGAGCTCTTGGGACTGGGCGACAGCGAGGCGCTGCGCTTCTCGGAGCGCCGCCGCGCGGTGATCGCCCGAATAGGCGTCGAGGTCAACGCCGTCGAGCACGCTCTCGGTCTGCTTGGGCGCGGGACGGGGGCGACGGCGAGGTCCCACGAGGACCCTCGCTTCATCGATCAAGGCGGCGTCGGCCTTCGTCCAGGCGATCTCTTCGAGCGAGGTGAATCGCGGTCGATAGAGCAGCTCGAGTTCGTGCTCGCTCAAGATGCCCTTGCCCGCGGCACGAAGCAGCGCCGGAGCGCCGAGCAGGTCGTGGAGCAGCTCTTGGCCCGAGATACGAGGCCAGATGCGCTGCAGCGCCTCTTTGAACTGGGTCGTGTTGCGAATAAGGTCTGCGAGTTCAGCGGCACCGTTCGCCTCCTCGCTCGCCTCGTGAACGAATCGCGACTCGTACTCGCTCGCGAGGCGCGAGGCGAGCTCGCGACCAACCGCAGAGCGACGCTGGTTGTGATTGCCGGGCCGGCGTCGCGCGCGATCGACGGCCTCTTCGGTGTATGAGGCCCTGAGCGTCAGAATAGCCCGACCGACCGGAATCTCGACGTCTTGTCGCAGGGGACGCTCGCGGGTGCGCAGTGCTCGAGCGAGCACGCGAACCATGCGAATGTCGCCCTTCAGCTGATCGACCTCTTCGGATTCGGTTGCGCGAACGTCGACGTTGGTGACGAGTCCCGCAATGGTCGAGAGCGTCACGCCCGACTCGCCGAGCGAGGGAAGCACGTTTTCGATGTAGTTGAGAAACAGCGGGTTGGGACCGACGACGAGCACGCCCTGGCGCTCGAGAGTCGCACGGAAGGTGAACAGCAGGTACGCCGCTCGATGCAGCGCTACGGCCGTCTTGCCGGTGCCCGGTCCGCCTTGGACCAGCAGAATGCCGGGCAGCGGACTGCGGATGATCTGGTCCTGCTCGCCCTGGATGGTCGCGATGATGTCGCCCATGCGTCCGGTGCGCGCCCGACCAAGAGCGGCAAGTAGTGCTCCCGGTCCGCCCAGCGCAAGACCGCCGTCGACGAGGCCCTCCTCGGTGGCGGCGCGCATCTCGCTCTCGGGCAGATCAAGTTCGCCGTTCGCGTCAGCGAAGTACTCGTCCTCGACGCTCGTGACCTCGTTCGCTCGAATGGCGACGTGACGACGGCGAGAGAGGCCGAGGGGCTCGACCCCCGTGGCGCGGTAGAAGGCTTCGGCGACCGGCGCTCGCCAGTCGATGACCAACGGATTCAAGGTGTCGTCGGACACGGCGAGGCGCCCGACGTGGTAGGTATCGCCTTCGCCGTCACCGTTCGCCTGGTAGTCGATCCGTCCGAAAAACAGTGGCTGGTCGCCGATGGCGAGCTGGTCGAGGCGGTGCAGGGCGGTCCCCATGACGACATCTCGCTCGACCAGGTCGCCCGCGCCACGCATGTTGGCGACGGCTGCGCTGTCGCGCAGCTCTCGAGCTCCTTGACGCATGTGATCGAGCGCACTCAGGGCTACGTCGAGAAACGCTTGCTCCTCGGCGATCTCTCGCTCGTGCGACATGGACGACCCACTTTCCATCTTCCCAAATCGGGAATTATCAATTCTAATCGGAGCCGAGAGGGCCCCCACAAGGGCCCCGTTCGACGCCTTCTCGGGTGAGGCGAGGTGCGCACAATCCCTGTCTGGGCACCATTTGACGCTCTCCACGGCCAGCACCTCTTCTATAGATTGGGAGCGTTCGAAGGAGTGCGTTGGATCCAGATTTCATCAAGGCCTGCCGAGGCGAGGTGGTTGATCACGTACCGGTCTGGTTCATGCGCCAGGCGGGCCGCTCGCTACCCGAGTACCGGGCGCTGCGGGCAAACGGGTCGATCCTCGACGCGATCGCCAATCCCGAGTTGGCCGCCGAAATTACGATGCAGCCCGTTCGCCGTTTTGGCGTCGACGCCGCAATCCTCTTCTCCGACATCGTGGTGCCCTATCACGCGATCAACTTTGGCATCGATATCGTTCCTGGTCGTGGGCCCGTTATCGCCAAACCGTTCGTCAGCGAAGCTGACCTGAAGCGTCTTCCAAACCTAGAAGACGAGGACCTCGCGTTCATGACCGACACCATCGATCGGGTCATCGCGGAGCTCCAGGCGACGAACACCCCCCTCATTGGCTTCGCGGGGGCGCCCTTCACCGTGGCGAGCTACCTCGTCGAAGGGGCGCCGACTCGCGAATTCGCCATCATCAAGACCATGATGCACCGAGAGCCCGTGCTCTTTGACAAGCTCATTGACCGACTGGTCGAGATCACGATCACTTTCCTGCGAGCGCAGGTCGCCCACGGCGCTCGAGCCATCCAGCTGTTCGACTCGTGGGCGGGCTCGCTCACCAAAGCCGAATATCAGCGCTACGCGCTGCCCGCTACCCAGCGCGTCTTTGCCGGGATCGCCGACCTCAACGTGCCCACGATCCTCTTTGGCGTGGGCACCGGCGAGCTGCTGAACCTCATGGCGAGTTCGGGCTGCTCGGTGGTGGGCGTGGACTGGCACGTTGACTTGGACGACGCGCGTCGCCGAGTGGGCGACAAGCCCGTACAGGGCAACTTGGACCCGGCGCGCTGCCTGGGCGGCGAAGAGCTCGCCATCGAAGCGGCCCGCGAAGTCCTCGGCAAGGCGGGCACGTCACCGGGACACATCTTCAATCTCGGCCACGGCGTCCTGCCCGCCACGGATCCCGACGTGCTCGCGGCGGTCGTTCGCGTCGTTCACGAAGAAGGCAAAGCGGGTCTGCTGTGAAGACCGGCGTGCTGATCATGGCGCACGGAACGCCCTCGTCTCCCGAAGGCATTGAAGCCTTCTACACGAGGATTCGTCGCGGTCACCCGCCGACGCCCGAGCTCCTCGAGGACCTGACGCGTCGCTATCTCGCCATCGGCGGCGTCAGTCCGCTGACGGAGCGAACGGCCGCACAGGTCGCGGGCATCTCCGCCGCGCTCGAGCGCGACGCGCCCGGTGTCTTTGACGTCCGCTTCGGATCAAAGTTTGAGCCCCCCATGCTGGAAGAGCCCGCCGCTGCCTTCCGCGAGGAGGGCTTCGACAAGGTGATTGGCATCGTGCTCGCGCCACACGCCTCGACGATGTCTACCGAGCAGTACATGAGTCGCGCTCGCGAGACCCTCGGACCGCAGGTCGAGTTCGTCGCCATCGGCGCCTGGTACGACGCACCGGGATTCCTGGAGCTGATCGCGAGTCGCGTCAACGACGCACTGGCCACCATCCCCGCGTCGCGCCACGGGACGACCGAGGTCATCTTCAGCGCGCATTCGCTCCCCCAGCGCGTGGTCGAGATCGGCGACACGTACCCCGAGCAGCTGCTCGAGAGCGCGACCCTCGCGGCGGAGATTGCGGGAGCGCCGTCCTTTGACGTCGCGTGGCAGTCGGCGGGGCGCACCGCAGATCCGTGGCTCGGGCCGGACATTCTCGTCGCCCTGCGCGAAAAGCGCGAGCACGGTTTCACCGATGTCGTCTCGTGTCCCATCGGATTCGTCTCCGATCACCTTGAGGTGCTCTACGACATCGACCTGGAAGCCCAAGGAGTCGCCCGCGAGATCGGCCTCAACCTCGTGCGCACGGCTTCGCTCAACGACGATCCGGGCTTTACGTCGATCCTCGCGAACGTCATCCGTCAAGCGGCCGCCTAGGTGAGCCGAGCCTCGGTCGTCATCATTGGCGGAGGCATCAGCGGACTGTCCGCCGCCTGGGAACTCTCCGGCGGCGTCAACGGGCCGACGCGCGATACGCCCCGCATCGAGCTCCTCGAATCGAGCGACCATTTGGGCGGTTCACTCGCGGCCACCACCTTCGCCGGACGAACCATTGATCTCGGTGCTGACGGATTTCTGGCGCGTCGCCCCGAGGCGGTCGCTCTCGCCACCGAGCTCGGCCTCGCCGATGACCTCGAAGCCATCGGCGCCAGCGGAGCGTGGCTGTGGTCGCTCGGCGCGCTGCACGAACTCCCCAAAGGACTCGTGCTTGGAGTCCCCACGGACCTGCGCTCGATCGTCGACTTCAAGGGCGTCACCTGGCGCGCGCACCTCGCCGCGCGACGCGACGCGTACCTGCCCAAGCGTCTGCGGGTGGGCGACGACGCCACCATCGGTGCGATCGTTCGCACCAAGCTCGGCGCCGAGCTCGCCTATCGGTTCGTCGAGCCCATGATTGGCGGCATCCAAGCGGGCCGCATCGATGACCTCTCTGCGCGATCCGTCTTCCCCGCCCTTTACGACGCGGCGAATAAGGGTGGCTCGCTGATGAAGGCGCTGGGGCCCAACGGACCGGTGAGCCCCGGACCCGCCAGCGACGTGGTCGCGGGCGGCCCGGTCTTCTACTCCTTGCAACACGGGGTCGGGTCGCTGGCGACAGAGCTCGTCATCCAGCTCGTCCAGCGGGGCGTCGTCGTTCGCCGCGGCGTGGCGGTGACCGCCATTCGCCGCACGCCCGCGGGAAGCTACCCGCTGGAAGTCGACACCTATCGCACGACTACCCCCGCGAACGGCGTGGTGTTCGCCACGCCCGCACCCGTCGTCGGGGCGCTCGTGGGCGCGCTCGATCCCGCACTCGACGAGTTGCGCCACGTGACGGCGGCGAGCGCCGCCATGGTGACCTTCGCGACGCCGCGCGCCGAGATTGAGCTGCCCAGCCACGGCACGGGTGTGCTGGTGCCCCTCAACACTCCCTGGCGAGCCAGCGACTCGATGATGGTGACCGCCGTCACGTTTCTCGACCGCAAGTGGCCTCGCCTCGCGCGAGAGGATGACGTCGTCCTTCGCGCCCACGTGGGAAGGATCGACGACACGCGCTTCGTGGAGTTCTCCGACGACGAGCTCACCCAGCGCGTCGCCGACGAGCTCGCCGTCCTCTTACCGCGTTTCGGTGCCTACGCGCACTCCTTGGTGCAGCGCTGGCCCGAGGGGCTCCCTCAGTATCGCGTCGGTCACGAGCAGCGCGTGCGGGCTGCGCGCACTGCCGCGCAGCGCTACTCGTTCGCGCTCGCGGGCAACGCCTACGACGGTGTTGGCATTCCCGCGAGCATCGGCTCAGGGCGCCGCGCCGCGCGTGACCTGCTCGATGGAGTGATCTCAAGCTAAAACGATCTCATTTCGTTCGCGCGATGCCTCGCGGTTGGTAGCGGAAGGACGACGCCGTTAGGGCGCACTCCTCAGAGGTAGTAACCGGAGTGGATGTAGACGCACGGTACGCCTTCGCTCACGTACATCGCGTGATTCTTCGGATCATCGTCGAGGGCGAGGCGCACGTCGAAGCCGTCTTGTATCAGTGCGTGCAGCGTCTCGCGCTTGAATCGGTCGACCCCGGAGTAGTCGCCGTACTCGCGCATGATGAGCAGATCCCAGCGAATCGAATAGCGCTCCAGCCAGGCGACCGTCTGACGCTGCACGCGCCGTGGTCGCCCGGTCACCAGAATGACGTGGAGCGACGCGTCGAGCAGCTCCAGAAGTCGTTCGATCTCTTCAATGGTCGGATCATCACCCACCGCGTCAAAAAAGCTCTGCCAGTCGCCCCAATCGAGAAAGTGCTGACGTCCGGCGGCATCGGCGAGCACGCCGTCAATGTCGAAAATGACGGCCGGACCGGGGTCGAAGGGTCCATCTCGCCAGTACCAGTTGTCGTGTGGGAGTTCCGTCATGAAGAGCCGTGCTTGACGCCGGCCTCCGATAGTCATCTCTGCGAGACTGGATCACGTGACCGCCGCTGAACGACGAACTTACCCGGTTCCCTACGGTCAGCATGTCTACGTCGTGAGCGACCTGTCGCTGTCCCCGACGACGGACGTTACGAGCCGCCCCGTCCAGGAACTGATGAACCTACTCAGAGACATCGACGATGTCGCCGTGGTGGTGGTCGCCGGCAATCTCTTCCATCCGGGCCCTGACGTCAGCCTGGCCCGACACATCGAGACGACCTTCGAAGCGCTGCCGGGCGTGCGCGACGCGCTCCGGCGCTTCTGCGCCATCGAGAGCCGTCGGCTCTTCGTGTTGCCGGGTTCGGACGACCGCGACCTTCGAGACCAAGATGACGCGCAGGCGGCGCTGCGGGCTCTCGGCATCTGTATCGCGAGTGACCTCGTGCTGCAGGTGGCCACGGCGAGCGGCGTACAGGATCTCGCCGTCGCCGCTGGTTCCTACGACCTGAACGTGGCACCGGTGAACCGCAAAGACGTCGCCGACGCCGACCGCCTCGAAGACCCGTCTTCCCTCGAACGATTCGTCGCCTCGCGCACGCTCTATCGCCGCCTCGCCGCGTGGTTGTGGATTCCGCTCATCGCCTTCGTGGCGATCGACCTCTGGAGCCTCTTCGCGACGCTCGCCGACCACTTCACGAAGCACCACTACCGCGTGCACGTACTGCACACGAGCAACTTCTGGGTCAATCTCTTCGTCATCTTGGTACTGATCGCGATCGCGGAGACAATCGTCGCGGCGCTTGCGGGACTCCTGGTCCGAAGGCGTTTTGATCACAGGTCCCACGGCCGCGTCGAACAACTCGCCGAGCCGCTCGCGCTCACGTCCGTCGGAGGCGTCGACGCGTTGGAGTTTGCGCGTCGCGTCGTCGAACGCGGGGGTGCGGGCGCCGTCGTTGGGGGCACGCCCAGTGCCTCGCTCGCGTTTCTGGACAAGGGTGTTTGCGCCGCGCCCGGACCCTCGCGCACGATCGTCGTCGAGCGACGAGGGCGCTTCGGCCTGCCGCCCGTCTTTTCGTCCATGGACCGCGTAGGCGTCATCGAGATCGAAGCGGCCAGCACCGTGCAGGTTCGCCTGTTCTCGGGCGAGACGCCCCGACGTCGCGGCACCGCGCTGGAGCGTCTCCTCGCGGGTCCGAGCGTGCAGCCCTCCCCCGAATTCGTCGATTCGACGCTCGGTTCGTGGCCCTACGGCAAGCCCTTTCCGCTCAACGTCGAACGACTGGAAGAGCAGCGCCACCAGCGAGCGGTTCGACGTGGGGCGGCCGTTCTCGTCCTGCTCGACGGACTGCTCAACGTCGTCGTCACCACGGTGCGTCCGCTACGCAGTCATCTCCACCTGGTGCTCACCATGCTTCCGCTTGACGTGGCAAAGGGTGCCGCGGCGCTGACCGCCGTCGCGGGCATCGTCATGATCATGCTCGCCAGAGGGCTCCGACGAGGTCAGCGACGGGCCTGGTTCCTCTCGATCACCATCTTGTCGGCGACGATCGTCTTCCACGTGCTGCGCGGCGGCTCGGTCATATCCTTGCTGATCGCAGCCGGTATCTTGGTGGCACTCATCGGTCAGCGACGGTACTTCCTCGCCTCCTCGGACCGCACCAGCGCCTCCGAAACGCTCTGGCTGCTCGGTGTCATCGCGGTCGTTGCCGTCTGGTTCGCCACGCTCGGCATCGAAGCGACGTCCAACCGCCATCACCTGCCGAAGCTCGGCGTCGTGATCGTTGCCTGCGTCGAGCGCCTGGTCGGCCAGTACGAGATCTCGCTGCCTGATCGCGTCTCTGACTTTGTCGACCCCACGCTGCTCGCCATCGGACTCTCGCTCATCGTGCTCGCCATCTTCTTTCTCACTCGTCCGGTAGTCGACCGACGCCTCTCGACCTCAGCGACGTCACGTGAACGCCGGCTGGCCGAGCTGCGTGCGCGCGAGATCGTCCGTCGCCACGGTCACGGGACCCTCGACTACTTTGCGCTGCGCGACGACAAGCAGTTCTTCTTCTATCGCGATTCCCTCGTCGCCTACGCCGTCTACGGCGGCGTGGCCCTCATCTCGCCCGACCCGATTGGTCCCGAGGCCGAACGCACCGAGGTCTTCAGCGCGTTCCGCGAGTTCGCTGAGGCCCGCGGCTGGACCATTGGCGTCATGGCGGCCGGCGAAGAGTGGCTGGGCATCTACCACGCGGCCGGCTTGCACTATCTGTACCTCGGAGACGAAGCGATCGTCGACTGCCAGGCCTTCTCGCTCGTCGGCCACAAGATGAAGGGACTGCGCCAAGCCTGCACCCGGCTCTCGCGCTACGGCTACACCATCGAGTTCTTCGATCCGAGCAAGATGGATCCGTCTCGCGTCATCGACATCGTTGAGCTCATCTCGCTTCTTCGACGGGGAGGTGGCGAGCGCGGCTTCTCGATGATGCTCGGTCGTCTCTTCGACCCTCGCGATAAGGGGCTGCTGCTCACTGTCGTCTACGGACCAGACGGCAAGGCCGCTGCTGTCTGTCAGTTCGTGCCGTCGCCCGCCATCAACGGATATTCGCTCGACCTCATGCGCAGAGACCCCGGCGAGCACCCCAACGGACTCATCGACTACGCCTTGTGCTCCACCATCGAGCACCTGCGCCTCCAAGGCTCAAAAGGTCTCAGTCTCAACTTCGCTGCGTTCCGCTCGGTCATCGAGGGAGAAAAGGACACCACGTTCACTCGCGTCGAGCGCTGGGCGCTCAAGCGACTGTCGGGCATCTTGCCGATCGAATCGCTCTGGACCTTCAACTCGAAGTATCACCCGACCTGGCTGCCACGCCACCTCGTGTACCCTGCCGCCGAGAGCTTTGTCCCGGTGGTCGCCGCGACGCTGCGCGCGGAGAGCATCACCGAGCTGCCGGTACTCGGAAGGTTCCTTGCCAACGACCCCGTCAACCGCCCCGGCACGGTCGTACCCGAAGAAGTGCTCGCAGCCGCACGCGAGGTCGAGCGGCCGGAATCGATTCGGCACTAGCGAGCAACGTCACCTTGACGCTGACCCCCAACCGTCGGATACGCCTGAAACTGTCGCCGAGTGACGCAGGGACCGGACCCGTCAGTTCGTGGCGACCATCCTCTCCAGATTCTCCAGACTCGCTTCCATCCCCTGCCTCCAGCGCTCGCCACCCTTGACCGCTCTTTGCAGCCACGCCGGCGAACGACTGCAGTCGAAGAGCTCGGTGACCCGGGTCCGATCGTCATCGAGCGGTTCGAGCTGCCATCCCCACCGGTGAAGCCCGGGCTCTCCAACGTCAGACTGAAACTCAGGCTTGGCGATCGAGTGCAGGACCGGTTCCCAGACAACTCGACGTTCGGGCTCGAATTCGACCACGTGGCTCTCCATCACATAGTCACCCATTTCGTCATTGAACATGTTCATGGTGAATACGTCGCCCACCCTCGTGATGACGAAGTCTTCCCGTGCGCCGCGCACCATGCCGGTGCCGTCCACATCAGGGTGCGCCATAGGTCGGGTGAGCACGGCGAAGATCAGATCGGCGGGCGCAGGGATGTCGCGAGTTACCGAAATCGACAGATCGTCCATCATTGGCCCTCTCGTTGTGGCGATACTCCGCGACGGTATCACCGGACCAGCAACGCGCGTCGGCTCCGGTGACGGCTTCGCCGGACACGACGTACTTGTTGAGAGCCGTCGCTAAGGTCAACGGCGTCGTTCGATGACGTTCGCGATCACAGAAACACGAGGTCAGCTATGAAGGTAGGCGCAGTCTTCCCCCAACTCGATCTCGGCGCCGACCGAGGTGCGGTGCGTGAGTATGGGCTAGCAGTTGACGAGATCGGATATGACCACCTCTTGGCGTTCGACCACGTCGTCGGCGCTGACCCCGTGGTGCACCGGGGATGGTCCGGTCCCTACGACGTCAGATCAACGTTCCACGAGCCGTTTGTGCTCTTGGGCTTCTTGGCCGGACTCTGCCCCACGCTCGAGTTCGCCACCGGCATCGTCATCCTCCCTCAGCGTCAGACGGTGCTCGTCGCCAAGCAAGCGGCAGAGGTCGATATCTTGAGCGGTGGGCGATTCCGCCTCGGCGTCGGCATTGGGTGGAACGCCGTCGAATATGAGGCGCTCGGCGAACGCTTCAACAATCGCGGCCGACGCATCGAAGAGCAGATCGAGCTGCTTCGTCGGTTGTGGACCGAGGAGTCGGTGACCTTCGAGGGAACGTTTCACAAGGTAACCGGCGCCGGCATTGCGCCCCTTCCGTTGCAGCAGCCCATTCCACTTTGGATGGGTGGAGGAGCAGGTCCCGCGCTCGAGCGAGTGGGCCGACTCGCTGACGGCTGGTTTTCCAACTCGAAGCCGGGACCGCAGCTCGACGAGGCGCTCGCGACGATTCGCAACGCCGCCCGCGAGGCGGGTCGTGATCCGAGCGAGGTCGGCGTCGAAGGTCGAGTGGCCGTCGGCGACGGAGATCAGGACCGGATCGTCAACGAGTTCAAGGAGTGGGAGGGGCTCGGGGCCTCTCACGTCAGCTTCAACACGATGGGCGCGAATCTCGACGGCGTCAGCGCACACATCAGCGCACTGCGCGAGGCCCTCGCGTCCGTACGGAGTGCCGTGTGACCGCTGGAGACAGGGTCTCGTTTCGCAAAGCCCTGGAGGCCGATGAGCGGTCGCTGACGCATCTCGACCGCTTGACCTGGGCTACCTCGAACTCTCCCGTGCCGCTTTGGAGCGAAGAGGCGAACTTCTTCGCGACGGATCCTCCAGACGACGCCATCGTCGCCATCATCGATGGCGCGGTCGTCGGCTACGTGAAGGTACGCCGAAGCAGCACCCTCGCGTCGAACGCGCACGTCGCGATGATCGGCGGCCTGGCGGTTGATCCATCGGTCCAAAACCAGGGACTCGGAACGGCGCTCGTCAAGAAAGCGATCGAAGAGGCCACGAACCGCGGAGCGAGATGCTTGAGGCTCCGCGTCCTCGGCACGAACCTCGTGGCCCGACGCCTCTATGAACGGTGCGGCTTTCAAGTAGAAGCGGTCTTACGCGATGAGTTCCTGCTGAGCGGTGAATTCGTCGACGACGTGATTATGTCGACGACGCTCGCAACGTCGGAGTAACCGCTCCGACGGAAGCCAAAGGATTCCGACCAGCTCGTTGAAGCTCGTGTTGCTAGTTGCCGTATCGCTTAGTCAGCGAATGACTTTGAATGACAAAGGACACGCGCTCACAATCGCTCAGGGGACTTTGGCGAGTCTACGGGAGCTTTCGTGACGATCCTGGATTTCCCAACACAACGATCGATCGCTCAACGTTTCAACTTCGCAGGAACAGTGGGACGCGTGGAATTGCCGTACTGGGTGAACAGTTCGCCACCTTTAAACCATTCGCATAATCACGTTGGCGAGATGCCGCCAGCACTGGCGCGGCGTTAAGGTTCGCCGGTGTGGTGGCATCGTAAATTACTCGTCGCGGGAGCTTCTGTGCTCATCGTTGCACTCGCCCCGGGTGTAAACGCGCTCCTTTCCGCCGCGTCCACCACGCCGAAGATCACGTGGCTTGCTGCGGGCGATTCATACTCTTCCGGCGCCGGACTGCCCGTGACGACTGGCGTGTGCAACCAAGCTGATTCGAGCGCCCATCCCGAGGCGTACGCCCCGGACGCCTTCGGCGATCTCCGCTCATCGATGCCGAACCTGCAACGCCCGACCTTTGTAGCCTGTTCCGGAGCGACGTCAGGTGCTTTTCTGCGAACCAACGACACCGCGGGGCACCCCGAGTGGACGAGCTCGATGGGACGCTTCGACCTCATCACGTTCACGTTCGGGGGCGACAACGTCAACTTCGCTGGCATCATTGCCCAATGCGTGTTGGGTGGCGACGCCATCGCGCCGTCGGATCCCGGCCGCGCGTGTCCATCGGACGCGTACATCCGTGCTCAAATTGCGCTGAAGCTCGGCGCGGCGTACCAAGTTTTCTTGACCAAGGTCGCCGATGAAGCAGTCTCGAGCGGCGGGAACATCGTGGTGCTGGGGTATCCCGACCTCATCGATTCGCCAAAGCTCTGGCCGACACTTCTCCAACACATCGGAAGATGCGAAGGTATCAGGGCCTCGGACGCGACGCAGCTTCGCGGCGATGCCACGGATCTGAACGCCTCGATCGCGGACGACGTCGCTGCCGTCAACGCCCAGCATCCTAATGGGGTGACGCTCACCTTCTTAAATGTGAACTCGGGATCCAAGCCCGGACCCGTCACCATCGCCGAGAACGACCCGAATCTGTTCGAGCCATCTCGAAGGGTAAGCCGCAATCTTTGCTCGCACGGTCCGTCATGGCTCAACGGCATCGTGCTCCTCGATCGACACAAGTCATTTCACCCAACAGCAGCTGGCAATCAAGCGGAGGGCCGCCTGCTGGCGCAGCTGATCCCCCACCTTCCCAGCATCGGATCGATCAGCTCGCCCACCACCTCGAGCACGACAACGACGAGCACGACCCTTCCAGTGACGTCGACTACCTAGTCCGTTCGCCGCGCGAATCGAGGAGAATGATCTTCCAACCGATTCAGGTGGCTTGTCCTGATTGATAGCTGATCGTCTGTTGCAGGAAGTCGTTGAGGTCCGTGCTGCCAGTGTGGAGCTGTTGGGCGAGTAGCGGCATCGCCTTTGAGACCTTGAAGGGAGCAATGACGGTGACACACTCGTTGAGCCCGGTGTACACGGCGTTCAGACCCGCAATGAGGCTTACGTCGGCAGACCCTGGGTAGAATGGCACGGTGTCAAACACCTTGTAGTCGTTCTGCAGATTCTGACAGTCGTCAAGCAACGTCGACCAGTTGGGACGCTTCGAGTCGAACGTGGCGTGATAGCGCGACATCGCGTGTCGAAGGCCCACCACGTCACTTCGATACTGCGTGTTCCAGGCCGACACCGAAATGTTGGTCTAAATTCCTCGCTGGAAGTTCCAACGGGGAACGAACGCCGTGTAGAGCCCTCCGGCGACGACGCCGATGACGAGCGTCGCGACCAGCAGTCGGCGAGCGCCCACGGACAGAATCAAGGTCCACCTCGGAGAGATCGGTGCGCCGGTGCCCTCGACCGGCACCGCGTCAGCTGAAGCGCCTCGACGCGCCGCGTCATTCGGATACGAGAAGCTCTCGACCGGCGGTGCGTCCCTGGTGTCCTCATCGACGTAGAGCGTCCGCGTCGGTGCCTCGACTTCGTCGCCTTCAACGAAGGAAGCTGGCTCGGCGTCGACGACGGATCGCTCGTCGCCGAACAGTCCCCTCGGATAGGGGTCCTGGAGCAAGAGCACGTACGCCAGCACCCGTCCCTGAAATCGAATGATTGCCACAATCGTCTCATGTAGGGACGTCGGCAGCTTTCCTCGTACCAGCACGATGAGCCACGAGACGAAGCCGATGAGCGCAAGCCCGTAGCCCAGAATCCACGACACGATGAGCGCCGGGATCATGAGGATGACCCGGAAGAGAACCTTCGCGCGCCCGAGGGGTCCTTGCTCGAGCGCACTCGCCATGACGTACTCAGGGTCTTCCTCAAGTGAGATGCGCGGATACCTGCTCGTCAAGAAGTAGAGGTAACCATTGCAGCGCACGGAGGCACGAACGGCCTTGGCGTTGAACTCAAAGAAGGGATTACGACCGGTGAAGATCATGTAGAACCACGCGAGAAACGTCAGCGCGCTGGCCGCATAGATCATGAACACGGCAAATATCAGTTGCGGAATGGCCACGAAGATTCGCAGCAGCACTCCCCAACGGTTTTGCTGCTCGGGCGGTGCCGCGCGAAACTGAAATACGGGCTTGTCGTGAGTGCTCATCGCCGAAGCGTACTGATCCTGCGTGCGACCACCGTTGAGAACGCGATTCCAGAGAGGAAACGGTCTACGCAGCCATCTCCGGCTCACCCCTCCAAATGTCGTAGGTTGATCCGTTGGTGCCCTGACAGAGCCGTCAGCCGCGCTCTACGGAGGTCATATGCCTGTAAATGCTGGCGACACCGCCTGGATGATTGTCGCCACCGGGCTGGTTTTCTTCATGATGCCGGGGCTGGCACTCTTCTACGGAGGGCTGGTCGGTGAGAAGAACGTGCTCTCGACAATGGCGCAGTCCTTCGTGGCGATTGGCGTCATCTCCATACTGTGGATCGTGGTGGGCTATTCCATCGCCTTTGGTCCCGACCACACCGGAGTGATCGGCGGATTCCAGTACTTCATGTTGCGAGGTATCGGCACGACCCCCTCCACCTTCGCGCCGGACATCCCTCCCCTGTTGTTCATGGCCTTTCAGATGATGTTCGCCGTCATCACCCCAGCCCTCATCGCCGGCGCGTTCATCGGGCGGATGCACTTTCGCGGCTACCTGCTCTTCATCGGCCTGTGGTCGCTCTTGGTCTATAGCCCTTTTGCACACTGGGTGTGGGGAGGCGGGTTCTTGGGCGCCAGTGGCCTGCACGCGATTGACTTCGCCGGCGGATCGGTGGTGCACGAGCTGGCGGGCGCGTCGGCATTGGCGACGGCGCTCTACGTCGGACGTCGACGCACCTTCGACCGACCGCACAACGTGCCGCTTGTTCTGCTCGGCGCCGGCATCTTGTGGTTCGGGTGGTTCGGCTTCAACGCGGGAAGCGCCAACGGGGCCAACGCGGTCGCGGTCGCGGCGCTGGTCAACACCCAGATCGGCGCGTGCGCCGGCATGCTCGCCTGGATGATCATTGAGTGGAGCACTCGACGCAAGCCCTCGGGCGTCGGCATCGCCTCGGGCGCCGTGGCGGGGCTCGCTGCGATAACCCCGGCGGCGGGCTACGTGCCGACGTGGGCGGCGCTCGTCATCGGCGGGGCCGCTGGTCTGCTCTGCTATCTCGCCGTTCGCGCGAAGAATCGTTTCCGCTACGACGACGCCCTCGACGTAGTGGGCGTGCATATGGTGGGCGGCTTCATCGGCGTCGTGCTGACGGGCGTCTTCGCGAGTCTCGTCGTGAACGCCTCGGGCGTCTCGGGCGGGATCGTGCAGCTCGGGCGTCAGTCGGTGCTCGCGCTCGCTGGCCTGGTCTTCCCGTTCGTCATGACCTGGATCATTCTGTGGATCACCGACAAGACCGTCGGGCTACGGGTGAGTGAGGCCGATCAAGATGCTGGTCTCGATATGAGCGATCACGCCGAAGTCGGATACGAGCGGCTATAGAAACACCTCGGACGGAGCGCCGTCGAGTCCGATGTGCAGCACGTCGGCGAGGAGTCCGTAAGCCGTATCGCTGAGCCGCGGATCGCTGGAGCTGATCGTCACCGGGCTCAGCAGCTCGGATTCGAACTGGATGCCTAAAGACGTCCCGGTCAGTGAGAAGAACACGCTGGCGGGGCCGATCTCGACGATCTCGACCGCTGCTCGGACGGTCTGATCCAAGGACGACCGACGAAGGCTCGCCAGACTCACCAGGCGCCGCCCGCGCTGGCGTGCAGCGATGGCTTGTGCAGCGAGCGCTTCGCTCACCGGGGCGCGCTCCACGTCTTCGACGGGAAGCGGCGCGCCCCACACCGTCGCCGACAGCGCGCACAGCTTGACCGCGGCGTCCCAGCCGTCCAGGTCGTAATGCGGATCGTCTTCGAGTATTCCCAGCACCTCGGCCTGCTGAACGGCGTCGGACAAGCTGATTCCTTGACTGAGCGACTCGAGGACGATGCCGCTGGTGGAGTTCAAGAGGCCGGTCATCGCGGTGATGGAAGCTCCCGGCATGGTCCGCTCAACCAAGCTGAACACGGGAAGGCCATCGGCCACGGCCGATTCGTATCGATAGTGCAGGCCGTTACTGCGGGCGAGCCCCTTCAGCTCACGAAGGCCGTGGGCCACGGGTCCCTTGTTGGCGCTCACCACGCTGCGACCCGCGCGGAGCGCGGCCCGGGTGATGGCGATCCCCGCTTCCCCCGTGAACGGTTCGAGCGGCGTGGTCTCTACGACGATGTCGGCCGGGCACGTGGCCACGAACTCGGTCGACTCGATGGCGGGACCGTGGCGAGTCTGGTCGTTTGCGTGCTCGAGCGCGAGTCGCAGGTCGACTCCAGTCGGGTTCGAGACAGCGCCGAAGCGCGCCGTGCAGATGCCGGTCACCACGAGATCGATCCCGAGCTCCACCGCCAAGCGTTCGCGCTCTTCCACGATCAGCGTCGCGAGGGCTCGCCCGGTCTTGCCGAACCCGACCAGGCAGAGCCGGAGCTGACGCACTCGCATCGCGAGCGACGCTTAGACGAGGAGTCCGAGCTGCTCAACGCAGCGCTGGATTTCCCTATCGGTGTTGTAGTGCATGAGGCCGATGCGTAACAGGCCTTCTTCGAGATCGAGGCGGAGATGCTCGACGACGTTTTGCGCGTAGAAGTTCCCGTTCCAGGTGTAGATGCCTTGTGCACCCAAAGCCCGAGCAAGGTTCTCGGGAGATTTCTGCACCAAAAGACCGAAGGTGCCGACGCGCTTCTGCGGATCCCCGTCCTGCACGCCTGCGACTTCTACGTTGGGCAGTTCACCCAAGCCGCGAAGCAACGTGCCCGCCAGCTCGGTTTCGCGGCGTTGAATGGCGGCGAAGGCGCTGTCCAGGCAACCTTCAAGGTCATCGCCTTCACCCGAGATCAGCGAGGTACTCAACCGCAGCGACGAAGCCGGCGATGTTCTCGTGCGGCTGCGTGCCGGTTTCGAAGCGGTGACCGGGCGGGCGCGAACCGGCGGGCCGAACCCTCTCTGCGGGAAGGCTCTCGGCGAGGTCGGTCCGCATCCAGGACATGCCGAGGTGTGGACCAAAGTACTTGTACGGCGAGCAGAGCAGCACGTCACAGCCGATCGACTCCACGTCGATCCGGCGGTGCGGGGCGTAGGCCACGGCGTCGGCCCAGGCCAGCGCGCCTGCCTCGTGGGCGAGCTTGGCAACTTCTCGGGCCGGCGTCAACGTACCGACGGCGTTCGAGGCCAGGCAGAAGGCGACCACCTTGGTCTTGTCGGAGAGCTTCGACTCCAGGTCTTCGAGGTCCAGGTTGAGGTCCTCGGTCAGGCCCACCGTGCGAACGACGAGACCCCGATCCTGGGCCAATAGGAGCCACGGCGACACGTTGGCGTCGTGGTCGAGCGAGGTGGTGATGATCTCGTCGCCCTCGCGGAGCGTTCTGCCGAATGCTCGACTCAGGTTGAAGTTGAGCGACGTCATGTTGGCGCCAAAGGAGATGCCCTCGGACGAGCCACCCACGAACGTGCCTCCGTAAGAGCGAGCCTTCGCGATGATGTCGTCGGTAACTTCCGACGACTCGAATTGACCGCCGATATTTGCGTTGGATCTCGCCAGGTAGTCGGCCACCGCGTCAATGACCGATTGTGGGACTTGAGTGCCGCCAGGTCCGTCGAAGAACACGGCAGGCTCGCCACCGACCGATGGGTGCAACAGAGCCGGAAACTGAGCCCGCACTGCATCCACATCTATCGAACGCGCATCCATTCGTTGCATCCTCTCGAGGGTTCTCCTGGCGAGCCACATATCGCCATCGACAATCATGCCAGACACGATTGTGCATTCATCTCGGCAATGCGTCAAAGACGTCGATCGGTGTTCGTCCACGTTGCTGACGCCTCACTGTGAGAGTGTGGACCTACGCCTCGCCGGTCGAGCGCGTACCACGTATCGCCTCGATCACCTCGAAGGATCTAGCGAACGGCGCGCGATCCCCGCGGCCAGCGCGTTACTCGCGGGCTCGTTGAACGTGAGAAAGAGCGCTGGTTCGACCAGCTCCAACTCCATGACGAGCCACCCTCGAATCGTTGCCACCAGATCGACGCGCGCGTAGAGGAGGTCCGAATACCCGAGCGTGGCGAGCACCTGCGTGGCGTACGCGATGGCCTCGGCTTCGCCGTGGGCGAGCGACATCTGCTTGCGACGAAAGCGAAAGTCACGCTCCGATGCAGGCACGTGCAACAACGCGGCCTTGGTCATGGCGTGGGCGTAGGCGCCGTCTACGAAGATGAGGGCGCGCTCGCCCAGGGTATCGACACTGTTGATGTAAGGCTGAATGAGGACGTCGTGTCCCGCCTCGTGCAGCGCTTCGACGTGGTCGCGGGCCCGAGCCACCTCGTCTGGGCGATACCGCTCGACGTGCCGTGATCCGGCCCCCACGCAGGGCTTCACGACGAAATCGACGTCGAAGAACTCTGGATCCTGGCCGACGTTGCAAAAGTGCGAAGGGATGATGCGCAACCCTCGCGACTCGAGGTCCGCCAGGTAGTGCTTGTCCGAGGAGTACTCGATGACCTCTGGCGGATTCAGAATGTTGGGCACTGAGCGTGTCCAGGCGAGGAAGTCGTCTCGACGGCTCGGATAGTCCCAGGTCGATCGCACGACCACGAGATCGAAGTCATCCCACCGCACCGAAGGGTCGTCCCACCTGACGAGCGACGCGTCCACCTCGGCGTGCTCGAGCGCTCGAAAGAGGGTGGGATTATCGGGGTCGTCCGCACCTTCGCAGGTGACGATCGCAACGCGGCTCACGGCAGGAAGAGCAGCGTGGCGTGCTGGACCCAGGTCGCGAGCGGACCGGGCCAGAGACCAAACAGGATCGCCACAATCACGCCCACGGCGATGGTGGTTCCCGTCAGCCACGGCACGTGGATGCGGGTGCCCTCGACGTCATCATCGGCATAGAGCGTGAGCGCGAAGCGGAGATAGAAGTACGCGGCAATCGCGGCCGAGAGCAGCGCCACCAAGGCGAGCGCTCCCCCACCTGCGTCGATGGTCGCCGCCAGCACGGTGAACTTCGCGTAGAAGCCGACGGTGAGCGGTGCGCCCAACTGCGTGAGCAACAGCACCGCGAGCGCCCCGCCGAGCCAGGGCTGGCGTCGCGCGAGTCCGCGGTAGTGATCGATCGAATGCTGCTCGTCGCCTTTGCCACCGACCAGCGTCACAATGGCGAATGACGCGATGACGACTGGCGCGTAGGTGAGGACGTAGAAGAGCGTGGCGGCGGCACCGCGAGGGGTTCCGGCCCAGACTCCGAGCAGCATGAAGCCGGCCTGGTTGATCGAGGAGTAGGCGAGCAGTCGCTTGACGTTTCGCTGGACCAGCGCCACCGTGGCACCGACCACGCACGTGAGGATGATCAGCACGAAGAGGATCGGACGCCAGGTGTCCAGCTGCGTGCCGAGCGCGGAGATGAGCACGCGCAACAGTGCGGCGAAGGCGCCCACCTTCACGATCGAGGCCATGACGCCCGTCACCGGTGTGGGCGCCCCTTCGTACACGTCGGGCGACCAGGCGTGGAAGGGCACGGCCGCTACCTTGAAGGCGAAACCGATCAGCAACAGCCCGCCACCCGCGTAGAGCAGACCGGGGTGGAGGACGACATTTTGGCTCAAGAAGTAGGCGATCGAGGAGAGGTTCGTAGAACCCGTCGCGCCGTAGACCAGGGCGACGCCGTAGATGAAGATCGCCGAGGCGAACCCACCGAGCAGGAAGTACTTGAGCGCCCCTTCGTCGGACGTCGAGCGGTGTCGATCGAAGCCGACCAGCACGTAGAGACCGATCGAGAGGATCTCGAGACCGAGGAAGATGACGATCAGGTCGTTGGCCTGGACCATCAGCAAGGCCCCAGTCGAGGCGGCCAACGCCAAGATGTGAAAGTCGGCTCCGGCGATGCGCTCGCGCTTGGCCCAGTCGTGGGCCACGAACGCGCTCATCAGCAACGCGGCGCCGATGGCGAAGGTGCCCACGACGGCAAACCCGTCGAGGACGATGGCGTGGGCGACGGTCGTCGTGGCGCCGTGGTGGGCGACGTAGGCCCACTGGAATGCGGCGATCACCATGACCGCGATGGAGGCGAGGGACGTGATGGCCGTTGCCAGGTTGATGCGAACCTTGTCCTCGACGACCGCGCTCAAGACGAGCAGCAAGAGCGAGGCGCCGAAGAAGGTGAAGACCGGCAGCAGGGCCAGGTAGTGAATGCTCGGGATGGTCACGGTGGCGATCACTTGCTCACCCCCGTCGGCGCGACGTGGTGAATTAACACGTCAACGGATGGGGTGATGCGGTCGAGGACGGGCTTGGGGAACACACCGAGGACGAGGATGAGCGCGACGACGGGCACGAGCACCCAGCGCTCTCTCGCAGAGGCGTCGGGGATCGACGCGTTGACGCCGGTCGCCCTGCCGTGGAAGACGCGCTGGTAGGCCCAGAGCAGATACGCAGCGGCGGCGATGACGCCGATGGCGGCGATCGCGGCCCACCAGGCGTGCGTACCGAACGTGCCGATCAGGATCAAGAACTCGCTCACGAACCCGGAGAGTCCCGGGAGGCCCAGCGAGGCCATCATGACGACGGTGAAGAGCGCGGCCAGGACCGGAGCGGGACCCTGCAGTCCGGTCAGATCCTTGATCTGGTACGAACCGCGGCGCTGCTCAATGAAGCCGATGATGAGGAAGAAACCGATCGTGATGACGCCGTGGTTGAACATCAAGAGCACCGCGCCCGTCGCGCCAATGACCGATCCGGACATGATGCCGAGGGTGATGAAGCCCATCTGAGCCACCGAGGAGTACGCGACGAGTCGCTTGAGGTCGGGCGTGGCGCACGCCACCAGCGAGCCGTAGAGGATGCCGATGACGGCCAAGGTCAAGACGATCGGCCGCATGTCGGGTAGCGCCAAGGGAAACAGTCCGACGGCAAAGCGGAGGAGCCCGTAGGAGCCGAGCTTCGCGAGGAGCGCCGAGAGCTCGACCGAACCGGCCGTCGGAGCCTCGGCGTAGGTGATGGGCGACCAGGTGTGGAACGGCCAGATGGGCGACTTCACCGCGAAAGCGATGGCGAAGGCGACGAAGAGCCACACCGAGACACCGTGGCTGATCGGCGTGCTGGCGAGCGCCGAGTAGGAGAACGTGAGCGCTCCCCCGGTCTGGTGCTGGTGCACGAAGCCGAGATACAAGATGCCCACGAGCAAGAACGCCGAACCGCTGAAGGTGTAGATGAAGAACTTGAGCGCCGCGCGGGCTCGCTGGGCGCCGCCCCAGTTCGCGATGATGAAGTAGCTGGGCACCAGCGTGAGCTCGAAGAAGATGAAGAACTCGAGCACGTCGTGGGAGACAAAGCTCGCCAAGGTGAAGGAGGTCAGCAGCAGCAGCCACCCGACGAAGGAGGCCTCGCGGCGACGCTCGCGCGCGCCGAGCAACGACAGGAACAGCACCAGCGCGGTGAGGACCACCATGAACAGCGAGATGCCGTCGACGCCGACGTCGTAGGCGAGTCCGAAGGGCACCGACAGCACGTGGCGCGACATGAAGTCGTAGGTGCCCGCCCCCGCGATGTGGTTGTTATAGAGAACGGCGACGACGATGGTGAGCGCGAGCTCCAGCGTCGCCGTCGCGACCGCCACGTAGTACGAGACATTCTCCTGCTTGCGGGTCAGCATCGCCACCAGCGCCCCGACCAGGGGCATGACGATCAGCACGCCGAGATAGATCGAAGAGTGCATCTAGTGGACCCTCGCCAACAGGTAGACGATGATCACGGCAAAGCCGAGCACCATCGCGAGCGCGTACTGGCGCACGAAGCCGGACTGGATCTTGCGCAGGCCCTCGGCGCTGTCGCGGATGCCGACCGCCACCCCGCCGACCGCGCCGTCGATGACCTTGGGCTCGATCACGTCGTCGCTGAACTGCGCGGCGCGCGTGAGGGGCTTGCCGATGATGGCGTCATAGAAGTCGTCCCAGTACCAGACGTGCTCGAGGAACCTCGACTCGAAGCGCGGACTCTCGCTGGTGTCGCGCCAGATGGCGAAGGCGGCGAGCAGGCCGATCACGGCGGCCGCCACGTCGACCAGCGCCAGGCCCCACTGCGCGCCGGTGCTCGCGGTTCCGACCGCCGGCACGAAGCCGAAGACCGGATTGAGGAAGTGCGCCAGGGTCGCCCCGTGGGCCCACGGCAGGTCGATGACCCCACCGACGATCGCAAGCGCCGAGAGGACGATGAGCGGGACCGTCATGGGCCAGGGCGACTCGTGCGGCTCGTGCACTCCTTCGATCTCGTGCCAGCGCTCGGTGCCGCGGAAGGTCAAGACGAACAGACGCGTCATGTAATACGCGGTCAGAATCGCGGTGACGACTCCGATGGCCCAGAGGAGCTTGTTGTGCTCGAAGGCGTTGGTCAAGACGTCGCCCTTGGCGAAGAAGCCGGCGAAGGGTGGAATACCCGAGATGGCGAGCCAGCCGACGAGGAACGCGGGGAAGGTGATCGGCAGATACTTCGCGAGCCCGCCCATCTTCCTCATGTCCTGCTCGCCGTTGAGCGCGTGGATGACCGAGCCCGATCCGAGGAAGAGCAGGGCCTTGTAGAAGGCGTGGGCCACCATCAAGAAGATCGCGGCCGAGTAGGCCCCGACGCCGACGGCGAGCACCATGTAGCCGATCTGGGAGACGGTGGAAAAGGCCAGCACCTTCTTGATGTCCTTCTGGGAGGTGGCGATAGTCGCCGCGACGAACGCGGTGACGGCCCCGATGAAGGCGATGGTGAGTCGCCCGTCGGCCGACATGGTGAGGACCGGCGACATGCGCACCAAGAGGTAGACACCGGCCGTGACCATGGTCGCCGCGTGGATGAGCGCCGACACCGGGGTCGGGCCTTCCATGGCGTCGGGCAGCCAGTTGAAGAGCGGAATCTGTGCGCTCTTGCCGGTCGCGGCGAGCAGCAGCGCAAGCACCGTGAGCGTCGCGATCGTCGGCGACAGCGTGCCCGCCAGGTGGAAGACGCCCAAGTAGTTGAGCGTGTGGGTGTAGTGGAAGAGCAGGAACATCGCCACGAGCAGGCCGAAGTCGCCCACGCGGTTGTAGAGGAAGGCCTTCTTCCCGGCCGAAGCGGCAGAGTCGCGGTCGAAGTAGTAGCTCACGAGCCAGTAAGAGCACACCCCGACGCCCTCCCAGCCGACGAAGGTCATGAGCAGGTTGTTGGCGAGCACTAGCACCAGCATCGAGAACACGAAGAGGTTGAGGTACAAGAAGAACTTGCGATAGTCGCGCTCGCCGTGCATGTAGGCCGTTGAGTACAGGTGAATGAGCGCAGAGATCCCGGTCACGAACAGACACATGGTGATCGAGAGCGGGTCCACCAGGAGCGCCGCCGGCACGTGCAGCGACCCGACGGAGATCCAGTTGAACAGATGCACGGTCACTTCGCGGTCCGAGCGATGCAGGAGAAGAATGAACTCGACGACGGTCAAGATGAAGCTGATCGCGACGACGCCCGTCGCGATGGCGCCGATGGCCCGTTCCTTGAGCATGCGTCCCGTTCGAGGAGAACGAGGACGTAGCCGAGCAGGGGCAGCAGCAGTATGAACGTGGCGATCGTTGCCATCTCAGCCCTTCAACTCATTCATCTCGTCAACCGAAGTCGACGAGCGGCGTCGGAAGACGGCCACCACGATGCCGAGTCCCGACGGTGACCTCAGCCGCGGCGACGACCATGACGAAAAAGACGCTGGCCTGACCGGCGATGTCGTTCAGGGTGCGCGAGAACGTGACGAACGTCAGGTTGACGGCGTTCAGCATCAGCTCGATGCACATGAACATGATCAACGCGGAGCGGCGGGTCAGTAGACCGAAGGCGCCGACGCCAAAGAGCAGGGCGCCGAGGACGAGGTACCAGGCGGCGGGGACGTTCACGACGTCACCTCCTCGTCCGCATCGCGCGCGGTGTCATTGACCGGGTCCTTTACCGTCGCGCGCTCGCGACGCGCCAGCAGGACCGCACCGACGACGGCGATGACCAGCAGCGCCGAGGTCGCCTCGAAGGCGAAGAGATAAGTCGTAAAGACGGCCGTCCCGAGCTGCTTCACGTTGCCGTTGCCGCCGGCGAGCGCGCCGCCCGAGACCTTGGTGGCGCCGGTGACCCAGTGGGACGAGGCCATCAGCGCGATCAGTCCGCCCGACGGTGATCAGTACGCCGGCCGCCGCGAAGGCTCTCTGGCCCACGATCGGCTCGATGGTGGGCGTGTGCTTGAAGCCCACACCGAGGAACATGATGACGAACAAGAAGAGGACGACGATGGCGCCCGCGTAGACGATGATCTGGACCGCGGCGAGGAAGTCGGCCGCCTGAGCGATGAACGCCACGGCCACGCCGAAGAGGGTCATGATCAGTGAGATCGCGGCGTGCACCGGGTTCTTCATGGTGATGACCCCGACGGCGCCCACCAAGATCAGCACGGCCGAGGTGATGAAGATGAGAATGCCGGGCACGGCGTAGGAGGTCGCCAGCATCACGACTCTTTCCGATGGCGCTTCGGGAACTTCGCCATCCTTTCCATCTTCACGCGCGCCTCGTTGAGCTTGCCCTGGACGCCGCGCTGGTCCTCGTCGATGTCGATGGGCTGGAGGTGCCTATAGAAGGCGCGCCGCAGCGGCTTCGAGCCGGTCTTCTCGTCGTCGCGCTTCCCGCTCTGACCGCCCTCGGCGGCCTTCACGCCGAAGCCGAGGTCCCCCGTCCACTGCTCGACGCCCTCGAAGGACGCGTCGCCGGCGGGCGACGTCGCGCGCATCCAGCCGCCGGTCATCTCGGCTTCGCCCGCGCGCCAGTCTTCCCAAGGCAGGCGCTTCGGGTACCCCTGGTCGTCCACCACCAGCTCGGCCTTGGTGTAGATGGCGTCGGCTCGGTTGGTGAAGGAGAATTCGAACATCTTCGACTCGGTGATGGCTTGGGTCGGACAGGCCTCGACGCAGAGATCGCAGTGGATGCAGCGCAGGTAGTTGATCTCGTAGATGTAGCCGTAGCGCTCGCCGGGGCTCACGGGGTGGTCGGGCGGGTTGTCGAGTCCGCGCACGTAGATGCAGTTCGCGGGGCAGACACCGGCGCAGAGCTCACAGCCGATGCACTTCTCCATGCCGTCTTCGTAGCGATTGAGCACGTGTCGTCCGTGCTGGCGAGGCTGCTTGGGGCGCTTCGCCTGGGGGTAGCTCACCGTCACGCGAGCGCGGGTCAGGTGCTGGAAGGTGAGCTTGAACCCACCAAAGAAACTGAGAGGCTTGGACACTATTCCTCCTCCTCACCCAGGTCGTCCATGTCGGTCCACGCGCGCAGCACATGACCGGGCAGCGGTCGCTGGCCTACCGGCGGCAACACCGACTCGGGACCGGTCTCGCGCGTCTGGCCCAATTGGAAGGCCCGCGAGAGAAAGACCGAGGCGAGCAGGACCACGGCCGCCATGATGAGACCCCAGGCCGGACGCACGATGAAACCGGCGACGACGAGCATCCAGCCGAGGCTGAGCGGAATCAGTCGCTTCCAACCAAGGTCCATGACCTGGTCGTAGCGAAAGCGCGGAAGGGCGGCGCGGAACCAGATGTAGCAGAAGCAGAAGACCGTGGTCTTGAGCGACGAACCAGATGATCGGAAAGATCCACTTGAGGTGGGCGACCGGCGGAACCCAACCGGCCGGGCCCCCGAAGAAGAGCGTCACGATGATCGCCGACATCGTGATGGTGTTCATGAACTCGGCCAGGTAGAAGAGCGCGAAGCGCAGCGACGAGTATTCGGTGTTGAAGCCGCCGACGAGCTCACTGTCCGCTTCGACCACGTCGAACGGCGGGCGGTTGAGCTCAGCCGTGATGGCCATCCAGAAGATGACGAAGGGCACGACGCCGAGACGGATCACGTTCCAGTGCCAGATCCCGCCGCCTTGGGAGGTGACGATGTTGTGCGTGCTGAGCGAGCCCGTCACCAGCACGACGGTGACAATAGTGATCCCGAGCGCGGCTTCGTAGCTGATCATCTGCGCGGTCGCGCGCACCGAGGAGAGCATTGGGTACTTGGATCCCGAAGCCCACCCGGCGAGCATCACGCCGTAGACCGAGATGCCAGACATGGCGAGCATGACCAGAATGCCCACCGGCGGGTTGGCAATCTGGAGCAGCACGACGTGGCCCGCGATGTGCATCGTCCCGCCGACCGGCACGATCGAGAAGGTGATCAACGCGGGCACGAGCGCGAGGTACGGAGCGAGCTTGAAGACGAAGCGGTCCGACTCGGCCGGGATGAGGTCTTCCTTGAAGAACAGCTTGATGCCGTCGGCGAGCGTCTGGAGCAGTCCGAACGGACCCCAGCGCTGCGGTCCGATGCGGCTCTGCATGTCCGAGATGGCCTTGCGCTCGAACCAGATCATGAGCGTCACGGCGCCCATCAGGGCGGCGAAACCGACGAGCACCTTGATGACGACGATCAAGATGTCGATGCCGCTCACGTGTCCGTTCACGAAGAGCGGGTCGATCGAGGCGAGCCAGGTCACTTCGTCTCCAGCTTCATCTGCGTGATCACGGACGTCGGATCGTAGAGCGCGCCCGGCGTGCCGTCGTGACCCTCGTCGTCGAGCGAGCCGAAGACGATGCCGATGGTGCCCCGAGGGGTGTCGTCGTTCATCACCACGGGCAGGCTCAAAGGACCCTTCGGTGCGTTGATCTGGACGACGTCGCCGGTCGCCAGACCGAGTCGATCGAGGTCGAAGTGGTTGATCAGCGCCGTCGTCCTCGCCACGAGGTTCGCGAGCGCCGGGGACCCCTGGACCGCGATGCCGTGGTCGTAGAGACGGCGCGCCACGTTGAGCGCGAGACCGTAGGCGTCGTAGTGCCCGACCTCGACGCCGCGTCCGGCGGCCACTTCGTCGAGCGTGGCGGCGGGCCGTGGCGAGCCGGCCGTCACCGAACCGCCGACGAGCGCGCCGGAGAATTCGGCGAGTCCGACCGTGTTCGTCGACTTGATTCCGGGGAAGGCCATCGGGTCGAGCGGGCGGCGCTCGATGCGCTCTTTCACGCGGCTCACGACCGCACCCTCGTGGGAGAGATCGTTCGTCACCGACAGGGCTGGGTAGCCCGTCGTCTCCTCGATGACCTTGGCGCACAGCTCGACCGAGTCGAGCCCCAGGCTCTGGCCGTACTGCTCGGCGAGCTCTGCGGCGATCGCCACGTCACTCCAGGCAGAACCCGGCGCGCCGATCTTCGGCGTCACGTTGGTGACGCGACCTTCGATGTTGGTGACCGTCCCGTGTCGCTCGTGCTGCACGGCGGCCGGGAGCACCACGTCCGCGTGGGCGAGCGTGCGCCCCCCGTGTCCGGTGACGACGACGACCTTGGCGGCCTCGAGGGCCTCGACGGCGGCGTCAGGGTCGAGTACGTTGCCGAGCAGGCAACCGCCGAGCAAGAGGACGGCCGTCTGCTCACCGCTGCGCATGGCTTCCAGCTGGGCCAGCGTGTCGCGACCCTGGCAGTTCGCGTCGTAGCCGTGACCGGGACGAAGACGCGGTCCGAGTCCCATGTCGAGGGCGCCCATGACGTTGGAACGACGGAGAGCCGGCAAGAACGTGGCGCCGGTGAAGCGGTCGGCCAGCGTGCGGATGGCCGTCTCCATGATGGCAGGCGATTCGGCGAAGTTGGGACGGCCCACGACGAACACCACGCCGTCGCCGTTCTCGCCGAGCAAGGCGCGCGCTTCCTCGAGTTCGGCGTCGGTGACGGTCGACTCCTTGGCGACCCGGGCGTCACTCGAGGCCAAGGCCCTTGCGATGACGTGCGCCTCGCCCGGACGCACCGGCATCGAGACGGTCGCGACCGAGCGCAGCGCGCTCGGGCCGAAGGTGAATTCGATCAACTTGTTCTGACGCTGGACGAAGCTCTCACGAAGGCGCAAGAACAGGATCGGCAGCTCTTCGCGGAGATCCCCGGTCAGGGTCACCACGACGCGGGCCCTCGCCGCTTCGTCGATGGTCGCCTTGGGCAGCGCCTGCAACAGGCCGCCGTCGAGTCCGTCACCGTACTGGGCGTCGAGGTGGTCGCTGCCGAGCACCTGGCGAACGAAGCGCTCCCAGGCGAACGCGCCCTCGTTGGTGAGCGACGCTCCCCCGATGGCGCCGACGCCGTTGGGGGTGGACGCGGCGTCGCGCAGAATGTCGACCGCGCGCTCGAGCGCCTCTCCCCAGCTCGCGGGACGAAGCACGTCACCGTCACGGACCAGGGGCTCGCGAATGCGCGTCGTGGCGCTCAACGGATCGATGGCGTCGGCATTGCCGTCGACGGAATCCAGCGTGAAGCGACCTTTGTCACACAGCCAACCGTGGTTGACCGGCTCGGAGTCGACCCCGAGGAGTCGTGTCAATCGGTTCCCCGATGACTGCACAGCGATGCGGCACCCCACGGCACACGTGGTGCAGGTGCTCTCGACCTGCTCCAGGTCCCAGGGCCGCGCGGTGAAGCGATAGGGCTTCGCGGTCAGGGCACCGACCGGGCAGATCTGAACCGTGTTGCCGGAGAAGACCGAATCGAACGGCGTGGTGGGTGAGGTCGCGACCTCGATGAGATCACCACGACCGGCGAAGGCGATCTCGGTGTCACCGGCCACCTCGGAGCTGAATCGCGTACAGCGCGCGCACTGGATGCAGCGCTCGCGGTCGAGCAGCACCAACTCGCCGATCTCGACGGGCTTCACGAAGTGACGCTTCTCTTCGATGAATCGGGTTTCCCCCGAGCCGTGGCTGAGCGTCTGGTCCTGGAGCGGGCATTCGCCGCCCTTGTCGCAGACCGGACAGTCGAGGGGGTGGTTCGCGAGAAGGAACTCCAAGACGCCGTCCTGGGCCTTCTTCACCTTCTCTGAGTCAGTGACGACGTTCATGCCGTCGTTCACCTTGATGTAGCAGGCCGGCTGGAGCGTCGGGCCGCGCGGGCCGTCGACTTCGACAAGGCACATGCGGCACATGCCGACGGGCTCCATGCGCGGGTGGTAGCAGAAGCGCGGGATGTAGTTGCCCGCGCGCTCGGCCGCTTCGATGAGCAGCTCCCCGGGCGCGGCTTCGACGCTGCGCCCGTTCACGGAAATAGTCACGGTGGACTTTACGTCAGTCAAAGGGGCATCCTCCCTCGTTGACGTGCTGGACGAACTCGTCGCGGAACATTGCGATCGCCGAGTGCACCGAAGAGGGAATCGACGGTCCTAGTACGCAGATGGTCGTCTGCTGCGGCGGCCACTGAAGACCGGGTGAGATGTTGTCGCAGAGGTCGAGCAGCAGGTCGAGGTCTTCCATCCGACCGCCGCCGTGCTCGAGACGGTACATGGCACGCTCGATCCAGCCGGATCCTTCGCGGCACGGAGTGCACTGCCCGCACGACTCGCGCGAGAAGAATTTGGTGATCCGCCACGCGGCGCGCACGACACAGCTCGCCTCGTCGAAGACGACGACCGAGCCCGAGCCGAGCATCGAGCCCCTCTCGGCGACCTCGTCTTGCCCGAGCGGGAGGTCCAGCAGGTCTGGCCCGAACCACGGCGCGGACACACCGCCGGGGATGAAGGCCTTGATTTGGCGATCGTTGGTGATCCCGCCGCCGAGCGCGGGGTCATAGATAAGGTCGCGGAAGGTGTTCTTCACCATCTCGATCTCGTAGACACCCGGGCGCTTCACGGTGCCCGCGAGCGCGAAGAGTCGTGTGCCAGCAGAGCGCCCGCCGCCGAGGGCGGCAAAGGCCGCCCCACCGTTCATAACGATCCAGGGCAGGTTCGACATGGTCTCGACGTTGTTCACCACGGTCGGCTCGCCGTAGAGACCGGTGACCGCGGGAAAGAACGGGGGCTTGATGCGCGGGAATCCGCGCTTGCCCTCTAGACCCTCGATGAGGGCGGTCTCTTCGCCGCAGATATACGCGCCGGCGCCCGGGTGGACCACGATGTCGAGCGAGAACGTCGAGTCAAAGATCTTGTTGCCGAGCGCGCCGTACTCGTAGGCGTCATTTAACGCCTGCTGGACGCGCTCGAGACCGAGGGCGAACTCACCGCGCAGGTAGATGAAGGCTTGGTTGACCTGCAAGGCGTAGGCCGCGATGATGACGCCTTCGATTAGTTGGTGCGGGTCGCGCTCGACGAGGTAGTGATCCTTGAACGTGGCGGGCTCGGACTCGTCGCCGTTCACGACGAGATAGGAGATCGGGGACTTGCGCAACATCGACCATTTGCGACCGGCGGGAAAGCCCGCGCCGCCCCGCCCGAGCAGGGACGCCGCGTCGACTTGCGCGGCGACCTCTTCGGGGAACATGGAGAGCGCCTTTCGCAGACCGAGGTAGCCGCCCGTCTCCAAGTAGCGCGTGAGAGTGTAGGAGTCGTCGTAGTCGGCGCGCGCCATCACGATCTTCGGTGCGTCAAGCGTCGCCACTACTTGTTCTCCTCTTCACGCTTCGCCCGGGCGGCCTTCGCTTCGGCCCGTTCGATCGCGACTTCTGACTTCGACGCGCGCAGACCACCGCTTCGGCGCACGCGAATGAGCGTGCCGTGGGGCGGAATCTCCGAATCGCGCTTGCCGTCCTTGAGTTCGCCCACCAGTGCGTCGAAGGACTCGGGCGTCGTCGTGCGCACGTAGCGGTGGTTCACCTGGATGCAGGGCGCGAAGTTGCAGTCGGCCAGGCACTCGGCCTCTTCCAAGGTGAACAGACCGTCGTCGGAGGTGGACCCGACGGCACAGCCGAGCGTGGCACTGGCGTGCTCCAGCATCTCTTCGCCCCCTTGGAGCAGGCAGGCGATGTTGGTGCAGACCGAGACCACGTACTTGCCGACCGGCTCCAGGTGGAACATCTCGTAGAAGGAGGCGGTGCCGCGCACGTCGGCGGGCGTCGTGCCGGTGAGCTCCGCCACTTCGGCGATGCCCTCGTTGGTGAGCCAACCGTCTTGCTCCTGGGCTATGTGCAACAGCGGCAGCATGGCCGAACGCTTGCGCGGGTAGAGCGCGACCAGCTCTTCGGCACGCTGGCGCAGATCGATACGCAGGTGGCTCATCGGTCCACCTCGCCCATGACCGGGTCGACCGAGGAGATGACGGTGATGGCGTCAGAGATGATGCCCCCGCGCATGAGCAGCGGCACAGCTTGGAGGTTCACGAAGCTCGGGCCGCGCACGTGCAGGCGATAGGGCTTCGGGCCACCGTCAGCGACGATGTAGCAGGCGAGCTCGCCGCGGGGCGACTCGGTCGGCAGGTAGACCTCGCCCGCGGGCACGTGGAAGCCCTCGGTGAAGAGCTTGAAGTGGTGGATGAGAGCCTCCATCGACTCGTCGATGCGCGCACGCGGCGGCGGGGTGACCTTGGGGTCCTGGCTGCGGTAGTCCCCGCTCGGCATCCGCTCGAGGCACTGGCGCACGATGCGCACCGATTCGCGGATCTCGTTCAGGCGGATGGCGTATCGGTCGAAGTTGTCGCCGTAGGTGCCCACGATGACGTCGAAGTCGACCTGGTCGTAGGCGAGGTAGGGCATGGTGCGACGCAGGTCCCAGGGCACGCCGGTCGAACGGAGCAGCGGTCCCGTGACGCTCAAGGCGAGTGCCTCTTCCGCACTGAGGGGTGCGACGCCCACCATGCGGTTGCGGAAGATGGGCTGGCCGGTGAGGAGCTCGTCGTATTCGAAGGTGCGCTCGTAGACCGTGTCGCAGATGACCAGCACGTCGTCTTCCCACCCGTCGGGCAGGTCGGCCGCCACGCCACCGGGACGGACGTAGTTGAGATTGAGGCGAAGGCCGGCGGTCTTTTCGAAGAAGGCCAAGACCAGCTCGCGCTCGCGAAAGCCGTAGATCATCATGGACGTCGCACCGAGGTCCATGCCGTTGGTCGCCATCCACACCAGGTGCGAGCTGATGCGGTTGAGCTCGGCCATCATCATGCGAATCCAGATGGCGCGCTCGGGAATCTCGATCTCCAGCAGCTTTTCCACGGCGAGTGAGTACGCGAGCTCGTTGCCGATGGGACTCAGGTAGTCCATGCGCGTCACGTTGGTCGCGCCCTGGACGTAGCTGAGCACCTCCCCGGTCTTTTCCATGCCGGTGTGCAGGTAGCCAATGACCGGCTTGGTGCGCAACACGTACTCGCCGTCGAGCTCGAGCATGAGTCGAAGCACGCCGTGGGTCGAGGGGTGGGCCGGACCCATGTTGATGATCATGGTCTCGTCGTCGCGACGTTCGTAGTCGATGTCGTTCGGGTCCATGGTGAGATCGGACGTGCGAAGGACTGCGCCGACTTCGCGTGCGAGCTCGTTGGCCCCGGTCGAGCGACGCGGACGCATCTCCTGGGGGCCTTCGGAGGTCTCCGCCGCCAAGAGCTCGCTGCGATCGGCGACGCGTACGGAGGGTTCGTGAATGTCCGTCATCGCGGTCCTGGCGATTCCTTGAACTGCACGGGCACCCGGCCGACGGCGTAGTCCTTGCGCAACGGGTGTCCTTCCCACTCTTCGGGCATGAGGATACGGGTCAGATCCGGGTGACCGTCGAACAGGACGCCAAAGAGGTCGAAGGCCTCGCGCTCCATCGCTTCGGTCCCAGGATAGAGATGAAAGAGCGTCTCGACGCGCGGCTCGTTGTTGCCCGCCTGCACGCGGATGCGCACTCGCTGGCGCTTGGAGAGACTCAGCAGATTGACGACCACTTCGAAGCGCGTCGCTTCGACGCCTTCGGGAAGGACCCGATCGGGGTGCTCGAGGTAGTCCACGGCGCAGAGGTCGGAGCACATCTCGAAGCCGTCGTCCTTGAAGGAGGCGACGAGCTCGACGTATTGGCCGGGGGTCGGAAAGCACCCGAGGTCGCAGGCCAACGCGTTGGCCGTGACGACACCTGGGGGGGCCGTAAGAGGAAGCAGGGTCACTTCGGCGTTCCCACCCTCACCGCGACGGGGACCTCGGGGGTCCAAACATTTGACTGGTCTTCGACGTGCGTCGGACGGTGCTCGACCCGGCGCTTCATGATCTCGCCGGTGCGAATCTGCTCGTGCAGGGTCAAAATGGCGTGCATGAGCGTCTCGGGGCTCGGGGGGCAGCCGGGTGCGTAGACGTCGACGGGCACGATCTGGTCGACGCCCTGGACGATCGCGTAGTTGTTGAACATGCCGCCAGAAGACGCGCACACGCCCATGGAGATGACCCACTTGGGCTCCATCATCTGGTCGTAGACCTGACGAAGCACCGGGGCCATCTTCTGGCTGACTCGACCGGCCACGATCATGAGGTCGGCCTGGCGGGGTGAGTTGCGAAAGACCTCCATGCCGTAGCGCGCGAGGTCGTAGTCCGCAGCCCCCGCCGCCATCATCTCGATGGCACAGCACGCCAGCCCGAACGTGGCCGGCCACACCGAGGCGCGGCGCGCCCAGCGCACCAGGTCTTCGAGCTGGCCCGTGAGGAAGTTGTGCTGGAGGTCTTCGAGCGCCACTACGCCGCCTTGTCTGGGTCAGCGCCGATGCGCACGATCGTCGAGGAGCTGGTGCGTGACGGCATGCCGAGCGAGAGGTGCTTGACCGGGCCCCAGGTGAGGGCGCCTTCGGCGACCAGGAAGAGGAGTGCCGCGAAGACCGCGAAGGAGAAGACCACGACTTCGACCAGTCCGAAGAGGCCCAGCTGGCGAAACACCACGGCGAAGGGGTACATGAAGACGACCTCGATGTCAAAGATCACGAAGATCATGGCGACGAGGTAGAAGCGGACCGGGAAGCGCTGGGGCGGCTCGTATTCGGGCACAATGCCGCATTCGTAGGGCGCCAATTTGGCGTCGGTGGGCTTCTTGTGGGGTGCGAGCATCGCAGAGGCCACGAACGATCCCGACGCAAAAAGCACTCCCAGGATGAGCAGCCCAAGTATTGACATGTACTGGTCCACGAACATCATTTCTACCAGAGTTGGCGAGGACCCTTTGTCGGACGAGTGCCTGGTCGAACGGCGTAGTGTTGATGCGTGAAAAGCCTCGAGGAGGTCGCGGCGAAACCGACGATCTATGACGTCGTCATCGTCGGTGGCGGCCCTAGCGGATCAGCCTGCGCGTACTGGTTGGCGAACGCTGGCTGGAGCGTGTGCCTGATCGAGAAGAAACAGTTCCCGCGAGAGAAGACCTGCGGGGACGGACTCACGCCGCGCTCGGTCCACCAGCTCGCCGAGATGGGCCTAGAGGGCATCGTCGCGGCGAACGGTCATCGCTACCAAGGACTGCGCGCGTTCGGATTTGGCGCCACGCTCGAGATGAGCTGGCCCGAGCACCCCACCTTCCCGAACTACGGCTACACGATCACGCGATTCAATCTCGACGGGCTCGTGGCGGAGAACGCGGCCAAGCACGGCGCGGAAGTCTTGAACGGCGTCGAGGCGATCGACCTGGTCGAGCGCACGCCGGGTCGTGAAGGCCAGCTGGTGAGCGCGGCGGGCGTCGTCGTGAAGGACAAGGAGTCGGGACTCACGAGCGAGATTCGTGGTCGCTACCTCGTCGTCGCGGACGGTCAGAACTCCCGTCTCGGTCGCGAGCTCGGCGTCGAGCGCAACCGCAGCTGGCCCATGGGCATGGCGCTTCGCGGGTACTACACGAGCGACCGCCACGACGAGGCCTGGATCGACTCGCACTTGGATATTCGTGACACCAACGGAAAGGTCGTGCCGGGATACGGCTGGATCTTTCCGCTCGGGGACGGTCGACTCAACGTCGGCGTTGGACTGCTCTCAACCGGTGGCGCCTGGAAGGGCGTCAACACCACCAAGCTGCAGGAGTACTTCGTCGCCCAGGTGAGCGACGCGTGGGGGCTGAGCGAGGAGACGAGCTGCGGCCCCGCGACGGGCGGTCGCTTGCCCATGGGTCTGTCGATCGGGCCGCGCGTCGGTGCCAACACCCTCACCATCGGCGACGCGACGGGCATGGTCAATCCCTTCAACGGCGAAGGCATCGCCTACGGCTACGAATCCGGTCGGCTCGCGGCCGCCGTCCTCGGCGAAGCGCTGCTCAACGGCGACGAGACGGTCCTTCGCCTCTACGACGAGCGGCTCAACGCCGCCTACGGCGACTACTACAAGGTGGCGCGCGGGTTCGTGCGACTGATCTCTGAACCGAAGGTCCTTCAGGCCTGCGTCGGACTCGGTCTGCGCGTGCCGCCGGTCATGCGCGAGCTGCTGAAGATCATGGCGAACCTTATGAGCAACGACGGGCACGGTCTCGGTGAACGTGGCTACCGCGCCATCGCCAAGCTCGCCAACTCCATTCCGGAACCCGCCTTCGATCTGCTCTTCCGCGATGAGAAAAGCTAGGGCTTAGGCCGCCTCGGCCGTCGAATTCGTCATACGGGCGAGCAGCGTGTTGGCCAGGTTCGCGAGCACGCTCTCCGCTTTGCTGAACGAGCCCACGAGTGCGCTGAGGGTCACTTCGTAGTGCCCGTGGGTGATGAGGACCATCACCAGCTGGACCGGTCGGGTGAGCATCGGCACATCAACGGTTACGACGCCCCCGCGAGAGAAGCCCTTGGTGAAGGTCACGGGCCGCCAGTTCGACGACGTGAACTTGGTGGGCGTCGGTTGCGAATAGCCCGAGAGGATGAGCGCGGCGCTCGACTCGGCGAAGCACGTGCCGAAGTTCGCCTTCGACATCTCGGCCGTGTCCTTATGAACCATCGTCGTCGTCTGGTAGTACTGCGTGGTCGAGGCGACTTCGATGCCGTCCAATGAATTCGTGACGTAGATCGGTGAGGAGACCTGGTAGTTGGGCTGCTGTCCGGCCGCCCCGTAGACGCGATCGCGAGCGTTCGACACCCCGATGCACGTCTGGAAGAGGTGCGCCGCGTCTTCGAAGCCCTTGTTCGGCTTGGCGGGAGCCGTCGTGGTCGTTGACGTGTAGACCTGATTGGAGGGCGGCACCAGGAAGCTGAGCGCGGTCTGGCTGGTCTTCGACCAGGTGTCGGGCAGGTCCTTTACGGTGAGGTTCACCGCCCTGGCGTCGGCCAACTCCTGGGTCCCGCTGCTCGTGCGGTTGAACCACGCGGCGACGCCGCCCGCGAAGCTCGCGATCACGACGACCGCGACGACCGCGTAGATGCCCGCACGGCGCCGTCGCTGGGTCACGACGCCGCCGTGCTCGAGCGCGACCGTGCGCATCCGGTCGTAGTCGGTGAGCTCACGATTGCGCCAGCAGTAGCGCACGCCGCCGATGGTCGCGAAGAGCGCCATCTGGTGGTGCAATCGAATGAGCTCGATGTTGCTGATCTCGCTCCAGGGCGTCTGCCACGCGACTGCAGGAATCCCTGCGAGCTGGGTGAGCCCCGTGTCGTCGCTCAAAAGCACCACCGGTGACGTCGGACCGTTCGGCACGAACGACGGATTGACCGCCCAGTCTTCGCTGCGGATGCTCGTCACTTCAGCACTTCCTTCGCGGCCTCCGCCGCGATCGAGACGGTGCGCTCCAGGTCGTCGGGCGTGTGCGACAAGGACGTAAACATGATCTCGTAGGCGCCAGGCGCGAGCGCGACGCCGCGGTCGAGCATGGCGTGGAAGAACGGGGCGTAGAGCCCGTTCTCATTGAGCGCCTTCGCCTCGTCAAAGTTCCGCGGCGCGCTGATCTCGTCCTTCGACAGGTAGAGGCCCATCAGCGGGCCGACGTTCGGCGTTAGGGCGAAGAGCCCCGCGTCGCGTATGGCCATCTTCAGATCGCTCGCGAAATTGCGCACTCGACCGGCGAGCAGCGCGTACTCGTCGATGGTGACGTGGTTGAGCACCGCGACGCCCGCCGCAGTGGCGAGCGGATTGCCCGACAAGGTGCCCGCTTGATAGACGGGGCCGAGCGGGGCGAGTGACGAGAGAATCTTTCGGGAACCGCCAAAGGCGCCCACGGGCAGTCCCCCACCAATCACCTTGCCGAAGCACCAGAGGTCGGGGGTCACCGAGAAGAGCTCCTCGGCACCGCCCTGGCCGAGTCGAAAGCCGGTGATCACTTCGTCGAAGATGAGGAGCGCTCCGACACGATCACACTCGACGCGCAGCCCCTGGAGGAACCCGGGCTCGGGTGCCACAATGTTCATGTTGGCGGCGACCGGCTCCACGAGGACCGCGGCCACGGATTCGTCCAACGTCGGCACTTCGTTGTACGGGGCGACGATGGTGTCAGCGACCGCCCCTTCGGTGACGCCGGCGGACCCCGGCAGCCCCATCTGGGCGACGCCGCTTCCGCCCGCGACGAGGAGAGCGTCCGAGTGCCCGTGGTAGCAGCCGTCGAACTTCACGATCTTGTCGCGCTTGGTGTAGCCGCGCGCCAGGCGAACGGCGCTCATGACCGCCTCGGTGCCCGAGGATACGAGGCGCACCTGCTCGAGGCCACGCACCCGCTCGATCATGGCTTCGGCGAGGAGCACTTCACCCGGCGTCGGGGCGCCGAAGGTCGAGCCGTTTCCGGCCGCGTCGCGAATCGCCTCGACGACGAGGGGATGGGCGTGACCGAGGAGCGACGCGCCGTAGGACTGGACGTAGTCGAGATAGGTGGTGCCGTCGACGTCGGTGACATAGGCCCCGCGGCCGCCCGCGACGGTATACGGTACGCCGCCGACCGAGCGAAAGGAGCGCACCGGTGAGTCCACCCCGCCTGGGATGACCGCCTGGGCTCGAGTGAACCAGGCTTCGTTCTCGCTCAACGACCCAGCTCCTCGGCGAGCTCACGGGCGAAGTAGGTGAGCACGAAGTCCGCCCCGGCGCGCCGAACCGCCGTCAGCTGTTCGAGGGCGACCGCGGTGCCGTCGATCCAGCCGTTGGCGCTAGCCGCCTTGATCATGGCGTACTCGCCACTCACGTGATACGCGGCGAGTGGCACCTTCAATTCCTGTCGAAGCTCGCTCACGATGTCGAGGTAGGTCACGGCCGGCTTCACCATGATGATGTCGGCCCCTTCGTCGACGTCGAGGCGAGCTTCCAACACCGCCTCTCGTGCGTTGCGAGAGTCCTGCTGGTAGCCCCTTCGATCTCCTCCGCCTGCGATCTCCACGCCCACCGCTTCGCGGAAGGGTCCGTAGAGCCCGCTCGCGTACTTGGCGGCGTAGGCCAAGATGATCGTCTCGTCGTGGCCGGCGTCTTCGAGCGCGTCGCGAATGGCGCCCACCTGGCCGTCCATCATGCCGCTCGGCGCGACGACCGCCGCCCCGGCGTCGACCTGGGCGAGTGCGACGCGGGCGTAGAGCTCGAGGGTGGCGTCGTTGTCGACCGTGCCATCGATGCGCAGCACCCCGCAGTGGCCGTGGCTGGTGTACTCGTCGAGGCAGAGGTCGGCCATGAGCACGATCTCGTCGCCGAAGGCGTCGCGCAGACTGCGCAGGGCCACCTGAGCGATGCCGTCGGGGTCCCAGGCGGCGCTGCCGAACTCGTCCTTGGTCGTGGGCACGCCAAAGAGGATGACGCCCGTCACCCCGGCGCCGACGAGCGCCTTCACCTCATCGTGCAGCGAGGAGATGGTGTGCTGGAAATGGCCCGGCAGGGAGAGGATGGGATTCGGTTCGCTCAGGCCCTCACCGACGAAGAGCGGTGCGACGAAGTCACTCGGCGCGAGCGTGGTCTCAGCGACCAGACGACGGATGGCGGGCGTGCGACGAAGGCGCCGAGGACGTTGGGCGGGAAACACGCAATCAGCCTAGGTCGGCGGCGATTGACCGATTCCGGCGCGGCCCTAAAGGCTCCCTAAGACTTCGCGGAGCTGCGGACCCCAGCCTTCAACGATGTTGGCGTGGGTGCGTCCGACGGCAGTCGCCGTGGTCGAGCCGGGCACCACGACGAGCGTGCGCTCGCTCACGAAGTCCTGCGCGACTGCCCAGGCCGAAGGGGCGCCGATGAAGACGACGTCGGCCTCGCGCAACGCCGCCTGATCGGCGCCGCTGAGGTCGGCCGACAGCGTCTCGTAGCACGGGAGTCGTTCGACGGTGAGCCCACGCGCGAGCAGCTCTCGCTCGAGCTCGTCGCGCATTCCGACGGCCCCGAGCAGCAGCACGGGACCCTCATCGATAGCGGGAGCGAGGGCCGCCGCGCCTCCCTCGCCGATGAGCCCCACGTCAATGCTCTCGTCTTCGAGGGCGCGCGCCGTGGCGGTGCCCACCACGAGCACGGCGCCACGAATGCCCAGCGCCTCTCTCGCGAGCGAGGCGTAGAGCGCGCTACGGGCGCTCGTCACGATGAGATAACGGAACTGTCCGAAGTAGTGACTCTCTCGAAGGACGTTCATCACCTCGTCGGCGTCGTAGAAGCGAGTGGTGGTGAGCGGCACCTCGCGCACCGACGTGCCGCTCGGGAGCCACGCCGTGAGTTCGTCGTTGTGACCGCGCTCTCGGGTCACCACGACGTTCATCTACCCCGCCATTTCGACGAAGTCACCGCCACCGAGCTCGTCGCGCAAATACCGCGCGAGATCTCTTCCGAGGGACTCCGCTTCGGTGCCGTGGAGCTCTCCGCGCGCGCTCTTGGTGCCGTCGGGCGCGAGCATGACGCCACGCAGGGTCACCGTGTCGCCGTCGAGCACGCCGTAGGCGCCGGCCGGGATGGAACACCCCGCGCCCAGCTCCGCCAGAAAGGCGCGCTCCGCGGTGAGCACCAGCGCCAAGGCTTCGTCGTTGATGACGTCGAGCGCCGCTCTCGTGTCGAGGTCATCAACTCGGGCCTCCAGCGCGAGCGCCCCTTGACCGATCTGCGGGATGAACCAGGACGGATCGAGGGGTTCGCTGATGAGGTCGAACTGGTCCAGTCGCTCCAACCCCGCGACCGCCGCGACGATCGCGTCGACGCCGTCGTGGCCGACCACGGCGAGACGGCGCGTCATATTGCCACGAAGCTGGACCACGTTGAGGTCGGGCCGACGTTCGAGCAGGAGGGCTCGTCGTCGAGGTGAACCGGTTGCGACCGTCGCGCCCGGTCCGAGGCCTGCGAGCGAACGACCGATGAGGGCGTCTCGAGGGTCCAGCCGCTCGGGCACACTCGCGAGCACCAGGCCTTCGGGCGTCACGCTCGGCAGATCCTTGGCGCTGTGCACCGCGACGTCCGCGGCGCCGCCCAAGACGGCACGCTGAACCTCGACGGTGAAGGCGCCTTGGCCACCGATCGTCGCGAGATCGGCCTCTGACTCGCGGTCGCCTCGGGTCTCTACAAGGACGAGCTCGCTCTCATGTCCGATCTCGGCCAGTCGCCCCTGGACGTAGTTCGCCTGCAGGACGGCCAAGGGCGAACGCCGAGTGGCGAGACGAAAGGTCATAGATCAAAGAGGTTGCGCGTCGCCTCGTTGAGCCGGGTGCCCTGGTCGGTGCCCGCCGCTTCCTTGAGCGCGACCGTCGGACGGTGGGCGATCTTGGCCACCACCGAGCGGACCAGTGAGACCACGGTCTCGCGTTGTTCTGCGCTCAAGTCTTCGAGGTCATGACCGCGGCGTTCGAGCTCGTTCGCAACCACCTCGTCGAAGTGCTCGCGCAGCTCGCGCACGATGACCGACGCCCCGCGCGCCCGCTGATCGTGGAGGAACTTCTCGACGTCGAGGGTGACGATTGCCTCGGCTTCTTCGATCGCCTCGCGACGATCGCCGAGCGCACGCTCGACTCGCTCGTGGAGGTCGCTGATATCGATGCGTCGCACGTGCGTGAGATCGTTCACGTCGATCGCCACCGCGCGCGGCACGCCCAGGTCGACGATCACCACGTCGTGGTCGAGGTGGACGAAGTGCTTGCGAGCAAGGATCGGCGCGGGAATCTCGAGCGCGCCCACGATCAGCCGAGTGCCCGGAAGGTGGGTTTCCAGCGTGTCCAGCGTGTCGACGTAGACGCGCTGATCGTCGAGCTCGCGCCGAAGTATCTCCGCACGGTCAAAGGTTCGATTCAAGATGGTGAGCGACTCGATGCGCGGAGTCGCGTCGAGCAAGCTCTTGGCGACGCCGCTCGCCATCTGGCCGGCCCCGAGGATGACCACCTGCGCCTCGTCGAGCGCTTCGCCAAGCTCGGCGATGGCGGCGGTGGCGGCGGCTTGCGCGAAGCTTGTGGTGCCGCGCGAGATGGCGGTCTCGGTACGCACACGGCGGCCGGAGGCGATGGCTCGCTGGAAGATCTCGGTCACCTCGCTGCCCGCGCTGTGCTCTTCGATCGCGAGCTCGAGGGCGCGTCGCAGCTGGCCCAGTATCTCGAACTCTCCTGGCACCACGGAGCGAAGACCGGCCGCGACCTCAAAAAGGTGCGTCGCGACGTCGTGCTCGAAGTTGACCGTCAAACGGTCGTCGAACTCGCTCTTCGGGAGCTTCGTCGCCTCGGCCAGCGTCTCGGTGATCTCGTCGATCGCCCCGTGGAAGCGGTCGATCACGGCGACGACCTCGGTGCGCAGGCACGTCGAAAGGAACACCGCCTCGTGAATGTTGCGGTGACTGACCAGCGTGCGCAGCATCTTTGCCCACTCGTGTTCGGGCACGGTGGCTCGTTCTAAGAGATCGAGGGAGGCGTGCTCGTGGTCAATCCCTACAGAAATCAGTGCCACGTCGCCTCCAACGTCAGAGCCATGTTACGAGCCACGCAGTGGGTTGGTGCTGGCGATCCCGAGCGAGTGGAGCAGTCCCCCGCCGAGTGGACCGGTGCCGTTGTTCAGGTGGTACATGAGAATCTGCAGCTCAATCGAGAAGTCCACGTAGTGCACGGCGGTGCCGAGCGGCACGGTGACCACTTGCGGAGCGAAGTTGAGGATCGCGTGAATGTCCGCCTCGACCAGCCGATCGGCGACGTCTTGGGCGGCACTGCCGGGCGTGCAGATAACGCCGACGGTCGCTTTCGGAATCGGATCGCTCAGCGGCTGCACGATCAGTCCCGCGACTTCGTGGCCAACGACGTCAGGGTCGACGTCGTAGAGAGCGACGAGTCTGGCCCCTCGGATCAGAAAGTTCGAGGAGTTGACGAGCGCCCGGCCGAGGTTGCCAATGCCGACGACCACCACGTCATAGAGACGATCGTGGCCGAGCGCATCTGCGATCCGTTCGATGAGGACCGCGACGTCATACCCGGCCCCGCGAGTGCCGAAGGACCCGAGCCCGGCAAGGTCACGACGCACCGTGGTCGCCGTCACGCCCGCCAGCTCACCGATCTGCTTGGAGTCGATCTTTCGTTCTCCGCGGTGATACCAGCCTTCGGCAATGCGCTGGTAGACCGGCAATCGCGCAATCGTCGGCTCCGAGAGCTTCTTCGATCGAAGACGCGGCGTCGCCATCGCTACAGGTTACCGGAGTGACCTTTACTCACACAGGAGCCGATTCAGCGACCGAGCTGACGACTCCGCTCGGCAGAGGCGGCGACGGCGTCGATAAACGCTGCCCTCACGGCGTGCTGCTCCAGCGCCCGCAAGCCCGCCGCAGTCGTACCGCCCGGCGAGGTGACGTTCGCTCGGAGAACTTCGGGCGATTCGCCGGTTTCTTTGAGCAGTGCTCCCGAGCCGGCAAAGGTGTTCACAACCAACGTTCGCGCCACGTCTCGAGTCAGTCCCTGGTGCACACCCGCTTCGATGAGCGCCTCGACGACGAGGTAGAGGTACGCGGGCGCCGAGCCAGCGACGCCGGTAACGGCATCCATGTTCTTCTCGGCCACGCGAACAACGATGCCGACCGCAGCCAACACGGATTCAGCCCAGTCGAGATCGTCGCTAGTCACGTGCGCGCCGCCCGCCATTGCACTCGCACCTTGACGAACCAGGGCGGGCGTATTCGGAACGCAACGAATGATCGCGGCGGGTACCGGAAAACAGGCCTCGATCCGTGCCGTCGACAGCCCCGCAACGACCGACATCATGCGAGTGATGCCAACGGCACCCGCGAGACGCGCGACCCCTTCGGCATAGTCCGGCTTGACGGCAAGCACGGCTCCGGTCTTGTCATCCACGTGCACCTGCTCGAGCGACGCGAAGACGCCCGTATCGGGGAATCGCTCCTCGAGCGACGCGCGGTTCTCAACGGAGCGAGCGAGGAGTGCGAGCTCGCCGGGCTTGCACCACTTTGCGTCGAGCAAGCCAGCGGCGAGCGCGGTACCCATGCGACCCGCGCCGATGATGATCAGTTTGTATGCCACAGCCCAACGCTACTTAAGAAGGGCGCCTGCGGCGATAGACCGACGGAAGACCCATGGCCATCGCTGTCGGAAAGATCTCATCCACGTAGTGCACCGTTGCGCCGACCAATTCGTCCATTCGCTCGATCGTGAGCTCATTGACCGGCACTTGCGCGACCAGAAAGATGCCGTCTTCCGGGCCGATCGCCAGGTGCAGCTCGCGCAGCTCGTGGTTCTTCACCATGAGATAGCGATACAGCTCCTCGCGATTCTCGTCGGGCGCGGGCATGAGCTCAGTCTCGGCAAACACCGTCCGCTGACGGAGTGAGAGCCACAGCGTGATGACGTCACGCTCCTCGCCCTTCAATCGAATGAGCCAGTGAAAGTGTCCCTTGTCGTCGGGCACTGCTTGGTGTTCGATCTGACCGACGAAGGCGTTGGCGTGCCAGAGTTCCGCCCACCGACGCAGCGTCTCGTCGAGACGCTCCGCCGACCCAGCCTCACTGAGCGGGGCCCGACTCATCTAGCAGCGAACGAGGCTCTCGGCGGCCAGCTGGTCAATGATCGCGGCGAGTGACTCGCCCGCCCGGCGCCACGTGTACTGACGCGCGCGCAGCACCGCGGCATTCGACATAGCGGTCGCTCCGTCGCTATCGAGCGCTCGCTCGACCACGTCGGCCCATTCGGATTCGTCGCGTTCTCCAATGAGGTAGCCCGTGACGCCCTCTTCAATGAGTGTGGTAAGCCCACCCACATCGCTCGCGACGACGGGCGTGCCACAAGCGGAGGACTCGAGCGCCACCAGGCCGAAACTCTCCGCCCGTGAGGGCACCAAGGTCACGTCCGCCGCGCGCATCCAGGTCGAGAGCAGTCGATGATGTTGCGGAGCGACGAACATCACGTGCTGGATAACGCCCGCCTCGACGACCCGTCGATGCAACCGTTCGAGCGTCGCCTGACCATCGGGCCCCGACGGACCCCCGACGATGGCGAGCATTGCTGGCTCACCCCTTCGACGGAGCTCGATCAACGTCTCGAGCGCGAGGTCCGCACCTTTAAGAGCCTGGAGACGTCCGACGAAGAGCAGCATTTTGGCGTCGGGGTCGAGCTCCAGCGCGGTGCGGGCCTGCGGACGATGCCCCGGGGCGAAGAACGCGTGCTCGACACCGAGCGGCACGACGTGCACGCGGGCGGGGTCCGCGCTATAGAGGCTGGCAAACTGGGCGGCCTCAACGTCACAGCTCGCGAGGACGGCGTCGGCGCAGGCGACGATCGCGGCTTCTTGGAACGCCCGGTCGTCGGACTCGGCCTCAAAGGTGTCGGCCTTCACTCGCTCCAGAGTGTGGAAGGTCATGATGAGCGGAATATTCAGCTCGTGCTTCAGACGATGGCCCGCGAGCCCGCTCAACCAGTAGTTCGCGTGGATGGCGTCGGGCGGGCCGGAGCAGCGAAAGAGCGTCTTCACGGTATCGGTGAACTCACCGACATAATCGGTCAGGCCTTCGCGATCGAGCGGGGCCGCGGGTCCGGCGGTGACGTGATGAACACGAAAGCCGGGCTCGACAAATTCAATGTCGCGGATGGTCGGATTGTCGCGGCGCGTATAGACGTCGACCTCGTGGCCGAGCCGGGCCAGGGCACTGGAGAGCTCGCGCACGTAGACGTTCATTCCCCCGCCGTCGCCGGTTCCCGGCTGGGCGAGAGGCGACGTGTGATACGAAAGTACCGCGAGACGCGCCATGTTTTGAATGCTAATGGTTTAGGTCGTAAATTGCTCCTGGTCACGAGGAGATACTGATGAGGAGGGCGGTCGGGAGACCCTCCTCGCGAGAGACGTATTAATACGGCGTTTCCCCTCAGCGTGAACTGACCGTATTAGTCCTCCCGGGGCGCCCGCTTCGGCGCGATGACCATATAGGAAACTCGGCGGCTCGGCACGAGTCCAAAGTCTCGCGAATCCGTCGAACCGGCAGCGTTGTCGCCGCGCAGATCCACCATCGAACGAGATTTCCCGACACAACGCTTGACCAGCCAGTGCGACCGGTCACGGGGATTGCGCAGGACGACCACATCGCCGACGCGTACCGGTCGCCAACGCCGCAGCGCGGTCAAGCGTTCGTCGGGTCGGTAGGTGGGCAACATCGAATACCCCTCGACCGTCACGTGACGCGCAAAGAACTCGACGACCCGGCTCACAGCGAAACGATATCTCGACACCTTGACTAGCCTGCTGGTTGACGCGTTCGGACAAGCTTGGACGCGACTATATGGAAAGGCATCGTAATGACACTGCTTAATCGTCTCAATGCTCTGCTCGAAGCATCAACGACGCCACTGGTTGCCTCGGCTCACTGCGACCTTCCCTGTGGCGTCTACGACCCGGCGCAGGCTCGCATCGAAGCCCAGTCCGTCAAGGGTTGCATGGAGAAGTTCAACGCGTCGACCGACCCCGACTTCAAGTCGCGCGCCCTCTTCATCAAAGAAGAGCGCTGTGAGCTCGTAAAGCATCACCTCTGGGTGCTCTGGACGGACTACTTCAAGACCGACCACCTGAAGGAATACCCGAACTTGAATGACCTGTTCTGGATGGCGACGAAGTCCGCCGGCGAAGCGAAGAAGACTACCGACGTCGTGGTGGCTGACCGCCTGCTCGCCGAAATCGACGACATCGCCGAAATCTTCTGGGCGACCAAGAAGTAAGACCTGTCACGCAACGACGAAGTCCCGGTCGCATAGGCGACCGGGACTTCGTCGTTGTGTGACTACGCGAGTTCGGGGTGGGCGCTGCAGTTCGCAATCAGGGGGTTGACCTCAAGGTCGACATTGTCGATCGGTGATCCGCACACCTGACAGGTGCGATACGTGCCAAGACGCAGCCGCTCGAGCGCACGGTCAACGTCATTCAAGGCGGCTTCGATCTGGGCCACGCTCTCGTTGGTGAACTCGCTCATAGCTCCAAATCTACTTCGGCGAATCGCCCCTCGAGCTTGCGTCCTATCCCTAGGGATTGGATCGTCGAGGAGGAGACTCTGCCACGTGGTGCTTCTTGTGCTAACTGTCTTGTGAGGAGTGTCTCATGGAAAACCCCGGTCGCGATGATCTAGTCAGCTGGAGAGCTGCAAAGTCCACGAACTTCTACGCTTCGGTCCCAAGCCTCGAAGCGACGTTGGCCCAACGAATGGGGGCTCTCTTCACCGACGAACTGAAAAAGAAGCTGGACGCCTTTGGCCGAATTGTGGCGATCGAGATCGAACCGGCGGTGCAGCTCATCGAACAGAACCGCGAGTTTCCGAAACTCCACTCGTACGACGAGTTCGGCCAGCACGTCGAGCGCGTCGAATTCCATCCCGCGAGTGCTGATGCTGCTCGCGCGGCCTGGGCCTCTGGCATGCTCGCGACGCCGTTTTCCTACGAAGGCGCCTATGAGCTCGCCGCACAGTTCTTCTTGCTGTCTCATGTTGGCGAGGGCGGGCAGGCGTGTCCCGTTGTCTGCACTATCGGGCTGCGACGTGCCCTCGAGCACCGAGCATCGGACGAAATAAAAGACAAGTACCTCGACGGACTAAAGGAAACCGACGCAGTGCCCGCACTGCGCGGCTCCCAGTTTCTCACCGAAACCCAGGGCGGATCAGACGTCGGCGCTATTACTACGGTCGCATCACCGGACGTCGACATTCCGGGAGCGTGGCGTGTCTCGGGAGAGAAGTGGTTCTGTTCAGTCGCTGACGCCGACCTCTTCGCCGTTGTCGCCCGCTCAACGGACGCACCCGGCACCAAAGGACTCGGTTGCTTTCTCATTCCGCGCACGCTCGACGGCGTGGCACCGAATGGCTTTCGAATCCGGCGTCTGAAAGACAAGCTCGGTACTCGCGGCCTCGCGTCAGGCGAGATTGACTTCGACCAGGCGCTGGCCTACCCCATCGGCGACATCGACGAAGGATTCAGCATCACCGTCTCAGAGCTTCTCAACACCTCTCGCTGGCTCAATGCGGTGGGATCTACAGGCATCATGAGCCGCGCGTATCTTGAAGCGTCGAGTTTCGCCGCCCATCGCCAGGCATTTGGCACGTCGATCGAAAGCTTCGATTCGGTAAGAGACCAGCTCGCCATAATGCGAGTTGAGATGGAGGCAGCGCTCGCCTCCACGTTGCTGCTGACCGAACTCGTCGGCAAACTCGACGACGGCGTGGCCAGCGAAGACGACAAGAGAGCTCCATCGGTTGCTCGTCAACGCCAACAAATATGTCACTTCAATCGCGGCGACCGACGTGGTGCACGCCGCGATTGAGGTACTTGGCGGCAACGGAACGATCGAAGACTTCTCTCCCCTGCCCCGCCTCTATCGTGATTCGATCGTTTTTGAAAGCTGGGAAGGGACACACAACGTGCTGTGCGCTCAAGTGCATCGCGACTGCGCCAGATTCGATCTGCTAGGCACCGCATTTGCGTGGATCGATACTGCTTTGACCGCAGCGTCTCCTGAGCGAGGCAGCGATGTCAAGCTCATTCGCCCTGCCGTCGATCAGCTCGAGGAAGGAATCCGTAAGTCGGTTGAGTCAACCGAAACGACGCCGGCAGAATTCCGCGCTCAGCTCGCCCAACTCACGCGCATCATCCAGGCGGTATGTCTCTTAGACAACACAGACAGGCGAGTTCCATCGGCATTCATTCATCGGCATTTCTCAAGCGGCGTCGCCGCTTCTCACTCAATTCACCGGTATTTTGACGAGCCGTCGGATTGATATTGTGGCAAGTCAAAGGTATTGGATCTCGTAAGCGATCTCACCACCTATTGGGCCGCTAGCTCATCGGGAAGAGCAGGGGACTTTTAATCCCAAGGTGCCGGGATCGAGACCCGGGCGGCCCACTAGTAAAACAAAGGAATTTTGAGTGTTCTTGGTAAGTCAGTTCAAGTAAATCCCACCGATTTCCCACGCGAGCCTCTCCAGGGCGTAGTGTTTCGATCATGAGCGGAAGTCTGCGACAAAAGACGAAAGGGGTGTGGGAAGTCCGATTCGATGGGGGGCGTGACCCATTAACCGGAAGGCGACGCCAGATAAGTCGGAGTGTCCGCGGAAGCAAACGCGATGCACAGCAGGTTATGAATGCCCTGGTCGCCGAGGCTGACGCTGGAGGATTCATTGGAACTTCAACAACCTTTGAACAGCTCTGCATCCAGTGGCTGGCCCTGGCTGAAAATGACCTCAGCCCAACTACGCTTCGACGCTACAAGAATCTTCTCTCGAAACGGATCCTTCCGGCACTGGGAAGCCGTCGAGTCAACAGCATCCGCACAGTAGATCTCGACCGCCTTTATCTCGGACTCTCCAACGACGTTGGTCTTGCACCGGCAACCGTACGCCAAGCCCATGCCGTCATCCGTCGGGCGTTTCGCCAAGCTGTTCGCTGGGGGTGGATCGCAACGAACCCAGCCACGAACGCGACGCCTCCTCGACTTGTAAGAGCAGACCTCTCACCACCAAACGTGGATCAAGTTGGCAAACTACTTCAACAAGCCAGCACGGATGACCCCGATCTCGGTCGATTCCTACATGTCGCCGCGTCAACCGGCGCTCGTCGCGGCGAAATCTGCGCCCTTCGTTGGCGCAATCTCGACGCGAAGCTCAATACCCTAACGATCGAGCGTTCAATAATCGAAATTCCAGGCGGGATTGCGGAAAAAGACACAAAGAACCACGCAAACCGCCGTATGGCACTCGACCCGGGCACTCTCAGCGTCCTTGAAGAACAGCGGAGGGATGCTCTCAAGCGAGCCGCGCAATCCGGAGCGAAGTTGACAGACGAATCTTTCATTTTCTCACGCGAGCCTGACGGCCTCATGCCTTGGATACCTGGAAATGTGACTAGGCGATTCCAGTCGCTCCGACGCGCTCTTGGTTATGACAGCATGCGTCTCCACGACCTCCGGCACTTCACGGCCACTCGACTCATGGCTGCAGGAGTTCCAGTTCGAACGGTCTCAGGCCGACTTGGCCATGCCAACCCCTCGACCACGCTCTCTGTTTACTCCCACTTCGTTGCAGCAAGTGACCAAGTCGCCGCAAGTGTGATGGGTGACCTGCTTTCCCCTTCAAGCAAGGTCACAAAGCAAAAGGCTGGTACGAATTCCGTTTCTCGTAGTAGGAAATAGGCTCGCACTGATCGTCTCTCCAAACCGTCAGCGACTAACCACTTCTGATGGCTTCACCCTTTAGTAAAAACTGCTCAAGGTGGACCTTTGCCACACGGAGCCCGTGACCCACTTGCAACACCGGAACCGGAAACTCACCCCGCTTGTGGAGGTCCCACGCTGTACTCCGGTGGATTCCAAGCACTCGAGCAGCTTCAACGAGACTTACTGTGGCGCAGGTTGTCACGTCGACTTGACGCGCGCCAGAAGAGTTACCAAGTTTCAGACTCTCGACTACCTCGCTGGTCGTCATTGCAATTCCTTTCGGTCGTTGGCGGATACTTCTATCATTCGAAAAAGGGGCCTAGATCAGCTCCCGCGTCAAGGACATCGAGATCGTGATCGGTGCTCGGTGAAAAGATGGACGCTTGCTCAATGTTGAGTACGGAATCGGGAAACTCGCCGGCTGCCCAATCGTTGACGAACTGCACAGCTAGAGCGAATGCTCCTTCTATTTCCCAGCCGGTAATCGGGTGCTTTCTGAGGAATTCTCCTGCTGCATCGCTCACCTCCAGCGTCTCTTCCATGTCCCACTTGAAATCAGGATCAAGGATGTTTAACGCCAGTTCAATGAATTTCGTTGAGATCGCCACTGGTTCTCTCCTACCGGGTGCAGTCAGTGGCGTAGGTGAACTGAGTTGAACGGCGAGCCGCTGCACGACGTCTTCAACAAGGCGGGGCTCATCCACCCAATGCTCTGCCTCATCGTCCCAGCACAGCCCTTCGGGAAAGTGCACCTCCGTGGTGTCGCTATCGACGAAGAACTCCCTCGAGCCCGTGTCGTACGTCACAACTAATGAAATTCGTTTGGTCATTTCGCTCTTTCTTTCAAACGCCGATTTCGCGCCACATAACGGCGGGGCAGTCCAACAAGTCGAGTTCCGCAGATGAGAGTGGCCGGTAACTACTGGCGGGAGCGCCCTGCAGTGGAAGATCAACTGAGATCACCTGGATACAGCCGTCCGACGCTGCAGCGATCTCTTGGATGCGTTCAAGCTCGACCAGTTCTTCCGTCCACCGTTCCCCGGTGCGGAGCACCGTGTCCACGCCAACCGATTGCTCAGCGACCATTTCAATGCTGACTTCGTTCGTGACGTCGACTACAGGCTCATCAACCTCGAAGGTCTTCAACACAGCAGTAGCGGCCTTCTGGATACGCCCCGTCGATGCCTTGATGCCCGCTAGAGCTTCGGGGGCACCACCGGCCCAGCCCGCGACGTACCCAAAGGAGTAGTCGCTGGTGTCCATGCCGAGTGCCGTGCAGATGACGTAGGCGGCAGATTCGGCTTCGAGCTCCTTGAGCCCCCGCTCCAGGTCCTTGGTCGCTTCAACACCTGGATCGTGCAGGAGCGCGTGACCGATCTCGTGGGCCAAAGTCTTAGCCTGTTGAGCCTCTGAGTTACTACTGACCACTCGGATTCGCCCCTCCGAGTGGGTCGTGTCACCGTTCGCCCCGCTCTCCAGTGACTCGGGTCGCTCGACGCGAAAGCCAATACCTTGCGCGAACTCGGTGAGCTTGACGAAGACGCCCTCGGGCGCGAGTCCTTCGAGCTTGCTCACGATATCGGGCAGATCCGGTCCCTCGGTCTGGCTGATGTCGAATACCGGCACCAGCTTGAAACCGCGGATTTCCCGAGCGTTTTCGCCCTCGGGCGCGTCGTCTCTTTTGTACGTCATGGGCGCGAGTATCCGTAAGGCCGACTCCTTGGCCATCACCTGGTGGTCCAATGCCTTCCAGGCGTTGTAACCCGCCACCCGCGTGGCGTAGGGATTCTGCAGCAGGATCAACATGACGTTGTTGGGGCTGTAGCGATAGAACTTGCTCTGCACGTCGAGGTACTGGGTCCACTTCTCGCTCGTCGTGAGGTCGGCAATGCCAGCGCTCAGTCCTTCGAGCAGTCCTGAATAGTCACGCATGCGACCTCCTCGTGGTTCATTGGGTTGGTTGGACAGTGGCGCGACATACGCCGAGGGAGCGTCCGCCAGGACGCCGTCCTGATCGAACGTGACCGGCATCTCGTTGACGTCGACCTCGCGCTTCGCCAACCTGTTGTTCCACTCGTCGGCGGCTGCGGCTTTCGCCTCGAGCAAGGCAATCTGCTCCTCCAACTCGGCGGCCTGTTCGAATCGCGACAGCGACTCCTCGGTACCCGCCAGTTCGGCCGACGCCGGAACGCCCAGCATGCGCAAGTACTCCGGCGTCAGCTCGTCGCAGATGAAGGCGCCGCGCACCGTCCGCTTGTCGTAGGTCGCGCCTCGCAGATCAGCGAAGGTCAGGCTCGCATCGAGCGTGACCGCTCCGCGCAGGGTCGAACCTCGCAGGTCGGCGCCGATCGCCTGCGCACCGGTCAAGTCGGCGAAGGAAAGATTGCAGCCCGACAGGTTGGCGAACGTGAGGTCGGCCATCTGCAGATTCACGAACGACAGATCCAGTCCCTGAAGATCGGCACCGGAGAGGTCGGCGTTCGACAGGTTCACGCCATAGCCGATCAGTTGCGGCGTGCCGTTGATAACAAGCACGCGGTACTCGCGCTCCTTGGCGTCCACGGTCAGGTCGAAAATCTCACTCATCAGCTACTCCGTTTGCGCCTGTATACGTTCCGGGCAGTTCATCGCACCGTGAGAACGAATCTTCGCGGTGACCGGTACCTGCCAACACGCCCGCTGGCACCAGCGCAGCGCTCCTTACGCAGTGGCGCACGAAACTGTCGCGGAGCCGGGCTTTCACGTCGCCACCTCATGAGATGGCGACTCGTCGTCATCAGGTGTGAACCTCGCGTCACCCGTTGACGTTCCGTCGGTCAACAGTTCTTCGAGGTCCTCGGGGGCGCTCTCACGCTGGTCGATCCACCACGAGGCGCTGGCGCGCTCGCGGGCCGGAGATTCGAGTCGAAGGGCGAACTCTTCGTCGGACCACTCCCGGTCGACGCGCCAGTCGTAGGCCTCGCCCATCAGTGTGTAGCGCACGCGCGCCGCCCAGGCCACCGCCTTTTCTGTTCCCACGAGTTCGGGCATTTGCGTCCGGCGCTCCCAGACATCAATCTCCGTGGTCTCTTTGGAACGCTGCTCGGCGAGCCACTCTTCCCTAGCCTGATTCTCGCCGCGCCCGGCGCGCCAGCACGCGGAGCAGTCCCGCTGGCCCAGCCAATGCGCTAGACCTGTACGCTCTGACGGCGGCTTCTTCGATAAGTCGTGGTCTTGATCGTGTCCGCACCGGTGGTGCACCGTCCATGTAGTTGCTACGGCCATGCCCGTCTCCTTCTCTCTAGCCCGGTAGTGGGCTCACTGCTCTGATTGACCCAACGCCGCGGCGGTCGCCTGGCGACGTCGCCGCGCAACGTCCGCCGCCACGAACTTGTCGAAAGCTCCTGTTTCGGCGCTCTCGGGCCCGTGACCACAGCGCAGGTCGGCGGTGAACGCTCGCAGCAGCGCCGTTATGTCGCGGTACGCGCGGTGCCAGTCCGTGCCCGATGAAGCGGGCGAGGACTTCGCGTAGGCCACTCGTTCGTGGTCCCGCAGCGCCTGCAGCGCCATGACGAGCGACTCGTGTTCGTACCAGCACGCCGGCACGACGTAGCTGTCGAGGCCCTTGTAGCGATCCCGCAGCTCGCCGACCCACTCAGAGAACTTGGGCCACTCGCGCTGCGCGTCCAGGGCCGCGAGACTGGGCCAGTGGATGGGAGCTTCGACCTCTTCGCCGACACTCTCGCGCGTCGCCACTCGCTGGCGCTGCTCGAGGGAACGGCGCACGATGTCGTGTTGATGGGTCTCGGTAGCCATCACGTCTCTCTTTCCGTGCGTGGTGCACCGAACTCGTAGTGCTCAGGACGAGTTGCAACGCGGCGAACCGCTCGACGCCGACGCTGCGCTCACGCATGGATGCCCCCGCCCAGTAGTGGCGATTCGTGCAGTGCCCCGGTGCGCAGCGACTCCTCCACGCTCTCGCGTTCGAGTTTCAGTTCCTTGGCGTCGGCGCGCGCCGTCCAGGGCCTCAGCGTCAACATGATCGGCTTGGCCGCGCGCAACATCAAAAGGCCGTGGCCCACCTTGATTGACCGGATCATGCTCGGGTCCAGGATGGAGCGTTGACGCGTGGTCTGCGAGACGTTGCGCCCACCGCCGGCCTGGTGCGTGGTCGAGACCTCCTGGGCGTCGCGCTCGCCGATCAGTTGGGCAATGTCGCGCAGGTCGCTCGCGTTACTCGATCCACCGAGGATGACCTTCGCGATGGCCGAGTCCCAGATGGCCTGGGCTTGTTCGTGGCCCCAGCGGTCGCGGGCCTGCGCCAGGGACTGCAGCACCGCGACCGTCGTGATGCCGGTACCGCCGCCCTCGCTCATCAGCGCACCGAGCGACGGGAGCGGGTAGTTCGCCGCCTCGTCCAGGATCAGCGCGAGCGGCGGGTCCAGCCGGGCGCCGGCCGAGCCGCCCGCCAACTGGCGCGCGGTCTCGACCACGTCCTCGATCAGCGCCGACACGAAGTTCGCGGTCGCCGACGCGCCCGAGCTCGTTCCGAGGAGATAGAGCGTGCCGTTCTCTCTAAGAAACGTGGCGGGATGAAACTCCGCGCCCACGGCCGGGGTGAGCTGCTCGATGACCTGGGGACTCGCGAGCGGCGCGAACACCGCCGCCACCACCGACCAGATGTTGGCGCGCTGGCGCTCCTCGAGCCCGACGACCGATCCCAATGCGTGGCCCCACAGTGGCGTCGCGGCGATCGACGCCTTCAGTATCTCCACCGCCTCCTTGGCCTCGTCGGGCGACAGGCTCCAGCGGTAGAGATCGCTCACGGTGCGCCCGTCCACCGCGCCGCCTGCAAGAGACAGCGCACGACCACCTCGGTCTGCTGCTGCCAGAAGTTCGCCTCCCTGACCCCTGCGGCCGCGCCGGCGCAGAGCGCACTCGCGCGCATCATGGCCGTTTGGGGGTGCTCGCATCCTCGTATTGGTGACCAACGCAGCCCGCCGGATACTCCTCTCGCGAGGCCCTGCGGGTCGAAGACCCCCACCGGACCACGCCTCGCGCGTGCCGTCATCGTCGCCGCCAGATTGTCCGGCCGGGTGCTGGTCGTGACCACCGCACCGGGCGCGTCGAGGATGAAGGGGATCACCAGGTTGAAACCCTTGCCGCTGCGCGGGGGTCCGAGGATCACCATCGAGTCCTCGACGCTGGCGTAGCAGTCGACGCGGCGACTCGTCCCGAGAAACAGTCCGAGATCGTTTGGTACCGGCTTTACCACCGAGGGCCGCAGGACCGAGCCCCGGGCGAGCAGGTGCTTCGCCCCGGCCGCCGCGACGACGTCGTGTCGGTCGGCGAGGCCGAGCAGCTGCGTCGGGTCTTCGGCCTTCCGGCGTCCCTCGTGCTTCACGAACTGGACCGCGAACACGATGCCGACGCCGCCGCCCATCACGACAATCGTGGTCATCGTCCAGTACAGCCACGCGGGACCGACCGGCACCTTCCACGCGAACGACGGATCACCGGCGTGCGCGAATGGCGGTGATCGCTCCCCTGCGCGAAGTGCACGGGGAACCCGTGGCCGGACAGGAACGCCGAGAGCAGGCCGCCCGCAACGAAGAAGCAAGAAGAGGATGATGGCACCGAAAATCAGTCCGAGGTACAGGTCGGTGCTGTCGCGTTGCGCGCTCATTGGTCCACCCCTGAGCACCCGCTGACAAAGGCTTCAGAATTCCTGAACTCACGGGGGTTTTGTCCCATCCTTTGGTTCGTGTCGAAGAGGGCCAGCTCGCCCGGCGTGCAGACGTGGCGCACGACAAAGGAACGCTCGCCAATTCGCCAGAGTCCTTCGCCACGAGCCAGGCTGGAGAGTTGGTCAATCTCCGTCGAGGACAGCCCGAGCGCCGCGCCGGTCTTGGCGTCTTCGCCTCGCTCTTGGGCGTAGATGATCTTGGTCGAGCAGTCCGCCAACAAGCCCAGAGCGAGATTGCGCGACTCGGAGTTCGCGTCGCCCACGGCGTCGAGGTCGCTCAGTCGATGGATCACCATGAGGTTCGCAATCCCGAGGGCCCGACTGAGCTTCCACTGCGACTGCATTCGTGCGAGCAGCGCGGGCTGCTTCAACACCCGCCACGCCTCGTCGTAGATCACCCAGCGCGGTCCGCCCGCGGGGTCTTGCAGGGCCGCCTCCATCCACGAACTCGCGCACGTCATGACCATGCCGATCTTCGCGTCCGAGCCCGCAATGCGACTGAGGTCGAGACTCACCATGGGTAGGTCCGCGTCAAAGCGCACCGTCGATGGTCCGTCGAACAGTCCGCCGAGGTCACCGCCGACCAGCCGATTGACCGCGTGCGCGACCTCACGCCCGTCATCAATCAACTGCGCGCGACTGGAGCCGATCACGTCGTTCGGCGGGTCGAACATGGCCGTCACCACGTGCGGGAGGACCGGCACTGCGTTCGTGCGCACCGCTTCATCGAGAGCCGCGTAGAGCGCGGTGGACTCAACCGGCGCCATGGCGCGACCGAGGGCCGCTTCAGTAATCGAGCGCAACAGGTCGCGGCGTCGTTGTTGCACCAGCTCGAACCACGCCGTGTCGGTGACGGGCTCGCGTACCCCGTCCTGACTTGGTCAGGTACTCGGGCCTCGGACCCTCATCGAGCGGGTTGAGTCGGGCCATGGTCCCGCCGCCCAGTTCAATGGCCTGGCCGCCCACACTGCGACTGACCGCCGTCCACTCCCCCTTGGGGTCACCCGGCACGTAGCACTTCCTGCCGAAGGCAATAGAACGTGTCGCGATTGACTTGGCGAGGGTGCTCTTGCCTCGGCCGACGACGCCGGCGAGCAGACAGTTCGGATTGGTGAGAATCCCCAACTGGTAGAGCACCCAGGGGTCGTAGACGAAGCCGGCGCCGCTCCACGCGTCTTGACCGATCAAGATGCCCTGACTACCCAGCCCGCTCTCGGCGAGGAACGGGTACGCGCCGGCTAGGACTTCACTGGTCGCATGGTGCGGTTCCACTTTCAGCGCTCGATACGTGCGCAGCGCATCGCCACCGTCCTCGCCGTTCCGGGGCAGGTACGCTGCCGCCGCGGCTTCCTCGCGCAGTTGGCGTCGGGCTCGCTTCTCGTCCTCGCGCGCCGCCACCCGGTCGGCACCGGTGATCTTCGCCACCGCACGCGCCCGCGCGCGTCTGCGCGCGTCTCGCGGTGCCGGGTTCGCCGTACAGAGCGCCACCGAGCGACTTTCCTCCGTCGAGGATCGCCTGTACGGGCTTTTCGTCCGTCGGGTGGGGTGTGGGTACTCGAACGCGACCAGGGACTTTGGGGAGAGTGAGCGGTTGCTGCCCATCGGATAGCCCCATCGTTCGTGGCTGCAGCAACGCCGGGATCGGCGGGATCGGTGCCCTCGTGGGGCTGGCGACCGATTGCTTCTTTCGTGTGGTCACGTCAACTCCTAACTGAGCGGAACCGTGGACGTGGTGACGGTGCCCGAGGACGACACCACTACCGCGTAGACCGACGCGGGCAGTTCGAGATCGAGCGTGGCGTTGAACGTGGCGGTACCGTCCACCACCGGTCCGGCGAACGTGGCGGTCGTGTCGCCCGACGTACTGGTGCCGTAGATCGTTCCGGTGACGTGATCGGCGTCCGTGGTGACCGTCACGCTCACCATCACTTCGCCGGGGCTGGACGCGCTCGCGTCGATTGACGAACTGATCTGATGCGCCGCGCCGAGAGTGGGCGTGGTCGCTGCCGGATGCGCCACGGGTGTTATCGAGTGATGAGTCGGCGGCGGCGTCGTGGTTGTCGTACTGGTGACGGTGGTCGTGGTCGCCGGCACCGTCGTCGTGGTCGGCGGCGACCCGAACACCTCGCGGGTGATCTCGGGATGGATGAGCGTCACCACCACGAACAGCGCCACCAGCCCCGCGAGTACCGCCCCGACCGCCATCCACAGCGTCCGGCGGGTCCACGCGCGTTCGGCCGGCGGCGGAACGGGATTCCACTCTTCTGGTCTCGGAGGTAGCTCGGGTAGCACGAACTACGCCGGGGCTAGTGGGAATCGCGCGGCCACGGCGGCGGCTACGCCGAGGTGCCCGATGGTCGTTTCCGACTGCAGCGCGCTGGGAACAATCAGATCACCCAACGCCAGGTGATCGTCTTTGTTGATAATGAAGACCCCGCCCCCGCACACGGCGCGCAGCCAGTCGATGAGCGCCGTTAAATCTGCGGGATCACGGTCGCCGCGACCGGGTGCGATGGTCACGATCGCGCCCTGCACCAAGGGCGCGAAGCGGCCGTTCGACACCGCCGACCAGTCATCAGGATCGGGCCGGTAACTGAGCGGTTGACCGGCCAAGGCGCTCACCATTTCAATCGCGAGTTCGAGGGAGTCTTGGGCCAACTCGGTCGCAAAGACAATCGTGTTCGCCGTCTCCATCGCCGCGACGGCGACCGGGCCGGTGGACGACGTACCCATGTCGGAGATGACGATCTGGGCCGCGCGGCGAAGCAGCGCAATGCCGGCCTCGTACTCGGCGAAGGTGAGACTCTCTACCTCGGCGGGGTCGGCCGTCTGATTGCTGAGAATCCGTAGCCGCGCGACCACGTCGGTGTAGGGCGCCAGAGCGGACCACTCGGGCAGGATGTCCTCGTCGAGGGCTCGGGCACACAGTTCCACGAAGGGACGCGTCGGGGGCACGGCCGGGCGACACCAAACGTCGACGGAGCGTACTCATGTGGGGATTCGCGTCCACGACGCTCACGATCTCTCCTCGCACGTCGGCGAGGTTGAGACCCAACATCGCCGCCGTCGTGGTCTTGCCGGTGCCCCCTTTTGGGCACGCGACGACGACGTGATGTGAGCCGGGCACGCGGGCCAACAACGGCGTCGCAATCGCCGCCGTCAGTCGTTCGATCTCCGTCTGCTGTGCTGCCCTATCTTTGCGTCGTGACATGTCGTTCCCCTTTTCTCTAAAAAACACCGCGACCGAGGGGCAACGCCCCGACAACAAAACCCTGCGACTGGCGCCCGTAGAGCCGCCGTGTCTCGCACCCCGACTGACCGGCGGAGCGCTCGATCAAGCGCGACGGCCTGCGTGAGTCCTTCTTCGCTGCTCGCGGTGACGGTGATCAGTCCACTGAACTGCACGTCGGCGTGACCGCCGATCAGGGCCTGCTCGCGCTTGAGCAAGTCGTTGTACTCCTGGACGTCAGAGAGGTCCTGCACCTGACCGACCTTGGCCTTGTGCCCGGCGTCGGTGATCGCTTCGGTCTTTTCCTTGCGCAGAGCTCGCAGGGCTTCGGCCGTGCCCAGGGGCCGGGCGAGCAGGCACAGCGACTTTCGAATATCGGGGGCGAAGATGAGCGCGTGCAGGAAGTGCGGCGCCACCTCGATGCGGGGCCACTCGCTGATCCACAGGACCGTCGAATAGCCCGAGTCGTGGTGCAGGAAGGACCAGTGCTCCGAGAGGGCTACCGGTCCCGCCGAGACGAGCGTCGCTCCCGGACTGTGGGCGTCGAGCTCGGTCGTGGGATCGTAGGCCTGGCGAATCATCGCGGCAACCTGCGCCTCGCCCAGCCAGCCGCCGAGACGCAGGTCGGCCGCGCGCAACCCGTGCTCGAGCACGGACATGTCGATGCGCAGCACGTGCGCCGCGCCCTTAAGGCCACGTCCCGCGCCGCGAATAGCCGGCGCGGCTCTCTTCATGTCGAGGGTGATGGTGATGGTCGTGCGATGAGTAGAGGATCCGAACGACGACTGAGCGAGCAACGCCTGATACTCCGCGTTGGACCAGTCGTCGCGGTGCGTGGCGTTCATGGCGTACCACTGCGCGACCTTCGTCCCGGGGTCGGGAATCGTTGACTCCAAGATCTGCAACACCGAACACGTGCCCGTCTGGGCGAGCGACGCGATGACGCGCCCCCAGTTCGACACCCGGCTCTCCTGATCGATCGGAGCCAGCAGCACGTACGCCGGATGCGAGATGGCGAGCACCGCCGACAACGTCTGGCGGTGGGGATCGTGAATCAAACACGTTTTCGATTCGGGATCGTTGTAGAACCGCAGCGCCGCCGCGTCGCCCGGCAGGGCCATCGTGCCCGCCGGGCGTGGTGCCATCACCCTCGCTCGGTAGCTCGTCTGTTTCATCGACACTCGAAGCGACCAGTGCATTACCAAAGGAATCCATTCAACGAGAGGCTGGTCTTTGCGCGTGACGAACGCGAGTGCTACGAACAGCGTCCAGAGGGGCGCGCTAAAGAGAAGCCCCGACCCGCCACCGGCGAGCAGGCCCGCCAACACCGTCAGTGCGCCCAGACCCAGTGCGACGCAGCGCGGCGCCGAAAACCCCAGCATCAACCCGCGCGTGGAACGTCGGGGAAAACGCACCGTGGTCGGAGTGAACGTGGCAGTGGTCACGATCTACTGCTCTCGCGACTCGGGAGGACTCACGGGGAAGGGAGGTGGTGGCACGGAGGGAGAAGTCGGTGCCGGCGACGCGAGTGGCGGTGGTGAGTGCGGTGCGCGTTGCGGGGCCAATGGAGTCGCCGATGCGTCGTCGGTGCGTCCCGGGGTGGGACTCGGCGTCGAACGCGACGCCGACGAGTCACCGGTCGCGGAGCGGGGCGCGCTCGACTGCGGTGCTGGCGTCGGGCCGGCACCATCGCTGCGACGCGGGGCGTCACCCGACGCGTTCGCGCCACTTCCGGCTGACTTCTCAGCCGCCGTACCGTGCTCGGCGCCTCTCGCGGCGGCAGCGTGGACTCGCTTCCCCGCTTCCCCGCCCGCTGACGTCGCGAGTGTTGCGCCACCAGTTGCAGCTCCGGTCGCCGCGCCAGCGGACGCGCCCGCTCTAGCCCCCGCCTTGACTGACCCGTCGCCGCCAGCCAGAGGACCAAGTCCCGAACCGGGTGGCGGCGCCACTGATCCCGAACGGCCTCCCGACAGCATCATCGCGGAATACTTCATCTGCGCGGCCTTCTGGGGCGCACCCACCACCGTGGACGCTCCCGCACTGGCGTGTGACGCAGATCCCGCCATGGTGGCGACGTGGTCACCCGTAAAGTGCACTATTCGAAGCGCCATCCACGGTGAGAATCCCGCGACCAGAAGGATGAGAAGCCCCGTGATCTCCTCGGTGATCGCGCTCAGTGGCGTGGCCGCGCTCGGTGAGCCCATGCCACCCAACACCCCCAGCCCGATGATGAAGATGATGATCAGGATCAGCTTGGAGAAGACCAGCGCGAGCACGGCTTCGAGCCACTTGCGCACCCAACCTCGCGAGAGATCGGCGACGCTACCGGCGAAGGCCAGGGGCGCGAAGATGGCGGTGATGACGATGAGCATTTTTCTGATGACCAGCGCGAACCACACGATCGCCACCGCGCAGATCGCCACCAGCGAGAGGATCAAAATGGCTGGCGGGCTCGCGAGGGCCGTCGTGAAGACCGCGCCACCAATGATCTTGGTGCCCATGGTCGCTATGGTGCCGCCGGTCGCGATCTTCACCACTCCCACGCAGAGTTGATCGACGGCGCCCAGCAGGACGTCGAGGCTCGCCAGGGTGATCGCGCAACCCACGGTGGCGATGACTAAGCCGCGCAGCGCTCGACCAATGCCGCCGGCGTCATGCTTGAGGGCCGACAGCGCCATTTGGATGACGAAGAGCCCGAGACAGACAACGGCGGCGATGGATGCGACGATGCCCAGGTCGAGCTCAAAATTGGCGCCGCCGAGCGAGATCGACGTTGACGTGGACAACTGCTGCCAGAGCCAGTTGATGGCGGAGTCGGCGGTGTTGCCAAAGGCCGACGCGACGCTGTTGAACACTGAGCTCGTCACGGTTGAGCCCAGGCTGCCAATCGCCGAAGCGACGTCGCAGATGGGATTGAGGGAGTTGCACGCCATTTAATTGACCGTCCAGTCATCTACCGCCACGGCGCCGTAACCGGCGTGCCAGGACGCTCCCCCGAGCGTGAGCCCGAAGGCGATTGACTTAACTACTGGTGTGCGGCCAGGGGTCGTAACCGTGAGCGTTCCCGACACGTCGTAGATCACCATGAGTGGGTCGATCGACTTCCAACCCGCGCTCAGGGCCTGGGTCCAGGTGGGACTCACCGAGATCACCAGACCGCTGACGCGCCACACCGTTCGCGCCATCGCGTTAGTTGCCCACTGGGACCGCGTGGGCAACAGGGCCGGACTCGTCGTGAGTGAGTCAGGCAGCACCTTCAGCTCTGATGACGCCGGTATGTCGATCGTCGTGTTGGGCGCGTTGTTGTAGCTCGCCCACGCCAACAGTTCATTTCTCGAGGACGTCGCGAAATCCAGGTCCAAGAGTTCTTGCGTAAAGGCCAAGGCGTACGCAGTCGGAGAGCGCGTGTCGGCCGCCTCGACGGGCGGGAACGCCGCGCCCGTGGCGGGCGAAGGGAACCTCGACGCCTCCAAGGCCGCGAGACCATTAAGGTTCGAGCTCTGTTCTAACGCTTGATTGACCGTCCGCTCGACCGCCGTCTGGGGGGGCGTGATCCGTAGCGGGTGGTACGTGGTCGCGGCACCGTGCGTGGTGGCGGACCCGGGTCGCGCTGTCGCCGCGCGCGTCGCTGGCGCCGACGAGCCCGAGAGGGCGATCACGCACACCACGCCCACTACCCCGACCGCGAGGGCTGCGATCACCAGTTTCGCGCGCGCAGTTCGCCAGACGTTTCTCATTAGCTGAGCGTCGTGCCGAGGTTGAAGAAGGTGTTGATCAGCAAGTCCGAGCCGCCGATGAGCAGGGCCGCGACGAGGCATACGAGCAGTCCCATCTTGCCCCTCGTGGACCACTGCGGATTGGCGCTGTGGTGGCCAATCGCCATCACAATCGCGCACCCCACGAACCCGGCCAGCGAGAGCACGAGACCGAAGGCCATGAGTGAACCTACGAGCGTCGACAACGTATTGATGCCGGGTATCGCCGTGCTGTTCGGCGTCACCGTCACGCCGCTGGCCATGAGCCGGGCTGATGCGAATTGTGTAATCACTGTTGCTCCTCTGTGTGGATGACTTTCTTCTGCGCGAATTTCGCGCGCGTCCGAGATCCGCTTAACCCACATGGCGAATTCCCGACAGCCCGCCACTGACGAAGTACGAGTACGGCTGGACGATCACGCCGTAGCTGCACGTCGACCGCGGACTCGACCAGCCCGTCGCCGAGGTAGATCCCGACGTGGCCGGGGTTCGCGAGAGTTCCGTCGCTGCCGGGCACGAGGACCAGGTCGCCGGGTGCTATCTCCGCGTACGAGCGCGACGGCGGTGCCTTCGTTGATCTGATCGCCGGTGTAGTGCAGCAGCGTCACCCCGGCCTGAGCCCAGGCCATCATGGTGAGACCCGAGCAGTCAAAGGCCGCGGGACCGGCACCGCCCCAGAGGTACGGCTTGCCGAGTTGGGCCAGGGCGTAGGTGATCGCCACCGTCTCGGCGGCCGTCGCGTCGGCGGGAATCACGTAGTTGGTGGGCAGTCCGTTGTTGACGACCGGTGAGGTCGGCAAGGTGGCGGGCGCCGCCGCGCCACAGTTCGCGTTCGAGGAAGGCGTCGTCGTGGTCGTGGTGGCTGACGTCGTGGTAGCCGTTGTCTTCGTCGTAGAGAGCGCGGACAACGTGCAGGCCGTAGCCTGGGCCGTCCCGCCCACCGTGCTGAACAGGATGACGAGGCCCAGGAGAGCGGCCACGAACAACGCGAGCGGTGCCGCGAGAAGGAGCACCTTCTTCACGGTCGCTCCGCCGCTTCGAGCGAAGGGTTCCGAGAGCGTGGCGCAGGCCAAGGGGGAGAAAAGTCCTGCGCCACGCTCGCGGCTTGTTGCTCCGCCACATGGGTGCGGGTTGCGATCTTCGTTGCGCGCGTTCGCGCGGGCACGGCGGTAGCGAGAACGTTGTCGGCGTACTGGTGGGTCGCCGCGTCGAAGGCGCCGCCGCAGGTAACCAGCACCAGTCGGCGGGCTCCGCCGCTCGCGAACAGTGCCTCGGGCAGATCCTTCTTCGAGACCGAGCGCAGACTTACGACGCTCCACACGCTCACGACGCCCACGTCGATTGGCCAGGTACACCGTGGCCCCGGGGGCAATATCGGCGAGGTCGCCCAGTGCACCGGGGCCTTGGCCGACCCAGTTGACGTGTCCCGCGAGGATGGTGGTGCCCGCGTTCGCCTTGTGCCCCCACTCGCCCACGTCGTGCACGTCGCCCGGGATAACGAGTTCGTGATCCACGATCGACGTCGTGCGCACCAACGCGTCGACGTGCAGCGACGGGATCACCAGGTGGTCGGCGCCGACCCTCGCGCCGGCGGGCTGTACCGGCAGCCGTGGCCGCGCTCTTGAGCGCGAAGGGATGCTTCACCAGTGGGGCACTCGCGAGGGGGCGACTCACCACCGCCACCCCTACCAGCACCAGGCCCAGCCGCCGCAGAGGCGACTGCCGTTCGTCGAAGGACGCTCATGGCTCTAGCCCCTGGCGTTTCGACGCTTGCGATCGAGGTCGATGAACAACACGGCCAGCGCAAGGAGGGCCAGTCCGCTCGCCAGCAGTGTCTTGTTCATTCCGGCCAACACCGGACCTCCGGTGTTGATACTGGTCGTGGAGTCGCCCGAGCCCGTTCCACCAGCACCGTTGCCGGAGCCGCTGACGCTGGCGAACGCCTGCTCGTTGGCCGACGTCGGCGGCGTGCTCGTAGTCGCCCCCGAGGCCGTGAGCGACACCGTTTCGGCCCAGCCGTAGCATCCGGCCTGCGTCGGCACTGGCCCCATCACCGTGCCCGTGCCGTTGGCGTCGAGCACGGCGGTGAAGACCTGCGTGGGCGCGACTTCCCACTGAGCGAGCGTGAGGTCACTGCACTTCATCGAAGTCGGTGGCGCCACCGGACCGTACAGCGTGCCGGTGATCGTTCCAGACTCTCCGTCATCGACGGTGACGTCGATACTGTCGGCCACGTGGCCGCCGGGGGTCAAGTACCGCGCGCGAATCTGCGAGACAACCGAGGCCGGTCTGAGCAGCGGGATAGGTGGATCAGTCGTGATGACGTTGAACGTCGCCGAGCCCGCGGGGATCGTGAACGAGGTCACGTTGCTGACCGGAATGTAGTAGCCACTGGGGGCCCGGGTCTCAATCAGTTCGTAGGTCGCGCCCTGCATGAAGTACAGACCAGGGACATCGATCGCGACGGGACCGGTTCCACTCGTGAGACCCGTCGCCAACATCATGCCGCTGCTCGATTCGCAGCGTGAAGACCGCGCCAGCAATGGGCGTGTCGGTCGGGTCCGTGGTTGACGTCTTTATGAAGGTCACCGGGACCGCCACCAACGTCTGTTCGCTTGCCTCGAGGGGCGACGACGTGGCGCTCGCACCCGACGGGTCGAGGGTCAAGCTGTCCGCCCAGGCGTAGCAGCCCGTCGCGGTTTCACTCGGGCCGGTGACGCTGTAGGTGCCGTTGCCGTCGATTCCGACAGTGATGATCTGGGTCGCGGCCGCTTCCCACTGGGCGAGCGTGAGGTCACTGCATCTCATCGAGGTCGGCGGTACCACGGGCCCGTACAGCACGGCCTGAATGAAGCCGGATTCGCCGTCGTCACCGACCACGACGACCGAGTCGGTGAGCGGCGTGTCCGGCCTCTGGTTTTTGGCACTCACCTGCGAGCTGAGGGCGGGCGAAGGCATCGGCGGATCGGTGACGAGCACGATATACGTCGTCGCGCCCGACGGGATCGTGAACGTGGTCACGTTGTTGGTCGGAACGTAGTAGCCGGGGGGTGCCGTGACCTCGACCAGCTCGTACGTGGCGCCCTGCATGAAGTACACCCCGGGGACATTGATCGCGACGGCGCTCGGCTCCACTCGTGAGACCCGTCGCCAACACCACGCCGCTACTCGATTCGAGAGTGAAGACGGCGCCGGCGATTGGTGTATCGGTGGGATCGGTGGTCGAGGCCTTGATAAACGACACCGGGATCGTCACCAACGACGACTCGGTGGACACCGTGGGCAGGGACGTCGCCACCGCATTCGAGGGCGTCAACGTGAGGCTCTCGCCCCAGGCGTAGCAACCCGTCAAGCTCGGAACGGCGCCGGTGATCACGACGGGGCCATTGCCGGTGATGTCGATCGAGTAGGTCTGGCTCGTTGACGCTTCCCACTGCGCGAGGGTCACGTCGCTGCAGCTCATGGAGCTGGGCACCGCGACGGGCCCGTACAGGGTCGCCGAGATGACGCCGTTCTCCCCGTCGTCGCCCGAGACGGTGACCGTGTCGCTCAGCGCGGTGGTGGCGACACTCACGACTGGCGCACCGACTTGCGTCGCGAGTGCGGGCGTGGGCATCGGCGGATCGGTCACGAGCACGGTGTACGAGGTGACGTCGCTGGGCACCGTGAACGTCGTCACGTTATTGGTGGGGACGTAGTAACCGGAGGGCGCCTGAGTTTCGATCAACTCCCAAGTCGATCCCTCGGCCATGCCGCCCGCGACCAGTTGATCGATCTCCACCGGGACCGCAGCACTGGTGATCCCCGTCGCCAACACAGTGCCGCCGACGTTGGCTAGGGAGAAGATCGCGCCAGCAACCGGTGTGTCGGTGGAATCGGTGCTCGAGGCCTTGATGAAGTACACCGGCACGGTGATCGACGTGGATTCTCCGGGGTCGGTCGGTGACGAGGAGCTCGTGGCCCCCGAGGGCGTCAGCGTGACGCTGTCACTCCAGCCGTAGCAACCGGCTGACGTTGAGGCCGGCCCCGTGACGGTGTAGATGCCGTTGCCGGTGACGTCAACACTGAAGTTCTGCGTCGCGCCCGCTTGCCACTGGGCGAGCGTGAGGTCGCTGCAACTCATCGAGGCCGGTGGCGCCACGGGCCCGTAAAGCGTCGCCGAGATGACGCCGGGCTCCCCGTCGTCGCCGGAGACCGTGACGTCATCGGATAATACGGTGCCCAACGGTCCCGAATCCGCGGCGACCTGCGTCGTGAGCGTTGGCGTGGGGACTGGCGAGTCGGTTACGAGCACGGTGTACGAGGTGACGCCACTGGGAACCGTGAACGTCGTCACGTTGTTCGTGGGCACGTAGTAACCGGGGGGCGCCTGGGTTTCGATTAATTCGTACGTCGACCCCTCGGCCATGCCGCCAGTGACGAGTTGATCGATCTCCACCGGGACCGCGGCACTGGTGATTCCCGTCGCCAGCATGGTGCCGCTGGCGTCGGCCAGCGAGAAGACCGCGCCGGCGACCGGCGTGTCGGTGGGATCGGAGCTCGAGGCCTTGATGAAGTACACCGGGACCGTGATCGAGGTGGATTCTCCGGGGTCGGTCGGTGGCGAAGAGCTCGTCGTGCTCGAGGGCGTCAGCGTGACCGTGTCGCTCCAGCCATAGCAGCCGGCCGACGTCGCGGTCGGGCCGGTCACGGTGTAGGTGCCGTTGCCGGCGATGTCAACGCTGAAGTTCTGAGTCGCCCCCGCTTCCCACTGGGCGAGCGTGAGATCGCTGCAACTACTAGAGGCGGGCGGGGCCACCGGACCATACAGCGTCGCCGAGATGACGCCAGGCTCCCCGTCGTCGCCCGAAATGGTGACGTCATCGGACAGCACGGTGCCCGGCAGTCCGGAATCGACGGTCACTTGCGTGGCGATGGTCGAGGTCGGGTTGGGAGGATCGTCGACGACTACCTCGTAGCTGCCGACCCCGGCGGGGATCGTGAACGAGGTCACATTGTTCGTCGGCACGTAGTAACCGGTGGGGGCGGCTGTCTCGATGAGTTCGTACGTTGAGCCCGCAACCATGCCGCCGGTCACGTCCTGGTCGATCTCCACGGGAGTGGTCGCGCTCGTGATCCCGGTCGCGAGAATATTGCCGCCGGCGTCGGCCAACGAAAAGACCGCTCCGGCTATCGGGGTATCGGTGGGGTCGGTCGTCGACGCCTTGATGAAGTACACCGAGGGATTGACAACGGGTGGAGGAGGCGGCGGGACCACTGTGGCCGGGTCGGCGACCGTGACCGTTAGGGTTCCCCCGCCAGCGGGCGTGGTGAACGAGGTCACGTTGTCGGTCGGCAGCGTGTAGCCCGGGGGCGCCGCCGTTTCGATCACCTCGTATGTGGTGTTGGCCGTCATCCCGGCTGGTTGAACCAGAGCATCGATCTCTACCGGAGCGGCCTGAGTTGTCACGCCGGTATACAAGACGGTTCCGCTGGCGTTGGCGATGTTGAAGACCGCGCCGGCGACCGGCGTGTCAGTGGGGTCACCAGTGGCCACCTTGATCAGGTACACCGTGACGGTCGGACTCACCGTAATGCCAGAGGCAGTCGAGCCATTGACAGTCGCGGAGGCATTGTTGCGCGTAACTCCAAGCACCATGCTTTGTCCGCCGGAGCCAGCCGGAGCCACACCCAGGTCGGCAAGACCCGTTGGCAGGCCGTACCGTGAGGTGAAGCTGGCAGAAAAGGAGTCGCCGGCGGTGTTGTCGGTCCACGTGAAGGAGGCATTCCCCCCTCCCCCAGTGGTGGCATTGGTCCAGGCGAACGAACTGAACTCCCCCGCGCCGCCGACTGCGGGGCTGAGGATCTGAACGTTCGGGACGGCGTTGCCGTTGCCGGCGGCGACGTGGACCTCACCGGTGTAGGTAGTGCCAGCCACGTACCCGCCCGCAGGCGATGCCTGAAGCGTTGCGCTAATGGTCCACGTGCCGGGATAGTTGTCGATGAAGTTGGTCACCGTGTTAATCGATGCCGCGGACACCGGACCGTCGTCAATGCTGCCGCCGCCAAAGGTGTTGTACGCGAGCATCGAGATTGCGCCAGCGAGGTCGTCCGCACTCAGGCCAAGTGCGCCACTGGCCGTCTGGGCGCCGAGCCAACCAAGCGTCGCTTCCGAAGCGTTGGAGACAGTAGAGACGCTGTAGGTGTCGTGAGTGATCGCCGGGTTGTCGGGGCTGGCCTTCCCGGGACTGACGCAGTAGCCGTAGAGCGTCCCGTCAGTGGTGTCGAGAACGTAGGCGCCCCAGTAGTGGGTGGTGTAGCCGCCGTAGGTGCCGTCGCCGGGTCCCGCGGTGTTGGCAGCGACGGCAATGCCGATGGTCGTAGCGAGTATGGCTGCACAGAGGAATGGTACGAATAGACTTTTGTATATCCATTGTAACTGTATTTCGCTACATGCACCTGGTCGATACGACATTTTACCTCTCGTACTTGAAGTCCCCGAGGTGCAGAGTAGCATATGTATACTCAATTGCAAGACGATTTTAGAATTTCCTCTGAATCTGTCTCAAAAATCCTCCACAAGAGTATTCAAATACGCGAAATAGCATCCTTTACAATGAAACATCGCGCTGGTATGATTAGTCAATGGATACGAAACTACTCACCCTCAGTGAAGCTGCTCGGGCGTGCCACAAGTCACACGGGACGCTTCGGCGATTGATCGAGGCCGGTGCGTTGATTCCCGAGCCACGAGAAGATCAGAACAAACGAATCTTCGTGAGCGTGGACGCTCTCAACAAGGCAGGACTTGAGATTCTCGACGAGCCGTTCCGAGGCGGGCGTTCCTACGCTGCTAACGGCGAGGTGGAGCGGTTGAAGGTCGAACTAGAAGCCGCACACGGCGAGATCGCCGAGCTTCGAGCGGAGAACGAAGTGCTGGTGAGCGGGGTGGGTCGCATCGAGGTCGCGTTGGAGGGTACTCGAGCCGCCTACGAAGCACTACGCCGAGTGCGGGCAGTTATCACTCCCCCCGCGCCGTGGCTTTCGGCGAATCCCCGACGTCGATCCACCGATACGAGTTCTGACTCATTTGATACGAAGCGTGGCGAACTACAGAACAGGTAGTTCGCTGTTGACGTCGTTTAGAACGACGCGACGACTACCCAGCAAGGACCGAACGGAGTGCCCGCCGGTTGGAACGCTACCGCGACGGAAATGGACGTGTAATTCGGGTTTACGATGTCGTCGTAGTGACCATGAGCGGCACCGAACGGTCCAGGACCTTCAGCCCACCACGCGTCCAAAGCGGCTGCGGCGGCTTGTTCCGGCGTATCAGTCGCCGTAATATTCCACGCCGCGATGCCCGGATCGTCGGCAGCTGACACGAAAAGCAGGGCGCTCAATTCATCGACCGGATTGTCTTCAATGATGGTGAGCGGGGCGACGCCAACGCTCGCTCGGTCCGCGTTAATTAACGCCCCCACTCCACACTCCCCGCAAGAGGCCAGACCTGTCGTCACGGGTGACTTCGGGGCGCTCTTCTTATCTTTGTACCCGCGTGGACACTTCGGACTCACCGCGGTCACCTTCCTGGTCGACGATCCCTTGACGCACAAGATTGTCGAGGCTCTTTCGTAACCCCTGGAACACTTCGGACTCACCGCGGTCACCCTCTTGGTGGTCTTGCCGCGTATGCACGTGATGGTCGTCTTTGCGTGAACCGGCACTGTGGTCGTCGTGGTGGTGGGTGACGTTGATTCCGCGGATCCTGTTATGGGTGTAGTCCACCCATAACACCCCGCAGTAGCGGCAACGGGTCCAGTGATAGTAACGGAGCCGCTGGCGCTGACAACGGTGCCCAACAGATTAGAGATCATCGAGGTATAGATCCCGACACCCGGGCTCTCCGTGTCAAATTGAGCGAGTGTGAGAGTGGAACAGTTACCGGACGTCGGAACTGGCAAGGGGCCCCATAGATACTCCGACACTCCCATATTGGGGGTATTGGTGGGATCGCTCACAGTGACCGCGATCGCTGGCTGCATTCTCGCAGCAACGTACTCGGTAGTGAGGTTCGTGCCAAGCATAGGATACGGCACCGTCGTCGACGAGGCGCCCGCACCCGGAGTCTGGGACATCAACGCGACGCCCAGAGCAATAACCGCTAGCGCGATCGTCGTGTGGCGCAGCGAGATCCTCTTCATCAATTGACCGCCACCGCAAGCCGCGCGGTCATGTAGCCCCTCGACATCGAGTCCGATATCTTCCAACTGACGATCAGCGGTCATAGGAGAGCGCAACCTGGAAAAGGCGAGATAAAAGAGTCAGGGGAACTCTCACTTGACCGCTGAAAATCAACCTTCTGCTCCATGGTCATTCCTCCTCATCTATCGCTAGCAGAAACCTGTAGCAACGCATTCACAACATCTTGCTGCCGTGGGCTTCTTCGTATGTCCTGTGTGTTCGGCGTTCCGATCTTCGATTCCAGGAATTGGCCGCAAGCGAAAGCCCCGAAACGCAGTCGAAGGACGAAAGCACCACAGCGAGTCATGCCTCCGCGGAGCGTGTACGTTCAGCCCAAGAACGTCAAAGGCCCATTTGCTGGCAAGCTCTAGGAGAAATGCCAAGAACGTAGATCACGGCGCAACCTTCGCGTCGTAGACCCACTTGAAGGGCTTAACAGTCTGCAGTGGTGCTCGACAAAGCCGAGCATCTTCGCGGCGAGGTCCTCGCGTGAGGAGAACGCGCCTCGTCGCAGCACCGTGCGGGTGAGGATCGAGAAGAAGCACTCGACCTGATTAAGCCAGCTCGCGTGTGCCGAGGTGTAGTGGACGACGAAGCGCGGGTGGTCGGCAGCCACGCCGTCGGAACGCACCGGCGTCGAAGGGTCTTGCGCTCTTTGGCTTGAACCGAGGTCTTCTCGTCGATGCTCAGCACGACGGCGTTTTCCGCATCATCGCCATCAACGGCGGCGTCGTGTCGGGCGTGACGTTCGCGCCCGATGGCGTGGTGGTGAAGATCCGCCGGCGCTGGTGCTGGCGCCGTCATCAGTGTCCCTGCGGTTGACGAGCGCCGCACTATGACCGCTCGATTCATCGTTGGCGCAACCTCGATCTCGGGGTGGCCACATGTCTCCTCGGAGCCGAGATCTGTCGGATCGAGTATGCGCAGTGCCAACGGGCCCGCACCGAAGACGTGCCCTGGGCGCGACCCGGCGCGCACACACCAACTCCTTCTGCGTGGTCGTCGGGCTACTCTCCGGGCGTAACCAATCCAGACTCGTAGGCGAACACGACGGCCTGGGCGCGGTCACGAAGTCCCAACTTATAGAGAACCCTCCCGACGTGTGTCTTGGTCGTCTGCTCGGCGATGAATAGTGTCTCGCTGATCTCCGCGTTCGAAAGTCCCTGAGCCACAAGTCGAAGAATCTCGTTCTCGCGCGGCGTGAGCTCTTCCACCGTGGATGCGGACGCGACGCTTGGACGCTGGCGCGAGAAATCGGCAATAAGGCGCCGAGTGATCGAGGGCGCGAGCAGGGCGTCGCCCGCCGCGACCACGCGAACGGCGTGCACCAGTTCCGCCGCGGGAGCGTCCTTCAAGAGGAACCCGCTGGCCCCGGCGCGAAGCGCTTCATAGACGTACTCGTCGAGATCAAAGGTCGTAAGAATCAAGACCCGTACCGGCTTTTCCTCGCGGTGTTCGGTGAGAATCCGACGGGTGGCCTCGAGCCCATCCATGATCGGCATTCGCACGTCCATCAAGATCACGTCGGGAAGGTGTTCTTCGTAGAGCGCCACCGCGGTCACCCCGTTTGCCGCTTGGCCCACCACGCTCATGTCGTCCTGAGCGTTAAGAATCGCGCCGAAGCCTTCGCGAACCATGGCCTGATCGTCGACGATCAAACACGTGATCACGACACGGGAGACACGAGCGTGGCGTGCAACGGCAACACCGCAGCCACCACGAAGCCGCCGTCCGCATCTTCCTGGGCGACCAGGTCACCGCCGAGCATCGCGACTCGCTCGCTCATCCCGACCAGTCCGTGGCCCGTGCGCGGCTCGACCGTGGTCGCGGCCTGCTTCAGCCCCGGTCCGTTTCGCACCCGAAGTCGCAGCGCATCGTCATCGCCTTCGACGACCACCGAGACCTCGGATCCGAGGGCGTGACGGTTGGCGTTGGAGAGTGCCTCTTGCACAATGCGATACGCGCAAAGTTCCACTCCTGGCGAGGTCACCGTGTCAATGTCGGGCATAGTGAGACTGATGTCGACTCCGGCGCGTTGACTCGCGGCCACGAGATCGGGTACGTCGTTGAGACGAGGCTGAGGCGCGCGCTCCGCCGGACCTTCGTTGCGCAGTGCCCCGAGAAGCCGACGCATGTCCGAGAGGGCTTCGCGGGCGTGCGCGCTGAGCGAGGAGAACTCGTCGAGCGCCGAGTCGGTTAGTTCGCTCAGACGATAGGGAGCGGTTTCTGCTTGCACCGCGATGAGTGACATGTGGTGCGCGACGACATCGTGCATCTCACGTGCGATACGCGTTCGTTCTTCGAGGACCGCGCGGCGCGCTCCTTCGAGCTCGTTTCGCTCGAACTGCACGGCGAGCTCGCGTCGTGCGCGATTCGACGCGCCCGTTGCGTCAAGCGCTACGGCCACCATCATGAGCGCCGCCTCAACGTAGAGCGGCTTGAGAAGTCCGGGACCGAGCCAGATCCACGCAGGCAGAGCCATCAGCGCCCACATCCACCAGAGCGCCGCACGGCTGTGGCGAAGTCCCGCGACGCAGAGAACGACAACGAGTAGGGCCAAGTACTCGGGCGGGACTTGAAAACTGGGCGGAAGTGTCGCACGTGGTCCCATCGCGATGGCCGGGATGATGAGTGCCGCGAGGAAGCCGATGCGCCACGCAAAGAGCGGATATCGCCACGACAAAAACAGCGGTCCGAGCCCGATGAGTCCAAAGGCCGACCACTCAAAGAGGGTCAAGGAGCCGTACGCGTTAAAGGTCACGCTCTTCACCACGACGCCGCCGGTGGCCAAACTCTGCGGAAGGAATCGGGCGCCAGCGCCGGGCGAAAGCTTCGATGTAAATGATCCGCGGACGACTGCACCGATCGGGACGCGCAGCGCTACCACGACGCCGGCGATCGCGGCGAGGATGATCACTACTCCAATGACCGTGGCGGCGGTTGCCGCACGCTGTGCGCGGGCCGAGCGCCAGGTCATGACGGGGTCCGCGCCAATGGCGACTTCGGCGGCACCGGCGCCGAGCGTGCGAGCGTGCGCGTGAAGATGAGAAGTCGACAAGAGATCAGGTGCCCGGCTCATGCTCTTACGGTACGTCACCGTGAGGCTCTCGTCATCGCGCCGCCGGCTGTCATACCTGAGTATGACCTGGTCGACATCGCGGGGCCGTGTCGTACCGAGATATGACGAGGCGAATGGCTCTTTTGGCCGACGACGTCGCAACTCTTGGCTCCGTAGGGTCTTTTCAGGCTGAGTAGCGCTCAGCCCACCAGGAGTGGAAGGGATGTCGTGTTCGACTCTGTGTCAGATGAAAGTTCGCCGAAGCGAGTGTCGTGGTGACGCGACGGGCGTGGGGTCCACGCTCCAAAGTGAAGGCCGGGCTCGTCGGTGCGGCGGTCGTGGCCGTCGCCGTTGGCGGCACCCTGGGAGGACTCGCGCTTACCTCGTCGACCAATCCTCAGTACGTATCGGTGCCGGCAGCGACCGGCTCAGTAGTCCAGACCACGTCGCTGACGGGCACGATTGCGCCGGTCACCGAGGCCGACCTCAACTTCGCGACCTCGGGAACCGTGGCGTCGGTGACGGCCAAGGTGGGAGAGAGAGTGAAGGCGGGCCAAGTCTTGGCGACGCTGCAAACATCTGACTTGAGTTCGCAGGTCGATCAGAGCGAAGGATCTCTCGATAACGCGGAGTCCTCGCTGGCGGCGGCGCAGTCGCCGGCGAGCTCGGTGATCGCGACCGACGAGGAGTCCGTGAGTTCTGACCGCACGACGTTGTCCAACGACGAAGCCGCCATGAACGACGACGCCACGACCGACGAACTGAGTCTGACCAGCGCCCAAGAGGACGTCTCGTCGTCTCAGAGCGCCTATACCAACGCGGCCGAACAGGTGAGTAACGATCAATCGGCACTGGACGCCGCGCAGTCAAAGGAGTCGATCGACTGCGCGGGCGATGGCGTGGCGACTGGCGGGTGTGCGAGCGATCAAACCACGGTGTCGTCTGACGAGAATCAGGTGGCTCAGGACAAGACCGCCGCTTTGAACGCTGACGCTGCCGTGCAGTCCGCCGAGGTGTCGCTCACCGAGACCGAACTCAAGAACACCCAAACGAACCGTCAAGATACGCAAAAAGTGACGGCGGATAAGACCCAGCTCGCAAAGGATCTCAGTGCGTTGAGTGGCGCCCGAGACGGCCAGTACGCGGACCAAGTTGGCTCCGATGAGATGGCCGTCGACTCGGCGAAGGACGCGGTCGAAACCGCCGAGCAAAACTTGGCCGATGCTCGCCTCGTGTCGCCTATCAATGGCATGGTGACCGCCGTCAACGTGACGCCCGGCGCGAGCGCGCAGGCCGGCGCGTCGACAACCGGCACGTCGAGTGGAGACTCCACGGCCGCCATCGATGTCGAAAATCCTTCGACCTTTGACGTCGACACGACCGCGAGCAGCCGCCAGGTCTCGGAACTGAAGGTCGGTGATCAGGTGACGATCACTCCCACCGGGGCCACCACACCTTCGACTGGCACCGTGGTTTCGATCAGCACCATCGCGACGATCAGTTCGGGCGTCGCCTCGTTTCCTGTCGTGATCGGTGTCACCGGCAAGCCCACGGACATGTACGACGGCGCGACGGCCGACCTCACGGTGGCGATCCTCGATGTCAAGAACGTCCTTACCGTGCCCACGAGCGCGGTGCAGACGGCAGGGACTCGAAGTTTCGTCGAGCTGCTTTCACACGGCAAGGAGGTGAGGCACACGGTCGTTGTCGGTGCGGTGGGTGGCGTCTTGACCCAGATAAAGGCCGGGCTCACCCCCGGTGAAAAGGTAGTCATCGCCGATCTCTCGGCCTCGCTTCCCGGTTCCAACCCATCGAAGGGCGGTGGCTTCCCGGGCACACACAGTCAGTTCATTGGACCCGGCGGCCAATCAGGCATCGTGACGAAAAACAGCGCCGTGGGCGGATCGTGACATCACTCGCGACGAAACGCGCCATCGTCGAGTTGATCGACTTGCACAAGACCTATCACCTCGGTTCCATGACGGTAGAGGCGTTGCGGGGTGTCAACCTGCGCATCGAAGAAGGCGAGTACCTGGCCATCATCGGTCCTTCGGGCTCCGGCAAGTCAACGCTCATGCACATTTTGGGTTGCCTCGACTTGGCGACGTCCGGTGTCTACGAGTTGGACGGGGATGACGTCAGCGAGATGGACGAGACCGGTCTCGCCCACGTGAGGAACCGCCGGGTGGGATTCGTCTTTCAGCAGTTCAATCTCCTCGCGAGCCTCTCTGCGTGGCGCAACGTCGAGTTGCCGCTCATTTACGCGGGCGTCGAGCGCGCGGAAAGAAAAGAAAGGGCGATTCGTTCTCTGGAGCGAGTCAACCTCGGGGACCGGGTGGATCATCACCCGAATGAGCTCTCAGGCGGGCAGCAGCAACGCGTCGCCGTCGCCCGAGCGCTCGTGAACGAGCCGTCCCTCGTGCTCGCGGATGAGCCCACTGGCAACCTCGACTCGGCCTCCGCCGCGGACGTTCTCAGCCTGCTCGGCGAGTTGAACGCCGCGGGACGCACGGTCGTGCTCATCACGCACGACGTCGAGACCGCTCACCGCGCCCAGCGGGTCGTGCGGATCAAGGACGGAGAAATCCAGTCCGACGTAAAGACGGGCACGTGAGCGTTCTCGAAACAGTTCGCTCGGCGCTCGAAGCCATCTGGAGTCACGGACTGCGCTCGGCGCTTACCGTGCTGGGCATTTTGATCGGAATCGCGGCCGTGATTCTCACGGTGGGTCTCGGCGAGGGGGCCAGCGCGACCGTCAACTCAGCAATTTCCTCTCTGGGCACCAACCTGCTCATCGTGACTCCCGGAAGTTCGACCTCGGGAGGTATTCAAGGCGGCTTCGGTTCGGCGAGCACGCTCACGTACGCCGACGCGCAGGACCTCGCTTCGCACACGGTCTGTCCGAATATTGTCGCGGTGGCGCCGACGGCGGTATCGGGCGACAACGTCGTCGCGGGTACCAAAAACTGGACGACCCAAGTGGTCGGCACGACCGCTTCGTGGCCACAGGTACGCGATCGATCGATGGCCGAAGGCTCTTTCTTCACCTCCGCGCAAGTCAACGACGCCGCGGACGTCGCAGTCATTGGTTCGACGACCGCCCAGGAACTCGGCCTTGGTGCATTTCCTCTGGGCCAGGCGATCACGATCAACAACGTCTCTCTGACCATCATCGGTGAACTCAACACGGCGGGGGATTCGAGCGGAATCGACGAAGACGACATGGTCTTGGTCCCCATTACGGTCGCGCAAAGCCTCATCACCGGCTCGCAGTCAGTTCAGTCGATCTACGTAGAAGCCCAGTCGCAAGGCGCACTGGGCGCCGCGTATAACGAAGCCGACGACGAACTCTTGGCGCTACACCAGATCACTAACCCGAAAGACGCCGACTTCACGATCACGTCGCAGTCAACGCTGGAGTCCACCGCGAGCTCCGTGAACGATGCGCTCACGATCCTGCTCGCCGGCATCGCCGCCATCTCGCTGCTGGTCGGTGGCATCGGAGTGATGAACATCATGCTCGTGTCGGTGACCGAACGCGTACGCGAGATTGGACTGCGCAAGGCACTCGGGGCGACGCCGGCGGCGATTCGCCGCCAATTCCTCTTCGAAGCGACGACCCTCGGACTGACTGGTGGGTTCCTCGGTGCAGGGGTGGGCGTCCTCGGCGCCGTCGTCATTCCCCAATTCGCCTCGACTCACATCGCTATCGAGTGGTGGGCCGTGGCCGGATCGATTGGCGTGGCGATGGCGATCGGACTCGGCTTCGGCGTCTATCCGGCGGCGCGCGCCGCCCGGCTGGCGCCCATCGACGCGCTGCGAAGTGAATAGGAGCCTCGTGTATTTCGTCTCTCTCAACAGAAAAGGAGTCGCCTCATGACCTCTCGTCTTCAGCCAGCCCGAACGGTCCTCGCGACGCGAACGCTCGCGAGAGTGGCGCTCTCGGGCTCGCTCGTGTGCGCGGCCACGCTGGTGGTGCTGGTCTCGTCGCAGCAGGTGTCGTCGGCCGCTTCACCCGACGACTTCCTTTGTGCCGTTGGCAACACGTCGCAGACCGCGACCGCGGGAAGCGCCTTCGCGAATCCGTTGGAGGTCGAGATCAGTTCCACGTCGTGCGGCGCACCGACGCCCGACACGTCGGCCACCAACGTGACCTTCGCTCTCGTCGGGACGTCGAGTGCCTCGGCGACCTTTGATACGGGAGCGATCACCACCACGTCTGGACTCGTGTCCGTGACGGCAACTGCCAACGACGAAGCGGGCAGTTACAGCGTGAGCGCCACGTCACCCGCCACGGCCGACTCGTCGAGTTCGAGCGTGACGTTCTCGCTCACGAATAGTGACGTTCTGTCCGACACCATGACCGCCGACGTTTCCTCCTATCAGTCGACGAACGTTGACGCGCCTTTTCCGCTCGCTTTGGCGGTGAGCGTCGACGACTCTCAGGGCAACCCCGTCTCCGGCGTGCCAGTGACCTTCGTAGCGCCAACGACGGGGGCCAGCGGAACTTTCGCCAGCGGGTCGACCGCGGCCTACGTGGATACGGACGCCAATGGCGTGGCGGTGGCGCCGTCCTTCTACGCCAACGCCACGGCCGGCGGCTACGCGATTGAGGCGTACGCCAGCGGCTACGCTCCGGCGATTGCTTTCGCCATGACGAACGACGCCCAGTCGGCGATGACCGTCTCGTCGGTGACGCCGACGGTGCTGAGTCGAGGCGCTGACGACGTGGTCACCGTCTCGGGCAGTGACTTTCAAAGCGACGCCGACGTCTCGTTCTCGAGCCCGGGCGTGAAGGTGACATCAACCACGTTCGTCTCTTCGCAGGAACTCCTCGCCACGGTCACGGTGGCGTCATCCGCACGCCTTGGCTCGAGTGACGTCACGGTAGTCAATCCCTCAGGTTCGAGCGCCACGGGCGACGATGTCTTCACGGTCGCGCCGCGGTTCGCGATCGAGCCTCTCGAACTCGGCTTCTCCTCCGGGGCAGTTGGCCTGAGCGGTGCCCAGGCGAGAAGGCTTCGCGCGTTTTCCCGGGAGGTCGGCTCAGTAGCCATTGAGTGTGTCGGTTATGGGCGCAGCGCGACTCTGGCGAACGCGAGAACCCTTGAGGTGGTGCGCTATATTCGGTCGGTCGATCCCGCGGCTCGCGTCACCCAGCGCGCGGTGGTGTCCGTCTCATCGAGCAAGGTCACGGTAGAAGAGCGCTAGGAAGGCTTCAAGTCCCTCGGATACCCTGACACCTTCCAGAGGCGCCGGGTATCCGCTTCACGTCAAGTTCAAAGCAACGGTGCCGATTCGATCGCTGATCGGTACTGCATTTCAAGCGCTCCTTGCCAGGCGCTCTACCTGTTCGCGAGAACATCTCAGGTATTGAGGCCAAGCATGGGAAAGCCATCATTAACCACCCGGTCGCTCGCAAAGTGAAGGGAACTGTGGTCGGCCCAATGAAGCCGGTCACCCCACCGCTCCAATCAACTTGTGTCTGAGAACCGCGAAGTTGAATTCGTTTTCGAGCCTCAACAGGAGGGTGGCTACTACGTGTACGCCCCCGATCTCCCGAGACTTCACACCGAAGGCGACAACCTCGACGAGGCCGTCGTGAATGCCGAAGAGGCCCTCGCGCTTTATGTCGACGGATTACGTGACGACGGTCAGTCCTTGCCACACCGACGAGAGAACGACTACCCCCGCGCTGACTGATTGAATCTCGAGCATCCGACGACGCAAACGGATGCATCCTCTATGCCGCCGCGCGTTGCGAAAAGAAAGCTCCCAGTGGGTTGAGACAACGCTCGATCAACTGGGAACGGCGGCACTTCCACTCCCGCGGAATTGGCGAGCCGACGCGGTGCGCGATCCCGTCGCGATCGACGAAGGCGAACTCCCGCAGCCCGTACTCCGTATCGTGCGGTGGGATAAACCGGCCCTTCACGCCCGCGGTTGACCAGGCGGCATAGAGCGCATCGACGTCGGAAACGTACAGGTAAATCTCGGCGCCGTCGTGACGGTCGTGCTCCGGTGACTCGCTGAGGTGCAGTTCGACGCCGTCGCGCTCGACGTAGCCGTAGCGGACGGGCCCCTCGTACGCGCGAGTAGAGAAACCGAGCAGGCGATATCGCCGCATCGCCCGGTCGAGATCGCGCACCGGGATCACGGGAGCGACGTTCGAGAAGGTGACTTCGTCCATCGCACGATTCTCCCACGAGCCCACCGCCCTTATGGGTCTCGTCGCTCTTGTGCCCATCGACCCGGGGCGCGTCAACATCGGGGCAAACCAGACCCGTTTCGGACTCGGGGTGTTGCGCGTTGTGGGAGAAGTCACCCGGTCCGTCGGGAGATTGTCGCTAAGCCCGCCGCTCGGGGCAGCCCTCGTCGAGCGAGCCGCGGGGTTTCGTCGGTCACAGTTTGCTTGCTCTCGCAGGGGAGTTTCCTCACGGGGACTTCAACCTACGAGCCGGGTCCGGCCCGGTCAACGTCGAGCGCGCTTCGCGTGAAAACTTTTGGCTGCGCCAAAAGTTTTTCAGATTTTCTTGCTACGCAAAATAATCCGCTCTCGGTTGACCGGCCGTTACCGGACGCTCACGCTCTCGTATTGGTTGGTCCCGTCGCGCGGAAACGCCCCGCGACGAAAGGAGCATCATGACCACCAACACCACCCACGGCGTCGCCGCGCCCGAGGCCCGAGACGGCTGGGAGCTACGACACGTCGACCCCCGGGTCGTAGCCGACAACCCGGACAACGCGCGCCACCCCAAGCGCGACCGCGTCGGCCTAGCGGCCTCGATCACGTCCCTCGGCGTCCTCACCCCGCCGCTCGTGCGCGAACTCGAGGACGGCTCGCTCGTCCTCATCGCCGGCGAGCGTCGAAAGTACTCGGCCATTGAGGCCGGGCTCAAGACGATCCCCGTCTTCGTGCGGCGCGACCTCAGCGACGTACAGCGCCTAGCCGGGATGCTGATCGAGAACACCGACCGAGAAGGACTCACCGTCGTCGAAGAAGCCGTGACGCTCCAGCGTCTCGCGGGCTTCGAGGGCATGACCGCAAAGTTCGTATCGGAACTCACCGGTATCAAGCCCAACGTCATTCGCCAGGTGGTCAAGGTGGCGAACAGCGACGTCGCACGAGAAGTAGCGGAGCGTCACTCGCTGACCTTGGAACAGGCGGTCGGACTCGCCGAGTTCGAGGATGACGAGGTCGCGGTGAAGCAGTTGACGCAGTACGCGACCGAGCGCCCCGAGCACTTCAAGCACGCGCTCAGTCGTCTACGCGAAGACCGCAGGGAGTCGTTGGCTCGCTCGGCCAAGATCAGTGAGTTGGAGTCGAAGGGACTCGTGGTCATCGAGGCCCCGTCCTGGAATGCGGACACGAAGGTCACCCGCCTCGACAGTCTGCAGAACGCCGACGGCAAGGCGCTCACGACGCGCAACCACGCCAAGTGCCCCGGCCACGCCGTGGCTCTCGGACGCTGGGACGTTGACGTCGTAGAGGGCTACTGCCTCGACGCGACAACGTACGGTCACCAACCTCGATTCACCCGCTCAGAAGGCGAACGCTCCGTCGGCGGCACGATGAGCGTCGAGCAGAAGGCCGAACGTCAGACGGTGGTCGCCAACAACAAGGCCTGGGTCGCGGCCGAGTCGGTGCGCCGCGAGCACGTCGTCGAGTTGCTGGCCCGTCGGAGTGTCCCGAAGGGCACGTTGGTCTTCGCGGTTCGTGACGTCCTGACGAACTCTGCGAGCCTCGATGCCCCGGACGAGTTGCTCACCGAGTTAACAGCGGTGAAGGCAACCGGTCGCTACGGCCACTCGGTCGGAGCGAAGTTGGCCGAGGCCACCCCCGAGGCGCGACTGGCTCTCGCGCTCTTGGCGCAGGTGGCGGCGTCCATCGAGCACTCGACCAGCAAGGCCACCTGGCGATCAGCCAACCCGTCCGTGGCGACCTGGTTCACGTACCTGGCCACCACGGGCTACACCTTGAGCGAGGTCGAGCAGTTGGTCGTCGACACAGCGGCGAAGGAGAAGTAAGTCATCGTCGTCCCTCGGGTCGGGTCGCTTGGTCCGGCCCGAGGGCGGTCGCGCAAAGAGTCGAGCGCCGATCCGACGAGGTGCCCCGTCGCTCCGCGCCTCGTTACGGTCTCCCCTGTGCTTCGTAGTCCCGCCCGTCTACCCCTTCGTTTCTTTCCCACTCACCTTGTTTCTTCTCCCTTCTTCTCTTGTCCCATCTTCTACTTAGGTCTCGCCCATCGCTCATCTCGCCCGATTTTTCCTGATCTCGTCGCCTCGTTTTTTTGGTGCTCACACGTCTGGCACTAGTGATACGGTGGCCCCTACAAGGGGTTGTACCGAAAGAAGGATGCGTCGACCCCATGATGACGATTCGACGTCTCAGCATCGGAGCGGGCTACAAGTACCTGCTCAAATCCATCGCCGTGGGCGACGGTCCCGAAGGCACCGACAGGTCGGACCTCGTTCGCTACTACGCAGAGACCGGCACTCCCCCGGGAGTCTTTCTCGGAGCCGGACTCGTCGGTCTCGACAACGGTCGTGGCGTTGCCGTCGGGCAGTCCGTCAGCGCGGAGAACCTCCAACGGATGCTCCAGGACTGCGCCGATCCGATCACCGGCGAGGTGCTCGGCAGGGTTCCGAGCGCGAAGGCGGTCGGTGGTTTCGACCTGACGTTCAGCCCCTCCAAGAGCGTGTCGGTGGCCTGGGCCCTGGCCGACAAAGAGACCCGCGAAGTCATCTACCGGTGCCACCAGAAGGCCATCGCCGAGGTCCTCGCCTACGCCGAGCGCGAGGTCTTTCACACTCGCTCGGGCCAGCAGGGCTGCGTCGAGGAGGACATCGTGGGAGTCGTGGCCGCGAGCTTCACCCACTTCGATTCGCGCGACGGCGATCCCCAACTCCACGACCACGTGGTCGTGCTCAACCGGGCCCAGGCCACGAGTGACGGCGTCTGGCGCACCCTCGATAGCCGGGGACTCTTCGCCTCAACGGTGATGCTCTCCGAGATGCACCAGGGCGTGCTTTCTGATCTACTGACCGCCGAACTCGGCTGGGACTGGGAGGCCCACACCCGGCGCTCCAGCACCGCCCCGAAGTGGGAAGTGGCCGGCGTCTCGAAGCGCCTGATGGACGAGTTCTCGCAGCGCACCACCGCCATCGTCGACGCCAAGGATCGACTGATCGCCCAGTTCGAGGACGATCACGGTCGCGCGCCCGACCGACGTCGAAGTGCTCAAACTTCGCCAGACGGCGACCCTCTCCACCCGACGCGCGAAGAAGGGTCTGGGCCTCGGGGACCTGACCGAAGAGTGGACCACTCGAGCCACGCCCTACCTCGACGACGAGCCCATGGCGTGGGTGCACGAGCTGGGTGGCCGAGGACGTGCCCGCCTTCACGAGCGACGAGTTCGAGGACGAGATCCTGCTCGACGTCGCCAACGCGGCCCTCGACGTCGTGAGCACCAAGCGCCCGACGTTCTCTCGCGCCAACGTCCAGGCGGAGGTCTTTCGCCAGATGCAGGGTGTCCGCTTCAGCGAGCCCGCCGAGCGCATTCTCACGGCTACTCGCGCGACCGACCTGGCCGTCGCCCAGGCGCTGCTGCATCACCACGCCCAACCTGCACCACACGCCACGCTTCCTGCTGCGCAGCGACGGCACGCTCTAAGTTCGAGGGAACCGGCCACTGGCTCTACACCTCGACGACGCTGCTCGACGCCGAAGCCCGTCTGCTCGACGCGGGCCAGCGCCTCGACGCGGCAGTGGTGTCGAGCGCCACCGTGGCCGCCGTTGCCGAGCGACGACTCCCCGGGAGAACCTTCAAGCTCTCGATCGACCAGGCGCACTGCGTCGAGCAGATCACGACCTCGGGTCGGTCCCTCGATCTTCTGGTGGGCCCCGCGGGCACGGGCAAGTCGACGGCCATGGCGGGACTGCGCGCCGCCTGGGAGGCCGAGCACGGTGCCGGCTCGGTCATCGGTCTCGCGCCGTCGGCCGCGGCCGCCGAAGTCCTGGGCGAGGACATGGGCATCGACACCGACAATCTCGCCAAGTGGCTCTACGAGCACCGCCAGCACGGCCAGCGGGTTCGCGAGCTCGGCGAGCTTCGCGAGAAGGCCCGCCTGGTCGCGCTCGCGCGGACGTCGTCCCGAGTCCCTCGACTGCTCGAGGGTATTCGCCGGCGCGAGGAGGCACTGGCTCGCTGGACCCTTCGCGCCGGTCAACTGGTAGTGGTCGACGAGGCCAGTCTGGCCTCGACGTTCGCGCTCGATGAACTGATGTCGGCCGCCCTCGACGCCCGGGCCAAGGTGGTCCTCGTCGGCGACGGGGCCCAACTCTCCAGTGTGGACGCCGGAGGAATGTTTCGCACCCTCGTGCGTGAGCGCGGCGAGGACGCTCCCACGCTGGCGGACGTTCGCCGCTTCAAGGCAGCGTGGGAGAAGGAGGCCAGCCTCGGAGTCCGCCGCGGCACCACCGCGGCTCTCGCCACCTACGCGAGCGCACGGGCGGATCAAGGACGGCACCCGTGACGACATGCTCGACGCGCTCTACGACGCGTGGAAGATCGACACCGATCGTGGCCTGCACTCGTTGATGCTCGCCAGCGACACCGCGACCGTCAACGAACTCAACGCTCGCGCCCGTAGCGCTCGGGTCGCCAGTGGGTTCGTCGCCGAAGAGGGGGTCGACGTCGCCGGGGCCATGACGGCGGGCGTCAACGACCTCGTCGTCACCCGCGAGAACGACCGACGCCTGACAACGGACACGAGTTGGGTCAAGAACGGCGACGTGTGGACCGTCTCGGCGACGCACGAGGATGGCTCAATGACCGTCACCCGAGTCGAGTGGACACGGCTCGGTCGTCTTGCCGGCCAGTTACGTCGCCAAGAACGTCGAACTGGCCTACGCCTCGACGGCGCATCGCGCCCAGGGACGCACCGTGGACACCGCGCACGCGTTCGCCAGTCCCACCACCACCCGCGAAGTGCTGTACGTGGCCCTGACGCGAGGCTCAGAGTCCAACCATCTCTACGTGGACACCCACTACGACCCCGATCCGTCAACCGGCCACGACGGGCTGACCGAGATCCCGAGCGCCCTGGAAGTGCTCGCCGGCGTACTGCGCCACGAGGGAGCCGACGTGTCGGCTACCGACATGATCCGTCTGTCCCAGACCCAGTCCATCGCCGCCCTCGTCGCCGAGTACGACACCATCGTCACCCTGGCCGACGGCGCGCGCTGGGAGACAGTACTGAGCGAGTCGGGACTCAGCGACACCGAGCTCGCCCAGGCCAAGGCCTCCCCCGCGTACGCAGCGCTGCTCGCGCAGCTACGAGACGCGGAGAATCGAGGCTTCGATGTTCGACACCGAACTGCCGATGCTGGTCACGGGTCGTTCGTTCGACGACGCCGAGGACGTCGCCAGCGTCCTGCACTACCGCATTGATCGCTACGTGACCGGCGTGGGCTACCCCAGCCCACCGGCGAGCGAACTCGTCGCTGGACTCTTCCCCCGTCCCACCGGGATCACCGACCCCGACGTCGCTCTCGCACTGAACGATCGCGCCGACGCCATCGAGCAGCGAGCCCGCGAACTCGCCACGATCGCCATTGAACGTGGTGACGCCTGGGTGCAGGACTTCGGCGACGCTCCCCGACACGGCTGAACTCTACGAGCAGTGGGTACTGGAAGTTGCCGCTGGCGCGGCCTACTTGGACCGCTGGGGTATTGACAACCCTGACACCATCCTCGACGATGCAACTGTTAGCCACGAACAAGAGACTCAGCGAAGTCGTGTCCTTAGTGCCGCCCAGAGAGCCAACGCACTCACTGTGGCTGAGACTGCACCGGCGAAGGCTGCATACGTGTTTTCCGGCGACGGCCTCTTGGAGCCGCTCAACCAAGATTTCGGACTTGACCTGTAGCCCGAGCACGTTGGCGTCATCAACCACTGTGCAAGTCTGAGGGAAGCTTTCAACCGGCAATACTCCAATAGTCCCTACACATCAACACAAGTGCGCCTATCGTTGCCAATCAATGAGGTCTGATTTCAATGCATGCCAACTGGCCAGCGACTCACGCTTGATGAACAGGATTGGTTTGCCCGAGGCCGAATTTTCCAAAATGGAGCCAACCTACAGACTGAACGCCATTTGTCCTTACTACACAATGTTCCCGCTGGAGTTTCCTTGGGAGGTACTCCGAGATGCCAAAGCGGACGACTGGGTGCTCGATCCATTTTGTGGACGAGGGACTTCGCTATACGCGGCGCGACTTCGAGGTCTCGGAGCCGTCGGGTTGGACCTCAATCCGGTTGCCGTGACCTTGGCAACAGCCAAACTCAAGTCGGCCTCCCACAAGGCAGTTACCTCACTCTGCGCAATGTTACTTTCGGACGCAGGTCAGCTCGTAGATCAACCTTCAGGTGAATTCTGGGATCTCGCGTTTCATTCAACCACGCTTAAGCAAATATGTCTTCTCCGTGAGCGACTCGCCAAGGCCGGTACTGATGCTGCGACAACAGTCCTGCGTGCTTTGCTCCTTGGCGTGCTTCACGGACCAATTCTGAAGGGGCCACCCTCGTTTCTCTCGAATCAGATGCCTCGAACATACTCCTCGAAGCCGGGATCGGCCGTTCGATACTGGAAGAAGCACAACCACGTGCCGCCCAAAATCGACGTACTGGATGTTGTTCGTCGTCGAGCCATTCATACTCTTTCAGCAGTACCACCGACTACCCAGGGTTACGTCCGCCGAGGCGACGCCGTTACCGATATAGGAAAGATTGATCGTCGGTTCAAGTGGATCATCACTTCACCTCCTTACTACGGGATGCGCACCTACACGCCGGACCAGTGGCTACGGAACTGGTTTCTCGGCGGCCCACCAGTTGTCAACTACGAGGTGCCGGGCGACCTCCAACACACCGGGGAGGACATGTTCATTGGGAGTCTCGCCAAAGTGTGGAGAGCGGCTGCAAGAAAGAGCGAGGACGGGGCTCAACTCGTTATTCGATTCGGCTCGATTCCAAGTCTCAAGAAGGATCCTCGCGATTTGATACAACGGAGCCTCACCGAATCTGATTCCGGATGGAGATTAGATTCTGTCGTTCCTGCCGGCTTTCCGACATCGTCGTCTCGGCAAGCGTCGCAATTCTCACTGCCGGGTAATTACATCGAGGAGATGGACTTCTATGCCACACTTGAACATTGAAGCCCACCTTGCGAAAAGTTTGCGACGGCGCAATTACTTTTTCGAAGAGTCAAGGGGACGACGCATGAACCGCAGAGATGTTTGACCCAGAGAGGTTACCGGTGATCCAAGCGAGGATCCGCGAAGAGACAAGCCGATCGTCAGGTTTATTCGACGAGATCCGCACTGAAGTTGATGCTCTTCGAATCGGGGGTGTGACAACGATTCAGCCAACTAACACCAACATGATTTCTCTAGTTGCATCCGACGCTGGCAATAATCGACTCGAATTCAATCCCCTTATGCTCCAAGTAGTGCGAGTTGTAGATTCGTATGGGGCTGAACAGTTTTTCGACGTTATTTCATCATCAACCGACACGGGAGATCTCAGCCGTCGTCAATTCAATGAGTCAGGAGATCCTGCGTCTCCGCTGGGGCTGCTCATGAGAGACCTCAGTGTTTCTACGTTGTCCGAACTCAGCCCGATGATCCCAGCCCGGCCAACATCGTCGGGCTGGACGATCGTTTACCGAGATCTATGCGAATGGGCAGTGCTCTATGACCTCTGCCTTAAGGAATTCGCGAGCGACACCTTGATTCTTCACGATGGGCTTCTGAGAACAAAGATCTTCAGTGGTGATCTTTTTGTGCAGATGTACCACTTGATCCATTCGGCCATCGAAAAGACACGAAGGGAACGTCGAAGGGACCTTTTCATCGTCGGTATCGCCAAGCACTCTGAGGTCCTCGAGCGTTACGCACTCGCTATGGCAATCTCGGAAGTCTTCCCCGATGGTGCGGCTCAATATGCTCCAATCTCTATGGAGATGCAGACAAAGGTCTACAAATGGGCCGAGTATTTACGTCTGCCCACTGATACTGAACGCGATGTTGAACAACCCAAGTTCAACATGGGTGAGATGTACTTTGTCCGATTCGGACCTAGATCAGGCGACCCAGTCTGGACGGTAGATCTCCTGCACGGTCAATCGGACCGCGCGCAGAAGATCTTTGGTTCGCTGCTCAACGACGCTCAACTTGGATTTCCTGTTGCCTACTACCCGCAATGCCTTCAACAGGCAGACGCTCATGCCCAGATCGTTGATCTCGATCTTGCCATTCTTCAGGACACGATGGTTGAAGCCGTTCGAGCGACTTTTACTGCCACAAAACAACCGCTGTTCGACGCCCATCGTCTGGCTCTCATCGATCCAGCGGCCAGGAGATACACATGACACTGTTCGACGGAGCAAAGATTGCCGGGACATTTCTTGGCTTCTCGGAAGGGGGTCTCGAGTTCCATGCCGAACTCGTACTCCCCTACGACAATAATTACCAATCGATGGCGATGCATGGCCAATTCGTACTTGTTGCACTCGAGAACGACAACGAGGCAGTCCTAGGGAGAATTACCACAATCTCGTCGCAGGGCCGCCTCGTCGGATCAGCCGGAGAGGACTATGCAATTCGTGCAGTCCGTGAGGATCGACCGATCCCGGAGAATCTTCGCGACCAATATCTGAAGTACAAAGTTGACATCCGCATTTTGGGCGTACTTCGCGTACGAGCATCTGGTCAACCTCCAGTATTCGTTGCTTCCCACCGTCGTCTCCCGCATGTGGGATCCAAGGTCGCTTTTTTGTCCGACACCCTCCTTAGGCAGGTGGCGGGTGCGAGCCTCGACTCCGAGACAGCGGCCGAAATCGGCTTCATGGCACTCGGAGAATTTGTTTACGCGGGAGATGACCAAAGGGTCGGCAACGACGGCAGATTGGAGATCGTTTACCCGAAGGTGATCCCACGATTCGACGTTGAATGGCTCGTGAGCCGACGAACCTTCGTGTTCGCTAGAGCTGGTTTCGGTAAGTCAAACCTCGTGAAATTGCTCTTCGCCGACCTCTATAGCCTCCCAGGCGGGCCTCACGTCATGAAGCGAAGCGATAGGAGTGTCCCCGTCGGAACCGTCATTTTCGACCCCGACGGGGAATACTTTTGGCCGGATGACAAAGGAAGGCCCGGCCTCTGCGACGTCCCAGAACTCCGCGACCGTCTGGTGGTCTTCACCGACCGCCAGGGACCTAGCCCTTTCTACAACTCCTTTGTCGTCGATCAAGTGCGCCTCGACGTGAGAGAACTGCCAGCTTCCCGCGTCGTTAGCCTCGTGATCTCAGCGGATCGCCTTGAACAACAGAATGTTCAGAAACTCATGGCCCTCCATCAGGATGGTTGGCGGCGCCTCGTTGACGCCGTGTGGAAAGATAAGAATGCAACGGATCTAGACGTGTTCTACAGAGAATTGCATCTTAAGGATGATAAAACTCAGGACGCAGAAGCAACAGCAGCGCGTTCGAATATGACGCGAATCGTAAATGGCATACACGACCCATCCAGCCAACTTCTCCGTGCCCTCAAGGAGTCACTCAGAGAGGGCAAGCTCTGCGTTATAGATGTTTCGCGAATGCACGGCGCCCAAGGTCTCGCGCTTGCGGGAGTCATTCTCCAGGACATCTTCCAGCACAATCAGGATGAGTTCACGAAGGCAGACTCCCAATCGATTCCGACGATCGCTGTCATCGAAGAAGCACAGTCAGTGCTGAGTTCAAACGTTTCACATGGCGAAGGTCCATTTGTTGAGTGGGTGAAGGAGGGCCGGAAATACGACCTCGGTGCTGTGCTTGTAACCCAGCAACCTGGAAGCCTCCCCAGCGAACTGCTCAGCCAAGGAGACAACTGGTTCATCTTCCACCTACTTTCGTCAGGTGACCTCAGGGCGCTCAAGAACGCGAACGCTAACTATTCGGACGATTTACTTTCGACGCTGCTCAATGAGCCGCTCGTTGGTCATGGTGTGTTCTGGTCGAGTGCCGGCGAGTATCCCTACCCAATTTCGATTAGAACGCTTTCATTCGAAGATTCCTACCAGACGCTTGACCCCACCTACGACACAGCAGCCCCCGATAATTACGCCTCACGGCTCCGTGAACGGTTTCAAGTTGCGCTCCGAGACGCGGTCGCCGAAGCGGGCCAAGCAACGGTGGGGGGTACCTTCGACGCGAGCGAAACGCTGAATCGCGCAGCGATCTACTCGCTGGGCACTAACGACGAGTTCTACCAGCAGGTGACGAGCGATGGAGTTCTTTGGGTTGTACTGAAGAATTGGCTCGTCAACGCGCTACCCGAGATCATCGGTGATCGCGAGAAATGGGTATTTAGTCAATTTCTTGTCGATCGGGCATTAGACGAAGTGCTAGGCGAAGGCGCCTGGGTAAAGGAGCGAAGACCTAAGCCAAGCGATCCTTCAAAAACCCTCGCCTGGTACGTAGCCACCGAACAAGCGAGAAGTCGCAGCGAATTTGAAAACATGTGGAGCTCACACAATGAGTCCGAAAGCGACGAAGAAGAGTAGTAATCCTCGCCGCCTGGCAGCCACTTCGCTTGCTTCAGTCAGATTTCAATAGCTTCTACAGGGCGACCAATTAGTTCTCGGTGGCCGTGGCCTTGGCCTCGTCACACGCAGCCTTCAGTTGGTTTGATAGGCCACCGGCGTCATAACAAATGCTGTGCGTCCAAGCGCCCAGTTCGCTCCAGGAATTAACCGCTTGCACCCAACGACGAGCAGCCGTGGCCTTAGCGTCGTCCTTCTCATCTGCCTCCCCCTTGCCCTCGAGCAGCACGACGAGTCCACTAGTGAGCCGAACCACGAAATCAGGACGGTAGCGGTGCGTCACGCCGAAATACATGTAGGGGATCTCCAAGAAGAGCTTGTGGTTCTTCACCCAAGCCTGAACCAATTGGTCGCGATCTAAAACCGCGCACATCTTGCGCTCGAGACCAGAATCGCAGACCGCATGCGATAGGTGGCTCTTAATCGTGGGTACGCACTTGTCGGTAGGTGACGGGTAGTTGATACCGTCCGTTGAGCCGATCGGCTGATACTCGTCGAGAGCTGGGAGGAATCGTTCAGGACCTTCACCCGGCCGAAGAGCAGCGCTGATGCGCTCGCGAATCACGGTGAGGTAGCGCATGTTGCACACTTCACGTGGATCGACGTCTTCTTCGTATGAGATCTTCCCGGCTTCGCTCACTGGCCGCACGACTCGTTGAGCTATCTCCAGAGCTTGCGGAAATAGCCATGGCTTGTTGTAGGGCTCAACGAGCCCGGCTGCGACTCGATACAACAGCCGCTGAATCCGGAAGTTCTCGTAGGCCCGGTCACGATCCTGAACCTCGCCGCCCATACCGGCGTGCGGCGTTCCCAAGTCGAACTCGACCCAAGTATCGGTGGGGTCGAAGCGAGGAGTAACTCGTATTGGCTCTATCGCATCGAAGTCGATGTCAAGGGTGTCCTTAATGTCGGGAACGACCTGGACCAAGCGCGGGAAGTCGAGGCCGCATGTGGCCACGTTCCTTCATCGAGTAGACGATCGTGTAGTCCGGTGGTTCAGACGGTTTATCGCCCCGTGGCCTTGGCCATCGGAAGCAACTGGAACGGAATGCCGTATACGTCAACGAACTCGGGCTGAGTCAGGTTGGCGTAGTCGCTGCGACGAAGGCCTCGACCAACAACTTGCTCGCAAAGTAACTGCGAAGCGAAAGCTCGGAGGCCCAGGATGTGAGTTACGTTACGCGCATCCCAGCCTTCTGAAAGCATCGCTACGCAGACCAGACAGCGGATGTTGGTCACCTGGCTTCCCTGGTTTACCAACTGTAGAGACGAGTTCGCGCGTCTCTTCAGCGCCGCATTACCTTCTCCGGCTCAGCCTTTGTCCAACGCATCTGAATCGATGCGCACCGTCACGGCTGGTCCCGGTCGAGGGGTTGACCAGGTCGGGGACTCCCTTCACCGAGCACGGCAATGTGGCGTTCGAGCAGCCTGCGACCTTCGTGTCGTGACAGATTGCGATCATGACAGGAGGAATCTTGCGACCTGCCTCCTGCCATGCAATGAACGTCTCCTCCCAAGCGCCAGCCAACTGTTTCAGTGGCCCGTCAGCTTCGGCCAAGTAGTCAGTCAATGGATGAGCGTCCTCATCAGCCTCTGTACGCTTAGGCAACGTCCCCTTAATGTGTCCCATAGATTGCGATACTTCGGGCATCGCCTGCCCGTGTTGTCGTCCGTCGGCGTACGAGGAATCTTGACCAGCCCGGACTCGATGGCATCAACGAGAGCGAAGTCGGAGATGATCCACTCGAAGGGCATCCACGCTCTATCCTTGAACGAGCTCGGGTACATTGGGGTCGCTGAGCAATCAACAGCGCGAAGGATCTCTCGATCACGGTTAATCTTCTCGAGACCGCCTATCCATATCGTCGCCTCGCGCAACTCATCGACCTCGCTCCCAGTGGCTCGAACATCCGGTGGGAACCTGTATGCGTGGTGAGCCTCATCGTTCAAGACCAGAATCCGCCCCTTCGGTGAGAGGTCAGTGAGTACACGCTTGCAAAAGGCCGCGTCGGATTCACGACCTCGCTGCCGACGGATCGCTTCGGATCCTCTCTTGGCGCCAACTGGTGCCAGTTCATCACCTGGACTGACACCTGGCCCAGCAGTGACGAGTACTGCGGCGGGATGAGTTCGAACTGTTGATAGACCGATTCGGGATGCTTAGGGTCGAGCCCGCCGACTCCGATCAAGCGATCTCGTACAGTGAGGTTCGGTGCAACGACCAGAATCTGGTCTGTAAAGCGAGTGTCTTGACGCGCCGCGACCTTGTTCAAACCTGACCACGCAATCAACATTGCCATCACTGTCGTCTTCCCAGTACCCGTAGCCATCTTGACCGCCCATCGGGTGTACGCCTCGCCGGCCGAGGGCACCTTCACTCCTATCTTGAGGTGGTCGGGCGCCTCGGTCAGAAATACGATTGTCTCGACAGCCTCTTGCTGACAAAAGAAGGGTCGTATCTTGGAGATTCTTCGTTCATCATCGAACCAGTTTCGAAAGAGATCACGACTCATCAGAGTTGCCCCGGGGTACTCTTCTTGGCGCCACTGGCGGACCCGATCCCGAAGATCGTTGACAACCGCAAGTTCGATCAACTCATCGGAGATCCGAAGTTGGTTGTCCGGCGAGGGTGCCAGGTAACCGGCAGAACGTCGACCGGGTCGGCGTTCAGGGACTACTCCCGCGAAGTGCCAATGCTGCTGAGGCTCAGAGAAGGCATCGTTGATGATTGGGTTTCCATCGATCACCTGACCAGGCTTCGTGGTCACTTCTTCGTCTTCGTCGTGTCAGCAGTCAAACTCAGAGGGATAATCACCTCGGCAGCGTTACCATCGTTGGCAATGACCCGAATGGCCACTCTATTGTGTTCGCCCAGCTCAAATGGCAGCGACGTCCAACTGTGAAGTTGTTCAATAAGCTCAGCGTCGACCGTTCCTCTCAACGCTTTCGAGAGTTTCTCCCAGCCATCGGTGATCGGGAAGAAAGCCTGAGAGACACGGAATACAAGTCCGTCGTAGTCATCGTCGAGAAACCAGGCCTGAATGCCGGTCTTCCCAAATGATGTGATTTCGCCGGTGGAAGCGTCATACGAGTCAACGCCTTCAACGGTAACTCGGTACCCCTCGCTCTCCCGAGCGACATTGACGTCCGGAGAAGCGTACAGACGAAAAGTCTGTGACGAGCTCGTGTTCTTCAACAGGTTGCCGACGAGTAGGTCAGGGTTGGCCAGCAAGAGAGCGACCTCGGTGCCACCGACCTTTCCCGTAGCCAACTGCGCCTGGGCATCAGCCGAGACAGCGAAGCCCGCAAAAACGACGAGGCCAAAACCGATGGATTGCTGCAGCGCGTCTGATACTTGGGCCATCGTGATCGTGCCGAATCGTGGGCCGAGGGATACGGCGAATCGAGTCGGGCGACCCTCCAAGTCAACAACACCTTCAGCCTGGAGTGCCCCGGCCAGAGCCAGTGGACTCAGGCTCTCGATCTTGGCCGGCTTCTTCCCTGGACGAGGTATCCCCTGGGAGCGCAGCGCCGCCAATAATGTCTCGACGTGATTAGAGGTGTCTTGGTCAGCAGGGACAGCAGATGGTGCGGAGTCTGTGGGGTTCACTGCATAACGTGACAGCGCCTCGACCGTAAAAGGGCCTGTCACTCGAACTTTCCTTCTATCAATCTTCGGTTGATCAACTAAGACGACCCTTTCCGCTGACTCGCCTCTTGCAATGGATCTGAGCGTGACCCTGTCGAGGGTCTCATATACGAAACCACCATCAACGTCTCGTGCGGGATCTCGCAGTTCGTAATAGGGATAGACCGATGTTAGAAGTCGCTCTCTAGCAATCGCGAGCGCGACTCGAGAGGTATCCAATGTGATCCACCTTCGTCCGTATTGCTCAGCGACCACCGCCGTCGTGCCGGAACCGCAAGTTGGATCGAGCACCAGATCTCCCGGATCAGTAGCCATGAGAATGCAGCGAGCGATAACCCTGGGATTGGTCTGTACGACGTATTTCTTATCGCCAACTGCGCCCGACGACACGTCCTCCCAAAGATTGCCTATTGGAGAGCCCAAGAAGTCATCCAGGTAACGAACATATGAGAGCGTGTTACCGGTAACGACCAGCCTTCTCTGGGCAAGGAGTTTCTCAACGCCATCAGGATTGGTTTTCCAGTAGCCCTTTTTAGGCGTCACTGAAATCCCGTCAACCTCAATCGGAAACTGTCCATCCTGACGCGGACTCTGCGAAGTGAAGTTGTCTAAGCGATAAACTCGAGAGTCGGCTGTGAGTTCGGTAATGCCTATTCGTTCATCTGCTGTTAGCGGTCGACGGCTGTGATTCGGCAATTCGATATAGGAATATTTGGCCTCGGTGGACCTCATCTCCGCTTTAGGCAAATACAATTGCCGATACCTGAAACTTGGATAATCCTTTGAATACCAAATCAAGTAGTTGCAAGTTGAAGGTATGCTCTTCAGTTCGCTCGACGAACCAGCCCCGCTGGTGGTCTTAAACGTAATTTGGCTGACAAAGTTCTCAGCTCCGAATACTTCGTCAAGCAACACGCGGACAAGGTGAACATTCTCCTCGCCGATCTGAATAAACACGGATCCAGAATCAGTCAGCAAGTCCCGAACAACATGGAGACGGTCACGCAAGTAGGTCAGATAGGAGTGGATGCCAAGCTCCCAAGTATCTCGGTAGGCTTGAATCATCTCTGGCTCGCGCGTGAGGTCATCATCCTTGCCATCTGTGACGTTCCGATTGCCAATTCCTGGCTGGAAATTGCTTTGGTACTTGATTCCATACGGCGGATCCATAAAGACGCACTGGACCTGCCCAGCCAATCGTTCGCGATCGAGGAGGCTACTCATCACTACGAGCGAGTCCCCAAGAATCAGCCGGTTAGACCAGCTCATCTCGTGCTTATAGAACTCGACCGCCTGCGCCCCGTCTAACTCCGTCACATCGAAGAGATTTGGCTGGAGCCGCTGTCGACGCACGGATCCCACGATCTTCTGCGCGGATAGTTCCTCGTGGACATGGATTGACGGCGCCGGAATCTCGACTTGATTGTGTTCGGACTTGCCTGCCCACACGAGTTGGGGGTCTAGGTGGGGGTCGAATTGCAGTGTCCTGGTCGGAGTCTCGTCACGATCTAGATGCGCGAGGCCAGCAGGGGGGTTGTTCGTTCGAGTGGCGCTTGAGTGCTCATAGTCCTCAACGGGTACTGTGTTCAGCTGCTTATCCGACTTTGACGATCGTCCAGCCATTATTCACTCCGATCGGTTGCGTTCAAGATCAGTGCTGGAGTTGATCTATCCAGCCAGCAGTGATCGCTAGATTAACTCTACGAGGGCTCTGCTCAATAGGTGTGCACTTTGAATCGGTCAAGGTATTCCGGAGACACGGTTGGGAACCTATTGGTTGAGCATCCACAGTTCCCGAGTGGCACAATTACGTGAGAGCGCTCGAAAGGTGGGCCCCGGATTGGACGAGCTCCGAGTACTACACGTCGCCGACCTGCACATCGACAGCCCCATGCGAGGTTTGGTCCCCTACGAGGACTCCCCAGTTGACGCGATCCGGAGCGCCACGCGCTCCGCTCTTCGGTCGATCGTCGCCGATGCGATAGAGCACGAGGTTCATCTCGTCGTCATTGCTGGCGACCTCTACGACGGGAGCTGGCGTGACTACAACACCGGAATATTCGTGGTCAGTCAGTTGGCGGAACTGAACGATTCCGGAATCCCTGTCGCTATCGTTCTCGGGAACCACGATGCCGAGAGCGTCGTCACGAAACAGTTGCGCTTACCGTCTCACACCGTCTTACTTTCTTCAAGCAAACCGGAAACATGGGTGGTAAACGACACCGGGATTGCGGTGCATGGGCAGAGTTACGCCGATAGGGCAATCTTCGAGGATCTGTCCTTGAGCTATCCGAACGCTGACCCTGGACTCGTGAACATCGGCATGCTTCACACTTGCTTTGATGGAAGCATCGGGCACGAGCCGTACGCACCGTGCACTCTCGACGGCCTTCGAGCGAAAAACTACGACTACTGGGCGCTGGGACACGTACATGGCTACACGGTGATTTGCGAGGAGCCGCTTGCTGTGTTTCCTGGGAATCTCCAAGGCCGAAATGTTCGAGAAACCGGCGCCAAAGGTGCGTGCCTCGTCACCTTCGAGGATCGCCATCCCCGAGTCGAACGCTTATTGAACAACCTCGTGAGGTGGGAGCACGTCAATATCAATGTTTCGGACGCGAGGAGCCTCGACGACTGCCTCGATCGCTGTCGGGACGAATTGTCGAAGGCAATCACAACTGGCGCCGAGATCTATGCGATTCGTGTCGAGTTTGATGGCACATCCGCGGCCAACCGGGTACTAAGAAGCCAGTCGGAACACCTCACGGCCGAAGTCAGAACACTCGCAAACAACCTTGGCGGAACAGAGATATGGATTGAGAAGGTTGTCGTCTCGACAAAGCCCGTACGGGGCAGTCTTCAATTCACGGGCGACGGAGTCGCCGGCGAGATTGGACGGGTCCTCGCAGATCTCCAGAGCGACGTTCCATCGCTCGCCAGAGCCGACAGCCCACGACTACCGGAACTTTCAAGTCTTCGGAGCCAGCTACGAGCTGCGGGACCGGAGATGCGCGATTCCTTGAACGACGAGGACCTCGGCGAGGCGCTCGGCGATGCAGCTGAACTACTTGCTGCACTGCTGGGCGGCGAGGAGCGCATCGATGCGAATTAACCGTCTGGATCTCACGGCTTTCGGAATCTTTACGAACGAGAGCCTTGACCTTTCGAAGAGTGCGCTCCACGTAATCCATGGCCCGAACGCAGCCGGCAAGTCGACAGCTCGAGCGGCAGTGTCGAACCTCCTCTTTGGCTTCGGTCGATCGTCTTCCTACGCGTTCATCCATCCGCTCAACCGGCTCCAAGTCGGTGCGCAAATCGTTGACAAGGAAGGCAAGGTGCTCGACGTTATCCGCTACAAGCGGGACCGTGACGATCTAATTGACTCGGCGTCGCAGCTTCCGATCAACCCCGGCGAATGGTCCGCGTATCTTCAGGGCGTAAGCCAGGTTGACTTCGACCGCATTTATACCCTCGGATGGCGAGAGCTCCTCGAAGGAACATCTGCACTGCTTTCGACGGGCGGAGCACTTGGCGAAGCGCTCTTTGCGTCTGGGCTCGGCATTCGTGAGTTCAGCACGGTCCTGGACGGTCTCCAGTCCGAGGCGGACAAGCTCTTTGCGCCACGCGCTCAGAAGCTGGTCGTGAACGCTGCTCTGAGGGCCGCGGAGGCAGCTAGAAAGGAAACGACCACGCTGTCCGTTCGGCCAACACGCTACGACACGACACGACGAGATCACGACAAGGTCGTCGCACGACGCCGAAGCCTCGCCGACGAGCGAATTACGCTAGACCAGCAGATCGAGCGTCTTACGACCCTGCGCGGAGTCCTCCCGCAACTTCGAGAACGGACCCAAAGAATCGGCGAGCGAGACGAGATCCTCAGTGCTGGGCCCGTACCACCAGCAGCGTGGGCCGCACGCGTAGAGGCAGCGCTGGCCGCACGCAGCGAAGCCACGCGCGAACGGTCCGAAGCTGTCCGTCGAGGCGAGTCTGCGACCGGAAAGCTCGCGGAACTAATGTCCGATCCAGAAGCACTTGAGATTGCCGAGGATGTTGATTCTCTAGCAGAAGAGATAAAGGCATACGCTCAAGGAATCTCTGACCGGTCTGGACTGGAACAGGGTCGTTTTGAAGCTGAACGACAAGCGCTGGAGGTCCTAAAGACGATCGTTGGGGGCTCACCTATTACCTCAGACCTCGACGCAGCGCTGCCAATCGTGGGGAATCGGAAAGCCCTCGCCTCCGCGCGTGATGATTGGACAAACAAAGAGTCAAAGCTCTCTCAGACTCGAGCTGCGTTCTCCACCACTGAAGACGAGCTCGCGGACGTCAAAGCATCTCTCGATGATCTCCCGACTTCGGTAAACGTGAAACCACTGAGGAGCATGTTCAACGTGGTCTCTCGACGAGGTGACCTCGACGCGGCTCTCACGGCCGCCCAGACGCGTGATGCCAAGACCCGCGCAGAACTTTCCGAGACCGCCGGAGAGATCGGTCTCACCGAGGACGGAATCGCAAGCTTCCTGTCTCGATCGCTCCCAACCGAAGCCGAAGTTGAAGACGTCCTTGAAGAGATCGAAGGCCACTTGAGTAACGCAAGAGCTGACGATGACCGCGTGACCGATGGCGACGCCCGCATCGCAGATCACGAACAGCAACTCTCCTCGCTGGCCCTCGAGAGTGATCTCCCGACGGAAGAGGATCTGTCCGGTCGCCGTGACCGTCGGCGCAACCTATGGGAAGTCGTCAAAGCCACCTGGCTCGAGGACAAACAGGTCATGGCAACGGATGAATACGTCGACCAACCGACACTGGCAGTTGCGTTTGAGCGCTCGACAGATGATGCCGATGAAACTGTTGACCGGCTTTGGAGGGACGCCGATCGCACTTCGACAAGAAACAACCTTCTGGCCCAACTGGAACGTGAGCGGAGCGATCGCACCGCCTCGCTCTTGGGTTCGGAGGAGTCCCGCGAGAAAGCGTCCGCCACGTACGCAAAGTGGACTGCCAACTGGACGGGACAGACACTGCCAACCACTCACACGTCACTTCGCTCGTGGTCTCGAAACGTCGAAGAGCTTAAGAAGCGCCACGCCACCTGGACCGAGGCGAAACTGACACACCGGGAGGCATTCCGCGAGGTGCGCGACGCACGCGGACGGATCGTTCGCCTCCTCACCGATTGTGGAACCAGCGCTGGACCAGTTGGGCGCGACCTCGCTTCCGTACTCGACATGACAAAGTCTTTTCTTGATGCTGCCGACCTGAGGGAGTCTGAGCGCAAATCCTTCGAGAGCGCTAAGGGTACGCTCGTTCGGCGGTTACCGAAACAAATGAAGGCAGCCGACGAAGCCAAAGAAGCAGAACGAACGGCGGCAGTGCTCTTCCAGTCACTCAGCTCTCCGTATGGTGCGGGAGTCGCATCGCCCATCGAGGCGGGAGCACTTTTGGGCCAACTCGAAGACCTTGACCAACGTCTCTCGCTTCGTGCTGGGCGCTACGGGCGCATCACCGGGATCGACGGTCGCTCGGTGAGGTTCGAATCAGAGACTAAGAGGCTGGTCGATGCCATCGCGGGGCCCGCTATCGATGACTACGCGGCGGCGGCGAGGGGCTTGGTCCAACGGGTCAAAGTTGCCCGTGAGGTAAATGCAGCCCGAGACCCCCTGTTGGCGAGTGAGGCGCTCGCGACGTCCGAGGTGGATGAAGCAGACGCGACCCTTTCAGGAATTGAGGAGGAGCTTGAGCTCCTCGGGAAGGAACAAGTCCTCACAGACCTCGACGTCCTAGGAGGGCTGGCAGAGCGGGCGATTCGCGTCGCTCAACTCGACGAAGAGATCGCCGAGCGTGAAGGATTACTAGCTCAACAGGGTGGAGGGATGCCCATCGCCCTGCTCGAAGCCGACGCAAATGGGCTGGACTTCTCCCAGATCGATGCTGAGATCACCCGATCCCAGGAGGGGCGAAACAACCTCACCGAGGCTGAAGTAGGCGCTGAAAACGAAGAACGAGAGCTTGACCGACAACTTCGCGATATGGATGGATCCGACAAAGCAGCCTTGCGCTCGGCAGACGCCCAATTCGAACTGGGAAGGGCCGAAGAAGGTTCAGCGCGCTTCGTCCGCCTTACCTTGGCTAGGTACCTCGCGAACGAGGCGGTCCGCCGATATGCCGAGGCCCATCAGGATCCGATACTCGAGCGGGCGAGCACTCATCTCGCAATGCTGACCGACGGAGCATACGTAAGGGCGGGGGTTACAGAGGATTTCAAGAAGACCACGCTCCTGAGTGCCGTCACCGCGGGTGGCGAGGAGTGGCAGATTCATGAACTGTCGTCCGGCACTCGCGACGCCCTTTACCTCTCACTTCGTCTCGCGGCACTCGAGGCAGCTGTCGAACGCACCGGCCCGATGCCAATAGTGCTTGATGACATTCTCGTGAACCTAGACGAAGATCATTCTTTGGCAGCATTGAGAAGTTTCGCGAATATCTCGTCGACATCCCAAGTTCTCTTATTCACTCACCACGCGCACGTCGTCGACCTTGCGGAGAATGTGCTTTCGAGCAAGGAACTCGCAGTCCATCACCTCGCTGCGGCATCGTCTCGGTAGAGGATTTTACGTCGAGAAGGTCGCTTCTGATCGGCTCACCGAACAAATTGGCTGTAGAGAGCGGCAGGCCACATTTAAGGCCTCACAGTCATGCAATACGGCGAATCGAGATCCGACTCGCTTCACTACCAAGTAGTGACGAGCCTCTGATAGCGCGAGTGGACCAGTTTTTGTGGGGCCGCCTAATTGATTAGGTCTGCCAAGATTGACTACGCCTCTTTCGAGAATACGTACCTTTCCCTCAAGTCATTAAATTGAGAAAACAGAACAATTCGATCATGCTGTAGGCGCCCTACAACGATGCCTTTATGCACACCAATATCTGCGGCGAATGCTTCGATGGACTTTCTCGTTGTTAACGTCGCAAGGACGCCATTGTAACCATCAGGAATGAGCAAATTAGACGCAAAGGCGTTCGCCTCAAGTTCAAGCTCATCGTCATCACCACCTTTAGGGGGACCATCCACAAAGGTAAGTCGTTTGCGATCATGGATCAGTACGTGCGCGACTTCATGGAAAAAGGAGAACCAGAAAATATCCGACCAGCGATGCCGGAGACTCATTTGTATTAAAGCTCGATCGCTTCCAATCCATCGAGCAACTCCGCAAATCCGAGAGCCAGGAATCTCGGGTTCAAAAACCACGACTACACCGACCGAAGCGCAGAGTGCAATGAGCTGTGGCCCCCATTCGCTGACGCTAAGCAGCGTTAATGACCGCAGTTCTGGCAACATCTCGCGCAAGCCGTTGCGACTGAATGGCTCGGCTTCAACTTCTTTTGATTCGATTTCGCCAATTCTGAGCCACGCCGCAAGTGCGTGAGGGTTCACATCGTGAACTCGAGATTTGCGATACGCAGTCGGCGTCGCCCATACGATGTTCCATGCCGACTTATTAGCCACCCCATAAAACTTAAGTACCTCTCGAAGCGAAGCAACGCTGGGACGCTTTTCCGTTAAGAATCCACGTTTCACAAGCTCAAGTACGGGAATGTCTGACAACCAAGACACGTCAGCCTCGAGTGCCGTCTGTTCCTCTTGTCTAGTCACAAATTCCCGATAATTTGATTCAAGGCTTGTCCAAAAACGCGCGGGAATGCCGAGAACCTTCTCTAGGCGCAGTCCGGTCTCGGATGTGATAGACGCATCACCTACGATGATCTGGTTGATGTGTTTGGAAGACAACCCCGCTCGACGTGCGAGATTAGCCTGACTCATCCCTCGCTCCTCAAGTACTTCAGCGAGGGTCTCGCCCGGAATTACGGCGTAGTCGGGTTGGAACGCATACGATTTCGACTCTCCAGCCATATCTAATCCTCCTATTTCTCGTGCGTGTCGAGTATTTCAATGATGATTACAGCGTCCACTTCTGACCAATTGAGCCCGCCGTCAACCTTCGTCGGCGCGGGCTGCGCAGTTGGCACGAAGATCAGCCGGTATGGACCATTCAAGTCAATACTTAGTTGACCTGACCTATTGCCGATCAATTCGTGACAACGACCCGGGGCATTTCGAAGGTCCTCTAGACACGTCGCTGCCTCAAGTTGAACCAGTCGTCGCTGAATCTGCTTCCCAGCCTCGGGTCCAAAGACCCGAACAATCTCTCGGGCACTGTTGAATTGCTTCGCCAGACGTTGCTGTCTGAACGTGACCTCCATGGTACATGACCCTACAACGCGCCTATACCCCATTGGTACATGATACACTATTTATGTACCATATTGGTATATAAATTCCGGCAGACAAAGTCTAGCCAGAAATGGAGAACGCAAATGACCCAAGTTGAAGATCCCCGCAATGACCGACGGGACGAACCCACGGCAGTTGAAATTATCGAGATTGTGGAAGTCGAAGAGAATGGAGAGATCGTCGAGATCGTCGTCGACGATGAAATCATCGAACTACCACAAACTATCGAAATAACCATCAATGGGACTGCCTACTCAACGACAAGACGCGAGATGACCGGGGAAGAAATTAAAGCGCTCGGCAATGTGCCTTCCGCTGAGACTTTGTTCCTTAAGCTTCACGAATCCTCTGAGGAACGAATTGGCGACGACCACATCGTTGAACTTCACAATCACATGGCGTTTGAATCATCGCCCGACGGTGGAGTCTCGTGACCTTGAATGAATTCGACTCGGAATATCAAGCGGTCAAACTCGCATTTCCAGGTTCCGCGCTCCTAGACGTGCCCGGACAACGCCTCATTCGGCTACCCGGAGTTGCTTTCTCCGAGCCATGGAGCCCGTCGCGCGTTCGAGCAATGCTCATTTGTGACGCTTGGCCGGGCCAGCGACCTCGATTGTTGGTCGGAGACGAGTTGCTTCGAAACAATGCCGCCCCAGCTAACTTCAATCGAGAACTGATCGCTGGCGAAGCCTGGTTTGGCTTCAGCTTCAATGCTCCCTACTCGTCAACAAACCCATCACTGGTTCCCGTAATTCGTGGTTGGCTTCGACGTTTCGATGGAAGGCCCGATTGACCAGCGATCTCGAATCTGCCAACTGGAGTGACCAGTTTGGGTCGGTAACCTCATCAGTCGACATTCGTATCGACTCCGACTTGTGGCAAGTGATTACCTCTAGCGTCTACGACTTCAGTCGTCGTGAGCAAGCCGGTGTCCTTTTCGTTCGGACCAGAGGCTCCAAAAGAGACCGAATGGTCATCGGCTACGACTTCCTAGTTGTCTCCGACGAATATGTGATTGACCACAGACTTGGACTTCGCTACGACGGACGGTTCAATTTGCGCGTTGCCGAGCGCGCGGAGTCAAGCAATTGTGGAGCGATCTTGATTCATGCTCACCCGACCCAATCTCCACCCCAACCATCTGAACGAGACGCCACTCTCGGTGCAGACTTCATGCGTTTTATGAAGAGAAGACAACCGGAAGAAACGCATGGCCTACTCGTTGTTGGAGACAAATCGGTAACAGGCATCTGCGACTTGACCGACGGACTTCGCACTGTCAATCGTGTGGTTGTCGCCGGTATTCCGCTGACCATACTTCCTAGCCACTCGGCAACCGCCGGATCACATGATAACGGTGATCGACAACTTCTCGCTATTGGAGCAGAGGGTCAAAGGGCCCTTGAGGACTCAACCATTGCCGTCATAGGCATCTCTGGGGGTGGGAGCCATGTTGTTCAACAACTTATTCATGCGGGAGTTGGAAAATTAATCGTCATCGACAATGACACGGTCGATGGCAGCAACCTTCGCCGCTTGGTTGGAGCAGTCCGCTCAGATGTTGACAACACAAAGAAGATTGTCATACCAGCACGAACTGCAGCGGCGGTTCGAAAGTCGGTGGAAGTGGAGGCAATCGATGACATCTTTCCATCTTCTAGAACAATTAACGCTCTCATGAATGCGGACGTCATTATCGGCTGCGTAGACAACTGGGGCAGCCGTGACGCGCTTAACAACTTTGCATTACTAAATCGCGTCCCGTATATCGATATTGGAGCCTCAGTTGTTGTGCCGAGTGGTGGACAAGCCATGAGGGTGGGTGGGCAAATCACGCTGGTGTCGCCAGACGGTCCCTGTCTTCGGTGCATGGGGATATTGACTGATAAACGAGTCGAAGCCAACCGAAAAGCGAAACAGGGCTACTCCGAAGAGGCAGTTGAGCCGCAAGTCGTCAGTATCAACGGAACGCTTGCTTCCGAGGCGGTCACCACCGCAATGATGTTGATTGCCGGAGACCACCGCTTGGAAAGATATCGCCGATATCGATACCCTCCCGGCTCCATCAGTGTCGTAAGTGCCGAACGTCAGATTGACTGCCCCGCCTGTTTGGCAGCAGGGCTTAACTGAAAACACGAGGCCACCGAAGGCCGCATCACTGCCCGCCGCACTGCCGCCGAACCACCGTGCCCATCAATAGGTGACAACTCCCGACCAAACAGGCCTCATTTTAGGGACTCCTCGGGTTCCCGTGGGTAACTTGACGCTCTTGACGAGACACAGTTTCCTCTAAAGACCAGTTCCCACTTGGGTTGACGGCCGCTCTTCAAAGTTCTCGAGCCTGATCAAATGGCGCGCACGTAGTGCTCATAGTTTCGGAAGCGTCCAAGCAACCAAAACCGAGAAGAACTACATGCGCGCCACCACTGCATTTAACCGCATCGTCGACATCGAGGGAGTCGCGGTTTCGGGCGTGACCTTCACGCCCGAAGGCGTCGTGGTCAGGATCCGCCGGCGCAAGCGTTCCCACCAGTGTCCCTGCGGATGGACCACCAGGTCGCACTACGACCGCTCGATCAGGCGCTGGCGTCACCTCGACCTCGGGTTAACCAAGTGCTTCCTCGAAGCCGAGATCTGTCGAATCGAGTGTGCGAAGTGTCAGCGAGTGCGCACCGAGGACGTTGCCTGGGCGCGACCCGGAGCGCGTCACACTGACGCCTTCTGCGCGGTGGTCGCCTGGCTCGCCCAGCGCGTCGACAAGACCACCATCACGAAGTTGCTGCGCGTCTCGTGGGAGGCGGTCGCCAAGATCGTCATCGACGTCGTGGGTGACGTGCTCAACGATCACCGTTTCGAGGGACTGGTCCGCCTCGGAGTCGACGAGGTCTCCTATAGAAAGGGTCATCGCTACTTGACCGTCGTCGCCGATCACGACCGTCAAGGTCGAATCGTCTGGGCGGAGGCGGGCAAGAGTGCCGCCACCCTCATGGCCTTCTTTGATGAGCTCGGGCCCGAGCGGGTGGCGAAACTCGAGGCCATCAGCCTCGATATGGGCATCGCCTTTCAGAACGCGGTCAACGAGAAGGCCCCGCACGTGCGTCAGTGCGTCGACCCCTTCCACCTCATCGCCCTCGCCAACGAAGCAATCAATCAAGCCCGGCGCTGGGCCTGGAACGAAGAGCGCCGCGTGCTCACGAAGAGACCTGCGCGTCGCCCGACGCTCGCCGAAGCCCGACCCTACGACCACGCCCGCTGGACCAAGCACACTCGCTGGGCGCTGTTGAAGGATCCCATGAACTTGAGTGATGAGCAGTTGGCGGTCTTGCACGAACTGAGGCGCAACAACTCGGTGCTCTATCGCAGTTGGCAGTTGAAAGAGTCACTGCGCGACCTCTACCGCTTACGCAACCCCGCCGACGCGCCCGAGCACCTCGAGTGGTGGTTGCGCTGGGCCAGTCGAAGTCGCATCCCGGCGTTCGTCAAATTAGCGAAGACCGTGAGGAAACACCGCGAGCGCATCTTGGCGGCAATCGAGCTCGACCTCTCGAATTCAAAACTCGAGGGTCTCAACTCCAAGATCCGTCTCATCAACCACCGCGGCTATGGACACCACTCGGCCGAAGCGATCATCGCGATGATTTACCTCTGCTGCGGTGGTCTCACCATCGAACTACCTACCTCGAAGCTCGCTGCATGACCAGATTTCACCCACACCAACCCGAGGAGAACCTCATTTTAGGCCTCATATTTCTGCAACACCACGAGACGAGACCGACTCAGAACAACACGTTTTCTTAAAAACCAACGACATGCGCAACGAGACCGACACACGACAACAGTTCGCAAGTTCCTTTTAATCCTCAGGTGCCGGGATCGAGACCCGGGCGGCCCACCAGTAGCCTCTACCTAGCCAAGATAGATCTTCAGCCACTGTGTACGCCTAGTAACAGAGAACGCCAATTCCTTGAAGCATCCGTAAGCGCTCAAAGCTCATTCTCGTGCCCTCGGCTACTTCGGGAACGAGATCGCAACGGGCGATGACGGTTTGTTGAAAGTGAGCGGCGTCCTCCGGTTTGAGCGATGCGCCGGGACTCAATCCGAGCGGGCTGAAGTGCAGACTTCTCGGATCTGGAGCTGACAATTCCAAGAGGGACTAAATTTCGGCCATTGACGGTTCCTCCAGTAAAGTCGGTGAGAGCGTTGGAGCCGAGAGTCATAGCTAAAAATCACGGCCCTGAACTTGAAATGGCGTGAGAACTAATTTCTTACGGCTGATTACCTTCGCCGGTCTCACACGGCCCAGCCGATCGAGATTCCACAGGGACATTGCAGACTTCGTTTCGAACTCATACGAAAACCACGACACAATTTCTCTTACGGAATTGGCGGTGTTTGCCAAGCGAGGTACCAGCGCCACTCCGTCCTGAAGTGCGAGAGCGCTGTCGATGGTGAATCTCACATCTACGTCAGGATTAGGGCCGGTCCGTTCTATCTCGATGGAAATGATCTCCGAGCCAAGCTCCAGTGGCCGACCAAAAATTGCTGGATTCCACTTTGGGGCTCCAGACACGAGACGGCAGTCCGTCGAGCCAACGACCACGAATTCTAGATTTGTGATGCAAGTTTTCACTGGCAACAACATCCGATGCTTGTCGTCATTCGAGAGTTCATGAAGAACCCATAGGGCGTTGTGACGTCGGAGGTCGAAGGCCCCAGGAGACGCATCATCACGGCGGCGATAGGAAGGCTGTGCTGTGTAGAGCTTTTTCTTGTGACGTTCGAGAACACCTTGAAGCTTCACTTGCTGGGTGTCGTTGTTGTTCCAGCTCTTCTTGGTCAGCGCGCAGGGAAACGCGGTCTTCTCTCCAGGCTTCCCTCGAGTGCCCAAAAACGACAGTTCGTAGACCAAATGATCAAGAGACGAACGCAAGTTGTGCACGACGTCTCCGACGATCGTCGCCCATTCCAACGGTGGTTCATCAAAGCTACTTACCACCCAACGAAAGAGCCTCGGGTTGTCGGGATCGAGTCCACGTTCCATCGTGAACGTAGGAAGCGCGTCATCGCCACCGTACCGCTTCTCTATTTCACTTCTAAGTGTGTCGTAGTGAAACTGAGCTCGTTGATATTTTGCGATGCAGCCCGTCAGAGGATGGCTCTTGGGAACCACGTTCAGATCCATTCTCTACTCCCCACAGAAATGCGTACCCACTAACTTCGCCTATTCGAATTCGTAAAGTGCTGACGTGTTTCGGACCCAGAAGCTCGAAAAATGAAGGGCTTCGTGGCAATACGACATTTCCGAAGTCGGAGATCCAACAGCAACGTAATAGCGATCGCTCATTGTCCCGTCACGATTGTTCTTGCGTTGCCAGAATTCTGGAGAACGAGCGTGTTTCGCGCAGTGGTCTGACACGGCGATGTGGTCGATCAGCCCGATTTCCTCCTACTGCATAGGGCCAGTGTCGTTGAAGTCCGTCAGGCAACGAGGCCACGGTCGCTTTTCCCTAAATCCCAGTTGCCGAAACAATCTCCTGTTGTCGAATCACCTGGTGGAACTGTCACTTTCCCCGTGGCTTGCCGGCGTCGTCACGCTTCTTTCGCCATTCGCCGTCCTTGTCGCGCGAACGGTCCTTCGTTCCACCGCCGTGGGTTGGGACCTGCGGCACCTCATGCTTCTTCTTCTCAACCATCGTCTCACTCACTTTCAAACGCAGCTCGCCTGCTTGACATATCTATACACCGCGACTGTGACACTTCAGACAGAGAGAGGAGGGGGATCCATTCATCGATTTGCGAGCGAAATTTGACCACCCGTGAAGGTACGAGAACCGGCCATCGTGGACCGCTTTCATGCTCTAGTGCCAAAAGCGGTTAGCTATGCGGAGCAACGGTGGCACAGCGTTGCGACTTACCCGAGCGGTCACCCAGCCGTTTTATAGGCTCTATATTCCTAGTTCCCCACTGGGATGAGGCGATCTTATTGCACTTGGTAGAAAAACGAGTATAATATCTACCATGACATCGCGCCCCACCTCAGCTGCTCAACGGATTCAAGCGAATGTCAACGCTCGGACGCCGGGAGAACCCTTCACGGTCAGGGAACTGCGCGAACTCGGACCACGTGCTGCCGTGTACAACACGCTTTCGCGACTCGTACACCAAGGCGCACTCAACTGGGTGGCCCAAGGTGTGTACGTTCGTCCGCGGCTGAACCGTTTCGTGGGTGCCGTCCCCCCTTCTGCCGAGAGCGTCGTTCGTGCTCTGGCCGGCGCAACCAATTCCGACGTAGAAGTACATGGCGCCGAGGCAGCTCGCCAGTTCGGACTGACCACTCAAGTCCCGATGAGTCAGGTTTTCGTCACGTCCGGCCCCTCTCGCACGCTTCATCTCGGTGCTTCCGAAGTCGAATTGCGTCACGCTGCCCCAAGTCGGCTGCTGTTTGCGGGAACACCAGCTGGGCGAGCCTTCTCCGCGCTGAACTATCTGGGACGACGTGAAGTGACGCCTGAGATTGTCGAGAAAGTCGCGCGACAACTTTCTCCCGAAGAGTTGACGCGATTAGTGGAGGGTCGAGTCCGAATGCCTGCCTGGCTCGATGATTTGCTGGCTCCGTTGGCTCAGCGAGAGTTCGCTCACAGTGCCTGAAGCCTTCCTCACACTCTCGGAGTTAGAACGTAATGGCATCCTCGCCAAGCATTCCGCTGAATCCGGTAAGAGCGTGCGAGTGCTGGAGAAAGACGTGTGGGTCTGCTGGGCGCTGGACGTACTCTTCACGATGCCCGGTGCCTATCCGATGGCATTCAAGGGCGGGACTTCTCTTTCGAAAGTCTTTGAAGTCATAGCCAGATTCTCTGAAGATATCGACGTCACCATCGACTACAGAAGCCTCGACGATTCAATTGATCCGTTCGCGGATTCGACGACGAACAACCAGCGCCAAAAACTGACCACCCACCTCCGCGACCTAGTCAACGATCATGTCGCAACAGTTGTCGCTCCGCACTTTCGTGCTCGCCTGAGCGATGAGCTCGGCCTCGACGGGGATGAGGTCTACCTCGACCCGGCAGAACCTGAGGCCGTGTGGGTGAGATACCCGAGCGCGCTCGATGACCGAGACGAGTATCTCGCGGATGTAGTGAAGCTCGAGTTTGGCGGTCGCAACGCCATCACACCGAGCGAGTCTCACACGATCGTGCCCTACCTAGCCGACGCATCATCGGACCTGACGTTTCCCTCTGCAACAGTCTCGGTCCTCGCTGCGGAGCGCACTTTTTGGGAAAAGGCCACGCTCATTCATGCAGAGCTGGGACGCAGTGAGTTCCGCCCCGGCGTTGATCGAATCTCGCGGCACTGGTACGACCTCGATCGGCTCGCATCAGCGACGATCGGCAGTCGGGCGCTGGCGGATCGGGACCTCTTCGCCGACGTTGTCCGAGTCAAGAGCGTCTTCTACCGTGCGAAGCATGCCGACTACGACTTGTGCACCACGGGAGGATTACGACTCGTTCCAGTTGACGAGGTCGCCACTCACTATCTTCACAATGACTACAACGAAATGGTTCGGTCGAGTATGTTCAACGGAACCCCCACTGACTTTGGAGACATCTTGAACCGACTCGATGCCTTGGCGGCACGAATAAACAGCAAGGCCTTTTGAGAGTTTCGTTGCGGCGTAGAACGTGAGCCAACGCGATTCTCAATTGCACTGTTCTCTCACATTTCCCACATTTCATCCCACAGACCATTCCGACACCACCGGACGAATCCAACACCACCGGACAAGTTCTCGTTGATTGACGACTATATGCGTACCTGTATATTCGGTCGAAAAAGTACCTGGGGACGCACACACCGATACTCGAGACGGGGAACGAAGTTAGGGATGTGCCCTGACGATTGCTACTGGGCAGTGTGAGTGCTGCAGACAGTATTGCGCGACCGAGGTTCTAAGAGCTTGAGATGCACGACCTCTTCTCGATGGACCAAGTACCAACAATCTGGCACCTTTGCTGTACCCGACCAATGCCTTCCCCGGCGGTCCGTCGCTCAACTTGACATCAGTGGGAACTCGACGAATATGTGCAACCTTCGATGCCTCGTCAAGAATCGCTTGCTCCATCTCCACGCTATGAAAAATCGGGTGTGGCAATTCGATTTCTATTGCATCTTCGAAGCTGTGAACTATCAGAAGTCGACCGTCCCATTGAATTGTCTCGTCAATGGCCCACTCCAATACTTCAGCATTGGTTGTCGCGCTAACTCCGACAACGATTCTCGGCCCCATACTGCGTCACCGCCTCCTGACGCTGAAGCCTTGAATGGCTCCCAGATTTGAAGTTGCGCTCGAATCGCTCGTCGTGCCTTTCACGAGATGGATCTCATCGATTCTTCGAAGGCTTGCGTGTTGGCAAATGGTCGTTTTCCTGATCGTTCGCTCGCCAAAGATTCCCCAAATAGGCGGCGGTGAAAGGATCCTTCATGTTGCCTTCCGTTCGGTGATATGTGGCGTGACCCCGGATATATCCGGCAATCGGAGGGCGAAGCTGAAGGTCTACGAGTTCCGCAAGCGGGACGAATTGTGGACGCAATGCATTCTCAAGTTGCCGAGGTTCAGCTCTTCCTTCCAGTTCCGTTCCTATAAAAACAATCTCAATGAGGTGGTGAGTGGTGTCTCTACTCGTCGTCTCCAAAACAAATGCTACGCGATCGGTGTGAATTGAGAGTCCCGTCTCCTCAGCGAATTCTCGCTGCGCCGCGGCGGCAGTCCCTTCTCCTATGCGAGGCGTTCCTCCGGGAAGAACCCATCGCCTGTCTCCAACAGTTCTCTGACAGAGAAGGACAGTGTCATCTCGGAACAACAGAGTCGAGCATCGTAAATTGAGAAGGATCTTGTCACCCACGACAGCCTCATTCGTCGCGACGAACGATTTCTTGGATCTCAGAATCTTCATGTCGTCGTCTTCGAAGTCGCGCCTTCGACCGGACGTTGACGCGCTCGCCACCTTCGCATGAATGGAGATCGCCCGCCTCGACCACGTCTCACTATTCCATGATCTTCAAGTCGGTTCAGGACCGTGGGCGCTGCGACACCAGTTACCAGTTCGATGTGAAAACATGACAAACCGCAGTCGATATAGAGAGTCTCGAGAATTTCTTTATTCAACTCAACGGGTTTTGGAAAACGATGCCATATTGGTCCGGGCTCTCGCACCGCCCGAATTCCAAATGCATCAAGGGCACAGCTAACTTGCTCATCATCGTAAAGTGCCTCGATGAGTTGAATGTCGAAATACTCCTGTGGTCGGTGAGAGCCTCCCGCTCGAACAGGCAATCCCGAGGAGTGTGCAGAACGCAAAACCTGATTCCCTGAAACGCCTAGTTCCTCCCCAACGGACGACGCAGCCCATTCTTTGTGCAGATACAAGTCGCGAAGATCCTGGAGCTCAACGTCCACACGGTCAGTGCGATTCCACTTTCCACGGGTTCGTCGCTCGATTCCCCAGAGCTTCATTCGGGACCGCAGAAAACGATCGGAAATCCCGAGAGCCCGCCCGATTTCCACAGAACTCATTTGAAGGTCAACATATAAATATTGCAGCGCGCTTTCGGATATCGGACTCTCAATTCTGAGTGGTCTGTTGCGACCCGCACCTCGTTGAGCAACCTTTATTCCCTGTCGATGCAAAATCTGTTCGACACGTTGACGGTCGACGTTAAGTTCTTGGGCTATCCGACGGGTTGAGTAGCCGGATTCCAAATATAACTTTGCTACTGCACTGACAATTTTCGAAGATTCAACAGCGCTCATGAGCCCTGCTCCTTAGTCAAACTGAGCAGGAGTCATCAGCCCTAGAGGCGCTTCGACTGACCTCGGGTCAGTCCGGCGGAATCCTTCGCCAGCCAGAGGCTACCTCACATAAGCCTCTGATTTGAGTGTTCCTTTTAGTTTCTTACCACCGAAGCGTGAGCAATTCTCAATCGTTATGCCTGGTTGCAAGTGGTCCGGTGAGGACCTACGTCAAGCTTGAGATTGATGCACGCGAAAGCGCTCTCGGCATTCGGCCAGTTCCTTCAGTGCAACCTCGCGGCCTTCGTAATTGCCCATCTTCACCCATTTGCCTTCGTCCAGATCCTTGTAAACGGAAAAGAAGTGCCGGATCTCGTCGAGCGTTCTCTTCGGAATATCGGTGATGTCATTGGCTTCTTTCCATTGCGGGTCGTACGCCGGCACGGCGATGAGTTTGGCATCATCGCCATGCTCATCAACCATGAAACATGCACCAACAACACGCACCCCAATGACGCATCCAGGGAAGGTCGGAAACTCCGTGAGTACAAGGACATCGAGCGGGTCTCCGTCACCGCCCAGCGTGTCAGGGAAGAAGCCGTATTCGGCGGGATAGCCCATCGAAGACGTGAGGTGGCGGTTTAAGCGAATCACGTGCTGTTCGTGGTCGTACTCATACTTGTTCCGAGTTCCTCTCGGAATCTCAATCGTTACGTCAATCGACCCGCTCATCATTCCTCCGAACAAAAATATTTGCGCATTGACAGAATCGTAAACCTTCACGAGTGAGTTGGTCGGAAAGGAAACTACTGGCGACGCAAATCTTCGATCTGGATCGTCGTGGACCATCACTCATGACTGACCTTGTTCGGTGACACCTATAATGGCCATGTCGGATGATGCTCCGGCGGGCGCTAGCCCGAACTGCCTAAAGGCTAATGGCCTCTACGTGAAGTTGAGTACGTGAAGGCGAGGACCATGATTTCAAAGATGCGTGACGCACCCCGGCATCAAACAGTCACGATTGCCAAGGAAACAATTCCCCATTCCCAGCCCCTCGAATCTCGAGTTATGGGATACCCGCTATGACGTTGGAAACTCCGACTCATAGCAACGAAGCTCCCTCCGGATTCGAGAGCATCCTGTACTTACGATCTCGTGAAAAGGCTCCCACGACACCAAAGATGCCCGACTGTTTTCCCGATTTGCTCCTCGATCAAGTCGTGGAGTCCATAACAGCTGGGCGCGAAGAGAGCCAACTCGTTCCACTGTTCTACGATCATCTAGCTGACATTGACGAGATCATATTCAGACACGAGGTGTGGCGCGATCTCGAAAACGCGGAGCTGACGGACACGTTTCGAGCGTTCACTACCAAAATGCGTGACGTCCGACTGCGACTCTCCTCAGCAAAGAAGACGCGCTTCGCTCAGCAGTCACAGGGTTTCCATCTCGACGCCGTTGTCCAATACTGCAAAGACATTGAAGACTTGGTGGTGGCTTTAAGTTCGATCGACCTCAGTTCGCGAGGTCTCAATGATTTCAAAACGTTCATAACGAGTTATGTCGATCAATCAGAATTCAAGAACCTAGCAATCGATTCTCAACGATTGAAGCAGGATCTCTCAGAAATTCGGTACTCCATCAATCTTCGTGGACCACGGATTCGCGTCTTGCGATATGAGGGCGAAGCAGACTACAGCTTGGAGATTGAAGAGGCGTTTGAGCGATTTCAGCAAGGTGCGGTCACTGACTATCGTGTCAAGTACTCGGATTGGCCCGATATGAATCACGTGGAGTCGTCAATTGCCGACCGAGTCGCACTTCTCTTTCCGGAAGAATTCAAGTCTCTGCACGCATTCTGCGAACGAACATCTGGTTTCTTCGATGCAAACGTAAGCAACTTCGAGCGAGAAATTCAGTTCTATCTTGCCTATTTGGACTACATCGCACCAATTCGGTCGCTGGGGCTCACTTTTAGCCTGCCGAGACTTCAAGAATCTTCCAAATCAATCGAGGCCACGGAGACGTTCGACCTGGCTCTGGCCACAAAACTCGCGCGCAGCGGTATCGCGGTCGTCACCAACGATTTCCAACTCCACGGGACTGAGAGAATAATCGTGGTCTCCGGACCGAATCAGGGTGGTAAAACGACATTCGCTCGAACATTCGGTCAGTTGCATTACTTCGCGAATATCGGTTGCCCCGTTCCCGGAAAAGACATCACACTCTTCTTGTTTGATGAACTGTTCACCCACTTCGGTCGGGAAGAAGATCCGACGTATCAAAGTGGGAAGCTCGAAGACGACCTGCTTCGAATGCAGAACGTCCTTGAGAAAGCTACGACACGAAGCGTGATTGTCATGAATGAGATCTTCGCTTCTACGACGACGCAGGACGCTGTCACTCTTGGGACACGAGTCATAGAGAAACTCGTCGAACTTGACGCCCTTTGTGTCATCGTCACGTTCATCGATGAGCTCACACTATTAAGTCCTTCGATCGTCAGCATGACGAGCTCAGTGATACCTGAAAATCCTGTGGAACGGACATTCAAGATTGTTCGTCATCCTGCCGACGGTCTCGCGTTTGCGATGGCAATCGCTGACAAGTACGGACTTACGTATCAGCAACTACGAAGGCGGCTCGCTCGATGAAGGCACACCTCTTGTACCGTGACATGGACTTCTCACTAAAAGAGCCGTTGCCACACAATGCCGAACAGTTAGAGCACGACCTCGATCTCGAGACGCTTTATCTATCCATGGCGGCCGGAGACGGCCGGGTTCACGACGTCTGCAGGGCGGCCCTGATGAATGGTCTCAGTGACTACGAGGCGATCGAGTATCGCCAGCACGTGCTCAGCGACTGTCTTGCGAACCATGACACAATACGAGCAATCTACGCATTGACCGGTGACGCGTTGCAGGAAGAACGAAAGTTCTTCTGGCTGACCACCCGGAATTCTCCTTCCGGAATGATGTCGCAATCTCCGCGAGTGATCGGCATGTACGTTGAGTATTTGAAGCGACTACGCGCGTTGGTTGACGAGCATTCGGGCGAATTCGTCTCCGAGGGATGGTCCACTTTGTTTGCGGTGCTCAAAAGAGACCTGTCAGACGATTATTTCGCCTTAATCGACAAACACTTGAAACTGCTGAAATTCAAGGATGGGACGTTAATCAGTGCTGGCCTCAGCTTTGGCAACTCTGGAACAAATTATGTGCTCCGCGATCCCAGCAACGCCAAGCAGACGATTAGAGAGCTTTTGCACGTTGGCGGGCGCAAGTCCTATTCATTCGAAATCCCGCCTCGCGACGAAGCCGGTGCGAAGGCGCTATCGGATCTCATGGGACGAGGCGTCAATTCAGCCGCAAATTCCCTGACCCAGGCTGCTGATCACCTCGCCAGCTTTTTCGTCATGCTTCGCACAGAACTCGCCTTCTATATCGGCTGCTTGAATCTCAGCGATTCATTGAGCCTGAAAGGTGAGCCCACCTGCGTGCCCGTCGCTCGATCTTGGTCTCCGGCTCGGCTCAGTTTCTCCGGTCTGTATGACGTATGTCTGTCACTCCGGAACACACAGCGCGTGGTGGGCAACGACGTTGTGGCAGACGACAAGACTCTGACAATCATTACGGGCGCCAACTCCGGGGGTAAGTCAACATTCTTGAGGAGTGTCGGAGTCGCGCAATTGATGATGCGAGCAGGCATGTTCGTGGCTGCCCAGTCTCTTGAAGCCAGCACGTGCAATCAGATCTTCACTCACTTTGTCCGAGAAGAAGATTCATCGATGAAGAGCGGCAAGCTCGACGAAGAGCTTTCACGCATGAGCACCATCGCAGATGAGGTCACGCCGGGAAGCATGGTCCTCTTCAATGAATCATTTTCTGCGACGAACGAGCGCGAAGGGTCCGAAATCGCACGACAGGTATTGCAGGCACTTCTTGAATCCGATGTTCGGGTCTTCGTGGTGACGCATCTGTTTGAGTTGGCGCAATACTTCTATCTCCACTCTGAGCCGTCGACGTCATTCCTGCGGGCGGGACGCGAAACGGACTCGGCGCGCACTTACAAATTGCATGAGGGCCCGCCGTTGGCGACGAGCTACGCACTTGATGTTTTCGATCGAATCGGCGGGTGGTAACGAAGAACAATCTCGGGCCGGCGCCTTCGTAAAGAATTGAGAGCAGAGCACTGGGCCGCGGCGGAGGCCTGGCATACAAGTCTCTATTTACGCTTCGGGAACGATGTTCGTGTTCGCGACTCGCCAACCATTTGTTGTTCGTTCGAGGAGGTTGTAGCTTCCTGTGTCCTGCACTAGAGGCTCGCCGTCTAGTTCTGGCGCGAGCCACACTAGGAGCGGTCCAAGGATGGCGTCGTGACTCACGATAAGTCCGCTCTTACCATCGAGACGTTCGAAGACTTCGAGGAGGGCAACGGACGCTCGCTGCAATACGGCACCACGAGGTTCGACACCAGGTGCATTGTCAATCGAACCCCACAACTCTTCGACCTTGGTCAGTGACTGTCCAGCCCAGACACCGTAATCGCGGTCGATGAAGCGAATATCCACCTCGACCGGCACATTCGTCCCAGTCGCCACCGCCTGGGCAGTGTCAAATGCGCGATGCAGTGGACTCGCCACAATTATCTGAAGGTCGCAACCTGCGAGCGCCCTCGCTAACGAGGCGGCTTGGGCACGACCTTTCGACGTCAATGGGGAGTCAAGTCGGCCCCTTAGTAGGCCGGCGGCGTTCAACTTCGATTCACCGTGACGAGCAAGGTAAAGATGGTCGGTCACTATTCTCCCTGCGCGAATCGAAAGTTCATTCTGGATGTCATTTTCACTACAGAACCAATCCAAGTGCAACCCCTGCGGCGGCTCCCGAAAGTCCCACTACAAGGCTCGCCACAGCATTGAGGATCGCTTCAAGGATCTGTCCGACCTCAATCAAGCGCAATGTCTCGAACGAGAATGTCGAGAACGTCGTATATGCACCGCAGAAACCAGTGCCCAGTAGTAGTTTCGCCATCGGCGCCAAATGATTCCCGATCGATAGTCCAGTCAAGAAGCCGAGCAGGAACGACCCAGAAATGTTGACGAGAAAGGTCCCCCAAGGAAGGTCCGACTCAATACGTCGGTTCACCGCGCGATCCAAGAGGTATCGCGAGGGTGCCCCGACGAAACCTCCCAGTGCCACCATCAGATAGTTTTCAATCACGTTCGTGCCACAATTCCCATGTCGATTCTCAGAGGTCCACAACTTCAACGTCAGATATCGTCATGACTACATTGCGCAGTAGATCAGCCGCGTCATTCAAGAAGATCTCAATGCGCTCTGGCCGATCAATGATGACAATGCTCACGGGTGCGTCGTCGGACAACGAGTGGGTGCGCCGGATTTGACCGGCGGCTCCGTACCCTTCGAACGCTTCGAACGCGGTCGCCCCAGCCAACTTCGCCTTGCGAGCCTTTTGCAAGATATGCACATACAACGAACCGTGGTGGTCATGGTCACGTGCCCGCAGCAAGATGGTCAATCTCTGCTCCCAGTGCGTTGGTACGTTTTTTGCCTTCTCATCCATCACATTTCTCCTTGCAGCCAATGCTCAGCTCGAATAGTGATTCGCGCCACTACGGTGCCTAACCAGACCGCCGCAAGGCCAGCCACGAGGCTCGCCACGAAGTACGTGCAACCGAGTCCTAGATGATGTGCTCGAAACAGGAGAACAGTATCGACCTCGAACGTCGAAAACGTTGTGTAGGCCCCGATGAGACCCGAACCCAAGAGAGGGCGTGCAAGACGACCTCGCGGAAACTGCTCAATCAACAATATGAGAAGGAAGCCAAGTATTGCGCTTCCAGAAATATTTATGAGAAATGTGCTCCACGGAAAGGAATTGGATGAAATGGGAAGGCCCAGCGATACTGCATATCGAGCGATCGCCCCGACAACGCCGCCGGAACCGAGTGCGAGGATGATCACCGCCTGCGTTCCTCGCTGGCGTCGTCGGCGTTCCAGGTCGCGTCGACGTGCTTCATCCTCGTGTCGACGGTCGCTCGGCACCGTCACATCGTTCTCGCCCGGTTGCTCGATCAATCCGCGTTCCTCAATTCTCTCTCGAACGATTGCACCCTCATGGTGCCACCACGACTCGGCTCGACCGAATCCTGCGCACTAGAGTTAGCACTGTCGGTACCAGCGAAGTGTGTACGACCGCGGGGGTGAGAAATGTCATTTGACGAAGAAGCCGTTCGAATCATGATCTTTCTCAGCGAAGACGATCGGCACCACCACCACGGCCTCCACGAAGTCCTCTTGAAAGAGGCGCTCAACCAAGGCGTCGTCGGAGCTTCGGTATGGCGAGGCATAGAGGGATTCGGTACGTCAGGACGAGTCCGAACCATGAGATTCCCCGACGCGAACACCGGACTTCCCTTGGCCGTCGAGTTCATCGACAACGCCGAGCGAATAGAGGATTTCCTAAGGACGGTCGCAGATCTGGCGCCCGGGTCGCTCGTGACGAAAGAGACGATTCGACTTTCACGATTGGTCCCCAACCCAGGCGTCTAGTGCTCGTCGTTCGCCTGTCATCGCGCCATTCCGTAAGTCAGAACGTGGGCGGTGTCAATCTCTAAAAGCCGGTTGTATTTGGCAGTGCGCTCACCTCGAGCCGGCGCACCACTTTTCAGGTGACCACATCCAGAGCCAACCGAGAGGTCGGCGATGAAGGCATCGCCGGTCTCTCCGGAACGATGGGACACGAACTGGGCCCATCCCGCGTCGCGACACAACTTCATTGCCTCGAGAGTCTCGGTCACGGTGCCAATCTGATTGACCTTGATGAGAGCAGCATTTGCAATGTTTTCTGAGATTGCTTCAGCAATGATTGAAGGATTCGTGCAGAGGATGTCGTCACCCACGAGTTCGATCGTGTCACCAAGTCGACTCTCGAGTACTTTCCATCCCGCCCAGTCTGACTCGGCCAGACCGTCTTCCAGAAGCCACACGGGATAATTAGTTGTCAGTTCCTCGTACCACGTGATCATCTCTGTGCTGGTCAGCGACTCCCCCGCAACGTGGTACCTGCCATCACGATAGAACTCGCTTGCGGCGGGATCCATCGCGATTGCTACACCGCTTCGATCTGCCGTGTAGCCTGCCTCTTCGATCGCATTCACTAGTAGAGCGAGAACTTCTTCCGGTCGGCTGACGTCCGGCGCAAAGCCTCCTTCGTCGCCCAAACCCGTCTCGTACCGCTTGGCGCGCAACACTCCTCTCAATTTCATATAGATCTCGGCGCCCGCTCTGACTGCCTCAGCGAGTGATGGAGCTCCGAGAGGAGCAATCATGAACTCCTGAAAGTCCAAAGAGTTCTGCGCGTGCGCTCCGCCATTAATCACGTTGAAATGCGGCACGGGCAGTCTCGCCGTTACGCCATTCGGGCGCAAGTACTCCCAGAGTTCCAAGCCGTCGGACATCGCGCAGGCTCTCGCCGCGGCGATGGAAACTCCCACGATTGCGTTGGCGCCAAGCCGGGACTTGTTCGTGGATCCGTCGAGCTGAATGAGCAATTCGTCGAGTTCACTCAAATGGGCGAACTCTCGCCCGACAAGGGCGTCGGCGATCTCACCATTGACATTCTCGACGGCGTCCAAAACTCCCAAACCTTCGAAGCGCGTGATATCCCCGTCTCGCAGTTCGAAAGCCTCTCGAGTCCCCGTTGAGGCGCCCGACGGCACCGCGGCACTTGTCAGCAATCCGGCGTCGGTCGTCATTGACGTCGCCAAAGTCGGTCTTCCCCGCGAGTCGAGTATTTCGATCGCGGACACCTTTGACACTCTTATTCCCATGGTGCATCTCTCCTTCTCTCGAGTCTTCGACGAAGAACTCTCCGGACCTTCGTAACCTCTTGGAGCAACGCGACATTTGTCACTTCAACTCTTCGCACTATTCGATTGAGTTGAGGTAAACAGCCATGAGGACGCAAAGGAGATCGCCATCCAACACCCGGCGTAAACGAATGCCGCGGTCGGCGACACCGTGGCGTACAAGATACCGGCTGTCACCGTGGAGACAACGTCGCCCACCGCCTGGACGCCCCCGAGTAGACCGAAGCCAGACCCCCGTAATGCGTCGGGCAGCGTTCGTGCAACCAACGCCGATTCGGAAGTCTCGCTCAAGCCAATGGCGCCGCCTGCCAGGACAAAGGCGCACAAGAGGAACGCCCACGAAGTTGAGCCATCCGCGAAACATCCGTACGAGAGGACATAGAGAACCGAGCCAGTTGCGAAGACCATTCTCGGACTCGACCGATCTATCCAATGGCCGCCAAAGAAGGACGTGACGGCCGCCGATGCATTGTGCGCGGCGTAGATGACTACGGCCAGTGACGTCGCTGCTACCAGGGAACGATGGCTCGTATGGAGGAGCTGCACGGCTCGAAGGATCAGCAGCGTCGAGGCCAAATTGCCGAACTCGAAGAAGATGATCGGTGCGAACGGCCGGATCATCCCAGCGTCCCGCAGCGCCGAGACGTCAAATCGTCGGCTCGGCCTCTCATCTTTTGGACTCCGACGAGCTTCGCGAGCGGCAACGATGATCGCGACCGCGGCGAGCATTCCAGGTATGGCTGCGCACCAAATCGCCGGTCGAATTCCAATACGAACGACGAGAAACGCAGCAAGCAAAGGTCCGACCACCGCCCCAAGGTTGTCCCCCGCGCGCTCCACGCCGTAGGCACGACCGAACGCCGCCGGCGGAGCCAGCTGCGCGAGCAGCGCATCTCTGGACGGAGAGCGAACTCCACGCGATATCCACGCGATCGATCTAAGGACGCCCAGTTCCCAGACCCCAGAGGCGAGGCCAATCGCACCGGTCGCAAGTGCAGTTCCCACATATCCACCGACAGCCAATCGTTGACGACGGCTCGTGCTGTTTGCCGGAGGACCGCCCACGAGCTTGGCGACTCCCATGAGCGCGTCGCTCACCCCTTCGACTACGCCGAGACCGGCCGCAGATCCGTGCAAGACCGAGGTAAAAAACGAAGGGAGCAATGACGTCGCCAGTTCGTGACCCGAATCGGAAAAGAAGCTCGCGGCGCCGATACTCCCTATACCGGCGCTGAACCAATGACCTGCTTCATCCCCGTGGGCATGCGACGGGTCCAGGTGATTCGCTTCAGAATCACGATCTTCAGGATTCGGTGTGGGGGGGCTCGATTCGTTCGACATTTCAGTTCTATGTGCCACCAGAAAGGTCGATCGAATGTCGAAGTCCGAAGGTCTGCGATTCACGATTCGAATCGGCGTTGTCAAAAGCTCCCTGTCTACGGCGGTCCATCATCACTCAAACGATCAGAAGTGGGCACGGGTGCAGTTTGATAAGAACCTCCAGCGAGCGTCCGAAGCCGCGATGCATTATCTGGTCAGTGCCGTGAGTCCCGATGACCACTAAGTCAAAACCATGTTCGCGCGCGAACTCCGCGATCGCATCGGCCGGTTCGTCATCGTCGACCACGTGGGCCACCGGTGTCTTTTCACGATCGTCCATCACCTCTAGCTCTTCCAAGAATTGCGAGAGTCGAGAAAGCTCCTCCTCGATCGCCTTTTGTCGTTCGTCGGTCGTCTCAGCATGAGCGCGAGGCGTGATGACGGACAGGACGTGCACATCACCGTTCACGTCCGCCGCCAGCGAGCGAGCGATGCGAAGCGCTCGATGAGCTTCACTCGATCCGTCGTATCCCACGAGAATCCGTCGGATGACGCCGCTCTCGATACCTCGACCACGTTCACGTTCTTCCGCCATCACTCTCCTCTCAATGAATCGCCGCTACCGCGGCGAGTACGGCTAGCAGAGCCAACAGCATGTATGCGACGTACGCGTTTAGACGGCCCGACTGCAGTCGCTTCGCGACTCTGGCCACAGTTATGACCGCGTGACGAATGGGGCGGTAGAGATACGTCTCAACCGGTTCAATGACGACCGTTGTGGACTCGATTCGCGCCACGTCGTGCCGTGACTGCGCCTCATCGATGTCGATCGACACCGTTTTCGTAGTGCCAAGCACGTTGGCCAAGACGTGTCGCAAAGGATTCGCAAACCCAAATGCGGTGTAGCTTGTGGCCCCGCGGACACCCGAACTTGCCGATCGCCACGGACTCACGCGTCGAATTCGCAGTAGCCGACCGCGTGACAGCAGCATCGTGACGAGGAACACGGTGACGACCGCAATTGGAAGAATCACCCAGAGCCACGAAGGCGACAGGATCGAGAACCCAGCGAACACCGGCTGCAAGACCCACGGCGACTTCGCGGCACCCATAGTGACGGCTCTTGGCACCAGTGGTGCGAGTCCGCTGGAGATGAATCGAACCTCCAAGGGACTCAGGGCAGCACCGACCGAACACGCAAGAAAGAGGATCGAGAGTCCAAGTTTGTTGAATATTCCTCGCTCGATTCGTCGCTCAGATTTCTTTGTTGACTTACCAAGGAACGTCAATGCAAGCACCCGTAAGAACACGAGTGCGGCCAGACCGGTTGTGAGGGCTACCAGTGCGGCAGAAACCGCGAGTCCCAGCCGCAGCGCCAATCCCATGACGCGAAATTGCTGCATGAGGGCTTCCAAGATGAACCACTCGGAGACGAAGCCAATGGTTGGAGGGAGTCCGGCCAGTGCCATGGCCCCCGCACCAAATGTGGCACCACTCCAGCGCATTCGACGCCCGACACCCCGTAACTCATCCAGATTATCAGTTCCTTCAGCAGCCTCGACATTGGCCAACGACACGAAGAGAGCCGACTTTGCAACCGCGTGCGCACACGTTTGTAGGGTGGCTGCGAGCAATCCGAGTGCGACGAGCGTCGTCGAATGAATCGCGCTACCTGTGAGAGCTAAGCCATACGACGTGACAATGAGGCCTGCGTTTTCGATACTCGAATACGACACGACGCGCGCGAGTCCCGACTGCACGCCCGCGAATGTGATGCCGAGTAATGCGGTCACGCCCCCACAGAGCAGCACGGCGATGACGAGCCAAACGGGTGGGCTCCCCAAAATGCCCAAGAAACGCCAGAGCCCATAGACGCCCACGTTGGCCGCCACGCCCGCCATCGCGGCCCGTGCGGGTCCTGGAGCCGATGGGTAGCCCGGGGGAATCCACACTTGAAATGGCACGACACCTAACTTCGCACCGAAACCAATAACAACCAACACCCATACGACATCAAGCAACGCTCCGTGCCCGACAGCGTGCCAACTCGAGAGTTCCAAACTCCCGGTTCGACCAGCGAGTAGCAAGAAACCTAGGAGCAGAGCCGCTCCACTGAACTTGCCCATTCCGAGGGTCGACCACATAGCGCCCGTCTGTCGGCGTGCGACGCGCGACATCGACGTCAACACGTAGAAAGCGAGTGTTAACGACTCCCACGCGAAGAGAAAGAGGAAGGCGTTGGCTGCGAGCACGATGATGGCGACGGACGACAACAAGAGCAAGTATCCCGCCGCGGACCATCGGTGCGGCATGCGTTGAGACAACTGGACCCATGAGATGTAATTCGCGGAGATGGCAGTTGATAGACCGAAGAGCAACGTCAAGAAGAGACCAGCCAAGGGGTCAACGCGCAACGCGTGATCTCCAGCGCCCGACAGTATCGAGAAGTTGACGAATTCGACTCTGGAAACTGTGGCGTGTATACCGAGGGCGAAGAGACAACCGCTGCCGATCATTCCGAAGAAATACGGCAGCTGACGTCGGATCCGCTTTCGAGTGCCGAACACGCCGTCGATGAGCGCACCAAGGAGAAAACACGCGAGCGCGATTTCAGCGAGCGCGCTACTCATCTCGAACTCCCTTCTGAACGACTCCAGTCCTCAACCCTGTGCTCATCTCCCTCAACGGCAAGCGGTTCAGGGCGGTCAATATGCCGTGCAACAAGGAGAAGGGAGACGCCGGTGAGCCCGGCACGAAGACGTCTACGGGAAGTGTTCCCGCCACCCCACCTCGCGAGGCGTAGCCCTCACCAATGAGTCCCCCGCTGATGGCTTCCACTCCCGCGACGATCACAACTTTCGGATCGGGCATGACGTCAAAGGTATGGAGCAGTGGCTGCATCATGCCTGAAGTAACGACGCCCGTTACGAGCAATATGTCCGCGTGGCGAGGACTCGCGGTGAAATATATCCCGAGGCGTTGCACGTCATACACCGGGTTCGTCAGGGCCGCGATCTCCCATTCGTCTGAACCATCAGAACCAGCGTCCACGTGGCGAATATGGATCGACCGGCGTAGGGACCTGACTCGTCGAGTGAGGCCGTCACGTACGAGTCGCAAGTTATCGTCGCTCTCCTCCAGATCGGGAATGCGAAGATCGCGGCGACGAATCGCCGAGGTTTCGAACGAGGAGGAGATCACGAAGACATCGGGTGCGATCTCGGCGCAGCGTCCACAGAGAATGCATTTGCCCCTATCCAATTGAGGTGCGCCGTCAACGAAAGTGATCGCCTGTGTTGGACAATGTTCGGCGGCAGTCGAGACCGTTTGGGATTGCTCGACATCACGGATGTCAATTGTCCCTTTGAAGGCTGCGTCGTACCGATCGGAGCGTCGAGGATACGGCGATGTCACAATCCCGTTCCGTAGTCCTCTTGGAATCCAGGGCATTATCCGGATACCCCCGCGATTGACAATCCGAAACTTGCTTCGATGAATGCAAAATCCGTCAGTATGTCCTTCGGAAACGCCAAGGGGAAGAGCGCCAGGTTGTGGAACGACGCCGATCGTGGCTTCACCCGGGTCAAGAGTCCATCACGCAGTTGCACCCAGGTCAGGATCTCCCCCTGTGGAGCTTCGGCCCATCCGATGGCTTCCCCACTCAATCGCGAAACGTGCGCTGCCCATTGGTCATTGACCGGACCATCCAGGTCGTTAAGTTCTTCAACTGCACGACGAACGAGGGCGAAAGCGATCTCGATCTCCTGTATTCGAACTCTCTGGCGCGCGAGCGCGTCTCCGTCTCCAGAAACCTCAATCAAACCGTGACCGAGAGAACCGTACGCCGCATAGGGGCGGACAAATCGGGCGTCCTCCAAGACGCCCGACCCGCGAGCAACTGGTCCCAGCGCGCCATGGTCCAACACCGTCCTCGCCGAAAGAAAGCCCGTACCGCGAAGTCGGTCGAGAAACGATGGAGTGTTCATTAGGAGTTTAAGGTCTGCTGCTATGTCCAATTCAAGGCTGTCGACTTCGGCGAGCAATTCGGTGGCACGAAGCTTTGGGGAGCCGCTCACCCCTCCCGGCACGACAACACCACGTCCGAAGCGACTTCCGCAAAGTCGAGAACGGAGTCGTTGGATTCGTTCCTTGTGGAACGACAACCGAGCGAACGCCACGGCCTGTCCCGACGCCTCCACGTGGCGAATACTTGAATCAAGGTGATTGGAGATTCGTTCCAGTTCCGCGTGAATCACTCGGACGTAACCTGCCGGCTGCGGTATTTCGATTCCCCCGATCAATTCGACGGCTCCACAGAATGCGATCGCATGGGCTACCGAAGCAACGCCCTCGTATCGTTCTGCAAGTAACACGCCGTCATTTACACCTAGGCCCTCAAAGCTCTTTTCAATCCCGCGATGCTTATAGGTGACACGAAGATTGAGGGATGGAATTTCCTCGCCCGTGGTCTCGACCAGGTACTCGATTGACTCAAAGACGCCCGATCGCACTGGCCCATAGGAAATTGTGAACGCTCCCTCCCCCTCCAGCCGGGTTCGAGGTGGCGTCTCGTCGAGGGTCGCCCACGACAATTTCGTGCCGGACCCGGGACGTGGTGGCTGTGCACCATCGGCGAGTGGGAGGACCAGAGCGTCGTTGGTACGATGTCCACTGAATCGCACGCCGAATAAATCATGGATTTCGCGCTCGTACCAGATGACCGATGGAATCTCCGGGGTCAGAGACGGAAACTGATGCAAATTCGATGGACACGTCGTCTCTTCAACGCTCAGATTCCCCCGTCGACTCAAAACCGCCAACATACGCACAGCATCTCCACTGGCGCCCGCCATCAAGGCAGCCAATCGAGCACCATTGGCGACCTGCGTCTTTACATTCGCCACCCACACACCAAGCGATGTCGAACGATCTTCAGAACGAAACTTCATCGGACACTTCCTAGTTCGGCAGCCGCCCGATCAAGCAGGTGCGAGAGCGAAGCCGGAGGATGCACTCCAAGTATCAGGAGCGCTACGAGGCCGACGACCATCGCGGCGACGATCCAGTTGCTCACTTCCCCCTTCGTGACAACCAACACGTCACCTTCGAGAACCGAAGCGCTCGATGGAGGCTCGCTCAACATGGTCTCGGTCGTAAACCACGACAGACCGAAGAACGCCATTACAACGAGCACAACGAAGATCGCCACGATGACATCCCGCGGTTCGGAAAGCCCACCCTCAACGATGTAGAACTCGCTTCGAAAAATTCCGAATGGCGGCATTGCTGAGAGCGCCAGTACTGCGAGCACGAACATCGGACCACTCCACGGGAGGGCGCTCACCGCCCCACGTATCTTTGTCATGTCCTTGGTACCAAACTTGCGGACCATCGAACCCGCTCCGTAGAAGGCTGTTCCTTTCGCGGCGGCGTGCGCAAGTACTTGCAATAACACTCCGACGACGGCGATGCTCGCGCCAAAACTCATGCCAATGGCCAATATGCCCATGTGTTCGACACTTGAATATGCGAGTAAACGTTTCATGTCTCGCTGGCTCAGCAGATACAACGACGCGAGAAGCAATGTCGCTATTCCGAAGACGAGGAGGACGTCCCTTGGGAACGTCGGTCCGAGTGATCGCTCAGCGATCTGGAAAAACCGCAGTATCGCGTAGAAGCTCACTGCGAGGAGAGCACCGGACAGCAATGCCGAGACTGGTGTTGGCGCCTCGGAGTGAGCATCCGGGAGCCACGTATGAACTGGAAAGAGACCCATCTTCGTGCCGTAGCCCAAGACTGCAAGGACGAATGCGAAACGCACGATCACAGGATGGAAGTGAAGCGCTCCCGACAAGAGTGTCGAATACGAAAGACTGTACGACGCCCCAAACACTGCGGTACCCGCGTAGTACATCATGATTGTCGCGAAAAGAGCGATTCCGAGCCCCAGCGAAGCGAGCAACACGTATTTCCACGCAGCTTCCGACGCCCCTTCGGTATCGTCAATCGCTACCAGTAACGCCGAGATGACAGTGGTTATTTCGATTGCCACCCACAGCAGTGCGAGACCATTCACGAGCGGAACAACGATCAGGCTCCAGCAAAAGAGGTTTAGCCCCGCGTAAAAACGCCGACCGTACCGACGCGCGTTGGCACCGTCACCGAGGGCAAGATAACCCTTGGCAAACAGCGAAGTCGTAGCGTAGAGAAACGCTACGGCGAGTAGAAACACCATAGAAAGCGCGTCGACACGAAGAAGTCCACCCGCTGTAATGGTTGCGTGTGATGCCCTCGGGAGTAGCACTAACGCCATTGCGAAGGACGCCACGCCAACACCAATTGTGAGGTTCTGCGAAACATTCACCGGTGCGTACCACGTCACAATGGCCGCGGCCAGAGGTACACAGACGATCAGTATTACGAGCACTGACACGTTCAGCCCTTCAGCCGATCAAAATCGGACGTCGACAATGTGGCATTTCGCGTGTGGTGCACCCTCATGATGACACCAAAGACGACGACGGCCACGAGAAGGTCGAAGAGGAAAGCGATATCGACGATGAGTGGAAGACCAGAAGCGACGACCAAACTAGCGACCGAGACACCATTCTCGAGCGAGAAGAATCCGATGGCCTGAGAGACAACGTCCGATCGCAGAATTATCAGAACGAACGCGACGAGAACGATTGCGCACGCGATTGCGAGGGAAGACGTGGGAAGCGACGCCGAGTTGACATGCAGCGAACCGACAGCGAAGAAACCAAAAGCCGCCACCACGAGGGCGATGAGAATGGCACTCGCGGAACCGACGACGGAACTTCCTGCCAAGTCCGTGTCCGCGTCACGGAGCAGTCGCAGTATGAGTGAGGGAACGACCACCACCTTTAGAAGGAGCGAGAGACCCGCCAGGACGAACAACTCGTCAATGTGCTTTGACGCCGCGACGTACAAAGCGAGGCCAGTGACCACGAGCGATTGGAACGCATAGAGACGTACCTGCGAACGCAGAAGCGGAGCGCGGAGCATCGCAAATTCGGTCAGCAAGACGAGAAGTGACAGTCCGGCGGCGACACCGTCATACGTTGATGGCAGTGACGACATCAGCCTCCTCCCGCGTAGAAGACCAATACCGAGAGCACCGCCAATAAGAACGCGCTAGCTATGAATTCTGTGATCTTGAAAAGTCGAAGCTTGGAGAACAAGTTGTCAATAACCGCGAAGACCAACCCGACAACCATCGCCTTACCTAGTAGTGCCGCAACGGCCAGCACGACAGAGCTGACTTTACCCGTCGATGCCAATCCCCACGGTGCAAGGAATACGTTGATGAGAATGGTGTAAAGAATGAGTTGCTTCATCGTCGATCCCCACTTCAAGAGTGCGAGCGGCGGACCAGAATGCTCGAGTGTGCGAGCCTCATCAATCATTCCGAACTCCAAGGTTCCCGAATGTGTTTCGACAGGAACTCTGCCGGTGTCGACCAGCACTACGAGGAAGAACGCGACGGCAGCGAACACATGGCTCGGTCGAACCATTTGAGACGCTGACGACCGAATAGTGGCTGACAATGCGTAGGGCAAGTCCGTATGAGTGATGAGTGCAACGGCGAAAATAACGAAGAGAATGGTCGGTTCAATCAGCGCCCCAAATGTCATTGCACGACTGGCGCCTAGTTGAGCGTATGGCGCACCTGACTCTGCCCCCGAAAGGGCGACAGAGAAGCCAGCGAGTGCCAAGATGAATCCACCGCCGAGAATGTCGCCACTGAATCCCAACGGCAATGGGAAGGTCGTTAACACCGGGATCAGCAGCGGGACGGTCAGGTAACACGCGAATGCGACGATTGGACCGGCGAGGAAAACCCAACTCGAATCATTGGTAACGAGTGTCTCTTTTGAAAAAAGCTTGATGATGTCGTAATACGGCTGCAGAATTCGCGGCCCTCGTCGCCCCTGCATCCGGCCCTCTGCATGAGAGATGAATCCGCTAACGAGAGGAGCTCCGAGAAGGATCGTCAAGACCTGGATTGCCTGAACGCCGTAGGGTGACACGACTATCGAATCCATAACACAGCCTCCACGCGATATCACTCTCGTAGAAGCCATCAGCCCGGTTAAGAGCATTTGCGGCCAATGCCTGTCGGGGCCTCATCCGACAAGAAGTACCATATCCGATTCCGCAACCGTGAGTGGCTTTCTTATTGGCATTCAAGTGATTTTCCGCCAACAACGCGGCTGGTTCTGTGCGAAAAACGCCGAGGTGTTTCGCATATTCCTCTCAAGTCCTTCGAAAAACACCATCAAATTCCTTGGCCGTATCACGAGGTGGAACGATTGTGAGCGGGCAAATTGCGTGCCGAACGCAGTGCGTCACCACGGACATGCCAGGCGCTTGGAACATATGCCGAACTCGAGATGATCCAATAACAAGGTGGTCTGCATCCTTGGAACAGGCAACCAGAATCTCACCTGCGAAACCCTCTCGTACCTCAGCGACAACTGATGCTCCAAGATCGCGAGAGAACGCAACCGCCTGTTCAACAATCTGGCGACCTGCTGCGATTACGTCATCATTCGAATACGGCATTTCAGTAGATAGTCGTCCAGTGACACAATGAATCAGTTCGAGCGACGTCGCGTCCAATGAGAACGCATGAATCGCCCACCAAAGGGGCGAGGCATAATCACCATCGTTAATGCCGACGACAACACGCGTCTTCATTTTCCGCGCCGCCTCTCTCCAACGAGTCGGTACAACGTTGAAACAGTAACTCCAATCTCCCCCAGTCACATTCTCAAGTCGAAAGCCGCCGCCACCTGGTCCATCTCGAACTCGGGTGCGCGGAAACTACTGGATGCCAGATTTCAAAAAAGTTGTTTCTTCGAAGCACCTTGCAAACTTTGACATGGAAACTACTGGCGGAGCAACAACGTGCCATTCGCGACTCGTCAAAGCGATCAATCGTTGTTTGCGCACTTATGCAGTGATAAACCTTCGCTGGGTCGTCACCCGGACGGCCCGCAAAATTTTTTGGGGGTCGAATGTCTCAAACAATTGATCAGGCCTTGCAAGGTCGATCTGTTTCAACACTCGCGGATCCAGGCGCTTGGGCGGTGACAGCCTTCGCTACGACATCGTTCATGCTGGGCATGTACAACGCACATCTGTTGAGCGCTGGTGGAGCTGCGATTGTGATACCGGTCGCATTCTTCTTTGGTGGAATGGTGCAGATCATTGTTGCCATTCTGGAAGTAGCGCGCGGAAACGTTTTTGGCGCCGTGGTCTTTGGAACTTATGGTCCCTTTTGGGTAATCTACGGTTTCATCGCGCAGCACTACGCAGGCGTCTTAGCACCCGCTTCAGTGGGTAGCGCACTCGCGTTGTTTCTTGCGATGTTCGCTGTACTGACCTTCTATTTCTTCATTGCCTCGCTCAAGACCGACGTCATCTTGATGTTTGTCTTCGCACTGATCTTCATCGGACTTGTCCTGCTCGCCATTGGCGCCGGGTCTGGTCACGTGCGGTGGACAGAGGCTGGAGGTTGGGTCACACTGGCTTTCGCCATTCTCGCTTGGTACCACGCGGCTGGTGATGTCATCGCTCACACGTTCGGTCGGACGGTTCTCCCAATGGGAAAGGTGAAGTAAAGGAGTACACGACCATTGAAGTCCGCTGAGATCGACTCGGAGACTTCATAAACTTCGCCGGTGGCGCCCTGCAGGCCTCGATGGACGCCGCCGGCGTTTTGCTTGTGACAATGCAAAAGGAAATTGCTTGACGGCGCACTTCGAATCCAGCACCCTTTTAGCAACCCTTTCGAGAAGAATGGTCACGCATAGTGGTGTAAAACGACGAATACAAATGTCAGGCGGGATCTTCGGAGAGCAAACTCCCGGAGGTTCGCATTCCAAGTTGGCGAATGCGCACAAGGTGGCCGACCTATTGAGAGTTTCGTTGCGGCTTCGAACGTGAGCCAACGCGATTATCAATTACACCGTTCGCTCCGAAATCCCACATTTCATCCCACAGACCAATCCGACACCACCGGACGAATCCGACACCACCGGACAAGTTTTCTTTAATTCTCGGATGATTCCGACACCACCGGACCAATCCGACCATATGCATCCCTCTTTTAATCCCAAGGTGCCGGGATCGAGACCCGGGCGGCCCACCAGCATCACCAGGATTTATGGAGCGTTTTCACGTCATTTTTCGCGGTTGAACTCACGAGTCATCCCACAGTTCTTCAGAAGAGGGCGTCGTCACTTGCAGGCCCTTTGAGTGATTTCGTCCTCTAGTTGCGGTGGCGGCGTCTCAATTCATACCGTCAGCGCAAGAGAAATCATTCCCAGGGCGGTCACCCGGTGGTGCAAACTTGAAGAACCATGTACACGATCCACGCGACGAAGAAGCTCCTCACGAGGGTGAAGGAGCCCCTTGCCCCTGCCGTGGAGTACCCCACGACGGCACTCGGAAATTGGTACGCCACCGCTGTCTTCTGGCGACCACAAGTTGCACTCTTCGTCAACGAGCTGTCGCTATTGCCGCTGCTGATTCCGCTGGCTCCTGCGGCAACGCTCTTGGAGCGATTACCGGAGAGTCTCCGGGTCATGCTGGACAAACTCGACGTCAATCCGGCATTCATCGCCGCCGAGCGATGGGCCATGAACGAGGGCTCTTACGCCAAGACCGCCAATCGCCAAGTGCTCGGGGTGATGAATCGCTTCGAATTCGAACTTGAGTACGTACGGGAGCGTTACGGCAAGGATCTCATGCAACTATCGCTGTGGTGGTCTGACCCCGCTGAACTGAGCCACTAGTTGTGCGAGTCCCGATGCTCCAAAATGGAGCAAGGAGGACAGCATGAAACAAAAGCGCCATTCACCCGAACAGGTGATTCGAAAGCTCGCCGAGGGCGAGAAACTGCTCAACCGGGGCGGCGACGTCGCCGAGGTCTGTCGACAACTCGAGATCACCGAGTCGACCTGGCACCGCTGGAGGAATCAATACGGCGGCATGAAGGCCAACGACGCCAAGGGTCTGAAGGAGCTCGAAAAGGAGAACGGCCAACTGAAGCGCATCGTCGTCAACCAGGCCCTCGACATCGACATGTTGAGGCACATCGCCGAGGGAAAATTCTGACCCCGAACCGTCGCCGTCAAGCAGTCGTTGAGCTTGAGACACAGTTCGGGGTTTCTGAGCGCAGGGCCTGCGCCGTGATCGGTCAGAGCCGTTCCGGCCAACGACTCGCCGTCGTTGTGCACGAGATCGACGAGAGGCTGCGTGAGTCCTTGCGCGAGTTCGCAAAGAACCATCCAAGGTGGGGTTGGCGGCGAGCCCACGACGCTCTGCGCGACGAGGGATATCGCGTCAACCACAAGAAAGTCCAGCGCTTATGGCGCGAAGAGGGCCTAAAAGTCCCCTATCACAAGAAGAAGAAACGCTTGACCGGCATTGGGATCCAGGTGGGTGCCATGCGCCCCATTGCCCCGAACGTCATCTGGGCCATGGACTTTCAGTTCGACCAGACGAGTGACCTAAGGACCATCAAGATGCTCAACTTCATCGACGAGTTCACGAGGGAGTGCCTAGCGATCGACTTCAGTCGCTCCATCACCGCCGAGGACGTCGTCACTCGACTCGACCAACTCGCCAAGGAACGGGGCGCACCCTGTTACGTGCGCATGGACAACGGACCAGAATTCGTCGCGCACGCGCTCAACGATTGGTGTCGGTTCAACAGCACCGGCTCGCTCTTCATCGACCCCGGCTCACCTTGGCAGAACGGCTGGATCGAATCGTTCAACGCTCGTCTTCGTGACGAGTTTCTCAACGGCCAACAGTTCGACAGCCTCTTCGAAGCGAAGGTGCTTCTCGGCGACTGGCGAAACGAATACAATCACGACAGAGCCCACAGCGCACTTCGTCGGCAGACGCCGGCCAAGTTCGCAGAGACCTGGAAGTTCAGGAACCAGCAACGACTCGCAGAGTTAGTGGCTTAGGAATCGGGGTCCGGCCATCGTCGCCTGTGCCCTCGTCATTGCCCAACCTCGGTTGTCGAAATGGCTCGCACACCGCCGCGCTGGGCACCCACACGGTGGGCTCCCGCTTGCGGCAGGCGTGTTTCTCACTGGGATATATGGGGGCTACTTTGGAGCCGCACAAGGGGTCATTCTCATTTCTCTGCTGGGCATATTCCTCAACGACGAACTGCAACGCCTCAATGGGGCAAAGCAGATCCTTGCCGGGATCACGAATGCAGTTGCTGCACTAATGTTCATCTCGTTTACCCACATGGCGTGGGGACCTGCGGGGCTGATTGCTGGTGGCGCGACCATCGGAGGCTACATTGGCGGTCGTTACGGACGCCTCCTACCCGCTGGAATCCTTCGGCCGCTCATCGTGGTTATCGGTGTGATCGCAGCCGTGCATTTACTTACCTAAAGGCAACTCGGCGTGCCGCCAATCGTCGGGGAGCACTCCTTCGCGATTAAATCCGTTGAAAGGATAGCGTCGTGGGAGCAGTAATTTTTGTCACCGTGCGTGCGTTCTCAACACCGACGAACTCGTCGTTGCAGATGCTCGAGCAACACTGACCCGGCCGCCTCTCGGTACCAGCGAGTATGACCAATGAAGTAGCCGTCGTAGGCGAGTTCGGCGTTGGCCCGCGCTCGTACGACCTCAGCGAAATACTCAACTTCCGAGAGCGCGTACTCAAGGTGGACTACCGGTAGTACCGCGACGAGCGCAGCCAGTTCAACCTCGTCGAGCGGCTGCACTTCTTCATACCCGTCCAGCAGCGCGTCGACGGCTTCGAGGTCCGCGACGGCGCCTCCGGTCCCCGCCAGATCGAGCCAGTCGACGGTGCTGCGCTCAAGCGCCACCGCCAGGTCGTGGATCGCGAAGGTGCGGTTCGCGAGTCCGAGGTCGAGCACGCTGGCCACGACGGCCTTTGAACCCGTTGAACTCCAGGTGAGGTTCGAGGCGTGCCAGTCCCCGTGGCCCCACTGCGGCACGAGCGCTCCCAGCAGCGGCGCGGCTTTCTCGATGATGGGCAGGTGGTAGCGGGCGAAGTCCTCGAGAAGGGAGCGATGCAAAACGGCTCGGGCGAGACCCGGTCGAGCGGCAACCAGCCGGGCGAGGGCGCCGAGCGGGTCACCGGAGGCGACGATCGCGGTCGAGTTCATGAGGACGCCCGGTTCGGACGCCGGCCACGGGAAATCTCTAGCGGCCCGATGGAAGCGCGCCAGCGCGCGACCCGCCGCCCGGGCGTGGTCGAGACCGGTGAAGGGATGCCATGACGGCACGTCGCGGTAGAGGTCCACGCCCGTAGCCCTCTCGTGGGCCTCGTAGATGAAGTGGCCGTCCCGCACGACCGTGTCGCCATTCGCGTTTAGCAGGACTTCGGGGAGTGGCTGGCCCCGTGCTCGCAGGTAATTCACAAAGGTGTGCTCGACGTGCAGGCGCTGGGGAGTACGCACCGCCTCGTGGTGGCGCTTCACGAAGACCTCACTGTTCGCCACGCGCACGAGGGCCGCGGCGGACATCGGCCGCGGACTGTGCCACGATACGACCGCGTCTCGGCTCGCCTCCGGCCCCGCGCGTTGCTCGAAGCGACCGAGCACCGCGCGCACTTCGTCATCGGTGAGCGCGGGCCAGTCGGCTTCGCAGAGCTCCTGGCCCATCCCGTGCACGAGCCCGCTCGCCGAGCTCGCCGTCGTCGCCTCGCCGGTCACGGGACGATGCAGCGCTCTAGGGGCGGTATCCGCCGTTCCCGGAGCCGCCGGGCGCCTCGAGTGGCGCCGCCGCCCGCGAGCGTGGCGAGCGCGGCGACGACGAACGAGCAGATCGACGCGGACATCCAACTCGGCGCCCTGAAGTCAACGAGTCGCCCGAGGTATATCCACATGGAGACCCACCACGCGATGTAGCCGGGATTGATCAGCTGGTAGGCAACGAAACCGAGGGCCCAGGGAGCGAACATGGCGAAGCGCCGACGCGCGTGATCCGACGGATCCCAGCGGCCTCGCGAGAGCACGTAAAAATCCACGATGAAGACGGCGGACATCGGAATGAAGACCGAACCGAGCAGGTCGAGGAAGTTCTCGTAGTCGGCGACGTTGATCCACAGCGCGAGCACCGTCGCGAGCGAGGCGATGCCCAGGGCCAGCACGCGGCGGTCCCACCACGGGCGCAGGTTCTGGACCGACACCGCCGTCGAGTACACGTTGGCGAAGGACTGGTCAAGCTCGCGCGCCGCCAGCACCACGAAACAGAGCGACCCCAGCGGCACGGCGATGAAGGCGCCGTAGATATCGGACGGATTACGCGCGACCGTCATGAGCGTAATCAGCCCGATGACGTAGCAAAGAATTTGGGTGGCGCTGTAGCCAGCGAGGATCCCCCAGAACGCGGTTCTTTCCGAGCGTGAGTGGCGGGTGTAGTCCGCCGCCATCGGGGCGAATGAGATGGCCGCCGCGACCACGGTGTCCATCGCAGCCCAGTAGCCCGACCACGCACCGTGGTCGAAAACGGGCAACCGGTGGCGCACCAGTTCGACGAACAGGTAGACCAAGATGACGGCCACGGCCGGCGTGACGAAGCGCCGCAGGATGCGGATCGCGCCGAGTGGTCGCAGCGTCAGCAGGCCGGTGATCACTCCCGCGAGAAGGATGTAGCTCCAGCGCGGCAACGCTGGGGCCACCGTGCGGGCGGCCGTCGCGATCGTGACCAGCTCGAAAACGCCCCACCCGAGACACTGCAGCACGTTGAGCAGCGTCGGCAGGTAGGAGAGTTCCGTGCCGAACAGGCTCCGCAGCAGCACCATCGCCGGCGCCCCGGTGCGAGTCCCCGCGACCCCGGTCAACGCGACCGCGAGCGTGCCCAGAATCGTGCCGAGGACGATGGCCGTGAGCCCCGCTGCGAGCGAAAGCTCAGGTGTGCCGGTGCCCCCGGGCTGCAGCACGAAGATTGCTCCGGTAAAACCGAGCAGGCTCACGCCGAGATTGCCCCACAGTCCGAACTGATCGAACAGTCCGAGCGCCTGAGGAACTGGCTTGTTAAGGGTAAAGGGGACCTCGGAGTGCTTGTCGCCCACGACGATAGTGAACGACTCTGCATCTGAAGTGGCTGGCATAACTGTCTCCTTACGCCGGCATTATCCGGTCAAGTTCGAACGGTCGGTGGCGCTACGGCCAATGCTGGCCAGCCACCCTCTCAGCCCGGTACGTCCGAGCTCCCGTATGGATCAATCAAGAATTTACCACGTAGTTTCGCCGCCAATGAGAACTTCTCGTCTTTCACCGCAATTCTGATTACCACGCATCGTGAGCTTCCTTTCATCAAGAAGGAGTGATCTGATGGGAAGAATGTGCGCCGTCGAAATTGGCTGCGGTATGGCTATCGCGCTTGGTTCGCGATCCAACGGCCATGTAGACCTCGCCGACCGGCGCCTCGAATCCCTCACGGCATGGAGCGCCGCAGATCCCACGGCACGCCCGTCTAGCGCGGATCATTGCTCTCCTTCGACCAGCCAACTCTTCTCGAGCACGACAACGGCCGGGAAGAGCAGATTGTTTTCCTTGTGAACGTGCAAATGAGTATCGGCCTCTAACTCCGCCAATCCGTCGTACAAAGCGCGATAACTTCGGCACCCGTTGGCCGGGGTCTGATAGCCGCTGGTCAACGTACGAAGCTTCTTCAAAAGTTCACCGACTCGATTGTGCTCGAGCAACATCACCGAGATCGGGTTTTCAAGCGAGCCACAGTGAAACGTTGGTGCCACCGACGACGAGGCCAACTCTCGAATCATGGGGAACAGCACTCGTTCTTCTCTGGCCAGATGCGGCACAAACTCTTCGCTGAGTTCCGTGAAGACAGTGTGCACCTCCTGGAGTTCGGGATGCCTGGCAGCGTGCTTCGTGGCGACTTTTTCCGCCAGAGCGCCCAACCGGCCCAACTCGGTGTGCAGGTAGGCGTGGTGCGTCGCCTCGATCTGGTCAACCAGTTCGACCGGACCCATCGCGCTCCAGTCCGGCTCCGGTCCCTTCTCAGTGGCGCGCAGCGCCGCGAGCAGGGCCTGAGGGTCGACGCCGGCTTCCTCGCACGCTGCGCCCAGCGAACGTCGACCGCCGCAGCAGTAATCCAGGCCAACTGATTCCATCACCCGCAGCGACGCCGGATGGGCTGCCACGATCTCGGCTATCGACTGATCCATTGCAATGTCATCCATCATTTCCTCTTCTCCATTCGTCTAGTGAAATACGTGCATGCCGATCGCCGTTGCCGCGACGACACCGAGCCCCATGACGGTTTGTCGGGCACCGAGCACCACCGGACGCGCGACCGGTCCGCGACTACTGAGTCGCTGAATGACGATTACGAGCACGACGGCCGCAGCGCCAATGATGAGTGCGTGGTCCAGGCAGACCGTCGCGGCCGCCGCAGCCGCGGCGGTTCCGTCGGCGATGACGCCGAGCCTCGCCGCTTGCGGTCGAGCGTGAAGACGAGCGATCATCGCTCTAACGTGAGGAATCGAAGTCACGGCCCTTGCGCCGAGTACGATCCACGCGCCAACCGCCAAGCGAGCACCGCCCCCGTCGGCGAGCACCACCGACGAGGCGATGGAACAGATGCCGACCGCGCCCGCCAGTTCCGGGATGAGTCGCCGACCCCGAGAGCGCATCTCAAAGGAGAACGCGACGACGACGAGTGGGCCCGCCACGAGTGAGGGCACCCAGAATCGACCCTTGCCCACCTCGAAGGCCGCAGCGACCAGCGCCGTAAAGACCACGAACTCCCCGGCCGTCACCCAGCGCGCCACCCGCGTGCGTTCTAAGGAGCGACCACGATGCAGGTCAACCAAGACGAGGCGAAGTGGTGTTCGCGCCAAAAAGCCGACCAGCGCGGCAAGGGCCAGGTACAAACCGGCAACTCCGGGAACCAACAACATCCCCAGGAGGCCCGGCTCGAGCGTGAGCCCCCAACCGCCGTGCTCCCTCGGCACGGCTACGGCGAGAATCGCGGAGCGCTCCTTCGCGCCGTATTGCTTGTCGCTCGACGTCGTCACGACGCCACCTTTGGCGCGATGAGTTCAGCTGCGCACGGTCGACACGGCGTCGCGGACCTCGCCAGGCGATTCATCGCGTCATCGTTGAGGAGTCCCCCATCGTTCACTGCCGGTCCTCCGATCTCAGACGGGACAAGGGAGTCAACGAGAGGCTGTTGAGTAGGTCCGCTCGCGCACTGGCCCACGAAACATGAAGGGCACATTGTCCCGCCTCACCACAGGTGCGACTCTCGAGGACGCACCGACCGGTATCAGTCGGACCTTCAACGGCTTCGATCACGTCGAGCACGCTGACCTGATCCGGATCGAACGTGGCGAAATAGCCACCGAGGGGACCCGGTACGGACTGAACCCAACCTCGTTGGACCAGAGCCAGCATGGCGTGTGACAGGAATCCCGGCGTCGTGCCCAGCACTTGTGCCAAATCTGGGGCCCTTGAACGTGAACCGTCGCACGACAGTGCGAGGAGCGCTCGCGTGGCGATGTCGGACTTACGGGTAATCTCCAATCGCATACTGTAAGACTATACATCTCGCGAGCAACTTCGTTATCCTCAATGATTCAGCGCGCTTGGCCGTCTCGGCTTCCGTCGTTCTTCGACGCTCTATCACCTGAACCGGCCACTCCTCTGCCCCGCGCCGCTCCTTCTCCTTGGTGGAAATCAGTTGTGCGACTGCACTGGATGCAGGATCAAGGCTGGTTAATCAGCCGAGCCGGAGCTAAAGCGAATGACTGGACTCTTCGTGGCGAACTTGCCCTTCGCTCACTAGGGAGCATCCACCAGCCGTCCCCAGTCACCGGACTTTCCTCCGCTCTTGCGCAACAGGACGAGGTCGTCAATCGCCGCCTCCGGATCAACGTCCCACAAGGAACTGATGATGCTGAGCGCGGCGAAGGCGCAGGCGGTGAGCGCCTCCATCTCAACCCCCGTGCGGTGTTGCGCGGTCACCGTGGCCGAAATATCGATGGAGTGCAAATTCGTCGTTATCTCCACGTGAATGTCGTCCAGATTCAGCGGGTGACAGAGGGGAATGAAATTCGCGGTCTGCTTGGCGCCTTGGATGCCAACCATCCGTGAGGCGTGCAGCGGATCCACGCCGTCCGCCCTCGTGCCAAGCGCGCCGATCTCGGCAACGGTGCGCACGACGCAACTGGCGTAAGCCCGACGCAACGTCGGACTCTTCGAGCTGACGTCAACCATGCGGAGTTTGCCCGCGGCGTCCACGTGTGAAAATGACTTCTTCTTGGCCACAGCAATCCCCTACGACGCCCAGGAATCAACCCTTCGGGCATCCAACGTTGAACACTCTTCGAAAGAGGCTACACGCGAGAAACTTCGGCGCCGAATGTTCATCAGTGTCGGTGAAGTCGGAACGACCGTGGCGCCTAGTGCTCAGAATTTTCTTCGCCCACCGCGAGGGAGTCCTCGCGGCGGCGCGTACTCTCACCGCTCGCGGGGTTCTCCCACACGCACACGTCACCGATCGTCATCGTGCGATCAACGGATTTGCACATGTCGTAAACGGTGAGGGCCGCCACCGTGACCGCCGAGAGTGCCGCCATTTCGACCCCCGCACGTTCCGACGCTTCGACGCATGCTTCGACGTCGATGTGGGTGTCGCCAATCGTGAAGTCAATAAATGTGGAACTCACGGGCACGGACGGTGACATGGGCAAGAGCGACGTCGCTTGGGCCACCGCTTGAATGCCGGCGACGCGCGCGGTCGCCAGCACGTCGCCCTTGTGCACGGTATTGGACGCGATGCTCGCCGTCGTGGACGCCGACATCGTGATACGACAGCGTGCGAGCGCGCCGCGCGCACTCACCCCCGTGGGGCCGGGACCACGTCGAGCGCTGGCCGCGGCGCGTGTTGCACTCGATTCCTCCGGCGTACCCACCTCGTCATGCTAACGAGGCCGCCCTCGGTCGATAACCTTTGGCTATGAGTGAGTATCGAGTGGGACAGGCCGCGGAGCTTTTGGGAGTGAGCACGGACACGGTTCGTCGCTGGACCGACGCCGGAAGAATCAAAGCCACCGTCGGTCCCGGAAAACGGCGCACTTTCGACGGCATGGAACTGGCGCGCTTCGCCATTGAAATGGCGGGCCAGACAAGTCCGGATCAACCCCGTGCCCAGTCGGCGCGCAATCGCTTCGTAGGCATTGTCACCAAGGTGGTGAAAGACAAAGTCGTGGCGCACGTCGAGATTCAAGCCGGCCCGCACCGATTCGTCTCACTGATCACCCGCGAAGCCGCCGACGAATTGAAGCTAGCTCCCGGGATGGTGGTGGATGCCGTCGTGAAGGCCACCAACGTGGGAGTGGAGATACCTTCGCAGTTCTGATCTGCGGCATGATTCTTGACGCTGGCGATCGCTCAGCGATCAAGGGCGGGCTCAGCACGCGACGCGGGCCACAACGAAATCGCGTCCGAGGACATTTCGATCCAACACGGCGATCCCTCTCGTAGATCGATGGGCTCTGGCCGGCGCGCCTGAATTTCCAACTGACCGTCGAGTACCACGAAATAGTCAACGGCGGTACCGACGTCAGCGATATCAACCACGGTGGCTCGCGACGCGCGGCCCAACCGTCCTCTTTGCGTTGACGGATCATGATGCGCGCGAGAGATGATGACGCGTTCCGGGCGGACGCACCACAGGACCGCGGCGCCCGAAGCGAGCTCACCCGTATCGACCTCAATCATGGTCCCGTGGGCGTTGACTGCCCCCCGTGAGGCGACGACGCCGTGATGCAAGTTGGCGATGCCCAACAGTCTCGCCACTTCCGCCGAGGAGGGACGCGTGAAGACCTCTCGACTAGTGCCCGACTGCAGGGCGCGGCCGCCCGAAATCACCAATACCTCGTCGGAGAGAAACGCGGCCTCCTCCGGGTCGTGCGACACCAACACCGTCGCCAGTCCGGTCTCGCGTTGTAGGCGCCGAAGTTCTTTGCGCAGTTCCGTTCGCACCGGCACGTCCAACGAAGAAAACGGCTCGTCGAGTAATAAGATTTGGGGCGAGCGGCACAGCACCTGGGCTAGACCCACCCGTTGACGTTGACCGCCAGAGAGTTCGGACGCGTAGCGTTCTTCGAGGCCTCCGAGCTGCAGGTGATCGAGCCAGTACGCCGCCAGTTCGGGCGTTGATCCCACGGAGAACGAAAGATGCTGGCGCACCGTGAAGTGAGGGTAGAGCGAGAAGCCCTGGGCCACGTACCCCACCCGTCGATCCTCGACCGCAATGTCCTGCACGAGTTGGTCGCCGTACCAGACTGGTCCGGGCGCCGCACCGTAGAGACCAGCCAGGCATCGTAGGAGCGCGGACTTGCCCGAACCCGACGGTCCAAGCACTGCGAGGTGACGACCGCTCGATTCGTGTGCGAGTTGTAGATGGAACGTACCCAGGTGGTGATCAACCTCAAAGCGCACGGGTTGAGGCGTGGAGGGCTGCGGCGCCGTCGGGGTCCCTCGAACACTCGAGCGCGTGGGGCTCTTCACCTTAACTCGACTGAGCAATACCGCGACCACGGCAACTCCGAGAGCCAGCGCCGTGGGTGCCAACGTGGTGGGCAGTCCTCGCCCACTGAACTGGTTGTACGTGTATATCGGCAGGGACGCCGGGTTATAGGCGAGAATGACGACGGCACCATATTCGCCGAAGGCGCGCAACCACGACAGCAGCATGCCGGCGCGGATCCCCGGTCCCGCGACCGGCACGGCGACTTTGAAGAAGCGCGAGAGTTCCGAGTGGCCGAGTGTCGCCGCCACGTCCAAGAGACCCTGGTCGATTGTCATGAAGGCCGCACGAGCGCTGATAATCAAGAACGGCGCCGAACAGAACGTCATCGCTATCACAATCCCGGCCATCGAATCCGTCAAATGACGACCAAAGAGCTCACCGAGATACGTGTAAGGTCCGACGAGGTAGATGAGCACGACGCCACTCATGAGCGGGGGCAACGCGAGCGGAATCTGCACGATGATGCTCACCAGGGACGCGACGGGTCCCTTCGAGCGCGCCAGTAGATACGCCAAGGGCACGCCGAACAGCGTGATGATCCCCAGTGAGATCGTTGCGCACATGAGCGAAACCCACAGGGCCGGAAACAGCCCGGGCGTGTGGAAGCCCCGTTGCGGTCCCACCACGAAGCGCACCGCGAAGGCGACCAGTGGCAGGCCCAGGTAGAGAACCAACAGTGTTCCGAGCCAGGCCAACGGACTTCTGGCCGGCTTCGGGAACATTAGGGGACTGTAGTGGTCGTCGCGGGCGCGCTCGTGGTCGTCGTACTAGTCGAGGCGGTTACCACCTTGGCGGGAGAGATCGACGTGATGCCGTTGTCCTTCAAGATCTTCTGACCCGGCTTGCTCAGCAGGAACTTCACGAACGCCTTGGCGGCCGCCCCGTGGGGTGCGCGGTTAAGTAGCGCCACGGTGTACTGGGCCGCGAGGTCGGTGCCCACGAGCGGCACAGTCTTAAGGTGCGCGGCCGCGGCCTCGACGCCGTAGAAGAATCCCGCGTCCAGTTGACCGGCCTGGAGTTGGCCGACGAGCGAGGTCTCCGGGAAGATGTTCGAAGTCGAACTGGCGAGCGTGGCCAACTGGGGAAGATCGTGGGTGAGCGCCACGCCCTGGAGCGCGTCGACGGCCAACACGCCCTTGGGGTCGGTGGCGGGGTCGGTTCGACCGAGCAGGAATCCGCTGCGGTCGACCACGTCGTACCACGGGAGCTTCTTGAGCGCGTTGGCGAACTGCGACTTCGGGTTATACCCCAACACGAGTTGCGAAGTGCCAAATTCTTCGTAGGAAGAGACCCAGTTCCCGTTCGCGGATCCCTCGAGTGACGCGTTGACAGTGGGTGAGGCACTGATGAAGACGTCACCGACCTGAGTCCCGCCCTTGATCTCACTGGCCAGCGCCGACGAACCGGCCGAGAAACCACTCACCGTGTAGCCCGTCGCTTGGTGGAAAGCGGGGTCGATCTTTTGTTGCATCAAATCGAGGAGCGAACCCGCGTAGAGCACGTTGACGGGGCCCGAGTGTTTCGCCGCAGCGCCAGCGCTCGACCCGGTAACCAATCCACTCGCGATCAAGACCCCCGCGATTGCGATGAGCGTCGCCGTTAGGGGGCGGCTCGCTCGCACGGCCCGAGTCTCTGGCTGCCTCGGCACGATGAATGACATGACATCTCCCGTTCCTAAATCAGTAATTACGATGATTTCTTTCAATTTAATAGAAGAATATTAGTAATTTACGACTTTTCCACTCGCAGATACGGGTGGGCCTAAAGTCCCATCTTGGCGCGAATCGTCCGCGCGGGCGCCGCTCAACGAGTCCGCCTCGCCCGACGCGCCCGTGGTGCGTGGATCGCCGAGACGCCCACGGACGGTTCGGGGCACCTCGGTACCATGGATTGATGCCCTCCTCCTCGAATACCGTGGCGGCGATCTTGCTAAGTGGAGGCGCGAGCCGCCGCATGGGACAGGACAAGACGCAGCTGGTCATCGACGGATCGACGCTCGCCGTTCGCACGGGCGAGTTGCTCGCCCGCGTCGCCGCCACGGCCATTGAGGTGGGGCCGGGGGTTTCCGGGCTGCCGTCCTTCCTCGAAACTCCGCGCGGCGAAGGTCCGCTCGTGGCGATCGCGGCCGGTTGCCAAGCGCTCGACGAAATCGGCCACACGGGCGCGGCGTTGGTCGTCGCCTGCGACTTGCCCTTCCTCAGCGAGGAAATACTGCGATTCATCGTCAATTGGGACTCGAATGGAACCGTCGTGCCGGTGGTCGGTGGCCGACCTCAACCACTCTGCGCCAAGTGGTCATCGCGCGATCTCCACCGCGCGCAAGAGCTCGTGGATAGCGGGATTCGCTCGCTGCAGCATGTCTCGCAAGGTCCGGACGCGCAGTACCTGCACGAGTCCGATTGGGGGCTCGTCGTCACGGAACGACAGTTCAGCGACGTCGACGACCCCGAGGATCTTCAACGACTCGGGCTCACGAGCGCCTTGCAAGTTTAGGGTGAGGTGTATGGAACCGTCGGCCCGAGTGTGGATACTCATCTCGTCGTCGCCCCTGTCGGCGGCGACCGTGACGGAGTGGGCGACCCGCGTCGACTGTGGCGCGGTGGTGACGTTTTGCGGAACCGCTCGCAATCATTCCGCCGACCACGAAGTCGTCGAGGCGTTGGAGTACGAGACCGACGTCGAATTGGCGGAGCGCCGAATCGGCGAGATCATCGACGCCGCACGAACTCGTTGGCGCGACCTCGGTGCCATCGCGGTTCATCACCGCGTAGGGCACGTCGCACTCACCGAAACGGCGACCGTCGTCGGCGTATCAGCGCCGCACCGGGACGAGGCGTTCGACGCGGCGCGGTTCTGTATCGATACGCTTAAGAACTCCGTCCCGATGTGGAAACGCGAGCTCTGGCACGGCGGCGCGACGTGGAGCAGCGACACCCAGAGCATTTCGAAGGTGCCCGAAGCGTGACGTCGACGTCTCGCGCCCTCACGTCCATCGGCAGGTACTCGTGATTCCACTTTATGAAGCCAGGGACTTCGTTCGTCGGGACCTGCGCGCGCTCGAGCCGGTGGAACGCCCGATTGAAGAGGCGCTCGGTCTCGTCCTCGCCGAGCGGATAGTGGCGCGTGAGCGCGTGCCGGGCTTCGCCAATTCGGCCATGGACGGTTACGCCATGCGCTCGCGCGACACCTCGGCGACGGAGACGCGACTGCGCGTCACTGGTTCGGTCATGGCCGGCGATGTCGCGAGCACACCGCTCGGCGTCGGTGAAGCGATGCGAGTCATGACGGGTGCACCGATCCCCGGCGGTTCTGATTGCGTGTGCATGATCGAAGAGGTGACGCCCGATCACGACGGACACGAGGTGTCGATCCACCGAACCATGGCAGCGAGAGAGAATGTGCGATACCCCGGCGAAGATATCGAGGTGGGCCAAGTCCTCACTGGATCCGGCACAGAGCTCGGAATAGTCGAACTGGGCGTTCTGGCGAGCCAGGGCTACGCGACCGTGAAGGTCTATCCCCGCGCCCGCGTCGGCGTGCTGTCGACGGGTAACGAGCTCGCGACGTCACTGGGGCCCTTGGCCGAGGGAAGGATCCGCGATCTCAATCGCCCGATGCTGCTGGCGTCATTGCGTCGGTCCGGTTTCGACGCGATCGACCTCGGGATCATTCCCGACGACGAATCGTTGATCACGCAGACCTTCGAGAAGGCAATCGTCGAATTTGACGCCGTGGTATCAACGGGCGGAGTGAGCGTCGGTGACGTCGATCACGTGAAGAGCGCCATCGTGAAGCTCTCCGGGGACCGGGCGCGTTCGATGAAGGTAGCGATCAAGCCCGGTAAGCCGATGACGTTCGGGATCGCGGGCGAGCGCAGCACTCCAATCTTTGGCCTTCCGGGTAATCCCGTGTCGACGCTCGTCGGCTTCGAACTCTTTGTGCGACCGTCCCTTCGCTTGCTCGGGGGCCACCCGTTGCTCGAACGACCAATCCTCGACTCGGTACTCGACATGGCGCTCCCGAGGCGACGCGACGGCAAACTGCACCTGATGCACGTCTTGGTCGAAGTCGGGGTCGACGGACGCCCGCACGTAACCAAAGTCATGCGCCAGGGATCTCATTTGGTGAGCGCCATTGCCGGCGCGAACGCCATCGCGATGGTTCCCGACGGTGAGGGACTGGACCGTGGGCAAAACGTGCGAACGATGATGCTCGACTTCGATCGGTTCACTTCGGCTGCGGCGGAGTCGACGTCGTGACGAAGATCCTCTTGCTCGGGCCGGCCCGCGAGGCGGCCGGCGTGCGACGCGACGTGATCGAAGCTTCGACGGTTGGCGAGGTTCTCGACGAGGCGATCGAGCGCTACGGCAGCGACTTCGCCGAGATACTGAGCACGAGTCAGATTTGGGTGAACGGCGACCCCGCGGATTCGCGCACCGTCGTCGGACCGGGTGACGAGGTCGCCGTGCTGCCACCCATATCCGGTGGGTGAGGATCCGCTTCACCGCGCAACAGCTCCAGCGCGTGCGGCAGTACGTCCAACACCGCATCGAGGTTCTCCAGCGCGCCCGAGGGCGAACCGGGAGTATTGAGGATCAAGCTGCGCCCGGCGATTCCAGCCCTCGCTCGAGATAGGCGTCCCAGCGCATTCACGGAACGCATGGCCTCACTAAGACCAGGGGCCTCGCGTTCGATCACCAGCATCGAACCCTCCGGCGTCAAATCGCGCGGCGAAAACCCCGTGCCGCCCGTCGTCACGACTAAGCCGACGAAGTCTCGGGTCATATCTCGCAGCGCCGCCGCGACCGGTTCAATGCCGTCGGCAACAATCCGTCGCTCGATGACCTGATACCCCGCCTCCTCAAGATGCGTAGCAAGCAAAGGTCCAGTCGTATCCTCTTTCTCCCCGGCGTCCGCCGAGTCCGAGACGGTCAAAATCTTGACGCGAAGGCTGAGAGAGGGCATGTTCAGCCACCGATCATCGACATCGAACGTATCGGCCGCAAGAACCCCGGGTCGTTAATGCCGTGCCCCGGGAGTTTTCCCCATACCGCTCGGCGCAGCACCATGGCGATGTCGTCATCGGTCCCCTGCGCACGCATGACGTCACGCGCCGACAATTCGTCATCCGAGAAGAGGCAGTTCCTCACGGCCCCGTCCGCCGTCAGGCGTAGGCGATCGCAGGTTCCACAAAACGGTCGGGTGACACTCGCGACGACGCCAATCTGACCGATACCGTCAACGAATCGGAACTGCTCGGCCGGTGACGAGTCGTCGCCCGTTTGATCACAAGCAAGAATGGGCCACCGCTCAGCGATCCGTTCCAACAGATCGGCGGCCGCAACTACCTGCGTGCGGTCCCATTTCCCGTCGGCGTCCAGAGGCATGTACTCAATGAATCGAACGATCCGGTCGTGCTCGCGAGCGAATTCACAGAAATCGATTACTTCGTCTTCGTTCACTCCGGCCATCACTACGACGTTCACTTTCAGCGGCGAAAGGCCAACCTCTTCTGCCGCGTCCATGGCCGCGAGCACGCTCGAGAGATCTCCCCGACGACGGATCTGCGCAAAGCGCTCCGGTCGCAGTGAGTCACAACTGATGTTCACCCGCCGAAGTCCCGCGTCGGCCAATGGCTGCGCTAGGCGCTCGAATCCCGTCCCATTCGTCGTCAAGGCGAGGTCTTCGAATCCGATAGCTGCCACTTGACGCACTAACTCAACGATGCCTCTTCGAATGAGCGGCTCACCACCCGTCAATCGCACCGAGGTAACACCTAGATCCCGCGCAACGCGAGCCACACGAGTGATCTCTTCATAGGTGAGGATCTCACTTCGTGGCAAGAATTCAATCCCCTCTTCCGGCATGCAGTACACACAGCGGAAATTGCAACGGTCGGTCACGGACATTCGTAAGTCGGTGTGCACGCGACCGAATTTGTCAATAAGCGGTCCATCGAGCGGCATCGTCGCCGGTAACCCGTACTTCGAATCGTGCGCTGGCGAAATGAGAGGCTTTGCACGCAGCGCCACGGGCACTTCGGAGATCAAGGGAGTCATCACGATGAAAGAGCTGACGTACGAACTATTCGGCGCACCGTGAGTGGATCTGGCATACGAACAACAGTACTGGCCGCATCTATACGCCGATCAACGGCGGCACCATTCTCACGAGGTGTTCTCTCTACCAAGTTGGTCAGCGTCACAGAGTCAACAAGCAATCGGCGCATTGCTCTTCCGCGCGAAGGCGTTCCGCCAGCCCTGGATGTGACGTTGCGAGGCGTTCGGCAATGCGGGACGTCAAGAGACCACCGGCCAATGCGCTTCCGCACGACGTACACGTTTGACCACGGGCATATTGAACGACGATGCGACGACCCGAACTCAGTTGCGAAGATTTCATCACGTGGCGCAATGTGACGGCGTCTTCCGGACATGACGACACGCACGCGCCACACGCCGAGCACGCACACGGATCGAGTGTAAGCACGAATGGCGCATCGATCTCGTCCTCCTGCTTGAGCGCGCCGGAGGGGCACGCGAGTACGCAACGCCCGCACGTCGAACAACGTGACGCGTCCACCATGACCTCACCCATCGGCAACAACACCGACTCGATGCGCCATGGCTCGCCTGCGCGCCCGATGAGTGTTTCCCCGGTCGACATAAAGACCGACGTCCCGGCACTGCCCGTGACGCCTGCTGATCCCGTTTTCGATAGCGCCGCTATCGTCGCTTCGGGCTCGCGAAACACGATCGTAACGTCCGGAAACTTCGTTGGCCCAGCCCGATGTATCGAATTGATGACCGGACGAGTCGGATCCAAGACATTGCCCGCGGCAAGTTCGCAGTTCCACGAACGCGCGGCCTCTTGGACCAGTGCGAAGCTGAGCCTCGTGATCTCGTGCCCCCGGGTGACGCAGCGTTCTTCGTCACATTCAACCAGTCGCACTGATAATCCGGCCGCCAGAATCTGGAGCAGCCAGCCAACGCTCACGATTTCGAGTGACGGCACCTGGAGAGGCAACCAGTCACCGCCGATGGGCAACTCAATGTTTGCGGCGGCGCAGATGATCGCCACACCGGGACGCGAACGCAATCTCGGTGACCCCTTGACCAACGCGTCCGCCTCGGCCGCTAGCGCCGACAACGGCACGCCACCCAACGACATCGCCCCCGACCGACAGGTCCGTATGCAAGCGCCACACCCCGTACAGAGAAGCTCGTCGACGACCAAGCGACGTCCGGTCGCCTTTAGGGCTCCGACGGGACACGAGTCAAGGCACGGGCGACACGCGGTAACGCTGTCGCAGCGTTCCTCACGAAAATTCGCGACGGCTCCACGTACGATGCCACTGGGACGAAAAAGGTTCCGCCGCGAGAGTCGCATCGAAGTCGCCAGCGCCCGCTCGCGAATAGGGTCCGTGGCGTCACCAGAGCGCACCCGCGCCAGTGACGCCTCGATGCGCACGATCAATTCAGCCGCGACGTCCTCGGCGCATACCTTCTCTTTGCGACCCACGTCGAGCACTATTACGCCAGACGGATGGACACCCGCTTTTCGCACGTACGCCACCAACTCTGCGCGCACCTGTGCGCCTTCGCGACACGCAATCACGACTCTATCGGCGCGCAGGTTCTTCACGAGGTCCGTCACTTTCGACGGCGCGACACACAGTTTGTTCACGACCGAGACCACTACATCGGGCGCGGACGTCTTCAGTCCTTCGAGGATATTCTTGCCTGATCGGCTCTTGACGACATCAGAACATAGGATGACGAACGTGACGTCAGTGGCGGTTCTTGGCGAAGTCTCTTCGGTTGTCGCCACCGTCATGTCGCAACCGCGATTCTCAGCCCGCCGGTGAATCGATCGTCGGCATCGACTCAAAAAACAGTGTTATCGGCGCCTTCCAGTTCATCGTCAGTTCAGCGAGGCCCTTGTAGAAAGGCAGTTCGGCCTCGTGGATGACCGCACGACAGAGTCGCGAGAGCCACTTCGTCAAGTGGTCGAAGAACAACGATCGGGCGATGGCCTCACTCCCGTCAAGCGAAAGCGAGTACGCGAGCGCCTCGAGTTCAATCGTGAGGTGATCCGGAAGCTCGCCACTCGAAGGTGCCACTTCCAGACCGATCTCCCCGTAGAGCCGATTCAAGTCGACGGTGCACGGTCCCATGAGCGAGCGTCTGATATCCGCTGATACGTCATTTCGCCAATACGATTCATATGGGGAACAGTTCACCGGACCAGGACCCACGAAGAGACGCTCGTACTCTTCGAGCAGCACGGCCGGGTTGTTGTCGAAACTGAGTCGAGGCGACGAACCCGCCATTCTGTCCGCGACGTACTCTTCTTGTTCCTCGGACGTCACCCAGAGAGCCACCTCGTCTTCCGTGGGCCGACTCCACCAGTGCGAAAGCAGGTCAAGTGCCGCCATCACGGTGTCCTTGTCTAAGCCCTCGACAAGTATCGACCCTAGGGTCAACGCGCCATCATCCTCGCAGTTCTCTGTCACATCGATCGTTCGATCCGTTGTCACGATGGCTCTTTCTATTGCTGTTCGGCGAGTGCGGAAACGCTGGTCGAGGATTCATCAAGTGATGCGACTGCTGCATCTTTTGGATCAGATGGTGTATTGCCGCTTGGCCCACCGGCCATCTTGCCGTCCGCAAGATGCAGGCGACGATAGCCCGTCGTGAAGACCGCCGCGAACAGAGCGCAGAGGCCGAGCGTTATCGCGTACTCGACGATGGAAGGCGTGTATCGGCCCACGAGTTGGAAAGAACTCGAGGTGACGTTGTACGTACCAAGGGCGTTCCCGGGAGGAAACTGGGTTAGCGGGTTGACGAACCCAACGACAACCAGTTCGATGCGAAAGGCGAGCACTCCTACGAGAACTAGGAACGTGGCAATACCAAGTGATCCGGTCACTCTGCGCAGCCGGGGGACAATCAAGAAGGCGATGGGCACCAAGCCGCCGACCAGCCACTCGCCCCAGAACAACCACGAGAACGGTCCACCGGGAAGCACAAGGTTAAGTGCGGAACGGTCGGCCGGCACGTTGCCCCAGAGGATCGTGATGTAGTCACACGCGACGAAGAACAGGTCAACCAAGAGCGCCATTGCGATGAATTTCCGAAGCCATTCTTTGGTATCGGCGGGTAACGTGAAGTTCCCCCAACGCTCGCCAGCAAGCGCGAGCAGCGTGACGAGCGCAGTACCGGAAAGTATCGCCGACACCACGAAAAGCGGCGCCATCAACGAAGTGTTCCACCACGTCCGGGAGATCTGCAGGCCGAAGATCCACGCCGTAATCGAGTGCAGCAAGACCGCCGCGGGGAGACCCACGTAGGCGAGGATCTTCACGGTGCGGCGCAATCTCGTTGGTTCACCAGAGTGTACTTGGAGGACACTGAGATCAACCACCGAGAAGACGAAGTAGATCGTGATTATTACGACATCCCAAAGAAGAGGTGACGTCCAGTTTGGGTGCCTCACGAGGTTGAGTATGCGCGTGGGCTGGCCCAGATCCGGAATGATCATGAGTGCCGCCACGGCCACGCACGACGCAGCGGAAAGTACACCGAGCCTCGCGAGCGGCTTCAACGCCTTGATTCCGAAGACCTCCGCGCTTGAAGCCATGATCAGGCCGCCCGCGGAGAGACCGATGAAGAACGCAAAAGTGAAGATGTACATTCCCCACGAGACAACGTCACGCATGCCCGTCGCCGCGAGACCGTGCTTCAGTTCGTAGATCCACGCCGCGAAACCAATGATGCCGATCAGCCCGAGCAACACGTACCACAGTTGCACGCGACTGTGCTTGACCACCTCACCATCCGCAGGAACAGGCAGCGAAACAGTATTGATTGCCACTACGACTCCTCTCAACTCTCGCGTACGACGCGCTTGCGCACGGGTACGTAATAGACGTTCGGGTCGGTGCCGAGCTCAGGGTGCAGTTGCACCGCGCCGCCCTCGTTCACCAACTGACTGACCTCGCTGTCCGCATCGTTGAGGTCGCCAAACACTCGCGCACCTATAGGGCACACTTCGACGCAGAACGGCTGTTCGCCTACGTCGATGCGCTCCACGCAAAATGTGCACTTCTCGACCACACCCTTGGGACGCTCGGGCATGAAGACGAGGCGACCGTCAGAGCGGTAGTCCTTGCCGTATCCGACGATGCCTCCCGGCGCGTATTCGGCGTCACCCCAGTTGAAGATTCGCACACCGTAGGGACACGCCGCCATGCAGTAGCGACAGCCAATGCACCGCTCGTAGTCAATGAGTACAGCACCGTCGTCGCGACGGTACGTGGCCTGTACGGGACAGACCTTGACGCACGGTGCGTCATTGCAGTGCTGGCAGGCCACGGGCAGGTAGGCCAACTCCAGATCGGGGAACACTCCCCGGGGCACGTCAATGTTGTCACTCGCGGGAGGCGCTGCGGTCGTCGACTGGTTCGGTGCCGTCGTAAGGATGCGATTCCACCAGAAACCGAGGGGCTCGTTGTTGATCTCCTTGCACCCTACGGCGCACGTCCAACACCCGACGCAGCGATTCGTGTCAACGACCATCACGTGATGCGGCACATACTTGGATTTCTCTTCGGTCATTGGATCACTCCTTCACTAACTCGACCTGCGCGAGGCAGTCGTAATAGGCAGCATTGGACGGGAAGTTGGGAATGAGTGCCTGCGCCGGCTTCGCCAACTGGTGCGTCAGATTGTTCGGGTGGCCCTCGATGTAACTCTTGACCTTGATGGTGTCCCAGCCGCCCTGATAACAGTTCACCACTCCGGGCTTGATCGATTCGGTGAGGCGGGCTCTCACTTTCATTTCGCCTCGGTCGTTGTAGACCCGCACCACATCGCCGTCGTCGATCTTTCGGTATGACGCGTCTTTCGGGTTCATTTCTAAGAAACCATCCCCGCCGTTGTTGATCTCATTGAGCCACGGCAACGTCACAAACTGTGAGTGCGTACGAAAGCGCGTGTGGGTGGACAAGAAGACGAGTGGGTACTTTTTGAAGAGTTTGTTGGTCGGTGACGCCTCGACGGGTTCCTGGTGCTCACAGAGTTCCTGTCCGAAGGGCACCAACATCTCGACGTAGAACTCGATCTTCCCGCTCTTCGTGGGGAACTGCTTGTTGAAGAACGGTACGTACGGCATCGGGTCTGTGTTGAGGTGCACCGCTTCGGTCGTCAGTTGTTTCCAGGTGAGACCACGAACCGTCGGGTCCGCATCGGCCTTGCCCAAATGCAGAATCTGTTTCAAATAGGTCTCAGGTGTCTCGTTGAAGTACTGGCCGACACCCATCTTTTGAGCCACCAGTCGGATTGCATCGAGATCCGACTTGGATTCGAACAACGGATCGATGATCTTTGGCATGTATTGCAGATAAAAGTTGTTCGACGACAATAGGTCGGTCTTTTCGATGTACGTGCAGGCGGGCAACACCAAGTCGGCAATGTCTGCCGTCGCTGACAGGTTGTAGTCGGAGACCACGCAAAAGTCCAGCGCCTTGATCGCCTTCACGACTTGGTTACGGTCCGACATCTGCTGGGCGAAGTTGTCGATCATGAACCACGCCGCGCGAACTGGGTAGGGGTCGTCCTTCAAGACCGCGTCACAAAAGTTCATTGGTTCGAGTACGGCATACGGGGTGCCAGTTGGATTCCACCAGTTGAAGAGATCGAACGCGGTCGTCGTCAGTCCGCCAGCGAATGTCGTGACGCCGCCACCGTGTTCACCGATGTTGCCGGTAATCGCCTGCAGCGTGAGCAACGCCTGCATGTGCAAATCGCCGTGATACCAGTGAGAGAGTCCGAAGCCGACTCTCACCGCGAACGGCTTCACCGTTCCCCAGGTCTTGGCCAGGGACACGATCTGCTTTTGAGGAATATCAGTGAGCTTTTCGGTGTACTCGGGGGTGTATTTCGACACCATGTTGGCGAGCGCCTGGAGCGCAGTGCCCGCTTGCATGTTGCCAACGGTGTACGTGCCGAGGATTGCGGGTGATTTCACGGAAGGGTCATTGGCGGCCTTCAGTGTGGAGTCCGCTTCGTCGTACACGACGAAGTCGTTGCTCGCACCGGGAATCACATCCTTCGCGCGGAGCCACCTCTTCGTGGTCGGATTGACGAGATAGGGTCCGACTGTGTAGCTGCGTATGTAGTCAACGTCGTAGAGCTTGTTCAAGAAAATGTAATTCATGATTCCGTCGATGAGCGCCGTGTCGGCGCCCGGTCGAATCGGGAGCCATTCATCGCTTGCGGCCGAGGTGGGCGTGAAGCGAGGGTCAACCGAGATCAACTGGGTTCCGTTCGAGTCCCTCGCGTCGAGCATGATGCGCCAATCGGGGATCGAAGTCTCGGCGACATTATTGGCCCAAAAGACGATCGCCTTCGCGGCGAGGAAGTCCACCGACTCATGGCCAGTGAAGAATCCGCCACCATTGGCGGGGTTCTCGGGATCGACGAGGACGTAATTCCATCCGGCCGGTGTCGACGAGTCGCCTTCGTTGTCGCCTTCGGAGTCGCCCGCGGACGCCCCCGTGACGCTGGCGAAGCGAAAACCTGCGCCGACCACACCTTCGATCAACGCGAGCGATCCCGTGTACGGTGCGATCCAGACCGCCTTCTTCCCGTATTTCTTCTGGACCTGCGTAAAGTTCTCGGCGATCAAACTCGTCGCCTCGTCCCAACTAATCCGTTGCCATTTGCCCGAACCACGTTCCCCGACCCGTCGATACGGGTACTTGATGCGGCTGGGACTGTAGGTATTTGAGATCTGCGACAGTCCTCTCAGACAGATGCGGGGGTGAAACGTAGGCGCTGCTGCCCCTGAGACGGTTTTCGTGCCCCAGTGCGCGGGGCCAATCTCCGTGACCCGACCATCGACAACGTGAATCATGTGTCCGCACGCGCCGTCACAGTTGTTTGAGTGCCCGGTCCGATAGATGGTCTCAGTGCCGGAGATGACCGTATTGTTCGAAGACGCCCCCGCAGCTACGGGCTGCAAGAAACGCAACTGGTCCGCGAGGAGGACGCCCCCAACCGTGACGACACTTCCACCTAAGAACTTCCGCCGCGAGAACTCCATTGTTGCGCTCCTTCGTCTCTCAACGTCACCGGACCAAGCAGACCAAGGAATCGATGTGATGGACCTCAATCACTCGATCCGGACTCTCGCACCAGCCGACGAAATCAAACCTACGCACGATCAATATGCATATTCCAGGATCACGTAGGGTCGTAAGTCCCTAGTCGCGGATTACGGTGTATCGGTCACTGCGACGACGCGTTTTAGGGCAACCACATTTCAAGAACCGAACGTTGATCAGTGTCTACGCAAGTCCGACGGTGCGCTTTTCGCGATCACCGACCATGCTTCGGCAAGATCACACGTGGCTTGGTGTGAGCGGGCAACGTCACCGGCGACGAACTGAGGCGAGGGAATTGACGCTTCTTCAAGCGACTAGCTTTGCGTTGAGTCCGAAGCCTCAGTAACGAGACGGCGCCGGCGTGTTGCTCGTGGTCTAGACGGATCCCTTTTGCGACTCTTCAATGCTGATCGCCTTCTCCAGTGCGAGTGTCAAGTCAAGCCCGTCACGCCCCACCAGCCAGCACACAATTGGCGCCGCGGTTCGTTCCGAGGCGTGCGCAGCTGAACCCGCCAAGAGGAGAAGGAGTTCGATCTCTTCCTCACTCGGCACATCAATGCCCATTTGCTCACAGAAGTTCGCGAGCCACACGTCCTTAGTCGCACCCATGTTTTCAATGCTACATGACGTTGACACACGCGAGATTTGGAGCGGCGAGATGAGTGGCCAGCCCCGGCACTAAACGACGCCAGCCGGCCAGCATTTGCCCGATCGTCCGCACTTCTGAGGGGGCCGATGAGGCGCGAAGGAGGGATGTCCGCGCTGTCGGCAGGGAGATCGTGCACCCGAAACGAAATTTGTGACCTATGGCACATCAATTGCGTGAAACTACTTAACTACGCTCGAGATCAAACCTTGAATTGGGAGTTTGACATGCTGATTGGTGAGATATTCGGTCCAGACCTACTGGTCGTAGTGATTGTTCTAGCGGTTCTACTCTTTGGCGGGAACGCCATCCCCAAACTCGCACGAAACCTCGGATCCGCCAAGAGCGAGTTTGAAAAGGGATTGAGTGAAAAGTCCGTATCGCTGACTGACGAGAAAACTCCGAACGATGTGGTCTGAGAAGTGCGGCCGCACGTGGTGCAAGTCTCCCGACCGGTCCTCGTGATGGGGAGGTCGGTGACTTCATGAGGTCGCTCGAAACGGTTGTGCGCCAAAGATTCCATGATGTAGTGCACGAAGATGGCGCGCTTCGAAACTCAACTTTGAAACACAAGACTTACGCCGCCTAGGCGGTCTCTACGGAATCACGGTGGGTCACAGTCAATGCAAGTGAGAAGAGCACACGTGGGCCGTGACAACGCTTCTCCACGAAGCCGATTGCCTTTTGTAGGCGGAACCTCATGATCCCGCAATCAAAAACCATCGACAGTATTGCGATTGGGAGCCTTCGCACCCGTCGTCAGCGTCGGTTCCTCACCGCCGGAGCAATACTTGCGTTGGTCGGACCCGGCATCATGGTGATGCTGGCCGACACCGACGCCGGAAGCGTCATCACGGCTGCACAGTCGGGGGCGAGATATCGCTATGAGTTGGTACTTCCCCAGCTACTGCTGATTCCCGTGCTCTATCTGATTCAAGAGATGACGGTCCGACTGGGACTAGCCACCCGACTCGGACACGGTGCGCTCATCCGCCGGACCTTCGGTCAGCGATGGGCTCTCCTCTCCGCCGGCACGCTCTTCGTCGCATGTGTCGGAGCACTGGTCACCGAATTCGCCGGCGTCGCGGGCGTGGGAACACTCGTGGGAATACCGCGATGGACCTCAATCAGTGCAGCAGCTCTGGCGCTGATAACGCTCCTGCTCCTCGGTCGCTATCGCCGTGTCGAACACGTGGGTATCGCAATAGGAGCGCTGGAGCTGATCTTCATACCAGCGGCGTTGCTCGCGCATCCGCACGTCAGCATGATCCTGCACGATTTCAGCCACCCCATTCACACCAATAGCGTCTTCATGACCCTGCTCGCGGCCAACGTCGGTGCCGTGATAATGCCGTGGATGATCTTCTACCAACAAGAGGCGGTCATCGACAAAGGCCGACGCGGACTCAATCTCCGCTCGGCCCTTCGGTCGGCTCGGGTGGACACAGCCATCGGCGCGGTCGTAACTCAAGTCGTCATGGTCGCCGTCGTCGTCGCGTCGGCGGCCACGTTGGGCATAACGCACCGGGGACTCGCCTTGAACAGCATCGGCGACATCGCGAACTCTCTGACGCCGTTCCTTGGCCATCGCGATGCTGTCATCTTTTTCGGCCTCGGCATGATTGGGGCATCGGTCGTCGCGGCACTTGTCGTGACCCTCGCGGGAGCTTGGGGAATCTCGGAGGTGCTCGGATGGCGTCACAGCTTGAATGATTCACCCGTCCGGGCCGCGGGCTTTTACGGGCTGGCCGTTGGAGGAACTTTGGCGGGTGCGTTCCTCGTCCTCGTGGTTCCCAACCTCGTTAATCTGTCGGTCGACGTCGAAGTGATGAATGCGTGTCTTTTGCCGATTGTTCTCGGTTTCCTCCTCGCCCTTGAACGTCGAGCACTGCCACCGGAGTTGCGCATGCGCGGCACCCGGCGCGTGATTACGTACGCGGTGACCAACATTGTTATTCTCGTCGGACTATTCACCGCTGCGACGACCCTTCATGGCTTCATTTGAACTCCGCCGGTACCATCTCCTACGTCGCTCCGGCAGTGGTCAGGGTCAGCGCACGGCACAGACATTCGCGGTTAGACAATCCTCATCAATCAATCACAAGCGAGAGGTGACCAATTCTTCGAAGCAAGACAGGTCGTCTCCCGGTCATTTGTCAAACTACGCGAACCTCGTTGCGGCATAGTAAGCCCCGAGGTAAAGAGTCCATTCCGATCCGCGACCCCTCATGGCGCGAACCATCGGTTGCGGTCCCGCAGTAGTTCAGGAGCGCCCGCGCTTAACGCCGACGTGCGGATCGACTCTTTCCCAGCCCCGACGAGGCGCCCGCGAGGCGCCCTGCGCTTCGCGACTTCGGTACACGATGTAGGGACGGTACGCGTAGCCCACGGGCGCAGCAAGCACGTGAACCAATCGCGTGTAGGGCCAGGCGCCCAGCAGCAACATCGCGAAGAGCGCGTGCAACTCGAAGCTCCACGGTGCACCGATCATCGGGGCAGCACTCGGATGAAAGGTCAGGACATCGCGGAACCACACCGCCACTGAGTCCCGATAGTTGTAGCCGCCAGAATACCCTCCCAAGCCGAATAAATTGACACCGATGGTGTTCACCAGCCCCAAGGCGATGACGATGCCCAACAAGGGATACATGATCTTGTCCGTCACGGTGGTGACCCGTAACACTGATGGGGTTGTCCGTCGACGATAGATCAGTAAGACCAATCCGGTCACGGTGGCGATTCCCGCGGCGGTGCCCATGATGACGGCCACGAGATGATACGTATGCTCGGAGATACCAACGTCGTTCGTCCAACTCTCGGGCACGAGCAGACCCACCACGTGGCCGGCGAACACGCCGAGAATTCCGAAGTGAAAGAGCGGAGATCCCCACGAGAGAATCCTCTTCTCGTAGAGTTCGGACGATCGACTGGTCCAACCGAATTTGTCGTACTTATAACGCCAGACGTGGCCCAAGACAAACGACGTCAGACAGATATAGGGAAATATGATCCACAGAAAAATCTTCACCGTCGCTCCGGATTCTCAACTTTGAATTTTATTGCACCGAACATCTCGCTCGTATCGCAAGCCTCACACGAGCTTTGCGTTCCGTAGGGTTCGAAGTTCTCGACGTCATCGATCCCCACGAGCTCCAAGGGCGGACCCTCATAGACCAGCCGTTCGGCCTCCGAGACCACTCGATCGCCGCGCGGCGCGAGCAGCGAATCGATCGCCCGGATGATCCCCGAGTAGGGAGATGACAGTTCTTCGAGCGCTTCGAGCAACACCAAGATGCCGGCCCGATGCTCGTTCATCAAGTTGATGGCGGATTGCTCTCCGCCGGAGGCGGCAAACTCCAACAACGCGGGGAGATAGTCGGGTAATTCGCCGGGGACCACGCGTTGACCAGCACGACGATATACGTCTTGAAATCTCCACAAGGCCATTCCTCGGCGTCGGGTGTCGCCATTCAAGTAGTAGCTCAAGTACAAGCAACACCGCCGCTTGAGGTCGAAGGTCGCGACGTACCGCGCCTGTGACTCCAGCAACGAATTCTCCGAGAGATACCGACACATCGCCTCGTACGGCTTTCGAAAGTCGGACGGAAAACGTTCGTTGAGTGACGCGAGTACGTCGAGACTCTCGATGAGGGGCTCGTCGGGATAGCGCAGCAGTACCGACGCTGCGGCGAAGGCACCCCTCACCTGATCGGGATCAAGTCGTACGCTCCGCGCTCGCAACGCCGTTCGCAACGTCATGACTCGCCGCCCATCAACTCATCGTCGTCCAAATCCTCAAAGCGATCGGCCCGCGCCCTTCGTCGCGCCAGGTTGAACGTCTGAATCGCCACCGGCACCGGTTCCCCACCGCCCAGACCTTGGCCTTCATGAGGCGACCACGATTCGAAGTCGACGCTGCAGCCCGGAAGTTCATCGAGTTGACCCGCGATCTCGACGTGAGCCGAGGGGATGACGTAGCGGTCTTCATACTTGGCGATCGCGAGGAGCCGGTACAACGCCTCGATCTCATCGACGGACATGCCCACCGCCTCAGCGATGGACGCGTCGACCGGCTCACCGAGGTTGACTCGACGCATGTGGGCTCGCATGGCGGCCAGCGTGCGCAGTACCCCCTTCACCGGTTGCGGGTCGCCGGCCGTGAAGAGTTCTGCCAAGTATTCGATGGGGATTCGCAGTGCCTCGATGGCGGCGAAAAGGCTCCCGCCGTCCTCACCATCAAATCCCGTGTCGCGAAGTGCCTCCACCACCGGCGACAGCGGCGGGATGTACCAGACCATCGGCATCGTTCGATACTCGGGGTGCAGGGGCAGGGCAATGCGATACCGACAGGCGAGGTCGTAGACCGGTGATCGACGGGCCGCGTCCAGCCAGTCCTCAGCAATGCCCGCGGCGCGCGCGGCCGCCAGCACCGCGGGATCGTGGGGGTCCAACAGAATCGAGCGCTGCGCCTCGAGCAGGTCAGTCGGATCCTCTACCGAAGCCGCCTCCAAGACCGCGTCGGCGTCGTAGAGAAACAACCCGATATAACGAAGCCGTCCGACGCAGGTCTCGGCGCACACCGTTGGCTGTCCGACCTCGATGCGCGGATAGCAGAAAGTGCACTTCTCGGCCTTGCCGGTGCGGTGGTTGAAGTACACCTTCTTATAGGGACAGCCAGAGACGCACATCCGCCAACCCCGGCAGCGGTCTTGATCGACGAGCACGATGCCGTCCTCCGAGCGCTTGTACATGGCTCCCGAAGGGCAACTGGCGACACAGGAGGGGTTCAGGCAGTGCTCACAAATGCGGGGCAGGTGGAACATGAACGCACTCTCGTAGTCCAGGCGAATCTTCTTCGAAATCTTCTTCAGAATCGGGTCGTCAATGGTATGTTCCGGAGATCCACCAAGATCGTCATCCCAGTTGGCCGACCACTTGATCTGCATGGGTCGGCCGTCGATCTGCGATATCGGTCTCGCCACGGGGATGTCCTTCTGCGCCGGCGCGCTTATCAGAGTGTCGTAGTCGTACGTCCACGGCTCGTAGTACTCAGAAAGCGACGGGAGATTTGGATTGGAGAAGATCCTCGACATGCGCTTGGCGCGCCCTCCCGCGCGCAGGCGCAATCGCCCTCGCCGGTTGCGCTCCCAGCCCCCCTGCCAGTGATCCTGATCCTCGTACGTGCGCGGGTACCCAAGTCCCGGTCGCGTTTCGACGTTATTGAACCATACGTACTCAACGCCAGTCCGATTGGTCCACGCCTGCTTGCAAGTGACCGAGCACGTGTGGCACCCGATGCACTTGTCCAAGTTCATCACCATTCCCATCTGGGCCATGACGCGCATTAGTACTCCACCTCCTGGCTCCTTCGGCGAATGACCGTGATTTCGTCCCTTTGGTTACCCGTTGGTCCGTAGTAGTTGAAGCCGTACGAGAACTGCGCGTAACCCCCAATGAGATGAGAGGGCTTGATCAAGAGGCGAGTCAAACTGTTATGTATTCCCCCACGTTTGCCGCTCACCTCACTCAAAGGCACGTCAATAGTGCGATCCTTCGCGTGGTACATGTAGACCGTTCCCTCGGGCATGCGGTTGCTCACAATCGCGCGCGCCACGACCACGCCGTTACGGTTGTACGACTCGATCCAATCGTTGTCCTTGACGCCAATACGTGCCGCGTCCTCAACGCTCATCCAGAGATCTGGACCACCCCGTGAAAGACTGAGCATGAAGAGATTGTCTTGGTACTCCGAGTGAATCGACCATTTCGAATGAGGGGTCAGGTAGCGTACGGTGACCTCGAGGCGCCCGTCTTCACCGAGTCGCGGATCGCCAAAGAGATGACGGATGTCGAGCGGGGGTCGATACGTCGGCAACTGCTCACCGAGTTCGGTCATCCAGTCGTGATCCAGGAAGAAGTGCTGACGACCCGTCAGCGTGTGCCACGGCTTCAATCGCTCGACATTGATCGTGAAGGGCGAATAGCGGCGTCCTCCGTGCTCGCTGCCTGACCATTCGTGTGAAGTGATCACCTGCTGCGGACGAGATTGGGTGTCGGCGAAGGTGATCCTCTTTCCCTCATTGTCGCTCGCGAGATCGGAAAGCTGCTTGCCCACGCGGCGCTCGAGCTCCTTGAATCCGGCGGTCGCGATACGTCCATTCGTCGTGCCCGACAGAGCAAGTATCGCCTCGCACGCCTGTTCCGCCTTAGCCAGGCTCGGCCGCCCGTCCGCCACTCCGCCTTGGACGGCTCCGTTCACCCTCCGCAGGTAGTCCACTTCGCCCGCGGGCTTGAGCGTGACGCCCTTGACGCTCGTCCCAAGCCGCTCCACGTTCGGTCCGAGTGCCGTCATCATGTCGCCGACCGCCGCGTAGTCACGCTCGACCACCACGACAGTCGGCATCGTCTTTCCAGGTATCGGCTCGCAGTCACCGTTCATCCAGTCGAGAACGCGGCCTCCGGGCTGAGACGTCTCTCCCGGGGTGTCGTGTTGGAGTGGAACGGAAACGAGGTCATGGCGAACCCCTAGGTGACGTGCCGCATGACGACTGAACTCCTTGGACATTGACACGAACGTGTCATAGTCCGACCGCGTCTCCCACGGCGGTGCGATGGCTGCGTTGAACGCGTGGACGAATGGGTGCATATCGGTACTGGAGAGGTCGTACTTCTCGTACCAGGTCGCCGCCGGCAACAAGATGTCCGAGAACAGTCCCGTGCTAGTCATGCGGAAGTCGAGCGACACGAGCAGGTCGAGCTTTCCGACCGGTGCCTCTTCGCGCCACGCCACCTCGGAGGGGCGCATCTCCGGCGGCGTCTCCTCGGCCCTGATTGCCGCGTCAGCTCCGAGCAGATGGCGGAGGAAATACTCATTACCCTTGCCCGACGAACCGAGCAGGTTCGCCCGCCACACGGTGAGCACGCGAGGCCAGTTCTCAGGGGCGTCGGGATCCGTGCACGAGAACTTGAGGCGTCCCTCTCGAAGCTCCCTGGTGACGAAGGCTCCCGGGTCAATGCCCTCTTGCTTCGCGGTCTCGGCCAGCTCGAGCGGATTCCGGTTGAACGTGGGATAGGACGGAGTCCACCCGAGTCGGGTGGCCTGCACGATGCAGTCGGTCAATGAACGGTTCTGGAACAGCCCGCGTCCGAGCGGAGTGGCAAGTTCGTCCGCCCCAAAGCCGTCGTAGCGCCATTGGTCGGTGGCCAGGTACCAGTAGGTCGTACCGGCCATCTGTCGCGGTGGTCTCGCCCAGTCCAGTCCAAAGGCGAGCTGCGCCCAACCGGTGAAGGGCCGGACCTTTTCCTGACCAACGTAGTGCGCCCATCCACCGCCGTTGACGCCCTCGCAGCCTGTGAATACCACCAACGCCAAGATTGCGCGGTAGGCCTCATCCGCGTGGAACCAGTGGTTCACGCCGGCCCCGAGCGCGATCATCGAGCGGCCGCCCGACTTCTCGGCGTTGTCGGCGAACTCTCGGGCAATGCGCTCGACGGTCGCCGCGGGCACCGAAGTAATCGCCTCCTGCCACGCCGGCGTGTACGTCTCAGGATCGTCGTACCCCGACGGCCACGTCCCAGGTAGCCCCGGGCGGCTAACGCCGTACTGCGCGAGAAGCAGGTCGAACACGGTCGTCACGAGGTGTCCCGCCACCATCCGAGTAGGGACCCCCCGACGGATCTCGCCTCCGCCTTCTCCTCCGACGTCGAATCGGGGTAGGTCCACCGCCGCTGCCGTAGATCCCTCTCCCACCAACGACAACATGGGATCAATGTCACCTAGGTCCAAGTTCCACTTTCCTTCGCCAGACGCGGTGTGCCGAAAGCCGAGTGATCCGTTGGGCACCCGCGCTTCTCCAGTCGTCCGGTCGAGTAGGACCGTCTTCCACGCCGCTCCTTCGGCCGCAACTTCCCCACCGCCTGCTGGCGCCATGTCCGCTTCGGTAAGGAAGCGATCCGGAAGGAAGGCCTCTGTCCCTTCGCGTTGCCGCAGGGTCACGAGGAAGGGAAGGTCGGTGAAACGCTTCACATAGTCCTCGAAGCGAGGTACGGTGCGATTCACAAAAAACTCCTTGAGAACGACGTGCCCCATAGCCATCGCGAGGGCGCCATCGGTACCGGGGTGGGCCGGCAGCCACTCATCGGCGAACTTCGTGTTGACGGCGTAGTCGGGACTGACAGCCACCACTTTCTGTCCCCGATACCGGGCTTCGGTCATGAAGTGCGCGTCGGGGGTGCGCGTGACCGGGATGTTCGAACCCCACATGATGAGGTAGGAGGCGTTCCACCAATCCGCCGACTCGGGAACGTCGGTTTGGTCGCCAAAGACCTGGGGAGAAGCGATGGGTAAATCTGCGTACCAGTCGTAAAAGGAGATCATCGTGCCACCGAGCAGACTCGTGTAGCGCGCTCCAGCCGCGTGGGAGGCCATCGACATGGCGGGAATCGGTGAAAAGCCAGCTATGCGGTCCGGCCCCCACTCCTTGATCGTGTGCACCTGAGCCGCCGCGACCATCTCGAGCGCCTCGTCCCAGCTCGTCCGGACGAGACCGCCCTTGCCGCGTGCCGCCTGATAGCGACTCCGTCTCTCGGGATCACTCATTAAGTCGGCCCACGCCAACACGGGGTCGCCGAGCCGCCCTCGCGCTTCGCGGTACATCTCTAAGAGCACACCTCGGACGTAGGGGAACCGAACCCTCGTTGGCGAGTACGTGTACCAAGAGAATGATGCACCTCGCGGGCAACCACGAGGCTCGTACTCGGGTGAATTGGCTCCCACTGACGGATAGTCGGTCTCCTGGGTCTCCCAGGTGATGATCCCGTCCTTAACGTAGACCTTCCACGAACAGGACCCCGTGCAATTCACCCCATGGGTCGACCTGACAATGCGGTCGTGGGACCAGCGATCGCGATAGAACACGTCGGCGTCGCGACCACCCTCATAAGTGACCGTGCGCAAATCGACACTGACTCTCTCGGGTTGAACGAGCCGTCGCGTCTTCAGGAGGCTGGTGATGAGCTCACCATCGATTCTCTTGCTGCTCTCGTCCCTCATGGCTTCTCCAGTCGTTTTCGAACTCGATCTGAACTATGACGCTTGGCAGGCTTGTTTGCAAGACGGACGACGCACAAGAGTGGATCGTCAGTCACGAAGGAGTCGAGACCGGTCACTGAGACGGCACTGTCCAGTCGATCGAAGGTCGCCTTCAGCATTCCCAGATGAACTGCGCACACGACCGAACGATTCTCCCTGGCGACGTCCGCGAAAGGGCACCGATGGAGTCGAATGCAGTCGGGATCTGACGCCGGACTCGGCTCTGGATCGAAGCCCAGTCCGTCGAGGAGATGAGCAGCTTCTTCGATCGCCTCACGACTGGACAACGCACGCCGCGGCAACGGTTCCACTTCAAGGGCAGTTGCCCAGCGTTGCCCCGCCCGCAGGGCCTTGTCGGTGTCCTCGGCGAGTTGATCCGCGAGCAGGCGAGCGAGATCGCGGTACTCGGCATTGCTGGACGGACGTTGCTCATCGGACGAAGGCGATTTAACAATCTGGTAGAGCACTCGAGGGCGACCTGGCGTGGTGCGACGCTCGAGCACTCTCTTGACCAGCCCATTGGACTCGAGTTGGCGCAGATGCACGCGCGCAGTATTGCGATGTAGGTCGACAGCCTCACCCGCCTCGGTTGCGTCGATCGGTCCGCGGCGTCGACGAAGGACGCCCAGCAACGCTTGACGGCTCTCGCTCGCGAGGGCTCGATGCGTGGCCACCTTTGCACTCTTTCCCGGCACCTCATTAGTATTGCTCATATTCATGGTAAAAAAGAAACGTAGTGGAACCTCCCGAGAAAGGTAGTGAACGGCGATGGCAGTGAGCCCCGGTAACTCCAAGAAAACGTTGAGACCACTGAACCCGATGGTCGTGGCAATCAAGGACCTTCATCCCGGCTATTTCGCGTTCGTAATGGCCACAGGCATTATCTCCACGGGGACTTTCCTTATGGGACCTTCGTGGCTCTCAAGGGTCTTATTGGTCCTTGCCGGCGCCGGATTCCTTGTCCTCCTTGGTGCGCTGATCCTTCGACTCATCTACTTTGGTTCCAGCGTCGCCAACGACGTTCGTTCCCCCGAGCGCGTGTTCGGCTTCTTCACCATCGTTGCGGGAATGGACGTACTCGGGGTCAGACTGGGGGCTGCGGGCCATCCCCTCGCCACGGCATTTCTCGCCGCTGGTGCTGCGGTCGTGTGGATCGTGTTGACCTACGGCGTGCCGACCAGCCTGTTTTTCACACGGCAGCGCGATTCGGTTCTTGCGGGCGTCAACGGAAGTTGGCTTATTTGGGTGGTCGCTACGCAGTCGCTTTCAATAGCGGCGTCCACGCTCGTCCCGGTGTGGCCCTCACAGGACGGGCTCTTGGCCCCCGTGGCGGTCGGCATGTGGAGCGTCGGTTTGGTGCTCTATCTATTGCTCATCGCGTTGATCATGGTGCGATGGTTGACCGTCGCCATGACGCCCGACGCTCTCGGGCCTCCCTATTGGATTCTCATGGGAGCGACGGCAATCACGGTCCTCGCCGGTGCCCACATTCTGAGTCTTCCAAACACGTTGCCCATCTCCCAGGCCACCGCCGGATTCGTCAAGGGATTCACATTTGCTCTGTGGGCGTTCGGCACCTGGTGGATTCCGCTCATACTCGTGCTTGGCTTTTGGCGACACATCCGGCGCCACTGGACGCTCGCCTACGAACCGACTCTGTGGAGCATGGTCTTCCCATTGGGCATGTACAGCGTGGCGACACTTTCGTTCGGGAAAGTCGCCGACCTCAGTTTCATGGGGCCCCTGAGTCGATTCATGATCTGGGTAGCGGTGGTCGTATGGACATTGGTGGCTGTCGCCTTCATCATTAGGCTCACTCATCGAAGCAGCGCAGCCATCCCCGATCAGTCAATTGATTCAACGGCTGAGGCCCCGTGAAAGAACACGTTCCGTGCTTGCCTTTACTGGCGTGGACCCGAATTGAGAGGTTGTAGATGGATAACAGATCCGACCTTCGCGCTTGCCCAACTCCGACAGTTCATCTCAAGTCTGCGTTGGGCGTCGGTGACGAAAGAGCTGTCGCATTGCGGCCAGCGCGAAAGATATCAGATACTCTCCGCGTGCCGCAAGGTCGAGTACTCGCGTTTGGCCCGTATCGCAATGGCGCTCGAGATGATTCGTTGATGAAGTGAATCGCGCCATCATTGGCTACCACCGCGATGACGACGGCGATTGGGTTGCGGAACTCTCCTGCGGTCATGGTCAGCACGTCCGCCACCGACCGCCCTTCCAGATTCGACCATGGGTGCTAGACGTCGAGGGACGGCAGTCGCGAATTGGGACACTCCTCGGCTGTCCGCTCTGCGATTGAGCCGAACTCCCCGACGGGCTCCAACCGGTGCGAACATCACCAAAATGGGACGAGCACACAATGCCCGACGGACTGCGGAGTGCGCACCGCCTAAAGAGAGGGACGTGGGGCCGCATCGTCGTGCTACAAGGGCAGTTGCCCTTTGTAGCTTGGACAAACCCCGTCATTGACGTCATCGTCAGCCCAGAGCGCGCCCAGCCAATCCCTCCCGACATCGCTCACAACGTAAAACCGCTCGGACCGGTTCGTTTCTCGATCGACTTCTACTCAATACCGTTGCGTACCCATACGTCGTGGAATGGGTGACCGTATTGCCGGATCATCTAGAGGTGACCGTGGTCGGCGCTCCACCTCTGAACATCTTGCTTAGTGAGGCAGGACTCAAGGAGTCGGATTGTTCACGTCGGAGGTCCGGCGGGCTAACGCTCGATGGGCGCGATCCATTCGACCCGCGTCCCGCCAATCGCAATATTCGATATCTCGAATGTACCGCCCAAGAGTCTGGCGCGATCAGCGAGGTTTCCTAGCCCGCTGGAGCGCGTGTACGCACTAATCCCAATGCCGTCGTCGGACACAGTCACCTCGAGCACGTATTCAGACACTTCGATTTGGACGAGAGCACTACTGGCCTGAGCGTGCCGGGCCACATTAGAAAGCGCCTCTCGCACACACGCGACAGCGTGCGGAATGACGTGGCTCGGGATGCCTTCGTCCACCTGCCCAATGAATTCAACTGATGGCTCAAAGCCCAGTGCAGTGACCGTCTGTTGCACGGCTTCTAGGACTTGGGAACGAAGTGTGGCATCGTTTCGTTCACGCGCCGCAAGGCTGAAAATCGTGTTACGAATCTCTCGAATGATCTCGTCGAGGATGTCGACTGATTCGGAAATCCTTTCGTGTGCCTTCGCCTCACTTACCCAAGCAAGGGACGACTGCAAGCCAAGGCCCGCCGCGAAAAGTCGTTGGATCACGTGGTCGTGTAGGTCCCGGGCGATGCGCTCCCGATCATCGGCGAGCACGCTGTGATCGCGCAGGAGACGCAACTCGTTCTCGGCTCGCTTGCGCTCGCTGCTATCGCGGACGATCAACGAGAATCCGATGAGATTGCCCACTGAATCCTTAAGCGGCGAAATTGAGACTGCCACGTCAACCTCTTCACCATCGCGTCGGCGCCAACGAGTGTCGAGTGCCTCGCGTTGCTGGCCCTCGGAAGCGGCACCAAGGAGCTCTTCGAGAATGGCCGAAGCGTGGTCGGGGACCAGGGCGGCGATATGTTCACCCTGGATTTCAACTGCACTGAAACCGAATAACTCTTCGGCGGCCGGGTTCCAGTTCGTGATGCGTCCATCCACCGAAGTCGAGAAAATTGCCTCAGAAGAGGAATTGACAATGGTCGCGAGTTCAACTTGGATAGCGTCCGCCCGTCGCTGTTCGCTGACATCTCGGATGGCGGCGACCACCAGTCGATCTCCGGAGTCCGTGATTGGCGCGAGACTAATGTCGATTGGAAACTCACTTCCATCGCGCCGACGACCCGTGAGGTGCAGTCCCGCTCCCATGGACCTGACTTGAGGGTCCACCATGTAGGTGGCGCGCAGGCCGAGGTGACGCTGACGAACCCGTTCTGGAATGAGCGACTCGATTCCCAGTCCGGTCAACGAGCCCGACGAATAGCCGAACAGCTCCTCAGCGTGTCCGTTCGCCGATACGATCCGTCCGTCTGGGTCTGCGACAACCGCCGCGTCAGGCATTAGCGACATCACCGCGCTGAGGAGTTCAGAGGCAATGACGCGTGAGTCTTCTGTAGTGGTTTGGTCTTCGCCTCGAGTCACGGCCTTGCTGACTTCAAACTCTCTCAATAGATGTCCTTTGAAGTTGAGAAGACCTTGACACTTCGGAGTAGTTAGGTTAGCCTAACCGAAAACCTCTGCAGCGAGTCTCTAGACGGGAACACAAGTGATTCCGACTTTCGTCATCTTCCTTCGAGAAGGCATCGAAGCCTCAATGATTGTAGCGATACTCCTCGCTTACGTGCAACGAATCGGCAAGCGGGAGCATTTCCGCGACGTCTTTTGGGGTGTTGCCTCCGCTCTAGTGCTCGTACTCGGTGGTGGCGTCGCCGCGTTCTTTCTCATCAAGCAGTACGAAGGTTCGAACGTGCAGACCTACTTCGAGACGGCGACGTACATCCTCGCGGCCGCGATCTTGACCTACATGACCTTTTGGATGCAGCTTCACGCGAAGGGACTCGCCCAGGAGCTCGAACGTCGCAGCGATCTCGCGCTCTCCAAGGGAACTCGGTGGGGCCTAGGGCTACTCGCTTTCCAAGCAGTTGGACGCGAGGGACTCGAAACGATGGTCTTCACTCTTGCCATTGTTTTTGCCAACTCTCGCCAAGCCTCAACCCCAGTCCATGGGAATCTCGTGCTTCTGGGGGCAGGACTCGGTCTGGCTGCGGCGTTAGCGGTCGCCTATGCCATCTACAAGTTAGGCGCCAAACTCAACATGCGAAAGTTCTTCCGAATAATTGGCACCGTCCTCATGGTCTTTGCTGCCGGACTACTCGCCGACGCTGTCGAGAACATGCAGCAACTGCACTGGCTGCCATTTGGCGAACACGTGCTCTGGAATTCGTCGGGAGTGGTCTCGGAGTCGTCGAGCTTCGGCGACGTCTTGCATTCTCTGCTGGGCTACGCCGATCATCCGACGTTGCTACAGGCCCTCGTGTGGATCGCTTACATTACGCTGAGCGTCGCATTCTTCTTGCGCGTCGGACGAGGCGGGCCGCGTCGTTACATCAAGTCCAACAAAGCGAGCGCGACAATATCGCCAAACGGTAGTTCGATGACTGCCGCAGGGGAGGTCTAGATGTCGAACAACAATTCGGTGACAGTCGACAAGTATCTGGAGGCAATCTTCTACATCGCCTCCGAAGGCGAGATTGTCCGGCCCGGTCGCCTCGCAACGTGGCTCTCGGTGAGTCCACCCACGGTCACCGAGGCGCTACAGCGCCTTCAGCGTGACGGCTGGATCGAGATCAAGAAGGACCGTAGTGTCCTGTTCACTGCGGTAGGACTCGAGACGGCGTCGAACCTGGTTCGTCATCACCGAATCTTGGAACGATGGTTGACGGACGTACTCGGTCTGGACTGGGCCGCGGCTGACGACGAAGCTGACCGCCTTTCTTCAGCAATCTCGGACTTTCTGATAGAGCGCATTGACGCCTCGCTCGATCGACCTTTGACCTGTCCGCACGGTAATCCGATCCCCGGACGAGAAGCCCCCTACGGCACGCTGACGGCCATGGCGAGCTTGACGGCTGGGACGCGAGCGACCATTCGTCGGATCTCTGAAGTCGCAGAACACGACGCGCGTGATCTTCTCTTGATGTTGGCTGGTCACCAGATATCCGAAGGAAGTGTGATTGATGTGATCAAATCGCTGGCCGACCACGATGACGTAACCGTGATGACGTCGGGGAAGTCGGTGACGCTTCCAGCGGAAGCGGCGCGACTGATATGGGTCGAAGTTGCCGCTTAAGTCATGGTCGAGGATGAACTGGATTACGCATCGCCGCCATGTCGGTCACGTGAAGCCTGAGGTCAACTGCCGAAGTCGAGGTTTGGATGCGATCGCCCTAGGTCTGCCAAACGTTGGGCGCGAGAGATCGTTGGACCGGGAGTGAACAGAGCACGAGTGTCAACTTCGAGAGTGCGACGAATGCTCCTGACGGTGTTGGGTATTGTCGCGGCTTCCGCGTTGGTACTGCCGACGTTGCTCGCTCCAACGAAGTCGACGCCAACTCAGGTCTCGAAAGTCTCTGTCCTTCATTCGTCCACCTACGGCTCTGTGCTCGTGGTGGGTAGCGGTGAGCTAAAGGGCTTCCCCCTTTACGAATTCAGTGGTGACTCGGGCAAGACAATCGGATGTGGCACAACGCTGGCGAAGGGTTACGACCTCGGTGCTAGCTCGACGGTGCCGCTGACGTGCACGGGGCCCATGCGCGACATGCTGATCGACAACACGAGCGATGACTGGCCCGCGTTCACGTCTCACGGAGCGCCAATCGCTGGTCAGGGTGTGAAGCGCAAACTCCTCGGAATCGTGCGCCGATCCGGTATCGGTAATCAAGTCACGTATGGTGGTCACCCGCTCTACTTGTTCGATCCCTCGTCGAGCCCCTTCGCTCCAGAGGGCGAAGGATACGTCGAAACGATTCGGCCAGTCGCGCCGTGGCACGGATATTGGTGGTTGGTATCCGCAGTGAACGGCGAGCCGGCCCCCGGCGTCGCGACGTTGGAATTGGGCACGCTTCCTGACGGGCAGAGAGTGCTCGCCGCACGGGAGGACGCCAACGTCTTTCCGATGGCGATTACCATCTACACCTTTAGCGAGGACCGCCCAAGGACCAGTGAGTGCACGAGTGAATGTTCCGTCTCGTGGGTGCCTCTCCTCTCTTCACGAACCCCGCATGTTGCTGACGGCATTAGTCCCGGTGACGTCGGTTTGATTCGCCGAGTAAATGGGTCCCGTCAAGTCACTTACGAAGGTAGTCCCCTCTACCTCTACTCTCGCGAAAGGGTGTATCTCGCCCGAGCAGGGCGGCTCAAGGCATCGGGCACGGCTGGAAACGGAGAAGGTCGGGGTGGGCCAAATGGAGGAAGGTTCACTGCTGTCGAACCGAGTTCTTAATCGCAATTTGAATTGTCAGGCTCGCCAAGGATGGGTCCTCCTGTCGGAGTGCCAACACTGAAGTCAATGTGACAATTGAAATGTCAGCAGCCCCGTTCGCATTTCAAATTGGTGAACGCTCACGAAGTGGCCGACCTCTCAAGAGTTTCGTTGCGGCTTCGAACGTGAGCCAACGTGATTCTCAATTGCACCATTCGATCACATTTCCCACATTTCATCCCACAGACCAATCCGACACCACCGGACGAATCCGACACCACCGGACAAGTTTTCTTTGATTTTCGGATGAATCCGACACCACCGGACGAATCCGACCATACGCATGCCTCTTTTAATCCCAAGGTGCCGGGATCGAGACCCGGGCGGCCCACCAGTAATACCAAGGACTTTCAAAATTGTTCACCAATTCGTGCGGCTCAAATCCCTAATTCCGTCCCTCCGATTTGCTCGAGATCGCGAAGGAGACAAAATCTAACGGCCGACGCTGCGACGAACGAGTGAATCCTTCGAGGTTCGATCGTGAGCGGTTCACCAATATCACCCATTGACACAACAACACTTAAGCGAACGTCAAGACAATGTCTCGTTCTCCGATGGCTCAAGGACGGGCTGGTCGAAAAGCGTTAGATATGCGTCGTAGCGATAGACACGATTGCGGCGTTGACCGGTGATCTCCCGAAGGACGCCCGACGCCTCGAACCTCGAAAGGATGGCATTGGCGGTGGGCTGAGACACACCAACACTCCTTTCGACCCACGCGGCGTTGACCAAAGGTTGACTGAAGAGTCGATCCAGGACCGCCAGATCGTTGAGCGTGCCCCCGTTCATCTCAAGGGCGCGCCGGTGGGTCTCGCGCATCGCGTGCACCTTCTGAGCCGTCTGCGCCGCCTCGGCGGCAGTCTCACCGATGCCGCGCAGGAAAAAGTCGATCCATGCTTCCCACGTACCGTGATCCCTGACCTCCATGAGTAACTCGAAGTACTTCGACCGGCTGCGACGAAGGTAGGTGCTGAGGTAGAGGACGGGTGCGGTGAGCACTCCGCGTTCGCAGAGCAGCAGCGTGATGAGTAGTCGCCCCATGCGCCCGTTCCCGTCCAGGTAGGGATGGATGGTCTCGAACTGAGCGTGCGCCAGTGCGCAGTCCACCAGGAGCGGGAGCGCCGCAGCATTGTCACGTGAGCTGTCTAGGTAGCGCTCGAGTTCACTGAAAGCGGCTTCCATTTCGTTTGGTGGTGGCGGCACGAAGGCGGCGGTGTCGATGGAACTGCCGGCAGCGAGCTTTGAGCCAATCCAGTTCTGGGTCCTTCTGAACTCACCGGGCGAGCGGTCAGACCCACGTCCCGTTTGTAGCAGTCGTGCGTGGATCTCGCAGAGGAGTCGACGACTAATGGGGAGATCAGTGAGACGAGCTATGCCGTAGTTCAGCGCTGCGACGTAGTTCACGACCTCTTGGACGTCGAGCTCAGGAACCTCGCTGGTCCTGGCGTCGAGTCTCAAAGGCCAACAAGTCATCAAGGGTACAGTCGGTGCCCTCGATCTGAGAACTTAGGAGGGCCTCCTGGCGGACGTACATGGCGAGGAAAAGGTTGACGTCGGGCAGATTACGGGTGGCTCCATCCAGTCGACCGAGGGCCTGGTCAGCCCTCGACAAACTGCCCGCCAACTGGGAAAGATCGAGACTGGGAATCGGTGGCAGGGCACGCGGAATGAAGGCCGAGTACCCAGCCGACTGGCGGACGTAAAAGCCTGAGCGGTCACTCCCGTTCATAAGTGCCCCTTTCCTAGAGTCGACTCCATCGAGTCTTACATAAGTATAGGCCACTTGACTTATTTAACGTACCCAATACGGGGCGTTAGAAAAGCACCGTAATATATCGCACCCGTTGTTGAATCGCGGACGCCAGGATCGGGTGGGAAAATCCCTAATTTCATCCCTAACATTTCTCGATAGCCACGGAACGCACTGAACGCACTGAACGCAAAACCCTATGAATATGGGGTTCTCTGAATCTAATGAATAGAGAATAATGAACTCGGTGGCCTTTTAATCCTCAGGTGCTGGGATCGAGACCCAGGCGGCCCACCAGTAGTACCAAGGACTTTCGAAATTCTTCACGAATTCGTGCCGCTCAAATCCCTAATTCCGTCCCTCCGATGTGCTGAAGATCGCGAAGGAGACAGAATCAAACGGCCGCCATTGCGACGACCGAGCGAATCCTTCGTGGATCGATCAAGAGCGGTGCACTTACTTCGTCCATTGACGGAGGCAACGACAATTGAGTCAACGTGACCACAATCCGTGGACCTTAGCGGACTGCTTTCAAACCTTCCCGAACCCTTGGAACAGCTCATGGATGACTCAAACCACAGAAGATGATGTTATTTACACCTACGGGGTCGGCCTCCAGCGCTGACAGTCCGCACAGTGTCCGATGACGTCCAGCGCGTGTGAGGTGGCCTGAAAGCCCTGCTCATCTGTGAGTTCATTCACCATTTTGGCCACGGTCCGCTCAAACGCTGGAGTGGGAGTCACGTCGATGACTCTGCCGCATGATGAACAGAGGAGATGATGATGGTGATGGAGGAAGTCCTCTGCCATCTCAAAGCGAGCAAATTCATCGTTTGCGGCGATTCGTCTGACCACCCCCGCCTTCTGAAGATCGGAAAGATGGCGATAGGCAGAACTCCTTGGAATTTCGGGGATCTTCGCTTCGATCTCCGAAATGCTGACTGGGCGTCCAGATGAGGACAGAAGTTCAACCACCGCTCTGCGACCTACCGTGTAACGCTGATCGACTCTCCGAAGGAGTACCTCGACAAACTCGTGTAGATCTTCGACCGACTGAAAGGCTTGCAACTTCGCGGCTCCTCGCGCTCGGGTCTCGTTTGGATATTCGAAGGACTTTCGAGTTCCAAATCCTACCACCCTCCTAAGAAATCTCATCTTACCATCTCAGTTGTAATGAGACTCAGTTCAGTCTATTCTTCGCCCATGGTTCTTTCAATTCAACCAACAAAGAAGATTCACCAATTGCGGGCTCGTTCGGGGCATCGCAGTCTCGAGCGCCCTTGTACTCTCCACATTGCTTCTGGTCAACTACCCGTCAAGTGCTGCGTCGGCCACCTCTAAGCCCAGCGTGGATCGTCGCGATCGGTGCCGAGAACGAGTACGCCAACGTGCTCAGCCAGATCGGCGGCCGGTACGTGCGCGTCTCGTCGATCCTCAACAATCCCGAACACCGATCCACACACCTTCGAGGCGAGCCCGAGCGTCGCCGAGGAGGTCAGCCATGCCCGAGCTCATCGTCCAGAACGGCGTCGGCTACGACGGCGTTCATGAACAAGATCGAGTCCGCTTCGCCGAACTCCAACGCAAGGTGATCGTCGTCCAGCACGTGCTCGGGCTTCCCGACAGCACGCCGAATCCCCATCTTTGGTACAACCCGAAGACGATGCCGGCGGTGGCCAAGGTCATGGCCGCGGACCTCGTCTCGCTGGATCCGAGCCACCAGGCGTACTTCGAGGCGAACCTGCAAGCCTTCGATGCATCGCTGCAGCCATGGTTCAACGCCATCGCGGCGTTCAAGGCCAAGTACGCCGGCACGCCGGTGGCGACGACCGAGCCCGTCGCCGACTACCTGCTGCAGGCGATGGGCGCGAAGAACCTCACGCCGTTCGTGCTTCCAGGCCGACATCATGAACGGCGTCGACCCCGCGCCGGAGGACATCACGCTGGAGGATGGGTTCTTCACCAAGCACCAGGTCAAGGTGTTCTGCTACAACCAGCAGGTGGTCGACTCGCTCACCACCTCGATCCGCCAGACAGCGCCAATCGGCCGGCGTTCCGGTCGTCGGCGTCTACGAGACCATGCCGACGCCGGGCTACGACTACCAGTCCTGGATGCTCGCCGAGGTCGCCGCGATCCAGGGCGCCGTCGCACACGGCCGATCGACGGAGCACCTGTGAGCGACGCCACCCGTCCTGGAGAGGTCGACGACGATCGAGTGTCTCGTTCTCGGGCCGCAAGATCCTCGACGAGGTCTCCTTCGAGATTCGACGCGGTGAGTTCACGGGACTCATCGGCTCGAACGGCGTCGGCAAGACGACGCTCCTGCGGGTCGATTCTTGGGCTGCAGCGCCCGGACTCGGGCCGTGTCGAGTGCTGGGGCGCCGCTGCTCCCGCGGAGCCGATCATCTGGGCTACGTGCCCCAGAAGGTCGTCCTCGATCCCGACATCCCGATGCGGGCGCGGGACCTCGTGGCCCTCGGTCTCGACGGGTCATCGCTTCGGTTTCGCCCGACGAACCGCGCACAGCGCGAACTCGTCGAGGAGATGCTCGATGCCGTCGACGCCGAGCGATTCGCCGACCGCGGGTCGGCAGCCTCTCGGGAGGAGAGCAACAGCGGGTACTGATCGCACACGCGCTGATCAGCCGCCCGAAGCTGCTGCTCCTCGACGAACCGCTGGCCAATCTCGACCCGAGGAGCGTCCAGGAGATCGTGGCGCTGCTGCATCGGGTCGCCTGCGACCATCGGGTCGCGATCCTGCTCTCGGCCCACGAGATGAACGCCCTCCTGCCGGTCATGGACCGCATCGTGTACGTCACCGACGGCCGGGCGGCCAGCGGCACGACCGACGAGGTCGTGCGGTCCGAGGTGCTGAGCAAACTCTACGGCCACCACGTGGACGTGCTGAAGCTCCACGGCCGGGTGCTGGTCGTCGCCGAACCCGGCGCCGAGACCGACGACATCCCCGACCACCCGACCCTCACCGTCGTCTGACTCGCGTGCACTCTCTCTTCGAGCCGGGTTTCTTCTCCAGCGGCCCCGTCCACACGGCGCTGGTGCATCGGCGCCGTGGCGGCCTCGTCTCGGCCATCGTCGGCATCTTCACCGTCATTCGCAGCCAGTCCTTCGCCGGTCATGCGCTGACCGACGTCGCCACCACCGGGGGATCGGGCGCGTTCTTCTTCGGCATCAGCCCGCTGCTCGGGTTCATCGGCGGCGGCGTGTTCGGCGCCGGAGCAATGGACGCCATCGGCGTGCAGAGAGTGCGAAGCCGGGACCTGGCGACGGGCATCGTGCTGGGCGCCGCCACCGGTCTGGCCGCACTGTTCCTCTACCTCGACACCACGCAGAGCGCCACGACCGGGGCCACCCAGCAGATCCTCTTCGGCTCGATCTTCACCGATCGACCCATCGACGGTTCCCGTGTCGTCGTCTTGAGCGCCGCTACGCTTGGCCTGATCGCCCTGATCTACCGACCACTGCTGCTGAGCTCGGTCAGCGCCGAACTGGCGGCGGCCCGGGATCCGACCGAGCGTCGTGGGACTGATGTTCATGCTCGCCCTGGCTGTCTCCGTCGGCCTCTCCGTCCATCGCCATCGGGTCCATCCTCTCCACGGCGCTGCTGATCGGGCCCCGGCCACGGCGCTCCGCCTGCACTCCGACAGCCTTCGCGGCGCCATGGTCGTGGCCGCGTCCTCGGGGTCGCGACCACGTGGCTGGGCATCCTCCTCGCCTACGACAGCTACTACTGGATGCCGTCCAGCCAGGGCCTTCCGGTGAGCTTCTTCATCGTGCGCTCATCTTTCTTGGTCTACCTGGTCTCGGGGCTTGCCGTTGCGCGTGCGCCGGATTCGCGTGGGCGTCGCGGAGCAGCCACGTGCCCAGCGGTGCTTCAGCGCGCAGCGCACAGCGCACGCGGGTGGAGTGTCCTGATGTTCTCCGGCTTCATGGTGAACGCCTGGGAAGTGGGCACGATCGTCGCCGTTGTCGCCGGGGTGGTCGGCTTCTTCGTCGTGCTCCGGGCTCGGCGTTTCCCGCCCACGCCATCCCCAACGGCGCCTTCGCCGGGGCCGCGGGCGCCAATCTGATCGGACTCAACCCGCTCGTTGGGCTCGGCGTCTTCTCGTTGCTGGCCGCGCTCGGGATCGGGTCGCTCAGCCGACGGGGAAGGCCGACGTCGCCACCGCGCTGGCGCTGGTCATGATGCTGGCCCTCGGGGCGGCGTTCCTGAGCCAGAGCACCCAGTACGAGCCCGAGATCTTCTCGCTCCTCTTCGGCGAGATCCTCGGCGTCAGCTCGAGTCAAGATCCTCCCCGTGCGCTTCTGGGCCTGGTCTCGTTCGTCGCGGTGGCCGTCCTATACCGACGACTCATGCTCACGTCGCTCGTCCCCGAGATCGCCGCGGCGCGGGGGTTCCGGCCGCACCGGGTCGAGATGGCGTTTCTCGTGTGCTCGCATGCGCCACGACCATGACGGTGCCCGTGGTCGGGGCCCTCTTGATCTTCACGCTGATGATCGGACCGCCCGCGGCCGCCCGGTGCTTCACCGACCGCACGGAGCGGGCAATGCTCGGATCCGTCGTTATTACGCTCCTGACTGTATGGGGATGGCGATTGCTTGCTCGTATGAAACAAATTGGCCCGTTGGTTTCTACTCAGCGTTTTTAGCGCCACTTGGTACGGAATTGGACGAGTGTTCGTCGCGTGGCACAAGACTCACGGAGTTCATCTCAAAGTGACCGCACCGATAAAGCTCGCTTAAGTGGGCGCGGAGCAGAACATTTGAGCGGAACCCGTCAGGTCGAATGAGACACTCGTTCGAATTAGATATTAGCGAGCACCTCCTTGATGGGAAGATTGATCCACACAATCTCGGGGATCGGGAACGCATCGCTCGAAGCTCATCGAGCGTGATGTTACGCCGGGCGATTTCTTACTGCGGCGGAGGAATGATCCCCTGCCGCGCTGGCCGTTGTTGAATCGCGGACGCCAGGATCGGGTGGGAACATCCCTAATCTCATCCCTAACATTTCCCGATAGCCACGGAACGCACTGAACGCACTGAACGCAAAACCCTATGAATATGGGCCTCTCTGAATCTAATGAATCAAGAATGAT
>CAWKDF010000004.1:0-256944 GCA_963848345.1 uncultured Acidimicrobiaceae bacterium | reverse complement strand
CGTCATCGACGCATACGAGGTGTCAATTGACGGCCTTGACGCCTATTCGCCCGGAGGCTGGTCGCGCGCCGTGCATGAGCTCGCCGAGACCCTTGGCGCGGACGCCGTCGTGGCGGCGCACGAACGTGGTCAGGAGATCATGGCAAGCATCGGCGCAGCCACTGGTCTCGCGATGGCGGCAAACTGCCTCTCTCCTCGTGGCTCGACGACGGCGTCATGCAGCTGAGTCGACAGCGCTGGGGCGGCAGTCTCCTTGAGGACGCGGTGTTGCGCGGGGTGCCCGCTCTCCTCACGGTGGCCTCCGACGGGTGCTCGCTGCGCAGGCGGAGGCGGAGGCGCCAACCATGTTTCATGACGAACGCGCCGAGGCGAACGATCTTGATCGGCGAGTGGTCGTGGGGGAATGGATTGCGCGGGGCGGGGAGTTGCGCTCGCTGACGCCCGCGTCGTCGTGGGGGGCGGACGCGGGGTGGGCGGCGAGGAGGGCTTTGCCGCCCTCGACGAGCTGGCGGGCCTGCTCGGCGCGGCTGTCGGGGTGTCGAGGGTCGTCACGAGTGCCGGTTGGCGCCCTCACGCCCAGCAGGTCGGCCAAACGGGAACGAAGATCTCCCCGAGCTCTACCTCGCTTGTGGCATCAGCGGGGCGACGCAGCATCTTGCGGGGTGCCGTAGTGCCAAGCACGTCGTCGCCATCAACACCGACGCCGAGGCCCCATTTTTGGCGCGCGCCGACTTCGCGATCGTGGGTGACCTCAGCGTCATCGTGCCCGCTATCTCGGAGGCGATCCGCTCGCGAAGATCGTGAGGCGCTAGGCGTTCCTAGTCGGGCGTCGTGGGCTCGAGCGGACTCCGATCGATGCCATGGCGGTAGAAGTCGACGGTCGAGGGGGCGAGTGGGGTGTTCCCAAGTATGAGGTCCGCCGACTTCTCGGCGACCATCATGACCGGCGCAAAGATATTGGCGTTGGTGACGTAGGGGAACACCGAGGCGTCCACGACGCGCAAACCTTCGAGGCCGTGCACGCGCATGCTGGTCGGGTCAATCACGGAGGCGTCGTCGGTTCCCATCTTGCAGGTGCACGATGGATGCAAGGCCGTCTCGGCGTCGCGCGCCACCCAGTCAAGGATCTCCTGGTCACTCGATACGCTGGCGCCCGGCGACAGCTCCCCGCCGCTGTAGGGGGCGAACGCGGGTTGGCCGAGAATGCTGCGTGCGACATGGATGGCCTCGATCCATTCGCGTCTGTCCTGTTCGGTCGAAAGGTAGTTGAAGCTGATGGCGGGACGTATGAACGCGTTGGCCGACTTGAGCTTCACCGACCCTCGAGCGTCCGAGTACATCGGTCCAATGTGCACCTGGTACCCGTGGCCGCTCGCGGGCGACGACCCGTCGTAGCGAATGGCGATCGGCAAGAAGTGGAACATGAGATTCGGATAGGCGACTTCGTCGTTGCTACGCGCAAAGCCGCCGCCTTCGAAGTGATTCGTCGCACCCGGACCTTTGCGCAAAAAGAGCCACTCGGCGCCGATCAAGGGACGGTTGCGCATCTTGAGCGACGGTGCGAGCGAGACGGGCTGCGTGCAGGAGTGCTGGATGTACACCTCGAGGTGGTCCTGAAGATTCTCTCCGACGCCCGGCAGGTGCTGGATGACCTCGATGCCGAGAGCGGAGAGCTCATCCGCGTTGCCGACACCGGAAAGCTGGAGGAGCTGTGGGGAGTTGAAGGCGCCTCCGCAGAGGATGACCTCGCCCGCGCGCACCTCACGACGTTGGCCGTGCTCCTTGAACTCCACGCCGACGGCGCGGTTCTTTTCGAAGAGGATCTTCGTCGCAAACGCGTGGCACTGAACCTCAAGGTTCGCCCGACGCATTGCGGGGTGCAGGTATGCGCGCGCGGCCCCGAGCCGTCGGCCCCGAAAGACGTTCCGGTCAAAGGGTGCGAACCCTTCTTGTCGGTAGCCGTTGACGTCCTTGGTGAGTGGATAGCCGGCCTCTTGCACTGCTTGAAAGAACGCGCCAAAGAGTGGATTGGTAGTCGGTCCGCGTTCGAGGATGAGTGGGCCATTCGTGCCGCGATACTCATCGCTACCGGCGAGGCAGTTCTCCATCCGTTTGAAGTAGGGGAGGCAGTGGCGATAGTCCCACTCGCTCATGCCCGCGTCGCTTGCCCAGCGCTCGTAGTCGAGCGGATTTCCCCGCTGAAAGATCATGCCATTGATGCTGCTCGAGCCTCCGAGCAGCTTCCCGCGTGCGTGATAGATACGTCGACCATTCATGTAGGGTTCGGGTTCGGACTCGTACTTCCAGTCGTAGAACCGATTGCCGATGGGGATGGTGAGGGCGGCAGGCATGTGGACAAACACGTCCCACTTGTAGTCGGACCTTCCAGCTTCGAGGACCAGGACTTGGTTGGACGCCTCGCTGCTCAGACGGTTGGCGAGGGCGCTCCCCGCGGAGCCGCCGCCAACGATGACAAAGTCGTACTGAGCCCTTTTCATAAGCCTCCTGTGACTGATCACGAACGCGCTGGCGACGCCATGAAGTGTGGCTCAGGTCTAGGCGACTTTCACATTGGCGTCAACTTTTGACGCAGTAACGTTTGACATTCCACAATGTGGACCCTGCGCATCGAGCGCTTGTCGTTCCACCGTCGCGGGCGCTCGTCTCACCTCCACCAGGGTGCGCCATCATTGGTATCAATCATGAAGGATCCAGTGACTCACGTTGACACCGCGCGCATGACGCGCTACGCGCTCCTAGGTGTGCGGTCGTGACGACGACGTCCATCCCGACGGTTCGATTTGACAACATGCGAGACTTCACCACGACGACGCTGCACGGCTTTGTGGAAGAGATTCGAGCCGACGCCATCGATAGCGTCGAAGGCGCACTCAACGAAGCGGAAGCTGCTGCACGGGATGGACGATGGGTGGCGGGCTACGTGTCTTATGAAGCGGCGCCAGCCTTTGACCGTGGGCTGCAGGTGCGCGCGCGCGACCATGATCTTTCTGACAGGGTTCCCTTTGTCTGGTTTGGTGTCTTTCGTAGCTCTACGGCGAAGCCCCTCACACTCCCTCGGTATCGCCGCGAACACTCGCGCACGCCGTGGACGCCGCACGTCGACGAAGAGGACTACGTGAAGAAGGTTCGACTCATTCTCAACGAGATCGACGTTGGCACGGTGTACCAAGTGAACTTCACAAACACATTCCTACGGAGCGGGGCCGCCGACGCGGAAACGTTGTATCGCGAGCTCTTGCTCGCGCAGCAGCCCGCGTACGGCTCGCTGATCAGATTCGACGAGGTTGCCATTGTCAGCGCGTCGCCGGAGCTCTTCGTCGAATGGGACGGGACGTTGCTGCGTAGCCGACCCATGAAGGGCACGGCTCGGCGCGGGAGATATCAACTCGAAGACCAGGCGCGAGCCGCGGCGCTCGCGAACTCCGCGAAGGAATCGGCAGAGAACATCATGATCGTCGACCTCATCCGCAATGACATGGGTAAGGTGGCCGAGGTTGGCACCGTGGTTGCAACCAAGCTTCGCACGTTGGAGGCGTACCCCAACGTGTGGCAACTGGTATCAGAGATTCAGTGTCGTACCCGGGGCGACGTGACCCTCGTTGACATCTTTCGCGCAATGTTTCCGTGCGGATCAGTGACCGGGGCACCAAAGCAGAGCGCGATGGAGATCATTGAGCGACTGGAAGAACGCGAGCGAGGGGTCTACTGCGGGGCAGTCGGTCTCCTTGAGCCTGTGAACCAAAAGCCGCGCGCTCGCTTCAGCGTGGCGATTCGAACCGCGGTCATCGAGGGGAATGCTTCGTTCTACGGCAGCGGCGGTGGCGTGGTGGCCGATTCGGTTCCCGAGATCGAATACCAAGAGATGATCCTCAAGGCGGAGATGCTCGATGTTGTTCCGACCCCTCCATTTCGGTTGCTCGAAACATTTGGCTATGGCAGCGACGCTGACGTCGAGACGCTCCGCGCGCATCTTGAACGAATGCGGTCGTCTGCACTGTTCTTCGGTTTCAAATACCCGGACGAACTCGAACAGCGATTGATCTCTCGACTCTCGACCGGTGGAGATCGGTCGCGGGTTCGACTGCTGCTCTCGAGGAACGGCGAGATTGAACTGCAGTGCAGTGAGGCGCCCACTCCGCGTGCGACTCCGGTCCGCCTAACGATTGACGACGATCCGGTGTGCAGCGAATGGGTCATGCTCTTTCACAAGACCACTAGGCGCGGGGTCTATGACGTGCGGCGACGCAAAGTCCCGAACTCGGACGACGTCGTGCTGATCAATGAGCGAGGGGAGTGCACGGAAACGACGATTGCCAACCTTGCCGCACGGGAGGGCGAGTCTTGGTTCACGCCACCCCTCTCGTCCGGTTGCCTGCCCGGCATCAGGCGCGCCCGGCTGATCGGCGAAGGAGTCCTGACGGAGAAGGTCCTGCGACCCGAGGATCTTCATCGTGCCGACGAACTCGCCGTCGTGAACTCCCTACGAGGATGGCAGGGCGCGACGCTGTGGACCGGCGCCGCCTCGTCGGACGCGGAACGGCCGAGCGTTTCTCTCGAACCCGGCGCGCGAATCTAGGGTTGTTCGATGGAGCGCTACATTCTCACTCTCCGTTGTCCCGATACTGCGGGCATCGTGCTCGCTGCGGCTCAAGGGATCGTCCATCTCGGCGGCAACATCGTCGAGAGTGATCAGTTCTCGGATCCGCCCACGGGCCAGTTCTGCATGAGGATCGGTTTTGACAGCCCGCGAAGCGTTGAAGAGGTGCGCGACACCTTGTGCGAGCAACTTGAGCGCTTTAAACCCCTGCTCGGCGTCCGTCTGGCCTCCGAGCGTCGACGGGCCTTGGTGATGGTGTCAAAGCTGGACCACTGTCTGGTTGATCTGCTGTATCGATGGAATCTTGGAGAGCTCGCTATTGACATTCCGTTGATCGTCTCGAATCACCCCGACTGTGCTCCGATCGCCGCGCGGTATGGGATTGCGTTTCGGCACATCCCCGTCTCACCGGAGACCAAAAGTGGCGCAGAGTCTCTGCTGAGGGAACTGGTTCATGAGCACCACGTCGACTTCATCGTGCTCGCCCGATACATGCAGGTGCTGTCGCCCGATTTCTTTGAAGCGATGCCCGGCAGCATCATCAATATTCATCACTCGTTCTTGCCGAGCTTCAAAGGGGCGAGACCTTATCACCAGGCGTACGAACGCGGGGTCAAGCTGATTGGCGCGACGGCTCATTACGTGACGGCGGATCTCGACGAAGGTCCCATCATCGAACAGAGTGTGATCCGTGTCACCCACGCCCAGTCGGCCGAGGATCTGGTGGCGCTCGGACGAGACATTGAGCGGTCCGTGCTGTCGAGAGCCGTTCGATTGCAGAGCGAGGATCGAGTAGTCCTCACCGGTGACCGAACGGTGGTGTTTTCCTAGCGGTTGGTCTTGCCCAGTAATCCATCCATGATGGTGTCAACGACCGAGTGGGCAAATCGGTCATCGAGGTCGAGGTGATCTTGCAGAAGGCGTAGATACGCGGGCCCGAAGAGCAGATCGAGAGCTACGTCAACATCGACGGTGGACGCAATCTCTCCACGTTCCATCGCCCGCTCGACACGGACTACATCGACCTCTACCAGGTGCACTGGCCAGACCCCAACGCGCCGTTCGAAGAGACGGCCGACGCGCTGGCCAAGCTGATTGCCGCTGGCAAGATCCGTCACGTCGGCGTGTCGAACTGTGACGTCGCACAGATGGATGCCTTCACTGAGAGCTTGTCCGTGGAGACCTTGCAGCCCCCGTATCATCTCCTGCACCGAAACATCGAGGCGGAGATCCTTCCCTACCCGATCGCGCACAACATCGGCGTGCTCGTCTACGGACCGCTGGCGCACGGCATGCTCGGCGGTGGACTGCGTCTCGACACTGCGTTCGCGCCTGGCGACTGGCGTTCGAAGAGCGCCGACTTCGAGGGTGAGGTGAATCGCCACAATCTCGAACGAGTTGGCGAGCTTGCGGACTTCGCCCAGCGCGAACTCGGCATCACGATTGGCCAACTGGCCGTTGCGTGGACGCTCGCGACTCTTGGTGTGCACGTGGCGATTGTCGGCACGCGTAATCCGGACCACGTTGACGAAGCACTCGCGGCGGCCGATGTCACGCTGTCGAAGAGCACGCTGACGCGCATCGAAGAGATCGTGCGCGACACCACGCCGCTCGCGGGCCCCTCGCCCGAAACGGTCTAACGAACAGCGGGCCGTCGTCACACATATCTGCGTGGCGAAATGCATGCCGATTTGCATGCCGTGGGGTGGAACCTGATCGAAAGCATCGCGAGCGCGATTGATCACGTGCATTTATCTGAGCAGAGTGTGCGCTTCACTTCAGCGTTCACAGGAAAAATTGGGACTTTTCGAAAATAAAATTGATGGTGACAAAGGAGGTTGTATGGCCTTAAGACATCACTCATCAGACACCGTGGTTGAAGAAGCCACCGGGACGCAAGTCGACACGATGGGAAGTCGGCCGACGACGCCGGCGAATGAAACTGTCGCGCCGAAAGGAACCGTTACTTCAGGCGAGGGGAGCTACTCCGCTCGGATTCAGCGGACGGATATCTCTGTTCCCGGGGCGTCAGTCGGTTTGATCCTCGGAGGATTTGTGGCGCTTCTCCTGTCGGCGTGGGCGGGGATCGTTCCCTTTGTCGGCCCGGTCTTTGGATTCTCGGCCGATGGCTCCTCGTCGTGGACCTGGAATCAAGTGCACGCGCTCGGCGCCGCGGTGCCCGGCGCGGTGGGCGTGGTTGCCTGCATCGTCGCGATGGTGTGCGCGCGTCGACCAATGGGAATGCAGTCTGCGGGATCACTCGCGACGGCAGGCTTCGTCCTGTTCCTCTGCGGAGCGTGGCTCGCCGTGGTACCGGTCGTGTGGCCTGTACTGGTGGGCACGTACTTTCACGCCGCGACGCCCTCGATGACACTCGCCCACTGGATGGGCTACTCGGCTGGTCCTGGGGTGCTCCTTGCCGGATTCGGCGGGCTTTTCTTGGGACGGGCTGGACGCGAGTCGATTACGACAAGCCAAATCACGATGGCCTGACCTTCCCCCCAGCACATCGAACGGTGACCCAACCAGCGTTCGATGAAGTCAATCGCCCTGCTGATGCTGAGCCGAACACCGTGGTCGGCATCAGCAGGGCGTACTCAATTGTCTCTTAACTCGGCGCTCCGCTGTGAAGGCGCGCGTACGAGCTTCGAAAGTAGAGAAGTGGACGCTTCTCCGGCTCTCGCTCAAAACCAACGACATTTGCGAGGACGAGAAAATGGTCGCCCGCGTTCATGACTTCGTGAATATCGCATTCGATCCAGGCGAGTGCGTCCCCCAATTTGGGGTGCCGACGACTCTTGCTCGATTCCCATTTCACATCGGCAAATTTGTCAATACCTGATCGCGCGAAGTTCGTGCTGAGCTCGTCTTGTGTCTCAGAGAGGATGTTGACGACGCACGAGCCGGTTTCGCGGATCAACGGAAACGTCTTTGAACTCGTGCCTACGCAAAATGCGACCATGGGCGGATCGAGCGAGACGCTGAAGAACGACTGGCACGTCATTCCGACCGGATCTCCGTTGTGGTTCGAAGAGAGTACCGTGACGCCCGAGCAAAAGTGCCCCAGCGTCTCTCGCAGTGACGCCTCGTCCAGTGGCTTGTCCTCGGCGAGAATGGCGGGCGTCTGGCGCATGGTCATGAAGGCTCCGAAGCTGGGGGGAGTGCGCCAAAGAGACTCGCATGGGCGACGACATTGCGTGATACCCAATCATCGAGGATGGCATTGAGATCGTCAAACTGCGCCATAAGGAAGACCAGACTTCGTGTCGGAACCGAGGCGCCCAGCTCGACGAGGAGGGGTCGAAGTCCGACTTCCGCCGCGAGGCCATGCAGCGGTGAGCCAGCACTCATGACCGGGATGGCGGTAGTCCCCGCGAGACCGTCGGTTGGATAGCGATCGAAGAACGCCTTCAGCAAGCCGGTGTAGGTGCCCTTATACACCGGACTTGCCACAATCAAAAGATCGCTCGAGGCGACGCGATCGAGCGCTCCGCTTAGTGCGACATTCGGCCACGAAAACATGTCTTGAGCGAACTCTGCCAGATCGATCGTTTCGATCTGGTCTGCGCAAATGCGAGCGCTGAGTCGATCGGCAAGGCCCGCTGCAATTTGCAGTGTTCGGGATGCGGGATTGGGATTCCCTACGACGACGGAAATATTCACAATTGCGACCGCGTCGCGAGAGGTTCGGTGAGCATTTCTGACATGAGGGGAAGCATGGTAACTCCTTAGATCAGCCAGATTCCTCAGGCTGGCGGCCGTAATCATTACTAACACTATCGGATTAATTAGTATTACCTACTAAAGCGGTAGAGTATCTCGATTCATCGTCGAACTAGTCAGTACGTGGTTGACCGAGAGGTCCAAGAGCAGCAGGAGCACTTCGATGGCTTTATCTACAGCACCGGTCGTTGACACCGAAGAATCGTCTGAGCGTGCAGATTTCCGTGGACTCATTGAAGCGGTGCGCGAAGGAGCCTTCGAGCGCGAGCGCGACAATGTGGCACCCTTCGACGCAATTGGCCTCGTGCGCGAAGCGCGCCTGGGCGCGTTTCGGCTGCCTCGAAGATACGGAGGTTCCGAGGGTTCGGTACGCGAGCTCCTTCGCCTCGTGTCCAATCTCGCTGAGGCGGATCCCAACGTTGCCCACATCCTTCGCGCGCACTTTACCTTCGTTGAGTCCCAGCTCTTTAGCGTCGACGAAGTGAGTCGTGCCCGATGGCTCGGAGAGGTGGGAAATGGGACGATCATTGGCAGCGCAACAACTGAGATTGGCACGGGGAACACCGGAGGGCTCAACACCTCACGGTTCCAGACTCGTCTGACACTGAAGGACGATCACTATGTCCTCAGCGGGAAGAAGTACTACAGCACGGGCAGTCTCTACTCCGACTGGGTGGCGGTTACGGCAGTGACCGATGAAAATGAGATCGTTAACGCCATGGTGCCCGTGGACCGCCCAGGCGTGCGCTTGCTTGATGACTGGGATGGGATCGGACAGCGGCTCACTGCGAGTGGCACGTCATACTTCGACGATGTCGAGGTGCAACCCGACGAGATCATTCGTCGTAACGCCCGCAACCAGCTCGGAACGTATTCGACCACATTCGCCCAGTTGTATCTCACGGCGATCATCGCGGGCATCGCGCAAGCAATCTCGCGCGACGCGGTCCAGCTGATTAAGCAACGTGGGCGCACGTTCAGTCACGCAAGCAGCGAAACACCGAGCGGCGACCCACTCCTTCAGCACGTCATCGGACAACTCGCGACTAACGCCTACGCTGTAGAGGCGATTGTCTCCAGTGCCGCCAGCGCACTCGATACTGCAGCCCGCTCCGTTATCGATGGGAAATCTGATCCCGACGTAACCTTCGAAGCGACGCTGGCCGCCGCGAAGGCAAAAGTGGCGGTCGATGAGATTGTGCTCCGCTCAGGCTCTCTTCTGTTTGACGTAGGAGGTGGCTCAGCGACGAAGCGTGATGCGAATCTTGATCGACATTGGCGCAATACGCGAACGATTGCTTCGCACAATCCCGATCTCTATAAGACGCGAGCGCTCGGTGACTATCTCATCAATGAGACTCCGCTGCCAGAAAGCAATCTCTTCTAGTTGCTCACGAGCACGCCTTAGTGAGGCGTGCGCCACTGTGAAGTGCGCAGCATGGAGCAGACTCCGGGGGAAGGTGGGTGTGCTCCATGCTGCGCACGAATGTGGAACGACGCTCTAGCGAACGGTGCTCGGTCGAGGTAGTCCCAGGTGGTCGCGCAGCGTCGCACCCGCGTATTCGGTGCGGAAGAGTCCGCGTCGCTGCAGTTCAGGTACCACGTGTTCGGTGAAGAGCTCAAATTCGGTCGGTAGCGCCTGGGGCTGGATCACGAAGCCATCAGCTGCACCGGCTTTAAACCACTCCTCGATCGAGTCCGCGAGTTGGATGGGAGTACCAACGAAGGTACGGTGTCCGTGTGCCCCGGCGAGTTCATGCAGAAGGCCACGAACCGTGAGGCTGTCGCGATCTGCCCAATCGACGATGAGTGAAAAACGTGCCTTCATGCCATTGACGTCGTCCTCGGTGGGCAGCGCGCTGCTGGGTATGGGTCCGTCAAGGTCCCAGCCTTCGGTGTCTACGTGCAACCACCTCGATAGACGCTCCAGCGCGAACTTGTCGATGATGAGGCTTTGAATGCGATCTTCCTTTTGGCGCGCTTCATTCTCGCTCAATCCGATGACCGGCGCGAGACCCGGGATGATTTTGACGATACGAGGATCGCGTCCGGCGTTGGTGATGCGCTCTCGCATGTCTTTCGCGAAAGCCAAGCCCTCTTCGAGAGTCGGCTGGGCCGTGAAGATGACCTCGGCGAATCGAGCGGCGAACTCTCGGCCGTCTTCGGACGCACCGGCTTGAATCAGCACCGGTCGGCCTTGGGGCGCCCGAGCCACGTTGAGCGGGCCGCGAACACGGAAGTACTCTCCGTCGTGATTGATCTCGTGCACGCGATCGACTTCGGCGTACACGCCGCGCTCTTTATCGACGACCAGCGCGTCATCGTCCCAACTATCCCAGAGCTCTTGGACTACTTCAACGAATTCTGTCGCACGGCGGTATCGCTCGGCGTGCGGAGGAAGATGTTCGGCGTTGAAGTTCGCGGCGGCTCGATCGTCGGCAGTTGTGACGATATTCCATCCCGCGCGTCCCGACGTGAGGTGATCGAGAGACGCGAACCGACGAGCGAGCGTAAAAGGATCGGCGAACGTAGTCGACGACGTGCCGATGAGCCCCAAGCGTTCCGTAACGGCACCAACCGTTGCGAGAAGAACTGTTGGTTCCAGACGGGTGGTTGGACCTTGACGAACATCACCAGAGACCGCAAGGCCTTCTGAAAGGAAAAAAGCATCGAACTTCGCCGCTTCTGCAAGTTGCGCGATGTATTGAAAGTGTTTCGCGCTGTGCGCGGAGTAGGGATCCGACTCAGGTAGGCGCCACGCGGCTTCGTGGTGTCCGTGTTCAGAGAGTGAAACGAAGAGGTGTAGCTGCGTTGAATCGTGGGACATCGGTTGACTCCAATCGTCGAGAGTTACTATCGTTTAACTAGTAAGTGAATGGAAATAATATACTTGACTAATCCGATGGAGTTGGTCTACTATTCGAAACCTAGCCGCGATGACCGAGAGCTACTTGGGTCGATTGGCGAGGAATACGTCCACGAAAGGGAGTACACGATCCATGCAGCCCACCCCGACCAAGAAGTCAGTTCGACTGAGAAGTGTTCGTTATCGAGTCACTGCTCTGCTGACTGTTTGCAGTTTGGCAGCGGCAGGCGTTGTCGCGGCGACCGGTTCTGCGCCCGCGAACGCATCATCGAGCGAAATTAACGTCGGGTTTTCGCTGCCGCTCTCGGCGGCTACGGGGGGACTTGCAGTCGCTGCGCTGAAAGGTGCCCAGATTGTTATCAATCAAACGAACGCGGCGGGGGGCATTGACGGCCACAAGATTAATCTCGTTGGGCAGGACAACTCATGCACCTCGGTCGATGGTGTGACGAGTGCTGAGCAGCTGCTCGCACTGAAGCCGAAGCCCGTCGCGTTGCTCGGAGCGTTCTGCAGCGTCTCCACCGAAGCCATCGAACCCATCGTGAAGCGCGACAAGGTTCCGCTGCTTGTGGACACCGCAGGTGACGATGACATCACGACGGGAAACAATCCATGGGTGTTTCGCTGGGCCGCAAGCAATGACCTCAGCATCCAGGCGCTGTTCAACTACATCAAGGCCGACACCAAGATTCGCTCAATCGCCCTTATCTCCGACGACACCGCATTCGGTCTCGACGGGGCAGGCGACGTGGTCGCTGCGGCGAAGGCTGCGGGAATCAAGCTCCTTTCTAACGACGCCATCAATCTGAGCGACACCAACTTCGACTCGGTGCTAGCACGCGTGAAAGCAGAGAAGCCCGACGCCGTATTCGAATGGGTGGTCTGGTTGCCCGGTGCGGTCAACTTTTATCGTGAGTATGGCCAGGACGGACTGGCAAGCACGCCCCTCCTTGGTGACCTGGAGATTGATTCGAGCACCGATTCGATCCTCACCCAGTACAAGCTGCACGGCTGGTACGACGGCTTGTTCACCCAAGGCGTCAAGAACCCCCAAGCGGAAGCGTTCGAGAAGGCGTGGTTGGCCAACGGAGGCCAAGCCGCCGAAGAAGGCACCGCGTATGACGGATACCAAGGGGCTCAAGTACTCGTCGCAGCTCTGAAAGCCGCAAAGTCACTGACACCCACGGGTGTGCGACTCGCCCTCAAGTCCTTGACTTTTGGGCCAACCATCCTTGGCGGAAAGATCCAGTTTGATGCACAGGGTCAGGCTCACGACAATCTGACCGTCGTGAAGTACCTCGGGACATCGACGTCCTTTGTCGGCACGACCAATAGCTAGAGCTGGGACTTGACGTGTTGATCGGACTCCTCGGATTTCCTCTGAGTTACTGGCTGGGATTGATCGTCAACGGCCTCGCGACGGGCGGCGCGTATGCGCTGTTCGCCGCGGGGCTGACCATCATCTTTGGAGTAGTGGGGATATTGAACTTCGCCCAGGGCGAGTTTTTCATGGTGGGCGGTTTCATTGCCTTCTTCATCAGCCAGACACTCGGCATGGGATATTTGGTGTCGCTCGTCCTGACGACAGTCGTCATGGCCGTTGTCGGTGTCGGCTCGTATTACGGACTGTTCCGTCGGCTTCAGCGCTCACCCCGGGCCGTGGAGGTCGGTCTCATCACGACCCTCGGGCTTTCGATCGTGCTGCAGAACGGCTTCACGCTCTTGTTTGGAGCCATTCCCCGGTCGCCGAACAACTCTCTGATTGATGACAACATCAACGTTGGAGGGGTGGACACCAGCGTCTTGATGTTGATTGCGCTCGGCATTTCCATCGTGGCGCTCGTAGGTCTTCATTTGTTTCTCAAACGAACTCGGCTTGGTCTCGCAGTGCGGGGTGTTCCTCAGAATCGTGAGCTTTCCTCAATCCTGGGCATTTCCTCGGCCAAGGTCAATATCACCGCGCTTGCTGTCGGGATGGGACTGACCGGCCTCGCGGCGGCCGCAATCATCCCGTTTTACGGAGTGTTTCCGACGATGGGCGTCGGCTTCGTCTTTACCGGCTTCGCCATTGTCGTCATTGCGGGCTTCGGCAGTATCGGCGGAGCCATCACTGTCGCCATGGTTATCGGCGTGGTCATGTCGGTTGCCGGCGGTGGATTCTCAGCGTCCGCGCAAGATGCCGCTCCGCTCATTCTCATGACCGCGGCTCTGCTCTTTCGCCCGAATGGTATTGGTTCGAAGGCGGTGCGCTTGTCATGAATGCCATGAAGAGTCTCAATCCATTGGACGCGGAGAGCTCGATCCGGCGCGCGCGGAACGCCGTTGGCGTGGCGCTCTTGCTCGCTATCTCGATCTACTTCCCATTCCTCTCGCGCTCCAACGACTACTTCATCACCGTTGGCACGCTCGTCCTGACCTACGCGGTGCTCAGCCAAAGCCTCAACATGGTGTACGGATACCTCGGGTATATGTCCATCTCCCAGGTAACGTTCTGGGGCGTTGGTGCGTACGCCGTCGTAAAGGTCGCCGAGGATTGGCACCTCAATTTTTGGGTGGCGCTCGTCGTCGGTAGCGCACTGACTGCGCTGGTAGCCGTCCCTTTTGGGCTTCTCGCGATGCGACGCTCTCGAGGCGCATTCGCGGTCGTCTCCATTATCACCATGTTGTTCGTGGCGCTCATCGCGAATGATTGGCAGTCTTTCACCGGGGGCGCCACCGGCATTATCGATCTGCCAGCGCCCGATATTCATTTGGGCTCGCTGCGGGTGAGCATCATTGACGAAGCACAGTTCTATTTTGCGACACTCGTCATTGCCATCTTCGCGCTCGGCGTGATGTATCTCCTCCTTTCGTCTCGTTGGGGCCGTCTGTTGAAGTCCATCAAGGCAGACGAGGTCCTGAGCGCCTCGTATGGGACAAATAACACCTTCCACAAGGTGCTGAACCTCTCCATCGCCGCGTTCATGGCGTCGTTGATTGGCGCCATCACCGTCTATCGAGTCACGGTTGTTGACCCCTCAATGATCAACTTTTATTACGTGGCGCCGATTCTCGGGATGGTGCTCCTCGGAGGCGGCGGCTCCTTTTGGGGCGTCCTCGCGGCATCAGTGGTGCTGACCATCATTCCCGAAGTACTTCGAATGACCGACGCGTACCAGTCGCTGTTTTACGGCGTGGTCCTGATGATCGTCGCCATGGCGATCCCTGAGGGAATCGCGCCGACACTGATTAAGCGACGACAAGCTCGGATCGCCCGACGCACAATGGTGGCTCGACGAACCGCGCGTGACGAAGAGCTTGATCTCGCGGAACTGGCAGCGGCATCATCAGAGGTGCTGCAGGTGCCAGACAATGTCATTGAGCTCGAAGTCGGATCAGTTGCGGATAATTCGCGAGAGAAGATCGGCTCGTACGACATGCGCAGGGACCTCGCGTGAGCGCGCCGCTGCTCCAGGTGGATGGACTGGTGAAGCGCTTTGGCGGCGTGCGCGCCCTGGACGGTGTCTCGTTCGAGGTCTCTCAAGGCATTGTTCAAGGCCTCGTCGGTCCGAACGGATCGGGAAAAACGACAACCGTCGACTGCATCACGGGTTTTCTCTCGGCCGATGGTGGTCAGGTGCGTTTCCTCGGAGAGCGCGTGGATCGATTAGCGGCGTTTCGCCGCGCGCGCCGTGGCATCCGGCGAACGTTTCAAGCTCTCAAGGTCTTTGAAGATATGACCGTGCTCGACGAGTTGCTGTTAGCGCGTCAATCGTTCGAGCGAGTGCGTTTGGCAGACGAATGGTTCCGCACGAGCAGACTTCGTCGAGTCGAGCGTGAGGCGCACTCGAGAGCGCTTGAGGCGCTGGCGCTCGTCCACCTGGAGGATTTCGTAGATCACTTTGTCCACGAGCTCTCCTACGGGCAGCGTAAGTTGGTTGCTCTGGCCGGTGCGTTGATGTCCGAGCCGAAGCTTCTGTGCCTTGATGAACCGCTCGCAGGTGTCAGCCCTCGCCAAGTCGACGAAATCGCGGCGGTCGTCCAGAACCTGCGACGAAGTGGCATCACGATGCTCATTGTCGAGCACAACGTTGACTTCGTCGCCACGGTGAGTGACGAGGTGATTGTGATGGCCGAAGGTCATGTGCACGCGCAAGGATCGCCAAGCATTTTGCACGAAGACGAGTCCGTCTTCGAAGTCCTCCTTGGAGGACGTTGAGCATGCCGCGTCAATTTAGAAAGGCGGTCTCATGAAAGATAGTCACGGCGGAGTATTGTCAGTTCGCGATCTCATCTCGGGATACGTTCGAGACGCTCCGATTGTGCACGGGGTCACCCACGAGTTCACTCCCGGAACCATCACGGTCATCATCGGCCCAAATGGGGCGGGAAAGTCCACGTTGCTCAAGAGCATCATGGGCCTCGTCGACGTCTACAGCGGTGACGTCCTTCTCGACGGAGAGTCCCTCGTCGCGCGCGAGGCCACGGACCGTGTTCGTGCCGGCCTGAACTTCTGTCCTCAAGGCCGTGCCAATTTTCCGAATCTGACCGTCGCAGAGAATCTTCAGCTGGCGGGATACACATTGAGTCGAGCCGAGCTTGATGGACGCCTGGGGGATCTTCGCTTGACCAGCAAGTTGATCGATGAACGATGGCGTGAGCGTATTGCCAATATGAGCGGTGGTGAGCAACAGCGGGTCGAGATCGAGATGTCACTCATCACTCGGCCGAAGGTAGTGCTGCTCGACGAACCGTCCCTCGGGCTCGCCCCATCCGCGTGGCACCAGATCTTCGATCAGGTTCGCGCGATCGCTGATGGAGGCGTCACTGTCGTGATCGTCGAGCAGAATGTTCGCGCCGCAGTGCGCATCGCCGATCGGCTCATCGTCCTTGAGCAAGGGCGAACCGTACTCGATGGAAAACCCTACGAGATTCTTGAAGACGGTGAACTTCGACGCGTGTATCTCGGGGCGGTTGGCCGATGAGCACAGAGGACCTGATTCGACGCGAAGCCGAGGCGCTCGCGGTCAAACTGCGCGGCGGAGCCATTGCTCGCGATCGAAACTACGAGGCGCCACTGGAAGTACTTGAAATGTTCGCCAGTAGCGGACTGCTCGGTCGCGCTGTCTCGCCCAAGTATTGGCCGGCGCTTCTTGACGTGACTGCGGAACTTGCATCGTCAGATGCCTCGGTCGCAGAGCTCTTCGCGGTGCACGCCGGAGCGCTCGCGGTTGTTGCCGTGCGTGCGCTCGAACCCTTGCGTCAGCGCGTACTCGCAGAGGTCGCGGTCGGCGGTTGGCTCGGCGGCACGCTCGACGTAGGGCTCGCAGGCTCCGGGCGCGACGCATTCTCCCTGAGGCCAGTCGCCCACCACGATTCCGTTCTCGAGGGGCCAGCGCAACTGATCATCGGTCCGCCGTCTTCTCGCTGGCTCATCCTCGGTGTGGGGGACGTGCGTCCCTACTGGACTGCTCCGGTTCCAGTACTGCTCGCGGAGCTGATCGAACCAATCAAGGGAGGTGGGGAGGCGAACTATGCGCCGTTTGGTCTGCGCGGCGCGGCCCACCCGATATCGCGCAGCGGCGCATTAGTGACCGTGCGAGGCCGGGTCCTGGAGCCGGCCGCAGACTCGGACGACGAAACTCGCTTGCTCGCATTTGTCCAGGCACTCGCGAGCGCGGCGCACCTCGGCATCGCCAAGAATGCGCTCGATGAGGGCGTTGAGTACGTGCAACGCCACGCGCGACCGTGGATCGATGCGAACGTGAATACGGCCGCTGAGGACCCACTGACCGTCCGACGCTACGGGGAACTCGTGAGTCGAGTGCACGCTCTTCAGGAGATGCTGTTAGAGATGCAGGCGTTGATCGCCTCGCCGGAGGACGCATCGGTCGCATTGCTCTTCGCTCTGGAGTTTCACGCATTCGCGAGGAGGATTTCGGTTGAGGTTGCAAGCTCCGTCATCGAGCTCGGTGGGACCAGCGCGGCAGATGATCGTTACTCGTTTGACCGACACTGGCGCAACGCACGTGCGCTCACCCTCCACACCGATGTACGAGCAATCGATCGAGCATTGGGCGCGCATAAGGCTCACGACGGAGTATGGCCGTCATTCGCTCACCCCTTCAGCGGCCTCGCGCAGGGAGTCCGTCGGTGAGCGCAAAGGGGGCCCGGTTGGCTACCACCACGCGGGCGAGACCGGCTCGTCAGTTGCACCTGAACACCTCGCTGCTCGTTCCGGGGCACTTTCGAAGTGCATGGCGCCTTGAGGGCCATGATCCCGCCGCGGTCTTCACGCTCGACCACTACGTACGAACGGCTCATCTGGCAGAACGAGGACTGCTTGATGCGGTCTTCATTGGGGACTCGCCTGCGCTCAGCCCTGATGTTGCTCGCGATCCACAGACTGCTTTCGACCCTTTGATCTTGTTGACGGCGCTCGCCGGTGTCACGGAGCATCTTGGACTTCTCGGTACGGCGTCCACGACGTATAACTCGCCCTACAACTTGGCGAGGCGGTTCCTTTCCCTCGACCATGTCTCAGATGGACGGGCGGGTTGGAATGCCGTGACGACGCTCGCTCCCTCTGCCGCGGGCAACTTTGGCCAGGCGGAACCGCCAGGACGCGAGGAACGCTACGAACGAGCGAGCGAATTTCTCGAGGTGGTCACTCGGCTGTGGTCATCGTGGGAGCCTGGCGCCATAATCGCTGACCAAAGCACGGGCCGCTTCGTAGACCTCGACAAGGTGCACGCGGTGGATTTCGAGGGCGATTTTGTCAACGTACGCGGGCCACTGACCCTCCCGTCGTCGCCTCAGGGACAACCGGTGGTCGTCGTCTCAGGGGGATCCGGCCCGGGGCTTGTGCTCGCCGCACGATTTGCAGATCTTGTCTTTACTCCACAGCAAGATCTCGCCTCTGCTCGAAAGTTTCGCTCATCGCTTCGCTCCCAGGCGGCGTCGTTCGGGCGTTCAACTCTTCCGCTGATCTCTCCAGGTCTCATCGTCGTACTCGGTTCGAGCGAAAGTGAAGCTGCCGCGCGTGAAGCTGAGCTCGAAGCGTCGATAATCGTTGAGGACGCACTTCATCGACTCGCCGCAGGCCTTGGCGTTTCCCCCGAGGACCTCAATCTTGAGCGACCGATACCCGCCTCGCTGCTCGACGAACCATCAAAGGATGCAGCGTCGCAAGGATTCCTGAGCGCGGCGCTGAGTGTGCCTGGGGTAGCGAACCTTACGGTGCGCCAGTTGATTCTGCGCTTCGCTGGCGGACCCGGGCACGGGAAGGTGGTGGGGACGCCCGAGCAGGTGGCAAACCATGTGCAGGCGTGGTTTAACGCCGGGGGGTGCGACGGCTTTACGGTGTTGCCCGGTGACGTTGCCGTTGACACCGAACTGTTCGTCGACCACGTGATCCCCATCCTTCAGCGACGGGGAGTCTTTCGTCGTGAGTACGATCCCGGAACGCTGCGGTCTCGATATGGATTGCCATTCGAGACGCGATCTTTGATCGGTGCGACGGCGTGAGCGTCGAGGTCGTTGCGCAGTCCAGCCGCTCGGTCCAGCGAATTCGCGACGACGGCCACGCACTGGCGGCGGCCGTGACGCTCTCTCGCGGTTGGCGCGCGAGCGCAGTTCAGCGAGAACGAGAGTTAAGGGTTCCCGACCAAGAGCTTGACGAACTCGCGCGCTCAGGGCTTCTAGCGATCACGGTGCCTCGCGAGTTTGGCGGCCCCGGCGTGAGCACTCACACGCTCGCGGAGGTAATTCGGATCTTCGCGAGCGCTGATCCTTCACTCGCGCATATTCCCCAGAATCACTTCATGGGCGTGGACAACTTGACGTGGGCGCCGACGCCGGCTCGCACGCACTTCTACGCCGAGATCCTTGACGGCGCCCGATTTGGCAGCGCGGTGTCAGAACGCGGTGGACGAGTGTTTGAGACTAAGACTGCGCTCACGCGATGCCCAGGGGGCTACAAGCTGAACGGCACGAAGTACTACACCACGGGCTCGTGGGGAGCTGATTGGATCCGTGTATCGGCTCTGCATCCCGATGGGCATCTCAGTGTGGTGCTGGTTCCCAAGGGAACGCCTGGCGTTGAGATCGGCACCGATTGGCATGTGTTCGGACAGCGACTCACCTTTAGCGGCACCACGCAGCTCAACGATGTCTTCGTGCGCGAAGAAAACGTTTTGAATTGGTCGACCAGTCCTCAGCGCTCCAGCCTCTCCTTGGCGCTCGCCCAAGTTGTGCACGCCGCTCTCGAAGTGGGATCGAGCGAGAGTGGCTTGGTCGACCTCGAGCAGTTCACCGTCAACGGGGTGTCGCTAGGCGTTTCGAGCACAGTGTGCGACGACGTAGGGCTGCGCACCGGCGAGCTTCGAGCTCGCGTCGCCGGCGCGCGGACCCTTGTTCACCGAGCATCCCGCCTCATCGACGAGGCGGTACGCGCGCACGAGCTCACGAACGAGCTCTCCGTGAATGCGATGGTGGCCGTCGAGGAGGCGAAGGCGTTCTCGTACGAAACGTCAGTATTGCTCTCCGACGTGATGATTGAACTGGTCGGACCCGCTGCGCTCGATGAAAGGTTGGGGCTCGAGCGGCACTGGCGGAACTCTCGTGTTCACTCGCTCCACGATCCTGTCCGATGGAAATATTCGAATGCGGGCAACTATCTGCTGCGCGGCATCGCGCCGCGCGGACTTGGTGACCGCGAACCAGCAACCTTCTCGCTAACGACACCCAGAGAGAAATGAATCGATGACCACTCAGAAGCAACTTCACGTCAATCTCAATATGTTGAACGCCGGCGTCTACGGGGGCGCTTGGCGGTCGCCAGAGACCGATCCGGGTGCCAGCTTCGACTTTGAGCACTATGTGCGCTTGGCGCAGCTGTCCGAGCGAGCCAAGCTCGACGCAGTCTTTCTCGCAGACGGCCTGATCGTCGCGGACGACGCGCGGTACAGGCCCTTCCAATCGCTCGAGCCGACCGTCCTCCTGGCTTTGATCGCGGCGTCTACGGAGCACATCGGACTCATCGGCACCGCGTCGACCTCCTACTCGGACCCGTTCAACCTCGCTCGACGCCTCGCCACGCTCGATCACGTCAGTCGCGGTCGAGCGGGCTGGAATATCGTCACGACCGTGGGTGACCGAGCCGCCCAGAACTTCGGAAGTGCGACGTCGCTCTCGCACCGCGATCGTTACCTGCGAGCTCAGGAGTACATCGATGTCGCGCTCAAACTGTGGGAGAGCTTCCCGAGCGACGCGATCATCGCCGACAAGGCCTCCGGCGAGTTTCTGGATCTCGATCGAGTGCGAAACGTCGATCATCGCGGTGAGTATTTTCAGATCCGAGGACCGCTCAATGTGCCTCGCTCGCCCCAAGGACGACCGGTGCTCGTCCAAGCAGGGGCCTCGAGTGACGGCAAAGACCTTGCCGCGCGATACGCCGAAGTGATCTTCACCGTTCAAAAGACGGTTGCCGAGAGCGTCTCATTCGCCAAGGAGATCCGCTGTCGAGCGGCGGCCTTCGGTCGCCGCCCCGAGTTGATCAAGATTCTTCCCGGGCTGTCGACGGTGATCGGGAGTACCGAGACCGAGGCAATTGCGCGCCGACGCGAACTCGAAGACCTGGTGCACCCGAACTACGCCCGCGGCCGCCTCGCCGAGCAGTTGGGGCTGGATCCATCAGAAGCTCGTGCTCGATGAACAGCTTCCCGCCCACTTGGTGGCGGACGAAGACACCACCATTCAAAGCTCACAGAGTTTCCGTGCTGTCGTCATCAATCAGGCGCGGCGCGAGTCCCTGACCGTCCGACAGTTGCTGCGAACGCTCGGAGGGGGCGCCGGACATCGCATCGTGACGGGTACCCCTGAGCAGATCGCCGACGACATGCAGGATTGGTTCATATCGGGGGCTGCCGACGGCTTTAACGTGATGCCCGACGTGTTGCCGACGGGCGCGGTGACGTTCCTGGAGCAGGTCATTCCTGAGCTGCAACGACGTGGCCTCTTTCGCCAGGAGTACACCGGCATCACGCTGCGTGATCATTACGGACTTCCTTCTCTCGACGAGACTGAAGTCGATGATGAACCCGTTCATGGCCTCGACCTGACGGGCACCTCCATCCGCTAACGCACCACTTTTTGAAAGGAACCAAATGGAACTGCGCACTCTCGGCCGTACCGGCGTGAAAGTGAGCTCTCTGTGCCTTGGCACCATGATGTTTGGAGCGCAGGGCAACCCCGACCACGACGATTCGGTCTCCATCATTCACCGCGCGCTCGATGCGGGCATCAACTTCATTGATACTGCTGACGTCTACTCGCGCGGTGAATCTGAGGAGATCGTCGGCAAGGCGCTCCAGGGGCGTCGCGACCAAATTGTTCTTGCCTCGAAATTCCACGGAGCGCTCGGAGACGGACCCAACGAACGGGGCAACTCTCGGCGTTGGATCATGCAAGCGGTCGAGGGGAGCCTCCGACGGCTCCGCACGGACTGGCTTGACCTCTATCAGGTACACCGCTTCGACGCAGAGACCGATTTGGGAGAGACGTTCGGAGCGCTCGACGATCTCGTCCACCAAGGGAAGATCCGCTATGTTGGGACGTCGGTCTTTTCGCCTTCCCAGTTAGTGGAGACCCAATGGCTCGCCGAACGCCAGCATCTGGTTCGACCCGCTACCGAACAGCCCCCGTATTCGATGTTGGTGCGAGGAATTGAGGAGGAGGTTCTGCCCGTCGCGGAGCGATACGGACTCGGAGTCTTGACGTACGGCCCGATCGCGGGCGGCTGGCTCTCGGGTCGCTACCGAGTAAATGTTGAGCAACCCACCTCGCACCGTGCCGACCTCATCCCGGGGCGGTTTGATATCAACGACGAGGCCAACCGTGAAAAACTCGCGGCAGCTGACGAACTGGCGTCGCTCGCTCAAGATTCGGGACTCACGCTGATCGAGTTGGCCATCGGCTTCGTGCTTGCCCACCGAACGGTCACTGCGGCGATCATCGGGCCTCGGACCCATGAGCACTTTGAGAGTCAAGTCATAGGAGCAGACGTTCATCTCTCGGCCGACGTGCTCGATCGGATCGACGAGATTGTCCCGCCAGGTACGAACTTCCGCAGGCGCGATGGTGGGCTCGTCGCTCATTCGCTCACCGACTCCACGCTTCGCAGGCGCTGACGAGAGCGACCGAGGCCGGGAGAGGCGTTCCTCGATTAGTGAGAGACGAGCGCGTCCGGATCGGCGAGAAGACGCCGGACGTGCGTCGAGAGCTTGTTGCTGGCAACGTCCTCAATCGAGGTCGTCTCCAATACCTTGCGTAGGGCCACTCGGGCAGCAAGCCAGACGTCGCGAAGGGGAGCGGCCGGACCGGAATAGGTTGTCGATTCTGGTCGAACGCCACGTACTTCCGCGAGGGGACCATCAAGCACACGAATGACGTCGGCAAGGGAGATGGTCTTAGCGGAACGTGCCAGGACGTAGCCGCCCTCGGGGCCACGAATGCTCTTGACGAAACCGGAGCGTCGCAATTCGCTCATTATCAGGTCCAGAAACTTTGCCGGGATGTCTTCGATCTTTGCGATCGCGGGTCCCGTGAGAGGTCCGCCGTCTGCTGCAGCGAGAGCTACCAGAGCTCGGATCGCGTAATCCGCCTTGGCGGGTATGTGCATGAAAAGTGCCTTTGTCCGTGTTCAACGACTGACTCAATCGAGAAAGTACTGTCGAATGGCTCAAAGTCTAGCAAGATAACTGAAAAAATAATGATGATCGAATGAGAGAAACATCCATTGTGGTCAGGTCTTTTGCGGTCCGCGCTATAATCAACTTTGTCGATAGAGTTTATCGGGTATAGCAAGTTAGTGCGGCCAGAGCTTTCGCCGATCGCAACTGGTGCACGAGACTTCAAGTTCGTGCTCGTTGATTGATCACTACGTCAACAGCTGCTGAGATTCAGTCCAGAGTCAACGCCAAATGTACGACCAGAAAACCTAGTTGCGAACGACATTACGGGACGACCTGGTTATGGTCCTTGAGATAAGGCAGTATGTGCTGAGGGGGATAGTTCGAACTTCTTCGTTTTGTTGCTTGACGAATTTGAGTTCGAAGGATATGATACTTTGCGACAGTCGAATTGAGAGTTGCCGGGGGGCTTCCGAATAGGAACGAACTCGGTCAGATAAACGCATGTCAAACAGTCCGGGGGGAGTGTTTCTGTTGGGAAATAGGGCTAACAGCGCCGCGTTGAGTGCGCTTCCAGAGGTTGGAAGTGTGCCAGCAACCATGATTGCGCAAGTGATCCGTGCGGATCGATTCGGAGATCCGAGCACCGCCTTTCAGATCGAAGAGATCGAGACGCCTGAGGCTCGAGAGGGCGAAGTCATCATTGCGGTAATGGCCGCTGGGATCAACTACAACAACGTATGGGCCGCTCGCGGACAGCCAGTTGACGTCATCGCCGAACGAAATCGCGAGGGCGAGACCTATGACTTTCACATCGGTGGCAGCGATGCGTCGGGCCTCGTGTATGCCGTCGGGCCCGGCGTTGACGGCATTGCGGTTGGTGACCACGTCGTCGTGCACCCGGGCTACTGGGATGTCAATGACCCGTGGATCGCAAAGGGTCGCGACCCCATGCTCGCGCCCTCAGCCAAGATTTGGGGCTACAACACGAACTTCGGATCGTTCGCGCAGTTCTGTCGCGTCCAAGCGCACCAAGTGCTCCCTAAGGCTCCTCATCTATCGTGGGCTGAAGCGGCCGCCCCCACGCTCGTGGGCACCACGATCTATCGAATGATGCACGGATGGTCGGGTAACACGGTCCAAAAGGACGACCTCGTGCTTGTCTGGGGCGGTTCCGGCGGCTTGGGCGGTCAGGCCCTGCAACTGGCGGTCGCGGCGGGCGCTCATCCGATCGCGGTCGTCTCCGAGGAGTCGCGAGGCGAGTACGCCATGAAGCTGGGCGCCGTTGGCTGGATCAATCGCAGAGATTTTTCGCACTGGGGGATACCGCCGCACATCTCCGACCGCGACGGTCAGCGAGAATGGACGAACGGTGCACGTGCATTCGGCAAACGCATATGGGAGATCGCGGGTGAACGCCGAGGTCCCAACATTGTCATTGAGCATCCCGGCGAGGAAACGGTGCCGACCAGCATTTTCGTATGCGAGCCCGGTGGCATGGTGGTGATCTGTGCCGGTACGTCGGGGTATGAAGCGATGGTCGATCTCCGCTATCACTGGACCCGCCAGAAGCGCTTCCAGGGTTCACATGGCACGAACGACGAACAGGCGCGCGCGTATAACGAACTGGTCTGCAACGGCACCATCGATCCGTGTCGCGGTCAAGTGATCTCCTTCGAAGAAATTCCTGCGGCCCACGCGGCGATGGGAAGGGGAGAGAACGTCTTTGGCAACGTGGTGGCTTTGGTAGGGGCAGCAGACGAGGACGAAGGCCGCGAGTAGTGTCCGTCGACGGCGCCCTGGACGTTGTTGATCGCGTTCCGGACTCGCTAGTCCCGACCCGGGTTCGCACTCGGCGGCGGTGGCGTTCGGAGATGTCGGGGTTCACGGGGCTCGCCCTCGCCTTTCCACTGATTGCCATGGTGGGCCTGTTCTTGATCTTCCCCATCATCAAACTGGTGCAGTTGGCGATGGGGCCGCCGCGAGGCGCGGGCAACTTCCTCTCGTTCTTCGACCTGACGGTAAATCTCGACGTGCTGCGAGTGACATTCGTTGACTCAGCCATCGTTGCCGTCATCAGTGTGGCGCTCGGCGGCGTTATCGCGTGGGTCATGAGCTCGACCACCCGACCGTTCGTGCGAGTCACCCTTATCGCGGCGATCTTCATCCCCTTCTGGATGGGTTCGGTCGTGAAGCTGTACGCCTTCACGGTGCTGCTCGAACGCCTCGGCGTCGTCAATCGCTTGCTGCTCGACCTGCACCTCATCAATGCGCCGCTCGACCTGATCTACAACCAGCCGGCCGTCATCGTTGGCATGGTGTATCAGCTGTTGCCGTATTCCGTGCTGCCGCTGTTTGTCGTGTTTCGCAGCATCGATACCGATCTTTTGAAGGCCGCCGAGGGCCTTGGTGCGTCGAGGGCGCGCGCAGTGCGCTCGATCGTTCTGCCGCTCGGGTTGCCCGGGATTCTGGCGAGCCTCACGATCGTCTACGTCGTCGGGCTCGGATTCTTCTTGACCCCCGTTCTGCTCGGCGGGGCCACCTCGCCCTTTTCCGCGTCGTTCATGTACGACGACATTTTTCAATACTTCGATTTCACCTCGGCGGCCGTGTCGGCGGTCGTCCTGCTGGTCGGCGCGCTGCTCGTGCTCGTCATCGCGTCTCGATTCGTCGGACGAGAGCAGCTTCGAAAGGTGCTCGGATGAGCGTCGGCGTGCAGACGAGGAATCGCATATTCCGCCTCTCCGGTGGCGTCGTCTGCGTGCTCGTTGCCGTGTTCATGGCGATACCCGCAGTGACGGTTGCCGTCTTGTCGTTCGCGGGCGGGACCAACCTCGTCTTTCCTCCGACGAGCTGGGGCTTCACCCAGTACCACGCCGTCTTCACCAATGGCGTGTGGATTCCCGCAATCTACGAGTCCCTCAAGATCGGCATTCCGGTGAGCGTGCTCGCCGTCGCGGTCGGCGTGCCAGCAGCGCTCGCTCTGCAACGCTCGCGGCTCGCCCTGAGCGGGGTGTTGCGACTCTTTGGTGTGGCGCCGCTGGTGGTGCCGGCCGTCGCCTACGCCGTGGCGATGTACGGCTTCTTGGCGGAGATCCACCTCATCGGTTCCTACTGGGGGCTCGTCTTTGCAGACTGCATGCTCGTCATCCCATTCGTCGTGATCGTGATCGAGTCCTCGCTCTCGAGGATTCCGCGTGACCTTGAGTTGGTGGCGATGACCCTCGGTGCCTCTCGCCGTCGAGCCATCTTCGGCATTACCCTCCGACTGCTCTTGCCCGCCATCGCCGCGTCGTTCCTCCTGTGCTTCGTCTCCAACTTCGATGAAGCGGTCTTCGTGAACTTCCTCTCCGGACCGGGTGTGACCACGTTGCCGAAAGCCGTGTTCAACTCCCTGCGAACGGGACTTGACCCCTCGATCACCGCGGTCGCCACGATTCTCATGATCCTGAGCACGGCTGTCGTGGCTGGCGCGTGGGCTCTTCGGGCGAGGAATTCGTCCGTTGGAAGTTCGTAGGGGTTGCCAATGGTGTTCAACGAAAAGGAGAAGATATGAGCTCGAGCGGGTTTGAGACGCTGCTGTGGGAGCAAGACGGCGCGGTGCTAATGCTGACGCTGAACCGGCCGGATGCGATGAACGCCATCTCCCGACAGCTGGAAGCCGAGCTGCACACCGCTCTCGCGAAGGCGGTCGAGGACCCTTCGATCCGCTGCATCGTGCTCACCGGTGCGGGCAAGGCGTTCTGTGCCGGATACGACCTCGGCGCAGAAGACGACCCGCGAGGAGGGCGTGCTCGGGACGCACTCAAGCGTTGGTGGGACGTGGACATGAAGACGCCAGGCGACCACCTCGGCATCATGAGGCTGGAAAAGCCAGTGATCGCAGCCGTCAACGGCTGGTGCCTCGGCGGAGGAATGTGGTACGCGCTCTGCTGCGACATCACCATCGCCTCGGACCGCGCCGTCTTCGGCCAGCCGGAGGTCCGCGAGATTCAAAACTCCACCTTCCTCATGGCGGCGCTCGCTGGCTGGAAGGTGGCGCACCGCTACGCGCTCACTGGCGATCACTTCGACGCCGCAGAGGCGCTGCGCATCGGGATCATCAACGAAGTGGTGGCGCCCGAGGATCTTCTCCCAACCGCGGTGACGCTTGCTAAGCGCATCGCCCAGATGCCGCCCGATTCGGTGCGCATCAACAAGGCGATCACCACGTACGGCCTCGAAGCGATGGGGCTGCGCAACGCCATGGATGTCTCGGCGATGCTCTCGGTCATCGCCCACGCGTCGACCGACGCCGCAGATCTTGACGAGCTCAATCGGATCCGAGAGACCGAGGGACTTCGTGCATCACTCGCGTACCGTGATAACCCCTACCTCCCAGAGCCAGGCGGTCCGCGAAGCAAACCTCGTGAGGGCTGAGTGGGACACCCCACTCTTCCTCACGAGGTCGATCAGGAAACAACCAAGGTAGTGACAACGCCGTGCATCCAGAGATCTGGAGTCCAGGGCAGAAACGAAAGGGAGCGTGGTACATGAGATATCGCAAGCAACTGTTATCGGCGGGGGCACTACTCGTAGCGGGAAGCCTGTTGACAATGGGCATGACCGTATCGGCGGGTGCTTCGAGCGGACCGCCGAACCTCAAGTCGCTGAAGGGTCAGACGCTGGTCGTGACCTCCTGGGGCGGAGTGTGGACCCAATATGAGCAAAAGGACTTGTACACGCCCTTTACGAAGGACACGGGCATCAAGGTGCAGGTGGTGGTGAACGGCTCGGACCCGTCCATTCCCGCCATGCTCGAAGAATCGACGGGCAATGTCTCGATCGACATCGTGGAGCCGCTGAATCCGGCCGTCATGATCGGCAAGGGCGACAACATCCCGTTCCCGTCGTGGCTGCTCAAGATCTTCGCCCAGGACTTCCGTGCCGGCGCGTACACGAAGAACTACGTGGACGCCGGGGACACCGCGACCGTGATCGCGTGCAACCCGGCCGTCATGAAGAAGTGCCCAACGACGCCGGCCGAGTTCTTCAACATCAAGGGTTACCCCGGACCTCGCGCGATTGTGAACGACCCCACCGAGGCGATCCCGATGGCGCTCGAGGCTCTTGGCGTTCCCGGGAGCAAGCTCGACGGCCCACTCGACGTGTCGAAGGCGATGACGCTCCTCAACAAGGTCAAGAGCGACATTTCGACGTGGCCGAGCTCGGGTTCGCAGATGCAGCAGCTCCTGACCGACAAGTCGGTGGGTGCAGAGATCATGTGGAATGGGCGAGCGTCGGTGGTCAAAGAGACCATTCCCAAGCTGATCATCAGCTGGAACGGCTCGTTGCTGTCTGAGCCGGAGGGCTACATCGTGCCTAAGGGCGCGCCGAACCCAGAGCTGGCATTCGCCTACTTCCAGTGGCTGGCGCAGCATCCGAAGAATCAGGCGGAGTGGTCGACCGACATGAGCTACCCGATGCCCGCGAAGAACCTCGACTCGTTGCTCTCGCCAAGCGTCGCGGCATCATTGCCGGTAGGGAAAAAGGTCAGTATCACCAGCAACGCCTGGTTCTCCAAGAACGAGACCACGCTCGGCAACACTTGGCAGAGTTTCCTCGGTGGTTGAGACTGACGAACGAGCGCGCCGCGTGCTCGGAAGAGGTATGAAGGCGAGCGAAGAGAGGTTGAAGCGCACTATGGATCAACACACGGCAACGACGATGGAGGGCGGCCCGAAAGGGCCAGCCCCCATCCTCGAGCTACGAGGGGTGACCAAGCGCTACGGCAAGGTCGAGGCTGTGCGAGGAGTCGACCTCACTTTGTACGAGGGCGAGCTGATGACGCTGCTCGGCCCGAGCGGCTCGGGCAAGACGACGGTCTTGAAGATGGTGGCGGGCTTTGTCGATATCACGTCCGGGGGAATCTGGCTGCGTGGTCAAGACATCTCGGAGCTCGCGCCATCCGAGCGCGAGATCGGCATGGTCTTTCAGAACTACGCTCTCTTCCCCCACCTGACGGTCAGCGAAAACGTTGACTATCCGCTCAAGCTTCGCAAGTGGTCGAGCGAGCGTCGCAAGGCTCGCGTGGCCCAGATGCTCGAACTGGTTGGCCTACCCGATCATCAAAGCCGCTTGCCGAGAGAGCTCTCCGGAGGCCAGCAGCAGCGGGTCGCGCTGGCGCGAGCGCTGTCGTTCAATCCGTCGCTGCTCTTGATGGACGAGCCGCTGGGCGCGCTCGATCGTGAGCTTCGCGAGCACATGATGGTCGAACTACGCCGCATCCACCAAGAGGTGAACGTGACGGCGCTCTACGTCACGCACGACCGGGAAGAGGCGCTGACTCTGGCCGACCGTGTGGGCATCATGCGCGCAGGACTGGTCGAAGCCGTGGGCACCGCGTCGGAACTGCTCACCGCACCGGAGTCGGAGTTCGTCGCGAGCTTTTTTGGAAGTCACGCTTTACTGCCCGCCAAGGTTGTTCGATACGGCGAGGGGGGCCCCGCGGGGTCCATCGCGGTAACGATCCAATGCCTCGGCCAGACGCTCGACGTGAGCGGTCGCTCCGAACGGGACGAACTGCAGGGCGCGATCTCGGTCGTGGTACCCGCGCCCGCGATTGCCGGAACTCCGCCCTCGTCGGGCACGGCTCTCGAGATTGACGCACGGGTCGTCAGCGTGCTCGATCTCGGTGATCGACTGAAGATCACCTGCTCAATTCCCGGTTTGGAATCGAGCGATAAGCCAGTGCTCCTCAAGATCAGCGGCGAGCAGTTCGGAGCCGGCGCCGAAACCGTCGCCGCCGGACACAACATTCGACTGTACGCCGACGCCGGAAGAATCGTCCCTGTAGCGAAAGAAGACCTGTCGTGAGCCGTATGCAAGGACCATCAGCAGAGGCGGTACGGACGCTGTTCGAGCCAAAGAGCGTTGCCGTCGTGGGCGCGAGCTCCGCTGGTCGGGGACTCACCGTGGTCCAGAGCCTCCGCGACGTGGGCTTTCGCGGCGACCTCGCCTGCGTCAACCCGAAGTATCAAGAGATCGCCGGCTATCCGTGCTACCCGAGCCTCGCGGACATTCCGTTCGTGCCCGACGCAGTCGTGGTGGCCGTCGCGCGTGACCGGGTCATCTCGGTGATCGAACAGTGTGCGGCGCTTGGCGTGAAGAGCGCCGTCACGTTCGCCATTGGATTCGCCGAAGCCAATGACGAGGGCAAGCGCTTGCAAGACGAGATTGTCGCCATCGCGCACCGCGCCGGCATGGCGATACTCGGGCCAAACTGCCAGGGCCTCATCAACTTCGCGAAGCCCGTCTCCTTGTATATGGACAACGTCTACGCGTACAAGCCCGGCCGAGTCGGGTTCCTCGCCCAGAGCGGTTCGGTCATGACCGCACTCACGAACAACCGTCGTGGGGTGCGATGGAGCCACGCGGTCTCGAGCGGCAACGAAGCCGTCGTTGACGCGGCCGATGTCCTTGAGTTCTACGTGAGCTCGTCTGACGTCGACGTCGTGTGCATGTTCTTGGAATCGATCCGCAATCCTGACAAGTTCTTTGAGCAGTGCGACCTCGCTCGCGAGCTGGGCAAGCCCATTGCCATCATGAAGACGGGTAAGACTCCCGCTGCCCAGCGCGCCGCCCAAGCGCACTCGGGAGCGCTTGCGGTTCCGGAGCGACTGATCGACGCTCGATTCAAACGCCACGGGGTTCTTCGGGCCGACTCGCTCGAAGAGCTGCTCGAGACGGCGATCGCCTTGCAGTCAAAGAAGCGTCCGACGCGGGGTCACATTGCGGCGATGACGGCGTCTGGTGGACAGATCGAACTGGTGCTCGACAATCTGCCGGGAACCGGCCTCTCGACCCCGGTCTTCTCACCGGAGACCCAAGAGGCGGTGACCAAGCTGCTCCCCGACTTCTTGGCGCCGAAGAACCCTCTCGACTGGTGGGGGATGGACGACTACGACACGAACTTGCCGGCGCTGGTATCGGCAGTCGCCGACGACGACGGGATCGACATCGTCGTACAGGTCAGCGACTTCACCTTCGGACCGACGGGCGAATCCAATCGAGCCGGGGGCTCGCTCAACTCCTCAACCATGCTCAGCCCGACGAAGGACGAGCTCTTCGTCGTGCTCGACGGCGTCGGCGGTGCGCCGGACGCGCAGCAGGTCGAGGAGGCATTGGACCAGGGTGTGCTCGTCCTCAGCGGGTTTGACACCGGCTTACGGGCGCTCGGACATCTCGTCGAATATGGTGCAGCGAGCGCGAAGGCCGCGACCGCTCGCCCCGTTGCCTCGGACGCCACGGGAGAGATTCTTGGTAGGAGCGAGAGCGGTCTCATCAGCGGTGGTTCGGCCTTCCACCTCTTGGAGTCGGCGGGCCTGAGCACCGCTGCGGGCGCCGTGAGCGACACCGCATCGGCGGCCTTGTCGCTCGCCGAGCAGTACGGGTACCCGGTCGTCGCCAAGGTTGCCGACGAGGGCGTGTCGCACAAGTCCGACAGTGGCGGAGTCATCCTCAACATTTCGGGACCCGAAGAGCTCTCTAAAGCAATCGCCCGGCTGGAGAAGCTCGGCGCGAAGAGGTTCCTCATTCAAGAGCAGGTGACCGGCGGCGTCGAGATTTTTCTCGGCCTGCAGACGGAGCCGACGCTCGGGACCTTCGTCATCGCGGGACTCGGAGGGATCTGGGCTGAGATGTTGAACGATGTCCAGATACGACCGGTCGGTCTGCGCGAGGGCGAGGCGCTCCAGATGCTCGAGCAGCTGCGCGGATACGAGACGTTGACGGGCGCTCGCGGCTCTGAGCTCGTTGACCTCGACGTGCTGGTCGACGCCATCGAGCGACTTGACGCGCTCGGTCAGGTGATCGGTGAGCAGATCGTGTCACTCGACGTCAATCCGCTGGTGCTGGTCGGCTCTCGCGCCGTCGCCGTCGACGCACTTCTCGTAAAGCCTGAGTAGCAGGGGATTGTCGTCGGGGTCGTGAGCGACGGCGCTCGGCGACTGAATGTGGTGGCACACGATGACCCTTCTCGTCGTCGAGTGGAGAGGGTGGGTGCCCAATGCGTGACCTCTTAGCACTCCTCGCCGCAGCGGCGTGGGGTGCCTCGACCGTGTTCGCGGGGCGTGCGGCACGACTCGGATCGGTGTTCAATCTCACGTTTTGGTCGCAGTTTCTCGGGATCGTGGTCGGCGTGCCGGTGATCCTTATCGTCGGGGACTCCGAGGTCAATCGACACGTGCTGGCGACGGGGGCCGTCGCGGGGGTCGCCATCGCCGGTGCCCTACTGCTCCTCTATCTCAGCACTCGATATCTGTTCGTGGGCATCGCGTCGGCGCTCTCTGCGGTGGTGGCTTGTCTCGGGCCGGTGATCTACACATCGATGAACCACCCGATCAGCCTGCAGACGGGTATAGGTGTTGGCGTCTGCATCTTGTCGATCGCCGTGGTGGCCGGCTGGCAACGAGGAAAGTCGCCTCCCGTCGAAGAACGCCCGCACTACTCGGCCCTGATCGGCTTCTTCCTGGCGCTGCTCTCAGGCGTGGGCATGGCTGTCTACTACGTGGAGCTCGCCGGGACTTCCGTCGACGCGCAGATCTGGCGAGCCGTCGAGACTCGAGGCGTCTCGTCGCTCCTCGTTCTGGTCGGCTGCTCCCTCTTCGCGAGAGGATCGATTCGACTGTCGACCCCGGAGATCAAAGCGGCGCTCCCGGTGGCAATGCTTGGTGTGGGCGGCTCACTCGCCTACGCCCTGGCGGCGACATCGTCGTCACTCGCGACCGTGGTGCCCATCTCGAGTCTTTCCCCCGTCGCCTCCGTGGTGCTCGGCTGGCTGATGCTGCGTGAAAAGATTTCGAAACTCCAGTGCGTGGGGCTGTTCTTCGCCATGGCGGGCGTGGTCCTCATCACGTCGTGAAGATGAAGGAGTAGGGGTGAGTTGCGCTCGAGAGCGGCCTGAATGGCGTTACAGACTTCGGACTAGTCGATTGACAGCGCAGGAAGGCGCCCGGAGGGTGTTCGGGCCAAAAAGTGTTGATTTTCCAAGGGTCTGGTAAAGTAATGGCAGGTCCAGCGACATCTTTGGTCGAGAGGCTCATCACGTTGGTTGAACGAGTTCGATGGGAGAATGGCTAGATGACTATGCGTGTTCTAACCCGAGACGCGGCGGTCGACATCTTTACGGCGCTCGCCAATCCCGTGAGGCTCGACATCATGTCGCGCATTGCCTCCGTGCAGGAGCTGGGTTGCACCACGCTGGAGATGGATTTGCCGATCAGCAAGTCAACAATCTCGTACCACATGCGAATCCTGTATCGAGCAGGCCTCGTCGACATTCGCAAAGAGGGCCGCTGGTACTTCTATCAAGTGCGAAAGAACGAGCTCGACGACCAGATCCCCGGCCTGCAGGAATGGCTGGCGACCAGGTCGTTCAGCTCAGAAGATCCTGAGGGCGACTCCTCAAGGCACTGATCGCTGCTTCAAGCGATAACAGCTGTTCCCTTTTGTTCCGTTGATCGCATCTTTGCGACGCACGCCGCGTGGTCGAGTTCTTCTCGTCCCACGCAACCACACGCCCCACCTCCGACTGCTCGATCGTGGGGCGTGTGGTTGGTGAGCCTTCCCGCCGAGGCGGGTTGCTCCTACTCCAGATCGAATCGATCCAGGTTCATGACCTTGTCCCAGGCGGCAATGAAGTCGCGCACGAACTTCTGACGGGCGTCATCGCTCGCGTAGACCTCGGCTAGTGCGCGCAACTCGGAGTTCGAGCCAAAGATGAGGTCGGCGCGACTCGCGTTCCACCGGAGTGCACCGGTCGACCGGTCGCGTCCCTCGAACGTCTCCTCATCGTCAGACGCCGCCGTCCAGACCGTACCCATGTCCAGGAGGTTCGCGAAGAAGTCGTTCGTCAAGGCGTCGTGCTGGGTCGTGAAGACGCCGAGCTGCGAATGACCGAAGTTGGCGTTGAGGGCGCGAAGCCCCCCGACGAGCACCGTCATCTCGGGAGCGCTCAACGTGAGCATGCGGGCTTTGTCCACCAGCAGGTACTCTGCCGGTACGACCTGTCCCGCTCCTCGGTAGTTGCGGAAACCGTCGGCGACGGGCTCGAGCACCTCAAAGGATTCGACATCCGTTTCCTCTTGGGTGGCGTCGGTTCGTCCGGGGCTGAACGGCACCGTCACGTCAAAGCCTGCGTTCTTCGCGGCTCGCTCGACTGCGGCGACTCCGCCGAGCACGATGAGATCAGCGAGCGACACCATGGTGCCGCTCGTCCGGGCCGCGTTGAAGCTCTCCTGGATCTCTTCCAGCTTCGTCAGCACGGGCGCAAGCTCGGTGGGGTCGTTGACCGCCCAGTCCTTCTGCGGAGCGAGACGAATACGCGCACCGTTGGCACCTCCGCGCTTGTCGGTGCCGCGGTAGGTAGACGCCGAGGCCCAGGCGGTTGCCACCAACTGGGGGATCGAGAGACCGGACGCCAAGAGCGTCGCCTTCAAAGTGGCGATGTCGGCGTCGTTGATCAACTCGTGCGTGACCGCCGGCACCGGGTCCTGCCAGATCAGCTGCTCTTCGGGCACCCATGGCCCGAGGTAGCGAGCACGAGGTCCCATGTCGCGGTGGGTCAGCTTGAACCACGCTCGCGAAAAGGCGTCGGCGAACTCTTGCGGGTGCTCGTGGAAGCGGCGCGAGATCGGTTCGTAGATCGGGTCGAACCGCAGCGCCAGGTCCGTTGTGAGCATGGTGGGGGCGTGGGACTTCGACGGATCGAAGGCGTCGGGCACCGTGCCAGCACCGGCACCCTCCTTCGGCTTCCACTGCGAAGCGCCGGCGGGACTCTTCTCGAGTTCCCATTCGTACGCGAAGAGATTGTCGAAGAAGGTGTTGCTCCACTTGACGGGCGTACCTGTCCAGATCCCTTCGAGACCGCTGCCAATGGTGTCGGCTCCCACGCCCGTGCCGAAGCTGCTCTTCCATCCGAGGCCCTGCTGCTCAATAGGAGCTGCCTCGGGTTCGCGACCCACGAACTTGGGATCGCCCGCACCGTGGGTCTTTCCGAACGTGTGGCCGCCCGCGATGAGCGCGACCGTCTCCTCGTCGTTCATGGCCATTCGCTTGAACGTTTCGCGAATGTCCTTCGCCGCGAGGAGCGGATCGGGATTTCCGTCGGGGCCTTCGGGGTTCACGTAGATGAGACCCATCTGGACGGCACCGAGCGGATTGTCGAGGTCGCGGTCGCCGGTGTAGCGCTCATTGCCGAGCCACGTCGTCTCCGGGCCCCAGTAGATATCCTCGTCCGGCTCCCAGACGTCCTCGCGTCCTCCGGCGAAGCCGAACGTCGCAAAGCCCATCGATTCGAGAGCGACGTTGCCGGTCAAAATGAAGAGGTCAGCCCAGGAGATCTTGCGTCCGTACTTCTGCTTGATCGGCCACAGTAGTCGGCGAGCCTTGTCGAGGCTGACGTTGTCCGGCCAGCTATTGAGCGGCGCAAAACGCTGGGCACCCGAGCCCGCGCCTCCGCGGCCATCGGCGATGCGGTAGGTACCCGCGCTGTGCCACGCCATGCGGATGAAGAATGGTCCGTAGTGGCCGAAGTCGGCGGGCCACCACTCCTGCGAGTCGGTCATGAGCGCCGTGAGATCCTTCTTCAACGCCTCAAGGTCAAGGGTCTTGAACTCCTCGGCGTAATCGAAGTCCTCGTCCATCGGATTTGCGTCGGGAGCGTTGCCGTGAAGGACCTTCAGATTCAGTCCGTTTGGCCACCACCTCTCGTTGGGCTGACTCTGGGTCGGGGCGCCGTGCGGGAACGGGCACTTGCTGGCAATATCCGTCATTACTCTTCTCCTTATTGGTACAACGTCACTATTGTGCACGAGGACCTTCCTCGACGCGAATTGGTTACAGCTTGGGACCTTTTTGAGTGGTGGCCGGGCGGCGAGTTCGGTGATGCGTCGATGACGGCGAAGTCCTCCGAGCGCTCTTGGTCTGGCAGGTGGGGCACACCCCCCAGTACGCGACTTCGGCCTCGTCGATCTCATAACCGTGGTCGTCGGAAGCCGTCAGACACGGCGCCGAACCCACGGCGCAGTCGACGTCGACCACCCGTTTACAGGCCCGACAGATTAGGTGGTGATGGTTGTCGTTGACTCGATCTTCGTAACGAGCGGCAGATCCAACAGGTTGGATTCGTCGAAGAAGATCGTTCTCGACCAGCACGCCGAGGGCGTCGTACACCGCTTGGCGAGAGATCGCGCCAATGTCCGATTGCGCGAGTTCGGTCACCTCGTCCGCGGTTGCGTGGGGCTGTTTGGCGACTGCGCGCAGTACGGCGATGCGCTGGGCGGTCGCTTGAATACCGCGGTCTCGAAGCTGGTCAAGAGGACTGATACTCACCGAGAGCTACTATAGCGCATTCTGGAGTTAATCCAATAATGGATTAACTCCAGAATTGAGACTTCCGCTATCCCATACGACGGCGCGAAATGTCCTGATCGATACCATGAGGCCGTGCGCTACGTTGCGTTTTTGCGAGGCATCAACGTCGGTGGTCGAACCATAAAGATGGACGAGCTGAAAGCCTCCTTTGAGCGAATGGGCTATGACCATGTGACGACGGTCGTGCAGACCGGCAACGTCATCTTCGAAAGCGCCGACAAGAGCGCCAAACTGAAGCGCACGATTGAATCGGGTCTCAGCGCGCGATTCAACTACTCGGCACACGTGCAGATCTACTCCGTGGTGCAGCTCAAAACGAATCGTTGACGCCTCGCCATTCGAGGGAGGAGACACGTTGACGCACAGCTACGTCGTCTTTTTCGAACAGGGTCTCGAGCGGCAGCTGGTAGCTGAGGCGAGCGCTCTCGACGGCGCTGGCGGGACCATCGCAGTTGGAGAAGGCGTGGTCTACTGGAAAGTAGAAAAGGGCAGCACTCTCACCAGTGACTTCGCCAAACTTCTCACTAAAGCCCGATACAGGGACTTCCACACGAGTCGAAATATCAATACGTTGCGCAAGATCATCGACTGAACCGTTCGTCGCGTCGTGATCGTGACGCGTCTCGTCCGGTCGGATGATCAAGCGAGCTGGAGTCGTGCGAACCGTGAAGATCGGACGTACGGTCAGTTTCTGAGAGTGCTGCAGGAGCAAGGCGTTAGAAAGGCCTTATTTAACTGAGAAAATGACCAAAATATAACTGGACGTCTGGTTAGTGCGCAGACTTCGACCTGGATATGGTTGGCGAATGCCACGAACTGGGGGGTCGAAGTCGGATCAAACTTCCTCAGCGGGGATTCGTCGCGAAGAGGGAACCTCTCCATCAGACCCGATGGGTTCGCCAGCCACCGCGTACGCCTTCGATGCTCGCGGTAAGGACACCAGGGAACGAATCGTGGTCGCGGTCTGGGACGTTCTTGCGGACAAGGGACATGCGGGTTTGAAAGTGCGATTGGTGGGCCGGATGGCGGGCGTGTCGCACGCGATGATCCACTACTACTTTTCAAGCAAGGATGATCTGGTGCTCGCGGTGGCAGAATACGCGCGGGGCTATTGGATTCATCCGCTCGAGGATCGAGTTTTCGGGCCGGGGACGCCACTCGAAAAGCTTCAGAACATCATCGTGTGGATGGCCGAACCAGCCACCCGCGACGTGACGCGCGTTCATCGACAACTGCTCACGCGAAGTGAGTGGAACGAGGACCTGCGCACGATCATGGAGGGGGAATACGACCGGTGGCGCAATGATTTCATCGAGTTGTTTCGCCAGCTCCAAGAAGCAGACGTTTTTACCCCCGAGACCGACATACAGCTCCTCGGGGCCGCATTGTGGACGGTGAGTGACTCCCTGGTGGCAAAGCGAGCGCTCGATCCGAGGGTTGAAAGCGACGCCATCATGCGCGAGGGTCTCCGCCCATTTTTAAGAGTTCCTGTCAAGCCAACCATCGGCGGAGGCTCGCTCCCTGCGCCTTCCGTTCCCAAGCGAAAGAAGCGGGCTCTCACGTGAGGATGTCCGACACCAATAGCTCACGCGGCGTCATGGCTGGTGCGCCGCCCTTCGGTCCTGATGGACTGATCACCCTCGATAACTGGCAGATATCGCCAGCCAACCACTGGGGCTTTCAGCACACCCGTGAGCTAGTACCGACCGCACGAATCAGACGGGGTGAAGGACCCGTGCGTGAACTGCCGAGCGAGCCGCGCGAGGTCATGAACGTGGCCTTCGAGGTTGACGGGGAACGCCTCACAATTGCACAGCTGCTCGAAGAGACAGAGACCGACGGTTTTCTTGTACTGCAGGACGGACGAGTGGCGACGGAGCACTATTTCAACGGCATGGAGCCCGATACGCCGCACCTCTTGATGTCGGTGTCGAAATCAATCACGTCAGCCGTGACGGGCTGCCTCTCGGCGAGGGGTGCGCTTGACGTTGACGCTCCCATCATCGAACTCGTCCCGGAATTGAGAGGGACCGCTCTCGACGGCGCAACGACACGACACCTGATCGACATGCGCGCGGGCGTCGACTTCGACGAGGACTACGACAACATCGACGCCGACGTCAGGGTGTACGAGCAGATCTATCAGCACCGTCCACTGGTCGACGAGGGGCTTCCGAGCGACGCGCTGGAATATTTCTCAACGCTTCGCCGAAGTGGCGAGCACGGTGGACCGTTTCGCTACAGCTCGATCCTCACCGACGTCCTCGCGTGGGTGCTGGAACGTGCGAGCGACACGCGATTCCACGAGCTCGTCGCGCGGGAGCTCTGGGCCCCGATGGGCGCCGAGTTCGATGCCGAGGTCACCCTTGATCGCCACGGCAACGCCATGGCCGACGGGGGCATCTGCGCCAGCCTGCGCGACCTTGGACGATTCGGACTTCAGTACCTCGCGGCTGGCGCGAGCGACTCCTTTCAGGTGGTGCCCAGGAGTTGGGTCGACGATACGATTGCGGGCGCGCCAGACGGGCCCGACGTCTTCGAAACCCTCGGTGTGCAACCTGGCTTTCCGCCGGGATCGCACTACCGCAGCGGTTGGTGGATCCGCAGCAGCCGCGACCCTTACCTGCACGCCTCGGGAATCTACGGCCAGAACGTCTTTGTGTACGGGCCGACGAAAACGGTCGTGGTCAAGCTTTCGAGTTGGGCAAATCCTCTCGATCGACGCGCACTTGACGCCACTGCCGCCGCCGTTATCGCTATTGGAAGGCATCTCGAACCATGAGCGTGAGGTCGGTCCTTCCCACGTTTCTCGATAAATCATTCGAGCGTTGTGCGTGTGCAAGACAGAGTCGTGAAGTTTCAAAGGGGGAGAAAAATGTAATCATCGGTCGCTTCGAGTAGCGGCCTGGATGGCAGCGGCGTTCGTCGTGGTATCGAGCGCGGCCGCGGTCAGTTCGGCGTAGGCCTCGCCGTCGTCGGTTCATCTGGTGACGACGACGCCTTCGGCGAAGGGTTCGCTGTCGTCGATCACCTGGGACCTGCCGGGCGGGGAGCCCACCACACGGGTTGCACTCTGTGTGGCGCAACCGGCGGCGAGCAGCGAGCGCGACGAGATCTCCTGAACCGCGAGCGGACGACCGATCAGTTCGAGCTGGAGAGCACGTCCTGGCGAATCGCTGCTTCGGACAATATGGTCAGCGCGTCAAGCCATTCGTCGGCGTTGACGGCGAGTGCGTGTTCGCCTTCAAGCTCAATCTGACCGAAGAAGAGCGCGTACCAAATCCGCGCGAACGCAACCGCGCTCACGCCCTCGGCAAGCAGTCCTCCATCCTCGAGCGGCTTCACTCGCTCGACGATCAAGGCAGCCGTCTCCCGCTTTGCCTCCAAGATACCCTTTGAAGCAGTTGGGTTGTGACGCGCGAAGGAGAGGCTCTCGATCCGCTGAATGCGCGCTTCGCTTCGCGAAGGATCTTGCGCTTCGACAATGATCACTCGCAGCGCGTGGCGGAGGTCATCAGTGCTCTCCACCGACATCAACGGTCGCGTGAACGTCTCGGCGAGCCCCAGCAAGACCTCACGGAATCGGTGCACGATGGCGCAGGCAATGAGGTCTTCGCGATCGTCGAAGTAGCTGTAGAGGAGCGCCACGGAGGTATGGGCGGCCAGCGCAACCCTCTTGATTCGGAACTGGGTCATGCCGTTGAGCTCAATCTCGCGGGCCGCGGCCTCAATGATCGTGTCACGCGTCATGATCGGAGATTACTCCTGGCGCGAGACCGGATTGCTGCTCGTGAATACCTTCACGCCGAGTGGAGGAGGTCTAGCGAGGTGGCCATCCGGGCACCGGTCCTCGCCCAGAGGGGAATCTGACGTTTTTCGCCCGGACGAATTCCCGTAGGGTTTCCGGGCCGTACTCGCGACCAAAGCCGCTTCCCTTCACGCCGCCAAAGGGTGAGCCGATGAAGGTGCGTCGCGTGTAGTTGTTGACGAAGACCATGCCCACCTCCAAGCGCTCGGCCAAGGCGCTCGCTCGAAGTTCGTTGGTCGTGCAGATGGCGGCGGTCAAGCCGTACGGCGAGTCATTGGTCATCTGGACGGCCTCATCGTCGGTGGAGTAGCGCATCAAGCATGCAACGGGACCGAAGATCTCTTCTCGGGCGACGATCATGGAGTTCGTCACGTTGCCAAGAATCACCGGTGCGACGTAGAAGCCCTTGTCATACGGTGCATGGGTCGGCACACTTCCCTCGAACAGCACGGCTGCGCCCTCGTCGATGCCCCGCTGGACGTACTCACGAACTCGCTCCTGTTGTCGTGCGTCGACCAAAGGCCCGATGTCCGTCGAGGCCGCGAGGGGATCGCCGACGACGAGACGCTCCGTGGACGCGACGAAACGGTGTGCGAAGTCGTCGTACAAGGCCTCGTGGAGGAGAATGCGCGACGTCGAGGTGCACGCTTCGCCTTGGTTGTAGAACATGCCTTCGATCGCGATCGCCACGGCCTCGTCGAGATCGGCGTCATCGAGGACGAGGAGCGCGTTCTTCCCTCCAAGTTCCATGGTGGCGTAGGTCAGGTTCTTGGCGGCCCCCTGCATCACCTTTCGTCCCGTAGCCGTGGCCCCCGTGAAGGAGATCCTCTCCACGCGCGGATGCTCGACGAGCGACGCTCCGGCGGCGATGCCGCTGACCGCATTGATGACGCCGGGTGGCAGCACTTGGCTGGCAATCTCGGTCAGACGAAGGACGGTCAGAGGGGCTTGATCGCCTGGCTTGATCACGACGGTATTGCCGACCGCGAGTGCGGGCGCGCACTTCTTGGAAAAGTGAATGGGCGGCCAATTGAAGGGGAGGATCGCGGCGACGACCCCGTACGGCTCGTAGGTCACCCGGGCCTCAATCGGACCCTGATCGAGTATCTCTCCGTGGACCGTGCCAGCGATTCCCGCGTAGTAGTCAAAACTGGAATGGCACGACATGACGTCGACCCGGAGCGCGTCGCGTTTGGGTTTTCCCACCTCGCGGGCGCAGAGTTCGCCCAGTTCATCGGCGTGCTCTCGAATGAGCGCCGCAACGTCGCGCATCAGTGCGCCCCGCTCTTTCGGAGAAATGGAGCGCCACGACTCTTCGAAGGCGCGACGCGCGTCGCGCACCGCGCGATCGACCGTCTCCTCGTTCGCAATAGCGACGCGCGCAAGCAGTTCTCCCGTGGCCGCTTCGAGGACGTCGAAGGTCTCCGCGGTCGAATCCTCGACGAATTTCCCCCCAATGAACGACTGCCATAGCGGTCGGTGTTGCAGCAGCTCCTCGGTAACGCTCATCGTCTTCACTTCAGCACCCGCGACTCCACGATGGTGGCGAGTGCGGGGAGAATGGAATCGAGCTCGTTGGATGGTGAGTAGTTCCGTCGCAGCGTCACCATCGTTTCAATCGCCTCGCGATGCACGACGCCTTCGGCAATGAGTCCCGTCGTTGGACTGATGAGGCATTGGTAGTGTTCGCGCGCCTCTGCCTGCGTGAGGCCGAGTAGTTCGATGGCCGCTTCGATGACTTCGTATTCGCGTTCGCCCTGCAGGACGCCATCGATCACGTTGAGAAGCATGTTGGCAAAGCATCGGATCTTCGCCCGCTCGTCGGTACCCGTCGCATTCGTGGCGAGGACAGTGCCTAGATACGGTCCAAGTGCGGTCACCGAAGCGACCGCGGTACAACCCGCGGTTCGGGCCCGCAGTTCGTTGCCCGCATTGAGCACGGTCATGGAGCAGCGCCCCTCAATAAGGGCTTCGGCGCGACGCGGCGTCGCGCCCAGCGACACGACGGAGTAGTCGCCGGGGTGCAGGCCGACCTTGTCCAGCAGTGCGTACGCAGCGTACGCGAAGCCGGAGGCAGGTACGTCCACGCCCAAGACGCCGTCGCGCAGATTCGCGAGTTTCGTCCCCGGCGCGGTGCAGAGTGAGAGCCCGAGCCCACGGTCAAGGCCCGCCACGATCGTGGTGGCGATACGCCGGTGAAGCGGATTATCCGTGAGGAAGTTGTAGGCGAGCACATTGTCAGGACTGGTGAAGACAACGTCGAACTCTCCTCCCTCGAGGGCTTCAAACTGCGAGGGCGATGATGAGACGAGGGCTTCGGTTACGTCGAGGCCAGCTCGATCGAAATCGCCCGATGCGCGCGCCAGGTGGATCAGGATCGATCGATTGAACGATCCCACGCGGAGCGACACGCGAGGGTGACTCACAGCTCGCTAAGCCAGTCCCGGTGCTGGAGGATCTCGGCCATGCGGGCGAGGAATTGGGCGGCATAGGCGCCATCGATCACTCGATGGTCGAATGTCAACGCCAGCATGCCAACGGAGTGGATAACGATGGATTCGGCGCCGGCCGCCGTGGTCTCGACGACGGGCTTTCGAACGACCCCGTCGGTGGCGAGAATCGCCACTTGCGGCTGGTTGATGATCGCGCCTGTGATCAGCGTGCCGAACGGGCCGGGGTTGGTGATGGTGAACGTCCCGCGGGCGACATCGTCAGCGGTGAGCTTCTTGGTTCGTGCGCCAATGGCGAGCTCTCGAATGCGTCGAGCCATGCTGACCAACGTGTGCGTGCCCGCGTCGTGCACAACGGGCACCACCAAACCGCTGCCGTCAAGATCGACCGCGATGCCCAAGTGCACGTCTCGGTGGACGATGAGCTCGTCCTCGCCGACAGAGGCGTTGAGTTGGGGAAAGCTGCGTAGGGCCTCGATGGTGGCGAGCGCGTTGAAGGGCAGGTACGTCAGACTGAACCCCTCTCGCTCCTTGAAGGCCCCACCGTGACGACGGCGCGCCTCCTCGACGTGTTCGTAATCGACCTCGCGGACCATCAACGTGTGCGCAGAAGTTGCCTTGGAGCGGGTCATGTGTTCGGCCGTCAGACGACGAATTTTCGTGAACGGGATGACTTCATCGTCAGAGGTCGTTGCCAAAGTGAGACTGGCTTTTTGGCTGATCGCGGCCTCCACGTCTCGCCGCGAGAGGCGACCGTCGGGTCCGCTGCCCTTGACGGAAGCGGGATCGATATCGTTCTCGCGCAACAGTCTTCGCACGACGGGCGAGGCGGGCGACGCAGACCCGCCGACCTCGCCCGGCGTCGCGTTAGCGACGTGGGAGAGAACGTCGTCACGCGTGATTCGGCCTTGGGGGCCGGAACCAACGACTTCGTGAGCCTCCAGGTGGTGCTCGGCGAGCAATCGGCGAACGACCGGAGAGACGTGTTCGCTCGAAGGGCCTCGCGTGGGTTTCGAGGCGAGCGGCGCCCTGGATTCTCCGCGCGGGGAGGTGGCAGGCGAGGTGGCCACCTGGTCGAGCTCTTCGTCGCCAATGATCGCGAGCACCGTGCCGACGTCGACGGTTTCGCCCTCATTGACGAGGATCCTCGTCAGCACGCCCGCGGCTGGAGCGGGGATCTCCGTGTCGACCTTGTCAGTGGAGACTTCAAAGAGCGTGTCGCCACGCGCCACCATCTCGCCTTCGCGCTTGAACCATTTGGTGACGGTGCCGTCGGCAACGGTCTCTCCGAGTTGGGGCATGGTGACCTTAGGCACGAGCTGTCTCTCTTCTTCCTGCGTGGAGGGTAGTCATGCGGCTTTTGGGACGTTGAGGCGACTCGCCATCCAGTCGGCACTTTGGGGTCGATGTCGATAGATGACGTTGGCGCATCCGTGATTGCCCTCGTCAAGGAGCCACAGCGTCGTCTCACCGCGAGCGCATTCAGCGAGACGCTCCGCGTCGTGCCACGAGAAGAGGCGGTCTTTCTTTCCAGCGATGACGAGCAGCGGCGCAGTGATCGCTTCCGCGTGGCCCTCAATGGTCATGTCGCGAGCTCGCAGCGCGGCTTCAGCAGGCGCGGCGCAACGAGCGCGCACTTGAAACGCGAGACGGGTGAGTGGATTGAGTCGGTCCCATGACGATGCGAGGTTGAACGGTCCCGAGAGCACGATGGTGGCGTGAATGGGAAGGCTGGCACTGGAAAGTCGGGCGGCGTAGAAGCCGCCGAGCGAGACGCCCCAGACCCCAATGCGATCTGCGTCGACCTCGGGGAGGGACTGGAGATGCGCGAGCACCACTTGGCCGACCTCGCCCCACTCCGGACGAATGGCGAGCGTCCACTCGGCTTCACCCTGCCCCGGGCCGTCGAGGGCGAAGGTGGCCATACCTCGATCAAGAAACGTTCGCTCGACTTCTCGGAACTCCTCCTTTGCTGAATCGAGTCCGGCGATCAAGAGCACAGTTGCGTGCGGACCGGGTCTCTCGGGCACGCGCAGAAGACCGACCAACGTCGACCCTTGGAAGGGGATTTCGTGTCGGCTCGCTGATGGTCGCAAGTGCGGCGTCGCACTCTTCAACGCGTCGACCGCCCACCGGTGCGCGGCTCTCGCCTGGTCGAGGTCGTGAACGAAGAGGAATTTGGCGAAGTGGAAGTACGTGGCAGCCCGCGAAAAAGATTCGCCAGCGCTACGGAAGTGACCCGACCGATACGCATCGTCGGCTATCTGTAGGTGCTCTCTCGCGGCGTCGCTCCACGCGCGACACCAGTCGTCCCAGCGATCGAGCGTTCGGGTTATTCGCGCGTAGTCACTCGCGTCGACGCCGTTCGCGACGAAGCGTGGTTCCCAGTTCGTGACCGCCGTTTCCAAAAGTACGTCAGCCATCATCCCCCATGAAAAACTCACTCGAGGCCGATGGTAATGGATGCACCACCCTCGTGAACAGGAGAAGCTGCTTGAAATCTTTTCATGGCGACGAGGCCCTTTCACCTTGTTTGACGCCAACTTTCATCGTTATGGTTACGACATCGCTCATCGGGCGATCGATCTTGGGACAACGGCAATAGGGGGAGTTCCATGGTCGCGTTACGGCACGGGGGGAATCATGAAAAGAAGGAAGGAATTATTTCGCGCGCTCGGAGCGGCTTCGGTTGCGCTCGCGACTGTGTTTACTCTCTCAACGGCGAGCGGGGCAGCTTCCAGCGGAACAATTGCCAAGGGCCAACCAGTCCTGATTGGGGCGTCACTCTCGCTATCGGGTGACTTCTCCGCAGACGGTACGGCGTTTCAGCAGGGATACGAGCTATGGGCAGCTGATCAGAACGCGAAGGGCGGACTGCTCGGTCACAAGATCGATCTAAAGATCGTGTCGGACGCGTCCAGTCCGACACAGGTGGTGACGAACTATCAAGACCTCATCTCTAGCGATCACGTCAATCTCACTTTTGGACCGTTTTCATCGCTCCTGACGTTGCCGGCGGCGAAAGCCGTGGCTCGATACGGCTACGCCATGGTGGAGGGTGCCGGCGGAGCACCCTCGGTGTTCCAGGCCGGGCTCACCAACGTCTTTGACTCCGCGCTGCCGGTCGCGAGCGGTCTCGTGCCGTTCGCCCAGTGGATCGCGTCACTGCCGAAGAGTCAGCGTCCAACGACGGTCGCCTACGTCACTTCGACGGACCCGTTCACGGAGCCGCAGATTCCTGTTGCGGAGAAGATCATCAAGGCGGCCGGCGTTAAGACCGTGTACTACAAGACGTTCCCGGCTGAGGCGACCGACTACACGCCCATCGCCGACGCGGTGGCCGCGGCCAACGCGCAGGTCGTCGTTCTCGGTTCAGTGGACGTGCCCACGGTGTCGGCATTCATGCAGGCTTTTGAGCAGGCCCACTACAACCCGAAGGCCTTCATCGCTACGGCCGGTCCGGACCAGGGGGCGGCGTTCACCAAGGCCGTGGGCTTGTCGAACGCCGACGGCATGATGGTTCCGAACGCCTGGTTCGGCGGATCGAAGAACCCAGAGAGCGAGAAGATGGTAGCCGAGTACATCAAGAAGTACGGCGGCACGGCTTCGGATGTCAACGCCGACGTCGCCGAGGCGTACTCGGTTGGCCAGGTCATCACGGCGGCCGTGAAAGCTACCGGTGGCTTTGACAATTCGAAGATCATCAGCTACCTGCACTCGGGCGTCACCATCCAGAGCGTGCTCGGGCCCGTGAAGTTCAACTCGCTCGGCGAGAACATCAAGCCCACGGCTTTTACCTTCCAGTGGCAGGGATCGAACTTCGTTGAAGTGAACCCCGTTACCGACCCGGGGGCGACCAAGATTATTTACCCGAAGCCGGCCTGGAAGAACTAGACCATTGAGCGGCACCGCGCTGATTCACGCAATTATTGATGGTGTACTGACCGGTTCGGTCTACGCCCTCATGGCGACCGGCCTCACCCTCATCTTTGGGGTCATGAACATCATCAATGTGGCACAGGGCATCTTCGTGATCCTTGGCGCGTACTTGAGTTACGCACTCTCGGTGCATTTTGGCATTGACCTGTTTGTTGGACTCGCCATCACGATCCCCACGCTGTTTCTGGTGGGGATCGTGGTGGAGCGAATCTTTTTATCCCGCATCAAAGGTCCCGAGAAGGTGGTGATGTCGATTCTTGTGACCTACGCGATATCCCTGGTGATCGAAGGAATACTCAACATGGTGTTCTCGGTGAACTACGTCGAGCTGCAGGCGTGGTACGTCGATCGCTCGGTCAGGGTCTTCGGATTCTGGCTGCCGTACATCTATCTGCTCGGCTTCGGACTCGCGGTGGTCCTGCTTGGCGCGCTGTACTTCATGCTGTACCGAACACGGTTCGGGGCTAGCGTGCGCGCGTCGCTCGCCGATCAGACGTCCGCCGCGCTCGTGGGCATCAACGTGAAGAACGTGTCGACGATCTGCTTCGGCATCGGCATTGCCGTCACGGCTGCGGGCGGCATGATCTACGGCGCGACCAATGCCTTCAACGCGAGCTCGAGCTACGACCTAATCTCACGACTCCTCGTGATCATCGTCCTCGGCGGCATGGGGAGCATCGGCGGTGCGCTGGTAGCTGGCATTCTCATGATCACCGTCGAAGATATGGTCTCGGTCATCTGGGGACCGGTCTGGTCGAGCTTGACGTTCTTCTTGATCTTGGTCATCATCTTGTCGGTTCGCCCGCAGGGACTCTTCGGCAAGCAAGCAGCGAGGCTCGCTTGATGCTTCATCGGAGGTTTCGCTTCAAACAGGTCTGGTGGCTGGTCGCGCTGGCGGTGTTCATCGCCTATCCGCTCATCGAAACGAATCCTGCGTATACGACCATCGGGATTTTCACCCTCATCTTCATGGGGTGCGCGACTTCGTGGAACATGTTCTCTGGTTACTCGGGCTACGTGAATCTCGGTTCTGCCGTGTTCTACGGAACCGGGGCCTACACCATGGCCCTGCTCGCCAATCATCTGCACATGGCAGGCAACGGGGATCTGTTCTGGCTCGTACCCTTGGGTGGACTGGCCGCGACGATCATCGCGATCCCTGTCGGTCTCGTCGCCTTGCGTGTTCGACGCCACACGTTCGTGGTCATCACCATCGCGATCTTCTTCGTGTTTCAGCTGTCGGCGATCAACTTCTCCTTTACGGGCGGCACGTCGGGCTTGCAGCTGCCGTTCATTCCGTGGCTGATCACCGACTACAACCTGCCCTTCTATTACGTGGCGCTCGGGATCGTGATCTTCGCTGCGCTGCTGTCGTTGGCGGTGCGCCGCTCGCGCTTCGGACTGCAGCTGCTCGCTATCCGCGACGACGAAGACCGCGCCGCGGGACTCGGCGTCAAGGTCTTTGCCGTCAAGCTCACCGGATTCGCGATGTCGGCGTTTGCGGTCGGCATGGGCGGTGCCCTGTACGCGATGTTCATCGGCCAGATCTATCCGCAGTTCGTGTTCGATCCCATCTTCGACATCTCTATTGCATTGATGGCCATCTTTGGCGGGCTGGGAACCTTCGCGGGGCCGTTGCTCGGTGCGCTGGTGCTGGAGTCAACGCAGCAGCTCTTGACGCTGAAGTATTCCAGCGGATCTCTCTACCTCGTGATCTTCGGCGCGGTGTTTCTGGTCGTCATCCTGTTCATGCCTCAGGGCGTCATCATCACGGTCCGAGACGCGTGGGCGCGACGCGGCTTACGTCGAGACTCGGGCGTCGCGGTGAGCGCGACCGCGAACCCGGGGACGACGCTATGAGCAACCTGCTCACGGTTAACGGTGTCACGAAATCCTTTGGCGGTCTTCAGGCGCTCTCCGGGTGTTCGCTCAGTGTCGAGAAGGGCTCCATTGCGGGGCTCATTGGACCAAACGGATCGGGCAAGACGACGCTCTTCAACGTCATTACTGGCTACGTGAAACCGGACGCCGGCGCCGTGACGTTCGAAGGTCGCAACATCACGGCGGCCCGACCGAGCCAGGTCTTTACCCTCGGGGTGGGGCGCACCTTCCAAATCACTCGGATATTTCCGAGGATCACCGTGCTCGAAAACATGCTCGTCGCCAGTCAGCGCCAAGAGAGTTGGCTTCGTGGTCTCACTCGATCGAAGTCATCCACCAAAGAGGTCGACCTCGCCATGGAGTGGCTCGACTTCGTGGGCATCGCGCGGCTGGCCTCGTTGCAGGCCGGCGCGCTCTCGTTCGGACAGCGCAAGCTTCTCGAGTTGGCCTACGTGCTCGTCGCCAACCCTGACGTCATCCTGCTCGACGAGCCCGCAGGCGGGGTGAACCTTACGCTCATCAACGAAATCGCGGAGAAGATTCGTTCGCTGAACAAAGAGGGGAAGACCTTCCTGATCGTCGAGCACAACATGGAGTTCGTGATGGAGATCTGCGACTCCATTACCGTCATGCATCAAGGCGTGGACATCGTGTCGGGAACTCCCGAAGAGGTCCGCAGCAATCCCGACGTGCTCGACGCGTACCTTGGCGGTATGGATGATGACGTGGACGTGGCCTCGTGACGAACTGGGCCCCGCTGCTGCGCTTTGAAGGGGTCGTTGCCGGATACGGCGGCGGTGACGTGCTGAAAGGCGTCGACTATTCGATGGTCGAGGGTGGCGTCACCTGCATCGTCGGTCCGAACGGTTCGGGCAAGTCCACGCTGCTAAAAACAGTGAGTGGGTTGCTACGGCCGCGCCTCGGCGAGATCTTCTTCAACGGCGAGCCCCTGGTGGGGCGCAGCCCACGGGACATCTTGAGACTCGGCATCGTCCAGGTCCCCCAGCAGCACAGCCTCTTTCGAGAGATGACCGTGCACGAAAACGTCGAGCTTGGCGGTTTTCTCATCAAGGACCGCTCCATCGTGGCCGAGCGCATGGCGACGGTTCGCGAGATGTTTCCCATCGTCGCCGAGCGATCGAAGGACAGGGCGGGCAGCTTGTCTGGAGGTCAGCAACGCCTCGTCGAGTTCGCGCGCTGCTTGATGCTGGAACCCAAGCTCGTCGTGCTGGACGAGCCGTCCATGGGCCTCGACCCGAAGACGCTCCGAGTCATGTTTGACACGGTAAAAATGATGAACGAGATGGGACGCAGCGTCTTATTGGTCGAGCAGAACGCTCGACAGGGCCTCAAGCTCAGCAGTCACGGCGTCGTACTTGAAAATGGTCAGGTTCGACTCTCCGGGACGGGCGATGAGGTGCTGAACAACCCCGATATCGCTGCGCTGTATCTCGGAGGAGCGACGAGAGCCAAGATGGCATCATCCGTCAAGGTCGAGGCGAAGGAGAACGGTTGATGGGCAACGTACGCGTCGGCTGGATCGGGTGCGGTCGCATGGGCACCGCGATGGCGAAACGGCTCATAGCGGCGGGTCGCGATGTGAGCGTCACCAACCGCACGGCGTCCAAAGCCGACGCCCTCAAAGAGCTCGGTGCCGCGGTCGTCGAGCACCCGCGAGATCTCGCGTCGCGCGACGTGGTCTTCATCATGGTCTCCGGGAACGAGGACCTCGTGGAAGTGACCTCCGGACCGTACGGTGTCTTGAGCGACGAGGCGCTCGCACCCAAGGTTGTCGTGGACTGCTCGACGGTGTCGACCGAGACGTCCGCGCAGGTACGGCGCGCGTGCGCGAAGCGCGGCGTCGAGTTCTTGGCCGCGCCCGTGAGCGGCAATCCTAAGGTCGTGGCAGCGGGACAACTGACGCTGGCGGTCTCGGGCACCCGGGAAGCCTTCGACGAGGTGCGTGCGCTCCTCGATGAGCTGGGCCATGGGGTGACCTACGTCGGCGACGACGAAGTGGCCCGCCTGGTAAAGATCTGCCACAACATGTTCTTGGGCATCGTGACCCAAGCCATGGCAGAGATCACGGTGCTCGCCGAACGCGGCGGCATCAAGCGGAGCGACTTTCTCGCGTTCTTGAACGACTCGGTCATGGGATCAGCCTTCTCCAAGTACAAGACACCCGCGTTCGTGAACCTTGACTTCAAGCCCACGTTCACGCCGGTGCTGCTGCGCAAGGACTTCGATCTCGGCATGTCGGCGGCAAAAGAGCTGAAGGTCCCGATGCCGGTGTCTGCGCTCTGCTCTGAGGTGGTCTTGAGCGCCATCGGTGCCGGCTACGTCGATGATGACTTCGCCGTCCTGCTGCTGGAGCAGGCGCGCCGCGCGGGCCTCGTCATGGAATCAGAGCATCTCGAGGTGAGCGACGGCCTGGGAGGGGCGCACTGATGCGCGAAGGCTTCGGACCAATCATCGGCACGCCCGGGCACAACGGTGTCGATTTCGAAACCCGTGTCGACTTCGATCGACTTCGCTCGTATCGATTGGCCCGTGCGCGCGAAGCGCTCGACGCCAGCGAATTCGGGGCGATCCTCCTCTTCGACTTCTACAACATCCGCTACGTCTCACAGACCTGGGTCGGCGGCGCGCTCGGTGACAAGATGTCGCGCTACTGCCTGCTCACGCGAAACCACGAGCCGATCATCTGGGACTTTGGTTCGGCGGCGCGTCACCATCAGCTCTTCGCACCGTGGCTCGAGCCCGAGAACTGCCGAGCGGGCATGCTCGGGTTGCGCGGCGCGATCGCGCCAAGAGCTGGACTGTTTGAGTCGGCGGTGAAGGACATCGTCTCGATACTGAGCGACCACGGGGTGATCGATCAGCCCGTCGGCATCGACATCGTGGAGCTGCCTTTCCTCTTTGAGATGCAAAGGGCCGGCGTCGATGTTCGCGACGCGCAGCAGCTCATGCTCGACGCTCGTCAGATCAAGAACCAGGATGAGCTCATGCTGCTGTCCCAGGCTGCCGCCATGGTCGATGGCGTCTATCAAGATATCTTCGAAGCGCTAAAGCCGGGCGTGCGAGAGAACGAGATCGTGGCCCTCGCCAATAAGCACCTCTACGAGATGGGCTCCGACCAGGTGGAGGCGATCAACGCGGTCTCCGGTGAGCGCTGCAATCCTCATCCCCACAACTTCACCGATCGCATCATCAGGCCGGGCGACCAGGCCTTTTTTGACATCATTCACTCGTTCAACGGATATCGGACGTGCTACTACCGTACGATGTCCGTCGGTAGCTCGACTGCGCCTCAACGCGAGGCCTATGAGAAGGCTCGGCTCTGGATGGACACGGCGATCGACATGGTGCGACCGGGGATCGGCACCGACGAGATTGCGCTGGCGTGGCCCGCCGCCACTGATTTCGGCTTCGCCAACGAGATGGCCGCGTTCGGCCTCCAGTTCGGACACGGCCTCGGCCTCGGGCTCCACGAGCGGCCCGTCATCAGTCGGTTGAACAGTGTGCGTGACCCCATCGAGTTGAAGGCCGGCATGGTCTTTGCGCTCGAGACGTACTGCCCGGCGTCCGATGGCGTCTCCGCGGCGCGAATTGAGGAAGAGATCGTGGTCACGGACAACGGGCCAGCCATTCTGACCCACTTCCCGGCTCAAGAGCTCATGATCGCGAATCGATATTAGGAGGCATAATGGTCACCACGAAGACAGCGCCAGCCACGAGAGACGTCGAGTTTCAGCTCGAAATGTATCGCAGCCAATTCGCGCTGCGTCAATTTGAGACACGCGCGTACGATCTCTTTCTCGAGAACTACGTCAAGGGAACGAGCCATCTCTCGATCGGTCAAGAAGCCATTGCGGCCGGCGTCGCGGCGGCCATGCGACCGACTGACTGGACGTTCGCCACGTACCGAGGTCACGCGCACACCCTCGCGCGGGGGGTTCCCATGACGCCCGTCTTCGCCGAGCTGATGGGTCGAACCAACGGTCTGATGGCGGGCAAGGGCGGATCGATGCACTTAACCAGCGTCGAACACGGCGTGATGGGCTCGTACGCGATCATCGGCGCCCACCTGCCAATTGCCTGCGGTGCGGCGTGGAGCGCCCAGTATCGCGGGACCGACCAGGTGGCGGTGGCGTTCTTCGGCGACGGTTCCACCAACATCGGCGCCTTTCACGAAGCGCTCAACTTCGCCGCGATTTGGAAGCTGCCGGTCATCTTCTTCTGTGAGAACAACCTGTGGATGGAGTACACGAGAACCTCCGAGGTCACGGCGGTCGTGAATCCCGCGGCCGATCGCGCCGCGGCGTACGGACTCGAGAGCATCATCATCGACGGCAACGACGCCGATGAAGTGTATGAGGTGACCAAGGCAGCGATCGATCGCGCACGGGCGGGCGAGGGGCCGAGCATGATCGAGGCGAAGACGTATCGTCAGGGCGGCCACTCGAGGGCTGACCCCGGGAAGTATCGGCCCGATGACGAGTTGGCTGAGTGGCTGGCGAAAGATCCCATCCCACGATATAGAACGCGGCTGCTCGAAGCAGGCGTGAACGAAGCGACCGTGCTCGAGATCGAGGCGGACGTCGATCGTGAGGTTGACGAGGCGACTGAAGCGGCGAAGGCCGGCGGTATTCCGGGGGAGGATCTGTTAATGAAAGACGTATGGGCCGACGGAGGTGCAGCATGGCGCAATTGACATTTCGCGAAGCCATCGCGCGCGGCATCGCTCAAGAGATGCGTCGCGACGAGTCGGTCGTGTTTCTCGGCGAAGACGTGGGCGCCGCGGGGGGCGTCTTCAAGGGGACCGTAGGCCTCCTCGAAGAGTTCGGCAACGTGCGCGTGCGCGACACGCCCATCAGCGAACAGGCGATCCTGGGCGCAGCGATGGGGGCCGCCATGACGGGACTTCGTCCGATCGCAGAGATCATGTTCGCGGACTTCTTCGCCGTCTGTTGGGACATTGTCGCCAACGAGATCGCAAAGAGCCGGTATATGACGAACGGCCAGATGTCCTTTCCTCTGGTCATCCGCTCGGGCAACGGTGGGGGACTGCGCTTCGGTGCGCAGCACTCCCAGAGTGTCGAGAACTGGGCCATGATGATTCCTGGTTTGAAAGTGGTCGTCCCCTCGAACGCGCGTGACGTGATCGGACTGATGGCGGCTGCGGTGCGCGATCCCGACCCCGTGATCTTTCTCGAAGCCAAGTCGCTCTACGCCAGCAAGATGGACGTTCCGGACGGCGAGATCGTAGACAGCCTGGGTTCGGCGAGCGTCCTTCGCCAAGGGTCGAACGCCACGCTCGTGGCGCTCGGGGCGATGGTGCCCAAGGCCCTTGACGCCGCAGAAGAGCTCGCCGCGAACGGCATCGAGTGCACCGTCATCGACGTGCGCTCGCTGGTTCCGCTCGACACGCTGACCATTTTGAAGGAAGTGACCGCGACCGGTCGGCTCTTCACCGTTGAAGAGAATCCGCGACTCTGCGGCTGGGGAGGGGAGCTCGCCTCGATCGTCGCCGATGAGATCTTCTACGACCTCGATGGTCCTATCGTGCGAATCACGACGCCGCACATCCCGCTTCCGGCCGCTGACTCGCTCGAAGACCTGGCGATCCCTTCGGTTGAGCGGATCGTGACGACGGTGCACAAGTCGATGAACTCGTAGCCGAGAACAGCGAGAGCCCTGCAGCGCCGACGAGAGCCCGAGCTAGGCAGAGGATGCTTGGACGTGTCGCAGCAGTCGTTTTGCTGACGGCGTGAGCGAGCGCCCCTTAGCCCAGACCATTCGGATCGAGCGCTTGATGGGGAGATCCTCCATGGCGACGACCGCGAGACGCCCCTCGCGAACCTCGGTCTCGACGGCAAGCCGACTCAGCACGCTCGGCCCGGCACCAGAAGCAACGGCGGACTTGATCGCGGTGGTAGATCCCAGTTCGACTAGGGGGGTCAGTTCCAAGCCTCGCGAATGCATGGCTGCTTCGAGAACTTCCCTCGTACCTGACCCGGCTTCGCGCAGCACCAACGGGGTCGACGACAGCTCGCGCGCCCGCAGAGGCGTGCTTCGCTTCGCCCACGCGCTGAACGGTGCGACGACCACGACGAGGTCGTCGGAACACACCATTCGCGACGACAGCTCGCGAGGCGCACGTTCGCCCTCCACGAAACCGACGTCGGCTTCGTTGTGCGTCATGGCTTCGATGACGTGCTGAGTATTTCCCATCTGCAGTGACACCGAGATTGACGGATCGGATGCTCTCAGAGCGTTCAGCCAGCGGGGGATCAGATACTCGGCGACCGTCATGCTGGCCGCGACGCGAAGTCGAGTGCTTCCCTCGAGGCGCAACGCTTGCGTCCCAAGTCCGAGTCTTCTCATTCCCTCAAGGATCTCCTCGCTCCATCCAACGACAGCCCTTCCTTCGGCGGTGAGTTGGGCGTGACCGTGAGAACGGTCGAGCAGTTGTAGTCCGAGCACGCGTTCGAGCGATCGAAGGCGAGTGCTGGCTGCCGGTTGACTCACGCCATGTATGAGCGCCGCCTGGCGGATCGAACCCGTTTCGGCGACGCTGTGCAGCAGGTCGAGGGAGAGAATGTCCGGCACGGGCTCGACGAGAGGCATAAGCAAACGTTATACCTGTGTCGCGGAAATCGGTCTTCCTTATGTGCGTGGCGGCACGCAACATGGATCTCATGGCAATACTTCCCAAGAGCGACATCGAACCTTCGAACCTCCACACAGAACACCGTCCCTCACATCTGAACGTCCGTCGAGTTCGCAGGTTGTGGCCGGGGCTCGGTGTGGCGTTGTCGGTCGCCGCCGTAGCGACCGTGCTCGGACACCTCGTCCCGGTCGTGGGCGCACCAGTGCTGGCGATCGTCGGCGGCATTGTGATCTCGCTGATTCGCCAGCCCTCTACGCGCGTGCGCCCGGGGCTGGCCTTTTCGAGCAAGATCGTCCTGCAGGGCTCCATCGTGGTGCTCGGGACGGGTCTGTCGTTCCACGAAGTCGTGACGACGGGTACCTCGTCACTTCCGGTGCTCCTCGGCTCACTCGCCGTCGCACTCCTGGGCGCAAGACTCATCGGTCGATGGCTCTCCATCGACCAGGACCTTCGAACGTTGATCGGTGTCGGCACTGGCATATGCGGGGCGTCAGCCATCGCCGCTACTGACGCCGTTATCTCGGCGTCTGAAGCAGACGTCTCCTATGCGATTGCCACGATCTTCACGTTCAACGTGGTCGCGGTGCTCACCTTCCCCACTGTCGGGCACCTGCTGAGCCTTTCGCCGGGTCAGTTCGGCCTATGGGCGGGGACCGCAATCAACGATCTTTCGTCGGTGGTCGCGGCATCGTCCGTGTTCGGACATGGCGCGTCGTCCTACGCCGTCGTGGTGAAGCTGACCCGCACGTTGATGATCATCCCTATCTCGCTTGGTTTGGCTTTCTGGCGTTCGCGACAGCATCGGGCGGGCGAGGTCGCGCCGCCAAAGGGGTTGAAGGGAAAGCTCGGGGACATTCTCCCCCTGTTCATCCTCTGGTTTCTCGCGGCAGTGACGCTCGATACCTTGGGCCTTATTCCCGCGTCTTGGCATGGCGCGCTGTCCAACATCGCGCAAGTGATGATCACGATCGCCCTCGCCGCGATCGGGCTTTCCACCAATCTTCGTGACATCCGTCGAGCGGGCTTCAAACCACTCGCGCTCGGGGCCGTGTTGTGGGTCTTGGTGGCGCTCACCAGCCTCGGGCTTCAATTCGCCACGGGGAAGTTGTCGTGATATAGGAGATCGTGGCGAGGGCGCCGGGCCCCGTCCTCGGGTGTCACAACAATAAACGAGACTCCCTGCAATGACCGCTCTCCCATCTCGAGACTTTGAATTCATTTACGGTCGCTGGACCGTCCACAACCGCAAGATCCGTTACATCGCGGATCCTGCGTGTGAAGAGTGGGTTGAATTCGTGGCGTCGAGCGACGTGCTTCCGATCCTCGAAGGGATGGGCCACATCGACCGCATGTACGTGCCGCAGCCTTCAGACGGCGACCCGTTCGAAGGCTTTACGCTGCGACTCTTCGACCCGACGAAAGAAGAGTGGAGCATTTGGTGGAGCTCCACTCGCTCGCCCGGCCATCTCGATCCGCCGGTCGTTGGTCGCTTTGTCAACGGTCATGGGATCTTCGAGTGTGATGACGTGATCAATGGCTACGCCGTCAAGGTCCGTTTCGAGTGGCGAGCGGACGCCGACGCGCCCACGTGGCGCCAGTCCTTTTCCTACGACGGAGGGGCGACCTGGAAGATGAACTGGGAGATGACCTTCGTCCGAATCGAGTGATCTCGGGCGAGGACCATTTGGGGTGTTAGAGAGTCTTTGCGAGAAGAGGCTTTGATGCCGCCCCGGCGCCCTTTGCTCCGACGGCCCTCACCGCTACCTCGTATGAACGATTCGAGACGAGGTAGCGCACGACGATCATCGGCGCACCTTTGGTCGGCTCCGTGAGCCAGGATTTTCCGGCATTGAGCGAGTACTGATAGGTCACGACCGGCACCGGGGGAGCGGGAGTCGCGCGAATGCGTATCACGAGTGAGCCCTTGCGAGGGACGAGCGACTGGAAGACTGGCGCCGGAGGAATCGTTGGACACTCTGCGATCTGCGCGATCATGGCGGCATCGACCGCGACGGCTGTCGTCGAGCTTGGTATTTCGCTGCGGCATCCGTTGGCGATGGTCCAGTAGGTCGATGTCGAGGCTTCCTCGAGCGTGGTGCCGGTCGAGGGTTGGGCCGCCAAGTGGTTCCACGGAGCAGGGCCGCCCGCGTTGGTGATGTCCGCGGGATCGATATAGACCCCGTCGGGGCATCCCGCGAGCGCGGTGCACGAGTCGACGAGAAGCCCGAAGCCTCCCACGACTTCGTATACCACCCCGGTCGAGGCTTCCTCAACGAAGGATCCATTCGACGGGAAGGCGTTGAGATGGTTCCACGGACTCGCAGTACCTGCGTTCGTTACGTCAGCGGGATCGATGGTGACGCACGGTTGCTCACTGCCGACCGCCGCCCACGAAGAGACGTACTCCGGAGCGCCACCGACGATCGTGTAGACGGCACCGTCGGCGCATACGAAGGTGCCGTTGGCGGGAACGGGCGCGAGCTGCGTCCATTGGGCCGCGCTGAGCACGGTGGCGGTTTGTGCCCCGCCAACCGCCGACCAGTTGCTGATGTACTCCGCAGCACCGCCCGCCATGACGTAGTTGTTGCCGAGATAGCTCACGTAGCTCCCGTTGGTGGGAACAGTCGGGGTCGTGACGGAGTTGCCTAGGTGAATGAAATTGTCGGGCATGGCGGGCGAGGTGAGCGCAATCTCGTAGCTGTCGGTGTAGCCCCCCGGCATGAAGGTCGCCGTCGACGGCTGATAGTTGTCCGCGGTCACCACGATGTAGGAACTAGTGACCTGCTCGACGTACGCCACGTGGCCGCCGGTCGACGGATTGTTCCACTGCGCCACGGCCCCCACCGAGGGCGTCAGATTGACCGTGGCACCAGCGGCGGCGGCGTCGGTAGCCCAGTCGTCCGCGTTACCGTGCCAACCCGGATAGGCGAGCCCACTCTCTTCCAATCGATACGCCACGTACAAGGTGCAATTGTGTGGTCCAAAGGAGTTTTCGCTCGCGATCCCGTTGCCGTAGTCCGTCCACGCCCAGCCGCTCGGGTCTGCCACCCAGGTGCTGTAGTCCTCCCCCGTGCAGGCGTAGCTCGGGCTTGGGGCGCAGAGCACCGTGACGCCGACTTCACCTTGCCACGGGGTTTCGTGGCTTGTCGCTGCCACGCTTGCCGAGGCGGGAAGTGATGCGGTCGCGGCAAAGAGCGCGAAGGAAGAGGAGGCTACAAGCGCCCACAAGAGCGCGACTCTTGACCACTTGGACGATCTACCACGCGCCAACGACGGCTCCCTTGGACACCGAGGACGATCAAGCCCCCTGTGAGTGGCTTGGGTCATCGGTCGATCTCGTACACAAAACCCGACATCACGGACCCTTCGAGTCTCCCACCGATGAAGAGGCCAGTCAACGAAGGCGCGAATGTCGTTGAGAGCGATGTTCGATCGCTCCGGGGTGACTATATATATGGCGATCAGCCGTTGCGTGGCTGGCCATCGGAATTGACGGCGGTGTCGACCGTCATAAGCCCTTTACCGACGTCTTCTGCTTGGAAACCGACATTGCCAACGAGGTCCTTGAGAGCGCTGAGAAACCTATATTTTTAGTGTTATGCTCGCCCCGCAAGGCGGCCACGAGCGTCGTTTCTCGGCCCAGTATTCGAAAATGGGGGTGTTGTGCACATGTCAGCGGGGGCGCAACTCTGCGCAGATCGCGACTTTCGCGCCAACGAAGGCGTGGTGTCCCGAGGCACCCGCCCGTTCACGAAATGACCGAAGCGCAACAGGGGATTTCACTTCGTGGCATCACGAAACGATTTGGGTCCAGCGTCGCCGTCAATGACGTGGATTTGGAGGTCGAACGTGGCGAGTTCTTTACCATGCTCGGTCCTTCGGGGTCCGGCAAGACCACCCTGCTGCGGCTGATCGCGGGCTTTGAAGTCCCTGACGCGGGAAGCATCTCGCTGCACGGGGTGGATGTCACTGGTCTTCCTCCCTACCAGCGGGACGTGAATACGGTTTTTCAGGACTACGCCCTCTTTCCGCACTTCGACGTCGCTCAGAACGTGGCCTACGGCCTTCGCGTGCAACGCGTTCCAAAAAACGAGCGCGAGAAGCGAGTCCAGGCAGCGCTCGAGATGGTTCAGATGAGCGATTTCGCGAAGCGTCGCCCCGGGCAGCTGTCCGGTGGCCAGCGTCAGCGAGTCGCCTTGGCGAGGGCCATCGTAAACGAACCCGAGGTTCTTCTCTTGGACGAGCCGCTCGGAGCACTGGATCTCAAGCTGCGCCAGGAGATGCAGGTCGAGCTGAAGCGCATCCAGCGCCAGGTGGGGATCACGTTCATCTACGTGACGCACGATCAAGAAGAAGCGCTCACCATGAGCGATCGCGTGGCCGTCTTTCGCAGCGGCGAGATCGAGCAGATCGGGCCGCCGATCGAGGTGTACGAACGCCCCGCTACCCAGTTCGTGGCTTCCTTCGTCGGGACGTCCAACGTCATCATGACGCCTTCCGGACAGGCCGTCCTTCGGCCCGAAAAGGTCGAGATTTCCCTGGCCCCGCTCGGCGACGAACATAACGGGGCAACCGGATACGTGTCGGATGTGGCCTACCTCGGCATGGTTACCCGATACACGGTCCAGCTTGACGGCGGCGCCACCATGACGGTTGCCCGTCAGAACCGATCGAGCAGCACTGAAGTGAATTTCCTGTCGACCGAGAGTCGGGTGGTTCTCTCGTGGAATCCCGACGACGCCTTTCTTCTTGCATCAAATTCCGTCGCTGAAACTCAGCCCGGAACATAAATCAAGGGAGCAATATGAACAGGCCACGATTCCAACGATGGTTCGCTGCGGGAGCGGGTGCGCTTCTGCTGGCGTCCTTCGTCACCCCGATGGTGTTGAGCGGACCCGCCAGTGCCTCGTTGGGCACTCCTCCGACACAGAGCATGAAGCCGCCGATGTCGATCGGCAAAGGCGAGGGAAAGCTCAACATCATTGCCTGGGAGGGATACACCCAGCCCGAATGGGTCAAACCATTCGAAGCATCGACCGGCTGCCAGGTGAACGTCAAGTACGCGGGCTCGTCGAGCGAGATGGTATCGCTCATGGCCAACGGTGGGGGTCACCAGTGGGACCTCGTCTCGGCGTCGGGCGACGCCGACCTTCGCCTGATCTATGGCGGCGACGTGAAGCCAATCAATATCAAGCTGATCCCGTCGTGGAGCGAGTTCGAGCCCTTCTTGAAGTCGCCGTCGTTCAACACCATCAACGGCTACCACTACGGCGTGAGCTTTGAGTTCGGTCCGAATGTTCTGCTGTACTCGACCAAGGTGTTTAAGACGCCGCCCACGTCGTGGTCGGTCATCTACAGTTCGAAGTACAAGGGCGAGGTCACGATTCCTGACAATCCCATTCAGATCGCCGACGCGGCGCTGTACCTCGAGTCGGCCAAGCCCAGCCTTGGTATCACGGACCCCTATGAACTGACGCAGACCCAGTTCAGCGCGGCGGTCAATCTGCTCAAGGCTGAGCATCCGTTGATCAAGAAGTACTGGGACCTCGCAAGCCAAGAGATCTCGCTCTTTCAAAACGGCGAGGCGGTAGTGGGCGCGGCGTGGCCGTACCAAACGACGGCCCTCAAGGCGGCACACGCTCCGGTCGCCGACACCATTCCGAAGGAAGGCGCGACGGGCTGGGCTGACACCTGGATGCTCGCCGCGAACGCGCCCGACCCGAACTGCGCCTACAAATGGATGGCCTACATGTCCACCCCAAAGATTCAGGCGGAAGACGCTATCTCCTACGGCGAGACGCCCGCCAACACGTTGGCCTGTCCCATCATGAACACGCTGCAAAAGGGCGGATGCGCGGCGTATCACGCCAACGCGCCACAGTCGTATTTCAAGACGATCAAGTTCTGGAAGACGCCCCTGTCCACCTGTGACAACGGGCAGAACGACTGCGTGGGCTTTACGCAGTGGCAACAAGCCTGGACCCAGATCACCGGATAGCTAGATGTCGCTCCTGGAAGGGAACCGCCAACGACTGGGGGCGGCGCTGTGGCGCCGCCCCTGGTTGCGTGGCGCCTTCATCCTCTCGCCCCCGCTCATGTGGTTCCTGGTCGTGTACCTGGCCTCGCTCGTAGCGTTGCTGGTCACCGCGTTTTTCAGCGTCAACGAACTGACGGGCAACATCGTCTACCAATGGACGTGGGCAAACTTCTCCCAAATCTTCACCCAATCGGTCTACGGCACGATCATCTTGCGCACCGTCATCATGGCGATCTTGGTGACGATCACCGACGCCGTCATCGCGCTGCCGTTCGCCTTCTTCATTGCCAAGGTCGCCTCGCGCCGCACCCGCCAGGCCTTTTTGGCCCTTGTCTTTCTGCCGCTCTGGGCGAGCTATCTCGCTCGGGTCTACGCGTGGATCAACATCCTTTCCAACCACGGAATCCTTCCGAGCTTCGAGTCACACCTCGGACTTCCGGTCACGAACTTGGCCTTCACCAATGTGGCCATGTGGATCGTCTTTTCCTACCTCTGGCTGCCCTTCATGATCGTGCCGATCTACGGATCCTTCGAACGGGTTCCGGACTCGCTCCTCGAAGCTTCATCTGACTTAGGTGCAGGGGCGTGGTTCACCTTCCGCCAGATTCTGTTGCCGATGATTCTGCCCGGTGTCGTAGCGGGTTCGATCTTCACCTTTTCGCTGACACTCGGGGACTTCATCACGCCGCTGCTCATCGGGGGGTCGAGCTCTAACTTCATTGGCAACGCCATCTACGACAGCGCGATCAACGGCGGCGACTTGCCCTTCGCGGCCGCGCTCGCGTTCGTCTCCATCGCCATCATGGCCGTCTACCTCCTTCTGGCGCGCCTTGCGGGCGCCTTTGACGCACTGTGAAACTGTCCCGACTCTCTCAAAGCGGTCTCGCAGTGTTCGCTGGACTGGTCGTCATGTTCCTTCTCGGCCCACTCCTCGTCATCGTGCTTTTCGCGTTTGACAAATCGAGCGTGCAGTCCATCCCGATTCGTCACTGGACGGCTCATTGGTTCTCCGTTGCCTTCAATGATCCAGCCGTACGCAGTGCGCTGTGGCTCAGCATCAAAGCGGGCGTCGCGGCAACCCTGATCGCCCTCATTCTTGGGACGCTGGTGGCGTTCGGAATCCACCGTTTCCGCTTCTTTGGCCGCGACGCGGTGTCGCTCATGTTGGTGTTGCCCATAGCGTTGCCCGGCATCGTGACCGGGCTCGCGCTCCAGTCAGCGTTCAACATCACGCACATTGACCTGTCGATCTACACGATCATTGTCGGACACGCCACGTTCTGCATGGTCGTGGTCTTCAACAACGTCGTTGCGCGACTTCGTCGCACCTCGACGTCGCTTCAAGAGGCCTCCTCAGATCTCGGTGCTCGGCCGCTGCAGACGTTCCGGCTCATCACCCTGCCCGTGCTCAAGACGGCGATCATTGCGGGGGCATTGCTCGCCTTCGCACTTAGCTTTGACGAGGTGATCGTGACCACCTTCACCGCGGGTGCCCAAAACACGCTGCCGCTGTGGATCTTCGGCGCGATCCTGCGAGGTCAGCAGCTCTCCGAGGTGAACGCCGTGGTGGTGTTCGTGCTGCTCCTCACCATCATCCCGATTGCCTATGCGGCGCGGATTTCGAGCGGCGAGGGGATTTTCGGCTCGTCCGGATCGAATTGAGGAACGACCCATGTGGGCCAACGCTCGAGCAACCCCTGTTCGAGACGCCGGTAGCGCGATCGCTGCCCACTGCACGAGCCCGGCCATTGTCGGGCGCGTCCGGCGAGACTAGAACGTCGAGGCGTCGATGACGAAGCGGTACCTCACGTCGCTCGCCACGGTGCGCTCGTAGGCCTGGGCGATGTAGTTAGCGTTGACGACTTCCACGTCGCTCGTCACACCGTGTTCCCCGCAAAAGTCCATCATCTCTTGGAGGTCATTCATTCCGCCGCAGTTCGACCCGGCGAGTGAGCGTCGCCTCCCGACGAGGGCGCCGGCGCTCACCGTGTAGGGCTTGCTCGGAAGTCCAACGATCACGAGCGTGCCGTTCAACCTGAGGCACTCCAAGTACGGCTGGAGATCAAGGTCCGCCGACACGGTGTTAATGATGAGGTCGAAGGCGCCACGAAGCGCCGACACGTTCGCCGGATCAGACGTGTCGACGAAGGCGCTCGCCCCGAGCCGCTTCGCGTCGTCGCGCTTGTTCGCCGAGTGTGAGAACACTGTCGTCGTGGCACCCATCGCCACCGCTAACTTGACACCCATGTGACCGAGCCCACCGAGCCCGATGATGCCCACGTTCGTCGCTGCTGACACGCCCCAGTGGCGCAACGGTGAGTAGAGGGTCACTCCCGCGCAGAGCAGCGGCGCCGCACCGGCCAAGTCCAAGTTTCCCGGGATCTTCACCGCGTAATCTTCGTCAACGACGAAGTAGTTAGAGTATCCGCCGAAGGCGATGGTGCTGCCGTCGCGCTCCAACGCGTTGTAGGTCAAGGTCATTCCGTTAAGGCAGTACTGCTGCTCGCCATTGAGGCAGTTCGCGCACTCGCGGCACGAGTCGATGAAGACCCCGACTCCGATACGGTCGCCTACCTGGAACTTCGTCGCCGCCGAGCCGACCGCGGTGACGACACCAATGATTTCGTGACCGGGCACCATAGGAAAGCGGGCAGGCCCCCACTCTTCATTGACCTGGTGGATGTCGGAGTGGCAGATGCCGCTATAGAGAACGTCAAATGCGACGTCGTGCTCGCGTAGATCCCTTCGCTCGAAAGTGAACGGCACCAGGGACGCCTTAGCGTGTTCGGCTACGTAGCCACGTGTTTGCATGTCTGCCTTCCTAGACGATGGCGCGCAGCGCCCCGAACAACTCTACAAATTGAGGGATTGAGGACTCCCTTTAGGGGGTCCGCTCAGCCAACTTTAGGGACCAATGTCTCTATCCAGCTCATCAGACGAACGAGAAGATTGTTGATAGCAGTCCCTAAGGAGGGTTGATGACGCAGCTGTCTGGCGCGAACGAAGGGGGAGCGGGAGCGGTTAGCGCTACCGCGACATGTCCGAGCCGGTGCGGCGAAGGCGCCTCGTGACGTACGCGGCGGTTGACGGGCACGCGGCTGGGCCGTTCGAAAAGCGGCCGCTGCTCGTCTTTTGGGAGATGACCAAGGCCTGTCGCCTCGCCTGTTTTCACTGTCGAGCCGACGCTCAGCTCATCGGGGGACCCGACGAGCTGACCACCGACGAAGGCCGACGGCTGATCGATTCGCTCGCCTCGATCGGTAGGCCGCGCCCGATTCTCATTCTGACCGGTGGCGACTGCCTCATGCGCGATGACATTGTCGAGCTCGCTGCGTACGCACGCTCGGTGAACGTTCCGACCGCGATCGCTCCCTCCGTAACGCCGCAGCTCACCTCGGCGGTGCTTCAGTCGCTGCGCAATGTTGGCGTAAAGAGCGCGTTACTCAGCCTGGACGGCGCGATCGCTTCGACGCACGATGCGGTTCGGGGGATTGACGGGCACTTCGATGCAACGTTGCTTGCCATTTCGCAGCTGCGAGAGCACGGGTTCACGACCCAGATCAACACCACGGTCATGCCCGCGAACGTTCGCGAGTTGGCCGACATCGCGAAGCTGCTTCACGATCGGCACGTGGACGTCTGGGAAGTCTTTTTTCTGATCACTACCGGTCGCGGAACGGAGATCGCGGCGACGTCGGACGAAGGAAAACGAGGAAATATGCAACTTCCTCGTCGACGCTTCGCGATACGGCTTCACCGTGCGTACCGTCGAAGCCCCTTTCTTCCGACGAGTCGCGTTGGAACGTGCGGAGGGCCGCGCAATATCCCCGCCCGTCGGATCGGGCTCAACGTACTCGTTCTTGCAGAATCGACTCCTCGAACTACTCGGGCCGAGTTCGGCGCCGATTCGCGCACCGAGCGCCGCCACCCGCGACGGCAAGGGCATCATCTTCGTCGGGGCGACCGGTGACATCTACCCGTCGGGCTTCCTGCCGATCAACCTCGGCAACGTCCGCAACGCCTCCTTGATCGACGTATACCGCGATCACGAGCTCCTGCGCTCCATACGGTCCGCTCAGTTCGAGGGCGCGTGCGGTTGCTGCGAGCATTCGGATCTGTGCGGCGGCTCACGCTCGCGGGCTTACGCGATGTACGGGAATCCATTGGCGTCCGACCCAGGCTGCGTGCGGGTGATCGACGCACTGGATGCCAATCCCTAGCTCCGCGGCTAGGGCCCAACCCCAACCTTGCGGCCCGTGACTTCGACGGCGCGAACGCGAAAGGCGACGGGCGTTCGCCCCTCGCCTCGATCGTCGTGGCCTCGCTCCGCTTTTCGATGCGAGGCGACGCGCTCGCTGATGATCCGAAGGGCGCGCGTGGCGTCACGTCCTCGCAGTTCTTCGAACATTCCCTGGATAATGACGCTTTGCCACGAGCCATTCGACTGGTGCTCGTCGATCTCAAAGCAGACGCGCGGATTCTCTCGCATCATGGCGACCTTCTTGCCCTCGGTCGTATAGACGTATAAGCAGCCCTCGTCCCACGCGTAAATCACTGGCACGACGTACGTTTCGCCGCCCACGTGACAGCCGACGCGACCAACCTTCTGTGAGACCACGAAGTCAATGATCTCACTCGGGGACATCTCAATAATCATGAGACTTCATCAGTTCTCGGAGGATATGGTCAAGCGCCGTCACCGCCGCGCTGAGCGCCAGCGAGATGAGCGATCACGTCGCTCGCGCCATAGGCCTCACGATCGACCAGGAGCTGTCGGATGTCGTTGATGCAGTCACCACTCGTGACGATCGCTGGCTCGTGGTACCCACTGGCTCGATACTGCCCAAGGCCGCACGTCGCCATCAATCCATTGCACAAACATGTCGAACCCTCAGTCGCCTCGAACGAGCCGCCCTTGCGCTCGTACGCATCGACCGGTTCGGCTGCACAGCGATAGCCGGTCGAGCCATCGGGATTGAGGTAGGCCTCGCGCAGATATCCTAGGTCGCACTTGCGCTGCCGCTTCGCGTAGATCTTCGAGTCGGCGATCGTGCCCTCTACCGAAGCGACTTTGAACGGATAGCCCGTCGACGACGCTCGTAGTGAAGTCCTGACGCTCACCAAACCCGCCCGCACCTCATCGAGCACTTCTCGCCGCAACTCAGGATCCATCCCCGACTCGTTGCAATAGGCAAAGAGAGTGCCGACCTGAACGCCGGTTGCGCCCAGCGCGAAGGCTTCGCGTACGTGTTCGGTCGAGGTGATGCCCCCTGCGATCCAAAATGGCGTGCCAAGGCTCGAGAGCGCATCGAAGTCGACCACGTCCCGCTCGCCATATCGGGGATTTCCCTCGTCGTCAATGACAAAGGATCCGCGTGGTGGCGCGTTGTGGCCTCCGGCGATCGGACGCTCGACTACGAATCCATCTACCGGTCCGTTGCTGCGCTTTGCGAGCGCGGTCGCGAGAACGTGGGAGGAAACGATGCCAAGGAAGCGCGGCCGAGTGAGTGTGTGCGACGGCAGGTAGGGAGCGGGGTCGAAGTGGAGCGACGTGGTCGGATTCTCGCTCGACGCGCCCGTCACGCTGTGCGGGAGAGTCACCGGTTCACCGAGGGCTAGCTGCTCAAGGACGCCGGGAATGTGAGTCGGCACACCAGCGCCCATCAAGACGTAGTCGACCCCGGCAAGAATCGCGCCACACAGTGACGGAGCAGTTGGCAGCTGGACCTTGGTAAGAAGGTTGATGCCAACCGAGCCGCGATGGCCCATCTTGGCGAGCGTCACTTCAACGAATGACGCCAGCACGACCGCATCGATGGAGCGGCCCCTGCTGGCATGCGTCAGCGCGGGCAAGCTGCGATAGGGGCGTGAGCCGGTTCGCCGAATCGAGCCATATTTGCCGACGATGTCCTCGACCACACTTTGCAATGGGAAGAGGTCGAGAGCTCTTTGCAACTCGTCGTCGACGCCGCAGTCCTGCAGTCGGCGCACGAACACGTTGTCAATCGCAGTTCCGGAGACGACGCCCAGCTGTCCCGCGCTCGAGACCGCCCTCGCGAGCGGCCAGCCCGAGATGGCAATCCCCATTCCGCCCTGTATGAGCCAGGGGAGCGTTTCGCGTGCAGAATTGGCTTCAGCCATGCGCTGTCTCGCATCTGTCCAATTGAACCATCTCATCCGCGACAGCTGAAGGCGCTTCACGAAAAGGGGATTCGTGAGGTTGCGGGTTTGTGGGGCCCGATGGCGTTACAGGCGATGTCACGAGGGCGAGTCCGGTCTACGGCTAGATACTGACTTCGGGATCTGTTCGAAGATAGTGGCGGATTCCGAGGAGTACGAGTAAGAGCATCGCCAGAGCCAGCACGAAAGCCGCGATAGCCCCGTAGAGGGCGATCTGACCCATAAAGCCAAAGGCGTAGGCGTTGAGCAACAGGCCGCGCAGGGTGTCGCCACGGAACACAAGCTCAACCTGGTTCGCAAGGCCCGTGTTGCTCGGGTCGGCCAGGGACTCGCTGCTCAGTTGGGCATAGGTCTTGCCTCCTGAGATCGCCATGGTGTCAACGCCGATGATGTCGTTGGCAAAAATCTGCGCCTGGCTTCCGGTCAGCACCTCTTCACCGGCGTATTGGGTGAGGTGGGCCTTTACGAGATCTTGGTAGTCCCGTCCACCTTCCTTGGGGAAGAAGACCTTTTGCTCTTGGAGCTGGGAGCGAACTTGGGAGGCGGTGAAGCTATAGCCAATCACCAGGCCCACGCCAGCGACGATGAGTACCACGGTGAGCACAGTGCCCACCCAGTTGAGCAAAAGGTCCAATGTCTTACGGCGCACGATTTCTCCTATGTAGCTCGTCTTGTTTCCAATCAGCCTTCCACCATGAACACGGCGCGCAATAGGGAAGAAAGTCCTTTTGACGGCCGTCGACGATCCTTCCTCCGGCGGAGGTGGGGGCAATGCCCCGTGTAACAAGAAGCTCAGGAGTCTGCTCAGACTCTTCGTGAGATCCCCATTTCGCGGATCCCCCGGGCTTAGCTCGACGCCCAGAATTGCGTCGCAGTGTCCTCCGGCCTGAGGACGCGCGATATGGCCTGTCGGGTCTGCTTGAATTTGAGGCTATTTCAGTAATTAGTGAATTCATGGATATAGTTATTTCGTGAATGAAACGGAAAGTGACAAGCCCCTGTACGTCGCGAAGGCAGAGCTCTTCAAGTCGCTCGGACACCCGGCACGCATACGGATTCTCGAGCTCTTGGTTGCCGGAGAGATGTCGGTAAGCAGCCTGCTTGTCGCCACCGGACTCGAGCCCTCCTCCCTGTCCCAACACCTGAATGTCGTAAAGCACACGGGACTCGTTCAGTCCACTCGCGCTGGAAACACCGTGACCTACCGTGTGACGGATCCGTCGGTGGCCGATTTTTTGGCGGCGGCTCGATCGGTCCTCGCGTCGACGCTTGGTCGCGCGCGCCAAACCCTGGAGGACCTGGTGGCCCAGGCGTGACCCAAAGGTGGCCGTGCACGAACGGAGTTTTATTCGCATCTCGACGGTCCGTTCTTCCGTGCCCCGTGATCAGTCGATAGGGGCTGTCAATGTCGACGTACCGGCATTTCCGAGGCTCTATCTTTCGCTCACTGTTCTCCACGGCGCGCACCGAGCGAGCTTTGCCACCCCCTGACGTCGTACCCGGTACTCGACTGCGCGGTTCGCTTCAGCTCCGCCACGTTGATGTCGGCTCGTGCAATGGCTGCGAAGCGGAAATCGCGTCAGCCTTTGCGCCCACGTATGACGCTTCACGGTTTGGCGTCCGGCTCACCGCGTCACCTCGTCACGCCGACGGCCTTCTTGTTACGGGTGTCGTGACTCGAAATATGGCGGGCGCATTGGAGCGGACGCTTGACGCATTGCCCCGTCCGAGCGTCGTCGTCGCGTGCGGGGATTGCGCGGCAAACGGCGGGATCTTTCTCGACGCCTACGGCGTCGAGGCCACGTTGGATTCATTCGTGGACGTGGACGTTCGTATTCCCGGGTGTCCACCGCACCCCGTCGCGATTACCCAGGCGCTTCGTAGCCTCGCTGGCCGGTAGTCATGATCCTCTTCCTTACAGGGCTGGGATGCTGCGCGCTCGGTGTCGCCGCCGCGATCATCATCACCGTCGAACGACGCGTCGTGGTCGTCGCGGCCTTGGGAACTGCGGGCTGCGTCCTCACCTTCCTTGCGGCCGGTCAAGTACTCCTCGGCGGGCACGTCGCTTCAGTTCACTCATCGCTTATCTTGCCGCTGATGGGGTTCAACCTCACGCTCGACCCTCTCGGTGCTCTCTTTGTCGCCACGACGTCCTTCGTCGGTGTCGCCACGTTGGTGTACTACGTGGGCTACGCGAGGGACGAACTTCGTTCGCGTTCTGCGGTCGGCCTCTTGATGACGTTTCTCCTGTCGCTGCTCGTCGTTCCGGTCGCCTCGAGCGTCGTCACGCTCATGCTCTCGTGGGAGCTGATGGCGCTGAGCTCCACGCTGTTGATCATGGTCGAGCAGCGTCGACACGTCGAAACTCGCGTGGCGGCCCAGTGGTATGGCGCGATGACCCAGGCGGGCGCGGCGTCGATCCTCCTGGGGCTGCTGCTCCTGTCATTCAAGGGTGGCCAGACCTTTGTTGACATCAGATCGCACGCAGCGACGCTCTCGGTGACGCTTCGTTCCTTCGCCTTCGTGTTGACGTTGATCGGATTTGCCTCGAAAGCCGGCGCCGTGCCGTTTCACGTTTGGCTGCCGAAGGCTCACCCCGCAGCACCGAGCCCGGTGTCAGCGCTGATGTCGAGTTCGATGGTGGCGTTGGGTGTGTACGGCGTGGTGAGAGTCGGCGACGACCTCTTGGGTGGTGGCACCCTCTGGTGGTGGATCGTCGTCGTCGGCCTCGGTGCCGCGTCCGCGCTTTTTGGTGCACTGCACGCCGTAACGAGCGTTGACCTCAAGCGGCTGCTGGCCTATTCGACGATCGACGTTGTTGGGCTCGTCCTCATCGGCATCGGATGCGCCGGTGCGCTCGCCTCGACCGACCACCCGGAGACTGCTCGCCTTGCGCTCGTCGGTGCGTTGTTGCTCGTCGTGGCGCACGCCGCGTTCAAAGGCTGTCTGTTTCTCGGAGCTGGCTCGATCGAGCGTACCTCGGGTCTGCGCAACCTGGATCAACTCGGGGGTTTGATTCGTCGAATTCCGGTGACGACGGCCTTGTTTTGCGTCGGGGCCTTCTCGATCATCGCGCTGCCCGCATTCAGCGGCTTCTCAAGCGAGTGGCTGTTGCTCCAGGGACTGCTGCACGGATTCGTCGATCACAGCACCTCGACTTTGGTCGTTCTGTTGGTGGGCGTGGTTGCCCTGGCGTTGACGGGTGGTTTGACGGCCGTGGCGTTCGTGAAAGTCATCGGCATCGGCTTTCTCGGTCAAGCACGATCCAGCGCGTCCGCGTCCGCGCGCGAAGTTCCACGTGCCATGCAGGTTGGCATGGGCATTCTCTGTATTCCTTGCGTCGTCTTCGGTGTGGCCCCCGGCCTGGTGATCGCACCGTTGAGTCGGGCAGCTCAGACGGCGCATGTGGGTGAGGCGTCCCGTTCGATCTCGAGCGGGATCGGGCTTTCGCTCGAGGATGTTCGCGGCACCATTCAACCGATGCTGCTGCTCGCTGGCTTCGTCCTGATCGTCGCTCTCATCTCGGCGACGCGAACGTTGCTTCTTCGTCCCGCACGAAAAGTTGAGGCGTGGCGTGGGGGAGGCGACCGGCCCACCGCACGCATGCAGTACACCGCTACTTCGTACGCTGAGCCGCTTCAGCGCGTCTTCGTCGACGTCTTACGTCCGGAGATCGACGTGAAGGTCACCCACGCTGTCGAGTCGCAGTACTACGAACAGAATCTCTCCTACGAAAGTCGAGTCGATGACACGTTCGAACGCCATGTGTATCATCCGGTGATTCGTGCCGTCACGCGGTTCGGGATCGCGGCGCGGAGAATCCAAAACGGAAGCGTTCACCGATACCTGGCCTTTGGATTCATCGCGCTGCTCATCGTTGTGGTGGTGCTGGCGTGATCAATGCCGTTTCCGCACCACTGGGTTACTCGGTCACCTCGTCACTGGTGCAAATCGCGTGCGTCGCGATTGGCGGGCCATTGCTGATGGGGCTGATGGCGAAGATTCGCGCCCGCGCTGAAGGTCGAGTCGGTGCTCCGATCCTCCAGCCGCTCCGAGACGTACGAAAGCTGATGACCAAGGAGGGGTTGAGAGCCCAGCACTCGAGCGTGGTGCTGGCGGCAGCTCCACTTGTTCTCCTGGGCTCCACCACCCTCGCGGTGGCGATCTCGCCGTTGGTGTCGACGCGTCCCCTCCTGAGCGCCAGCGCCGACCTCTTCGTCATCGTCTACCTGCTGCTGACCGGCTCGATCACCATGGCACTCGCCGGACTCGACACGGGAACGGCCTTTGGCGGAATGGGCTCGAGCCGGGCCATGACCATCGGCGCACTCTCGGAGCCCGCGCTTCTCGTCGCGGTCATTGCGCTGTCCATCCAGGCTCGTACGTCGAACCTCCCGAGGATCGTCGCTGGCTCTCTCGCTCACACCGATTGGATCGCCACGCCGACGAGGCTCTTGGCCCTGGTGGCGCTCGTGATTGTCGTGATCGCTGAGACGGGACGACTGCCCGTCGACAATCCGACTACTCACCTTGAGCTCACGATGATCCACGAGGCCATGACCCTCGAATACGCCGGGTCCGATTTGGGCATGGTGACCTTGGGGGCAGCGATGCGACTTGGTCTGTTCTTTGCCCTGTTGATGGACCTCTTCGTTCCTTGGGGCGTCGCCACCGGGACTTCGTATCTCGAACTCCTGCCCGCGGTGGGGATCCTTGTCCTAAAGACGTCGCTCCTCGCGATCGGCGTGTCCTTGATGGAAGTGCACAGCGCCAAGCTCCGACTCTTTCGTGCGCCCGAACTTCTCGCGGGTGGTTTCGTTCTTTCGGTGCTCGCGGTTATCACCGGGCTCGCCACACGATGAGCACGTCGTTCTACATCGGAGCGCTCGAGCTCACCTCTGGCGCGGTGCTGGTCTGCGCGTTGATGACGCTCTGGCGTCGTCAGCTTCGCACTATCGTCGCCATGCTCCGCCTGCAAGGAGTTGCGCTCGCCGCAGTCGCGGGGGTGCTGGCCTGGCACGAGCTCGATCTTGGTTTAGCGGTAACCGCGCTGCTTGTTCTGATGGTGAAAGGGGTTGTGGTGCCGTGGCTGCTCCGCCGTGTGGTGCAACGCGATTCGAGAAGTCGAGAGGCCGCACCCCTCATCAACGTTCCGGCTTCGCTCGTCTCGGGCGCAGTCTTGATCGTCGTCTCCTACGCGGTGAGCACCAAGCTCACGGCACTCGATCCCTCCGTGGCGTCACGCCTCGTCCCGATCGGCGTGGCGACGGTACTCGTGGGCTACTTCCTCCTGGTGACGAGACGTCGCGCTATCTCGCAGATCGTGGGCCTGCTGCTTGTCGACAACGGTGTTGCTCTCGTCACCTTTCTCCTCACCGCCGGCGTGCCGCTCATCGTGGAACTCGGTTCGGCCCTTGACGTTCTGCTTGTCGTCGTGGTCCTCCAAGTGCTCGTCGTCAACGCGAGCGATCGCCTCGGATCCTTCGAGGTGGATGAGATGAGAGAGCTTCACGACTGATGCTGGCCGTTCTCGTCCCCTTGGTGACTCTTGTGGCTGGCGCCGTCGCACTGATCGTTCCGTGGACGCGATGGATTGGCTGGGCGAGCGCTCTCTCGGCGGGCGCCGTGCTCGGCCTCGGAATTGCCTTGAGCATTGTCACGTCGTCTGGACGGGCGCAGATCGCGGTGCACGGTGCGCTGCGGGCGGATTCGCTGAGTTCTTTCATGGTCGTGGTGATCGGCGCCGTATCGCTTATGGCAACGTTGCAGACGCCTCGCGTAATGGCTCAAGAGATCGCCGATGGCACCACGACGTCGCGACGTGCCAGCAACTACGTCGTCTTGATGCAAGCGTTCATGACCTGCATGCTCATTGCGGTGCTCGCTGCCAACCTCGGCGTTTTGTGGGTGGCCATTGAAGCAACGACGATCGCCACGACATTTCTTGTCAGCCACCGTCGAACGAAGAAAGCGTTCGAGGCATCGTGGAAGTACGTCATTCTCTGCTCCGTAGGCATCGCGCTGGCCTTTCTTGGAACCGTGCTGGTGTACTACGCCTCCCTTCACTCGGGTCTTGGCAAGTCCAGGGCGTCGCTTGACTGGACGTCGCTCATGGCTCTCGCACCCCATCTCAACCACAGCGTGATGCAACTCGCCTTGGCGCTCGTTGTCCTCGGCTACGGCACGAAGGTGGGACTCGCGCCGATGCACAGCTGGCTCGCCGACGCCCACAGTCAGGCTCCCGCGCCGGTGTCGGCGCTGATGTCGGGTGTGCTCTTGGCGGTCGCCTTCTACGCGCTGCTCCGATTCAAAGCGATCGCCGACGCTGCGCTCGGTCCGACGTTTCCCCGCGCGCTCTTCATTGTGGTGGGTCTGGCGTCGCTGTTGGTGGCGGCAGCCCTCTTGATTGCCCAACGAGACGTGAAGAGAATGCTCGCGTACTCCAGCGTTGAACACATGGGGCTGCTCGCCCTCGGGGCTGCGGCGGGCAGCCCTCTCGCCATCGCGGCCGTATTGTTGCACATGCTCGGTCACGGGCTCACGAAATCTACGCTCTTCATCTCTTCGGGCGAAATCGCTCACGCCGAGGGGACGACCGAGATCGCCCGGCTGAGGGCGCTGCTCGCGAGACGTCCGGTTCTTGGAGGAATCTTCGGCTGCGGACTGCTCGCGCTGCTCGGCTTTCCTCCCTTCAGTCTTTTCATCAGTGAGTTCGCGATGGCGCGCGCAGAGGTCAATGTTGGGCTGTGGTGGGTTGTCGCCACCTCATTGATCTGCCTTTCGGTGATCTTCGTCTCCATTACGAATCACGCGCGCCACTTTCTGTTGGGCAGCGAATCGTCCGGCACGGTGCCGCTGTCGGCGCGATCCGTTGTCGTGCCGCTCGTCACGGCGCTCGTCGCCTGCGCCTTCATCGGAGTGTCGGCCTGGCCCCTCCTGTCGCTCCTGCACGCGGCGGCACATGTGGTGGCCCGATGACCGGCAATCGCAGAACGCTCGATATTCCAACGTCGATACTTCACGACAGCGCGGAGGAAATGCTCTCCGCACGATATCGATTGGCGCTGATCGCTGGCCACGACGACGGTGAGTCCCTGCGCGTCGTCTATGTGTTTGTGAAGGGCCCGCCCGACGAACGCCTCGAGCTAGTGGTCCGGCTGGATCCCCTAGAGCCGAGCGTACCGACGCTGAGCGACCTTTCGTTTTCTGCAAGTCGGTTCGAGCGGGAGCTGCACGATACCTTCGGCATTATCCCCGAGGGTCATCCCTTCTTGCGTCCCCTCGTTCGACACTCCCATTGGCCCGACGACTGGTATCCGATGCGTCGGGGCGCGGGGCCCACGCCCGCCATGGCACACGATGGCGTGCCATATCCCTTCGTCGAAGTGCAGGGCGCTGGGGTCTATGAGATACCCGTTGGTCCCGTGCACGCCGGACTCATCGAGCCTGCTCACTTTCGGTTCTCCGTGGTGGGCGAGACCATACTGAAAATGACGGCCCGTCTCTGGTTCCTGCATCGTGGCATCGAGCGAATGTTCCAGGGAGTTGAGGCTCGCAATGGCGTGACGATCGCCGAGCGAATTTCCGGCGATACGGCGGTCGGTCACGGTCTCGCGTACTGCATGGCGGTAGAAGAGGCTCAAGGAATCGATGTGTCCCTCGACGCGCGAGTCGTCCGGTCCATGCTCTTGGAGTTGGAGCGGGTCTATAACCACGTGGGCGACATTGGTGCGATGTGCAATGACGTAAGTTTCGGTGTCGCGCATGCGCGAGCCATGGTCGTCCGAGAGAATCTGCTACGACTGAATGAATCGGTGACGGGACACCGACTCCTGCGAGGATCGATCGCTCCTGGCGTCTCGTCGATCCGACGAATGCCCACGGAAAGAGAGGTCAACAGCATCGATCGTGAGTTCAACGAGTTGATCGAGCTCATCTCGTCCAACAGCGTGGTGATGGACCGCTTCGAAGGCACGGCAACACTTGGCGGTGCCGACGCCCATGCCATTGGAACGCTCGGGGTAGTAGCGCGGGCGTCGGGTCTGCCAATCGACGCCAGGTACTCCCATCCTTTTGCGGTGACTGGTTCACCTGCCTCGGTGACCACACAGTCCCAAGGAGACGTTCTCGCGAGGTTCACTCAGCGCGTGGAGGAGCTGAGGAACTCGCTAGAACTCGTACGCGAGTCGATTCAATCGCGGCCCCGCTTAGAGAGCATCTCGTCTCCCTCTCGCACTGGGCCGGCATCAGGGCTTGGGATAGTTGAAGGATGGCGGGGCTCGATCGCCCAAAGAGTCGAGCTCGATGAGGCGGGGGTGGTGTCGCGCTGTTGCATCGCGGACCCCTCATTCTTCAATTGGCCCGCTCTTGCAACGTCACTGGCAGACACGATCGTCCCGGATTTTCCCCTGGCCAACAAGAGTTTCAACCTTTCCTATGCGGGAAACGACCTTTAGGGACGGGGCACCACTGGCGACAATGATGACGGTAAGCGAGGCGAGAGCGGCCTTGCCGAGAATCCTCGACAATGTGAACAACGGTGATGAGGTGACGATTACTCGTCACGGCAAACCGGTTGCCGTGATCGTCCGTCCCGATGCCCCCCGCACCAGGCGCGCTCACGCAGCACTAGATGCCGCTGCAGTCATCAGCGAGGTTCTCGAACGAGGCAGAGCGACGGACCTCAGCTTCTAGCCCATCCTCAACTCGGAAACAAGCCACTGTGATATCCACGGAAGTACGGGCAAGCGATCGCGCGGTCAGTAGGACTCGACGATTGGATGCGTTCGATGCCGACGTCTTGGTCTACGCCGCCGTCGCCGGGCATGATCTCGGGCGACGAGTCCGCTCGCTGTTACCCGATCCCGGCAGCTGATTTGATCAACGCGGTCCGGCCGTCGAAGAAGGGACTGGGGGATCGGCAAAGATTGGGGACGCTTTCTCCACAAGGGGAAAGTGGGAGGCGTTGGTGTACAGACGTGGAGCGCGTCCATAGACGTTCGTCCCATACGGCGCGTGGCAGAAGTGAACTCGATGCATCGAGGTGGACGACCCACCAATTACGCTGCGTGCGTACACCTTCGACGAGAAATCCGGGAGACGCATGACCACCGTGTTTGAGCAAGAGATTCGATCCCAGGGAGACGTCCTTCGAAGACGTGCGCTCGCGGGTATGGAACAGGCGCAGCTGGTGAGCGAAAGGTTCGCAGATATCTCGTACGCATTGGTCGCGGCGAGAGGCTCGTCGGACAACGCCGCGGTCTTCTTTCAATATCTAGCTGGTCAAGAGCTCGGGTTGCTCGTCTCGCTCGCCGCTCCGTCGCTGTACGGTGAGAATCGCCAGATTGGATTGCACGGGGCGGGCGTGCTGGGCATCTCGCAGTCCGGAAAGACGCCAGGGATCATCGACGTCATTCGCCAAGCCGCGGCGCAGCATCGCCCCCATGCGGTTGTTACGAACGATGTCGAGTCGCCACTGGCCCAGGCGAGCGACTACGTCATAGATCTTCACGCCGGGCTTGAACGTTCGATTGCTTCGACGAAGACGTTCTCTGCGACGTGGCAGGCCCTCGCGCAAGTGGTCTCCGCATCGAGAAAATCACCGCTTGAGGGTCTCGCAACGCTCGGCGACACGGTGGATCGCGTCGCGCAATGGGCGCTGTCCTCGAGCTTCCCCCTGTCGACGCTCAATGCTTCCGGCGGGCTCACGGTGGTAGGACGCGGCGTCGGTCAAGCGGTCGCCGCCGAGATCTCGCTCAAGATTCGCGAGGTTGCGGGAATTCGCTGCGAGGCGTACTCGGCTGCGGACTATCTGCACGGCCCGATCGGCGCAGCGTCCGAAGGCTCGACGCTGCTGCTTGTGGCAACCGACGAGATGGCAGAGAGCGTGAGCTCTGAGTTGCTGAACGAGTCCCGCCAGTCAGGCATGAGCACGGTGGTTCTGCGCGCGCCGAGTCACGCGACGCTCGCGAGCGACGAGGAGATCGTCCTGAGCGAGGAGATGCCGAACTGGTGCGCGGGACTCGCCGAGGTGATTGTTGGTCAGGTGCTGGCGCTCCGAATCGGCGAGCTTCGTGGACGTCCCATTGACTCCTCGCCGGGGCTGAAGAAGATCACGCTGTCCGCGTAGCGGAGGGCGCCGCGGGAGCGCTCTCGGCGACGACGTCGCCTAAAGGGCGAGCTGTCGGTCGACATCATTTGACGCGACGCGCGGTTGCGGTCCATCGATCTTTGAATGTGCCCTCCAGTATCGATCGTCTCGACACCGTATATATATAGTGACGGTGCCACCGGCGACTGGGTGGCAGTGCTTCTTCCGTGCTCTCTATGGTGTTTGGAGTCGGGGTCGCTTTCATGTCGAGCATGGAAAATGGTTGCGAGGACAGGGAAATGACCGTGAATCGAAATTTATCGCTGGCACATGAGGTGATTCGTCCCTGATCGGAAGATCCAGCAGTCGAACGCCGGTTCGGATTTTGTGAAGAGGAGAGAGCAATGACGTGGCGAGTGGGTTTGGTGGGGGTGGGCATTTTTTCTCAGGAGGCGTATCTGCCCGCATTGCGCGCAGCCGAGGGTATGGAGGTGACGCTGTTGTGTGGTCGCTCTCGGGATCAAGTCGACGCGGTGAATCGTGCATGGGCGCTGGAAGCTCGGGTAGAAGAAGGAGTCGACGGGCTCACTCGAGCGCTGGCAGATGGTGTGGTGGACGCCGTGATCGTGGCAGTGCCCGATCGACTGCATGCAGAGATGGTGCGCGCCGTCCTGCACGCCGGTCGACACGTGCTCTGCGAAAAGCCGATCACCATCGATGCCGAGAGCGCGAGAGAGCTGCGAGACCTCGCAGCCCAGACGGCCTCGATCAGCATGATGGCCTTCACGTACCGCTACACGCTCGCCCTTCGTCGGGCACGCGAACTCATCGAAGAAGGAGCGATCGGCGACGTCGCGTCCGTATCGTACGAAGTGCACTACGGCGACGAGGTGGGCCCGCTCACGTGGAGAGAAGACGGCACCGCGAGCCCGGGCGGGATCTGGTTCGACGGGGGCTCGCACATGATCGACACCGTCGGGGTTCTGGCGGGCCCCCTGAGCGCGACCCAGGTCGTCGCGGGAACGGTGACGCGAAGCTGGGGGGCGAGACCCACCAATCCGGACGTCGCGGCGGTGGTTGGTGCTGTGCGGCGCGGCGCGCCGTGGCACTCCTTCACGCATCGAGCACCATCCCAGGGGTCTGACGGAATGATTCCGGTCTCGGGCATGCTGTCGCGGATCGAGCAGATGGCGCCAGATCAGGTGAGGATCGTCGGCTCAACGGGGAGCTTGGGTGTCTCGCTGGGCCGAGGGGACGCGGAATGGCTCGATATCTGGCGCGCCAATGGAGAGCAACGTCGGGTGTTGGCGGTGGAGGAAGAACGACGCGGAGGGCCTCATGCTCCTAAGGCCGTCGCGCGCATGGTCGAAGCGTGGCGCGACAGTCTGGACCGAGGAGCGCTCGGCGAGTGGGACGCCGGGTTCGATGTCGGGTGCGCGGTGCAAGAAGTCCTCTCGGGCGTTGAACTGACCTGGTCGTAGCGAACCTCGATTGCGTCTCGTCGCCGACTCCGCGAGTCGGGGGCGCCGATCTTCTTACGCGAGTCGAACGGCATCGACGAGCCATGCTTCGACGACGGTGATGTCAAAAACCGGGTTGATGTCGAAGCGATCGGGGCTGAGTGAACTAATCCGCCAGCCCGCGCCAAATGTGGCGCGCAGTTCGGCTTCGGTGATCCGGCGGGGACCCCAGTCGCCGGGTTGGCGATCGCTGAAGCACATGAGGTAAAGGTGGCCACCCGAGCGGAGCGCTGCGTGCAGTGCCCTCGCGTACTGGATTCGAGCGCCGTCGGCAAAGAGGTGGAACAGTCCGCTGTCAACGATCGTGTCGTATGTCGCGCCGTACGTGCCGAGCTGCAGCGCGTCCACGACTTGGAAGCGCGCGTCGACCTGGCGCTCTGCGGCTTTGCGCTGTGCGGCCTCGATCGCGCGCGGGGAGATGTCGACGCCGAGCGCCTGAGCACCGCGAAGCGCCGCGAGCATGGTGTGCTCGCCGGTGCCGCAGCCCGCGTCGAGCAGTTCACCACGCAGCGCGCCCGCCTCGGCGAGCCGGACAAATGCAGTTTGGGGCCGACCGATATCCCACGGCGGCGGAGGTCCGGTGTAGGAATCGTCCCAGTCGTAGGGCGCTTCAGGGTCGGTCACGGTTCCTTGCCCTCACCTCGTGGTCACACCGTCCGCGAGCGCGTCGACTGCGCACGTTAGCCGTATGCGGTCAAACATTGTGGCCCGTGGTGCTGTCGACGTGGTCGGGAATCGTCCCTTCGTGGCGATCACCAGTGCTCGACGTTCCCGTTGGTTCGAACATGAGGATCGATCCGCCGGTTGAAGAGGGTCGGTGCTCGGTACCTTTGGGCACCACGTAGATGTCGCCGGTGCCCAGCGTCACGGTTGACACGACGCCGTCGGCGTCGCGCAACGATACGTCAAAGTGTCCGTCCAACACGAGGAAGAACTCGTCAGTCGAATCGTGCACATGCCACACGTGCTCTCCGCGCACGTGGGCGATGCGAACGTCGTAGTCGTTCATCCGTGCGACGATTCGAGGGCTGTAAACATCATCAAAGGAAGCGAGTGCGTTCGAGAGATTCACGGGAGTGGTCATATCGCGATCGTACGCGACTGACTTCGCCAACTCGCTGTAGACGGGCGACACCCTCGTGAAACGGAACAACTACGAGCGCTCGGTACCTTGAATATAAAGTAAACGCGGATGGTTCGTCGACAGCGGCGTTTTTGATGAGAGGCGTCCACGCGCCAAAGGAGATGACCCAGATGGCCGAGCAGCTGCCCATGCTTTCGTTGTTGCCTGAGACGACCGAGGTCACCAACGGTGGCTCTATCAAGGTCGGAGGAGTGGAGCTCGCTTCCGTGGCTGAGCGCTTTGGCACGCCGGCGTACGTTTTCGACGTCGAGGGCTTCCGCCGACAAGCCCGCCGATTTCGAGACGGTCTTCGAGAGCGGTGGGAGAGTTCCGAGGTTCTCTTTGCCTCGAAGTCGTTTCCCGCGCTCGCCGTCTACGAGATCGCCGCGGACGAGGGTCTGAGCGTCGACATCGCCGGAGCGGGGGAGCTGCTGATGGCGCTCGCCGCCAAGGTCGACCCGTCCCGGCTGTACTTTCATGGCAACGCCAAGACGACCGACGAGCTGCGTCTGGCGATCGAAGCGCACGTGGGGACGATCATCATCGACAACGTCGATGAGTTCAAACGTCTGAACGCTCTCGCGGAGGTCCCGCAGAACGTGATGATTCGAATCATCCCGGGCATATCGCCGAATACTCACGCGTCACAGGTGACCGGCGGGAAGGACTCGAAGTTCGGCCTTCCCTTCGAGCAAGCCAACGAGCTCATCGCCGCCATTGGTCGCAGCCGAAACCTTCGGTTGCGAGGGATCCACCTGCACATTGGTTCCCAGATTCTCGAGACCGGCTCCTTCGCCGAAGCTGTCCGCGAGATCTCTGCCTACGGAGAACAGTCCGTCTACGACATTGGCGGCGGCCTCGGGGTTCGTTACACGTACGAGGAGCATCCGCCCTCCGTGGACGAGTATCTCGACGCCATCGTCAGTGTCGCTCGAGAGGTCCTTCCGGGCGATTCGAAACTGCTCATCGAACCCGGTCGCTCACTCGTCGCTCGCGCCGGTCTCACGATCTACCGAGTCGTCAGTGTGAAGCGCTCGGGTCGGAATTTTGTGGCGCTCGATGGAGGCATGGCCGACAACCTGGACATTGCACTGACGAATCAACGCTATGAGGCGTTCATCGACGGACGAGTTTCTGATACGAGCGACGCCTCCTACGTCGTGGTGGGCAGGCAGTGTGAGTCGGGCGACACCCTGGTCAACGGGGTGGAGCTCCCGAACCCCGAGGTTGGGGATCTACTGATCATGCCAGTGACGGGTGCTTACTCCTACACGATGGCCAATAACTACAACGGGGCGATGATTCCACCGGTGGTGTTCGTCGAACACGGCGAGGCGACTTTGGCCGCGCGGCGACAGACCTTCCATGACGTGCTTGCGCTCCATCGTTCGATCCGAGGCGCATAGCTCTAGATTGACCTGAAGGCGTCTCAGACCTCGGCCGTCACCAGATCTGGTGCAGCGGGTGTCGCGATGTCCGGGCCAGGCGATCGGTTCATCCGCCCTGGTGTCCACCAGTTCCACTTCCCGAGCAGAGAGACCACCGCCGGCACCAGGAGTCCGCGTATGATGATGGCGTCGATGAGGATGCCGACGCCCATGCCGGTGGCGAAGACTTTGAGCGGGACAATGGGACCCGCGCCGAGCGCGGCGAAGGCGAGGAACAAGATGAGCGCGGCGCTCGTGACCAGACGCCCGGTCTTGCCCATTCCTTCGACGATGGCTTCGTCGGTGGTCATGCCAGCGTCGTGGGCCTCCTTGATGCGAGTGAGAATGAACACCTCGTAGTCCATGGAGAGCCCGAAGAGGAACGCGAAGAGGATGAGCGGCACGAAGTCGACGATGACACCGGTCGCGGGGATCCCCCAGAGTGCGTGCGAGAGGTACCCGTCTTGCCACATGAAGACCAGCGCGCCGTACGCGGCGCCCATGGAGAGCAGGTTGAGCACGACGGCCTTGATAGGCAGGACGACGGAACGAAAGGCGCGCGCCAGGGTCAAGAGGCTCACGAGGGCCACGAGCGCGATGAGCAGTGGGAAGCGGTCGTAGTAGTCGTGGACTACCTGAACCTCTTCGACCCCGTCTCCCGCGATCTGCGCGTGAGGTGAGGTGTCGTGCACGACTTGCTCGACGAGTTGGATGGTGGCGACATTGGTCGATTCACTCGTGGGAGCACTGAGCATGACGTCGACGAGGGCCGTCCCCGATTGTCTCCACGCGGGAGTGGACGGCGCGACGGCGCTGAACACGCCGGGGATTCGCTGCAGCTTCGCGGCGAGCAGCGTGGGACTGGTCGAACCGGGTATGAGGATTTCGATCGGTTGCAGCACTCCGAGGGGGTAGCCGCTGTGTTCGATGTCGAGCAGGCCCGCTTCGGCCGATCCCGTACGGGCGAGTGACGTCGGCTGGATCTCTCCAACGCGCATGGTGAGGGCGGCGCTCAGCAGGACGCCGAGGATGAACACCCCGGCGACCGTGGCAATGAGTCGATGGTGGATCACGGCGCGCGTCCACGCGGTCCAGGCTCGGTGCGCTTTCTTGGTGGAGCGATGATGGGCGCGCTTCGCGCCGCGTCGGTCGAGTCGGGGACCGAAGGTCGACAACAGCACCGGCAGCAAGGTGAGTGCTGCGACCACGGTGACGAAGGGGATCAGGAGGCCGCCATAGCCGAGGCTGCGCAAGAAGGGAATGGGTAACACGACCAGCGCGAACAGGCCGATCCCGACGGTGAGTCCGCTGAAGACGACGGACCGACCTGCGGTGAGGAGCGCCGTCACGATCGCCTCGTCGTTCGAAGATCCGGTTCGACGCTCCTCGCGCCAACGGGTGACGATGAGCAGCGAGTAGTCGATGGCGATCCCGAGACCGATCAGTGCCACCAGATACTCGACGAGCTGGCTCACGTCGGCGAAGAGGGTGACGAGCCCGAGCAGCAGGAACGTCGCGAGGATCGACCCGGCGGCGATGGCCAGGGGAATCAAGGAGAGGAAGGAACCGAAGACGAGGGCCAGCACCACAAGGGCACCGATGCCTCCGACGATGACTTCGCCGAGGATGCCGAGTCCCTGTCCACCCGCGGCGTTGTAGAGATCGTTGATGCTCGTCGCTTCGACCGTGACGCCCGGTGGAGCGTGGGCGCGCAACGCGGACTGGAGGTGGGCTGAGGTCGGTGGTGAGCTGGTCGTGAACACCAGCCCGAGCACCGAATGTCCACTGGTGGAGATCAGACGTGTGTCGTTGACGGTCGGGTACGTGAGGACTCGGAGCGCTGAATCCTTCGCGAGTGCCGCATAGGTGGCAGTGAGGTCGTGCCGTCCCGCCGCGGAGTCGGCGCGCACCTCGCTCGGCAGGGTCACGACGACGCCGATGGGTACGTTGTCGCCACCGTTGCCGTAGGTTCGCATGATCGACTGACCGGCTTCAAAGCTCGACAGACCGGGAAAGTCAGCGCTTGAGGTCAAGCGGCTCGTGACGTGGCCGATGCCCGCGATGCCGATGATGCCAATGACGAGCCACAGGAGCCCGATCGACCGACGATGCCGAAGTACGCCTCGAGCGAGCGCTCCCATCAATCTCGTCGAGTCATTGCGGGGTGGGGTAGCGATGGGGCCGTGGCCTGGAGACGTCATGCAGCCAACGGTAAAGTGGTCGCTTCGCGTCGACAATGAAGATTGCTGGCCTCTTTTGTCGGGGGTAATCCCTACCCACGCCACACACCTACGACAGTTTGTGCGGTCCACCCCTATCGGTGACCGGTTACGCGTGAGTTTCTTGACGGATGAAATGGGTACTCCTCGTCGATGGTAGGGATTACCCCCGACAAAAGAGGCCAGCAGGCTCCAACGACGGGACTTTGTAGCGTCCATAGTCTGAATCTGTGACGATACGCGGCGAAGGTGTGACGACGTGGGGCTAGTGCGCTACGTAGCTCGTCCGTGGCGAGACGCAGCTGTCTGGCGCGCGCTCGCATACGACGCCTTCAGCTTCTTTCTGGGCATCCTCATCCCGTGCATCATCGTGACACTGGTGGCACTCAGCGCGAGTCTCGCGATCATCTTCATCATCGGCGCGCCCGTCGCGTGGTACAGCTTCACGGTGGTGGCGGCGCTCGGTGCCATGGAGCGCTCGAGGGTGGCAGCACTCCTCGGTCCCAACCTGGCCTCACCCCATGCGCCGACCACCTCGCCGAGCCGCTGGGGCCGACTGCGTCAGCGTGCCACCTCAGCGAGTCGGTGGCGGGAGATTCTCTACTTGGCCCTGGTGCTGCCGATACTCGCCACCTTGAGCGTGGTCGTGCTCTCGCTCTGGGCGACCGCTCTGCTGCTCATCGCGCTTCCGACCTTCGTAAGGGAGTTGCCCGCTCGGTCGGCGGATTTCGGATTCATGCACGTTTACTATGGCGGCGGGGCGTACGCGGCGCTGCCCATTGGCGTTGCCGGACTCTTCCTCATCCTTCCTCAGCTGACCATGGCCAATGCGGCCCTCAATCGCGTCGCGGCGCGATGGATGCTCGGCCCGCACCGAAAGAGCGATCTGGCCCGGCGAGTGAGCGAACTCGAGATCAGCCGAGGAGCCGCACTTGACAGCGCGGAGGCCGAGCGGCATCGGATCGAGCGTGACCTCCACGACGGAGCCCAGCAACGCCTGGTCGCGCTGGCGATGGACCTGGGCCGAGCGCGAGAGCGATTCGATTCCGACCCGGTCCGGGCGAGACAGCTCGTCGACGACGCCCACGAAGAGGCGAAGGCCGCGCTCGCAGAGCTCCGTAACCTGGCCCGGGGCATCCATCCGGCCATCCTCACTGACCGGGGCCTTGACGCGGCGCTGTCGGCAGTCGTCGCCCGGTGCCCGGTACCGGTCTCGCTCTCGATTGATCTCCCACGACGTCCGCCCGCACCGGTCGAAAGCGCGGCGTACTTTGTTGTCGCTGAGGCGCTCACGAACGTGGCCAAGCACGCCAACGCGACGAGAGCTCAGGTGTCGGTGGCATTTCGTAGCAATCGACTAGCCCTCGAGGTGAGTGACAATGGCGTCGGTGGTGCCACGCTCTCTGAAGGAGCAGGGTTGGCCGGTCTCGAGAGCCGCGTGAGGGCGCTGAGAGGCTGGATGCGTGTGATAAGTCCGACCAATGGTCCGACCAGTGTGATGGTGGAGATCCCGTGCGAATAGTGGTCGCCGAAGACGCCGTGCTGCTGCGTGTGGGCCTCGTCCGAGTGCTGGACGAGGCGGGCGAGGACGTGGTCGCCGCCGTCGGCGACGCGCCTTCATTGTTGTTGGCGGTCGAGTCACACCATCCCGACATCGCGATCATCGATATTCGCATGCCGCCCGACATGACCGACGATGGGTTAAGGGCGGCGGTGCTCATTCGCCGGCAGTGGCCAACGACCGCCATCTTGGTCTTCTCTCAATACGTCGAGCAGGCGTTCGCCGCTGAGCTGCTGGAAGGCGGCACCGACGGCCTGGGTTATCTGCTGAAGGAGCGCGTGGCTGACGTCACGGAGTTCGTCGACGCCGTCCGACGGGTCGGAGCCGGCGGCACGGCCCTTGATCCCGAAGTGATCGCCCAGCTGCTCGTGCGCAGCCGCCGTCAAGACCCCCTTGACCGGCTCACGCCGCGAGAGCGCGAAGTCCTCTCCTTGATGGCAGAGGGCTTCAGCAATCAAGCCATCGCGAAGGCACTGGTGGTGAGCGACGGGGCCGTCGAAAAGCACGTCAGCAACGTGTTCATGAAATTGGATCTCGCTCCGACGGGCGACGAAAACCGCCGCGTGCTCGCCGTGCTGCAATGGATCAACTCATGAGCGCCGTCTCGTCCGCGTTGCCAGTTCGCTCGGCGCGAGCCCGGACCGCGTGGACCTCGACGGGCGTCATTCTGGCGATACTGCTCATCGTGGCGCTGGCCTTAAGCACGGTCCAAGACATCGCCTATGTGGCGATCCCGCCCAGCCAGCGCACCTTTACCCAGACGCTGAGCGCGATTGATATCCACCTCTACAACGGGTCGGTCACGATTGAGCACGCTCATGGTCGCGACACGGTGGTCGAGAACTCCGGTTCCCGCGGCTTCGCGAAGCCCACGGACGTCGAGCGTGTGGTCGGTCATACGCTGTCGATCACCTCCACCTGCGCCTTCCACTTCGTAAATTTCTGCACGCGCAACTACGTGGTGCACGTACCCAACTCGGTCCTGATCACCGTGGTGACCGGGCAAGGCAACGTGACGGTCGCGAGAATCAACGGTTCGGTCTCGATTGACACGGGCCAAGGCGATGTCACCGTCCTCGGAGCGCGTGGCTCGGCCAAGGTGACGACCGGTCAAGGCAGCGTGACCATGCGAGACATCGCGGCTCCCCACGTGAACGCCTCGTCCGGCCAAGGCGACCTCGCGATCGACCTGGTGACGCCGCCAACGTCGCTGACGGCGTCTACGGCCCAAGGCGGTATCGATATTGAAGTGCCGAGAGGATCGGATTCGTATCGGGTTCGCGAGACGTCCGCCCAAGGATCGGTGAACGACTACGTCAACGAGAGCCCGACGAGCCTTCGGGTGATTCACGCGTCATCGGGACAGGGTGACGTCACCGTCCGATACGCCCCGAAGTGATCAGTTCGCGAATCTCTGGTTGGTTCGCGTCGACGTCGCGGTAAACCGACTGAGGGCAAACGCTGAAAGGTCGATCACGGGCGCGCCATCGATCACCCACTGAGCGAGCGACTCGCCAACAGCGGCAGAGTGCTTGAAGCCGTGACCGGAACACGGCGATGCGAGCAGCACGGCGGGAAACTCCGGGTGCCTATCGATGATGAACTGATGGTCGGGAGTGACGGTGTAACGACACCGGGCGCTCTTGACGACGGTGGCGTTAAGTGGAAGGCGTCCCTCTACATACGCGTCGAACATCCGCTGCGATTCTTCGGGCGTCACCTCGGCGAAGGCGTCGTCGGGGTCGTCGCTCACGGCATACTGCTCGGTGGCGACCTTGAGCCCTCCGTGCACACCGTCGATGGCGGGAAACCCGTAGAAGATGCCGCGGTCCTGCGCACCGGTATCCCAGATGAAGATGGGCATCCGGTCGAGGGACAGCGCCGAGAACGACGCCGAAGCGTCGAACCAGTGCATGACTTGCGGATAGACCTGGCACGCCGAGGCGACGTCTCCGCTTTGAGCGAGCTGACCAATCCAGGGTCCGCCCGTGATCACCACCTGATCCGCGCCGTAGTCGTCTCGATCGGTGTGGATGATCGCGCCTGCGCTCGTCGGTTCGACGCTCGACACCCGTTCTCTTTGATGAATGCGGGCGCCGTGGCGCCCAGCCAGCTCCAGCTGGGCGGTGACGGCTGCCTCCGGCCGGACGAAGCCAGCTCCAGGCTCGTAGTAGCCCCGGTGTTCCTCGGTGACCTGGAACTGGGGAAAGCGGGACCGCAGCTCCTCATAGTCAAGGATCTCGTGTTCGATGCCGTAGGTGCGGGCCGCGGCGACGGTCGAAGCGAGAAAGTTGTCGATGCCGTGATGGCTGGTGTGGCCAGACTCCGCTGCCAGGACCAGCCCCCCGCACGCGGTGAACAGGTCGGCCCCCGTCTCGGCTTCGATCTCACGCCAGAGTTCCTGTGATCGCGTGGCCAGAGGGACGTAGTGGGTGCCTTCGCCAATGGCTTGACGAGTGATCCGCGTGTCGCCGTGGGTCGAACCCAAGGTGTGCGGCGGTGAGAATCGATCGATCCCTACGACGTCGACCCCGCGTGCGGCGAGCTGGTATGCGGTCGCGCTGCCCATCGCCCCGAGTCCAATCACCACCACGTCGGCGTGTTCCACGGCTGGAGATTACCGCGCGCCCTGCTCCATGACGGGGCGCCTCAACCCTAGGGTTGACATTCGTCGCGGCGAAAGATCAACCCGTTGGCTGACGACACGGACGGGCAGAATTCTTAGCCTGGTGCCATGACAACGACCGACTATCTCATCAATTTCGCATTGATCGCACTGGTGATCTTTCAGCTCCAGGACCGTCGCATCACGCTGCGGGCACTGATTCGCCCGGTGGTCCTGGTGGCCCTCGCCGCGCTCTACTACCTGAAGGGCGTTCCCACCGCAGGCAACGACGTGACGCTCTATCTCGCGCTGGCGGGAATCGGCCTCATCTTTGGGAGTGCCTGTGCCTGGACGACGCACATCTGGCGAGCGAGCGATGGATTCGCTCACTCCAAGGCTGGTGTCGCGGCGGCATTCTTCTGGATCGTCGGAATCGGAAGCAGATTGGCCTTTGAGGAATATTCGAGCCACGGTGGCCTGAGCTCGATTGCCCGATTCAGTGAGAGCCACGACATCACGAGCCAGAACGCGTGGGTCGCGGCACTGGTGATCATGGCCCTGGTGGAAGTCGTGGCACGCCTCGGGTTCATCCGCCTGAGGGCTGCTCGACTTTCGAGCACCGTCGTGATCAGCGCGGCGGGCTCCTCGGCGCAGTCGTTCAGCGCGTAGTCCTGCCGCTGCGACCCCTGGGTCCTCGGGCGTGAGTAATAGCCTTCTCAGCATGAGAGACCGACGGATGGCGGTGGAGGAGGAATCCCTTCGTCGCCACGACCGACAGCAACGTCTGTTTGCGCCATTCCGGTTCATCGTCGTGGCGACCGTGGTCATCGTTACGCTCACCTCGTCTCCTTCCCCGTCGATGTCGGCGAGAGGTCTCACCATCGTCATTTCGCTCGTGGTCTTCAGCGTGGGAACGCTGCGCTGGCCCATCGATTGGCGCCGAACGCCAAATGAGACGTCACGGCTCATCGGTATCGCAGTTCTCGGCGCCTCGAGCATCGCCCTGGCTGCCGCGCAGCCGCGCGGCATCTCCGAGCTGCCCGCCAGCGCGGTGGTGTTCATGGCGGGAAGCGGTCTCGCGCCGCCGTTCGCGTGGGGCGCGGTGGTGGTCATCTCCGTCGGTGTCTGCGCCGCGCTCGTGCCCACCGCCGGTCCAGCATTTATCGTCGCCGCCATCCTTCTCTGTGCGGTGCTCGGGATCGCCGGATCGCTCGTCAGGAGCTCTCGACTCAGTCAGGATCGGACCGAGTACTTGCTCGCTGAGCTTGAAAACGCTCGCGATGAACAGGCGAGGTCGGCGGCCCTCGCGGAGCGCGCCAGCATCGCTCGCGACCTCCACGATGTGCTCGCTCACTCGCTGTCGGGCCTGTCGATTCAGCTCGAGGGGGCTCGCCGGCTGGCACTGAAAGAGGGGGCGAGTGAGGAGCTCCAGGAGACGATCGACGCCGCGGCGGCTCTCGCGAAACAGGGACTGGTCGAGGCGCGCAACGCGGTTGGCACCTTGCGTCAAGAGGAGAATGTGTCCCTCGCACAGATCCCCGCGTTGGTCGAGCATTTTCGCAGTGACTTGGGCCTTCAAGTCGAGTTTGCCGAGCACGGCTCGGGTCGACCCATTTCGCCCGTGGTGAGTGGTGCGCTTTATCGCGCGGCGAGCGAAGCCCTGACCAACGTCACGCGACACGCGAAGGGGGCGCGGACGCACGTGGAACTCGCGTGGGAGCGTGAATCCGTTCGGCTTGTGATTGTCGACGACGGCGGATCGAGCACCCCCTCGAGCGCCGGGAGTGGCTGGGGCCTGGTTGGTATGTCGGAGCGAGTGAGTCACGTTGGCGGTCACGTGGCGGCGGGGCCGGACGGCGCTGGTTGGGCCGTGGTCGTCACGGTGCCAGCATGAGCGGCGACCGGTTGCCGATCGCGGTACTCATTGCCGATGACCAGCGCGTCGTTCGCGACGGTCTGCGAATGATCGTCAGTCTTATGAACGGTGTCGAAGTGGTGGGTGTCGTGGAAGACGGCGCAGCGGCGATTGCATCGAGCGAAGCGCTTCACCCAAACGTCGTGCTCATGGACTTGCGCATGCCAGGCGTGGACGGCGTCGAGGCGACGCGGGTGATCATCGAACAGGGTCACTCGCGCGTCGTGGTCCTCACCACGTACGCCGACGACGAGTCGCTCTTTCCCGCGCTGCGCGCGGGCGCCTCGGGCTATCTGACTAAGGACGCGAGCGCGGAACAGATCGAACAGGCCATCCGGGCCGTCAACGCGGGACAGACGTGGCTTGATCCCGTTGTTCAGCAGCGCCTCGCCCTTTCGATCTCGTCACCTCGCCAAGGCAGTGCTCAGACGGAGACCCCGCGTAAAGGGCCCGACGGCCTGACCTCACGGGAGCTCGAAGTGCTCACGCTGATTGGCGAAGGCTATTCGAACCAGGAGATATGCGACCGCCTGGTGCTGAGCCTCGCCACCGTCAAAACGCACGTCAACCGGGTCTTTGCGAAGACCGGAGTTCGAGACCGCGCCCAGGCCGTGCGATATGCCTACAGCGCAGGACTCGCGAGCCCGACGCAGAATGAGCTCCCGTGAGATCAACCGCAGAAAAACCGGGCGAAATTCCGTTATTGCGATGCGAGTTTCGCGTAGTAAATATTCGTAATATCAAGAATCCACAGGCGGTGCGACCTCACTAGAAGAAGGTGCCTGATGCGGCGAGTGCTTTGGTTGTTCGCGTCCGGTTTCCTCACGTGCGGTATTTCATTCGTATTTTTCAGCTCCGCCTCCGTCGCCGGGGCGAGCTCAACGAGTTCGGCCAATCCTTCGACGCCGACACTGTCAATCGTTGCCACCAACCCGGTGCTCAAAAAGACGCCCGCTGGATGGTCGACCACGATTCTTGTGGGCGACGCCGGGGTTTGCGCGCCGAACGTTACGTACGAGCTCCTGGTGTCGACGACCTACGTAAGCGGTCCGATCATCGGAACACCGACCGTGACGCCCACTCCAACCTCGGGCTGCGCGTTGACCATCGGAGTGGTCAACAAAGTAACGCTTCAGTTCGAAAACGGGTTCACCGAGATGCCAAGCGCGGTCACGTTAGAGATCTTCGGAAATACTGGCACGTCGCCGGGGGCGTTCAGTCCCTCGACGATCCAGCTTTCCGTGCAGCGTGCGCTCGGTCTGATTCACGAAGTTCTCTTTCCGCTGCTCTTCGGAATTCTCTGCGCGGGCGTGTTCATCGTCGAGTGCACTCGAAGGATTGGCAACAATATTCTTGAGGCCGGATCGAGCTGGTCCTTCAAGGACAGTTGGGCAACGAACATCACTTTCGTCGGAGCACTCTTGGGCGCGATCATCAGTGCTTCCGGCTCCATTGCTTCGGCGTTCCCCGGAGTGCCCCTTTATCGATTCGCCATGCTCAACGCAGCGTACGCGAGCATCGTAGGAGTTGCCCCCGTCATTGCGGCCATTGGTTCGGGCCCGCCCCGGATCAATGGGGGCCAACCCATCATCACCCTGAAGAGGCTGAGTGTCTACGCCGCGGGATCACTGACGTTCTTGGCGCTCGGTGGTGTACTCGTCTCGCTTGGCGAATTGGAGTGGTGGTCTTCCGCGGTGCTGTGGGCGCGAGTTGTGTTGATCGTGCTTACCCTTGGCGTCGTTCTTCCGATCTTGATATATGCAACTCAATCAACTCGGGAACTCGCTACCCCGAGGAAAGCACATGCCGACAGGACATCAGACGCGAGAACGGACACGAACGTCCAATCGGAGCCGAGCCCTCGCAGCTTCAAAGCGGCGGCAATCTGATGGGTGCGATGACGGGAACAGATTGGCTGGCGACCTTGTTCAGCGGACTTATCGGTTCGGTCATCGCGGTCGTCGGTACCTTCGCCGTCGCCGTGTCGGTGCTGAACAGGCAGATCGAGAAGCAGAGCAAAAAGGATCGAGAGTTGGCTCGCGACGAGAGAAGAATCGTCGCACTCATCACGGCCATCGGGGATCTTCAAGATCTGATGGACATGGCCCTGCAGGGGCGCTTTGAGTCCGATGATTCGACTGCCCGCGCTGTGTTCGTCGGGGTGATAAACAAAACGAGACGAGTCATCACCTCGATCACGGTTGCTTCCCCGCCGATCGCCAACGACTTATCACAGTCCTGGGCAAATGTGGTCAAAGTGACATCGAAGTCCGCCGACGAGTCTCGTCAAAAAATGGCCGATCTATTCGATCTGCTCACTGGTGCGCTAAATCGATTGGTCACGATGTACGTCGAGAACTGGTACGCCGAGAACACCTGAGATCCGATCAAAGATTTGGTATGACTACGCGAGCGTTCGGCGCTGCGCTCAGCGACACGTCGCCCATTGCCGCTCGCCGAGGCGAGATGTCAAACGGTGTTGCGCTGCGCGGCTTGTCCGAAGGTACCGCCCTAAGAACGAATTCCTGAACGCGTGGAGGGTCGAGTTCGTTAAGGTGCACCATGCAAATGAGCTCACCACGCTCGCCGGGAATGGACCAGGTGACATCGGCGGCTGTTGCCGCAGACAGGACTTCGTGGACGGGACGCGGATCGCCGAGCGGGCCGATCGCAGCCACGAAGGCGTCGATCTCGGCTCGTCGTTCGACGATCGACCGATCGAAGTCGATATTCTCAGCGAACAGCTCCGCTGCGTCGTCGTCGCTCCAGTGTCGAATGAGTCGTTCGGCTGCTACGCGAGCGGCGACGGTTTCTCTCCACAGGACAATGGTCTCGGAGGGAGCGTCGTGCGCGCGTAGGAGTCGGGCGTGGCACTCGCGCGCCAGCGCCACGGGACTTCCTCGGTGGCTGTTGGTCAACACGATTAGCCCGAGCCCGGATTCAGGGTGCCAGCGCATGTGCAGCAAGTATCCAGGCAGACCTCCCGAGTGACTGACAATCACCCCGCGATGCAAATCATGATCAACGTGGAGACCGAGGGCGTAGCCGCCCACGTCAACGTTCCACATGCCGCCCGGTTGAAGGCCGATCGACGGCGGAATGATGCTCTCGATGCGCTGCATCTCTCGTCGCGACGCCCGGCTCAAGACGTCGACCCCGAGGGACTTGCCCGGTCGAAACGCCTCGCCCAGCCACGTCACCCAGACGCTCAGATCGCGAACCGTGCTCACGATGCCCCCCGCCGCGGCAAAGGAGTCCGACTCGCGTATGTCGTAGGGACGCCAGTTCCCTTCCGCGTTGAGCGAATGACCGCTCGCGAGCGTGGCGGGATCATGGGAGGACGGGCTGAACGAAGTGGACGTCATGCCGAGGGGAGTGAGGATCTCCTCGGTGATGAACTCTTCGATCCTGATTCCTGTGACCTTGGCGACGACGAAACCCGTCAGCGTGAAGCCGACGTTCGAGTACTCGTACACCGTTCCCGGAGTGTGGCTGTACTTCAGCCCTCTGGCCACGAGGCCCATTAAGTCGGCTTCGCTCATGCCGATCTGCGGGTCCACCCAGGAGTTATCTTCGGTCAGCCCACCGGACATGCTGAGCAGCATGCGAACGGTGGGTGGATCGCACGGATCCTCCGGCGCCCCTGTGGCGCGATAATCGGGCAAGAACTTGGTGATGGGGTCGTCGAGTGAGAGCAGTCCGCGGTCGCGCGCGATCAGTACCGCGGCGGCGGTGAAGCTCTTGGACATGGAGGCGATCGGGAAGGGCGTATCCGCGTCGGGCACGGTGCCACGATCATTGGCGCGTCCGAATCCCGCACTGTGCGTGAGGCCCTCGGAGTGACGATGCCGTAGGCGAGGCCGGGCGACTGGTCAGCGCTCACGTAGGCGCCGAAGGCGGCGTCGAGTTCAGCTTGGATGCTGACGGCGTTGTTCTCGGTGGACATAAGAAGTTCCTCTCGCGCTGGATGATGTTTGACCGCGGCGTTGTCGCGTCGCCGCTTGACTTCCTCGCCATTATGGCCGAGTCAGGCTATGGGCTGGTGTGTTCTGGTTACGTGTGCCGCGCGGTGCCGGCGCGAGATTCTGAGGCGGCGAACCATCCAACTGCCTGCGATATCGTCGGCGGGGAGGGGGATCGAGTCCCCGTTGCTATCGAGATTGAAAGGTCGCCATGAGCCTGTACCAAGTCGTGAATCCTGCCACCGGGGAGACGGAGAGTGAGTTCCCAACTGCGACGGACGCGTCGATTGCTGACGCAGTGAAGCGCGTGCACGAGGCCTACCTCTCCTGGCGAACCACTTCAAAGGCCGAACGGACACAGATCCTGCACCGAGTGGCCGACCTCTACGCCGAACGTGCAGATGCGCTCGCGACGCTCATCACGCGCGAAATGGGAAAGACGACCGCGGAAGCACAGGGCGAAATCGCCTACGTGGTGGACATCTACCGCTACTACGCCGACGAGGGACCGGCTCTGCTGGCCGACACCCCCCTCCCGTCGAAGACGGAAGGGGAAGCGTGGGTTCGCAAGGCTCCCGTAGGCCCGATTCTCGGCATCATGCCGTGGAACTATCCGTATTACCAGGTCGCTCGTTTCGCGGCGCCTAACATCATGATCGGCAACACCATGTTGCTGAAGCACGCGCCTCAGTGCCCGGAGTCCTCGACGGCGATGGAGCAGATCTTCCACGACGCCGGACTTCCTCACGACGTGTACATCAATATCTTCGCCACCAACGAGCAGGTTGCCGATATCATCGCCGATCCTCGAATCAGCGGCGTCTCGGTGACCGGGAGCGAGCGCGCCGGCACGGCCGTCGCGGCGATTGCCGGTCAGAACTTGAAGAAGGTCGTCCTCGAACTCGGTGGCTCCGATCCGTTCATCGTGCTGGACACCGACAATCTGGAAAAGGTTGTAGGTGAAGCGGTCGGCGCTCGGATGGAGAACGGTGGTCAGGCCTGTAACGCGTCCAAGCGATTCATCGTGGCCGACTCGATCTACGACGACTTCGTTCAGCAGTTCACCGCCGCCATGGCGTCGTGCACGACTGGCGATCCAACGGATCCCGACGTCACGTATGGTCCGCTCTCATCCGAACAAGCGGCGCGAAACCTGCAGGAGCAAGTCGACGACGCGGTGAGCAAGGGCGCGACGGTACAGACCGGCGGCCGCCGGGTGGCGGGACCGGGTGCGTTCTTCGAACCGAGCGTCCTCACCGACGTCAAACCCGGGATGCGCGCCTTCCATGAGGAGCTCTTCGGGCCGGTCGCGGTGGTGTATCGCGTCGCGAACCCCGACGAAGCGGTGGCCCTCGCCAACGACACGCCATACGGTCTTGGCGCCAGCGTCTACACCGCCGACGAAGCGTTGGCACTTGACATGGCGGACCGCATCGATACTGGCATGGTGTGGATCAACACGCCCGAGGGCGGTGGTGCCGAGCTGCCCTTCGGCGGAACGAAGCGATCCGGCGTGGGTCGAGAGCTTGGTCCGTACGGCATCGAGGAGTTCGTCAACAAGAAGCTGATGCATACTCCGAGCAAGGCTACGAACTAACTGTTGGCGGAGGATCGGCACCGTCGTCTCTGGTCGGTAGCGGGCTCAAGCGCTGCCTGCGGCGCTCGGATGGGCCACTAACGACCCGCGCTCGATTTGCTAGGCGATGAGAAACTCCGTGCTCATCTCCGAATTTGCCGAGCGCTTCAGCGCGATTGTTCGAAGCCGGCGCGTCGCCAACTCAAAGGAGTGAGGCGAGCGTTGCCGCCTGCCACGTCAGCTCGCGGGTTTCGCCGTCTGTCCCGTCTCGGTCCTTCATCGCGAAGCGAGCGTGACGGGCCGCTTCGCGAGCCCCGGACCAGGCCGGGTCGTAGGCCAAGAGATGTGGCGCATGGAGCATCACCGGTCCCAGCGGCGTCGTGATCATCGTGGGCGCCGGAGTGGGTGTTTCGCGGTCTTCGATCCCGTGCTGCTTGCGGCTCTCCCTGGCATCCTCGTTGTTGATGTAGAACGCGGGTAGCACGTAGTGACGGAGCGCTTCGATCGCGGCGAGGACCGAGTCGGTAATCGTGATGACCGTCGCGTACGCGGGGTCGTCGAACGCGTCGATGTCCTTTCGCTCATCTTCCTCGAGCTCTGCAAAAGACACGGCGGTGATCTCGGTGCGCTTGTGGTGAAGCCGCCTCAGAGCGCTGAGGCGGGCGAGTCGGCCGAGATGCTCCATCGAACCCGAAGCCGTGCCGTCCAGCATCTTCCGAGCATCATCGGTCACTTTCAGAAGCGACGTACCGTCCGGGAGCGACACCTCACCGACCTCGCCGAGCAAGTGATCGGCGCAGTCCAGCGCAAACCTGGTTGCTGTCGCCGCGTTCCAGTTCGTTTGCGCACCCAGCCGAGCAGCGGGGACCGAAGCTGTGCCGTCGGAGCCGATCTCGACGCCTGGAGGTGGCACTGCGAGGTAAATGCGCTCGTCGAGTACTTCGAGAAGAGCTCTCGGCTGTCGCAGAACGAGCGGATGACCGAGATCCGTCATTTGAGCGACTCCCTCTAGCAGGAAGCTTCCAGGCGACCCTTCCCTTGGCCGAGTGTTCAACGCCATTCGCATCGGTCGCGACATAAAGGGATTGCTCCACCCGATCTCCCATCATGAGCATCGTCGTCTTTGATCTTCGCCTAACGATAGACGGGGTTCACGCTCGAATCTTCCCGTGCGCTTGCTTCGACGAACTTCCACGTGTGCCGTGAGGTGAATCGCTCATCAACTCGACTTCATTCCAAAGAGGCTCGTCTGTTGCTGCTCGACGACCAGCTAGTGTCAGCGACGCCGCTACGCCAAGCTCGAGAAGAGCTTCTGCAGCCGTGGCACGATGTCATCCGCGTCAGTATCGGGATCGACCAGGCACTCCTTCAGGCTCGCCGAAATGAGCGTGAAGGCTGCGGTGTTCACGGCCTTGGCGACCGCCGCCATCTGGGTGACGATCTCCTCGCAGCCGCGCCCCTCTTCAAGCATCCGGACGATTGCTCCCATTTGTCCGTTCGCGCGTTTGACGCGCTTGGTGATCGACTCAAGTTGAGTCTGGTCCTGGAGCACGTGGCCTGTCTTCTTGGTGGTCATGGCTTCTCCTTAGACGAAATCCCGATGTCTCAGTTTCCTCCGGAGCTCGACGCCGTGCCGACTCCGAATCGTGCTTATACCCCTACGGGTATATTCTACTTGCGAGTGTGCGAGCTGTGGCGTCGATCTGTCGATGAGCGGCGATGGGGACGTCGCCTCATCAAACCGCGGGGATAGCAGCCGACGACGACTTGTCAGTATACCCCTAGGGGTATATACTCAAGTGCATGAACCGCAGGATTCGCATGAGCCCATTGTCAGACCGCAGTAGAGAACCACGGAGTGACGGCGGTGTGGTAGCGGGTGGAGAACGTCGAATGCGCGCCCCGGCTGTCGAGAAAGTATGAAAGTCGTCATCATTGGGGGAGTCGCGGGCGGCATGTCAGCCGCAACGCGTCTGCGTCGGTTGTCGAACGACGCCGAGATCATCGTGCTCGAACGGAGCGGTCACGTCTCCTACGCCAACTGCGGGTTGCCGTACTTCGTTGGTGGCGTCATCGAAGATGAGGACTCGCTGCTCCTCCAGACTCCGGCGTCGCTCTTTGACCGGTTTCGCCTTGACGTGCGCGTCGACACCGAAGCGGTCGCTTTCGACACCACGTCCAACGTGGTGGTGGCACGCGACCTCGCCAAGGGCCAGGAATATGAGATTCGTTACGACTACTTGATACTGAGTCCCGGTGCGTCGCCTATTGTCCCGCCGATTCCGGGTATCGAACGCGCGATGGCGCTGCGAACCGTGGAAGACGTCGAGCGCCTCTCTGGTGCAGTGAAGCACGCGCCGAAGAGCGCCGTCGTGATAGGCGGCGGCTTCATCGGGCTGGAGATGGCCGAGAACCTCGTGCACCGAGGGATCGCGACGACACTGATCGAAGCGACCGACCAGGTGCTGGCGCCACTTGACCCCGAGATGGCGTCGACGGTCGTCGAGGAGCTACGCCGCCACGGCGTCGCCGTGCATCTTGGCGACTCGATTGAATCGATAACGCCCACGAGCGTGAGCCTCTCTTCTGGTCAGGTCATCCCCGCCGACCTGGTGGTCGCGGCGATAGGGGTGCGACCGGAGACCGGTCTCGCCCGGCTGGCCGGTCTCGCGATCGGTGAGCGCGGTGGCATCGCCGTCGACGAGTTCAACCGCACCAGTGCTGAGAACGTCTATGCGGTGGGCGACGCCGCGGAGAAGGCCGATGCCATCGATGGCGCGCCGACCCTGGTGCCGCTGGCCAACGTCGCCAACCGACACGGTCGGGTCGTCGCCGACCACATCACGGGGCGGCTGGTGCGCCCGCGCACGACGATCGGCACCGCCATCGTCAAGGTCTTCGACCTCGTCATCGCCACGACCGGTTGGAACGAGAAGCGGCTGCGCGCCGGGGAGCGTCCGTTCATCGCGATCCATACACATCCCTCCTCGCACGCGACCTATTACCCCGGTGCCCAGTCCATGTGCCTCAAGCTGCTCGTAGACCCGTCTTCTGGTGAGATTCTCGGCGCCCAAGGCGTTGGCACGGAAGGCGTCGACAAGCGGATCGACGTTCTCTCAACGGCCATCCGAGCCGGGCTCACGGCGCCGGAACTCGCGGACCTCGAACTCGCGTACGCGCCGCCCTTCGGTTCGGCGAAGGACCCCATCAACATGCTCGGGTACGTCGCGGAAAACGTGCTCTCGGGCCTTGTCGAGACCGTGCAATGGCACGAGGTCGAAGACTCCAGAATGAGCGGCGCGCAGTTCGTCGACGTTCGCTCGCGCGAAGAGTTCGCTCGAGGCGCGCTGCCCGGCGCGCTCAACATTCCCGTCGATGAGCTGCGCGAGCGAACGGGCGAACTCGCGAGCGGAGAGATCATCGTGTATTGCCAAGTTGGCCAGCGTGGCTACACGGCGTCGGTGCTGCTCAACGAGCTGGGCTTTCACGCGAAGAATCTCGACGGTGGGTACCGGACATGGTGCTGCTCGCCTGCGGCGCGCGAGCTTCAGCCGGTGGGCTGAGACCGGCAATCAAATCGACAGAACAGTGAAGTGAGAAAGGCGACACTCATGTGCCACAAGGCCACGTGCAAGAAGTGCGGCAAGGCGACCTGGAAAGGATGCGGAAACCATATTGAGCAAGCTCTCGCGGGTGTCCCCAAGGCCCAACGATGCACTTGCTCGCGCGACCGTGTCGCCTCGGATGGTGGCAGCGGTTTGTTCTTTCGCCTGCGAAGCCGTTGAACCTAAGGTCACCACGCCTGCTACTGCGTCGCCATACTTCGGTGGGCGACGCGACATTCTCGAAGCGGCGAATGGTCGTGTTACTTAGCGCGCGTACTTCGCGTATAGAGATGCGAGGCATCGAGCTCGCATCTGCGTCAGCCCAACGACGCAGTCATGCCTCGAGCAACGCGTGCCAATAGTTGTGACAAATGTCCCTACTGACTCGTGATTTCGCGAACGTAGCGCGGGGTAATTTTTGCCAATGAGCATCTATGCGGGTATCACGACGTTGACGTTGGCGCGATGGCAGTTCGGTGTGACGACGGTTTTCCACTTCTTGTTTGTTCCCCTTACGATCGGTCTCGGTTTCCTCGTGGCCTGCCTGCAGACAGCTGCGTACCGCACGAAGGACGAGCACTACGACCGCATGGCGCGGTTCTTCGGCAAGCTCTTCCTGATCAACTTCGCCATTGGCGTGGTGACTGGAATCGTCCAAGAGTTTCAGTTTGGTATGGACTGGTCCAGCTACTCCGTCTTCGTCGGCAACATCTTCGGTGCTCCTCTCGCAATCGAAGGTCTGCTGGCCTTTTTTATGGAGTCCACGTTCCTCGGGATCTGGATCTTTGGCCGTGGCCGAGTGAGCAAGCGAGTGCACCTGGCCTCGATTTGGCTGGCCAGCCTGGGCACCATGCTGTCGGCCGTGTTCATCCTCGCGGCGAACTCGTGGATGCAGCATCCCGTCGGGTTCAAGATCGACAAGGCCACCGGTCAGGCGGTGATGACCGACTTTTGGGCCGTAATCACCAACTCGACGTTCTTCGGCGCGTACTTCCACGTGCTCTTCGCCGCCCTTCTCACGGGCGCCGTGTTCATGCTCGCCATAGCCGCGTGGCACATTCGCCGCAATCAGCAACGAGAGACCTTCGTCAAGGTCGCTCGGATCGCCATCGTCGTCACGCTTCTCTCCGCGCTCGGCACCTGCTTCATGGGAGATACGCAGGCGCGCCAGATGGACACCCAGCAGCCCATGAAGATGGCGGCGGCGGAGGCGTTGTACAACACCACCGACGGCGCGAGCTTTTCTCTGCTGACCATTGGTGACCTCACCGGCAATCCGCTCTTTCAGATCCGCCTTCCGCACGTGCTCAGTCTCATCGCGGACAACTCGTGGAACGGTCAGGTCAAAGGCATCCATCAACTCCAGGCAGCTGACGTGAAGAAGTTCGGCCCGGGCAACTACGTACCGATCCTGTGGGTCACCTACTGGTCGTTCCGTCTCATGGTGGGCCTCGGCCTCTTGATGATTGCCTTGGGTGCAGTTGGACTTTGGTTGATGCGAAAGAAGCGACTCGAACGGTCCAGCTGGTTCTTGCGATTCGCCAGTCTGATGCTGCTGGCACCGTTCCTAGCCAACAGCTTCGGCTGGATCTTCACCGAAGAAGGCCGTCAGCCGTGGGTCGTCTACGGACTCCTAAAGACCAGCCAGGCGGTATCGCACGTCTCGGTCGGGTACGTGGCGACGAGCCTGGTCGGCTTCACCGCGATCTACAGCTTCCTCGCGGTCGTCGAGATCGGTCTGATGATCAAGGTGGCGCGCCACGCCCCCGAAGAACTGTCGTCGAGCGACGACGAACGCCCTCTCGAGCTCGTCTACTAGGAGAACCTCGTGCCACACCTACATGTCTTAGCGCCCACGTCACCGAGCGGACTCGAACAGCTGTGGTTCGTGTTGATCGTCGTGCTGTGGTTGGGTTACTTCTTCCTTGAGGGCTTCGATTTCGGAGTGGGCATCTTGATGCCCTTCCTCAGCAAGGACGATATGGATCGTCGCGTGATGATCAACACCATCGGGCCGGTCTGGGATGGGAACGAGGTCTGGCTGCTCACCGCCGGTGGGGCGACCTTCGCCGCCTTCCCCCTCTGGTACGCCACCGTCTTCAGCGGCTTCTACCTCGCCCTCTTCGTGGTGCTCGCCGCGCTCATCTTTCGAGGAATGGCGTTCGAGTTCCGAGGCAAGCGGGACGACGCGTCCTGGCGGGCCTGGTGGGATCGCGCGATCTTTTGGGGCTCCGCGCTGCCGGCACTGCTCTGGGGCGTCGCCTTTGCTGACTTCGTTCACGGTGTGCCCATCATGGCTGGCGCCACTTGGACCGGTAACTTCTTCGATCTGGTAAAGCCCTACGCGTTGCTCGGCGGTCTCACGACGCTCTCGCTGTTCACCTTGCACGGCGCGACGTTCCTCGGACTGAAGGCCGACGGCGAGGTGCGCGAACGGGCCCGGCACTCGGGTCTCTTGCTCGCGCCCGTCACCTTCGTGCTCACGCTCGGCTTTCTGTCGTGGACGTACGTGACCGCACACACCACGCACCACAACGGCCTGGTGCCGCCCTTCCTGCCCATCCTCGGGTTGGTCGTCCTGGCGGGCGTCGGGTGGCTGATGCGCGATCGCCTCGAAGGCTGGGCCTTCGTCGCAACGGCACTGGTCATCGTGATCTTCTTCGTGACGATCTTCTTGAACCTCTATCCACGGGTCCTGGTCTCCTCGGTGAGCCCGCGCTTCAGCTTGACGCTCTCCCAAGCCGCGTCCCAGCCCTACACGCTCAAGGTGATGAGCTGGGTGGCGCTTATCTTCACCCCCTTCGTGCTGCTGTACCAGAGCTGGACCTACTGGATCTTTCGCAAGCGCGTCCGTCGCGCCGAACCCCTGCCTGCAGCATCCAGCGTCGGTTCGTAGAAGAGCCCGGTGGCTCGCGCTGACTCTCCCAGTGCACTACTGCGGCGGCTCTATCGAGCGACGCCGCTCGTGCGAGGCTCGCTCGTGGCGGCCGTGGTCCTTGGAATCTGCAACGTCCTTTTGATCATCGGCCAGGCCGTGGCGCTGGCGCACGCGCTCGGCAGCTTGTTCTCCCACGCGTACGCCCCGATTCGCCGCGACCTCGTCCTCCTCGCCGTGCTGGCGGGCACGCGGGCACTCGTCGCGGCGCTGAGTGAGCCCCTCACCTCACGGCTGGCCCGCCCGGTGCGCCACGTGCTGCGGGTTCGAACCCTTGACGCCATGCTGGAGAGGGGCAGAAGTTCAGCGCCTGATGCCTTCGTGCAACTCGGCGCGCGCGGCGTCGACGCGATCGAGACCTATCTCGCCGTCTACGTGCCTGCGCTCGTGCTGAGCGTAGGAGCCCCAATGGCGCTCCTTGCGTGGATGCTCTTCACCGATCCATGGAGCGCCCTGATCGTGGCGCTCACTCTGGCACTGCTTCCCATCTTCATGATCCTGCTGGGGCTCGAGGCGAAAGATCGAATGAACCATTCGTGGGCCCAACAGCAGGTGCTCGCCAACTACTTCGGTGACGTCGTGCGCGGCATGGCGACCTTGAAGGCCCACAACCGGTCGCTGATCGCGACCGAGGCGCTGGGCGAGGCGGGGGACGAGCTTCGACGCAGCACCATGAAGACACTGCGCGTGGCGTTCCTCTCGGGTTTCTCCCTCGAGCTGCTGTCTTCGCTCGCGACCGCCCTCGTGGCGCTCGTGCTCGGCATTCGACTCATCGACGGAGACTTGCACCTTACGACGGCGCTCGCGGTGCTCCTCGTCACCCCGGAGGTGTACGTTCCGCTGCGCCGCGCCGCCGCTCGCTTCCACGCCTCGACCGACGCCGTGGGCGCGGCCGGCGCGATCCTCGACCTGCTCGACGCAACACCCGTCGTGAGCTCCGGTGCTCCCGTTCCAGTGTCACCGCCGCGGCTCGACCTGCGCGACATTCGCGTACGTGTCGAGGGGCGAGACCACCACACCCTCCGTGCGCTCAATGCCGTGATCGAGCCGGGAACGGTGGTTGCGCTGGAGGGCCCGTCAGGAGTGGGCAAGTCCACGCTGCTTCGCGTCTTAGCGGGCCTCGAGGATCTGGACGAAGGCGAGGCGCTCGTGGATGGCGTGTCGTTGGGAGCCCTCGCGCCCGCGTCCTGGCACGCCACCTGCGCCTGGCTGCCCCAGGATCCGCTGTTGCCGGGCTCAACTGTGCGCGAGGTCCTCAGTATGGGCGAGGACTTCGACGACGACCGTCTTCGCCACTCGCTCGAAGAGCTTGACCTCGACCTCGACCTCGACCTTTCGCTCGGCGAAGGGGCGGAAGGGCTTTCGGCCGGGCAGCGCCGCCGCCTGGCAGTCGCGCGCACGCTGCTGCGCCCGGCCACCGTGTTGCTCCTCGACGAGCCAACCGCTCACCTCGACGAACTGAACGTTGAACGAGTGATGCGCGCGATTCGTCGCCGAGGGGCCACCACCATCGTGGCGACGCACCGACATCTCGACGTCGACCACGTCGTCATGATGTCGGCACCGGAGCGATTCCGTGTCTGAGCATCGCCCGCAATCGGTACTTCGCGAGTCCCTCGCGCTCGAACGGCGAAGCGTGGTGATCGCGCTCGGCGCGAGCGTGGCTGTGAGCGTGACCACGGTGGCACTCGCGGGCAGCGCCGCGTGGCTCATCGTCAGGAGCGCGCAGCGGCCCGCGCTCCTCAGTCTCACGTTCTTGATGGGTGTCGTGCAGCTGCTGGCGCTCGGCAAGGCGGCCGGGCGCTACGGCGAACGCGTCAGCACTCACCAGGCCGCGCTTCGGATCATGGCGCGGGTGCGGGCGATGACCGCGAGTCGACTGGAGCCATTGGTCCCCGCGGGGCTGGGCGCGCGCAGCGCCGACGTTGTCGAGACTGTCATTGGCGATGTGGACAAGGTGCAAGATTTGCTCGTGAATGTGGCTGGTCCGGTCAGCGCCAATCTGATCGCGGGGTTCTGCGCCGTCGCCGTAGGGGAGTTCATCGCGCCCACGACGGCGCTCGTCTTCGCGGTGGGGACTGTGCTAGCAGGCATTGTCCTGCCGCTCGGCGCCGCACGCGCCGGTACTCGACCGCACACTGAGCTCGACGACGCGCGCGCAACCCTGCGCTGCGCGCTCGATGATGCCGCTCAGGCGGGTGACGAGTATGCGGCGCTCGGGGCCAGCGGCACGCTCTATCGACGTTTGGAACTGGCTGAAGCCGCCTACGACCGCGCCGCACGCCGAGTGGCGCGCCGATCCGGGCTCTTCAGTGCTCTCAACCTCTTGACCGTCGGGCTCACCGTCCTCGCGGTCGCGGCCACCACGCAAAGCGCCCTCGAGCACCACCGCATCGCCGTGTCGCTGCTGGCGGTGCCGGCGCTGCTGGCCCTCAGCTCGTTGGAGCTCGTCGAGCTCATCGTCGGCGTCGATACTCAACATCCAGGTCGGCCGAAGCGCGCTGCTGCGCCTCGATGCCTTAGTCGCGAAGCCCCGTCCTGTGCACGACCCCACGAATCCGGACGAGCTTGGAGATGGTAGCGACGTGGCGCTGGAAGACGTCAGCGTGTGGCGGGATGGTGAAAGCGTTCTTGCTCACGTAGACGCGTCGTGGCTCGCGGGCGACGTCGTGGCCGTCAGCGGTCCGAGCGGCTCGGGCAAGACGACGCTGGCTCATCTCGTCGCGCGCTTCCTCGAACCTCACGCAGGGCATGCGACGCTGGGCGGCATTGATCTTCAGCACCTCGATGGCGCGCAAGTGCGCACGCGAGTGGGCTACGTCGACGACGATCCCCACGTGTTCGCGACGACGCTGGCGGCCAACGTGCGGCTGGCGCGTCCAACGGCCACGGACGAGGAGATCCTGGAGGCCCTGCTCGCGGCAGGTTTGGGTCCCTTGCTCTTGACGCTGCCGTTGGGGATCAAAACGCAGTTGGGCGGCGCGGTGGTCGGGTTGAGCGGCGGCGAACGGCGTCGCCTCGGTGTCGCCCGAGCACTACTGGCGAAGCGGCCGGTGATGGTGTTGGACGAACCCACCGAAGGGCTGGACGATGCCGAGGCGAGGGCACTTCTGGACGAGGTGCGTCGACATCAAATCACCGGCATCGCCATCATCATCTCGCATCAGGGGCACGATCACGACGGCGCGACCATCCGCCTCGCGGTGAACGGGGGTCGGGTGCTGAGCACGAATTGATGGTGGCGGGGGTTCAAATGCGTCTCGCACACGAGCGAACGGCGGGGCCGGATGCTCGTTAACCTCGAGGGATCGACCTCCACCGGGCTCGACCGATCTCACTAGCTGGTGATCTCGACGATGAGGCCAATCGTCTCAGGCTGAGTGAGCACGTCAGCGTTTCGAGGGCCACGCCGACGCGCGACACGCGGATGGCGTCGTATGTTGCCTACTCGGCACGCCAGCACGTGGAGAAGCTGACCGCTTCTTCGGCCCGATCGAATACGTGTCTATATCGTCAGTCGCCGGTTATCCCAACTGAGGATTCGCGTCTCCGGTTCGAATTCGAGGAAGACGCGCTGAGACGCGTATGCCGATCGGGTGGCCTCGCTCATCTGGGTTCGATCCGTTCGATAGGCGGCGTACTTGGTCGCCATCTTTTCATCGGCTTCGAGCCCACGCGGCGACGCGGCACTCACTTCGACGACACGACCAACCATGTGAACGGCCTGGAGCTCGGCCCACTGTTCGCCACGTTCGACGAGCAATGAAGCCCTCGGGTCGTGCCGAAGGCGCACTGCCTTCTTTGAATGAGCGCCCGTTCTCATGTAGACCTTGCGATCGATTATGACAAACCAGACCGGAAGCATGATGGGCATTCCATCGGATCGCAAGGTTCCAAGTATGGCGGTGTGAGATGATTCCAAGAACTCCCACGCTTCATCGGCTGAGAGTCGAACGGACCGGCGCGGATTGTGCGGCTCGGTCATCGAGACAGACCTTGCGCGAAAACAATCGTCGATGAGCAGTCGAACCGGGCAATGTTCACGATCAGGGCGCCCGTTTCCCGGCGCGCTGGCGATCCATCGCTGCCTTAAAGTCTGGACCGTCCAAGCTTTCCATGACGAGCTGGCGCGTCTCTAGAAACGACTCCTCCCACGTCCGCTGTTCATCACGGCGGATTTGGTCCTTGATTGAGATCACGGAGTACAGAGACCGCGAGGCGATGACGTCAGCGAGAGCGAGAGCGGCGGGGAGAACCTCCTCTGTGGGCAGGACACGCTGAACCAATCCGATTCGGTGAGCGGTCTCGCTCGTGAATGACTCCGCCGTGAGAAGAATCTCCATTGTTGCGCCGGTGCCTGCGAGTCGCGGAAGCAACCACGCGAGCCCCATCTCCGCGACCAGGCCAAGTTGAGCGAAAGGAGCGAGCCACGTCGCCCCCGCCGCGGCAATACGAATGTCGGCCATGGCGGCGTAGGCCATGCCTATTCCGGCGACTGGCCCGTTGATTGCGGCGATGATCGGTTTTCGCATCTTGAGCATGTAGTCAGCGCGGATCGTCTCGTTGTCGTAGCGTCCTTGGACCGTTGCGCGATCGACCACTTCAAGGCGTGCCCGGTCGGCACCGGAGCAAAAGCCACGGCCCGCGCCGGTTAGCACGACGACGTTCACCTCTTTGTCGTGATCGAGGTCTCGGAGCATCTCCAGCAAGACCAGCCGCATCTCGGCGTTGAGCGCGTTGAGTCGCTCCGGTCTATTGAGGGTCACGAGTGCGACCTTCCCCCGACGATCGAGCAGGACTGTTGTCGTCGGGTCTTCGATATCGCTCACGACGGAGCTCCTTCCTCGGTGCTCAGCTTGGGGCCCATGCTGGCGCCGGATTTGAGAAGCGCCAGGAACGCTCGCCCCTCGCGCTCGAGCACGGTTCGAATGTCGCCCTCGTTGCTGTTTTCGGCGAGGAGCTGACGGGTGCTGCGAACGAGGTGACTCGGCAGTTCGGCGATCCCTTGTGCAGTGTGAATTGCGCCATCGAGAAGATCATCGTCGCGGAGCACGTGCGAGATCAGTCCGATGCTGCGTGCTTCGTCAGCCTGGACGATGCGCCCGGTGAGGAAGAGCTCGCGGGTGCGGCCCTCGCCGATCAGTCGAGGAAGAAGCGCAGTCGAGCCGAGCTCGGGAAGAATGCCTACTCCAAGGAATGGGAACCGAAACAACGCCGACTCCGCTGCGAGACGGATGTCGAGGGCGAGAAGGTGCGTTGCTCCCAATCCAATCGCCGCGCCGTTGACGGCAGCGACCGTGGGCTTCGACCTGGCGAGTAGCTCTGACCAGCTACCCTCGCGGGCCATCGTGAGACTTCCCACACTCGGACGGTAGCCCGACTCGTCGACTGGTTCCCTTGGCGCTTTCATGTCCACACCCGCGCAGTAGATCGAACCGGTCGCGGTGATGACGATGGCGCCAACGTCGTCGTTCACATTAGCTTCTTCGATCCCGGCGACGATGGCCCGATACGTGGGAACGTCCCACGCGTTCTTCACTTCCGGGCGATCCACACGAATCACGGCCACGTTGCCCACGCAGTGAACTTCAACCGACTTACTCACGCGTCATCTTCCTTGTCACCCCCGGCTGGCCTCTCGAAGCGAAGGCTCGAGTCCTCGATTGCTTCATTCTGGCCCGGAAGAAGCGTCTCGTTCCGCGGCGACCCTCAGCAAGCGAGTGCGCAGCTCAACCCGGTCGACCTTGTACGAAGGGCCGTAAGAGAAGTCATCGACGATCTGGAGCTCCGTGGGGATCTTGTAGGGGGCGGTGCGCTCACGAGCCCAGGCGAGGAGCTCGGAGGAAGTGACGATCGCTCCTTCGCGAAGCTTGACGCCGACCCCGGGAACTTCGCCGAGACGAGGTTCCGGAAGTCCTACCGCAGCTGCGATCGTGACGTCGGGGTGGGACTCGAAGAGCCGCTCGAGCTCACCGAGAGAGATCTTGAACCCCCCTCGGATGATGACGTCATCGAAACGACCGTCGATGAAGATGAATCCGTCCTCGTCGATATGGGCGAGGTCGTTGGTGCGGAACCAGCCTTCCTCACGTCGCGTGGCGATGAGCGCTTCGAGGAGGCCGGTTTTGCCCTGGTCTAATGGAGTTCCGCTCTCGGGATCTACGGTGCGCAGTTCTACGTCGTCGTGGGCCCGCCCAACGCTTCCGCGCTTCGTGGCCGCGAACTGGTGGTGGTCATCGAGCGTCCACGCGGCGATCGCACCTCCGAACTCTGTCGCGCCGTACGCGACGAGGACGGGGACTCCGAAGCTCTCCTCAAATTCGAGCTGAAGGTCGGGATCGACGCGTGCCGATCCGGTGATCCACCCTTCCATCGAGCGAAAGGAGTCCCGCGGAACGTCGGAGTCGATGAGCGAGCGCATCGCTGCCGGGGGTAGGCCAGTGCGCTTGAGTCCGAAGCGCTTCACCAAGGCGGACCACTGAACGATGTCGACTCGCTCCATAAGTGCGATCGAACGGCTCGCCACGACCGGCCGGAGTATGCCGTTCAGGCCCGTGATGGTGGCCGTCGAGAGCGACTGGATGACTGGCGGTCGTTCTTCTGCGCTGACGGGCGCTCGAGGTGGCTTTGAGGTGTTAAGTCGCAGGTCCTCCCAGCTCACCTCAATTGGCTTCGGCGTGCCGGTCGTGCCGCTGGTTGAGACGATTACGGCGGTGTCTTCTGCCACGGCCAGTCCTTCGAAGGAGACAGCACCGTTTCGAATCGCACGCGAGGTCGAGGTCAGTGTGCCCTCGCGTTGGTTGAGTTCCCAGCCCCCTGATCCGACCGACTCGACGGCGCAAGCAAGTTCCGGGGTCCAGTCCTCGGCGTCGGCGAACACCGCTTCGAGCGCAAGGTTCTGCACGGCCTCGGAGATGGCGAGGGGGGGTTGGACGGGGGAGATGAGCACCGGTCGACGCCCGTTGATCAACAAACCAAGGAGCGTTCCGACCCCGCTCGGCCGATTGCGCACGACGAGCGCCACAGGTGAACGCCGGTCGATGCTTATTTCCGCCAACTGGTTCTCGATGACGTCACCGAACTCCACGAGTTGCTGCCAGGTAAACCAGACGTCGTCATAGAGCAAGGCGGGTTCTTGAGGGGCCATTGACATGATTTGTCGAATGCGCTCAGCGTTGGGGTGAAGGACGGCCGGTTCCATCATCGATCGCTGGCCTCATCTTGATCGCTTAGGCGGGCAATCTCTGAACGCAGGAGGTCGAGCGGATCCGACTTGGCTGGCTTGGGAAGAGTGACGCCGGTCTTCTTAGAGGGGAGGTTGACGGTCGCCTGAGCGGGAGAGGTGACCATGCCTCGCTGGTTCTCGCACCAGACGTCAAGCACGACCTCGGCGTGGTCGGCGTATTGCTCTTTGGAGGTGACGCGCCCCTTGAGCCACGTCGTGTCGCCAACGTAATTGAACTTCCGGTGCTGGGCGTTGAGACCGCTGATCCATGACGCATCGCCAGCCCAGTCGTTGACGAGTTGGCAGAGCCAGGTCTCGCGGAGGGCGCCGTAGTCGTAGCACGCGGCAGCCCCGACCTTCGCCGCCCACTCAGGGTCCCAGTGCATTCGCTGAACGATGTCGGGCACATTGAGCGAGTTTCGACTATAGAGGCCGGGACTTTCTCGCCGTACCTCGTAGCCCAGTCGGAACGCTTTGGTCAAAAACGCCTGGCCAAATCCTGCGTGCCACACAATAAGGTCCGTGACGCGCAACGGTCCCTTCACGCGCGGCTGCAGCTCTTCTCCTACGACAACGTCTTCCCAGTATCGCGGGGTCGATCCCCGCCGGACTTCGCTCGCGTAGGCCGCGTCGATCTCGGCAATCTGCTCGTCAGTGTACGGATCCGGAGCTGGCTGTACTGTCTTCTGCTCCGCGCGTTCGCGGCGCTCTGCGCGAACCCAGGTTCCGCGCTGCAGGTGAATGATCTCACGGCGTTGATTCCAGCTCACGACACCCCATGTGACGTGCACGGCACGGCCACCCCAGGCACTGGGTTTGTCTCGGACCGAGAGGAGGGCTCGCTTCGTGAAGAGGCGGTCGCCGGGCCGCAACGGGTTGTAAAACTCATATTCTAAGTTCGACTGCAGCGCGCCGGTGCCGCGTATCGGATCGCCTTCGAGTAGGCGACGCGCCTCTTCAGTCAGATAGCGTGGGGCTTCGTCACCACCGCCCAGCGTCATGCTCTTCTCGTCGGGATTCAGGTACATCGCCCAAATGAACGTCGGTGGGGCGATCTGTCCTCCCCAGATCGTCTGAGCCGCCGCGTCGCCGTCGCAGTAGAGCGGATTGTCGTCACCGTACCCTTCGACGAAGTGTCGAATCGAATCAGGGGTGACTTCATGGTTAAAGCCTGTGTATCGCGGCTTCCAGTTGACGGCGTCAGCGGGAGCGACGGGTTCGAAATTCTTCTCGTCAACCTCGATGCCAATTCGGCTCTTAAGCTGCGCCAGCTTCTCGTCGGTGATCTTTCCGTAAGTCGGATCGGGCATGTCCATTCCCTCTCAATCGTTCAGAGGCACCGTAACACAAGACTAACTCAGTTCACTTTGTGAGGGTCCGATCGGCAGTGCGAGCTAGGTAAAGAGATCGACGACCTTAGAGCCGCTTCGTCCCTCGAGGAGTCGTCGCCCGATAAGTTCGACATGGGCGCGCCAAAACCCTTCCGCGTCCGCAGCATTACCCTCAGCCACGAGGTCGACGAAGCGGGCGTGAGCGGAGTGGGATTTCGGGTCGCCGGTCGTGACCTCAGAGTTGTGGGCGCGGACGTCCTCCATGAGTCGTTCGAGCACCCAGTTGTACTGGCGAACCGTGAGAGAGAGCGTTCGTACCCCCGCCAAGCTGACGACGACCTCATGAAAGTGGATGGACGCTTCGGCGTAGGACGCCCGATCGGCCAAGGCCTCCTCTTCCGCTACCAGGGCTTGTCGAAGTTCACGAAGCGTTGTGTCGTCGCGGTGCGCTGCCGTTAGTCCGGCGAGAGGCGGCTCAAGTATCATCCGCGCGTGCAGCACATCATCAACGGTGACGCCTTCGTGCTGGAGGACGAATCCCATATAGCGGGCAGATGTTTCGACCTTTGGGGCGCACACTTCAGCGCCCGAGCGCGAACCTCGTCGCGTTCGGATGAGCGACTCCGATTCCAAGATACGGAGCGCTTCGCGAAGCGTCGGGCGAGAGACGCCAAACTGCGCGACGAGATCCGGTTCCGGCGGGAGGTTATCTCCCTCGGCCAGCTCGCCTGAGACAATCTTTCGTCGCAGCGCGTCTGAGACGATGGACGTGAGCTTCGGCGACTGGTCGGGCACGACCTTCGCGAAGCGGGTTGGATCCGATGCGCTCACTTCGGGGACCCCTCTTTAGAACTGGGAGGAGCCTAGTTGACTAGGAATTCTGGGACGGCGGCCCGAAAGCCACAATGAAAGTATCTCCGCTAGTGATGGGACGGATCGACGAACCTTGGCGATCGCTTTTCAAGATAGGCCGCCACAGATTCCAATTGATTCTCGGTGCCAATAAGCGATGCGATGGTGGCCTCCTCATCGAGAAATTGATCATCGGGCGTTCGTGACGGTGACGCGTTCAGCAGCCTCTTAGCGGCGCGCACGGCGTCGGGGTTCTGGGTCGCGATCGTGGTCGCCAGTGCCAGCGCCTCCTCTCGGGGATCGTCGGCTAGTCGAGTCGCAAGGCCGATACGAACAGCTTCGCCGCCGCTGACTACTCGACCCGTCCAGATCATCTCCTTGGCAACGTCAAGACCCACGAGCCGCGGGAGGGTGTAGGTCCCCGTGATATCCGGCACGAGTCCCCAGCGGATCTCGAGCGCCGAAAGTTGGGCGTCGACGCTCACGAGGCGAAGATCTGCGCCGAGCGCGAGTTGCAGTCCACCGCCGAAAGCGACGCCATGAACTGCGGCAATGACCGGGATTGGCAGTTCGGACCACAGCCAAGCGGCGTGCTGGCTGCGGTTCGTGGATCGGCCCTGCGACCGAGTGCGCGTGGCGCTGCTCGACCGGCGCCGATCCTCCATCTTGGAAAGGGAGGCGGTGTCGAGACCCGAGCAAAAGCCGCGCCCTTCTCCCGAGAGGACAACGACGCGAATCGCCGTGTCGCGCGACACTGCTGCTCCCGCATCGATCAGCTCGTCAAGCATGGCGTCATCCAACGCGTTGAGCTTCTCGGGTCGGTTGAGCCGCACTTCGAGGACGGCGCCGTGCTCGATCGTGATGACACGACCGCTTTCGCGCATGTCCGTTGCTGGCACGCGCATCGCCCCACTCACCGTGAATTAGGAATTATGCGAGCTACGCGCAGGGTCATGAGTCCGAGACGGACGTGACGGCGTTGTGAGTAGAACTTCGGACGTTGCGCTCAAGAAAAGAGACCACCGCGCCGTTGAAGGCGTCGTTCTTGTCGCCAGCGATCATGTGGGCCGCGCCTTCAACCTCGACGACTTCCAGCGCGGGGATCAGCGAGCGCAGGTGGGCGACGCCCTCGGGCGTGACCACGTCGCTCATGAGGCCGCGCACGAGCATGGTAGGTATCGTGAACTCGCGCAGCGTCACCCCACGGAACTGTCCCGGCTCACTGTTGAGCTCGGCCTTGCGACTACTGGAAATGAACTTGGGATCCCAGTGCCAGTACCATCGGCCTTCGCGTTCACGGAGAACCTTGCGCAAGCCTTCGGGAGTAGGCTGGCGCCGACGCTGGGGCGTGTAATCAGCGATGGCGCGTGCGGCGTCATCCAGGCTGTCGAAGCCTTCAACGCCCGAGCGCATGAACGTCTGAATGCGAGCAACGCCGTTCGGGTTGGTATGAGAAGCGATGTCGACGAGCACGAGTCCCGCCGAGAACCGGCCGACCGCCGTCCCCTCCGCAATCATCGAAGTAATGCCTCCGAGCGAGGCACCAACGAGAACCGGTGGCCGGCCCAGCTGTTCGACGACAGCCGCGCAATCAGCGACGAAGGCCGAAAACGAGTAGTCGCCGTCGGGCGCCCAGTCGCTCTCACCGTGTCCGCGCATATCGATCGTAATGGTTCTCCATCCGCTCGCGGCCACGACCGTGGCGGCTCGACCCCAAGCATGACGGGTCTGCCCCGCACCATGCATGAAGAGGACCGGGTCGGCGTCTCTGTCGCCGCGAGCGTCGCCCACCAGGCAGACGCCTCCGTAACCCGAGAAACTCACTTGGTCAGCCACGCAACCCTCCTCGGACCCGCGGAGCCGTTCCTCTATCGCGATTGACCAATAATCCTATCCTATAAAGCATGGCGCACAGCGGAGCGCGTACTCGCCTTGTTTCTCCTTGCTGCAGAGGACTCGGCTAGTCTCGAGATCGGTATTCTTATAACAATGGCGGAGGGGGATCGCGCCGTGACGATGAACCTTGGCTTCTCGGAGTCCCAGGAGCTCTTTCGACGAGAGGTTCGATCCTGGATGGGCGAGAACTGCGTCCGTGATCCGATGCCCGAATCGCTCGATGATCAAGTCGAGTTCCTTCGTCGCTGGCAGCGCTCGCTTGCTGATGCGCACCTGGTTGGCGTGCACTGGCCGACCGAGTGGGGTGGGCGCGGACTGAGTCTGATCGACAACTACATCGTGCAAGAGGAGATGGCACTCGCGAACGCTCCCGAGATCTTGAATCGAGTCGGAGTGAATCTGGTGGGACCGGTTCTCCTGCAGTGGGGAACACCTGAGCAGAAGGAGGCGTACCTCGGGCGAATCCTCACTGCCGAGGACCACTGGTGCCAGCTCTTCAGCGAACCCGACGCGGGTTCGGACCTGGGTTCGATGAGAACACGCGCGATCAAGGTGCCCGGAGGGTGGAAAATTTTCGGCCAGAAGATCTGGACGAGCTACGGTCACTACGCGGACTTCGGCGTGCTGCTCGCTCGAACCAGCGAACCATCCGAACGCCGTCAGATCGGATATTTTCTCCTCGATATGCACCAAGACGGCGTCCAGACCCGGCCGCTACGTCAGATGACCGGTAGCGCAGAGTTCGCAGAGGTGTTCCTCGATGACGCCTTCGTTCCTGACGACCAAGTGGTCGGCAATCCGAGCGAGGGCTGGAAGGTGATGCGTACGACGATCGGCTACGAGCGCACCTCGTCGCCTCGCCAACTCATCAACCACAGTCGGCTGCTGGAGGATCTGCTGCGTCAAGCGCGCTCGGGGAAAGTCGACGAGGTTACCCGCCAGGCATTGGCGAAGGCGTACTGCGAGCTCGGCATCTACCGAATTCACCTGAAGGCTGCCCTTGACTCCATCGAGCGCACGGGAGAGCCCGGCCCCACGGGGTCGCTCATAAAGTTGTACTGGAGCGAGCTCTCCCAAAGGATGCACGACGTCTCGCTGCGCATGCTCGGCCTTGGTGGGGTCACCGAAGAAAGCTCTCGCGCGCACGACTATCTCTACTACCGGTCGTGCACGATCATCGCCGGCACCTCGGAGATTCAGCGCAACACGATCGCCGACCAAGTGCTGCAGCTCCCGCCCGAACCCAGGGTCGCCGCAGGCGATCGATCGTAGGTGACCCGGTTTCGACTCTGAGAAGACAGGGGAGAGGCCAATGAGAGGAAGATCATGACGGAGCGGATTCAGATAGATCACGGCAGCGACGGCGTCTCTCGCATCACGTTGCACGCACCCGAGAAGCGGAACGCGTTGGACGCCGCATCTGTCATTGCACTGGCGAGCGCATTTCGCGCGTGCGACGACGAAGAGTCGACTCGGGTGATCGTTATCACTGGCGCCGAAGGAGCCTTCTGTGCCGGAGGCGACATCGGGACTTTCGGATCGAAGGCTGACACGCGCGTGCGACGCCGAGGCGCACGGCTCGTGGACGCGATCCTCTCGACGGAGAAGCCGATCATCGCGCGAGTGAACGGTGCCGCAGTCGGCCTTGGGCTCACCATCGCCCTGCTCGCAGATTTCACGATCGCTTCAGACAACTCCAAGTTCGGCGACACCCACGTGAACCTCGGGGCCGTCGCTGGGGACGGCGTGGCACTCATCCTTCCCATGCTGGTGGGCCCCCAACGGGCGAAGGAGCTGCTGCTGACCGGACGCATCATCGACGCTCGCGAAGCGGCTCGAATCGGCATGATCATGGACGTCGTCTCGCAAGAAGAGTTGGACGGCAAAGTCGAGAGTCTCGCAGCGGCCCTGAAGAAACAGCCGCCTTACGCAACGCGGGCGACCAAGGCCGCGATCAATCAAGTGGTCAAGACCGCCGCTCGAGAAGTCCTTGATCTGGCGCTCGCGTACGAAGAGATCTCGCGCAATCTTGCTGAACACGAAGAGGCGCTCGAGGCGTGGCGCAGCTCGCACGCCAAGGCGAAGGATGCTCCGTCGGCGTCGCCGAACTAGATCACGCCTTCACTCTTCAGCGTTTCCAGGCGATCGTCCGAGATTCCGACGAGCGTCCCCCACACCTCGCGATTGTGCTCGCCCAACATCGGTGCGCCTTCTCGAGGAGCTGTGAAGCTAGCGAAGCGCGGAAACGGAGCTGGCTGGCGCACCGGACCGATGGCGTGATCCTTGAACTCGGGCAGATCTCCGCGGTCGGCAATGTGGGGATCGCTCAACAGGTCCGACGCAGAGTTGACACGACTCACCGGAATGCCGGCGACTCGCAGCTCCGCAATGGCGTCATCGCTCGTGCGCTCACGGACCCAGGCGCTGAGCGCGGGATTGAGCAGCTCTGCGTGATCGAACCGCAGCTGCATGGATGCGAATTGGGGAACATCGATCCATCGAGTGCGATCAAGAAGGTGTGCGGCACGGGCGAACGCCTCGTCCGATCCCGCTGACACTGCGATCCACGTGTCGTCTTTGGTTGCGAATATGCCCGAAGGGGCGCTGTCAAAGGGACGCGAGCGGCCTCGCCCGGGAGCGACGCCCGTCGCGGCGTATTGGGCAACGGTGGCCTCGAGCGTGCGAAGTATCGATCCGTAGAGTGAGGCATCGATGACGACGCCGCGTTCGTCGTCGCTCACCCGCTGCCGGTAGAGGGCGGCGGTCACGGACTGCGCCACGAACATGGCGGTGATGTGATCGGAGATAGTGACCGACGACTTGACCGGAGGCTGGTCGGCGGGTCCCGTTAGGTAGAGCAGTCCTCCATAGCCCACGCCCAGAAGGTCAAGCCCCGGGCGTTCGGAATATGGTCCATCTTGGCCGAAGATCGAGACGCGCGCGTAGATGAGCTTCCGATTGAGATCTTTGGGACCGAGGTGCCAGCGTTCCATCGTGCCCGGGCGAAAGTTCTCGCAGAGAACGTTTGCCTTGCTCGCGAGCTCTCTGAAGAGCTCCTGGCCCTTCGGGTCACGCAAGTTGAGGGTGGCGCTCATGCGATTGCGGTCCTCGGCGGCAAAGAAGAGTGACTGGGGGCCGTCGAAGGGATTGATCGTGCGCATGACGTCACCCCCCGCGGGGTCTTCGACTTTGATGACGGTGGCGCCCTGCTCCGCCAAGATCGACGATGCGAACACCGCGGCGATCCGGCTGCCCAGCTCGAGGACCGTCACCCCTTCGAGGGGACGTGGGTGACCCGAGGGCGACGCTTCGAGCTTCTCTCTCATCTCAGATCCTTCCGCCGATTTCGTCGGCCTTCAGTTGCTCGAGAGAATGACCGACGACCTCGCACCAGACATATTGATTGTCTGCTCCCGCAGCGCTCGGGGCGACCGGCGGGGGCGTCCTCGCTCCCACGAAGAGCGGGTAAGGCGAGGATTGGAGCACCGAGCCGGCGGCACTCTCTACTGCGACGAGGTCGCCTCGCTCGGCGAAGTGCGGATCGGAGGAGAGGTCGCTCGCGGTGTAAACGCGGCCGAACGGGACTCCGCTCGCGAGGCACTTCGCTTCGAGTTCCTCGATTGGCAGCGACGCGGCCCACGCGCTCACGATGGCGTTCACCTCGTCGGCCAGCACCGATCGTTGTGAGGGGGTCTCGAATCGAGGGTCGCTGATCGTAGGTTCCTGTATGGCGTCAACCAAGCGCCGAAAGTTTGCGTCAGCCCCGCCTACAATTGCGACAAACTCTCCGTCTTTCGACGGGTACACGCCGATCGGGGCAGCGTTCCTCGGGAAGTTTCCCTCTCGCGTCCGGATGAGCCCGAGCCGATCGGCTGCGGGAATGGCCCATTCGGTGATACGCAGTGCCGCTCCATAAAGCGGCGCATCAATGACGTCCCCCCGTCCCGTCCCAAGTCGACCGACGAGCGCGGAGATGGCTGCTTGCACCCCCGCGATCGCGCAAAGGTGGTCGGCAATGGCACTACCGAGCGCCGCCGGCGCGCCCCCGCGATGACCCGTCAAGTGCGCCAATCCGGAGTAGGCCAACGACGTGAGATCGTCGCCAGGCAGATCGCGGTACGGTCCGTCCATTCCATAGGCGCTGATTCGCACCAGCACGACGGACTCGGGGAGTGCGCTCGGATCCAGTCCGTAGCCTTCAAGACCGTTCGGACCAAGGGACTCTATGATGACGTCCACGTGATTGAGAAGTTCTCGCAACATCAAAACTCCCGATTCGTCGTCGAGGTTGCAGGTTGCGCTCTTCACGGAGCGCGCGATGATCGGCCACGCCAGACTCGCGCCGTCAACGACTGGCGGGCGAAGCGCGAGCACCTCTTCGGCTGAGGGGGAGGAGATGCGAATGACTTCGCCGCCGAGGTCGCCGAGCAGCGATCCGGCAATCATCCCAGCGGCGAGGTCGCCAAGAACGACGGCTCGTACACCTTCGAGGGGTCGAGCCATTGGCGATTCGTCAGCAGTCACTTGCGTATCTGTCACGTCGCGTTCCTCTCCTCGGGGAGGTCCCAGAAGAATTGCGTTCACAGACCTACCACCGTTGACGACGACCGTAATGTTACATAGATTACAATGATGGGAGTTCAACTACTTTGGCCTTGGGGATCGGGATGTCGTTGACAACGAGCGTTTCCTCCGAGGAAGATTTGGCAGCGCTGCGAGAGAGCGTCCGCTCATTTCTCGAAGCGAAGTCACCGGTTTCTGTAGTTCGCAAGCTCATGGCAGCCGAAGCGGGCTTCGATCGGGACGTGTGGCGACAGATGGCCGATCAGCTCGGTCTGCAGGGACTCTCGCTACCCGAGAAGTTTGGAGGCTCGGGCTTTGGGATGATCGAGCAGTTGACTGTCTTCGAGGAGCTCGGCCGTGCCCTCTACGGCGGTCCGTACTTTTCGACTGTCGCACTCGCTGCGGGGCTGCTCTTGAAATGCGACGATGAACCGGCAAAAAGTGAATACCTCACTCAGATTGCGTCGGGGGATCTCATCGCGACGGTCGCCCTGGTCGAATCGGATGAGTCGTGGTCCTTTGACCACGTAGCGACTCGCGCCGAACGAGAAGGTGAGACGTGGTGTCTCAGCGGAGTCAAGCCCTGCGTTCTTGATGGTGGCGCGGCGGAACTGATTCTCGTACCCGCCATGACGAGCGACGGATTGAGCCTCTTCGCAGTGGTCGGCACGGCGCCGGGGCTCACGAAGGAACGGCTCGACGTGATGGACGAGACTCGAAGGCAGTCGAACCTGACTCTTGACGCTGTTCCGGCGCGCCTCATCGGTACCGCGGGCCGGGCTCAAGCATGGCTGGAAGAACTGTTGGTAACGGCGACGATTGCCTTGGCCGGCGAGCAGGTGGGCGGAGCGAAGCGGGTTCTAGAGATCAGCGTCGAGTACGCGAAGACACGCCAGCAGTTTGGACGATTTATCGGGAGCTTTCAAGCGATCAAGCACAAGTGCGCAACGCTGTACCTGGAGAGCGAGTCCGCCGCTGCCGTCGCTCGCTACGCAGCCTGGACGGTCGACGAGGGCATGGTCGACGCCGTCACTGCCGCATCGATGGCGAAGTCATACTGCTCCGAGGTCTTCACCCACGCCGCGGCGGAGAACATTCAGATTCACGGTGGCGTGGGATTTACCTGGGACAACGACGCGCACCTGTTCTTGCGCCGTGCCAAGACTTCTGAGATGTACCTTGGAGACGCCGTGCACCATCGCTCTCTCCTGGCGGGGCATCTGGGAATCTGAACAGTGCTGGCCCGGTCGGACAGTCGCTGCTACGACGCCGGGAGCGTCGTCGATCCGAGCAGGAGAGTTGCGTCAACGCCGGCGCGGATGTCAACGGAGAAATGATGTTGTTGGGCTGCGGCGAGATGACCCGCCATGAGCCGGCGCGCCTCTTCAGGGTCGCCGTCAAAGATCGCTTGGGCGATTCGCTCATGGCGTTCACATACCTGGCGTCTCATCTCGAACGACACCCTTGATGTCGCGCTCGCCGAGTTCGACCAGGACTCTTCGTGGGCTGACCACAGGGCAACCCAGCCCCCGACGGTCAATCGAATGGTGTCGTTGCCGCAGAGCTCGACGATGGCGCTGTGAAATCGTCTGGCCACCCTATTGAACTCCTTGAGGTTAGAGTCAATGACCTCGCGCTGCTCTTGGAGGATGGCCTCCAGAACTGGGAGGAGCGATGTCGCCACGTCTGGTCGCTCGGCGCACATTGCGGCGCACGTCGGTTCGAACCGTTGCAGGGCAAGGGCGACATCGCTCAGCGTGGTTCGTCGAGACTGAAGCAACAGCGACTGCATATACACGAAGCTGCGCATTGTCGGGAGGTGAACGACCGCACCGCCACGATTGCCTCGGCGCACGGTGATGAGACCCTCGCTCTCGAGAATCCGCAAGGCTTCGCGGATCGAAGGGAGGCTTACGCCGTAACGGGCCTGGAGCTCCTCTTGGCGCGGCAACGTCGAATCCTGGCGAATGTCGCCGTCAAGAATCTGCTTTCGCAGGTCCGAGGCGACGAGTTCCGCGACTCGAGGTTGACGCACCGGGTTCCTTTCGAGTGATGCCGTACCGCTTCGCTGCACGTAATCCAATGATTGAGTGCGAAGTGTACTTCGGCTCCGGTGATTTCGTGGTTACTGCCCGGTGCGTTCCTGCGCGGAAGGGCTCTTCAGTTTGACTGTGAGGTCAACACGTTGGCGAGGTTAGCTCGGATGCGTATCAAGATGTCCGCCAAAAGCTCGCGCTCGACTTGGCTGAGACCCTTTCGCATTTGTGTGCGAAGACCCTTGTCGACCTCACCGATGCGCTCGGCCAACTTGTTGCCCTCATCTGTTGCCGTGAGGAGCCAAACGCGACGATCAGTCGAGTCAGGCGTGCGGCGCAACAGCGAGCGATTACTGAGGTTGTCGACGATCGTTCCCGCGGGCGCTCGACCCATGCCGATTCGTTCAGCCACCTGCGTCTGGGACATCGGCCCGTGCTCCACCACGTACTCAAGGAGGCACGCCTCCGAGAGATTGAGCCCGATTTCGGCGAAGAGAAGGTCGTAAGCGCGACGGATCGACTTCGACGTCGCCATCAAAGTGGACTCGAATCGCCGCCACGGGGGTGCGTCGAGCTCGTGCTCGACGTCATTGAACTTTTCCGCGTCAACCATGTTGTGTTTGCTCCCTTGACACCCCTGATTAGAAACGAATCTTACGATTCTGCTTCGGAACCAACCGATATTTCGCCATCATTCACCTTCGCAGCTGAAGAGGGTTCGCACGACCAAGCCATCTGTCGCATCGCGCCCTCAGCCTTCTCGGTTGTGCCGTCCCACCGTGGGACCCCTTGGCCCACTTCATATATGACGATACAGTATTGGTTAGGAGTTTATGCAGGGGTTGTGCGAGCCACGCGTGAAATATTGCGACCGTAGGGCTCGCACAGGACATTGTTGTTGCTGACCAACACGCATAAATGGGTTAACCGTCAGTCGAGGGGAGCCGGGATGGTTGAGTCAGCGATCGGCGTCGCGGGGACAGTGTCAGCGCCTATTCAGCGGGACTGGGATGACCGCGACACCTTGTTGTACGCACTCGGCGTCGGTGCAGGAGCGAACGACCCGGTTGGCTTTGAGCTCGAATTTACGACGGACAACTCAAAGGGTGTAGAGCAGCGCGTACTGCCGACGTTCGTAAGTCTCCTCGGTCCAAATCTGAAGGGCGTAATTGATTGGACCAGCGTCGACCGAAGCAAGCTCGTACATGGGGAACAGTCGATCAGCCAGCTTGCCCCGCTCCCTCCGGCTGGATCGTCAACGATCTCGACGACGTTGCTCGGGATTCTCGACAAGGGTTCGGGATGTCTCATCGTGCTGGAGACCGAGGGCCGCGACGTAGCCTCTGGTGTCCCACAATTTCGCTCGCGGACGGGACTCTTTGTCAGAGGCGCCGGTGGATTCGGCGGGCCTAAGGAGTTGATCGACGACGGTGCGTCCACGCTTACTAAAGAGCCCATGCCCACCCGCGCGCCGGACACTGTGGTCACCTACGACACCCGAACTGACCAAGCGCTTTTGTACCGACTATCGGGCGACCGAAACCCTCTTCATTCGGACCCGACCTTCGCGGCGCGCGCGGGATTTGCAAAGCCCATCTTGCACGGGCTCTGCACCTATGGCTTTACCGGACGGGGCCTTCTTCATTCGCTGTGCGAATCAAGTCCGCAGCGCTTTGGTTCCATGGCTGCGCGCTTCTCGAAGCCAGTGTTTCCCGGTGACAGTCTTACAATCTCGATGTGGGACGTTTCGGAGCAGTTGTCGAACAGCTTCCGATTTCGCACGTCCACGCAGAACGACGACGTCGTCATGGACGGTGGCGTCTTTCAGTTGCGAGAAGAACCTCAAACTGCCGACGCGGCTGGTAAGCGATTGACCTGACCAGCGCGTCGGGAAATCTGTCACTACGTTCTCAAGTGTGCTTCGACCGGCGAACTGCCGATTGGCGATGCACAGCAATATGAAGGTGTTTTGATCGGTAGGGTGTACTTGACAGATACTGTCGTAAGCATTACAGTCACGCACGGTATCTATTTCTATAGCTGGGGGGAAGTTAATGAATCTTCGTAATGGAAGGCGCCGAAACGGGAAGGGAACGCTCGTGAGAGTGGGCCTGGCCTCGCTTATGGCAGCAGGTTCGATGGTCGCAGTAGGCATCGCATCCGGCGGTACGGCAGGGGCAAGTTCCAAGGCGCCCTTCATCGTGGGTGCGGACGAGGACTTGTCGGGTGCGTTGGCAGCCTTTGGCGGCTACATCAAGGATGGCTTCGGTGCGACGTTTAATGCGGTCAACAAGTCCGGTGGCATCGACGGGCACAAGATCGATCTCAAGTTGCTCGATGACCAGTTCACGCTGTCGACGTCGATCTCCAACATGAAAGAGCTGCTCGCGGAGAAGCCGGTCTTCGTAACCGGCAGTACGCTCACCACGTTCTGTGCGGGCAACGGACCATACGCGGCGAAGGCGAAGGTGCCGATGAGCTGCTTCGCGGCCCTCGCGAGCCAGGTCAGCCCGATCGAACCGTACCTTTTCGACCGGAACCCGCCTGAGATCACGACGGCTCAACCGCTGATCAACTTCATCCCGACGGTGGTGACTTCAACGCCGAAGATCGGCATCTTGGTGTCGGACATTCCGGGCCCGGACGCGTTTGCTACTCAAGTGGCGAGCCTGGCAAAGGCGAAGGGCTGGACGATCACCTCGTCGGTCACCGCGCCGGGAGATGGCACTCCGCCGACAGCTGCACAAGTTGCAGCGCTTGCCGCAACCGATCCGAACGTGATCACGATGGAGCTTGCCTCGTCTGAGAACGCGGCATTCGTCGAACAGCTGAGAACGGATGGCTTTACCGGCCCAGTCATCAGCCAAGATGCGGACTACGACGGTCTGCAATCCCTGGCTGACCCCAACTACTACGTACTGTCGGCGAACCGGTTCGTGTCCTCCACGGGCACCTCGTCGGGAGTGCGGTCGTACGTAAAGGAGATGGCTTCGGTTGGAGTGACTGGTAACGCCGCGTTGAACAGTGGCCAGCAGGCACAGGCGTGGATCGCCGCTCAGGACCTCGTCGCTGCCCTGAAGAGCTGCGTGAAGGCGAACGGCGGAAACTGCACGAGTAATCAGCTGGACGCCGCGCTGGACACGACCAAGGTCAGTCTGCCGGGCCTTGTCACTACCGCGGGTTACACCAAGACCGACCACGTACTCTTCAACTCGCAGTACATCTACGGCTACCGACCATCAAGTGGCGTCACGCTCATCGAGGGTCCGCTCGCCATGGGCAAGGCCTAATTCAGAATTCAGATGATCCGGGAGTGAGAGCTTCCAGGTCAAAGAAGTAAGTGGGTGCGCGGGTTGACCAAGGTCATTCCCCAGCCAGTGCAAATTGGTTGGCCCGCGCACCCACGGTTTACCTGACGTAGGCCTCGGCGGCGGTTTGCAGTGGCACAATGGGTCGAACGAACGTCGGCTCGGGGGATGTGGGGCATGAAGGCGAAAGTCGCGCTTTTCCGGCGTGAGTGGCGAGTTCTTCTGGGGATCGAGGCGCCCATGCATTCGGGACGACTCGAACAAAGCTTGAAGGATGAAAACAAGTGAATTCCAGTGACGAGCCCACCTTCCTGAAAGATTCGAAGTTGGTTTGCCGTGGCATCTGAGTGGTCCAACATCGTCGTCGGCACCATCACGTTGTCGGCGATATACGCCCTGGTGGCTTCCGGGTTCATCATTCTCTTCCGGGCGACGAAAGTGCTCAGTTTCGCTCAGGGCGCATACATGCTCGTCGGCGCGTCGGTCTTCTACTCGATGATCACCGCCGCTCATCTGCCCTTGTATCCGGCGATCATCGTTTCCATCACCATCGTCGGGATTCTTGGATGGTTGACCTACCAGATCGTGTTCTCTCGAATGGTTGGGGTTCCACCGTTCATTGTCGCCATCGCGACGATCGGTCTCTCTACTGTCTTTCAGGGTGCGGGCTACTTGATTTGGGGGGCCAACCCCCTGCTGCTCCCACTGGTGTTCCCTTACGAACCGAAGGTCCTATTCGGCACCTTCTATTACAACGATATCGACGAGTTCGTCGTTTTCATGACCATCATCTTGTGCGTGGCCGTGGCACTCATCATCCGATACACCCGGGCGGGAATACAGATGAGAGCGGTCGCCGACGGTCCATCGCTCGCGGCCTACTCGGGCATCAACGTGACTCGAATATCAGCCATGGCGTGGGGAATCGGTGCGGCGCTCGCTGGCGCGGGAGGCATCGCTTTCGCAGTGAGTAACGGCCTTGATCCGACGCAGGTTCCGGCCGTCGGGCTCGCCGTCTTTCCGGTGATCATCTTGGGAGGGCTGGATTCTTTTGGCGGAGCGTTCATCGGAGCCATCGTGGTGGCTCTGCTCCAGACCTTGATTGGCATCACGGTAGGCGGACAGTGGCAGAGCGTCATCGCCTATACGGTCCTCCTCTTTGTGCTGCTCGTTCGCCCTCGCGGCCTATTTGGGAGTCGCGACGTTGTCCGAATTTGAAGACGCAATTGTGGTCGCGACGCCGGAGGAGTACCACGAGGTCAGCGAGACGGGGTCGTCTTCGCGCTCACGAGGGTTCGGTCGCTCGTTTCGCGGGTTGACCATGTATATATACGTCGTCATCGCGGCGGCCGTTGTTCTCGAGTTTTTCGTTGGCAGCAGTTACGATCTCTTCCTCGCAAGCACGGTAGTCGTCTACGCAATCGCCGCCGTCGGTCAGGACTGGCTGATCGGCAAGGCGGGGCAGATATCGATCGGTGGCGCCGCTTTCCTCGGCGTTGGGTCCTACACGACTGCGTTCACTCGTAACACGCCGCTCCACTACTTCCCGATCCCTCTTGTACTGAGCATGATTGTGGGAGCGGTGATTGGGCTTGTCGTTGCACTTCCCGCCCTTCGCGTCTCGGGGCTGTATCTCGTCTTGACGACACTCGCATTTCAGCAAGTGTTCGCGTTCTGGGCCCAGGACTATCAAGGCGAGCGAGCCGGCTTCTATCCGCCCGCGATGAGAATCGGGAGCTGGAATCTTGGGGGAAGCCGCGCGACCTTCATCGTCGTTGTCGTCTGCCTTCTTCTTGTGGTGCTCGTCCTGCGAAACCTCTACAGATTTGCGCCGGGGAACATCTGGCGGGCAATCCACGAGGACCCGCTGGCGACGGGCGTCATCGGCATCAACGTCGAGAAGTGGCGACTTCTCGCATTCGTCGGCAGCTCGGCGGTCACCGCGCTCGCGGGATCGCTCTTCGCATATCTCATCGGGCTCGTGGCTTTCAGTACGTACACCCTGACCTTGGGAATCAGTCTGGTCGTCATGGTGTTCCTGGGAGGCGTCGGCTCACCAGTCGGCGTGCTGCTCGGCGCGGCCGCCATTACGTATCTTCCCGTTGGGCTGCAGCACCTGGCCAATCTTTCGCCGCAGGGCAGTTCGTTCAACAACTGGTTCACCTCAAATCAGGGCACCATAGAGACGCTCGTGTACGGCTTGATTCTGGTCATCATCTTGCTCTTCGAGCCTGGCGGCCTCGCGGGGATCGGACGGCGAATCGTTCGAAGTGCGACTCGCCGTCGTCGACGTACTCCTGTGACGTCGCCGGTGGCCGCCGTGGCCGCCGTGGTCGTCGCGGAGTCTGCGGAGATCACTGCGTCGAGCGGTGTCGAAAGCGCCGCGGGCCACCGCGTGGCGCAATCGCGAGAGTCGTTAAGCGAACCTCTCCTCCAGATGTCCGACGTGTCGGTCACCTATCGAAACGGCGCCCAGGGAATTCGAAATGTGAACCTGGCCGTCAAACACGGTTCGATCGTCGCCATCGTTGGGCGGAATGGGGCGGGAAAGACGTCGACCTTGCAGGCGATCGCGGGGTTCGTCTCGGCCGAGCGCGTTCGGGTTCGAGGTTCGGTGAAGTGGAAGGGTGAAGAGATCATTCATTCGTCGCCCCGCCGTACGGGGCGAAGAGGGATCGTCTTAGTACCTGAACGTTTCAAGGTCTTTCCTTCGCTCACTGTGCGAGAGCATTTCAAGGCCGACGGCATTAGCGCGGCCCGGATGGAGCAGTGCCTAGAGCAGTTCGAAGGTCTTCAGAGATTTGTGTCGAGGAAGGGCGGTCAGCTGAGTGGCGGCGAACGACAGCTACTCGGCATCGCGCTCGCCGTCTGCCGTGATCCTGAGTTGCTGCTAGTAGACGAGCTTTCGCTCGGGCTTTCGCCTATCGCGACCCAGGAGATCGTGGCGCAACTGAAGATGATTCGAGACGCGCAGGGCATCTCGATTCTGCTCGTGGACCAAGCCGCCAGCGCCATATCGGACGTGGTGGATTATTACTATCTGCTTGAGGGGGGATCGGTCGTCGGTGAAGGAAGCTCCGAGGAGATGACGCAGACCAAGATTCAAGCTGCCGTGATGGGGGAGTAAGAGGTGGAGCAAACTGCAGTCCTAGAGATCGATTCGCTCTCGCGACACTTCGGAGGGATCTACGCCGTAGAGGAGGTTTCCTTTGACGTTTTTCAGGGCGAGACCTTCGGGGTCATCGGACCCAACGGCGCAGGAAAGACCACGCTTCTTAACTGCGTCTCGGGCGTGGCGCGGCCCAATTCCGGCGCCGTGCGCTTCGAGGGAGAGCGCATAGACCGACTCTCCAGCAGACGAATCGCATCGCGAGGCATCGCGCGAACGTTCCAGATTGCCGAGACGTTTCGCTCCTTTGCCGTCATCGACTACGTGCTGCTCGGACGATCGACCTGGCGTCCATCAAGCCTCATGGGTTGCGCGCTGAGCCTGCCGGGAACGCTTCGGGCAGATCGCGAAGAAACTCGAGTGGCCGACGCGCTGCTTGAGCAGCACGGTCTGAAGGAGTTTCGCAATCATTCGATTCGAGAACTGGCGTACGGGCACCAGAAGGTCGTGGACATCGTGCGGGCGCTCGCCGCGAAGCCCAAGATGCTGTTGCTCGATGAGCCCACGTCGGGCAGCTCGAGCGAAGAGCGAGTTCATCTACGAGAGATCATGAATGATCTGCGCAACGAGCAGATCACGGTAGTCGTCGTAGACCACGACATCTCCTTTATCTCCGACACCTGCTCGCGGGCCTACGCGATGGCCAGCGGACGCCACCTCATGTCGGGCACGCCCGAAGAGGTGCTGGCCTCGCCGCAGGTAATCGAGTCCTACCTGGGCGGCTCGGCGAAGGACTCGGCAGCGTGAGTCGTTCCGTCGTGCTGGGAACCGCAGACCGACGTGGCTCCGCTCATATTCGCCCTCGCGGGCGGCGACCGGAAGTGGCGTCCGATCGCTGAAGTCGAACCGGGTGATGGTCTCGAGATTTACGACGAAGGGTGAACAGTGTTTCTTGACGGACTGACGGTGCTAGAGATCGGCGACGGGATCGGTGGCTCCTTCGCGTCGTCGTTCCTCGCAACGCTCGGGGCGAGCGTGACCAAGATCGTCATCACGGAACGAGACGACGAAGCATTGAGCGTGGCGGGCAGCGCCAGGGACCTGGCTCGTCTCCAGCGAGAGATTTTGGATCGCGCGAAGGAGATCCGTCGCCTCGACGAGGTCGACGCACTGCTGAACGGCGACGAGCTTTTTGACGTCGTGATCGCAGACCGGGTCTTGAGCCCGACCACCCTTCTGCCCGCGAGCGCCGAGACGTACCTCTCCTACGTGGCCGAGCGCAACCGCTCCGTGTGGGTGACGCTCAGCGCCTACGGCATCTCGGGTGCGCGCCGCGACTGGCTCGGCTCGGACCTCACAATCTCGGCCGCCAGCGCGGTCATGACCGCGGTTATCGATCCATCGACCAATCGCCCTCTGACGCTCGCGGGGAGCCAGGCTCTGCTGTCGGCGGGTCAGGCCGTCGCGGTCGCCGCACTCCATGGTCTGGACCGCGTTCGGGGGAACCGGCAACCTATACACGCCGACGTCTCGGCGCAGGAGGCGGTGATCTCGACGGGTCCGGTGCTCAGTTGTCTACAAGAGTTGTTCCATAATCGCGCGGCGTCGGGCGCGGCTCGAAACGGCGCGCCCGCTGGGAATTTCCAGTGTCGCGACGGCCTCATCCGGATCTCGGCCATGGAACAGCACCAGTGGGCCGGTACCGCCGAAGCCATCGGGAGGCCTGAGCTCGCAACGCAGTACGGCACGAGCGCTCTTCGCGTCGAGCACGCCGCGACGATCGTCACGCTCGTGAATGAGTGGTGCGGAACCCGTTCCAAGTTCGAGTGCGAGATCCTCCTCCAAAGCAACGGTGTACCGGCGTCAGCGATGTTGACGCCGGAGGAGTTCCTCACTTCGAAGCAGATTCTCGCGAGAAACAGCTTGGTTCCCGTCGAGGTCGATGGCGTCAAGGCCCAGATCGTCGACTCTCCCTTCGAGATTGAGCAGGGGGACGAGGAGTCCACGATTGACCGTCAATCTCACCGGCTCGAAGGGCTTCGGGTGACCGAGATCAGTCAGGTGCTGGCGATGCCGCTCGCCGGTTCGGTGCTCGGCGCGATGGGCGCAGTAGTGACTAAGCTCGAGGACCCTGATCGTCTCGACACGTACCGCCGCCGCGGGCCCTACATCGACGACATCGAGGGCGCCGATCGAAACGTGTTCTTTTCGGGCATGAACCACTCCAAGCGGAGCCGCTTAATCAAGTACGACACTGACCTCGAAGGGCTGGCGGAGATACTCGACCGGTCCGACGTCCTCATTGAGAACATGGGCACCAGACGTGCGCGTAAGTTGAAGCTGGACTGTCGCACGCTTCACGAGTCGAGGCCGACACTGCTCGCCCTGAGCTCGACCGGCTTCGGTCAGACGGGGCCGTGGTCTGACTACCGCGCCTACGCCTACAACATCGTCAACTCGTCGCCCGTGGCGCATCTCACCCAGACGACCGAAGGTCGAATTGCCAACGTCGACATGGCCTGGGCCGATCTGCAGACCGGATACTCCGTGGCCGCCATCGTCGCCGCCTGGGCGCTCGGCCCGCGTGGACGCAGGGGCGCCGCAGTCGACCTCTCCATGGTCGAACTGGTAGCTGCCCGGGTGAACGAGTTCATCGCGGCGGCCTCGCTCGGCCGAGAGGCCCCGCCTGAAGACGGCACGAATCACCGGTTCCCCTTCGCACCAAACGCCACCTACGAGACCGGCGACGAGCGTTGGCTCGCGATTTCGGTTGCGAGTGACGACCAGTGGATTTCGCTTAAGAGCGTTCTCGGCAATCCTGCTTCGCTGGAGGCCGCCGAGTACGCGACGCGCGAAGGGCGGTGGCGCCATCAGGCACGGCTCGACGCTGATCTTCAGGCGCTCATGATCGAGTTCAACGCTGATGTCTTGAGTGCGCAACTGCAAGGACGTGGCGTCGCCGCTTCACCGATACTCACCACCCACGATTTGGCGAACGACGAATTTCTCGCCGAACAGGACTTCTTTACCCACGTGACGCATCCCCTGTGGGGTCACCGTCGACTCGTGGGAATTCCCTGGCGCTTTGTCGGAGAGGAGAGGGTGGCTCTCGGAAGCCCACCGCTACTAGGTGACGCCGAACCGGCGGTGGCTCCCGCGAAGGTTGAAGAGTAGGGGAACAGCGCAACGCCCTAGGTTGGGCGTCGAGCCAGCACCTCGTAGAAGGGCATCTGCGTGTCGGGTGATGGGTTTCGGGGCATCCCGAGCACCCGTTCGCTGATCGCCGTTCGTTGCATCTCGCTGGTGCCGCCCGCGATGGTCTTGATGCGCGCGACGAGCCAGCGTTGTCCGTGGCCGCCGGTCTCTTCGGATCCATCGAGAGCGACCCGGGCCCCTCCGATCTCAAGGGTGATCTCCTTGATCCGGTACTTGGTGACCGATCGCATGTATTTGACGATTGAGGCGCCAGGACCAGGAAGCTGTCCGGTCTCCAGGAGCGCGTTCACCCGCGCCACCGTAAAGTCGTTCAGCTTCTCCAGAATCAGCGCCTCGGCGACCAGCTGGCGGGTATGAGAGTCGCGGGCCTTGCCCACCAGCCGCGCGAGAGCGAGGAGCTCGTCCTGCACACCGATCTCGCTCTCGCCGATGCCCGCCACTGCCTGGTCGTTGAAGCTGTTGCCGCCGCTCGTGTTCCTCTCGTGAAAGAACAATCGCATCACCACGTTCCAACCGTCGTCTTCAGCACCAAGGACATCGGTCGCCGGAACCAACACATCGTCGAAGAACTCCTCGCAGAATTCGGCACTCCCCGTGGCCAATCGAATTGGTCGCACCGTCACGCCCTCGCGGTTGACGGGGAGCATGAGCATGGTCAGTCCGCTGTGCTTGGGCACGTCATAGTTGGTCCGCGCGAGCAAGAACGCGAAGTCGGCGAAGTGCGCGAAGGTGCTCCAGATCTTTGATCCGTTCACCACGTAGGTGTCGCCTTCGCGCTCGGCTCGCGTCAAGAGCGACGCGAGATCTGATCCCGCGCTCGGCTCAGAGAGGAACTGAACCCACAGCTCTTGGCCGCGGAGCATCGCGGGGATGTGCGTGCGCTTCTGCTCTTCAGTCCCGTAGTCAAGGAGGGTGGGACCCATGATGCCGAGCGTCACCTTGAGAAAACTGAGTGCGGCGAGGTTGCGATCACTGGTCACGCGACGCCAGGCCAGCTGGTGCTCGCGCGTCAGGCCCTGACCGCCGTACTCCCTTGGGTAGCGGAGCCCGGCGAAACCGCTCTCGAAGATGAGTCGCTGCAGGCGTCGAGCTTCCGCGATCTCCCGGTCGTGGCTCTTGCTTTCGGCGCGAGCGTCGCGATCGACCATGGCGGGTAGGTTCTCCACGGCCCAGGTTCGTGCCCGAACAGCAAATCGTTCGACGTCTTCGATGTCGTCCGGACTGGTCAACGGCGGAGGCGTCCTAGCGAGTCCGCTTGGCGAGTACTTCACGGAACGGCAACTGCGTGTCGGGCGATGGATCTCGCGGCAGCCCGAGGACCCGCTCGCTGATGGCGTTTCGCTGCATCTCACTGCTGCCGCCCGCGATGGTGCCTACACGCGCTACCAGCCAACGGTGCCCGTGTCCGCCCACCTCGTCGTCGAAACCGCTCAGCACGACGTGGGCCCCTCCGATCTCGAGGGCGATCTCCTTGAAGCGGTACTTGGAAAGCGACCTCATCAGCTTCACGATCGAGGCCCCCGGACCGGGCAGCGCTCCCGACTTCATTAGGGCGTTGACTCGCTGGATCGTGAGGTCAGCGAGGCGTTCCAGCACCAAGGCTTCGCCGATCAGCTGTCGGGTGTGGGAGTCCTTTTCCTTTCCGACTGAGCGGGCCAGGGTCACGAGCTCCTCTTCCGTGCTGACCGCGCTCTCGCCGACGCCGGCCGCGTCCTGGTCGTTCAAGCTGTTGCCGCCGACCATGTTCCTTTCGTGGAAGAACAGTCGCATCACGACGTTCCATCCGTCATTCTCTTCACTGACGATGTTGGATATCGGGACCATCACGTCGTCGAAGAACTCCTCGCAGAATTCGGCGCTGCCGGTAGCGAGCTGAATGGTGCGCAGCGTCACGCCCTCGCTTCGGATGGGGAGGATGAGCATCGAAAGCCCGCTGTGCTTGGGGACGTCGAGGTTCGTACGAGCGAGGACCAGCGCGTAGTCCGAGACGTGCGCGAAGGTGCTCCAGATCTTTGAGCCGGTGAGCACGTAGACGTCGCCCTCGCGCTGAGCTCGAGTGAGAAGCGACGCCAGGTCCGAGCCGGCGCTCGGTTCGGAGAGGAACTGCACCCAGAGTTCTTCTCCACGCAACATCGCCGGGATGTGCGCTCGCTTCTGTTCCTCGGTCCCGAAGTCGAGGAGCGTGGGACCCATGATGCCGTGGGTGACCTTGAAGTGGCTGAGGCAGCCGATGTCCCGGTCGGACGTCACCTCGCGCCAGGCCATCTGGTGCTCGCGGGTCAGACCCTGGCCACCGTACTCCTTGGGGTAGCGAAGCCCGGCGAAGCCACCGTCAAAGATGAGCCGTTGGAATCGTCGGGCCTTGGCGACCTGCTTGACGTGGTCCTCGGCATCGGCACGGGCCTGCGCGTTGTCGACGGCGACCGGCAGGTTCTCGAGCGCCCAGGCTCGTGCGCGGGCGGCGAAGCTCTCGAGGTCCTCGACGTCGGTCTCTTCTCTTTGGCTCATCGCGGTCATCACAGACCCACCAGTCCACAGAGTCGCTCGCGCAACTGGGTAGGTGAGCCGTAGAGGACTCTGTCGACTGTCGCGCGACGCAGGTAGAGGTGAAGATCGTGCTCCCACGTCATCGAAATCCCCCCGAAGATTTGTGCGCAGTCCGAGATGATCTCGACCGACCGGTCGCCAACGTGGGACTTGGCCACGCAGGCGAGTTCGTCGGTACCCGGGTCGCCCTCGGCGAAGGCGTCTGTCAATCCGGTCGAAAGCCCGAGCGCCGCTTCGACCCAAACCTTGTGGTCGGCCAGGCGGTGCTTCAGCGCCTGGTAGGAGGCGATCGGTCTTCCGAAGGCGTAGCGGTCCTGGGCGTACCCGAGAGTCCAGTTGAAGACGCACTCCAACATGCCAGCCATCTGCGCACACTGCAGGGTGATCGCGAGAAGCCACTGACGCTCGATCGCCTCGTCGGCCGGCTGGCCGGCCGTTCCCACACGCGAGCTCTTGGGGACGCGGACGTCGACGAAGGCGACGTTCCCAAAATCACGGCTCAAGTCGAGTGCGTCGAGCTTCGTGACCGTGACACCCTGCTCGTCACGGGGAACAACGAACTGGGCCAGCTCGTCGCCAACGAACGCCGTGACGAGGAAGTAGTCGGCGCTCGTGGCCGCGACCACCGTCGACTTCACTCCGTTCAGGACGTACTCATCGCCCTCCACGGTGGCGATCGAGCGAACGTCGGCCTTCCACCAGCCGTCGACGCCTTCGGCGAAGGCCCAGGATGCGGTGATTGATCCATCGGAGAGTCCAGGCAGGAGCTGCGCTTTGATCTCGGGGCTTCCCGAGCTGACCAGTGCGTACGCGACGACGTTGCATTCGAGAAGAGATCCCGACTCGAGCGCGCGGCCTGCCTCTTCGGCGATGATCACGAGGTCGCGCACGGCTTGGGGAGCGAGCGGGGCACTCAGATCGTCGGGCACGAACATCGACGTCCATCCGAGCCCGGCGGCGCGCAGCCAGAACTCTCGCGAGAGCGCCGTGTCCTCGGCGGGACGGTGACGTAGCGCGTCCGTCGAAAGCGTCTCGTTCAAGAACTGTCGCGACGTCGATTGCAGAAGTGTCTGTTCCTCGCTGAGATCAACGTTCATGCGCAACTCCCCTCTGGTCGAGAGCGGTACTCGCTCCGCGTTTCTGCCGAGACGTTGGTGACGGCGAACGACAACACAGGAGTATGTGATGCGACATCCGTGAAACGCACTTCGGCTCCGAAAGTCACCGTGCGCTTCCCCCCAAACTGCAGCCGTCGGGCACACTGTAACATATGTTATTGTGTTGTCTCCAAGTACTTTGGGGGGCGCAGTGGAACTCGAGGGACCGTGGGAGACGCTGGAAGTTGAGGTCGACGGGCCGGTCGCCGTTGTCACGTTAAACCGTCCCGATCGCATGAACGCGATTTCACCGACAATGGGCGTCGAGCTCAGTCAGTTCTGGCGGCTGTTCGAAGACTTCAAGGACGTGCGTGTCGGGGTCGTCACGGGTGCGGGGGATCGCGCATTCTGCACCGGAGCCGACGTCGGCACGCTGGCCAGTCCCGGTCGCGCGAGGACCGGCGTCTTTGAGAGGGATCTCGCATTTACACCGCTTCAGGCCGGTGTTTCGAAGCCCACGCTCTGTGCCGTGAACGGCGTGTGCGCCGGAGGTGGGCTGCACTTCGTCGTTGAGTGTGACTTCTCGATCGCGGCAGCGCGCGCCACGTTCCTTGACCCCCACGTCAGCGTGGGCCAGGTGAGTGCAACGGAAACGCTGGTACTCGCCCGACGCATCGGTCACGAAGCGGCGCTTCGTATGGTGCTGATGGGCCGGCACGAACGAATCGATGCCGAGCGAGCTCTCGCGCTCGGCATCGTTACCGAGATCGTCGAGAACGATCGACTGCTCGTTCACGCAAAGGAGCTGGCGCACCTCATCGCGAAGAACTCTCCAACCGCCATGGCGATCAGTCGATACGTTCTGTGGCAGGGATTGGAAAAACCGATGACCGATGCGCTTCGCTTCGGCTACGCGATGCTCATGGCACACGCGAACCTGCACCCTGATGCCCAAGAGGGACCCGCCGCCTTTCGAGAAAAGAGAGATCCGGTGTGGCTGGAGGCGGAAGCTGGCGGGCCCTTGGCCCATCGACCCGAGTTTTGAGTCTCGAGCCTCACGTCCGACAGGGTCGGTGAGCGAGAATTATTCCCATGTCGAGCAACCAATACCGACTCTCTGATTCCATCCGTGGCTTCATAGACAAGGGCGGCGACGCCGAGGCGATCATCACGGAGGGCGCGAGCCAGTCATGGTCCTACGTCGCGTCGGCTCGAGACGAACTCGAGGCCGCCACCGCGGATCTCGAGCGCGCAGGAGGACTTTCGGTCGGCGTCATCACCAGAAATCGCCCACCTCATCTGGCACTCATCGCCGCCGCCATGGCGCAGCGGCACTGCTACCTGACGCTCAATCCGATGTTTTCCGATCACGATCTCGCGAGCGACATTGGACGGCTCGGCCTGCACGTCATCGCGGCAAGTCGGGACGATCTCGAGCGGCCGGGCGTAATGGATGCGGCGAGATCGTCGGGAGCTGCGGTGATCGAGCTGACCGCCGAGGAGATGCCGCTCGTCACGCTTTTCGCGTACGAGCCTGGCCGAGAGGTGCCCAACCGTTCGGGGCTCGCGGTCGTGATGCTCTCGAGTGGCACGACCGGCACGCCCAAGCGCATCACGCTGACCTACGCCAATCTTGACGCTGCGCTCGGCCAGTCGGCACCGGTGCGCCAGGGAGCGCAATCGACAGGCACGGCCTCGCTCCGTCCGGCGCTGGTGTGGCACCCGATCGGTCACATCTCGGGCGCGGTGATGGCCCTCGAGTCGCTCTCGGTCGGTCGACCCGTCATCTTGATGGAACGCTTCGATCCCGTGCTCTGGGCTTCGCTCATCGAGCGATATGAGGTTCGTCTCGGGCAGGTGAATCCGACGGCAATGCGCATGATTCTCGACGCGAACGTCGACCCATCACGGCTGCGCTCGCTGCGCTACGTGCGAGGCGGGACGACCGCGACCCCGCTCGAACTTCAAGAGGAGTTCGAGCGGCGCTTCAATGTGCCATTTATGACTACTTACGGCGCCACCGAGTTCGCAGGCGCCATCGCGAGTTGGTCACCCGAGGACTATCGGGTACACGGCAAGACGCATATGGGTTCGAGTGGCCGCGCCCACCCGGGAGTGGGGTTGCGAACCGTCGATCCGAACGACGGACGAGTGCTCGCAACCGGGGAAGAGGGGGTCCTCGAGGTGCTCGCTCCTCAGGCTGCGGACGGCAGCGGCGAGTGGGTTCGCACGACCGACCTCGCCGTTATCGACGACGAGGGATTCCTCTGGATCAAGGGTCGCGTCGACGATGCCATCATCCGCGGGGGCTTCAAAGTGCATCCGTCCAAGATCGAAAAGGCACTGAAGGCTCATCCGGCGGTTCGCGACGTGGCGGTGGTCGGCCTCGACGACGAACGGCTAGGCGCTGTGCCGGTTGCGGCGGTTGTTCTTCGAGAGGACCAAGCGCAGCCAACGGCGGAAGACCTTCTCTCCTTTGTCGAGGGGCACCTCGCGCGCTACGAGATTCCTACGCGCATCGTGATCGTCGATGCGCTTCCCTTGACGCTCTCGATGAAGGTCAGTCGACCCGCGCTGCGAGCACTCTTCACGTCGTAGTGTCCTCTAGAAGCTCACGCCGTCGCGACGGAGGGCCTTTACGATCTGGAGGCGCATCATCTCCGAGGAGCCGTCCGCGATGCGAGTTCGGCGCATCTGCTGCCAGGCTTCGGTGAGGTGGAGATCGTTCGTGAGTCCCATCGCCCCATGCACCTGTATTGCGTGGTCAATCGCGCGTATGGCCATCTCGATGGAGTAGGTCTTGGTCATGGAGACCTCGGCACGAACGCTGCGCCCCTCGTCGAGGCTTCGCGCCGTGTCGAGACCCATCAGATGTGCCGCGTGAATCTCCGTTGCCGCGTCCGCCAGCGGGAAGGAGATGGCCTGATTCTCGATGAGCGGTGCGCCGAAGGTCGTGCGCTCTACGGCGTAGCCGAGCGCCATGGTCACGGCCCATTTGGCGAGGCCGATCGCGCGCGCACTGTTGTAGATTCGTCCGGTCGAGATGCCCGACATCGCGTAGGTGAGTCCCAGGCCCGGTTCGCCGATCACTTGGCGATCGGGCACGAAGGCGTCTTGAAAGCTGACGATGCCCTCGTCTCCGCCCGCGTGACCGAACATGTGAATCACGCTGTCGAGGACGACCCCGTCGGCGGCCATGCTGACGATGAATCCGGTCACGCCCCCTCGACGTTGGCTGAAGGCCTCGCGATCGGAGACGACAAAGACGAGGCACCAGTCGGCATAGGGAGCATTCGTCGACCATTGCTTCGTGCCGTTGAGCAACCAGCCTCCATCGACCCGTTCGGCGGTCGTGCGAAGAGCCCAGATGTCAGAGCCCGCGTCGGGCTCGGAGAGGGCGAAGCAGGTGGTGAGCTCTCCACTGAGAAGGCCCGGGTAGACCTCGTTGCGAAAGCCGGCATCCATCAGCTGATAGAGGTGGCTCGGCCCCCTCGACCAGTGACTGATGGCTTGGTGGCCGAGCCAGTATTCGGCGCCGCAGACGTCAAAGAGCGTCTCCCAAAGGCGAAAGAGCGCCTCGAACCCGAGACCGCCTCCGCCGAGGTCTTCGGCGAGCAGCATCGTGTAGAAACCAGCCGCCGCCGAGGCGCGCCGGACCTGCGAAAAGGCCGCGAGCACCTCGGGGCTGAGGCGACCGCGGGCGTCGTAAGTCGCGATCCCTTCGTCACGAAGCGCATCCTGGCGAGGGAAGACCTCGGCCTGAAGGAACGAGGTCAGCCCCTCGACGACCGACAGGTAGGGATCCGATCGTGTCACGGTGTCTCGACCAACATGAGCGGGCACAGCGAACTCACGACTACTCGCGGGGTAGGCCGAGGACCCGTTCGGCGATGATGTTCAGCTGGATCTGGTCCGTGCCGCCGTAAATGGTCGACGCCGGACTGAACAGAAAGTGCTCTTGCATGACGCCGGCGAGCGAACGGTCGTTGGCCAAAAGCATTCCCTCTGCTTGGAGAAGTGACATGCCCACGTCACGCGCCTGTTTGGTCGCGCGTGTCGAAAGTAGCTTGCTGATCGAGCCAAGCCCGGTGAAGCTTGGACGCTTCGGGCCCTCGGTGACGATGCGCCGTTGGGTCATCTGGGCGACCTCTTCGAGGACGTAGAGGGCGGCAACCCGATCGCGCGATCGTGCATCGAGCGATCGTTCCGCCGCCAGCTGACGGACCACATTAAAGGCGCGCCCGCGCATCACGAGCGAGGTCCCCGAGCTCTGGGTGACTTTCGTCACGGTGGCGTCTCCCGCGCGAGACTTCAGCATGCCGCCCCGCGCTCCGGGCACGCCTCCCACCGCACCACCGCCACCGCCAAGGCCGATGCGCTCGTTCATGAGTGTGGTGCGCGCGACCGGCCATCCCGCGTCGATCCCGCCCACGATGTCTTCGTCACGGGCGATCGCGTTGTCGATGAAGACCTCCGTGAACAGCGATCGTCCCGTCATCTCGCGCAAAGGGCGAACCTCGACACCGGACTGCTCCATGTCAAAGGCGAACCAGGTGAGGTCGTGGTGTCGCGACTCGACTTCACCGGTGCGCGCGAGCAGCATGCCGTGGTCGGCGAGTTGGCCGTTGGACGTCCACACTTTTTGTCCGTTGATGATCCAACGATCACCGGTGCGCACGGCGCGCGTGCGCACCGACGCAAGGTCCGATCCGGCTCCGGGCTCGCTGAAGAGCTGACACCAGTTGCTCGCCCCGGTCACGATATCGAGGAGAAATCGCTCCTTCTGGGCCTGGGTGCCGTGGGCCAGGATCGTCGGACCCGCGAGCATGATGCCAATCCCGGCGGGCGGACCCGGCACCTTCATCATGCGCAGGGTTGCCATGACCACCTGGGCCTGTTTCGGGGTCCAGCCACGGCCGAACCATTCGGTTGGCCAGTGAGGGACGGCGTAGCGAGCGAAGGCGAGCCGCTCCCACCATTCGCCGAGCGACGCGTCGGGATCCCAGTTTTCGCGGATCCAGTCGGACAGCACCTCTGCAATGTCGTCCGTCTCTGCGTCGGGCGCCTCGTCGCTCATTCGATCAACGGTTTCCTTTATGGGCTCTGGCAACACGCATGAGGCTGCGCATGGCTTCATGCCCGGTGTATATTGTCTGCGACATTACAATATCAGAAGCACGGAACTTCTGGGGGGTGGTCAGGCGTATGGCTGGTTCTGGCGTGGTGGCAGACGACACCGAGGTCGACGCATTCTTGAACGTGATCAAGCAGTGGCTCGAGAAGAATGTACTACCCGAGGTCCTCGAGTATGAGCACCAAGATAAGTACCCGGCCGCCATGGTCGAGCAGATGCGCGAGTTCGGCCTCTTCGGCGCCACCATTCCTGAGGAGTACGGAGGTCTCGGACTTTCAGCCTCGTCTTACGCGAAGATCGTCGAGGCGATCTCGGGAGTGTGGATCTCGCTCACCGGCGTCCTCAACTCCCATCTGATGATGGCCGAACTGATCCGACGATTCGGCACCGACGAGCAGAGGAACGAGATGCTGCCCCTGCTCGCTTCGGGCGAGTGGCGAGGCGGACTCGCCTTGACCGAACCGGACTGCGGCAGCGACCTTCAGGCAATCCGCACTGTCGCGCGCCGCGAGGGCGACGAGTACGTGATCAACGGGTCGAAAACGTGGATCACCAACGGAGGCAACGGCAACTGCCTCGCCCTGCTCGTAAAGACCGATCCGGACGCGCAGCCCCGCTATAAAGGAATGACGCTTATCGTCGTGCGGCGCTCTGACGGCTACATCGTGCCACGCCAGTTGAGCAAGATGGGCTACAAGGGCGTCGATACGGTAGAACTCGTCTTCGAAGACGTTCGCGTTCCCGCCGATCGCGTGATCGGGCTCGATCCCGGAAAGGGGTTCCAACAGACGGTGGGAGCCCTCGAGCTCGGTCGCATCAACATCGCCGCTCGAGGAGTTGGCGTCGCCGCAGCCGCCCTCGAAGCCGCCCTCAGCTACAGCCGTCAGCGCCACACGATGGGAAAGCCCATCGGCGACCACCAGGCGATCCAGCTGAAGCTCGCCGACATGGCTTGCCGCGTGACCTCCTCACGCCTCCTCGTTCGCCACGCGGCCGAAGCCTTCGACGCCGGTCAACGGTGCGACCTCGAAGCAGGCATGGCCAAGCTCGTGGCGTCTGAGAGCGCGCTCGCGAACGCGACGGACGCGATGCGTATCCACGGCGCCTACGGATACTCGACCGAAGGGCACATCGAGCGGTACTACCGCGACGCCCCGCTGCTCTGCATCGGCGAAGGAACGAACGAGATCCAGCGGATCGTGATTGCCCGGGCACTTCTTTCGGGCGACGTGCGAGCATAATCTCGTGACCATCGAACCCACTGCTCCCGACGAAACCCGCATTCCCGAGGACGTAAAGCGCCGCCAGCTCGAGCGTCTCTTCAACCCCCGCACGATCGCCATGGTCGGAGCGGACGAGTCGAATCCCTACGCGAAGTCCTGCCTCTTCACCGTCAACAGCGACGCGGACGTGTTCTTCGTGAACGGACGCTCGAACTCCTTCTACGGGCACCCGACTGTCCCCTCGCTCAAAGAAGTGGGCGTTCCCGTCGACGCCGTCTACAGCATGATGTCCGCGGAGCGTACGACCGCGCTCGCCGAAGAGGCTGCCGAGCTTGGCGTGGGGGGCTTCGTCACGATCGCGGGCGGCTTCGCAGAGATTGGCGGCGACGGCGCCAAGCTCCAGGCACGGCTGCGCGCCGCTGGACTTCGCGGATCGATGCCCATCATCGGGCCGAACGGGGTGGGCTACATCAACGTGCCCAAGCTCTTTGACCTGACGATGTTCGTTCGATTCGAGCGCCGCGTCGGCGGCGTCTCGGTCATCAGCCACAGTGGTGCCGTGCTCGAATCCTTCAGCGCGAGCGCCTGGCGCGCCGGAGGCGTGGGGCTCAACATGCTGATCTCAGCGGGCAACGAGCCCGTCACCGACATGGCCGACTATCTCGATTACGTGGTGGACGACCCCGCGACGCGCGTCATCTGCCTTGTCATCGAGAAGATCCGACGACCGGCTGCATTCTTCGCCGCCGCCGCTCGGGCGCGCGAGGCGGGCAAGCCCATCGTGGCGATCAAGCTCGCGCGCAGCGAGCGCACCCAGAAGATGGCGGCGTCGCACACCGGTTCGCTCACGGGCGACGCCTGGGTCTACGAGCAGGCGTTCAAGCAGGCGGGCATCCAACTCGCCGACGAGGTCGACGAGCTCGTCGATCGCGTGCAGTTCCTCGAGCAGTTGAAGCCAGAGAAGTGGTCGCCGGTAAAGGGCCTCTTCGTCGTCACCGCGACCGGCGGCTTCGCCGCGATGGCGGCAGACCTTGCCGACTCTGAGCACGTGGACATCCCCGACGTACCGGAACTGGCGGAATGGGTGGGATCTGTGCTGCCCGGGACTACCGTCGCAAACCCGCTCGACGCCACGGGATTCGCCGCGACTAGGCACGACCTCTTTGCGAACTTGATGGAGACTTACACGAGCAGTGGAGCCTTCGACGCCGTCGCGTTCTTCCACCAGGTCGCCGAGTGGGACACGCGCGCAACCGTGCTCTCGACGCTCTACGCCGACCTGGTGAAGGAGATGGACATGCCCGGAGTGATCTCCCCGCTCGCCGGTCACGGCGGAAGGTGGCTCGAGGAGCTTCGTGGCGACAACGAGGTCGGCGTCGGAAACGGGCTGCGCGGGAGTCTTCGTGGCCTCAGCACCATGGCTCGATTCATGCGATCGCGAAAGGACGCGCGCGTCGCACCCGCCTCTCAGATGCCAGAGATTCCTCGCCCGAATTCGACTCCTGTCGATTCAGAGATCGGCCCGATGCTCTCCTTTCGAGACACGATGGAGCTGCTCGAGCGCGCCGGCGTGCCAACGGCGAGATTTCACGTCATTGATTCGGGTGGACCGGCGGAAGCGCCGTTCCGCGGACCATATGTCGTCAAGCTCGCCGACGTCGCACATCGATCAGATCACGACGCCGTTCGCCTCAACGTGAGCGACGACGAACTGGCACGGGTCGTCGTCGAGTTGCGCGATCTCGCGCGAAGAGAGAATCTGTCGAGCGTGGTCGCCGTGCAAGAGATGGTTGCCGGACGCGGCGAGGCCTTCATCGGCGCGCGGGGCTCCACCGAACTCGGGCCCGTCGTCGCCTTCGGACTCGGTGGCATCTTCGTCGAGGTGCTGAAGCGCGTAAGCGGGCGCATGGCTCCGCTGTCCGAGGCCGATGCCAGCGAGCTCATTGGCGAGTTCGATGACCTTGGCGTGCTGGATGGGGTCCGCGGCCAGGGAGCGTGGGATCGCGAGCAACTCCAGGGAATCTTGGTCTCGGTCGGTCAGCTGGCCGCCGCAGGCCGATCGTGGATTGACACGATTGACATTAATCCACTCATACAGGGGCGAGAGGGATTGGTCGCCGTCGACGGACTGATCGTCTTGCGTCCGTCGTGAATCGGGGCGAAAGCCTTAAGCGCTCACGTGCACTGCCGTCACGCCAGAGGTCTTGCCTATGAACGCCTCACCAATCAGTGTTTCGAGGTTCTCCGGCAACAGCACGTGCGCCTCGCAGTCGCCTCCCGCGATGCCTCCGTAACGCAGATGCAGCACGCCGCCCGTGAACTCCTCGACGGTGATCGAGGCGTACTGGCTCGAGAGCATGGCGTTGAAGCGGTCGACAACAAACTGAATCTGGCCGCGTCACCCAGGGCTACTCGCCGCAATAGTCGACCGTTACCCTCAATGCCCGATATCGCGTCGGTGAGTTGTTCGATTTCGAGAACCTTGATCCCGAAGCCCTCATTGAGTCCTACTTCACGGTGACGCGCAACGTCGCGAGCTCTCCGACGCCGGGACTCTGGCTCATCAAGACGCCCGCCGACCCGTCGGCCGGCTTACCCTTCAACGGCGTGTACCACAACCTCATAATGATGCGTCCCGAGCACGCCGAAGCATTCGCCCGAGCCGGTGGGACGCTGCAGGACATCAAGGAGGCTCTCTACACGAAGAGCCGCTTGCCGTTCTCCGAAGCGATGATCAACAATCCGATGCCTTTGTTCAAGGCGTCCCACCCCGAGCTGCTGTTCCTTCTCGACCAGCCCGACGCGCCGGTCTCGCTGTATACAAGCTCCGAATGCTTTCAGATCTTCGCGGTCGGCGCCGTCGCGGGATGCAATCTCTACTTACACGGCGGCACCGTCTCGGTCACGAAGTCAGTGCGCTAGGAAGCACTGACGCGCTGAAGCGTGCGTCGAGCGCCGCGACCTAGCCGCACGCCCCAGAAGAGTGAAGCGCGCCGATCTCGTCGTCGGTCTTGCCGAGCAGGCGCAGCACCTCGTCGGTGTGCGCCCCGAGGCGTGGCGGGGGCACGCGCAGGGAACCGGGGGAGTCGTGCATCTTGAGCACGACGTTCATGGTCTGAAAGGGTACGTCGTTTTCGTCGACCCAGTCGACGACAGATCCCTGAGATGCGATTTGGTCCATCGAAAAGACCTCGCCCAGGCTGTTCACTTTGCACGCGGGGACGTCGGCTTCTTCGCAGAGGGCCAGCCAGTGATCGCGCGTGTTGGTAAGGAAGATCTCTTGAAGGATCGTCACGATCTCGTCTCGTCGTTCAACGCGGTCGTGATTCGTTTTGAACCGATCGTCGTCCTTGAGGTGCGGCGCGCCGATCGCCGTTACCAGTCTCTTGAAGAATGCGTTGGTCAAGCATGCGACGATGAAGTAGCCGTCTGAGGAGTTGAACGACTGATAGGGAACGACGTCGGGGTGTCCGGAGCCGAACTTTTGATATTCGACGTGAGTGTTCAAGAAGACGGTGGTTAGGTCCGCCAACATGGAGATCGTTGCCTCGAGCATAGAAAGGTCTACTCGCTGACCCCGGCCGGTCCGTTCTCGGTGAAAGAGGGCAAGCGCGACTCCCAGGGCGCCGTAGACGCCGGTCGAGATATCCGCGATCGGTGGCGCGGGCTTGACGGGAGCCTGTCCCGGAAAGCCTGTGAGGCCCATAACGCCCGATGTCGCTTCGAGGATCAGGTCCATTCCGGGAGCGTCCTTTAATGGTCCGGTTGGCCCGAAGGCGGTCACCGATAGATAGATGAGGCGTGGGTTGATCACCGACAGGCGCTCGTAGCCGAGGCCGAGGCGATCCATGACGCCGGGCCGAAAGTTTTCTACGACCACGTCGCACGTCGCGATCATCTCGTCGAGGAGCACCGCGGACTTGGGATTCTTGATGTCGACGCCGACCGAGCGCTTGTTGCGGTTGAGCCCCCAGAAGTTGTAGCTCCCGATCGCCGGGTCCGCCCCGCCCGCGTAGCGGATGGCGTCACCGCGCCCTGGCTTCTCGATCTTCCAGACGTCAGCGCCCATGTCGCCAAGGAGTGTGGTGCACCACGGACCGGCAGCCTGGTGGCTGAAGTCCACGACGCGGATGCCCGCAAGCGGACCTGCGTTCTCGCTCATCGGGCTCCCTCCTGCCGCGAGTTGTCGCGGCCGCTCAATCTTCCTTCATTGGTCCTATCTTCGACGCGCGACGCGTCCGGGTGAACGCCGGAGTCGTCTTGAGTGCCGGAGATAGTATGTGATAGAACATAATGTAATTCGCACTGCCAATGTGACGAATGACGGGGGGCCACGATGTCGACCACTGAAACGCACGGTCGTATCACCGACGACGAGCTGGAGCGTATTCGATCGAGAATTGGCGAAGGTTTCGATCATCGACGCCCCTGGCGCACCGAGGTCACGCGAGACTCGGCCTACCATCTCGCCTTCGTGATTGGTGACCTCAATCCAATGTACGTCGATGAGGAGTATGCCCAGGCGTCCGTCTGGGGCCGGCAGCTCGCTCCGGCACTGATGGTGAACTCCATGGATACGCTCCGCTCGCCCGGCAGCGCCGGCTTGCCCCAGGGACTCCCCGGGGTGCACTCGATCTGGACCCGCTCGGCCTACACGTTCGAGCGTCCGCTCTTCGTTGGCGACGTCGTCGACTCCAGGTCGTCGCTCAAAGAAGTGGTGGAACTGGAGAGTGGCTTCGCCGGAGGTCGGGCGGTAACCCAGACGTACGAGGCGCGCTACTTCGACGCTTCAGGCACTCAGTTCGCGACCCGCGAAGACACGTGGATCCGTTGCGAGCGTCAAAAAACGCGCGATAAGAGCAAGTACCAAGACATCAGCCTGGCCCAATGGACCAAGCAGCAGATCGACGAGCTCTTCGAGCGCTACGACGATGAGGTGCGCACGCCGGGGCGCACCTTCGCCGAGGTCACGGTGGGCGACGAGCTCCCCGTCGTCATCAAGGGGCCGCTGACGGCGACGGCCGAGATCGCCTTCGAGGCGTTCTTCGGTAGCTACATGGTGGGCAATAAGCAAGCCGCCGAACTGCACCGCAAGCATCCCGCGCTTATGGTGACTAACCAGCAGGGCGTGCCCGAGCCGCCCCAGCGCGTCCACTGGGACAACGAGTTCGCCCACGATCTCCTCGGTTTGCCCGGAGCCTACGACTTCGGTCTCGAGCGCTGCTTCTGGCTGATGCAGGGTCCCCACAACTGGATGGGTGACGCCGCCTTCGTCAGTCGTATCGATGTTCAGTACCGCAAGTTCAACTACTTGGGCGACGTCACGTACACCCACGGACGGGTCACCGCAGCCGAAATCATCCACGGAGTGGGAACGGTCGAGCTCGACGTCTGGTGCGAGAACCAGCGCGGCGAGACGACTGCGCGTGGAACCGTCCAAGTCAAATATCCCTGAGCCCGAACACGTCTGGCAGAACGAAGAAGAAAGAGGCTAGAACAGCATGGCGAAAAAGACCAAGGGTGACGACGACGTCGTCATCGTAGAAGCGACACGCACGCCGATCGGCAGGCGCAACGGCTCGATGGCTGGCTTCCACTCCGCCGACCTCCTCGGCACCGTGCAGGCCGAAGTGCTCCGCCGCGCGGGTGCTGACCCCGTCGTCGTTGATCAAGTTATCGGCGGGATCATCAGCCAGGTCGGCCAGCAGGCTTTCAACGTCACGAGGACCGCCTGGTTGACGGCCGGTCTCCCCGAGACGACGGCCGCTACCAGCGTGGATTGTCAGTGCGGCTCATCCCAACAGGCGAGCAGCCTGGTGCACGGCCTGCTCGCGTCCAATCTGGTGGACGTCGGCGTCGCCTGTGGCGTTGAGGTGATGAGTCGAGTCCCGCTCGGATCGGGCCTCTCACAGGGTGTCGGCAAAGGCGTGCCGCGCTCCTACTTCCAGCGCTACGAATACACGACACAGTTCGAAGCAGCCGAGCGCATCGCCGAGCATTGGGGTATCACGCGCCGCGACACCGACATGCTCGGCGTCGAGTCCCAGGCCCGGGCGGCACAGGCGTGGGCTGAAGGTCGCTTCGACAGCCAGATCATTGCGCTCGATGCGCCCGATCTCGGCGAAGACGGCAAGCCGACCGGAGAAACCCATCGAGTCGAACGCGACGAGTGTCTGCGCCCCACGACGATGGAAGGCCTTTCGACACTGAAGCCCGTCGCGCGCGAGGACGGCATCCATACGGCCGGCACGTCCTCTCAGATCGCTGACGCCGCCGCTGCCGTGCTCATGACCCGCCAGCGGCGAGCCGACGAGCTCGGCTTGAAGGCTCGCGCGCGCATCATCGATTCGTGTCTCGTGGGAAACGACCCCGTGCTGATGCTCACCGGGCCGATCCCGGCGTCGCAAAAGTTGCTTGAGCGCAATGGCATGACGATCGACGACATCGACATCATTGAGATCAATGAGGCGTTCGCCTCGGTAGTTCTGGCCTGGGAGCGCGAGCTTAAGCCTGACCACGACCGCGTCAACCCGAACGGTGGAGCGATCGCCATGGGCCACGCCCTGGGGAGCACCGGGTGCGTTCTCCTGACCAAGGCGCTCCACGAGCTCGAACGCACCGACACATCAGTGGCCCTCGTCACGATGTGCTGTGGCGGGGGACTCGCGACGGCTACCCTCCTGGAGCGCGTGTGAGCGACGAGCGCGGCTGGGTGGACCTTCAAAATCGCGTGGCGATCGTCACGGGAGCGGGCCGTGGTCTCGGCCGTGAGCACGCATTGCTTCTCGCCCGGCACGGCGCTCGGGTTGTCGTGAACGACCTTGGTGCGGGCCTCGACGGAGACGGCAACGACGACAGCGCGGCGTCGGCCGTTGTAGCCGAGATCATCGCCAACGGTGGCGAGGCGGTGGCCGACTTCAATTCCGTGACAACGCCTGAAGGCGGCCAAGCGATCGTCGAGACGGCGCTGAACACGTTCGAGCAGGTAGACATCGTCGTCAATAACGCGGGGATCTTGCGCGACAAGACGTTTCACAACATGACCGACGAGTTCGTGGGGCCGGTCCTGGATGTGCACTTGCGCGGCGCGTTCAACGTGACTCGTCCCGCCTGGGAGTTCTTCCGATCCCACGGTTACGGACGGGTCATCAACACGTCGTCGGCGGCTGGGGTTCTTGGGAACTTCGGGCAGGCCAACTACGCCGCGGCAAAAGCCGGACTCGTGGGACTGACCTACGTGCTCGCCCTCGAAGGAGCGAAGTTCAACATCACGGCGAACGCCATCGCTCCGGTCGCTCGAACACGCATGACAGAGGACATCTTGGGCAAGCTGGCTGACTCGGTCGCGCCGGAGCTGGTGTCGCCGCTCGTCGTATGGCTCGCGAGCGCCGAGTGCGCCGACAGCGGATCGGTCTTCACGGTGGGCGGGGGAAGGGTTGCGCGCTTCTTCACCGCAATGACCGAGGGCTGGACCCGCACCGACGGTGCGCTTACCCCCGAAGACGTTCGAGACCACTGGGAAGAGATCAACGACGAGACAAAGTATTCGGTGCCTCACGATCTCACCGATGACTTCCGGGCGCTGCGGCGAGCCTTGCGAGGGGGCGAGTAGCTTGCGATCGAACCGATGCGCATTCTTGTTTCCTGTTGTGACCATCTGCGAGGGATAGCGCCATGACATCGTCGAATCGAGGTCCCCTCGAGGGCGTGCGGATTGTTGACTTCAGCGCCAACATGTCGGGGCCGTACGCGACGATGCTGCTCGGTGACCAGGGAGCGGACGTCATAAAAGTCGAGCCGCTTGACGGGGACGCTCTGCGTCACGTCGGCACCGGCTCCTCGGAGATGTCCGCCTATTTCGCGAACCTCAACCGCTCAAAGCGTTCGATCGCCCTTGATCTCACGAGAACTGAATCGCGTCCGATCATCGAGGCCCTGCTCGACTCCGCCGACGTCGTCCTGCACAACTTCCGTCCGTCGGTCGTCGAACGCCTTTCGCTCGAGGGGACTGACGTGTGCAAGAACCGTCCGTCGCTCATCTACGTCGGTATCGGCGGATTCGGACCGGAGGGCCCTTACGGGGGACGCCCGGCCTACGATCACGTGATTCAAGCACTCTCCGGCTTCGCAGCTCGACAGGCCGACTTCAAGACCGGCGAGCCGAGCCTCGTTCGCCAGGGCGTCATCGACAAGACGACGGGCATCATGGCGGCTCAGACCGTGACGGCCGCGCTCTTCGAGCGCACGAGAACCGGAGTAGGTCGAGTGATCGACGTTCAGATGCTCGACGTCGCGATCTCGTTCCTCTGGCCCGACGGGATGATGAACTACACCATCGTCGAGCCCACCGGGGATCTGCAGCCCGACACGTCGAAGAGCTTTCGCCTGAGCACGACCAAGGACGGGCACGTCGCCTTCGCGCTCGTCCAGCCGAGCCTGTGGTCGTCGCTCGCGAAATCGGTCGGGGTTGAACCCTTCGATGCCGCCTCGATGTCCGCGCGGGCCGACGTGCTGAGAACGGTCGGACGCAAGCTCGACGCGATGACGACCGCTGAAGCGCTGGCGTTCCTCACCCGCGAGGACATCCCCGTCTCCGAGGTTGTGGCCCTCGAAGACGTGGCCGACCACCCTCAGGTGCGGGCGAACGATCTGGTCGACACCTTTACGCACGACTCCCTCGGCGTGATCCGCCAGCCGAACCCGGTCGCTCGCTTCGACGAACGTCGAGCGGGCGATATGCGCTTCGCGCCGAGACTCGGAGAGCACTCACGTGAAGTGCTGAGCGAGTTAGGCATCGCGGAGTCGACCATCGACGAGCTGTTGGGCGCCGGCGTTCTGGGCGCAAGCCCTAGCTGATCAACGAGGAGACAAGGTAGGCGTGCGAAACGAGGGGAACTTCTTTGAGGACTTCGCGGTCGGACAGGTATTTCAACACCCGCTCGGTCGCACCATCTACGACGCGGACAATGCGTGGTTCACCCTCATGACCATGAACACGAACGAGCTCCATTTCAACGCCGACTTCGCGTCGCGAACCGAGCACGGGCGCGAGCTGGTCAATTCCGGCCTGACCGTAGCCATGATCCTTGGCATCTCGGTCTCAGACATCAGCCAGAACGCCGTGGCCAACCTTGGCTGGGACGATATTCGCCTCGTCGCGCCCGTCTTCGTCGGCGACACGCTCTACGGCGAGAGCGTGATCACCGATCTGCGCGCTTCGAAGTCGCGCCCATACGCGGGTATTGTCTCGTGCTTCACGCGCGGGATAAATCAGCACGGCACCGAGGTGCTGAGCTATCGCCGCAGCGTCATGGTGTACCGCCGCGAGCAGGGGAGCGCCGCTCGACGGTTCCCGATGGCGGAAGCGGCCATCGAAGACCGCGCCGACCAACACGACGGTGCCACATCGTGAAGCTCACGACGCACCTCAACTACGCGAACGGCTTTCACAGGGGCGTGCGCGAAGTGGTCGAGATGGAAAAGGCTGGTCTCGATCTGGTGTGGGTCGCCGAAGCCTACGGATTCGACTCTCCGTCGCTCATGGGCTACCTGGCGGCGCGAACCGACACCGTCGAGATCGGCGCTTCGATCCTGCCGATCTACACGCGAACCCCGACACTCATCGCGATGACTGCGGCCGGCATCGACGCGCTCTCCATGGGTCGATTCCATCTCGGCCTCGGTGCGTCGGGACCTCAGGTGATTGAGGGGTTTCACGGTGTGCCCTACGACAATCCCTTGGGGCGAACTCGCGAGATCGTTACGATCTGCCGAGACGTCTGGCGACGCGAAGAGCCCCTCGTGCACGAGGGAAAGAACTACACCCTCCCTCTTCCTCCAGAGCAAGGTACGGGTCTCGGCAAGGCGCTCAAGATCATCGCCCACCCCCACCGAAGCAGCATCCCCACCTGGATCGCGTCGCTCGGCGAGAAGAACGTCCGGCTCACCGCGGAGATCGCCGACGGCTGGATTCCCTTTCTCTTCGTGCCCGATCGTGCGAAGGACGTCTTCGCCGCGCCGCTCGCCGAAGGAGCTGCGCGACGCGACGCTTGCCTTGACCCTCTCATGATCACGGCGGGCGGGCTGCTCGCACTGGGCGAGGGCGATGAGGTGTTCAAGGTTCGCGAGGCCCAGCGTTCGACGATTGCCCTCTACGTCGGCGGCATGGGCGCCAAGGGCAAGAACTTCTACAACGATCTCGCCGTGCGCTACGGCTTCGAGCACGAAGCGGCCACGATTCAGGATCTCTATCTCTCGGGGAAGAAGCGTGAGGCCGAGGCCGCAGTCCCCGAGGAGCTCTTGCGCCTGACGACCTTGTGCGGACCGGCGAGCTTCGTCGCCGAGCGGATCGCCGCCTACCGTGAAGCGGGCGTCACGCATCTCCAGGTCCACCCCGTGCCAATCGGGGACCAGACCAAGCCGAAGCTCATCGAAGAGGTCCGGGCGCTGCTGTGAGCGTCGAGGAACCCAGCGCGCCGTGAAAGCGGCCTCAACGTATCTCTTCGTCCCGGCAAACCGACCGGACCGAGTCGACAAGGCCATCGCAACCGGGACAGACCAGGTGATCGTAGATCTCGAAGACGCCGTCGGATCATCGGAAAAGGACAGCGCACGACAGAATCTGACCACGCTTGAGCCCCGGCGCGCCCTCTGCATTCGGATCAACGACGAGTCGACGCCATTCTTTGATGCGGACCTTGCCGCAGTGTCTGCTCTCTCCTGGGTGGCGGCCGTCGTCGTGCCCAAGGTGAGCAGTGCCACTCAGGTCCAACTCGTTCTCGAACGGCTACGTCCCGGCGTTGCGGTGCTGGCGCTCATCGAGACGGCGCGTGGAGTGCGTGACGCCGACGAGATCGCGCAGTCCGGCGCCGCAGCGCTGCTCCTTGGCACGGCGGACTACGCGGCGGATCTTGGGGCTTCGCCGAGTCGCGAGCTCTACGGCTACGCCCGCGCCCGACTCGTGGTCGCTTCGGCCGCCGCCGGTCTCTCAGCCCCCATTGACGGTCCGACACTCGATGTCGGAAACCCCGAGCAGTTGCGCAGTGACGCGGAGTTCTCGCGCTCGCTCGGCATGGGAGGAAAGCTCTGCATCCACCCGAGTCAGATTTCGACCGTGCGTTCGGTCTTCGCGCCAGACGACGACCAGCAAGTGTGGGCGAAAGCGGTGCTCGAGGGCTTCGAAGCGAATGGCGGCAACGTGTTCGTGCTCGATGGCCAGATGATCGACGCCCCGCTCGTTACTCGCGCGCGCCGCCTGCTCGATCCGTAGAAAGCCCCGGCGCCGAGATTCGCGCACGCAGCTGCGCCAGCCGCTCAAGGAAGAAGGGATGATTGAGCGACCAGAGCTGGGGAAGCAGCTCAATGTCGACGGCCTCGCCGTAAGTCTCGGCGGATGCTGTCGCGCCGATGCTTCGCTTGACTCGAACGGCGAGCTCGCGCGGCACGCTGGCGGCGGCACTCGCCAAGGAGAGCGCCGCCGCCAGCAAGACGTCGTCGTCGACGGAGCGCCAGATGAGGCCGCGCGACGCCGCCTCATCGGCGCTCAGGCTCTCACCGAACAGTGCAAGTGCGCTGGTGACCTGTCGACCAGCAGCTCGTTGGAGCAGGAAGGTGTGGCCGCCGCCGGGGTGAAGGCCGAGGCGAAGGAATCGAGAGTCAAAGTTGACCGAGCGAGCCGCGATCGCCACGTCGCAGGCGAGCGCCAGATTGAGGCCTGCGCCGACCGCCGGCCCGTTGATTGCCGCGATGGTCGGCAGGGAGCACTCCGCGACGCGGATGAATGCGGCGTAGATCGAACGCAACCCCTCCTCGGCGTCGTGCGTTGACCTCTCGTTCGAAGATTCCGACGCGAGCTTGTCGAGGTCAGCACCGGCGCAGAACGCGGGTGGGGCGCCCGTCACGATGAGCGTGCCTACCTCGGGCGAGTTCTCCGCCGTATCGATCGCCGAAAGCAAATCCGAGACGAGAGCAGACGAGAGTGCGTTTCGCCGAGCAGGATCGTTAAGGGTGAGGATCGCGACGCCGGACTGCTCGCCATCGTTGCGCGGCCGAATGCTGAGATTTACGAGTGGCATGAGGAGACCGTCCATTCCTATACGACTACCCGGTTCGCCGACCACGGCGCGCCAGGGCGGTACCGAATGTTAGGAGCACCGGAGCAGCCCTTCCCATAAGTGTCCGCGTGCGTCTCCGTTTCGTGCGAGCAGACGCCCGGCTGCTAACTACGGGTCCAACAGCCGGACTCATCGCTCGTGTGCTAGTAACATAACTATATAGGAGGCGGCGGTTGTCGGCGCGACTGCCGAGCGGTTGCAACGTGACCACTACGCGGAAAGGCGGCGCTGGCATGGGTGTTGTGGAAAGACTTGGACCCGTTAAGTCGGAGAAGACGCCGAAGTTGCCAGAGGTTGTCGCAGATATGCTGCGGCGCGAGATTCTGACCGGAACCCTCAGCGAAGGCGACAATCTTCCCTTGGAACACGAGCTCGCCACCCAGCTGGGCGTCTCGAGGCCGACGCTGCGCGAAGCGCTGCGGGTGCTTGAGTCCGAGTCGCTCATTCGTTCGCGGCGCGGCTCGCGCGAAGGCGCCGTCGTGATGGCGCCAACCGTCGATTCCGCCGCGCGCTACTTCGGGTACCTCCTTCAATACAGCGGGGCGACGCTGGAAGATATGGCGCGTGCGCGCTTGATGATCGAGCCGCCACTGGTCGCATCACTTGCCCGAGAGCACGACGACGCCGACGTTGCAGTGCTGCATGAGGCTCTCGCTCGAGAGAACGCCGCGCTCAAAGAGTCGGGGGACTTTCGTCTCGCCCAAGTGATGTTTCACGAGTCGGCCTGCACGCTAGCAGGCGTCGAGACGATGTCCATATTCATCCGCCAGCTGAACTGGGTCTTGCGAGGTCTCGTCGACGAGCATCGAGCGCCCCAAGTGAACTACAGCCAGTCCCAGGCCGCTAAAGCACACCGAGCCCACGCCCATCTCGTTGAGCTCATCGAGTCGGGCGACTACGAAGACACCCTCGACTTCTGGCATGAGCACGTATGCGAGATCGATAAGCGTCTCCTCTTTGGGCAAGAGGGGAAGCGCGTTGTCGATCTCTACTCCTGATTCGAGTCGAGCGATGCGCGAAGCCACCGAGTCGGAGGAACGAGATGCCGTAGGTCCGTCGATGGTCGGACCGTGGCTCGATGAGAATCTCGACGCGAGACTCACGCTCGGCGAGTGGTGGAAGCGCACCTATGAAGCCGGCCTAGCGTTCCCGGAGTGGCCAGCGGTGGCGGGAGGTCAGAGTGCGTCATCGTCCGACGTCGCATCGATCAACGATGAGTTCGCCAAGCGCGACGTTCCTCCCTCTCCGCGGGGCAACGGCGTCTTCATCGGTGTTCCCGTACTGCTCGAGCTAGGTACCGAATCACAGATCGAAGAGTTTCTGCCAGCACTCACCCAAGGTCAAGAAGCCTGGTGTCAGCTCTTTTCAGAGCCCGACGCAGGTTCGGACCTCGCGAGCTTGCAGACGACCGCTGAGCGCGACGGGGAAGAATGGGTTGTCAACGGTCAGAAGGTGTGGTGCACGCAAGGCGACATCGCCGACCGGGGCCTCCTTGTCGCGCGCACGAACGGTGACGCTCCCAAGCACGCTGGCCTCACGTTCTTCGTCATCGACATGAACCAGCCCGGTGTCGAAGTTCGGCCTATCCGCCAGCTCGATGGTCACGCGAGCTTCACCGAAGTCTTCTTGACCGATGCCCGGATTCCCGCCGGACGCATCGTCGGCGGCGTGGGCAACGGTTGGGCGGTCACCACCAAGGCGCTCGCCTTCGAGCGTCGAAACATCAGCAAGCGTCAACGGCGCGGCGCTCAGGATCTGCATCCGGGCACGAAGGGCGGCAATCTGCACAGGACGCTCGCCGAGCTATCTTTTGTGGCTGGTTCGATCCCCGCCGAGCGGCGCAACTACGCCCTCCCGTTTCGACAACTCGTGGAGCTCGCTCGTCAGTGCGGGGTCGACGACGACCGATTGGTGCGCCAAAGGCTGATCGAGTACTTCTGTCAGACTGAGCTTCGCCGTCTCACCGAGATGCGCTACCGAAGCGGCCTACCTTTGACGTTCGCAAGCGGGGCAGTCGGGCCAATGAGCAAGCTCGCTCTGTCGCAGATCGCGCGAGTTTCGCGCAACTTGATCTTTGAGATCGCGGGGATGAACGGCGTGGTCGAAGATGGCGACTCACTGTTCACGATGGCGCGCGAGACCGCGTTGGCGAGCTTTGCGGTGCACTTCGGGGGAGGGACGGACGAAATCCAACGAAACGTCATTGCCGAGCGGGGCCTCGGTCTGCCGCGCGATCCTTCGAGCGATGCGGAGAGTTCGCCCCCGTCTCGAGCGACTGACCAGGGGAGGTAAGAGATGGGACTTCGGATAAATCAGCGTGCGGAGGGAAAGGCGTGAGCGAGTACGTAACGCTCGAAGTCGAAGAAGGGGTAGCCCTCGTCACCCTCAACCGGCCCGAGCGAGCGAACGCCATCGGCGCTGATCTCGGCGCGCAGCTCGACCAAGCCTGGGCCGATCTGTACGTGCGTTCGGACGTGCGTGTCGTCGTCCTCACTGGCGCGGGCAAGGTGTTCTGTGCCGGCGCAGACATGGACCGGTTGACCGACCTCGCCTCGGGCCAGGGAGACACGTCGAACCTTCTCGGCTATCTGGCCGGTGAGAGCCAGCCGGTCTTCGACGTCATCGAAGGTCCATTGGAGGTGAGGACCCGTTATGGAGCACCGCGGGCTCTCCCGGTGCCGGTGATCGGCGCACTGAACGGAGCGGCGATCGGAGCGGGCCTGCTACTCGCCATGAACTGCGACATTCGCTTCGCCAGTGCGAACGCATTCTTGATGGCCGGCTTCACGAGGCGTGGCCTCGTGGCCGAGCTCGGCCTTCCGTGGCTCCTGGCCACTGTTGCGGGCACCGGAGTGGCGACGGAGATGCTGCTCTCGGGACGGCGAATGGACGCCGACGAGGCCGAAAGGAAAAGCATCGTTACCAAGGTGTTCTCACCCGAGAGCATGCTCGACGAGGTCATGACCTACGCGCGCGAACTCGCGTCGCATACTTCTCCACGCTCGGTGCGACTCATCAAGCAGCAGTTGCACGACCTCGCGGGGCAAGGCTACGGGGACGCCTTTCGAGCGTCAGTGCCTCTCATCCTCGAGTCGATGGAAAGCTTCGATTTTCGTGAAGGCATCGCGTCGTACTTGGAGAAGCGCCCGCCCGAGTTCCGAGGCGAGTGACCCGTCGTCGCTCCCTCAGATGAGCAGCGCTAGGAGAACAGGTCGGCCATCAGGTGAAGGTGATCGAGCGTCGCGCTACGGAGGATCATGGTGGTCACGAGCGACTCTTCCCACTCGGGGATCTCGGCTTTGATCTTGTCTTTCGGTCCGACGAGGGCGACCTCTTCGACCATGGCCAGGGGAATGGCGGCGGCCGCCTCCTCGATGCGCTGCTCCTCATACAGGTGGCGAACCTCTTCGACCACCGCTTCGTAGCCCGCTCGCGCAAGGACGTTGGCGTGGAAATTGTGGGTGGGCGCACCCATGCCGCCGATCGTGAAGGCGAGTCGGGGTCGCACGACGTCAGCGGCGCGCTCCACGTCCTCGTCACAGATCACGTACACGGAGGCACCGACCTCGAAGGTCTTAGGGGTCTGTCGGGCACCCGGTTTGGTGAATCCCACATTCAAGGAGTCGCGATAGGGCGACTCGTGGTGGCGCAGGTAGTTGCCGGTCAGTAGACCGTCCGCGATCTCGCCGGCAAGGGCCATATTGCGGGGACCCTCGGCACCGAGGAAGATCGAGATGTCCTCTCGATGCGGGTGGAGGATCGACTGCAGTGGCTTGCCAAGGCCGGTGCCGTCGGGCAGTGGCAGGGGATAGTGAGGGCCTGCGGACGTGACGGGGCCGTTGCGGGCCACCACGTCCCGCACGATCCGCACGTACTCGCGCGTGCGCGCAAGTGGATGAGCGAAACGCTGGCCGTACCATCCCTCGGCTACCTGAGGCCCCGAGACGCCGAGTCCGAGCACGAATCGACCGCCGCTCAAGAAGTCGAGGGTGAGCGCTGCCATTCCCGTCGCCGCAGGAGTGCGAGCGGGGATCTGCATCACGGCGGTGCCCAGGCGAACCCGAGTGGTGCGAGAACCGAGCCACGCGAGAGGCGTCAAAGCGTCGGATCCGTAGGCCTCGGCCGTCCACACCGAGTCGAATCCAAGGCGCTCGGCCTCAAGGACGAGGTCGGTCGCCTCGCGCGTCGAGTCCGATCGGAGGAAACCCAGTCCGAGTCCCAGCTTCAATTGGTTCCCTCCCGCGTCGCTCCGATCGTACTCACTTGGGCCGTTGAAGTACAACTAACATAACTAACTGAAATGCTCGTTGACACAGTCCTGGCCTTTGATCAGAAGCCTCCCGATCCGACCATTGAGGAGATCGAAGCGGCGGGATACGACGGCGCGTGGGCGGCCGAATCCTCGCACGACCCACTCTTAGCGCTCGCTGTGGCGGCCGGGAGCTCGACCCACCTGTCCCTTGGAACCTCGATCCTTGTCGCCTTCGGAAGAAGCCCGATGGTTACCGCCATCGCGGCCAACGACGTGCAGATTCTCTCTCGCGGTCGGCTGATGCTCGGACTCGGTTCCCAGGTGAAGCCACATATCGAGAAGCGTTACTCGATGCCATGGTCACGCCCTGCGGATCGGATGCGCGAGTACATCTTGGCGCTGCGTTCAATCTGGACCGCGTGGAACGAGGATTCCGAACTCGAGTTTCGAGGTGAGTTCTACACTCACACGCTCATGACCCCTTTCTTCCGCCCTGATCCTCATGGGTACGGCATGCCGAAGATCTTCCTCGCTGGCGTCGGGGACCGAATGACCGAGATCGCGGGCGAGGTGGCAGACGGTTTCCTAGTTCATCCCTTTACGACCGAGCGATACCTTCGCCAAGTAACGCTGCCCGCGATCGAACGTGGACTCGAGAGGGCCGGTCGGAGCCGAGACAACGTTCAGATCTCTTACGCGGGCCTCGTTGTCACGGGCGCGTCGGACAAGGAATACGAACTTGCCACGAGCAGAGTTCGGTCCCGCATAGCGTTCTACGGATCGACACCCGCGTACCGCGCGGTCCTGGAGATGCACGGCTGGGGGGATCTGCACGCAGAGCTTCACGCATTGAGCACGCGGGGAGAGTGGCGGACCATGAAGCATCTGATCGATGACGACGTCTTACGCGCGTTCTCGATCGTGGCGCCCGTGAAAGAGACGGCACGCGAGGTCCTGCGCCGCTACGGCGACGCGGTTGATCGTTTCACGCTTGGCTTTGCGACCGATCTCGACCCGCACGCCCGCGCCGAGATATCAAAAGGACTCCAGGCCCCCACGGGTGTAACTCCCTAGAAGGTGCTGCGTTGATCGGAGTCGGGATCCGCTGGACTCGAACGTGTATAATCAAGTTAAATAGGTAACTAACTGGAAGAACTACGGAGTTCGGGCTTTCCAAGGATTCGCGGGGGCGTCGCTCCAGCGATCAGAGGATGTTTGTCTAGGAGGGGGTGCCGATATGACGGAGTCAGAAGACACACCTATCGCGGCCGATCTTGAGTCACGCGTGAGCGAGGTTCTCGCCATGGACCCCTGCGCCGAGGCGCTGGCCTTTGAGGGCGACGGTTGGTCATGGGCCTTCATCAGCGACGTGAGAGACCAAATCGAGGCGGTGCTCGGCGCTCAAGGCATTGACGAAGGGGCGGCCATTGGCCTTGCGTTGAGAAACCGGCCCGGAAGCTTCGCCGCACTGATTGCAATTGTGATCTCGAAGCGATGCGTCGTGACGTTGAGCCCCTTGTTCAGCGACTCGGCTCTGATCGAGGACATCGTCACCTTGAAGCTTGACGCCATCATCGCGTACGACGAGGAGTGGAGCCGCGGCGGACTTCGTCGGGCGGCGGAATCCACTCCAAGTGCGCTCATTCGAATCTCCGATGACCGAGCCGAACCGATCCGGCTCCTCCGAGAGAGTCGTTCGCTGCGATTCGAGCCGCGTCTACCAGACATCGCGATTGAGATGCTCTCAAGCGGGACAACGGGAAAGCCCAAGCGGATTCCCTTGGCGCTCGACAGATTCACCTCGGCACTGAGAGCGGGAGGCACCACCTGGGACCGACACGGGCTGGCCACCGGACACACGTTGATGTGGACCCCACTCGTTCACATCTCGGGCATGTACTTTGTCTTTGACACCATCTGCTCGGCGCGCGCCACCGTGCTATTCCAGCGCTTCGACGTCACCGATTGGGTGAACGCGGTTGAGATGTACGAGCTTCGAGTAGCCGGGCTGTCGCCCGCAGCGATGAAGATGGTGCTCGATTCGGATGTGGATCCCAGCCGTATCAGGTCACTTCGTGTCGTGAGGTCGGGGACCGCCCCCCTCAATCCCGATCTGCAGGAGGCGTTCGAGCATCGTTTTCGCGTGCCCGTGTTTACGACGTACGGGGCGACGGAGTTTGCGGGTGCGGTGGCAGGCTGGTCGATGAGCGACTATCAAGCGTACGGGGAGGCAAAACGAGGTAGCGCCGGGCGAGCCTTTCCCGGCATTCAGCTTCGGACAATGAACTCCAACACTGGCTTGGTCAACAAGCCCGGCGAGGAGGGCGTTCTCGAGATCAGCGGCGGCCAGACCACTCATGTGGGCGAGTGGCTGAGAACAACGGACCTCGCGATCATCGATGAAGATGGCTTTCTCTGGATTAGGGGCAGGACTGACGACGTCATCATTCGCGGCGGCTTCAAGGTTCATCCGAGCAAGATCGTACGGGTGCTCGAGGAGCACCCGGCAGTTCGAGAGGCTGAAGCGACGGGACTGGCCGACGTTCGGCTTGGTGAAGTCCCAATCGCGGGCGTCGTGTTGGCGAGTGAGCATTCGGTGGGTGCAGCTGAGCTCTTCGACTGGTGCGCCGAGCGCCTGGCTAAGTACGAAGTGCCCACCGACATCGTCATCGTCGAGGACCTTCCGCGGACTCCGTCACTCAAGGTCGATCGACCTGCGCTTCGAGCCCTCGTCGCAATGAGTCGGGGATCTTGAGGCGAGCGCTGAACGTGTGCGCCAACCAGACGGGGGGCGAGCTCGCAGATGTGGTTGGGCCTCGAAGCGCATTGTCGTAACCATCTATGCACATCGGACACCATTAGGGAAGGACATCATCGTGAGAGAAGCCGACGAACCGCATTTTGGCAAGTTGACCGAAGAGACGCTAGAGAGATCCCGGAAACGTGTCGGCGTACCGCTGCCGCTGCCGAATCCTCCCCACAACTACGAGGTGACGTGGGACGGAGTTCGTCATTTCGCGTACGGATACGGGGACAACAACCCGCTGTTCTGCGACCCTCAGTACGCGTCGCAAACACAGTGGGGCACTTTGATCGCCCCGCCGACTTTCATGTACACGATGGGTGAGGATGCCGCACCGAAGCCCGACGCCGAGACCAAGGCGCTGCTCAAGGGCGACCCGTTCGCGGGGCTTGGTTCCTATCAAGCGGTGATGGAATACGAATGGTGGCGGCCTCTCGTGCTCGGCGATCGCCTCCGTCAGCTTCGCTGTCAAGTCGGCGTGACGCCTCGCCAGAGCAGCTTCGGCGGCCGAACGGCGCACGTCACTCACGCATTCCTCTACGAGAACCAGCGGGGCGAGCTGCCCTTCATGCGGCGAGGCACGTGGGTCAACGCCGAACGCGAGGCGTCCCGCGATCGCAGAAAGGAAGTGCAGGCCGCCGAGCCCTACACGCCCGAACAGCTCGCGGCAATCGATGCAGCGTACGAGGCAGAAGAGCGACGCGGTGCAGAGCCACGCTATTGGGAAGACGTCCAGATCGGTGACGAGTTGCGACCCAAAGTGAAAGGACCGCTTCTCACGACCGACGTGGTGGTCTGGCACGTCGGATGGGGAATGCAGCTGACGCCGCCCGGGGCGTTTCGGCTGTCGTACTTGACGAGAAAGAAGGCCCCGGGGTTGTACCCCCTTAACTCCCTCAATGTCCCCGACACCGTTCAGCGACTTCACTGGGAACCTCAGAGGGCCCAAGAGCTCGGATTGCCCACTTCTTACGACTATGGGGCGATGCGCGAGACGTGGCTCTGTCATCTGATCACGGACTGGATCGGCGATGCGGGCTGGCTCTGGCGGCTCTCCTGTGAGCATCGTCGCTTCAACTATGTCGGCGACACAACCTGGGTCAAAGGTCGCGTCGTCGACAAGCAGGAGAACGACGGTAGCGGTGAGGTGCACCTCGAAGTCTGGTGCGAGAACCAGCGCGGTGAGATCACCACTCCTGGTCGTGCCGTGGTGCTCTTACCAACTCGCCAGGAACCTGCCATTCGGCTCGTCGATCCGCCCGCGAAGAACCTGAGCGAGCTGTTAGCGCACGAAATTAGTCTGGCGAAGGAATTCTAGGAAGATAGCTGGGCGCGCTGTCAGGATCGCGTCGGCAACAGGTGAGCATGGCGGTGTACGAATGACGAAGATTGCAATTCTTGACGACTACGTCGGCGTCGCACTGGAGTACGGTGACTGGTCGTCACTGTCTGAAAGTGCGAGCATCAACGTGTATCGAGAGGCCATCGCGCCAGAACGGCTGGTTGAAGAGCTCTTGGATTACGAAATCATTGTCATCACTCAGCAGCGGACGCGCTTTTCGCGGTCGGTGCTCGAGGGACTCACCAACCTCAAGCTGATCGTCTGCAATGGCCGCACGAGCAACGTCATCGATCACGAAGCGAGGATCGAACACGGCATTCTTCTCAGCGGTACGGCCGACACGTCGTCAGCGCCCGTGGTCCGACAACCCGATCGAACCCGTCAAGGATTGCCCGCGCCGTCGGAGTTGGCATGGGGGCTCTTGTTGGCCGTTGCGAAACGGATTGGCATTGAAGACCGAGTCATTCGAAGGGGTGGTTGGCAGACGGGATTTCCGATTCCGCTCGCTGGCAAGACCTTGGGACTACTCGGTGCTGGTCACCTCGGGGGCGCCATGGTGCCGGTCGCGAAGGCTTTCGGCATGGAGGTCATCGCGTGGAGCCAGAATCTGAGCGACGCGCGCTGCGTCGAGCTTGGAGTGACGAGAGTTACGAAGGACGAACTCATGTCAACTGCGGACTTTATCGGAGTGTTTCTCGTGTTCTCCGAGCGCTCTCGAAATACGCTTAGCGCGGAGGACTTCGCTAAGGTCAAGCGGGGCGCTGCGCTGGTGAACATTTCGCGTGGACCAATCGTTGACGAGGGCGCGTTGATTGCGGCGCTAGCGTCGGGCCAGCTTTCAGGTGCGGGCCTTGACGTGTTCGACCGGGAACCGCTCCCCATCGATCACCCATTTAGATCGCTGGAAAATGTAGTCGTGACCCCGCACGTCGGCTACGTCACCGAATCCCTGTTTCGGACCCTGTGGCCCAAGATGGCTGAAGACGTTGCTGCCTATCTCGCCGGATCGCCAATCCGCGTCGTCACCGATCCCGTCGACTGCCCGCCCATGGCGCCACAGTGACGCTCCGAACTCAATCCGAAAAGACGCAAAAAACCGAGCAACTTCGGGTGGCAGGCGTATGGCACGAGTCTCCCGCCCAGTGCGCTTCCCTTGCGTTACACGGAGGTTGTTCTTGGTGAATTGTCCTAAGTCTGTCCGGATCGCTAAACCTTGAGGATGATACGTCATGACGCGCTAAACACTCTTCCTGTCGTGGCATCGAGCATCTAAGCATTGACGGCTCCGCGGCGAATAGGGATTGGCGTACTCACGCCGACTGAAGGCTGCTCGAATCCAAGTCCTCGGACTCGATGTGCAGTACCGGGAGGACCCGATCCAGCCACTTCGGCAACCACCAGTTCGCTCGACCTAGGACGTGCATGAGTGACGGCACGAGGACGGTGCGGACCACAAAGGCGTCGATGATAATCGCCACGGCAAAGCCGATGCCGAACTCCTGGATCACGAGTGCGTTGTTGATAAGGCTGAAGGATAGAAAGACAAGGATCATTATCAGGCCGGCCGCGGTGATGACTCGGCCGGTCTCGGCCTGGCCATGTTGAACGGCCACCGAATTGTCCCTTGTTGCGATCCACTCCTCGTGCATTCTCGATACTAAGAAGACCTCGTAGTCCATGGAGAGTCCGAAGAGGACTGCGAACATCATGACCGGCAGATAGACCTCGATTGGCCCCGACTCCGCGAACCCCAACTCAGGTTTGAGCCATCCGAACTGGAAGGCGGCGGTTATTGCGCCGAGCGCAGCGCCGATGGAGAGGATGTTCATGATCGACGCCATGAGCGGCACCAAGATGCTCCGAAACACTGCCGCCAAGAGCAGGAAGGCAAGAATGACGATGACCACCACGAAGAGCGGCAGTTTGCTGGACAGGACGTTCGAGAAGTCAATGCCGCCAGCGGTGTCGCCGCCCACGTGTATGGCGAGCGTCGAGTGCGCCTCCGCGGCGGGGACTGCCGATCTGATCGTTCCCACGAGATTCGTGGTCTGGGTCGCCTGCGGTGCGTAGGCGGGATAAACGATCGACACGGCAGCCTTCCCGTTCGGACTGGTGCTGGTCGGCTCGATCGCCACCACACCGCGATCGTGGTGAAGGCTCTCTACAAAGGAGTTGAACTTTGTCAGATCGCTCGGACTGTTGATCTTGCCGACGACTTCGATCGGACCATTGAAACCGGGACCGAATCCCTTGGCGAGCAGGGCGTAGGCGGCTTGGGTCGTCGAGCCCGACGGATCCTCGCCGGCGTCGGCGAGTCCCAGTCGCATCGAGAAGAAGGGGAGCGCGATGATCACGATGACGAGGGCCGAGAGCAGGCCAAGCACCACGGAGCGCCGTTGCACCACGAGGGACCACCAGGTCCAGAACCGACTGCCCCCGCGAGCTTCGAGCTCCGCCGCGCTGACGTCGCCGACGGCGCGCAGCGCGCGTCGATCAGCGCGCGACAGCACCTTGTCGCCGTAGAAGCCGAGCATTGCCGGCAGCAGCGTCAGCGCCGACAGCATGGTGAGCAGCACCACGAACGCCGCGCCCAGCGAGACGCCGTAGAGGAACGTCAGGCCGAGCGCGAACATGCCGAGTAGCGCGATGCACACCGTGAGGCCGGCGACGAACACCGCGCGGCCCGACGTGTTGAGGGCACGAATCGCTGCCTCTTCGTGGCTGCGACCCGCAAGAAGCTCTCGGCGATGGCGGCTCACGATGAAGAGGGAGTAGTCAATCCCGACCCCCAGTGCGATCAGCTCGGCCAGCTGGGTGGCGAACTGAGGAACGCTGAACGCGTGCGACAGAATGCCAATCAGGGAGATACCGATGCCGATGGCGACCACCGCGGTGAGCAGCGGCAGTAGCGCGGAGAGGAACGATCTCCGAAATGCAAAGAAGAGGACGACCAGTGCCAGCAACGCGCCCACCAGGAAGTCGCTGCTGCCGCTGCCCTGGGTCTCGCCGTTCTCAATCGCCTCGCCACCGAGCTGCACGTCGAGCTGGTGAGTGTTGACGTCCTGGGCGGTCTTGATCAGCTTCTGCGCCTGGGCGGTCGAGATGTTCTGTGCTTGGGCGTCTAGCTTGACCGTCACAAGTCCGATGCTCTTGTCCTTTGAGATCAAACCCGTCTGGTAAAACGACTGGACTTCGGTTACGAAGCTGAGATGCGAGACCCTGGCAAGCATCGCGTTCACCGCGGATTCGTTGTTGGAGCTTTCTAAAGTGCCCTGCTTTGCCTCAATGACAATCTGGTCGCTGTCGCCGCTCTGTTTGGGGAAGTTCGCCTGCACGACTGCGAGCGCCTTTTGCGAGTCCGTGGAAGGGAAGGAGAAGTTGTTGCTGTAGGTCGATCCAACGCCGTGCGCGATGGTGCCCACCACGATGAGCGCGACGAGCCAAGCTGAGAGAACGATCCTGCGGTGACGAAAGCACCATCGGGCGAGTGAAGCCATTGCTGTTTATCCTCCTGTGGCGGTTGGGTGGTTGGGTGGTTGGGTGGTTGGGTGGTCGGGCTCGGTTACTTCGATACGGACGCGCTGGACACTTGCTCGTGAAGCTCAGCACCGTGTCGTTCGTAGATCTCTTGTGCCTCGCCCAGAAAGCGAGCGACGGATTTCAACTCGTCGACGGTGAAATGTCGAAGCATGGACCGGGCACTTTGGACCATAGGTTTATGGAGCCTCCAGGCTCGTTCGTCGGCTTCGGGCTCAAGCTCTACGAAGACGCGTCGGCGGTCAGCTTCGTCTCGAACCCGGCGCACGAAATGAGCCCGTTCGAGCCGATCGATGACGAACGTCATCGCCCCCGAACTCAGATGGCAACGTGTCGCCAGATCTCCGGCGGACATTCGGCCCCGATCTTCGATCAAGTCGATGCAATGAAGATCGGTTCGGTTGACTCCAAGATGCTCAGCCACTGCGGCGTCAAAGCCGTCCAGTGCACGCTGAAATCCGCGGAGAGAGTCCCGGAGCTGGCCCGCAACTTCCTGAAACTCCCTCGAGTTCTGACCACTTTCGTCCCATTGAAGTCTTCTCGGTGACGTCACGGAATTACTTTAGTAAATAAGAAACTTGTTTTTCAAACCTTTTGTTTTGCGCTCGTGCTGTGTATCGGGTTCCACCGCAGGACGATTCGTTGAATACGGCGAAGTAACTAAGAGCTAATTGAATAGCGGGTTGGCGGCGCGCAACCCTGCCCAGTACGCTTCCGCACTCAGGCGCTAGTTGCTCGCCTCGCCGTAGTTGAAGGTCGTTACGCAGCCACCGTCGACCGTCACAATCGATCCTGTCATGAACGATGCGGCGTCGGAGGCGAGGAACAAAGCGACCTCGCCTACCTCAGAGGGCTGGCCTTGGCGACCCAGGGGCTGCATTCCGGCCGCCTTCTCCCGGATGGCGGTCGCGGCGTCAAACTCCTGTTTGGTGAGCTGCGGTCCTCGGCGCCCCAGATGCGTGTCTATATATCCCGGGCAGACTGCGTTGACCCGAATGCCGTCCGGCCCGTAGTCCACGGCGAGCTGGCGGGTCAGGTTGATGATCGCGCCCTTTGAGGCGCAGTACGCGGGCGCCTTCGGTGCGCCGATCAAACCGTAGGTAGAGGCAGTGTTAATGATCCGCCCGTCGCGCTGGGCGAGGAAGTGCGGAATGGCGAATTTGGAGCACAGAAACGTGCCTCGCAAGTTGACGTTGATCACGCGATCAAAGTCTTCTGGCTCGAGCTCGTGAAGACGCAGCTGGCCGCCGCCGATGCCCGCATTGTTGGCAAGGATGTCGAGGCCGCCGAAGTGTCCGACCGCAGCAGCGATCAGGTTCTCAGCCTGAGCGGCGTCGGACACGTCGGCCGCCACGAAAAACGCTTTGCCCCCACCCTCGGTGATCTCCCCGACGGTGCGCTCGCCGTCCTCAACGAGCACGTCCGAGACGACGACGTTTGCGCCAGCGCCCGCGAATGCCAGCGCGATCGCCCGGCCGATTCCGTTCCCCGCTCCGGTGACGATCGCCGTCTTGTGATCAATCCTTGGCATGTGCTCCAACTCTCTTTCGGGTCTGCTCTCGTCGAGCTCGCGATCCAAATCATATGGTCCGAGAGTTAGCACTTTGGTGCGCACGTTGGAACCAAGTGCGCCTCTCTACCCTCCATTTCATCGTGTGCGCCGCTTCGCTCTCTGTCCGCCACATTGTTTCGTATGTCGAGTGCTTTCACGGGAATGTCTCAACCGGTCCGGTCGCGTGGCGAAAAGGGGTGCCTAGCTCGTACTTCGCAGCTAATGGTCTCGATCACATTCCCTAAAAGTCGAAACCGTCTCGGAAGATGTCAACACACGCCGAAACAGCATCGGCATCGAAGAGAATTCCTGCCCCTCTGCGCACCTCATCGAGCGCGCGTTCGAGTCCGAGGGCGGCTCGATATGGACGGTGTTGGGACATCGCTTCGACCACGTCGGCGACGGCGATAATGCGAGCCGGCAGGCAGATCTCGTCCCCCTTCAAACCGCTCGGATAGCCCGAGCCGTTCAGTCGTTCGTGGTGTTGCAGCGCGACATCCGCAATGGGCCAAGGCAGCAACGCCTTCGAAAGTATTTCGGAGCCGACAACCGGGTGGCGTTTCACCAATTCGAATTCGATGTCGCTGAGTCTGCCCGGACGAGTGAGAATCTCCGCCGGTATTGCGATCTTTCCGACGTCATGTAGTTCGCCGCTTTGGCGAATGAGCGCAACCAGCTTGGGATCGATGTTCATGCGGAGCGCGATCTCCTCACCGAGTGAGCCGACGCGAACTTGATGTCCAGCCGTGTAGGGGTCTCGGGTCTCGGTCATGTGAGCCAGGGCTGAGATGGTCCCGCCGAGGGCGGCCGCAGTCTCCTCGACGGAACGAATATGCGCCGAACCGAATTCGATCTCCCGCGCTATCTCCTCGAGGCCCCGAACGGTCGGCTCGTCGAAGGCTCCGACGTATCGCTCGTACAGACCGAGCACGTACGTGCTCGGACCGAGCGTCAAAGGGATCGCCGCCGACGACGCGATGCCCATGTCGGCGATGAGTGTGTGCCACGGTTCATATCCGCGATAGATCGACAGATCGTTGGCCACCTGCGTCGTATGCGTCCTTAACGCAATGCCGCCTGGTCCCTGTCCCTCTGGCGTGGCGTCAGACCACGAATAGACGCTTTGAGAGAAGTGCTCCGTGAATTCAGAAATGTACATGGTCTTGACAGAATGCTCGTCGTCATCAATGGCGCAGTCGAGACGCGCAATGGCGTACCCTCCCACCTCCACGAGCGTGTCGCACAAGCTCTGCAAAAACTCCGACTCGTTTTCCATCGTTGTCAAGAGCCGACTCACCTCCAGAAGTAGTCGGAGGCTTCTCTCCTCGTGCTTCAAACTCGTCACATCATCGAGTGTCGCGATGAGTCCCTTGATGCCGCCTTCGTGAAAGAGGGGGGTAGTGCTCACCTTCACCCACGTGCGGGCTTTTCCGGGGGCGTCCAAGCCGACCATCACGTCGTGGCAGCTGACACCGGTGCGCAACGTTATCTCAATTGGGTTTTCCGCTCTCGGCATCGGTGTACCGTCCTCACGCACGAACAGCCAATCGGTCTCGTCGAGCCCTCCGCCAACGATCTGAGCACTTTCGCGGTCAAGGATCGCGCACGTCTTCGCGTTGCAGTCAACCACCTTGCCCTCGAAGTTGATGAGTATGACGCCTTCTGAGAGACGGTCGAGGAAGCCCGTTCCCATAACGTAGGGATCCAGCTCTCGACGATCATCGTTAGTCGATGGGTGTGCGTCCACCGGTAATCCCTTCCGATCGGCATTGCTCACACGTTTCAATGTGACCTCTCAGCCCCCCCGAGGATTAACGCCGAGCAACTCAGTCCTCCTCTAGATACCATTACATCGATTGCGGTAGGAAGAACTGTTATTCCACCTGATTTAGGCCATTCTCTACCAAGGCCGGTGGGTTTTCTAGATAGAAGATTGAGTAACACGCAGAGTGCGACGCTAAATTGTGTCCAGTTTTCAACCGAGCGCCACGTGCCCGAGTTTTGGACCGGCGTTGACAGTCGTGAACACTTCCAAATCTCTGGCGGCTAACACAGCGACCCGAAAAGGTAGTGGTGACGGTGCCCTGTATACGGGTCCTAATCTGAACTATCTCGAACGCAGGTCGATGAACCCTCTGTCTCAGAAAGCAGAAAACTCCTACGCCAGCGCGTTAGCTTCCAAGCATGAACTCGAGCATGAGATTCTGCACGGCGTCTACCATGTCGCTGCCATTGGCCGTATCGCAGCCAGCCCTCCGCGCCGCGCTGATCGGCGGGGTCACTCCGTGCCCGGCGATCACGTCACCTACGAACATCGAGGGCCGAAGCGACGCCGCATCTAACGGGAGCGGGTCACCCTGTTCCATGCCCATGGGAGTCACGTTGAATACCACGCCGCAGCCGATCGGGTTTGGCGACCCGGCCCTCGCGCGGTCGTCTCCGAGCTCCGCGATCAGATCAAGGAGGTTGGTGACGCGCGAGGCAACCGAGTCGTGGATGACGAGTTCGCTAACGCCAGCCTCGAGGAGCGCGAGAGCGATGGCGCGGCCTGCGCCTCCCGCGCCGAGAAGCAATGCCCGCGACCCCTCGAGGCGGGCGCCCTGATCCCTCTGCGCCTGTACGAATGCCAGACCATCAAGCATGTCGCCGTGCCAGGTTCGGTCCGGATTGCGCCGAGCGACACTGATGACCCCGAGCATCCGAGCGCGGTCGGAACTGGTGGCGCAGAAGGCAAGCGCGGCGAGCTTGTGTGGCATCGTGACGAGAATCCCGTCCACGTTTAAGGTGGCGCTAAGTCCCGCCATCACCTGACCAAGGTCTTCGGCGGTCACGTGCATTGGGATACACGCTCGTTATGGTTCCGCTCTTGAAAGCTGCGGGTCAAGCGCATCGGAGACTCGGCGTAGACGATCGGGTCTCCGATGATGGGGAACAGTCGCGTTGCCCCATTCAGCTGCTCGGTCATGCCGACTCTCGTTCCATGCCACCCGCTTCCAGTAAGGGCGCTAAATGTATCGCGCCCGTGATGCCGCACGCGCGGGACGGAATCGCGTGGGCGCGACGACGTGATGTCTCGAAGATCCTCAGTCCTCGTTGAGCAAAGGGCTGTCGACGGCTTCAAGCTGGGCCAGTTGATCGGCTTTGACGCTCGCAATGTGTTCGCGCATTGTGGTCTCGGCGAGATCTGGGTCGCGGCAGACGATCGCGCTGATAATCCGGTCGTGCTCCTCGACTGACTTTTCGAGGCGTCCGGGTATTGCGACCGTGAGGTGACCGACTCTCGTCAGGTGGTCTCGAAGGTTCGCTATGAGGCCCCGCAGTCGAGAGTTGGCGACGTTATCGAAAAGCACGTGGTCGAACTCGCTCACAAAAATAGCTAGGCGGCGCGAGTGGCCTAGTCGTGCTTCCCTACGCGAGTCCGTTGCGATCCGCTGGAGCTCACGAGAAATGACGTCGGTGAGGCTGGTCGCTGCAGCGCGCGCGGCAGCGACTTCCAGCAGCTCGCGTAACTCGTACAGTTCTTCGAGATCTTCGCGCAGATACGTCGACACGACGGCTCCCTTGAAGACTTCGGTCACGACGAGCCCATCACGCTCGAGCCACGCGAGCGCCTCACGCACCGGCGTCTTGGAGATTCCAAGACTCTCGGCGATCGCGTTCTCGCGTAGCGCCTGTCCTGGCGCAAGGCGCAGGTCGAGGATGGCGGCTTTGAGTTCACCGTAGGCCCAGTCGGTCAACTTCTGGCGTCCACCGCCCGCTCCGATGGAGGGCTTGAGGATAAGTTCGATGTTTTCGGTCGAAGTCAAAGTTGCGGCCCTTTCATCGATATCTGACTTACGGGCTTTGGATACTCTAGGGCACGGGCGGCTCGATATGCCGCGGACGCGGCGGGCCGATGCCCCGAGCAGCCCAGGGCGGTTAATCGACGATCGCCCATGAGCGACTGACGGGGTTCAGATCGAGGTCCCGAAGGATGCGCGCGTCCACTTCGCGCACTCGAGCGTGCACTTCTTCGATGTCGACAAGTGTGTGGGTGCCCCCGCGCAACACGACTTGGCCTGCGATGACGACCGTGTCCACCGAGTATCCCGTAGCGCCGTAGACGAGGCTGGACACTGGATTGTGGAGAGGACGCCAGTCGAAGTCGCTCGTGGCAAAAGCGGTTACGTCGGCCTGCTTGCCCACGCTGAGGCTGCCGACCAGGTGGTCGAGCCGTAGTGCCGTAGCGCCGGAAACAGTGGCCATCTCGATCGCCTGCTCCGCGGTGACGGCTTCAGGGTCGCGTCGGGCGTCGCGCGGCAACAGCGCAGCAAGAAACATCGCTCGGCAGAGGTCGGCGTGGTTGGAGGCATTCTCCGCGTCCGTACCCAGCGCGATGGGCACGCCGGCCTGGAGCAGTTCAGGCCACTTTCCGGTCACGGTGGTGCCCTTCGAGAGTTTCAGAGCCGTGCTCGGATTCTGTCCGACACGAGCGCCGGTCTCAGCGATCATGTCGACTTCTTTCATGTCTAAGGACGTGACGTGATTCATGAACACGTATTCGTTGAGTGCACCGAGCGCGTGCATGTTTTCGACCGGCCGACGGCCGAATGCCTCGACTTCAAGTGCGACCTCCTGCTCGCTCGACGCCTTGTGAAGGACGAAGAGAGAATCGGCGTCACGTGCGAGTTGCGCCGCCGCGGCGTTCAGTTCGTTCGAGCAGGTGCCGACGCCTTCGATGGTCACCGCGTCGTAGATGAGTGGGTGTGCGAACTTGCGGACGGTCGCGAGACCGTCCTCGAGGCGGGCGACCGCCTGATCGGTAGTGATGCGGTACCAGTCAGGGCAGTTGGCGCCTGCGACGCCCCCTTGATCCCACGTCCACGGCCCCACGCGACAACGCATGCCTGAACGCGCGAGCGACTCGAGCACGGCCTCAAGGTGCACGCAGCCGGGCTCCTCGAAGGTCGTGGTGCCAAACCGAATCATTTCGGCGGTGTGGTGCATCGTGTAGGCCTGCATCTCTTTTTCAGTGAGCGAGGCGAAGGTCGGGTAGACAAAGTCGCGCAGATTCTCCAGCGTCGTCTTCCCATCGGGCTGGGCGCCCTTGGGAGTGGACAACAGGTGGCGGTGCCCATTGATGAGTCCGGGCATGACCACCATCTCGCTCGAATCGATTGATGTGATGGGGCGGTACTTCTGTCGCAACTCGCGATCTGGACCGACGTCCACGATCACGCCGTCACCTATCGCCACGGCACCGTGTCGGAATATCCGTCGATCGTCATCGACCGTGAGCACCCAGCCGCCCCCAATGAGCAAGTCGACCGGTAGCGCTCTTGTGTGCCCTTCTGACGGTCGTTCGGTACCGCCGCGTGGCGCATCGGTCATGACACCAGCGTGTCCGACGTCTCAACGACCGGTGCGGTTGGCTTTTCCACCCTGCGCAAGATTGCATAGACGATGCCCGCCACCACGAAGCCAACGTAGAAGGAGATATCGGCACCGTCAAGTTTTTTGGAAAGTGCTCCGTACACCAGGTTGGTGTCCATGAAGGGAATCATGGCGAGGAATCCCACGACCAATGCCACCGCGGCAGACCAGCCAGTAGCCAGTCGGGAGAAGTCCATAAGTGCCCGCAGGCGCTGCTCACTCAATGACGACCGCACGTGAATCCAGTCGATAAGGATGACTGCGAGGAAGGGGGCGATCCAGTACGAAGCGAAGAGCAAGACGTTTTCAAATTTGGCTGAGGTGTCGCCATGATTGAGCCAAAGAATGAGAAAGAAGGCGAACACTGTTCCTATCAAGGCGCTCCACTGCCGGCGAATTCTGATGCCGCCGGACTGAAGGGCGAGTGAACCCGAGTAGTCGTTCATCGAGTTGGACGCAATAGTTCCTACGACGATGGCGAGCAGCGCCAGCACGCCAACGAATCCGCCACCGACCAAGGTGCGCACTCCCGACGCAGTTTGATTGGTCAGGAGCTTGGCCCCCGCCGCGCCGATGGTGTAAGTCCAAATGTATGACACTGACAAAGAGAGCAGCGTCCATATGGCTATCGGCTTCGGATCCGTGTCCTTGTGCTGGTAGCGGCTGTAGTCGGCGGCGTAGCTGGCCCAGCTGAAGCTCCCGCTGAACGCGATCGTCGTCATGAGTATGAATGTCCCCACTGCGGCCCCACCGTGGACCATGTTGTGAGAGGCGAACGTTCCGTGTTCAAGGATCTTCCACGACAGCAGGATGAACAAGAGGGCGAGAACGAGCGACGCCCACTTCTGCAACTGGTGAATGAACTCGTAGCCGAAGAACGCGACTGCGCCTTCAATCGCAAGGACAATGATGACACCCAAGTAAAAGGGAATGTGGAAGAGTGACTGCGCGGCCTGGCCTCCGAAGATACCAACGAGGCTGTCCCAGGCAAGCGTCGAGAGCCACTGGACCGCCGCTGGAAGCGAGATCGTTTTGCCGAAGGGGAGCCGGGCGAAGGGTAGCTGCCCCATCCCCGGTTTTTTGGTCCCCATGTCGTGAGGTACGCTACGGGCAACGCGCCAAGCACGATGCCGATCACGATGGCAATGAAACCGGCCAAGAAGCCGAGGCCGAGAGTAATCGCTAGGGTGCCGGTGAACACGCCCGACATCTGGAGGTTCGAGGAAAACCACACCGTGAAGTTCCGCCACGATGCGCCGTATCGTTCGGACTCGGGAATGGGCGCCATGCCTTGGGTCTCAAGCGTGATGTCGCCTTGGCTCTTCGGCTTGTTTCCCTCGTAGATGTAAGACTCAGGCATCGTCCCCCCGTTTGCTCATGAATCGATTTTCAGATATCCGATCGGATGTCTGCTCCTGACTGATTAGCACGTTTTTGCGGCAAGGTCAACCTTCTATTCCGCTTAAACCTTGGTTTTCTCAGCAACCTCGTTAATTTGATCGACGCACGGTCTAAGTGTTTGAATTTCAGATATCAGATCTGATAACTTTCCGTTCGGGTGCGGGAGTGACCTGTACCCGGTCGAGGCGCGTGTAGCGAAAAGGGAGTAACCGTGAGCACAAGGGACATGAGCGACACGGTGCGGGCGGTGTTGGACCACGTAGACACCGACAGGGTCGTTCAGCTCGTCCGAGAAGTGTGTCGAATCCCGAGCGTGCTTGGCGAGGAGGGCGCGCTGGCGGAATACCTGGCGTCGGTCATGTCTGAATCCGAGTCTGGTTTCCAGGACGTTCGCCTCCAACCCGTGCTTCTCGGGCGACCTAACGCCATCGGTGAGGTGCGCCTAGGCGAGGGTCGTCGGGTGGTCATGACGGGGCACATGGACACGAAACCCGTCTCTCACGGCTGGCAGATTTCGACGCCCTTCTCGGGGGATCTGATCGACGGAGCCGTCTACGGCCACGGCGTCATGGACATGAAGGCTGCGTTGGTGTGTCAGATCGTGGCCATCGAAGCCGCAGCCCGCAGCGGTTTGACCGGAGGCACGTTGGCGATGGTGGCGGTCGCTGACCACATGGGAGACCAGCTCGGATCAATTGAGTATTTCAAGGAGTACGGGGCGGACCTGTGCGTGCTCGGCGAATTAACGGACAACGAAGTCTGCCTAGGGCACCGAGGTCGCTACTACTTCGATGTCACCACACTCGGAAGGTCAGCCCACACCTGCCACAAGCACGACGCAATCAACGCCAATGTTCTCGCGGCCCAGGCAGTGCTCACGCTGGATCGGTCGCACCTCGAGCCGAACCTGCCGGAGTGGGTCGTCGAGCTCTTTGGCGGGGAGACGTACGTCGTGCCCGGTCGCATCTACGGAGGTCTTGCTCCCGGCGGCCCTTCGATGATTCCCGACGAATGTGTGATCAGGGTGGACTGTCGTCCCCAGCCCGGCGTGAGCGTCGAAGAGGTTCGCGAAGAGATTGATCGCTGTCTGCGTGAAGCGCGCGAACTTGATCCTCGATTCGTGGCGTCGGTCGAGTTGGCCGACGTCAAATCCGGCTACTTGGCCGAACCCGGCAGCGAGGTCGTTCGCCTCATCGTCGAAGCAGTCGAAGCGGTGCGCGGTGGCACGCCCGCACTCGTCACCGAGAACTGGCTTGGCGACACGGCGAGCTTTGGCGCGCAGATTCCCACTGTCATCTTCGGCCCGGGAGGCCCGCCGGTCTACTGTCCGACGAACACTTGACGGTTGAGGACATTGTTGAAGCCACCAAGGTGTACGCCGCCTACGCTGCCTTGGCACTGGGCGACGAGGGTGCTGCGTAGTCGTGATCTCCACCAACACGGCGACGGGGGCGAAGGTGCCGGTGCGGGTACTCCTGGCCAAGCCGGGCTTGGACGGTCACGATCGGGGCATCAAAGTGATTGGCATGGCCTTGCGCGATGCAGGAGCTGAGGTCATCTACCTCGGGCTTCGCCGCACGCCTCACGAGATCGTCTGCGCGGCGCGCGACGAGGGCGCAGACGTCATCGGCCTATCTGTGCTGTCGGGAGCGCATCTGGCGCTGTGTGATCAGATCGTCGCCGAACGCCTCGAGATGGACTGCGAAGACGTGCCGATAGTGGTTGGTGGGACGATCAATGAGCACGACGTTGCCGCGCTGCTGGGGGCGGGCATCGCGCGGGTGTTCCCGGTCGGTAGTGACATCCACGAACTCGTGGACTCGGTTATGGAACTGGCGACTGCGCGGTGAGCGGCGAGCGAGGGAACGAGGGTCAAGCGAAAGTGCGGCTCGCACCGACGACCGAGACTGACTCGGGCCTAGAGGTAAAGGCGCTTTACGCGGCCGACGATGTCGCGGGGGGAACCGAGGGATTGGCACAACGACTGGGTCTTCCCGGCGAGGCTCCCTTCACGCGTGGCCCCTATCCATCGATGTATCGCGGACAGCTCTGGACGATGCGTCAGTTCGCGGGCTTCGGTTCGGCCGAAGAGACGAATCAGCGCTTTCACTATCTTTTGTCTCAAGGACAGACGGCGCTGTCGGTGGCCTTCGACCTGCCAACCCAACTGGGCTTCGACTCGGGACACCCACTGGCGGTGCCCGAAGTGGGGCGCGTCGGCGTCGCGATCGACACGGCCGAAGATATGGTCGCGCTCTTCGAAGGACTCCCGCTCGATTCCGTCTCAGTCAACTTCACGATCAACGCGACCGCGCCGATCATCCTCGCGACGTACCTGGTCGCCGCCGAACGCCAGGGCGTGAGCTACGAGAAGCTGAGCGGCACGTTGCAGAACGACATCTTGAAGGAGTTTCTCGCCCGCAAGACCTTCATCTACCCACCCGATCCCTCACTGCGGCTCACGGGGGACGTGATCGAATTTGCCTCGGAACAACTGCCGCGTTTCAACCCGATATCGATCACCGGCTACCACGCGCGCGAGGCGGGCTGTGACGCCATCCAAGAGCTCGGCCTCACGATGTCCAACGCGATTGCGTACTCCGACGTGCTGATCAAGCGCGGGCTCGACTTCGACTCCTTCGCGCCACGTCTCTCGTTCCACTTCGCGACCACGCTCGACCTCTTCGAGGAGGTTGCGAAGCTTCGTGCCGCCCGGCGCATCTGGTACTCGATTGCAACGGACCGGTATCACGCAAAGGATCCCATGTCGGGACGGTTACGATTCTTCTCGGGAAACTCCGGTGCAACGCTGACCGCCCAACAGCCGCTCAACAATCTGATTCGTTCCACCATTCAGTGCCTCGGCGCCGTCCTGGGCGGCGCCCAGTCCATTCACGTCATGGGCTACGACGAGGCCTTCGAGATTCCGAGCGAAGAGGCCGTCACCCTCTCGCTGCGCACGCAACAGATCATCGCTCTCGAAACGGGAGTGGCCCGCACGGCAGATCCACTGGCGGGCTCTTACTTCGTGGAGAACCTCACCGACCGAGTCGAGGCGGCCGCCCGTGAACTGATGGCGACCATCGAGGAGGAGGGCGGCGCCGCCCGTGGATCGAGGCCGGACTCTCCCAGCGACTGATCGCCGAGTCCGCCTACCGCTACGAACTCGACGTGATGTCGGGAAAGAGACCAAAGGTGGGGGTCAACGTCTACGTGGACGACGGCGAGGGCCAGGAGCCGCCCCTTTTCTCTGGTGATCCCACGTCCGCGGAGCGCCAGATTGCGAGGACGGCCGAGCGGGTTGCCGCGCGTGACGCTCGAGCCACGGAAGCCGCGCTCGCAACGCTTCGCAGAGACGTGATTGCGGGGTCCAACGTGATGCCGGCGCTCATCCTGGCCGCGCGGGCCGGTGCGACACTCGGCGAGATGTCTGACGTCTTTCGGGCCGAGTTCGGCGAGTTTCGAGAGCCGAGCCTGTGGTAGCGGCACCCCTTGCAGGACTGCGCGTCCTCGATCTGACGCGCTTCGTATCAGGGTCCTACGCGACCATGATCCTCGCCGAGCTCGGCGCGGACGTGATCAAGATCGAAACCGGAGATGGTGACCCCTATCGAACGCTGGGGTCGCACTCGCTCGAAGAAGAGACTCCTTTGTTCTTGTCGCTCAACACCGGAAAGCGCAGTCTCCACGTTGACTTTCGCTCTACCGAAGGCCGAGCGATCGTCGAACAGCTGCTCGGGACGAGCGACTTCGTCGTCGAGAACTCTCGACCGGGGAGCCTTGGGAGATACGGGCTCGACTACGAGTCCGTGCACGAGCGACACCCCGCCATCGTCTATGGATCGATCTCTGGTTACGGCGACGTGGGACCCGACGCCGATCGCGGCGGCTTCGACCTCATCCTTCAGGCGGAGAGTGGATTGATGAGCATCACGGGCGATGAGCAGGCCGGTCCGGTCAAGATCGGCGCACCAGTGCTCGACATTGGCTCGGGTCTCGGGTGCGTCGTTGGTCTGCTGGCCGCTCACCTCGAGCGGCTGAAAACCGGCAGAGGACGACTCGTGAACACGTCGCTCTTCGAGTTCGCGCTGGCCAGCCTCTCGACCGTGGCAGCCGAGTATTTTGCCAGCCATTCGGTGCCGGGCCTTCTCGGCACGCACTCGCCGACCTTCGCGCCCTACGGCAAGTTTCGAACGTCCGATGGGTGGATCGTGCTGGCGGGGGCGGGCTCGGAGGATCTGTGGCAACGCGCGTGCTCTGTACTCGCGCGACAAGAGCTCGTCGATGACGAGCGATTCAAGGACAACGCGACTCGGGTGCATCACCGTGACGAGCTGACCGCCGAACTGGAAGCGACGCTCGTGACTGAGTCGACGGCCACCTGGTTGGAGCGCTTTGCCGGCGCCGGCGTACCGGCCACCGAAATCCGAAGCGTCGACCACGTGCTGGACGGAGCGCAGACCAAGGCGCTCAACATCATCCAAACCTTTGACTATCCGCACGCAGGCGCGTACCGCGCACTTGGCGCACCCATTCGGTTCGATCACGGTCCGCTGAAACCTCCCGGACCCTCTCCCGAGCTTGGTGCCGACACGGTCGAAGTGCTCAGGGAACTTGGCGTAACCAGCGAAGCCATCGAGGACCTGCTGGCGCGCGGCGTTGTAGGGGTGCGCCCATGACCGGCCTCAAGACTGGCTTTGATGTAGATGACGTGCAGCGCCGCGCCGACATGGTGATCCAGCGCACCATCGAATTGAGCGAGATTCCAGCCCCCACAGGGGAGGAGCTCGATCGCGCCCGATGCGCAAAGCGCTGGTGGAACGACGATGACGTGAAGGACATCTTTCTCGACGAGGTCGGCAACCTGTGGGGCTGTGCTGTCGTCGGCGACGGTCCCGCACTCCTCGTGGGCGCGCATTTGGACACGGTCTTTTCTCGTGAGGTGGCGCACGGGGCACACCGGGACGGCACCCGACTCAGCGGACCCGGTGTCGCTGACGACTCCGTGGCGGTCGCGGCGCTCTCGGTTCTCGGGCAGATGCTCGTTGACTCACAACTCCGACGCCCGGTCTGGCTCATTGCGACCGTGGGCGAGGAAGGACTTGGAAACTTGCGCGGCGCGAATTGGGCCCTCGAGAACGCGCCGACGTCGATCGATGCGTTTATCGCGCTTGAAGGAAACTATCTCGGACGGATCGGTGCCATTGCCGTCGGATCGGTTCGGTGGAACGTGGACGTCACTGGTCCTGGCGGTCACGCGTGGGAGGCCGCTTCGGCTCCGAGTGCGGTTGATGTGGCGGCGCGGATAGTGGCTTCGCTCGGCGACGTCATCGTCGAGGCTGGCCAGCGATCGGTCAACGTCGGCACTTTCAGTGGCGGGGAGGCGGTCAACGCGCGAGCCCTACGAGCCCGCTTCGTCGTAGATATGCGAGCTGCCGATCCCGCAGGACTGGAACGGCTTGAAGCCGAGTGTCGCGAGCTCGTCATGGCTCCCCAAGTGGACGGTGTCGAGGTCGTGATCAATGAGATTGGCCGGCGTCCCGCGGGCTCGATTGATGCGCACCACCCGCTCGTTCGTGTTGCGAGAGCGTCCTTAGAACGTCATGGCGTGACGGCAGAGATCATCGCGTCGAGTACCGACGCGAACGCTGCCCACCTCGCGGCTACCCGCGGTGGCGCTGGGCATCACCTACGGTGCGGGTGAGCACACGTCCGGTGAATGGATCGACCTCACGTCGATCGCCACGGGACTCCGTGTCCTGGCCGATACCGTGATTGGCTTTGCAAGTGAGATGGAGAGTGATGACTAGCCCCGAAACATTGGCAACTCGAGGCGTGATCCTCCAACCCGTTGACACGCCGACGGACTTTGTCTCGATGGTGCGCGAGATCGAGTCGTTGGGCTATGCCAATCTGTGGTGCACCGACTCGTCCTTGCACGCCCGAAACGCGTATTCATATCTGACACTCGCCTCGACCAACACTCGCTCGCTCTCGCTCGGCACGGCAGTGACGAATCCGCTGACGCGCCATCCCGCGATCACGGCCTCCGCCGCGGCAACCATCGACGAGATCTCCGATGGTCGCATGCTGCTGGGCATCGGCGTCGGTGACCGTCCGCTTCTGGCGCTCGGCTACAGACCGAGCTTCCTCTCGGACCTCGATGCGACGATCGAAGATATGCGCAGACTCTGGAGCGGGGAGACGGTCGACCGTGAGGCGCGCAGCTATCGGCTCGATGGTGCGCACATGCGCATCCCCGCCCGCAGCGACATCCCGATCTACATTTCGGCGAGCGGGCCCAAGACTTTTGAACTCGCGGGGCGTGTCGCCGACGGAGTGCTCGTCATGGTCGGCCTCTTCCACGAAGCGATCGAGTGGGCGGTCTCGTGTGTGCGAAAGGGTGCCGACGACGCTGGTCGCGAGATGCCCCATGTCGCCGTCTGCGCCTACGGGGCCATCAACGACGAGAACCCCGAGGCGTCGATGGGCCCCGCGCGAACGATTGCCTCGTGGTTTCCCCAAACGGCACCGTACGTGTGCGAGCTCGCGGGACTCGATCCCGAGACGGTCGAAGCCGTGCGCGCGAACTACAGCGGCGGAGAGTTTCAAGAAGCGGGGCGCGCCGCCAGCCTGCTTCCCGACAGCTTCGTGCGTCGGGTCGCCTTGAGCGGAGGCCGGGCTCAGGCGGCGGCCCAGATTCAAACGGCCCTGCGCGCGGGAGCCGACTCCGTGCAGGTCTTCCCACTCGGACCCAATCGGATGGATACGGTTCGCGCGTTCGTGGACAGCTGGAACGAGGCGGTGCCCGTCCCGTGAGCATCGCATCCTCGTCGGATGGCGGCACCCTCGCCAGCGATCGCCCATGGAAGAGCCTTGGGATTCACCACGTGGCGTTCGCCCTCGCCGACGAGGGACCTGGCCACGCGCTCTCGACGCTCCTCGGACTCGCCTGCGAGCACGCCGAGACGGCGGACGGGTTTCGTGAAGAGATGTTTCCGGTTGGCGACAGCGCTCTTCAGCTCTTGGCAGCGACAGGCCCGGGCGTCGTCGCCTCCTATCTCGAGCGACGTGGACCGGGGCTGCATCACGTGGCGTTGCGGGTTGATGACGTCGCGGCGATAACGACCGACTTGAGCGCCCGAGGGGTGGAGATGGTGGATCGGGTGCCGCGGGCCGGGGGAGCGAACACGCTGGTCGCCTTCGCACATCCGCGCGCATTTGGCGGCATGCTCGTGGAGTTCGTGGAGGACCACTCGTGACGACCTCGAGAATGGACGGAGTCGCGACACAACTGCACGACCGAGGCCGCTCAGTGTGGGATGCAGCGCACCAGCATCCGATGATCGCTGAGATCGGCTGTGGCACACTCCCACATGAAACCTTCCGCTTCTATTTCGAGCAGAACATCATGTACTTGGAGGACTACGCCCACGCAATATCGTTTATCGCGGCGAAGGCCCCTGACGTCGACGCGCTGAGGGTGCTCGGCAGGTTTCTTCAACAGATCGTCGAAAACGAGATCCCGGCGAACCATCGATTCCTGGCTCGCCTCGGCGGAGAGCCCCGTTTGAATTCGCTGAGCGCGATGACACCCGTGAACTACGCCTATACCCGCCACCTGCTCAACGAGACGTCTCAGGGTTCCCCGGCGACCGGCCTCGCCGCGATCCTGCCGTGCCAGTGAGCTACGGCGAGATCGCAAGCGGTCTCGCCCGGTACGGTGCCCGACGACGAATTACGCCGGGTGGATTGCGCTGTTTGCGAATCCTGCCTACGACGCGCTTGTCGGTGACTCGGTGGCGCTGCTTGATCGATTGGCGCACGAAGAGGGTCGTGATGCGGAGCAGTTGGCGTCAGCCTTCGACTGGTCGTCTCGTTTTGAATTGGCGTTCTGGCAGATGGCCTATTCTCGGGGCCGCGACAGCACGGTCGCGGGCGCCGGACTCGATGAAGCGTGAGATCCATGATCGATGATGAAAGGAAGAGGTAATGGCGAAGTCGACGGTGAGTGAACTAGCTCCAAAGGGCGCCCGAGCATTTGTGGAGGGCCCGCACCACCTCTTTATTGGCGGCGAACGTGTGGAGACCGGCAACAACATCGAGGTGAAGAACCCGGCGACGGGCGACACGCTCACCGAGGTACCCCTTGCGGGCCGCGGTGACGTCGACGCCGCCGTCGTTGCCGCGCGCCCGCCTTCAGAGGGTATCGAAAGCTATCGGGTTCACAACGCGCCAAGCTGCTCTGGGCCCTTTCTGCCTTGATCGACGAGAACGCGGCCGAGCTCGCCGCCATCGAAGTGCTGGACAACGGCAAGCCGCTCGGTGAAGCGGTCGCGGTCGACGTGGCCCTCGCGGCAGAGATCTTTCGCTACTACGCGGGCTGCGCGTCGACGCTCGAAGGAGCCATCACCTCGAACTCGGTGCCGGGCATGCTCTCGCTGGTGCACCAAGAGCCGATCGGTGTGGTCGCCGCGTTGACGCCGTGGAACTTCCCCCTGCTCGAGACCGCCTACAAGCTCGGCCCTTCGCTCGCGGCGGGGTGCACCGTCGTGCTCAAACCTTCCGAGCTCGCCCCGCTCTCCACGCTTCGACTCATGGAACTGATTGAGCGGGCGGTTCGCGAAGGGTGTCGTCAATGTCGTCATCGGCGGTCCCGACGTCGGTGACCTTTTGTCGTTCGACACGAAGGGGTCGACTAAAAATCGGGCCTTCACCGGTCAGACCGAGACCGGTCGACTCATCTTGAAGGCGGCGGCGGACGACTTGAAGCCCGTGAGCTTGGAGCTCGGGGACCAGAGGCCCAACATCGTCTTTCCCGACGCCGACTTGGGAGCCGCGATAGGCGGCGTGTTTGGCGGCGTCTTCTTACCAATCAGGGCCAGGCTTGCGTCGCCGGCTCCCGACTACTCGTGCACGCCTCGATCGCTGACCAGCTCGTCGACGCGGTCGTCGAGCGGGCGCGGTCCATTCGACTCGGCGAGGGATTTCAGCCCGACACGAACATGGGTCCGCTCATCTCGGCGGCGCACCGCGAGCGGGTCTTGGGCTTCGTTGAGGAGGCGGTCTCTGACGGCGCGGTCCTCGCGACGGGCGGCACCAAAGCCAACGTCGAAGGACTGCCGGGCGGGTACTTTGCGAGCCCCACGGTGTTGACGGGAGTGCGCAACGACATGCGCGTCGCCCAGGAGGAGATCTTTGGACCAGTGCTCTCGGTCGTCACGTGGGAGGACGAAGAGGAGCTGGTCAAGCTTGCTAACGGCGTGCAGTACGGCATCGCGGCAGGCATCTGGACGAGCGACACGGCGAAGGCGATGGCCCTCGCCTCGCGCTTGGAGGTCGGCACGGCGTGGATAAACACCTACGGCATGTTCGACGTCACGGTGCCGTTTGGCGGGCGTAAGCATTCGGGGGGCGGGCGCGAACTGGGGCACGCGGCGCTGACGCCGTATCTCGTCGCAAAGTCCGTGTGGGTGAATCTCGACGCTCGCCCGGTCGGCTCGGGCCAGTCGGTTGGAATCTAAGGGAAGTTATGGAGGGGAACTCGTGACGACACAGTTGCTCATCGAACACGGTTCGGTGCTCACGATGAATGACGCCGACGAACTGATCGAAGATGGCGCGGTGCTGATGGAAGGGGACCGCATCGTCGACGTCGGGACGACTTCGGAGGTGCGAGGTCGCCACGAGCTTTCTGAGGTGCGCGTCATTGATGCGACCGACAAGGCGGTGCTGCCCGGACTCGTCGACTTGCACTTTCACACCGCGATCGGCAAGGGCTGGTCGGACGACCTGCCACTGTGGGAATACCTCGACACCTGTTGGTATCCGATCATCCGCGCTCTCGACGACGACGCCGCCTACTGGGCGGCGCTCGCCAGTTACTTGGAGTCGATCAAGGGCGGGGTCACGACCGTGAACGACATGTATCGCAAGCTCGGCGCCCTGCGCCGAGCGGCCGAAGAGATCGGGATCCGCGCGGTGCTCGCGAACGACATCGCCGATGACGAGCACGGTCTGGACACACTGGAGGACGCTCGCACGGCCCACCGCGAGCACCACGGCGCGGCTAACGGTCGCATCGAGGTCTACGTCGGGATCGAGTGGCTGCCCCTCGCCTCAGAGGAGCTGCTGCGCGGCGCGCGAGCTCTCGCCGACGAGCTCGGCACGGGCATCCACATCCACCTGAACGAGTCCCAGACCGAGGTCGACAACTCCATCGAGCGTTTCGGTCGTCGACCGACCGAAGTCGCCTACGACTGCGGGATCCTGGGACCGGACTGCGTGGCCGCCCACTGCGTGTGGCTGTCCGACCACGAGATCGACCTCATGAAAGAAACGGGGACGCAGATCTCCCACAACCCCTCTTCCAACGCCAAGCTCGGCAACGGCATCGCCCGCCTGCCCGAGATGCTGGCGGCGGGGATCAACGTGGGACTCGGGCACGACGCGGCGGAGTGCAACAACTCTCGTGACCTCTTTGAGGTTATGAAGTTCTCGTCACTGATCCACCGCGCCTCGCGCGTCGACGCCAGCCTTCAGCAGGCCCCCGACGTGCTGCGCATGGCGACCCGCAACGGTTCAGCGGCCCTGCACCACGACACCGGCGAGCTGGCCGCGGGCAAGAAAGCGGACGTCATCCTGGTCGAGCTGAAGAGCGCGATGTTCACCCCGCTCGTGAAAGGCAATCGCGATCACCTCACCTCCCACTTGGTCTTCGCCGCCAACGGCAGCTGCGTCGACACCACCATCATCGATGGTCAGGTTGTCATGGAAGGCCGCACGCTGCTCACCGTCGACGAAGCGACGGTGCTGCGTGAAGCCAACGCCGCGTTCACGAGAATCCTTGAGCGCATGGAAGTGCCGGCGAGCTGACGTGCGGAAGGCAAGCGGGGGGCACGGATGACGACACAGTTGCTCATCGAACACGGTTCGGTGCTCACGATGAATGACGCCGACGAACTGATCGAAGATGGCGCGGTGCTGATCGAAGGGGACCGCATCGTCGACGTCGGGACGACTTCGGAGGTGCGAGGTCGCCACGAGCTTTCTGAGGTGCGCGTCATTGATGCGACCGACAAGGCGGTGCTGCCCGGACTCGTCGACCTGCACTTTCACACCGCGATCGGCAAGGGCTGGTCGGACCACCTGCCACTGTGGGAGTCGCTGTTCGACTTCTGGTATCCGATCATCCGCGCTCTCGACGACGACGCCGCCTACTGGGCGGCGCTCGCCAGTTACTTGGAGTCGATCAAGGGCGGGGTCACGACCGTGAACGACATGTATCGCAAGCTCGGCGCCCTGCGCCGAGCGGCCGAAGAGATCGGGATCCGCGCGGTGCTCGCGAACGACATCGCCGATGACGAGCACGGTCTGGACACACTGGAGGACGCTCGCACGGCCCACCGCGAGCACCACGGCGCGGCTAACGGTCGCATCGAGGTCTACGTCGGGATCGAGTGGCTGCCCCTCGCCTCAGAGGAGCTGCTGCGCGGCGCGCGAGCTCTCGCCGACGAGCTCGGCACGGGCATCCACATCCACCTGAACGAGTCCCAGACCGAGGTCGACAACTCCATCGAGCGTTTCGGTCGTCGACCGACCGAAGTCGCCTACGACTGCGGGATCTTGGGACCGGACTGCGTGGCCGCCCACTGCGTGTGGCTGTCCGACCACGAGATCGACCTCATGAAAGAAACGGGGACGCAGATCTCCCACAACCCCTCTTCCAACGCCAAGCTCGGCAACGGCATCGCCCGCCTGCCCGAGATGCTGGCGGCGGGGATCAACGTGGGACTCGGGCACGACGCGGCGGAATCGAATAATGGCAACGACATGTTTGGCGTCATGAAGTTCTCGTCACTGATCCACCGCGCCTCGCGCGTCGACGCCAGCCTTCAGCAGGCCCCCGACGTGCTGCGCATGGCGACCCGCAACGGTTCAGCGGCCCTGCACCACGACACCGGCGAGCTGGCCGCGGGCAAGAAAGCGGACGTCATCCTGGTCGAGCTGAAGAGCGCGATGTTCACCCCGCTCGTGAAAGGCAATCGCGATCACCTCACCTCCCACTTGGTCTTCGCCGCCAACGGCAGCTGCGTCGACACCACCATCATCGATGGTCAGGTTGTCATGGAAGGCCGCACGCTGCTCACCGTCGACGAAGCGACGGTGCTGCGTGAAGCCAACGCCGCGTTCACGAGAATGCTGGACGTCGCCGATATCACGGTCAGCCGATGAGAGATACCCGCTCGCGTCATCGTTTCTGCAGTGCAACTAGTCAACGAATGGAGACATCATGAAGGCGGCATTTCTCGAAGCACCAGATCGGTTCGTCGTGGGGGACCTCCCCGACGCGTCGGTGGAGGGTTGGGCGGTCGTGCAGACAAAGGCGGCAGGTGTCTGTGGCACCGAGTTGCACATCCTCGACGGCATGATCGAAGCCCCGCACCTGCCCTTTGTGCTTGGTCATGAGGCGGCCGGGGTCGTGGTGAGCGCCCCTGCGGGTTCGGGAGTTTCCGTCGGAGATCGCGTTGCCGTCTACAACATGATCGGCTGTGGGAAGTGCCAGTGGTGCCGCAGCGGCAACGAGCAGGTGTGCATAGACCCGGTTGGACAGCTCGGCTTCACGCTCGACGGCACGTTCCGTGACCTGATTGCAGTGCCGGCCGAGAACTTGATTCCGCTGCCCGAACAGGTGTCCTTCGCCGACGCGGCGCTTCTGAGCTGTGGAGGCATGACTGCGGTGCACGCCATTCGCCTCGGCAACGTCGGACTTGGCGACACCGTCGTCGTCAATGGCGTGGGAGGCGTTGGCCTCATGGCCATACAGGTTGCGTACGCTGCGGGTGCTCGCGTACTCGCGATTGCCGACAGTGCGGACAAGGCGAAGCTCGCGACCGCCGCAGGAGCGTTCCACACGATTGTCCTCGACGATGGGGGCTACGAGGCCATTCCGGCGAAGGTGAAGGAGGCGACCGGGGGACTTGGCGCGACGCACTTCATCGAGCTCGTGGGGACGTCGGCGTCGATGCTCGCGGGGATACGCAGCCTCGGCAAACACGGCGCGTTCGTCTCGATTGGCTACACGACAGAAGAGATTGCCGTGCACCCAATCGAGCTCATCCTCTCTGAGATTCGATTCCTTTCGTCGGTTGCGGCGTCGCGGCGTGACCTAGAGGCGGCCGTTCGTCTCGCGGCTGACGGTCGACTCACGACGGTCATTGACACTCGCTATCCCTTGAGCGACGTCCAGCTCGCACTTGATCGCCTGCGCGCACGACAGGTCTCGGGTCGCAACGTCGTGGTGTGGGAATAACGTCCCATGCGGATTGACGTCCACAGCCATATTCTCGCGCTGTCGGTGAATCCCCAGTTCACTGCCGCGTACGGCAGAGAGGGGTCGCTGTGCATCTGTCGAAGCCAGGGCAACCTGCCGTCGCACCGCATGCCAACCGTAGAGGAGTGGCGTGAGAGCGGGTTCTCAGATGACGGCTGGCCCACGATCGGTGCAGAACAGAGCCTGAAGGACCACGAGGGATTCGACAAGATCGTCCTGCTGTCGGTGTCGCCGCAGTACCTCGACGGTGAGTTGATCGGGACCGTCGACAACGTTGGCCTTACGGAGGTCACTGGACCGCCGCACCCCGACAAGTGCAATGACTACATCGCAGATATCGTTCGCCAGGCGCCCGATCGGTTCGTCGGGTTCGCGTCGGTCAACCCGATGTACCAGGGACCGGATCGGGCCGTCGCGGAGCTGGAGCGCAGCATCACTGAGCTCGGGCTCAGTGGCGTGAAGCTCTACCCGATGTATCAGCACTGGTCACCGGACGATCGCGAGATCGCGTTTCCCGTTTTTGCCAAGGCAGCTGATCTCGGGATTCCCGTCATGGTCCATCAAGCAGGCTCGACGCGAATCGATGCCCGCCTGTCGCTCGGGCGGCCAGCGCTGTTAGACGACGTCGGACGCGAATTCCGAGACCTCGTCGTGATCCTGGCGCACTGCGGCATTCCCTGGATCGATGAGGCCATGTTCATGCTCACGAAGCACCCGAACTTCTACGCCGACCTCAGTTACCACCTGGCCACGGTGTCCCGGCCGAACCTCTATCGATGGCTGAGCTCGCTCGAGGACTACTTCGTTCCGCTGGAGAAGCTCTTCTTTGGCAGCGACTATCCCGGGTTCCTCTACGACCCTGTCGCACTGGCCGAGAAGCTGCGCACCGTCAACGAAGACGCCGACGGCCTCTTGCTCGCGACCGCGAAGATTGACGGTTTGCTAGGCGACAACGCCGCTGCAGTACTGATGCTCAACTAGCAAGGCACGACCCCTCGCGATTCGACGAAAGTATCGACGTCATTCCGGACTTCCTCCCGGTCGAGCGTCAAGCCGTCACTTGACGTCTAGGGCGTTCGCTTGCGAACCGATTCCATGTGGGATGTGCAGTGGGGCGCTCATGAGAAGGAATCAGACGCCAGTGGTGCGCGCCCGATTCAGTGTTGGAGGCAGAAACGGCGGCGATTCCTGGTTGGCTCTTGTCGCATTTCATACCTAGGCCGAAATCGACACGGCGACTTGCGTTACGAAAACGCGGTGACGTGCGCTGCCCTCATTTTCTTGACTGCCTCCCTTGCGCCGACTGCATTATAGGTGATATGGTCCGAATTTAGAACTTTTAAGGGAGAGCGGGGGGTCCTTCTATGTCGAACATCGCGCTCATTGATGCCGTCTCCGCAGAAGCACCATCGGCGTTCGAATTTCTTTCTTCACTGGTATCTCAGCCTTCTCTACGCGGGAATGAACAGTCGGCGCAGGAGCTGATCGAATCCGTTCTCTCGGACCTCGGATTTACGATGGAGCGTCTTGCGGTTCCCGACTCCATTGGGAGCGACGTGCTCGCGGGGGTCCCAGACGGCTCGTACGCAGGGCGCTTCGACGTCCTCGGTCGATCGCCACGGACCTCGGGTCGATCGCTCCTCTTGAATGGTCATGTTGACGTTGTCCCGGCAAATCCAGCGACGTGGTCAAGTGATCCCTTCGTACCCGTTATTCGTGACGGATGGCTCTACGGGCGAGGAGCTGGGGACATGAAGGCTGGATTTGCCATGGCCGTGATGGCGATGCGCGCGCTTCGCCGCCTGGGCTTTGAACTGGCGGAGCATAATCTTTCTTTTCTCTCGGTCATCGAAGAGGAGTGCACCGGCAACGGGACCCTCGCTGCCGTGCGGGCGGGCGTTACCGCAGATGCGGTGGTGCTGCCGGAGCCGACCAACCTCAAGATCCTCTTAGGGGGCGTTGCCATTACCTGGATCAAGGTCACGATCTATTTCGGAGGGGGCCATGCGGAGGCGTCGGATCGGATGGTGTCACCGGCCCAAGTGGTCGCCCGACTCGTGGAGGAGTTCCGCGACCTGGAAGGGCGATACAACAAGAACGTTCGACCGCCATTTGATGCCGTGGGCCGACCATACAACGTGAACGTTGGCGTTATTCGGCTAGGTGAGTGGGCGTCTAGCGTCCCCGCCACCGCGGAGCTAGAAGTTCGAGTCGGGCACGCCAGCGAGCTGAGCGATGCCGACGTGCTTGACGACGTACGCGCGCTCGTGATTGACGTGACGCGAACAGCGGGAAACCCCAGATTTGAGGTTGAGCATCACGGGTTCAAGGCCCAGGGCTACTACGTCTCAGAAGACCATCCCTTGGTCGAGATGATGGTGAACGCTCACGCCGAAGTGCATCGCGGCGACATCAGCGCCGAGGTGCTCGGGAGCACTACTGACGCGCGTTACTACGTCAATGAACTCGGTGTGCCCGCGCTGTGCTTCGGTCCCGTCGTGAAGAACATGCACGGCTCGGATGAGTGCGTTGAGCTGGCCTCCATTCAAGAAGGCGCCGCCACGCTCGCACGATTCATCGCGACTTACTTTGGCGAGGAGCTCTGATGGCTGAGCGTAACGACGCGCCCGATCCAGACGACATCATCTCGGGTTTTCTCGGGCCATTACCGATGCAGAACGCGGGCGAACGGTTAGCCGATCGTCTCGTCACCGCAATTGCCCTCGGGGAGTTCGTGCCGGGCCAGAAGCTTCCCTCCGAGCGAGAGCTCACCACGATGCTGAACGTCGGACGCGGCGTGGTGCGAGAGGCCCTCCAGCGCCTTTCCGCGTCGGGGTACGTCTCCATTAAACGCGGTCGCAACGGCGGCACCTTCATTGAGAACCACACGGCGACCGAGACGAAAGCCATAGTGCGCCGCGTGCTTGGGCCCGAGCGTCAGCGGATTAACGATCTGTTGGACGTTCGGTCTTTGGTGGAATCCATGGTGGCCCATACTGCCGCGTTGCGTCGTGACGAGAGCGATATTGAGCATATTCGTCGTGCAGTAGCGGCCTACGCCGACGCTGGCGAAGACCGACATTCGTCGGGCGTCGCCGATCGGAATCTTCACGTTGCGATCCATCGTGCGACACATAATCCAATGCTCGAGGCGCTCACCCATCGCATCCGTACGGAGGTAAGCCTCGGGTTCGGCATCGAACCGTATTCGCCCCTCCTTCGAAAGCGGGCGCTGCAGCAGCATCCGCAGCTCGCGGAGGCGGTCATCGCAGGAGACGCCGAACTCGCTGCGCATCTCGCCGCAGAGCACTTCCTGCTGACCGAAGACATGTTGAAGCGCCTCATGTCGACGCTCGACGAGGAGAGCGCTCCGCGCCAAAAAAAGAGCACCTCGCAATCCCGCAAATACCCGCCACGAACCGCGTAGGAGGATTCATGCCTTTTGCCCACGTCAACGACATTGACATCAATTACCTGCTGGAAGGAGAGGGACCCGAGACGGTGGTGCTGATCAACGGCTTGGCCGACGATCTCCTCACGTGGGTGTATCAGGTCGACGCACTCCTCGCAGCGGGCTATCGAGTGCTTCGTTTCGACAATCGCGGCATCGGCGACAGCGCAAAGCCCGCTGGACCCTATACGACGAGCTTGTTTGCGCAGGACACGAAGGCACTGGTCGACCACTTGGGGCTCGCGGATTTTCACCTCATGGGCGTTTCGATGGGCGGCATGATCGCTCAGGAGTACGCCCTCGCATATCCGGACGATCTGCGCTCGGTGACCCTCGCTTGCACGTATGCCGCGCCCGGACCGTTCTGCTCTCGCATGTTCTCGCTCTGGGGGGACATGGCTCCGATCATGGGTGTTCCCGCGGTCATGCGCGACGTCACGCTCTGGGCATTCACCCAAGGGTTCTTCGACGAGCGTGAAGGAGAGCTCGGTGAGTTTGAGACCGCCATGAACTACATGAACCAGCCGATTCCGGCGTATCTGGCGCAGCTCCACTCCATTCGCCATCACGACACGACCAGGCGCCTCAATCAGATTCAGGTGCCCACGCTGGTACTGGCGGGCGAAGAGGACATCTTGATTCCGGTGCACCTGTCGAAGACCTTGCACGAACTGATTGCGGGATCAATTTTTCTGACTACCAAGGGCGGTCACGGCTGCATCTGGGAGTTCCCGAATGAGTTCAACGAGCAGTTCATCAGCTTTATCCAGACTTCCAAGGGGGGAGATAAGTAATGGAAACCAACAACCAACCAGAGCTCGGCAGAGGTCAAATCGGCCTCTGGGGAGTTCTCATACCTGGTTTGGCGCAGGTCGCACCAGCGTTCAACCTCTTCTTTACAACAGGGGTGATGGCCTCATTGGCGGGCGCGTCGGTGCCGTTGATCTTTTTGATCTCAATGGTTGGAGTGCTGGCCACGGCGAGCTCCCTTGCGCAGTTCGCGGGGGTGTATCCGAGCTCGGGTTCTTTCCTCACGTACATTGCGAAGTCGATCGGCGCCAAGACCGCCACCAGCGTCGGCGTGATCACCATCCTTGGCTACATCATCGCGTTCGGGGGGATCTACATCTTCGTCGGACAGTACATCGTCTTGAATGTTCTGGGCAATCCCCACATCTGGGGCATCACCCAGATCGTGACCATCATCTATGGCGCGCTGGTCACGATTCCGGTGATCGTGGGCCTCAAGTTTGGCGTTCGCATCTCCTACGCCCTCTATATCTTCGAAGCGATCTTGCTCGTGGTGATGAGTATCGTGTTCCTCTCGCACGGCGGCCCCCAGGGCGTATCGGCAACGGCGTTCAAGTGGCCTGGTGGGACGAAGAGCACTCTTCTCGCGTTCTCGTTGGCGATCCTGGCCTTTGGCGGCTTCGAGGCGGCCGCGCCGCTGGCGGAAGAGACGCGCGACCCCAAGAAGAACGTTCCGATCGCCGTGATTAGTACTGTCATCGTGAGCGGCATCATCTACGTGCTCGGCTCCTGGGCGCTCGTCACCGCCTTCGGTCCCGCACACGTCGGTGCGTTGGCGGCGAATCCGAACCCCTTCCACGCGGCGGCGGAGAGGTACATCTCCGTGCTGGCTCCGGTCGTCACCTGGGTCTTCCTTACCAGTGTCACCTCCTCGTACGTGGCGGCCAACACGCAAACGGCGAGAGTCATCTTTGGCGGCGCGCGTAGCGGTCTCTGGAACCGCGGTTTCGCTTCGGTATCTCGCCGTTACAACACACCGGCAATAGCAGCCATCGCATTCGTTGTACCGAGCATCGTCATCGGCGTCGTGTCCACGGCGTTCACGAATCCTGGAGAAGCGTCGGGTTTCCTCAGCACCTACGGCATCCTCGGGCTGATCATCATGTACATCATGGCGAACGCCGCCCTGGTCGTGCACTGGGTACGCTTCGGCGGCGCCGATCGAGCAAAGAAAGCCTTTACCCGTCTCATCGTGCCTGTCTTCGGTATTGCGATTCTCGCTATTCCCGTGTACGGCGATCTCGAGCCAGGACAGGCCTCGCCCTACAACACGCTGCCGTATCTCACGATCGGACTGATCCTGGTGGGGATCATCTACACGCTGGTGCTCGCGAAGCGTAAGCCCGACGTCATTCGGGAGGCTCCCGGACTGCTCGAGGGGGCTGAGTTGGGCGAACCGGAGTACGCGGATTAGATCTCAGATCGTCGGTACTTTTCTGCAGCGTGAAGCGAGTTTGCAGATAGTCCCTTGACCAACTTCGAGAGCTACCGAACGAGGGAAGGAATTTTGGCGCGAACTGGGATCGCACCGAGTTGAAAATGGAGTCGGTGGAGGAGTAACGGAGGGATAGGTGGCTACTTGGCGGGTCTCCAGTGACTCTCAACGTCAGTGCGGCGCGGACCCTTAAAGCGTCAGGGCGTGCCGCACGAGTTCACGACGGTCAGCCTGCCACGACTCGCGTGGAGCACGGCGCCAATTGAGAGCGTGACGATGACCCTCCGTTGAGCGAGGCTGGTTGCCGCAGCGCGCGGCATCTACTACCAGCAGTTCGTGTAGTTCGCCCATGGGTTGAAGTTTTGCTGAGGTCTGCTCGCTTTCGAGGAGCCCATTCGCTCGAGCCGATTAACTCATCGAAATGCCTTTCGTATACAGTGTTCGATCGCGACACGTGCGAGTGCTTGATGCCGGACGGGTCGCATTGATCTCAGGAGTCATATGATCTCGACGACCAAGGTGAGTGTGGTGCTCCGCGAAATGACGGATTCCAACTCGTGAGGTCGGAGGCGCGCGGGTCGGCGCTCAATGGGATGATCGTGGCTGACTTCTCTCGAGTGCTTGCGGGTCCAATGGCCGCCATGATGCTTGGTGACCTCGGCGCCACGGTGATCAAGGTGGAGCGCCCGGACAGGGGAGATGACACGCGCGCCTGGGGCCCACCGTTCATGGAGAATGGTGAAAGCACCTATTACATGACCGTGAATAGAAACAAGCGGAGCATCCGATTAGATCTGAATGACGAGAGCGAGCTGGAGCTAGCGAAAACGCTGGCACTTCGGGCTGATGTACTGATAGAGAACTTTCGACCGGGCACCTTGGCAAAACGGGGACTCGGCTATGACGACTTAGTTGAGTCCAACCCAGGCTTGATTTACTGCTCAATTAGCGGATTTGGAGGAGGGATCGGCCGCGAACTGCCCGGCTATGACTTCCTCGCCCAGGCCTTGGGAGGTTTGATGAGCGTCACGGGCGTCGAGGGAGAGCCAATGAAGACCGGCGTGGCCGTGGCCGATGTGGTCACTGCGCTCTATTCAGTGATCGGCATACTCGCAGCGGTCACCGAGCGCTCGGAGAGCGGACGGGGACAGAAGGTTGAAACGAATCTCCTGCACTCGGTGCTTGGCATGCTCGTCAATCAAGCGTCCGCTCATCTACTGGCGGGTGTCACCCCCGTTGCTCAGGGAAACGCACATTCGAGCATTGCTCCGTATGAGACGGTGAAGGCGAGAGACGGAGATGTCGTCATTGCGGTAGGCAATGATCGACAGTTCATCGCCTTGTGCGACGTTCTCAATCTCCAAGAGCTCAATAACGATCCTGAGTACTTGACCAACGCTGCACGCGTGAAGAACAGGGAAGCGCTCCACAAGAGAATTGAAGAACGGACCATTAGCCAACCCGTCGAGTATTGGATGAAAGCGCTCGCTGAGACTGGTGTACCGAGCGGCAAAGTCAACACCGTTGACGAGGCGTTCCGTTTGGCGGAGTCGCTCGGACTCTCGCCAGCGTATTCGCGGCTAGTAGACGGTGCCGACGCACCACGGCAAATCTCCAATCCGATATCGCTTGGCGCGACGCCCGCAACCTACCGATTGCCGCCGCCAGCGTTGGGGGAGCACGACGACGAGCTACGCGATTGGCTGCTGACTGACCCGACAACGACGCGCACGTAATCGCCGAACGTCAGACGTGCGTGCTCTCATCGATTGACACGGATCGCTGGATGGCGTCGATCACGGCGCTGAGCGCGGGTTGCAAGACCGGATGATGCCGGAGCGCGAGCACCATCACGCGCTGCACCGGTTCCATTAGGGTGTGCGTGCTCAACTGCTGTGAGCGTAACTGCATCATAAGGTCGGTTACCGGCGCTACGCCAAGACCAGCGGCCACCATCGCCATGGTCGCCGCCGTGTCGGTGACTTCGTGAATCACCTGGGGTTCAAAGCCTGCGCGCCGACAGGCCATGCGTAGCGCCAAGCCGTAGTGCGTGCGTGCGGGAGGGAGCACCCAACTGCTATCTGAGAAGTACGACAGCGGCACCGTTTCTTCGGGGACCGTAACGCTCTCGCTGGTGGCGATCTTGAATGACTCGGATCGCAAGGAGAGGAGTGAGACGCCCGGATCGCGAGGGATGGGTGCGTCCGGATAGTCAACACCAAAGGCGAGATCGACCGTGTGGGCCGCGACCTCGGCAGTCGCCGCGTCAACGTCGACCTCGACCGATCGAACCCCGATGTGGGGATAATCGGTCCGAAGCTGTGTCAGCGCCAACGGCAGCAACGTCGCGGCGGCGGTGCCGAACACGCCGACGCGGACCTCGCCTCCTGCGTGCTCGTTAAGTGCGGCGACCGCCTCGTGGGCCGCACGTTCGGCGTCAAGCACGATCACGGCTTGCGCAGCGAGCACGATGCCTGCGTCCGTGAGCTCAACTTGGCGACCAGTATGGATGAGGAGCGGTCGGCCGACCTGAGATTCCAGCGCGGCGATCTGTTGGGAGATAGCACCGGTGGTGTAGCCGAGCGCCGCCGCGGCCGCGCTCATCGTCCCCTGTTTTCGAAGCTCCACCAGGGAGCGCAACTTCACCAAATCGAGATACATGTAGATCTGCTAAACGTTCGCGCGCATCATCTTTCGATGGTAATAGAAATTCACGATCACTAGCATTCGGCCATGAGCGTGAAAACACCCCCACACGAGCTTGTTTCAGTTCCCGCTGACTACCTCGTGCCCATTGAGCAGGCACTCCTCGGACTCCAAGAGATTGCCGATTATTTCGCTGAAGCCATCGCACGGGGACCGTCAAACATCTTCTTGATTGGCTGCGGAGGATCGCTATTCACCTTCGATCCGCTGCACAACATCCTCGATCGCAGCATCCTGCCGGTCTATCGGTTCAATGCCGATGAGCTCATATTGCGCCGCCCCTCGGGGTTCGGCGCGAACTCGCTGGTCATCATCAGCAGTAGCAATGGAGCGACGAAAGAGACCGCCCGCGCCGCCGCATTGGCTCGCGAACTCGGTGCGCACGTTGTCGGAATCACCCAAGACCCCGAGAGCGTGGTCGCCCGCGAATGCCAGAAGCTCTTCTTGCACAAGGGAGTGGAAGCAAAGCAAGTGGTCATGACTCACATTGGGTGGTCAATTCTTCGCGCCATGAACGTCGCGCCAGAGTTCGATGGAGTCCAAGCGGCGCTCGAAGTCTCTCCCAAGGTGTTCCTCCAGTCGATTCAAGAGGTCGACGACCAGCTCGCTGACATCGCCCAAGAGTTCAGCCTCGATCCCATGGTGTACGTGCTTGGCTCGGGACCTCTGTACGGCGCGGCTCAGACGTTTGCTATGTGCTACCTACAAGAGATGCAGTGGAAGAATTCGGCGGCCATTGGCTCTGGCGAGTTTCTCCACGGTCCCTTCGAGGTTGTGGTTGACGACACGCCGGTGCTCTTGTTCTTAGGCGAGGACTCGACCCGGCCCATGGGGCTTCGAGTGCAGAGCTTCCTCACCTCGCACACTCGTCGGTTGAAGGTCGTGGATGCAGCCGAGTTGACTTTGCAGGGAATTGAGCCGGACTATCGGTCGGTAGTGTCCACCATGGTGGTGGGGAGTGGGCTATTGAACCGTCTCGCCGAGCATTTCGAGTCACAGAGTGGCCACCCCTTGAAGGACCGACGCTATATGTGGAAGATTGAGTATTGATGGACTCTTCGATGGTTGATGTGGTGGCCATCGGTGACAACATCACTGATTGTTTCGTCGATCTTGGACTGATGTATCCCGGTGGCAATGCGGTGAACGTCGCGGTGCGAGTGGCGCGTTCCGGTATGCGGAGCGCCTACGTGGGCTCGGTGGGCGACGATGATCGAGCTGACCTGCTGCTTCGCTCACTGGAAGACGAGGGCGTCGACACCACTCAGGTCCATCGTCTCTCCGGAGAGACTGCGTACGCCGTCGTGCGACACGTCGACGGCGAGAAAGTCTTCGGGAGTTTCGACCGTGGCGTGTCGATGCTCAACGCCAGTGACGACGATCTCGAGGTGGCGTCGAGGGCGAGCATTGCTCATTCGACGTACTGCAGCGGTGCCGAAGGCTACCTGGCTCGACTCGCGCAGAAGACCCGCGTGTCGTTCGACTTTGATACGCACCTCGATGACGACTACACGCGCCGAATCATTGCCTACGTGTGGGCGGCTGAGTTCTCAGCGTCGGATCTGAATGACGCGGAGTGCGCCGCACTGCTTCGATGGGCGCACAGCGCTGGGGTCGCACACGCATTTGCGACGCGCGCCAGTCACGGGGCAATGTACTTTGACGGCGTAGACGTGACGACCGTGGAAGCGAATCGGCGCACGCCAGTCGACACGCTGGGGGCAGGGGACGCCTTCATTGGGCGGGCTCTCTGCGGTTTGGTCCGCCAGGAGGATAGAGCAACGCTCATGGAAGCGAGCTCCGCGGCGGCCGATGAGGTATGCCAATCACTCGGAGGATTTGGACACGGAACCGCATTATCGCCGAGTTTGCTGAGCGCGGAACCAGAGGGCGCAAAGATGGTTGAGGCGAGTGTGCGCACGTCGCGGCGCGGCGACTGAGCAGTAGCCAAAAGGGGAAAAATGAGTGAAATGACTCGCGGGGCAGCACGCTCTCGGCGCTGTCCACGCGTGCGGGAACCCGGCGCGTCGAGAAAGCGGCGCACGTGAGCACCAACGACGCAGAGAAGGTGGTGAGGACGGACCTCCGTCAGTTGGACGCGAAGGATGCTGTGCGGCTTCGAAAGCCGGCGCGCTGGATCGGTGCCTTCGTGGTGCTGGTGCTCGTCGCCATGCTCATCCACATGCTCGTCACGAACCCGAACCTTCAATGGCGGGTGGTCTGGCAGTACATGTTCTCCGAGATCATCCTGACCGGACTCGGCCGTACACTCGAACTCACGGCTATGGCCATGGCGGTCGGTCTCGCCATTGGCATCATCATTGCCCTCATGCGGCTCTCGGCCAATCCGGTGCTCAACTGGGTGAGTTGGGTCTATATCTGGTTCTTCCGTGGTGTGCCACCGATCGTCCAGTTGCTGCTCTGGTACAACTTGGCCTCGCTAGTCGAGAAGCTCACCTTGGGCGTGCCCTTCTTCAGCGTGACCTTCTTCTCCGTGTCGACTAACAGCGCGATAAGTCCGTACACCGCGGCGCTCCTCGGGCTCTCCTTGACCGAAAGCGCCTATGCCGCCGAGATGATCCGTGCGGGCATCCAGGCGGTGAGCAAAGGTCAGCTCGAAGCCGCGAGCTCCCTCGGAATGCGCCGCGGGCAAGCGATGCGGCGAATTGTGCTTCCCCAGGCGCTTCGCATCGTCATTCCGCCGATCTTCAACGACTCGATCTCCATGCTCAAGTTCACCTCCTTGGTCAGTGTGTTGGCTTTGCCCGACCTCCTCTATTCGGCTGAGGAGGTGTATTCGAGGACATACCAGACCATCCCTTTGTTGGTTGTTGCGACGATGTGGTATCTCGTCATGAGTACAATCCTTACCGTCGTAGAACATCGCGTGGAGGGACGGCTACGTCGCGGTCATGTCTCCGCGTCGGGTAAGAGCAGGCCGCCCATGCCGGGCTATCGATCTCGTTGGCGCCTCTGGAGTGGTCCCGCAGAGGAGCCTGCACCGATTGGACTGTCATGACATTCTCTACCCGAAACAACGGTGGTGGAGCGTACCAGGGACCACTCGTCGAGGTGGTCAACGTGGAGAAATCCTTTGGTAAGAACAAGGTCCTTGACGGGGTGAGTCTTGATGTCGCGTCCGGCGAGGTGTGCTGTGTCATTGGACCGTCGGGCTCCGGCAAGACCACGATGATTCGCTGCGTGAATCGACTGGAAGCGATCGACGCAGGGATGATCTACTTCGAGGGAGAACCCGTTGGACTCCGTGTTCGTGGCGGGAAGCTCTGTGAGATGAAGCCTCGAGACCTCGCAGCGCAGCGCAGCCGGATGGGGATGCTCTTTCAATCGTTCAATCTCTTTCCCCACAAGACGGTCCTTGAGAACATCATTGAGGCGCCTCAGTTGGTCCTGGGTGTGGCGCGTGACCAAGCGATCGACGACGCGAAGAAGCTTTTGGAGCAGGTGGGACTGACGGACAAAGCGGAGGCCTATCCCGAGAGCCTGTCGGGCGGCCAGCAGCAACGAGCCGCGATTGCTCGCTCGCTCGCGATGCGACCAACTTTGATGCTGTTCGACGAACCCACCTCGGCGCTCGACCCCGAACTCGTGGGCGAAGTCTTGAGTGTGATGCGGGACCTTGCGGAGGAAGGGATGACGATGGTGGTGGTCACCCACGAGATGGCCTTTGCCCGGGAGGTGGCTGACAAAGTGGTTTTCATGGACGGCGGAAAGATCGTCGAGTCCGGGAGCGCCGATCAAGTGATCGGCAATCCGCAAGAGAAGCGCACGCAAACCTTTCTCGCCCGGGTTCGCTAGGAGCCTTCCTCGTGGGTCTTCTCGTTATCAACGAAGCCGAGGTTCGCCGTGTTGTCGAACGAGGCGACGTCATTGAGTCCCAGCGAGTTGCTTATCGCGCCGCAGCGAACGGCGACATGCGCTCAGAAGGCGTGCTGACCTCCTGGGATCAAGAGAACGATGTCCTCGTGTTCGCGGTGACGGGAGCCATCGCAGACCAGACCGGCGTGGCGTTCAAGATCGGTTCCCAGATGTCCGCCAACGCCTCTCGCGCGAAGTCGTCACTGCACTCGATGGTGATCTTGACGGATCCCTCGACGGGCGCTCCAATTGCCTGCCTGGAAGGTTCCTCGCTCACCGCCTTGCGCACAGCGGCCGGCGTCGCCGCGGCCATTGACGTGCTGGCTCCCGAAGACACCCCGACGCTCGGCGTCTACGGCGCCGGGCCTCAGGCCCGAGAAGTGGTGCGGATGGTGAGCGCGGTTCGGGATCTTCAGAAGGTGCTCATCTTCAGCCGTGACCCTGAGCATCGCAACGCCCTCGTCCAACAGCTTAACGATGACACCCTGGTAGCGGCACCCGTGGCGGGGGCCGAGGATTCTCGAGAGGTGGCGAGTACGAGTGACGTCGTAATCACCTGCACCTCAAGTCTCACGCCGGTGTTCGAAGGCGTGTGGCTTCAGAGCGGGGCAACCGTCGCGACCGTCGGATCCTTCGCGCCAGAACGACGCGAGATCGATGCTCGAACAAGCGAACGTGCGAGTGGGATTTTCGTTGACGACGTCGCCAAATCTCACCAGTGGAGTGGGCCATTACGCGAATTGAAGGAGCTCGGCGCACGCGAGCGTGAAGTGAACGCGATCGGCGCGGTCTTGGCTGGGCGACATCCGGGGCGAACGAATCGTGACGGCATAGTCGTCTTTCATAGCCTCGGACTCGCGATTCAAGATGCCGCGTTGGGATGGCTCGTCTACAACAGAGCGCAGGACCAAGGTATGGGAACCTACGTCGAGTATTGAACTGCGCTTCTGCTGAGATGGTTGTTCGTTCTTTCGCGTGCGACAGCATGCAGCGTTGCTAAACGTTTCTGATCACTATCTTTCGATGGAGAAACGAGATGCAGGTAAGTACGCTTCCCAACATGAGCCTTGGAGACCCGGACTTCCCCACGTCAGCTGCGGTCGTCATCATTGGAGGGGGAGTGATGGGGCTGAGTTGCGCGTTCAATCTGGCGAAGGCCGGCGTTCGCGACGTAGTACTCCTCGAGCGCAATCTTCTCGGATCCGGATCAACAAGTCGGGCGGCCGGTGGTGTGCGCACCCAGTTTTCGGATCAGTCGAATGTGGTGCTCAGCGTGCGGAGTCTCGAGACCTTCCGCGCGTTTTCAACCCGATTCGACCAAGACATCGACTTTCACGAAGTCGGCTATCTCTTCCTTCTGTCCGATCAAGCCTCGCTTAATGACTTTGAGAAGGGCGTCATTCTCCAAAATGAAGTCGGTGTGCCCAGTCGCATGATCACGGTGAAGGAAGCGAAGAAGCTATCCCCGCTGATCGAGACCGATGGTCTTCTCGGCGCCGCCTACTGCCCGACGGACGGCCACTGCTCGCCCGATTCCGTGGTCTTGGGCTACGCCTCAAAGGCGCGGGCACTTGGGGCTCAGCTGTTTGTTGAGACCGACGTCACGGGCATTACCCTCGAGGGTCGGAACATCACCGGGGTGGAGACCTCGAGAGGATTCATCGAAGCGTCCGTTGTCATCTGCACGGCGGGCGCCTGGTCCAAGCGGGTCGGGGAGTGGGTGGGCGTTGATCTGCCCGTGAGTCCGATTCGCCGACAGGTGCTCGTCACCGAACGACTCATGGACTTCGATCCGGCGACGCCCTTCACCATTGACTTCGAAACCAGCTTCTACTTCCACGGCAGCGGGCGCCAGGTAGTCTTTGGCATGTCCGACCCCGACGAGGTGCCGGGCTACTCGACGGAGACGTCCGACGCCTGGCTTCCCCGACTGAGCGAGGCCATAGCTCGCCGAGCGCCCTTTCTTTCCTCCGTCGGTATTGCGACCGGCTGGGCCGGGTTGTATGAGGTGACGCCGGACAACAATGCGCTCATCGGTAAGGCAGAGAACGTTGATCGATTTTTCTACGCCACAGGCTTCTCGGGTCACGGCTTCCTAATGGGTCCGGCGGTTGGCGAGGTGATTCGCGATCTCTACATAGGCGAGCGGCCTCTCGTGGACGTGAGTGGATTCGACACGCGGCGATTTAGGATTCAACAAAGCCGTCCCGAACTCAACGTGGTGTGACGGAGTCGATGCCCAAAGGCGTCCAATGAGGAGAAGTCATGAAGATCGATCCATTCACTGATGATCTGGCCACACAAATCGCGGAGTCACTGGCGAAGTGTGGTGTCTCGCTTGACGCCGTCGTTGGCGAGCACGCCGTCACGTCACCAGTGAACGGGACGACAGTGGCGTCTGTGGGGTGGTCGAGCGCCGAGGACGTCCACACGGCCGTGGAACGCGCCCGCGAGGCTTTCGACAAGTGGCGCTCGGTGCCGGCACCGCGCAGGGGCGCGATAATCAAGCGCTTCGGAGACTTGCTCGGCCAGCACAAGGGGACCTTGCCACAATCGTCGGAGCGGAGGTCGGAAAGATCACGTCAGAGGCGCTAGGAGAAGTGCAAGAGATGATCGACGTGTGCGACCTCGCCGTCGGTCTGTCACGCCAGCTCTACGGTCGAACGATGCCGTCGGAGCGACCGGGCCACCGGATGATGGAGACTTGGCACCCCTTGGGCGTCGTCGGGGTCATTAGTGCATTTAATTTCCCGACGGCGGTGTGGTCGTGGAACACGGCGATCGCCCTCGTCTGCGGGGACGTCGTGATCTGGAAGCCGTCCGAGTTGGCGCCGCTTTCGGCGATGGCGAGTGCCGCTCTCTTGGACCGGGCGCTGCGTGACTTCGACGCACCCCCGTTCGTGAGCCAGCTGCTCGTTGGCGCGTTTGACGTCGGCAACGCGTTGGTAGAGCACCCCAAAGTTGACTTGGTCAGTGCGACCGGGTCTACGCGGATGGGTCAAGTGGTTGGTCAGAAGGTGGCGAGCCGGTTCGGCCGGTCCCTGCTGGAACTCGGTGGCAACAACGCGGCTATCGTCACCCCGAGCGCCGATCTGGCGTTGGCGACCCGGGGGATTGTCTTTGCCGCCGTCGGGACAGCCGGCCAGCGGTGCACGACCATGCGCCGCGTCATCGCGCACGTCGACGTGATCGACCAGCTGACCGAGGGTCTCGTCGATGCCTACAGGCGACTTCCCATCGGCAATCCCTTCCAGCCTGGCACGCTCGTCGGACCCCTCATCCATGCTGGCTCGTTCGAATCCATGCAGAGCGCACTGATGATGGTCCAGAACGACGGCGGGAAGATTGTGGCCGGAGGTCAACGTCGCCCCGTGGACGGTGCGACGGATGCGTATTACGTCGAGCCAGCGATCGTTCGCATCGATCGTCAGACCGACATCGTGCGCCAGGAGACCTTTGCCCCGATTCTCTACGTGATGCCGTACCGGACGCTCGACGAAGCAATCGCCATGCACAATGACGTTCCTCAGGGACTCTCGTCCAGCATCTTCACCGAGAGTCACGCGGAGGCTGAGCAGTTCCTCGGCGATGCGGGATCTGACTGCGGCATCGTCAACGTGAACATCGGCACTTCCGGCGCAGAGATCGGCGGCGCGTTCGGTGGCGAGAAAGAGACCGGAGGCGGTCGCGAGTCCGGCTCGGACGCGTGGCGCGCGTATATGCGTCGAGCGACCAATACCATCAACTTTTCGGGAAAGCTGCCGCTCGCCCAAGGGGTCGAGTTCACGGTCTAACAGTGCACCTCCAAGCGACGTTTCCGGACGTGGTGAAGCCACGAAGGCGCGGCGTGGTGATAAGCATGCACTCGTGACGCATTTGGCCTGATTGCGGTCGTCCGGATCGCTGACCGGCAGCACCCTGGCGAGGCTCGACGCTTCGCGCGCCATCGCGAACATGCAGAAACGCTTAACGTTCGAACTCAACGTTTTTCGATGGTATTGACGTTTCTTCACCGTTACTCTGCTGCCAACGTAGTCAGGGACGGGCGCACACGCTCGTTTCAGAGTGCCAACTGATCATTAGTCCTGTAAGGGGGAACGATGAATGCAATTGTGAGCAATGAAGTATCGGCGAGGGGGGGTAGGCGTCGATCGTTTCGTCGTGTCTCGCTCACGCTCGCCATGGGCGCCGCTATGTGCGCGACCGTGTTCGTGGCGGCGGGACCAGCAGGCGCGGCCTACTACGGGAATCTGAAGGTCGACGCCGCACTGCACGCCCAAGTACCGTCCAAGTTCGTGAAGAATGGCGTCAAGGTTGCCGTGTTCAACGACTGGGCTCCCGATGAGTTCGTTCAGGGCGGAAAGCTCGTCGGCTGGAGCGTCGACCTGGCGCACGCCATTGCGACCACCCTCGGTTTGAAGTTCACCTACATCCCGACGAGCTTTGACGCGGTGCTGCCTGGTCTCCAGAACGGCCGTTTCGACCTCGGCTTCGCCTCGTTTGCCCCGACCACGCCCCGCTTACTCGCGCTCAGTTTCATCCCCGAGCGCAGTGACGGTACCGCGTACGCGTCGCTGAAGGCGAGCAACCTCGACATCAAGAGCGTCTCGGACCTTTGTGGCTTGACCATCGCGGAGCTGACCGGCGCCTATGACTACACGTACCTCACGGGCGTGAGCCAGACGACGTGTGTGGCTAACGGTAAGCCGGCCATCACTTTGGACCAGTTCCCCACGCAGACTGAAGCGCAACTGGCGGTCACGTCGGGACGAGTGCAAGCAGTGGCGGCAGGTTCGGCCACGTTGAATTACTGGGCGAAGCAGACGGGCAACATAAGCGTCTCCCAGTTCATCGCCAACGCGGACTACAACTGCATCGGCGTGAAGAAGAACAGCGTGCTCGGGCCACTCGTCGCCAAGGCGATGCAGGTGCTCATCACCCGCGGCACGTACCGCACGATTATGGCGCACTGGGGCCTCGCGACTGCTGACCCCGTCACCCGCGCCATGTACATCACCGAAGCGAACCCGACGGGCGCTGGCCCGATCCCGTGATCACGAGCGGCTCTCTCACCAGTCGAGGTCCGAGCCGCAAGTTCCCCCAGTGGCCGATCAGGTTCTCGTGCCTGATCGGCCACTGGACCCTCCCAACCAATCCACACCGCTCGCGTCACGAAGAGTCCTCAACTACGAACTGAGTCACTTAGGCTGGTTCTTCGGGTCACCGGATGTCGTGTGCTCATAACAGGAGTTTTGAGAATAACTAGTGGCAGCGAGCGAGCACGAGGTGACTTCCGTAGCCGGCGCGGTGATGAAGCTGATCGGAGACGCCGGCGCTGATACCGTCTTCGGGCTCCCCGGGGTACACAACCTTGCATTTTGGCGCGACATGCCCGCAGAGGGGCCACGCATCTTGGGCGTGCGTCACGAGCAAACTACGGTGTACGCCGCAGACGGGTTTGCGAGGGCGAGCGGTGGTATCGGCGTTGCGCTGACGACCACGGGACCCGGCGCAGCGAACGCGTTGGGCGCCTTCGGCGAAGCGTCCGCGTCCGGCTCACCTGTGGTGCTCATCGCGAGTGAGATCTCGACGCGCCTATCGAAGCCAGGGGTAAATCGAGGTGTACTCCATGAGTCGGCCGATCAAGCCGCACTGTTCGAGCCGTTGGCGAAGAAGGTTTACCGGCCGCGGGACGCAAAGTCAGTGCTCGACGCCGTCGCAGAGGCCATGAGCGTCGCGTTGCAGTGGCCGCGCGGTCCTGTCTACCTGGATATTCCAACCGACGTGCTCACCGAGCAGGTTGAGATGGGCAGCGAATTCGTCGCCGAGCCCGTACGACTGGCGCCATCGCAAGAGGCAGTACTCGCTGCCTCGACTCTGATTAATCAATCAAAGCGAGTAGTGATCTGGGCGGGCGGGGGTGTTGTCCAGTCGTCCGCAGAAGCCCAACTGGTCAAGCTTGCCGAAAAGCTGCACGCACCAGTCGTGATGACATTCAATGGTCGTGGTGCGATAGCTCCAACCCACCCGAATGCGGTGACGCTCCCTCCGCATGAGCCCGAAGTAGCCAAAATGATTGGTGGTGCAGATCTGCTCATTGCGGTGGGGACTGACTTTGACGGGATGATGACTCGAAACTGGAGCATGCCTCGCCCCGAGAAGCTCGTCGCAATGAATTGCGACGCTACTGACGTTGCGAAGAACTATCCACCGACGGTAGAAGTCGTCGGCGACGCACAGCTCAGCCTTGCCGCACTGCTCGGGGCAGTCGACGAATCGGTGGAGGACATCATCGATCTGGAGGCACTCCAGTCGGCGGTGTGGCGCCGACTGGGAAGCGATATCCGAAGCGCGTCAGCGTGCAACTTTCTGGACCACGTGAATAGTGCGGTAGAACGTCATGACGCCGTCGTTGTCGCGGACATGGCCATCCCCGGATACTGGATGGGTGGCTATGCCCGAGTTTTACATCCGCGTCACTTGCAGTATCCGGTTGGGTGGGGAACGCTCGGCTACGCCCTTCCGGCGTCGGTGGGTGCGGGAGCGCTGAAGAAGGAACCTGTCCTTGCCGTTTGCGGGGATGGTGGCATCATGTTTGCTCTCGGGGAGCTGGCGGTACTGGTCCAAGAGGATCTCCCCGTCACGGTGCTCCTCGTCGATGACGGTGGCTATGGCATGCTGCGATACGACCAGGATCACATGGGAGATCTTCATCGAGGGGTCGATCTGTACCGACCGGATTTTGAGGCTCTCGGGAAGGCGTTCGGCATTAAGACGATCACGCTCAAGGGTGGCGATGACCGCCTTGGGAGTGTGCTCGAGGAAGCAATGGCGTCGAGGCATCCCAGGCTCGTTGTTCTCGAGGAAGAGCTGACTCCTCCTCGCACGACCTCGCCAAGGTGGAATGAATAGTGTCTGCGCTTGCACTGACTCAAGCGTTGCGATGTAATTCAATGTCGATGACCGGCAAAGGAGTGGCGCGCGAGCGCTGATCACCGTATGGACTTTCAACTCAGCCCCGAAATGCACGAACTGCAACAGAGCATTCGCCGCCTGGCCCAGGACAAGATCAAGCCCCGGGCCCGCGAGATCGACCTGTCGGGGGAGTACCCCGAGGACATCTTCCAGGAGTTCAAGAAGGCGGACCTGCTCGGGCTCTGCATTCCCGAGGAGTACGGGGGCTCCGGCGCGGGGATCATGGGTCTGACGCTCGCCATCGAAGAGGTGACCAAGTACTCGAACGTCCTCGGGCTGATGCTGCTGCTCACGCGACTGCCGACCGGTCCGATCATGATCGCGGGCAACCAAGAGCAGAAGCAGGAGTACCTACCCGGCATCGCCAAAGGCGAGACCCGGGCCGCCTTCTGCCTCTCAGAACCCGGCGCCGGATCGGACGTGGCGGGAATGTCAACCCGGGCCGCCCCGGACCCCGACATCGAGAACGGCTTCTTGTTGTCGGGACCAAGTGCTGGATCTCGGGGGGCATGCAGGCCGACTGGTTCGTGGTCTTTGCCAAGGTGGGGGATCCGCACGATCGCCAGCACAAGAACATCTGGGGCTTCCTCGTTAGCGCCACCGCCCCCGGGGTCACTCGCCCGAGGGTCGACCACAAGATGGGCGTTCGGGGCATCGACACCACCGAGATCGTCTTTGACCAGGTGAAGGTGGGCCCGCGCCAGGTGATCGGGGGAGGGTTCCTCCTCGCCATGCAGTCGCTCAACGCCATGCGCCCGATCGTCGCCGCCCGGGGCCTCGGGCTCGCCGAAGGGGCCCTCATGTACGCGGTCGAGTACGTGAAAGAGCGCGAGGCCTTCGGCCAGAAGATCGCCGACTTCCAGGGCATCCGCTGGGAGATCGCGAAGCTCGCCACCGAGATCGAAGCCGCCCGCCTCCTCACCTATCGCGGGGCCTGGCTGGCGGACCAGGGCAGGTTCGACAAGGAGTACGTCCCGATGCTGTCGATGGCCAAGTACTACGCCAGCGAAGTTGCCGTGAAGGCCTCCGGCCTCGCGGTCCAGCTCTTGGGGGCGGCCGGGTACATGGAGGACCACCCGGTCGAGCAGTACTACCGCGACGCGAAGCAGCTCACCATCGTCGAAGGCACCAGCCAGATCCAGCTCGACCTCATCAGTCGCGGCGTGCTGCACCACGACCTGTGGTGGGACTAGGTGGGGCCGAGGCGTACATCAAAGCTAAAGATGGTGTGTCAACAAATAACTTGATCATTAGCTGGGTCTCCACCCCGGCGCATCACCTCTCTGCCCCTAGACCTTGTACGCGACGACGTCATCATGAATCGCTCGTCCGTACCCGACAAGACGCTGGTCGAGATTGTCGACCGCATTTTCATGCCCCTAGTCGTCAGCGAGCGAACAAGTAGGACGTGACCTATGGAGCGCGTCGGCCGAGTCGCGGCGTCAGATGAGCTGGCTTTTCCGTGGCGCACGTCCCGCCACGATCTCACAGGACGACCGTTGGTGCATTGTGGCAGATTAACCGTAGTACTACATTTTACTGATGCGCCAGCCGGGACTTTGAACTCGGAACAGAAGGCCGTGGATCACCGGTACGTTTCCTCATTTTCCGCAACGTGTATGTCTCCGGGGGGCAAACCTTGTCCGGACCGCTGGGAGGCCCATGAGCTGCCTCGTGCTTCTAGCGGGGCTGCATCCGAATGGCCCCGTCAAGGCGTATAGTCTCGCCATTGATCATCGCGTTGTCGATGATGTGAAGTGCCAGTTCCGCGAATTCGTCCGGGCGACCTAGCCGAGCAGGATGTGGAATCTGCGCGGCGAGGCCTGCTAGCTGCTCGTCGCTGAAGCGCGAAAGTATTGGAGTTTCAAAGATCCCAGGGGCGATGGTCGCCACTCGAATGAGTTTGGTGGCAAGATCGCGTGCCGCGACGAGCGTCATGCCCACGATGCCGGCCTTGGACGAGGCGTACGGAATCTGGCCGATCTGCCCTTCCCACGCCGCCACGGAAGCAGTTAGAACGCACACCCCTCGTTCGCCATCCACGGGATTATGACGGGCCATGCGGCTGGCCGCTTGTCGCAGGACTTCGAACGTGCCGATCAAGTTGACGCGGACAATGGTCTCGAAAAGGTCGCGGTCGCCGGGCCGGCCATCTCGATCAACGAGGCGAACGCTCCCACCTCTTCCGGCGCAGTGGACGACGGCACGTACGGGGGCCAATCCATCCGCAACATCAAAAGCGTGCGCCACTTCGTCGGCAGACGTCACGTCGGTGGGAACGAATTGAGCCAGCGGTCCAAGCTCGCGGGCGACGTCTTCGCCACGCGAACTCTCCAAATCGAGGATCACCACGGTGACGCCACGTCGGGCAAGTGCTTCTACAGTCGCGAGCCCCAGGCCTGAGGCCCCGCCCGTCACGACGGCCGACGATCCCTCAAGTTTCATCGCTGACTTCCTTTCCTGGTCGGCTCTGTGGATGTCTACGAGGACAGCGATTCGAAAATCGTGGCGTTGGCCATGCCCCCCGCTTCGCACATCGTCTGGAGTCCGTGTCGGGCGTCAATTCTTTGCAGATGATGGACGAGCGTGGTAGCAATGCGACAGCCAGAAGCTCCCAGCGGGTGACCTAGGGCTATCGCGCCCCCGACGGGGTTGAGCACCGATGCGTCGACTGGGTATTCGGCGAGCCACGCGAGAGGTACGGAGGCAAATGCTTCGTTCACCTCAACAGCCGCCATCTCGTCAAGAGACATCTTGGCTCGCTCGAGCACCTTCGCCGTCGCGGGAATCGGACCAGTGAGCATCAACAGCGGGTCGTCGCCAGTGACCGCGGACGCGACAATTCGCGCCAGCGGGCGCAGCCCGAGCGAGGCGCAACGCTCTTCAGACATCACGAGGATGGCGCTGGCTCCGTCGGCCAACTGCGAGGAGCTACCAGCTGTGATCTTCCACTCCACATCAGGAAACAGCTCGCGATACTGCGCCGCGTCGAAGGCAAGCTTCAAGCCAGCCAAGCCTTCGGCAGTCGTACCTTCGCGGATCGTCTCATCGTGGCCAAGAACGGAACCGTCGGGCAACCGAATAGGAATGATTTCATCGTCGAACTCTCCGCCCGACGTTGCACGGGAGGCGCGCTGGTGAGAGCGGGCCGAGTAGTCGTCGAGTTGGGCTCGACTAAGGTTCCACTGCTGCGCAATGAGTTCCGCCGAGACGCCCTGGGGGACCAAGAGCGGAAACCGCTCGCGCACGCCCGGTCCGACGGTGTCTGCGTCGAGACGGGCAATGCCCATCGGCACGCGACTCATCGATTCGACGCCGGCGGCAATCGCGATATCATACGCTCCCGCGATGACTCCCTGGATAGCGAAGTCCAACGCCTGTTGGGACGAACCGCATTTTCGCTCGACAGTGACAGAGGGCACGTGTATCGGGAAACCTGCCGATAATAAGGCCTGTCGTCCTACGTTGCCTGACTGCTCACCGGCCTGACTCACGCACCCAACGATCACGTCTTCTATGAGACCCGGGTCAAGATCCTGGCGAGCAACAAGGGCGCTGAGCACCTGGGCGAGTAGTTCCACGGGATGGAGGCTGGAAAGTGCCCCGTTGGCCTTCCCCCGAGCTATCGGACTGCGGACCGCTTCGACAATGACGGCAGATGCCATGATCCCTCGCATACTTTGACTGAACGGAATAATATATCTCTGAAGTGAAGTTAAGCATATCTCGCGCGGGGATCAGGAATGAGGGAAATCATCAGGCCAGTGAGTAACAATCGAATGCGGAAAGCTCCGAGGATCGTGTTACTCGTCGAGCAGTTCGGGCGTGGGGACCACGATCGGTCCACCATAAATCGCCGTGAGCTGAATCGCCGCCAGCCGCAGTTGACGTCCCACAGCATTGGCATCCTTGGGTTCGCGATTCGAGGGGACGACCACGCCGACCGCCCCCGTGACCTTGCCGTATCGTCCAAAGACAGGTGCGGCGGCGCCCCACATTCCTTGCCATATTGTCCCGGTGCCGCACTCGAAGCCACGACGACCGATCGTGCGCAGTGCCTCGAAGAATTCGGCGCGCTTTGGCTTGCTTTTGGAAAACGGTGGCTGCTTTGTTGCGAGAATATCTTCGATCTCGGCCACGGGCAGCCAGGCCATCACGGCGTGGCCGGTGCTGGTGTCGGTCGCAGGGAAGTGACTACCCATCGGGACATTGCTCCGCACCGACCGTGGTGGCAATGCCTGCGCAATGTAGGTCATCTGACCTTGTTCGTGAAGGGCGAAGACCACTGTCTCATTGAGTTGCTTGGCGAGGTCGTCGATTACTTGCTGAATCGCACTCGCCGCACCCTGCCCATCGACGGTCGTGCATCCCAACTGCCAGATGAGCATGGTCGGGCGCCACGCCCGACCTTCCCCGCGCGTGACGAATCCCTCTTCGTCCATGATGCGGAGCATCCGGAGCAGGGTGGGCATGGAGAGCCCGGTGCTCTCCGAGAGTTCCGCCAAGGTGGCAGGTCCTTCGGTGCACAGCGTCTTGAGCACCCGCAATGTTCTCGAGATCGAGCCTTCAGCCACCATTTCCTCCGACGGGTTCTCCGTGGGACGTCACTGGCGGACACAATCGAATGGCCGAGCCTGCGCTCACCGCGATATCCATCGAGCCCCCTCCATCGCCAGCGCGTCCTTCAGATCAGTCAGTGTAGTGCTCGCTCAGTGAAAGTTTGGCAGTCCCGACCCGACCCTCCGCGTGCGAACGGCGTCGTTGGTGCTGGATCAAGTCGCAGCGGCGACAAGAACGTTGCGTGACAGGGGTGCGATGTCGTTAGGCCAAAGTTCCCAAGAAGAAGTGGCAACCCTTGCGATAGAGGGAGGGGTCGCCGTCGTGACGCTGAATCGTCCGGACGCAGCCAATGCACGCAATCAAGCGATGCGCGAACGTCTCCATGAGATATGGATGAGGTTGGCCGACGAGGAGACCGTCTCAGTTGTCGTCCTCACGGGAATTGGCGACCGCTTCTTCTGCGCAGGCATGGACCTCAAGGAAGCGGGTCAGGTCGAGATCTCGGAGGAGCGACGGGTTCGTATGAGTGCCATACGAGATATCGAGGAGCTAGCGGCGCTTCCGCAGCCGACTATTGCCGCCATCAACGGATACGCATTTGGGGGCGGGCTTGAGATGGCGCTGGCCTGTGACCTACGGATTGCGGCATCGACCGCACAACTTGGTCTTACCGAGGTGCCGCTCGGTCTCATTCCGGGCGGTGGAGGAACCCAGCGCCTGCCGCGACTGGTCGGACCAGGCCGCGCCGCGGCAATGATCTTCCTCGGTGCACGGATGAGTGCGAGCGAATCGCGCGACGCAGGCATCGTCAATGAGTGTGTCACTCCCGACGAACTTAGCGCTCGGACACTTGAGTTGGCGCGAGCAATCGCGGTGCATCCCCGTCACGCACTGCTCGCGGCGAAGGCGCTCCTCGTAGCGAGTCAATCAATGCCGCTGGCGGAGGGCCTCGCGGTCGAATTTGAGACGCTGCTTGATCTCATGGCGCGACGCGCCGTCGAGTGAGGAGACGAGACGCCGTGAGATTGGTGTGAGTTTGCCGAACTTCATCTCATGTATATAGAGTTCTAGTCAGCGTAAGTTAAGGGTCAGGGGGATCACGTGGGCGAGAGCACTGCAGCTGCGTACGGAGCTGCTGACGTCACGGTCGAACGAGACGGGCAAATCGCCCTCGTGTGGCTCAATCGACCGGCATCGAGGAACGCGTACACGCCTTCGATGGGCCGACTGCTCAGGGAATCTCTCGTCGAGCTCGATCGCGACGACGAAGTGCGAGCAATCGTCATAGCAGGGAAGGGTGACGACTTCAGTGTGGGCGCCGACCTCACGATCGACTGGCGCGATCCGTCCGCGCACGCGGTCGAATCACTGACCGAACCCGAGTCGGCCCCGTGGAATCTGGCAACACCGATCATCGTGGCGGTCAATGGGGACGCCATTGGCGTCTCACTTACCTGGGCCATTCAGTGCGACATACGCGTCGTGGCCGACGACGCTCGTCTCGCCTTCTCCTTCAATCGGATCGGCATTATGCCCGATCGCAACTCGCTGTGGCTGCTTCCTCGCCTGATCGGCGCCAGCGCAGCAATGGATCTCCTGCTCACTGGGCGCACGATCGATGGCGTCGAAGCGCACCGTATTGGACTCGCGACGAGAATGGCGCCTCGAGCTGACGTCATTCCCGTGGCTCGTTCGATCGCCAACGACATCGCCAGCTACTGCGCACCCGTCTCCGTGACCGCGACGAAGAACCTCTTCTATCGATTCCTCGAAGAGACCGACCGCATTCATGCCTACAACACCGAGCGCCGAGTCCTGACGTGGATTCGAACCCTTGGCGAGACGTTGAGGGGTATCGAGGCCTTCCGTTCGAAGAGTGTTCCCAAGTGGGGAACAAAGAAGTCCGATCGATTCCCGCGAGACCTCTGGTGAGCGACGAGCGCTCCTTTGAACTTGAGCGGCTGCTGCGTCCACAACGCGTTGCCATCATCGGCTCCACGTCAAAGACGAGCGGATTGGGAGCGCGAACACTCACGCACCTCGAAGGCGCCGGCTTTGCCGGAGAGGTCCTCAAGGTCTCAAGCGCCAAGGACATCGAAGTCCCGGTTGACGTTGCCGTGGTGGCGGTCCCGAGTTCGGCCGTTCCTGAGGTGTTGGCCGACCTTGAGGGGCGAGCCGCCCACGCCATTGTCTACACCTCGGGATTTGCCGAGACGGGCGAGGCAGGTCTCGAGTCCTTTCATAGTGAAACGCTGGGAATTCTTGGACCCAATACGGTCGGGCTCTACTACGCCCCATCGCGAGCGGTGCTGACATTCGCCGCGGCCTTTGACGACATCCTCGACTGCCCCGCGGGCAGTGGCGCGTTCATGATCTCGCACAGCGGCGCGTTCGGTGTGCGCATCGCTCGAGCCGCCGCTCGGCGTGGTTTGCCGCTCGATGGGTTCGTGGCGACCGGCAATGAAGACGGATATCGCGCGACCGACGTCATGCACGCAATCCTCCAATCGGAGTCGTTGAGACCCAGAGTCGTGTTGCTTTACCTAGAGAGCGTTCGTGGCGGTCTTGCGCTGGCCCGCGAACTCGAATCAGCCCGCCGCCACGGGGTGCGGGTCGTTCTTCTGGCTGGAGGTCGTTCGCAGGTCGGCCTCGAAGCGGCTACTTCACACACCGCCGCGGTCAGCGCCGATCACCACGTCATCGCGGAGATCTGTCAAATGTACGGCGCGGTCATTGTTGACTCCGACCGGGCGCTGGTGGACGCGGCCATCGGTCTTGCCTGCAACCCCCTGCCTCGTGGACGACGCGCCGCCGTGGTAACGGGATCGGGTGGTGCTGGCGTGGTGGCGGCGGATCTGCTGAGTGACGCAGGAGTCGATGTGACGCGTATTGGCGACGAGACCCGTGCCACCTTGACCGAATTGTTGCCTGCATACGCGTCAGTCGCCAATCCCGTAGACGTGACCGCCCAAGTCATTGCCGACGGCGAGTTGGTTGCCCGAGTAGGGCGAGTCTTGGCGGGCGCCGGGGAGATTGACGTGCTTCTCGTCGTAGGTCGCGCCGAGCAAGCGGAGACGATCGCTCGATCGCTCGAGGGCACTGGTTGCGCGCTCGTCGTTGCCACGCTCGACGGTGATGCGTCGACCACGGCGCCGCTGGTACGTCAGGGGATTGCGCTGGCCCCCGATCTTGAGAGTGCCTGTCGCGCGGTGGCGTCACTCACTACCTCCTCGCGCGCCGACACATCGATACCCACCGAGCTTCGCGCGTCGACACCCGGCGCACACCGAGGGGACTTCGATGCGTTCGAGAGCGTACGACACGTCGAGCGCGCGGGCGTACGCTGCGCGCCCTTTCGACTCGCCACGTCGATCGACGATGCTCACGTGGCCGCCGACGAAGTGGGCTGGCCGGTGGTGCTCAAAGCCAATGTCGGCGCTTCCACCCACAAAGCGAAAACTGGAGGCGTTCGTTTGGACGTCACTGGTTGGACCATCGAAGTGGCCGCTTGCGAGCTCCTGGAACACAGTGGTTCAGTCATTGTGGCGCGTCAACTACGTGGCGGACCCGAACTCTTTGCAAGTGTGCGTCGCGACCCAACGTTCGGCCTCGTGGTCGTCGCGGGGCTGGGTGGTGGATTCGTCGAGACCATTGACAGGGTCGTCTCACTGCCGGTCTTTGCCAGCGCGTCGTGGATCGAATCGCGTCTCAAGGACGACGTCTTCGGCTACGGCGACGATGGAAGGCGGTGGGCGAGTCTGCTCGCTGAGACCGTGCACAAGTTGGCGGAACTGGCCGCACATCTTGGGGCGTCGCTCGTCGAGTGCAACCCCTTAATCGAATTCGAGGGTGAACTCGTCGCCCTCGACGCTCGGATCCTCATGGAGGGAAAGGACACGAATGACTAAAACGACGAGGGCCGATACGGACCCCTGGATGCGTCGGCCCGCGACCCTAGATCGGCCAATCGCCTCCGACGGCAGTTGGGAGCAACTGACCAGCGAGCAGCGCGACATTCGTCAACAAGCTCGGGTCTTGGCGGAGACAGAGTTCAAACCGTGGGCCGCCCATTGGGACGAGACCGAGGAGTTCCCGCAACGCTCGCTCGATCTCCTTCGAGAGTCGGGCCTCCTCACGACCTGCGTCCCCGAGGAGTATGGCGGTCGAGGCCTGGGCATTCTTGAGGGTTGTCTTATTGTCGAGGAGCTCGCGAGAGCATGTCTCTCCAGTGCCATGATCGCCCAGTCGTTCTTGAACGGACCGTGGCGGGCCATCTACGTACTGGGCGAGGAGCCTCTTCGCCAGCGCTATCTGCCGCGGGTGGCCTCCGGCCAGTGTCACTTTGCCATCGCTATGAGCGAGCCGGTCGCCGGTTCCGCGGGTACGGACCTTATCGCCACGCTCGAACCCAGTGGTGAGGGTTTTCGGCTGTCAGGCGTTAAGTCGTGGGTGACCGGTGGTCGTGAAGCCAATGCGATCATCGTCTTTGCTCGATTGCCCGGGACCGTCGGGCCGTACGGTATCGGCGCGGTCGTGGTGGATCAGGGCGCTCCCGGGATGGCCGAACCGAGCGTCGACCCAAAGATGGGGATGCGCGGTATCGGAGAAGCTGTCCTGACCTTCCAAAACGTACAGGTGAGTTCCGAGCAGGTCTTGATTAGACCGGACGCCCACTCCAAGCGGGGATCAGAGATCCTGGTCAATCAGTTCAATCCGGAACGATGTGGCAACGCCGCCATGTGCGTGGGACTCGCCCAAGCCGCGCTCGAAGATTCGGTCGCGCACGTTCGCGCTCGCCATCAGTTCGGTCGCCCGTTGTCGGACTTTCAAGGACTCCAATGGATGATCGCCGACATGGCGCTCGACGTCGACGTGGCACGCATGCTGACGTGGCGAGCGGCCGGCACCGCCACTGTCGGTAATTTTCCCGCCCAGCGAGAGACGGTTTCGGCGAAGCTCTATTCGAGCGAGATGGTCCAGCGCGTGACCAACATGGCCATAGAGATCCATGGCGCGCGTGGCTACTCTCGCCAGTGGCCAGTTGAGCGTTACTTTCGAGATGGGAGAGGCCTCGCCATAGGCGGGGGTACCCCGGAGATCATGCGCAACATCCTTGGCGGGGTCGTGATCGGTCAGCGTCGTAGTCAGCGCGCCTGATGTCCGCCGCGTTGTCTCCTGTGGATGAGTTCGAGAGGCTCCTTCGTGCTGTGGCGCCGCCCGCGTGGGTGGCTGCCCACGACGAGGGAGACGAGGACGCCCTTCGTATCCTGGCCGAGGGTGCGAGCGCCGATGAATTCACGCGAGCCATCTCTGCGGAAGGATGGCTGACGTCGGACTGGCCGCGTGCTTACGGTGGCTGCGGGCTCGCCGGAGAGCAGTTGGCCGAGGTACGCGCGACCATTCGGCGCTGGCACGTGGGTTCCGTACGAGGTGCCATCGGGTCGGGATGGATCGGCCCGACCATCTTGCAGTTGGGAACTGAAGAGCAGCGGCTCCGCTATCTTCCCCCGATCGCTCGCTTCGAAGAGCTGTGGTGCCAACTCTTCAGTGAGCCCGACGCTGGTTCGGACCTGGCTGCGGTGCGCTCAAGTGCTATCAAAGTTGACGGCGGATGGATGCTTCGCGGTCAAAAAGTGTGGACGAGTCGCGCCAACGTCTCGGCGCACGGCCTGGCCGTGGTGCGGACTGATCCTGATGCGCCCAAGCACGCGGGTCTCACGTGCTTTGTGGTTGATGTCAACGCCCCGGGGGTCACTGTTCGTCCAATCAAGCAGATGACGGGTGACTCGGAGTTCTTCGAGGTCTTCTTGGACGACTGCGTCGTACCTGACGAGAACCGAATTGGTGATATTGGACAGGGCTGGGCCGTGGTGAAAACGGCCCTCGGTTTCGAGCGCATCGCCGGTTCCGGTCTCGGGGCGGCGCCACCCGGATCGGTCATTGGTCGCTCGATCGATGAGTTCGTCGACACCTACCGTGGTCGCCTCGACGTTCGTCATCGCGATCGGACTGTTCGCATGTACATCGAATCCAAACTCATCGCCCTGAACAACGCGCGGGCGGCGGCCTCGCGCGCGGCCGGTCGACCGCCCGGACCGGAAGGTTCGATCAACAAGATCTTTCAGGCGGGCTACACGCAGCGCCTCCAGGAGCTCTTCGTAGATATCGCGGGACCGCGAGGTGTGGCCTGGTCGTCGAGCGACGAATGGAGCAGTTCGAACGGATGGGCATTTCTTCGCGTACGTGCCAAGACCATCGCGGGGGGTACAGGCGAGATACTGCGAAATCAGCTCGCCGAGAGAGTGTTAGGACTGCCGCGCGACGACGATCCGACGTTAGGGCGCCCCTGGAGTGAAGCAATGGTTCACCACGCGGGGCAGGGGACGGAACGATGAAGATCATCATGAATTGGCTGCCGTCGTCGATGGCGGCAACTCGCTCGGTCGCCCGTCGGGTCGAGGCGACAGGCGCCTGGGGACTGGGCGTGTGCGATTCGCCCAACTACGACGAACTGTACGCGTCGTGCGCGTGCGCCCTCGAGAGCACCGACACCCTCAGCGTGATCACCAGCGTGACCAACCCCGTTACTCGCAGGTGGGGCGTTCACGCAAGCGCCGTGCGCGCCCTTTCGGCGGACGCGCCGGGTCGGTTCTTCCTCGGCCTTGGCACCGGTGACTCGGCCGTGCGAACCGATGGGGGTCGTCCGGCCACGCTCATGGAGCTGCGAACGGCGATTGGACGGATTCGTGACGCCTCGCCAGCCAGGGTGCTGATCGCAGCGAGCGGGCCGCGGGGAACCGACCTCACCTACCAGATAGCGGATGGGTTGATTGCCGGCGTGGGGACTGATCCTGCGCTGCTCGCGGCGCGCGCGGCGAACAAGCCGGTCGATCGGCCCTTTGACGTGTGGGCCAGCGTTCGATGTGTGGTGCGTGACACCGACGAGGGCGTCGTTCAAGCTCGACGCGACATGTTGTCACGAGCCATCAGTGCTGGCCGCTTTAATTTGGCGGGCTCCTTGGACTTCCACGATATTCCCGAGGAGATGAAAGCCGTTCTTCGTGAGCGCTTCGTTCGTTATGACTTCCATTGGCACGGACGATCTATCGACAATCCGAACGCGACGCTGTTCGTTGATCGACCCGACATAGAAGAATTTCTCCTGGATCGCTTCTCGATCATCGGCACGCCAGAAGCGGTGTTAGCGCAGGTGCGTGCGCTGTCTCAGGTCGTCGATGGCATGGTCCTCTCGTTGCGTTTTGAGAGCGTCGAGGACGAGATTGATCGAGTGGGTGACGCCTTGGCGCCGCTCATGACGAGGTCAACGTGAGCGATCACTCATCGCTCTCCTGGGGCCGCGCAGCACCAGAACGTCGCGGCGGACCCGACACAACGATCGAAGCAACACATGTTAAAATCAAAAGTAACTTTCAGAGAATGAAAGTTCCGATTTGGGGGGATCATGCGAACTAACACGATCACGTCGCGTCGCTACTCGCCGAGTTCGGTTCGGATGGGAGTGGTCACTCGTGGCTGACGCACTCGCCGCAACAACGCCCGGTGCGAACTCGCCGAGCGAATTCGTCTTGCGCACTTCGAATCTTACGAAGTGGTTCGGCACTACCCGCGCGCTCGACGGCGTTGATTTCACACTGTCGGCGGGCGAGAGCGTGGCCATTCTGGGTGAGAACGGCGCGGGCAAGTCGACGTTCACGCGAGTCTTGGCCGGCGTCGTCACACCGGACGATGGAGAGATTGAACTACTCGGTCAGTCGGTCCACTTCGCTTCGCCACGTGACTCGCTGCTCGCGGGCTTGGCGTACATACCTCAAGAACTCAGCTACGTGCCGGGGCTCACCGTGGCCGAGAACTTGGTACTGGGCATGTGGCCAGGACACCTCGGCGTCACCGGTCGGCGTACGATTCTCAAGCGCGCGCGAGAGATTGTCGATGAGTTCGGGGTCAATCTGCCACTGAGTGCGGCCATGTCCGAGTTGCGCCTGAGCGACATTCAAGAAGTTGAGATCGCCAAGGCACTCGCTCGACAGGCGAAAGTCATTCTGCTCGATGAACCGACGGCGGCGCTCTCCCAGGTCGACGCAGAACGACTCCTCGGATTCCTTCGTCGCTTAAACGAGCGCGGCGTGAGCGTCATCTTTGTCTCCCATCGCCTCGACGAGGTCAAAGCATTCAGTCATCGCGTGTGCGTGTTTCGCAATGGGTCGTTGGTGGCCAACGTCAGTGCCAGCGAGACTTCCAGGGCCGAGTTGGTGTCGCTCATGCTCGGTCAGCGCGAGACGACGGCGACTGAGAGGAACGAAACGCCAGAGGCCACCGCGGAGATTGCTCGCCTCGAGAACTGGAGCCTCGGCGGCATCCCTTCGCTGAGCGACGTGTCGCTGAGCGTGCACGCGGGGGAAGTGGTCGGCGTGTACGGTTTGCGCGGCTCGGGCGCGACGATCATTGGAGAAGGTCTCGCTGGCGAGTCACCCCACATCAGCGGAGCGCTGTTTCTTGGTGGTCGTCGAGTCGCTATTCCAAAGAGCCCGCGGGCGTCGTTGAAGGCGCAGGTGGGCTACGTTCCACCTGACCGGCGTCGCGGCGGACTCTTTCTCGAGATGTCGATGAAGGCGAACGTGTCGATGGCCAGTCGCCAGGCTATCTCGCGACGGGGTGTGATTTGGCGCAAGCGTGAGGCGGAGCGGGCTGAGGCTGCAGTGCGCGAACTCGACGTGCGACTGCACTCGATCAATCAGCCCGTGGGTACCTTGAGCGGGGGCAATCAGCAAAAGGTGCTTATCGCCAGCCGTCTCGCACTACGCCCGGAGTTACTCGTCCTCCAAGAACCCACTAGGGGCGTCGACATCGGCGCTCGACTCGAGATTCATCACCTGATTCGACGCCAAGCCTGTAACGGCATGGGCGTGATTTTCATTACTTCCGATATTGAAGAGGCTGTTGAGTTGTCTGATCGATTGATTGTGATTCGCGATGGTCGCATTGCCGAGGAGCTAAGCGGTGAGCGACTGACACAAGGTGAGGCGGCCGCGGCAGCAGGCGGTGCGCTGAGTGCGAGCGGGGCCGCGCAATGACCAGCGCAGCCAGCTCGGATAGCTCATTGACCCGCACCCCACTGCGCACACGTTGGCGCGAGGCAGCGAGCCAGAGCGCGACACGATCGATCGGCATCGGTCTCTTCTTGGTGCTTGTGGTGGCGTACTTCTGGATCACGACGGCCAACTTTTTTACCTGGGGCAACGGAGCCAATATTCTCAATGAGGCCGGCGTGCTCGGCATCGTGGCCATCGGGCAGTCGTTCGCCATCATCTCCGGCGGGTTCGACCTGTCGGTGGCGGGCACCGTGCCTCTCGCGTGTGTGCTCTATGTCTATCTCTCGAATCACGGATGGCCCGTTTGGGAGGCCTACCTCGGCACTCTCGTAGTGGGCGCACTCGTCGGCCTGCTCAACACGTTTTTCATAACGTACGTCAAGATCAATCCGCTCATTACGACGTTAGCAACTATGTCGATCGCCGGCGGTCTGGCCTTCACGGTGGCCCAGGGCACGACGTTGCCCCTGAACGATTTCGGAGCCGGTGACATCGCCAACGGTGTCGTGGGCAACATCTCATACTTCGCCTTCGTATGGGTTGCCCTGGTCTTGCTGTCGGCGTTTGTTTTGCGTCGAACGATTTATGGACGAATGGTGTACGCCGTGGGCGGAAGTGCCGAAGCCAGTCGACTGGCGGGCATCCGCGTCGGGTTGATCAGTGGCTCGGTCTATCTCTTGTCCGGCGTGATGGCGGCGCTGGGAGGCATCATCATCGCGAGCCAGATCCTGGCGGGCTCGGCCAACGTCGGGTCCACCGAAGCCCTGCAGTCGGTAGCGGCAGTGGTGTTGGGCGGCGCGGCGCTGAGCGGTGGCACCGGTGGTACGTGGGGCACGGTGAGCGGCGTCCTGGTTCTCGGCTGTCTCGCGAACGGTATGGCCATCGCCAACGTTCAAGCCTTCTATCAGCAGATTGCTACCGGAGCGGTGCTGCTCCTTGCCGTGGCGTTCGGGCAACTTCGCCGTCGTTTGGAAAGTCGCTCCACGTACAGTCGCGCGCGGCGGTCGCTGGGCGAAATAGATCGCGGATTCTCCGAGGGGATCGTCCCCGAAGAGACCACGAAGGCGTGACTAAAGATGTCGCGCTTCACAAGGGGGCGGTGCTTTCCGAGGCACGTCGCACGACAACAAGGAGAACTGAATGAAAATTCGTCGAGTACGGGTCCTCAGTGCGGTTGCACTAGGGACGATGATGGTGGCATTCGCCGTGCCGTTGGGGGGAACATCGTACGCCGGTGCGACCACGGATCCCATCACGCCGCTGAACGTTGACTACGCAAACATCACGAATGCGAACGCGAGTCTGGCTGCTCTGTCCACGCTGATTCAGGGGGACTTTACGCAGGTGGGCGACACGCTCAAGGTGTACGACAACAACGCAGACCCCCAGACCACGATCGACAACGCCAGTTTGATGGAAGGTGACAACCCCAACGTCATCATGGACTGGAACCCGGTGGCGGCGGAGGGCCCAGCACTGCAGGCTGTCTTCTCCAAGTACAAGGTTCCGTGCATTGCAGTCAACATCGCGATTCCTGGTTGTCCTTTGTTCAACTTGCCCGAAGTTGCGTTGGGCAAGCAGATCGGTCTCGAGCTCGCTTCATTCATGAAGCAAAAGGGCTGGACGGGCGCCAACACGACGATCCTGATCGGACAGAATGCTCCCGTGGGCGACGCGACGAACGCGATCGTGCGTGAGGCCTATGTCGCCATCGCGTCGAAGATCAAGGGCTTTAAGAAGGTCTCGCTGTCGGCGATCACCGCGACGACGACCAAGTTCGCGAACAACGCCTACCAGATTAACACGACCGACCAGGTAGACACGTCGTTCACGACCACGCTCAGTGTTCTTCAGAACATCCCCAAGAAGGAGAACATTGTGTTCTATGGCATTACCGACGAAACCACGCAAGGCGCCCTGCAGGCCTTTGCGCGCGACGGACGTGGTTCCAACGAACTGGTCGCGGGTAACGGTGGTGACTCCGAGGGATTGGGCCAGTTGTCGAGCAACAAAGAGTGGGTGGCCGAGTCTGACCCGTTCGTACCGCAGTGGGGCGAGTACCTTGACGCGATGGCCCACGCCTTCGCCGACGGCATCACCGTTCCGAGCGTGACGGAGGCACCGACGGTGGTCTTGACCAAGGCAAACCTGTCGAAGTACTACCTGCCCGGCTCGTCGAGCCCTCGCTCTCTGCCGGCGCTCGCCAGCGTCAACCAGTACCTCGTACAGACCGGCATTTTGCAGAAGTTCGGCAACGTGACGGGTGTCAAATAACGGACTGAGTCGAAGGGCGTCGGCGTCGATAGCCCGCGGGTTGTCGACGCTTAGTAGTTCGAGCGGCGGGAGCGACCAGTCGCTCCCGCCGCTTCCCCCCATTGCTTGATAGAACTGAACCCCGGAGGGATATGCGCGCCGCACTGCTGGAAGAAGGATCCGACGAACTGGTCGTGCGCGAAATCGAGCTCGACGAGCCCGGCCCTCGCGAAGTCACCATTCGAACCGCTGCGATCGGCCTTTGTCACACTGACCTTCAATACGTGGACGGCGTCCAGCGGCGACCACGCCCGATGGTGATGGGTCACGAGTCGGCCGGCGTTGTAGAAGCCGTCGGCTCGGACGTAACGACCCTCGCGCCCGGTGACCGCGTCGTGACCTGCCTGTCCGCGTTCTGCGGCAGTTGCTACCAGTGTCTGATGGGCCGACCCTATGCCTGCCTTGAACGAGAGCACCTCTACCGCGAACCTGACGCTCCGGCTCGCCTGCGCTTTCCTGATGGCCGACCCGTCCACCAGTTTCTCGGCCTCTCGTCCTTTGCCGAGAAGATGCTCGTCCACGAACACGCGGCGGTGCGCATCGATCCCGCTATGCGACTCGACGTGGCGGCGCTCCTCGGTTGTGGCCTCACCACCGGCCTTGGGGCGGTCACCAACACCGCTCACGTTCCCTTCGGAGCCACGGTCGCAGTCGTGGGTTGCGGCGGTATCGGGTTGGGCGCCGTACAGGGCGCCAGCCTGTCGGGCGCGTCCCTCGTCGTCGCTGTCGACGTCACGCCCAAGAAACTCGAACTCGCTCGCCGAGTGGGAGCAACACACGCCATCAACGCTTTGGAGAACGACCCCGTGGCGACCGTGCGCGAACTTACTGGCGGCCTCGGCGTGGAGTTCGCGTTCGAAGCGATCGGCCAGAAGTCCACCGCCCAGCAGGCCATCGCCATGATCGGTCGATCGGGAACGTGCGTGATCGTTGGCATGCTACCCCCCGGTGAAACTGTCGACATCGCTGGCAGCGACCTCCTGCTCGACAAACGGATTCTCGGATGTCGAATGGGCTCAAATCGCTTTCGGATTGATATCCCGCGCTACGTCGATCTCTACTTGCAAGGGCGACTTCGCATTGATGATTTGGTCAGCGAGACGCTCACGTTCGATGAGATCAACCGAGGATTCGAGAGCATGCGTCTCGGTCGAGGCGCGCGATCGGTCGTGGTAATGAGGGAGGCTCAATAGTGGACGCCATGTCAGCCTTCATCGGCGGCGCGTGGCGAAGCGGCTCGGACGGCACCTACGACGTCATCAATCCCTCGACCGGCGCGCCGATGGGCACTGCGTCGGCGTGCGGCGTGGCAGACGTCATCGACGCCGTTGACGCTGCCCGTTCGGCGCAGCCCGCGTGGGCAGCGACCTCATTCGCCGAACGAGCCAACCTATTGCGCGAGGTGGCCACTCGGCTCGAACAGAGTCTCAACGATGTCGTTGATCTGGAGGTCGCTGAGACGGGCACGACGCTTTCAGTGACCACGACCATGCACGTGGAAGCGACCGTTCAGCGACTGCGCCGGTACGCCTCCTTCGATGAGGGAGTGCTGGAGTTCACACCTCAGCCAGGACTCGAAGAAGGGATGAATGCGAGCATCTCCCGGGTGCCTTGTGGCGTGGTTGCTGCCATCTCTCCCTACAACTTCCCGTTGCTCGCGATGACCGGCAAGGTGGCCGCGGCACTGTTGGCCGGCAACGCGGTTGTGATGAAGCCCGCCCCCCAAGACCCCTTGGGTATCGGCCAACTCGCTCGGCTTTTCGCGGAGTGCGGCGTACCGAGCGGAGTGCTCAATCTGGTGACGGGACCTGGGGTCGAAATCGGTCGAGCGCTCGTTGGGTCACCGGGCGTGGACCTGGTGAGCTTCACCGGCTCGACGAGCGTAGGTGAAGAGATCTTCCGCAGCGGCGCCGCCACCATGAAGAAGCTGTATCTCGAGCTCGGCGGGAAGGGCGCCTGCGTGGTGTTAGATGACGCCGATCTCGACCGCGTCGTGACCACGCTGCAGCGAGTGTGGACGATCAACGCGGGCCAGGTGTGCCTAGCCCCGACGAGAGCCATCGTCCACCATTCGCTCCACGACGAACTCGTGGATCGACTGGTGACAGTGGCGAACTCGCTGGTGATTGGCGATCCAATGAATGCAGCGACGCAGATGGGGCCGCTCATCTCCGCCGCTCAACGTGAGCGAATCGATGCGTGCGTGCGCGAGGCCATGGTCGACGGAGGACAGGTGGTCGCAGGAGGTCGACACATTGAGAGGCCCGGATTCTTCTATGAGCCGACGCTGGTTGACGCGGTGCTGCCGGGAACCTCGCTCGACCAGCGCGAGGCCTTCGGGCCGGTCATCGCGGTGGAAACCTTTCGTGATGAAGCCGAGGCTTTGACCATCGCTAATGGAACGCCCTATGGACTGCACGACTACGTCTTCAGTCGTGACGTCGAGCGGGCGAGAGCATTGAGCAGTGGACTCAAGGGCGCTTCGGTCACCATCAATGGTTTCCGTCGCCATCCCGAAGTGCCATTCGGGGGCAATCGTATGTCGGGGGTGGGACGGAGCGGTGGGGTGCACGGCCTTCTTGCCATGACCACGCCTCGAGTCGTCAACATTCAGTCCTGAGTACCTACGTCCCTTCGGACGAGGTGTAATCCGCTCGTGGGCCAGCACTTTCGTTTGTGAACATTCCGGCTGGATCGTTGAGGACACGGTGCTTCGTTTCTCGTCCAGAATGGCAGTGAGCTATGCCCCGCCCAGACCGGTCGTGAGATGGCTCCACAAGACCGATGACCCGGCTTCACGGACCTCGCGACCGAGGATGCGAGACCAGTGCGACGACGATCCCCACTCCTGACGCCACACCCAGAGGCGGCGCGTCAGATGGTGCAGTGGGTACTCCTTGGACATACCGATTGCTCCGTGGATCTGATGGGCGTGCGCGGCGACCTGCGACGCGGCGCACGCTGATTGAATTTTCGCGGCCGCCACCTCGAATCGCGCGTCAGCGTCGACCGAGGCGTAGCGCCGTGCGGCGGTCTCCACGGCCGTGACGGTGGCTTCGGCTTCTTCTACCAACTGAACCATTCGTTGCCCGATCGCCTGGAAGGCGAGGAGGGGGCGACCGAACTGGTGACGTTGGCGCGCGAAGTCGGTGGTGAGCGACGCGACGGTCTTGAGCGCTCCGCTGACGAGGAGCGCCCTCGACAGGGCCCCTCGTAAATCCAAGTCAGCCCGGACCGCACCATCAGGTGGTCCGATTCGCTCGCGATCTACGTTCACGGCATCGAAGGTCAACTCGTCGCAAAGGTCCCCGGCGAGCGTCTCACCGGGGACGACCGACGCCGACTTTGGATCGAGAACGACCACGCGGTCGCCGTCGTTGGAGCGTGCCACTGCGACGATCGAGTCCGCACGTACGCCCCACGGCACTCTTTGGAGCCGACCGCTCACTTGACCGCGCTGGAGGGACAGTTCATCGCCCGGATGGGGCACCGGCGTCGTAACGAGATCACCCACTCGCGAGAGCCCAGCTGTCGCCATGAGACCGCTTGCGAGAAATGCGGACTCGGCGAGTGGCAATGGGGACCCGACACATCCCGCGTGCACCAACAGACGAGCCGCGTCAAGCGTGTCCCCGCCGCTGCCACCTAGCGACTCTGGGAGTGCGAGAAAGGTGAGACCAGCCTCGCTGAGCGTCCTCCAGGCTGCCTCGGTGTTCGTTCCGCCATCGCGACGAGAAAGGCCTAAGTGATCATCGAAGATTCGAGCCACCGTCTCGTCAAACACTTGGTAGTTGTTGGACATTATGCCGCCCGGAGGGCTTGGGCGATAATGGAGCGTAGGACCTCTGTCGTACCACCCCGGATGGTGAATGCCGGAGCGGCGAGGATGGCCGACGCCAGCAGCGACTCCGTGAGACTTGCCGCGCCAGGGTTCGGCGATGAGTCGAGCATTGACTGCACGGCCAGCGCAAGCCACTGCTCGAATTGGGTACCGAGATCTTTGACCAGAGCTGCCTCGACCGAGGCGTCGCGCTCCTCTTCGAGAGCCCGAGCGACCGACAGCGACAGTTGGCGCACCGTAAAGAATCGACTCGAAATTTGCCCGACGGTCTCGTCGTGACGCTCACTGGCGAGGCTCTCATCGAGTAGCGCGCGAACGAGAGGCCACAGAGAGAGGAAGCGATCGGGCCCCGAGCGCTCGAATGCGAGTTCGGACGTGACCTGCTGCCAGCCCGAACCTTCGGAACCGAGCATCATGTCCTCGGGCACGAACACGTCGTCAAACACGACCTCGTTGAAGTGGTGTCGCCCATCGATCGAGAGAATCGGGTTGATCGTGACGCCCTCGGCGTGCAAGTCGACGATGAGTTGGGACAGCCCTTCGTGGCGATCGGTTCCGAGGAGACTCGTGCGACACAGGGCCACGATGAAGTGGTTGAGATGCGCCGAGGTAGTCCACACCTTGGTGCCCGTGAGTGACCAGCCACCGTCAGTTCGACGAGCCACACTTCGCACAGCTGCGAGGTCCGAACCCGCGTCGGGCTCGGACATCCCTATGGAGAAATAACACTCCCCGGCGGCAATAGCGGGCAGAAAGCGCTCGCGCTGGGCTTCCGTGCCGTACTTGAGCAGGGAGGGGGCGAACTGGCGGTCCGAGAACCAGTGCGCGTTGACGGGTGCGCCAGCCCCTAAAAGCTCCTCGGTAACGACGTAGCGTTCGACCGGCGAGCCCCCCACGCCACCGTAGTGAACAGGTATGGCCATACCAACCCACCCTCGACGGCCTAGTTTCTTCGAGAACTCGGGGGAGTGGGCGCCGTCCATGCCGAAGCCCGGACGATACATACCCGGAGGGAGCTCCGTTCGGAGAAACTCTCGTACTTCAGCTCGAAGAGCTTCTTCCTTTGGGGAGAGTGACGTCGGCACAAATCTCAACGCTTGTTCTCCTCGTTGCGATAGCGACGATGTTGACTCCACATCTGAATTCCCCGCTCCATTTCGAGGGCCGCTGGCCACGAGACGCCGGGCGGTCCCAACTCCGCGCGCAAGCTTCCTATGGCTCTTCGCGCGAGTTCGGGGTCGTGCGCCGGTTGCTCGGCCATTTCGAGCGCACGGGACTCGACCATTTCGTCATCGACGGCCTCCCAGGCAAGGCCTCGCTCGACTGCCTGGTCGCCGGAGAGGGTCGCGTTGAACAAGCCAAGCGCTGCGGCCATCTCTCGATTGGCCGCCCGACCGGCCAACGTGAAGAACCCTCCGCCGGGGTGCAGGCCGATTCGCAGAAAGGCGCTGAGAATCTTCGCGTCGTGCGCCACGATGCGCAGGTCCGTTGCCAGCATGAGATTCAAGCCGGCACCGACAGCCGATCCACGTACCGCCGCGATGACGGGTGTCGACAATCGTCCGACACGCGCGAATGCGTCATAGATTGTCGAGATCAACGTGAAGGCCTCTTGGGATGCGGGGTTCGACATCACGTGCCACTCCCGGGTGTCAGCGCCAGAGCAGAAGGTTCCCCCCGCGCCGCGAATGACGGTGCAACCAATGTCGAGGTCGGCGTCGATCGCCTCGCACGCGTCGAACAGCGTGAGGGCCATCGGCGCGTCGAGCCCGTTGCGGACTTCGGGCGACGAGAGCGTCACCGTCGCGACGCCGCCGGACTTTTCCCAGGTCACTTCTCCCATCGTTCGCTCCCCGCGATTGCGTATTGGATCATGAATCTCGACGGGGAACGACCGCGACATCGACGAGACCTTGCACCGGTCACAGGCCCAGCTCCTTGGCGATGATCACGCGCATTATCTCGCTCGAGCCTCCGTAGATACGTGACACGCGTGCGTCGGTATAGGCGCGAGATATTGGGTACTCCGACATGTAGCCATATCCGCCGTGAAGTTGGAGACAGCGATCCACGACTCGACCCTGCATTTCGGTACAGTACAGCTTGACGGTTGCTGCGTCGGTCGGCGTCAAGGTTCCCGCGTCGAGCGCTTCGATGGCTTGGTCGACGAGGGCCTGTCCTGCAGCAATCTCGGTCGCGCACGTGGCCAGCTCGAACTTGCTGTTTTGAAACGATCCGATGGACGTGCCAAAGGCGCTCCGTTCGCGCACGTAGTCGATCGTCATGGCGAGCGCCGCCACCGCAGCAGCCTGGGAGTTTATGGCGATCGAGAGACGTTCTTGGGCGAGATTGGCAGTGAGGTACGTCCAGGCGTCTCCCTCTTCGCCAAGTCGGTTCGTCACGGGTACCCGCACGTCGCTAAAGGAGAGCTCAGCCACGTCCTGGGCCTTGAGGCCCATCTTGTCCAATCGGCGCCCATGACTGAACCCGGGGGTGCCCTTTTCAATGACGAGCAGGCTCAGCCCGTTGCGAGGGCTCTCCGGATCCGTCTTGACGACGACGACGACGAGGTCAGCAATCGAGCCGTTCGAAATGAAAGTCTTGGTGCCATTGACAACGTACTCCTCGCCGTCTCGCACGGCGGTCGTCGCCACCGCGCGCATGTCCGAGCCCGTCGCCGGTTCCGAGATGGCAATCGCCAAGACCGAGTCGCCTGATGCCAACCGCGGCAACCAGCGACTCTTCTGCTCGTCGTTGGCGTACGCCAAGAAGTAGGGCATACAGATGTCCATGTGGAGCCGTAGGCCGCCTAGGGCTAGTCCGGCCGCCTGTGCTTCTTCACCGACGACGGCGTTGAACTTGAAGCTGTCGCTACCTCCGCCCCCGTAGGCTTCGGGGACCTGCAGTCCAAGGATGCCGATCTCACCCGCGCGCTTCCAGAACCAGAGTTCAGGGCACCCTTCTTCGATCCACGAGGGATAGCGCGGTGACACCTCGTCGAGGAAGAACGAACGTACCGTTCGTCGCCACTCCTCGTGTTCAGACCCGTAGATCGTTCGTTTCATTCCTCCCCTTTTCTGGAAGTTCATTCTAGTGAGCAGAAGTTGAGAGGTCTAATGGACGACGTCGATGAGCAAAGAAGAGCGCATCCCGCTGGGGAGTTAGCCGAATGCGCCGGCCTCACGAAGCAGCGCCTGTCGCTCGAGGTTGATGCCCCAACGCACCAGTCCCTCGCGAGTGCCTCCGCCGGGTTCATCGGGGGGGCGCGAGATGTGCCCAGGGGTCATCGAAAATCGGGGGGCCGGAGCGGGTTGAGCGACGCCGGTGTCGACAAAGACGTCACGTGACGTGTTGTACGGATGGGTGCGAGCTTCGATCGGCGAGAGTACCGGCGTGACGCAGGCGTCGCGTCGTTCAAAGATCGAAGTCCACTCGTCGCGCGTCTTCGTCGCAATCACTTCGGCAACGATCTGCTTCAACTCGGGCCAGCGTTCCTGGTCCATCTGGGGACCGAGCTCTTCAGCACTGAGACCGAGTCCGGAAAGAAATTCGGCGTAGAACTGCGGCTCCAGTGCCCCGACGGCAATGTATCGACCGTCGCGCGTTTCGTACACTTCGTAGAACGGCGCGCCAGTGTCGAGCATGTTCGCCCCGCGCTCTTCGCGCCAGGTTCCCGCGTTGAGGAACGCGTGGAGCATCGTGGTCAGCGACGTCGCTCCGTCCACCATAGCGACGTCAACCACCTGTCCTTCTCCCGTCGTGCGCGCGTGAAGGAGCGCCGAGAGGATGCCAAAGACCAGGAACAGGGAGCCTCCCCCAAAGTCGGCGACGAGGTTTAGCGGAGGTACTGGCCGTTCGCCCGCACGGCCCAACGGCCAGAGTGCACCGGAGACGGCGAGGTAGTTGATGTCGTGACCTGCCCGTTGAGCCAGTGGTCCACTTTGGCCATAGCCGGTCATCCGCGCATAGACGAGACGCGAATTTCGACCTCTACATTCGTCGGGACCCACACCGAGGCGTTCCGCCACGCCCGGGCGAAATCCTTCCACCACCACGTCAGCTTGCTCGACGAGTTCCAGAACGAGATCCCGTCCGACCGGACTCTTCAAATCGATGGCCACTGAGGGCCGCGACCGATTCATGAGTCGCCAGGACGTCTGGCCTTCATTGTCGAGGTCGCCTCGTTCAAGTCGTAAGACGTCAGCTCCGTGATCGGCGAGGAGCATGCAGGCATAGGGGCCCGGTCCAATTCCTCCGAACTCCAGCACGCGGATTCCCTCAAGTGCGCCGGACATCGTCGTATTGTAGATGTTCACTGAGTCGCATTCAATTACGCTGAACGGAATTTCGCCGTAAGATTGGGCGATTCGCTAACGGCGACGGCTGCGTAAGGGTTTTGAAGTAACGGAGATGAGCAATGTCATGCCCATGAAGATCACCGCGACGCTGAGCTATGTCGGCGGCTTTCGTGAATCGGTGCGCAGTGTGGTCGAAATGGAAAGGGCTGGACTTGACCTGGTCTGGGTGGCTGAGGCTTACGGGTTCGATAGCCCGAGCTTGATGGGAATGATTGCCGGCGCCACGACGACGATAGAGATCGCCTCGGGCATCCTTCCCATTTATTCACGAACTCCTAGTCTGCTCGCGATGACCGCCGCCGGCTTGGACGAGTTGAGCCAAGGACGCTTTCACTTGGGGATCGGAGCGAGTGGGCCCCAAGTCATCGAAGGTTTCCACGGAGTGCCGTATCAAGCACCTCTGGGGCGTACGAAGGAGATTGTCGATATATGTCGATTGGTGTGGCAACGCGACGCACCGCTGGTCTATGACGGCAAGTACTACCAACTACCCTTGCCGCCGGACCGCGGTACAGGATTGGGCAAACCTCTCAAAATATTGACACACCCAGTTCGTCGTCACATTCCTATCTGGTTAGCCGCTCTTGGCGACAAAAACGTTCAGCTCGCGGCGGAGTACGCCGATGGATGGATTCCTCATCTCTTCGTTCCAGAGCTTGCTCATCGCGTATGGGGCGACGCTTTGTCTCGAGGAGGCGCGAAGCGCTCTCTGGAACTCGAGCCACTTCTCATTACGGCGGGAGGGCTGGTGGCGATCGGTGAGGGCGAAGAGGTCGTCGCGATACGTGAGAGAGCTCGATCCGCCCTCGCCCTGTACATCGGAGGCATGGGGGCCAAGGGCAAAAACTTCTATCACGACGTAGTGGCCCGATATGGATTCGGGTCGGCGGCCGACCGTGTCCAGGAGCACTATTTGGGCGGGCGAAAGGAAGCGGCGGAGGCCTGTGTGCCCGCCGAACTCGTCGAACTCACGACGTTGTGCGGACCACGGAGTTATGTGGCTGAACGCATTGCGGCCTACCAGTCAGTTGGCGTGACGCATTTGAAAATTGATCCCGTTCCCGTTGGCGACCAGTCTGTCCTCGACGTGGTGCGCACTGTCAGAGAGATTGTTGATGGATAGTACGTGGATCTAAAGCTGGGGGCGCGGCAAATCTATTCGGACCCTGGGCCCGCCGAAGGCCGTAAGCAAACTGCGCTGCGAGTAGGTACCAACTGAAGCGTCGACGGCTCTGGCTATCTGCATGCCATGAGCACCGTGCGTAAATGTCCAGACTCGCTTGAAGCTATCAGCGACTCTCCAGTGATGCGTACCGATGAATCGGTGTTACTTACACGGTTGCTTACATGAAGTTCCGTGAGACAGGTCGCGGCTGGCCCTCAGCAGCGACGAAGCAGTTTGCGACGGCGGCCCGCCACAAAATCGTCGACACTTGGTTCCGAATTCAACGAGATCTTCCTCTGCAAATGATTTGTACTCCCACCAAACGGGAGGACGACATACGGGTGGTGCATAGGCGAAGAACATCAAGCGTCAAGGGTCTCGAATACTTCGGAGATGTTTTATGGCCATTATCGTAACGACGATGAATAGCGAGAGAAGCGCGGCAAGCCCGACGCACGCAATGACCGCGAAGTAAATCGGCGCATTGCGAGGGAACCTTGAGGCCAGTGAGAGAACACTGCTAACTGCAACTCCGAGTAATGTCGCAACAATCAGGAAAACTCCAAAAACCCCAAGGTAATACGTCGTTGCGGTACTTGTCTCTATCCTTCTCTCTGCGAGCGATACCTTTGACGAAAGTTCCTGGAATTGGCCAGTAATTCTTTTCGGTTGCGCGAAGAGTCCCATGCCCGGCGCTGACTCCACTCCAACTTGCTTGAGTTCACGGACTACGTTGGCGAAGTTGTCATGGCAAGAGTTCTGCAGAGCAGTCTTGAACTGATCGTCTGCTTCCTCGCACGCGAAAAACTGAAGACGCGCAATCCTGTCAAAGTGCCTCAGCGAGATTGTCTTGAGACTGATGTTGGCGATCCAGAAGTACACTCTCTCCGGCGGAGCCTTAGGTACCCAATGTCCATCTGCAAGAACGCGTCCGTATCCAGGGTCTATCGCTGAACCGGTCAACACAAGAAGTCCCTTGATACTTTGGTTAAACTTGGCGCCGAGGGTCGCCATCACGTTCCACTCGAATTGCATTGTCTCAACTGACGACACGAGCGCGGTATCACCGGGGCCAAGCGTTAGGTCACCGGTGAAGCCACTTCCTTCACTATAAATCGTGTACGGTAACTCAGAATTGTGCTCACCTGGGCTTTGATCAGAACTCGCCCGAATGATGATTGCCATATCATTTGCCAGGCGTAAGTCATAGCACGGACTTGAAGTTGGATGAAGGACCGCGGTGCCTGGACCGAATACTCGACCAGAAGAAATCAGAGACAGCAACTCCGCGCCGCTGATCAGACCGTTGGGCATCTGCTCAAGCCGAACTTTCTCCGTGTCTTTGGTTGTGCTTAATTCATGGTGATTCGGAGTCTCCCAAAAGTTGGGGGCCACGTCAAGTAAGTTCGATGCCCAGACGACAGTTTTCAAGAAGTCCCTCATCCCTTGGCAAGATACGGAGCTAGACCGTGCGTTTACTTACGAAAACCGACATCCTCGAGGCGATTAACGCTCCGCAGGGAGACCTGAGGATCGTTAATTTCCGGGTTGAGAATCTACAACACACCTGTTACTACGTGACGTTAGGGGACCGGCTCCAGCGGCCCGTTGATGACATGAATGTCGTCAAAGAAGAGTGGACTTCCGCAACCAATCTATTTGCGGGTTTCGCGCCGAATGAATTTATCCATGCGGAATCAGCGGAACTTTTTTGGTTCGGCTCGACCGTGTGGGGTTTGATTGGTCCCCTGTCCGACAACTACAAGCGGTCGATCGCGTTTCATGGTGGGCAAACGATTGATCCGTTGTTTCCGGATTCGTCGGGGCGGCAAGGGGCGCCGCTCACTTTTGGTCTGAAGAATCTAACGAACGAATACGCAGCGCTCCCTCGAGGTGCGATCGTCGCAAAAATAACGTTCTTTGACATTTCAGACTCGACGCCGTTTGAATTGTCACAGGAGTCCATCATTGGACGCAAGTTTGAGAGCGCTCGGATTCATGCTCATGACGCACAACTCAGGGTTGTCCAGAGCAAAGATGATGGCTAGTCATTAATCGCGCTGAAGCTGTTGGGATTATCCCGTATTTTACGGACGCCGTATCTATTGAACTTAAGGCGCTTCACAGAACGTATTGACGACATCGTTGCTGACGTCACAGGAAGCCGACGATCTTGGTCCAATGACGCCTCCGCAGCGTCCTTGAGGTCGGCGCAGGATATGGGGTAACCACCGACGCACTTTGCGAGCAAGTGTCCCTCCTAACGGCCGTGGGGATCGCCCCAAAATTAGTAGTACTGCTCAGATATTGAATTGCCGGATTTCTAGGAGTCGAGATCGTCGAGCTTGGGCGGAGCCAAGAGTCAGTGGATCCTTCCAAGAGCGACGAGGCATCTCTTGCCACTGAAGGCCGTCGCCAACGTCAAGTGACAAGATGGTCAGGTTTAGAGAGGTGCTCCGAGAGTTCGATAGCTCGAAGAGAAGAGGTCCCATGAATTGACCGGGCCGGTGTATCGTCGGTAAGATGTTCATATGATGAACACTTGTCCGGAGAACGAACATTTTGATCGCTTCTTTATGACGAATTGGTGGTCCTGATGTCGTTAGAGGGGGGGGAGTGACTGCGCTTGTCGTTCGAGAAGTGTCTCCTCGGGACGGTCTTCAGGCGGAACTCTCGATCGTTTCAACGAGTAGCAAGACTGAACTCGTTGATCGACTGACTGACGCGGGATTCTCTCGGATAAATGTCTCATCGTTCGTCAGTCCGACGGCGGTTCCGCAGATGGCGGATGCGGCCGAAGTCTTTCACGCCATCGTTCGAAAGGACGGTGTCACATATGACGCGACTGTTCCGAATATCAAAGGAGCGCAACGGGCTATTCAAGCCAAAGCAGGCTCCATCGTCGTATTTGTCGCGGCTAGCGAACAAGCAAATCGTTCGGGCGTTCGACGCTCGACGGAGGAAGCTCTGTGTGATGCAGAAGAAGTGATCAATTTGGCGAGAAGCACTGATCTCGCCGCAATTGGAACCGTAGCTACTGCGTTTGGCTCGCCGTACGGCGAGGAGATTCCCCTGCAAAGAATAGTTGAACTCGTAGATCGATTGATTGCAGCGGGAGCGACGGGAGTCTCTCTAGGCGATACGACCGGTGAGGCCACCCCGATCCAAGTGCGCGAAATGGTCGATCGCCTCCGAAATCGATACCCGGATATGGAGTTCGGACTCCATCTACACGACACGCGAGGTATGGCAGTAGCTAACGCGTTTGCTGCAATCGAGGCGGGCGTGACTCATCTTGATGGGTCGCTTGGCGGCATTGGAGGCTCCCCATTTACGAAGAACTCGTTGGGCAACCTCGCAACAGAGGAGTTGCTCGTGCTGTGCGAGTCTATGAATGTCGAAACAGGGATCGACTTCGAAAAAGTGATCAGCGCGTACAACTTTCTCGCGGACGTGCTCGGTCATGAGCTTCCGAGTCGCGTAGGAAGATTGCACCGAAAGGAACCATAGGAATGACAGGGTCAACGGAGAAGCCTTCAGCTTCGGGCCAAATGCTCTCGGGCGTTCGCGTGCTCGACCTTTCGCGAGACCTTTCGGGTCCCTACACGTCAATGATGTTGGCGGAACTCGGCGCCGACGTCATTAAAGTTGAACACCCTGAGAGCGGCGACGAGACCAGGTCGTGGCCACCCTTTATCGATGGTGTTAGCGGGTACTACTCGACCATCAACCGTTCCAAACGCGACATAGCGGTTGATCTCAAAAATGACGGCGGTCTCCGCGTTGTGCTCGAACTGGCGCAAAAGTCTGACATAGTTCTTCAGAGCTTCACGCCAGGGGTGGCCGACCGTTTGGGACTGGGATACGAGGCGATTCGAGAAAATAACCCAGGAGTGATCTTCTATTCGATCTCGGGATACGGTCAGGAGGGTCCATGGGCGCAGAAGAGAGGCTACGACCCCATCCTTCAAGCCGGAAGTGGCTTCATGAGCCTCACGGGCGAAAGAGATCGCGGTCCCGTGAAGACGATCGTACCCATCGCCGACGTCTCGACCGCTGTGTATGGACTGGCGTCAATATTGGGAGCTCTATTTCATCGCGAGCGCACCGGCCAGGGCCAATACATCGACATGGCCATGATGGACGTTATGGTCTCCCTTCTGACCGTCGTTGGTACCAGATACCTGTTGACCGGCAACGTACCGCAACGAAACGGCACCGAGAACCCCCAGCGCGTTCCCTCGTCAGCGTATGAATGCTCCGACGGAAAACTGATCCAAACTGTTCCCAATCAGAGGCAGTGGCCCGCCTTTTGTAGATTGCTCGGCCATCCGGAGTGGATTGACGACGAGCGCTACTGCGACCCCGCCGCACGAGTTGTAAATCAAGACACCCTCTATCCCCGTATTCGCGAATCATTCTTGACGAAGACCGCCGAGGAGTGGGCGGCCTTGCTGGATGATGCAACGATCGCGGCTTCCCCGATCTACTCCATCGACGAAGTCTTTGCGCTGCCGCAGGTGAAATTTCGTGAGATGGTCCAGTCGTATTTCGTTGACGGATTCGGTGACGTTCCGGCGCTCGGCTCGCCTCTCAAGTACTCCGAAACACCGCCGGTGATTAAGTCGCCGCCGCCCCGTCTTGGACAGCACACAATCGACGTTCTTCGAGAGTTAGGTCGGAATGAAGACGAGATCGCGCAGCTGATCAAAGACGGCGCGATCGCCGGCGATAAAGGGAGCGGCTCGTGAGTGCGGTTATCGAACTAGAACGCCAGGGTCGCGTTGCTGTCATCGCGCTCAATCGTCCAGAGGCGAAAAATGCGCTGAACTCGGAGTTGCTCGGGTCCCTCCTCTCTCACCTCGAAGATCTGCGACTTGACCAAACGGTAGGGGCGATTGTCATCACTGGCCGCGGCGGTGTGTTCTGCGCCGGAGCTGATCTTAAAGAAGCGGCCCAGGCGATGAGTGACAGCGATTTTTGGGGCGGATACGATCGAACGAACCTCTCCTTGCGCCTCCATCAATGGCTGCCGAAGTTTCCCAAGCCGGTGATAGCAGCGGTGAACGGGTACGCCGTCGCAGGCGGGTGTGGCGTGGCGATGTCCTGCGATTTGGTCGTGGCCGGAGCCGACGCCAAGTTCGGGTATCCAGAGGTGAAACGGGGCTTGGTCGCTGCGATGGTACTCGTACGCCTTACTCGGCTCATGGGGCAACGCCAAGCACTCGAGCTTCTACTCACGGGAAGAACGATTGGCGCCGAAGAGGCGCTCAGTCTCGGACTTGTCAATCGGGTGGTGCCTTCTGAGTCGACCCTAGCCAATGCTGTTGATCTTGGAAATGAGATCGCTTCGCATCCGGCGTCTGCGCTCCAATTTACGAAAGAGCTCGTTCGTCAAGTACAGGAGATGCACTACGACCTTGCTCTGGAGCACGCGCGCGACGTCAACCAGATGATCCGAGGCACGAAAGATGCGAGTGCCGGTGTACGCCAGTTTGTTGAAGGGAAGGAATAGGGGTCAAATGTCAGATGGTAACGAGCTCATTACATGGGATGTGGACGGAAAGGTTGCAACAGTCTCTCTGAATCGCCCCGAGTTTCTCAACGCAGTCAACACACCGATGTTGCGACGACTTTTCGATGTCTTTACTGAGATCGAGGAATCCGAGGACGTTTGGTGTGTCATCCTGAAGGGAAATGGTCGCGCCTTCTGCGCGGGGGCGGATCAGAAGGAGCGCGCCACGATGTCCGAAGATGACATTCGCTATCGGCGCCGCGTCGGTCCGCAGTCGTTCGCCGCGATGCGCAACTGCCGCCGTCCCGTTATCGCTCAAGTCCACGGCTACGCCTTTGGGGGCGGCCTGGAACTGGCGTTGGGTTGCGATCTTGTTGTAGCAGCCGAGGGCACTGTGCTCGGGCTTCTTGAGACGGTACGTGGCACCATACCGGCAGGCGGTGGTACGCAGATTCTTCCTCGACTTGTCGGATTGCAGCGTGCAAAGGAGCTGATCTTTACTTCGCGAAAGTTCTCGGCCGAACAAGCTCTTGAGTGGGGGATGCTTAACTACGTGGTGCCCGTCGACGAATTGGACGAAAAGGTGCGCGGACTTGCCGAAGAGATCGCGGCCGCGGCCCCGGTGTCGGTGATGCAGGCGAAGAAGGCAATCAATGCATCGGCCGATTTGGACTTGGCTAGTGGACTCCAGTTGGAGACCGCACTCTACGAACGCGCGATGAATACGCATGATCGCATCGAGGGAGCGGCTGCCTATCGCGAGAAGCGCAAACCACAGTTCACGGGGGAGTGATGACCGGGGAACAGAGTCCGCTGGAAGATGCGAGCGCACTTCTCGCTGCGATTGTCGTTGAGACCGAGACGAAGTCTCTGTCAAACGTGACGCTGAGGGCGGCGCGCCTCGATCTCCTGGACACGATCGGCTGTGCGCTTGCGGGCGTGCGAGCTCCGGGAGTTTCCGAGGCGCGTGACGTATTGCTTGTCGAAGGCGGTCGGCCGGTTTCGACGCTCTGGAGCACTGGAGAAAAGCTTCCGCCGACGCAAGCGGCCTTCGCCAATGCCATGGCTGCGCACGCGCTCGACTTCGATGACAACCATCCCGGAGTCCTTCACTCCGGTGTCTCGGTCATCCCTGCCGCGGTGTCGACCGCAGAGGCTGAAGGCGTCGACGACCTTCTCGATGTGCTTGCGGCTACCATTGTCGGCTTCGAGGTTGCCGACCGGTTGGCCGTGGCCACTACCGATGGGCCGGGCGTGACCGGCTGGTTGCTGACGCCCCTCTGTGGTGTATTCGGCGCGGCGGCCGCTAGTGCTCGACTATTGGGGCTCGACGTGAACCGGACCCGCTCGGCGCTGGGGCTCGCCTACGTGCAAGCCAGCGGAAACGGACAGTCAACGATCGACGGGGCACTTGCCAAGCGAATGCAACCCGCTTTCGCCGCTCGAGGCGGAATATTCGCGGCCTACTTAGCGCAGAATGACTTGACGGGTCCCAGCAACGCGTTCGAGGGCGAACGCGGGTATTTTCACGTCTACCACCGTGATCGTTATGACGCCCGGGTCTTGCGCGCTCCCGTGGGTTTTCCGTGGATGGTGGAGCGCGCGATGTACAAGCCCTACCCGTGCTGCGCGTGGACCCACACGTCGTTTGAGAGTGGATTATCTCTTCGAGCTGGAGGACTTCGGGCCGACGACATCGATCGGGTTGAGATAGGCGTCACGAGCCAGGCGTATGCGAGTACAGGGACACCGCTCGCTCGCCGCTACACGCCCCAGACCACAGTGGACGCCCAATTCTCCATTCCCTTCATCTTTGCCACCGCAGTCGTGAAGGGCGAACTCACGATCGGAGATTTACGTGGTACCGCTCTGACGAACGCTGACGTGCTGCGGGTGGCCGCCACGGTCAAGGTGTCGATAGACCCCGAACTTGACCAGCTCGCCGGTCGTTCGATCAGCCCGGCTCGAGTAGTTGTCCACACCGTGGGAGGCGAGACGAAGGAGAGCTCTTCGATGTCACCTCTCGGCTGGGAAGGACGACCTGTCGATCAGGGTTTTCTCGAGGACAAGTTTGCGATGTGCTGCAGCGAGGGTGGCGTCGACGGTGTCGTAGCGAATGAGATTCGTGAGCTGATTTTGTCTGGGGCTGGAACAGGTTCGGCTGGTCACCTTAGTGAACTTCTAGGAGTCGCTCGATGAGCGATCGCACGAGTGAACTCGAATCTCACTTTGGCGAGTCCCCGAACCACGTGTCGCTCGGGCTCACTCTCAGTTTCGCGGAGCCTGGGATTGCGATTATCAACTATGACGGACGCCGGGAGGCAACGAATCGTCGCGGAAACGCATCGGGTGGCGCAATTGCGCAGATGATCGATTCCGCCGTCATGCAATCGGTCGGGTCCCTTCTCGCGGCAGAAGACTTCATCACCACTTTGGAAATCAAGGTGAACTTCCTTCGCCCCGCTCCACCGGGTGGCGCTCTTTCAGCGCGAGGACGAGTCGAGCATCTTGGACGCACCACAGCGGTCGGGACTGCCGCGGTGATGGATTCGTCCAATCAACTCATCGCAATCGGGACGGCAACAATCAGTGTCCGCCGAAGCGAGTGACCGACGAGTAGTCATCCACCGCTGGTCGGAAGTCTGTGGGGTCATAAGGGGAGCCGCCACCGGACTCTTGACGGCGACGGATGTCGATTTGTGGAATTAGCGCGTCGAGATTGTCGCGCGGGCCTTTGTTGAGCGCAGATCTTCTTCGATATCCGCCGCGCTTCTTCGAAGCTCGGGCAACAACTCTTCGCGTAGTTCCCGGCTAGAGACTCGATGTGAATTCACCGAAACGTTCATGGCCGCTATCACCGAGCCTGACGAATCGCGTATCGGAACAGCCATCGAGCGTAGACCGTCCTCGAGTTCCTGGTCCACCAAGGCGTAACCCTGTTCGCGCACATTGTCAAGGATCTCGCGCAATTCGTTTGGCCGGAACACCGTTTGTTGTGTACGAGGTTCGAAGTTAGAGCGTGCTAGGTAGGCATCGAGTTCGCGTGCAGGTAGATTGGCGAGCAGTACCCGACCCATTGACGTGCAGTAGGCGGGAAAGCGCGTTCCCACGGATATCGATATGGTCATGATGCGTTGAGTTGACACGCGTGCCACATATACGACGTCGTCCCCATCTAGCACGGTGATCGATGAAGACTCGTGTGCCTTAGCGACAAACTCCTCGAGGTGGGGCTGAGCGACCTCGGCGATGCTCAAGCTCGAGAGATAGGCGAACCCAAGCTCGAGAACCTTCGGTCGCAGTGAAAAGTAGCGTCCGTCACTGCGGACGTACCCTAATTCCACCAAGGTTAAGAGGAAACGTCGCGCCGCCGCTCGAGTCAAGCCTGTCCGATTTGCGACGTCGGTCAATGTGAGCTCGGAATGCTCGGGACCGAAGGCGAGAATAACCGTGAGGCCGCGTTCGAGTGACTGGACGTAGTCGGAACTACTCAGGCGACTCGGCTTGTCGCGAGTATCGATATTCCGCATCATAAGGAGAACCATACCCTGTTGGGCCTATTCCTAGCGTGAAAGAAGGGCCAGCAACCAGGCGTGTGAGTGCTCGCTCGCCCAGCGATCGTCTTGAGTGGCCTCATCCTTCTATGACCACCGCAATGCCCTGTCCAACACCGATACACATAGCGGCGAGACCCCAGCCCCCGCCGAGATCACGCAGTCGCCACGCCAAGGTCGTGATCAGGCGGGCACCCGAACTCCCAAGAGGATGACCGAGAGCGATAGCCCCCCCGCGTGAGTTCACGATCGAGCGATCAAGATCCGGCCATTCGAGGAGGCAGGCCAACGACTGTGACGCAAACGCTTCATTGAGTTCTACTGCCGCGAGATCACTCCAAGAGATTCCTGCGCGTTGAAGTGCGACGCGAGCTGCCTCGACTGGCCCGATGCCGAAGAGCTGTGGTTCAACGCCCGAAGTTGCCCGTGATGCAATACGTGCGAGCGGCGACGCAGTGAGATGGCCGACGACGGATTCGCTGGCTAGAAGCAAAGCGCTGGCTCCGTCGTTTAGCGGAGATGAGTTCCCTGCGGTGACGGATCCGTCACGTCGAAAGACGGGCTTAAGCGAAGCGAGGCGCTCACTCGTCGAGTCAGGGCGAATCGATTCGTCACTCGCAATGTCCGCGCTCTCCACCCGTACAATTTCGGCTGCGTACGCATTCGATTTCCAGGCTGTTGCCGCATTCAGATGGCTTCGAAGCGAAAATTCGTCTTGCTCTTTGCGCGTGATGTGGTAGCGATCAGCGAGAAGCTCGGCTCCTTCGCCAAGGCTTACCGTCCAGTGTGAAGGCAGCTTCGGATTGACCATGCGCCAGCCCAACGTTGAGGAATGCATCGTGGCGTCGCCCCGAGCGTATCCAACGTCGGGCTTGGGCACGATCCACGGAGCGCGACTCATCGACTCGACCCCGCCGGCAATGCAGACAGAAGCGTCTCCGGCGTCAATTGCGCGCGATGCACCTATGACTGCTTCCATGCCGGATCCGCAGAGTCGATTGACACTTGCTCCTGGCACTTGGACCGGTAGTCCCGCTAGAAGGACCGCCATTCGCGCGACATCTCGATTGTCCTCACCAGCGCCGTTGGCGTTCCCAAAGTACACGTCGTCGATTAGCGAGGGATCGAGCGCTGGTGCACGAGAAGCCAACGCTCGAATGACTGTGGCGGCGAGATCGTCTGGTCGGACGTGCGCGAGCCCACCGCCGTAGCGGCCAATGGGGGTGCGCACGGCATCGACGATGAACGTGGTCATCCGTCGGAACCGGATTGAGCGGCGTGCAGACTTCTCAGAACGGCGAGTTCTTCTCTGGTCGGTGAACTCGTGACCTTTAAGTCGTCGCTGAACCTAACTGTCCATCCCGAGGCGCTAATGACATCCGCGATGTCGACACCGGGGTGGACGTGAGTTACGACAAGTTCGCGATTGACGGGATCGGGAGAGAGAAGCGCAAGGTCCGTGACAACGAGCGTGGGTCCGGCACCGGGAAGGCCAAGTCGTTCTCGATCTCCCACGCCCGAACCGTGACCAACTGTCGTGACGAAGTCCAGCGTCTCCACGAATGACCTTTTTGAGTGTCGCATCACGACAATGACCTCGCCGCAGGATGAGGCGATCTCGGGAGCGCCTCCAGCGCCGGGTAGCCGGACGATGGGTCGATCGTATGGTCCTATAACGGTGCTATTCAAATTAGCGAATCGATCGATTTGCCCGGCTCCGAGCATGCCAATGTCAATTCGGCCGCCCTGGAGCCAGTAGTTAAAGATCTCGGGAACTGAAACAACAACATCTGCAGTCTCCGCGAGCTCGCCGTCACCAATCGATAAAGGCAGTGACAATGGCTTCGCGCCAATCGTTCCTGACTCGTAAATCAACTGCAATCGCGGAGCATGGAGCCGGCGCGCAAGGTTCGCAGCCGTCGAAGGAAGACCGATTCCCACGAAGCATGTGGTCCCGTCAGAAAGGTGTCGTGCTGCGGCGACCGTCATTATCTCGTCTCGAGTGAAGGCGGTCACGATGGAAGTCCGTGGAGTTCGTCCAACCATGATGAGAACTTGGAGCGGTCTCGACTAATCCCGTCCCAGTCTTGGTAGTATGCGTTGTCTCGAACGGAGTAGCCTGACGCGTACGACGGATGAGCGCCTCCTGGCACGAGTGCGACTGCCGTGACCGTCCACGCCGGGAGAACCACGGCACCGGGAGTCGGAGAGAGTTGGTCGACTACTTCTTCGACGGTGACGAGTGATCGCTTTGAGGCGAGAACAGCCTCGCGCTGGACACCGGTGATTCCCCAAAGTTGTACGTTGCCAGCGAAATCGGCGCGCTGTGCATGAATGATGGCGACATCCGGGCACAGCGCTCGCACGGCGGTCAAGACTTCGCCCGTGAATGGGCACGTCACCCTCGCGACGTGCGGTGAGATCTTCGCGAGGTCGGTGCCTGTGTAGCCGCGCAGGACCGCAAACGGTAGGCCGGAAGCTCCGGCGACGTAGCGATTTGCGAGCCCTGCGTGACTGTGCTCCTCGAGTTCCAGGGGCTCGGGCCACTCTTTTTCGATGGCGTCTCGAAGCCGGTGCAGAGAGCCGACTCCCGGATTGCCACCCCAGGAGAAGATGAGTTTTCGTGCGCACCCAGCGCCGATGAGTTGGTCATAAATCAGATCGGGAGTGAGCCGAACAAGCGTGAGGTCGCGGCGACGCTGGCGGATGATCTCGTGACCGGCCGCGAAAGGGATGAGGTGGGTGAACCCTTCGAGAGCCACCTCATCGCCGTCGTGAACCAGCTCGGCGATCGCCTCACTGAGAGAAGTCATCTCAGCCACGAGATATCACTTTGAGCGGTTGTACCTGTTTGGTGGTGGCCACCGCATCTCCCTTCCCGTAACCTGGATGTTCGGAGAACGCCCAAACGTTCTTGATAAGAACAATATCGGATAACGCGACTCACGCGACAGGAGGATCGAAGTAGCTGAACAGATAGATAAATATGCAATAACATGGTCAGCGTGACGTGGTGAACTGCCTTGACACGAGAGGTGAGCGGTTGTACGATGTTCACCCAGTGAACGAGTGTGCGATAAGCGCACACTTCTGGGGGGGGCGACGAACGTGGCCACTCACGACAAGGGAGGAACCTCAATGAGGGGGAAAGAGATAGTCATGGGTAGGTTCCGTCAGTGGGCGGTCCTGCTTGCAGGGGTGGTGCTCATCGCAGGATCGGGGCTCATTGCATCAGCATCGACCTCGGTCGCAGGAGCAACTTCAGTAAAGACGATCAAGGTTGGCATGCTCGGCGTCGAGAGTGGACCCGAAGTGGTGTTTGAGGGCCTGCAGCAGGGTTACGACGACTATCTGGGAATGATCAATTCCACAGGCGGCGTCAACGGCTACAAATTCAAGACAACCGTCTATGACACCGGATTTTCCACGACTGGCGAAGTGCTTGGTACCAAGAATTTCATTAACTCGAAGCAGTTTTTGATTGCAGGCTCGGAGTCGGCGGCTCCTTCGGAAATAGCACAATTGGTAGATGCTGCGAAAGTACCTCTAATAGGCTTTTCGACTGATCCAGTCCTTGTTACAAACACAAGCTCGAAGTGGACGACTGCGGGAAACATCGATTACACGTCATTGGGTGAGTTCGAAGTTGAACAGTTGGCCAAGATGGGTTACAAACAGATCGCGTTCGTCTACATAGGTATTTCGACGGGTATTGACACCCTGGCCGGTGCGGAACATGAAGCCATCGCACTTGGCGTGACTCTCGATCCGATCGAGATTCCGTTTACTCAGACTGACTTTACGCCAATCGTTCAGCGTCTGCAATCCGACGGTGACACCGCCGTGGCTATGGTGATGCTCGATACTCAGGCTGCGGCCATCGAATCGGCGGCAGCGACGATCAACTACAAGCCTCAGTTCTGGGTCGAGCAGGCCGGTGTCGACAACACGTTTCTACAGAACGCAGGCACAGCCGCCGACGGCACGTACGCGGACATGGACGTCGATCTTCCGTCAACGAGCTCGTCTCAGTATCAGCTGTTCGAAAAGACGTTGACCAAAGACGGCAACGCCAACGCGATCTCGCCGCTTGGAGAGCAGGGTTGGACCATTGCCGCTGTTACGGTCGAAGGGGTCAAAATTGCGACCGCAAATGGAAAGAAGCTCACTCAGGCCGGTTTGATGTACGCCTTGACGCACCTCAATCTTAAAGGGTCTGTCGGCTTTGCCTCGGGCATCAAGGATTCGCCAACTCAGCGCTCGTTCTTTAGTGGCTCGTACATCTATAAAGATGTGAACGGTCAATGGACGAGCGACAATACGTTGTATCCGGTACCGGGGTCTCTGCACCTGAGCAGCTGATCTGCGAGAGACTTGAGTTGATTCGTGCCACCGGCACCTTTAGTCGACGCGTCGAGTAAAGCTCAAGGTGCCGGTGGCGTCGGACGTCTGGTATGGATCAAGCGGGACAACGATCGAAGATGCGGGAGGCAACGGTGACGAGCGACTGCGTGAGTGACTCCTCACGGTCTGCGTCGCGCGGGCTAGTGCTTGAGAGCGTGAGCGCGGGTTACGGTGGCGACGATGTCGTGCACGATCTCGACTTAGTGCTCCAATCCGGGCAAGTCTCATTCATAGTTGGCCCGAATGGCGCCGGGAAGACCACGTTGGCCCGGGCTCTCGCTGGTCTGGTGCCACTTTCATCGGGCAGAGTCACCCTAGATGATTTGGATTTAACGTCACTTAGCCCGCCGGGTCGAGCTCGTTCCGGGCTCGTGTTGATACCGGAAGGTCGGCAGATATTTCCGAAGCTTACGGTACACGAGCAGCTCTACGTCGCCTCTCGCACCGTCCCCCGGAGAGACCGCGCCGCACAGATTGGACACGTCTACGACCTAATCCCTCGTTTAGTTCCGCTTCGTTCGCGCGTTGGCGGGACCATGTCAGGAGGGGAGCAGCAACTGCTCGCTATTGGGCGAGCGCTGGCCGGCCGGCCCCGATTTGTCATCCTCGACGAACCAACCATGGGACTTTCGCCGGGCGCGACCGATGCGGTGGCGGGCGTGATTGATGATTTGCGCCGTGAGGGGTTAGGCGTGCTTGTTATGGCCCAAGACCTTCATCTGTCGAGCGAACTCGGTGGATCTTCGACAGTGATGGTTGGGGGCCGGTGGCAGTTGAAGTGGGACGAGGGATCTGTTCCCAATCAGGAGGACTTGTTGGCCGCGTATTTCGGATTGAGCCGGTGAGCGTTCTATCAGCGCGTGGCGTTGGAAAGACGCTCGGCGGGAGCATGGTACTCGTTGATGGAGCGATTGAAGTCGAATCCAACGAGATTGTGGGCGTCCTCGGCCCGAATGGTGCGGGAAAGACAACACTCCTCAACTGTCTCAATGGTCAAATAGCGATCGATTCAGGGACAATCGAGGTTGACGGAGTCGAGGTCAAGAAGCAGACTGCGCACCGAGCGCGACGCGACGGCATCAGCCGCAGTTTTCAGAGCCCAAGGCTTTCTTCCGATCTCACGATTTTCGAGAACACGTTGCTTGGTCTTTCAAGGAGTGAGCGGCGCAGGGGTCGTCATCCGCGTGCGCGCGTGATGCAGGTGCTTGAAATCTTCGACATTGTTCTCTATGCCGAGAAGGGACCAGGAGAATGCCCGTATGGCGTCCAAAAACTTGCGGAGGTGGCGCGCGCTTTTGTCGGCCAATCGAAGGTTGTGCTTCTCGACGAGCCAGCTGCGGGTCTTGACATTCATATGAAGGAAGTGATGGTTCGTGCGATACGCCAGGCCATGTCCAAATGGAAGTGCGGAGTCGTCATCGTTGAACACGACATTGCGCTGGTGCAGGAGCTTGCAGACTTCGTGATGGCTCTCGATCTAGGAAAGACGATTGCGCAGGGCACTTTCGACGAGGTTATGTCGCACAAGAGCTTCATAGAGGCGTATATCGGGGGAGGCCGCTCTCGTGGGTGAGCTTTTCTTAAGCGGCCTGGGAAGCGGGGCGGCCTACGCGCTTTTCGGTCTCGCCGTAGTCATTGTCTATCGATCCGGGGGAGTCTTTAATATTGCCATTACTGCCGTGGGGGCCGTCGGTGCCTACATCAGCTATGTCGCATTGGCGGGGTCTGGCGTTCCTTGGGGACTGGCGATCATCTTGGGAATGCTCGCAGGGGGAGCCGCGAACAGTCTCATCTACGTTCTCATTGTGCGCGTGATCCCCGCGGGCGGGATCATCTATCGAAGCGTCGCCACTCTGGGATGTCTTTTGATGATCGAGGGCGCCATCACTCAAATTTGGGGCTTTCAGACCTACGCTGCCCGACCGCTTACCTTGGGTTCGATTGGCGGACACAACTCGCCGTATTGGTCATCACTGATCCTTTTGGGTGTGGTCGCGACGATCGTGTTCGTGTATTACGAAGTGCTGCCGGCAGGTAGGGTCACTCGCGCCATTGATGAAGGTCCGGCTACGGTCGGCCTCCTCGGTGTGATCGCTAGTCGCTGGCAAGCGTTCTCCTGGTTTCTGTCGGGCATCGTGGGAACCCTTGGCGCACTGGTGTTGGCGTCGAATATCGGACTTTCATCCAGCGGATTTGACGTTGTTTTTGCGACGGGCATTATCGGCGTGGCCATCGGAGGCTTTGACAGTTTTCTGGGAGTGGTTATCGGAGGTCTCTTCCTCGGTGTAGTTGGCGACCTCTGCATTCGCTATCTTCCGACCGCCTACGAACAGTCGATCATCTTCGGAATCGCCGTCGTCGTTCTACTCCTGCGTCCGAATGGAATGATTGGCCGTGTACGAGTTACCGTTAGCGAGTTCGCGAGGGAAAGTCGTACACGTCGCCTCACCAGTAGTCGAGTGAGAATTCAGAGTTTTCGCCACGACCTGTCGGTAACGGCGATATCACTGATCGCCCTATCGATAGTGGCCATCACCGCACCCTCATGGGGCACATACACGGCAATCCTTACCTGCGAATTTGTTGGTGCAACCATCCCCGCAGTTCTCGGCATGACGGTCTCAACTGGCTACGCGGGGCTGTTCAATGTGGCACCAGCCGCGCTCTCGGCAATCGGTGGTTACTCCCTCGCGATTATTGCCGAACACTGGGGGGCGCCATTCCTCATTGTGCTGATCGTTGCGCTGTTGCTGGTAACCGCGGTGGGCTTCGTGATTGGCGTCATTCTCAGCCGCGTGAAGACTCTTCCTTTTGGCATCGTTACCATCGCCTTCAGTGCGGGTATCGGAGCCGTGGTGATCAATCTCACGGGCCTTACTGGCGGGGACTCGGGACTATTGATCATGACTCCGAAAATCTTTGGCTGGAGTTTGGCGTCAGAGACTTCGCTGCTTACCTTTGAGGTGATCGCGGTGCTGTTGGCTGTTGCCCTCGTATTCGCTTTGCGTTACTCACATCTGGGTCGATCTTGGTTGCAGATCAAGGGTGACGAGGTCGCAGCCAGAGCCCTAGGTCTCCGCGTAGGACTTTACAAAGGAGCCGCGATGGCGGTGAGCGCTCTCCTGTGCGGTCTGTCGGGGGTTCTCTTCGCGCTTTACTTGGGAGTTGTCACGCCGGGACAACTCAGCCTGGTGCAGTCCCTCAACATTGTTGTCGCCTTAATAGTGGGTGGCGAGTTGAGCATTGTCGGAGCTTTCCTTGGAAGCATCTATCTTGCCGTCGTGTCTGTTGACTTCTCAAGCGTCAGCTACGGCACCACGTTGGTGAGTGGCGGTGTGCTGCTCGTGATCATGTTGACGTTTCCGGCGGGCCTGGGAGCTCTGTTAGATCGGCTGATGAGCCTGCCCGTCGAATTGGTCTCCAAGCGCCGGCATACGACCGACACCATCGCCGTCGGGGCGAGCGCTCTCGAAAGTGAGGCCGGGTGAGAGATCAATCGGGCATCGATGCCCTTCTCAATGCGCGGTCGCTGGCAGTCGTGGGCGCATCGGACCGGGTCGGGAGTTGGGGTTGGCGGGTTCTTCAGTACTTGGAACGATATGAATACCAGGGCGAGATCGTCCCTATCAACCCCGCCAGAAAAATGCTCGCGGGGGTCCAGAGCTTGGCGAGCGTAAGCGAGTTCGACGGGACGATCGATCACGCGCTCATTCTGGTGCCCGCGTCCAAAGTAGTTGAAGCAGTACGCGAGTGTGCTGGAGCTGGCGTTCGTTCGGTGTCAGTCACGGCAGGCGGTTTTGCGGAAAGCGGAGAGGACGGCGCTCGAGCGCAGGATGAAATACTCTCTATTGCTCAAAAGACCGGCATGCGAGTACTCGGCCCGAACTGCCTGGGAAGCATCAACCGTCATTCGGGCATGGTGTCCTCGGCCTCGAGTGCGCTGCTTACCGCGGAGATGTCTGTTGGTCCCGTCAGCATTCTGACTCAGAGTGGGGCGGTGGGCGCATATCTGTTGTCCATGCTGGGTGATCGCGGACTGGGACTTCGCTACTACGTGAGCACGGGGAACGAGCTCGATATCCAGTTTGGAGAGATGCTCTCGTTCGTCGCAGATGATATTGGGACCTCAGTAGTAGTTCTCTATGTCGAGGGTGTGAGAGATCCTTCGATGTTCGTTGATGGTCTAACTCGTGCAAAGGAGTCAGGCAAGGCTGTGATTGTCGTAAAGAGTGGCCGAACAGAAGCGGGCGCAGCTGCGGTCCGCTCTCATACAGCCGCGCTTGCAGGTGACGACGAAGTCTACAATGAGGTATTCAAGCGACTAGGCGTCATTCGTGCCCAATCTCTCGCAGAGGTCACGGACGTCGTTGCGGCTGCAGTTCGCCCGGGTCGCCCGTTGGCGAGAACTCGTCGGGCGGCCGTGGTTACGACGTCCGGGGGACTCGGCGTGCTTTCCTCCGAGTCGCTCGCTGACGCTGGTTTCGCAACGCCGACGCCATCGTCCGAAGTACGGAGCGCCATCGGCGAACTCTTCCCCCTAGCCTCACCACTTAATCCCGTTGACCTCGCCGGGATCGGGGCGGACAATATCGGGCTACTCGAAGACGTTTTGTCGATCATCGCAACGAGCGGGGAGTTTGACGCCATTGGCATGATCATGAGCAATGCGGCGCGCTCTCCGCACGTCGAGCCAGCGATGACTGACATACTCCTACGATGCGCGACGACCTTTGCCGGCCAAATCATGGCGGTCGGACACCTCCCCGAAAGTTCGCGACGACGTTTGGAGCAAGTTGGGGTAGGAGTGTTAGAGGACCCCTGCGACCTCGGGCGGCAACTCGCTCTCGTATGGCGGCTCCAGTCAGAGCTCTCAAAAGTTGAGTTACGGCTTCGCTTCGGATCCGAAAACAGGCGTCTGCTCGATCCGCTCGAGGCGAGCTCAATACTCTCCTCTGGTGGCGTCGCTTTTCCCCCTGGCGGGACGTCACGTCCGGAGTTCTCTCACCCTTCGACCTTAACTTTCCCGTTGCTGTCAAGTTGATTGAGCCCGATGTCGTACACAAGTCCGAACTTGGTTTCGTACGTCTCGACGTCTCAACGCCTGAAGAGGTGGCGCGTCACGTTCAAGACCTCAATCTGCGGCGAAGCGCCCTCGGTCGCATCGTGATCGAAGAGATGATCAGCGATCCGGAGTACGAGTTGATCGTTGGCGGTCACGTCGATCCGACTTTCGGACTCGTCTACACGGTGGGCTTGGGCGGCTATTTCGCCGAAGTGTTTCGCGATATGGCGGTGATCGTTCCGCCGTTGACTCAGGAAGCGGTGGCGCATTCGCTGCGAGGCTTGTCGACGTGGGACACCTTACTCTCGGGGTTCCGCGGAGGCACCGCCGTAAATCCCGATGCCGTATTCGGTGTCCTAGGGTCGATCGAAAGCGCATTCGAATCTCGAAGTGATGTTGTGGAGATTGAGCTAAATCCGGTCATCGTGTCGCGCGCCGGTCTCATAGCCGTTGACGCCGCCGTGTGGGCTTCAACTGATGATTGGGAAGTGTTGAAAGAGGACAACGAGTGAAGACTGAGCCTCGAGTTTTCAGTGACACTGAGGAGTTACGTGGAGAATTTCGCGAGTGGTTGCGCGAGAATCTTCCCGAGGAGTGGCGAAACATCGGTCGAACATCGGACGATCTTGACCGCGCTGTTGAAGTGCGTCGGGCCTGGGGGGTACTGCTCTATCAGCACGGATGGGCGGCTCCTCACTGGCCCGTCGAGTACGGAGGGATGGGTCTGGAATTCGAGGGAGTCATCACCTACACCGAGGAACTCGTGCGCAGTGGCGCACCCGAGTCGCTCAACTCGAATTCGATGGGTATTCTCGCGCCCACGATTCTCCGCTACGCCACCAACGAGCAGAAGCAAAAGTACCTCCCAGCAATGGTTCGTCACGACGTTGTCTGGTGCCAGGGATTCTCCGAGCCAGGTGCTGGCTCGGATCTTGCGAGCCTGAAAACCCGTGCGGAGAGGGTTGCGGGTGGGTATCGGGTCTACGGCCAGAAGATATGGACATCGCGAGCACAATATGCCGACCTGTGTTACATGCTCGTGCGCACGACTCACGACACGGTCTCGAAACACGAGGGCATTTCGATGGCGGTGGTCGACATGCACCAGAAGGAGATCGAGGTCCGGCCGATTCGAAACATGGCCGGCTCGGCTGAATTCAATGAAGTCTTTGTGGACGGGGCCTTCTTCCCGGACGACGCCATCATCGGTGAAGAAGGTCGCGGATGGGAGGTAACCCGATACGCGCTGTCGCGCGAAAGAGGGCCGCGCTTGGTGGAGAGAGCCTTTAGGATGGAGCAAGAATTCGGAGAACTCGCACAACTCATGAGAGCGTGCGCGCTGTCAAGTGAGCAGAGAACGCACTTCGTCCAACTTGCTATCGATGTTCGGGCGGTAGAAGCAACTTTACGGCGAATGCTGGATGAACTCGCTGCAGGATCGAAGGACACGTCGCTCCTTTCTTCAGTGAGCAAACTCTCCTGGAGCGAAGTCCACCAGCGCGTAGTCGAGTTCGCCGTCGAAGTCCTGGGTGCCGACGCGGTTCGTCTCGAGGGCCAGTACGCGGAGTGGATGCGCGCTCTACTGCTGAGCCGCGCCGAGACGATCTACGGCGGCACCTCCGAAGTGCAACGAAATCTGATCGCGCGCCTCATTGGCATGCCATCTTCCGCCAAGCTGAAAGGTGGGCATCAGTGACCATGCGGCTCGATGCGACAGAGGAGATCAGGTCGACTCTGAACGGGTATCTCACTCGCCTTTTGGGTGAGCCGATGGGAGAATCGCCGGTCGATAGCAACGGCGCTTGGGAGGGTGTCTGCCAGGCAGGATGGCTCGGGATCGCAATGAACGAGGACGATGGCGAGGACAGTGCGCAAATGATTCCTCAGCTACTGGCGGCGCATGAGATATTTGGCGGTCATTTGTTCCCCGGCCCAATAGCCGCTGTATCGGGATACCTGGTTCCATTACTAGCGGGTGTGTCGAGGTGCCACGAGATCGATTGGGCGAATTCGATCGTGACCGGATTCGAACGGCCAGTAGTTCTCCCATTGGGAGTTCAAGGAGCAGGCTGGACCGGTCTTGTTGCGCGTCGCTTGGGCGAGCGAGCATGGAGTGTTGCGGGTCGAGTCGACAATTCCCTCTGTACGCCACGCGCGTCCCACTGCTACGTTCCGGTCGAGGTCGATGGATCGGAACGGCTTGTTCGTCTGTCCGTGGAGCAAGTTGAGATAGATCGTTACGACACAGCGGATGCCGGACAAGTGGTGGCGTCGGTCAAGGTGGATACGGAATTTGAAGAAGACGCACTCTTGGGAGACTCTTGTGAGGCATGTGATCGCGCCTATCGGCGAGCTCGTCGGATTTATAGCCTGGCACTTGACGCGGCAGCAATCGGTGGCGCGGACCGAGCCATTGCGCTGACTGTCGCCTACACCTCAAACCGCGAACAGTTTGGTGAGCTGATTGGGTCTTTTCAGGCATTGCAACACAAAGTCGCGAACGCAGTCGTTTCGAGGGAACTGGCTCGCTCTCTGATGACGGCTGCATCGCGCGAGATCGATGGTGCGAGCTTCGATATAGATGTCGACATCGCGGCCAGCAGGGTTTTTGCGTCCCAGATGTACACCTCCGTTGCCGCGGCTGCCATTCAGTGCCACGGCGGATATGGATTTACGTGGGAGCAGGGCTTGCATCTGTACTTTCGCCGCTCGATGTTTGAGCGAGAGTTCGGAGTCTCATTGGATTCATGCCGCGAGCTCGTCGCGACCGCATTCGCCTTGTGAGCTCCGTCATTCGAACGTTGAAACTGGCTGACTATCGATCGCGTCGTCCGTGACGTACTCGACGTCGAGGCAATGGAGAGTAGCTGGACAGCCTCACCTGCCTGCCATAAATCGGACTTCGAGATTCCATTTGCGGGTTTTGCTCCGAAGCCTTTAGGGATGTTTTAGGGATGCTCTCGACAGATTTTGCCTCGGCTTTGCAAAATTCCTGATTACGTGGTGGGCCGCCCGGGTCTCGATCCCGGCACCTTGGGAGCCATATTACCTAATCCAGCCACATTTCTCAACGTCCAAATCCGCTGGTCAAGCGAGGTGGGACGTTCGCCGACGTTTTCTGAAATGCTCCCAAGTTTGATCTCTTGGCTAGACGAATGGCTAGACAAGAGTTCGTACACCGGTCTAGCCAGTGTGCGATTCGAATCGAGTGATGGAAACGTCGTTGATCTACGTTTCGGAGTCGACTAGGACTTACGGTCGACTGAATGCGGGGCGATCCAAACGGACGCACAAAACCCCCAGATTTCGCAGTTGACTTAGATCGAGGAGAGGGCTTTGCTGATGCTGGATCGTTGCTCTGCCCCGAGTTGGTTGATCCGTGCCATTTGATCTGACAAGTCCAAGAGGTCGTCCACATCCCCTCTCCTGTACCTGAGTCTTCGGCGTCTCCGGTCGCTTCTGATTCCGATAGCCTGTCGAGTCAGGATGACGAACGCGCTTCCAAACGGGATAGGCGCGAATCCTATCTCCGCGGCATTGAGGAGGTGTTCGATCGCGGAATAGCCACTTTCGGTCAGTATGGATTGGACTTCTTTGGGAAGTCGCCGGCGCCAGTTTCGTGGAAGTTTCCCGTTGACGTAGCGCTCGAGAGCATCTTGTCTCGCATCGTGGAGATGCTGAAAAGCGTTTGCAAAGTCCACCAAGTTAGAAGCAACCGCAACGTCTCGATAAAAGTATCCAAAGATGGCACGGTCGGCTGGATCAAGCAGGGGGAGGGCTTGAGTAATTTCATCCAGATTGGTGGCTTCGATGGGGCCTCGGAACTGGGTGAAATCTCGATTCAATAGGGTCAGTTGCTTGGCTAGCAAGTCCTGTTCGAGTTTCAGCCCTCCGAAACCGAAATCGGTGGACATATTTATGCGGATCTCGTTGAAGGCTGAGATTTCCTTAATCGTGACCTCCGCTGCATGCTGAATCATTTCGTGGCGGTCATTTTCAGCCAGGAGATAGTGCTGCGCCCTCTTTCGCGCTTCGCCTTCGAGCTTCCCGCCCTCATTCCCATTCAGCAGCTCAAGAACAGTAGACCTTGAAGTCTGCAGCGCCTGGTCGATTTGGTTCCACAGCGAACCTATGTCAAGCGTGGATGGGTCGATGGTGTTGTCGGGCACTCAGTCTCCAAACCTGTCAGTTAGCGATAGGGGTGGTCTACGCGAAGTTCAGGCATGAAATTTGCTCTAGAACGCCATCGTTTGACTCCGGTCTAGCACTGTCGAAGGACTGCTGTCGGTTTGGTTGACAGCCTGAGGATTGAGTCAATTACAGAGCCTAAAAACGATGAAAATCTGGACGTTGGTGGATGCTGAAAGACGTCATGAATCGCGACGAGTTTGTTGGAGACTTAATCGCTTCCAAAACCATCAATTAATCCGACAGCAGCGTGTCAACGCCGTTTGAAAACTGAGCCAAATCGCTGCCCGAAAAGTGAGCCAGTCCGTTGTCATGATTCTTCCACAGTCCCGACGGTGACCGACGGGAGATTAGCGAGCCCCGAGTCGCGCAACCGATAGCTGGAGCCCTTCAGTGTGACCACTTCGGCGTGATGGACGATGCGGTCGATCATCGCGGCGGCCACCACCTGATCTCCGAAGACTTCACCCCACCGGGCGAAGGGAAGGTTCGAGGTCAGGATGAGCGAAGCGTGCTCGTAGCGCGACGAGACCAACTGGAAGAAGAGGTTGGCCGCCTCTTGTTCGAAGGGAATGTAGCCCACCTCGTCGACGATGAGCAGCGCGTAGCGGCGAAGCCGTGCGAGCTCAGCGCTCAGTCGTCCTTCGACGTGGGCCTTTTGTAGTCGCATCACCCACTCGATCGCCGAGGCGAATAGGACGCGCTGGCCCTGGGACGCCGCCTTGATGCCGAGACCGATCGCCAGGTGGGTCTTGCCGGTGCCCGGCGGACCGAGCAGCACGATGTTGGAGCCCTCGGCGAGGTAGGTCCCGGTCGCCAAATGCGCCAGGAGCTGGCGAGCCAGCGAAGGCTGGTGATCGCAGTTGAACTCCTCTAGGGACTTGCGGGTGGGAAAGGTCGCCGCCCGGATGCGCAGCTCGGTCCCCGACGCCTCGCGCGAGGAGACCTCGGCCGAGAGCACGGCCGTCAGGTAGTCCTCATAGGACCAGCCCGCGTCGCGGGCGTTCTCAGCGAGACGCGTCGCCACGTCGCGAATACGCGGCGCCTTCAAGGTTCGCGACAGATAGTCGATCTGGCTCTGGGTCTCCTTGGTGCTCATAGTGCCACCTGGAAGAACTCGTCGTAGTCGGCGAGGTTGCGGTGCCAGTCGTCGGTGACGACCGGACGCGGCGCCTGAAAGAGCGCGCGCAGCTCCTTGGCCGCTTCGACGTGGGCCGGATCGGTGAGCGTCTCGCCGCGGGCCCAACTGCGCCGGTGCACTCCGACGCTCGTGTTGAGACTGCGAAAGCGCACGGTTTCGAGGTCGTAAGCGACGTCGACGAAGCTGCCGATGGCGCTCGGATGGGCCGAGTAGTCGTTGGAGGCGACCCGCAGGTAGTAGTCGCGCGCCAGGCGAACCCGACCAAGGACGCCCAAAACTGGCGCGACCGGCGGCAGGGCGAACATCTCCTTGCGGTCGCACTCAACGGCGTCGTTCGGCCGCTTGCCGGTTCGTCGCACCAGGCGAGCATTCGCTCGAGGGAGCCAGTCGGCCAACTGCTCGTTGAAGTCCTCGGGCGACGCGAACGTGCGTCCGGGCAGAAAGCTCGTCTCGAAGTAGCCGTTCATCCGCTCAACCACGCCCTTGGACTCGGGGTCGTAGGGCTTCAGCTGGACGAACTTGGTGCCCAGCGTGCCGGCAAGGGACGTCACCTGGTCGGTCAGTCTGTTGGCTCGTCCGATGCCCGCCTCGTTGTCCCAGATGAGTCGGCGCGGCACCGCCCCGAAGGACCGCAAGAGCCACCACATTCCGAGACACAGGTCCTCGGTCGTGCGCGAGGGGATCATCCGCGCGCAGATGTAGCGCGAGTGCGACGGCACCATGACGAGCACCGGTGGCGAGCCGAACTGACCACCGCCTAAGGGAATCTTGGCCGGCGGGAACCAGAGATCGCACTGCATCTGATCACCCGGTGCGTAGTCGATCCGGTCCGCGGGATCTATGGGGGCGTAGTCCGGGCGGATCTCGGCGATCCGCTGGCGAAAGTACGAGCTCGAACCCGTCCACCCGATTCGCTCGGCGATGACCGTGGCCGGCATTTTCGGATACTCCGCCAGCAGCGACCTGATCTGCGGTTCGAAGGGCGACACCGAGTTGGGCGTCGACCGTCGCTCGTAGTGCGGCGGGCTGGTCGACGCCACCGCCTTCGCCACCGTGTTCCGCGAGATCTCCAGCCGCTCAGCGATCGAGCGCATCGACTCGCCCTCGGTCAGGTGGAGGTGCCTGATAAGTGCCCAATTTTCCAAAGTGATCACCTTCCCATCTTGATTAGGTGGCTCACTTTTCAAGCAGCGTTATGGCTCACTTTTCGAGCAGCGCCGACATAAAGATTTCCTTGCAATCACAGGACCACGTCAGCAACAACTACAGGGTTCTACACGCCCTAGCGTTCTCTTAATCAACAGGTTCCGGGTTCAAGTCCCGGCCGGCGCACCAGAGTATCTCGCTCGCGTCCTTTTGCGGTGGCTGTGGATCGGTCGGGCCTTGTCGCTAAATGCCTTAGGAAACTGCCATTCGGCACTTTGGACGCTATGAAGTTGGCGGCGTCTGAGTTGACGGAGCCGTATTGACGATGCTGATCCCAAGTAGTGCGTCACCGTCATAGGGCGCGTTTAGGTCGGGCGGTCCGGGCCACGTGCGAACACCAAGCAGCGCGTAGGTCGTGGGATTGAAGATGAGGGCACCTGAATCACCTTCGTAATTCCATTCGACTCCGACTCCGACTCGTCCGATAGCGTCCGCCATGTTGGGAACGATCGTAAAGCCGGGAGTCTGTGACATGAGTGTGAACAGAGCAGACTGCTGCGCCGGGAGCAGGTAACAGGTCTGCATTAGGTACATGACGCCTTTCGCGAGATCGTTGTCCACCCAACCCGGTGTGTTAGCAGTGGCCGAGTCCGTATCAGTCACGCCGATCTGATTGAGGTACGCGAGCAGCGTCGTCGAATCGATGGGTAAGTCAGGAAGGTAACCCGCTTCCGAAACGCATCCCGACGCCTCGGCTTGGGCGATCGTGCACGGCGGGTTGGAAATCACGCCAGGGGCGATAACCGAGCCGGTGCTCGATACGTAGCGAACAAGCGCGGGACGGTCACCGTTCGTCGCTAGCCACAACTGATACAGCGTGCCACTCGGGTCTTCCGTCTCTGAGTACACGTACTGGTTCTCTTGAGGTACGACACCGCTCTGTTCATTAAAGGTCGGAGCTGTCAGTACGGCCTGGGCAGCACGCCGCAAGAAAGGCGCCGCCGACGCCGCGGTTGATGTGTGAGGAGTCGGCGACGCCTGGAACACCACCACCGCCACGAGCGCTGCGACAAGAATGGCCGCCGCTCCGGCTAGTCGAGCGCTGCGCGGGACGCGCCGTTGCGTAGGACCAGCGTAGGTTGCCGTGTCCGTTCGAGTTGCGGCGGCGAAGGCCACAGCTTCGGAGGCCGACACCGGCTGCGGCGGCGTCGATCAATGTGCGAATGTCGATGTCTAAATCATTCATCAGAGTCTGCTCCTATTGATTTGCGCAAGCGACGTAATCCGCGTGCGAGATGGTTCTGGATGGTGTTGGGCTTCACGCCGAGTAACTCAGCGACCTCTGTAACGCGCCAGCCGTAGGCGTGTACGAGGACAACGGCCAGACGTTGGTGATCGGACAGCTTGCGGAGTGCTTCGGGAAGTTTCGGCTCGAATTCGTGTTCGGTCGTCTCGGGCAGAAGAAACACAACGCGTAACTCCCGCTTGCGAGATCGGCTTTGCCCAACTCGATAGAGGTAGCCCAGCGGATTCTCGATCGTTTCGAGAGTTGTCCAGTGTTCCCAGGCGTAAGCCAACGCCTCGGCCGTGGCGTCTCGACCCTCTTCAGTTCCGAATCGGGTAACGAGCGCTCTTCGAAGTCGAGGTTCGTAGAGAGTAACGAACCGTTCGAAGCGCTCATTGAGGTTTCCCGAGATAGTCTTCGCGGTCCATCTCCTCATCTCTCACTACCATGAGCCCCTCGATCGATTTAGCCTTCTGTTAACTAAGACCCGCGAACTGACCTAAAGCACCACAGGGAGGTGAGAAGTGCCCCTCTTGAGGGAGTCTGCACGAATTTCCGCACTGCGGTTCAGCAACTACGTCAGTCGGCTGCCCCCGCCGCATCGCCGTGATCGCCTGAGAGCGATCCACATACCAAGGGCCGGCGACGGTTTCCGTTCGCCGGACGGGCGGCGTACTGGCTCGGGCCGCGAGAATCTCGTTCGTGGACCCGCCGCTGACCCGGTACCCCGCGTCCACTTCTCGATCGGGCACGCGGCCGCGTTCCTGATCGGGGACCTTCGGAGCGTCCGTCGGGATGGCTCGTCAATCAACAGGTTGCGAGTTCGAATTCTGGCTGGTGTTCCAAGGGTGACGCTCGGCACGAAGCAGCGTCCCGGTCATCGCCAACCCGTGCGGTCCGAACGAGCGAGACCATCTGACTGAGCTCCCTCTCTCGAGGGAGCTAGTCACGTCAGATCTGTTTGCTCACCGT
>CAWKDF010000003.1:0-3587 GCA_963848345.1 uncultured Acidimicrobiaceae bacterium | reverse complement strand
GCGCGACATCGGTTACAAACTCTGAACCTTTTCCAAAACGAATAACACTCCTTCGATGGTTGCCGTCAGAGTAAAGGGGCCATGGTCACCAACGTCGAGTGCCTCATGTTTCAGGCATACGGGTCGTGTTCTGCGCGTCACCAAGGACCGTTGTCACATTCTTGGTCTGATTGCAGTGACTTCGTCGAGCCTGTTGTCAATGAACGGTCAACTCGAGTCAGCCAGATGACAATCCGTCCAATAACGTGAGGCTCTTCGTGTCAGCTCAACGCCGCAGCGAGCCCGAGGTCACTCCACTCGCGCCTTGCCGACATCGGCAGATGAAGTGGGATCGCCCACCGAGAAGCGTCGACCGGTGATGACGTCACCTCGAACAAAGATAACCAGTTCTCCTGCGTGACGGACGGCGGGAACGGGAAGCTCCTGGGGCTTGAGACCCGAGATCTCGTCATTTGAGAGCTCGCGAGCGAGTCCCCTCAACAATACGCTCCAGATTGAGCGCCCTCCCTCATCCATCCGATCCACTTCGAATGCGACAAGCGACCCCTTCGCCTTCTCCGCAAGCGTGCCGGGACCTATCCGGCATATGACTCCCGCGTTGTGATAGGCGAAGTTCACCGGAACAATGATCGGCGATGTGGGAGTTGAGACACCAAGCCGACCTATGTGGTGACCCTGGGCGGCAACGGCGAGCAGACGCAAACACTCGCTGTGAGGCAGTATCTCCGAACCTCTCTGGTCGATCCACACGCCGTGATTCTACGCCCATCCCAGGTTGCATCTCTAAGGATCAACTCGGTGGAGCGGCGTTCTCGTTCAAGGCACTCACTTCAAGCAGGCGGAATGAAAAGTCATCCAACCTCCCCTCGCCGTACAAATGGAGGGGGCGTTTCGTCGTCCCCACTTTGATCGTCGAACCTACGAGCGCCGCTCGTTCGGCGGCGGGACGAGCGCACTCTGGCGCCTCGCTCCGCGAATCGGTGCTACCCGAACGATCGAGAGTTCGCGTCACCCCTCGCCACAAGCGACACGCGCTCGATGCACCGGTCGGACGTACTTCCTGGACTAACCTTCGCAACGGTGAGCATCGGATTTGAGCCATATCCCAACCCAGTTGGATAATGCTCGAGTCGTGGCATGAACGGCGGCGGTTAGTGCAATGACAATCGACGCTGTGTCGTCCTACGACGCGACCACCCTTGGCAGTTTTCCGGGAGAATCGGTAACCCTCGTTGAAGGGGTTTCGTTCGTGGTCTCCTCGGCATCCGGCGACATTGATCGCGACGGAGCTCAGGGACTGTTCTTCGACGACACCCGATTCATCTCGCGCTGGAAGTTGACGCTCGACGAGGCGCCTTTGGAGAGTCTCGGCGTCATCTCACAACACCCCTTCGCCGCGACATTCCTCACCAGGGCGCGCCCGGTCGATGGTCGCGCCGACAGCACCATCGTGGTGGTGAGGAATCGTTTTGTCGGCAACGGTATGCGCGAGGAGATCGCCGTCAGAAACCTGTCGCGGGAGAGGTCGGCGTGCACCGTGAGCCTCGAGATCGACGCAGACTTCGCACATATCTTTGACGCCAAGGACGGTCGAACACGCATCGACGGCGAGCGATCGGTCGACGTGCGCGAATCAACGATGGTCTACTCCTACGCCCACCGAGACGTGACTCGCCGTGTCTCAGTCGTCTTCCCCTCCGATGCGCTCCTCACACCGGGCCTTGCCAGGATGGAGATCGTCGTGCCGCCCCACGGAGAATGGCGCGCGTGCATCGAATTCCGTCTCGACGTCGATGATGAGCCGGTCGAGCTGCGCTACCGTTGCGGCGAGCCGGTCGAAGACACCGAACCGCTCGCGCGACTTCGCATCTGGGAGGAGAACGCTCCTCGCGTGCACAGCGAGTTCGAGGGTCTCAACGTAGCAATCGATCAAAGCTCTCGAGATCTCGGCGCACTTCGCATCTTCGACCCGGACCAGCCCGAATGGGTGGTCATCGCTGCGGGGGCTCCCTGGTTCATGACGCTCTTCGGACGTGACTCGCTGATCACGTCGTTGATGACGCTTTTGGTTGACCCGAGCATCGCACTGGGGACGCTTCACACGCTGGCGCGACTTCAGGGGACCAAAGTCGACGCGCGTTCTGAAGAGGAGCCGGGCAAGATTCTTCACGAGTTTCGCCACATGCGAACCGTCTCGGCGACGGCGAAGGGGGGTTCCTACTACGGGTCAGTCGACGCGACGCCGCTCTTCGTCGTTCTGCTCGGGGAGCTGCACAAGTGGGGTTTCACCGAGACCGTTCGCGAGCTGTTGCCTCACGCCGATCGAGCGCTTCGCTGGATAGAGGAGTATGGGGACCGCGACGGCGACGGCTTCGTGGAGTACCTTCGCTCGACCGAACGCGGGCTCTACAACCAGGGCTGGAAGGACTCGTTTGACGGCATTAACTTCGCCAGCGGAAAGCTGGCGGAACCCCCGACGGCGTTATGCGAAGTTCAAGGCTACGTGTACGCGGCCTATGTCGCGCGCGCGCAAATCGCGCGTGGGTTCGGCGACGAGGCGACCGAGCGCTCGTGCACCGCGCGCGCGGAACAGCTCAAAGCGGCGTTCAACGAACGTTTCTGGCTCGAAGATCGTGGCTACTTCGCGCTGGGCCTCGACGGTGAAAAGAAACCGATCGATTCGCTCACCTCAAACATCGGGCACTGTCTTTGGAGCGGAATTGTTGAGCCAGACAAGGCGCGCAAAGTCGCAGACCATCTGATCAGCCCAGAGATGTTCAGCGGGTGGGGCATCCGAACCCTCGCCACCTCGATGGGTGCGTACAACCCTGTTAGCTACCACAACGGTTCAGTGTGGCCTCACGACACCGCACTGTGCGCCGCGGGTCTCATGCGATATGGCTTCGTGCCGGAGGCCCACGCCGTGACCCTCGGTCTCTTGCAGGCGGCGCAGAGCTTCGGCGGGCGGCTACCCGAACTCATCTGTGGCTTTGATCGCGGTGATATTCCATCTCCTATTCGCTATCCCACCTCGTGCGCACCCCAAGCGTGGTCGTCCGCCGCCGTATTCGAACTCTTGCGAGCGACGTTGCTTCGCTTCGACCCGTCAGTTCAGGACAATGAGCTGTGGCTGTCGCCAAGCCTCCCGCCACAGGTCGGAGATCTCACGATTGAGAACCTTCCGTTCGCCGGCACGCGTCTCACCATAAAGACCGACGGCACGTCCACAGAGGTGCGCGGTGCACCACCAGAGATGCTGATTGTCGATTCGGTGCGATCACCCACGGAACGTTGAATCCAGCGGTGCTCGGCTCAACTTCGCTCCGGTCATGCTGCGCCAGCCCCCGAGCATCTCGACGCGCCCGCCGACGCTGCGGACCGTCATTGAAAACGCGCCCGCTGTAGGTCCCATCAGGACGTAACCGTCAGCCTCGGCATCGCTGGGACTTCTGGCCCTATCGCGGCGTGGCGTTTCGCTCTATGTTACGGGGTAGTATCGCGTTTCTTCTCGAAGGGGCGACATTCCTGGGAGGAACGATGGGCCAGGATCTAAATCGTGTGTCGAATCGAATCAGCGAGCCGCTTCG
>CAWKDF010000002.1:0-38666 GCA_963848345.1 uncultured Acidimicrobiaceae bacterium | reverse complement strand
AGTTGCTCTAAGTGTGGCGAGGGCACATTCAAATCCGGTGAGTACTGGATCTCTCGGTCGTCGTTTGATATGAACCAATTAGTGAGTTGATGAAAGGTGAGGGTGATGGCGAAGTCGAAAGCCACCGTGAGGGCCCCGATAACTAATCACAAGCAGATAGAACAGTCGGGGGAGAACGGCGGAAAAGCAGCGGCCACCAGAGTTCGCCTGCTCGACGCTGCGGCGAAGGTATTGGCCGAAAAGGGATTCAACGGCATGCGTCTTTCGGACGTGGGCGACGTTGCGGGCGTGCAGGCGCCCGCGATCTACTACCACTTCTCCAGCAAGGAAGAGCTGGCCGGTGAGGTCTTCATCTCGGGCTTTCTCAATGCGCGCGTGACGCTGGAGAACGTCCTCAACGAGCACCGCGATGACGACGCGCTCAACCGGCTCGCGCTCGCCATTGATGCGCACCTGAGGTTGACGGTGCGTAATTCTGACTACACCCGGGCGGCGTCGCATCGGATGAGGGGTGACGTGCCGATGTCAGTGCTTGAGCGCTGCCGCCCGGCGGAGAAGGCCTACGTCATGCTGTGGTCGCGACTGTTCTCGGACGCGAGCGAGCAGGGCTTTCTCCGCGAGGACCTTGATCTGCGCGTCGCCCAGAACATGTTGCTCGGCGCGCTGCACGCGATCTCCTTTTCGTGGAAGCCCTCACGCACGCCACCCGTCGATGTCGTAGTGGCGAGCGCCCAGCGAATGCTGTTGTCCGGGCTTGCGGCAGAGCATCGCTCATGGGACGTCGCCGGAGCGAGCAGGGCGACGTCGCTCACTTCGTAAGATCTGACGTAGTGACGTCAGACCAAGCACCATCAGGGCCACTGCACGGCATGCGGGTCGTGGAACTTGCCTCCGTCGTCATGGCGCCCTACGCCGGCCAGATGCTGGGCGACCTCGGTGCCGACGTCATCAAGGTCGAATACGGCCCGCTCGATAGCAGTCGAATGATGGGCGGCGGAGCGACCCGAGGCCTCTCGGGCGTCGCGCTCAATCTTCATCGCAACAAACGGTCCATCGCCCTTGACGTGAAATCGCCCGCCGGCGCAAAAGTGCTTCGTAGGCTCCTCGCTACGGCCGATGTCTTCCTCACGAACCTGCGCCCCGCCCCGCTCGGGCGTCTCCGGCTTCGCTACGAGGATCTTGCCGAGTCGTTGCCCCGACTCGTCTACTGCGAGTCGCACGGCTTCGCCTCCGGAACCAGCGAGGAGAACGCGCCCGCCTACGATGACATCATTCAGGCCCTGACCGGGCTGCCCTCCCTCAATCACGACGTGCTTGGCGTCACGGCGTTCGTGCCATCGCTCATTGGCGACAAGATCACGGGCGTCATGATTTCGAACGCGGTCCTCGCGGCCCTCGTGCACCGCGAGCGGACGGGTGAGGGGCAGAAGGTAGAGGTCCCGATGTTCGACACGGTGCTGTCCTTCAATCTGGTCGAACACCTAGCGGGCGCGGCGATCCCCGGATCGCGCGCTGGATACAGCCGCATCATGTCACGCCACCGCGGGCCGCATCAGACTTCGGATGGGTATGTCGCGATCATGCCCTACACCGATGACCACTGGAAGGCGCTGTTCGAGGCGGTTGACCGAATGGACATGATGGAGCGACCGTGGTTCGTCGAGCACGGCGCTCGGCTGAAGGACGCTGATCGTGTCTTTCAAGACCTCGCCGCGATTGTCATCGAGCGCACCACTGCCGAATGGCTCGAGCTGTGCGCGCAACTCGGCATCCCCGCCGCACCGGTGCCCACGATTGACGAAATCGTGGAAGATCCCGCTTTGCACCGTGGCGTCTTGCACGAAGAGACGCACCCGATCGTCGGCCCGTATCGCCATATCGAGTCTCCGATGAAGTTCTCCTCCACGCCGACGTCGTTTCGTCGACCCGCGCCACTCGTGGGCCAGCAGACGATGGAGATTCTCGCCGAGCTCGGGTTCTCTGAAGCCGAGATCGATGCGCTGCTCGAACAAGACGAGACCTCCGCCTCCGAGTGACGACGCCCGTCGTTAAACTTCGCCCATGTTGATCGACGGTTGGCTGAATTTTGACGCCCACTCGATGGGAACGCGCGCTCGCGAACTCGAAGACGCCGGATTCGATGGGGCCTGGGCGCCCGAGGTGGGCCATGACCCACTCCTCATTCTTTCGAGCGCAGCGCCCGCAACCTCTCGACTCGAACTGGGCACCGGGATCATCGTGGCGTTCGGTCGTAGTCCGATGATCACCGCCACCATGGCGAACGACGTTCAGATTCTGTCGCAGGGGCGCTTGCTGCTGGGCCTAGGTTCCCAGATCAAGCCGCACATCGAAAAGCGATACTCGATGCCCTGGTCGCATCCAGCGGCTCGGATGCGCGAGTACATCTTGGCGATGCGAGCGATTTGGGCCAGCTGGAATGAGGGAGAACGGCTGTTCTTTCGCGGCGAGTTCTACCGACACACGTTGATGACGCCCTTCTTTAGCCCTGCGCCCCACGAGTATGGGCCGCCCAAGATCTTTCTCGCCGCCGTGGGGGAGTTGATGACCGAAGTCGCGGGCGAGGTGGCCGACGGCCTGCTGGTCCATCCTTTTACCACCGAGCGCTACCTACGCGAGGTCACGCTGCCAGCGCTCGATCGCGGTCTCGACAAAGTCAATCGAGATCGCTCCACGTTCCAAGTGGCGTTTTCGGGCATGGTCGTGACGGGCGACTCTGACGAGGAGCGGCGAGCGGCGAGTCGCGACGTGCGCAAGCAGATCGCCTTTTACGGATCGACCCCGGCGTACCACAGCGTGCTCGACCTTCACGGATGGGGCGAACTGCAGCCCCGGCTCAACGAACTTTCGCGGGCGGGTGAGTGGGACGCGATGGCCGAACTCATCGATGACGATGTGCTCGACGCGTTCAGCATCGTCGCTCCGCTCGATCAGGCGGCCGCGCGAGTGTTCGAACGTTTCACGGGAGCGATCGACCGCTTCAGTCTTTACCAAAGTGAGACGCTCGGACGCGAGTCAGCGCTCGAGATCATGAGGAGCCTGCGTAGCAGCTAGGGCGGGCCTGGCGTCGAGCCCGGGCGTCGGTCACACTTTAAGGTGGAGACCGGGAGGCCCAATGAAACGAATCACGCACTGGATAGATGGAAAGCCCTTCGTGGGCGACGCGGCACGGCACGGCAACGTCTTCAATCCCGCTACCGGGGTACAGAGCGGCGAGGTCGACTTCGCGTCCGTCGAGGACGTCGACGCCGCGGTCGCCGCCGCCAAATCGGCCTTCCCGGAGTGGCGCGCCACCTCACTCGCCAAGCGCACCGGGGCCCTCTTCGCGCTGCGCGAGCTGCTGGTGGCTCACTCGAGTGACTTGGCTGACCTTATTGTCAGCGAGCACGGGAAGGTGAAGAGCGACGCCGCCGGTGAAGTGGCGCGCGGGCTCGAAGTGGTGGAGTTCGCCTGCAGTATTGCCCAGCTGATGAAGGGCGAGTTCACCGAGAACGCCTCAACGGGGGTCAACGTGCACTCGGTGCGCCAGCCCCTCGGCGTCGTCGCCGGCATCACTCCGTTTAACTTTCCCGCGATGGTGCCGATGTGGATGTTTCCCTTGGCTATCGCGACCGGCAACACCTTTGTGCTGAAGCCCTCGGAGAAGGATCCCTCGGCCTCGATGTTCCTCGCCGAGTTAGTGGCGGAAGCGGGAGTGCCCAACGGCGTCTTCAACGTCGTCCAGGGAGACCGCGTCGCGGTCGACAGGATTCTCACGCATCCGGACATCGCGGCCGTGAGCTTCGTCGGTTCAACGGCCATTGCTCGCTACATCTATGAGACCGCCGCCCGCGAAGGCAAGCGCGTGCAGGCGCTCGGTGGTGCGAAGAACCACATGGTCGTCCTTCCCGACGCCGACCTCGCCGACGCGGCAGAGGCCGCCGTCAGCGCAGGCTTTGGATCGGCGGGCGAGCGGTGCATGGCGGCGTCGGTCCTGGTCGCCGTCGGCGGATGCGGCGACGAGTTGGTCGAGCGCATTCGCGAACGAGTTAACCGCTTGGCGGTCGGTCCGGGGACGGATGTCGCGTCCGAGATGGGCCCACTGGTCACCTCCGAGCACCGCGACAAGGTCTCGTCCTACCTCGGTATTGGCGAACACGAAGGTGCAAAGATCGCAATCGACGGTCGCGATCATCACGTCAACGGGGATCCGGGCGGTTACTGGCTCGGGCCGTGCCTCATCGACCACGTGACCGAGAACATGAAGGTCTACACCGACGAGATCTTCGGACCCGTCCTCTCGCTCGTGCGCGTTGAGAGCCTGGACGACGCCATTGACTTGATCGAGCGAAACGGTTACGGCAACGGAGCGGCCATCTTCACCGGAGACGGGGGAGCGGCCCAGCACTTTGAGACCGAAGTGGAGGCGGGCATGGTGGGCATCAACGTCGCTATTCCCGTCCCTGTCGCGTATTACTCCTTCGGCGGCTGGAACAGCTCGCTTTTCGGTGACTTGCACGTCTACGGACCTGACGGCGTCCGGTTCTACACGAAGGGCAAGGCCGTCACGAGCCGTTGGGCGAACATTGGGCAGCATCACGCCTCGCTCAGCTTCCCGACGTCAACGCCCACTGATCGAGCGAAGGCGGAAGGCAAGTAGGACCAGTGTTGCTCGTAGTGCCCCCCACCATCCGTTCCGTGACGCCTCATTAGCGAGGCCACTCGACGCTCGACGCTGGGCCTCGGTGCCTCGGCGCTCGCCGCCACCCTCTGGGCGTTCGGCGGGATCTTCGCCGCGCTGACGTTCGCGTCAGGGATGGTCAGTGCGTTCTATCGACTCTGGCTCGGAGCGGCGCTCCTCACGATCCTCACCTACGCCGTAGGCCAGCGCTTCAGCTGGTCTACGCTGCGCCACACGTGGCTGGGCGGCATCTTTCTCGCGGGCGACATGATGATGTTCTATAGCGCGGTGCGCCTCACGAGCATCGTCGACGTCACCGTGATCGGCGCGTTTCAGCCCGCTCTGGTGCTGATCGCGGCGCGCAAGATGTTCAACGAGCGCCTCGGGCGTTGGGACGTATTTTGGATCGTCATAGCCATGGCGGGTGTGACGATCGCGGTGCTCGGACCCAGCCCCGCGCAGCATCATCGCCTGCTCGGCGATCTCTTGTCGGTCGGCGCGCTCGTGAGTTTTTCCGCTTATTGGCTTATCTCCAAGCGAGCCCGCGAACAGACCCAAGCACTGGAGTACACCGCGGGCGTGACCATTATTGCCGCGATCGTGACCGGGATCATCGTGGTCGCCTCGGGCCAGGCGCTTGACCGAGTCCATCTCATGGACTGGGTCTGGTTCTTGCTCTTGGCACTCGTTCCCGGATCGGGCCACTTTCTCATGAACTGGGCACATCGTTTCGTTGACGCGTCGGTGTCGTCGGCTATCAGCTGCCTCGCCCCGCTGGTGGCGGCGATCGTCGCCATTCCGATCCTCGGGCAGTCTCTGTCGGCGCTGCAGATCCTGGGCGAGCTGATTGGACTCGCGGCGATCGCCGTGGTCGCCGCGCGCAACCGTCAACCGGCTGAACCTCCCTATGAATCGACGAGCTCAGCCGGCTGAATCCACGTCTTCGTCGTCACCATCGTCCACGATCTCGCGAAGCAGCTGCATCAGGCGTTCGCATTCGGACATCGTCTGGTCGTCGAGGCCGTCGCCGACGGGACCGCGCATCGTGGCAGATTCGATCACGCCTTGGTCGACCAGCAGGTGCTTTTCGATGGCGACGAAGCTGTCGAGACCGGTCTGCAGGGACACCATGAGCGCGAGAGGCCCCGCAACCTGGTAGGCGCGATCGAAGTCACTCTCGACGAGCGCGCTCCACAGGGCCACAAGCGCCCAGACGAGGTCGGCGGCCGGCATGGTGCCCACGACGCCTCGTCGGAAGCTGTCGATGAGGTAGAGACCGCCGGTGCCTTCGAAGACCAGCGCCTGTCCCTCGGTTGCGTCCATGAGCTCACTCAGTCGCGGGCCGACGGGTGGCGCTTCGGGCTTGAACATGCACCGGTCACCGAGAACTCGGTGAAGGCGCGCCTGCAGCTCAATCGAGAGCGAGGCGCCGACGTAACCGCTCGCGTCTTGAACGATCACGGGCACGTCCACGCTTTCGGCGATCGACATGAAGTGCCGGAACAGCTCCTCGTCATTTGCTCGATGGAGCGCGGGCGGCGTCACCATGACCGCGCTGGCGCCGACCAATTGGGCGTGTCGGGCGTGGGTGAGGGCGACCTTCGTTGATTCGGCGCCCGCGGAGATGACGGTCGTGCCGCGGGTGCCGACGTATTCGCACACGGCCGCCGCCACCGCGTCACGCTCGTAGGACGACAGCCGCAGGATCTCTGACACCATCGCAAAGACCACGCCGTCGGCCTCTTCGTCAAGCAGCCAGTTGATCTCGCGTCGGAGTTGGCCGAAGTCGACCTCGCCCTGTTGATCGAAGGGCGTCTGGAAGACCGGCAGGACGCCCGATACGTCGGCTCGGGCCACACGGCTATCGAATCTGCTGAATTCAGACATTGGGCCTCGTCACTAATCCCCTCTCGCTCATCCATACTGGCTTATGTTGAGCCGTGGCACGGTACCTTGACACGAGGAGTTCACCGAAATTCGAGGTGGTGTGTGATGGACGAGACGGACGAGAAGATCACCGTGGAAAAGCCCGAGACCTACGCGGTGGGCTGGCCCGCCATCAGGCAGACGGTTCGATACGGCGCGGAGGAGATGGGCTTTCGACGGGGGGTCAAGACGCTCCTCAAAGTGAACCACGTGGACGGATTCGACTGTCCGAGCTGCGCGTGGCCCGACCCCCATCCCAAAGACCGCAAGATGGCCGAGTTCTGCGAAAACGGTGCCAAGGCAACGTCGTGGGAGGCGACCACTGATCGGGTCACCCGGGAGTTCTTTGCCACTCACGCCGTCAGTGACCTCTTGAATGACGACGCGCACACGCTCGAGCATCACGGACGGCTCACCGAGCCGATGTACCTCGGCCCCGGCGCGGACCACTACGCTCCGATCGGCTGGGACGACGCCTTCGCTCTGATCGCAGAACGCCTCCGCGCGCTCCCCACGCCGAATCATGCGGCCTTCTACACGAGCGGGAGAGCGAGCAACGAGGCCGCGTTTGTGTTTCAGCTGCTCGCGCGCCGATTCGGGACGAACAACCTGCCCGACTGTTCGAACATGTGCCACGAGTCGAGTGGGACGGCACTCACGCAAGTCATTGGCGTCGGCAAGGGCACGGTCGACCTCGATGACATCACCGACTACGCGGACCTCATCGTGATCGTTGGCCAAAACCCGGGCACCAACCACCCCCGTATGCTCACCGCACTCGAGCAGGCGAAGAAGCGCGGAGCGCGCATCATCTCGGCCAATCCGTTGCCCGAGGCGGGTCTGATCCGCTTCAAGAATCCTCAAACGCCAAAGGGCCTGGTCGGCAGCGGGACGAAGTTGAGCGACCGACACCTGGCGGTGCGCGTCAACGGCGATATCGCCATGTTCGCCGGCGTCAATAAGGTGCTGCTCGCTCGTGAAGACGCATCTCCTGGCACCGTCTTTGACCACTTCTTCATCGACACCTACTGCGACGGCTTCGATGAGGTGTGCGACGCGTGGCGCGCGCTCGACTGGTCGACGATCGAGTCGCAGAGCGGACTGAGCAGGGCGGAGATCGAAGGGTTTGCCGACGACGTCGTCGCGGCGAAGAGCGTCATCGTCTGCTGGGCGATGGGGCTTACCCAGCACCGCAACTCCGTGGCGACCATCCGTGAAATTGTCAACTTTCTGCTGCTTCGCGGCAACATCGGTCGCCGCGGCGCGGGCCCCTCACCCATTCGCGGCCACAGCAACGTGCAGGGGGATCGGACGATGGGGATCTGGGAGAAGATGCCCGACGCATTCCTCGACAAGCTGCGCGACGAGTTCGGCTTCGATCCGCCGCGCGAGCACGGCTTCGACACCGTCGGTACCTTGCGCGCCATGCGCGACGGCCAGATCGGTGTCTTCTTCGCGTTGGGCGGAAACTTCGTCTCGGCGACACCAGACACGGAGCTCACCGAGCGGGCGATGAGGAGCTGTGACCTCACGGTGCACGTCTCGACCAAGCTGAATCGCTCTCATCTGGTCCACGGGAAGGAAGCGCTCATCCTGCCGTGCCTCGGTCGCACCGAACGCGACACCCAGGCAAGCGGCGATCAGTTCGTCACGGTCGAAGATTCCATGAGCATGGTGCACGCATCACACGGTCGGCTGGACCCCGGTTCGGCGAACCTGCGCAGCGAGGTGGCCATCGTGACCGGTCTTGGCCGAGCGCTGTTCGGCGAGGACCTGGGCTGGACGGATATGGCCAACGATTATCGCGTGATTCGTCGCCACATCGAGCGCGTCGTGCCGGGATTCGAGAACTTTGAAGAGCGTGTGGCTGAGCCGGGGGGTTTCATGCTTCCCCGCGGACCGCACGATTCGCGCACGTTCAAGACCGAGACCGGAAAGGCCCGCTTCACCGTCAATCCTCCCGACGCCATGGAGGCGCCGCCCGGACACCTCCTGCTCCAAACGCTTCGATCGCACGATCAGTTCAACACCACGGTCTATGGTCTCGACGACCGCTACCGCGGCATTCACGGCGGACGCCACGTCGTCTTCCTTAACCCCGACGACATGGCCGAGCGCGGCCTTCGCGATGGTGACTACGTCGATCTCATTAGCGTCTGGACCGACGGCGAGCGACGCGCGAGGCGCTTTCGCGTCGTCGAGTACGAAACCGCAAAGGGATCCGCTGCCGCCTACTATCCCGAGACCAATGTGCTGGTGCCACTGGACGCGACGGCGATCGGGAGCAACACCCCGACTTCGAAGTCGCTCGTTATTCGACTCGAACGGTCTCGTCCTGAATGACCCGGTCGGTCCGCGTGTAGACAACCATCGAGGGATCCCGCAAGAAGCCAACCAGAGTGATTCCCAGCTCGTCGGCCAGGTCCGCCGCGAGCGAGGAGGGCGCTGACACCGCACACAGCATCGGAAGACCCGCCATGGCGGCCTTCTGCACTAACTCGAACGACGCGCGGCCCGAGACCAGCAAGATGGTCTCGCGTAGGGGTAGTTTTCCTTCGCGTAGTGCCCAGCCCATGACCTTGTCGACCGCGTTGTGGCGACCGACGTCCTCGCGCAAAGCCAGCAAGTTTCCGTTCACGTCGAAGAGTCCAGCGGCGTGGAGCCCTCCCGTCTTTTCAAAGACCCGCTGCGCTTCGCGGAGGCGAGCGGGGAGCGAGATGAGGAGCGCCGAGGAGACCTTGAGCGGATCGTCGCGCACACTGAATTTCGAGCGTGTTCGCACGGCGTCAATGGACGCCTTTCCGCAGAGCCCGCATGAGCTCGTCGTGAAGAACGCCCGGGCCACGGTTTCGTCGGGGGGCGCGACACTAGGGGCCAAGGAGAGATCGAGAACGTTGAAGCGATTGACGCCGTCCTCGCCCTTCCGGCGCAGTAGCGCATCGCCACAAGCTCCTCCTTCTGACTGATCACGCCCTCGCTCACGAGGAATCCGGCGGCGAGATCGAAATCGGCACCCGGCGTCCTCATGGTGACCGCGAGCGACGTGCCACCGACGCGTAACTCCAGTGGTTCTTCGCCGGCCAGGGTGTCCCGTCGATGAGTCGAGGGCTCTCCGACGGTGACTCGAAGCACGTCTCGTTGTGGTGTGATGCGGCTCACTTCGTCCTCATGCTCTCGGGCGGAATCGGCCGAGCGACCGAACAGGTGTGAGCATAACGACGATGCGCGGGCGACCTCCGAGCACCGTTGTCGAGTCAGTCATAGGATGCGTCGATGGCAACGTCCGCAACGCAATGGCTGGCCGCGTTCAGTGAAGCGCTTGGCGTCGACGCACCCACCGAAGAAGAGGTCAATGAGATACTCGCGCTGGCTGGTGTAGCCGCCCATTCCTCGGAGCGCACGGCGGCTCCGGTCGCGTGCTGGCTCGCCGCGCGTGCTGGCCGAGAGCTGAGGGAGGCTCGCCAACTGGCTGAAGGCGTGGCCGAGGGTGCGAACGAATAGGCGGACTAGACGTCAAGTCCGAGACGACGTGCCTCGTCGGGGCTGTCCACGTCGGTGAACTCCACCTCGTCGACGTAGGCGCGCCAGTTCGACTCGTCGAGCAGGACCACGTCGGGCTGGTTGATCAGATGCTGTAGCGATCGGGCACCGCCGCTCGCTGCGTGCTGAGCCTCATCGAGATCGCGCGGTCCCCACTTCGCGCAGAGCGGCTGGGGCATTCCCCGAACGATCGGCACTACGGAGCCGGGCGCATCCCAGTCGCAGAGCAGCGTCAGCAGTGCGGCACTGAGGAGCGGGAGATCGCAGGCGATCACCAGCGCGGCCCCGTCGTGACCTCGCGCTCTCAAGGCTCGACGACCTTCGGCGATCGCGACGAGCGGACCTTGACCGGGCGGCTCCTCTCTCGTCGACGCGAGACCTGACACGCCGGGACCCACCTCGATCGCCGCCTCCACCACGCCACGGAGCAACGTCGCCGTGCGCTCAGCGAGTGTGACCCCACCCACGACGAGTCCTGATTTGTCGCGTCCCATGCGTCGGCTGGCGCCTCCGGTGAGCAGCACCGCGGCAACGGACGTTGAGGGCGTTCGCACGTGCTCATCGTACAAAGCGAAAGCGTTCGTGAAGCCCCGCTACTTCGCTGAACGCCAGGGCAGCGGTGAAGGACGACGCAACGGGCTGAACGGTTCAGTCTCCGCGGGCGTGTGGCCGGTGGCGATCTCCTCGGCGAGTAATGCCCCGGTCACCGGCCCGAGAGTCATGCCCCACATGCCGTGGCCTCCCGCGACGTAGACGCCGGGCGTGGCGGTGCGTCCAATGAGCGGCATGCCATCGGTCGTGAGAGGGCGTGGTCCCACCCAGTCGTCGCGCCGCCCGTCCCACTCAACTCCCTTGATGAGAGGTTTCAGCGTCTTGATCATGGACTTGACGCGCGCCTTCGCCAAGGGAGCGTCAGGATCGGTGAATTCCATGACGCCCACCACTCTCACGCGATCGCCCGCTGGCGTCAACGCCAGCCGCGTCGCCGGAAAGTGGAGTGGGTAGGTGAGCGGGGCCCCGAGGGGGAGGGTGAAGCTGTAGCCGCGCCCTGCATAGACCGGGACGCCGACACCGTGGGACGACGCCAGTCGGCTGAGCCAGGCGCCATTGGCGATGACGATTGCATCCGCGCGGAACTCTCGTTCATGGGAGTGTGCGACGACGACGTTTCCGCTCCGCTCCACGCTGTCGATCTGCGCATCCTCGATGATGTCGCCACCACGAGCGCGCACGCTGTTCGCGAGCGCCTCGACGTAGGGCAGTGGCGTGACGTATCGCTGACCACGAAGGAGCACCCCGAAGGTGATCACCGAAGAAAGGTGTGGCTCAAGCGCTCGCACTTGCTCACCAGTGAGCAGCTCAACGTCGATCGACTGACCGACCCCGACCACCCCGTTGAACTCTTCGAGCAGCCCCTGTCGCTTCGCCCGAGTGGGCGAAGCCGGAGATGAGGTCGGCCTCGATGGATGCTGCGGCGACGCCACCGTCGTGCTGGGCGTCGTAGGCGCCGAGCGCTCCTTCGTTCAGTGGTCGATAGGCCGTCATGGAACGACGCCACGACGCGCCGGTGCAGTGAGCAAGGAGTCCCGCCAGGAACTTTGCCCGTTCGGCGTCGCCTCTGACGGGAAGCGACAAGGGAGAACGGGGATCCAATACGGCACGGAGTCCGTATCGGAGCAATCGAGGTTCGGGCAGCGGAACGCTGTGGGCGGGGCTGAGGTAGCCCGCATTTCCCGCAGAAGCCCCGGCCGCTTCACGCCGTCGGTCAAGGACCTGGACGCTCACGCCATGATTCTGCAGCGACCACGCGCAGGAAAGCCCCACAATGCCTGCGCCGATGACGACGACGTGCTTAGGTGGCGCGTAGGTGGTGTCAGTCGCCGCGTCGCTCATTCGTTCAGTTTATGAGTGTGCAACAGAGCCAAAATTCGATCGCGGACAGACGTCGGCCGTCCATCGGCACGCCTGCAAGATGCTTGACGCGGGCGCACCATTGGTGACGCGACAGAGTCCTTTTTACGACTAAGGATCGGAGAGGGGGCTGCCCGTGAGCTCCATCCCGATGAAGTCCTTGGGCTGAAGCACGTAGGTCGTTTCGACGGCGACCTCAGGTCGGTGGCGGGCAATCCACTTCAGCTTCGCGGGCATCGCAGATGCCGACCAGGCGAGCGCAGTGCCGAATGTCGACTCCGGGTCGCCAAACTCGCGTGCGAGTTCCTCGGCGTGCAGCACTGCTCTCGCGTCTTGCCACGCGTTGCGCACCGGAGTCCCGTTCGCATCCACGAGCACGACGGTGGGTGTTTGCCCGCAGAGTCCGATGGCCTCAGGCGGGAGCGACGTGAGGTCGATCTGACTCAGTGCCGATTGCGGAGCCGTGATCCGTGATTGAGGATCTTGCTCGGCGACGCCGTGTGGTCGACGATTGATCGGGTAAGGCGCGGTTCCAGAGCCGAGGACGGCACCGTCCTTACGCGGGTCGAACTCGTACCAACGTCAATCCCGAGGTATGTCTTAGCCACAGGACGAACTAAACGTTCACTGTTGCAACTGGGGAGCCGGGGTGAGCACGACGCGCGACGGTGCCCGTTGTATGGCTGTCAATCCTGTTCACCACTACCGGCCGTGACCAGGGATTATCCGACACTCGCCGTACACCTTCCATCCACTACAAACTAGTTGATCGACCTGGCGTCTTTGATACGGTCTCCCAGTCGCCCGCGACAGATAATTTGTACATTTGCGCTCCAAACTCTCGAGGCGGAGCCGCGACGTCGGCGAAACGAAGTTCAAGATCGTGGCGTGATGCTCGGCACGGTAGATTTATTGACCCTCTCAGCGAAAGTCGATTATTCACCGTGCGATACTCTCAGCGGATGTACAGGCGTCATGATTCGTAAGTTGCTCGTCGCGAACCGAGGCGAGATCGCGATTCGCGCTTTTCGAGCGGCTAACGAACTTGGCATCCCCTCCGTTGCCCTCTTCGCGTACGAGGACCGTTATTCGCTGCACCGGCAAAAAGCCGACGAAAGCTACGAGATCGGTGAGCGAGGGCACCCGGTCCGTGCGTACCTGACGGTCGAAGAGATCATCCGGGTGGCGCTGCTGTCGGGGGCTGACGCCGTCTACCCGGGTTATGGGTTTCTTTCCGAGGATCCGCAACTCGCTGGCGCGTGCGTCGAGAACGGGCTGACCTTTGTCGGGCCGAGCGCCGAGGTGCTGGAACTCGTCGGCAATAAGGTTCGCGCGCTCGATGCCGCGAGGGCGGCCGGGCTGCCAACCCTGCGGGAGGCGACCGATCCCCACAATGATCACGAAGCGCTCATGGCTCGGGCGGGCGAGGTCGGATTTCCGCTGTTCGTGAAAGCGGCGTCGGGCGGAGGAGGGCGCGGACTAAGGCTCGTCGAACGCGAGTCCGATCTCCCAGAAGCAATTCGAGTTGCCTCGAGTGAAGCGGCTTCGTCCTTCGGTGACGAGACGGTCTTCTTGGAGCAGGCGGTCATTCGGCCTCGGCACATTGAAGTCCAAGTGCTCGCTGACGGGGACGGCAATGTCGTGCACCTCTATGAGCGAGACTGCTCGATTCAGCGCCGCCACCAGAAAGTGATCGAGATTGCGCCCGCCCCCAATCTCGACCCCCGGCTGCGCGACCAACTCTGTGCGAGCGCCGTCGCCTTCGCTGAGTCTGTTGGCTACTGCAACGCGGGCACGGTCGAATTTCTGGTCGACGCCGAAGGCAACTACGTCTTCATCGAGATGAATCCGCGCATCCAAGTCGAGCACACCGTGACCGAGGAGGTCACCTCGATTGACCTCGTGCAGTCACAGCTACGGATAGCCTCAGGCGAATCGCTCGAAGAGCTGGGTATCGATCAGGCGAATATCGCCGTGAGCGGCGCGGCGATGCAGTGTCGCATTACGACCGAGAATCCAACAGAGGACTTTCGCCCGGACACGGGAAGGATCACCACGTACCGAGCCCCCGGTGGCGCCGGGGTGCGACTGGACGACGGCACGTACGTTGGTGCGGAGATCCTGCCCTTTTTCGATTCGCTGCTCGTAAAGCAGACCTGCCGCGGCCGAACGTTTGGCGATGCGGTGGCGCGTTCGCGCCGCGCGCTAGCGGAGTTCCGCGTGCGCGGCGTCGCGACCAACTTGGCGTTTCTGCAAGCGATCATGGCCGAGCCGGACCTCGCGGCGGGAAAGTTGACGACGGCGTTCCTCGCCGATCATCCCGAGCTCGCCGACACCCGCAGCGGCCTCGATCGCGGAACGAGGATGCTCACGTATCTCGCGGACGTGACGGTGAACGAGCCGAACGGTCCCGCGCCGGTCTCGATCGATCCCGCTCTCAAGCTGCCCCCGCTCGCGCCTGGGGACGTCCCACTCGGTTCGCGACAGGCGTTAGAAGAACTGGGATCGATCGCGTTCGCTCAAGCGCTGCGTCGCCAACGCGCGGTGGCCGTCACCGACACCACCCTTCGCGACGCCCACCAGTCTCTTCTCGCGACCCGACTCCGCACCTACGACATGGCGGCAGTCGCACCGTGGCTCGCGCGCGGGCTTTCCGGGGCCCTGTCGTTTGAAGCGTGGGGAGGCGCCACCTACGACGTGGCACTGCGTTTTCTCAAGGAAGACCCCTGGGAGCGGCTCGACGTCCTGCGAGAAGCGATACCGAATGTCTGCCTGCAGATGCTGCTGCGCGGACGCAACACCGTGGGCTACACGCCCTATCCGGACCGCGTGGCGAACGCCTTCGTCCACGAAGCGGCCAGGAGCGGCATCGACATCTTTCGCATCTTCGACGCGTTCAACAGTGTCGAGCAGATGCGTCCCGCCATCGAAGCGGTGCTCGAGACCGACAAGCTCGCCGAAGGCACGCTGTGCTATTCGGGCGACTTGGCCAACCCCGGCGAGGATCTCTACACCCTCGACTACTACTTGCGCGTGGCCGAGCAGCTCGTCGCCACCGGCTGCCATATTCTCTGCGTGAAGGACATGGCCGGGCTGCTTCGAGCGCCCGCCGCGACCACGCTGATCGGCGCCCTGCGCGAGCGGTTCGACCTCCCGGTGCATCTGCACACCCACGACACGTCCGGCGGCCAGCTCGCGACGTACCTCGCTGCCATCGACGCCGGTGTCGACGCGGTCGACGGTGCGGCGGCACCGCTCTCGGGCACGACCAGCCAGCCGCCGTTGTCGGCGATCGTGGCGGCGACCGATCACACCGATCGCGCTACCGGGCTCTCGCTCAAGGTGCTCAATGACCTGGAGCCGTATTGGGCGGCGGTGCGCGAGTTGTACGCACCCTTCGAGAGCGGACTGCCCGCGCCGACCGGCCGCGTGTATCGCCACGAGATTCCCGGCGGGCAGCTCTCGAATCTTCGCACCCAGGCGATCGCGCTCGGCTTGGGCGACCGCTTCGAGATGGTCGAGGACCTCTACGCCGCGGCCGATCGGATACTCGGTCGGATCGTGAAGGTGACGCCGTCGTCCAAGGTGGTGGGGGACCTCGCGTTGTACCTCTGCGGCATCGATGCGGACCCGGAGGCCTTCGAGAGCGATCCCGCGGCGTACGACATACCCGACAGCGTCATCGGGTTCTTGGAGGGCGAGCTCGGCACGCCCCCTGGCGGATGGCCCGAACCGTTTCGGACCAAGGCGCTCTCGGGACGCGCGCCCAGCGCTCGCGAGACCACGCTGTCGGCGAGCGACGAAGCGGCACTGGAACGACCAGCGGAAGTGCGCGCCACGCTCAATCGACTCCTCTTTACCGGACCAACCAGGGAATTCGAGGATGCGGTTGATGAGTTCGGCGATCTCTCCGTGGTACCCACGCGGGCCTTCTTCTACGGGCTCGAACCGGGTGAAGAGGTGGACGTGGTGCTCGCTCCGGGTGTCTCGATCTTCTTGAGCGTCGACGCCGTGGGCGAAGCGGACGACGCGGGCTGCCGCACGGTGTTCGGCCGACTGAACGGTCAGCAACGAACCGTCACGGTGCGCGACCTTTCGGCGAGCGATAAGACGGTCCATCGAGAGAGGGCCATTCCGGGGGACCTCTCGCAGGTAGCTGCTCCCTTCTCGGGCGTGGTCTCCGTGCAGGTTCGCGTGGGCGACCACGTGAAGGTGGGTCAGACCGTCGCGATCATCGAGGCGATGAAGATGGAGGCGTCGATCACCGCGTCGCTCGACGGCGTGGTCGACCGAGTTGTCGTGGAGCCAATGGGGAGGGTCGAGGGCGGCGACTTGCTGCTCACCATCGCGGGCTGAGACCTTCAGCACGTCAACTTGTACGGTCGATGGGTAGGTCGACTGAACAACAAGTAAAACCATTCTCCCTTTCGATCGGTGGCGCACTTCTAGGATGGCCGAGTGACTTTTTACACGGTGACCGTCATCATTGGATGGGTCGCCGTGGCGTTGGGAGGGGTTGTCGGTCTCGCTCAGTTTCGGCGAATCAGTCGACGGGGGGTGGGGGGCGTTTCCCTGGCCACCTGGACCCTTTTTCTCTACCTGTCACTCTTCTGGGCTCTTTACGGCATTTCCATTCATTCGTGGCAGCTCATCATGGGCTGCGTCATAGGGGTGCCCCTGCAAGGGATGGTCTGGGCTCGCCTCAAGCCCTGGACCCGTCCGCGACTCGCCATTCAATCGCTCATCTTGTTCGCCGCGTTTTGCTGCGCTCCCGCGATCGTGTGGGGCTGGTCCGGCGCCGCGGTGGGCGCGGGCACCGCGGGCTGGATCACCCGAACCCCGCAGCTGGTGCATCTCGTCCGCCACGAGGAGGCGATGGGCGTTTCCGCGAGCTCTTGGATGACCGCCGGTTTCGTGAGCGGACTCTGGGTGATCTATTACACGGGCGAGCATCTTTGGCCCGTCATGTCGGTCACGGCGGTCGCGGGACTCGTGAGCCTCTCGATCGCCGCTCTCGCCAGTTGGCGTCACCGTCAAGCGCAGATGTTTCCGAGCTTCGGTCACGCCATCGCTGACTGAGCTGACCGCACCGGTTGGCCGTCGGCAGCTCAATGGGTGTTGATGATCACTTCCTTAATTCGCGTGAACTCCTCCACGCCCGCGACGCCCCCTTCCTTGCCGTAGCCCGAAGCACGAAAGCCGCCGACGGGCATCTCGGGAGCGAGGATCAGGTGATCGTTGATCCAGACGGTCCCGAACTGCAGTGCGTTGGCAAAGCGGGTGGCCCGCCCGACGTCGCGGGTCCAGACCGAGCCCGCGAGTCCGTGCTCAACGTCGTTGGCCATCTCGAGTGCGTCGTCTTCGCCCTCGAATGGTTGCACCGTGACGACGGGTCCAAAGCATTCCTGCTGAATGAGCGGATGGCGCTGATCCAGTCCCGTGACGATCGTCGGCTCGTAGAAGTAGCCGGGTTGCTCAGGCGCCGCGCCGCCCAGAATGACCCGACCACTCGATCGGGCTTCGTCGACGAACCCCCGCACTCGATCGCGCTGGACCTCCGAGATGAGCGGGCCGAGCGTGGCGGAGGGATCCTCTGCGTTGGTAGGGGTAAAGGCGCGAAACTGCTCAACGAGACCGTCGATGAACGCGTCAATGACGCTCGCTTCGACCAGAATGCGCGTTGCTGCCGTGCAGTCCTGGCCGGCGTTGTAAAGGCTGGCCCCGGCGATGATCGGGAGCGCGTGGTCGAGATCAGCGTCGGCGAAGACGATGACGGGAGCATTGCCGCCAAGCTCGAGGATCACTGGCTTTGGGGTGTTCGCGGCGAGCTCGGCGATGCGTCGACCGGCGCGAGTGGATCCGGTGAACGTGGCGAGTGCGACGAGGGGATGACGCACCAGCGCCTCGCCGGTGACGGGTCCACGACCGTGGACGACGTTGAGCACCCCGGGCGGGAGGACGTCACCCGCGAGGAGGGCAAAGGCCGCCGTGGTGAGCGGGGTGTTCTCCGAAGGCTTCACGACCACGGTGTTGCCCACCGCGAGCGCCGGCGCAATCTTCCATACGGCCTGCCAGAGCGGGTAATTCCAGGGGGTGATGGCGCCCACCACCCCGAAGGGCTCGCGTCGCAGATAGAAGCTGCGGCCGCTCACGTAGTTTCCGCCGCCCTGGGCGGACGTGGTGCGTGCCGCGCCGGCGAAGTATCGCAACGCGTCCGCGATAGCGGGAAATTCGATCTCGTGTGCCGCGGTCGTGGGTTTGCCCGCGTCGCGCACTTCGAGATCAGCGAACCGGTCCTTGTCGCGCTCGAACAGATCGGTGAGTCGATGAAGATAGGTTGAGCGCTCGCCCGGAGTGAGCGCGCTCCACTCGGGAAACGCGCGCGCCGCCGAGCGAACGGCCTCGTCGACGTCCCCGTCGTTTGACGCCGTGACTTCGGCGATGCGGGCTCCGGTCGAGGGATTGACGACTTCTATGACGTCGTTCGACGTACCGGCCTTGGCGACGCCGTCCACGAAATTCTCAACCATTGCCACCTCAGACACCTTGCACCTCCCGAGTAAAGAACTCCGCCCAACGTACCGGGTTCGAGCGCGAAGAAGGGGCGAGTGTTGCCTATTCGACGGGGATCTCCTTGTTGATGAGTCCGAGGTCGATGCCTTGGCGCTTTCTGATCATCCGCGCGACGACGTAGACCACGATCGCCAGGACGTAGAGGATGGCCATGAACACGAGGGAACCTCGGTTGTTCACGCCGTAGGCGCTGTTGGACAGCCACTCGACGAGGTTGTAGATCACCAGCCCCATCGTGGCCAGTCCCGCTACCGGCACGATGGGTATGCCGAAGATCTTGAACTTGCTCGCGGCCGAGGAGGCCCACAGCTCGGGTTTGCGCCAGGGCAGGATGACAACGGCGAAGGCGCTCACCAGATAGGTCACCGCGATGACGAGTGTTGCGTCCAAGGTGTAGGTCGCAAATTTCACCCAGTACGAATAGACGGCGCTGAGGGCGACGGCTGGCAGGAGCATCAAGAGCAGCGAGGCCATGGGCACCTTTCGCTTCTCCGAGACGGACGCCGCGGCGTCGGGGAGCACGCGGTCAAAGGCGGCGGCGAAGATCACCCGGGTCGAGGAGAGGAAGAGGGAGCCCACCCATCCGAAGAACCACAGGCTCATCACGAGCAGCAAGATCACCTGGAACGCGGCGTTATGCACGAGCCAGGAAGCGAGCATCATCGGATACGGCCAGATCGGTATCGCACCCTTTCCGGCCCAGAACACCGCATTGGCATCGTTGTAGAACGACCAACCGAAGGTCTTCAGCATCAAGAGAAGGAAGATCACCGAGAGCAGCACCGTCAGCCAGAGCCCGGCGAACATGCCGGAAAAGACCCGCTTGAAGTCGCTCGCGCCACGCACTTCGCCGTAGAGCGTGGAACCCCAGTTGGGCCACAGGAGATAGAACATCAGCATCGGCACCAGCAGCATGCTCGCGCCAAAGGCGTTGAGACCGAAGGCGGGCGCGGCGTAGCTCAGCTTCGCCGCCGCGGCCGTCGTCGCGCCGTACGCGTTGGAGACACCGAAGTACTTGTGCGCCTCGAGGTTCACCGAGCTCACGAAGCTGCCGTGGGAGTAGGCGAGCAGCAGGATCACGATCACGACAAACCCGACCATGCCGCCCGCGAAGCACCACTTCTGGAGTTTGGCGTAGCCGTTCATGCCGAGCGAGACGAAGAAGCCGGCGAGGGCAATGGTGATGATGCAGATCGTCATCGTGCCGTTATGCGTGCCGAAGTAGCTCGCGGCGCCCTTGGCGCCGATCGTGTAGAGGACCGGCTGGAAGAGCTCGACATTGAGCACCGTGCCGTAGATCGGCGCCCACAGCCAAAGAATGAACCACCAGCCCGTGGTCGCGAAGACGAAACCGACAGGGCCTCCAAGTATTCGACTCTGCCAGACGTAGTCGCCACCAGCTCTCGGGATCGTCACGATGAGGCCGGTGTAGGCGATCACGAGGAATGAGACCCACACCCCGGAGATCAGCACCGCGGTCAGGAGTTGCCCCTTGGGGATGAACGAGTTGAACGAGAACTCGTAGATCCCGAGGGTGATGATGTTGGTCGAGAGGCAGGCGTAGATGATGGCGTCCCTCACCGACCAACCTCGAACGAGCCCCGTCGCTTTTCGCAGGAACAGCGTGGGCGCCTCAGAGCCCCCCGGCTTTCCGCCCATTCCCTCCGACTCTTCTTTAATGGCCATTTCCCCTCCTTGGGCCACGCATTGGTCAGTTCATCCGTTTACGAGGATGTACCGCTTCACCTTCTTCTTCTTTCCATCGAGATCGATCACTGCTCCCTGCAAGACGCCATCGGTGTAGACGCTGCCGGGATTCAGGGCCAGCGTGCGGCCCATCTTCTTGATGCCTCGGCTTTCGTGAATGTGGCCGTGCACCGACAGCATCGGCTGATGCTTCACGAGCGACGCCGCGACGGCCTTCGAGCCGACCGGCTCCATCACCGCGCCACCGTGCTTCGCGCGGAAGGTCTCGTCAAGCGCGGGCGCTTCGTCGAGGCCGGAGTTGTACGGCGGCGCGTGAAAGTTGAAGATGGCCCGACCCATGTCGGGAATCTGGCTCGCGAGATGCTCGATTCGAATGGCGAGGTCCTCTTCGGACTCCTCTCGGAACGTGTTCCAGGGCGTTGGATTGGTGTAGCCCATCGACGCGAGATAGAAGCCGTCGAGCTCCAGCACCTTGCCCTCGGTGAAACTGACGTGCGGGGCGTCTTCAATGACTTGATCGATCTCGAAGGTGTCGTCGTTGCCGCCGTTCAAGAAGCAGGGAATCTTTCCCGCGTTGAGCTTCGAGTCCGCCATGTCGAGCCAGCGGTCGAGCGTGTGCACCATCTCGGTGGTGAAGCGACGGTCGATTGAGCCGTCTTCTTCACTGAGGGCCGACAACTCTTCGGCCGAGATCCTCGTAGGGTAGAAACCTCGGTTTCGTATCTGGACTTCGATGTTGCGGACCTCTTCTTCGGTCTCGAGATGGTGCGATCTTCCCGCGAAGGTCAGCTCGAAGTGCCCATTGGGGCTAACGACGATGGGGACCATCACTTTGCCCGTGAGGTCACCGCCCAAAATGACGAGGTCAGCTTTGTAGAACGCCGCGGAGTTGAGGAATTTGCGCCAGCACACCTCTGATCCATGGATGTCTGTCGCAAAGAAGACTCGCATAGCGGCGAACGCACCTCCGAAACATCATGCTGAAGGCAGGAGATGATCTACCGAGTAGCGCTTCCCCCCCCCATTGTCGGAGCGCTGGCCATGCTTATCACAGGCGATGAAACGCGTCAACCAGTCGCCTAGTGATCAACCTCTTCGGGCAGCTCGTACCAGCGCATGCGATCGCCCACCTTTGCGCGCATCTTCCACTGCATGGATTTGGGCGCGGAGTGAGCGAGCTCGTGCAGCTTCTCGGCGTTGTCGCGCGCGTCGTAAGGCGCGGTGTCGGGCACGAGGTGGGGGTGTTCGTCGAGCAACTTCGGCAGTTTCACCAGGTTGTCGGTGACCGTACGCCACCATCCCCAGTCGCTGCCCAGCACTTTGGCGAATCGATCCGCGTCGACGCCCGACTCGTCGCTCTTTTGTTCCACAATCTGGTACGCCGAGAGCAGATGGGTGATGTCGTGCGCGTCCTTTTCATTCATCTCGATGATCTGCAGCTTCGTCAGCAACAGGTCAGCGACGTCGAGCGTGATGGGCATGGCGTGAAAGCGGGGACGAAAGTCGAGCACGTGACACATGTTGAGTTGATCGACCATGACGTCGATCGGACGCCCCGAGGGCGCGTTGAAATACATCTGACGATCGCCGTTGAGCGAGTTGAATCGCCGATCGGGCTCGCATCCCGCCGACTCTAGATAGGCGACGACAGCTTTTCGGCCCTTGGACAGGCACCCGAAGTCAATATCCTGATTGCGCCGCAGTCGTGGTGGAAAGGTCGGGCAGAGGACCCGCACGGCGAGACCGCCGAGGAGGCGCAGCTGGATGCCCTCGGCGGAAGCACCTTCGGCGAGTTGACGCGCTTCGGTGAGCGGGTCGTGGACCGTGCCGACGATGTCGGTGTCGTTGCCGTCCATTCGCTCGCCCCCTTCGCCAATGAGGTCAATCTACAGCGGCGTACCGGTCTCGTGGGTGTGACGCGGGCCATTCAGATCGGCGCCGATCAGCGAGCGTCGCCACGATTCCGTCTCGGCCAACTGGTTGAAGGTAAACACGTGCAAGCCCTTCACGTTCGCTCGCTCGTCGCTCAACGTCGAATCGGCGCGGTGCAGTAGTCGCGTCGGATCGTATCCTCCGGGCGTGCCCATGCGCACCAGCCAGTTGCCGTGCTTGGAGAGAACTCGCACCGAGTCACCCACGCCGATCTTGGTCGCCATGCGCAGGAGCTTCGCCTGCTCGACCGGTCCCGCGAGCCCGAAGTAGATCGGCAGGTCCACCCCGCGGTCGCGCACCCGGCCAATCCAGTGCCGCACCGTCGCCGCGTTGAAGCAGAGATTGCTCACGATGTAGGTCGCGTACTTACGCTTATCCCACATGGCCTGCACGGTGAGGTCGTCCGAGATGCTCGGATGACTCTCTGGATACCCCGTGATGCCCACGTCACGGAAGGGCCGACCGAGTTCGTCGAGCTCCATCAAGAGCGGCAACGCGCTGTCGTAGCGCCCGAGTGGGGGATCGGCGTCCCCGGCCGGCACGAAGACGTCCTCGACGCCGCAGTGGACCAGTCGCGCCACGATCTCTTCCAGGTGCGCGTGGTCACCGACGAGTCGCGCCGAGAGGTGCGGCACCACGCGATAGCCCACCGCTCGAAGGTGTTCGGTCAGCGCCAACGACGGATCGAGGCCCTTCGTAGGGGACGCCGTGATCGTGATGGTCACTGACCGCGGTACCGAAGCCTCGATCTTCTCGGCGACCGACGCGCTCGGAATGATCTCGTAGCGCGCGTGCTCGAGCAGCGCGGTGGAGACGCGCGGGTTACGCACCGCGGTCACGTTGTTCGAGCCACGTCCGTCCGGACTCGGCAGTGGCGAGCAGTGCGTCGAGCTCTATCTCGAGCGAGATGGTGCCGACGTCAACGATCACGAGCGGCAACCCGAATCGCTCGACGATGCTGCGAACCTCTGACTCAAGCGCGGCCGTGCGGTCCTGGGCCAGCCACACGACGCGCCGATAGTTGCCGAAGTAGTCGCCCCAGAGCTCGGGGTGGCGATCGAGACCGAGCTCGCTGATGACGGTGCGGCGAAAGCTCTTCACCAGGAAATCGGTGAGCAAATACGTGCCCGGCTCCTCGGCGAGCAGCGTGTGGATCCTCTCGGGTTTGGCGAACACGTCGTAGCAGTGCTGCCCGTGCAATCGGCCAATGCCGAGGCGCTCGCACACGTCATCGAGGGCCCCGTAGGTGCCGCAGTCGGCGTAGGCGACGGCGACGACCTGATGACGCGCCTGGAGCTGACGGGCGAGCTGCTCAACTTTTGGAGCGATCAGGGTTGGCCGGTTGTGCAGCAGCGCGGGCAACTGATGGACGTCAACGCTCCACCCGCGGCGACGCACGATCTCGTTGATTGACGGCCCGAGCGCGCCACAGGATACGACCGCAACCGGAGCGTCCGATTCAGCTCGGGAACGCGAGCTGATCGACAAAAGCGTCGTTGAAGTCACTTCGATCGGAGAGTTCGACATATTCCACCTCCTCCAGCAATGCCATGGCCCCGGAGCGCTCCCTCAAGCTGAGCAGGGCCATCTTGGCCCCTTCGCCAGCCACGTTGCCGGCGCTCACGATCCGAAGAATCGGCAGTTTGGGCACCAGTCCGAGTCGCACCGCGCTCGCGGGCGAGAGGTAGCTGCCAAACGAGCCGGCGAGCAGAACCTGCTGGAGATCCTCTTCCTTTACCCCTGCCTCATCGAGCAGGAGGCGCCATCCCGTGGCGATCGCCGCCTTGGCGAACTGGAGCTCGCGCACGTCGCGCTGGGAGAGGAAGATCGACTGGTCCACGTTGCCGTCACCGCCCTTCCAGTGCAGCACGAAGACGCGAAGTCCGGCGAGATCGCAGAGTCGAGCAGCGATCCCCGGCGCCAAGGTCGCTGCTTCGTCGTCGGTCACGAATCGACCGCTCGAGTCGATGAGCTTCAACTTGACCAACTCCGCCACGACGTCGACGAGCCCCGATCCGCAGAGGCCCAGAGGTTCGATGTCTCCGATGACGCCGAGCTCAACGGCATCGGGCGTGATCTTGACGACTTCGATGGCACCTGGCGCCGCACGCATGCCACAGCGAATGGCGGCTCCTTCAAAGGCAGGCCCGGCGGGAGCCGCCGTCGCGAGCAGACGGTCGCTGTTGCCGAGTACCAGCTCGCAGTTCGTGCCGATGTCGAGGAAAAGACGCAACCGCGAGTCGCGGTCCATGCCCGACGCCAGCATGCCCGCCACGATGTCGCCACCCACGTAAGCGCCGAACGATGGAAAGATCACGGCTCGAGCACGATCGTGAACGACGACCCCGACGTCGCTCGCGAGCACGTCGGGGAAGAGCTTCGCTGTCATGATGAAGGGTGCGACGCCGAGCGACTCGGGGTCGATCCCGAGCACGATGTGGGTCATGGTGGCGTTGCCGGCGAGCGCGATCTCGTAGACCTCGCCAGAGTCGACGCCGGCTTCTGCGCAGACCGCCTGCGCGAGCTCGTCAAGCGTGCGGTGGGCCAGCCGGGTGAGCTCTTCGAGCGCGGCGGGATTCATCATGATGGCGCTGATGCGCGTGATGACGTCGGCGCCGAAGGGCTGCTGCTGGTTGAGCATGGACTGGACGGCGAGCGGGGCGCCCGTCGAAAGATCGAGGAGCGTCGCGACCACCGTCGTCGTTCCGAGGTCGAACGCGATCGCGAAGAGACGATCCGTCGTGTCCCCCGGTTCGAGGCCGATCAACAGATCGTCCGAGATGACCAGGGTCACCCGGTAACTGTTGGCGCGGAGCACCCGCCCGAGGTCTCGAAGGACGCTGAGCTCGCAGCGAAGCTCGAGATCGTCGACGGCCGCGAGCACGCGCTCGAGATCGGTCGTCTGGTCTGACAGCGAAGGCTCGGACAGCTCGACGTAGCGCTTCTGTACGGCGGGCCGCAGAATCACCTTGCGTCCCACGCCGACGGTCGCCGCCTTCGGGCGAGTGACCAACGCGGGCACGTCTACGCGCAGATCGCTCACCACCTCGACGCGACAGGCGAGGCGCCACCCCTCGCGCAGTTCGTCGGTAGAAAAGGCCCTGGTGTCCAATGCGGTGATCGGCGCGGCGCCTTCGATGATCCTCACCTTGCACTTGCGACACGTCCCGTGTCCGCCGCACGTCGAGTCAATGGCGACGCCGTTCCAGCTCGCGGCGTCAAAGAGCATCACGCCGGGCGGTACGCGGACCTTCTTCGCCGCCGGCTCGAACAGCAGATCCAGTCGGCCACGACCGTCGTTGGTGATCGCGGTGCCCGAAACGACGTCAACCAGCTCCTCGCGGGTGCCCTCGGGCACCCGTAGCTCGCTCATGACTCGTTCGTACTCTGCTGGCGGTGCACCGCGATCCAGGCGGCGCCCCAAGGGTCACGATCAAGCAGCAGGTCGCCCGCCTGCACGGCGCGCACCAACTGCGGAGAGCGGGCATCCATGATGGCGCTCGTGAGCCCCGCTCGCATGGCGATGGGCAAGAACGTCGCCCCGAGCATGGCGCGGTCGGGCATGCCGAAGGAGACGTTGGAGGCGCCGAGGGTCATGTTGACCCCGAGCTCGTCGTGGATCATCTCGATGGTCTCGAGCGTCTTCGCCACGAGGGAGGTGTCGGCGCCAATGGGCATGGCGAGGGGATCGATCACGATGTCCTCGATGGGGATGCCGTAGTCGCCGGTCGCGACCTCGACGATCTTCTTCGCGAGCTCGAGTCGGCGTTCCGGCTCATAAGGAATCTCAAACTCGTCGTTCGGTAGCGCGATGATGGCGGCGCCGTAGCGCTTCACGAGCGGCAGGATCGCCTCGAGGCGATCGTCTTCGGCCGTGACCGAGTTGACGAGCGCCTTGCCCTGGTAGGTGGCGAGTCCCGCGTCGAGCGCTTCGATGACCGACGAGTCGATGCAGAGCGGGAGATCGGTCAAGCTCTGAATGAGCTTGACCGCCTGGATCATGAGCTCGACCTCATCGGCGAGAGGCACCCCCATGTTGACATCGAGCACCATGGCGCCGCCCGCCACCTGCTGGGCCACGTCAATGCTGATCCGCGACAGGTCCCCGGCGCGCAGTTGCTCTTGAAATATCTTGCGGCCCGTGGGATTGATCCGTTCGCCGATGATGCAGAACGGCTGGTCGTGCCCGATCACGACTTCGCGACTTGGAGAGCTGAGCAGTGTGTGCATCGGGCTAGGCCGTCGCCACCGCGCGCTTGCGCGCGAGGAGCTCTTTCGCCTTCTTTACGGCGGCGGACGCGTCGGCGGCGTATCCGTCGGCTCCCACGGCGTCGGCGTACTCCTGGGTGACGGGGGCGCCGCCCACCATGACGATCACCCGATCGCGCAGTCCGGCCTTTTCCAGCGCGTTCATATTGGCCTTGAACATGGGCATGGTCGTCGTCAGGAACGCGGAGAAGCCCACGATGTCCGGTTGGTGCTCGTAGATGGCTTCGATGAACTTCTCCGGGGGTACCTGGACCCCGAGGTCGATGACGTGAAAGCCCGCGCCCTCGAGCATGATGTCGACGAGGTTCTTTCCGATGTCATGGACGTCGCCTTTGACCGTGCCCATGAGGAACGTACCCACCGGCTCGACGCCCGTTTCGACCATCAAAGGCCGAAGGACTTCGAGCGCTCCGGCCATGGCGCGACCCGCGATGAGCATCTCGGGCACGAAGAAGTCGCCGCGCTCGAAGCGGGCGCCGACCTCCTCGAGGGAGGGGATGAGGGAGTCAAAGAGGAGCGTCTCTGGCGTGAGGCCCATGGCGAGACCCGCGTTGGTCAACTCGAGCACGGCCGGCGCGTTGCCGGTGAGCGTGGCCTCGTACATCTCCTTTAAGAGTTCGTCCTGATTCACGCTGCTCCCTTTCTGTCGACCCGATAGCCCAGCGCCGCCGAGAGGGCGTTTGCTTCGGCCACGCACAGCGACCCCACCTGGGCGATGCGCGGCTCGTTGATGCGCGTCGAAGGACCGGACACCGAGAGGGCGGCGATCACCGTGCCCTCGTCGCGACGAACCGGTGCGGCAATGGCGATCAATCCGACTTCGAGCTCTTCTGCCGCCACGGCATAGCCCTGGAGTCGAATCTTCGCGAGTTCCGACTCGAGGTCACCTCGCGACGTGATGGTGTGCGCCGTGAGTCGCTCGAGGCGACCCGGCGGAAGCTCCGCCGCGCCGAAGGCGAGCAGGACCTTGCCGAGGGCTGTTGCGTGCAGCGGCTCGCTGCGGCCCAGCCAGTTCGTGCCGCCCAGCACGTAGTGGCTGTCAACCTGGGCGATCTGGACGACCATGGAATGGCGCTGCACGCCCAAGTTGATCGTTTCGCGGCTGACGTTGCCGAGTCGCTCGAGGTAGGGATGAGCCACGCTCACGAGGTCGGTCTCGGTGTTGCCGCGCAGCGCGTATCGCACGAAGGCGTCGCCCGGGAGGAACCCGCCGTGCGAGTCTCGGCGCAGCAAGCCGTTGCGTTCGAGTGCGTTCAAGATTCGAGAGGCGGTGCTCTTGGCGAGCCCCGAGGCTTCGGCGAGCTCGGAGAACGTGACCGGCTGCATGGCGTCGACGACCTGACGGACGAGGTCCCCGGCACGATCGATGGCTTGCGATCCGGATGGCTTGTTCATGGCGCTCGCTTGCACTCGTTCCATAGTACAGTACGAAGTTTTACAATGTGATTCGGATCGGATGCACGATCTGCAGCGAAATGGGGTGGCGATGTTCGTCAACAAGATGGCTCGGTACGAACTGCTCTCACCCGACGCCATTGAAGTCCTCGATCGGGGCTGGCGACGCATCGTGTCCGAGATAGGCATCCAGTTCGTCAAGCCAGAAGCGACCGAGCTCTTCGCCAAGGCAGGCCAGAAGGTCGAGGGTCAAACGGTCTGGCTTGATCCAGAGTTCGTCATGGAACAGGTCGCCAAAGCCCCACGCGAGTTCGATATCCAAGCGCGCAACCCAAAGAACAACGTTCACATCGGCGGCGACTCGATGGTCTTCAGTGGCGTGTACGGTCCGCCGTTCGTACGCGCTGGCCACGAGCGCCACGAGGGAACGCTCGAGGATTTTCGAAAGTTCACGATGCTCGCCCAGAGCTTTCCCGAGTTGGATTCGGCCGGTGGCGTCATCTGCGAGCCCAACGACGCACCGCTCGACTCTCGCCATCTCGACATGATCTATGCGCTCCAGACGCTCTCTGACAAGTTCTATATGGGCAACGTGGTTTCGGGCGTCAACGCTCTCGACACGATCAAGATGAGCGAGATCCTCTTTGGGGGTCGTGGGAACATCGAAAAGACCCCCGCCATGATTTCGCTCATCAACTGCAATTCGCCGCTGCGCTGGGACGACCGCATGTTGGATGCCCAGTTCGAGTACAACCTGGCGAACCAGCCGGTCGTGCTCACGCCATTTCTTCTTATGGGTGCTATGTCGCCCGTGACCATTCCTTCTGCGCTTGCCCAGCAACTCGCCGAGGCCTTGTCGGGGATTGCGCTCGCCCAACTGGTTCGCCCGGGCTGTCCGGTCGTGTTCGGCTCGTTCCTTTCGAACATCGACATGCAGTCGGGCTCACCGACCTTCGGTACACCGGAGTCAGCGATGGGACTGCTGTGCACGGGCCAGCTGGCGCGTCACTACGGTCTGCCGTTCCGCACCGGAGGGGGCCTGACCTCGAGTCAGACCCCCGACGCCCAAGCGGCGTACGAAGCACTCATGACCATGCTGCCCACGTTCTTGACGGGCACGAACTTCGTCATGCACTCCGCTGGCTGGCTCGAGAGCGGGCTCGTGAGCAGCTACGAGAAGTTCATCATCGACATCGAGCTCTTGCGAATGCTGCGAGTCGAGTTCACGCCCATGGAGATCGACGAAGCGGCGCTCGCCTTCGACGCCCATCTCGAAGTCGGCCACGGCGGACACTTTCTCGGGGCCGAGCACACAATGACTCGGTTCCGCGACTGTTTTTATCGCCCGCTCTTGTCATCGTCCAAGAACTTCGAACGTTGGTCGCGTGACGGGGCGCTCGACGCGGCGGCCCGCGCCACCGAGATCTATCAGAAGACGCTCGCCGAGTTCGAGGCGCCGCCGCTCGACGACGCCATTCGCGACGAACTGGGAGAGTACGTCATTCGCCGACGCGCCGAGTTGGGGGACTAATGATGGCTCACCACCCGCGGCCTCCGCCACTGATCTCGTGCCGAACGAGAAGTCGCTCACACCGCTGATCCACTTGCGCGCGACGCCGTTGGCTCGCGACGCATCGCGGTACCTCGCCCACACCAATCCAACCAGCATCCTGACGGGAGACGACTATGACCACGACCGAACCACGCTCCAGCGCGCGCGCCGTCATCATTGGGGCCGGCATCGTCGGCAACTCACTGGCTTATCATCTGGCGCGACTGGGATGGCGCGATCTCCTTCTCGTCGACAAGGGTCCCATGCCGAACCCTGGCGGCTCTACGGGGCACGCGTCGAACTTCATCTTTCCGGTCGACTACTCGAAGATGATGACCGAGCTCACGGCCGACTCGACGGCGCAGTACAAGGAGCTCGGCGTCTTCATCGAAAGCGGCGGCATCGAGGTTTCGCGTACGGAGGCGCGCGACCAGGAGCTGCGTCGGCGGATGGCCGCGGCGAAGGCGTGGGGAGTCCCGTGTGAGCTGCTGAGCCCCGAGGGTGTTGCCGAGCTCGTGCCCTACCTCGACCCCTCCGTCATTCGAGAGGGACTCTACTTTCCCACGGTGGGCGTCGTTGATTCGCTGCGGGCCGGTACCTTGATGCGCGAGCGCGCTCAGGAGATGGGGGCACTTCAGGTCCTCGCGAATACCGAGATCCTCGGCATCGACCTGAGCGAGGAGGGCGAGCGTGTGCGCTCCGTGCGCACGAGCGCCGGTGACATCGACACGAGCGTCGTCGCGGTGTGCTGTGGTGTCTGGAGTCCGAAGATCGCCATGATGGTGGGCGCGTCGATTCCCTTGACGCCGATTGTCCACCAGATGATCAGCGTCGGTCCGATTCCCTTGTTTGCCGACACGGTCGGCGAGATTGTCTACCCGATCATTCGCGACATGGACACGAACATGTACGAGCGCCAGCACGGCGGCGACATCGAAGTGGGCTCGTACGCGCACCGCCCGATCATCGTCAACCCCGAGGAGATTCCCTCGATTGAAGAGTCGGCCCTCTCTCCGACCGAGATGCCCTTCACCCAAGATGATTTCGACCCGCAGCTCCAAGACGCGCTGGAGCTCATGCCTGAGCTCTTGGGCGACGAGCGAGTCGGCGTGCGCTACGCGATCAACGGACTCATCTCGATGACGCCCGACGGACATCCGGTGCTCGGCGAGACCCCCGAAGTGAAGGGCCTCTGGTCAGTCGCCGCGAGCTGGATCAAAGAAGGCCCCGGGATTGCCCGTGCCGTCGCCGAATGGATGAACGGCGACGCGCCCGAGATCGATCTGCACGAAGCCGACATTGCGCGTTTCTACGGACATCAGCGCACGCGGGCACACATCACCGCTCGGGCCCGCGAAGGCTTCAACAAGATGTACGGCATCGTGCATCCGGCCGAGCAGTGGGAGTCGCTGCGCCCGACGCGAGTCAGTCCGGTCTACGACCGTGAGCGAGACCTCGGCGCCTTCTTCTACGAGACCATGGGCTGGGAGCGGCCCTACTGGTACGAGAGCAACGCGGGACTGCTGCAGAAGTACGAGGGCCGGTTGATGGAGCGAGAGGCCGAATGGGAGTCGCGGTGGTGGTCGCCGATCATCAACGCCGAGCACCTCGCGATGCGCGACGCGTGTGGGCTCACCGACCTGTCGGCGTTCGTCGTCATGGACGTCACGGGGCCCGGTGCGCTCGAGGCCCTTCAGCATCTCGCCGTTGCCCAGCTCGACGTCCCGATTGGTCGCGTGGTCTACACCTCGCTCCTCGACGAGCGCGGCGGCTTCAAATCGGACCTCACGATCATGCGGCTCGGCCACGATCACTTCCGCGTCGTGACCGGCGCCCACACGGGCATGACTGAGAAGAAATGGTTCGTTGACCATCTGCCGAGCGACGGCTCGGCGCAGCTGAGCGACCTCACGTCCTCATGGACGACCTTCGGCCTCTGGGGCCCGAGAGCGCGCGACATCCTGGCCAAGTGCACGACGGACGACGTCAGCCACGAGGGTTTCCCCTTTCGCCACGTGTCGGACCATCGAGCTCGGAGGCATTCGCGTCCTCGCCTCGCGCATCTCCTACATTGGCGAGCTCGGCTGGGAGATCTACGTGCCGTTCGAAGAGGGCGCCAAGGCCTGGGACACGATCTTTGCCGCGGGGCACGAACACGGTCTGGTGCCCGTCGGCATTGGCGTCTACGCAACGACCGGGCGCCTCGAGAAGGGCTATCGCGCTCTCGGCAGCGAACTCACGGCTGACTTTACGATCGTAGAAGCGGGAATGGCGCGCCCGACGGTGAAAAAGCAGGACTTCATCGGACGCGGCGCCTATCTCGCCCAGCGCGAGGCCGATCCCGTCGCCCATCTCTGCACGCTCACGGTCAACGATCACCGCTCGGCGAGCGGCGTCGCTCGCTACATGCTCGGCGGCGAGCCGATCGTGGCCCTTGAGCGGCGAGCGACTCGTCGACGAGAAGGGCCGGCCGTCCTACGTCACGAGCGCAGGCTCGGCGCCGTCGCTCGGAAAGCATGTTCTGCTCTCGTACCTTCCGACCAGCCACGCCGAAGTGGGACAGCAGCTGTTCGTCCAGTACATGAACGAGAACTATCCGGTGACGGTTGAGGTCGTTGGTTCAACGCCGCTGTTTGATCCCGAGAACTCGCGCGTAAGAAGCTGAGCGTGAACGTTCTCGTCTGCGTCAAGCGCGTGCCCATGGTCGGGGCGCGTATCGTGCTCACCCCTGACGAGCTCGAGGTCGATGTCCGTCAGCTGGGCTTCACGATGAGCCCCCACGAGGAGTGTGCGGTCGAAGAGGCGGTGAGGATCGTTGAACGAGAGCGGCGGAACGGCGACGGTGATGACCCTCGGCCCCGCGGAGGCGGCCGAGCAGCTGCGCGACGCGGCCTCGATCGGCGCGACGCAACTCGTCCACCTGGTTACCGACGGGCGCGAGTGGGGCCCCGTCGCGACCGCAGGCGCAATCGTCGATGCCATTCGTGTGCTCGAAGGCGAGCAGGGTAGCTATGACCTCGTTCTGTTTGGGAACGAGGCGGCCGACAGCGGCGACTATCAGGTGGGAGTTCGAGTGGCCCACGCGCTCGGTCGTCCTTCGATCAGTGGCATTAAGCATCTCGACATCAACGAGGGCGCACTTAGGGCTCGGCGGGAGTTTCGAGGCGGCGACGAGATCTACAGCATTTCCCTGCCGTGCGTGATTGCAGTGAAAGAGGGCATCAATCTTCCGCGCTACCCTTCCCTCCCCGGTCGCATGCGCGCGAAGAAGATGGCGATCCGTGAGATCCCCGTGCAGTGGCGGGAGGGGGCGATGCGGACGGAGCGACTTCGCGTTCCCGTCGAAACGCGGGAGCGAGCCGAGATTCTTGGTGAGGGCGTCGATGGTGTCCCGGCGCTTGTCGCGTTGCTCGAACAGTGGGGGATTGTCTCGTGAGCGTCGATCGTTCCGATGCCGTGTCCGGCGCGACGAACCGCAAGGTCCTGTGTTTCCTCGAACACGACGACGACGGCGTCCTTGACGCGTCGCTTCGCGCGCTCACGTTAGCGAGATCGCTCGCTTCCTCTGGACGATCGCTGGTCGCGGCGTTCATCGGCGCTGCGTCGACCTCAACCATCGATTCGCTCTCGAAACACGCCGTCATCGACGCATACGAGGTGTCAATTGACGGCCTTGACGCCTATTCGCCCGCGAGGCTGGTCGCGCGCCGTGCACGAGCTCGCCGAGACCCTTGGCGCGGACGCCGTCGTGGCGGCAGGCACCGAACGTGGTCAGGAGATCATGGCAAGCATCGGCGCAGCCACTGGTCTCGCGATGGCGGCAAACTGCCTCTCTGCCTCGTGGCTCGACGACGGCGTCATGCAGCTCAGTCGACAGCGCTGGGGCGGCAGTCTCCTTGAGGACGCGGTGTTGCGCGGGGTGCCCGCTCTCCTCACGGTGGCCTCCGACGGGGTGCTCGCTGCGCAGGCGGAGGCGGAGGCGCCAACCACGTTTCATGACGTACGCGCCGAGGCGAACGATCTTGATCGGCGAGTGGTCGTGGGGGAATGGATTGCGCGGGGCGGGGGAGTTGCGCTCGCTGACGCCCGCGTCGTCGTGGGGGGCGGACGCGGGGTGGGCAGCGAGGAGGGCTTTGCCGCCCTCGACGAGCTGGCGGGCCTGCTCGGCGCGGCTGTCGGGGTGTCGAGGGTCGTCACGAGTGCCGGTTGGCGCCCTCACGCCCAGCAGGTCGGCCAAACGGGAACGAAGATCTCCCCCGAGCTCTACCTCGCTTGTGGCATCAGCGGGGCGACGCAGCATCTTGCGGGGTGCCGTAGTGCCAAGCACGTCGTCGCCATCAACACCGACGCCGAGGCCCCATTTTTGGCGCGCGCCGACTTCGCGATCGTGGGTGACCTCAGCGTCATCGTGCCCGCTATCTCGGAGGCGATCCGCTCGCGAAGATCGTGAGGCGCTAGGCGTTCCTAGTCGGGCGTCGTGGGCTCGAGCGGACTCCGATCGATGCCATGGCGGTAGAAGTCGACGGTCGAGGGGGCGAGTGGGGTGTTCCCAAGTATGAGGTCCGCCGACTTCTCGGCGACCATCATGACCGGCGCAAAGATATTGGCGTTGGTGACGTAGGGGAACACCGAGGCGTCCACGACGCGCAAACCTTCGAGGCCGTGCACGCGCATGCTGGTCGGGTCAATCACGGAGGCGTCGTCGGTTCCCATCTTGCAGGTGCACGATGGATGCAAGGCCGTCTCGGCGTCGCGCGCCACCCAGTCGAGGATCTCCTGGTCACTCGATACGCTGGCGCCCGGCGACAGCTCCCCGCCGCTGTAGGGGGCGAACGCGGGTTGGCCGAGAATGCTGCGTGCGACATGGATGGCCTCGATCCATTCGCGTCTGTCCTGTTCGGTCGAAAGGTAGTTGAAGCTGATGGCGGGACGTATGAACGCGTTGGCCGACTTGAGCTTCACTGACCCTCGAGCGTCCGAGTACATCGGTCCAATGTGCACCTGGTACCCGTGGCCGCTCGCGGGCGACGACCCGTCGTAGCGAATGGCGATCGGCAAGAAGTGGAACATGAGATTCGGATAGGCGACCTCGTCGTTGCTGCGCGCAAAGCCGCCGCCTTCGAAGTGATTCGTCGCACCGGGACCTTTGCGCAAAAAGAGCCACTCGGCGCCGATCAAGGGACGGTTGCGCATCTTGAGTGACGGTGCGAGCGAGACGGGCTGCGTGCAGGAGTGCTGGATGTACACCTCGAGGTGGTCCTGAAGATTCTCTCCGACGCCCGGCAGGTGCTGGATGACCTCGATGCCGAGAGCGGAGAGCTCATCCGCGTTGCCGACACCGGAAAGCTGGAGGAGCTGTGGGGAGTTGAAGGCGCCTCCGCAGAGGATGACCTCGCCCGCGCGCACCTCACGACGTTGGCCGTGCTCCTTGAACTCCACGCCGACGGCGCGGTTCTTTTCGAAGAGGATCTTCGTCGCAAACGCGTGGCACTGAACCTCAAGGTTCGCCCGACGCATTGCGGGGTGCAGGTATGCGCGCGCGGCCCCGAGCCGTCGGCCCCGAAAGACGTTCCGGTCAAAGGGTGCGAACCCTTCTTGTCGGTAGCCGTTGACGTCCTTGGTGAGTGGATAGCCGGCCTCTTGCACTGCTTGAAAGAACGCGCCAAAGAGTGGATTGGTAGTCGGTCCGCGTTCGAGGATGAGTGGGCCATTCGTGCCGCGATACTCATCGCCACCGGCGAGGCAGTTCTCCATCCGTTTGAAGTAGGGGAGGCAGTGGCGATAGTCCCACTCGCTCATGCCCGCGTCGCTTGCCCAGCGCTCGTAGTCGAGCGGATTTCCCCGCTGAAAGATCATGCCATTGATGCTGCTCGAGCCTCCGAGCAGCTTCCCGCGTGCGTGATAGATACGTCGACCATTCATGTAGGGTTCGGGTTCGGACTCGTACTTCCAGTCGTAGAACCGATTGCCGATGGGAATGGTGAGGGCGGCAGGCATGTGGACAAACACGTCCCACTTGTAGTCGGACCTTCCAGCTTCGAGGACCAGGACTTGGTTGGACGCCTCGCTGCTCAGACGGTTGGCGAGGGCGCTCCCCGCGGAGCCGCCGCCAACGATGACAAAGTCGTACTGAGCCCTTTTCATAAGCCTCCTGTGACTGATCACGAACGCGCTGGCGACGCCATGAAGTGTGGCTCAGGTCTAGGCGACTTTCACATTGGCGTCAACTTTTGACGCAGTAACGTTTGACTTTCCACAATGTGGACCCTGCGCATCGAGCGCTTGTCGTTCCACCGTCGCGGGCGCTCGTCTCACCTCCACCAGGGTGCGCCATCATTGGTATCAATCATGAAGGATCCAGTGACTCACGTTGACACCGCGCGCATGACGCGCTACGCGCTCCTAGGTGTGCGGTCGTGACGACGACGTCCATCCCGACGGTTCGATTTGACAACATGCGAGACTTCACCACGACGACGCTGCACGGCTTTGTGGAAGAGATTCGAGCCGACGCCATCGATGGCGTCGAAGGCGCACTCAACGAAGCGGAAGCTGCCGCACGGGATGGACGATGGGTGGCGGGCTACGTGTCTTATGAAGCGGCGCCAGCCTTTGACCGTGGGCTGCAGGTTCGCGCGCGCGACCATGATCTTTCTGACAGGGTTCCCTTCGTCTGGTTTGGTGTCTTTCGTAGCTCTACGGCGAAGCCCCTCACGCTCCCTCGGTATCGCCGCGAACACTCGCGCACGCCGTGGACGCCGCACGTCGACGAAGAGGACTACGTGAAGAAGGTTCGACTCATTCTCAACGAGATCGACGTCGGCACGGTATACCAAGTGAACTTCACAAACACATTCCTACGGAGCGGGGCCGCCGACGCGGAAACGTTGTATCGCGAGCTCCTGCTCGCGCAGCAGCCCGCGTACGGCTCGCTGATCAGATTCGACGAGGTCGCCATTGTCAGCGCGTCGCCGGAGCTCTTCGTCGAATGGGACGGGACGTTGCTGCGTAGCCGACCCATGAAGGGCACGGCTCGGCGCGGGAGATATCAGCTCGAAGACCAGGCGCGAGCCGCGGCGCTCGCGAACTCCGCGAAGGAATCGGCCGAGAACATCATGATCGTCGACCTCATCCGCAATGACATGGGTAAGGTCGCCGAGGTTGGCACCGTGGTTGCGACCGAGCTTCGCACGTTGGAGGCGTACCCCAACGTGTGGCAACTGGTATCAGAGATTCAGTGTCGTACCCGGGGCGACGTGACCCTCGTTGACATCTTTCGCGCAATGTTTCCGTGCGGATCGGTGACCGGGGCGCCAAAGCAGAGCGCGATGGAGATCATTGAGCGACTGGAAGAACGCGAGCGAGGGGTCTACTGCGGGGCAGTCGGTCTCCTTGAGCCTGTGAACCAAAAGCCGCGCGCTCGCTTCAGCGTGGCGATTCGAACCGCGGTCATCGACGGGAATGCTTCGTTCTACGGCAGCGGCGGTGGCGTGGTGGCCGATTCGGTTCCCGAGATCGAATACCAAGAGATGATCCTCAAGGCGGAGATGCTCGATGTTGTTCCGACCCCTCCATTTCGGTTGCTCGAAACATTTGGCTATGGCAGCGACGCTGACGTCGAGACGCTTCGCGCGCATCTCGAACGAATGCGGTCGTCTGCACTGTTCTTCGGATTCAAATACCCGGACGAACTCGAACAGCGATTGATCTCTCGACTCTCGACCGGTGGAGATCGGTCGCGGGTTCGACTGCTGCTCTCGAGGAACGGCGAGATTGAACTGCAGTGCAGTGAGGCGCCCACTCCGCGTGCGACTCCGGTCCGCCTAACGATCGACGACGATCCGGTGTGCAGCGAATGGGTCATGCTCTTTCACAAGACCACTAGGCGCGGGGCTCTATGACGTGCGGCGACGCAAAGTCCCGAACTCGGACGACGTCGTGCTGATCAATGAGCGAGGGGAGTGCACGGAAACGACGATTGCCAACCTTGCCGCACGGGAGGGCGAGTCTTGGTTCACGCCACCCCTCTCGTCCGGTTGCCTGCCCGGCATCAGGCGCGCCCGGCTGATCGACGAAGGAGTCCTGACGGAGAAGGTCCTGCGACCCGAGGATCTTCATCGTGCCGACGAACTCGCCGTCGTGAACTCCCTACGAGGATGGCAGGGCGCGACGCTGTGGACCGGCGCCGCCTCGTCGGACGCGGAACGGCCGAGCGTTTCTCTCGAACCCGGCGCGCGAATCTAGGGTTGTTCGATGGAGCGCTACATTCTCACTCTCCGTTGTCCCGATACTGCGGGCATCGTGCTCGCTGCGGCTCAAGGGATCGTCCATCTCGGCGGCAACATCGTCGAGAGTGATCAGTTCTCGGATCCGCCCACGGGCCAGTTCTGCATGAGGATCGGTTTTGACAGCCCGCGAAGCGTCGAAGAGGTGCGCGACACCTTATGCGAGCAACTTGAGCGCTTTAAACCCCTGCTCGGCGTCCGTCTGGCCTCCGAGCGTCGACGGGCCTTGGTGATGGTGTCAAAGCTGGACCACTGTCTGGTTGATCTGCTGTATCGATGGAATCTTGGAGAGCTCGCTATTGACATTCCGTTGATCGTCTCGAATCACCCCGACTGTGCTCCGATCGCCGCGCGGTATGGGATTGCGTTTCGGCACATCCCCGTCTCACCGGAGACCAAAAGTGGCGCGGAGTCTCTGCTGAGGGAACTGGTTCATGAGCACCACGTCGACTTCATCGTGCTCGCCCGATACATGCAGGTGCTGTCGCCCGATTTCTTTGAAGCGATGCCCGGCAGCATCATCAATATTCATCACTCGTTCTTGCCGAGCTTCAAAGGGGCGCGACCTTATCACCAGGCGTACGAACGCGGGGTCAAGCTGATTGGCGCGACGGCTCATTACGTGACGGCGGATCTTGACGAAGGTCCCATCATCGATCAGAGCGTCATTCGAGTAACCCACGCCCAGTCCGCCGACAACCTGGTGGCGCTCGGGCGCGAATTAGTCGGACGGTGCTGGCGCGAGCCGTTCGACTGCAGGGCGAAGATCGAGTGGTGCTTGCCGGCGATCGAACCGTGGTGTTCTCTTAGCTGTTAGGGACTTCGTTCGTTCCCGGCGGCAATCCGTCAAGGATGATGCCCACGACGGACTCGGCAAAGCGGTCGTCCAATTCGAGGT
>CAWKDF010000001.1:0-515890 GCA_963848345.1 uncultured Acidimicrobiaceae bacterium | reverse complement strand
GGGGAGCGAGGGAGCAAAGGGAGCGAGGGAGCTGAGACTAAGGGACTACGCGGCTGCGGGACCACCCAGCCCGGTAGAACTGGTTGCATCAATCCGATTTTGAAAGGGCACGGCTTTAGCCTCTGGGGGATGGTCTCATTCCAACTGGGACACCACCTCTTCTTCTGTGCACGACAGATTCTTTATCTAAGCTCGCGTAGACTGAATGCAAGACTCCATGACCCCCTTGCTGCAACAGGACGCGCAAGCGAAGCTCCAGCAGCATCGCGAGGCGCGATTTGCCATGCGGCTTTCGTTGATCGTGGGTGTGCTGATGCTCGCGGGCAAGGTGACCGCTTACCTGACCACGAATTCGGCGGCGATCTTTTCTGACGCGGCCGAATCCGTTGTGCATGTCATGGCGGTGGTTTCGCCGTTTTCAGCCTGTGGCTTAGCAGCCGGCCCGCATTCCCCGGTTCCAGTATGGCTTCGAGCGCATCAACTTCTTCTCTGCGGGATTCGAAGGCGCCATGATCGTGCTCGCCGCTGGAAGCATTATCTACACCACCACTGTGCGGTGGAGTCACGGCCTGGCGCTCGACAACCTGGGCCGCGGCGTCATTCTGATTGTCTGCGCAGGATTGCTGAACGCGGCACTGGGTTGGTACTTGCTGCGCATCGGCAGGCGCAATCACTCGCTGATTCTCGAGGCCGACGGGAAGCACGTTCTGACCGATAGCTGGACCAGCTTTGGAGTGGTTGCAGGTTTGGCGCTGGTGATGGCCACTGGCTGGAAGCCCTTCGATCCGTTGATTGCGTACGCCGTGGCCGCCAACATTCTTTTCACCGGCGGCCGGCTGCTTTGGAGGTCTATCAACGGGTTACTCGATTACTCCGACCCCAGAGTTGGGCACAAGATTCGGCACGGCTCGACGCCGTTTGCCAGGAACTTGGGATCGAATATCACGGAGTGCGCTTCAGGACCACTGGTTATCGGCAGTTCATCGAGATTCACCTTTTGTTTCCCGACCAGATGCGCCTCGGCGATGCTCACCGGTTGGCTACCGAAGTGGAAGAGCGAAACTCGCGATCTGGAGATGCCCGCAGAAGTGACCACGCATTTGGAGTCGCTTGAGGATCACGCCGAGGTTCATCATTCGGAGCACTACACGGACGGCCGGATCAGCAGCGCCTGCTGCTGATTGGATGGGTCTCGCGCGGAGACTTCTTGGGCTTTTTGAGAGAAGGCTCGTGCCGCGATCGCCGATGATCGGACATTCGATAGACTAAAGACATCGCAAACATCTCCGGGCTCTCCTCTGTCGGGCTGGCGAGTCCGCCGTCTAACTACGTAGCGTTTCTCGCCGAAGTCCAAATCGATCGAGCGGCATGGAGGCTTCGGCGAGAAATGCTACGTAGTTAGACGGCGGACTCACCTGCCCGACGAGGAGAGCCCGGAGATGTTTGCGATGCCTTTAGTCTATCGAATTTCCGATCATCGGCGATCGCGGCACGAGCCTTCTCTCCAAAAGCCCGGAATTCCCCGCGCAAGACCTATGCCATCGGCGGCCGGCGCTGCTCAATCCGGCCGTCCCGTGTAGTGCTCCATGTGGTGCACCTGGGAGTGATCTTCAAGCGACTCCAGGTGTGTGATCACTTCCGCGGGCATCTCCAGATCCTGCGCCAGGCGCTCTTCCACCACCGTCGCCAGCCGGTGCGCGTCGCCCAGCTTCATGCTGTCGGGGAAGAGCAGGTGCACCTCGATCAGCTGGCGCTGGCCCGTGGCGCGGAAGCGCACACCATGGTAATCCACGCCAAGTTCCTTGCAGAGCGCGTCGAGCCGCGCCCGGATCAGGTGCCCAACTTTGGGGTCCGAGTAATCGAGCAGGCCCTTCATCGCGCGCCAAAGCAATCGGCCGCCGGTCCACAGAATATTGGCCGCCACGGCGTAGGCAATCAGTGGATCGAAGGGCTTCCATCCCGTGGCCATCACCAGGCCCAAGCCCGCGACCACGCCAAAACTCGTCCAGCTATCGGTGAGCACGTGCTTGCCGTCGGCCTCGAGAATCAGCGAGTGATTGCGCTTGCCGGTGCGCAGCAGATACCAGCCGACCCCGCGTTCAACACGCCAGCCGCCACGATGAGGAGCACGCCGCTACCGAGATTCTCCAGGGCCTGGCCGCGACGCCACGTCTGAGTCGTGTTGTAGAGAATGCTGCCCGCGGCCAGCACGATCATGGCCCCTTCAAAGCCGGCGGAAAAGAATGTGATGCGCTCGAAGCCGTAACGGAACTGGGGAATGGCGGGCCGCGTGCTTAGCCAAAGGCTGAAGAGCGCGAAGGCCACCACCACCACATGCACCACCGACTCCGCCGCATCGGAGAAGATCGCCGACGACCCGGTGAGCAGGTACGCCGTCATCTTCCCGGTCAGCATCAGCACGCCCACCACGAGCGAAAGCCGCATGGCGAGCCGCGCCTCGCGGTGCTGCTGGAGCTTCGCTTGCGCGTCCTGTTGCGGCGAGGGGGTCATGGAGTCTTGCACTCAGTCTACGCGAGCTTAGATAAAGAATCCGTCGCGCACAGAAAAAGAGGCGGTGTCCCAGTTGGAATGAGACCTTCCCTCAGCGCCTAAAGACTACATTGATTTTGCTCATCTTGCGGCACGAGTAAACTCGTGCCCTTTCAAAACAACGAGTTTCTTCCGCAGCCTGTAATGCCGTGCCTTTTCAAGACCGGATTGATGCAACCAGTTCTACCGGGCTGGGTCGTCCCGCAGCCGCGTAGTCCCGTAGTCCCTGCCTTCTCGCTCCCTTGTTCCCTTGGCCCCCGTGTTCTACACTTCTTGTCACGGATGCAAGCTCTCGTTGAGAACCTCGTCAAGCTCCAATCGATCGATCTCGAGCGCGCCCGGCTCAACAAGGATCTGCGCGCACTGCCCGCGGAGATCGCCCAGTCGCAGGCGCGGCTCGCTGCCGCCGAGCGCCACTCCGCCGAGGCCTCGGCCGCGCTCAGCCGCGAAGAGACGCTTCGCACGCGACTGGAACGGGAGATCGACGGGCACCGCCAGAAGGCCGCCAAGTTCCGCGCGCAGCACGACTCCGTGACCACGCCCGCGCAGGCCGCTGCCGTCGAACATGAGGTCCACTTCGAAACGGCCGAAGCCGAGCGCCTGGAAAACGAAGAATACGCAAGCCTGGAGCGCACGGAGACGCAGGAGGCCGCGCTGGCCCAGTCCCGCGCGCAAGTGGAGCTGCTTGCCTCCGAGGTGGAAGGCGTTCGCACCCGCGTGGCCGCGCGCCAGCGGGAGCTCTCGGCCGAACTCGCGCGGTTGAAGATCGAAAGTGACGGCATTCGGATGCTCTTCACGCTCGAAGGTTCCGACTGGCTCGCCCGCTTCGACCGCATCGCCACCGCGCGCGGCACGGGCATCGCCCGCGCGGAAAACCAGCAGTGCACCGGCTGCCGCATGGGCGTGCGTCCGCAGGTTTGGAACCAGCTCCGCGAGGGCGAACTGCTGGCGTGCGACAGTTGCAGCCGCTTGCTCTACTTTGACCCGGCGATGGCGCCGGAGCCCAAAGCCCCGCAACCCGAAGTGCCCGCCGGCACGGGTCGCGCCCCGCGCAAACCCCGCCAGGCCGATGCATAGGCCGCGCCAGGTTTTCTTACTGCGGAAGTCAACTTTCCTCGTTGCGCGTAGTCTAATTGGGCAGCCGAAAGCCACAGGAAGAGAGTCGCCGGCACTCTGCGCATTCCGCGTGAGCCGCATTCCGGGGCGAGTCCTTGGGGCTGGGCTGGCAAGCCTTCCTCAGGCTTGCATGGAAAGCCTGGGCGAATGTGAACTAAATCACCTTCGTAAGGCCATTCCACTCGCCAAGGGGGCCACCATGTATAAGCGTCTTTCAGTCGCCCTTCTTTTGCTCCGCGCTGTTGAGTCTGCCGGTCAGCTGCGGTTCAGGTTCTCCCATCCATTCCATGCCTGCCAATGGCTCAGCTCCAGTGACGCTGACGATGACCGACGATCCGCCTTCCGGCGTCTCGGTCCTGTTTTTCCAGGTCAGTCTGACGAGCGCCACGCTCACGCCCGCCGCCGGCATCGGTTCCACATCTTCGGTCTCACTCGTCGAGAACCCGATCCAGATCGATGTAACCCAGATCCAGGCGCTTTCCGCGTTTTTGGCCAACGAGAACGTGCCGGCCGGAACCTACAGCAGCCTGAGCCTCACCTTCGCCAATCCCCAGCTTGTGATCTTCAATTCCTCCGACGCGTCTTTGGGCAGTTCCTGCGCGGTGGGTTCCATCTGCACCCTTACGCCTGCCCTCGACAATTCAGCAACGATCAGCATCACCTCCGCTCCATTCCCGCTCGCGGTTACAGACCAAACTCCGCTCGGCCTGCTGATCGATTTTCATCTCAACACCATCATCCAGTCCGACCTATCGGTGAACCTTGGGGCAGCGAACGGCATTTCGCTCTCGCAAACCCCGGCAGCGGCAGCCGGACAACCGCCTCCGTTCGGCTTCGTCACCGGGACGTTCGTGAGCACGAAGCCAGTGCCAGCCAATTCACCATGGAGACGGCATGGGGCAAGACCCTGACAGTGGACGTGAACAGTAACACGCAGCTCGTCGATTGGCCGCCTTGTGCTTCACCGGGCGCACTGTCGTGCCTCACAGCCGGCGATGCCGTCCAGGTGCAGGTTGCCTCCGTCAACAGCGACGGAAGCCTTCTGGCCGCAAGCGTCAAGTGGCTGCAAGTGAAAAACACGCAGAGCGTGCTGGGAAGGGTCATCGGGTACAGCGCTACCGGGGTCAGACTTCTGGTGTTTCCCAGTCCCAGCGCCGTTGCGGGCACTGCCCCCCTGCAGGGCTCAATCGCCAACGTCACTCTGGATAGCGGCGCCACGTTTGCCGTGGACGCCGACGGCTTCACTATCCCTTCCGGCTTCAGTTTTTCGAGCGCCCTGAACCTCACCTGGGGCCAGCAGCTTCAGGTGGAAGTCGATCCAGGGTCCGTGTCCTGCGTCGCCAGCAACGTGATTCCCGGGCCTCCTCCAGTCTGCAACTTCACGACCAACAGCCTGAAACTGGAGCCGAGTCAGCTCAGCGGCACCATCGCGTCGATCAGTTCGCCAGATTTCATACTCGATTACGAGTGGTCGCCCTGTGCGCCTCCTGGAGGAGGGGCTCCAGTCTGCAACGTCATCGCGCTGCTTCAGTACGACGTCGAAACCACTTCGCAAACGACGTATGAGAACTTCAACCCGGATAATTTCTCCGGGCTGGCCGACAACGATTTGGTTTCGGTCAACGGATGGCTGTTTGAAGCGGACAACGGACTTCTTGACACGCCCGTAACCCCACCCGAGATCCTGGCCGACGACATCCGGCAGCACCCCGGCGGGACGTTCTAACGAAGCGGGCCCGGGCGGAGGATGATCGACGCTCGGCCCGCGCCCACTTCGATGGTCCGGGGTTACGACCGGTGCAGGTTCTCGCTGCCGCTTTGTCACTCGCGAGGCACAGGAAATCTTTCGCGGTGAAGCCGCCCAGCGCGCCTGGCCGTCGGCCTGTAATCGCACCTCCCATCCTGCTACCCTTTTCTTGAGGGAACAGTCCACGGCGAAACGCGCGAACCGGACTGATCACTGACAACTGCCTTGGCCCCGTGCAGCGCATCTGCGTTGACATGGACGAGGTGATGGCCGACACCCTCGCCGAACACATCCGGCGCTACAACCAGACCTTCGACGAGGACGTGACGCCGGAAGATCTGGCCGGCAAAGGCCTTTGGGAGATCGCACCCGTTGACCGGCAGGCGCAGCTCCGCGCCTTTCTTGACGCCGAAGATTTCTTCGAGGTCCTGGAGGTGATGCCCGGCGCGCAGCCGGTGCTTAAGGACCTCTCGCAGCGCTTTGAAATCTTCATCGCCACGCAGGCTATGGCCGTGCCCAATTCGCTGGGACCGAAGTACCGCTGGCTGCAGCGCCATTTTCCCTTCATTCCGCCTGCACATTACGTTTTCTGTGGCAATAAATCGATCCTCCGCGCCGATTTCCTCATCGACGACCAGCCCAAAAACCTGCTGCGCTTCGCGGGCCAGGGTTTGCTCTACTCCGCACCGCATAATCTCAAGGCCACCGGATTCGTCCGCGTGAATAATTGGCTTGAAGTGGCCGAATACTTTGCCGCCGTCCCCGCCTGATTCCGACGCTCGGTCTCGTGCAGGAGCGGATAGCAGTGGGCTGACCGCGCATCTCCCCGAACCCACACGAAAGTAATGCCCATTCGTTCGGGGGCGTCACACGGATCACTGTCGCCGGCATTTCAATAGGTAATCTTTGAGGCGCCTGGGAAAAGGTTCGAATCCATCCAGTCCCATCCGTACGATTTGCTGCTACTATTCCCGCATACAGATGTTGCAAGGAATTCTGTATTTTCGTCGTGCCGAAGCCATGGACCGGACGATGGGGGTGTTGCTCCGATGCAAAGCGAGAAAGACTCCGTGCGCCAGGAGACGGCAGAACCGGGCTCGGGCGCGGACGTGAAGCGGATTGCCATAGGGGCGGTAATTCTGGCAGCCGCCGCCTTCGCGGCTTATTTCCTGCTCAAACAGCTTCTGTTCGTTCAGCTCGCGGCCGGCCCGTCCGCGCTCATTGCCTTGGCTGTGCTTGTACTCTTCGCGTGGCCGGGATATGTTTTCTTCCGCCGCGATGCGATCATAGCGCAAGCCCGGCGCGCGGAGCGGAGCACGAACCAAACGGAACTCCGCATGCTGCGCACGGTGATCGATAGCCTGCCCGACCTGATTTACATCAAAGACACGCAAAGCCGCTTCGTGCTGGCCAACCGGGCGATACGGACCTACATGACGGGCTCACCCGACGGCACCTTACTCGGGCTCGACGATTCTTCCTTCTTTCCCGACGAGCTGGCTCGAGGCTTCCGCAATGACGAGCAAAGGATCATGCAAACCGGAGAGCATCTGGTCAGCCAAGCCGAACGCATGCAGGACAAAGAAGGGAGGGAGCGCTGGCTCCTGACTACGAAAGTGCCCTTCCGCGATGAGAATGGCGGCATCATCGGCATTATCGGTATCGGTCGCGATATCACGGCTCAAAAACAGAGCGAATTGGAGACGATCAAGGCGCGCATCCAGGCCGAGGCTGCCAGCCGGGCCAAAAGCGAATTCCTGGCCAACATGAGCCATGAAATCCGCACTCCGCTCAATGGCGTCATCGGCATGACCGATCTGGCGCTCGACACCGACCTGAGTCCCGAGCAGCGCGATTATCTTGATACGGTGAAACTTTCCGCCGAATCTCTACTCAACGTGATTAACGATATCCTCGACTTTTCCAAAATCGAGGCCGACAAGATCGACCTGGAGTCGATTGATTTCGACGCCAGGGAGTGTATTGAGACCACGTTGAGGACGCTTGTTCTTCGCGCAGAGGAAAAGGAACTCGAACTGCTCTGCGACATCGCTCCGGAACTGCCTACGATTATCCGTGGCGATCCCACGCGCCTGCGTCAAATCCTCTTCAATCTGGTAGGCAACGCCATCAAGTTCACCTCAGAAGGCCAGGTGGCGTTGACTGTGGAGGTGGAACGGCAGGAGGAGGGGGACTGCATCCTCCATTTCACTGTCGCCGACACCGGCATCGGGATTCCCAATGAGAAGCAGACGCTGATCTTCGACGCTTTCGCCCAGGCCGACACTTCCACCACCCGCGAGTTCGGCGGAACGGGTCTTGGCCTCACCATCACCTCGCGGCTGGTTGCCATGATGGGCGGAAAAATCTGGGTGAAGAGCGAACCTGGCAAAGGCAGCGAGTTTCACGTCACGGCCCGCGTAGGCATGGGCGGCGCCCTCGCTTCACCATTATCTGTCGGCTTGCCTGAAGGGATGCTGCGCGGCGCCCGCGTGCTCGTGGTAGACGACAATCAGACCAACCGCCGCATCCTTGATCGGCTGCTTACTCGCTGGGGCATGCAAGTTGTCTGCGTGGAGAGTGGACTGAATGCGCTCGTGGAACTCAACTCCGCACGCGCGTCGGGCCATCCTTATCGATTGATACTGACCGATATGCATATGCCCAACATGGACGGGCTCACCTTGGTGGAGAAGATTCGAGACGCGCCGGACCTGGCCGCAGCCACCGTCATGATGCTGAGTTCCACCGGCCGTAGTGGAGATATGGCGCGATGCCAGAAACTTGGCTTCTCTGCATTCCTCACCAAACCGGTTCGTCAGCGTGAGCTACGCGATGCCATCGTCCGCGCGTTAGATAGGCGGCGGCCACAACCTGAAGCAGCGAGCGTGCCCACGCCCGACGTGGAACGGCGCGTTGCTGTTCCTGGAATCGCCCTGGAAATATTGCTGGCGGAAGACAACGCGGTCAACCAGCGCCTGGCCGCACGAATGCTTCAGAAACGCGGACATCGGGTCACGTTGGCGAGTAATGGCCGGGAGGCTGTCGAATTGCTTGAGCGCTCACGCTACGACCTGGTGCTGATGGATGTGCAGATGCCGTTGCTCGACGGGATTGCGGCCACCACGCTGATTCGCGAGCGCGAGAAAGAAACTGGAATCCACCAGCCCATTAGGCCGCGACCAGCGTTCGTCCAGAGGAAGCGAGCGATCTCGCCAGCGTGAGCGCACGAAGCGACGCGTCGAGGACGCCATCGTCATCGTGTTCGAGAAAGCACAGGACGCTCTTTGAACGGTCGCCGCTCACGAGAGAATCCCCCACTGCTCGAGCAACGCGACGAGTGCGGGAACGCCCTCGACACCCTCGCCGAGAATCTCGGCCCGCTCTCGAGGTTCGACGGGAACGCGAAGTCGCTGCGTTCGCATCGTGCCCGCGTGCCACTCAACCGGGATCTCACGGATCGCCATCTTCTTCGCGCGCATGCGTCCGGGAAGGGACGGGTAGCGAGGGAGATTGATGCCCTCTTTCACCGCAATCACGCACGGCAGGGAGATGCGGTAGATCTCGTCACCGCCCCGAAACTCTCGACGGGCCGTGAGCGCACCGTCGGCGATGTCGAGACGCTTGATGCCACTGATCGAAGGACGACCGAGCGCGTGGGCCACTCGAATCCCCACCTGATAGTCGCCGCTGTCGGCCGCCTCGTTTCCAAACAGAATGAGGTCGTAGCGACCGTGCTCGTCCTCGAGCATGCGAATGGCATCGACGATCGCTTGCGCGGTCGCCATCGGATCCCATTCGCGCCCGTCGGTGACCAGATGTACGAGTTGCGTCGCCCCGATCGAGGCCGCGTCACGCAGCTGCTCCGACGCCTCCGCGGGACCGAGGGTCAGTACCGATGCCGTTCCACCGTCTCGCTCGACGATCCTCACCGCCTCTTCGACCGCACACTCCTCGTGGGGGCTCATCGTAAAGCCCAGCTGACGGACATCGACCTCGAGCTCGTCAGGGCTCAGCGCGATGCGCGCGCCGACCATGGGCACTCGCTTGACGCAGACGAGAACGTTCACGCTCAGCTTCTTACGCGCGAGTTCTCGGGATCAAACAGCGGCGTCGAGCCGACCACGTCGACCGTCACCGGATAGCTCTCATTCATGTACTCCACGGAGAGCTGCCGGCCCACTTCGGCGTAGCTCGTGGGAAGATAGGAGAGCAGCACGTGCTTGCCGAGCGACGGCGCGGAACCGGCGCTCGTGACGTACGACGGTCGGCCCTTCTCGTCGACCAGGCGCTCGCCCTCAAGGAACACGATCGGCTCGCCGCCGAGCATGTAGCGAGCGACGCCGCTCGCTGAGCGGTGATCGTTCACCGTGAGCGTGCAGAGATGCGCAACGGGATCAGCTTCGCGCTGGGCCAGATAGGCCTCGCGCCCGATGAACTCCTGCTTTTTCACCGTCGGGCGCGCCATACCCGCTTCGACGATCGTAAAGTCAGCCGTGAGCTCGCTGCCGAGGGCGCGATAGCCCTTCTCGAGACGACCGGTCGTTGCGTAGACGCCAATGCCGACCGGCACGAGACCGTGTTCCTGCCCTGCGGCGAAGATCGTGTCCCAGGCCTTAGCCCCCTCTTCGATGGGAACGTAGATCTCCCAGCCAAGCTCGCCGATGTAGGAGATGCGTGAGGCGAGGACGCGAATGCCCCCGAGCTCGATGGTCCGACACGTGGCAAAGGGAAATCCCTCGTGGCTGATGTCGTCCGTCGTGCACTTGGCCAGGATGTCGCGCGCCCTCGGGCCCCAGAGCCCGAAGGTCGACCACGAGGACGTGAGGTCGCTCAGTTGCGCCGAGCCGTCGGCCGGCAGATGGTCGACGAACCACTTCTTCTCGGTCATGCCCGTGTGGGCGCCCGTGACGACGCGGAAGTGATCGTGCCCGAGCCGCATGATCGTCAGGTCCGATTTGAAGCCGCCGCGCTCGTCGAGGAGCGAGGTGTAGACCACTCGACCGATCGGGACGTCGAGCTGGGCAACGGCGAGATGCTGAAGGGCCTCGAGCGCACCCGGCCCCGTCACGTCCATGACGACGAACGCCGAGAGGTCGGTGAGCCCGCACGCGTCGCGCATCGCAAGGTGCTCGGCGTTGATGATCGGCGACCACCACCGTGACTCCCATTCGGCCTCTCGTTCCATGAGCCGACCTTGGTACTTCTGCAGCAGTCCCGCGTTGCTCTCGTACCAGTACGGCCGCTCCCAGCCCATGGTCTCGTAGAAGAAGGCGCCGAGGTCTCGCTCGCGGTCATAGACCGGGCTGACTCTCGTCGGGCGCAGCGACTCCCACTGCTCGGCGGGATGCACGATGCCGTACATCTTGTTGAAGCCTTCGCGGGCCCGAGCGGTGATGTGTGCACGCGTGCGCTGATGTCCGTAGAAACGCGCAATGTCGGCTTCGTGCAGATCGATCTCGGGCGCGTCGCCGTTCATCCATTCGGCGACGGCACGGGCAATCCCGGGGCCTTCTTTGATCCAGCTCGCGGCGACTGACCAGAGGCCCTTCACTTCGGGGGTCTCGCCGAGCACCGGATGTCCGTCGGGCGTCATCGAGATGAGTCCGTTGATCGCGTAGCGCACGCCGACTCGCTCGTCGCCCAAGAGCTCAGGCATGAGCTCCAGCGCGTCTTGGAGCTGCGGGTCGAAATCATCTTGGGTGAAGGGCATCTCGGTGGGAGAAAGGGCCGACTCTTCAATCGAGGGAATCTCCTCGGGGTTGACGATGATCGGGCGGTGCGCGTACGAGCCCACTTCGATGTCGCCGCCGTGCTGGCGCTCGTACATGTTCGTGTCCATGTCGCGAATGATCGGGTAGACAATCTCGCCGACCGTATCGGCAAACAAGGGAATCGGACCGACGCTGATCATCTGGTGGACGATCGGCGTCAAAGGAATCGACGCGCCCACCATCATGGCGATCTTCGGACTCCAGACACCACAGCACACCGCGACGACGCTCGTGTCGATGTCACCGGCGCTCGTGCGCACGGAGCGCACGCGCTCGCCCTCCTCGCTCAGGTCGATGCCGAGGATCTCGGTATTCGCGAGGACCTGAAGTGCCCCCATCTCCTGGGCGCGCTCGCGCATCAAGGTGCCCGCCCGCAGCGAATCAACGACGCCCACGGTGGGAAAGTAGAGTCCCTCTCGAATGACGGAGGGGTCGAGGTAGGGCACGAGCTTCGGCAACACCCTCGGGGCTCAGCAGCTCACACGGGACCCCCCACGCCTTCGCGGCGGCCATCCGTCGACGCAGCTCCTGGTCGCGCGCTTCCGGTACGTGAAACCTCGATGCCGCCGCTTTCGATGAAGACGCCCAGCTCCTTGTACTGCGCCGTCGAGTCGGCCGTGAGCTCGGTCATCATCTTCGAATAGTCGACCGGAAAGATGAAGTTCGACGCATGACCCGTAGAACCGCCGGGGTTCGGCATGGGACCCTTGTCGACGAGAATCAGATCGCGCCATCCCGAGTCGCGCCAGATGATAAGCCAGTGAGTTGCCGACGATGCCGGCCCCAATGATGACGGCGCGCGCGCTCGAGCGTGATTCGGTCGTGGTCATAGTCGTCTCCCGTCATGATGCTGGTTTGATTGGTGTGGGCGAGATACCGCGATGCGTCGCGGGCCAACGGCGCCGCGCACACTGGATCAACGGTGTGAGCAACTTCTCGTACGGCACGAGATCAGTGGCGAGGCCGCGGGTGGTGAGCCATCATCAGTCCCCCAACTCGGCGCGTCGGCGAATGACGTACTCTCCCAGTTCGTCGCGAATGGCGTCGTCCAGCGGCGGTGCTTCGAACTCGGCGAGCGTCTTCTGATAGATCTCGGTGGCGCGGGCCGCCGCGTCGAGCGCCCCGTCGCGCGACCAACGCTCGAAGTTCTTGGACGATGACAAGAGCGGACGATAAAAACAGTCGCGAAACCGAGTCATTGTGTGCTCGGCCCCGAGAAAGTGTCCGCCGTGGCCGACTTCGAGATGGGCGTCGAAGGCGAGCGCCGCTTCGTCGATCTCCATGGGCGTGAACTCGACGCGCAGCATCCGCAAGAGCTCGATGTCGATGATGAACTTCTCGTAGCTGCTCACGAGCCCGCTCTCGAGCCATCCGGCGGAGTGCATGACGAAGTTCGTGCCCGTCAAGAACGTGGGCAGCATGGTCATGAGTGCTTCGTATGCCGCTTGAGCGTCGGGAGTCTGACTCGAGGTCAGGCCCCCTCCGGTGCGGAACGGCAGACCGTAGTGACGCGCGAGCTGGCCCGTGCACAGCAGTCCCATCGCTGACTCGGGCGTACCGAAGGTCGGCGAGCCCGACTGCATGTCGATGTTGGAAAGGAACGAGCCGAACACGACCGGACAGCCCGGGCGAACCAGTTGGGCGAGCGCGATCCCCGACAAGGCCTCGGCGAGTTGCTGGGCAAGCGCGGAAGGAATGGTCACGGGCGACATGGCACCCATAAGAAGAAATGGCGTCAGCACGACTGGCTGGTTCGCCAAGTTGTACTCGAACTGGGCATCCAGCATGCGGTCGTCCCAGCGCAGCGGCGAATTGCAGTTGATGAGCGAAATCATGGCGGGGGTCTTTTCGATGTTCCCACGACCCACCGAACAGGATCTCGCTCATCTTGATCGTGTCGAGAGCGTTGACGCCCGAAACCACGTTGCCCATATAGAACTTGTCAGAGAGCGTCTGGAGCGCATAGATCATGTCGAGATGGCGAGAGTCGAGCGGTGCGTCGTTCGGCTCGCAGATGACGCCGCCGGCCGAATCCAGCTCGGGAAAGCTCTGGGCGAGCATCGTGAATTTTCGAAAATCCTCGAGCGTTCCCTCGTGGCGCTCGTTGCCAGCGCGTACGAACGGCGGACCGTACACCCCACTGAAGACCATCGAGTCGCCGCCGATGTGAACGTTGTTCTTTGGGTTGCGCGCTTGGATATCGAACTCGCGTGGGGCTTTGGCGACCTGTTCCATGACGAACTCCGGATCAAGCCAGACCGTTTGACCCTCGACCTTCTGGCCTGCCTTGGCGAAGAGCTCGGTCGCTTCTGGCTTGACGAACTGGATGCCTATCTCGGACACGATGCGTCGCCAGCCCCGATCGAGGACTTCAATGGCGTCGGGAGAGAGCAGTTCGTACCGAGCCATCTTGTTGACGAACATCGCCACCCCATTTCGCTGCAGATCGTGCATCCGATCCGAATCACATTGTAAAACTTCGTACTGTACTATGGAACGAGTGCAAGCGAGCGCCATGAACAAGCCATCCGGATCGCAAGCCATCGATCGTGCCGGGGACCTCGTCCGCCAGGTCGTCGACGCCATGCAGCCCGTCACGTTCTCCGAGCTCGCCGAAGCCTCGGGGCTCGCAAAAAGCACCGCCTCTCGAATCTTGAACGCACTCGAGCGCAACGGCTTGTTGCGCCGAGACTCGCACGGTGGGTTCCTCCCCGGCGACGCCTTTGTGCGATATGCGCTGCGTGGCAACACCGAAACCGACCTCGTGAGCGTGGCCCACCCCTACCTCGAGCGGCTCGGCAACGTCAGCCGCGAAACGATCAATCTGGGGGTGCAGCGTCATTCCATGGTCGTCCAGATCGCCCAGGTCGACAGCCACTACGTGCTCGGCGGGACGAACTGGCTCGGCCGCAGCGAACCGCTGCACGCAACGGCCCTCGGAAAGATCCTCCTCGCCTTCGGTGCGGCGGAGCTGCCGCCCGGACGCCTCGAGCGTCTCACGGCCCACACCATCACGTCTCGCGGTGACCTCGAGTCGAACTCGCAAAGATTCGGCTTCAGGGATACGCCGTGGCGGCAGAAGAGCTCGAAGTCGGACTGATCGCCATTGCCGCGCCGGTCCGGCGCGACGAAGGCACGGTGATCGCCGCGCTCTCGGTGTCGGGCCCTTCGACGCGCATCAACGAGCCGCGCATCGCCCAGGTGGGTGCGCTGTGCGTCGCCGAGGCGAACGCTCTTTCGGCGGCGCTGGGATATCGGGTGGATAGAAAAGGAGCAGCGTGAACCAGGACGAACTCTTAAAGGAGATGTACGAGGCCACGCTCACCGGCAACGCGCCGGTCGTGCTCGAGCTGACCAATGCAGGGCTCGCCATGGGCCTCACCCCAGAGACGCTGCTCTTTGACTCCCTCATCCCCTCGCTCGAGGAGGTCGGCGCCCGTTTCGAGCGCGGCGACTTCTTCGTGCCCGAGATGCTCATCGCGGGGCGCGCCATGGCCGGAGCGCTTGAAGTCCTTCGGCCTTTGATGGTCGAAACCGGCGTCGAACCGGTTGGCACCTTCCTCATGGGCACGGTCAAAGGTGACGTCCATGACATCGGTAAGAACCTCGTCGACATCATGCTCGAAGGTGCGGGCTTTCACGTCATCGACCTCGGCGTCCAGGTGCCGCCGGAGAAGTTCATCGAGGCCATCCACGAGCACCAACCGGACATTGTCGGCTTCTCGGCGTTCCTGACGACGACCATGCCCATGTTCAAGGCCAATATGAACGCGCTGGAAAAGGCCGGGCTGCGCGACCAGGTCATCGTCATGGTCGGCGGAGCACCCGTCACCCAGGAGTACGCCGACGCCGTCGGAGCCGACGGCTACGCGGCCGACGCGTCCGCCGCGGTGAAGAAGGCCAAAGAGCTCCTCGAGCGCAAGCGCGCGGTGGCGACGGCCTAGCCCAATGCACACACTGCTCAGCTCCCCGAGTCGCGAGGTCGTGATCGGGCACGATCAGCCGTTCTGCATCATCGGCGAAAGGATCAATCCCACCGGACGCAAGATCTTTCAAGAGCAGCTGCGTGCCGGGGACCTGTCGCGGATCAGCATCGACGTGGCCCAGCAGGTGGCGGGCGGCGCCATGGTGCTCGACGTCAACATGGGCGTCCCCTTGGCCGACGAGGTCGAGCTCATGATCCAGGCGGTCAAGCTGATCCAGAGCCTGACCAATCTCCCACTCTGCATCGACTCGTCGGTCATCGAAGCACTCGACGCTGGGCTCGCCACCTACCAGGGCAAGGCGCTCGTCAATTCGGTCACGGCTGAAGACGATCGCCTCGAGGCGATCCTGCCGCTCGTCAAGCGTTATGGCGCCGCCATCATCGCGCTGCCGAACGACGAGTTCGAGATCCCCTATGAGCCAGAACGCCGACTCGAGCTCGCGAAGAAGATCGTGGAGGTCGCCACTGGCCGCTACGGCATCCCCATCGAGGACATCGTGATCGATCCTCTTGCCATGCCCATTGGCGCCGACACCTCTCTCGTGGCAAAAACGCTCGAGACCATCGAGATGATCCACGAGGAGCTCGGGGTCAACATGACCCTCGGCGCCTCCAACGTCTCTTTTGGCATGCCCGACCGCGCCACGCTCGGGGCGACGTTCTTGCCCGTCGCGATGCGGGCGGGGCTCACGAGCGCCATCATGGACGCCCGCTCACCACAGTTGGTGCGCGCTGTCCAGGCGGGCGACCTGCTGCTCGATCGTGACCCCTGGGGTGCCGCCTGGATTGCGGTGCACCGCCAGCAGAGTACGAACGCGTCATGAGCGAGCTTCGGGTGCCCGAGGGCGCCCGCGACGAGCTGGTCGACGCCGTCTCGGGCAACATCATCACGAACGACGGACGAGGCCGACTTGACTTGCTCTTTGAGCCAGCGGCGAAGAAGGTCCGCGTGCCGCCTGGCGTCATGCTCTTCGACGCCGCGAGCTGGAATGGCGTGGCCATCGACTCGACATGCGGTGGACACGGTACGTGCCGCAAGTGCAAGGTGCGGATCCTCGAGGGCGCCGCCCCGATCACCTCGCTCGACACGAGGGCGTTTTCGACCGACGAGCTGCGCGAAGGGTGGCGCCTCGCCTGTCGCGTCGAGGTCGTGAGCGACCTTCGCGTGGACGTGCCCGCGTTGGTCACTCGCCCGAAGGCGGCGACCGTGGGCGTGGGGCGCAAGGTGATTCTTCGACCTGCCGTGCAAAAGCGCTACGTCGAGCTCTCCGAGCCTTCGCTGTCGGACCAGACGACCGATCTCGAACGTGTGCTCGCGGCCGTTGACGATCTCGAACTCCGATGCGAGCTCAGCGTCCTGAAAAACCTTGGACGAGTGCTCCGCGCGAACGACTATTGCGTGACCCTCGTCATCTCGGACGATCTGTTGATCGGCGTCGAACCCGCAGACACGACGGAGCGCCTCTACGCCATCGCCTTTGACCTCGGTACCACGACCGTCGTCGCCACGCTGCTCGATCTCTCGACGGGTGCCCCGCTCGCCGTCCAGTCCATGCTCAACCAGCAGCAGCCCTTTGGCGCCGACGTCATCACCCGCATCAGCGCCATCATGATGAACCCCGCCGCGCTCGAAGAGCTCACTCGACTCGCCCACCGCACGCTTGACGATCTCGCCCAGGCGGTCTGCCTGGAAGCCGGCGTGGAGCCTCACGAGGTCTACGAGATCGCGCTCGCCGGCAACGCCACCATGACCCACATCGTGCTCGGGATCGACCCCGAGTCACTCGGCGTGGCGCCCTTCATCATGACGGCGAAGCTGTTTCCCGACGTGCTCGCGAGCGACGTCGGGGTGGTCGTCCACGAGCGCGCTCGAGCCGTGATCTTTCCCTCGTTCGGCGCCTACGTGGGTGGCGACATTGTGGCGGGCATGCTGGCTTCGGGCATGGACCGCGACTCGCGGCTGCGGCTCTTCCTCGATATCGGCACGAACTGCGAGCTGGTGCTCGGCAACAGCGATCGCCTGCTCGCCACGGCGGCGCCCGCCGGGCCCGCCTTTGAGGGGGCCGCTATTCGATGCGGAATGCGTGCGGCGCCGGGTGCCATCGAGGTGGTAAAGATCACTGCCGACGCGGTCGAGCTCGGCGTCATCGGAGACGTGGAACCCCAGGGCCTCTGCGGATCGGGACTCGTCGACGTCGTGGCAGAGCTGGTCAAATTGAAGATCATCGACTCGAGCGGTCGATTCGTGACGGACGACGAAGCGGCGACACTGGCCCCGGGCATCGCTACTCGGCTCTGCGATCTCGCGGGTCTGCGCGTGTTCGTGCTGCACTGGAAGGGCGGCGAAGGCGACGTGGAGCAATCGATCTTCCTCTCCCAGCGTGATGTGCGCGAGCTCCAGTTCGCCAAAGCGGCAATCGCAACCGGATGGCGCCTCCTGCTCGATGAAGCGGGCGTCAAGGAAGAAGACCTGCAGCAGGTTCTGCTCGCTGGTTCCTTTGGCAGCTACCTCTCGCCCGCGAGTGCCGTGCGACTCGGATTGGTGCCCAAGCTGCCGATACTTCGCATCGTGAGCGCCGGCAACGTCGCCGGTGAAGGGGCGAAGATGGCTTTGCTCAGCTTGAGAGAGCGCTCGGGTGCCATGGCGCTGCTGGAGGAGGTGGAATATGTCGAGCTCTCCGATCGAAGTGACTTCAACGACGCGTTTGTCGATCAGCTCGCGTTCCCGAGCTGAATCGAATGCCCCGGTAGCCGTCGTTGCCTGTGGCGCACTTGGACCTTCCATCAACGAGGTCGTGAAACGCCGCAGTTGGAACGTCGACGTCCATCAGTTGCCAGCCTTGCTGCACAACCGGCCAACGCTCATCGCCCCAAAGGTCGAACAGCTCGCGCGTCAGCTCCAAGCGAGTGATCAAGTCGTCGCCGTCGCCTACGCCGACTGTGGCACCTACGGCGCCCTCGATGACGTGTGCGAACGTCTCGGCATTGGCCGATTACACGGCCAGCACTGCTACGACGTGTTCGCCCAACCCGAGAAGATCCAAACACTGCTCGCCGAAGAGCCGGGTACCTATCTGCTCACCGATTTCTTGGTGAAGAGCTTCCGACGCACCGTCATCAGCGAGCTCGGCCTTGATCGCTATCCCGAACTCTGGGGCGACTACTTCGGCAACTACCGGCGCGTCGTGTGGCTCGCCCAAGATCGCACTGCCGCGCTCGAGTCTGAAGTTCGCAGCATTGTCGAGCGATTCGGATTACCGCTCGTGGTGGTTGACGTGGGCACCATCTCACTCGAGCTTGAGCTCGACGCCCTGCTCGCGAGCGCCGTTATCCGCACGCGGTCCGAACAACGTGACCATGGTGCGTAACGCGCGCATCTCCTCGGCGCTGCTCGAGCACGCGCGCTACGAGATCATTCCGAGCGCCTCGGTGGCGGAGAAGGTTGAGGCCTCGGTGCCGCGATCGGTGACCATCACGATCACGGCATCCCCCACGAAGGGCCTCGACCCGTCGCTGGAGCTGACGGAGCGCCTTCGCGCAGCGGGCTATCGCGTGGTGCCTCATCTTTCCGCGCGGCTCGTCGGTGACCGCGCTCATTTGGAGGAGATCGTCGCGCGACTCGTCCGCTGCGGTGTCGAGGACGTCTTCGTGCCAGCCGGTGACGCCGATCCCCCGCTCGGACGTTACGACAGCGCCTTACCGCTCTTGATGGAGCTCGACGAACTCGGTCGACCTTTCCGCGACGTCGGCATCACGGGATATCCGGAAAGTCACCCGAGCATCTCGGACGACCTCACGGTGCAAGCCATGTGGGATAAGCGCAAGTACGCGACCTACATCGTGAGCAACCTGTGCTTCAACGCGGCGACCGTACGGCACTGGATCGGCAGGGTGCGCGATCGTGGGGTCGACCTTCCGATCTACTTTGGTCTCGCGGGACCGGTCGAGCAAGCGAAGCTCCTACGCATGGCGACCAAGATCGGCGTCGGTGACTCGGTGCGCGTCCTGTCGAAGCACGGCAACTGGCTGGTGCGCATGGGCACACCCGGAGGGTACGACCCGACGCGGCTCCTTCATCGCGCCGATTCGACGTTGAGCGACGAGCGAGCGAACGTGAAGGGCTTGCACGTGTTTACCTTCAACCAGCTGGCGGAGACGGAATCGTGGCGACGGTCGCTCATTGGCACTGGTCTCGCTCGGATCCACATCGCACTTTCGAGACGGGTACGCCGTTGTAGATTGACGACATTGGCGAAGGGGGTGCGCGCATGGACGGCAACGAAACCGACATTGTCGGCACGGTCCACGACCCGCTCACTGAAGCACGCGAGCTCGCCGAAGGTGCCGCCGCCGAAGGCATCGAGCTACGCCTGCTCGGTGGTCTCGCCGTACGAGTCCTCTGCCCATCCTTTCCGCCACGGCTCCGGCGCGATCAGGATATTGACTTCGGATGTCTCTCCAAGGGGCGAAAAGCTGTCGTCGCATACCTGGAGTCCGCGGGATGCGAGCCCGACCGGCGTTTCAACTCGCTCAACGGCGATCGGCAGATGTATTTCAATGCGCCCTCGGGGCGCCCGATCGACGTCATGGTCGATCAACTCAACATGTGTCACGTGCTCGACTTTCGTCCTCGCTTTCAGGCCATGCCCATCACGCTCGACGTCGCTGACTTGCTGCTCACGAAGCTGCAAATCATCGAGATGAATGAAAAAGATGCGCACGACATCACCCATCTCCTCTCCGCGTACCAGATTGTGGAACAACGAAGCAACGAATCGGGCGTCGACGCGGATCGGTTCGCCAAAGTGCTGGGTAGCGACTGGGGATGGTGGCGTACGGTCACCGACAACCTGGTGAAACTACCGAAGCTGCTCGACGAACATCCTCACCTGGTGCCTGATGCGGCGCCCTACAGTGCGCGTGACAACGCGGCCAAGCTGCACGAACTCGCACACGCCGCACCCAAATCAATGCAGTGGAAGATGCGCGCAAAGGTGGGCGATCGCATGCGATGGTACGAGCTCCCCGAAGAGGTTGCTCACTAGTTCAACTGGTTGACGCGTTTCATTGCCTGTGATAAGCATGGCCAGCGCTCCGAGGATGGCGGGGGGAAGCGCTACTCGGTAGATCATCTCCTGCCTTGAGCATGATGTTCCGGAGGTGTGTTCGCTACTATGCGAGTCTTCTTTGCGACAGACATTCACGGATCCGAGGTGTGCTGGCGCAAGTTCCTCAACTCCGCCGCGTTCTACAAAGCCGACCTCGTCATTTTGGGCGGCGATCTCACGGGCAAAGTCATGGTCCCGATCGTGGTCGGTCCCAATGGGCATTTCGAGCTCACGTTCGCGGGAACCTCGCACCACCTCGAGACCGAAGAAGAGGTCCGCAACATCGAAGTGCAGATCAGAAACCGAGGCTTCTACCCGACCAGGATTTCGGCCGAAGAGCTGTCGACGCTCAACGAAGAAGACGGCTCCATCGACCGACGCTTTACGACAGAGATGGTCCACACGCTCGACCGATGGCTCGACATGGCGGACTCGAAGTTCGACGCAGGAAAGATTCCTTGCTTCTTGAACGGCGGCAACGACGACACCTTCGAGATCGACCAGGTCATCGAGGACGCTCCCCACGTCAATTTCACCGAGGGCAAGGTCTTAGAGCTTGACGGCTTCTACCTCGCATCAATGGGCTACACCAATCCGACGCCGTGGAATACGTTCCGAGAAGAGTCCGAAGAGGATCTCGCCGTTCGCATTGAACATCTCGCCAACCAGATCCCCGACATGGGTCGGGCGATCTTCAACTTTCACGCGCCGCCGTACAACTCCGGCCTCGACGAGGCACCCGCGCTCGACGAGACCTTCCGCGCCAAGCACGGTGGCGCAGTCATGGAGCCGGTCGGCTCGAAAGCCGTCGCAGCGTCCCTCGTGAAGCATCAGCCGATGCTGTCGGTCCACGGGCACATTCACGAAAGCCGGGGCATCAAGAAGTTGGGCCGCACGCTCGCCCTCAATCCGGGCAGCGTCTACACCGATGGCGTGTTGCAGGGGGCAGTGATCGATCTCGATGGAAAGAAGAAGAAGGTGAAGCGGTACATCCTCGTAAACGGATGAACTGACCAATGCGTGGCCCAAGGAGGGGAAATGGCCATTAAAGAAGAGTCGGAAGGAATGGGCGGAAAGTCTGGGGGCCCTGAAGCGCCCACGCTGTTTCTGCGAAAAGCGACAGGCCTCGTTCGAGGTTGGTCGGTGAGAGACGCGATTATCTACGCGTGCCTCTCGACCAACATCATCACCCTCGGGATCTATGAGTTCTCATTCAACTCATTCATCCCCAAGGGACAGCTGTTGACGGCGGTCCTGATCTCTGGGGTGTGGGTCTCGTTCCTGGTGATCGCCTACACCGGCCTGATCGTGACCATCCCGCGCGCCGGAGGCGACTACGTCTGGCAGAGTCGAATACTCGGGGGTCCCGTCGGCTTCGTCTTCGCGACCACGGGCTGGTGGTTCATTCTCTGGTTGTGGGCGCCGATCTACGGCACGGTGCTCAATGTCGAGCTCTTTCAGCCGGTCCTCTATACGATCGGCGCCAAAGGTGCCGCGAGCTACTTCGGCACGCATAACGGCACGATGACGATCTGCATCATCACCATCGCGCTCGCTGGCTTCTTCGTCTCGCTCGGCATGAACGGGTACGCAAAACTCCAGAAGTGGTGCTTCGCGGGCGGCATGGTCGGGTTCGTCGTGATCGTCATCCTGCTGCTCGCCTACTCTCACGGCAGCTTTGTGAGCTCGGTCAATCTCGAGGCGCACAAGTACTTCGGTGTCTCCAATGCGTATGGAGCAACGACGGCCGCGGCGGCGAAGCTGAGCTACGCGGCGCCGGCCTTCGGTCTCAACGCCTTTGGCGCGAGCATGTTGCTCGTGCCGATGCTGATGTTCTATCTCTTGTGGCCCAACTGGGGTTCCACGCTCTATGGAGAGGTGCGTGGCGCGAGCGACTTCAAGCGCGTGTTCTCGGGCATGTTCGCTGGACTATGGCTGACGGTGTTGCTCTCGGTGATCTTCCTCCTCTTGATGCTGAAGACCTTCGGCTGGTCGTTCTACAACGATGCCAATGCGGTGTTCTGGGCCGGAAAGGGAGCCATACCAATCTGGCCCTATCCGATGATGCTCGCTTCCTGGCTCGTGCACAACGCCGCGTTCCAAGTCATTTTGCTGCTGGTCATGAGTCTGTGGTTCTTCGGGTGGGTGGGGTCTCTCTTCCTCTCGTCAACTCGAGTGATCTTCGCGGCGGCCTTTGACCGCGTGCTGCCCGATGCCGCGGCGTCGGTCTCCGAGAAGCGAAAGGTTCCCATTGCCTCGCTCCTCTTGATGCTCTTGCCAGCGGTGGCCCTGAGCGCGGTCTACTCCTATTGGGTAAAGTTCGCGACCTACACCTTGGACGCGACACTCGTCATCGCGGTGACCTATCTCGTGAGCGCCTTTGCCGTCGTCATCTTGCCCTGGCGCAAGCCCGAGCTGTGGGCCTCGTCGGCCGCGAGCAAGTTCAAGATCTTTGGCATACCCATCGTGCCAGTGGCGGGGCTGGCCACGATGGGGCTCGTCATCTACAACCTGGTCGAGTGGCTTTCCAACAGCGCCTACGGGGTGAACAACCGAGGATCGCTGGTGTTCATGGCGATCCTGTACGTGTTGGCGATCGTCGTCTACGTCGCCGCGCGCATGATCAGAAAGCGCCAGGGCATCGACCTCGGACTCGTCAATAAGGAGATCCCCGTCGAATAGGCGACCGCCTCGCCTCCTGATCGTGCTCGAACCCGGTACGTTGGGCGGAGTTCTTTACTCAGGAGGTGCAGGGTGTCTGATGTCGCGAAGGTCGAAAACTTTGTGGACGGCGTCACCACGGCCGCGTCGTCGAACGACGTCATAGAAGTCGTCAATCCCTCGACCGGAGCGCGGATCGCCGAAGTCACGGCGTCAAGCGACGAGGACGTCGACGAAGCCGTTCGCTCGGCGGCGCGCGCGTTTCCCGAATGGAGCGCGCTCACTCCGGGCGAACGCTCGACGTATCTTCATCGACTCACCGATCTCTTCGAGCGGGACATGGATCGATTCGCGGATCTCGAGGTGCGCGACGCCGGCAAGCCCACGACCGCGGCGCACGAGATCGAATTCCCGGCCATCGCGGACGCGATGCGGTACTTCGCCGGAGCGGCGCGCACGACGTCCGCTCAAGGGGGCGGCAACTACGTCAGTGGCCACAGCTTCTACCTGCGACGCGAGCCGTTCGGGGTGGTCGGAGCGATCACTCCTTGGAACTATCCACTCTGGCAGGCCGTATGGAAGATTGCGCCCGCACTGGCAGCGGGCAACACCGTCGTCGTGAAGCCGTCGGAGAACACACCCCTCACGGCGGCGGCCTTCGCCTTGCTCGCGGGTGAGGTGCTCCCGCCGGGGGTGCTCAACGTGGTTCACGGCCGCGGGCCCGTCACCGGTGAAGCGCTCGTTGGCCATCCCCTCGTCGCGCTCGCGACGTTCACCGGATCCACTCGGGCCGGTCGACGGATCGCCGAGCTCGCCGCGAAGACACCAAAGCCCGTGATCCTTGAGCTCGGCGGCAATGCCCCCGTCATTGTCTTCGCCGACGCCGATCTCGCGCACGCGATTCCGATCATCGCCGGAGCCAGCCTCTACAACGCTGGCCAGGACTGCACCGCAGCGACGCGCATTCTCGTCGAAGCGAGCGTCTTTGATGCAGTGGTCGACGGTCTCGTAGAGCAGTTTCGCGGCTTCACCCCTACTGACGCAGAAGACCCCGCGGCCACGCTCGGCCCGCTCATTTCGGAAGTTCAGCGCGATCGAGTGCGGGGATTCGTCGACCAAGCCCGATCGAGCGGCCGTGTCATTTTGGGTGGCTCGTCGCCCGAGCGACCTGGCTACTTCTACGAGCCGACGATCGTCGTCGGGCTCGATCAGCGTGACTCGCTTATCCAACAGGAATGCTTCGGGCCGGTCGTTACGGTGCAGCCTTTCAGTGGCGATGACGATGCGCTCGAAATGGCCAACGACGTCGAATACGGACTCGCCGGTTCCGTCTGGACCCGCGACGTAGGTCGGGCCACTCGCTTTGCCAATGCGTTGCAGTTCGGGACCGTCTGGATCAACGATCACCTCATCCTTGCTCCGGAGATGCCCGTCGGCGGTTTTCGCGCCTCGGGCTACGGCAAAGAAGGCGGCGTCGCTGGCGTGGAAGAGTTCACGCGCATCAAAGAAGTGATCATCAGCACTCACTGAGATGTGTCGGGTTAAGGCGGAGCGCTCAGTCGGCGATGGCGTGACCGAAGCCGGGAAATACCTGCGCCTGCCGGTGTCGCCAACTGGCGAGGGCGGCGATCGAGAGGCTCACGAGTCCCGCCACTGCGGTGACCGACATGACGGGCCAAAGATGCTCGCCCGCGTAGTAGATCACCCAGAGTCCACTCACGAAACCGGCGGTCATCCACGAGCTCGCGGAGACGCCCGTCGCTTCTTCGTGGCGAACGAGATGGACCAGTTGCGGGGATCGGGTGATCCAACCCGCAGTGCCCGCGCCGACCGCGGCACCGGACCAGCCCCACAGGATTGCGGGCGCGCAGCAAAACGCGCAGAACAAGATGAGCGACTGGATCGCGAGCCGCGGACGGGTCCAGGGTTTGAGGCGGGCCCAGACCATCATTTGCAGAGGCACGCCTATGACGCAACCCATGATGAGCTGCCACGAGTGGATCGAAATCCCGTACAGAGCCCAGAAGAGCGACAGGTAGAGAAAGAGCGTCCAGGTGGCGAGCGAAACGCCCTCCACCCCCCGTCGGCTCATTCGCCGAAACTGAGTGAGGCCGACCACTCCTCCTAACACCACGGCGACCCATCCAATGATGACGGTCACCGTGTAAAAAGTCACTCGGCCATCCTAGAAGTGCGCAACTAGTTGAAAGGGAGAATGGTTTTACAAGTTGCGCGGTTGACGCGCCTACCGACCGTACAAGTTGACTCGTTCGAGGTCTCAGCCCGCGACGCTGAGCAACAAGTCGCCGCCTTCCACTCTTCCCATCGGCTCCACGACCACTCGGTCAACCACGCCATCGAGCGACGCCGTAATCGACGCTTCCATCTTCATCGCTTCGATGATCGCAACGGTCTGACCCACCTTGACGTGGTCGCCCACGCGAACCTGCACGGAGACAACACCCGAGAAGGGGGCGGCCACCTGTGAGAGATCACCGGGGGTGGCCTTCTCTCGATGGACCGTCTTATCGCTCGCCGAAAGGTCGCGAACCGTGACGGTGCGTTGCTGACCGTTCAGTCGGCCAAACACCGTTCGGCATCCTGCGTCGTCCGCTTCGCCCACGGCGTCGACGCTCAAGAAGATCGAGACACCCGGCGCAAGCACCACGTCGACCTCTTCACCCGGCTCGAGCCCATAGAAGAAGGCCCGGGTAGGCACCACGGAGAGGTCCCCGAACGCGTCGACTGCCTCCTCAAACTCCCTGGTTGGACCCGCAAAGAGGAGTCGGTTGAGCGTGGCGCGCACCTCCGCGGGTCGCTCAAGCGCCGCCTCGTCGCTCGCCGAAAGCATGGTCTCGCCAGCACTAGGCGCTCGTCCGGCGAGTGCCTTCGCCCGAAACGGTTCGGGCCAACCGCCAGGCGGCGTGCCCAGCTCCCCCTCCAGGAACCCGATAACGCTGTCGGGTATGTCGTACGCCGCGGGATCGCTCTCGAACGCCGCGGGGTCCGCGTCGATGCCACAAAGATAGAGGGCGAGGTCGCCGACCACTTTGGACGACGGCGTCACCTTCACGATGCGACCGAGCATCCGGTCGGCCGCTGCGTAGAGGTCCTCAACCATCTCGAAACGATCGCCCAAGCCGAGTGCGATGGCCTGGGTGCGTAGATTCGAGAGCTGACCGCCCGGGATCTCGTGGCGATAGACGCGGCCCGTAGGCGCGGGCAGTCCGCTTTCGAAGGGGGCGTACAACTCGCGCACCGCCGCCCAATAGGGCTCCAGGTCATTGAGCACGTGGAGCGAGAGGCCGGTCGCTCGAGGGGTGTGGTCAGTCGCCGCCACGATCGCGGACAAGGGCGGCTGACTCGTGGTGCCCGAGAGCGGCGCGGCGGCGCCGTCGACCGCATCGACGCCGGCGTCGATGGCGGCGAGGTACGTCGCCAGCTGACCGCCGGACGTGTCATGGGTGTGAAGATGCACCGGAAGGTCGAATCGCTCCCGCAGCGCGCTGATCAGCGTGGTCGCCGCAGGCGCGCGAAGCAACCCGGCCATGTCCTTGACGCAGAGAATATGACAGCCGGTAGCAACGAGCTGCTCCGCGACTCCCAAGTAGTAGTCGAGCGTGTAGAGCTGCTCGCCGGGGTTCGCCAAGTCACCCGAATAGCACAACGTGCCCTCGGCGAGCTTGTCAGTTTCGAGCACCGCTTCGATCGCGGGACGCATCTGCTCGACACTGTTGAACGCGTCAAAGATGCGAAAGATGTCGATGCCGCTCTTCGCCGCTTCGCGGACAAAGGCGTTCGCCACGCGATCGGGATAGGGCGTGTAGCCGACCGTGTTGCGACCGCGCAGCAGCATCTGCAGACAGACATTCGGTATCGCTTCTCGCAGGACGTCAAGTCGCTCCCATGGGTCTTCCTTGAGGAACCGCAGCGCGACGTCGTAGGTGGCTCCTCCCCACGCCTCAAACGAAAGCGCTCCAGAAAGCCCTCGGGCCAGCCATGGTGCCACGGCGGCCATGTCGTAGGTGCGCAGTCGAGTCGCGAGGAGGGACTGGTGAGCGTCGCGAAGGGTGGTGTCGGTGACGGCAACCGCGCGTTGGTTGCGAAGCGCTGCGGCGAACGCGGTCGGTCCCAGGTGCTCCAATGCCTGGCGCGAACCAGGGGGGATGACGTCGGTCCCGAGCGGGGGCAGCTTGGTTCCGGGATCCGGCGAGACCGGTGCGGGACCGTTTGGTTCGTTCACCGTCACGTCGGCGAGGTACGTCAGAATCCTCGTTCCACGGTCGAGGCCGCTGCGGGTGTCGGCGAGTTCAGGATGATCGGCGAGGAACGCCGTCGTCAGCTTTCCCGCCGCGAGGTCCGGCTCCGCCATGATCGCTTGCAAAAAGGCCAGGTTCGTCGCAACGCCGCGTACGCGGAACTCCGCGAGCGCTCGTCTGGAGCGCGCCAGCGCGTCGCCGAACGTTCGACCGCGGCACGTTTGCTTCACCAGCAACGAATCGAAGAAGGGCAAGATCTCAGCACCCACGTAGGTGCCATCGTCGAGTCGCACGCCAGCACCGCCGGGTGCGCGGTAGGTCGTGATCCTTCCCGTGTCGGGGCGAAAGTCCTCAGCCGGGTTCTCGGTCGTGATGCGACATTGCATTGCGGCGCCGCTCACGTGGATGCTTGCCTGATCGATGCCCAAGTCTTCGAGTGATTCGCCTGACGCAATCCGCAGCTGCGACTGGACGAGGTCGATCGACGTGACTTCTTCGGTCACCGTGTGCTCGACTTGGATACGCGGGTTCATCTCGATGAAGACGTAGTTGCCCCCGGCGTCGACGAGAAACTCGACCGTGCCGGCATTGCAGTAGCCCACAGACTCGGCGAACGCAACGGCGCTTGCGCAGAGTTGGTCGCGCAGCGCAGGATCGAGATTCGGGGCAGGCGCTATCTCGATCACCTTCTGGTGGCGACGCTGGATCGAGCAGTCACGCTCATAGAGGTGCACCACGTGGCCGTCTCCGTCAGCGAGGACTTGGACTTCGATATGACGGGGCCGAATGACCGCCTGCTCCAAAAAGACGGTTTCGTCGCCGAATGACGAAGCGGCTTCGCTCGCGGCGACCCGAATGGCTTCGGCGAGTTCGGACTCGTGTTCCACGAGTCGCAGCCCGCGTCCTCCCCCGCCCGAAGCCGCCTTCACGAACAGTGGAAATCCCACGTCGCCCGCGCGAGCCATGAGCGCGTCGTGATCATTATCGGGATCCGTTGCTTCTCGCAAGGTGGGTAGCCCGGCCGCCCGCGCGGCATCAAGTGCGCGAACTTTGTTGCCAACGAGCTCCAGCACCTCGGCGCTCGGACCGACGAAGGTCAGCCCGTTCTCGACGCACGCGGAGGCGAGTTGAGGATCCTCGGAAAGGAAGCCGTAACCGGGATAGACGGCGTCAGCCCCTGAGAGCAGCGCGACGCGAACGATCTCTTCGACCGTCAAGTACGCGCGAACCGGATGCCCTCGCTCACCAATCTCGTAGCTTTCATCGGCTTTTTGCCGGTGCAGCGAATATCGGTCTTCGTACGCGAAGACGGCCACGGAGGGAATGCCCAGTTCGTTGGCCGCTCGAAAGGCGCGAATCGCGATCTCGCCGCGGTTCGCGACGAGCAACTTACGAATCATGACCACTCTGCATCCGGTGAGAATATCGCATGATCAAAAATCGACTTTCGGTTAAGAGAGATGGAACAATCGTGTCGAGCTGCACGTCACGATCGTCGGGCGACGTCACGACTTCCTCTCGACACTTTGGAACGACAAATGTACAAACTATTGGTCGAGGTCAACGAAGAAGCCGCATGAAAGGCGCTTCGTAGATCAACTAGTTTGTAGGGAATGGAAGAAGTGCGGAGCGTGCGGGATTATCCCTGGTCACAGCCAACAACGGGAGTAGTGAACAGGATTGATAGCCGTGAAACCCGCTCCGCCACTCTCCGTGCTCACCGCGGCATTGTCGCTGCCAACGTGAGCGTGTAGTCCGTCCCGTGGCGAAGTCGTATCTCGGAATTGACGTCGGCACGAGTTCGACCCGCGTCGTGCTCATTGGAGACGACGGCGCCATCGTCGGCTCCGGAACTTCGCCCTATCCGATCATTCGTCGACCTCACGGCATCGCCGAGCAAGACCCTCATTCGTGGATCACGGCTCTGCACGCAGCACTCGACCAGATTGACCTCCCTGCTTTCCCACCTGATGCCATCGGACTGTGCGGACAAACGCCCACCGTCGTATTGGTCGACGAAGTCGGCACTCCCGTGTGCAACGCGTTGACGTGGCAGGACACGAGAGCAACCATCGAAGCCGACGAACTCGCTCTCGAGTTTGGCGACCCTGAGGCAACGTTCGGGACAGCGCTCGCCTGGTCGGCATCCGCGATGCCCGCGAAGCTGAAGTGGGTTGCCCGCCACCAACCGGAAGTCGTAAGGGCAACCGCAACTGTCTTGCAACCGAAGGACTTCATCGGAATGCAACTCACGGGGATCCCCCTCTCCGATCCTTGGTCGTCGAAAGGTCTCTGCCGCGTCACCGATGGTTCACCGGTATCGGATGTCCTGCACGCGTGCGGTTGGACGTCGGACGTCAGTCCGCCCACCGCAGCAGCGTGGTCACGTCGCGGGGTCGTGAGCACGGTCGCTGCTCAACAGTTCGGTCTGCCCGCAGGAATACCGGTCACCGTCGGCTGGAGCGACGCGCTCGCGGAGATTCTTGCGGCCGGTTGCTTTGGCGAATCTAGTGCCTTCGTTTTTAGCGGCACGTCATCCATCGTCGGCGTGTCTCTTGATGACGAACGGGTACGAGCTGCGGGGCTGTTCAGCGTGCCCCGACACTGCGCGCCCACTGCCCTCTTGTACGGCCCGACCCAGTCAAGCGGATCGGCGTTTCAGTGGGTCGCCCGATTGCTCGGCTGCAGCGTGGAAGAGATGTTCACTATCGCGGGGAACGCCGGCACCTCGCTACCCGTGTTCGTTCCGTATCTCTCCGGCGAGCGAGCGCCACTTTGGGACCAGAACGTTCGAGCGCTCTTTCTCGGTCTCTCGGAGGAGCACGGCCGCGCAGAGATCGCTCTGTCAGCAGTGCTCGGCGTCTTTCTCGGTGCTCGCCACGTCCTTGACGACATTCAGCGAGCGAGTGGACGCCCTGTCGAGTCCGTCGAAATTGCGGGTCGGGGCGTGGGCGACCCGGTCTGGGAAACAGCCGCGCTGCACGGGATCGGCCGCCCGTTGCGCTTCCACCAAGACCCCGATCTCTCCGCGAGAGGCGCAGCCATGCTCGCGGCGTCAATGGAGAACGGTGATCCGGTCCGGGCGAGCAGAGCGCTCAGCGACGAGGTCAGAGCATCTCGCACCAATGAGCGAAGCCAACTGGACCAAACACTCATTGAGCGCTACCGCGAGGCGAGTGACATCGCTCTTCAATGGCGCACTTCGGAACATCAAAGATCAAAAGGAGTCACATGATCCCCAAAGGACTCATCGCCGTCATCCGCACCTCGAGCACGGCGGCGTGCCGCGTCGCGGTCCGCGGGCTTATTGAAGCCAACGTGCCCGCGATCGAGATCACGATGACGGTCCCTGGCGCGCTCGAGGTCATCGCCGAGTTCGCCGAAGGTCCGTCGGTCATCGGCGTGGGCACCGTCGTAGATAAGAACGTGTGCGCCGACGCGATCAGCGCGGGCGCAACGTTTGTGGTCTCGCCGGTCACGGACCGCGACGTCTTCGACGTCGCCCGGGCGGCGGGTGTTCCTTATGTCCCCGGGGCACTCACGCCCATCGAGGTCATGGCCGCACTGCGCCTCGGGATCGAGACCATAAAGATCTTCCCCGCCGGATCCCTCGGCGGGGCTTCTTATGTGAAGACCCTGCGCGACCCGTTTCCTTCGCTGCAAGCGGTCGTGTCGGGCGGCGTCGACGTGAGCGAATTCGCCGACTATCTTCGCGCCGGCGTCTACGGGATCTGCCTGGGAGGCTCGCTCATCGACCACCGCGCAGCGCTCGCGGGTGACGTCAACGCGGTCGCCGAGCACGCAAGCGCGGTGCTCAGCGAGTTCCGCGCTGTAGAAGGTTCGCTCGACGCATGAGTGAATCCGCCGTCGCGCTACGCGCACTCCCTATCGAAGGACGAAACTCATGACCGATGAACCCGACGAACTCATCGGTGGATGGCGCGCGCTCACGCTTCGCACTGATGTCGCGACCGTCACCATGTTTCCGGACAAGGGCGCGGACATCTACTCCTTTATCGATCGCCGCACCGGTGTCGATGTACTGCTGAAGTCACCATCGGGCATACGCCAACCCGGTCCGTGGATACGCTCCCAGACGTCCATCGAGCGTTGGATGGAGTGCTACTCCGGTGGCTGGCAAGTCTTGCTGCCCAATGGAGGCGACGAGTGCGTCGAGTACGGCGTTACCTGGAGTTACCACGGAGAAGCCGCGCTGCTGCCTTGGACCGTGCTCGAGCGTGACCAATCCCGCGTCACGCTCGAGGTGCGACTGATGTCTGTTCCACTGCACGTTCGCAGAACCCTTACTCTGAATGGCGGCGTACTGCGTCTCGAAGAGACGGTGACCAACGAGTCACCAGAGGATCTCGAGTTCATGTGGTCACACCACCCGGCCTTCGGCGCTCCGTTTATCGAGGCCGATTGCCTCCTCTCGAGCGGATTCCAGACCCTTGTCGCAGACGATCAGTCCCCGGGAACGCTGCTCGACCCCGAGAGCACTCATCAGTGGCCGCTCGTCACGACGACGAGCGGCGACACCGTCGACTTCCGTCGACTGCCCGGTCCTGATGAGCCTCGCGCGGTGCTCGCGTACCTCACCGACATGCGCGAGCCGTTTTACGCGATCACCAACCCACGACTCAACCTTGGCGTTGGCCTGCGCTGGTCGGGCGGCGTCTTTGACAAAGCGTGGATGTGGCAGGAGGTCCACTCCGGTACGGGCTGGCCCTGGTTTCAGCGGTGCTACGCCGTTGCCGTGGAACCCGCCTCAACGATTCCCGGTCATGGCATGACGCACGCGCGCAGTAAGGGACTTCGCGGCGTACAGCTGAGCGGCCTCGCCGCGAAGTCCATCACCATAGAAGCGGTGCTCTTCGAAGGCTCAGGCGCCGTCGCCAACATCCACGAGGGCGGTCTCGTCGACTTCGAGTGATCCACCTAGGACAGGATTGTTGAAATTGTCGAATCGTCCCTCGCGCCCAGCCCGGCGGACTCGCTGAGACGGTACAACTGTTCGGCGGCTGCGGCGACCGGCAACGCCACTCCGGCCTCGCGCCCGGCGTCCGCCACGATGCCCATGTCCTTCACGAAAATGTCCACTCGGGAGAGCACTTCGGGCGAGCGGCCGCTTAAGGCCTCCACAATCCGCGGGCCACGGTTGGCGAGCATGAACGACGACGCCGCCCCGGCACCCAATGCCCCGAGCGCGGCTTCTGGATCGAGTCCAAGTCCCTTCGCCAGCGCGAGCGCCTCGGCGGCGGCTGCGATGTGCACCCCACAGAGCAGCTGGTTCACCGTCTTCATCGCCTGCCCCTCACCCGGGTGCGGTCCCACGACCACAACGGTCGATGCGAGTTGATCCAGTACGGGGCGAGCGACTTCGAGGGCGCCGACTGACGCACCCACCAGTATCAAAAGGTCGCCCTCACCCGCACGAACGGGACCGCCACTGACGGGTGCGTCCACCAGCAGAAGGTCTTTGTTCGCCAGCTGTTCGGCGACCCGTTTCGCTCCGGGAACTCCCACCGTGCTCGTCAGGATGACAACAGATCCCGGGGCGAGGCGTTGGGCGGCGCCGTCTGGTCCAAAGAGCGCCGTCTCCACCTGGGACAGCGTGCGCACGGCGAGGAGGAGGATGCTGGCGCCGTTCGCCGCGTCCGAAGGTGTCGAGGCTCCGTGCGCGCCCGCCTTCCGTGCGCGATCGACGCTCTCTTCCACCGGATCGAAGACCGTGACATCACGCGTCGCCAGAAGACGCGTCGCCATCGGAAGGCCCATGGCCCCGAGCCCGATGACCGCAACTGCGGGACCACTCGATTCGTTGCTGGTGATGCGTTGGCTCGGCGATGACGAGGTCACGTTCCTTCTCCTGTCCGGGGCAGTTCGGCTCCCGCGCGTGTACGCACCCCTACTCCACTCGCGCGAGCAGCCGGGTGATTCGCACGGCCGTGTCGGTGACGGCGTCGCGTCCACTTCGCAGTACCTGTAGGAGGTCACTGGTCTCGCGTGATGCAGCGAGTGCACTCTCCACGCCACCGAGGTATGACTTGCGCAACTCTGCGTTGACGTTCACTTTCGCGACGCCGCGATCGAGACACGCCAGCAACACGTCATCGCTCAGACCGCTCGCGCCGTGCAGCACGAGCGGAACGCTGACGCGTTGACGGATCGCCCCAAGCACATCGAGATCGATGATCGGTGGCGTCGAGGAGAAACCGTGTATGTTCCCGATCGCGACCGCGAGCGCATCGACGCCCGTTTCGGCTACGAACTCCCCGGCCAGCTCGGGATCGGTCATGGCACCAGCTACCGCATTCGTTGAGACGTCTTCGTTCCCCGCGATTCCTCCGAGCTCCGCCTCAACCCAGGCACCCTTGTCGTGGGCGTACCGAACGACCTGCTTCGTGCGTCGCACGTTTTCCTCAAACGAGAGGTCCGATCCGTCGAACATCACCGAGGAGTAGCCCAGTTCGAGGCACGTCGTAATCTCCTCCAGTGATCTGCTGTGATCGAGGTGGACGCCAACCGACGCCTCGCTTGACGTCGCGATCTGAAGCGCGAGCGTCGCGAGCGTCGCCGGTGCGCTGTGATGAAACGCGCTCGATCCGGCGACGAGCAGGAGTGGTCGCCTCGTGCGCACCCCGGCCTCGACGATCGCCTGAACGGTCTCGAGGTTATACCCGGTAAAGGCCGGGAGTGCGCGCTTCGCCTGCGCCGCCTCGTCCAGCGATGCGGTTCCTTGGAGCAACATCAGTGAAGCCCGCGCAGCTTGGTCACCACGGTGGCGAGGGCGTCATCGCTCCCCACGTTGCCGGCGAATACGACGTAGGGCATGATCCACGGCGATCCCACCACGGGCTCCCAGAGAGAGATGATCCCGTCGAGCAGTGGCCCGCGAACCCACGCTCGCCGAATCTGGAGCGCCTCGGTCGCGACGTCACTCGAGGTGATGCCTCCTTTGGCCACGATCCACCTCGGCACCGTCTGGGCGATGACCCCTTGAACGACCGCGACAAGAGTCGCGGAGACGGCACCGGCGATGGCGAGACTGGCGGCGGCGTCGGGTCCACGAACGACGCCGCGACTGGTCTTGAGGACGACGTCCCCGTGTTCCAATTTCGCGACCACCTCACCCACGGCCTCTGTGATGACCTCGTTACGAACATCGGGCGCCAGCAATCGCGCGACGTCAAGCTCAACCTCACTCACTCCATCGAGCTCGCAAAGACGCTCCAGCTGGCGCGTCGTCTGTGAGACGTGCGAGCCCACCACGACCAGGCCGTTTAAGGAAGCAGCCTCGTTCGTGCCGCCCCCTGCGCGTTGCCGCAACTCTTCGATGTCGTTCACGCTGAGAGCGGCGGGCGTACTGAGTCCGGCTCGAGCTCGCACGAATGAGGGTCCTACCCGATAGACAAAATGACGCCCGGCCCGCTCGGCGTCATCCAGGGCGAGCGCCACCACACGCAGGTCATCGTCGCACGCGGCGTCCACGACGACGGGACTGCCGCCGCTCAGCGTTCGAAGGATCTTCGAGACCGCGTCGACCCCGCCCCCGCGAATATCGGTGATGGTGATCCGTTCGACATCGGCCGCCCTCCAACGACCATGCGTCTTTTCTTCTACGTAGTCACGAAGATCGCTCGACGCATACCCGAAGGTCGCGTCTCGAGCGAACTCGCTCTCCCCCGCGGGCACGAGGCCTGCGGGCGAGCGAACCCAGTGCACCGAGTCGACGGTGAAGCGGCCCGCCTCGATATACGCGGGAACCACGATCACGCCGTCGGTCACCAGCCCGAGCTCAGCGAGCGCCTCGCCCAGTACGTCGGTCTCCAAGGGAAAGTGACCACGCAAGGTGGAATCGCTCCTGGAGGCGATCACGACGTCGATCCCCTCGTCTCGCCCCGCCTCGACAAGGCACGCGACGATCTCTCGGTTTCGAATTTCGGCGTCCTCACCCGACAGACTTCGCGTGTTCGTCAAGATATAAAACGCGGGGACGTCTTGAGAGAGCGCCCACCGCAGGTCCGCGAGGCTCCAGGTCGTGAGCACGGGGACCCCGGCGACGGTCTGGGTGCCGGTCGGGTCATCGTCGAGCACGACCACGCGACGCTTCGAGCTCGCCACGACCCGCGCCACTTCCTCGACCGAGATTCTCCGCACGGCGGGAAGCGCGTCAAGAAACGACGACTCGTCCCTCCCGCGTGCAGTCTCCTTTGACTCGATCGTGGTCACGCCGCGCCTAGGGGGCCACGACGGTGTTGGTGAGTTCGCCGATCTCGTCGATCGAAACGACCATCACATCGCCGTCCTCAAGGAACTTCGGTACGTCCATCCCGATCGCGACGCCCGAAGGCGTCCCGGTCGCGATGACGTCGCCCGGTTCGAGGGTGATAAACGCTGAGATATACGAGATCAGCTCGGGCACCGGGGTGATCATCAACGAGCAGAGCGCATTCTGGCGCTCCTCGCCATTCACCGTGGTGCGAATCCTCATCTCCCCAATGGGCGGCGCGGAGCGCGCGTCGAGCACCACGGGACCGAGTGGCGCGAACGTGTCGAGCGCCTTGCCGCGAACCCATTGCGCTTCTGCACCCTGAAGGTCCCGCGCCGACACGTCGTTCATGATGGTGTAGCCGCCGATGGCACCCATGGCGTCCTCAACGCTGACGCCCTTGGTTCGCCGACCGATGACCACGGCCAGCTCGCCCTCGTAGTCAAGCTCGTTCGTGATCGAAGGCAGCTGCACCGGATCGCCCGACGCCACGAGGGAACTCGGATATTTGGAGAACAACACGATGCGCTCGGGTCGCGTGCCGCCACTTTCTTCGATGTGGGCCAGGTAGTTGAGCCCGACGCACACGATCTTGCTCGGGCGTCGAACCGGCGGGGCCAATCGAGCCTCGTCGAACGAAATGGTTGCTCGGGCGTTCTCGGCGAGCGTTCGCAGCTCCTCGACGGCGGCGTCACCCAGCGCGAAGAGGTCCGCGACATCGCCGAGTCCTTGAAGGTGCTCGCTGCCGGCCGCACGAGCGAGATCATCGACCGAGGCGTAACCGTCCTCCAGCGCGAGGTGCAGGGCCGAAGTGTCCTGTTCCACAAACAGTGTTGCCAATTTCATCTTCATTACTCCTTATTAATAGAAAGTCTGTTGCGTGCGAGAGCTACTGCGATCGAGGCGACGTGTGGGAGTGCTCACCCGTTGGCAGCCAGGCCGCCTCAAGCAACCCTTCGCGAGCCAGTGCGTAGAGGTGCGCGCGAGCCGTCACTACGGTCTGTGGCGACACTGGAGGATGGGTGCCCACCGTCTCACCAATGCGCTCGGCGAGCGCTCTGGTCGTCAGTGGTCCGCCTGCGCATTCGATGACGTAGTCGCGCGTGAGTCGATCCATTTCGTCGATGAACGCCAGGCTCTGGTGAAGAAACGCAATGCCGTCGTCGCGCCGCAGCGGCGATGCGTGCGCGGGGCACAACCAGGTAAAGGGGCTTTCCAGCAGTCGACGGAGGCCCCAACGCGCATCAGCGACGTCCACGTACATCGGTGCGAAGACCGAGTCGCCGTCTGCGCTGCGCGTACCCCTGCCCTGGACCGCGTCGCCCGTGAACAGCGCACCACTTCGCTCGTCGTAGTAGGCGCAGTGCCCCCACGTATGCCCGCGCGTTTCGATGACAGAGATCGAACGCCCTCCGAGCGCGAGGTCGTCGCCGTCGCGCAGCATGAGATCAACCGACGGTTCGGGCGTGCACAGCGCCTCATAGCTCTCGCGCTCGCCGGTGAGGTCCATCGTGCCCGGATAGTCATCCCAGAACTCGACCCACTGCCGATCGAACGACTCGATCCAACGCGTCTCTGCGAGCGGCGCCGCGATCTTTGCCGCGGGTGCCGCGTGTTGCCACGAGAACTGCCCGCCCGAGTGGTCGGGATGTCCGTGGGTCGCCGCGACCACCTCCACGTTCTCGAGGCGCAGACCCAGGTGGGCTACCGAGCGTTGCAGCGTGGCCTCCATGGTGCTGGCGACACCGGGATCGACGAGCGCAAAGCGATCGCCCTCTCGGACGAGGTACGTCCAGAGTGGCGCGTTGCACACTTCGGGATAGTCGGTCGGGAGCTTGTAGACGCCTGAACCCAGGTCCTCTAGCTCGCCCCTCACGTCACGCCCGTCGATCCCGTGGTTCACCATCAGGCCGCTTTGTAGACAGCCTCGCGAAGCCCGGTCATGTAGCCAATGGCGTAAAGACGTCCAAGCACGGAGTAGCCAAAGGAATCATTCGAATCACCTTCGAGAGCCGGCACGTGATCAGGACGCAGCACGCCATCAAAACCAATGTCCTCGTAAGCGCGCATGCACTCGAGCATGTCGGTCGGTCCTTCGTCGTGGAACACTTCGATGAACTTGTCGGCCGTGCCCACCACATCGCGGAAGTGCGCAAAGAAGATGCGCCCGTCACGACCGAGCTGGCGAATGAGTCCCGGTACGTCGTTGGTCATGAGGGAGAAGTTTCCCTGGCAGAACGTGACGCCGCTGAAGGGGCTCTGCACCGTCGCGAGCACGCGCTCGAACGCTTCGGGCGAGCCCATGATCCGAGGAACGCCGCGCACGAAGGGGATGGGCGGGTCGTCGGGGTGCAACGACAGACGAACACCGGACTCTTCGGCGACGGGCACGATGGCCTTCAAGAAGTACTCGAAGTTCGCCCAGAGCTGCTCGTGGGTGACACTGCCGGGTTCGATGAGCGGCGGCGCCTGGCGCATGATCTCGTCGTCGTAGCCCGACGACAGGGCGCCGCCGCGCAGTACCACCTCGTTGGACGTGCGCGCCCAGCTGGCGATCGCGACCCAGTTGTAGCAAAGGGTATTGATACCGAGTTCGCCCATCGCTCGGACCTGCGTCGCAACCCACTCGATCGCTTCGTCACGGTTGGCGCGGCCCAGTCGAATCGCGTCCATGGGTGCCGTGTCCTCAAGCACCGCGAGTTCAAGTCCGTACTCGCGATACTGCTGCTGCATGTGCGCGAGCGCGGGCTTCTCCCAGGGGCGCTCTCCCGCCGGCGGCGCGATGTAGGGCGTCTCGACGTAGCCTTGCGTCCCTTCACCCTTCGGCCAGCGCCACATCTGCTCACCACCGTCGAGGAGGCTGACCACCTGATCGGCGCCGGCCTGCTTGATAAGGCGCCACAACGGCGATGGCGTGGGCTCCAAAAGTTCAGCTATCTGCAACACAACTTCATCTCCTTTAATCGATGGTCATTCATTTTCACTACACGGACTGGCGTTCGACCTAGCTCGGCGCACTGAGCAGACCGGCCGCGAGTGCAGTACGAAAGTGCTCGATCGTCTCGGTGACGCCCTCAATGAGGGGTCGATTCGTCACTTGACCGATGGCGCTCTCGAGTGCGGGCGCCGAGAGGAGCGCGGGCGCGCTGATGGGCGTGGGCTCCCACGTAAGGCTGCCCGCAGACTCAGGAATCAGCCGTTCGATCAGTGCCACCAGCTCGGCGACGCCCACGCGCTGGCCCGGCACGTTCAAACAGAGGGAGTCGCCCGATCCGGCCGCTGCTCGTGCCGAGCCAATAAAGGCGCGCGCGCAGTCGGGCGCATACGTGAGCAGCATGTTGCCGCCGAACTTGAACTTGAACGGCGTTCCCGCGACCGCCGCCAGGATCGCCTTGGTCGCGTCCGAGGTCATTCCTTGGTCACGACCCGGGCCGTACACAATGAAGGGGCGTAGACCGATGGATCCGATCCCGTTGCTCAGTGAATAGACGCGCGCCGTGCCCTCGTTGGCGGCCTTGTAGACGCCGTAGTGAGAGTCGGGCATCAGTGGCGACGCGTCGCCGACGATGCCGCCGGAGTAGGCCGAACTCGCCCCAAACACCGAGGCGCTGCTCGCGTAAGCAAGGCCGATTCGGCGTTCGGACGTGCGAATGGCGTCAAAGACGTTGACGAGACCTCCGACATTGACGCGTGCGCCGAGTGGAGGGTTCGCCGCGCAGAAGGGAAACTGCAGTCCGGCAAGATGAATGATGTGCGTGATGCCGCGCTCGTGGACGACCCGCTGCACGTCCTCGGTGGACGTGACATCAAGGGCGACGAACTCGGCGTCAGGCTTTTCGGGGTACGAGACGAGCTCGAGGCGCCGTAGGTCCTCGCTCAAATCACTCGCGACGACGTCCACGCCTTCGTCACGCAGCAGCTTGATCGCCCAGGCGCCGATGCACCCTCCCGCTCCGGTAACCAGAAACTTCTCGCGCTCGGCACTCACTGTTACTGACCTTCTTTCTTATTCTCTTCAACCCTGCGTGCGAGCGTCGCTCGCCACGCTCGGCGCTTCCATCGCTACTTTCGCCAACACGCCACCGTCCACGCGAAGGTCGGCGCCGGTCACGAATGAGGCCATTGAGCTCGCAAGAAACACGATGGCGTCCGCGACTTCACTCGGCTGGCCCACGCGACCCAGCGGATGCATCGATCCCCACTCTTCAACGATGCGATCGGGATTCACGGGATCCACGTCGCGCGCCGAGGCTCGCAGCATCGGCGTGTCGACCGAACCGGGGCACACCGAATTGATTCGAATGTGGTCGCGGGCGTGATCAACCGCCATCGCGCGCGTCATGGCGACGATCGCGCCCTTGGTAGCGGTGTACGCGACGACGTTGGCTTGCGAAGCGACGGCCTGACCAGAAGAGACGTTCACGATGGCGCCGCCGCCGCTGTTGCGCATAAGCGGAACCGCGTACTTCGCCATCAAGAACATGCTCTTCAGGTTCACGTTCATGACGTCGTCCCACGTTGCTGAGGACGTCGTCTCGACGGTGCCGTAGCGCTGGATGCCCTGGGAGTTCACGAGAGCGTTCAGGCGAGCGTGGCGCTCAGACACCCCGTGCATAAACGCGCGGACCTGCTCCTCGTCGGAGGCATCGACCACCGAACCACGTACGTCGAACCCCTTGTCGCGAAGGCTCTTTTCGAGGTCTGCCACGCCCCGCTCATCTACGGCGAGAAATTCGACCGACGAGCCATGCTCGGCGAATCGCTCGACCACCGCTCGTCCGATGCCTGAGCTGCCGCCCGCGACGACCGACACGGTGCCCTTCAGTAGTTGCGCTGTCATTTCATTGCCTTTCATGCGAATGTCACTTCCACGTTCCCGAGCTCTCCGAAGTCCGCTTTCAAGGTGTCTCCGGGAGCGGCAAAGCAGTGTCCGGTGCACGTCCCCGTGCTGATGATCTCGCCCGCGCCAACCGAGCGACCGTGGGTGCGAGCCCAATTGAGCAGCCAGGTCAGGCTCGTGACGGGATGACCCATGGCGGCACTGGCTTTGCCCGATTTGAGGTAGACGTCATTCAACGAGAGGTCCATTCCCGCAAGCGCAAAATCAACGTCGGGCCAGTCGGCGATTTTTTCACCCTCGACAAAGGCGGCCCCGCCACCATTATCCAGGCACGAGGCGAAGTAGCCGCTCGCGCCGTACCAGTCGAGAAAGACGGTGTCACCAAGCTCCAGCGCGGGAAAGAGATACTCGATGCCCGCACGAGCGTCGGCCTCGGAGTACGGCTCGTCGCGGACCGGGAACTCCTGACCAAGTTGAAAGGCGAACTCGCATTCAACGTTTCGAAAATTGATGAACAGCTCACGCGGGAGTGTGGAACCGCTCGGATAAACGGTTCCTTCGTAGATCCGCCCCGGCGAAGGACTGGGCAGGCCCTCCGCTTTTCTGATTTCGTCGCTTGCGGCGCCGATCTTCCACCCAACACCGCGGCGTGCTACCCGCTCGTCGAGCTTGAGCAGCACGGCCTCAACCGACCCCCAGTCGCGAGTCTTCAGGCGCTCGGGGAGTTCGACGCTACGACGCTCGCGACGCCCGAGGGCGATGAGGGTCACGACCTCGTCGATCTCCGTGGCCTCAAGAGGAGCAGTCCTCTGGCACGCAACGGCGGCTCCGGGTGCAGTGTCGCCGTAGAGAAAACGGCCCCGCGGGCCGAGCCCGGCCGGGTACGAGATCCCCTCGCCCGTACGAATACTGCTGTTCATCGTTACTCGCCTTCGTGCGTTCGTGTCGTCGTCGCGGTACTGCTACATCAATTGCTGGACGGAACACTCGCGATGAGGTCGACCTCGACCAGGGCGTTGCGCGGGAGCATGCTCACTTCAACCATCGTGCGCGCGGGTCGAGAATCTCCGAGCACGTCAATGTAATTGCGGTTTATCTCGTCGACCAAGTGCAGTTGCGTGGTGTAGACCACGATCTTCACCACGTCATTGGGCGTCGCCCCGTGACGTTCCGCGAGCCGCAGCGCGTTGGTGAGCGCCACACGCGTTTGACCGCCGACGTCGTTCGGTCCTATCTCTCCTGTTTCTGGATCAAGCGGAAGCTGACCCGAAAGGAAGGCCAGGGAACGCGTGCCCTCGACTATGACCGCAGGCGTGTACGGGCCTACGGGTGCGGGGGTCGCTGTGTTCTTCACCGAATCGGTGTCCATCGGGAATGCTCGCTTTCTTGGGGGTTTCGAATAGATGGTTGATACTTCGTGACATCAGTTTCCGGAGTCGCTTAGATCGGTTGCCGATTTCGAGTTCACTCGCCTCCGAGTCGATCCCGGCACCGGTTCTTCCGGCCTCAACTCGTTGAGATAGTTGTAGATCGTGTAGCGGGTCACCCCGAGCGCCGTCGCGACGAAGTCCACCGCGTCACGAATGAGAAACAGGCCACGTTCCTCGAGCAGGCGCACGACCTCCAGCTTGTGGCGCTTCTGCATGAGATCGGCTGGTACGCCAATGGCGCCAATGGCTTGGCGTACCGCTTCGACCATGACCTCGTCGACGGTGATGGGGAAGGTCTCCGGGGCAAACGCACTCTCGAGCGCGGGCGGCTCGAACTCCATCTGATCGTCGCCATCGACGGCATCAGGAGTGGTGAAGACCGTCAGCGTGTCGCGCAACTTCAACAAATCGGTGACATCGACGTTGATGCAGAGGCACGCCGTCGCCTTTCCGTATTCATCTTGTATAAAAATTGTCGATGAGCGGAAGGTGCGTCCGTCGGGCATGTGCGTCATGTAATTGAGGAAATCTTCAGACGTGCCTTGGCGAATGAGCTCCAACACGAACGTATTGATAGGCCCGCCGATGGATCGTTTGGTGAGATTGCCTCCGATAGCGACTATCGAGTTAGGCAAGTGCGTGAGATCGTGCAAAATGACCTCACTTTGTGGACCAATCGCTTGAGCCAGCAGCGGAACAATACTTCCCAACGTTTTGAGCGAATCCCGCAGTTGCGGGACCCGAGTCGGAACGTTTTCATTGTCTGATATGGCTGTGGTGCTCACTTGTGGATTCCCGTCATGGGGCGAGAATAACGCTGATGAACGGCGAAATGGAGACTTCTCGATGCCTTGTCCCAGATCGATCTCCACCACAGTTTGTAGATTACCACTGATTGTTGAAGACTTCCTGATTTGTTTGAGATATTCAGTAACCGAGGAAATCTCTGATCTGCGGGGCAGGGGGTCATTCGCCTATCGAGAAAGCGAATGCAATGCCTTGTCAACCACGTCGATCGAAGCAAAGGGCGTTGTGGCATGGGGGGAAAGGCGAACGTAGTCGCCGCGAAGGCTCGCCACGATGCCTGCCTCGGTGAGTGCGGCGCTGACCTCATCGGCTGGAGCATTGGGGAGCCGAAACGAGACGATTCCAGAGCGTTCGGGAGGGGCGAGCGGCACAATGGTCTCCCCGCCCAGACGATGGATCACTTCGATGAGCGCCCCTACCCTCGATTGGATCTCACGATCGATGGCGGCGACGCTTACGCCATCGATCAGCGTCAAGCCCGCCGCCAAGTACGAAGCAGCGACGAGGTCGGGATTGGTCATCGCCAGTCGACCGGCAGTCGTCAAGATCTCGTGAAGTGAGTTGTCGTACAACGTGGGGTTCTCCACCCCCGAAAACCCGCTGAGACCACTCCCGAGCCGGTCCTGACCTCGCGGTGAGAGGCTGATGAATCCCGTACCCCAGCTCGATCGCACCCACTTCTGGCCGCCGACCACGACCGCATCGCAGTGCGACCAGTCAAGGTCGCACGCGCCAAATCCCTGAATGCCGTCGACAAGCAAGAGTCGATCACCGAGCACCGCTCGTAGGCCGGCGAGGTCTGCGCGATAGCCGGTGCGAAAGTCAACGGCGCTGACGGCGAGCGCCACGGTCGAAGGACTCAGCGCGCTAGCGACTGCGTCAGGCGTCACCCGGCCGTCAGTCGTGTCCAGCCACGAGACTCGAGGTCCCCCTCGCTGCTCAGATCGCACCCACGGATACACGTTGGCGGGAAACTCCTTGGGCGACACAAGAATTTCGGCCTCGGAACCACCCGGGACGGAGAAGGCCAACTGGAAGAGGCCCGCGCTCGTAGACGACGCAAACACCACTGAATCTGCGCTCTCGCGGCCCGTCATCCGGGCCGCCATGGACAGTGCGTCGCGCTGATACGACTGCATCGACTCGACGTCGGGGACGTCGTTCGAAAGAGCCGCGAGCGAAGCGAGCGCGTTGTGGGCCACCAGATCCGAAGGAGGACCCCAGCGAGCGAAGTCGAGGAAGCCGGGAGCCTCGCTGAAGTGCGAACGATACTCGTCGAATGTCATGCGGGGCATTATTAGAGAACCTTTGAAAGGAACTGCTGAGTGCGCTGATGCTTGGGTGCCTTGAACACCTCAGCAGGGTCACCTTGCTCAACGATGACGCCGTCGAACATGAAGACAGCCTTGTCGCCGACTTCGCGCGCGAAACCGACCTCGTGCGTCACGACGACCATGGTCATGCCCTCGGCGGCAAGGTCACGCATGACCCCCAGCACCTCACCGACCAGCTCGGGGTCGAGCGCGCTCGTGGGTTCGTCAAACAACATCAGCTTGGGATTCATCGCGAGCGATCGTGCGATCGCCACGCGCTGCTGCTGGCCACCCGAAAGCTGTGCCGGATAGCGATTGGACCAGTCCTTCAGACCGACCTGGTCGAGCAGCTGCTGTGCGCGATCGTACGCGTGGTCTCGGGGTACTCCGAGGACCTGAATGGGACCCTCTACGACGTTCTCGAGCGCCGTCCGATTCGAAAACAGATTGAAACGCTGGAAGACCATACCGATGTGCGTGCGCTGCTTGGCTGCCTCGCGCTCGCGGAGCTCGTAGAACTTTCCGTTTGCGAGCCGGTATCCCACGGGTGTGTCGTCGACCCATATCTGACCGCGATCGATTCGTTCAAGATGATTCAGGCAACGAAGGAAAGTGCTCTTGCCCCCGCCGGAAGGACCGAGCAGGCATACGACCTGACCCGCATTGACCTCGAGGTCGATTCCTTTCAACACTTCGAGTTGACCGTACTGCTTGTGCACATTGACCGCACGCACGAGAGGAGTGTTCCCATTAGACACGACGCCCCTCGCTTTCGATCAAGACCTCTTGTGGCGACCGACCCATTCCGAAGCGCCTGAAGAGTCCACCCAGACCCATCGACGAACGCAACGAGCCGCCGAGGGTCATTGACGACGGGTTCGAGCGGTCGGATCCGAATCGCTTTTCGATGTAGTACTGGCCGATGCTCGCGATCGAGACCAGCACCATGTACCACAGAGCCGCTGCCATGAGCGCCTCCATGATCTCAAAGTTGGCGGCGTAGATATTCCCCGCCGAGAGCAGGAGCTCGTGATAGGAGATCACCGAAGCAAGCGACGTGGCTTTGATCATGTTGATGAAGTCGTTGCCCGTGGGCGGAATGATCACGCGCATCGCTTGGGGCAAGATAACGCGTCGCATGGTCTTCGTCGGCGTCATGCCGATTGATTTCGCCGCTTCGACTTGACCGTGGTCGATGCTGTTGAAACCAGCGCGAACGATTTCGGCGTAGTAGGCGCTCTCGTTAAGGCCGAGTCCCAACAGTGCGGCGACGAACGGCGTCATGATCGAGATCGTGGGATCACTAAAGATCCCCGGAAAGCCGATGGTCTTGAAGGCGAGACCGAGATTGAACCAAATGAACAGTTGGAGCAGTGTCGGAATGCCCCGGAAGATATAGATGTACAGCCAGGCGCACCATGACATGACGGGGTTCTTCGATGCCCGAAGAATTGCCACGATGACGCCCAACACAATGCCGAGTGCCTGGCAACAGATGGCCAGGAGAGCGGTACCCCAGAGGCCCTTGATCATGGTGCTGTAGGTGAAGAACTTCGGAATGTCCCCCCACTTGATGGCCGCGTGGCTCAACGCGAAGATGAGGAGACCGAAGAGTACGACTATGACCGCGGCCGATAGCCATCGCCCCCACTTACGGAGGGGGACGATGGCTATCTCGCCGCTGAGACCTTGCGAATTTGTCAATTCAGTCACGGTTGGGAAACTTATCTGGATCTACAGGTACAAGGTCTCTGGTGCTCTAACTACGCGTTGCAGTCCGCCGCATAGGTGGTGCTGCAGCCGTTGATCGTCGGGTACGGAATGGCAACCGATGCGACATTCCACGCCGTCAAAATCTTCATGTAGACGCTGCTAGATCCGCCCGCCATCAACTTCAGCATTGCGCCCTGGACAGCCTTCTCAAGGCTGCCGCTGGTCTTCGCGAAGCCGATGCCGTAGGGACCCGGGTCAATCGGCTTGTAAGGAACCGAGTACACGGCCGGGTTGGTCTGCTGGTCGTAGGCGTCAGTGATGTTGTCGTTCAAGATCGCGTCCGCTCGGCCCGTCGTCAGGTTGATGATCTCCTGAGCGGTGCTCGGCGCAATGACTTCAGTGATTTGATTCGACGCACAGATTCCGCCCGCTGCGTTCAGCGAATCGAGGTACGCCTCTTGCGTGGTGCCGGCAACGTCGGTGACGTTCTTGCCACAGAGTCCAGACGGACCGGTGATGTTCTCCGGGTTGCCCGCCTTGACGAGGATGCCCACGCCGTCGGTCAGGTAGTCGATGAAGTTGATCAACTGCTGACGCGCTGTCGTGTCATTCATGGCGGTCATCGACATGTTGACGCGACCGTCCTGCACAGAAGGAACGATTGAGTCCCAGTTCGGAAGCTGCAGGTACTTGATCTTCACACCAAGCACTTTGCCGATTCCCTTCGCCATGTTGACTTCAAAGCCAACTGCCGACTGAGACGACCCGGAGAAGAAATCGTCCGGTGCATTTTCCATCTGCGCACCAACCAAGATGTAACCCTTGGATTTGATCGACGCCGGCAGCAACTTGTGCAACGCCGCGTCGTACTTGAGCGCACTCAAGTAGCCGTTGGAGACCTTGTTGGCTTGTCCCGGATTCAGCGCGGCACCGCCAGCTGATCCCGCGACGCCGAAGGCCACCATTCCTGCTGCCAGCATGGGCACGCCCAGCCGGAACAACTTTTGCTTCAACATTCTTTTACTTCCCCCTTTATGCGACGAACCGAACTGGTTGCCGGGATATTTTCACGGGACCGTAATCCCTCAGTTTCGGAATGTTAACACTGCTTGTTGATGAATTGCATCAGGTGTTGAATTCTTAGCAAAAGGGGATTGTTGCTGATAACAGCCCGAATTTTGCGTCAAGATCGTTACCCCTGCTGGAAATTTTTGAGCCCTCGCCCGCCCCGGGAGCCTAAAACGAGCCTCCCGCTAACCCCTCATCGGTACACCGGCAGTTGAGTCCATCCATCGCCTGTGTAAAGAATGGCGGTTCTCTGATGTTGCGTATCGCGCTGGTCTGATGGACGCCTACGGCACGAGCGGGGTCCACGACGACCTTCGAGCAGGCGCAGATACCGCACCGGTCTTCGAGGCCGCACGCATTCATCACCAGTGCGCCACCGGCCGGCCACGCATACGTATCGACAATCCTCGCCGTTGGCGCATCACGCGAACGCGTGGGCCTCGATCGAGGCGGGAGACCGATAGCGCTCGAGCGGCATAATGGATCCCGTCGCATCAATGAAGAACGATGCAACAGATGGTCGACTTCATCGTAGAGATGCGCCTCGATGGAATCTCTCACCTCCCTTTCAAGATCGGATTGCCATGGACCACGACAGCAGCACCTCTAAGGCGGATGAGATTTGGCGTGATTTCTATCAAGCCAATCCCTCGCTAACGACCTTGCGCCCGGCCATCAAGGATGCAACGACTCTCCTGATCAACAGCTTTAACTCGGGTGGTCAAACGTTGGTGTGCGGCAATGGGGGCAGTGCGGCGGATAGCGAACACATCGCGGGTGAACTCGCGAAGCCCTGCGCACTTGCACGACCACTCTCCCCACAGCAGCGAGATGCGTTGCGACGCGCCGGTGACGACGGCTACCTAGGCGAGCACCTTCAAGAAGGGTTGCCGGTGCTTCCCCTCGTGAGTCAAGCCGCGCTGCTCACCGCGATCGCCAACGATCAGGGTGGCGATCTGATCTTTGCCCAACAGGTCATGGCGTACGGTCGCGCGGGTGACGTCCTGTGGGGCCTCAGCACGTCGGGCAGTTCGACGAACGTCGTGCTGGCGCTGGCACCGCCAAAGCCCTCGGCATGCGCACCCTTGGATTTACGGGACCCCACGAGAGCGCCATGTCGCAACTCTGTGATGTCGTGGTTCGTCTGCCCGGCGACAGCACACCCACGATCCAGCACGCCCATCAGTTGACGTACCACGCAATTTGCCTCGCGATCGAGGCCGAGCGATACGCGCGATGATGAGGGCTTATGGGGCACTCGCCATCGGCGGGACGAAATGCACCGCGGCCCTGGGCATTGCGAACGCGCAGGCCGTGGAATGGAGAGCGACTATTACGTTTCCGACGCCACCAACTTCTTCGGAGACGATCCAGGCCCTCATCGATACGCTCCACAGCGAACTCAGCGACAACGATGATGTCGAACTTGGTGGCATCGGGCTCGCGTGCGGAGGCCCACTCGATGAATCCGCGGGCTTGGTACTTTCGCCGCCAAACCTCGCTGACTGGGATCGCGTGGACGTCATCTCTCCGTTCGCCGATCGATTCGCGGTGCCAGTACGGCTAATGAACGACGCGAACGCGGGCGCACTCGCCGAGTGGATCTGGGGCAGTGCGGCGGGAGCCGACACTGCCGTCTTCATCACTATGGGCACCGGCTTCGGGGCAGGTCTCATCTTGAATAGGCGCCTGCACGAAGGAGCGAGCGGATTGGCCGGAGAGATCGGTCACTGGCGCCTCGCAGAATTCGGTCCTTCGGGCTACGGAAAAGAAGGTTCATTCGAGGGCTTTTGCAGCGGCGCGGGAATCGCGAGATGGACACAAGCAACAGCCCGAGAACAGCTCGCTAAAGATCCGGGCCAGAGCGACCCGGCGTGGCGCGAGCTCGAACACGCAACGGCCCAGCAGCTCGTGCGTTCGCTGACGCGGGCAACCCGAGGGCGCTGGAGATGTGGTCATCCGTTGGAGAACGACTCGGCGCCGGCCTCTCTCTGCTGATCGACGTGCTCAGTCCCGACGTCATCGTGATCGGCGGCATCTTCGAGCGTCAGCGTCATCGCCTCGAGCCCTCGATGTACGCGAAGTTGCGCCAGGAGACGCTTGCACCGTCGCTCGAGGAATGCTCGATCCGGCCTTCATTACTCGGCGAAGAGATAGGTGCGTATTCGGCAATGGCGGTGGCACTGATTGGCGAACCCACGACGGATGCGGGAGCGTTGCTCACCGCCGCCGTCTCATTTGGATAACGACTTGCCATCGGGCTCGACGCGATCGAATGGTGGCTTCACATCGCGCTCATAAACTGAGCGAATGAGCGACTCGGCGTCATCAACCATGTTCACACCGCCCAGGCACGTTGTCATCATCGGCGCGGGCATCGTCGGGCTTTCCTGCGCGTGGTCGCTGCAAAATCATGGTGTGAGCGTCCAGGTCGTCGACCGGCGTCGCGAAGCTTCGGGGGCCTCCGCCGGAAATGCCGGGTACGTCAGCCCGGCCCATAGCGTCCCTCTGCCTGAGCCTCGATTGCTGCGGTACGGGCTGCGTGCCGTGCTGGATCCCCGTTCTCCCTTGTCGCTCCCCGTGCGAGGCGACGCCGAGCGAGCAAAGTTCCTGGCGGGGCTACTCGCTCACTGCACCGGCGCATCGTGGCGTCGTTCCATGGCGGCTTATCGACCACTGAATGAAGGCGCGCTGGCCGCTTACGACGCCCAACACGAAGGCGGCGTCGCCGCAGTATCCGTCCAGGCCGATCTCATTTCCGGCTTCGCCCACTCGGGCGAAGCGACGGGGCTGCTCGAAGAGTTCAATGGGGTCGTCGGGGTCGGTCAGTCTCTCGACATCGAGCTGCTCACCGGTGAGCAGGTACGAACGCTCGAGCCACACCTTTCCCCGGCGATCACCTTCGGGGTGCTCCTTCGCGGTCAGCGATACGTCACGCCGTTGCCCTACGTTGAGGCGCTCGCCAACAGCGTGCGCGCTCGTGGCGGCGAGATCATCGAGGATGCGCAGATCGACAGCGTGGAGCGCAATGGGAACGCCGTCGTCGCTCACACCAAAGACCGTGAGTTCCGAGCCGATGCGGTAGTCGTCGCCAACGGCGCGTGGCTCAGCCGACTTGCCTCATCCCATGGTGTGGGTGTCCCGGTCTACGCGGGGCGCGGCTACAGCTTCACCCTGCCGGTCGACGCTCCACTTGCCCACCCCCTTCACTTTCCAGCGACGCGCCTGGCGCTGACGCCCGCCGGTGATCGCGTGCGTGTGGTGGGTGTCATGGAGTTCACCGATCCCGACGCCCCGTTAGCGAACGCGCGCATCAAGTCCATGATCAAGACGCTGAAGCCTCTTATCAAGGGGGTCGAGTGGGACGGGCGCAGCGACGACTGGGTGGGTCCGCGCCCTCTCACGACCGATGGCATGCCGCTCATCGGACGAACCTCAACACCCGGTGTATACGTCGCGGGCGGCCACGGCATGTGGGGAATAACTCTCGGGCCAGTGACTGGTGCGTTGCTCGCACGAGAGATCGCCACGGGCGACACGCCCGCGGAGATACAGCCGTTCAGTCCACTACGCCGTCCGTCGCCGATGCCCTGGCATTAAAGGAAGCAGCGAGGAATCGCGCACGCCACTGCTTTGTACGATGAGCACATGCGCGTGCCCTCATCGTCAGTCGCCGCCGTGTTGCTCACCGGAGGCGCGAGCCGACGCATGGGTCGCGACAAATCGGGCCTCGTCGTGGACGGGGTCACACTCGCCGAGCGCACGGCGACGCTGCTCCTTCGAGTGGTGGACACGGCGATCGAGGTAGGACCCGGCGTGTCGGGTCTCGCCTCAACGAGAGAGGAACCACCGGGTGAAGGTCCGCTCGTCGCGATCGCTGAAGGCCGTCGAGTCCTGCGAGAGCGGGGTTGCGACGGGGCGGCACTCGTCGTCGCCTGCGATCTCCCACTCCTCAGTGCCACGTTGCTCACGCTGCTCTGCGACTGGGAGGCGCCCGGCTCCGTGGTGCCGATCGTGCGGGGCATGCCCCAACCGCTCTGTGCGAAGTGGGGACGACGTGATCTCGACGGTGCTCGTGATCTAGCGGCCGGCGGTGCCCGATCGCTGCGGCATCTGGTGAGCCAACCGGACGTCGTCTTGCTCGATGAGTCAGATTGGCGCGCTTACGTCAACGAAGTCGAATTCACCGACGTGGATAGCCCCGACGACGCGCGTCGTCTCGGGCTCGACGCCTAGTCCGACTCTCCGCTCGAGCCCTCAGCCAATCCTTCAGCCAGTTGTCGAGCTTCGCTCAACTCTCGTCCGGCCCGCGCGGCCAGCCAGCACGCCACCGGGGCCGCCGTTCGCTCTGACGAATGGGCGGCGATACCAGCCAACGCCAATATCTCGTTGACCTCTTCTTCGCTAGGCGCCTCAACGCCGAGCGCGTTGCTAAAAGCGGCGAGCCATTCTGTTGCGGACGTTGCCATCGACGCATCCTACGGCTGACTCGAGACCGTTGCCCGTAAGGCACCGACCCACCATCGTTATGCTCAGATCTGTTCGGTCGCTCGGCCGATTCTGCCCGAGAACATGAGGACGAAGTGAGCCGCATTACACCCCAGCGAGACGTGCTTCGAGTCACCGTCGGAGAGCCGTCGACGCACCGACGAGACACCTTGGCGGGCGAAGAGCCACTCGAACTTCGCGTCGGCGGCACGTCGCTCGCGGTCACCATGCGGACGCCCGGCGCCGACTTCGATCTTGCCGCCGGATTCCTCGTGAGCGAAGGCGTGATCATCACGCACCGAGGAGTTGTGGCCATGCGCTACTGCGCCGGAGGGCGACGACGGCATGAACGAGTTCAACGTCCTCGACCTGTCGCTTGGCCGCGGGTGTCGCACCCCCCGACGAGACGCGTGCCGGGCTTCTTCACGACGAGCTCCTGCGGGCTCTGCGGCAAGGCGTCCATCGACGCCGTGCGCACGCGCTCGACCTTCGACGTCCACGCGGACCCGTGCGGCTCTCACCCGGCGTTCTCGCGACCCTCCCCGCACGCCTGCGCGAAGCGCAGAGGTCTTCGACGACGACGGGCGGGCTCCACGCCGCCGGCCCTCTTCGACGGCACGCGGGCGACTGCTCGCCCTGCGCGAGGACGTTGGTCGCCATAACGCCGTCGACAAGGTGATCGGCTGGGCCCTGCGAGGAGGACGATTGCCCCTTCGTGGGACGATCCTGCTCGTCTCGGGCCGCGCGTCCTTCGAGTTCGTGCAGAAGGCCGGCATGGCCGGGGTCCCCGCCCTGTTGTGCCGTGTCGGCGCCGTCATCGCTCGCCGCCGATTTGGCCGAGGAGTCGGGCTGACCCTGGTCGGGTTCCTTCGACCCCTCGATGGTCGTCTACGCCGGCCCGAGCGCATCAGCAGACGCGGTCCGAGCTTACGGCGCGACGACTCAAGCGACCTCTCGACCCGCACCACGATCGACTTCGACGTCGGCGTGTTGCTCCCGATCGCCGTGGAGTCCAGCGGGCACGAGCACGTTGGCCTCGGGGAAATACGTCGCGGCGCAGCCCCGCGGCAGTCGATACGCCACGACGCGGAAGCCTCTCGGCGCGCCGCTCGCCGTCGGCCTAGACGCCGACGAGGTCGACGAGGTCGCCATCGCGCAGGCCGCGCTCGGCCATGTCGTCCGGTTGACGAAGACCACGCGACGCCCGCCGTGGATGCCGCGGTAGCGGTCGTCGAGGCCGTAGATCGTCGTGTTGAACTGATCGTGGGAGCGGAGCGTCTGGAGCAGCAGGTGGCCCGGGCGGCGCCGCGACGGCGTCAGGCGGGTTGCACCGTGAAGCGGGCCTGTCCCGGTCGCGGTCGGGAACGTGCGCGAGTCCCGTGGCGGCGCGCGGGAAGCATGAAGCCCGCCCGGCTCGCGCGCACGCGCGCTTCGAAGTCCTCGAAGCCGGGCACGACGCGCTCGATGCGCTCGCGGATGACGGCGTAGTCGTCGGCCCATGCCACGTCCAGCCGACGTCCTCACCGAAGAGCGCGTCGGCCGAGCCGGCGACGATGGCCACCTCGCTGCGCAGGTCCGGCGAGCCGGGCTCGAGACGCCCGTGCGAGGCGTGCACCATGCTCATCGAGTCCTCGACCGTGACGAACTGCTCGCCGCCGTGCTTGCGACGTCGCGCTCGGTGCGGCCGAGGCACGGCAGGAGCAGCGCCTCCTCCCCGTGGACGAGGTGCGAGCGGTTGAGCTTCGTCGCGACGTGGACCGTCAGCGGCACAGCTGCGCAGCGCCGCCTCGGTGAGCTCGGTGTCGGGGGTCGCCGAGACGAAGTTGCCGCCCGAGGGCGAAGAACACGTCGATCCGGCCGTCGCGCATGGCGCGGATCGTGTCGACGGTGTCAAAGCCGTGCTCGCGCGGCGGGTTCGAAACCGAACTCGTCGCGCAGCGTGTCGAGGAACGCGTCGGGCATCTTCTCCCAGATGCCCATCGTGCGGTCGCCCTGCACGTTGCTGTGACCGCGAACCGGGGACGGGCCGGCGCCCGGCCGGCCGATGTTGCCGCGCAGCAGCAGGAAGTTGACGATCTCCCGGATCGTGGCGACCGCGTTGCGGTGCTGGGTGAGCCCCATCGCCCAGCAGCACGATCACGCTCTTGGCGGCGATGACGTCGTCGGCGAATCCCTCGATCTCCGCTCTCGTGAGGCCGCTTTGAGACTCGATCGTCGACCAGTCAAGCGCGCGCCAGGCGCAGCACACCTCATCGAAGCCGTCGCAGTAGGTCTCGATGAATCCGCGATCGAAGACGGTGCCGCGGCGCGCGTCCTCGCGAGCGAGCAGCGCCTTGTTGACGCCGGCGAACAGGCGATGTCGCCGTTAAGGCGCACCGCCAGGTGTCGATCGCTCAACTTGGTCCCGCTGCCCGAGCAGTCCCTTGGGCGTTTGAGGGTTCTTGAAGCGGATGAGTCCCGCCTCGGGCAAGCGGATTAGCGGAGATGATGCGGGCACCCGCGCTTCTTCGCGTGTTCGAGGGCCGTGAGCATGCGGGGATGGTTGGTGCCAGGGTTCTGACCAACGATCACGATGAGATCCGCGTAGTCGGTGATGTCATCGAGGTCGACGGTGCCCTTGCCCACGCCGATGACCTCGAGTAAGCGCCGTCCCGCTCGATTCGTGGCACATGTTCGAACAGTCGGGCAAGTTGTTGGTCCCGAATCGACGGGCCAGCAGCTGGTAGACGAACGCGGCCTCGTTGCTCGCTCGTCCGCTCGTGTAGAAAGCCGCATGGTTCGGTGTGGGGAGCGCCCGGAGGCGATCTGCGATCAGCGTGAAGGCGTCATCCCAACTGATCGGGGCGTAGTGATCCGCACCGGGTGCGAGGTACATGGGCTCCGTGAGCCGGCCGTGGTGTTCGAGTGTGTGCGCGTCGTCGTGCAAGAGGTCGCTCACGGCGTGGGTAGCGAAGAACTCTCGCGTGACGCGATCGGTGGTCGCCTCCCACGACGTCGCTTTCGCGCCATTTTCGCAGAACTCGGCCATCTTTCGGTCTTTGGGATGCAGGGTCGGGCCACGCGCAGCTCGGACAGTCGAACCCGTCCACGTGGTTCACCTTGAGGAGCGTCTTGATACCTCGCCGAATGCCCATCTCGTCCGCGCCGTATCGAATCGACTGTCTGATGGCGGGCCAGCCCACCGCGTAGGTTTCGGGCTTCTCGACTCTGATCTTCTCGTCCGGCTCGTCCATCACACACCACCTCGCATTTTGGTGAACTCCTTGTGTCAAGGTACCGTGGCGCGGCCCAACCTAAGCCAGTATGGGTGGGCGAGACGGAAACGATGACGAGGCGAGATGACTGAATTCAATGCATTCGAAAGCCGCATGGCCCGAGCCGGCGTGTCGGGGGTCCTGCCGGTCTTTCAGACGCCCTTCGATCAACACGGCGAGGTCGACTTCGGGCAGCTCCGACGCGAGATCAACTGGCTCCTCGACGAGGAGGCCGACGGCGTGGTTTTTGCCATGGTGTCTGAGATCTTGCGCCTCTCGTCCTACGAGCGCGACTCGGTAGCTGCAGCGGTGTGCGAGTACGTCGGCACCCGAGGCACGACCGTCATCTCCGTGGGCGCCGAATCCACAAAGGTCGCCCTCACCCACGCCCGCCACGCTCAGTTGGTCGGCGCCAGCGCCGTGATGGTGACCCCACCCGCGATGCATCGCGCAGACGACGAGGAGCTGTTCGGGCACTTCATGTCGATCGCCGAAAGCGTGGACCTGCCGGTCATCATTCAAGACGCCAGCGGTTACGTCGGCGCGTCGCTCTCGATCGCGCTCCAAGCGCGCCTTCACCGTGAGCTCGGCGACCGCTGCATGTTCAAGCCCGAAGCGCCACCCATTGGCCCGCGACTGAGTGAGCTTCTGGACGCCACCGACGGGCGGGCGCTCGTCTTCGAAGGCACCGGTGGTCTCCACTTGGTCGACAGCTTCCGACGGGGCGTCGTGGGCACGATGCCGGCCGCCGACCTCGTCTGGGCGCTCGTCTCTCTATGGAGCGCGCTGGTCGAGAACGACTTCGATCGTGCCTATGAGATAGCGGGGCCTCTCGCTCTCATGGTGTCCGTGCAGACGAGTCTCGACAGCTACGTCGCGATCGAAAAGCACCTGCTGGTCGACCAAGGCATCATCGACGCTGCCACGATGCGCGGTCCGGTAGGCCACGGCATCGACGACAAGATGATGTCCGAGTGCGAACGACTGATGCAGCGGCTTCGCGAGGTCGTTGACGACATCGACGTCGAGGACGCGGATCTAGTCAGCTGAGCTCGTCGATTCGTAGGGGGGCTCCGCTGGTTGCCGGTTGCGCGCCGCGACCACCGCGATCGCCGCCAGTCCGATCAGCTCCCCCAGAATCTGCAACCCGGACAGGGACTGCCCGAGGATGGGAATGGCGACGATCGCCGCCACCAAGGGGGCAAGGCAGCTAATGGCCGATGACACCGACGCGTCGACATAACGGTGGGCCCAGTTCATGAGAAAGTGGCCCGATCCTGGAACGAGCGCCAAGAGCAAGAACCAGACCCAGTCCATGAGATGAACTCGACCCAGCGCCTGACCCGAGGCGACGACCACGATGCCCGTCACGATGGCGGCAGTGATCGTCACGCCGGCCGTGTACTCCAACGCCTGGGTCTTTTCGCGAGCCCGCTTGGAGACAAGCCAATAGGCAGAAAAACTCACGAGCGCACCGACCGACAGCAGATCCCCGAGCAGGCGATGGTGTTGCGCGGGGCTGGGTCCGAGCACGGCGATGGTCACGCCCCCCATGGCGATGATGATCCAAAAGACGTCCCAGCGCCCGAGTCGCTCGTCGAACATCTTGCGCGCCGCGATCAGCACCAGCGCGGGTTGGAACGCGCCGATCACCGTGACGTCGACGATGCTCGTAAGGCGCACCGCGCTGTAAAACATCATCATGTCGCCCGCGAGGAAGACGCCACCGAGCCAGGTATGGCGCAGCGTCGACCAGCTGAGGCGCTGTCCCACGGCGTAGGTGAGGATGGTAAGCAGCGCTGCGCCGAGCCAGAGTCGATAGAACGCGCTGAGCATCCCCGACGCGAACGTCAGCGCGGCGAAGATCCCGGCGAACGCCCAGAGCGTCGCGGCGAGCGCCGAGGCACTGAGGCCAAGGGTCGAGCGTCGAGTGACGTCGCTAATGAGGCGTCACGGAACAGAGGTTGAGGGGCACTACGAGCAACACTGGGCCTACTTGCCTTCCGCCTTCGCTCGATCGGTGGGCGTTGAAGTCGGAAAGCTCAGCGAAGCGTGGTGCTGTCCTATGTTCGCCCAGCGACTGGTCACGGCCTTGCCCTTGGTGTAGAACCGGACGCCATCGGGTCCGTAGACGTGCAGGTCACCGAACAGTGAGCTATTCCATCCGCCGAACGAGTAATACGCGACCGGGACAGGGATAGCCACGTTGATGCCGACCATGCCCGCTTCCACTTCTGTCTCGAAGTGCTGGGCCGCTCCCCCGTCACCGGTGAAGATGGCTGCCCCGTTGCCGTAACCATTGCGCTCAATCAAGCCAATGGCGTCGTCCAAACTCTCGACGCGCACGAGGGAGAGAACGGGTCCGAAAATCTCGTCGGTGTAGACCTTCATGTCCTCGGTCACGTTGTCGATGAGGCACGGTCCAAGCCAGTACCCACCGGGATCTCCGCTGACGTCGTGGTCGCGACCGTCGATCGCGATCTTCGCCCCTTCGCGTTCGCCAATGCCGAGATATGACGCGACCTTGTCGCGGTGCTCGGACGTGACGAGTGGACCCATCTCGGACGCGGCGTCCGTTCCCGGCCCCACTGTCAAACGGCTGACGCGTTCGCGAATGCGCTCGACCAACTCGTCACCGCACCCGCCAACGGCGACCAAGACCGACGCCGCCATGCAACGCTCACCCGCGGATCCAAAGCCTGCGCTGACGGCGGCATCCGCCGCGTCGGCGAGGTCGGCATCGGGAAGGACGACCATGTGGTTCTTCGCGCCACCGAGCGCCTGGACGCGCTTGCCTTCGCGAGCAGCGGTCTCGTAGATATAGCGAGCGATGGCGGTGGAGCCGACGAAGCTCACGGCCGCGATGTCCGGGTGCGTAAGAATCCGGTCAACCGCCGTGCGGTCTCCTTGGACGACGTTGAAGACACCGTTGGGTACGCCCGCTTCTGCCACCAATTCGGCGAGCAGCATCGAGGCCGACGGATCCTTCTCCGAAGGCTTCAGCACAAAAGTGTTCCCGGTCGCAATGGCGAGCGGAAACATCCACATCGGCACCATCGCGGGAAAGTTGAACGGAGTGATACCCGCGACCACGCCAAGAGGCTGGCGCACCGAGTGGACGTTGACCCCCGTCGAGGCGTTCTCGGTGAACTCGCCTTTCATCAGCTGGGCAATACTGCAGGCGAACTCGACGACTTCGAGCCCGCGCGCTACTTCACCGGCGGCGTCACTCTTCACCTTGCCGTGCTCACTGACAATAAGGTCAGCTAAGTCACTCGAGTGGGCTATCAGCAGCTCGCGCAATGCGAAGAGGGCGGCCGTGCGCCTGGCGAGTGAGGTGGCGCGCCACTCCGGGAAGGCCGACTTGGCTGCCGCGACCGCGGCGTCGACGTCTTCTACCGACGCGAAGTCGACCTCGCCGCTCTGCACGCCCGTTGCGGGATTAAAGACCTTTCCGTGGCGCTCTGCGTCGCCCACGAAGGGCTTGCCATCTATCCAGTGCGTGATTCGTTTCATGGGGCCTCCCGGTCTCCACCTTAAAGTGTCGTCGACCGGCGAGCTCGACGCCAGGCCCTACTCAGCCGCGACGCAGGCTCCTCATGATCTCGAGTGACGACTCGCGGCCCAGGGTCTCGCTTTGGTAGAGGCTGAAGCGGTCGATCGCTCCCGTGAAGCGTTCTGACACTCGCGTGGCGACCTCCTCAAGCGGGGCGACGACGCTGAACGCGTCCAGCACTTCGTCGTCGATGAGCTCGGCCATCGCGTCCCACTCGCCCACGCGCGAGAGCTCGTTGAGGCGCGGCTGTAGGTCGCCCCACCCGTGAAGATCGAGCACGCCGCGGTACGCAGGGGTTGATCCGTAAAAGGCGATCTGCTTGCGCACCTCGCTTCGGGCCGCCCGTCGTTCCCCGTCGGAGTCGCCCGTAACGACCATGCCCGAAAATGCCACTTGAAAGGTGGAGCGATCTCGATTGACCTTAGCGAGGCCTCGATCGAGCGCCGGCAGTGTGACCTCACGCAGGTAGCGCTCGGTCGTAAAGGGGTGGACCAGGAGGCCGTCGGCCACTTCACCCGCAACTTCGGTCATCATCTCTCCCACGGCAGCGAGAAAGATCTTGGGCGGTCCATACTCATGGGGCGTGGGGCTGAAGAAGGGCGTCATCAGCGTGTGACGGTAGAACTCACCGCGAAAGAACAGTCGCTCTCCTTCGTTCCAACTCGCCCAAATCGCCCTCATCGCCAAGACGTATTCGCGCATTCGCGCTGCCGGGTGCGACCACGGCATTGAATATCGCTTTTCGATATGCGGCTTGATCTGGGATCCCAAGCCCAGCAGTAAGCGCCCGTGCGACAGAAGCTGCACGTCATTGGCCATCGTGGCCGTGATCATGGGACTGCGACCGAACGCCACGATGATGCCGGTCCCGAGTTGGAGTCGAGAGGTGGCGGGCGCTGCGCTCGAAAGGATGAGGAGCGGGTCGTGACCCACCTCGGGCGCCCACGCTCCGTCGAATCCCGCGTCTTCGAGCTCGCGAGCACGCGTGCCGATGTCGTCGGCGTCGAAATTCAGCCAACCGTCGATCAACATGCGCGAAGTTTAACGACGGGCGTCGTCACTCGGAGGCTGGCGTCTCGTCCTGCTCGAGCAGCGCATCGATCTCGGCTGCAGAGAACCCGAGCTCAGCGAGGATCTCCATCGTCTGCTCGCCCACGAGTGGCGCTGGTCGACGCAGGGACGTCGGCGTAGAGGAAAACTTCATGGGCGACTCGATATGGCGATATGAGCCGACGATCGGGTGGGTCTCTTCGCGCAAGACGCCACGGTGCAGGGCGGGATCCTCCACGATCTCGTCGATCGTGGGCACGGGCGCCGCGGGTATCGCGAGGCGAGCGCACAGCTCGAGCCACTCCGCGGTGGTGCGCTCGATGACAATCGACGCGAGGTCCTGAAAGACGCGGTCGGCGTCCTTTAGACGCGCGCCATGCTCGGCAAACCACGGCCGCTCCATCATGTCCATGCGATCAACTGCCTCGAACAGCGCCCTCCAGTGGTCGTCGGTGTAGGGCATGATCGCGACATACCCATCCGAGGTCTGATGCGGTCCTCGGTGACGTGACATGATGCGGCTGTATCCTGCGCGTGATCCGGGGATCGCCGCCCCCGCCAAGTGTTCGACCAGATTGAAGGACAGCACCGTGTCGAACATCGGGACCTCCACCTTTTGCCCTTCACCGGTTCGCTCGCGGTGCACCAGGGCCGCGAGGACGGCATTGGAGATCATCACGCCCGTGATCTTGTCGCCAATGAGTGACGGCAAAAACGCGGTGAGGCCGAGCACATCGTGATTGAGGGAGGGCAGCCCGGTGAGGGCCTGAACAATGTCGTCGTAGGCGGGCGCATTCTCTTCGCTCGTCCCGGAGGCGAAGCCGTGCGACTCGCAGTAGACCAGTCGGGGCAATGACTCGGCGAGATCTTCGTAGCGAAGTCCGAGGCGGGCCAGCGGGGCCGGGCGAAGATTCGTGAGAAACACGTCGGCCGTGGCGAGCAGCGTGCGAAGGATCTTTGCGCCCGCGGGCGATTTCACGTCAAGGGCAATGGACCGTTTGTTGCGATGAAGATTGAGCGCTACGCCCGAGAGGCCTCGCGTCGTGCCGCCCCCCATCATTCGACTGCTATCGAGCGGGCCGTGTTCGACCTTGATGACGTCGGCACCGAGATCGCCCAGCATCTGGCCGGCGTAGGGCGCCATCACCACGGAGGCGAGTTCCACGACCCGTATGCCGTGCAGTGGCCCTGAAGGTGCGTGGTCTGACGTCACTACGCCAGATCTTACGAAGTCAGCGACGTCACCCTGTTCGCTCCAGCCAGTTCCCACGAGCGATGCTCGGCCGCCAGCCCGGATAGCAGCATTCGCTGGGCGCTCGCCACCACGACGTCCACGGGCGGCGTGCGCGACGGCTTCCACGAGAACGAGATCGCGTGCAGTGCGCCGAGCAACATGTTCTGGGCGACTCGCAGATCGAGGTCCTCGCGGAGATAGCCCTGCTCGCTCGCGTCGGCGAACAGTCGTGACCACAGCATGACGTAGGCCTTCTCTGCCGGGCGACAGCGCTCAAGCACCGACGTCGGCACGTCGCCTCGCATCCGATGCGACGCCGCGCGCGTGTAGTCAGAGTTTCGCACCGTCAACCTCAGGTGTGCATCGATGGCGAGTGCGAGTCGGTCAAGGGCGTCGTCGTCGCGATGCTCATTGAGTACGTTCTCAAGCGTCACGCGAGCATTGAGAAAACCCGAGATGAAGACCTCACCGGCCAGCTCTTCCTTGCTGGCGAAGTGGTAGTAGATCGCCGGCGCCTGCACTCCCGCGACGTCGCCCACGTCTGACAGGCGCATGCCGTTGAAGCCCTTTTCTGCCAATACCCTCGCCGCAGCGTCGAGCAGGCGAGCTCTGGTCGCCGCTGCTTTCCCGCCGTTCTCCCCCGACTGTTCCATCTGCTTGTGATTAGTTATCGGGGCCCTCACGGTGGCTTTCGACTTCGCCATCACCCTCACCTTTCATCAACTTACGATTTGGTTCATTGCCAACGAAGACTAAGCCAACCAGTACTCACCGGAATTGGAATGCGCCCCCGTCGCACCTGGAGCAACTGTACCGGGTCATTCGCAGCCGATCCTTTTGAACTCGATCACCGTTTTGCGACATGTGAGTGAATCACAATTCGGCGCTGGTCGCACTCGTGAAGTATTCGACGCACTCACGAGACGTCCGCGCCTCACCCACGGTTCAACTGCCGAAGTTCCAACCAAGTCCGCTCTCGTAGCGGCGAACGATGTTCTTCGCCATGAGAATCTTGTGCACTTCATCGGGGCCGTCGGCCAGTCGCAGTATTCTCGCGGTCAGATACATCTGGGCGAGTGGAAGGTCATTGGACACTCCTGCGCCGCCCCACACTTGAATCGCCCGATCGACCACGCGATGGTAGGCGGCAGGAACGAACACCTTGATCGCCGAGATGGCCGTTCGCGCGTCGGGGTCACCGTTGGCCACCTTCTCTGCCGCACTGATCGTCATCAGCCGAGCCGACTGAATATCCATGAAGCTTTCCGCGATGAATCCCTGGATGAACTGCTTGTCCTTCAGCAGCCCACCGTGCACCTCTCGCGTGAGGGTCCGCTCCATCATGAGATCGAACGCGCGCCACATCTGGCCGATCGAATTCATGCAGTGGTACACCCGGCCCGCGCCGAGTCGGTCTTGTGCGGCCTGGTGACCTTGGCCGACGTTGCCGAGCGTGTTCTCGATCGGCACGCGCACGTTCTCGTAGCGGATCTCACAGTGATCCGATGTCGAGCGTCCAAAGATGCCGATGCCGCGAATGATGTTGACGCCCGCCGTCGCCGCGGGAACGATGATCTGAGTCATCTGGCCGCCCACCCCAAGCTCACCGGTCGGGTCATTGGCGCGACACATGACGATGAAGAAGTTGGCGTCGATACCGTTCGAAGTGAACCACTTATGCCCGTTGATGACCCAGTCATCCCCGTCGCGCACGGCTTCGGTCGTGATGGAGCGAGGATCCGAGCCCGCGTGCTCGGGTTCGGTCATGGAAAAGCCCGACTCCATCTCGCCCGAGATGAGCGGAAGCAACCACTTCTCCCTCTGCTCTTCGGTTCCGTACTTAAGAAGAATGCTCGCGTTGCCGGAGTTGGGTGCCGCAATGCCAAACAACGCCGAAGCCCCCACCGCGTAGGCGAGAATCTCGTACATGTAGGCGAGTGACAAGAAGTCGAGTCCCGCTCCCCCGTACTCCTTCGGCAGGTGGGGCGCCCACAGCCCCGCTTCCACCACCTTCGCTTTGATCGTTTCACGTAACTCGATGCTCTCTCGGCGTCGTGCCTCGCGCTCCTCGTCACTGCCGCCCGCAACCCTCGATCCTTGCCACAGCACTTCTTCGTGCGGAAGGATTTCTGCGTTGATGAACTCCGCCGTGCGGCGACGAATGTCGTTGACTTCGGGACTCACACCATTGATCGGTGTCACGTTGATCGGCATACGTCTCTCCTCGCGCTGCGCTCTTCCATGATTATCACCGAGTCCCGTTGGCTCGTCGCACGGAGGACGTCATAGGTAGTTTGACGATCCCACCCAGCACGCGCGCGAGCGTTACCCGAACGCCCCTGCGCCGCGCAGCGACGTGAGTCGATCCTCGTCGATACCCCAGCGAGAGAGCCCTTCGTGGGTGCCGGACCCTGCCGCGCGAGGAGGCTGGCGAATAGCCCCAGGGGTCCTCGAGAATCGCGGTGCTGGCTCAGGCTGAATCGCTCCGTCGAGTGAAAAGACGTTCCGCTGCGCGTTGTACGGATGGCCTGGGGCCTCTAGCGGCGACAGCACAGGTGTCACGCACGCGTCGACGTCGACGAAGCGCTCGGTCCACTCGTCTCGCGTCTTGGTTCGAAAGATCGCTTCGAACCGCGCCTTCACCGAGGGCCACCGCGCCCGATCCCACTGGTGATGAGGATCCTCGTCACCGAGATCCAGTCCTTCGAGAAGCGCCCGGTAGAACTGCGGCTCGATGGCGCCGACCGCGACGAACCGATCGTCGCTCGTCTGGTAGACCTCGTAGAACGGCGCGCCGGTGTCGAGAACGTTGACGCCGCGCTGGTCGAGCCACGTGCCTAGGTTCATGAACGAGTGCGTCATCGCCATCATTGACGCGGTGCCGTCAACCATGGCGGCGTCGACGACCTGGCCTTCGCCGGTGCGCAGCGCCGAGACGTACGCTGCCAGCACCCCGAAGACGAGAAAGAGTGCGCCGCCCCCGAAATCGCCGACCAGGTTGAGCGGTGGCACGGGCCGTTCGCCACCGCGCCCGATCGGCCAGAGCGCACCCGACACCGAGATGTAATTGATATCGTGTCCGGCTCGCGCGGCGAGCGGCCCCTCTTGGCCGTACCCGGTGATCCGGCCGTAGACGAGCTTCGGATTGCGCGCGAAGACGTCGCTCGGTCCTAGCCCGAGTCGCTCGGTGACCCCCGGGCGGAAACCTTCGATCAGCACGTCGGCCTGCTCGCAGAGCTCGAGCACGAGAGCCCTGCCGGCGTCGTTCTTGAGATCAACTGCGACGGAAGGGCGTGAACGATTGAGGACGTCCCAGCTCGTCTCGTCCGTCGCGTCCGGATCGCCTCTCTCCAGGCGTAACACGTCAGCACCGAGATCAGCGAGCAGCATGCAGGCGTACGGCCCTGGTCCGATGCCCGCAAGCTCCAGAACTTTCAAACCCTCGAGTGGTCCGCTCATCCGGTCAGTTTCCCACTACTCGTCACCGTATGACGCGTCGAGCGCTCGGGACCGATCCCTGCGCGACGGTCGTGGTCTAGGGCGTGAGACGACCGTCTGGCACTGCCAGCCGCATCGCGACGTGACAGGAGACCAGGTGCCCGTCGACCTTCTCGGTCAAGACCGGCGCAACCTCGCGACAGTACGGCTCGACGAGCGGGCACCGTGGCGCGTAGGGACAGCCCACGGTGACCGCCGCCGCCTGTACGGGCACGTGCTCTCTCGCCGTCACGGCCCGCGCGCGTTCGTGCTCGGGATCGGGCACGGGGATGGCTTCTGCCAGGGCAACGGTGTAGGGATGCAGAGGCGCGTCGAAAACTTGGGAATACGAACCCATCTCGACCACCCGGCCCAGGTACATCACGGCGATCTTGTCGCTGATGTGGCGAACCATGGAGAGGTCGTGGCTGACGAAGATGTAGGAGAGCTTGAGGTCGTCTTGAATGCGCACCAGAAGATTGATGATCTCCGCGCGTACCGAGACGTCGAGCGCCGACGTCGGCTCGTCGAGGGCGAGGACCTCAGGTTCGACCGCGAGCGCTCGAGCGATGGCCACGCGCTGGGCCTGTCCTCCAGAGAGCTCGTGGGGATACCTCGGGGCGAAGCGGCCGGTGAGACCGACCATGGCAAGAAGTTCCGCGATGCGCTCCGCTTCCTTGCCCCGATGCAAGCGGTGCACGCGGAGCACCTCTTTCAAGGCGCGCTCGACGGTGAGTCGCGGGTCCAGCGACGAGAACGGGTCTTGGAAGACGAGTTGGATTTTTCTTGCGAGCGCTCGATTGTCTCCTCGATCGCGCATTCGCATGGCCTGACCGTCGATCTCCAACGTCCCCGCTGGTGGGCGCCTCGAGCCCGACCAACAGGCGCGCGAGCGTGGATTTGCCCGATCCGCTTTCTCCTACGATGCCAAAGGTCTGCCCCCGCTCCAGGACGAGCGAGGCGTCCACCAGCGCGTGCACCGGAGAGCGGCCGCGCCGTCCATAGGTCTTTGAGAGGTTCTTCGCGTCGAGCACCGCGTCTACCATTCGGATGGATCCCTCCAGCACGCCGCTTGGCTTCCCTCACCGCGATCGATCAGTGGCGGCTCATCCTCGGAGCACTTCGCGATGACGTAGGGGCAGCGAAAGCGAAAAGGGCACCCGGCCGTCAGCTGCGTCGGGTCCGGTGGCGTGCCACCGATCTGAAGCAGCGGCGAACGGTGCGCGGTCCCAAGTCCCGGCAAAGACTCGAGCAACGCCTTGGTGTAGGGATGCGCCGGGCGCTTGAACAGCTGCTCGGTGGTCGCCATCTCCACAATGCGACCCGCGTACATGACGACGACGCGGTCGACCAGACTCGCGACCACGCCGAGGTCGTGGGTCACCCACAGGACGGCCATGCCGGTGTCGGCCTGCAGCGACGTCACAAGCTCCAAGATCTGACGCTGAATGGTGACGTCGAGCGCGGTAGTGGGTTCGTCCGCGATGAGCACGCGCGGTGACGTCGATAGCGCCATCGCGATCATCACGCGCTGGATCATGCCACCCGAGAGCTGGTGGGGATAGGACATCCACACCCGTTCGGGATCATCGAGTCCCACCTGGAACAGCACCTCACGCGTGCGCTCGCGAGCCACTTCGCGGGACGTCCCGTGAGCGCGTAGCGTCTCTTCGATTTGACGTCCCACGTGCAGGAGCGGATTGAGCGAGCTCATCGGGTCTTGGTAGACCATGGCGATGTCCCCGCCGCGGACCTCGCGGAGTCGGCGGTCGTCCACCTTGGCAAGGTCCTCGCCGTCGAGCAGCACTTCGCCACGCAGCACACTGAGGGGCGGGCTCGCGAGCAACCGAAGGACCGCGAGCATGGTGAGGGTCTTGCCAGAACCGCTCTCGCCGACGATGCCGACTTTCTCCCCCGAGTCGACGTCGAGACTGACGCCGCGCACGATCTCTTCGGCGCGGCGTCGCCGTCGAATGCCGATGTGCAGATCGCGAAGGGAGAGCAGGGAAGTCATGACGCGGTTGATGCTCCAAAGACCACCTTGGTCGGTGTCTCGCTCGGAGGGAGGGTGGTCACCACCTGACGGCCGGGGAGGATCGCCCCGAGCACGCTCTCGTGTCGTGCGCCGGTCGCTGAGGGCACCGTGCTCGCGAGACCGTGCACGCTGAGGAATCCGATGATCGCGAACAGGCACGCCTCTTTCGCGTCCTCAGGAACCCCGAAATCGTCGATCAACGAGATCGCGACGTCGGGGAGTCGACGGTGCAGTCCCGCCATGAGCACCGGGTTGCGCGTTCCCCCACCGGCCGCAAAAAGTTCGGTGACGTCGTAGTCCTCGACGGCCCGCGCGACCGTCTCTACCGTCAGCTCGGCCAAAGTCGCCAGCAGGTCGTCGGGCGACACGGCGCGTGCGCCGACTTTTTCGCGCAAGTACGTTTCGTGAAAGTACTCCTTGCCGGTCGATTTCGGGGCTGGCATCTCGTAGTACGGATCGTCGAGAAGCTCGGCGAGGAGCGCCGAATCGACGGTGCCTCGGGCGGCCCGCTCCCCGTCGCGATCGAACGTCTCGACGCCGCCCGTGTGCCAGGTCACCGCGGCGTCCATCAGCGCGTTCGCCGATCCGATGTCGAAGGCGACCGGGGCGGACGTCGGACCGACGACCGTGATGTTGGAGATTCCCCCGAGGTTCAGTGATCCTCGGACCCTCGAGGGGTGCTTCCCAAGCAAGAGCACATCGAGGAGGCTCGCGAGTGGTGCGCCGTGACCCCCGGCCGCGACGTCGCGACTGCGCACGTCGTAGACCACTGTCGCACCGGTGCGCTCCGCGATCCAGGCTCCCTGACCCAGCTGCAGCGTGCCCAGCGCGTGCACGCCGTCGACCCAGTGAAAGACGGTCTGGCCGTGCGAGCAGACCACATCGGGTGAGCCCGCGAAATGTTCGTCCCCGAGGGCGCTCGCGACCTCCGCGAAGCTCTGGCCGATCATGGTGTCCAGGCGACACACCTCTTCTATCGTGGTCGCGCCCGGCGGCAGCACGTTCGCGATGCGAGTTCGCAACGAATCCTCATACGGCACCGAGACGTGTCCCAGCAGCTCCGCGTGAACGACGCCGCCGTCAAGGTTGAGATTCATCGCGACGGCTTCAATGGCGTCGAACGACGTGCCCGAGATCATTCCGATTACCTTCATGTCAACGTGTCCTTGTCCGAGGGTCCGAGGCGTCGCGAAGTCCGTCGCCGAGGAAGTTGAAGCCGATGACGGCGACGACGATCACGAGCGACGGTCCCGCGAGCGTCCACCAGGCGACGCTCGCGATGCTGCTCGCGTTGCTCACCATCTCGCCCAGGGACGCCGTCGGAGGAGGTGGTCCGAGTCCGAGGAAGCTGAGGCTGGCTTCGGCCAGGATCGCCCACGCCAGTGCCAGACTGGTTTGCACCGCGATTACGCCAGTCACGTTGGGCAAGATGTGGCGAAACAGCAGGCGAGCCCGGGAGTACCCGAGCACTCGACCGGCGCGCACGAAATCCGACTCCCGAAGCGCCAGCACCGGGCTGCGCACCACTCGCACGTAGATCGGGATCCAGCCCACGCCGATCGCGATGGCACTGTCGAGAATGCTGGGCCCGAGTGCGGTGACGATCGCCAGCGCGAAGAGGACGGTCGGGATCGCGAACATCATGTCGGTCGCGCGCATGATGGTGGCCGACGTCCACTTGCCAAAGAAGCCGGCGACGATCCCACCGAGGCTGCCAATTGCTCCCGCGATGGCGACCGCGAGCACGGCGATCTCGAGCGAGACCCCGAGTCCTTGCAGGGCACCCGAAAAGACGTCCCGGCCGAACTGGTCCGTGCCCATGAGATGAGCGAAGGAGACGCCCTTCAACACCGTCTGCGGATTCTGCGCATCGGGGGCGTAGGGCGTGAAGTTCGCGAGTCCACAGATTCCGCCGATCACCACGAGGCTAACGATGATCATGCCGATCCGACCGTTGCGGCTGCGCCAGACGGCCCGCACCCATCCGCCGTGTCGCACCACGACATCGCTGGTGTCGATGGCGGGCGTGGGCAACGGCAGGCCCGTGGTGTCGAGACTCATCACTTCCTCGTTCGGGGGTCGATGAGCGTATAGAAGACGTCAACCAGCATGTTGACAATGACGAAACCCGCGGCGAAGATGAGCACCACGCTCTGGACCACGGGAAAGTCACGATTGTTGATGGAGGTGATGAGCAGCCTTCCCATACCGGGAAGAATGAAGATCTGCTCGATGATGACGGTGCCTCCGAGCAAATAGCCGAGCTGGATGCCCGACATCGTCGTGACCGCCGTCAAGGCGTTGAAGAAAAGGTGCCGCCACACGAACGCCCGACGCGAGACGCCCTTGCCTAGCGCGGTTCGAGCGAAGTTGAGCCCGCTGATTTCGAGCACCGCCGCGCGCGTGGTACGAAGGATCGCCGCGCCGATCCCCAGGCTGAGCACGATCGCCGGAAAGATGATCTGCTGAAAGTTCAGCCAGGGATTCGTGAGGATGCCGACGAACGGCAGCGACGAGGGAAAGTAGTGGAAGTGCGTGGACATGAAGACCACCAGCACGGTGCCCAGGATGAAACTCGGGATCGCGAGCCCGATCACCGAAATGCCCTGTCCGATGTCGTCTTGCCAGCGTCCCGGATGCAGGGCACTCCACATGCCAAAGCCCACGCCGATGATGACACCGATCAACATCGCGAAGAAGGCGAGTTCCAGGGTCACCGGTAGCGCGGTGCCAATCAAGGTGCTGACCGGTTCGCGCGAGACGAGCGAGATGCCAAGGTTGCCCGTGAGCAGCGAATGGAGCCACGACCAGTATTGCTGGAGCGCGGGCTGCCCGACCCCGTAGTAGCGGTCGAGCGCGGCGATCTGCGCCTTGGTGAGTAGACCTTCGCTCACACCGAGCGACGCGGTAACCGCATTGCCGGGCAGCAGCCGCAGCACGACGAAGATGATGACCGACACACCGAACAGCGTGACGATGGTGCTGAGGGTCCGCCGCACAACGGCCAGAAGAATGGACATTGTGCGGCGGACTCTCTACCTACTACTCAAGAAACGCTGGTGGTGGCCAAGCTCGCGAGCTCCGTGGTGTTGACTGGCGAGAGCGTGAACCCCTTGACGGTCGGCGATAGGGCCGCAAAGTCATTGGAGTCAAACAGCCAGATCCAGACCGCGTTCGAGGTCAAGTTGGTGTTCAACGCCTTCCAGTCCTTCGCCTGTCCCGACGCCGTGGAGTTCTCGTCACCGGCGAGCAACAGACTCTGCAGCGACTTCGAGCTGTAGCCGGCTGGTACCCCGAGGTCGGCGCCCGCACCGAAGTAGCGACCATACATGACGTAGGGGTCCGGGTCCGCACCGTTCTCTGCGAACGCCGCTTGGAACTTGCCCTTCAGCCAGTCTTGGATGTACGCATTCGAAGCCAGATTCTGAATGTTCATCTTGATCCCGACTTTGGCGAGTTCGGACTGCATGGCAATCGCCTGCGCAGAGCTCGTCGAGTCAAGGTCGGTCGAGGTGATCGCCGTGAACGAGAAGCCCTTTGGCTTGCCGGCGAGCTTCAGATACTTCTTTGCCTGCTTCAGATTCTGGGTCGGACAGATCGCGGACACCGGATTTGACGCGTACGGCCCAAGCGGAACCGGTCCAACAACTTTTCCTTGACCGAAGACGGCGTCCTGAAGGATCTGCTTGCGGTTAGTAGCGCAAGCAATCGCACGACGGGCGTTCACGTTGGAGAGAATACCGTGCTTGTCCTGCAGCTGAAGAGCCCGGTACGAGAGATCCAAGGCCTTTTGGACAACGAACGACTTCGGCAGCGTGTTCACCACGGTGGGCTGAGACAGCAGGCCCATTTGGATGGTGCCCGCCTGCAGTGCGGCAGATATGGATTGCTCCGTGGGGATCGTCTCAATCTCTACCGTTGCGAGCGACGGCTTGCCGCCCCAGTAGTTCGGGTTGGCGGTCATCGTGAAGGACGTGTTCGCCACCAAACTCGAGTACTCGAATGGACCAGTGCCGTCAGGTTGCGTGGCAATGGTTCCCGCAGAAATCGCAGCCGCTGGCATGATCGCCATGTTGACGGTGGCGAGGCCCTCAAGCACTGAGACGTCGGGGTGGCTCATCGTCAACACCACGGTGCTCGGTCCGCTGGCTGCGATAGACGTGACGGAACCGAGGAACGACGCCGACGGGTCGGCGGTCGCCGTCGCGGTCGCGCGCTGGAGTGAGGCGACCACGTCCGCGGACGTCATCGTCGAACCGTCATCAAACTTGACATTTTGACGTAAATGCAGCGTCAGGGTCGTATTCCCATTGGAGAACGCCCAGCTCGTCGCGAGGTCTGGCTCGATTGCCAAGTTCGCGTTCTCCTGCACGAGGGTCTGATAAATCAAACCGAGCGCCGAGAAGTCAAGGAAGTTCGTGACAATGTCGGGATCAATCTTTTGCACGCTGCTCACCGAACCGATGACGAACGTGGGACTCGCGGCCGACGCGCCCGATGAACTGACGGCGGTCGAGAACAGCCCGACGCTACTAATGGCGAGGAGCGCCGAAGCAGCCCCCCGCAGCCCAATAAATCTCTTCATCATTCCCCTTTTGATAGATGCCCAAAGTTCTTGCTTGGTTGCGACACTACAGTTGACATTTGGTCCAGTCAAGTCACGAGTTGTCATATTGAAGTATGTTCGTAGAGGGCGTATATTGCCAACAATTGGGGTTTTGGGGACAGAAAACGAGAAGAGTTGACCGGACCAATCCGACTTGATAAGTTTCGAAAAATCCACCAAACCAGGTGCGATGAACGCCGTGGGGGCCTTCGTGAGCAATAGACCATCAACGATCGATACCTCGGTAAGCGCGCCAAAGTACCAGAGCGTTCACGACGCGCTCCTCGTCACGATCGAGGGCCTCCCCGCGGGCACGGCCATGCCGACCGAGCGCGAACTGTGCTTGACCTACGGCGTCTCGCGCGCGACCGTTCGCCAAGCGCTCGGTCAACTCGAGCTCGAGCAACGCATCTTTCGCCGCCAGGGCAAGGGCACGTTTGTCGCGCGCCCGAAGATCGAGCAGCGCCTCGAACTGATGAGCCACACCGAAGGGATGCGAGAGCGCGGCATCGTGCCGAGCTCGAAGCTCATCGACGTTCGCCGCATGCCCGCGGGCCTCGACGTTGGCGCGCAGCTGGGACTGTCACCGAAAGCCGAGGTGCTACGCATCGAGCGACTTCGTCTCGCCGATGGCGACCCGATCGCTATCGAGGTTTTGTACCTGAACGCCGATCGTTTCGACGGCATCACGGCCGCCTTGAGCGATAACGGGTCGCTGTATCAGCTGCTCGCCTCGAACTATGGCGTCGAGTTGGCGTCAGCGGAAGAGACGATCGAAGCCGTCATCGCCGAGGGTCGCGACGCCGCGCTCTTGAAGTGCCAAGCCGGCATGCCCCTGCTGATGCTCTCCCGTCGGACGCTTGACACGAGTGGTCAGCCCACCGAGTTCGTCCGCTCGCTCTACCGAGGCGATCGCTACCGCTTCCAGACCGGACTCCAACGACCTCGCCAGTGGAACGGTGGATCGCCGAGCAGTAACGGCGCACTGACCATTCGCGCGGCGCGTCCAGAAGACGCTGAGGCCATGGCGAGCGTCTTCATTGACGCGTGGCACGGCGCGTATCGAGGCATCGTCGACGACGCGATCATCGACGCCCTTCAACATGGCGACATTGCGAGCTGGATGCGCAACCTGGTCGCCAATACCGCCGCTCGTACCTTCGTTGCGGAGGAGGCTTCCGGCCAGGTACTCGGTTTCACGCGCTTCGGTGACGACGCGGAGAACGCGCTGAACGGCCACATATTCGCACTCTACGTGGCGACAGGTGCGAGCGGGAAAGGCGTCGGTCGCCAGCTCCTCGAGCGCGCGATTCACGAAGTCGACCCGAATTCAACTCGGGCGGTGACGCTGTGGGTCTTCGAGGAGAACCAGCGAGCGCGCCGGTTCTACGAGGCCGCGGGATTCAAGCCCGACGGTGGAGCACGCGTCGAAGATCTGTATCAGGCCGCCGAAATCCGCATGAAGCGATCCCCCAACCATTCGAACGGCCTGTCGGGAGCTCCGGCCAGCGCCTCTCTGCGCTCATGAAGAAACTCACGCCGTCACTGCACATCGAACTCTCGCAGCACTCCTCACGTCTTTCATCAAGCACCCGTGATGAACTCGTGGGACGGCTGTTCGAGATGACCGAGGACTCGTTTCCCGTCGGATTCAATCTCGCCGTGGTGGACAAAGCGAGCACGGTCTTTCGGGCGTGGGGTGGTTATTCGAACGTCGTCGATCCGATCATTGAAACGTCGAACGACACTATTTATGATCTGGCGTCCCTCACCAAAGTGGTCTCGACGACGACGCTCGCACTTTGGCTCGAACAAGAGCACCGATGGCATCTCACCGATCGCGTGGTGAAGTGGCTTCCCGGGTTCCCCCGCGAGGACCTCACGCTCATGCAGTTGCTGACGCACACGTCTGGTCTCATCCCCCACCGACCGTTCTTTCACCTTGGCCAGCACCCGGCCGAGGTTCGTCGTGCCGTCTACGAGGAAGCCACGCGCGGAGCCGAAACAGGTCGCGTCCTTTACAGCGATCTCAACTTCATGCTGCTCGGCTGGGCGATCGCCAACTGCTCGGAGCGAGCGCTCGACCGGCTTTTTCGAGAGGTCGTGGCCGAGCCGCTCGGCATGCGCGACACGCGCTATCGGCCCAATCGTCGAGATCTGAAACGAATTGCCGCGACCGAACGCAACGGTGATCAGCGGCTGCACAAAGGGCTCATCTGGGGCGAAGTGCACGACGGCAACGCGTGGTCGCTGCGAGCGGTCGCCGGCCACGCGGGACTTTTTGGTCCAGCCGACGATCTCGGACGATTCGTACAGGCGCTTCTCAACCCCAAGCGCCACCCCGTCTTAGCGCCTTCATCCATCGCCCGAATGACCCGTGTACAAGCCGGTGAACTGCCCGACATTCGAGGGCTCGGGTGGCGGCTCCAGCCAGTCGAGTGGGGCAACTGGCCCACCGATACGTTCTGGCACACCGGCTTTACCGGTACGTCGCTGCTCATTTCCCCTTCCGCCAACCTTGGAGTCGTTCTGATGATGAATGCCGTTCATCCCACTCGCCAGCTCGAACGCCAGGCCGCGGTTCGCGTGTCGATCCATCGCGCTCTCGCCGAGGCGGTCGCCTGATGGAGATGAACGACACCGAATTCTTGGAGCAGCTGGGCACGGAGCAGGTTCGTCACGAGCTCTCCGACCTCGACCAGCTCTCGATCGCCGAGCTCGTCGACGTGATGTGCGCGGACGTTCGCCAACTCCCGCACGCGCTCGTCTCAGCGGAGCAGCAGATCGTCGACGCCGTCACCGATGTCGTTGAACGACTCGAGCAAGGCGGTCGACTCGTGTACGTCGGCGCGGGAACCGCGGGACGACTCGGCATGTTGGACGCCGCCGAAGCCGGACCCACATTCAACGTGGACGAGGGACAGGTCGTAGGGGTACTAGCGGGGGGTACGAGCGCCTTCGAGGTACCTATCGAGAACGCAGAAGACGACTTCCGCGGCGGTCAAGAGGCCATGCGTTCTCTCGAGATCAACGAGCGCGACTGCGTCGTTGGGATTTCCGCGAGCGGACGAACGCCGTACGTCCTCGGGGCAGTCGAGAGCGCCATCGCCTCGGGGGCGCTCACGGTCGGCATCGCCTGCAACTTGGGCACACCCCTCGCCCACAACGTCGACCGCCCGATCGAGGTCGTTGTCGGCCCCGAACTCATCGCCGGCTCGACCCGCATGAACTCTGGCACGGTGCAGAAAATCGTGCTCAACGTGATCTCGACGGCCTCCATGGTGAGGCTCGGCAAGACGTACGGCAACCTGATGGTGGATCTGCGTCCAACCAACGAGAAGTTGCGCGACCGGTCGGCGCGGATCGTCGCACGCATTACCGACGTCTCGATTGACGATGCCCGCCGTGCCCTCGAAGAAAGCGGCTGGAAGACAAAGGTGGCCTCGACGATGATCGTCGGCCACGTCGACGCGGGCGCGGCGCGCGAGCGCCTCGCGCTCTACGAGGGTCGCCTCCGTCCGACGCTCGATTCGTATCGCGTAAAGCCAACCACCGCTCCCACCCGGAGTTCGGAGACCTCCGGGTGGACTCGTCTCGGGGTGGCACGGGCCTTCGTCGACGGGTCCCTCGTGACGGGCGACGTTGCGATAAGCGACGGATCGATCGTCGCCGTGGGATTGTCTCACCCAGGAACCGGCACCGCCATCGGGGGCCTGGTCGACGCCCAGGTGAATGGCTATGCGGGCGTTGACCTGTTGAACGCTGATGTCGAACAGATTCTCGCGATGGGTGAGGCGCTGCTACGTGACGGCGTCGTTGCCTATCAGCCGACACTCATCACGAGCGACTTCGACGACACGCGACGGGCCGCACAACGTCTGAAGGCGGCGCGCGACAGCGGGGCGCCCGGAGCTCGAATACTTCGCGTTCACCTTGAGGGGCCGTTCCTCTCGCGACAGCGCTCGGGCACCCATCCGATTGAGCATCTCCGCCAGCCGGATCTCGCCCTCCTTGATGCGTTACTCGATCTCGATGATGTCGCCATGATGACGATCGCACCGGAACTGCCGGGGGCGCTCGAGCTCATCGAGCGCTGTCGCCGCCGCGGAATCACCGTGTCGCTCGGTCATAGCGCTGCGAGCGCCGAGGAAGCCGTGATGGGTTTTGACGCCGGCGCTCGGGCAGTGACCCACATCTTCAACGCGATGGAGCCACTCAGCGCTCGCTCCCCCGGCCTGGCCGGCGCCGCGCTCGCCCGCAAGGATGTCGCGATCCAGTTCATTGGCGATGGCGTGCACGTGGCTAACGAGATGATCGCCGTCTCCTTCGCGGCCGCCGCTGATCGTTGCCTCGTGGTCAGCGACGCGATCGCTGCAGCCGCCTGTGACTCCTCCACCGTTCAACTCGGCGACGTCACCGTTCATATTCGCGACGGTGTCGCGCGTCGCGATGACGGGACCATTGCGGGCGGCATTGGCAAGCTCCGCGAGAGCCTGTCGCGCCTCGCGCGCCTCGGCGTGGGACACAGTAACGCTCTCGCCGCAGCGATCTCGCGCCCGGCGCGTCTGCTCGGCGTCGCCGACTTGGTCTCGCTCGCCCCAGGGTCCAGCGCGAACTTCTTCGTGTTGAACGATGAGTTGGAACTTGCTCGACACGTGACACCTAGCGAGATCATCGACCTCTGATCGTCGGGACCTTCTGCCGCATCGAGCGTCATTAGTCGGACTGAACAACCACAAGAAACGCTCGCGACACGTGCCACCGTGCCCACCTCAGGGTTCGTGTCAACACGAGCAGGGCTTTCTCAGCTCGGTAGCTCGCGAGGGTCAAAAAGGCGATACGGATTCAACAGTCCCTCGGGGTCAAAGACGCGCTTGATCCGTCGTTCGAGATCGAGCACGCTGGGATCGGTGAGCGCCAGATAATCGTCACGTTTGTCGAGACCGATTCCGTGCTCGCCAGAGATCTGGCCGCCGAGACCGACGCCGTAGACGAAGAGCTCACGCAGCAAGGCGGCCCGTTCATCGTCATTGTCAAGGTAGACCGATAGGTGCACGTTGCCATCGCCCACGTGACCGCAGCCGGTGATCGTCGTCTCGTGGCGCGCACCGATACGAGCCACCTCCTCGAGGAACGCGGGCACCGTGGAACGAGGCACGACGATATCGACGATCTCGCGAGCGCCCGCATCCTTCGTGACCCAAAACATCCGCTCACGCGCCTCGATCAGCCTCGTCGCAGCACCCTCGGGCAACACATACACGTCGAGCGCCCCCGCCTCCACCAACATCTCACCGAGATCGAGGACGTCGGCGTCGAGCTGCTCAGGGGTTCGCGTTTCGAGAATGACGATCAAGTACGCCGCTGCCTTGGCCCCTACCGACTGTTCGACCCCGAGTTCCAGCGAGCCAGCCGTCGTGACCGCGGACATCGTACGCAGGTCGAGATACTCAAGGAGCGACGGTTGCACACCGGAGGCGACGACCTTCGGTACGACGTGCGTGATCGCGTCGAGCGATTCGAACGGCACGAGCACCGTGACCGAATTCTTGAGTTTGGGCGAGAGCTTGAGCGTGATTTCGGTCACGAGGGCCAGTGTGCCCTCCGAACCGATGACGAGCTGGGTGAGGTCGTAGCCGGAAGAGGACTTGACGACGGGACCGCCCGTGCGCACCACCGTGCCGTCGATCAGCACCAGCTCGAGTCCGAGCACGTGCTGACGGGTCACCCCGTGGCGCACCGCGCGCATGCCGCCCGCGTTGGTGTTGACGTTCCCACCAATCGAGCCCGACAGCTCGCCGGGGTACACCGGGTACTGGAGGTCGGTGGGCGCGAGTACTTCTCCGAGCTCGCGCAACGTGATGCCCGGTTGCACCACCACGACGTGGTCGTTGGTGTCTAGGCGCAGGACCCGATTCATCCTCTCGAAGCTGAGGACGATGCCGCCCGGCACGGGCGTCGCGCCCCCAGAAAGTCCGGTACCCGAACCGCGCGCCGTAATCGGGAGTGCGTACTTCGAGGCGAGGCGAGCGATCGCCGCTACCTGCTCGGTCGAGGTGGGTCGGACTACGGCGAAGGGTTCGACCTGGCGAACGTGGAGCGACTCGTCACGCAGGTCGTCGGGGTTGTGATGTGGCGAGAACGTCACCGCATCATCGCCCACGACGGCGATGAGCTCGTCGTTGAGTTGGAGCGTAATCATCGCCCTTAACGCTAACGGTTCGAACGCGAGGCGCTCGAGGGTGCGCCGGACGGCTGAGCTACGGCGCCACCACGAGGTTGAGCGGGAACGCGGTACTCCCAATCGTGACGGGCCTTTCGGCACGCCCGGTCCGAAGATTGATGGCGCTGATCTGACCCGAATAAGTGTCAACAACCTCCGCGAATCCCGCCGAGGCCACCATCGTGATCGCCAGCGGATAGGAATATTCCCCCACGCTGATCGACCTGCCAGTTTCGTTGTCGGCCGTCGAGATCGGGGTGACGGTGCCAGACACGGCGTTCGCGGCGTACGCAGTCTTCCCATTCGGGGATACCGCGACGGCAACCGGCGACGAGCCCACCTTCACCGGCGCTTCGGCCCGTCTCGTGGCCACATCGATGGGCGTCACGGTATCGGTGTCGCCATTCGACACGTACGCGATGCGACCGTCTGGGGTGAACGCGATGGCGTTCGGCGCTTGGCCCACCGCAATGGGCTTATCCACTGCATCGGTTGACGTATTTATAGGCGACACGGTGTTCGAGCCGAAGTTCGCAACGTAGAGGACGGCGCCGTTCGGGCTCATCGCCATCGCGTCTGGGTATGAGCCAACCGAAATCGGCCGTGCCGCCCTCAAGGTCGAGATCGAGATCGGGGTGATCTCGTCGGAGCTCCAATCGAGCACGTAGGCGTAACGATCATCGGGACCCACGAGGATTTCTTGAGGGTGCCCTCCGACGGGGACGGTCGCCAAGACTCGTCGAGTCGACAGCGATATAACCGTCACGGTATCCGAGGCGGCGTTCGCCACAAGGAGGGTCTTGCCATTCGACGTGACGGCGAGCGCTTGAGGATCCCTGCCCACGTGCATCGCTGACTCGGCTTTTTCGGTGGCGAGATCAACTGGTGTCACCGAAGCAGAGCCGGCGTTGGCGACGTACAGCGTGGCACCGTCGGGCGCGACCACGAGCGCTTGAGGATCCTGGCCCACACGAATCGCAGCCAGTGCTCTGTTCGTGGTGAGGTTGATTGGCGAGACCGTGTTGACGGCCGAGTTCACGACGTAGGCAATGACGGGCTTTGAAGGAGCGGCGTCGGCGGGGACGCTCGTGCTCGCGGCCAAGGTCGCGAGCACCGCCAGCGAGATCTGCCCCGACATTCGACGTCGACGTTGAGCGACGGTCACTAGCTGGCCCCTTGAAAGATGTCATTGAGCGGGGTTGCGTACTCGTCATTCTTGGTGAGCGTCCCGAGCCCGAGTGCCGCCTCCGTCGTGCGCAGGAGGCTGTAGTGGGTGTAGCGCACGCTCGTGACGAATCCCTTCTTCACATACTGCGAGCCAATCACGATGGTGGGAACCCGTTGCGCCGGATGCTGATCGTCTTGAGCGTCTTCATCCCACGTGATGATCAAGAGCGACGGCTGAGTCTTCCAGGCCGACGAGTTGAAGAACTCCGTTGCCACCGTCTTTAAGAATGAGTCACCCGCCTTGATGCCGCAGCCCTCCATGTCGTCGCAGTCATTCGCTCCGATCCACGCGAAGTTGGGAGTGGTCGACGCCTTCTTCAGATCGATGGAATATTGATTCAGCGGCACGACATGCGCGCTGCAATAGGTCGGACGATCGCGAACATCCCTGAAGTACATCATCGGAAGGTCGTCGTCCCAGTAGTAATCGTGCACCGTGTTGTCACACGGCCCATCGGCGCTCTGGAGATACTCCTTCCAGCTCTCGTGCGCGCTGTCGACGAGGTCGCCAATGTTCTTGGCGTCGATGGTGTATTGGGAATTCTCTTCTGCCGGATCGTCGGCGGGCGCGTCGAATTCGCTTCCGCCGGCGAAGGAGAGGTAGTTCCCGTCACTCGGGTGTTCCTCCGCAAAGATGTTCGCGAGCAGACTCGACTTCGACAGCAGGCTGTTGACGAAGGGGGCTTCCTTCGTATTGCCGATGATTGATGCGTAGTCCTGATTCTCCAGGTAGATCAGGAATACGTGGTCGAAGTGCGGGACCCTTGCGATCGGCGGGTGCAGCGCCGGTGGCGCCGCGACCGGGACCGAGAGGCTCAGCGAGAGGTCGTCCGCGTAGGCGTAATTGAAGCCCACGGTGCTGCCGTTCGGTCCGTTGTAGTTCTTCGCCCTGGTCGAGAGTCGTAGTTCCACGAGCGCGCTGGTCGCTCCCGCGGGTATGGCACCCTTCGTGATGCGAACGAGGAGCTCGGTCACGTTCGAACGGTCGCCCGCGGTGACGGGTGCGAGCCGCGCCGTTGAGAGCACCTTGTCGTCGGCGCCTTCGAAGTTCACCTGAACGGACGAGTCGTCGCTTCGTCGATTGCGTCCGCCGAGTGCCGCCGAGAGCGTGAAGGTCGATCCGCGCAGCGACGCACCGCCCACCGCGTGAAGCGACACTCGCTGGGACAGTACGGCCGACCCGCCGGCGCCTCCGACGAAGAGCCGCTGACCGCTCGACGACGGTCGCCTGCTCCCCGCAGCGATAAAGCCCTTCGTCCCGTAGCCGATGACCGACGGAAGCCCGCTCGCGATCCGCCATCCCGGAATGGTCACCGCGTCCCAACCGGTCTCTGACAGGTCTCCGCTTTCCGCGCCACCATTGTGGAGCAAGTTGGTGCCGGCTCGGGCGACCGCTCCCGAGACAGTCGCCGCGAGCGCTGAGGGGCTCGTCGTGACAACCGCCGCTCCCCCCACGAGTGCGGCAAGGACGAACAGCGTGAGGGCACTTCGCGGTCGTACGCCGACAGCTCGATAGAAAAGCACGTCCGACGGTAACAAGGTGAGATGAATCAGGATCCATGGCTGTGTGAGTACAAGGTGACTCCGAGCAGGAACTTGAGCAGACCCGGCGGTGGCAAGAATTGGGCGATCGGCGATGTCGTACCGGCCCACCAGGTTGACGGAGACCTCGCGTCAAACCCTAAAGTGAGCGACAGAGCAGAGGGTCGTACTCATTGAGGGGGGGAACGTGATGGCGCGAGTTCTCGTTACCGGTTCGACGGACGGCCTCGGTCTCGTCACCGGTCAGTTGCTGATCTCCCAAGGCCACCACGTCACGCTGCACGCACGAAATGACGAGCGCGCCAACGACGCACAACGCGCCGCTCCGGGCACCGAACACGTGGTGATCGGGGACGCAGCGAACCTCTCGGGCATGAAGTCGGTCGCCGAACAGGCCAACGCCATCGGGCGCTACGACGCGATCATTCACAACGTCGGCATCGGGTACCGTGAGCCGCGACGTGACACCGAAGACGGTTTCAGCCGCCTCTTTGCCGTCAACGTGCTGGCGCCGTATGTGCTGACGGCGCTCATCGACCCGCCCTATCGACTGGTCTACCTGAGCTCTGGCATGCACCTCGGCGGAAACCCGGACCTGTCAGACCTTCAGTGGGCTCGACGGAGGTGGAACGGGTCACAGGCCTATTCGGATACAAAACTCTTCGACGTCGTGCTGGCCTTCGCGGTGGCGCGACACTGGCCCTCCGTGCTCTCGAACGCCGTCAATCCGGGGTGGGTGCCCACGAAGATGGGCGGCCCCAGCGCTCCTGACGATCTTTCGATGGGTTCTGATACTCAGGCCTGGCTCGCCGTCAGCGACGAACCGTCCGCCACCGTGTCGGGTGAGTACTTCTTCCACCGACGGCCAGAAAAGGTCAACGCGAATGCTCGAGACACTGAGCTTCAAGGGCAGTTCTTGTCGGTGTGTGCTGAATTGACTGACACGCATCTGCCGTGAGCAAATGGACCGACACGGCTTCGTTCGCGACCGCAGGTGGAACGTTGGTGCTCGCCTCAGCCACCTTTGCCTCGGTACGCGTGGGCAGCCGCGCGAACGACCGAGCGGTCGCTCCTTGCGGGCATGCTGCCGTTGCTCGTACCTTCGCGAATATACGATCCGAGCGAGAAGATCCGCTTTCTCGACGATCGCTAGATTGAGGTCAGCGGAGGTCACGCTGTTGCGGAAGTCAGCGACGGCGTCATCTATCTAGCGATCGCCTTGCGCAACGTGGGACAGGGTCTCGACTTGCTCGATCGATGGAACATGGACGCGAGCGGGGCGCCCGACAGAGAACCTGAGCATCCCGACAAGCTTCGCCGACTGACGCGTGATCTCTCCGTTGCGTCTGGCGATGTCGGGTTTTGGCAGGGCACCTTTCGCGACGAGCGCGACCCCGCGTTCTCTTTTGTCGCGGAGTCTGTCGCCCAGCGTCGCAATCTTGCCTGATCTCATCTACGGTGATTTCGAGGGCGGTCAACGCACAATCAGCCGGTTGCTCCTGACTCCTCGGGGCGACGAGCAGTGGCCGAGCACCGTTGCGCGCCACTGGCGGCTCGACCGACCGAATCCCCGACCGACGTGAGCCGCTAGTTCACCTCAGGGTTCCGACCAATTCGCTGCGGCGGAACTTCTTCGATCTCAAACGTGGGGCTGTTGTCCTCCCACGCGGCACCCTCTATCACGGGGACGTGGTGGCTTCGCTTGGTGCCAATGAGCACGCCAGCAACGACGGCTGCCATAGCCACGAGCAGCGCACTGACCTCGAACGCGGTCGTGTAGCCGTGGACGTCAGCGGACTTCGTGACCGACGCCGACACGACGCGCGTTAACAGGAACGCTGCCGTTGACGAAGCCGCGACGGTGTTCAAGAACGCTGTCCCGAGCGCCCCGCCCACCTGCTGCGTCGTGTTGACCAGCGCGCTGGCGACCCCCGCGTTGTCTTCGTCAACGCCAAAGAGCGACGTCGAGTTCATGGGTACGAAGGCGAGACCCATGCCGATGCTGACCAGGATCTCCGGTCCCAGCACGTGGGTGAGGTACGCGCTATTGACGCCGAGGCGCGTAAACCAGAGCAACCCGGCGGTCGCGAGCGACAGACCCACGACCATCAGCATCTTCGGGCCTGTGCGCGGGAGCAAGCGACTGGCGAGTCCCGCACCGATGATGATGCCGCCCGAGAACGGCAAGAAGGCGAAGCCGGTGCGCAGGGCGCTGTAGCCCAAGATCCCCTGCAGGAAGTAGGTCAAGAAAAGGAAGGTGCCGAGCATCGAGAAGCCGACCAGAAGTGACGCAAGAAACGAACCCCCTCGATTCCTCTCGAGGACGACCTTCAAGGGCAGCAGCGGGTGGGCTACGCGCAGCTCAATGATGACGAACGCGACGAGCAGCACCACTGCTCCCGTGAGCAGCGACACCGTGAGTGTCGAACCCCAGCCGTGTGACGCGACCATCGTGAAGCCGTAGACCAAGAGAAAAAGCCCCGCCGTCGACGTGAGCGCACCCGGCAGATCGTAGCTGTGACGCACGTCGACTCGACTCTCACGAATCACGCGACTCGCCATAAACGCCGCGATCAGCGCGATAGGCGTGTTGATCAGAAGGGTCCATCGCCACGACGCGTATTGAGTCAAGACGCCTCCGAGCACCAGTCCGATCGCCGCGCCGCTTCCGGCGATGGCTCCGTAGACGCCAAAGGCGCGGGCCCGCTCGTGCGCCTCGGTAAAGGTAACGGTAAGGAGGGACAACGCGGCGGGCGCCATCACGGCGGCGAAGCCACCCTGCAATGCGCGGGCGCCGAAGAGCATGGCCGAATTCTGAGCCAGGCCGGCGAGCGCCGACGCGACGCCAAACCCGAGCAGGCCGATGATGAAGACGCGTCGGCGACCGAGATAGTCGGCGACCCTACCGCCGAGCAGCAGCAGGCTTCCAAAGACGAGGGTGTAGGCGCTCATCACCCATTGGCGGTTAGCGATGGAGATGTGCAGGGCGTGTTGAGCCGACGGCAGCGCCACGATGACGACCGACGCGTCAAGGACGATCATGAGCTGTGCGATGCCGATCACCGCAAGGGCCCAATACCGCTTTGGGTCCAACGTGCTGGCTTCGGACTCCGGTACTACGTTGAGTTGGCTAGTGGTCACCAGACTCTCCTTCTCCGCCGGGGGGCTGTTGAAACAGCGAATTTTCGCCGAATTTTCGCTAAACTTGAGGTAGTTCAGACTTATTCGGAACTTTAGTTCCGCTTATGAAGGATAATAGTAACGTTGGTTCCGTTTGTCAAGCGCTCGGAGGAGGTGTCATTCATGGCCGAAGTTCGAACAGGCGAACCCGGGCCCCTGGCTAGCGTCGCGCCTGATGAGCTTCTCGTGAAACCGATGCGCGCCGACGCTCAGCGGAATCACGAGAAGATTCTTCGGGCTGCCGAAGAGATCTTTGCACTTGACGGAGTGATGGTCCCCATTGACATCGTCGCCGAAAGAGCCGGCGTGGGCATCGGCACGCTCTATCGCCACTTCCCCACCAAAGAGTCTCTGTATGAGGCCATTGTGCTCACCCGCCTGAACGAACTGCTGAGAACCGCCGACGAGTTCATCGAGGACGAGACGGCCGAGCCAGGCGTCGCGTTGGGAGCGTTTCTTCAGGAATTTGCTCGCCAGGCCTCGGAAAAGCGAGACCTCTTCGAAGCGCTCGACCAAGCCGGCATCGATATCAAATCTCGCTTTGCTGAGCGCGTGGACGAACTCATGACACGCATCGATGTTCTTCGCGCGCGGGCGGTCGCATCAGGCGCGGTGCGCAGCGACGTCGAGACGCACGACATCCTCAATCTCATCTCGGGCACATGCCACGCGGCGGGATACTCCGGCGTGGACCCTCAAGGACTCCAGCGACTCGTGAGCATCGTCATCGCGGGTATTCAGCCGTCGTCCTCGGTCTAATCTGACCACGAGTGACTCGAAACGTCGTCGCAATGCGCGTATAACTGATCGCACGACCATTCGATTTGCGGGAGGGTGACTCGATGTCCGAGCCGCAACTGAAGATCGCGCTCGACAACCCGGAGGCTGAGGACGTGCGCGAATTGCTCGCGCGACACCTAACCTTCGCCCGGGAGGTCACACCACCGGGACACGTACACGCCCTTGAAATGGACGCCCTCAAAGATGAGGACATCTCGTTCTACAGCGCTCGACGCGGCGAGCAACTGATCGCAATAGGCGCACTCAAACGACTCGACGCAACGCAACGCACGCCGAAGTGAAGTCCATGCATACCGCAGAGGCAACGAGGGGGCGAGGAGCCGGCGAAGCGTTGCTTCGCCACCTTCTCGCCTCGGCAAAACAGCAGGGATTTCACCAAGTCAGCCTGGAAACCGGGAACATGGACGCCTTCGCGCCCGCTCGTCGTCTCTACCAAAAACTGGGTTTTGAGGCCTGCGAACCGTTCGGAAGTTACACCGCGAATCCATTCAGCATCTGCATGCGGATGGAGCTCGAATAAGGGGTGGGCTGGAGAACGACGAGGTGGCAGACTCGTTGTACGTCAGCGTCGACCGAAAGGACATCCGTGAGCTCGTCTCGTCTCCTCGTGAGCGTGCCGGATGAACTCGTGCGCGACACCCTCCTTCATCTGTCTGACCGCGTCGATTTCCTTCTGTGGGACATGTCCGGCCCCGCCCCGGTCGACGCGATCGACATCGTCGTTCCTCCCTATCTGCGACCCGTCTCGGTGCTCGAGCAGTTGAACGGCCTGCGCGTTCGCCTCGTCCAAAGCCAGCTGAACGGCTACGACGGTGTCGAAGCCGTCCTTCCGAAAGGGCTGGTCTACGCGAACGCGGCGTCCGTGCACGAAACCTCGACCGCCGAGCTCACGCTGGCGCTCATCCTCGCCGCCCAACGCGGCATACCCGGCTTCGTGCGCGCCGCCGCCGCGGGACGATGGGACGCCACGTGGCATCCGAGCCTCGCGGATCGTCGCGTGCTGCTCATTGGCTACGGGGGGGTGGGCAGAGCCATCGAGTCGCGTCTGCGAGCTTTTGAAACCGAGATCACCCGCGTGGCGAGCCATGAGCGCATCGACGACCAGGGTGTGATCTATGACGTCGAATCGCTGCCGCGACTGCTGCCCGAGGCCGAGATCGTGATCGTCGTGGTCCCCCTCACGCCCGCGACCACCCATCTCGTGAATGACCAGTTCCTCTCGTCCATGGCGGACGGCAGCCTGCTCGTCAATGTTGCCCGCGGCAAGGTTGCCGACACCGAAGCGCTCATCAAGCACGCCAGGAGCGGGCGACTGCGCCTCGCCCTGGACGTCACCGATCCGGAACCACTGCCCGAAGGGCACCCGCTGTTTGCGATGCCGAACGTGCTCATCTCGCCCCACGTCGGCGGGGCGTCGTCCGCGATGCCACCGCGTGCTGCTCGCCTGATCGAGGAGCAGATCGCCCGAATGATGCGGGGCGAAGCACCCATCAACGTCATCTTCCCCCGACGCGAGTACGTCCTCGTGAACTGCTTCACGCATCTGCAGTGCGCAGTCCCAAAGTCACCAGAAAAGGACCCGAGATGTCAACCGACCGATCCACGCTGAGCCCCGTCGAACGAGAGAAGGCGTCCGTCTTCCATTCGTGGTCCGCGCAAGGCTCTATCAATCCCCTCATGATCAAGAGCGCGGAGGGCGTCTACGTGACCGACATCGATGGAACCACGTACCTCGACTTCTCCTCCCAGCTGGTCAACACCAACATTGGCCACCAGCACCCTTCTGTCGTGCGCGCCATCCAAGAACAAGCGGGCGTGCTCTGCACGATCGCTCCCCAGCACGGCTACGAGTCGCGATACCGCGCCGCCGAATTGATCCTGGATCACTCCTTCGATGGCGCGGCCAAGGTCTTCTTCACGAACGGCGGCACCGAAGCGGTCGAGCACGCCGTGCGCATGGCGCGCCTGCACACCGGTCGCCACAAGGTCCTCTCGACGTACCGCAGCTACCACGGCGGCACGTCCACCTCGATCAACCTGACCGGCGACCCGCGACGTTGGCCGAACGACGTCGGCAACTCGGGCGCGGTGCACTTCTTTGGACCGTTTCTCTACCGCTCCGTCTATCACGCGACCACGCCGGAGGAAGAGCGTGACCGCGCTCTGGAGAATCTCGAGAACCTCATTCGCTTCGAGGGACCCGCGGCGTTCGCCGCGATCATTCTCGAGACGATTCCCGGCACCGCCGGCATCATGGTGCCGCCCCCAGGATTCCTTGCCGGCGTGCGTGACATCTGTGACCGCTACGGCATCGTCTACATCGCCGACGAAGTGATGTGCGGCTTCGGCCGAACCGGATCGTGGTTTGCCTATCAAGATCAAGACGTGAAGCCCGACCTCGTCACCTTCGCCAAGGGCGTGAACTCGGGATACGTCCCCCTCGGTGGCGTGGTCATCAACGAGGCGATCTCGGCGACGTTCAATGAGCGCGTGTTTCCCGGTGGGCTCACGTACTCCGGTCATCCCCTCGCCTGCGCCGCGGCGGTCGCCAGCATCGAAGCGATGGAGAACGAGAAGATCGTGGAGAACGCCCGACGCATCGGCGACGAGGTGCTGCGCCCGGGGCTGGAGGCGCTTGCCGCCAAGCACAACATCATCGGCGACGTCCGAGGTCTAGGTGTGTTCTTCGCCCTCGAGCTCGTGTCGGACCGTGCGACGAGAGAGCCCCTCGCGCCGTACGGCGCGAGCTCACCGGCGATCAATGAGATCGTGGCAGCCTGCCGCAATGAAGGCCTCTTGATCTTCAACAACTTCAACCGACTCGCACGTCGTGCCGCCGTGCACGGTCACCGACGACGAGGCGCGCGACGGCCTGGCGCGTCTCGATCGCGCACTCGAAGTCGCTTCGAAGTACTACACCGGCGTCTAACCACCAACCTCGGCCCGGTGGCTAGACGCGGCTATAACCACCGTCGATGGGAATGTTGGCGCCGGTGAGAAAGGGTGCCGTGCCGCTGCAGAGAAATGCGGCGCTGTCGGCAATCTCTTCCACGGTGCCAAAACGCCCGATCGGATGACGAGATAGCAGCACCTTTTCGAACGCGCGACCGTCGTTCATGCCTTCCATGACTCCTTCGTGCAACGCCGTGCGAACGACGCCGGGCATCAGCGTGTTCGAGATGATGCCCCGCGAGCCGTATTCCACCGCGATGTGGTCTGAGAGCATGTTGAGCGCCGCCTTAGAGATGTCGTACGCGCAGTCGCCCGCCCACACCGTGGTCGCGCACACCGAGCTGATGTGCAACATCGAACCGCCGCCGGCTGCGAGCAGGTGAGGGATCGAGAACTTGGAGATGAGAAAGGGCCCGCGAGTGTTCACGGCCATGATCTCGTCAAAGCCGTCAACGGGCCAGTCGGCCACGTCGTGCCATTCGTTCGCGTCGATCCCGGCGTTGTTGACGACGGTATCGAGTCCGCCGAACGCGCCGACGGCGTCTTCGACGATGCGCCAGGCGGCCTGCGCATCTGCGACGTCACCGATGACCGCCACGCAACGGCCACCGAGAGCCTCGATCAGTTCGCAGGTCGCTCGAACGCGCTCCACGTTTCGCCCACCTACGGCAACGGCGGCGCCTTCTCGCGCGAACTTGATCGCGATGGCCTCGCCGATGCCGCTCGACGCTCCGGTAACCAGCGCTCGCTTTCCTTCTAGGGATCCCATGACTTCTCCCTACGCCTGTGACAGTTCGCTGCGCTGGCTGCCCAGACCCTCAATTGACAGCTCAACCACATCGCCCGCTTTCAAGTAGGGCACGTTGTCGTGGCCCAACGAGACACCGGCTGGCGTGCCAGTGTTGACGAGGTCGCCCGGCTCAAGCACCATGAACTGACTCAAATACCACACCAGAAAGTCGACCGCGAAGATCATGTCCGCGGTCGTGCCGTCTTGGCGAACGACGCCGTTCACGCTGAGCGTGAGGCGGAGATTCTGCGGATCTGCGACCTCGTCAGCCGTCACCAGCCACGGCCCGAGCGGATTGAAGGTCTCGGCACACTTGCCCTTATCCCACTGACCCCCGCGCTCCATCTGGAACTCCCGCTCCGACACGTCGTGGGAGAGCGCGTACCCTGCGATCACCTCACGCGCCGCTTCGGGGCTCTCGAGGTAACGCGCCTGTGCGCCGATGACCACACCAAGCTCCACTTCCCAATCCGTCTTCAACGAACCGCGCGGGATGAGAATCCCGTCGTGTGGGCCGACCATGCAGTTGGGCGCTTTCAGGAAGATGATCGGTTCGCTCGGAATGGGGCTCTTCGTCTCTTCTGCGTGGTCGCGATAGTTGAGCCCAATGCACACAATCTTTTCGGGCTTGGCGATCGGCGCGCCGACCCGCTCAGAGCCCTTCACTTCTTCAAGCGAACCACTCGCGATCAACGCGCTCACCCGAGCAGGCCCATCGTTCGACCAAAAGGCAGCGTCGAAGTCCCCGAATCCCTCGGGAAGCCCCAACACCCTGCCGTCGGACGCCATCACTGCGGCCCGTTCGCTGCCCCGTTCACCCACTCGTAGGTACCTCATCACATTCCTTTCATTTGATTCGCCATCGGCGCTATCTCGCGTCGAGATCGCTCGACACGCTGACGCGTACCTGCCAGCGCCGCTCTTCATGGGGCGCGAGCACCCACGACTGGCGGCGCGATGACGCCACCTCGAGCGAGTCATCGCCCGCATTGGTCGGCTCGACCACCGCCACTAGGTGCGCGGACAGCGAGCAGTGATCAAGCCAGAGACCGAGCCACGGCGCGTCACTCGACGCCCAGCTCCACGTAAGGGTTGCGCCGCTGGGATCGACGAGGAGGGCGCTCACTCGCTCGGCGTGCGCCCGGGCGAAGATCTTCCGTCCCGTTGAGGGTGCGATCGCGTCCGAGACGACGACTCCATTGTCCGGCCAGTCGTACGGTACCTGCTCGCCGTTAGCAGTCATTTCGACGAAACCGCTCACGCCTTCGACGAGGAGACGGGTGTCAGGGCGCAGCGCCACAAAGGGATGCGCAGCCCAGAGCAACTCGAGGGTGCGCGGGCCCGTTGCCGTCACTCGATAGTCGACCAGGAGTGATGCACCCTCGACCGACAGCGTCCGCTCGAAGCAGTAACCGAGCTCACGCGTCACCCGCGTCGCGATCGACGAGGGTGACGCGGCCACGAGGTCCCACGCCCCTCTCCATAAATCTCCGTGGTCCGCCAGTTCGATCTCGGTCCCCGGGAGACGGCACGGCGCGATCGTCGGCAGCATCTCGTCCCAACCGCACAGGTCGCCTTCGTCGTAGATAGTTGCCTCATCGGCGGGACCACGGAGCTGGTGCTCTGCAGCAATCAGCCACTCGCGCCCGTGGACACGATCAAAGAGGCTCGTGATCTTCCCGCCCCGTTCGGCGAGGATTGATAATGACAGCTCTGGTGTCTCAAGCACCACCGCCGCAGACGTGGAATGGATGCTCACCTCTATATGGCGTTCTGGCTCTCGGGATCAAAGAAGTGCATGCGCTCGGCGAAAACCTGAAAGTGAACCTCTCCTCCGACCTGCAACATCGCGCGAGGCTCGACGCGCGCGACGCCTTCGCCCACGATGTCAATGGCGGCGAGGTCGAGCTCCTCTCCAATGTCCGCGCTCTTGGCGTCGCCACCGATCCGCGTAGCGTCGATGGAGAAGTGCACGAGGAGCTCGGAACCGAGCGCCTCGATCTCTTCTACCTTCGCCTTCATGATGGCCCCGTCGCTGGTCTCACCGGTCGCAACCGGCAAGTCTTCCGCGCGAAAGCCCACGACGACCTTCCTTCCTCGGTAGCGGGCCAGATCGGGGGTGGCCTCGTGCACGGCGCGTCCGAGGGTGAGGGACTGTGAGCCCACGCGAAGCGTCTCACCGTCCTCACTGAGCGAGGCCTCAAAAAGGTTCATGGCGGGCGACCCGATGAACGCGGCGACAAAGAGGTTCTTCGGCTTCGCGTACAGGACTTGTGGCTTGTCGCACTGCTGGAGGACGCCGAGGCGCATGACGGCCACCCGGTCTCCCATGGTCATGGCTTCGGTCTGATCGTGCGTGACGTACAGCGTCGCAACACCGATACGGCGCTGTATCCGTCGTACTTCCGTTCGCATCTGCACGCGCAGCTTCGCGTCGAGGTTCGACAACGGCTCGTCCATCAAGAAGACCTTCGGCTCGCGCACGATGGCGCGGCCCATCGCCACTCGTTGGCGCTGGCCGCCCGACAGCAGCCCCGGCTTTTGATGCAGCAGGTCCGTCAGCCCGAGGATGTCGGCCGCGGCGGCCACCTTCTCCTTGATGACGTTCTTTGGGATCTTTCGCAGGCTCAGACCGAAAGCGATGTTCTGCTCGACAGACATGTGCGGATAGAGCGCGTAGTTCTGAAAGACCATGGCGACGTCGCGTTCCTTGGACGTCAGATGGTTGGCCACCTGTTCGCCGATGCGCAGCGTGCCCGAGGAGATCTCTTCGAGGCCCGCCACCATCCGCAGGGCTGTCGTCTTGCCGCATCCCGAGGGACCCACCATGACCATGAACTCGCCCTCGGCAACCTCGAAGTCAAGCTCGTCGACGGCCTGAAAGCCGTTGGGGTAGATCTTGGAGACCTTCTCTATAGATATTGACGCCATGATGTTCCTTCTCCCAGCATCTGCTTCGTTCTTCGAGCCGGCGCCTTCGTCATACGGTGCGCCGCTTCACTTCGTCTTCATCGAGATCGATTCCGAGACCCGGTCCTTCGGGAAGTCGAAGGACGCCGTGATCGGGAGCGAAGGGCGAGCGCAGCAGCGTGCCCGAGCGTTTGGACGCTGTCACCGGGTATTCGATGAGGCGCTCACCCGGCAGTGACGCGACGAACTGCATCGTCGCGGCGAGTAGGACGTCGGTCGAGAAGCAGTGCGGAATAACGACCGCGCTGGCGGCGTACTCGCGACACAGGGCGGCAATGTCGCGGCCGATCGTAAAGCCGCCGCAGCGACCGAGATCGGGCTGAAGGATGCTCACCCCTGCCTCGATGAGCTGGCGGAAGGGTGGCGTATTGGAGTGCGCCTCCCCGCACGCGATGCGGATGTCAACCGAGTCCGTCAACAGGGCGTACGAGCGAAGGTCGTCAGCTTCAAAGGGCTCTTCGAACCAGAACAGATTGAGCGATGCTGTGCGCCGGCAGAACTCGCGCGCACTGCGCAAGGAATAGTTCATGCCGCCATCGATCATGAGCTTGCGCTCGGGGCCGAGCACGGCCCTCGCCGCCGCCGCTAGCTCCACGTCGAGCCCGACGTCGTTCCCAAGCGGTCCCCACCCGAGTTTCAACGCTCGAAACTCCTCGTCCACCACGCGTTGAGCGAGCGCCGCGACCTCATCGGGAGTGTCAGGCATGACCTCGCTAGCGTAGATCTCGATGTCGCGCGACTCTTCTCCGCCGAGCAGCTGGGTCACCGAAAGCCCCGAGGCCTTGCCGAGCAGGTCCCAGAGCGCCATGTCGAGAGCGCTCATGGCGTGCAGTCCCGCGCCGTCGCGCCCATAGTGATAGCTCGCGAGGAACATCTCGTCCCAGAGAGGGCGCACCCGGAGCGGGTCCTGTCCTATCAAGACGTCACGAAGACCACGCGCGATGGCGTGCGACGAGGGCGTGGTCACGATCTCGCGTGCCACGTACGGCGAGGTGTCGCCCTCGCCGACCCCGACGAGACCCTCGTCGGTATGCACGCGCACGAGGAAGGCGTCTTGCGTGCCGTCGGCGCGCGAGGTGTCTATCTCGCCGGCCTGCAGGACCAGAGCCTCGATCTCGGTAATCTTCACGACATAACCTCCCCTAGGAATTCGCGCACGATGTCGCGAGCTTCATCAACGGATCCTTCTAAGCGCTCGAGCGGCAGTCGCTGCGCCACCGCCGTGATGCTGACCGCCCCGTCGGGCACCGTCTTCGACGTCAGGAACAGTGGAATCGCGAGACAGTTGATGCCGGGCTCGTTCTCTTCACGGTCGAGCGCGTATCGATTCTCTCTGATCTGACCAAGTTCTTGGTGCAGTTTCTCCGCAGTGGTAATGGTGTGATCAGTGTGTTGGACAAGCGCTGGCTCGTGGTTGGTCACGAACTCGATCACCGACGCCTCGTCGATCAAGGCATAGGCCAGCAGGGCCTTCCCGACGCCCGTGCAGTACGCGGGATTGCGCCCACCAATGACCGAGGTCATCTGATAGCGCGACGCAGCGGGTTGCACCTTGGCGAGATAGACCACGTCGGCACCGTCCAAGATGGCGTAGTGGCTCGTCTCCCCGAAGTGCTCTGCGAGCGCGGAGAGCATGGGACGAATGCGACCAACCTCGTCGAGCTCCTCGTAGTACGAGAACGCGAGCTTTAAGAGTCCATATCCCAAGCGATAGCGGCTGTCGCGGTCTTGTTCGATGAGATCCGCTCGGCGCAAGACCGCCAGCGCTCGATGCACACTCGATCGGGGCGAGTTGAGGGCCCGAGCGAGCTCATTGAGGCCGATGCCCTCCGGGTAAGAACCAAGCACACTCAGCGTGGCGAGCACGCGCTCGGCGCCGCTCAAGCTCTTAGCTTCGCCCGAAGAACCAATCTCGTTGATTTGGTTGGCCTTCATCGCACCCCCAGCGTCCAGACGGCCACTCTACCCATGAGGCTCTGAAATGGGAACAGTGTTCCGATATCTGAAACAGGGATCGTAGCTGGTTTCGTGGTCAAGATCATAAGAATGACGTTCTAAAAGGTGGCGGTGAGGCCACCGTCAACGCGGATGATTTGGGCGGTTGCGTAGGTGTTGTCCGATGAGCAAAGCCACGCGACGAGCCCCGCAACGTCATCGGGGGTGCCGGCTCGCCCGAGCGGAAGCTTCCCTCCATCGATATAGATTCGGCGGAACGAGTCCGTAGTCGACTCGAGCACGCCGCCCACCATCGCCATGTCGGTGTCCACAAATCCGGGCGCGACCGCGTTGCAGAGCACCCCTCGATCGGCATACTCAAGGGCGAGCGTTCGCGTGGCCTGGTTGAGGCCGCCCTTGGCGACGTCGTAGGCGAGACCGCCGCGCTCGCCGAACTCTCCGTGGATGCTCGTCACGTTGACGATGCGGCCATACCCCCGACCGGCCATCAGCTCGGCCGCCGCGACCGCCAGCACGATGGGCGCGTCGAGGTCGACGACGAGCACCCGACGATACGCCTCGAGGGAGAAGGACGCCGGATCGATCCGTTCGTAGATGCCGGCCACGTTCACGACGCCGCTGAGGGGACCGTAGTTCTCTTCGATCCTCTTCACGCAAGGAGCGATCGCGTCCAACTCTGACAGATCAAGGACCTCCATGGCGAAGGGGGCTTCACTGCGCTTGACCCGGTCGATGCCAATGACCGTTCGTCCGTCGAAGTGCAGGCGCTGAGCGATGGCCCGACCAATGCCGTTCGCGGCGCCCGTGACCACCACCAGGCCGGACAGGTTCGCCACTAGCGCACCGCCCCCGAGAGCATGCCTCGAATGAAGACGCGCGCAGTCACCAAATACAAGATCAAGGTGGGCAGCGCACCGAGCAGCAGGCCCGCCATCAGCACCGGGATGTCCGACGTGAACTTCCCGCTCAGCTGGGCCAGGGTCGGCGTCACCATCTCCGTGTTCGGGGCGTGCAGCAGCACGAGGCTGATGAAGAGGTCGTTCCAGATGTTGAGGAACGTGAGAATGCCCACCGTGATGATCGCGGGCTTGCCGATCGGAAGAATCACGCGCCAGTAGACCTTGAACCAGCTGGCCCCGTCGACTCGGGCGGCTTCGACGACGGAGTTGGGGATGGATCGGAAGTTCGAGCGAAGCAGATACGTGCCGTAGGGAATGTTGATGGCCGTGTAGATGAGCATGGCCGGCGCGAAGTTGTTGGCGAGACCCGTTCGCGCGACCTCCACGTAGAGCGGCAAGAGCACCACGATGCCCGGCATGAACATGATCATCAACATGGTCCAGAACAGAACGTTGCCGAGCTTGACCGGGACCTTAGTGAAGACGAACGCCGCGAGCGATGAGGCAAACGTCGCGAGCAAGACCGCGGGAATCACCACGATGAACGAGTGCAAGATGCTCTGGAGAAAGGGAATCTGGGCGAAGAGTGCGTGGTAGCTGCTGAGGGACCAGTGGGTCGGGAGGCCAAACGGGTTGACCTCGTAGGCCTGGGAGGTGCGCATCGAGTTGAGCGCCATGAACAGCAACGGATACACCGTGGAGATACCCACGAGGGTCAGCGCGATGAAGACCAGGGTCCGGGAGATTCGTGACTGCATGCTTAAGACCCTTGCTGCACTTCGCGGTTCGGAAAGAGCTTCACCTGGGCGATCGTGAGGGTGAGGACGATCAAGAACAAGAGCAGCGCGAGCGCAGCGCCGTAGCCGAACTGCCCGTTCTCAAAGGTCGTGATGTAGGTGTAATAGTCGACGGTAGTGGTCGAAAAGCCGGGGCCGCCGGCAGTGATTACGAACACGAAGGCGAACAGCGACGTGAAGGTGTAGATCACGTTGATCACGCTCAAGAACTGCAGCGATCCCGAGATCATCGGGATGGTGATCGAACGAAGACGCCGCCACCAGGAGGCGCCGTCGATGGCTGCCGCGTCATAGAGCGCGGTATCGACCGTTGACATCGCCGAAAGGATCACCACCATGCCGAAGCCGAACGAGGCCCACACGAGCGCGAGAATGACCACCCAGCGGGCCGACCAGGGATTCGCCAGCCAGGAAAAATTGCCAAGACCGATGGGGCGAAGGACTTGATCAACGGCTCCACCCGGAAGAAAGAACGTGCTGAAGAGCACGCCGATGATGACAGGAGAGAGCACCATCGGAATGAAGAACAGGAATCGAAAGACCTTCCAGCCCAGCACCTTTTCATAGACCAGCACGGCCGTCACGAGTGACGCCGCCAGGATCAAGGGCACCGAGATCAAGAAGATCACCGAGTTGACGAGGACCGAGCCGATGATCGGATTGTGGAAGATCAGCTCGAAGTTCTTGAACCCGATGAACTCGCTCGTGACTCCATCCCAGTTGGTAAAGCTGTGGTAAATCGTCGCGCCGATGGGCACCACCATGAGCCCGAGCACCAGGAGCGCGGCAGGCACTAAGGCGACGTACGAGAAGACGTTTCTTCGCTTCCGGTTCCTCCCCGACGCGACGGGCGAGCGGTCGCTCGACTCGATATCCGATTTCAGCGCCATTAGCCAGTCCTCAAAGTCCTGCGTCGGGACGCCCGACCCTGCCTCAACTTCGACGGGCTCATCCGGTCGCGGCGGTGGCCAAGTAGCTCTTCATCTGCGACTGCATGCTGGATGCGGCGCTCTGGGGACTCAACGATCCGGCAAAGACACCATTGTTCGTCTGGTACCAGTACGAGTCGATGCTTCCGGGCATGATGTTGTCGAACGCTTCGTCGAGTGCGTAGTGATCGGTCGAGATGTAGGTGTTCAGATCGGTCAACAGCGGCTGAGCCTTCACGAACGCTGCGCTTGGCGTGAAGCCCACATTGTTGGGCAACTGACCGAGCTCATGCACCGAGGCCAGTTGAACTTGCTCGGTCGTCAGGAACTTGATCAGTTTCACGTCGTCGGCGACGTGAGTGGAGTTCTTGAAGATCACGTAGGCGTTGTTCGGTCCACCCGACAGTGACTTCGGGTCTTTGGACCCAGTCAGCGCCGGCACCGGGAAGAGCCCCACGTTCGTGCCTAGTCCCGCAGAGATCTGCGTGTCGTAGTACTGACCGGTGATCGTCATGGCGGCGTCCCCGGCAGCGAAGTTCGCGATGCCGGTCGTGTACGTCAGTGTGACCGCGTTTGAGTTCGTCAGTCCCGCCGAGTACAGGGCGTGCCACGCCGTGTAGGGCTTGATCAACTCATTGGTGTCAAGCGAGGACTTGCCGTTGTACATGTTCAAGACGCCCTGGTTCCCGTCCAGCATTGACATCATGGCGTCCATGGTCCAGGCCCCGAAGTATCCCTCCTTTTCACCGAACTCAAAGGGCGTGATGCCCTTCGCCTTCAGCTTCTTCGCGTCCGCGACAAGCGCCGTCCACGTCGTCGGCGCCGGACCGGTAATGCCGGCCTTCGCGAAGTCCTTCTTGTTGTAATAGACGGTGTAGTAGTAGCCCGCTCCGTAAGGAACGGCGTAGACCGTGCCCTTGGTCGCGTAGTTCTTCGTGACGAACTGCCAGCCGGTCAACGAATTGATGTAGGACTGGCCGAGGAGCTTGTTGAGCGGGTCCAAGAACTTCGCGTTCTGGAGGACCTGACCACCGACGTAGAGCTGACCGATGTCGGGCGTCGTTCCTGCGAGTTCAGAGGACTGAAGCAAGGTGTCAAAGGCGGTCGAGGACCCCATGGGCTCTTGAAGGATCTTCACTTGGATGTTGGGATTCGCCTTCTCGAAGAGATCGACGCCCTTGGTCAGGAATGACTTCGAGGGCGGAACACCCACCGATCCCGCGGCGAGCGGGTCGTTCCAGATGGTGATCGTGACCTTTGAGCTCGCGCTCGCTCCGGTGACGAGCCCGACTCCACACAGCGTGGCGATCGCGAGACCGACTGCGGCCATCCGACGGCGACGAGTCGTCTGGATCCCTTCCCTCTTGACACGGATCATTGTTGCCCCCCAGCTAAAGTTCCAATAATCGGAACTAAGTTCCAATTAGTTCCAGGCACCTTATGTGACGAGGCGCGGGTTGTCAAGTACGGGTCGGGTGACGACGGGGGTCATAGGGATATGCGGATGGTGATGTGCGAGACGCGCTTGTTCAGAGCTTCAAGTACATGACGTGAAGGCCGACGAGTCCGTGTTCTCGATGGTCGAAGGCTTCGGGAATCGTCGCCAGGATTTCAAAGCCCAGTCGTCGCCACAGTCGCACCGCCGCGACGTTCGTTTCAACGACCGCGTTGAACTGCATGGCTGAGTAGCCCGATCCTTTCGCCCATTTGATGACGTAGCGACCGAGTTCGGCGCCAACGCCATGTCCCTGAAAATTTGGATCGACCATGAAGCTCGCGGTCGCCACGTGCGCGCCGCGTCCCGGTCGATTCGGGCCCATCTTCGCGGTGCCCACCACGCGACCTTCCTCGAGTGCCACCACGGTGCGTCCCGGGGCCGCTTCCATCCAGAGAGGTCGCGCTTCGTCGCGCGTGAGATTGGGCGGATAGGCGTAACTGTCGCCCGCCGCGACGATCGAGGCAAAGAAGGGATAGATCACGTCCCAGTCATCACCGTTCGCCTCGCGGATGCTCACGCCTGAAGAGTACCTATCGCACTGCAGAGGTGCAGCTCTCACGCGTGCGGACAGAAACGGCGTCATCGTTTCGCCGACGGGTCGTCGAATCCGTCCTGGTGGTCGCAGCGCTACGTCGACTCAACTGTGTTTCGGTCGCGCACCCACACGAGACCTCTACCGTTGTGACCTGGCGTCTCGATCTTGCGCGCCTCCACACCGAGCAGCCGGTAGCCGATCTTCGGCGGCATGCTCGCACTCGCGAGATTGCCCTGATCCATCGGATGGTGATCCGCTCGATCTCGAGATGGTAAATCGCGGCCTCTGTCAACGGCTTCGCCGCGGCGGTGGCGTACCCGCGACCAGTTCGGTCCGAGCGCACCCAGTATCCGATCTCGACCTTCGCCGTCTTGTTCAGCACGCGCGCGTCACACGTCCCAACGATGTCGCGAGACGACCTTTCGATCATCGCGAAGACCCACGCAGCATCGTCCTCGAAGAGCGAACCCGCTGCACGGGTGAACTCGTCAACATACTCGCGAGTTGGCAAGCGCTCGGCCCACGTCATCCACCTGTGCAGCTCGGGAAAGCTGGCGGCGACCGCTTCGACTATCGCGTCGACGTGCGCGGGTGCCAGCCGCTCGAGCTCGACTTCGCCGGCGCTGAGGTGATCGGGAAGGAGCGCCACGTGCTCATTGTGACCGAATCGCCCTTTCACCAGGCCGCCCACCGTCGGGCTGGCACATGTTCCTCCGCCGATAATTTGGATCGAGCACCTTGATCGATGAGGGGCGGCGGGGAGTGCCATGGCTCGGGAGCGACGCAACGTCTTTGGAGAAGCGGTAGATCAGTACGCGAACGCGCGACCGGGATATCCCGAACAGCTGATCGATGACGTCTTGGCCTACGCGGATCCCGCGAGCGACATCGTCGAAGTTGGTGCCGGCACGGGCAAGGCGACGACCGCCTTCGCGTCGCGAGGCGTGACGCTCATCTGCCTTGAGCCGGACCCGCGAATGGCGGCTCGGCTGAAAGCCGAGTGCGCGTCGTTCCCCAACGTCTCCATCGTGGTCTCGGGACTTGAGCAGTGGGTGCCGCCAATGGCGTTTGACGCGCTCATTGCCGCCCAGTCATGGCATTGGGTGGACCCGGCACGCCGATGGGATCTCGCGCACCACGCCGTGCGAACGGGAGGGACCATTGCACTGTTTTGGAACAAGTACATCGTCGCCGACGACGAGGTCCGCGCTGAGCTCGAACAGATCGATCGACGCTTCGAGGTCGACAACGACTCCTCGCCGAACGGGGTGACGACCGCGACGTACCCAGAGGAGATCGTCCTGGAAGAGGGCTGGCCCGCGTACGACCTCGCGAGCGACGCTCGCTTCGAAGACTTGGTGAGTCGGCGCTATCGTCGAGCGCAGATCTACTCGACCGCGACCTACCTCGATCTGCTGGCCTCGACCTCGTCGTATCGGATCATCGACGACGGCGCCCGTGACGCATTGATGGTAGAGGTAGCAAGCGTGATCGAGCAATGTGGCGGAGAACTGCAGATGTGTCTCGTTACCGATCTGTTTCTCGCCCATACGACGTGAGAAGAACCGACCTCAGCCAACTTTCAAAAAACGGTCAAAGAACTCGATGATGCGCGCGCGTGCGTCATTCGCTGCCGACTCGTCGTAGCCCAGTCCAAGAACGCGCCCGAATACAGCGAGAAGGACCCCGGGCGCGCCATCGTGCTGATTGAGGAAACCGTGCCCCGCCTGCGGGTATTCCTTCACGTCGTGAATGACGTTGTTCAGCGTCAGTGCGTGATCGAGTCGAGCCGCTCGGCCCTTCAGCGTGCGGTCCTTCGCGCCGTAACTCGCCACGATCGGGCATGCGCCAGCGAGCATCTCGTCGGCGTCCTTCGGCACGTCGCCGTAGTTGACACTTGAGGCGCCGTAGTGGCCTTCGGGTGCAAGTAAGAGCGAGAACCCTCCGCCCATGCAATAGCCGACCACGCCGACGCGGCCCGTGCACTCCTCGTTGGCCAGCAGCGTGGTGCGCGCCGCATCGATGTTGTCAAAGGTTCTCCCCCGCCGAGCCCTGAGATCAAGGAAAATCGAGCGAAGACAGGAAAGCGTCGAACCCTGGGAGTACAGATCGGGACCAAAGGCGAGGTACCCGCAGGACGCAAACCAGTCGCACTGCTGACGCAGATCAGGGCTCAGCCCAAAAACGTCGTGAATGACGAGAACCCCTGGCCAGGGGCCGTCACCGATGGGTCGCGCGAGATACCCGCGAAGACTCCCGTGCTGGGAAGAAAAAGAGACCTCGGCCATCCCCACCCCTGCTTTCGCCACCGACCCACTTCGCTCAACTTCTCAGCCACACTGTCACAACGCCGACAACCGCCGGTACCATTATTGCATGCCGAAAGCAACCATATCTCGCGATGTTCCGGCGCCCCCTTCGAACGACCTCATGAGCGTCGCCAAAAGCCTTGCGGTTTTGTCGCGCGCCTTCAACCTCGCGCGCGCTCACGAACATCTGCTGAAAGAAGCCGGGGTTCGACTCGATCGAGCCGGCTCCGCCCTGCTGTTCAAGCTCCACGTACACGGCGAGGAACCGCTCCGGGTGAGCGACGTGGCAGAGCTACTCGGGATCGACACACCCTCGGTGACCCGCAAGCTGCAACAACTCGAGCGATTGGGATACGTGACCAGCGTGCCCGATCCCGACGATAAGCGTGCCAAGCGCATCAGTCTCACCGCCAGCGGGAAGAAGACGATCGATCGGATGCTTGTCGCAATGAACAAACGACTTACTCGCCTCTTCGCCGGCTGGACCGACGACGAGGTCGCTCCCTTTGCTGCATCACTCGAACGATTTGCCCAAGCACTGACCATCGAAATGGAGAACGACCGTGACTGATGATTTGAAGAACGCCGTCGATGCGCCCGAGGAGCACGAGTTCACGAAAGAAGAGCACCGTAGGATCCTGGTGATCCTCTTCGCCCTGATGCTCGGCATGTTCCTCGCCGCGCTCGACCAGACCATTGTCGCGACCGCGCTTCCAACTATCGCGGGTGACCTCCACGGTCTCAACCACCTCGCGTGGGTGGTCACCGCTTACTTGATCACCTCTACCATCACGCTCCCGTTGTGGGGCAAGTTCGGCGACCTCTATGGCCGCAAGCGATTCTTCCAGATCGCAATCGTCGTGTTCCTCATTGGCTCCATGCTCTCGGGACTCTCGCAGAACATGCTGGAGCTCATCTTGTGCCGGGCAGTGCAGGGAGCAGGGGCCGGCGGACTCATGGTGGGCTCGCAGTCCATCATCGGCGACGTCATTCCGCCCCGTCAACGCGGTCGCTACATGGGCTACTTCGGAGCGGTGTTTGGCCTCTCGAGCATCCTTGGACCCCTTGCGGGAGGCTGGTTCACCCAGCACGTCTCGTGGCGCTGGATCTTCTACATCAACGTGCCCATCGGGGCCGCCGCCCTTGTCGCCATCGCGCTCGTGCTGCACGTACCCGTGCGCAAGGTGCACCACAAGATTGACTGGTGGGGCACGGCGCTGCTCTCCGCGGGTGTCGTCGGATTGATCCTGCTCACGACCTGGGGCGGCACCACGTACGCGTGGGGATCGGGAATCATCGTCGGCCTCGGCGTGGCGAGCGTCGTGCTGCTCGCAATCTTTGTGTTCGTCCAGTCGAAGGTCGCCGAGCCGATCATTCCCCTCGACCTCTTTCGCAATCGAACGTTCAACGTCGCGGCCATCGTCGGCTTCGTGATCGGCTTCGCCATGTTCGGCTCAATCGTGTACTTGCCGCTGTACCTGCAAATCGTGCACGGTGCCTCGCCGACGTTGTCGGGCCTCGAACTGCTCCCGATGGTGGCGGGCATGCTCATCACCTTTGTCGTGAGCGGTCAGCTCGTCTCGCGCACCGGCCGCTACAAGCTCTTCCCGGTCCTTGGTCTCGCTGTCTCGACGGTCGGATTCCTCGCCCTCGCGCGCCTTGGTGCGCACTCGTCCTTCGGCTTCGCCGCGATCGGCATGTTCATCGTCGGCCTCGGACTCGGGCTGGTCATGCAGGTGCTCATCGTGGCGGTCCAAAACTCGGTGCCGCACTCCCAGCTCGGCACCGCGACGGCCAACGCAACGTTCTTTCGCACCATCGGAGGCGCGTTCGGCGTCGCCATCCTCGGGGCGGTCTTCAACACCCAACTACTGAGCCACCTGCGCGCCACGTTGCCTGCGTCACTCATGAAGCAGATCGGTGGAGGTGACATCTCGGAGAACCCGGCGCAGATCAGCCGTTTGCCGCTGGCCGACCGCACGTTGGTCATCAACGCGTTCAGCCACACCCTGCAAACTGTGTTCGAAGTGACCGTGCCGATCGTGATCGCAGCATTCATCGCGAGTCTGTTCATGAAGGAGATTCCGCTGCGTAAAACGGCGCACAACCCCCTGATCGACTCTGAGGAGAATCCAGTCTTCGACGCCCCGGGGGAGTTCTCGGGTCTGTAACGATCAGCCAGCGGCATTCCTCGCCAGCTGTGCGCGGACCTCGGCTTCGCTCCACGCGCCGGGCGGGCGGCGATCACGAGCTAGTTGATTCGCGAGCAGCTGCAACAGTTCGTTGACCGGCGTCGGCACGCCGTGGAGCCGGCCGCGCAGAACGATCTCTCCTGTTATGTAGTCGGTCTCGACGGCGCCGGTCCCACGCACGAGGCTTTGCCACGTCGAGCCTCCGCCGCGCTTCATCGTGCCCGGGGGCGACGTTGCAAGGAGGTCTCCTCGACGATGGCGATCTTCGTCTCGTCCGACATAGGCGATATTCGCGCCCATCGTGCGCTCAACCGCACCGCGATTCACGACGCGCTCGCCCGCCAGTCGTTGAGGTAGCGTGCCGCCCGTGCGATGCTCGTGAGCTCGACCACGTTGAATCGTCCCGCGTAGTGAAGGAGCGCCTGATCAAGCATGGGGCGTTCCTCCTTGGGAAAGCGCCAGACCCAATGGATGAATGAGATGTCGAATCGCTCCGGACAGCCGGCCGCCTGCACGGCGCGGTGCCAATTCAGCGCGACGCGCCTGACCACTCGATAGACGCACACACGACGCGGGGGCGAGAGCACGATCACCGTATCCGCGCGAGAAAGTCGCAGGTCGTAGGTTCCCGAATAGTTACCCTCAATTATCCAGCGATCGCGAGCGGCGAGCTCGCCCTGAACCACGCGCCAGTCGTCGGGCGGAGTCACGATCCACCCTGGATGCCAGTAGTACTCGTCGAGATGAAACAGCGGTAGCCCGGTGATCTCGGCCAGCGATTCCGCGAACGTCGATTTCCCCGAACCGCCAGAACCCAGGACGACCACGCGATTCACCGGTCGAGCGTACCTTCTCGGTGGGCTCAATCGACGTCCGCTCGGGCTAGATCTTGATCGCCACTCCGGCGCTCAGATACGTCCACGGTTTTGGACCCCGCACCGGTCCTTCGTCAACCCAGAGCATCTCGAATCCGGCTTCTCGCACGAGCTCGAGCGGTCGTCTCGTAAGATGACATCCGAACACGCGCCGCTGTAGCGGGTCGATCACGCGTTGCAGTGACGACACCCCAAGTGTCGGCGCCATGCCGTGCTCCAGGAAGTGAAACTGCCCGCCCGGCTTCAGCACCCGCCATACCTGGCGAAGGACGAATCCGGGATCCTCCACGGTGCACAACGTGAAGCTCGACAGCGCCATGTCACACGACTCGTCCGCGAGCTCGAGTTCGTGTGCGTCAGTACCCGCGAATTCAATAGGCACCATCGCGTCACGAATGCGTTTGCGCGCGAGCTTCATCGCGACCGCCGAGGGCTCCACTGCGTAGACGCGTTCGAGCTTGGTGGGATAGAGCGGCACGTTGAGGCCCGATCCAAAACCGATCTCGACGATGGTACCGCTCAGCCCTTCACAGACCATCTGGCGCCACGGCGCGAGACGAGACGACGCACCCGTTCGGTGTAAGAGACGTGGGGCGACGTGATCGCGGTAGTACGTCACAACGCGAACCTACTGCCTTTCGCCATTCGGGGCGCAAACGAACACGCTGCACGCAAGCAATCAATATGGGCAGATCCGCGCCCTATATTGAACGGATAGCAACTGATGCCCAGCCCCGTTCGAGGAGCCACCCGGCCCGTCGCGTGATCGCGGTCGTTGTCGCGGGTCTTAGTCTCTACGTCCTCATGCCTGGTTTGGTCAAGGTCGTCTCATCCTGGCCACGGTTGCTCACGCTCGAGCCGTGGTGGTTGCTCATCGCCCTTGTCGCCGAAGCGGCGAGCTTCGTCTGCCAGATGGCGTTGCTCCGTCTCGTCTTGCGCACCAAGAATTGGTTCGCTGTGGTTACTGCATTCCTCGCGGGCAACTCAGTAACGAACACGCTGCCCGGCGGCGACGCCGTCGGTGCAAGTGTGCAATATCGGATGCTCGCCGGAACCGGTATCGATACCGTGCAGGCGGCGGGCGGACTGGCCGTCAGCTCCATCATCGGCGTCGGCGCGCTGTTCGCACTTCCGATATTCGCGTTGCCGGTTATCGTCGGCGGCGAAGCGGTGAGCGCGGGACTCGTGCACGCTGGAGAGCTTGGCGCGATTGGTTTCGCGCTCATCGTGGCGCTCGGTGTCGTCGTGCTGAGAAGCGACAAGATACTGCTCACGCTCGCCACGGTCATCAACTGGGTGATCTCCAAAATCCCCGGCCACAAGGACCGCAGTCAGACCGCCAGCGACCTCGGGCATCGCCTCATCAAGGAGCGCAATCAGGTCCGAGTGGACCTCGGAAAGAACTGGTGGAAGGCGATTCTGCTCGTCGCCGGTCGCATTGGCTTTGACTACGGGAGCCTCCTCGCCATTCTTCACGCGACGGGAACTCGACCGAACCCCTCGCTCGTCCTGCTCGCCTACGCGGCGACGGCCGTGCTCGCGTTGCTGCCCATCACGCCGGGCGGACTCGGTTTGGTGGAAGCCAGCTTGAGCGGGCTGCTGGTCCTCGCTGACGTGCCGAGTGCCAATGCGGTGGTCGCCACGCTCGCCTTTCGCCTCGGCTCCTACTGGCTCCCCACTATCGCGGGCGGCGTTTGCTACTGGCTGTATCGGCGCCGCTACGGTCCGCTGAAAAACGCAAACGCGGCTTGAGCATTGCGAGTTTCCCTCAGGGCTAGCGTGAGCGAGGGAATCTCACGGCGAAAGGGGGTCAATGACGATCGAACCTACTCCTAACGAGGGCGTCCCCACTCGCCGCTCAATGGTCTTTAAGCGCGCCGAAGCGAACAATGTCCCCTTGAAGACGATCCTTACGACGATCGGCATCATCATCCTCGTGTACTTCGCTGGAAAGATCCTCTACCGTCTTCGCGAGATCCTGCTCTTGATGCTGGTGGGCGGATTCATCGCGCTCCTGCTGAACCCCGTTGTCGATATTCTCCAGCGCGGGAAGCTGCGTCGCCGGGGCGCGGCCGTATTCGTCGTGATGTTCTTCGCCGTCTTGGCGTTTTTGGGGCTGGCCTTTGCCTTTGGCTATCCGCTCGTCAACTCGATCACCCACCTCGCGAACAACCTGCCGTCGTACGTCAACAAAGCGGAGCACAACAAGGGCTGGATCGGTCACCTCTTGCACCGCTACCACGTCCAGAACTGGCTCAACAAGAACTCCTCGAAACTGGTCTCGTTCGCGAAGGGCCTGAGCAAGCCGGCGCTGGCACTCGGCAAGGGGGCCGCCACCCTCGTGCTCGCGCTCGTCACCATGTTCGCCTTCATCGTGCTCTTGCTGCTCGAGGCGCCAAAGATGCGTCGCTTCAGCCTCAACATGATGGCTCCCGCGAAGAGCGCCTGGGTCTCGCGTGTCGGCGGGGAGGTCTCCAACGTCGCGCTCGGCTACATGCTGGGGAACGCGGCGACGTCGCTCATTGCGGGATTCGTCATCTTCATCACGCTGTTCTGCCTTTCGGTGCCGTTCGCGGTCCTCTTCGGTCTCTGGGTAGGACTCGTCGACTTCCTTCCCCAGATCGGTGGCGCTCTCGCGGGCATTCCGACGGTCTTGTTCGCCTTCGTGCACTCCGTGCCCGCGGGAATCGTGACCGCGGTCGTGTTTGCCGTGTACACCCAAGTCGAGAATCACGTGCTCAATCCCATCATCATGAGCCGCACGGAACGCATCAACCCGCTCTCGGTGTTCATCGCTATCCTCGTAGGTGCGGAGATTGGCTCCTGGGTTGGCGGTGTTTTTGGAGGGTTCGTCGGGGTGCTGCTGGCCATTCCCACTGCAGCCTCGGTCAGCGTCGTGACGCGCGAGGTCTGGGAGCTGACCAAATCGCCCGCGGGCTTCGTCGTACAGACGTTTAGCGAAGAAGACCCCTCCAGTCCCGAGTAGTTAGAACCGAAAGATGTCCATGTTCACCCCCGATGACAACGTGCCCACGTCCGTGCTCGAGGACGCGCTGGCGCGGGCTCAAGAGCTCATGCGCGCCGCCGCACGCCCGAGGTCCCGTCAGGAACGCGTAACGCGGCGCAGCCTGCGCCGACTCTTCAGCGACCCCCGAGCCGTCGACGTCACGATCACCCTGACCGACGAGGTCATGCGCTTCAACTCGCCCGAGAGTGCGGCGCTCGCGCTGCGCGGCGCCGCAGAACAGGCGTCGACACAAGGCTTTGGCGTCTTCAACACGGTCGGACTGCGCGCGATCGCCGAGCTGTCGAGGATCGCTCCGAGCCTCGCGCTGCGCGTTGTCAACCAAAAGGTCCGTGCGCTCACGGAGAACCTCATTCTCGACGCGGCACCCGCGGCGCTCACCAGTCAGTTTCAGCGTCACGCTCGCGAGGGCCTGTTGCTCAACGTCAACGTGCTCGGTGAGGCGGTGCTGGGCGAGCACGAGGCGGACGACCGGTTGGAGCGAGTGCTGGCCGTGGTGCGCAGAGACGACGTGAACTACGTCTCAGTCAAGCTGTCGGCAATCGTCAGCCAGCTGCAGACGATCGACCACGACGGCTCACTGGAACGTGTCGCCGCGAAGCTACGGGTCCTCTATCGTGAGGCGGAGCGAACGCGGACCTTCATCAACCTCGACATGGAGGAGTACCGCGATCTGCGCCTCACGCTCGCCGCCTTCATGACGGTGCTGAGTGAGCCTGAGTTTCTCAATCAACATGCAGGCATCGTGCTGCAGGCATATTTGCCCGACTCGCACGCGGCGCTCGAGGAGCTCATAGCGTTTTCCAAACGCCGTCATCGCGAAGGCGGCGGCATCGTGAAGGTTCGACTCGTCAAAGGAGCCAACCTCGCGATGGAGCACGTGGAAGCCGAGCTCCACGGGTGGCTCGCCGCACCCTACGCGTCCAAAGCGGACGTTGACGCGAGCTACCTGCGCCTCCTCGATGTCGCGTTGCGCGCCGAGCACGCGAAGTCGCTGCGCGTGGGCGTCGCGAGCCACAACCTGTTTCACGTCTGCTGGGCGCTCGAGCTCGCCAAGTCGCGCGGCGTCCTCGAACAGCTGGACGTCGAGATGCTGGAGGGCATGGCGAACGCGGAGGCGCTCGCGCTCACCAAGGCCGGACAACCCGTCCTGCTCTACGCACCCGTCACCCGCCGAGACGACTTCGCCGCGGCGGTGGCGTACCTGGTGCGTCGTCTCGACGAGAACACCGCTCCCGAGAACTACTTGCGCGCGGCGCTGTTCATCGCGAGCGATCAGCACGTCTATCGAGACCAAGAGCAGCGCTTCTTGCGAGCTCTTGACGCGCGTCACACGATCAGTGTGGAGCCGCGTCGTCGACGACTGAGTCCCTCGTCGACGCACTTTGACAACGAGCCCGATGGTGACCCGACTTCCGAGCCGTACGTCAAAGAGGTGGCGACGGCGATCGCGCACGTGCGAGCCAAGTCCGATGGCGTGATCGACACGCTGGCCCACTTGGAGCGCTCCGACCCGCCCGACTACGAAGAAGGCCACGACCCGAACGACCACGGACGCTCGTGGTACCGCTACCGCGTGGCGAGCGTCAACGACATCGACCAGGCACTCGAGTTCGCGAGCTCGGGGTTCGCCGCCTGGCATCGCCTGGCGCGCGACGAACGCCAAGCCATCTTGCGTCGCGGCGCCGACGTGATGGCGGCGCGTCGCGCCACGACCATCGCCGTCATGTGTCGCGACGGCGGCAAGACGGTCGCAGAGGCCGACCCCGAGGTCAGCGAAGGCGTGGACTTTGCCCGTTTCTACGCGGACCACGCACCCAGTGACGATCGCTCGACTCCCCTTGGCGTCGTGCTCGTTGTTCCGCCCTGGAACTTTCCCTACGCCATCCCCGCGGGTGGGGTCCTCGCCTCGCTCGCGGCCGGCAACGCGGTGGTGCTCAAGCCCGCCCCCGAGTCGGTCGCCGTCGCCTTCGAGCTCGTCAACCAGCTCTGGGATGCTGGCGTTCCTCGCGAAGTGCTGCAGATGATTCCCACGCGCGACGACGAGACCGGCCGGCACCTCGTCACGCACGTGGGCATCAGCGGCGTCGTCTTGACCGGGTCCTTTGAGACCGCCAAGCTCTTTACGTCGTGGAAGCCCTCGCTGCGCCTGCTCGCAGAAACCAGCGGCAAGAACGCCATCGTCGTTACGGCGAGTGCCGACGTCGACCTCGCCGTTCGTGATCTTGTGCAATCGGCCTTTGGACATGCGGGACAAAAATGCAGCGCCGCAAGCCTCGCCATCGTGGAGCGCGCGATGTACGAGGATCCTCAGTTCGTGGCGCAGCTCATCGACGCCGTCTCGACACTGACGGTCGGCCCGGGATACGAGTTCGCGACCAACATCGGCCCGATCATTCGCCCACCCGAAGCCGCGCTGCAGCGCGCCCTCACGCAACTCGACGATGGGGAGCGCTGGCTCGTTACGCCCGAGCGCCTCGACCCCGAAGGATATCTCTGGCGTCCCGGCGTGAAGGTCGGCGTATGCCCCGGTTCATGGAGTCACCTCAATGAATGGTTCGGACCGGTGCTGGGCATCATGGTTGCACACGACCTCACAGAAGCGATCTCCTGGCAGAACCAGACCCCCTACGCTCTCACGGGCGGGCTGCAGTCACTCAATGAGTCGGAATGCGAAACGTGGATCGACGCCGTCGAAGTGGGCAACGCCTACGTGAATCGCGGCACGACGGGGGCGATCGTGCGCCGCCAACCCTTTGGTGGATGGAAGCGCTCGAGCGTCGGACCTACCGCGAAGGCGGGCGGAGCTAACTACGTGAACTGCTTGCGTCATTGGCGACCGGTCAGTGACGTCGACCAGGCGCTCGCCGAGGCGAGCGCCTTCTGGCACGACGTGGCTGCGCTCGCGCTCGACGAATCAGGTCTTGAGGCGGAGCGAAACTTGGTGCGGTATCGCCGCCATCTAGGGCCGATTGGCGTACGTCTCGACGACACGGTCTCGCAGGAAGCACTCGCTTACCTCATCGGTCTGCGCACGCTGGCGACGCTCAATCTTCAGTTCAGTGCCGCATCCGCCATCGCCGGTTTCGCGGACCTGCGCGTTGAAAGCGTTGACGAGTTCGCCATGCGCGTTGGAACGTTCGACAAGGTCCGCTGGCTCAGTCGCGAGCCCGCCCCCACCGTCGCTGCGCTCGATCGAGGCGTCAGCGTCGATTCCCGAGAGCTCGCCCAGAGTGGTGCAGTCGAACTCTCGCGCTGGCTGCTTGAACAGAGCGTCTCCATCACCAACCATCGCTACGGCAATGCACACGCGGGGCCGAAGCCGCACTGTGGCGGGCTGGGCGAGACCGAGGCGCCGACGGAGGGCTAAGACGGATCCTTCGGAAGACCGAGCACCCGCTCGGCGATGATGTTGCGCTGCACGACCGACGTCCCCCCGCCAATCGTGAGCGCTTGGGCGTAGAGAAAGCCCCACGACCACGAGCGACCTTCGTCCCCGTCGATGCCGGCGGGACCTCGTCCGCGGAGCATCCCGGCCGAGCCCGCGAGCCGTTGCGCGAGGGTCATGACCTCCTGGCCATGGTCGTCGGCGAGCGCCTTGCGCAGCGACGCGTCCGAGCCAGTCGCCTTCCCCGCGAGAGCGTTCTCGGTCAGGCGCATGCGAAGGAAGCGCAGCATCTCGCCGTGGGACCAGCATCGTACGAGCTCGTCGCGCTCGAGCACGCTCAGCGCAAGTCTTTCGCGACGCACGAGATCGACGAGGTCGTTCGCGGTCGGCCCACGTCCCCACAAAACGCCTTCGCCCGAAAGCGACACACGCTCGTTGCCGAGCGTGACCTTGGCCAACCGCCAGCCGTCGTTGACGTCACCCAGAAGTTCGTCATTGGTAAGGCGCACCTCGTCAAGGAACACCTCGTTGAAAGCGTGGTCGCCCGTCATGTCCAGCAGCGGTCGAACGGTCACCCCCGGCGCGTTCATCGGACAGATGAAGTAGCTGATGCCGTGCTGCGGCGCTCCTTCATTCGAGGTCCTCGCGAGCAAGATGCCCCAGGCCGCGAGATGGGCGTAACTCGTCCAGACTTTCTGGCCCGTGATAATCCACTCGTCGCCGTCTCGTCGTGCCGTCGTCGACAGGGCCGCGAGGTCGCTCCCCGCGCCCGGCTCGCTGAAGAGCTGACACCAGAACTCTTCACCGCTCAAGAGCTTCGGCAGCCACCGTTCCTGCTGAGCCTTGGTGCCCGCCATGACAATGGTCGGTCCCGCCCAGCCAATCCCGATGGGGTTGATGGGACGCGCGACATTGGCCCGACGGAGCTCCTCGTCAATGATCAGCTGGTATTCCACCGAGGCGTTGCGCCCCCAAGGCTCAGGCCACGACGGCGCCACGAGTCCGGCCTCGGCGAGCTCGACGCCGTCCGGGTCGGGGTGTTCGCTGAGCCAGCGCCGCAGCTCTAGGCGGCGAGGGTCGGCGTCGCTGACCTCGGAGTCGAGCGAAAGGGTCACTGGCGCGAGCAGTCCGCGCCCCTCATCGAGTTCTTCGCTCACCTCGGCCACCACTCCTTCGTTCGCATCCAAACGTAATCCCGAAATCGGCAAAACGAGCCAAGCTCCGGCTCGCGCGGCGGCGACCACACACTTATACTTCGGACTATGGCGGTGCTGTTCTGGCTATTGATCATCGTGATCTGTATCTTCGCGGAGATTCACACGAATGCCTTCATCGCCGTCTTCGTGGGCGCGGGCGCCATTGTTCCCTTCTTTCTAGCTTTGGCGAGCGTCCCCTTCGCGGTTGAGGCCGTCCTGTGGCTCGTCATCTCCGCCGCGCTGGTGGGGGCGCTGCGTCCCGCAGCCCTCCATCGTTTTCATCGAAAGGGCGTCATCGACCTCTCGGCTCCCGCGAAATCCACCATGACGAACTTGACGGGCTTCGTCGAAGACGCCGTCGGCGACGAAGGTCACCCGGGCCGCGTCAAGATCAAGGGCGAATCGTGGCGCGCAGTGACGTCGTCGAACGAGACTATCCCTGACGGCGCGCAGGTGGTCGTGCGAAAGACCTACGGCACGACCCTGTGGGTTGAGCGCGTGTAGCTTGACTATCAGGTTGCCGGTGTGCTCGGCACGGCGTCCATGACGCTCCTGATGGCCTGAGCGGCACCGAGCAACGCGGAACTCTCGGCAGGAATGATGAGCTTGGTGTTCGGGCTCTCGGCGAACTTCGAGAGCGTGTCGAGCTGCAGGATCGAGACAAGCGTGGGATCGGGCGCCTGTCCCTTGATGGCCGCGTATACGAGTGCAATCGCCTGGGCGCGGCCCTCTGCTTCGAGGATCTGAGCCTGGCGCGCACCTTCGGCGCGAAGTATGGCTGACTGCTGGGCACCCTCTGCCTCTTTGATCGCGGCTTGGCGCTGGCCGTCAGCAACGTTCACGGCGGACTGCTGCTGACCTTCTGATTCGAGGATACGCGCGCGCTTTTCCTGGTCGGCTTGCTTTTGCAGCGCCATGGCTTGCAGAATTTGATCGGGAGGCGTGATCTCGAGTACCTCGACTCGGTTAATGCGCACGCCCCACTTGTCGGTCGCTTCTTCCATCTGCGTTTGGAGCAGGGTACCGATGCGTTCGCGCTGTGAGAAGGCATCGTCCAGCGTGATGGAGCCGAAGACTGCACGTACCGATGTGCGCGCCAGGTTGTCGACGCTCACGAGATAGTCCGAGTTCGTGAAGAGCGCGAGGCGCACGTCGACCACCTGACTGAAGATCGTGGCGTTCACGATGACCGCCACGTTGTCACGCGTGATGACCTGTTGGCGATCGCCGGTACGTGGAGTTTCGCGCACGTCGATGATCTTCATCACCTCGATGAAGGGAACGATGAAGGTGATACCGGGGTTCTTGATGTCCTTAAACTCACCGAATCGAGTGACGACGCCCTCGAAACCTTGCTGGACGATGCGCACTGACTTGCTGATGATCACGATCACGAGCAGGACAAGGACCGCCGCCACTATCGCAATGACAATTCCGAGATTCATTGTTACCTCCCCAAAAACGGCGTCTCAGTTGAGGTAACTGGTCGCGTTTCGGCTGATGACCGCAGTGTAACTCACCTGCATTTTCCGACCCCCGACACGGCGATGCGGATTCAATCTGCCGCCGTGCGCGCGTCTCGCTGGCCGCGGGCAAGAGGCCCATCTCCGTCGACCGCCCCGCGGCCCGCCTCACGCGCTCAAAGATCCTGGTAAAACATGAGCGCCAGCACATATAACTGGGAAAGGAGAGACATGAACGTCGCCACCTTCGTTGCCACGATCTTCGATAGCAAACTCCCTTTTCGCGTGGAAGCGTACGACGGCAGCGTCGCGGAGCCGACCGTCGTCTCGAGCGCGAACAGTGTGACCCTAAAGATACTGAGCCGTGACGCGATCTCGCGGGTGCTCACCCACCCCGGTGAGCTGGGTCTCGCGCGCGCCTACGTTGCCGGCGACATCGACGTCGACGGCGACCTCGATCCGCTCTTCGAGCTCGAGGCGCCGCCACTGCGCCACCTGCTCAACGCCCACCACGTGCGTTCTCTGCTCTCGGCGGTGGGCACTTCCGCCCTTCGTCCGCTGACGCCGCCCTCCATCGAGGCGCGTCCTCGCGGTGTGATCCACTCAAAATCGCGTGATCGCCAAGCAGTGACCCACCACTACGACGTCTCGAATCGCTTCTATGAGATGGTGCTCGGGCCCTCGATGACCTATTCGTGCGCGGTCTTCGCGTCACCCGAAGACACGCTCGAAGTGGCTCAAGCCCGAAAGGTCGACCTCATCGCCAGGAAACTGGACCTGAAACCTGGGGACCGGCTGCTCGACATCGGGTGCGGCTGGGGGGCGATGGGCATTCACGCGGCGCGTCACTTCGGTGCGCGCGTCGTGGGCGTGACGCTCTCAGAACCTCAGTGCCGCTACGCCACCGAACAAGCTCGACTCGCGGGGGTGAGTGATCTCGTGGAGTTTCGAGTGCAGGACTTTCGCGACGTGAGCGACGGTCCTTTTGATGCCGTGAGCTCCATCGGCATGGCCGAGCACGTGGGGCGTCGTTCGCTCGCGAGCTACACGCAGATCATCTGGGATCAGCTTCGTCCGGGAGGGCGGTTCCTCAACCACGCGATCGGACGCCCCGTTTCGTTCGACGACGATCCTCAACCGTCTCGAGCCTCGGAGTTCAATCGCCAACTGCAGTTCGCCCTGGGCATGCGTGGGCCGTCAAAGACGGGCAGCCAGTTCATCAACCGCTACGTCTTTCCCGACGGCGAACTGCACGAAGTCGGCACGCTCGTGTCGATGTTCCAGGGTCACGGTTTCGAAGTCCGCCACCTCGAGAGTCTGCGAGAGCACTACGCCATGACGCTTCGTCGCTGGGTCGATAACCTGGTAAAGCGCTTCGACGAAGCCGTCGAAGATGTGGGGATTCAGCGCGCGAGGGTGTGGCGTCTCTACATGGCCGGTTCAGCGGTGGCGTTTGAGCGTCACCACCTTGAAATTCACCAAGTGCTCAGCGTGAAGCCGAGCGCGGGCCAGAGCGAGATGCCTCTTCGCTACGATTTCGAGCCGAACTTCTAGTCGCCAACGCGGTAGAACCAAAGGCCGGTGTGCGACGATGGTTTGGTGAACACCAAACCCTGGGAAACCCATTGGCACCGTCACCCGGGAGTGCGAACCGGAGATCAATTGTCACGGGGCGAGCGCGCAGCGGACCGAATGCGCAACATGATGGGCTCGTGGGGCTTCGTCTTCGGATTCTTCGCGGTGATGATCATGTGGGCCGTCGTGAACACTGTCCTGCTCGAGCACGTCTTTCACCACAAGGCCTTCGATCCCTACCCGTACATCCTGCTCAACCTGTTTCTCTCGATGATGGCGGGCGTCCAGGCGGCGGCGCTCCTCATCGCGGCGAAGCGGGCAGACGCTATCTCCTCAGAGGTCGCGGTGCACACGTCCAACAACACCGACGACATCAAGCGCCTCATCCAAGAGAACACCGAGCTCACGGCGGCGGTGAAGAGCGCTACGGACCTGCTGGATGAGATCCATCTCCACGTCGACAATATCGGCAAGGCCGTCGGCGCTCAGGGCGGCAAGTTCGCGCCCCGCGGCACGCCGCCAACGAACTGAGCTACGCGGGCAGTAACGGATGGAGGTCGCGACCCGGGCCAGGGGTCGCATGGACGTTGAACGCAGTGAGCTTTTCCCCGCACCAGGCACACACCATCTGCGCGTGGGTCGCCTGTCCGCACGAGTCGTGGACCAATTCGATGGGCGCACCCCTCGGCGCGGCATACTGATCTCCCCACTGGCGCATGGCGGTGAGCACCGGCCACAGGTCACGGCCCTTCGCGGTGAGCTTGTAGTCATAACGAGGGGGATGCTCCGAGTAGGCGACCCGCACCAGCACGCCGCTCTCGACGAGGGATGTCAACCGCTCGTTCAAGATGTTCCGTGAGATCCCGAGGCGTCGCTGAAACTCCTCGAATCTCGTGACGCCCATAAAGCAGTCTCGAACGATCAGCATGCTCCACCACTCGCCGACCACCTCGAGGCACTGGGCGACCGAACAGTCCATCTGGGAGAAGCTCTTTCGTTCCACGACCCCACCTTAGTTAGTTGCATTATGCAATGCAATGACCTAATCTGCGTTGCATGACAGAACTAAGTCCAGCCTCGGCCGATGGGGCCGCAAGCCTGACGGCAGGGCGTCGTCGCGCCATATTTATCGTCACTGCGCTCGGAGCCTTCATGGGCTCGCTCGATCTCTCGATCGTCAACGTCGCGTTCCCCGCTCTGGAGCACGCGTTCTCCCATGACACTCGCGCCACGTTGTCCTGGGTCTTGACGGGTTACGCGATCGTCTTTGGCTCTCTTCTCGTGGTGGCGGGAAGAACCGCCGATCGGCTTGGCAGCCGCCGCGTGTTCTTCTTCGGACTCGGCGTGTTCTGTCTCGGGTCGCTGCTCTGCGGCATTGCGCCCAGCGTCGCAACGTTGATCGTTGGTCGTATCGTTCAGGGCACGGGCGCGTCGGCAATGCTGCCCGCATCGCTTGGACTCTTGCTCGCGGCGTATTCCAAAGAGCGGCGCTCCCAGGTGGTCGCGCTCTGGGGCGGAATCGGCGCGCTCGCCGTCGCAACGGGTCCATCGCTCGGCGCGCTGTTGATCACGGGCTTTGGCTGGCGTGCCGCGTTCTACGTCAATCTGCCCGTCGGACTCCTCGCGTGGCTCGTCGGTCGTCGGGTGATCGCGAGATCGAACGGATCGGGCTCGACCTCAAGCCCGGACTACCCCGGCGTCGTGCTGCTGAGCGCGGCGCTCGCGCTCGCGGTACTCGCCATCTCGGAAGGCCCGTCGTGGGGCTGGACCAGTGCACGGATCCTCGGGGGGTTCCTCGTCGGCGCGCTCCTCGTCGCTTTCTTTCTCGTTCGATCCGCTCGCCACGATGAGCCCGTGCTCGACCTCACGCTGTTTCGGGCGCGCTCCTTCAGCTTGGCGAACAGCGCAGCATTCCTCTACTCGATGGGATTCTTTTCCATGTTGCTCGGCAACATCTTGTTCCTGACGAGCGTGTGGCACTACTCGATCTTGCGCGCAGGGCTTTCGGTGACGCCCGGTCCTCTCGTCGTGGCGGTCGTGTCGGGAACGGCCGGCAAGCTCGCCGCACGCTTTGGCTTTCGAAGGATCCTCATCATCGGCTTCAGCATCTTCACCTTCGGACTCGTCTGGTACGTATGGCGGGTCAACGTACATCCGGAGTATGTGAAGGAATGGCTCCCGGGAACGCTCATCGTCGGGCTCGGCATTGGCTTCACCTTCCCGGTCATCAGCGCCGCTGCCGTCTCGAGCTTGGAACCAGCCCGCTATTCGGTGGGCAGTGCCGTCAATCAGACGGCGCGCCAGATTGGTGGAGCGATCGGCGTCGCCATTCTCGTCGTCATCCTCGGCACGCCCGCCAGCCTGACGGCTGCACTCGAGAACTTCCGCCACCTGTGGATCTTCGCCGCTTCAACGGCGACGATCGCTGGCGTCATGTGCGCGTTCCTTGGACGCCCAGCCCCGCACGCCGCACCGAGTGCGCTCACGATAGAAACGGCAATAGGCGTCGAAGAGATGCTCGACGGCGAGATTGCGTTGAGGGTTCGACCGTCAAAGAACGGATCTGAATAGCTTTACCAAACCCTTATCGTTTTCATGACTGCCGCTCTCGTACTGTTGGGCCGTGAGCGTAGACATCGGCCCAGTGCCCGGCGAAGAAGCAGTGGCCCCGAGAAAATCGCATCGCCGCGGGATAATCGAGTGGTTGATCGTCCTCGTCATCGCGGTCGCCGCTTCATTCCTCATTCGCACGTTCGTCTTTCAAACATTCTTCATACCGTCGGGTTCCATGAATCCGACGCTCTGGAAGGGCAATCGCATCATGGTGGACAAGCTGAGCGTGGACTTCGGCACCATCAACATCGGCGACATCGTGGTCTTTAAGGCCCCGGCCAACGTGAAGACCATCTGTGGCGACGATGACACCGACCTGGTCAAGCGAGTCATCGGACTTCCTGGCGATCACCTGACCTCAAAAGGCAACGCCATCTACGTAGATGGAAAGCGGCTCGATCAGAAGTGGACCCATTACAGGGAGATCGGGAACACGCCGATCGGCAACGTCACCGTGCCGAAGGGCAGGTACTTCATGATGGGCGACAATCACGCAGACTCCTGCGACAGTCGAATGTGGGGCACCGTTCCGCGATCCGACATCATAGGGAAGGTCTTCTTGAAGTTCTGGCCGATCTCCCAGTGGCAGTGGTTCTAGGCGCCAAGCGCCCTCGTTACAGCGTGGCCTCACGCGTGGCGAGCGGGCTGCTCCTCGGCGTGCTCGCCGTGCTCGGCACGTCAACGAGCGCGGTTGCCTCGTCGCTCACGCCTCCCGTGATCGCAGAGCCGTTTACTCCTCTGCCTTGTCACCACGGCACGACGATCGGGCTCGAGGGATGTGCGGAAGCTCAGCTGCTCTCCGCGGATCGTCGAATCGACGAGCAGGTGGAGGTGATCTTCCGGGTGATCCCGACCACCAGTCAAAAGACCCACTTCGTGGCGGTCGAGAACGAGTGGCTGACCTATAGAAAATCGGACTGCTCGACGGTCTCGGCGGTGTTCCAGGGCGGAACGATCGCGCCGATTGAGTACGCGCTGTGTGAAGTGCGAGATGACCAGTCGCGCAGCGCTGATCTGCACTCGTACTTCAGCCTTCTCGAAGAGGGCATGAGCGGCGCCCCGAGGTGGCCGTGAGAACGCCACAGGTGACGTAACGAAATCGCGGGGCTACTCCGAAAGCTCGAGCTCGCTCAAGAGCGTTCGCAGCTGGCGACCCCGCTCGCGCGGGTTTCCCGTGAGTTCGCCGATCACCTCACCGTCTGCCTCAAGATCATCGCCGGGCTGATAAAGCGATACTCTCGCTCCCCCTCCGCGAGCCACGGCGAGCACGACCCAGGGCAGACCGATGCGACCAGAATCACGCGTCGCCATGATCTGCCCGGGTCGACCAATTCCGAAGCTCCAGTCGGGCGTTCGCGCCGCGTCCATCACGCGTTCGAGTTCGTTCGACGACGATAGGTTGGCCACGGACGAACCCTACGAGAAGACCGTGACGAGCCGGGGCATTTGACTCAAGTACTTCGAGCAAATGGGCGCGGCAGCGAAACAGAGGGCTATTTCTGAAGAACTACAGTGAATCGAGGAGGACCAGAGCGACAGTTCCGGTACACGAAGCTGCTTTGCTTGGTCGAAGGGAGCACCCGAGTGGAGCCGACGGACGTCTCAGCACCGGATTATTTCCATAAGGTGGTCGACTGCCAGTGGGCCTGTCCCGCCCACACGAACGTGCCCGGCTACATCCGACTCATCGCGCAGGGGCTTTTCGACGACGCATACATGCTGAACCGCGAGTCGAACGTCTTTCCCGGCATACTCGGGCGCACGTGCGACCGCCCGTGCGAGCCAGCCTGTCGTCGCTCGCGCGTCGACGGCTCACCCGTCGCGATCTGCCGTCTGAAGCGTGTCGCGAGTGACCTTCGAGGAGATATCAACGATCGACTCCCCGTCATTCCGAGTAAGAAGAACGGAAGACGAATCGCCTGCATCGGCGCCGGCCCCTCCTCGCTCACCGTCGCGAACGATCTCATGCCGCTCGGCTACGAAGTCTCGATCTTCGAGCAGTACGACAAGCCTGGCGGGTTGATGCGCTCGAATATCCCTTCGTTTCGCCTGCCCGAAGAGGTCCTCGAAGAGGAGACCCGGATGATCCTCGACATGGGCGTCGACATTCGCTACAACACTCCCGTCACGAGCCTGAAAGGCCTCCTCGACGAAGGCTTCGACGCCGTGTTCGTCGGTGTCGGTGCGCCCCGCGGCAAGGAGCTCGACCTGCCGGGACGGCGCGAAGAGGTGGGCGACGACACGCACATTCATATCGGCATCGACTGGCTTGAGTCCGTTGCCTTCGGGCACCTTGACTCCATTGGCGAACGCGTGCTCATCATTGGGGTGGGCAACACCGCGATGGACTGCTGTCGCACGTCGCGACGCCTCGGTGGTCGCGACATCAAGGTCATGGCACGACGCCCCCGCGAATATTTCAAGGCCTCCCCCTGGGAACTCGACGACGCCGAGGAAGAGGGTGTCGACATCATCGTGAATCACGCCCCGACGAGATTCGTCATCGAGGACGGTCGGCTCGTGGGCATGGAGTTCGACGTCCTCGAATGGGATGAGGGCGCCAAGCGCTCGACGACGCTCGACACCGTGATCGTGCCGTGCGATGACGTCATCCTCGCGATTGGCCAGGAAAACGCCTTCCCGTGGATCGAACGAGACCTCGGGATGGCCTTCGGCGAATGGGATATGCCGGTCGTCGACGAGTCGACTATGCAGTCGAGCGTGCCCGGTGTCTTCTTCGGTGGTGACGCCGCGTTCGGACCGAAGAACATCATCTGGGCAGTCGCACACGGTCACGAGGCGGCTATTTCGATCGACGGCTTCTGCCAGGAGCGGCCGCTCAGCGAACGCCCCGCGATGGGGATGAACCTCATCAGTCAAAAGATGGGCATGAGCGAGTGGAGCTACCACAACGACTACAACCAATCGTCGCGGCAAAAGATGACTCACGTCGAGCTGACCAAGCGCTTCGAATCGCTCGACCTCGAAGTCGAGTTGGGCTTCTCGGCCGAACAAACCGCGCGCGAGGTGCAGCGCTGTCTCAACTGCGACGTGCAGACTGCCTTCTCGGCGCCCCTGTGCATCGAGTGCGACGCCTGTCTGGACATCTGTCCCGTGCAGTGCCTGACCATTACGAGTAACGGCGATGAGGCAGACCTGCGTTCTCGCCTCTTGGCCCCTGCGACGAATCTCTCCCAGGAGCTCTACGTCTCTGAACCTTTGCCTCAGACCGGTCGGGTGATGGTAAAGGACGAGAACGTCTGCGTGCACTGCGGTCTCTGCGCCGAGCGCTGTCCAACGGCCGCGTGGGACATGGAGCTCTTCGACTTGAAGATTCCCTACGCGGGTTCTACGAACTTCATACCGGTCGCCGTGGGCTTTGGTGGAAATGGAGTGACCCCATGACGCTCGCCGAAAGGGCCAAGACCCGCAACCAGATCAACGACTTTTCGATCAAGCTGGCCAATGTAAACGGCACGGGCTCGGCGAGCGCCAACAGCCTGCTCGTACAAGCCATCTTTCGCATGGGGATACCAGTGTCGGGGAAGAACCTGTTCCCTTCGAACATCCAAGGGCTCCCTACCTGGTACGAGATTCGGGTCAACGGTTCTGGCTACACCGCCCGCGCACTCGACTACGACCTCATGGTGGCGATGAATGCGCAAACGTACGCAGAAGACATCGCTGACGTGCACTCCGGCGGCTACGTCCTCTACGACTCCTCCTGGCCCCTCGACCCTGACCTCGAGCGCGCCGACGTCAACTTCCTCGGTGTGCCGCTTGCCGCGATGTGCCTCGAGAACTTCAAGAAGCCCCGCGAGCGCATCCTCATGAAGAACGTCGCGTACGCGGGCGCGGTCGTGGCGCTGGTCGGGATCGACCTCGACGTCGTCGCCGCACTGCTCGACGAGACGTTCTCGCGCAACGTGGCCCTTCGCGAGTCGAACCAGCGTGCGCTGCGTCTCGGATACGACTACGCCGTTGAGAACTTCGACTGCCCGCTGGCGTTCCGACTCGAACCACTCGCGGAGAACGACGACTCAATCCTGATTGATGGCAATACGGCGACTGCGCTCGGGTGCCTCTACGCGGGTGCCACCGTCGCGGGTTGGTACCCGATCACCCCCGCCACCGCGGTGATGGACAACTTCACGAAGCTGTGCGCCAAGTACCGCCGCGAGAGGGTGGAGAGCGACGACCCGAACGAGCCCGCAACCTATCGGCACAACTACCTGATCATCCAGGCCGAAGACGAGATCGCTTCCATCGGCATGGTGCTGGGCGCCGGTTGGAGCGGGGCGCGCGCCTTTACCTCCACCTCCGGCCCAGGCATCTCGCTCATGAGTGAGCTGCTCGGACTTGCGTACTACACGGAGATTCCGGCCGTTGTCATCGACGTCCAGCGGGTTGGACCTTCGACGGGCATGCCGACGAGGACCCAGCAAGGCGACATTTTGATGTGCGCCTACGCCTCCCACGGCGATACCAAGCACATCCTTCTCTTTCCCGCGAACCCGCACGAGTGCTTCGAGTTCGCGGTTCACTGCTTCGACCTCGCCGAACGCTTTCAGACACCCGTGTTCATGCTGTCGGACCTCGACATCGGGATGAACGACTGGGTCGTGCCGAAGCTCACCTGGGACGACAGCTTTGTGCCCGATCGAGGGCGAGTCCTGCATGACGAGGATCTCGCCGACATCGCGGAGTTCTTTCGCTACGCCAACGAGGACGCCGAGTTCGTCACGCCACGTACGCTGCCCGGGTCGGACTCCAAGGGCGCATACTTCATTCGCGGCTCCGGACATGACAAGTACGGCCACTACACCGAGATACCGGATCAGTATCAAGAGGTCGTCGACCGCTTGAAGCTCAAGCACGCCGCAGCGGCAGTCCACGTGCCCGCGCCCCTCATTGAGCGTCGCGACGGGGCGACCATCGGCGTCATCACGATCGGAAGCTGCGACCTCGCCGTTCGAGAAGCCCTCGATGAGTTGCATGACCAAGGCGTCATCGCAGACTTCCTGCGCGTTCGGGGGTTCCCCTTCGTCGAAGACGTGCGCGCGTTCGTTGAAGGTCACGACCGCTGCTTCGTCGTCGAGCAGAACCGAGACGCCCAGCTGCGAAGCCTGATCTCCATCGAGACCGGCGCCGCCATCGAATCGATGAGTTCGGTCCTCGCCTACGGAGGCTTTCCTCTCAGCGCCCAACAAGTGGTCGACAGTATCTTGACGCAATTGGAGATTCCCTAATGCCTTCCATTATTAAGCCCCTCATCCCCCTCAACCCCTTGCCGAGGAACGACATCGGTCTCACGGTGCGCGACTACGAGGGTGCGATGTCCACGCTCTGTGCGGGGTGCGGCCACGACTCGGTCACGGCAGCGATCAGTCACGCGTTTTGGGAGCTCTCCACGCCCCCCCATCGCATCGCGAAGCTGAGTGGCATCGGTTGCTCCTCGAAGACGCCGACCTACTTCGTGCGTGGCGCCCACGGGTTCAACAGCGCGCACGGACGGATGGCGACCATCGCCACGGGGGCCAACGCGGCCAATCGGGAGCTCACGTACATCGGCATCTCGGGGGACGGCGATTCGCTCTCGATCGGACTCGGGCACTTAATGCACGCAATGCGTCGCAACGTCAACATGGTGTACGTCATCGAGAACAACGGCGTGTACGGTCTCACGAAGGGTCAGCTCTCGGCGTCGGCCGACATCGGTTCTGCGCCGAAGAAGGGCGAGCCGAATCTGCTCGCGCCGATCGATCCGATCATGCTTGGCTTGACGCTCGGAGCGACGTTCCTCGCGCGCAGCTTTTCGGGCGATAAGGAGCAGCTCATCCCGATCCTGAAGGCGGCGGTCGCTCACCAAGGCTTTGCGCTCATCGACGTCATCTCGCCGTGCGTCACCTTCAACGACCACGAGAGCTCGACCAAGAGCTACAAGTTCGTGCGTGAGCATGAGGTGAAAGAGGTGCAAACCGACTTCGTGCCCCCGTCGGACTTCGTGCCCATGCAGGTGCCCATTCGCGAAAGGATTCCGAGTGATAACGCGAAGGCCGTCACAATGCACGACGGCAGCGTGTTGCGTTTTCGCTCGGTGCCGGAGGGATATAACCCCAGTGACCGCATGTCAGTCGAGGAGTACATTCGCGATCGCCACGCGCGCGGGGAGATCGCGACGGGTTTGTTGTATCTGAACGAATCGACCCAAGAGCTGCACGAGCTCAATCAGACCCCCTCGGTGAGCCTTGCCAGCCTGCCCTATGACGTGCTCTGCCCGGGTGCCGAGGTGCTCGCGGAACTGCAAATGGACTTCCGCTGATCCACGCTGCGCGAATCTGCGCGAACGATTCGTGTTACGACTCAATGAAGAGCGGAATGAGATCAGTCGAAAAGTGATTCATGCAATCACAAATTTTGATGGGCCGAGTATCACTTCACAGATCGCTCACAGACAACCAATCGACAACCCAGTCATACAGCGAGCTTTTGAAATAACAAATAAAAACTCGTGTCCTTGTCGGACCACAAAATACACTCGATTCTCGATGGCGGTGAGACTGCGCTCATTAACCTGCTGTGGTAATGGAAAACGTGTCGGATCCCTCCATCAGAGTGGCCGTGGTCGACGACCACATCATGGTGTCAGAGCTGCTGGCCCTCTCCATCTCGAAAGAGAATGATCTGTCCCTGGTCGGCGTGGTGGGCGGCATGGACGACGCGCTCAAGTTGATCGAAAAAGAGCACCCCGACGTCATTTTGCTCAACTATCGACTGCCCGATTTCGAATGCATCGAGATCGTCAAGCTCATGATCAAGCAGTCGCCGGGAAGTCACGTTGTCATGTTGTCGGGCAACGGCGATCACGATCTTCAGCGACTCGCGATCGGCGCCGGCTGCACCGGATTGCTCGAGAAGAACGCTCGCATCGCCGATGTTCTCGGGGCCATTCGCGCGGCCGTCCGCGGAGAACTCGTCATTAGCTCGGGCGAGTCCTACTCTCTCCGATCCGCCTAATCCACGCCTCGCTCATTCGCGCCCGCCCAAGAGGTTTGAGCCTCACGCCACGTCACTCGGCGCCGCCGGCACATTCCAGCTATCCACCAGGGTAAAACCGTGCTCTCACTCTGACTCAGTTTTCGCTTTCCTGGCTACGATGACTGCGACGAGGGATTGACGCTGGCGGTGTTGCGTTCATGCGCTACGAGCTTCAATCCGACACGGCAAGGGAGCGAACATGATCGCAAGAGCGTTTCGTATTGGATTATGCGCGGCGGTGCTCGGGGTCGGCGCACTCGTCGGTGGACTCGGCGGCAGCGTACTCGCCTCGGCAGCCGGACCAAAGGTCGTCGTCATGCCGTCAACCAATCTGCGCAACGGTGAAGTCGTTCACGTGAGCGGCAGCGGGTTTAAGCCCGGCGACACGGTGTTCCTCGTGGAATGCTTGCGAAACGCCAAGGGCGAGGCCGGCTGCAAGGTTCTCAACAGCATTCCCCCGTCAAAGACCATCACATCGACTGGACTCTTGCCGAATACCACGTTCAAAGTCTCGACAGGAAAGGTCGGCTCGGGAAAGTGTGGCACCGCCATCACAAATCTCAAAGACTGTGCGGTCAGCGTGGGAAACGCAGCGGGCACCGACTCCGCCGTTGGCGATATCACCTTCGCGAAGCCGGCAAAGAAATAGGTTGACGTCGGCGCGTTAATTGGACTCGCCGGCGAGCGTCGAGGTCGGTTGACGCCAGTAAGAGTGCAGTGTCCGTCGGCAAGCACCGGCGGCTCTGGGAGAGAGCACATGTTGGGCAGTAACGACAGCGACTCAACGTTCACACGAACGATCGAAGAGCGCCGCCACTCGATCGCCGCTGGCTTGCGCGCTCACTTCAGCTTCGCGATTCTGCTGGCGATCCTCTTCCTCACCTTTCTCGACAACACGATCGCCAGCGCCGTGCTGACGAGCGTGCAGTCGAAGCTGCACGCGGGCGTTTCCCAGCTCCAGTGGGTCGTAGGCGGATACGCGCTCGCGTTCGCCAGCCTCATGCTCATCTGTGGTTCCCTCAGTGACAATTTCGGACGAAAGCGCGTGATGCTGATCGGCGTCGTGATCTTCTGTGCCGGTTCGCTCATTTGCGCGTTCTCCGTCTCGCCCGCGGAGCTGATCTCCGGACGGGTGGTCATGGGCGTCGGCGCGGCCGGATCGGAGCCAAGCACGCTTTCGATGATTCGCCACATCTACCCCGACAAGCGCATTCGTGCGCGCGCGCTGGGCGCGTGGGCCGCCGTGTCGGGTCTCGCCCTCGCGCTCGGCCCGGTCATTGGAGGCGTGCTGGTCGGGCTGTGGTCGTGGCGCGCCGTCTTCTGGTTCAACTTCATCTTCGGCGCGGTGGTCCTCGTCATGGGCGCTATCGCGTTGCCCGAAAGCGTCAACGAGATCCGACGACGCGTCGACTGGCTCGGATTCCTCCTCTCGGGAGTGGCGCTCGGTTTCGCGACCTACGCCACCATCGCCGGCGAGACGTGGGGGTACTACTCGGGCGGCGTCTTGACCCTGTACGCCATCGCGGGCGCCTGTCTCATCGCCTACTTCGTGGTCGAATCGATCTCTGCTCACCCGATGTTGAACGTGCGCTGGGTGCGCAACCGCGCCTTCGCCGGTTCCGCGATCATCGCCTTTACCAGTTACTTCGCCATCTTTTCGATCTTCTTTTTCGTCGCTCTGTATCTCGAGGTCATTGGATCGGTGAGCGCGTACACCCTGGCCCGTGACTTCTTGCCGATGCTCGCGGGCATTGTCGCCGCTGCCCTCTTCACGGGTCGCTGGGTCGGGCGCGTGGGGTCTCGCATCCCGATGACGCTCGGCTGCCTCCTGGCGGGAACTGGTGTGCTGCTCACCGACGCCGTGATCAGCCCCACCGCCGGACTCAACACGCTCGGCTGGACGATGGGACTCGCCGGGATCGGCTTTGGCATGATTGTCGTGCCGGTGAACTCGACCGCTCTCGTGAGCATCCCCGCGAGCAGTTCCGGCATTGCGGCGTCGACCATCAATACGGCGCGTGAGCTCGGAGCCGTGACCGGTGTCGCCATCTTGGGCTCGATCGTGAACGGTCAGCTCACCGTCAATCTGACGCGACGACTCGCCCAGATCGGTGTGCCCCCGTCATTTCGCCAGGAGATTATCGAGGATGTCGTCACCGGCACGGCGGCCTCGAAGGCCTCCGCCGAGAGTCGCGGTAGCAGCGCCGCCGTACGTCACATCATCAACGAGGTCGTGCACGCGGCCTACGGTGCGTTTACGCACGGACTCGATCTCGCGCTGACGGTATCGGGTCTCTTGCTGCTGGCCTCGGGTGCGATCGCCTTCACGACCGGCACCGCGGAGCGCTCATCCATGGTGAATGACGAGGAGGACGCCGTTCTCGCCTAGGCGCTCGGGGGTGTCTCGCCGCGGAGCTCGGAGAGTCCGTCGTTCAAGCGCTTGAGCAGCGTGGTCAGGGTCTCGACGTCCGCTCTGGACCAACCACGACAGATCTCGCCGAGGAACTCGCTGCGCCTCGCCTCGCGCTCTTCGAACTCACGCCGGCCAGCTGCCGACACCGACAGCAGCGTGGCGCGCCCGTCGGACGGATCACGACGCTGGCTGAGCAGCCCCTCGTTCAGCATGTCGTTCACGTAGCGGCTGATCGAGGTTTTTGTGACGAACAGCCGGTTAGCAAGATCGGACGCTCGGATCTCGCCCGCTTCGACGATGGCGCGCAGGAGCTCGATCTCGAGGGGGCTGTGTCCGGGCGCGCTCGTCGCGCGAACTTGCTGCATCAAGTGTCCGCGTCGAAGTCGTCCCCACTCGCGCTCGAGCGTCGTGTCGCTCACGTGAGTAGCCGCGCGCTTGGCCATCGCGCTAATATAGCATCTAGTTACTTTAAGTAACTAATTCGAAAACCCCGCCATTCCCGTGGTCTCGGACCCACTCCGCGGACCCACTGAAAGGATCACCGTGACACACAATCTGCGCGCAGACACGATCGCCATGAAGGGACATGGGGGCGACGAGATCGAGGCCTACCTTGCTCTGCCCACCGATGTCGAGACGTCCGGCTCAATCGTCGTGATCCACCACATGCCGGGCTATGACGAGGGCACCAAAGAGATCGCCCGCAAGTTCGCGGCGAACGGGTACGCCGCCCTGATGCCGAACCTCTACTCCCGTGAAGCCCCCGGCGCTAGTCCCGATGACGCTGCCGCCACCGCACGATCGCTCGGCGGCGTGCCCGACGAGCGACTGGTGGGTGACGTCGCCGGCGCCATGGAGCACTTGAAGTCACTGCCAACATCGAATGGCAAAGTTGCCTCCATCGGGTACTGCTCAGGCGGGCGCCAGTCCTTCCTCGCCGGGTGCCGCCTCCCACTCGACGCCGTCATCGACTGTTATGGCGCGTTCGTCGCGATCGACCCGCCCGAAGACTCGCCGATGAAGGTGAGAGCGGTGATTGGCGAGGCGGGCAACCTGTCGGGCCCGCTGCTCGGCCTCTTCGGGGCGGACGACACCTTCCCCTCGCCCGAGCAAAATGAGTCGCTCGCCCAGGCACTGACGGCGGCGGGCAAGGAGTTCACCTTTCGCACATACGACGGCGCGGGACACGCGTTCTTTGCGGTCGATCGTCCGAGCTACCGCGTCGACGCGGCGAACGAGGGGTGGAGAGAGATCTTCTCGTTCCTCGCGCGAACGATTGCTTAAGGAGTTCCATGTGCACCTATCAAACTGAACGGCTCGACATCGCGGCGAGCGCCAAGACCTCCTCTGGCTGGACGTCGATGACTGAGGCCACGGTCTATTTCGACCACCCCGTTCACTTCCTCGCAGGACACGCCCTCATGATCGATCTGCTCAATCCCGCGCAAGGCCCCTCGGCGCGCGCCGCCCTCGAGCTCAACCCCGAGAGCGCTCGTGCGCTCGCGAACGCCATCCTCTCCACACTCGACACCGTTCCCAGTGAGCTGATGAGCGAACCCGCCTCGTGAGCATCGCGAGCGCCAGAGCTCGACAGAACGGACCGCGACCTAAGTCCGATCGCTATAAATGGCTGGTCCTATCGAACACCACCTTGGGCATGCTCATGGCGACGATCGACACCTCGATCGTCCTCATCGCCCTGCCGGACATCTTCAAGGGCATCAACATCAATCCGCTCGAACCGGGCAACACCTTCTACCTGCTCTGGATGATCCTCGGCTTCATGATCGTGACCTCGGTGCTCGTCGTGAGCCTCGGACGGCTCGGCGACATGCTCGGGCGCGTGCGGATGTACAACATGGGCTTTGTCATCTACACGTTCTTCTCCTTGATGCTCTCGATCACCTGGATGCAGGGCACCGCGGCGGGCATCTGGCTCGTGGTCATGCGACTCTTCCAGGGCGTTGGGGCCGCGTTCCTCATCGCGAACTCAACGGCGATCCTCACGGACGCCTTCCCCGAGAACGAGCGCGGCATGGCCGTGGGCATCAACCAGATCGCGGCCATTGCGGGCTCCTTCATCGGACTCATCCTGGGCGGGCTCCTCGGACCCATCGAGTGGCGACTTATCTTCATCATCTCGGTGCCGATCGGCATCTTCGGCACCATCTGGGCCTACCTCAACTTGAAGGAGCTGCCCACCAAGATCGACTCGCACGTTGACTGGAGCGGGAACGTCACCTTCGCGCTCGGACTCGTGGCGTTGATGGTCGGCATCACCTACGGCATCCAGCCCTACGGCGGACACGTCATGGGCTGGACGAGCCCCTTCGTGCTCTCCTGTTTGGTCGGTGGGGTCATTGCGCTCTTCTTCTTCGCGCGCATCGAGGTTCGCTCCCCGGACCCGATGTTCAAGCTCAGCCTCTTTAGGATCCGGGCGTTCACTGCGGGCAGCATCTCCACGCTGTTCTCGGCGATCGGACGTGGTGGCTTGATGTTCACGATGGTCATCTGGCTGCAAGGCATCTGGCTCCCGCTCCACGGTTACGCCTTTTCGGAGACGCCGCTCTGGGCGGGCATCGCGTTGTTGCCGCTGACGGGTGGTTTTCTCGTCGCCGGGCCGTTCTGTGGATACCTCTCAGACCGCTACGGGGCGAGACCCTTCACGGTCGGGGGCATGGTGGGCGCCGCGATCTCATTTTTCTTGCTGCAGTTTCTTCCCGCCGACTTCTCCTATCCAGTGTTTGGGCTGCTCCTCTTCTTGAACGGCCTGTCCATGGGCATGTTCGCCGCACCGAATCGCGCCAGCATCATGAACTCCTTGCCACCGGAGAACCGCGGCGTCGGCTCGGGGATGAATTCGACCTTTCAGAACTCCGGACAGGTGCTCTCGATCGGCATCTTCTTCACCCTCATGATCGTTGGCCTGTCCCGGACGCTGCCGCACGCGCTCTACGTGGGACTGACGAACGAGGGCATTGCACCATCGGTTGCCCACCACATCTCCTCCTTGCCGCCGGTGACAACGCTCTTCGCGTCGTTCCTCGGCTACAACCCCATGGCGCACTTGCTCGGCTCGCACGTCCTCGCCTCGCTCGGCCCATCGGCTCGGGTGACCATCCTCGGGCGCAAGTTCTTCCCGACGATCATCGAGAAGGCGTTCGTCTCGGGACTCCACCCAGCCCTCGACTTCGCGGCAATCCTCTGCGCGCTCGCCGCGATCACCTCCTGGCTGCGCGTGACGCCGTCGGCCCGCAGCGCCGCAAACTCGAGGCTAGAAATCGGCCTCGGCACGCCGACGCACGCCGACTAAGAGCGCGACGCGAAGGCCCAGCTTCGAAAGCTCGTTGCGGCTGAGCTGAACCCAAGTGGTGGTGCCGTCACTGAGCTCGACGGTCACCTGTGCCTCAAACCCGAGCGAGACGATCGAAGTGATCCGGCCCTTCGCTGTGCCGTCGTAGACCGAGACCAGCTCCAGATCATGCGGTCGGGTGACTTCACCAAGGAACATGGTGGAAGGCCCGAGGAACTCGTGCACGAAGTTGGTGGCGGGGCTCTCGTAAAGCGCGAGGGGGTGGCCGGCTTGGATCACGTGGCCCGCGCGCATGACGATCAGCTGATCGGCCACTTCCATCGCCTCTTGCTGGTCATGAGTCACGAGCACCGTCGTCACGGGCATTTGCGCGTGGAGCTCCTTTACCCACTGGCGAAGCTCCTGGCGCACGACGGCGTCAAGGGCGCCGAAGGGCTCGTCGAGCAAGAGCACGCGCGGTTCGATCGCGAGCGCCCGCGCCAGCGCCATGCGCTGGCGCTCGCCTCCCGGAGAGCTGCGCGGGAAAACTCTTCGCCTTGTCTTCGAGGCGTACCAGCGCGAGCAGCTCTCGCACGCGCGACTCGATCTCGCTCGCCGAGCGCTTTCGCACCTTCAGCCCAAAGGCCACGTTCTTCGCGACGTTCATGTGGCGAAAGGGCGCGTAGTTCTGAAAGCAGAAGCCGATATCGCGGTGGCGCGCGTCAACGTGAGTCATGTCTTCGCCGTCGATCGTGACGGTGCCCTCGTCGGGCGATTCGAGACCGCTGATGAGCTTGAGGAGCGTCGACTTGCCCGATCCCGACGGCCCAAGGATCGCCGTCAAGGAGTTATGGGTGATCTCGACCGAAACGTCCTCGACCGCGTGGGTCGTGCCGTAGTGCTTCGTGAGATGACTAAGCGAGATCGACACGCAGCCTCCTTTCTCTCTTTCTTAAGACGGCGAGGACGCCCAGCACCGCCACCGAGATGAGGGCCAAGATGAGCGCGTCCGAATACGAGCCCAAGACGTCAAAGCGCTGGTCCCAGTCGTCGTAAATGTAGATCGGCAGCGTCTGGGTCCGCCCCGAGATGTTGCCCGAAACGACGAGCACCGCGCCGAACTCGCCGAGCGTGCGTGCAATCGTGAGCGTGATGCCGTACATCACCGCCCAACGAATGGACGGCAGCGTCACCTGGAAGAACGAGCGCAGGCGACCGGCGCCGAGCGTACGGGCGGCCTGCTCCTGCTCAGTGCCGACCTCGAGCAGGACGGGCACGATCGAGCGCAGCACGTAGGGCAGCGAAACGGCCATCGTGGCGAGCGTGATCCCGAGCGGGGAGAACAGCACCATGATCCCAACGCGCGCGAGCGGCGCGCCGAACCAGCCAATGCGCGAGTACGCGAGCACGAGCGCGACGCCGAGGATGACGGGCGACACGGCGACGGGAATGTCGAAGGTCGTGTCGAAGGCCCGCTTGCCGAGAAAGTTGTGGCGTGCGATGAGGATCGCCGCCCCGACGCCCACGATGGCGTTCACGGGCACGGCGATGGCGGCGACTTCGACCGAGAGCAAGAGGGCGGAGAGGGCTTCGGGTTGGGTGATTTGGGACCAGAAGGGTCCAAAGCCGTGCTGAAAGGCCTTCACGATCAAGAACACCACCGGGAGTCCGATCAAGATGGCGAGATAGACGAAGACGACGCCTCGAAGGGCGAGGCGATGGTCCCCCTTCATCACAGGGTCCGCTTCTGAAACCGGCGAGACAGGACGTTGGTCGCAACGAGGATGACGAGACTGATCACGAGCAGGGCCGTCGATACCGCCGCCGCATCAGTCCAGAGAAACCCCTGGGTCAGGTTGTAGATGTAGTAGGACGCGGTGGTGGTTCGTCCGATGCCGCCCGCGATCAACGAGATTGACCCGAATTCGCCCACCGCGCGGGCGAAGGCGAGACCGAACCCGCCAAGGATGGCGGGCCAGAGCGACGGCAGGACCACCGTGAAGAAGGTGCGAAGTCCTCCCGCGCCCAGCGTTCGCGCGGCCGACTCGCTCTCGAGGTCAAGAGACGCCAGCACGGGCTGGACGGCCCGCACGCTGAAGGGCAGCGTCACGAACAGCAGCGCGAGCATGAGCCCCATCCAGGTTTCGAAGAGATCGACGTGAATGGGGCTGTCGACGCCGTAGATGGCGAGGAGCACGACGCCGGCGACGATCGTCGGCAGTGCGAAGGGGAGGTCGATCGATGCCTCGAGCAGCCCTTTGCCGAAGAAGTCGTCGCGCACCAAGACCCAGGCGATCGCCACGCCCATCACGGCGTTGATCGCCGCCACGCTGAGCGAGAGCCAGAGTGAAAGGATGATGGCCTGCTTGGCGCCGACCGCCGTCACCGCGCTCCAAAAGGTCTTCCAGCCGATCGACACGCTCCAGCGCCAGAACTGGACACCGGCCCCGTGCGTGGTCACCGAAAGTGAGAAGCCGTGGCTGACGAGCGCGGCGATGGGTATCAGCACGATCAGCGAGAGGTACGCCACGATGAGGGCACCGCCGCCGCCGGCCAGAAGCGGCAGGGCGAACTTCGAGCGAACCCGACGCCAGCCCGAAGGGCCGCGTGACGACGAGCGCGAAGCAGTTGGCATCTGCGTATCTAGGGCCGTGGCCATACTCGTCCTTCGTGGGTTTCGCGAAACGGCTAAGGCAACGCCCAACACCGCGCCCGGGCAATTACCTTATTTTCCATTGAAGTAATAGATATTAGCAAGGACGCGATCACGCGCGAACGATGTGCGGGCCTTGACGGGGCTCTCGAGCGGGCTCTGGACCTAGCGCTCGTGGCGAGCGTGTCGCCCGCGCGGTACTGGTGCGAGGCGAACGAGGGCGTTGTAGGTGACGATGGCGATCGCCACGTGCAGCCAGACGAGCACGAAGACGGCCTTGAGCGGTGAGCCCCCGTGCCAGATATAGATGTCCGGGGCGATGAGGACAATCGTGATGATGATGGCTGCGCGAAGGAAGAACTCGCGCGGGGTGGACGTTAGGCGCGTCGCCACGGGCCACGCCGCGCACGCGATCAGCACCCCGATGATGGTCAGCTTTGAGTAGTCCGAGAACTGGAAGTGCGAGTATCCCTTTGTCGAGGGAAAGACGCGGATGCCGAGCTTGACGAGCAGGTAGTCGGCGAGCAGCGAACCCACGAGCGAGACGATCGTGGCACCCACCACGGCGACGGCGGCGGGCTGGCGCTGCTGGTCCGCTTTGAGGTCAAGACGGAACGCCAGCAGCAGCGATTGAATCCATTTGGGAAACTGGTCGAGGGTCACGGCATCGTTTCGAAAGTGTTAGTCGGGCAACAGTAGCGCGGAGGCATCGGGCCTTCTGGAGGCGAGAGGACCGCGCGACGGTTGAAAAATCAGCCGACGTACCTCGCGCGAGCTGCGTCGAGTTCGGCGAGCGCCTCGGCCCGACCGACGTAGTTTTCCACCTTCACCCATTTCCCCTCGTCAAGGTCCTTGTACACCGTAAAGAAGTGGCTGATGCGATCGAGGATCTCTTTGGGCACGTCGGTGATGTCGGTGGCATCTCGCCACTTCTTGTCGTAGCCGGGCACGGCAATGAGCTTCTCGTCGCGACCGTTCTCGTCGGTCATGATGCACATGCCGAGGATCTTCGATTCGATGAGACAGCCCGGAAAAGTCGGGAACTCGGTGATGACGAGCGCGTCGAGCGGGTCGCCGTCACCGCCCAAGGTGTCGGGAATGAACCCGTACTCGGCGGGATAACCCATGGAGACGAGAAGGTGGCGATCCAACTTGATCGAGTGCGTCTCGTGGTCGTACTCGTACTTGTTCTGACTAAATCGCGGTATTTCAACGATGACGTTGACCGTGTCCATGGTGACCTCCGTGAGCCGTTCGTCGTGGCCCGGGTCAATCGTAGCCATCCCGGAACCGGGTCCGACGAGGCGTCCCCGGCGCCAAGAGGCGTCTAGGCACGGCCGTAGACTCGAATCTCGTGACGTGGAGGAGGCTTCAGTGAAGCGAGTAGGTGTCGTAGGTTGCGGTCTCATGGGCTCGGGCATTGCCGAAGTGGCGGCCCGCGCGGGAGCGCTCGTCGTCGTCGTAGAACGAGACGACCAGGCGCTCGCCGGAGGTCGAGAACGAGTCGAGCGCTCGCTCGCTCGTGCCGTCACCTCAGGCAAGTTGGCCGAAGAAGAGGCCGACCGCACGCGTGGACAGCTTTCCTATTCGACCAATTTCGATGACCTTGCTGAGTGCGAGCTGGTCGTTGAAGCGGTTGCGGAGAACGAGGCCATCAAAATCGACGTCTTTACAAAGATTGATGCCGCAGTTCGAGACCCCTTGGCAGTGCTCGCGACCAATACGTCGTCGATCCCGATCATCAAGCTCGCCATGGTGACGACTCGTCCTGAGCAGGTCATCGGCATGCACTTCTTCAATCCGGTGCCGGTCCTGCGGCTGGTGGAGATCATCCCCTCCCTGCTCACGAGTCCAGAAACGGCCGAACGAGTGTCCGCGTACGCGAGCGGTTCGCTCAACAAGAAGGTGATCACGTCACCGGACCGTGCGGGATTCGTGGTCAATGCGCTGCTCATCCCCTATCTGCTCTCGGCCATTCGAATGTTGGAGTCGGGATTCGCGAGCGCGGAAGATATCGATACGGGCATGGTCGTGGGGTGCGCGCACCCGATGGGCCCTCTCGCCCTCAGCGATCTGATCGGCCTTGATACGACGCTCGCCGTCGCCGAGTCGCTCTACGAGGAGTTCAAGGAACCCCACCTCGCGCCACCACCGTTGCTCTCGCGAATGACTCAGGCGGGACTCATGGGCCGCAAGTCGGGCCAGGGCTTTTACTCGTACCGAAAGTAAGCGTCCGCTACAACGACGCGACGGCTTCGCGTAACGCTCGAGTCGCCGCGCGATACCTGACGTCGGGTCCAAAACGCTGAGGCTCGCCAATGCGCACGATCACGTCGCTGTGCCTCTTCGGCCACAGTGCGTGCATCGGCACGGTGCCGGAGAGGCCGACGATCCTCATGGGCACGACCGGCACGCCGAGCTGGACAGCAAGAAGGCCGACGCCCGACTTGAACTCGAGCAGCTCGCCCGACGTGCTGAGTCGCCCTTCAGGGGCAAGCAGCACGTGCCAGCCCGAGTCGATCATCTCTCGGACATAGTCGAGGCTCGATCGAGTCGCCTGGCGTCGCTCGAACGCGAACGCCGCAAAGCAGAGTCGGAGAAAGCGCGCGAGGATCGGGTGGTCCTCCATGATGTCGGCGCCCACCGCGACGCTGAGTCGCCTGCGAATCCGTTGCGGCAGCGCCTCAAAGGTCACGGGACCGTCAAGATCGTCGCTGTGATTGAAAATGAACAGCGAGGGCTCCGAGAGGTCGTCGAGTCGCTCAGCCCCCTCGACGTTAAGGGTGACCCAATGTTGGATGAACGGTGCAACGACGTAGTCACGCAGGGCGTTGCCCACGATTCGTACCGGGCGTCGAAATGGCCACGTGGGCATCGACACGGTGATCGCCTTTGTCATGAATCGAAGTCGACGAGCACCGCCGCGCCAGTGAATCGTTCGTGCTTGAGATCAGCGAGGGCTCGGCCCGCCTCGCTGAATGGGTAAGGGTTGACCGAGATCTTCACCCCGATCATCGCGGCGGCCTCGAGAAAGTCGCGCCCGTCTTGACGGGTGTTCGCCGTCACGCTGCGAAGCGCCCTCTCCTGGAACAGGTGGCGGTCGTAGTTGAGCGAGGGTATGTCGCTCAGATAGATGCCCGCGATCGCGAGCGTCCCCCCGCGATCGAGCGAGGCGAGGGCCGTGGGCACGATGGAACCCACCGGCGCGAAGAGAATCGACGCGTCCAGCGGCTCGGGCAGTGGATCGTCGGTGTCGCCCACGCTCGCTGCGCCGAGCGATGTGGCGAGCGTGCGCGCGTCAGCGGCGCGCGTTCGAACGTGCACGCGGGCTCCTTCGGCGATGGCGACTTGCGCCGTGAGATGGGCGGATCCTCCAAACCCGTAGATGCCGAGACGCCCCTCTTCGGGGAGACGGCTTTGCCGTAGCGCGCGGTAGCCAATGATCCCCGCACACAGCAGCGGCGCGACGTCCGTATCGCCAAACTGCGCCGGCAGGGTGTAGACATAGTCCTCGTTTACGACGACGTACTGCGCGTAGCCCCCGTCAATGTCCCAGCCCGTGAAGGTCGGATACAGACATAGGTTTTCCCTGTCGGCGAGGCAGAACCGACACTTCCCGCAGGTGCGCGCGAGCCACGCCGCCCCGACCCGATCTCCGATCGCGTATCGAGAGACCCCTGGTCCATGAGCGTCAACGACGCCGACGATCTCGTGGCCGGGGATGACGAGGGTACGACGAGGCGGAAGGTCGCCTTCAGCGAGATGGAGGTCCGTCCGACAGACCCCGCACGCGATCACTCGCAGCCGAATCTGACCACGTTCAGGTTCCGGGATGTCGCGCTCGATAGGCACGAGCGGACCGGAGTCCACCGGTCCAGGCGTCGAGACGGCCCATGCGCGCATCGTGCCACCCATCTCGACCTCCTACCTCTCTTCTACACGTTTTTGTGCCCGTGGATTCAAGGTGTTCACCACCGAGACGGTTCCGCGCTGCAGTGGCGACGCGGGTGTGCCATAAAGCGGCTGTCAGCTGGACACGCGGAGTCCGTCGAGCACCAGGGCGAGGAGGCGCTCGCCCTGGGCTTTCACGAGCGTCGGACCGGTGCACATGCCACCGACCAGAAACATGAGATCCGATCCGTCGATATCGGTACGTGCGACGCCCGCCCGTTGGGCGTTTTCGAGCACGAGCGCAAAGCTCTGCTCGACGCGCTCACGCGAGCTGAGCCTCAGCTGCGGATTCTTCTCGAACGATTCGCGCAGCTCGGTGAGGAAAACTCGCTTGCCGAGCGAGTAGCGCAGGAACGCGTCAAGCCAGCTGACCAGCGCGTCCCACGGCTCATGCGTGGCGACTGCCGTTTGTGCGGCGAGCAACAGCTCGTCGACGTCGTTTCGATACACGGCCTCCACGAGATCAATCCGCTTCGGAAAGTGTCGGTACAACGTGCCGGCGCCAACGCCTGCCTCGAGCGCGATCGCCTCCATTGAGGCGTCACTTCCCTGGGCCGCGAAGACCTTGCGCGCCGCGACGACCAGTCGATCATGATTCCTCTGCGCGTCAGAGCGAGTCCCTCGGTGGGCGCCCGTGCCGCCTTCGTCCTTCTCCGCGTCGCTCACGTGGTCCAATGGCGTGGTCACTGGTCGAAGCATAAGTCTGCCCCCCGATCGACATCCTGGACAGGCTACTTGTAATGCGGAGGTACCCTCCGTATAGTAAGTGGAGGAAGTATCCGTTTCCTTGCCCCCCCCAACGGAAAGATGCCTGTGATGATCCAAGGACCCCTCGCCGGTCGATATTCGGCAGTGGCCACGATGGTGATGTTCGCGCTGATCCCGTACCTTGCGCTCTCGGCAGCGCTCGGCCCGTTGACGCCGATCATCAGCAAGCAGCTTCACATGTCGGCCCAAACCTTCAGTCTCGGCTCGGGACTGGCGAATGCCGCGTACGCGCTGGGCACTGTCCTCGCGGTCCAGTTCGCTCAGCACCTCCCCCAGCGTCGCATGCTGGTCGGTTACGCGGTCTTGCTCGTGATCGGCTCCGTGCTCACCGCGTCGGCCACGAACGCGGGCATGTTCATCACTGGCCACATCATCCAGGGCCTGTGCACCAGCCTCTTGTTGATCGCGGCGGTGCCGCCGCTCGCAATCAGCTTCCCCTCGAACAAGCTGCGAGACACCGCGGTGATCATGAACATGTGCATCTTCGGGGCAGTCGCGCTCGGTCCGCTCGTCGGTGGAATCCAGGCGGAATCGAACGCGTGGCGACCGCTGTTCTGGATCATCGTGGGGATCGCCACCGTCGCGCTCATCCTCGTCGTCCTGACGTTCGAAGACGCCCCGGCGGCCAACCCCGACTCACCGCGCGACTTGCCCGCGATTGGACTCGCCGCCGTCGGCTGCGTAGCCGCGTTCTTTGGAGCGTCGGAGCTCACGAGCCACGCGCTGCTGAACGTCGTGACGATGGTGCCGCTGCTCGGCGGACTCGCACTCCTCATCGTGCTCGTCGTCTATCAGTGCCGCACGAAGCGGCCGTTGCTCACGATCAAAACCATGGTCACCAGCTCGATTCCGGTCGCGGGGATCGTGGTGGCGCTATTTGCCGCCGCGGCATCAGTCTCAGCGACCGCGCTGACCGTCGGCGTGCTCGAGGCGCGTTACAGCCCGCTGCACATCGGGCTCCTCTACTTGCCCGAGGTGGCTGGCGCCGTGCTCTCGGCTATCGCACTCGGGCTCGTCATCCGTAAGCGGGCGATGCACTACCTCCCACTCGTGGGCATGATCGTGCTCGCCGCAGGGATCGTCGTGTTTCGAATCTCCGTTCCCTCCAGCCAGGCGATGACGCTCCTCGGCTCGGGCCTGACCGGAATCGGACTCGGCGCCACGGTCGCGCCCGCGCTGTTCGTGGCAGGCTTTTCCCTGCCCGCTGCCAACCTCCAAAGGGTGTTCGCTATTGTCGAACTGTTTCGCGCAACGGCCGCGTTCATGGTCGCCCCGATCTTCATTCACTTTGCGGAAGCGACCAGCGGTGGCCTCGATGCGGGCACCGCGATCGCGCTGTGGATCGGACTCGGTCTCGCTCTCGGTGGCGCACTGATTGGCGTCGTCATCTACGTGGTGAGCGGTGCGCGTCCTCAGGCCCCCGATCTCGATCTCTTTCTCGCCGGAATCGACCCCGCCTGGGAGTCGCCGCCGCTCTTCGCGAAGCTCCACCGGAACGCCCCCGAGAGTAGTGTCCCCGCCATGGCTGGCTCGATAACTGAAAGCGGTGACTGATATGTCCGCGAGTGAGGCTGGCGCAACTGCACCCACCGGTCCGATCCTCTTCGTCTACGACGGCACCGCGCTCGCCGGGCACGCCATCGAGCTTGCAGCGCATGAGCTGGCAACCGCCCGCGACGCAATCGTCCTCTGCGTATGGCAGCCCGCCGACGTCGGCTTCGAGCCGGTCAACGAGCGCCACTTCGATGCCGATGCCGCGAACGAAGTCCGCCAAGCGGCCGAAGAGACCGCCGCGTACGGCGCGTCGCTCGCCTTGCAGGCGGGATTCCGCGCACAGAGTTTGACCGTAGAAGCGGCACCGACGTGGAAAGGGATTATTCAGACCGCCGAGGAGCACCAGGTGAGCTTGATCGTGCTGGGCGCCCACCGTCACAAGGGGCTCGTCGGGCATCTCCTCGGCAGCGTGGTCTCCGCGGTCGTGTCGCACGCCTCGTGCTCCGTGCTGGTCGTGCATCAGAAAGCCTGAGCGTCAATCCCTCGTAAAGGTGTCACCCCGAGGTCGGTGAGCAGTCACTGGCGCGACATGTTGCACTCTTAACGTTCGGTTCACATTCTCCGTGGAGGTGACTGAACATGTCCATTCGTACGCATCGCGCGCTCGGCGCGCTGACCATCGGGGTCTCGGCCATCTGTGCGGGAGCGCTGGGATCTTCTGCCTCGGCTGCGTTGACCACCCTTCACGCGACCCAGATACTGAAGGGCTCCTCGCTGCATCACACCTTCACACCCGCTGGCTCAACGCACTCGCGCACCGAAACGTTGAGCGACCCCGACGACATCAGCCGCTGGGGAAATGATCTCTTCGTCGGCTTTCAAAACGGTGTAGGCCCCCAAGGTCAGGCGAGCACCGACGGCAACCGTGACAGCACGGTGGTCGAGCTCACCTTGAGCGGCACCGTCGTCGCCCAATGGGACCTCACGGGCAAGACCGACGGCGTTACAGCCGATCCGGGACTTGGCGTGCTCGCGACCGTCAACGAGGACGCGCATTCCTCGCTTTATCTCATCAATCCGACCGCCCCCGTACGGAGCGCCGTCACGCATTACTCCTACAGCGAAGCGCTGCCCCACGGTGGCGGCACCGACGCCATCTCGATTGATGAAGGGCGCATATTCATCAGCGCTTCCGCCCCGGGCACGACGGGCGCGGCCGCGCCTCATCCGACCTACCCGGCGGTCTATGTCGCGACCTTGGATTCGACGACCAAGATCGCGAAGGTCACCCCGCTCTTCTTTGATGAGAGTGCGGCGAGCGACGCCAACGTCGGAACTCCCAACGACGGCGAGACCACCAAGCTGGCACTGACCGACCCCGACTCCAACGAGATCGTGCCGTCGGGCGCTCGCTTTGCCGGGGACTTCATGCTGACGAGTCAGGGCGACAAGGAGCAGATCTACGTCGCCGCGCCGGGTACCTCGCACCAAACGCTGAGCGTGCTCTCGCTCAGCCAATCAGTCGATGACACGGCGTGGCCGACGTCTACCAGCGGGTCGCTCTACTCGACGGACTCCACAAATGACGCCGTCGATCTCATCACCGGCACCTTCACCGTCGGCGAGCCGATCGTGGCGGTCACGCCGTGTGGCGCCAACGGTGCGCCGGCGGCCTGCCCCGCAGCGGGATATCCGGCCGACTATCTCGCCACCATGAACGCACTGACCGGAGAGATCACGGCGGCGACCATGACGGGCGCCGTCTACTCCCCCCAAGGTGGGCTCGCCTTCGTCGCCAGATAGCAAAAAGCGCCAACCCGGGATATCCCGAGTTGGCGCCTTCCGGCCAATGGCTTACGAGTCCTCGCGAGGCGCGAGAGTCTCCGCCAACAGCAGGTACATCTGACGCCGCAGCTCCTTGAGCAATGCGTCGGCACGTTCCTTTTGCTCGGACGTGCCAGCTTCGGACACCTGGTGCACCGCGACAGCCACGTGGTGCAGCGCCGAGCGCAGAGCCATGTCGCCCTGGTCGGCGTCGTGCACCATGGACTCCCATGGAGCGGACGACTTCCCGTGCTCTTTCAAGTGAGCGCGACCTTCGTCGGTCACGGTGAACTGGCGTCGACCCTCGGAACTCTCCGAGCGCACGAAGCCCTGGTCTTCCAAGAGCTGCAACGCGGGGTACAACGAACCGGGGCTCGGACGCCACAGACCTTGGGTCCGCTCGGCGAGCTCCTGCATCATTTCGTATCCGTGCATCGGACGCTCTTGCAACAGTGCGAGAATCGCGTAGCGAACGTCTCCTCGACGGCCGCGTCCGCGACGTCCTCGAACGCCTTCACGCTCGCGACCTTCCTCGCCTCGCCCACCGCCGTGACGGGGGCCGTGACGGTGATGGTTGTGCGAGTGCGTCTCGTAGGGATTGGTGTCGCCGTGATCAGCGCCCTGGGCTCGCCGGCTTGACGAGTCATCGAAATCTCTGTTTCTCATAACTATCCTTTCTCGATAGATTAACGTACTATAACGATATATCGTTAACAGTCGTTTGTCAAGTGGTGAGACGAGATTGTCATATAATTCCTGGTAAAAGGCTCCCTTGAGAGTCCTCTGAAGAGCCCGCTCAGTGCTTGAGGTCAGGTGACTGACTTGCGGACGCTGAAAGCGGGCTCCAGGTAGGCCCTCGAACTCATGACGTCGACGAGCACATCAACGGCATCATGGACATCAGCGAAACGCAGATACAGCGGAGTAAAGCCAAAACGAGCCACGTCGGGCGCCCGAAAGTCACCTATGACCCCTCGAGCGATCATTGATTGGACGATGCCGTAAGCGTCAGGGTGGCTCATCGAGACTTGACTGCCCCGACGCGCGTGATCGCGCGGGGTGATGATCTCGAATACGCCCGGCAAGTTCGTCTCCACGAGCTCGATGAAGAGATCGGTGAGCGCAAGACTCTTGCGTCGGATCTGCTCCATCGATGCCCGGTCGAAGACGTTGAGGGCGCCATCGAGTGCGGCCAACGCCACGATCGAGGGCGATGACGTGACGAACGCCCTCACGCCGGCGGCTGGTTCGTAGCTTGGCTCGAAATCAAAGGGCCGCGCGTGGCCGAGCCATCCGGGCAGCGGATTCTTGATCGCACCCTGATGCGATGTTCGCACGTAACAAAAAGCCGGCGACCCGGGACCGCCGTTCAGATATTTGTAGCCGCAGCCCGCGGCAAAGTCCACGCCCGCGCCCTCGACGTCAAGCGGCACGGCGCCCGTCGAGTGAGCGAAATCCCAGAGCATGAGCGCTCCCGCGTCATGAACGGCCTTCGTCATCGAATGCAGATCGAGCATCTCGCCGGTGCGAAAGTCAACGTGGGTCAGCATGACGAGGGCTACGTCATCATCGAGTGCCCCGGGAATGTCGGCTCGAGGCATCGGCTTCACGGTGATCGGACGTCCGGCTCGCGCCGCCATGGCTTCCACGATGTACAGATCGGAGTGGAAGTTGTCGCGGTCCGTGAGCACCACGTGGCGATCGGGTCGCAGCTCGAGCGATCCCCCGATGAGCTTCGCGAGCATGAAGGTCAACGTATCGGCGACCAGCACTTCGCCCGGCAACGCCCCAATGAGTGGTGCGACGCGGTCTCCCAGACGCAGGGGCATGTCCATCCACCCCGCGTCATTCCAGCTGCGCACGAGCCCCTTCGCCCACTCGTCGCCCACCACTTCGTTGACGCGCACCGACACGTCGCGCGACACCGGTCCGAGCGAGTTGCCGTCGAGGTAGATCTCTCCGTCCACCAAGGTGAACTGGTCGCGAACGCTAGCCAGTTCGTCCGAGGCATCCAAGGCTGCACAGTCGTCACGAGTGATCACAGGACTGACCTCACTTCCCAAAGAATCGGATAGAAACGTTGCTCGAGCGTGGTGTCGAGGTACGCCATGCCGGCGCTTCCGCCGGTGCCGGGACGACGACCGATCTGACGCGCCGCCATCATCTTGTGCTGGTAGCGCCAGAGCGCCAGATTGCCGTCGTGATCGACCAGCAGCTCCGCCACCGTGTGCAACGCGCTCAGATCGGCGCGTTCGTGATGGTGGTAGAGCTCGCGCACCAGATCGAGGAGATCGTCTTGCTCGGAGGCTCCGACACACTGGCGCAACGAGCGCATCAAATCCGTCCCACAGATTCGGCGCTTCGCTCATCTCGCGGAGCCATTGGCGCTGCTCGTCGTCGAAGATGTCGTAGCTCAAGACGGCCAGCGAACCGCCACCGCTCAAGAATTCGATCGCCCGAAATTGGAAGGATTGAAAGCCCGACGCGGGGTCCAGCGGATCACGGAAGGCGAGAAATCCTTCTGGTGACATGGTGTCGAGGAGGCGGAGGTGCGTCAGCAACAGCTCTTCGACCTCGACCGTCCGACGCAGGTGCGAGATGGAGCGCCACGGTTCGAGCTCGTGAAGGAACGCCGACGAGCGTTGCAGTTCATCGATGATGACCTTGAACCACAGCTCGTACGATTGATGCACGACGATGAACAGCAGTTCATCGCTCGCGTCGTCGGTGAGCGGCACCTGCAGCTGCAGGAGGTCGTTGATATGCAGGTACGTCGAGTAATCAGTACCTTTAGCCACGCCGAAACCTTACGCCGCGACGCGAGTGCGCCTACCTCGTGATCGGCTTGTAACGCAGACGGTGGGGCTGATCGGCGTCGGTGCCGAGCCGCTTGTGACGCTCGGCCTCGTAGTCCGAGAAGTTCCCTTCGAACCAACGCACCACTGCATCCCCCTCAAAGGCGAGCACGTGCGTCGAGATTCGGTCGAGAAACCAGCGGTCGTGGCTAATCACGACGGCACAGCCCGGAAACGACAGCAAGCCGTCTTCGAGTGCGCGCAGGGTATCGACATCGAGGTCGTTTGTCGGTTCGTCGAGGAGCAGCACGTTCCCGGCACTCCTCAGAACCTTCGCCAGCTGCACTCGATTGCGCTCACCACCGGAGATCTCACCGACCTTTTTCTGCTGATCGCTTCCCTTGAAGCCAAAGCTCGCCACGTAGGCGCGCGCGTGGATCTCCCGCGAGCCAACCACCATGTGCTCCTGGCCCCCACTGATTTCGTCGAAGACGGAGTTGTCGGCGTTCAGCGTGTCTCGCGACTGGTCGACGTAGGCGAACTGCACGGTCGAACCGATCTCGATGGATCCGGCGTCGGGCTTCTCCTGACCCACCATCATGCGAAACAGTGTCGTCTTGCCGGCGCCGTTCGGACCGATGACGCCCACGATGCCGCCGGGAGGCAGCAAAAACGTGAGGTCCTCGATCAGCAAGCGATCGTCGTAACCCTTGGTGAGCTTGCTCGCGTTGACCACCGTGTCGCCCAGCCTCGGTCCCGGTGGAATGGCTATCTCCAGGCGCTCCGCGCGGCGCTCGGCCGATTCGGATTCGGCGACGAGCTGATTGAAGGTGTTGAGTCGCGCCTTGCCCTTGCTTTGGCGGGCTCGCGGGGACAAACGGATCCACTCGAGCTCACGTTCGAGGGACGCTTGGCGAACTTTGTCGGCCTTCTCCTCTGCCGCCAGACGCGCCTGCTTCTGCTCCAACCACGAGGAGTAGTTGCCCTCCCACGGGATGCCGTGCCCCCGGTCGAGTTCAAGGATCCACTGCGCGGCGTTGTCGAGGAAATAGCGATCGTGGGTGATCGCAACGACGGTGCCGCTGTACTCCTGGAGCGTGCGCTCGAGCCACGCGACCGATTCCGCGTCCAAGTGGTTCGTCGGCTCGTCGAGCAACAAGAGGTCGGGCTTGGAGAGGAGCAGCCGACAGAGCGCCACTCGACGACGCTCACCACCGGATAGCGTGGACACGTCGGCGTCAGGCGGCGGGAGACGCAATGCGTCCATCGCGATATCAAGCGTGCGCTCCAGGTCCCAGGCGTTCGCGGCGTCGATCTTCGTCTGCAGATCAGCCTGTTCAGTGAGCAGCGCGTCGAAATCTGCGTCGGGGTTGCCCATTGCGGCACAGACTTCGTTGAAGCGAATGAGCAGGTCGCGCTGCTCGGCGACGCCGTCAGCCACATTCCCGACCACGTCTTTTGACGGATCGAGCTGCGGCTCTTGCGAGAGATACCCCACGCTAAATCCGGGCGTGAGACGGGCTTCACCGGTAAAGCCGTCGTCGAGACCGGCCATGATCCGAAGGAGTGAGGATTTGCCGGAACCATTCGCACCGATGACGCCGATCTTCGCTCCCGGATAGAAGGAGAGGTTGATCCCGCGCAGGACTTCTCGGTCCGGCGGGTAGAAGCGTCGAAGGTCTCGCATCGTGAATATGTACTGAGCAACCATGCCCTCCAGTGTGGCCGATCTTCGGCCGGGCCGTCACATTCGGCATGAACGGATGTCGCAATGGCCCCGTACACTCGGACGATGTCCGAGAACACGCTGACGATTGAGACGGTCAAGCGGCACGCGCCCGACTGGCTGATTCTCTTCATTGCCTGCATCGCACAGTTCATGGTCGTGCTGGACGTGTCAATCGTGAACGTGGCGCTCCCGCGCATGGGACACGATCTGCACTTTTCGTATTCGAGCGCACAGTGGGTCGTCAATGCGTACGTCCTCACGTTCGCTGGCTTCCTCTTGCTCGGCGGGCGCGCCGCCGACTACTTCGGTCGTCGCCACGTCTATTTGACGGGCATCGCGCTGTTCACACTTGCGAGCATCGGCGCCGGATTCGCTCAAACGGGCACCCAGATGGTTACGATTCGCGCGATTCAAGGGATCGGTGGGGCGATCCTCTCACCGGCAACCCTCACCATCATCGTTACGACCTTCCATGGTGCGCGACTGCCGAAGGCCATCGGCGCGTGGAGCGCGGTCGCGGGAGCAGGTGGAGCGGTCGGCGGACTGCTCGGCGGAATTCTCACGGGATGGGTGTCGTGGCGCTGGGTCTTCTTCATCAACGTCCCCCTCGGTCTTGCCGCGGGCATCATTGCCGCGCTCTACCTCCAAGAGATGCGCAACCACGACGCCACGTCCAAGCTTGACGTCACGGGCTCCGTACTCGTCACGGCCGGTCTCGCCTCGGTGATCTACGGCGTCGTCAACACGACGACCCACGCATGGGGTTCCTCGACGACACTCGGTTGGCTCTTCGGGGGCGCCGTCGTGCTCGTCGCGTTCTTCTTCTGGGAGGCCAAAGTCGCCTCCCATCCGCTCGTGCCGTTTCGCATGTTCAAGTCGCGCTCGCTCTCGACTGCCAACATCATCATGTTCCTCATCGGGGGCGCGTTCTTTGCGATGTGGTATTTCCTCACCTATTACTTCCAGTACGTCTTGAAGTACGGTCCCGTCAAGGCGGGCGTCGCGTTCTTTCCGATGGCGATCGGCATCATCATCGGCGCGCAGATCTCCTCACGGCTCATCGCTCGCGCCGGCGTTCGCCCTCTTCTCCAAGTTGGCGCCACTTTCGCCACGATCGGCTTCATCTGGCTCTCGTTCATCACGAGCGACAGCTCATACTGGACACACATCCTTGCTCCGTCGTTCGTCTGCTCGTTCTCGATGGGCATTCTCTTCTCGCCGCTCGCGGTATCGGCGACTTCCGGCGTCGATCGAGCCGAGTCGGGACTCGCCTCGGGGGTGCTCAACACGTCGCGTCAGGTCGGAGGGTCGCTCGCGCTCGCCATTCTCGCCACGGTCGCGACCGACGTGACTAACTCCGCACTGCGCCACGCGTCAATGGCGTCCGCCCTCACCTCGGGCTACCAGAGAGCCTTTGAGATCTCGGGTGCCGTCACCTTGCTCGCGCTCCTCGTGAGCACTGCGTTGCCTAGAAACACTGGCCGCGCTGCGAGGGCGTAATCGCCCTATCTTGGACGTCGTTTCTTCCTTGTCGATTCGACGCCAACCTAACGACCAGCATCACTGTCGCGCAATGATTTAGTCTTGCGAGCGAACTCTCCACACAAGTAACCGCGCGACACAAAACGTCGGACCTAAGACACCAAGTGTTTCGTCATGACGCTCATCGGCGTACTCGCCTCAGTCGGCGTCATGTTCCCTGGATCCCTCTCACCGGAGGAAAACGACCGCCCGGAATGTTTAGCGCAGAAGTCGGCAATTAATCCTTCCTCGCGTAACAATCCAGACCATTTCTTTGCCCACATCGGGGCTAGTGTCGCGGTTGACAAACATCCAAGGGGTGATGACGCCGTGTCGGAGCGCATCGAGTCTGAGGACAACCTACAAAGGGTTGACAAACGAATAAAGGGAGAGATTTATGGGGAGTATTCGTCGCCTCGTGACCGTGCTGGGATCGGGAGTCCTGATTCTCGGCACGCTGACGCTGAGCGTGGCCTCAACGACGGTGACGGCTTCGGCCGCATCGAAGTTCAAGGCGTGCGTGGTCACCGACACTGGTGGTATCAACGACAAGTCGTTCAACGCGTCGGCGTGGGCTGGTCTCAAAGCCGCGGCGGCTCAGGACAGCAACATCTCTGTCCAGTACCTGTCGTCAACGTCGTCTTCTGACTACGCGCCCAACATCAACAGCTTCATCTCCAAGGGTTGCGGGATCATCGTCACCGTCGGATTCCTAATGGACGCCGCCACAGCGGCCGCGGCCAACGCGCACCCGACGCAGAAGTTCGCGATCGTGGACGACGCGCCGGTCGTAAAGGCGGGAACCCACGTCTTAGCGCTGCAGTACGAGACGGACCAGGCGGGCTTCCTCGGCGGGATTCTCGCCGCAGGCATGACCAAGACGGGCACCGTCGCAACCTATGGCGGTGAGAACTTCCCCGCCGTCACCTTGTACATGAATGGCTACGTCGCGGGGGTTCGCTACTACGACAAGACCTACAAGAAGTCGGTGAAGGTCCTTGGCTGGACGCCGGGCAAGGGAGCCTGCTCGCTCGCCAAGTGCGCGGGTTCGGGTACCTTCATCGGGAACTTCACTGACCAGACTGCGGGCAAGACCGACACGACCACGTTCTTCTCCGAAGGCGCCGACATCGTCTTTCCCGTCGCCGGTTCGGTGGGCCTCGGTTCGGTGGCGGCCGTGCAAGCAGCAGGCTCTGGCAAGTACGTGATGTGGGTCGACAGCAACGGATGCATCTCTGACGCGTCGGACTGCAAGTACTTCGTTGGCACCGTCGCCAAGGGCGTTGAGCCCTCGGTAGAGGCCGCAGTCCTCTCAGCCGCGAAGGGCACTTTCAAGGCTGGCTCGTACATTGGCACCTTGGCCAACAACGGAACGCAGCTGGAGTACGGCGGCGTCATGATTCCGGCGTCACTGAAGGCGAAGATCGCCAGCGCAAAGGCGGGCATCATCGCGGGCAAGATCTCGGTCAATCCGAACAGCTACCCGGCAACGCCGAAATAACGTCGCAGCGCATCCGCGCTCTGTCACGACAAAGACCCGGGCCAAACCCGGGTCTTTGTCGTGACATACGATGAGACCTCATGCAACTTGAATTGCGCGACATCACCAAGCGTTTTGGATCGCTGACGGCGAACGACCACATCAGCTTGAAGGTCGAGCCGGGACAAATTCATTCACTGCTCGGAGAGAACGGCGCCGGAAAGTCGACGCTTATGAACGTTCTCTTCGGGCTACTCCACCCCGATGACGGCGAGATCCTCATCGACGGAGAAGTGGTTCGGATCTCGGACTCGGGCGATGCGGTTCGTCGGGGCATCGGCATGGTCCATCAGCACTTCATGTTGGTGCCAGTCTTTACCGTCGCAGAAAACGTCGTGCTCGGTTTCGAGCCGACCAAATCTTTTGATCGCATCGACTACAAACGCGCCACACAAGAGATTCGCGAGCTCTCCCGCCAGTTCAAGCTCGACGTCGACCCTGACGCAGTCGTCGAAAACCTGCCCGTGGGACTCCAGCAACGAGTGGAGATCCTAAAAGCGCTCAGTCACGACGCCGAGCTGCTCATTCTCGACGAGCCGACGGCCGTCCTCACCCCCCAAGAGATCGACGCCCTCATGGAGATCATGCGATCGCTCGCTGCCGCAGGCAAGTCGATCCTCTTCATTACGCACAAGTTGAAGGAAGTGAAGGCGATCGCCGACGTGATCACCGTCATCCGGCAAGGTCGCGTAGTCGGATCGGCGCAGCCGAGCGCCAGCGAAGCGGAGCTCGCCTCGATGATGGTGGGTCGCGAGGTCCTCCTGACCGTGGAAAAGACTCCCTACGACCCAGGCGATAACGTGCTCGAAGTTCGTGACCTCGTCGTGCGCGACGATCGCGGTCTCGTCGCGGTGAAGGGCGTCTCCCTTGACGTGCGCGCGGGCGAGGTGTTAGCCCTCGCCGGCGTCCAAGGTAACGGCCAAACTGAATTGGTCGAGGCGCTCGTGGGCATGCGGCCCGTTGAGTCGGGCACCATCACCCTGCACGGCAAGGACATCACCCATCTCACACCGCGCCAGTCGCTCGACGCGGGTCTCGGTCATATCCCCGAGGACCGACAGCGCGACGGACTCGTACTGTCGATGTCGGTCGCCGACAACCTCGTGCTGAACACCCCACGACGAGCGCCCTTCGCGAAAAGGGGAACAAGAAACCTCACTGCGGTGAAGGAGAATGCCGTTCGACTCGTGCACGACTTCGACATTCGAACCACGTCCATTGAGGCGCCCGTGAGCTCGTTGTCGGGCGGGAATCAACAGAAGGTGATCGTCGCGCGCGAGCTCTCTCGGCCGCTCGAGTTCCTGGTCGCCTCCCAACCCACGCGCGGACTTGACGTAGGTTCCATCGAATACGTGCACCGTCAGATCGTGGACTACCGCAACCGGGGAAGCGGCTCGCTGATCGTCAGCTCCGAGCTTGACGAGGTCTACGCGCTCGGTGACCGCATAGCGGTCATGTTCGAGGGGCAGATCTGCGGCGTCGTCGAGCCGACGATCAGCCGCGAATCCATCGGCCTTCTGATGGCGGGTACGTCACTGGAGGAGGCCGGTGTCTGATCTGGCGGAGCCACAATCCGACGCCAAGTCCTCGCTGTGGGCGCGCTACAGCTCGACGAGTCCCATCGTGGTCGCCGCGCTCGCCATCGTGCTCGGACTGGTCTTTGGCGCCATCGTCATTGCGACGACGACGCCCGTCGTGCTCGACGCCTGGCGAGCGATCTTTCACAGCTGGAACGGAATCCCCCATGCGCTCAACGTCACCTTCGACAATGTCGGTGCGGCGTATCGGTCGATCTTCACCGGATCCATCGTCGACCCTCAGGGCTTCTGGCACTCGCTCACGACGGGCAAGGGCTGGCCCAACACGCTCACGCCGATCTCTGAAACCTTCACCTACGCAACCCCGCTCGTTATCATCAGCACCGGGGTGGGCATTGCCTTTCAGGCGGGTCTGTTCAACATCGGCGCGAATGGGCAGGCGGTCATCGGCGGCATCGCCGGCGCGGTCGTGGGCTCCATGATCAACATGCCCACCGTCATCCACGTGCCGCTCTCGCTGCTGGGCGGCATCGTGGGCGGCATGATCTGCGGGGCGGTGCCGGGGTTCTTGAAAGCCTTCACCGGTGCCCACGAAGTGATCGTCACACTGATGTTCAACTACGTCACGTACGCGTTCTTGCTCTTCGCCGTGCTCTCGACGCCCTTTCAGCAGCCCGGCCAGCAGAACGACATCGGTCGAACGCTGTATCCCTCGGCGATTCTTGCTCCCCTCTTCGGCACCAAATCGGGACTACGGGTGAGCTACGGCATCTTCGTCGCGGTGCTCGTCGTGGTATTCGCGTGGTGGCTCCTCGACCGCTCGTCGCTGGGCTTCGATTTCCGCGTCACCGGGGCGAATCCGGCAGCGGCACACGCCTCAGGCATCAGCGCTCGATTCGTTATCGTCACGGTCTTTCTCATCTCGGGAGGCCTCGCCGGGCTCGCCGGATTCGTGCAGGTCGCGAGCACCACCCACTACATCGATGGCGGCTTCTTGATCGGCAACGCCGGCATAGGCTTCACCGCGATCACGGTGGCCCTTCTCGGACGCAACCGTCCGATGGGCATCGTGTGGGCGTCACTGCTCTTCGCCGCCCTGAGCGTCGGCGGGCGCAATATGCAAGCCTCGACCGGCATCCCCCTCGATCTCGCCACGGTGATCCAGTCGGCCATCGTGCTCTTCGTCGCCACGCCGGTGCTCGTGAAGGAGATCTTCCGACTGCGCCAGGCGCCCACCGCAACGGTGCAACTCGCGACGACCGGGTGGGGCGCGTGAGCCTCACCACGATCTCACCGACCAGCGCGACACCGGCGGCGAAGAATCGGCGCACGCGGGTCATCGCCGTCATCATGGCGGCGCTCGGACTCTTCACCCTTTTCGTGTTCGGCTTCGGCACGGACCTGAAAGGCAACTCTCAACTGACCTTCACGCCGCTCAATACGACGAACGCGCCTTGGCACCTCGGCACGCTCACCGTGCCGACCCATTGGACGAACGTGGTCGTTGCGATCGTCATGATCGCCTTAGGCGCCGAAGTCTTCGTGCGCGAACCTCGGCGGTTCGTCATGGGACGATTCGGTATCGTCGCGATCCTCTTTCTCTTCGCCTTGCTGGTGTGGGCTTCGCGCTCGACCGGGCCCGCGCCCATCAACTTCATCAACGTGACCTCGATCCTGGTGGGCGCCTCCGCCACGACCATGGTGCTCATCTTCGGCTCCCTGTCGGGCGTCATGTGCGAGCGAGCCGGGGTCGTCAACATCGCGATCGAGGGACAGTTCATCGGGGGCGCGTTCCTCGGCAGCATGGTCGCTTCGACGACCGGCAACTTCTTCTACGCGGCCATCGCCGGGATTGCTATCGGGGCGCTGATCGGTCTCGTGCTCGCGTTCTTCTCGCTGCGCTATCACGCGGACCAGATCATCGTGGGCATCGTGCTCGTCACCATGTTGAGCAGTCTGTCGTCATACCTCAACTTGCAGGTGCTCACGCCGTTCCCCAACTTCAACCTTGGCAATACTGCGCCCAACCTCGCGATTCCAATCTTGTCCAAGATTCCCATTATCGGACCGGTCTTCTTCAATCAGTCGGGATTCTGGTACGCAATGCTGGTGATCCTCGGTGTGGTGAGCTTCGCGCTGTTCAAGACCCGCTACGGGTTGCACGTGCGCGCGGTGGGTGAGCACCCGAATGCCGCCGCCACCGTGGGCATACGCGTGGTCGGCCTGCGCTACACCAACGTGGTGCTCGGTGGCGCCATCGCCGGGCTCGGGGGGGTCGCCTTCATGGCGACCCAAGGCCAGTTCCAGGTGGGCTACACCTCTGGACTCGGGTACATCGCGCTCGCCGCGATGATCTTCGGGCGCTGGCGACCCTCGGGCGCCGTGGTGGCGTCGGTCATCTTTGGCCTTTCGGTCTACCTCTCCTACAACCTGGTGACCTACCAGGTGCCCATCTCCATCTACATCTTGCAGATGTTCCCTTACCTGATCACGATCGCGGTCGTGGCCGGACTGATCGGTCGAGTGCGCCCGCCCGCAGCGGACGGACAGCCCTACATTCCGGGCTAACCGGCGCCGAGCCCCGATACGACCCGGGCAGAGGCCGCCATCGCGTTGGCGAGAGCCGTTCGAGGATCAGCGCCCTGCAACCGCGCCCCCAGGTACGCGCCGGCGGCGGCGTCCCCGGCTCCGGTGGTGTCGATCACGGTCGTCGCAAGCGCTTCTGCGTGAATGCGACGCCCCGCGATGTCGGCCACCGCGCCCAACGCGCCGCGCGTGACCACGACCTCACGAAACATGGCCGCGAGGCGCTCGAGTGCAATCTCCACGTCCTCGCTCGCGGTGAGGTTGAGGGCTTCGTCTTCGTTCGAGAAGAACTGATCGGCGAGCGCCGCGGCCTCGATGAAGGTGGCGCGAGAGATCGCTCGAAGTGGCGCCACCGAACAGACGTCAATCGAGGTCGATCGCCCGCGCGCTCGCGCGTCGCGTAAGGCTGCGGTAGCGACGTCTCTCGTCGCGGGGTCGAGCACGAGATAGCCCGAGACGTGCACGTGATCGAAGAGCCCGGCCAGCTGATCGAGGACGAACGCCGTGCTCAGCATGGAGTTCGCTCCACGGTCGGTCAGCATCGAACGCTGCCCCGTGTCATCGACCAGGGCAACGACCGTGCCCGTCTCGGCGTCAACGCGCTGCAGGTGCGACGTGACCCCCGAGGAGTCAAGCGCGTCGAGGAAGATCTGGCGCGCCACGTCCTCGCCTGCGGCACCGAGGAACACCGTTTCACATCCACTCGCGACGAGCGCGACGGCGAGATTGGCGCCGGCCCCACCTCGAGCGAGACGCACACGCGAAGGGGTATCGCTGTCGGGAGAGATCTCCCCGTTCGGTTGGACAATGATGTCGAGCATCACGTCACCCACGACGGCAACGCGGGGGGCGCTCACGCCGGGAGGCTCGCCAGCGACGAGGCGATGGCTCCCGCGAGCGACGCATTGGCAACGACCAGGTCGCGGTTCACCTGCACCGAGAGTCCATCCGTGTGCCGCGCAAATTCGGCGAGCAGCGCGGGCGTCACCGCCTTGCCGCTCACGCCTTCTGCTTGGGCTTTCAACAGAGCGCTCGAAAGCGCCGCGTCGTGAACGCCACGGTCGAGCTCTTGATCAACCCCGACGGGATTGGCAAGTAAGAACCCGGTCGCAGAGAAGTCACGGTGGAGTCGAAACGCGTGCGCGGCCTCTTCGGCGCTCGCGACCGACCACTCGAGACCAAATCCGCTGTCACGCAAGTAAAAGCCGGGAAACTGCCGCGTCTGATAGCCAACGACCGGCACGCCGAGGGTATCGAGGCGTTCCAGCGTGGCACCAATGTCGAGAATCGATTTCACTCCAGAGGCGACGACGAGCACCGACGTGCGCGCCAGCGTCATCAGGTCGGCCGATTCGTCATACGTCGTAGGGGCGTCGCGGTGCACGCCACCGAGCCCGCCCGTCGCCATGACCTCGATGCCCGCGCGTTCGGCGATGGCGATGGTGCCCGCAACGGTGGTGGCGCCGTCGGTGCCCGAGGCCAGGGCGACGCCGAGGTCGCGAGCGGACAGCTTCGCTGCGTGCAGGTCAGGATCCGCGAGCTGCTCGAGCTCAGCCGGGGTCATGCCGACGACTACGCGGCCGTCGAGCACCCCGATGGTCGCCGGCGTGGCGTTGCTCGATCGCACCGCCGCTTCGCACTCGCGCGCGACCTCGAAGTTGATCGGCGCAGGCAGACCCTGAACGATGATCGTGGTCTCGAGGGCAACGACCCCACGGCCTTCGCGCAGCGCCGTCGTCACTTCGTCACTTATGACGACCGGGGAGAATCGAAAGTTGCTCACGCAGCGCAAAGTGTACAGTGAGGGCGTGAATCGGGTCCCTGAGATCGAATGGGAGCCGTTGCGTTCAGGAGCTCGCGAGGCCGCCGCGCGGGCGTATGCGCCCTACTCGCACGTGTCCGTTGGCGCGTGTGCGCTGACGGACTCGGGCGTGATCGTCGTCGGTTCCAACGTGGAGAACGCCAGCTACGGGCTCACCCTCTGTGCCGAGTGCTCGCTCGTGAGTGATCTCGCGCGCATTGGTGGCGGACGACTGGTCGCGGCTTCGATTGTCGCAGGCGATGGCGAGCCCATTGCCCCGTGCGGACGTTGCCGTCAGTTGCTCTTTGAGCACGGCGGCGACGCGCTGCTGATCGACGCGGGCGACAACGCACCTCCGACGCGCCTCGAAGATCTCCTGCCGGGCGCCTTCGGCCCCGAGGATCTCGGCGAGCGGCGGTCACCGTGACGGCATTCACCGCGGTCGAAGTGATCACCGCCAAGCGCGACGGTGGCGTCCTGAGCGACGAGATGATCACGTGGATGCTCGACGCCTACGGGCGCAACGAAGTCGCCGAAGAGCAGATGTCCGCGCTGCTCATGGCGATCTTCCTTCGCGGATTCAGCGAGCACGAGCTGGACATGTGGACCGCGCGCATGATCGAGTCGGGCGAACGACTCGACCTGGGGGGCTCTCGCGCCCGACGGTCGACAAACACTCGACGGGCGGCGTGGGCGACAAGATCTCGCTCATCCTCGCTCCGCTCGTGGCGGCGTGCGGCGCGGCCGTGCCCCAGCTATCCGGCCGGGGACTGGGATACACCGGGGGCACGCTCGACAAGCTCGAGTCGATCCCCGGCTGGCGGGCGACGCTCACCAACGAGGAGGTTGTGGAGCAGCTCGAGACGGTCGGTGCCGTAATCTGCGCCGCGGGCGCGGGGCTCGCCCCGATTGATCGTCGGCTCTATTCCTTGCGCGACGTGACGGGCACCGTCGAATCGATTCCGCTCATCTCGTCGTCGATCATGTCGAAGAAGATCGCCGAGGGAACCGGGGCGCTGGTCCTGGACGTCAAATACGGCAAGGGCGCCTTCATCGGCGATCCGGAGCAAGCTCACCTCCTCGCGCGCACCATGGTCCGTCTCGGTCAGGCGCACGGCGTGAACACGGTGGCGAAGCTCACGCCGATGAACGCGCCGCTCGGACGCGCCATTGGCAACGCCCTCGAAGTGACCGAATCGGTCGAGGTGCTGCTGGGTGGCGGGCCCAGCGACGTGCGAGCGCTCACGTTGGAGCTCGCTTCGATCATGATCGAGCTCGTCGGTCTCGGCGCCGATCCCGCTGACGGCCCTCGACAACGGCTCGGCCTACGAGGTCTATCGTCGGATGATCGCGGCCCAGGGCGGCGATCCCGATGCCGCCATGCCCACGGCTGCGCTGATCGAAGAGGTTCACGCCTCGCATCCAGGATTCGTCCGAACGATCGACGCAAAGAGTGTGGGCGTCGCCGCGTGGCGGCTCGGGGCCGGAAGAGCGCGCAAGGAGGACCCGGTCAGCGCCACTGCTGGCGTCATGTGCCTCGTGCGAGAAGGAGACCACGTGGAAAAGGGCCAGCCGCTCTTCGCCCTGCACGCGGACGACGACGCACACCTCGACCTCGGTCGCGAAGCTATCGCGGGCGCCGTGGTCATCGGCGACGAACCTCTTGGACTCCAGGACGTGCGCTACGACCTGGTGCGCGCGTAGCCAGACCACGAGCGGCTGGCAACTTCAGCGACGTAATTCGAGGAAGATCATGGCTGAGATCACTCTTTTCCGTCACGTGCAGGGTCTCACGAATGGCGTGGAGCGCTTCGCCGATCGGCTGCGCGACAGCGGGCACTCGGTCTCGACGCCAGACGTCTTCGAGGGTCGCACCTTCGAGTCCATTGCGGACGGTCAGGAATACCTCAACGCGGTGGGCTTTGCCACCATCCTCGAGCGGGGGCGCCTCGCCAGTGAGGCGATGCCCGACGGCACGATCTACGCGGGGTTTCCCCTCGGCGTCCTGTCGGCGCAGTAACTCGCTCAAACGCGGCCGGGGACGAAGGGCGCTCTGCTGTTTCACTCGTGCATTCCCGTGTCGGAGTTCAGGACGTGGCCAGAGGGTGTGCCGGTGCAGATCCACGCGATGGACGCCGACCCGTACTTCACGACGCATCTCGTGGCCGCCCCCGAGCCCGTGGCCTCCGTTGATGACCCCGATCTGTTCTTGTACCCGGGCGACCAGCATCTCTTCGCGGACTACAGCCTCGCCAGCTGCGAGGCGGCGAGCGCCGCGCGCTTGCTCGAGCCCACGCTGGCTTTTCTCGAGCACTGAGCCCGTCGTCCGCGCGCGTCGCGAGCCCTTCACGCAACTGCGTGGCTAGCCTGATGCGATGGAAGCACTGTCGCTGGAGACCATTCGCGAGGCGCCCAAGGTCCTCCTGCACGAGCACCTCGACGGCGGACTTCGCCCCTCAACCATCGTCGAACTGGCCCGCGAGAGCGGTTATCAAGGACTGCCCTCGACCGATCCCGACGCGCTTCGCCAGTGGTTCATCGTCGACGCCCCCGGGAGCGATCTCGTGCGATACTTGGAAGGCTTCGCGCACACCACGGCCCTCATGCAAACGCGCGAGCAGCTAGAACGCGTCGCCGCGGAGAGCGCGATCGATCTGGCGAGGGACGGTGTCGTCTACGCCGAAGTGCGCTTCGCTCCCGAACAGCACCTGAACGCCGGCCTGACGTTGCACGAGGTGGTGCGCGCCGTGCTCGACGGCTTCGCGCTCGGCACCAAGGAAGCCGCCAACGAGGGTCACCGTATCGTCGTTCGAGCCATCCTCTCGGCGATGCGCCAGGCGACCTTGAGCGAGACCATCGCCCAACTCGCCATCGACTTTCGCGAAGAGGGCGTCTGCGGGTTCGACATTGCCGGTCCCGAAGACGGCTTCCCCCCCACGAAGCACCTGCGCGCATTCCACCTCATCCAGCGCGAAGACTTTCACCTCACCATTCACGCCGGCGAGGATTTCGGCCTCCCCTCCATCTGGGAAGCGGTCCAGTTCTGCAACGCGGAGCGTCTCGGGCACGGCGTGCGCATCGTCGACGACATCACCGAGGTCGACGGTCAGTTTCACTTGGGGAGGCTCGCTAACTACGTGCGCGACCGTCGCATTCCCCTCGAGGTCTGTCCCACCTCGAACGTGCACACCGGTGCCGCTCCGTCCATTGCCCGGCACCCGATCGACCTCCTCAAGCGCCTGCGCTTCCGCGTGACGCTCAACACCGACAATCGGCTCATGAGCGGGATCAGCCTCTCGGGAGAGTTCAAATCGTGCGCGGACGTCTTCGGCTGGACGCTCGAGGACATGGAGTGGCTCACGCTGAACGCCGCCAAGAGCACCTTCTACGAGTTCAACCAGCGCCTCAACATGATCAACACGATCATTAAGCCGGCCTACGCCGCGCTTCGCGCGTCACACGCTCAGTAGCTCACTCAGCCGGTCGCGTACGCGCGCCATGATCTGCCCCGCGCGAGTCCGCTGGTCGGCCAGCGTGCCGGTGCGCGGCGGTGTGATCTCGATGTAGGCCTTTACTTTCGCCTCCGTGCCGGACGGTCGCACCACCACGCGGCCGAGCTCACCGAGGGACATCCACACCCCTTCGGTCGACGGGAGCCCGTGGATGCCCTTCTCCAGGTCAACGACCTTGGTGACTTCGAACGCGTCGAGCGACGGCGGAGGAGACGTGACAAGAGCGTGGACGGCTCCCCGAAGCTCGCTCAATCCTTCCGGGCCGCTCGCGCGGATCGCCAGCTGACTCGTCGCGTGCACACCCAGCCGAGCTTCGAGGTCGTCCAGGCCGTCGAGCAGCGATCGACCATCTCGGGCGTACCCGTGTGCCAGCTTCGCGAGCGCAAGGGCGGCTGAGAGGCCGTCCTTATCCGCGACGAGCGGATCGACCGCAAACCCGAGAGCTTCTTCATAGCCAAACGCGAGCGCACCCTCGCCCGCCGCGCGAGCGATCCACTTGAACCCCGTGAGGGTGGTCTCGCACGGCACCCCCGCCTCCCGACACATCGCCGCCAGCAAGGTCGACGACACGATCGTCGTGGCCATCGCGGCGCCACTCTTCTTTGTCTCTTCGAGAAGTGAAGACGCGAGAAGCCATCCGATCTCATCGCCGCGCAACACCCGCCACCCGTCGCCGCTGCGCACCGCCGCCCCCAATCGGTCCGCGTCCGGATCGTTGGCGATGATGAGCGTCGATCCCGCCGCATTCGCGGTGTCGATCGCGAGATCGAGCGCGCCAGGCTCCTCCGGATTCGGAAAGGCCAGCGTCGGAAAGCTCCCGTCGGGGACGAACTGGGACTCCACCAGCGTGAGCCGTCCGTATCCGGCGTCACGAAAGAGCGCAGCCATGGTCGCGCCGCCGACCCCGTGCATGGGGGTGTAGGTGATCGCGAGTTCACTCGCCGTAACGCCAAAGCGATCGAGCATGTGCCTGCGGTAGTCATCGATCGTCTCGTTCGCGACGTAGACGTGGGCCAGCGAGGAGCGCTCGGCGAGCGGGACGTCGGGCGACAGGATGGCGAAGCGCTCAACGATCTCGTCGTCGGGGGGGATGATCTGGGCGCCGTCGCGCGCGTAGAGCTTGTAGCCGTTGTCATCGCGCGGGTTGTGGCTCGCCGTGATCATGATCCCCGCAACCGCGCCGAGCGCCTTCACGCAGTACGGCACCAACGGCGTCGGCAGTGGCGAGGGCATCTCGTACACCACCGCTCCCCCGCCGAGCAACACCGCGACGACTTCGTCGTTGAAGGCCTCTGAGCCTCGCCGAGCGTCTCTGCCGACGATCACCCCGCTGGCCGGATCAAGCTCGCGGTCGTGAAGCCACGCCAACACGCCGATGGTCGCCCGGCGCACCGTGGCACGGTTCATACCGGCAGGACCAGCCATGACGGGACCGCGAAGCCCCGCCGTGCCAAAGGTCAAAGGGACGTGAAAGCGTCGCTCGAGCTCGGGCTCGTCGTCGGCCTCGAGCAGGGCCCGGAGCTCTCCTCGGTCATGCTCGTCGGGGTCGAGCTCGATCCAGCGGCGAACCTGTTCTTCGAGTGCCTTGTTCACAGCGTGGGCAAGACGCTCGCCAACAGCACGCCGAGCGAGCCGGCCGCCTTCTGTCCCGTCTCCAACACTTCGAGGTGACTGAGCGGACGTCCGGCGACGCCAGCGGCAAAGTTGGAGACCAGACTGAGGCCGAGCACTTCTGCACCCAGGTGGCGCGCCGCGATTGCCTCAAGAACCGTCGACATACCGACGAGCGAGGCGCCCATCGTGCGCGCCATCACGATCTCCGCGGGTGTCTCGTAGTGCGGGCCACGCAGTCCCAGGTACACCCCCTCGTTGAGGTCGGGCGCCACGGAGTGGACGAGCGCCCGCACGCGTTCGCTGTAGAGATCGGTGAGATCGACGAACCGCGATCCGTATTCCTCAGGCGGTGGCGGTCCCTCGAGCGGCGAGGTTCCGGTGAGGTTGAGATGGTCGCGAATGATGACCACGCTGCCCGGTGGCACCGACGGGTCGAGCCCGCCACTCGCGTTCGTGAGGACGATCGTCGTGGCGCCCGCCGCGATGACGGTGCGCACCGGATGAACCACGTCGTTGGCGCTATGCCCCTCGTAGAGATGGACCCGGCCAGAGACCAGGGCGATGATCTTGCCCCCGGCCTCCACGGTCAAGATCTCGCCACTGTGGCCCGCGACCGTCGGCGTCGCAAAGCCACTCAGCGCTGATGTCTCGACGACGCTCCTCGGGGGCCCGAGCGAATCGGCGCCTTCCTTCCAGCCCGAGCCCAACACCACCGCGAGGTCGTAGCGATCGACACCGCTTCGTTCGCGCAGCTGGCCAGCGGCCCGCTCGGCGAGGACGAAGGGGTTCTCCATTATTGACCGATCGTGTGCCACACGGTGGACGTCTCGATGAAGGCTCGCAGACGGCGAAGCGGTGCTCCCGAACCGTCTCGGAGCACTCGCTTGATCGAGGTGGCGGCCGCGAGCGCTAGCTCGTCGGCAAAGCCCTCGTCGACTCCGGCAAGGTCGAGGCCGTCGACGTCCTCGTGCGCGGCGAGAATCGGCGCCAATTCGCCCGTCACGCCGGGGATGATGTTGAGCACTCCGGGAGGGAAGTCCGAGGTGGCGGTCATCTCGCCGAGCAGCACCGCTGGCGTCGGGCGGCGCTCACTGGTGAGGGCGACGACCGTGTTGCCCACACAGATCGGTGCGAGCACCGCGTCCACGAACGCCTCCAGCGAGGAGTGCTGCTCCGCGATCACGCCAACGACACCGCTTGGCGTGGGCAACGAGAAATTGAAGAACGGACCGGCGACGGGATTGGACGAGCCGAAGACCTGCGCCACCTTGTCGGTCCAGCCGGCGTACCAGACGGTGCGATCGATGGCCCGTGCGACGCTGTCCCGGGCGGCCTTTGGCTTCAGGCCCTCTGCCAGTGCCACGTGCTCGGCGAGCTCTTCGCGGCGAGACTCCGCCATCTCCGCGAGGCGGTAGATCACCTGACCTCGGTTGTAGGCGGTGGCGGACCACCACTTGGCCTGAGCGCCGCGGGCGGCGACGACGGCGTCGCGAATGTCCTTGCGCGATCCCTGGGCGACGTTGGCGAGGAACGATCCGGTCGAATCTGTGACCTCGTAGCTGCGGCCTGACTCTGAGCGCGGGAACGCGCCATTGACGAGCAGCTTGTAGGTCTTTCGCACGTCGAGGCGATCAGACATTGAGATACGCCTCAAGGCCGTGACGACCGCCCTCTCGCCCGAAGCCCGACTCGCGCACCCCGCCGAACGGGCTCGCGGGATCGAAGCGGTTGTAGGTGTTCGCCCAGATGACGCCGGCGCGCAGGCGTTCAGCGACCCAGAGCGTGCGGCTGCCCTTTTCGCTCCAGACCCCGCAGGCGAGGCCGTAGCTCGTGTTGTTCGCCTTGGCGACAGCCTCTTCGGGGGTGCGAAAGGTGAGCACCGAGAGAACGGGCCCGAAGATCTCCTCGCGGGCGATGCGGTGCGACTGAGACACGTCGGTGAAGACCGTCGGTGCGAACCAGTAGCCTCGATCGGGCAGCGGACACGAGCTGGTATGGCGCGTGGCTCCCTCGACCTCGCCATAGGCGCTGAGCTCCTTGATGCGCTCGAGCTGTGCTGCGGAGTTGATCGCCCCGACGTCGGTGTTCTTGTCGAGCGGATCGCCGACGCGCAGCTGATCGACTCGTCGAATGAGCCGACGCACGACCTCCTCGGCAACGGACTCCTGGACGAGTAGCCGAGAACCCGCGCAGCACACGTGTCCCTGGTTGAAGAAGATCCCGTCGATGATCCCTTCGATCATCTCGTCTACCGGGGCGTCGTCGAACACGATGTTCGCCCCCTTGCCACCAAGTTCGAGCGTCAGGTGCTTATGACTCGAAGCCACCCGTTGCTGAATGAGCCGTCCGACCTCCGTCGATCCGGTGAAGGCGATCTTGTCCACGCCCGGGTGGTCAACGAGCGCCGCGCCGGTCGAGCCGTCACCCGTCAGGATGTTGACGACGCCCGGCGGGAGCTCCGCCTGCTGAAGGATCTCGGCCAGGATCAGGGCGCTCAGTGGGGTCGTTTCGGCGGGCTTCAGCACGCAGGTGTTTCCCGCGGCGAGCGCAGGAGCGAGCTTCCACGCGGCCATGAGCAGCGGAAAGTTCCACGGGATGATCTGACCGGCGACCCCGAGGGGCTGAGGATTCGCGCCAAACCCGGCGTAGTCGAGCTTGTCGGCCCAGCCGGCGTAGTAGAAGAAGTGCGCCGCCGCGAGCGGGATGTCGATGTCACGCGACTCGCGAATCGCCTTGCCGTTGTCCAGCGTCTCTACGACCGCGAGCTCTCGCGAGCGCTCTTGAATCAGTCGGGCGATCCGGAAGAGATACTTGGCGCGCTGGGCTCCGGTCGTCTTCTTCCAGACCGTCTGGTACGCGCGCTGTGCAGCAGCGACCGCGCGATCGACGTCGTCGCTCGACGCCTGGGCCACATTCGCGAGCGGCTCTTCGGTGGCCGGATTCAAGGTCACGAACGACTCGTGCCGAGAGGGATCGGTGAACTCGCCGTCGATGAAGAGTCCGTAGCTCTCGCGCAGCTTCGCGACCGCCCTGGACTCGGGTGCGGGATCGTATTCGAGCGAGCCGAGCGGAGAGGAGGTCAGATCGCTCATCAGTCAGTGCTGAATTCGTCGGGCCGCGCGTATGCGCCACGACGCTGCTTCACGCGCTGCATCAACAGATCGTTCAAGAGCGACGACGCGCCGATGCGGAAGCGATCTGGCGTGAGCCACGCCGCGCCGGTCGTCTCGTTGACGAGTACTAGGTAGCGCAGCGCGTCCTTTGTCGTTCGAATCCCCCCGGCCACCTTCACGCCCACGAGGGCGCCCGTCATCTCGGCGAAGTCGCGCACCGCCTCGAGCATGACGAGACACGTCGGCAGCGTCGAGTTCACGCTGACTTTGCCCGTCGAGGTCTTGATGAAGTCGGCCCCGCCGAGCATCGCGAGCCAGCTCGCCCGGCGAACGTTGTCGTAGGTGACGAGTTCTCCCGCTTCGAGGATCACCTTGAGGTGCGCGTCTCCGCACGCCTCCTTGACGGCAACGACCTCATCGAAGACGAGCCCGAGCCGACCGGAGAGAAACGCTCCGCGGTCGATAACCATGTCGATCTCGTCGGCTCCCGCCGTGACCGCGTCACGAACGTCAAGCAGCTTCACGGAGAGGGACGCCCGTCCGGAGGGGAACGCGGTCGCGACGGAGGCGACCTTAACCGAGGATCCCCGTAACGCCGCGCGCGCCTGACTGACGAGATCGGGATACACGCACACGGCAGCCGCGCTCGGAACTGACTCATCGAGCGGATCAGGATGGCGAGCCTTGGCGCAGAGCGAACGCACCTTGCCCGGGGTGTCGGCACCTTCGAGCGTCGTGAGATCGACCATCGAGATCGCGAGATCGATGGCGATCATCTTGGTCGATTTCTTGAGCGATCGGGTCGCGAGCTTGGCCGCTCGCGCCTCCACGCCGACCGCGTCAACGCCCGACAGTCCTGAGAGCACCGCCCGCAACTGTGCCTCTGACTCGACGATCGGCTTGGTGACGACCGGGGGCAGCTGCACTCCCCGCTCTTCAGTGCTGACCAGCCGTAGCGGCGCCGAACTCACGTGGCTGAGGCTAGCAACAGGGACTCAACGAATGTTCGGCTCGACGTCGAGGTACCTCGGGAGCTGGCCCGAAGCGATCCGATCGTCGAGCGAGGGCGCCGCCGCGTCCTTGTCGCTCATGATCGCGGGCCCCTTCAGGCCCCACGGTACGCCGAGGCGTTCGTCGAACGGGTTGATCTCGAGCTCCATCTCGGGATTGAACGGTGAGGAGAGCAGATACGACAGGGCCGCGTGCTCGCTGCGCACGCAAAAGCCGTGCGCGGCGCCCGCCGGCAGCAGCACGGAACGCTCCTCATTCGCCGCGAGCCGCACGACTTCCACCCGACCGAACGACGGCGAGCCGACGCGCACGTCGACGATGACGTCGTCGAGTTCGCCGTAGGCGCAGGTCACCAGCTTGGCCTGACCCTGCGGAGCGATCGAATAGTGAAGCCCGCGCACCACCCCTCGGCGCGACATGGAGAGGTTGGCCTGCTCGATGGGAAAGCTGACGCCGAGCGCATCGAGGTCCCGGCGTTTGAACCATTCGCGAAAGAAGCCCCGGTCGTCTCCCCAGACGGCGGAGTCGAGCACGTACGCACCGGGGATCGAAAGCTCGGTGAGGTTCACTCGCCCCCTTTCAGCGGACGCCACCACGACTCGTTCTCGCGGTACCACTTGACGGTGCGCGCGAGCCCTTCGTCGAAGTCAACCGACGGACGATAGCCCAACTCCTCGCGGATCTTCGCCCAATCGACGCAGTAGCGCCGGTCGTGCCCGAGTCGATCGTCGACCGGTTCGATCATCGACTCGTCAGCACCGCACAGCTCGAGCAGCGCGCGCGTGATCGCGACGTTCGTGAGGCCCGTACCGCCACCGATGTTGTAGATCTCTCCCGCACGACCCTTCTCCAGGACGAGGAGGATTCCTCGGCAGTGATCGTCCACGAAGAGCCAGTCGCGCTCGTTGAGTCCGTCCCCGTAGAGGGGAACCTTCTTCCCGTCAAAGAGATTGGTCACGAACAGCGGTATCAGTTTCTCGGGGAACTGGCGCGGACCGTAGTTGTTCGAACAGCGGGTCACCATCACGTTGAGCCCAAACGTCCGATGGTACGCCAAGGCGGCGAGGTCCGATCCGGCCTTGCTCGAGGAGTACGGCGAGTTTGGTTCCAGCAGGTGATCTTCTCGCCACGCGCCCGACTCGATGCTGCCGTACACCTCATCGGTCGAGACGTGCACGAAGCGTTCGACCCCACGGCGCTTCGCGCTCTCGAGCAGCTGCTGGGTGCCGAGCACGTTGGTCTCGTAGAAGACCTTCGCCCCGGTGATCGACCGGTCGACGTGGCTCTCGGCGGCAAGGTGCAGCACTGCGTGCGCGCCGTCGAGGACTTCATCGGTCACGAGCTCATCGGTGATCGAACCCTTCACAAAGCGCGCGCGCGGATCGCGCAGCGCCCCGTCCAAGTTCTCGAGTCGGCCGGAATAGGTCAACGCGTCCAGCAGGACGATCTCGTCGTAACCGAGGCGGTCCGCTTCACCCAAAAGCATCTCGGCCAAACGCGAGCCAATGAACCCCGCCGCTCCAGTTATCACAACGCGCATCAGGAACCTTGGCCTTTAAGCAGGAGATTGAAGACTCCTATACTAATGGGGTGAAGGGAATCATTTTGGCTGGCGGCACGGGGACCCGCCTGCACCCGATCACCAGGGCCGTCTCGAAGCAGCTGTTGCCGATCTACGACAAACCCATGATCTACTACCCCTTGAGCACGCTGATGCTGAGCGGGCTTCGCGAGATTCTCCTCATCACGACCCCGCACGACCAGGAGGCATTCTTTCGACTCCTGGGCGACGGCAGCCAATTCGGCATCCGGCTCTCTTACGTCGTCCAAGACCTGCCCAACGGGCTCGCCGAAGCTCTCATCCTCGGAGAGAAGTTCCTCGACGGGGACAAGTGCGCACTCATTCTCGGCGACAACCTCTTTTACGGGCCAGGCCTCGGCACCCACCTCCAAGAGAACACCAACGTCAACGGTGCGCTGATCTTCGCCTACCAGGTGTCCGACCCGACCGCCTACGGCGTCGTCGAGTTCGACGACCAAGGTTCGGTGATCTCGATCGAGGAGAAGCCGAAGTTGCCTAAGAGCAGCTACGCGGTGCCGGGAATCTATTTCTACGACGAGCGCGCGTCGGAGTTCGCCCACCAGCTCTCGCCGAGCGCGCGTGGCGAACTCGAGATCACCGCACTCAACAACACCTATCTCGAGCGGGGCGAACTGCGCGTCGAGGTGCTCTCTCGCGCGACGACCTGGCTCGACACGGGCACCCATGAGTCGCTCTACGAGGCCGGCGGACTCATCCGCACGCTTCAGCATCGCACCGGCATGCGAATTGGCGACGTCGAGCAGATCGCCAGCGACCAGGGCTGGATTTAGTTCGCACTGCGACGCTCGCTCTGGGCGTTTCTCGCCATGGCCTAAAGTGACCGTAACCACGTGTCGAGGAGCTTCCATGTCCACCATCGCCATTCCCCAACCGCGTCGCGTTCTCGCCGACCTCGTACCCGCGTCGCTGCTCGCAGAGGTCGCGCTCGTCGTAGGTGCGGCCGCCCTCGTCGGCGCGCTCGCCCAGATCTCGATCCACCTCAGCTTCACACCCGTGCCGATCACCGGCCAGACCCTCGGGGTCATGCTGGCGGGCACGGCGCTCGGCTGGCGTCGCGCCGGCATGGCGATGGTCCTCTATGTCGTCGCGGGGATCATCGGCGTGCCGTGGTTTGCCGGCCACGCGAGCGGCTACGTCGGCTCGAGCTTCGGCTACCTCCTCGGTTTTGTCGTCGCTGGCACCGCGCTCGGTTGGGTGGCCGGTCGAGGTGCCGACCGCACCATCGTGAGGGCCTTCGTGGCGATGGCCATCGGTGACGCGATCGTCTTTTTGATCGGCGTGACCTGGCTCGGCTTCTCCTTGCACGTCAGCGCCGGGACCGCTATCTCGCTCGGGTTCACCCCGTTCCTCTGGGGCGAACTCATCAAGGCCGGCATCTCGGGCGTGGCGTTGCCGTCGTCCTGGCGTCTGGTCGATCGCGCCACCCGAACCAACAAGTAGCTCGTCGCCTAGCTGGCGAAGCCCAACCGTGCCGCCGTCTCGCCGTGTGCCAGGCGTTTGTGGTGCGCGAGCGTCGCTCGGTGCAGCGTGACGTAGCGCTCTGCAACGTCGACAGCGTGCGGCACCACCAGGTCTTCGGTCGCGGTCGCCTCGACAATCCCGGCCGCCAGCGCCTCGGAGCCCGCAAACCGCCGGGCGGTCGTCGCGGCGGCGACGGCAGTCGCCTTCGGAAGGCGGTGGCGGATGATGGTCCAGAGCTGCTCGTCGAGGGCGAGGCCGATCTCCGCTTCGTTCATGCACCAGTACCCACGATCCTCGCGCATCACCCGATAGTCAAAGCCGCAGCTCATCAGTGCACCACCCGCGAACACGTGCCCGTTGAGGGCGGCGACGGTATAGGCCGGAAAGAGCATCAGTCGTCCCACGGTGCGCTTGAGCTCGGTGAGCGTCGTGGCGAACTCTTCCGTGTTGCTTCCAAATCGCGCGAGGTCGAGTCCGTTCGAAAAGAACTTACCCACACCGGTGAGCACGACAGAGAGCTCGCCGTCTCTAGCCTCCAGTTCGTCGAGCAGGCCGTTGATCCGCGCGAGAGAGTCGACGTTGATGCGGTTCTCGCCGTCGTCCCAGGTGAGAACCGCGACCGAGCCATGCCATGCACAAGAGATATCCATAGCCGAACTCTAGGCAAGCAAAATACAGGCGCGAGTAAGTTGGCACCGTGAGCGACGAACTTGACATTCCAGAACCAGACGTTTCAGAGGAGCACCCGGTCTCCGAGCACTGGATCTGGGTTGGACCACACCGCCCGCCCAGTCCGCGGGAGCTGTTTGATCAGATGACGTCAGGCTGGGCGCCCGACAAGGTCCCGAGCGATGTCCACCCAGTCGCGAGCCATGCGGCGAGACGCCGCAGTGACCTCGCGGCCAGATTTTCCGGCCGAACGATCGTGGTGCCCACCGGCAACTTCAAGGTACGAGCGAACGACACCGACTACCCGTTCCGCGCGGGGAGCGACTTCTTCTATCTGACCGGCTGCGAAGAGCCCGACGCGGTCCTCGTCATCACGCCGGGCGATCCGCCCCGCTCGACGCTCTTCATCCCGCGCCGTCGTGACGCGAGCACGCACGAGTTCTACACCGACGCGCGCTACGGGGAGCTGTGGGTGGGCGCTCGTCGCGGCGTCGCCGAGGCTTCGATCTACTACGCCATCGAGACCATCGCCCTCGAGGACCTTGAGAAGTATCTGGTCGAGCTCGACGAGAGCACCATCGTCACCTTGCGCGGTTTTGACGCGACCATTGACGGGTTGATCGAGGAGTCCGAGCTCGACGAAGAGCTCGCGGTCGCACTGAGCGAGATGCGTCTCGCGAAGGACGACTTTGAGATCGAGCAGCTCCAGCTCGCGGTCGATGCGACGGTAAAGGGCTTTGCCGACGTGGTGCGTGCGCTCCCGAGCGCGATCGGACGAGGCGAACGCGTGGTCGAAGGAATCTTCAACTTGCGCGCTCGCGTCGAGGGCAACGACACGGGATACGACACCATCGCCGCCAGCGGTCCCCATGCCACGACGCTGCACTGGGTCCGCAACTCCGGCTCCGTTCGCTCCGGGGACATGCTGCTGCTTGACGCGGGCGTCGAGAGCCATCAGCTCTACACCGCTGACGTCACGCGCACGATGCCGGTCAATGGCACGTTCTCATCCGCGCAACGTCGCATCTACAACCTTGTCTACGAGGCACAGAGCGCCGGCATCGCGGCGGTGAAGCCCGGGGCGCAATTCACGGACCCGCACGATGCCGCCATGAGGGTGCTCGCCCAAGGGCTCTTCGAGCTCGGCATCTTGACGGTGGAGCCCGAAGAGGCGCTACGCAAGGATCGCCAGCTCCACCGTCGCTACACGCTGCACGGGACGAGTCACATGCTCGGCCTCGACGTGCACGACTGCGCCAACGCGCGCAACGAGTTCTATTGGGGCACCCTGGAGGAGGGGTACGTGCTCACGGTCGAGCCTGGTCTCTACTTCCAGGCGAATGATCTCACGGTGCCTGAGGAGTATCGCGGCATCGGGGTGCGAATCGAAGACGACGTGCTGGTGACGGCGACCGGCTCGAGAAATCTCTCGGCCGCTCTCCCCCGTTCGGCTGACGAGGTCGAAGCATGGATGGCCGCGCGCTGGGCCGAAGGACCGACCAACCTCAGTCTCTAGGTCGCAGGAACGGAGCTACCCAGCCGACGCGGAGGGCTCTTCGTCAACGTCGTCGCTCGTGCCGATCGAGTGGCCGATGTGGTGCGCCATGAAGAGCTCGGCGGCTTCGCCATCGCCTCGCTCCAAGAGATCAAGCAGCTCTTCGTGCTCTGCCGCCGAGCGCAGAATCTCCGCGCTCGGATGCTGATCGGCGACCCCGATCATTCGGGTTTGGCGGCGAAGCTCCGCCACGAGCTCGACGAGATGCTGGTTGTCGGTGAGCGCGAGCAGCGCCGTATGGAACGCCGAATGAGCGGCGAGATACGCCTCACGGTCAGCGAGCGCCGCGCGCTTGGAGACCCGACGCGCCATCTCTCGATACGGTTCGACCGATTCGCTCCGCAAGCGTTCGGCGACCAGACGCATCGCGGGGGCCTCGAGCCAACAGCGCAGCTGGGCGATTTCTCGCAGGTCCCGGGCGCTGACCTCGGTCACCTTGAAGCCCTTGTTCTTAACGGACTCGACAAATCCCCGGTCTTCGAGATTCAACATCGCCTCACGAACAGGGGTGATCGAGACCTCGAATTGGGCGGCGAGGACCGGCACCGAGACCATGGTGCCGGGCTCGAGCTCCCCTGAGATGATCGCCGAGGCGAGCGAATTTTCGACGCGCGAGCGCAGGCTTGCCGGAGGAAGCACTTCCGCGATGGTCGATTCTTCTGCTATGTCCACCATCTGACGTTACCCACCGCGGGCGACGCGCCACATGGAACGACGGCCACGTGGCCTCGGACCGGCGTATTCCCCGTGATCGCGGGGATTTGTCCGGTTATCTTCGGGTATCCAGCTGACCGAAGACCTGGGCGAGCGCGTCGGCGAACTGGTCGACGTGCTCTCGGCTGAAGGGCAGCGGCGGGCGGATCTTCAGCACGTTGCCCGCTTGGCCGGTGGCGCTAATCAGGACCCTTCGCTCGCGCAGCCCGTTGACGATCTCGGCGGCTCGACGCGCGTCCGCAGATCCATCCTCTGGTGAGACGACGTTGGCGGCGACGTACAGTCCGACGCCGCGCACCGCTACGACGTCGTCGCGTCCACTCGACACGTCCGTGAGGGCCTGGCGCAGGTAGTCGCCCACGACGCGGGAGTTCTCCTGGAGCTGCTCTTGTTCGATCACGTCGAGCACGGCGTTCGCGGCGGCCACGCACACCGAGTTTCCGCCGAAGGTGTTGAAGTAACGACTGCTCGTGCCGAACTCCTCGACCACCTCGGCACGGGCAGCGACCGCGGCAATCGGCATGCCGTTGCCCATGGGCTTGCCCATGACCACGAGATCAGGATCGAGCCCGTGCCGGGTGAAGCCCCACATGGAGTCCCCGGTGCGCGCAAAACCCGGCTGCACTTCGTCGGCGATGTAGAGTCCGCCCGACTCGCGAACGACGTCGGCCACGGGACGAAGGAGGCCCCGCGGACCGGGAAAGATCCCGTCTGAGGACAGCAGTGAATCCGCCACGAATGCGGCGAGCTGGACCCCGTGTCGCCTCATGTCGGCCACGGCCGTGCGTACCAGCCCCGCGAGCTGGTCGGCGACATCGCTCGAGACGGCCATTCGTTCGAGCGGCAGGTCGATCGTCCAGACGTCGCGGCCGAGCGCCACCCCCGCGCCGAGACTGGGCGAGATCTCGGCGGCCGCAGTCGTGGTCCCGTGATAGGCGTTGCTCGTCACGATGACCCCGGTCGCACGGGTGTAGTAACGGGCCACGCGAAGCGCGAGGTCGACCGCCTCGCTTCCGGTGCAGGTGAACATCACGTTGTTGAGGTTTGGGGGAAACGTCGCGAGCAGCCGCTCGGCGTAGTCGAGGAGCGCCCGAGAGGCGTAGCGGGTATGGGTGTTCAGCGTCGCCACCTGGCGCGAGACGGCCTCGACGACTCGGGGATGGCAGTGACCGACGGAGGGGACGTTGTTGTAGGCGTCCAGATACTCGTGGCCCTGCGCGTCATAGAGGTGCACGCCACTCGCGCGGACGAACTCGACGGGGCGTTCGTAAAAGAGGCGGTAGGCGGGGCCGAGCACTGCCGCGCGTCGGCTGACGATCGCGCGCACGTCCGGCTCGAGCTCGTCGACGGTGCTCATGTCAAATCCGTTCACCATGTTTCCGTTGCTTGACATCAGGCCTCCTCCAGGCACGCGCGCCGCAGCCGCTCGACAAAGTACTCGTCGGGAATCTCACGAAGCGCGAAGAAGAGCGCGCGGCTGCGCGCCGCGTTCCTCAGGACGTAGGCGTCATTGCCGGGAATCCGCGCCGAGCGCCAGGCGGGGATCGTCACCCACGTCACGACGCGCGCCATGATCAACCCGGGCAGGAGGGCTAGCTCCCCCTCCTCGAGCGGTGTCACCGAGTGATAGCCGCACGCCACGTCGCTCGCGGCGCCCACCAGGTCCTTCACCCCCGCCAGCTGGTAGGAGATGGCGATCGCGAGCTCATGAAGCGCTGGCGCGTGGACGACGTCACCAAAATCGAGCACGCCCGCGACCCGGGTGCCGTTGTTATCGACGAGAAGGTTGTCCGTGCTCAGGTCGTTGTGGATCACCTGGGTTCGTAATGCGCTAGCCCGCGGCGCGACCTCGCTGGTGAATCGGTCGAGCGAAGAACGCAGCGCCGTTCGCTCCTCGGATGGGGGCAGGTCGTTAAGAAGCCCCACGAGGTCGGCGGCTCGTTGAATGTCCCAGAGGAGGTGTCGCCGGGTGGCCGGGTGCTCAAACGACGACAGCGCTCGGTCGAGCCGCGCCGCGCTCACCCCGACGTCTCGTCGAAGTTCACTCGACGGATTCGCTGATCGCATCAGCGTACCCTCCAAAAACGTCGTGACCCGCACCGTTCGCCCCGCCAGTGGGCCCTCTCGCACCACCACGTCCACTTCGTCGCGACGGCTGCGGATGACGCGCTGGACTCGAATATCGGGGGCGTGCTCCTCGAGGAACAGCAGCACGCTGCTCTGGAGGTTCGTCACCCCGGCATCCTCGCGCGGGTGCGCCACCTTTAGGAGACGTCGCTCCTGGATCGACGTGACGAGGAAGTTGTCATCGCGCTCTCCTCCGAGTCGCTCGATGGCGCCCTCGAGACCGTACTCGCGCGTCGCCACCAGCATGGCGTCCTCCTCTCGCACGGGCGTCGAGCGATCGTGCAGCACCGATCCCTGACGGTCGTTCACCACCATCGATCGGTCCTTCGCGTGGTGGCGGCGTCGTGAGGGCCCACGTGCCACCGAGCGCCGTGCGCGCAAAGCCCCGGCGAGCGCACGCGGTCCACGGGAGCGAGTGACCTTCGCCCCGCGCGGCTCGTCGTTCGTGGGGGATTAGAAGACGAAACCACGAGGGAAGGGATCACTCGGATCAAGCGCGTACTGTCCGAGCCCCGTGACCCACGCGCGACCAGTGATGGTCGGAATCACCGCGGGCACGCCGGCGACCTCGGTCTCTCCGATGAGGTGCCCCACAAATCTCGACCCGATGAATGACTCGTTGACGAACTCCTCGCCCAGTGCCAGCTCGCCGCGCGCCCACAGCTCGGCCATCCGCGCTGACGTGCCGGTGCCGCACGGTGACCGGTCGAACCAGCCCGGATAGATCGACATCGCGTGACGCGAGTGGTGTGCCGTCGATCCAGGTGCGATGAACTCCACGTGGTGGCAGTGATCGACCCCTTCGACCGATGGGTGATGCGGCGGACTCGTCGTGTTGATGGCGTCCATGATGGCGAGCCCCGCGGCGGTGAGATCGTGCTGACGCGAGCGATCGAACTCGATGCCCACGTCAGCGAGGTTCACCATCGCGTAGAAGTTGCCGCCGAAGGCGAGGCTGTAGGGCACCTCACCGAGTCCCGCGACCTCGAGCGTCCCATCGAGGGTGACGGCGTAGGACGGGACGTTCTCGAGCGTGACGGAGTCGGCGTGACCGTGTGACACGGCGACTCGGGCAATCACGAGCCCCGCGGGAGTATCGAGCCGAACCGTGGTGACTGGTTCTGTGACCTCGACCATGCCGGTTTCGACCAAGACCGTGGCGACGCCGATAGTCCCGTGTCCGCACATGGGTAGGCATCCCGAGACCTCGATGAACAACACCCCGAAGTCCGCGTCGGCGCGCGTCGGCGCCATGAGGATCGCCCCGCTCATCGCCGCGTGCCCCCGAGGCTCGTTTACGAGGAACTGGCGCACGTGATCCAGGTGCTCCATGAAATAGAGGCGCTTCTCATTCATCGTCGCGCCGGGTACCTCCGCGATGCCGCCCGTCACGACGCGCGTGGGCATCCCCTCAGTGTGCGAGTCCACCGCGCTGATGATTCGGCTCGCGCGCACGTTCAGCTCGCGAATTCGTGACGGGCGAGGTACTCGAGTGCCCGCTTCGCGTCTTCGCGAACTTTGGCCTCATTGGACGGGCTGAGGGGCCCGCGCGGGGGCCGAGTGGCTCCGCCGTAACTGGCGCCCACGATGTCCATGGTGAGCTTGATGGCTTGGACGAACTCAACGCGCGAGTCCCAACGAAAGAGCGCCACCAAGTGACGATACAGGTCCCGCGCTTCATCGACCTTGTTGGCCATCACCAGGTTGTAGATCTCGACGGCTTCACGCGGGAAGGCGTTCGGAAAGCCCGCGAACCAACCCACGGCGCCGTCCACGAGCGATTCGAACAGCAGGTCGTCGGCGCCCGCGACGACGTCGATGTCACAGCGCTCGCGAATCTCCAAGATGCGCCGAACGTCGCCCGAGAACTCCTTGATCGCCACGATGTTGGGGATCTGTGCCAGTTCGGCAACCACCGAAGGCAGGATGTCGACTTTGGTGTCGAAAGGGTTGTTGTAGACCATGAGCGGCATGCCGACTTCGGCGACTCGCGTGTAGTGCTCGATCACCTCCGCTTCGGACGCGCGAAAGATGGTGGGCGGCAGGAGTATGACCGCGTCGGCGCCATCCTCGCCCGCGCGCTCGGCCCAGACCTTCGCTTGGTGCCAGCCCACGCCGTGGACGCCGGCGATCACGATGCCGCGGCCGGCGACCGCCTCAACGGCCACTTGGACGACCTTGCGCCGCTCCTCGTCGCTGAGCGATGAGTACTCCCCGAGCGAGCCATTCGGACCGACCCCACGACAGCCGTTCGCGATCAGCCACTCACAGTGCTCTGCGAACCGATCGAAGTCGACGGCGAGCCCGCCGGGCGCGCTGGCATCCTCCTTGAAGGCCAGTGTGACGGCGACGACGACGCCTCCGAGGTCAACGGGTGTAGCGGTCATGGTGTTCCTTTCGTGGAGGGACCGCACGTTTGGCCCGCATTCCACCTAAAGGTCAGTGTAATATGTCACACGGCACTGTGACGAGCCCTCACTCGGCGTCGGTAGATTCTTCGAGCCCCGCCCACCAGCCGAGCACGTGGCCGATGTGGTGGAGCATGAATCGCTCGGCGGCCTCACCTTCGCCCAGGGCCAGCAGGTCGAGCAGGTCCTGATGTTCGGCGGCGGAGCGCAACAGCTCCTCGCTCGGGCGAAGGTCGACGAGCCCGATCATGCGCGTTTGGCGACGGAGCTCAGCCACGAGTTCGACGAGACGGTCGTTGCCGGTGAGGGTGAGCAGGGCCGTGTGAAACGCGGAGTCGGCGGCGAGGTAGGCCTCCAGGTCTCCCCGCGATGCGCTTTCGGTGATGCGATGGGCGAGCTCTCGATAACGCTCCAACGATTCGCTGCGGAGGCGCTCTGCGACGAGGCGCATCGCGGGGGCCTCGATCCAGCTGCGCAGTTGGGCAATTTCGCGCAGGTCCTGGTCGCTCACCTCGGTGACCTTGAAGCCCTTATTCTTCACCGATTCGACAAAGCCCCGCTTTTCCAGATTCAGCATCGCCTCGCGAACGGGCGTGGCCGACACGGCGAACTGGGCGGCCAGCGCGGGCACGGACACGAGCGTCCCGGGTTCGAGCTCGCCCGAGATGATCGCCGACGCGAGAGAACTTTCGACTCGGTCGCGCAGGCTCGTCGCCGGGGTCAGCTCGCCGATTGCCGAGTCCTTCGCCATCTGCACCCTCCGAACGTAACCCACACTTCGAGGCCATCGCGCCTTCGTTGACACAGTAACGTGTCACACAGTACTCTGACCTCGTGTCCGAACCAACTCCAGAGTTTCCCGCGCCAGACGTCTCCGCCGAGCACCCCGAGAGCGAGCACTGGATCTGGAATGGCGGTCGTCCCTTCGGACGCCCGTTCGCCGACTACATGACCAAAGAGTGGGCGTCGACGCCCCTCGTCGAAGAGCCCCATCCCGCGATCGAGCACACTCGCCGCCGCCGAGCGCTCCTCCATGGCCGGTTCCCGGACAAGGCACTGGTCGTTCCTGCGGGCGGTGCCAAGACCCGTGCGAACGATCAGGAATTCAACTTTCGCCCCGGGTCCGAGTTCTTCTGGCTGAGCGCGTGCGACGACCCCGACGCCGTGCTCGTCATCCACCCCGACCCGAGCAACGTCATCGCGACGCTCTATCTCAACGAGCGATTCGACTACACGACGCACCAGTTCTTCTCCAACCCGCTCCAGGGTGAGCTGTGGGTCGGTCCGCGGCGTTCGTTCGAAGACGCCGAGCGTCGCTGGGGCATCGCCGCCGCTCCGCTCGACCACCTCGACAAGGACCTCGCCGCGTGGGGTCTCGAGAGGATTGTCATCCGTCGCGGCTACGACCACCGCGTCGACACCCGGTATCCGGTGAGCGACGACGACGCGCTGCTCACCCAGACTTTGAGCCAGCTTCGCCTGGTAAAGGATGAATACGAAATCGCGCGTCTTCAAGAGGCGGTCGACAAGACGGTGCTCGGGTTCGAAGATGTGGTGCGTGCGCTCCCGAGTGCCGTGGGCCAGAGCGAGCGGGTCGTCGAAGGCGTCTTCAACCTGAGAGCGCGTACCGCGGGCAACGACACCGGATATCGCACAATCGCGGCCGCCGGCGCGCACGCCACGATTCTGCACTGGACCCGCAACGACGGTGAGCTTCGTCTCGGCGACCTCCTCCTGCTCGACGCCGGGGTGGAAGTCCTCGACCTCTACACCTCGGACGTCACGAGGACGCTGCCGATCTCTGGCACGTTCACCCCCGCCCAGCGACAGCTCTACGACATCGTCTACGCGGCAACCCAGGCGGGCATCGCCGCGGTGCGCCCGGGTGCGCGCGGTCAGGACCAGCATCGCGCAGCCATCGCGGTCCTAGCCGAGGGGCTCTTCGAACTCGGGATCCTCGACGTGGGACCAGACGTCGCCGTGCGCCCGGAGTTGCCGCTCTACGCGCGTTACATCGTCTGTGGCACCTCGCACATGCTCGGCCTTGACGTGCACGACTGCACCAGTGCGCGCGACACGATCTTTCCCGAAGACCCGCTCGAAGTGGGCAACGTGCTCACCGTCGAGCCCGGTCTCTACTTCCAGCCCAATGACCTCACCGTGCCCGAACAGTTCCGCGGCATCGGCATTCGCATTGAAGAAGACGTGGTGGTCACGCCCGAGGGATCTCGAGTGATGACCGCCGCGCTCCCGAGCCACCCCGACGAGATCGAGGCGTGGATGCACGAGCTCTTCTCACGCCCCGCGCCCAACTTCGGGCTCTGATCGACTGGCGCGCGCCGCGCCCGACCATCGACGGTCACTCAGGGCGCAGGTTGACACATCGCTCTTACGGAACGGCGCACGTCGGCCGGTACGTGACCCGGCCGACGTGCGCCGCTGACGATCACCCGAGGGCAATCGTCAGTTCGACAGCGTCCAGTCTTCTGGCGTGAAGTTCTCCTCAGGACTCTGCACGACGCCCTTCAAGCTCTTGCTCAGCACCGAGATCTGATAATCGGGAGCCGGCTGCCAGATGACGGGCAGCTGATCGGCGAGATAGTTCTCGTACTTGTAGATCACCGCGTTGCCGGACTGCGAGTGGGTTGCGTTGATGTTGGCGTCGTTGGTGGCATCGGAGTAGCGGCCTTCATTGAAGCCGGAGTCGGTCGCGAAGAGAGTTTCGCCGGTGGGCTCGAAGTTCGGACCAAACGTCCAACCGCCGCCCCAGTTCTCCATCTCCCACGTGCACGTCGGCCCCTCATTGCAAGGCGCGGCGTTGGTGATGATCGTGTCGAAGGGCGCCGTCGTCAGGTTGATCTGAATACCGTCTTGTGCGAGGTTCGACTTGAACTGCTCCATCATGACGGCCGTGTAGGTCACGCCCGAGTCGTACTGCAGGTTGAAGGACAACTTCGCGCCCTTGGCGATATCAGCACCGCACTCGTTGGCCGCGGTCCCGGGCTTCGTACAGGTGGTGGTGCCGTGAGGCACGACGTCCCAGCCGTGACTCTTCAGGAGCTTCGCGGAGTTGGTCGGACTGTAGGGGTAGGGATTGCCCACTTCCTGAGGGCTCGTGAAGTTGTTCTTCGGTGCGACAGGGACTGGTCCGTAGGTCGGCTCTCCGTATCCGTAGAGCGCCTTCTTGATGTCCGTCGGCTGATCCACCATCTCTTGGATGGCTTGGCGGATATAGAGCTGCTTGAAGATCGGGCCGACCGTCGGGTTATTGAAGTTGATCGGGAAGTAGTTGATGTCCCATCCCACCCACGGCGCGATGCTCGCGCCCTGACTCTTCAACAGAGGAATCTGGCTGGCGTCTTGCGGCGGCACGTAGCCGTAGTCGAGTGAGCCAGAGCGAACTGCGTTGTATTCGGCGGTGTCGGTGGTGAAGGGGACCTCGATCAGCTCTTGGTAGTTGTCCTTCGAGGGTCCCGAGTACTTCTTGTTCGGCACGTACACGCTGTACCCGGTGTTCTCATACTGCTTGAGCTTGAACGGGCCGTCGACGACCTGCCAGAGCGGATTGGTCGCGTAGGTGCTCGACGTCTCGGCCGCTTTGGTGAGGAAGTTGAAGACGGCCTTCGCGCCCGCGGGAGTCTCGTCGTAGTTGCCGATCTTGCCGGTCGCCGACTCCTTGTCCCAGGCCTGCTGGGGCAGCGGGGTGATCTGGCTCAGCTCGTTGTACAGAAACCAGGTCGAGGAGTACGCCTGGTTGAGATGCATGACCACCGTCGAGGCATTCGGGGCGGTGACCGACGTGACGTTGCTCGGAAACTCTCCGGGAACGTAGTCCGCCCAGTTGCTCTGGTCGGCCTTCAGCAGGTTCATGAAGAAGAGCACGTCGCGCGAGGTGACCGGTGTGCCGTCGGACCACTGGTAGTGCTTGAGCGTGATGGTGACGGTCTTTCCCCCGTCGGTGAAGACGGGCGGCTTCGCGAGCGACAGCGTCGGATTGTTCTCTGGGTTGGTGCCTTCACCGAAGTAGTACAGCGTTCGGAACATGATCTGTTGCATCTGGTACACGTTGACGATGCTGTCTTGGGCGCCGCTGAAGATCGGGAAGATGTAGTTCGGCACCGTGGCGGGTGGCAAGGCGAAGGTCACGTCATTGCTCGTCGCCGCCGACGCGTTCGAACCCGACTCAACGACACCCACGCCAAGCCCCGCGATACCGAGCGAACCTGCGAGCACGAGTGCTCCCACCCGACGCCCGACTCCTCGGTTGATGGACATTTTCATGTTCTAAACCCCCGGCTGTAATATGTGACACTTGACCCTAGCGAAGCGATTGACACTAATGCAAACACCAATTCACGAACCCTTCACATCAGGGCGAATGCGGGTCCAAACGTCAGGTTTCCCGATGATCACGGCCATTTTGGAACGAGCTCGTGCGTCGCATTCACCCCGACACTTGATCATGACCCTTCCCTATGGGAGCCTTAGGTTCAATGGATAGACCTTTGTACTTTCGCGCGCTCGACGACGCGACGCGTGCTCGTCTGCGTGATGCCGTCGAAGAGCGCACAGAGGATGCCTTCGCATTCCTCGAGCGACTCGTGAGCGCCCCGAGCACCATCGGTGAAGAGTCGCCCGCGCAGTCACTCGTTGCCGAAGAGCTCACCCGCCTCGGACTAGAGGTCTCGCGGGTCGGCGTTCCCGACTCCATTGCGAGCGACCCTATCGCCGGCGTACCGCAAACGTCCTACGAAGGTCGCGCCAACATTCTCGGCACCACCTCATCGGAGGACCTCGCGCTGTTGATCAACGGCCACATCGACGTGGTCCCCGCCGACTCGCGCGGATGGACCACCTCGCCCTGGGTGCCCCGGCGAGAAGACGGTTGGCTGTTTGGTCGAGGAGCCGGCGACATGAAGGGCGGCCTCGCGATGGCGACCCTGGCTCTTGACTCCTTGAGATCGGCGCTCCCCTCTGCGCTCGAGCGACCCCTTGGTGTGCTGTCGGTCATCGAGGAAGAGTGCACCGGGAACGGGACGCTGTCAGCCCTGCGCCAGGGTGTCTCGGCCGACGCGGTGATCCTGACCGAACCCACCGACCTCGATCTGTTGATCGGCGGCACGGGCATCGTCTGGGTTGACGTCACCATTCAAGGGGCCGGCGGTCACGCGGAAGTCGCCGATCGCGTGGAACACCCGCTCGATGTGGGCCTCCGCCTGGTTGCTGCACTCGAAGACGTGGGACGCCAGGTCGCGCGCGAGCACCGAGACGAAGCCTTTGAAAAGATCCGTGAACCTTACAACGTCAACGTTGGGCTTCTTCGAGCCGGTGACTGGCGCTCAAGCGTCGCTTCCGTCGTCACCCTCGGCGTGCGGTTCGGACATCCCCGGTCCTGGTCCACCGACGAAGCCGTCGAGGCGATCGCTGCGGCGGTCGCCAAGGCGATACCCGGGGACGACGTCGACGTGTCGCTCTCGTCGACGGGCTTTCGGGCGGAGGGCTACCTGCTCGACACCGCCTCGCCGCTCGTCACCGCGGTCCAAGCGGCGCACCTCGCGACTCACGGCTCAACGCCGAAGACGCACGTCGGCGGAAGTACGACCGACGCGCGCTTCTATCTCAATCAAGCGGGCGTGCCCGCGCTCTGTTACGGACCGGTCGCGAGGAACATCCACGGCGTCAACGAGTCGGTCAACCTGGCGAGCATCGTCGACGGCGCCACGACACTCGCCCATCTGATCGCGGGGCTCGACGTGATGAGCGAGCAGTCGTGAGCGCGGGCGCGAACTCGACGAGGGCGGGCACGACCAAGCCGGTCGGGGCGCTCGGCCCGCTGCTCGCTCGAACCGCCGGCCAACAGGTGGCCGACCGAATCGTCACGGCGTTGGCGCTCGGACAGTTCGCGGTCGGCGAGCGTCTTCCGACAGAACGAGAGCTTGCGGCGACGCTGAGCGTGAGTCGCACCACCGTGCGGCAAGGGGTCGCCCTCCTCGTCGCCTCGGGGTACCTCAGCGTGCGACGCGGGCAGGGCGGGGGAATCTTTGTCGAATCGTCTTGGCGCTCTGACGCGCCCGCAATCATCCACCGAACGCTGCTGCCCGATTGGGCGAGGCTGGAACACCTCATGGACTACCGGTCGATCATCGAAGCCGACATCGCTCGGGTGGCCGCGCGCCGACGCACGCAGAAGCACATCGACGCACTGCGAATCGCGCTGGAGGAGTACATCTCCTCGCCAGCGGAGCGCGCGTCGTCCACGACCGCTGACTTGCGGCTGCATCAATGCATCGCCGCCACGACCGGCAACCCCTACCTGGTGGAGCTGAGCTTGCGAATGCGCCACGACGTTGGTTTCGGTATGGGCGTCGAACCCTGGAGCCCAGCCCTGCGTCAGCGCGGGCTGCACCAGCACCCCGGGCTGATCGAGGCGATCATCGCCGGCGACGAGGACCTGGCGGCGACCCTCGCGGCCGACCATTTCTCGTTGACCGAACAGACCATTCGCGACATGTTCGCCCACGTCAGCGACCACCTTCCGACCGACCCGCCCACTCACACTGCATGAGGAGATCATGACCATCCTGAGCGCTAACGGCATAGACATCAACTACCGAGTAGAAGGGGAGGGACCGAAGACGATCCTCTTCGTCAACGGGCTCGGCGACGACCTCGACACCTGGGGGAGCCAAGTGCCGGCCTTCCTCGAGGCGGGCTATCGCGTCGTGACCTTCGACAATCGCGGCGTCGGTGCCAGCTCCATGCCACCCGGTCCCTACACGACCGAGATGTTCGCGAAGGACACAAAAGCGCTCGTCGATCATCTCGGATTGAAGGACTTCCACCTGCTCGGCATCTCGATGGGCGGGATGATTGCCCAGGAGTACGCGCTGCGCTATCCGAACGACGTTCTGAGCGTAACGCTCGCGTGCACCTACGCGGCACCCGGTCCCTTCTGTTCACGCATGTACGCCCTCTGGGCCGAACTCGCTCCCGTCGTCGGCGTCGCCACGATCATGCGCGACGTCGTGCTCTGGGGGTTCACGGTCGACTTCTTCACCTTCCAACCCGAGCTCCTCGCGCAAGTCGAGACGGCGATGAAGTTTGTCAATCAGCCCGTCGCGGCGTATCTGGCCCAGCTCAGCTCGATCCAGACCCACGACACGACCAGCCAGCTCGCTTCGCTCCGCGTGCCCACGCTCGTGCTGGCGGGCGAAGAGGACATCCTCATTCCCGTCGCGCTGTCTCGTCGGCTGCACAATCTGATCCCCGGCTCAACGTGGTTGACCACGCCGGGCGGTCACTGCTGCATCTGGGAATATGCCGATCGGTTCAACAAGACGGTGCTCGACTGGCTGAAGAATGTGGAGGAACCTTCATGAGGCACGAACGAATTCGTCCGCGACGCAGTGAGGTTCGCTGACGTGGTGCGAGCGGCAACCTCCACGGGCGTGGTCCCATTCATGGGATATGAGACGTGGTACCGCATCACCGGGGATCTAGCGTCGTCGAGGACTCCGCTCGTGGTCGTGCACGGCGGCCCGGGCTTTACGCACGATTACGTACTCTCGCTCAGCGAACTCGCCGCAACCGGCCGGCCCGTCGTGCACTACGACCAGTTGGGGTGCGGCAACTCCACTCGGCTGCCCGAACACGGTCGCGACTTCTGGACGGTATTGCTCTTTCTCAACGAGCTCGATAACCTGCTGAGCGCCTTGGGCATCGAGGACGACTATCACCTGCTCGGCCAGTCCTGGGGCGGAATGCTCGGAGCCGAGCACGCGTTGCGCCAGCCGCGCGGTTTGCGCTCGCTCATCTTGAGCAACTCGCTCGCGTCTGAATCGATGCTGCTCGACGAAGCGCAGCGCCTGCGTCGCGAACTCCCCGCCGACGTGCGCGGGGTGCTCGAGCATCACGAAGCCCTCGGCACCATTGAGGACCCCGCCTACCTCGCCGCCACCCAGGTCTTCTACGACCGCCACATCTGCCGGGTCCTCCCCTACCCGCCGGAGGTGCAGGCGTCCTTTGACGCGGTCGCCGCGGATCCGACGGTGTACGGCGCCATGATCGGCCCGAACGAGATGTTCTGTACGGGCACGCTTCGCGACTGGAGCGTCATCGGACAGCTCGGTGCGATCGTGGCGCCCACGCTGTTGCTCTCAGGGCGCTACGACGAAGCGACACCCGCGACGCAACAGCCGTTCGTTGATGAGATTCCCGACGTTCGCTGGACCATCTTCGAGAACTCCAGCCACATGCCCTTCGTCGAAGAGCCCGAAGCGTACTTCAGCGTGGTCAGCGACTTTTTGGCGCGCTACGACGACCGCGCCACCGACAATGCCTGAGGCATTCGTCGATTCACACGATCGTCGTATCAGCGCACAGCTCACCCAAGCGCACCGGCAATGCCACCGGTCGTCGATCGGTGATCACGCCATCGCTCAGTCCGCCATCACCCGCCCACGTTGCCAAGAGTGACTCCACTGTCCGTCCGCACACGCGACCCTGGCAGAGACCGAGACCGGCCCGCGAGCTGAGCTTCAACGAACGCAGTCCCTTGGACTGCGTGAACTGTGCAGCCGATCGCAGGCGCTCGACCGTCACCTCTTCGCACCGGCAGACGATCGTCTCGTCGCTCAGCCACTCCGTCCACTGCGCACCGATGCTGTGCGCCGCCTCGAGTCGCGCAGCGAATCTCCGCCAGTCCTTTCGCTGCGCTCGACTTAACCGGAGTGCCGCGTCGCTCAACCGACCGCCCGCTGCCAGGTGGCCCGCAATCGCGCCCTCGGCGAGGGCGAGGTCGACACCACCGACGCCGGTGATCTCTCCCGCCGCGTAGACGTGTTCGACGCTGGTGCGCTGGCCCTCGTCGACAGCGACGAACCGCTGCGCGCTCAGCTGGCAGCCGAATGCGATGGCGAGTTCGAGGCGCGGCGTCCATCCGTGTCCGAGACAGACCGCGTCTACGGCCATCTCGCGCTCGGTGCCCGGGACCGACGCCCACGATGGGCTGACGGCGGCAGTCGTTACCGACTCGACGCGCTCATCACCGTGTATCGCGATCACCGCGCGGCCTGTCGAATACGGGACGCGATGGCGAGCCAGCTCGTAGGCGTAGCGACCAACTTCAGGTATCTTGGCGCGAGCGCTCACGAGCTCCCACGGCCGCTTCGCCCACCCGTAGGACATCTTGCTCAGGCGACTGGCTTCGAGCACGCCGAGGACCGTGCTGCCGCCTTGGAGCAGCGCGACGGCGACGGGCAGCAAGAACGGACCCGCTCCCGCCACGACCACGCGCCGGCCCACAGCGACGCGCTCGCCCTTGGCGAGCGCTTGGGCTCCCCCCGCGCTGAAGACGCCCGGCAAATCCCAGCCCGGCACGGGCAGGACACGATCGAACGCCCCGGTCGCCACGACGACTGCGTCGGCTTGGAACGTGCGTCGCCTTCGGTCCGTGCCGTCCGCGTCGCCGAGGAGCACGTGCACGCCCGCGCGATCGACGGCCCAGACGTGCGCAGAGGTCACGATCTCACAGTGCGAGGTCGCCAGCCGCTCGCGCATGGCGAGGAACCGGGACCAGCCGTGATGCAGCCGCGCTTCGTTGCTCGAAGGACGGGTCGCGGGCAGGTGGCGCCAGTACTGGCCACCCACATCGTCGGACGCGTCGAGTAGTGTCACCGGCTCGCCCAAGTCGACCGCGGCCAACGCGGCGGCCAGCCCCGCCGGGCCCGCTCCGATGACGAGGACCGTCATCGCTCGTCATCTCGCGCGGAGATCGGTATCGAGCGATGGAACTCGACGACGTCGCCCTCGCGCGCTCGACGCTGGCACACGCGAACGTCCGTCAGCCCGTTCACGACGGCTACGCAGTCAAAGCAGACACCGATGCCACAGAACACTCCTCGCGGACGATCGTCGAACGAGGTCCGTCGCCACGCCTCGACGCCGGCCGACAGCATGACGCCCGCCAAGGTCTGTCCGAGGACACCAGTCATCTCAACGCCATCGACCACAATCGTCACGGTGCTCGCGGCGAGAGGCCGAACGGGATCCTCGTCCGGATCGATCCCGTAGCTCATCACGCTCCCGCGGAGTTGAGGCCACTGAGCGAGCGGCGCGTCGGCGAAAAGGGTTCGCTCGCGAGTGCGGGTTCCTCACCGCACAACAGCGCCGCCAGTAGCGCCGCCGTCGCCGGCGCTAGCCCCACGCCCGCACCTTCATGTCCCGTCGCGTACCACAGACCCGGTACGGACGGATCCTCGCCGATCACCGGCAGGTGATCGGGAATGAAGGGGCGAAATCCGCAGTAGGTCCGCATCAACGAGACGTCGGAGAGGAACGGGAAGAGTCGAACCGCTTTGGTGGCGAGCTCCCTGATCACCCCGACCTCGAGGCTCGCGTCGAAGCCGACCCGTTCGCGCGACGAACCAATGAGCACCGTCCCCGACGCCGTCGACTCGACCACCGTGGAGGTCTGGAGAGCGTCGTCGTCTGATTCCACGGCACCCACGTAGTCGGCGTCGTAGACCTTGTGAAAGATCCGCTGCGTCATGCGCGCGGTGACGAGAATGAACCCTCGTCGAGGTTCGACCGGAAGCCAGCCGCCAAGCAGGCGGGCGACCTCACCCGACCACGGACCCGCCGCGACGACCACCCGGTCGCCTCGGAGCACGCCCTTGGTCGTGTGGACGCCGACGAGCGCGCCGCCGTTGTCAAGGAGAGGGCCGGTCACCTCTGCGCCGAGGATGACCGTGGCGCCACGGGTTCTCGCCGAGGCGAGGAAGGCTTCGCCCGCGATGACCGGCTGCACTTGGGCGTCGTCGGGGTAGTAGACGGCCGAGGCGAGGTGTTCGGTGAGATCCGGCTCGAGGAGACGTGCCTCGCTCGGGCTCAGTGATTCTGCCCTCACCCCATGGTCGCGCTGGTGCCCTGCGAACGTCGCAAGCGCCGTCGCCCCGCGGTCTGCGACCGCGACCACCAGTCCACCTTTGGGCTCGAACTCAAGCGAGGGAAACGCCTGGTCGAGCTCGCGACCCAGCTCGTCTACGACCGCGGGCCAGAGCGCCAGGGAGTATTGAGCCAACGCCAGCTCCGGACCCGGCGCCTTGTCGCTGACAAGGAGATTCCCTTCCCCGGATGCTGAAGTGGCCCCGAGTGACGCGCTTCGCTCCACCACGGTGACACAGAATCCCTTGGCGCACAGGACCCTCGCGCACGCGGCACCAATGATGCCGGAGCCGACGATCACCACGGAGCCCTTCACCATGGCGATTGTAATATGTCACACGGCACAAGCAGAAGCGCGCGTCGTTTACGCGAGCACTCGAACCGGTATCGCACGCGGCCCTCGCACCTGGCCGGGCGCCCAGGTGACCGCATCGGGATCGGAGAGTTCGAACGCCGGATAGCGCTTGATGAACTCCTCGACGGCGACGCGAAGCTCCATGCGCGCGAGGTTCGATCCCGCACAACGATGGATGCCGAGCCCGAAGGCCGCGTGGCGATTGATCGCTCGGTCGATCACGAACTTCTCCGCGTCGACGAACGCCTCGCGATCTCGGTTGGCCGCGGGAAAGCCGAGCAGCACCCAGTCGTCCTTCTTCATGGGAGTGCCGTAGAAGTTGAAGTCTTCCTTGACGAGGCGAGCCATCGTGACCGGTGCGTAGAAGCGAAGAAACTCCTCGATGGCGAGGGGCATGAGGTCGGGCTCGTCGACCAGACGCGCGAGGTCGCTCGGGTTCTGCGCCAGGTGCCAGATCGCGGCGCCAATGGCCGACCACGTCGTATCGATGCCCGCGACCAAGGTGAGCACCATGGTGCCTCGCACGTGCTCCATGGGCAGCTTCTCGCCGTTCATCTCAACGTTCAACAGATAGCTCGTGAAGTCCTCTCGCGGATGAGCGAGGTGGTCTTCGATCTGGCGTTCGAAGTATCCGGCCATCGGCGCGAACAGGGGTGCGCGCTCTTCGGGGGTGAGATCGACGAGGTCGAGCACGACGTGCACGAACTCGCGAAAGAGGTCTTCGTCCTCTTCGGGAAAGCCGAGCATCCTCGCGATGACCCCGGGCGAGATGTACTGGGCGTAGCGCGCACCGGCGTCGAAGACGCGCTCCTCGCCGAGCTCATCGAGATGCCTTTGACAGAGCGCCCGGACCTGGGGCTCGAGGGCCGCGACGGGACCGGGCGCGAACGCCGGCAGGATGAGGCGCCTCGCTAGCTGGTGAAAGGGCGGGTCCGACGTGATGGGTGGCGCTCCCCCGATGGGCGCGATCGCATTCGGAGGGAACTTGTTGTTGCTGATGACAACGGAGCGACTCGTGAAGTGCTCGGTGTCGTTCGCGATCGACGCCACCATTTCGTGGGTCGTCGGGAACCATCCGCCCGCGTAGCGTTCAGTGTGGGCGACCGGGCAGCGCTCGCGGAGGTCATCCCATATGGGATAGGGATCGCGCACCCAGGCCGCATCGGTGTGATCCCAATCCGTGGCGAAGTCGTCGACCGGGCGTTTTACCTCCGCCTCGCTCGACACCTCAGTGCGACACTCGAATGGGCAGCTGGCGGGGCCCGCGAATCTGACCCTGCGCCCAGGTGACGGCCGACGGGTCGGCGAGCTCGAAGGTCGGGTAGCGCTTGATGAACTCCTCGATGGCGACGCGCAGCTCAAGGCGCGCGAGGTTGGAACCGATGCAGCGGTGAATGCCGAGCCCGAAGGCGACGTGACGGTTCTCTGCGCGGTCGATGATGAACTGATCGGCGTCCTTGAAGGCAACCGGATCGCGGTTGGCGGCGGGAAAGCCGAGCAGGATCCAGTCGTACTCCTTCATGGGACAGCCCAGGTACTCCATATCCTCCTTCACGAGGCGGGCCATGGTGACCGGAGCGTAAAAGCGCAGGAACTCCTCGATCGCGACCGGCATCAGGTCGGGTTCGTGCACGAGGCGTGCGAGGTCACTCGGGTTCCTCGCCAGGTGCCAGAGTGAGGCCCCTATCGCTCCCCAGGTCGTGTCGATGCCCGCGACGAGGATGAGCACCATCGTCCCAAAGACGTGCTCGACCGCGAGCTTCTCCCCACCGATCTCGGCGTTCAAGAGAAACGTGGTGAGATCGTCACGGGGATTCGCCTGGTGGTCTTCGATCTGTGCGACGAAGTAGGCCTCGATGGGTTCGAACTGCTCGATGCGCTCTTCTTCGGAGAGGTCGACCGATTCGGTGATCATGTGGACGATGTCGATGAACTTGTCGGTGTCCTCTTCGGGGAAGCCGAGCATCTGGCGAATGACCGACGGCGGAATGAGTCGCGCGTAGTCCCACGACGCGTTCACCACCTCCTCGTCGCCCAGGCGATCGATCAGCGTGCGGCAGAGCTCGCGTATCTGGGGCTCAAGCTCGTTGATGACGCCTGGAGCGAAAGCGGGCAAGATGATCTTTCTCGCCATCTGATGAAACGGCGGGTCCGAGGTGATGGGAGGCGCCACGCCGATAGGGGCGGGCAATGCTTCCTCACCGGGACGACCTTCGTCCATGATGACGGCGCGACTCGTGAAGTGCTCCGTGTCCTTCGCGATGGTGGTGACGCCCGCGTGGGTCGCGGGAAACCACGCGCCGCCGTAGCGATCGGTGTGGGCGACGGGACAGCGCTGACGCAGGTCCTCCCAGATCGGATACGGGTCATTTACCCACGCGTCGTCCGTGTGGTCGAAGTCGGTCGCGAAATCTTGAACAGGGGGCCTCTCGGTCATGACGACTCCTCGATGAAGATGGCGTGCTCCGGGCAGTTCGCTTGCGCGAGTCGCGCGAGTTCGAGGGTCTCGGGGCTCAACGTGCCGTCGCCCAGCACGACACCATTGCCGAGATCGTCGAAGTCGAACACGCCCGGTGCGATAGAAAAGCAACGACCCTGCCCCTGGCAAATGTCGGCGTCAATGACAACCTTCACAGTTCCCCCACTGTCGGACTGAACCTGACATTACTACCCGGTAAGCGAGGTCAGACCGCCGGGAAAGGCGGTCTCGCGAACGCCGGAGCCCCCGGTGGGGACACGGCGCACGCTCGCGCGGCTGATCAGCCCCAGACGTCGCGCGCGGTCTCCACCACGAGGCGCAGCTTGGCCACCTCCTCATCGAAGGAGATGCTGTTTCCCTCGACGGTGGACGAAAAGCCGCACTGGGGCGAGAGGCAGAGCTGGTCGAGCGGGACGAACTGACTGGCTTCATCGATGCGGCGCTTCAACTGGTCCTTCGACTCGAGTTCACCGCGCTTGGTCGTCACCAGTCCGAGCACGACCATCTTTCCTTTCGGCACGAAGCGAAGTGGCTCGAACCCACCGGATCGTGCGTCGTCGTACTCGAGAAAGAACCCATCGACGTTGAGCTCGCTGAACAGAGCCTCGGCGACGAAGTCGTAGCCCCCCTCGGCGGCCCAGTACGACTGGAAGTTCCCGCGACACGAGTGCGTGGTCACCGACATTCCTTCGGGCCGTGCGGCGAGCGCAGCGTTGATCTGCTTGATGTAGCGCAGATGTTGACGCTCGGCGTCCTCGCCGCGTTCGGCGATGATGGCGCGCTGTGCTGGATCGTTCAAGTACGCGAGCGACGTGTCGTCGAGCTGCAGATAGGTGCAGCCCAACTCGCCCAAGCGTCTGATCTCTTCGCCGTAGGCGGCGCTCAGATCACTCCAGAACTGTTCGGGGTCAGGGTAGACCGACGGGTCGATCGCTGCCGCCCCACCGCGATAGTGCACCATGCTCGGCGAGGGGATGGTCAGCTTGGGCACCGCCGTCGTGACGCAGGATTTAAGGAAGGTGAAGGCGTCCGCGAAGATGGTGTCGTCGATCCCGACGCGGCTATCCACCTTGAGCGCCGCGGACGTGAACGAGGTCGTGCCTTCGGCGTTGCGAAAGGCGACCTGCAGCTGTTCGTCGGTACGCGAGATTCCCGACAGCTGGAAGATGAAGTCCATGTGCCACGACGTGCGTCGGAACTCGCCGTCGGTCGCCGACTGAAGGCCGATCTCCTCTTGCAGCGCGACGACCTCTCGAATGGCGACGTCCTCGGATTCTCTGAGTCCGGCCGCGTCGATGGTGCCCTCTGCGAACGCGCGACGAGCTCGCATGAGCTCGGGGGGCCGCAGGAGACTGCCGACGTGATCGGCTCGAAACGGAGGACTCGTCCGTTGACTCATTGCGACGACAGTAGCCGTCGGCGTCGTCGTCGGCCAATGATCTCTCCGCGTCTCGCCCCGCCGAAGATCAACTCGTCTCGATCTCCTCGCGCGAGATGCCGAGGAAATACAAGACCGCGTCGAGATACGGGACCGAGAGCGCGGTGTCGGCGTGCTCTTGGACGATGGGCTTCGCATTGAAGGCAATGCCCAGCCCGGCGAGGGACAGCATGTCAATGTCATTCGCTCCGTCGCCCACCGCCACCGTCTGTTCGAGCGGCACGCCAACTTCCAGCGCGAAGCGCTCGAGCGCGTGGGCCTTGCCGGCCCGGTCGATGATGTCGCCGAGAATCTCGCCGGTGAGTGCACCGTCCTTGATCTCCAGGCGATTGGCCGCGACGTGGGTCACGTTCAACTCCTTGAGCAGCGGCCCGAGTATCTCGATGAAGCCGCCCGACACCACCGCCGGCACGTACCCCAGGCGTTGCAAGGTCCGCACCAGCGTCCGCGCTCCCGGAGCGAGTCGCAGCGTGGAGCGCACTTCGTCAACGACACTGATCGGGAGTCCCGCGAGCAGGAACACCCTTCGGCGCAGAGCCTCGGTGAAATCAATCTCGCCGTTCATGGCGGCGCTCGTAATGGGGGCGATCTCCGCGGCACGTCCCGATGCCTCACCGAGCAAGTCGATCACCTCGTCTTGGAGCAGCGTCGAGTCGGCGTCCATCACGACGAGGTGCTTCGAGCGTCGGTGCAGTCCGGCGCGCTGGACGGCGAGATCGAGCCCGCTCGTCTCGGCGACGGCCGTCAGCCCCTCTCGAAGACTCGCGTGGTCTGGTCCAATCACGATGAGCTCATAGCAGTCGACCGGGTAGCTCGCCAAGTGCACGATGCGCTCGCACGTCGCCTTGCTGTCGGCGATGGCGTGGAACACGCCCTCGAGCTGACCCGCCGAGATCGTGGGCGCGAGCAGCGTGACGAGGAGCCGACGACCTTCGACATCGTCACGGGGCGTCACGGCCGCGACGCTAACGCTCATCCCCTCGGTCGCGATAGGCCGCTTGGCGAGGCTAGCCACGAGCGCGTCACGGGTGAGCGCGGATTCGGAGCTCACCTCCGCGCACAACACCAGGGTGCCACGAATGGTGATCTGGGCCACGTCCATGAGACGGACGCCGTCCTGTTCCAGGTGGTGCAGGGCGTTGAAGAGCTCCGCACCGACCCCCATGCGATCCGGTCCGCTGACGGTGACGAGAAATGTGTTGCGAGACATGCGTAAAGCGTAGGGGTTGGCCGCGGACCCTTAGTTCGCCTCACCTTCGGCGTCGCGCAGTGCGCGCACCTCTCTTACGTGCTCGTCACGGCGCGCGTCAAAGCGCCAGAGCGAAGGAAGAGCCGCCCCGACCACGCCGACGGAGCCGGTGCACGCCAGTCCGCCAAAGGTCAGCGAGAAGCGCAGCGAGGTCGCCGCCGCCATCACCCCCGCGCGAAACTGACCGGCCGTCGGACCGAGGGAGTAGGAAATCATCTCGACGCCGGCCATCCGTCCGCGCACGTCGGGCGGAATCGACTCGTTCCACATGGTGTTGCGGAAGATTCCGCTCACCGCGTCCGCGCCGCCGCCCACGGCGAGACCGAGGAACACGAGCCACAATGACGACGAGTACCCAAAGACGGCGATCCCGAGTCCCCACGCGGCCGCGGCAAAGACGATGGCCCGTCCGTAGTGGTGCACGTGATGAGTCCAGCGCGAGGTCAGAGTTGCCAGGAGCGCCCCCGCGGGTAGCCCGCAGTAGAGGAGTGAGAGCGCGTAGGTCTCGTGGAAGCGATCGGCCACGAAGGGGAGCATCACGACGGGAAAGGCAAGGATCATCGCGAGCAGGTCGATGATGTAGGTGCCGACGATGTCCGGACGACTCCTCGCATAGCGAAGGCCGTCGCGCATCGACTGGGACACGCTCCCGCCCGCTCCGGTGGGCTTCGGCGTCGCCTTCAGCTGGTAGAGCAAGGTGAGCGAGAACGCGAAGGTCACGACGTTGGCAAAGAAGACCGACCCCGGACCGAACGCCACCGCAGCCAGACCGCCGAGCGCCGGACCAATGATCGACGCGCTCGTGCTGCTCACGTTCGACAGTGCCGAGGCGGAGCGTTGCAAGTCCGCCGAGACGAGCACTTGATTGAGGGCCGAGACGCTGGGTGTCTGCACGCTCGATGCGGCAGCCACGATGCCCGCGTCGAAGTAGAGGATCCAGGCGAGGGGGTGAGCGAGCAGCGCATTCGCGAACAACAACGCCGTCGAGAGCATCAAGACCAGTTCCATGGCGATGATGAGTCGTCGTCGGTTCAATCGATCGGCGAGCACGCCGCCGTAGAGCCCGAAGACGACCAGGGGTGCGAGCTCGACTAGGCCGATCGAACCGACCGCGAGCGTGGAGTGGGTCAGCTGCTTCAGCTGATAGGGCACCGCCACGTAGGTGGCCATGGAACCGAGCATCGAGACGAAGCCCGCGATGTAGAGCCTTCGGTACTGGGCGGACTGGCGAAGCGGCGTGAGATCGATGCCAAAGCGCGGTTGACTCACGCTGGTCCCGCCAACCAGCCGTCACCGCGGCGGTAGTGGCGAAGCACTTTTGCGGGCACTCCCCCGAGCACCACGTGATCGGGAAAGGTCCCGCGCACGACGGCACCGGCTGCAACAGTCGTATTTCTCCCGAGCGTCGTGCCGGGCAAGATGACGACGTTGGCGCCCAACCAGCTGCCCGAGCCGATCTTGACGGCGGCCTCGACCGGTCGCTGCCAACCGACCGGCTCGTCAAGCGCTTCGTAGGTGTGATTCTGGTCGGTGATGTAGACGTAAGGTCCCGTTTGGATCTCGTCACCGAGTTCGATGGACCAATGGCCAATGATGTGCGAGCCGCGTCCGATGACGCATCGCTTGCCGATGGAAACCGTGGGCGACGCGAGCATCTCCTGTTCCCCATTGATGCCGGCGGTCAGGCACACGTTCGGGCCTATAAGCGTCTCGTCACCGATGGAGAGATAGCGCTCGTTGTAGATCACGCCCTGGGGCGCCATCAGCGCGGCGCGAGCGCCGAAGTAGTAGAACGACTTCGCGTAGTCGTCGTCGGGTCCCACCGTCGCCACCTCGTTGGCGTACGCCCGCCACTGGCGAATGCGCGCGCCGAGAAAACGCCGAAGGGTCAGTCGCAAAGCCACCCAGGTCACGCTACCGCCGCTCCCTGGGCGAACCGTTGAGTAGCGTCTGGACATGACGCTCGACGTGGCCGTGATCGGCTCGGGTTTCGGGGGACTCGGCACCGCCATCGCGCTTCGCAAACGCGGCATCACGAACGTCGTGCTCTTCGAGCGAGCGGATGAGCTCGGTGGCACCTGGCGCGACAACCGATACCCAGGATGCCGATGCGACGTCGCGAGCACCCTCTACTCGTTCTCCTTCGCGCCGAATCCGATGTGGAGCAACACCTACAGCTACCGGCAAGAGATCTGGCAGTACCTCAGCAACATCGCGGACCGATACCATCTCCGCCCGCTCATCAAGTTCAACCACGACGTGTTCGACGTCTCATTTGACTCGACATCTCACACGTGGAGGATCACTACGAGCGAAGGCAACTATGAGGCGAAGTGCGTCATCCTCGCAACCGGCGGCCTCGCCGAGCCGCGCCTGCCGGACATCCCTGGGCTCTCCACCTTCTCGGGAAGGATCATGCACACGGCTCGCTGGGACGAGTCGGTCGAGCTTGAAGGAAAGCGGGTCGGCGTCATTGGGACCGGAGCCAGTTCGATTCAGGTTGTGCCCCAGATCGCAGCCATCGCCGATCGCCTCGACGTCTTTCAGCGAACTCCCTCGTGGGTGCTCCCGCACATGGGCCGCCCAGTTCTCGACAGGACGAAACGCATCTTCTCCCTGGTCCCGTTCTCGCAACGACTCGTGCGGGCCAAGGTCTACTGGCGAAACGAACTCATGGTGCTGGGATTCGTGAAGGATCCTCGACGCATGGTCCGAGCGGAAACGCTGTCTCGCGAGCATGTGGCGCGTCAGATTGAAGACCCACTCCTACGAGAACGCTTGACCCCTAGCTACCGGCTTGGCTGCAAGCGAGTGCTCATCAGCAATGACTTCTATCCCGTGTTCAACTATGACCACGTCAACCTGGTGACTGACGCTATTCAGTCGATCGAGCCCACCGGCGTGCGAACACGAGATGGGGAGTTGCACGGGCTTGACGTGCTCGTCACGGCGACTGGCTTCCATGTCACCGACAACCCAACGGCGAACATGGTCCACGGACGAGAGGGTGTGGAGCTTGCCAATGCGTTCCGCGGCTCGCTCGCCAACCTCAACGGCACGGCGTTTCCCGGCTTTCCCAACTTCTTCATGCTCGGCGGACCGAACACTGCGCTGGGACACTCCTCGATCATTTTCATGCACGAAAGCCAGCTGAACTATGCCACGAAAGCAATTCAGGCGGCGCTTCGCACCGACGCACTGGTAGAGCCCCTCGCCATCGCGGCCGAGCGGTGGACGACGCATCTGCGTGACAAGCTCCCTTCGACCGTGTGGGCAACGGGCTGCTCGAGTTGGTACATGAATTCAGCGGGAGTGAACACCACAATCTGGCCCGACTTCACCTTTGCATTTCGAAGGGCGACGCGGCATTTCCATCCGCGCGACCACCAGATCTCAGCGACGACGAATCTGAACGCAGTTAGTCGAGGCTGATCGGCGAGTCGATGTCGAGCTTCTCGTCTTCAGAGCCGACGACGTCGGGAATCAGCGCATTCGCGAGGTGCACTCGCACGCGCTCATCAATCTCGGCCATCGTCTGAGGGTTCTCGCGCAGGAACGTCTTCACGTTCTCGCGACCCTGACCCATCTGCTCACCTTCGTACGTGAACCAGGCGCCCGCCTTCTTGACAAATCCCAGCTCCACCGCCACATCAAGCACCGAGCCTTCGCGACTAATGCCCTGCCCGTACATGATGTCGAACTCGGCCTGGCGGAAGGGAGCCGCGCACTTGTTCTTCACGACCTTCACACGCGTGCGGTTTCCTACGACTTCGGCGCCGTCCTTAATAGACTCGATTCGACGAATGTCGAGTCGCACCGACGAATAGAACTTGAGAGCACGACCACCAGACGTCACTTCCGGCGAGTTGTGCACCATTACGCCGTTAACGAAGTAGTTGTGACTACCCTCCACTTCAATATCAAATCGATGCATCGACCGTGACGTTTTAGGCTTCACGTCCCACGCTCGATGACCGGCATGGCCAATGAGCTCATATCTCATTGGAATGAATTCCGGATCGAACGCAGAACTGCCCGCGAAACCGAGGAAGCAGTTTGTATTCCATGCTCGGGTGAACGTAAGGCGCAATGAGTGCCTGCAATTTCGCTGACTCGGCGTTGTTGAATACCAATACAGAGATCTCTTTCTTGCCTTTCGTTTTAAGCGTCGCCTTGACTCCCCAGGTATCGGCCAAGTATTCAACAAGACGCTCACGCGTACGTACTTCCATCGCTTCAACGACGATCTCTACGCGGCCGGACAGGCCTTCAGTCCGTTTCTGAAGGCCCTTAGACCGAATTGCGAAATGCGCGTCATCCATGTACCAGAGTGCTAGAGCCAGCGGCGTTAGCGACTTCAGATAATCGTCGTTGAAGGTCTTCTTTCTGTCAGTGTAAACATCCTCGCGCAGTGCAACCAATTCTGGCAGGGGCTGGAAGTCATAGGTGACGACGCCATCCGAGCGAATGAGACGGGTTGCACGAATGTTGCCAAACAGCGAGGCCTTCCAGTCGGCATACTCCGTCTGGGCCTTGCAGTGAGTGAAGCGAAACCGACCTCCGTATCCATTTTGAGCCTGAGAAATCGCTCCGTCTCCCATTAAAGTGCCCCGCAGCGCCGTCAATTGGAAATCTGAGAGATAGTAGCGGAACTGCCTCTAGCACTCGATCTCCAATTTTGAGTTTTCCTGCCTCAACCCATCCCACAGGCGTACGAATTAGATGATTCGGAGTACATGCCAATTCGGCCCGGCCGCTCTTCATCGGCTTTGCCACCGTGATCTTCAAAAACTCTTCAGTGACTCCATTGTCAAACCAGTTGACGACACGCTTGGGAATCACTGTCCCAGTCGCGGCGTCGAACGAAAGTACTTCCACTGGTAGTTTCTGATTCACAATCTTGCCGATCTTCTCTGTCGTACCATCAGCGAGAACTACGAGAGCGTCATAAGAAAAGCATCCATACATTACGCCGATTTTCTCTCGCAATTGGTTGATGAAGATCGCGACGGTGTTGGACTTGGACAGCCCGCCGGTCAACTTACGAAGTGCCTGGCTCATCAGACGCGCCTGAAGGCCTACGTGGCTGTCGCCCATGTCGCCTTCAATCTCCGCGCGCGGCGTCAACGCCGCCACAGAGTCAATCACGATCACTTCCAATGCCCCGGAGCGAATCAACATGTCAACGATCTCGAGCGCCTGCTCGCCGGTGTCGGGCTGACTGATCAGTAGGTCGTCAACGTTGACACCAATAGCGCGCGCGTAGACCGGGTCCATGGCGTGTTCTGCGTCGATGTAGGCGCACACCCCACCGTTGCGCTGCGCCTCGGCGACGACGTGCATCGCAAGCGTCGATTTACCCGAAGATTCCGGTCCGTACAGCTCGACGACGCGGCCGCGCGGTAGTCCGCCGATGCCGAGCGCCATGTCCAGCGCCAACGCGCCGGTCGGGATCGACTCGATATTAAAGTTCGTCACTTCGCCCATACGCATGATCGAGCCCTTACCGAACTGCTTTTCGATCTGACCCATTGCGGCTTCGAGCGCCTTGGTGCGGTCATCGGATTTTGCGCGATCGTCGGATGCCATTTCTGTCTCCTTGCTTTTCTTCATGAGAGAAACGCTAAGTACTCTCTGTCACATCGGTCGATGCTCCAGCGTAGTACGAACAAGTGTTCGTACTATGGATACTAGGGAGATTTGGGATGACAAACTCGGAGCATGCCTAAGGACGATCACTCCGCGAAGCAGTTCGATACAGCCGCACAAGCACAGGAGTGGGACGCGAGGTACAGCGAGCGTGACTCGATGTGGAGCGGACGCCCGAATGGCCGCCTCGTCGTCGAGGTGACGGGCCTCACGCCGGGGCGGGCGCTTGACGTGGGATGCGGCGAAGGCGCCGACGCCATATGGCTCGCTCGAAACGGATGGATGGTCACCGCGATCGATGTTTCCGAAGTGGCCTTAGGTCGTGCACGCGAGGCTGCATCACTGGCAGGTGTCTCTGTTGAGTGGATCTGCGGTGACGCCTTGGAAACGGAGCTCCCCGAGGGTTCGTTCGACCTTGTGTCGATGCAATATCCGGCGCTGCCCAAGGCGCTGGGCGAGCCAGCCCTGCGGACGTTACTCGAGACGGTGCGACCCGGCGGGTTGTTGCTCGCCGTTTACCACGATCTTGACGATGAGCATCGCGAGCATATGAAGTCGCAGGGTGTTGATCCAGCGGACTACGTCGACGTCGACGATCTGGCTCGACTGCTCGCCGACAACTTCACGATCCAGCTCCATGCGGTTGAACCCCGCATCGACCCCCCACCGGACAACCCCCACATTGCCGACATAGTCCTTCGCGCCCGGCGCCGCTGACCGCCATTGCCGTTCGCTCGGCGCTACAGCTAGTCAATGAGTGCTTGGTAGACGAGTTGCTGCAGATCGCGTTTGATGGGATAGGTTCCACTCGGCAGCAGCTGCGTGTAGAAAGCGACGCTTAGTTCTTCCGCTGGATCAACCCAGAAGGTGGTCGACGCCGCACCTCCCCACGAGAACGAGCCGTTCGAGACGAGTGACTTGTTCCTTCGCGCGTCGGTGACGACGGACATCGACAGGCCAAAACCCAGCCCCCGGTACTGATCCTCTCGGTACGAGTCAACGGCGAGGTCCGTGAGATCAGCCTCGTGGGGCAGCTGGTTCTCGGTCATGAAGTCCATCGAGCGACGAGAGAGAAGTCGAACGCCGTCGAGCTCACCCCCGCGCAGCATCATCGACATGAAGCGGTCATAGTCGAAAGCCGTCGAGAGCAGCCCCCCACCTCCACCCAGCAGTCGTGGCGGATGCAGCACCGTCGCGGCGAGTTCCTCGTAGGGAATCGACTCGCCGTGGGCGGGCACGTACAGCATGGCGAGACGCTCCGCCTTTTCCGGCGGGCACCACCACTCCGTATCGCTCATGCCCAGGGGGTCGAGAATCCGCTCCTTCACGAAGACATCGAGCTGCTGTCCGCTCCAGATCTCGATCAGCCGACCGAGCACATCAAAGGCCACCGAGTAGTTCCACTGCGTCCCCGGCTCAAAGAGGAGGGGCATCGAGGCAAAGTCGTCGACCGCCTCAGCGAGGGTGGCGCCGCGTGCGAAGCTGAAGTCGTACCCGCGGCTCCGATAGGTCGCATCGACCGGGTGACGCCGCTGAAAACCGTAGGTGAGCCCGCTCATGTGCGTGAGCAGATGGTGCACGCGAATCGGATTCTTCACCGGTGCGGTCTCGGGAGACTCAGGCGTACCTCCGGTCCAGACGCGAAGCGCTTTGAATGACTCGATCCAGCGCCCGACGTCGTCGAGCAGGTCGAAGCGCCCTTCTTCGTAGAGCATCATGACGGCAACCCCGATCACGGGTTTGGTCATCGAATAGATGCGCCAGATCGTGTCGTCGGTGACCTCCAGGCCCTGTTCGCGGTCGCGATGACCGCCCTTGTTGCTCCAGATGAGCTGTCCGCCCCGCGAGACGGTCGCCAGCCAGCCCGCAAGACGACGGTCTTCGATATAGGCGTTGAAGTGCGACGTGATGCGCGAGAGTCGCTCCGAGGAAAAACCGTGCGCTTCGGGCTCCGTCTCAATCACCAGTTTGGTCACGCTCGCTCCTCTTCATCGAGACTAGGAGGGTGAGAGGATCAGCCGGTGCGTTGGAGCGCTCGGCGCAGCGCGTCGAGAGCGCTGATCGCAGCGTAGGCGCGTACCCGGGGACGATCTCCGGGCAGGCGTAGCGCCACGGTGGTGACCTCGTCACCGAGGTCGAGGCCAACGAACACCGTGCCCGGAGCCTGACCATCTTGCTCTTCGGGCCCCGCCACTCCGGTCACGCTGAGCCCAATATCTGATTCGAGAAGCTTGCGCACGCCGCTCGCCATCGCTTCGGCCGCCTCATTGCTCACGACAGGACCCTCGGGCACGCCGAGAACATCGAACTTGACTTGGCTGGCGTAGCTCACGAGACCTCCACGAAACCACGTCGACGCGCCGGGCACATTGACGAGCCGACTGGCGATCAGCCCTCCGGTGAGCGACTCGGCGACCGACAACGTCAAGCCACGTTCGTGCAGGAGCGCGGCGACGACCTCTTCCATCGATTCGTCGTTCGTACTGAAGATCACATCGCCGAGATGCTCTTCGATGAGTGCTCGCACGTACCCCTCTTCTTCCAGGAGCATCGCCGACGCGTCGGCGTCGTCGACCCCGCGCGCCGTCAGGCGAATCTTGATGCCTTCGATGCCCGAAGCGAGAAAAGCGATCGTGACCCTCCCGCCGTTCTCGAGCGCATCGAAGCGTGCGCCGACCGCTTCTGCGAGGCCGGACTCGCTCGACCCCCAGGTCCGCAGTACTCGGCTCTTGATGACGGAGGTCTCGCCGAGCAGACGCTGACGCTCAGCGAGGTCGGGCAGAATCGCCCGCTCGAACATGTCACTCATCTCATAGGGCACGCCGGGCACGGCGTAGATGACCTTCTGGCCGAGCTGGCAGATGAGGCCGGGGGCGGTACCACGCGTCTGGGGAATGATGGTCGCACCTTTGGGGACGTCAGCCTGCAGCAAGTTGTTGTCGGTCATGGCTCGGCCCCGCGCGGCGAAGAGCTGACGGATCGTCTCGACGATCTCCTCATGGCGCTCGAGCGGCACGTTCATCACCTCCGCGAGGGCGGCGCGGGTGATGTCGTCTTGCGTCGGCCCCAGCCCTCCGCAGATGATCAGCGCGTCGCTACGTGCGAGCGCCGTGCGGAAGGCCAGCACCATGCGTTCATGGTTATCCCCGACGTGCTGGTGAAAATGCGAGTCGAACCCGCTCGCGGCTAGGTGCTCGCCGAGCCACTGCGAGTTGGTGTCCGCAATCTGGCCGAGCAGCAGCTCGGTGCCGACCGCGACGATCTCAACGCGCACCGGCGACAACCCTGCGGCCCGAGTGGTAGTACTGCCAGCCGGTGTAGACCGTGAGCGCCACCGCAATCCAGATGGTCACGAAGGCGAACTCCAAGTGGTGACCGGTGATCGGCAGGACGCAGAATCCGATCCCCCAGTCCTGGGCGAAGGTCTTCCACTTCGCGAGGCGACTCGCCGGTATCGAGACGCCGTGCTTGGCCGCGCGGGCGCGAAACACGCTCATCCAGATCTCGCGCAGCGTGATGATGATCGCGGGAACGATGAAGAAGTGAATGCCGTGGGGGCGCGAGATGATGATCGCGTACAGGCCGCCGAGCACGATCACCTTGTCGGCCAGCGGATCAAGAAACGCACCCGACGTCGTGGTGCCGTGGCGGCGCGCGACGATGCCGTCGAAGTAGTCCGACGCGGCGACCGCCAGCCCTACGGCCGTGGTCCACCACGAGATGCGGTCAAAGATCAGCAGATAGATAAAGAACGGCGCCACGATGAGCCGAAAGCCCGTCATCATGTTGGCGGGCGTCAACAGCGCGGTCGGACCGTACGTGCGATCGGTCGTCACACCGCCACCGCCTCCAGGTCCGTCCCCTTGCTCGCCACAATCTCGCATTCCACCATCGATCCCACCATAAGTGTCTTACTGACCTGCACGACACCGTCGATCTCAGGGCATTCGCGCACGCTGCGCGCGGTCCCGGGTGCATCGACGAGCAGCAGTTGTCGAGAGCCCACGAGTGCGTCGCGCTTCTTCGCGGTGATGGCGTCTTGCAGCTCGGAGACTTCTCGCAGTCGCTCCAGCGCAAGCTCGGGCGCGACGGGGTTGTCGAGATCGTTCGCGTAGGTGCCAGCCTCGGACGAGAAGGTGAAGAATCCCGCCCAATCGAGCTGGGCCGCCTCAATGAAGTCGAGCAACGCGCGTTGGTCGTCTTCGGTCTCGCCCGGATAGCCGAGGATAAAGGAGGATCGAAAGGTCGCGTCTGGCTCCACGGCGCGGATCGCTTCGATGCGCTCGAGGAATCGCGAGGCGTCACCCCAGCGGCGCATGGCGCGCAGCAACGGCCGAGACGCGTGCTGGAGCGAGAGGTCGAAGTACGGCACACCGGTTGAGAGGATGGTCTCGATGAGGCCCTCGGTCAGACCGGATGGGTAGAGATAGAGCAGGCGCACCCGATCGACTTCGCTGGCAAGCCGCTTGGTCAAATCGATGAGCGGCTGCGTGCCACCTTCATCGAGCACTTCGATCGCTTCGCCGCGCCCCGCGCGTCGTCGGTCGTGACCCCAGCTCGCGAGGTCTTGTGCAATCAGCACCAGCTCGCGCACGCCCCCCTCGACGAGACCGCGCGCCTCGCTCAGGATCTCGTTGTTTGAGCGCGAGCGCTGATCGCCGCGAAAGGTCGGGATCGCACAGAACCCGCAGCGTCGATCGCACCCTTCGGCGATCTTCAGATACGCCCAGGGAACCTTGCTCTTCGGTCGCGGCAGGTTCAAGAGGTCAAAGGACGACGTCGGGCGTTCGCGCAGCGCGACCGGCGTCGAGACGGTGAGGCTCTCGCCAAACCCCGCGACCAGGTCGACTTCGGGCAAGGCCGCCGCCAGCTCGTCGCCGTAGCGCTCGGCCATGCATCCCGTGACGACCAGCCGCGCATTCCCGCGCTTGAGCTCGGCGAGCTCGAGGACGGTCTCGATGGACTCCTCTCGCGCAGCTTCAATGAAGGCGCACGTGTTGGCCACCACCAGATCGGCGCCATTCGGGCTCGCCGCGACGGAGTAGCCCTGGGACTCGAGCAGGCCCGCCAGCTTGTCCGAGTCCACGTGATTCTTGGGACAACCGAGCGTTTCGATCCAGTACTGCACCAGTCATCCCTTCACGTAGCAACACCGAGCGCACTGCGCTCGGTGTTGAATTGGCGGAGAGGGAGGGATTTGAACCCTCGGGCCCACTTTCGCAGGCCGCATTCTTAGCAGGAATGTGGTTTAAACCGAACTCACCCACCTCTCCCTAACTGCTCACACAGCCTACTAAAGAGCGACGAGCGCGATCCGCGGCCCGGACACGTGAAGCGGCACGGAGAAGTCAGCCCTGACGTGAGAGTGCCGCCAGCCGGGCGAAGCTGGCGGCACTCCGGGGTAAGGAGACTCTGTTAGCTGGTGAAGCCGTGCGCGTTTTCGATCAGCGTCACGATGCCCGTCGAGGAGAAGAACTTGGCGGTGACCTTGCCCCACCCGCCGAGTGACGCCACCGTCGCGAGCCGAGCGGGCTGGTAGAAGATGGTCTTCTTCTGGGCGGCCACGGCGGACACCGTCGCGCGGAAGCCTTCGTGCACCCAGATGGACTGCCCGGCCGTGGAGAACATGTAATCGAAGAACGACACCGCGGCGGGGTTGGAGAGCCCCGACGTCGTGAGCGCCGCCGGGTTCTGGATCAGCGTGTTCTGCGCAGGATTCACGATCTGAATCTTTTCGCCCGCGGCTTGGGCGCCCATGGCGTCGGCTTCGTAGTCGAGCAGCACGTTGCCGGTGCCCGACAGGAATGTGGTGAGGGCCTTGCTTCCGCTCGAGGGTTCAGAGACGACGTTCGCCACGAGCGAGTTCACGAAGTTCTTCGCGTACGTCGGGCTCTTCTTCTGCTGAATCTGCGACTCGTATGCGGCGAGCAGGTTCCATCGCGCGCTCCCCGAACTGATGGGGTCAGGGGTCACGATCTGCACCCCGCTCTGCGTAAGGCTGTTCCACCCCGTGATGCCGAGCGGGTTTCCGGGACGAACGATGAGCGACACGACCGAGTCAGTGACGAATCCCTTCTCGGCGGCAGCCGCCGGATACGAAGCCCACGATTTGCTCACGATTCCGGCGCCCACGAGGAGGTTGAGGTCGGGCACGTCCGAAAAGACGGTGACGTCGGCGGGCTGTCCCGCGACCACGTCTTCTGCCTGAGTGGTCGACGCGCCGAAGGAGTTGGTGAAGGTGACGCCCTGACCGGCGGGCGTCGCCTTGAAGGCCGTTTCGAGGGCGCTGAAGGCTGGGCCTACGACGGAATAGCCAACGACGCTCACCGACGAGGTGCTCGCACCCGAAGGGCTCGACAGCGTTGTCGCCATGAGACTGAGCGGCAACAGCGCGACCGCTGCCCCAATTACACGCCGGGATCTGGACTTTTTCATGTACGTTCCTTTATACGCATCAATTTCCATTGATTTAGTAGACAATACCATAGCGAACGCTCGCACCTTGGTCAATTCACCCCTCTGCGCAGGTAACGCGAGCACGTTGCCCGGGTACTCAGGCGCGTAGTGGCAGTGAATCCATTTTTCGTCGTTGATCTACAGGACTCGATGTGAGACGTTTTCCCTTCAGCCAATCGTTCGAAGGAGTGCGGTGGCAAAGCGACCGTCCCCGGATGTACGTAGCCCAGGTCCCGCCTTTCGAAGATGACTCGACGCATCTTCGCGAAATGCGCGGAGCGGCTTGAGAGCGCGCTCATCGGCGCCGAACGACGAGCGACGAGCGACGTCGCACGCACACGCTGGGCCACCGTCGCCACCGACATCGGCACCTTGTCGATGGGAGTACGAATACGCAGAGAGGGTCATCAATGACCATTTCACCGAAACGAAACTTGACCACGGCGCGCTCGCACGATCAGTTCGAGACCACCATTTACTCGGACAACGATCGATACCGCGAACTTGAGGGACTGCGCACGGTTGATCTTCATGAACGAGCGCGATATGAGCGACCGAGGGCTGGGAGAGTTCGAGCTCATCGACGTCACGAGCTTCTGGAAGGACGGATCTCCGCGGACGGTCCACGGTTACCGGACGGTCAAGTCTGTAATCCCACCAGGCTGCGCGACCGGTTACATGCCAGAGCTCAACGTACTTTGTGGCATCGCGGACGTGAGCACGCGCTCACCAAGCTCCCCAACGTCGCGGCCGCGCCATCTCGCATGAGCGCTACGAAGTAAGTGCCCCCTCGGACGAGTTGGAACGCCTCTCGAGCTAGGAGGCGAGTGCCCGCAGCTCTGGCATCTCCAAGACGAGATCGAAGAGCTCTTGATCGCGATCCCACGTGAGGTGCGCGCGTACGTGTTCGAGCGGCAGCCAGACGAGCTCGTCCACTTCGTCGTTCGGCTCGAAGACGCCAAAGTCCGCGGTCATGAGGTAGTAGCCGACGATCTTCGGCTTGCCCTTGCGGTGGGTGTAGTTGGTCGTGCCGACGAACCGCACGACACGACAGTGCAGTCCGATCTCTTCGTACACCTCGCGCAAGGCTCCTTGTTCGAAGCTCTCTCCGGCTTCGAGCTTGCCTTTTGGAAACGTCCAGTCGCCTCGCGCTTCGCGGTAGATGCACGCGACTTCCACGCGTCCACCGGGCACGAATCGAGTGACGATGCCTCCGGCCGCGCGGATCAGATCCTCGGGCGCGTCCTTTGGAACAATGAGTTCACCAGTCAAGAGGTACACGTCGCTAACGGTAGATGACGACAAGGGTCGATTCGCGGATTCGTCACACAGTTTTCGTAAAAACCCATCGTACGTAGAGTAGTGACAATGTTCCTGGGCGCCCTTCCACCTTTGTGGCGCCTCAGCCTCGTGATGCTCGCCGGCGTCGGGGCGGGCATCGCCAACGGAGTCGCCGGTGGGGGGACGTTCATCACCTTCCCCACGCTCCTCGCGACGGGCGTCCCCGCTCTTCAGGCAAACCTCTCGACGACCGTCGGGGTCGTGCCGAGCTACTTCGGATCGCTGCGCGTGTTTCGACACCAACTTCGCGATCATCGCGCGCTCATCAAAAGTCTGCTGCCTTCGTGCGTGCTTGGCACCGCGACCGGTTGCACCCTGCTCTTCGAGGGATCCCCTTCGCTGTTTCGTGCAATCGTTCCGTGGCTGATCGGAGCGGGCACCCTGCTGTTTGCCCTATCACCCCTGGTTACTAGCAGGCTCGCCCACGCCGACACGGCGCACCCGGCGCGCCGTTGGGCGCTCTATGTCGGGATCTTTCTCTCTTCGGCCTACGGCGGTTACTTCGGTGCCGGCATGGGCATCCTGCTGCTGGCGGTACTGGGCCTCACCTTGCCGCTCGAGATCCATGAAGTGCAAGGACTGCGCAACGCGCTCTCCATCGTCATCAACGCCGTCGCCGCCTTGATCTTCATCGTCCACGGTCACCTCGCGGGCACTGATGTGGTGGCACTGCTCGTCGGCACCCTCATCGGTGGGTATCTCGGGGCGCTTTTGATCGTGCGGCTTTCGCCCACGCTCGTGCGAGTCGCGGTGATCATCATCGGCGTGATCACGACCATCAAGCTGGCACTTTGAACCAATAGCTGACTATTCCCCTAAACTTTGTTGCATGAAGAGATTCTTCTCGTTCCCCAATCCGGTGAACGATGCGGCGGCGCGCAGCGTGGCGCTCGGCGTCCTCGCGTTGAGCGTGATCACCTTCACCACCGGTCAAGCATGGCTCCTCATCCTCCTCACCTACGGCTTCGCCGCCCGAGTCGCGGCTGGCCCGAAGATCTCGCCGCTCGGCTGGTTCGCAGTGCACGTCAGTGGACCACGACTGAAAAGTTGGGAAAGATTTGTGCCGGGCCCGCCCAAGCGCTTCGCACAGGGCATGGGACTTGCCTTCTCATTGGCGACGTTATTGACGTGGCTGAGCGCTGGATGGCTCGACGCTCGTTGGATTCTTCTTCCGCTGGTGGCCGCTGCGTCGCTCGAAGGATTGGCGGGATATTGCATGGGATGCACCGTCTTTGGCTGGCTCATGCGGGCGGGTGTGATCCCCGAATCGGTCTGTGTCGAGTGCTCAGACCTCTCTGCTCGATACCGCCGCGCAGGCTACGACCTCCCGTGAGGAACAAAACGTCCGCGATATAAGAATTGCCTTATAAGTACCTCGCCGCTCTCTTGGAAGCGCGGCGCTTCCCTAGGCTGAAGCCATGAAAATCTCCGTTTCCCGGTCGCGATGGATCCTGCTCGCTTTCAGTGCCACGCTCGTCGGGCTGGCGCTGCCCGCGACGACGCTGGCGGCGAACGCGAGTGAGCCACGGGTGCTCGTGGCGGGTCTCGCGCCTACCCCGACGCGGGACGTCGTGGTCAACCGATCCATCACCACCTCATTCGATCTCGCACTCGCCCAGACTCACCGCGGCGCGCTGACCTCCTTCATCACGAGTCTGTCGGACACGGCGTCGCCGAACTATCACCGCTTTCTCACTCCGTCGCAGTACGCGGCGCGTTTCGGCGCCTCAAGCGCGACGGTCACTGCGGTTGAACGATTCTTCTCGTCCTACGGCTTTCACGTCGGCGCGCTCAGCGCCGGCCGGGACATCCTGCACGTCACCGGCACGACGCGCGAGATCGCGCGCGCGTTTGACGCGCCCGTCGAGACGGTTCGCCTGAGCAGCGGCGCGCTCGACGCACACTTCACGTCGGACGCGTCGTTGCCTTCGTCGCTGGCGCACGACGTCACGGCCGTCGCGGGTCTCGATACCGTCGTGCCCGAATCGACGAATCTCGAGACGACACGCGTCAGTGCCAACACGGTCTCGACGCCAACTGCGTGTCCCGGGGCGGGAAGCTCTACGGGCACCACGCCGAACAACCTCGGTGGATACACCGTGCAGCAGCAAGCCGCGCTCTACGGCTTCAGCGGGGCGTGGTCTGCCGGCGACACCGGCGTGGGCCAGACGATCGGGATCTACGAGCTCGCCACCTACGACGCCAGCGACGCGCAGACGTTCTTCAGCTGCTACGGGCTCGCGCCCTCGGTCACGTCGATCAACGTCGATGGCGGTCCCACGAGCTCGGACAACGCGGACAATGCGCCCGATGAAGCCACGCTCGACGTAGAAGAAGCGGCCGCGCTCGCGCCCGGCGCCGCCCTGGAGGTGTACCAAGGAACGCAAAGCGGCTCCGGCACGACGGACATCTACTCTCAGATGGCGAGCAACGACACGGCAACCATCATCTCGACGTCGTGGGGCATCTGCGAGGCCCAAACCGACGGTGCCGCGCAAGCCGAGCAGACGATCTTCCAAGAGATGGCGGCCCAGGGCCAGACGGTCGTCGCCGCAGCTGGCGATGACGGATCCTCGGACTGCGAAGACGCGTCCGATCCGACCGGCGGTCCCGCGGTGGACGACCCCGCGTCTCAGCCCTACGTCACGGGCGTCGGGGGCCTCGACGTCTCCAACATCGATCCCCTCACCGAGTCGGTCTGGAACGACAACTGCACCCAAGCAGACTGCGGCTCGGGTGGAGGGGGACAGTCGTCCCTCTGGAGCCGCCCAAGCTGGCAGGTGGCCCCCGGGATCAACACCACGACCAACACCATGCGCATGGTGCCCGACCTGTCGGTCATGGGCGACCCGGCAACGGGCTTCATCCAGTACTACACCGGGACCGGCTCGGGATTCTGTCGCCACTCGTGCTCGGGCGGCTGGGGCGCGATCGGCGGCACGTCGATCGGCGCACCGCTCGTCAGTGACCTCGTCGCTGTTGCCGCGCAAGCGTGCGGCGTGCCACGACTCGGGTTCATCAACCCTTCGCTGTATGCGATGTCGAGCACGGGTTTCATCGACGTGACCACCGGCAACAACGACTTGTTCAACATCGGTGAGTACAGCGCGGGACCCGGCTATGACATGGCGTCGGGACTTGGGACACCGAACGGCGCGGCGTTCCTCTCGGGCCTCTGTCCGCCCGAGTTCAGTGCCGCAAAGAGCTCGCTCACTACGACGTCGTCGAACGGTGTCGCACTCGCGACCGGGCCCACACTCACGGCGACGCTCCGCAGCACAAACGATGTCCCGATTGCGAACGCCTCGGTCGCCGTCACGGTGACGGCTCCCGGCGGAAACCTCAGCATCGATGGCGTCGAGAACACCGCGAGCACCGGTACTGCTACGAGCACGCTCGTCAGCAGTGCCGAAGGCGTCGTCTCCTTCGATGTCGAGTCGACCGTCCCACAAGACGTCGCGGTGACCATCACCTACGAGGGTCAGCCGATCTACTCGACGACGCTTGCATTCAAGGCCGCCGGAACGGCGAAGGTGAGCACGCGGCCCAGTGCACCCTCGATCTCAACGCTCGTCGCGCTCGTACGCGGCTTCCATCTCATCGTCAAGCCGCCGGCGTCGAACGGTGGTAGTGCAATAACCGATTATCAGTATTCACTCAACGGGGGTGCGTCGTGGAAGGCCATGCCGAAGGGCGTGCGATCCATTGACGTGACGAAATTGAGTGGCGATCACGCGTACAGCGTTGTCGCGCGCGCGGTCAACGTCGATGGTCCATCGGCCGCGTCCACGGCGAAGAGGGTTGTAACGCGTTCGTAGCAATGCACACCACGTCTGACTCAGTGTGCGGAAACGTCGAACCTAAACTTTAACAGTGAGGGTCGGCATCAGATTGGGCGTGTCGCCCACGTAAGGACGCAAGTGAAGTTTGCACGATTGACGCTGATTGGATTGATTCTCGTCGCGAGTGCGCTCGTTGCGACGAGTGCGTCGCACGGCGTGACGACGGCTCCCACGGCGACCGGATTGCCGCTCTATCAGTTCGTCGACACTGGCGTCGCGCCGTTACCCTGGAACGCGGTGTCGCTTGAATCGCACCTGAACACGACCACCATGCTCGGCGGACCGCACAGCGCGAGCGACGCTACCGAAGGGGTGATCGCGTATCGCACGAACACCGGCGATCTCGCCCGCTATCTCCAGACCTCTGCCGGCGCCACCAGTTGGCTCGACTACACGACCCACAATGACGTACCCACGGCCGGTGCCGATCCCATACCTTTCTTCGACCCGTCGAACAACCTTGACGTCCTGTACGTTGACACGACCGGACACGTGGAGCTCCTCACGCCGAACAACCCCGACACGCCGGCCTGGGCGCGACTTCACTTCGGGACACCGTGGCGACCCTACGTGACGACCGATCTCAGTGCGCTGACCGGTGTTGTGGCGTCCATTGGTCTTCCGAGCGTGCAGGTGGATGGCTCGACCGCGACCGTCGCGTATCGCACGGCGACCAACGCGATCGAAGTGCTGACGCTCTCGTGGGTGACCGGCGAGCCGGTGCCCGTCTACAACCAAAATGCCACGACGGTGAGCTACTCGCCTGCGGGCGTGACGGCATCGACGCCGGTGACTTCGGCCGCCTTCATGACCGCGACGACAATCGAGCGGGCTGGCTCGACCTCCCATCCTTCCGCCACCCCAACCACCACGACTACCACGACCAAACCGACGACCACCACCACGACCAAACCGACGACGACCACAACCACCACGACGACCACGACGACCACGACCAAGCCGCCCGCGCCTACGGTCGCGACGGGCTTCGCGAGTGATCCCGTGGTGGTGCCGGGCACAACGCCAAGCTTCGCCACGATTCTCAACAATGGGGACGTCGAGGTCGTGACCAATTCGGGGACGGCGCTCAACTCCTGGACGACCACGAACCTAACAACGACGACGGGTGCACCCACGGTCGTCGGTACGCTCGCACTCGGCACGAGCGTCTCGTCGATCGACCTTGCAGCGCTGACGGCGAGCGGGAACGTTGATCTCTTTACCGCGCAGAATCTTTCATCCGAGCCGGGTGCCCAGCAGCTGTGGAACTACGCCAACATCACCTCAGAAGCGTCAGGCGCGCCTCCGCTGAGCGGGACACTGACGGTCGAGGTGACACCGTCTGAAGTGGCAGTGGCTGGCCAAGCTTCTAACTGGGGCGACCTGTTCGTGCTGACCAATCCCGTCGGCTCTACCTCATGGACCGCGACGAACGTCTCGGTGACCGCTGGCAGTTCGGCGCGAACCGTCGGAAACATCGTCGCGGGATTGCAGTTGAACGGACAGCTGACACTGTACGCGGCGGGCGTCAATTCGCCGCCCCCTGAGGGAGTTGGGGTCTACGCCATCCCTGCCACCGACTGGTCGAGCGCCATCACCAGCGGCTGGCCCATCATCTCTGAGACCGGAGGACTCGGCACGCGCTCTGCACCGTGGGTCGGATTCACCGGGACAACCAACATTGAAGAGTCCCCCGACTTCCTCCTTGGTCAAGCGATCTACAACTCTCACAAGCGAGTCACGTGGCTGTCCTTTTGGACCGTGAGCGGACCTCTCGCCGGCCAGCCCCTCACCGCATCGAACTTCTACACGCACGGGTTCGACGCAGGCGTCTGGGTCGCCACCCAGATCGCGTCCTACCGCAGCCTTGGCGTTGGTCTCAGCCCCGACTGGGTGGTCCTTGACCCCGAGGGCTATCCCGACAATCACTCTGGCCTTGATGCGCCGGGTGGCGCGTCGAGCGCAACGCTCGCGACCTACGCCACCTACTGGTCTTCCATCTTGAAGGGCTGGCAAGCCGGCATCGACTCGGTCGATCCCGATCTGAACGCGGCCGTCTACGCCTCCCAGTCCGAGTACCGCAACTATCAGCTTTCCTCGGTCTCGATGCCCGTCTTCATTGCACTCGCCTTCGGCGGGGGTGGCCCCGTTCCGGTGACGGGAGCGACGGGAAGCAACGTACGCGGTTTCATCACGTTCGACGCCGTGTGCTCGCCGCTGTCCACGCTCGAGAACGAGGCCACCACGCTCGAGAATCCTCCCTGGGCTGGGCAGTTCAACACCCTGCAGTTCAACGCTGGCGTGTACTGCCCGCCGCCCTCAACGTAGTCTTGGCCCATGAGCGATACGTCAGATTCCAGCGACAACAAGGCGAATGATCTGAAGGCCCGCATCAAGCAGATCACCCAGCCCATCGTCGATTCGCTCGACTCGCGGCTCAGTGCACAGGTGGACAAGCGCGTCGATCAACGGGTGGACGAGACACTAAAGGATCGACTCGCCGTCATCGAACGCGCGGTGGCTGATCTCGACCGCACCGTGCACGAACTCGAGGCGCGTCTACGAGTGCGGGACAAGAACGCGAACGAGAGCGAACCGCAATAGCTAGCGTCGGCGTGCGCGGTCGCGCTGAATGGCCCAGCGCACGGTCAGCACACTGAGCACGACCACCGCCGCCACAAAGACCGAAAACACGGCGACAAACATGTGTTCACGCTAGCGCTGGTGTCACAGCGTGGCGTCACACTCGATACATGACCTCTGTGTTGGACGCATCTCCCTTCAACGTCATGGACGTTCTGCGAGGCGAACGTGCGAACCGACCGCTCGCCAACGCGAGCGCCGCGGCCGGACTGCGCGCCACGCTCGAAGACGGCATCTACGAGCTCCTCGGACCGGGGCTGGTGAGCGAACCATTCATCGTGCGCGCCTCGTCGCTTCGAGATGGCCCGCCCGTCTTCGACCCCGAGGTGGCTCCCCTGGGACAGGTGCGCGGCATCCTCATAAACCAGGCGCTTCGACTCATGAGTGCCGGGGTCGAGATCGCAGACGTGTGTAGCGAACTGTTGGTCGCGTGGCGTGCCGAAGTCGGCCGCACGGTGCTCACCGATGTCGTCGACCGACTCGACGCCGATGAGCTCGCCCGGCTCTCGACGGACCTGACCGCCCATTGGGTCACCCTCAAACGCTCCCTCGGTCCACTCTCGAATCGCTGGCTCCCGCGCACGTCACTTCGGGCGTACCAGAGGCTGGCGGGGGGCAACGTGGTCTTGCGCGACGTGGTCGATCTCATGGTCGGCACGACCACCGGGGAAGTCGCCTCGGTGGCGCTCCTCGACGTGACGACGTCGCCGCTCGCCGAGGGCGCCGAACGGGTCATGCGCTACCACGCCCTCGTCCAGACGCTGCGCACCTCGATCGCTCCCCTTCGAACGTCGATGTTCTCCACGGCGACCGGAGAGCTCTGGAGCACGGACGTCGATGATGAGCTGCTCCAGCGCTCCGTCGGGGAGGTCCTTTCCTCGCTCGAGCGAATGCGGTCGGCTGCATGACCACGCTCACGCACCGACGCCTCTCGAGGAACATCTTGAATCGCCTGATTGACGAGGCGCCGAGCGAGCCGGCCGCGCTGACGGACGATCACCGGCGGTCACTGTCGGCCCGCTTTCGTGCCGTGCCCTTGAATGATCACCGGCGTCTCGACGCGTGGATGGTCGAGCGTGGTGGTCGAGCGTCCGGACCGTTCCGCTGGTCACCCGCCACCGCGCGGCGCGTCATCGGTAACGCGGCGTTGCGACGTACGACGCTCGACCCGTCGCTCACGCGCTTCGACGCCGTCGAATCCGAGGTCGCCGAGCATCTGCTGCGCTACGCCGCTGGCTACGCGCGTGCCGGGTCCCTCGCGTGGTACCTGGCGACCTGCTCGCCCGCCGTGCTCGGACTCGTGAGCGCGGAGGCGGCCAACTGGGCTACCCAGTTGGCCGAGGCGGCGGAGAGTCTCGACCATCCGTGGTCGATCGCGACGAGCGACGCCTACTACGACGTCGCGCGCGCACGCACCACGCTGCGGGGACGTCGCGATCTCGTCGTAACCTCCTCGCAACATCGAATACTGATGCGGGTGCGCTCGGGTGCACCGGGCAAGAGCGCCGGTCCCGGCCTTCGCGCGGACCTCACCATTGACGCGCTCGCCGACGAGAATGGAGCGTCGGCTGCTCGAATCATCGGTCTGTGGCCCGAAGCTGGTGTTGTTTTGAGCGTCGACGGGACGATGATCGATCTTCGTGCGGGCGCCCGCGACCTCGTGCGCACGGCGGTGGCGAACCAGCGCCAGCACCTCGCTCGCGCCGCTTGAGAGGCCGACGCCCCCCGTCCGATTAGCGTGGTTCAGTCATGTCGCTACGCACATCCCTTAGAAATATCGCCATCATCGCTCACGTCGACCACGGAAAGACCACGCTCGTCGACAAGATGCTCCGCCAGACGGGCTCCTTCACGGCCCACGAGGAGATCACCGACCGGGTCATGGACTCGGGCGACCTTGAGCGCGAAAAGGGCATCACCATCCTCGCGAAGAACACGGCGGTCAAGTGGAACGGGCTCACGATCAACATCATCGACACCCCCGGCCACGCTGACTTCGGCGGCGAAGTCGAGCGCGGCCTCGCGATGGTTGACGCCGTGATCCTTCTGGTGGACGCGGCGGAAGGACCGCTCCCCCAGACCAGGTTCGTGCTGCGCAAGACCCTCGAAAAGCGCCTGCCGGTGGTGCTCGTGATCAACAAGGTCGACCGACCCGACGCACGGGTCGCCGAAGTCGTCGAAGAGGTCGAGAACCTCTTTCTCGACCTCGACGCCGATGAACACCAGATCTCCTTCCCGATCCTCTACGCGAGCGCCCGCGAGGGCTGGGCCTCCCTCGACCCGGAGGTCACCTCCGGCGATCTCACGCCGCTCTTCCAGACGATCGTCGACTACGTTCCCGCCCCCGAGTTCGAAGAGGGCCACGGCCTTCAGGCGCTCGTGTGCAACCTCGACGCGTCGCCCTACCTCGGTCGACTCGCGCTCTGTCGCGTGGTGAACGGCACCCTGGAACGCGGCCAGCGCATCGCGTGGTGTCGCATCGACGGCACCGTCGAGCACGCGAAGGTCACCGAGCTCTTCATCACCGAGGCGCTCGAGCGCGTCCCCGCCCAGAGCGCCGGGCCCGGCGACATCGTGGCCGTGGCGGGCTTTGAGGACATCACCATCGGCGAGACGCTCGCGGACCCAGAGAACCCAGTCCCCCTCGAGCCGATCCACGTGGACGAGCCGAGCCTGTCGATGACGATCGGCATCAACACGTCTCCGCTCGCCGGGACTGAAGGCAAGCTGCTGACGGCGCGCATGGTGAAGGACCGACTCGACAAGGAGCTGGTCGGAAACGTCTCGCTGCGGGTGCTGCCGACGGATCGCCCCGACGCCTGGGAAGTGCAGGGCCGCGGCGAGCTGCAACTCGCGATTCTGATCGAGACCATGCGCCGCGAGGGCTTCGAGCTCACGATCGGCAAGCCCCAAGTCGTCACGCGCACCATCAACGGCAAGCTGCACGAGCCCATGGAGCACGTCACCATCGACGCGCCCGAGGAGTTCGTCGGCGCGGTCACGACGTTGCTCGCGACACGCAAGGGCACCATGCTCGACCTCGTCAACCACGGCACCGGCTGGGTGCGACTCGAGTGGCGCATTCCAGCGCGCGGACTCGTCGGCATTCGGACCGAGTTCATGACCGAGACCCGCGGCTCGGGGATGATGCATTCGACCTCAGACGGCTACGAGCCCTGGTACGGCGACATCCGCCTGCGTCAAAAGGGCACGCTAGTGGCCGACCGCCGCGGCGATACGACCGCCAACGCTCTGCTCGACCTCGAGCTGCGCGGCGTGCTGTTCGTCGGCCCGGGCGTCGAAGTGTACGAAGGCATGATCGTGGGCGAGAACGCGCGCTCCGAAGAGATGAACGTGAATCCGACCAAGGAGAAGAAGCTCACCAACATGCGCGCCTCGGGAAGTGACAACACGGAACGAATCGCGCCGCCCACGATCTTCTCGCTCGAGCAGGCGCTCGAATTCATCGCCGAGGACGAAGCCGTCGAGGTCACGCCCAAGTCGGTGCGACTGCGCAAAGTCGTCCTCGACGTGGCCGCGCGCCACCGGGCCCACAAGAAGAGTTCCTAGACCCCTCAAGTAGTGTGGTCCCCGGAGGGATGACAGAGCGGCCGAATGTACCGGTCTTGAAAACCGGCGTGGGCTTGCCCACCGTGGGTTCAAATCCCACTCCCTCCGCCAAGGTCTCAGCTCGCGATCGACGGACCTCTCGGCCCTGCCGGACGGGCGTCACGCGATGGGCGCGACGAGTGGCGTCATAATGAAGTTGATGGACGCCGCCGAGACGATGCATTTCCTTTCTGGCACGTGGCACGTTCGACGCGACGTCACGGACTATCGCGATGGCGATCGCGGCACGTTTGTCGGCATAGCCACCTTCGTCCTCTCGGGCGAGTCCGACGCGGTGCTGCATTTCGAAGAGCACGGGGAGATGGCGCTCGGCCCCTACCGCGGATCCTCCTCTCGCCGGCTCACCTACGCGCTGCACGATGATCGCCTCACGGTTGCGTTCATGGACGGTCACCACTTCATCGATCTCGACCTCTCCGACGGCACCTCGATCGACACGCACGTCTGCAATCTCGATCGCTACGAGATCACCACCGTTGCCAAGAGTGCGGACCTCATGGAAGAGCGCTGGCGCGTCGTTGGTCCGCAGAAGGATTACGAGGCTCTCACCACGCTCGAGCGCGTCTAGCGATTCAGCACCAACGCGGGGGTGTCACTGCGCCGCGAAGTACGCCTTCATGGGATCGAAGTAGCTCTGCTGCCACCCGCCGTTCTCGTAGCCCAGCTGATCGTCGGGCACGTTCGAGTGGCGCACGCGCACCAGAGTCTCGTCCCCGTCTCCTTCGAAGAGAACCTCGATCTGAGAGTCGACGTGCTCATCGGTGAAGTTCTGGGTGCGCCAGGTTTGGACGATCCGGGTGAAGGGCTGGAGCGTCAACGTGACGCCGTGGATGTAGCCGTCCCAGGCGTCAAAGTCGCCGCCTTCGCGGGGGTCGACGTGCGCGGCGCTCCCGGTCATCGCGGAGTGCCCGTCCGACGAGATCCACGCCGCATACACCACGTCGCGCGGAGCCGGCACTCGGTCAGAAACCTCATAGTCATAGGTCATGGCGCTCTCCTTCCCATATGTCCCCGTGCACTCGCAGTGATCCTAGGGAGCACGACAGCGCGCCCCAACGGCACGGCGCGGCCCGCTAGTTCGCGCGAACTCGCGCGCGAATCGACTCGATCCAGGCGGCCGCGGATCGACGAGCTGCAGCCACCTCCTCGCGGCGATCGCTCGCCCCTTCGCCGGTGACGGGATACGAGCCGAGGAACTTCACCGTGGCGAGGTGTGCTTGCAAGTCTGCGAGGCAGTCCGCGACGACGTCATCTGCCACGTGCCCCTCGAATTCGATGACGAAGCAGTAGTCACCGAGCGCCTGCTTGGTCGGACGGCTTTCGAGCTTGGTCAGGTTGATGTCACGCGCCGCGAAACGGCCGAGCATGGCGAAGAGGGTGCCTGGGCGGTCGGCGTCTTGGAAGCAAACGATGGTCGTGCGGTCGTGTCCGGTGGGGGCGGCGACCGCATCTCGGCCAACGAGCACGAAACGCGTGGCGTTGTCCGGATGGTCCTCGATGTCGGCCGCCACCACCTTCAGTCCAAAGAGCTCTCCCGCAAGCGAGCTTCCGACCGCACCCCAGGGCTCGCTCGATTCGGCGACGTCGCGAGCGGCCTGGGAGGTCGAGGTGGTCTGGACTGTCTCCAGCCCTCGTTCGTGGACGAAGCCGCGCACCTGGGCCAGCGCGTGCACGTAGCTGCGCACGCTCTTCACGTCCTCCAGCGCCACGTCCGGACGGGCCAGAAGATGCAGGTGGATCGGCAGCACGATCTCTTGAAGGATGACGAGGTCGTAGTCAAAGACGAGGCCGTCGATGGTCGCTGAGACGGTGCCCTCGAGGGAGTTCTCGATCGGCACCAGCGCTTCATCCAGCTCGCCCGTGGCGACCGCGCTGAGCAGGTCTTCGATGGAGGGAGACGCCACAGGCTCGACGCGCGCCAGGCTGTTGACTGCTTGGTTCGAAAAGGAGCCCTCAGGACCGAGATAGCCGACACGGTGCAATGCCATGACGGGATGCTACTTGAGGGATATATCACTGAATGAAGGCGCGACCGTAAGAGAACGTTTGAGCCCGTACGATAGCGAGGGGCTATTGGGAAAGGACGTGCAATGGGGCACCCGATGTTTGACTACGACCCGGAGCTCACCAACGCCGTATTCGACTACTGCCGGGAGCGCTTGTCGCTCGATCCGGTGCCGCTCGACTACGGCAGCCAGATGGAAATTCCGATGAAAGAGCTGGACACGCTCATCACGGTGGAGGGCCACGATCCAGAAGAAGTGCTGGAGTTCTTCAAGACCACTCTCGCGCCGGCCGTCGTCTCGATCGACTCGCCCGCTTTCCTCGCCTTCATTCCGAACGCCCCGACCAAGAACTCCCTCTTGTTCGACATGGTCGTCGCCTGCTCGGGTCTTAACGGCACGAGCTGGCTCGAATCGAGCGGCGTCGTCGTCGCAGAGAACCAAGCGCTTGGCTACATCGCCGACGTCGCGGGCCTCCCGTCGGGCTCGGGCGGCGCGTTCGTCGCCGGCGGGTCCATCGGCAACCTCTCGAGCCTCACGGTCGGCCGTGACGTGGCCCGCGCCAAGAACGCGCACCTCAATCCGCACGAGCTGCGCTTTGCCATCTCGAGCGACGCGCACTCGAGCGTCGGCAAGGCGCTACACGTGCTCGACGTCGACATGCTGGTCGTTGAGACCGACGACCACCGCTTCACCCGCGGTGCGCTCGAGGCGGCACTCGCCGGGGACCCCCACCCCGACACGGTGGTGGGCGTGATCGCGACGGCCGGAACCACCAACGCGGGCATCATCGACGACCTCGAAGGGCTCGGCAGCTACGCGCGCGAGCACGACCTCTGGTACCACATCGATGGCGCGTACGGAGGTGCCGCGATCTTCTCCGAGTCGCACCGTCATCTCTTGAGCGGCATCCGACACGCCGACAGCTTCATCGTCGATCCCCACAAGTGGCTCTTCGCGCCACTCGACTGCTGCGCCCTGATTTATCGCAATCCGACCGTCGCGCGCAAGGTCCTCGCCCAGCAAGCCAGCTATCTCGACGTGCTCCACGAAGGCAGCGACGAGAACTACGAATGGAACCCGTCGGACTTTGGCATCCACCTCTCGCGTCGAGCGCGGGGCCTGCCCTTCTGGTTTTCACTCGTCACCAACGGCACGGCCGCCTACCAGTCGGCGGTCCAGAGCGCCATCGACCTCGCCCAGCGCGCCGAGCGCTTGATCGAAGCGAGCGACGACCTCGAGATGGTGCGCCCGTCGAGTCTCTCGATCGTCCTCTTTCGACGCAAGGGCTGGGACGCGGAGCGCTACAACGAGTGGAGCCAGTCGCTGCTCAGCCGCCAGATCGCTTTCGTCACGCCCACCAAGTGGGAAGGCGAGACGGTCGCTCGAATGGCGTTCCTGCATCCGAACACCACGGACGAGATGGTCGAAGAGATCCTCGCCTCGATGCGCGACTAGCGCTGCAGCAGTGGATCGCTCGGTTGGCGATTCGGCTCACCACGCTCGCCACGTCGTCGCCAGGCAATCCCAGCCGAGCGCTTCTAGGACCACCCGATTGGCGAGGTAGGCCGTGATCTCGGCGTGATCGTAGGGCGGGGCCACCTCGACCACGTCCATGCCAGCGACCGGCACGCTCATGGCGATGCGCCGCACCGCGTCGAGCAGCTGTCGACTCGTGAGGCCTCCCGGCTCGGGCGTGCCCGTCCCGGGAGCGGACCCCGGGTCGACGACGTCGACGTCGATCGAGAGGAACACCGCGTCGCAGTCGTCCATGGCGATCTCCAAGGACTCATCGAGCACCGCGTCAAGGCCGCGCGAGACGATCTCGGACATCTCGAAAGAGCGCATGCCGCCCGCCGCCATCCAGTCGAGGGTCTCGGGCTCGGGCCAGTAGCCCCGCAGTCCGATCTGAAGGAATCGATCGGCCCGGCAGGCGCGCGACTCGATGAGACGGCGCATCGGCGTGCCGTGACCGTACAGTGAGCCCATCTGAGTGTTGCCGGTGTCGGCGTGCGCGTCGAAGTGGATGATCGAAACCCGTCCGAAGCCGGCGTGGTGCGCGACGCCAGTGACGTCGGGCAGCGCGATGGTGTGATCCCCGCCAAGCACGATGGGAATGACCCCCTGGCGTGCCACCATGGCGACACGGTCCTCCAGTCGCGCGAGCGAGCGCTCGGTCTCTCCCGAGGGCATCTCCACGTCGCCGAGATCGACCACGCCGAGCTCGGTCAAGGGGTCGAGCCCGAGCGCCAGCGAGGGGCGCATGCCGTCGTGGGGTAGGTAGTCGGTCGTGCGGATGGCTTGGGGCCCAAATCTCGCGCCGGGCCGGTGCGAGGTTCCCCCGTCAAAGGGCGCCCCGATGATGGCAGCCGCGGCCTCGATCCACTCTCCGGGGACGTCGGGATCGGCGGCGGGCACCCCGAGGAAGGTGGCCTCAGGTCCGTAGAGATTGGCGATGCGTGTCATCTCAGGTCCACAGGTCGGCGAGAGTCTCCGCGAGCTCTTCGAAGTGCTCCGACACGATCGAGATGTGGCCTTCGCTGGAGCGGTGATGAGTGACGGCCTTGGGAACGTGGGTCTTCAGCCACGCACCGTGCGCGGGCGGAACCATCAGATCGGCGTCTCCGTAGAACAGATGCACGGGCTTGTCGATGCTCGTGACGTCAAATCCCCAAGGCTCGATCATGGCGACGTTGTCGTCGAAGTACCCTCGCCATCCGTTTGCGAATCCGTACGTCATGGACTCCACGAACGTCGCACGTTCCTGCTCGTTGGCGAGTGCTCGACGATCGACCTCCGGGAAGAGCCCGCCCATCACGTCGTAGAGAGTGTCGGCGCTCAGCGCGGCGATCGCCGCGCCCGTCGCTTCCATGTACTCCTCGTAGGCGGCGCCTCCCTTTTGTGCGAGCTCGAACTCCGCCACGTTCTCTGGTCCCATGCCCTCGGTCCAGTCAAAGTCCACGTCTGCGGGTGCGACGCTCGCGACCGCGACCGCACCGACGCAGGTCGGGTCGAGCGCGGCACTGGCGAGCGCCCGAGGTCCCCCGCCTGACCAGCCGAGGGCCACGTGGCGTTTGCGGTTGACGTGCGCGAGCGCCGCGTTGGCGTCCTCGACCGCGGACGCGACCTGATGGCTCTCGTCGCGTGAAGAGCGTCCGTAGGCGGGGCGAGACGCCGTCACGAGATAGAAGTCGCCCAGCTCGAGCAGGGGCTCGAGCATCTTGAGCGCCCTCGTCGTGCCCGGGGTGCCGTGATGAAAGAAGATGGTCGCGCCGCTCGGGGTACCGAGCGTCGCCACTTCCAGCGTGCGTCCGTCGGGCAGGTCAATCAGTTCCTCGCGGTAAGTCACAGCCCTCCTTAGGTCGGCCACTCGTACCATACGTCCCCTCGAGAGGCGCTAGCGCTTGATGCTGAGTGCCACCCCGTCGTTCAACAGCTCGACCCAGGTCTGTCCGGGCGTCAGGCGAACCGTCGCCCCGGACGACGTTTTGTACTGAATGACGTCGGCCATGGACGGCCCCCTCGACCAGGTGCCCACGATCTCCTTGCCGCCACTAAAGATCATCGCGACGCCCGACCCCTGGAGATTGGCGTAGGAGTTCATCGTCCCGATCCCGTTCACGTAGTTGACGTACATCACGATCACGTTCTTCGGCGATTCGCGCTGACCGGTGCCGGTGACGTCGGGTTGACCAAAGAGCGTCCGGTCCCAGGAGCTCGTGGCCGTGTCCCAGGTCCAGGTGACGGGGTAGATGCTCGGAAATGGCACGACGAAGCTGGTGACCGGCGCGCCCACAGCGGCGGCGGTGGGCGAACGGTAGCTGAAGAGCGCGGGCGGGGGCGTCGGCGTGCCTTTGAACGCGAACAGCTGGGGGCCGCGAGCAAACAAGTTGTGGGGCGCCTCGAGATCGGGGTCGCGGAACATGGCGTTGCCGGCGGCATCCTCGTCGATCAGCTTGACGGGAGCCGTCTCGATGCTGTTGATGGCGTACTGGGCACCCCCGGAATACGCGAAGATCCCGCCGAGCGGGTAGACCACCTGCGTGTCGGTCGGGCGCACCGAGCGAACGGGGCCGATCTTCGCGGGTGCCTGGGAGTTGAAGACGGCGGCGAGGCGGGTGATGCCGCCGTTCACGATCTCTTCGTAGACGACGTCCGCTTGGGCGATGCCCCACTGCGGCAATGCTTCGGGCGTGTTCTCGATCTTGACCGTGAGCGCCGGGCGCTGCAGCGCGGCCCCGCCCGGATCCGGCAGGCCCGTCAGCGGAGCGGTCGGGTACGTCGGCGCGGTCGTCGTGGTGGTCGTGGTCGTGGTCGTCGCGCCCGCCGCCGACTTCGGCGACTGGTGCAGGTGCGGGTACGCCAGGGCGACCCCACCCGCGACAATGAGCACGACGAGCAGAATCACGTATTTGCGCATCAGTCAAACCTAATAAAAGTTGCGAGGCGGATGGGCGCATCTCACGGGACGGTGAGCAGCTTGACGATACGGGTGTGGGGAAGGTTGGACAGCGGACTCAGGTTCCCGCTCCCCTCAATCAGCGTCCAACCGGTTGCCACGTAGAACCCGAGCGCCACGTCCCTCGCGTTCGCCCACAGCTGCTGCGCACCGAGGCCACGAAGAACGTCCTCAGCGGTCGCGAGCATCACCGCACCAAAACCCTGGCCCTGCACGTCGAAGTCCACCGCCATCGAGCGGAGTTGGTAGCTCACGAGCTCCGCTCGAATTGGCGCAGCGACCAAAAAGAACGATGCGCTGGCGACGATGCGGTCATCCAACAGGCCCACGAAGTGACGCGAGGTCGGCGCGTCGTCGTCCTCGAAGCCGACATCGCTGTGGGGGTCGTTGCCGCGCAGGACTCGCCGACGCAGGTCGTGCAGCGACCAGGCGTCCACGTTGGCAACGCGTAGCTCACTCATCAATGAGGGATTTCTTGAGCGTCATCATGATGAGCTGCGGGTCTCGATCCATCCCGAAGTTGACGCCCGTCGCGACAAAGCCGACCCGCGCGTAGAAGGCCCGAGCCCGCTCGGCGATCGACGTGACGTGCAGGTAGAGCTCGGTCGCTCCATCGCTTCGGGCCCACGCCGCCACGGCCTCGACCAGCAGTGAGGCGGTCTGGGTGCCTCGTGCGCTCGGAGTGACGTACATGCCATAGAGCCAGTGCGTCCCCGGATGGCGATCGTTGAGCCCCCCCGAGACCATGCCCACGACATATCCGTCTCGTTCGGCGAGGAAGTACCGCGTGCGTTCGATCATGGAGCGCCACTGGACGTTCGAGAGCTTGGCCGCGACGGCGTAGGTCGAGCCGAACGCCTCAGGCGCATCGCTCAGCGCTTCCAGGCGAATTGCTCGCAGCTTCGGCCAGTCGTCGCTCTCAGCGGGGCGAACGATGAGCGCGACGTCAGTCATCGCAACCCCGGGGAGAGAGCCACTGCACCCCTCCATTCTGACAGCCCGCACCCTCGCAGATTCCGCTCAGGTCTCCTCTACCGGGTCACGCTCGGGCAAGCGGGCCGAATAGATCGAATAGCCGTCGATCTGGCGCACGATGAGGGTCGCGATCACCGTGGCCGCCATCATGGGCACCATGATGTCAAAGCCGCTGTGGGTGAGCTCGAGCACGAGCACCAGCCCCGCGAGCGGGGCTTGCATCGATGCGCCGATCATCGCCGCCGCGCCCACGATGGCGAACGCCCCGATCGGCGTGCCCGGCCACAGATGAACCCACAGCGCGCCGAGGAAGGCCCCCAGCATGGCGCCCGTCGAGAGGAACGGGGTAAAGAGGCCTCCCGCCGCACCGCTGCCGAGCGTGAGCGAGGTAGCGAGCGGCTTTAGGGCGAAGAGCGCAAAAAGGAGTCCGATGCTGCCGATGCCAAGGAACGCCTGGTGAGCCATGTCTTTGCCGTTCCCGAACAGCTGGGGGTACCAGAGTCCGAGCACGCCCACCACGAGAAAGGCGGTCGGCATCGTCCAAAAGATGTGGGCGCCTTTCGCCCGTCGGTGCGCCACCCAGCCAATGAGGCGCACGTACCCGACCGCGAGCACGCCGATGAGGACGCCCGCGAGCAGGGACCAGATCATGAGCGACGCGCTGAAGCGAAAGGTCGGAATGTCCGGATACGTCGGACCGGACGGGAGATAGATCCACGCCACGCACGTCGCCACGAGCGACGTGGCGAGTGCCGGAAACACCACGGGCAAGGCGAAGCTGCCGCAGAGCACCTCCGCGGTAAAGAGGGCTCCACCGAGCGGCACGTTGTAGACGGCCGCGAGGCCCGCCCCGCCGCCACAGGCCACGAGCAGCCGCTTCTGAGCGGGCGTCAGCGAGAACCACTTCGCGATCACCGAGCCCGACGCACCGCCCATCAGTTTGGGGGCCGCCTCGCGTCCGATCGAGGCGCCCGCACCCACGACGACTTCGGACACGATGGACGTGAGCAGGCTCCGGCGTATCGACAGTTCGCCATCGCCGCTCCACACCGCTTCGTCGATCTCCGAGCGCTCACCCTTGAGGTATCGACGAATGAGATACCAGGAGCCCGCGCCAAACAACCCGGCGGCGACGAGTGACAGTATGCGGCGCTCCTCGGAGACCGCCGCCACCGCGGCTTGATAGCTGCCCGAGTGGTAGTTGAACGCGACGCGCTCGATGAGAGCGAGGACCCACATGAGAAAGTCCCCGAACAGACCCGCCGCCACTCCGGTCAGAACAACGGCGAGCCAGAACCTTGGGGTGAGGCGCGCGTCGCCGTCGTGGGTGACGTTGGGCTGCTCCATGGCGCCGCGGCCGGACGGGATTCTCCTCTTGATCAGCGGAGGTGGAACCCGCTGACGTTCATTTTCGCGCTTCGGTCTTGCCACGTTCGCTCGCTGTTCGACGCATCGTACGCACGAGCCTCGCACGTTTTCGACGGGATCAATCGCGACATTGTCACTAGGAGAAGTGGATGTGGCTATTCGTCCGTGAGGTTGAGAGGGCCCTCGCCGAAGTCGTGGTGCTGTTCGGGTTCGACATGATGCCGCCACCAGAACAGGGTGTGCCAGGGTTGCTGACTTCGCCCGACCACGGCGCGCGCGAGCGGCGTGCGCGCGACGAGCGCGCTGAAGAGCCAACCCACGAGGTAGGCGAAGACGACCGCAAAGAGCGTCGTGACGATCCAGGGCACCGAATGGAGGAGGTTGAACTCCTGTCCCCAGCGCTGCATCCAGAGAATCCAGAGGATCTGGGACACGTAGATGCCGTACGCGGCCTCGGAACCCGACGCCACGACGGCCCGGGTGCGCGCGCTGCGCTTGGGGCTCACCAGGTACACACCGAACAAGTAGACGGCGATGATCGCCCCGACGTCATAGGGGATGACCATCGCGGCGAAGGGATTGCCGCCGGGCACGAGCAAGATCGGCAGGTGTGCGCCATGCTTCGCGAAGTAGTCGATCACGAGCGGCACCGCCGCGAGCACGACGGTTGCGATGAGGATGGCTCTTCGATACTTCACCACCCAGTCGTGAAAGCGCTCGAGATAGAAGGCGGCAATCACGCCTCCGAGGAGATAGAGGGGGTAGGAGATGACCAGGCGAGTCTCGACTTTCGAGGTGACGACGAAGCCGAACCAGCCGCGACGGATGACCATGGGGTAGACCACTTGCCAGGCGAGCGAGGCGACCAAGACGGGTATGCGCCAGCTGGCGTGTCGACGAAGGAACATGAAGATCCACGGAAAGAGCAGGTAGAACTCCAGGAGGACCAGCAGGAAGTAGAGGTGGTAGTAGCCGGTCGCGAGCGCGAAGAGGAAGTTATGCAGACCCGACAGGCTGAAGACCGCCGACATAGGCAGGCGGTAATAAGGAAACGACGTCGAGTCCTTCAGCCCCGCCACGGGGAAGTAGATGACCGACCACACCAGGTAGACGAGTCCGACCGCCATGAACCGGCGCTTCCAGTAGTGGCCGAGGACGACCTTGTTGCTCTCGCGATAGCTGTAGGCGAGCATGCAGGCCGACACGAACAAGAAGGCGTCACGCGAGAAGTGCGTGAGCGTGAGCATCCCCGAAGCCACGAGACTCGTGGAGAGCGGCGAGAAGTAGATGAGCGCGTGGGTTGAGATGACCGCCGTCTGCTTGATCGGGCGCATGGCATCCACGTGATCGAGGCGTTGTCGCGTCCCGCTCGGTTGCACCTCGGAGACTGAGTTCATGACCTTCCTCTGAAACTGCGGTGACTGCTACAGGCGCTCTTCGTAGACGACGGTGACGTCGCCCTGGCGCAGCAATGACCTGCGGATCTTTCCCGTCGCGTGCACTGGGAGTTCGCGCACGACCTTGACCAACGACGGTCGCTGCGCCTTGGCGAGCACCTCGAGCGAGCGGCTCCGCACTCGATCGACGAGATCTGCCAGTTCGACCATGGAGAACAGCGCCGATTCGTCCGATGGCTGGACGAAGGCGATTGGCACCTGCCCGAACACCTCGTCCGGCGCGGCGACCACGGCGACCGCTTGCACGCCGGCGACATCCGCGAGCAGGAGCTCAACCTCAAGAGGATGGATCTTCTCTCCCCCGCGATTGATGACGTCGTCATCGCGGCCCACCAGAAAGAGATACGAGTCATCGTCGAAGTAGCCGAGGTCGCCCGTCTTCAGCCATCCATCGGCGCTAAATCGATCGTCGTAGTCGGGGCTGTCGTAGCTCGTGATGACGGTCGGACCCTTGATCTCAACGTCACCCACCACCCCGGGCGCCACGGTCTTTCCGTGCGCGACGACGCGCACGTTCACTCCCACGGCGACGCCCACCGAACCGGCCTTGCGTGCTCCGTCGACGGGTGTGGCGCAGATCTGGCTCGCGGCTTCGGTCATGCCGTAGGTCTGGAGCACGGGCAGTCCCCACGTCGCTTCAAAGCGCTCAAACAGTGCGGGCGCGAGGGGCGCCGACGCGGAGCGCACGAAGCGCACGCGACGCGGGGCCACCTCGTCATCGCCCGGATCGGCGAGGCGCGAAATGATGGCGGGCACCGCGTTGATCCACGTCACCTCATAGTCATCGATCAGACGCCAGAAGGCAGTTCGATGAAAGCGCTCGTCGAGCACGAGCGACCCGCCCGCGAGCAGTGTCGCGAGCAGGCCGACGACTTCTGCGTTGATGTGCCACAGCGGCAAGGGGTTGAATCCTCGATCCGATTCTCCGAGCTGGTGGTGCTTCGCGATCAGCGTCGCCGTCGTCAGTAGATGGGAGGTGGAGAGGGGAATCACCTTCGGGGTCCCCGTGGTGCCTGACGACGAGAGCACTACGCCCCCTTCGCTCGCGCCCGCGGTGAGCTCGCTGTCCTCGTGCGCGTCGAAGTCGTCCACGCCGACGTGATGCCAGCGAAACGACGTTGGCGCGGACGGCGCCTCGTGATCACTCACGACGGCGCTCACACGCAGCACGCGACCGCGCTCGAGCATCGACGCCGTGTGCTGGGTCGCGCTTGGATCAAGTGGCGCCACCCAGAGGCCCCCACACATTGCGGCAAGAAACCACGCCGCAAAGGTCAATGGATCGCCCACAGCCAGTCCCACGCGTTCGCCGCGCTCGAGCCCCCAGCGTCGAAACTGATGTTCACGCACCGCGACATAGCCTTCGAGCGCCGCGTAGCTGATGCTCCGCGAGCTTCGCGCATCGAGCAGATAGACCGCGTCGCCGCGCGTGCCAGCTCGCTCTCGAATCAGGGTGGCCAGTGAATTAGCGTGAGGCTCAGATAATGAGGAATCCATCGATGATTAGTACATCATTCGATGATCTGCGTAGTGCTTGAACTCGATGAGGTTTGAAGCCGGGTCGCACGCAACAAAGGTTTGGTGCACTTCCACCTTGTCCTCAAAGCGCAAGCTCACCTCGCTGTAGAGCGGTATCGAGCGCTGTTTGCAGAGCTGGTACACCGCATCGAAGTCGCGCTGCTCTCGAAAGGTCACGCCAAAGTGCCGGGGGTACATGGGCAGCTCATTCATCGGTGTGATCACCTCGGGCGGCTCGCTCAGGTGACACACCAGCTGGTCGCCAAAGAAATCGAGCGTCACCCGGTCGTCGTAGCGCCGCGCAAGCTTGCATCCGAGTTTGGTGACATAGAACTCGACCGTTTCGTCGAGGTCGTACGAAGGGATGGCAAGGTGAAAGACGTCACGACTTTCTCGCATGACTAGAACGTATCGCGGTCACGGTAACTGGGCTCGAAATCGAGCAAGGTATCGCTTCGCAGTCCCACTCTGATCGTCTCAAGGGGGACGATATCGGAAACCGAGATGTTGCCGAGGTTCGCGTCCGGGCCCACACGCTGGACAAAATACGCCTGCAGGGTGGTGGACGGAGCCTCGAAGAGCAGGCGATTGTGGTCGATCTTCGACTCGAGGATCTCTTCGATCAGGCCATATCGCAGCTCGCCGTTCGACCGACAGATCCCTCCGCGCCCGCCTTCGCGGGTCTCGAGGGTCACGAGCACCGCCCCGGCGTCGATGTCCGCCTGGATGTAGCTGATCCACTTGGCCGGTGACATCAGGTCCGAGGCAGTCTGGTCCTTGGATCCCACCTCTGAGATCACCATGAAGTCGTCGGAGAGACGCTTCACGTAGTCGGCCTTCTCGTCGTTGGAGATGTCGATGGTTCCATTCGAGACTTCGATGTAGCGACATCCGTACCCATTGCAGAGGTCGCGGAACTCGTCAAAGCGATCTTGGAGGATGTACTTCTCGAAGAGCGTGCCGCCGAGATAGAAATCTATGTTGGCGTCACGAAGCACGTCGAGCTTCTCCGCGAATTTTTTGGTAACGACCGAAGTGCCCCAGCCAAATTTGATGAAGTCAAAGTGTTCTCCGTGGCTCTCGACGAGATCGGTGAAGTGACCCAGCGGTTCCCCATGGTCGATCACCATCGTTAACCCGCGCGCACGCGGCTTCTGAGCTCGCGGCGGAAGCAAAAGAGACATGAATCAATAGTAGTTACGGCGAACATAATGATTCCGCTGTCACCAACATCAGGCACGTTGCGTTTCCGTTGTTTTATTGAATATTCGTTTCCCATCACTTTTGGAAAACGCTGTGAATCAGTCGGGCGTCGGCCGCGCGGGCGTCGACAGACCCTCATTTCGACTCCCAACCCGCGTCGCACACTTGACACGATCTCAAACGGGCGTCTCTCTTCGATCGCCTCGACATCGAGTCCGCCTTCGCGTTCTCGAACCGTCTCACTAACCTGTATGGGTGGCATCGAACGGCGGACCATTCATCACGCTCGTGCGTCACGGCGAAAGTACGTGGAACGAACTGGGCTTGGTTCAAGGCCAGAACGACGCGGCACAGCTCACCTCCGAGGGCCGTAATCAGGCCAGATACGCGGCGGAATCACTGCGGGGGTTGGGGTTTCACGACCTGATCGCGAGCGATCTCGTTCGGGCTCGCGAGACCGCAGAGATCATGGGTTCCGTCCTCGGTCTTAGGGTGACCACCGACCCGCTGCTCCGTGAACGCAGCTTCGGTGTCCTCGAAGGACATCCACTCGGCGAGCTCACGCCCTCCATGTCGGGGATCGAACATCGCGTCATGGTGAACCCGGAGGCGAGAGCAGATGGCGGTGAATCGTTTCGCGAGGTGGTTGCGCGCGCGCAGCTCTTCGTCAAACGACTGCTCGACGAGCGACCAGGCGAGCGGATGCTCGTGGTCACGCACGGTGGCACCATTCGCGCACTGCGGGCGAGCACCAGCGCACAGCCCCTCGAGGGCTCCCCGTGGTACCCGGTGGGCAACTGCAGCGTGTGGCCCGTCGACGCGCGCAACGACCAGCCTCGCTAGAGCAGCGTCAATCCGATCGTGATGGATACCGCGGCGATGACCACGCCGACTGCGGAGAACGTCACGACGGAAGGTCGCAGTTCGTGACGGCGAGCAATCCGAAGCCAGAGCAACGAGGACAGCGCACCGGTGACGGCACAGTTGGGACCGAGGTCGAGCCCGAGCAAGAGGGCGAACGGATGCTTCACTCCATGAGCCGCGAAGAGCGACGCTGCAGGGAGATTGTTGATCACGAGTGAGCTCAGGGCCGAGATGAGGGCCGTCGTTAGGAGACTCGCGTGGGTCAGCAGATGCCGCGTGAGGTGGGAGCTCCTTGCGAACCAACCGACCGCCACCGCGACGATGAACAGCGCAGCGAGCGTCCCAGGAGTAGCCGCCACCACGGCGTCGCGCCACGATCCGCGACGACGCGCGAGCGTGATCATCTCGACGACCAATCCGACGATGAACACCCAGATCGCTGGGCGTGCGATGACGAGCATGGCGACGATCGCGAAACCGACTGCGGCAACCCCGGGACCGACGACGTACGGTGCGCCTGGCTCGGGTTCGCGGTCGCCATCGCGTCGCAGCGCCCGCCAACGCCACGCGCCGACGATCAGCGTCGTCACGACGACGGCGGCGAGCCAGGGCAACACCATATGACGAGCAAAAGTCACGCCCAGCTCGTCGCGACGCGCGAAGACCAGCAAGTTGGTCAAATTTGAACCGACGAGCAGCAGCGACGCGGAGTTGGACATGAATATTGTCCCGTACAAAAACGCCGTTTCGTCGGTACCCCGGGCGCGCGCGGCGCTGAGGGCGATCGGCGTCATGAACACGACCGACGTATCCAAGTTGAGCACTGCGGTGACGATGGCGACCACGAACATCGTCAGTGCGAAGAGCCCCACGCCGCCACCGGGCGCTCGAGCGCACCACGCGCCGAGCAGACGAAAAAGGCCTTCGCCCGACGCGACGTGACCGATAAGAAGCAGTCCGGCGACCAACACGAAGGGCGACCACGTGGCCCCCAGCGTCTCGACCACGACATGCATCCCGACACCCTACGGCCTCGAGGTTGAGGACGGTGAACTCGCGCTATTGGATCAGCGTCGCAGATGCCACGGTGGTGGACCGACTTCGATACGTGCCAGCACCGAATTCACTTCACCGAATCGCTCATCGTGCTTGAGCCAGCTCTCGTAGGCATCACTGATCTCTTCCTGCGTGCGCGCAACGAAGTTCCACCACATCATCACCGTCTCGTCAAACGGCGTGCCGCCGAGCAGCAGAGCCGACGTCCCGTCGCGTGCCGTCAGGGTGATGGCGTCTCGACCACTCCCGAGATAGGCGAGGTGTCCGGGCTCCACCAACGTGGCGTCGGTCTCCAGCACGCCGCTCGTGACGACGAGCGCGTACTCGAAATCGGGCCGTAGATCTATCACGCTGTCACCAGCCTCGAGGCGAAGCTCGAGACCAACGAGGTCGCTGTCACTTCGAGCCGGCGAGCGTTGGTCGCGGTGCTCACCAATCAAGATGGTGCCGCTTCCCGTGCCAACCCCGAACGTGGGCAGGTCTTCGTGATGCTCGAACTCAGACCCAGCGCGACGAGTCTCGTCGGGTAGCGCGACCCAGAGCTGCACACCGTGCAACTCACCTGTGGTGATGCCCGGATTCTCCTCGGAGTGCGCGATGCCCTCGCCCGACGTCATGAGGTTCAGCTGCCCGGGCGAGATCAACTGCTCGCTGCCGAGGCTATCTCGGTGGACCATCGCTCCGTCGTAGAGCCACGTCACGGTCTGCAGCCCCATATGAGGGTGCGGTGCCACGTCGTATCGATTCTCAAAGCTGAACGACGCGGGACCAATGTGGTCGACGAAGCACCATGCGCCCACGGTCCGTCGTCCACGTGTCGGAAGGGCCCGGCGCACGTTCGCCTGACCGACGCGGGTCGAGCGAGACTCGGTGAGAAGGATCCCCGGCACACTGGGCTCGGGCGTCTCGATAGCTCCCATGGCCCCATCATCTCAGCCACACTCCGCGAACGCCAGACCCCCTTGAATCCGGTCCGACACGCCTCTTTCGGCCATCAGTATCGTCGATCACGTGACGTGGCCCGACGGAGAAGTTCTCGTCGACGAGGCGATGATGCGCGCGCTCTTCACCGAACAGTTTCCCGAGTTGACCGATCTTCCGATTCGACGACTGGGCGAGGGCTTTGACAACCATCTCTACCAGCTTGGCGACCGCCTCGTCGCGCGGGTGCCGCGCCGTGCGCGGGGCGTCGAGCCGTTGGAGAACGAGCTGCGCTTCCTCGCGCAAGCCGCGAGCCACGTCACCCTCTTGACGCCTCTTCCCATTCTCCCGGGCGCACCTAGCCCGAACTACGAGTGGCCCTGGATGATCGCGTCGTTCATCGAAGGCGTTTCGGGCAACGAGGTCGACGACGATGCGCTGTTCGGGTCCGCGAGCGCTCTTGCCTCGTTCCTGCGCGAGCTGCATGTGAGGGCGCCCGACGACGCTCCGATGAACCCCTGGCGCAGCGTGCCACTTGCTCAGCGCGCGCTCGATCTCGACACCCGTCTTGGCGCCCTTCGCAGCGACCTCGACACCGCACTCGCGTCGGCGCTGTTCGCACGGGCCTGCGCTGTCCCGTCGCGAGATGCACCGGCGACGTGGCTGCACGGCGATATGCATCCCGGCAATCTGATCTATCGCGACCGCCACCTCGTCGGTGTGGTCGACTTCGGCGATCTGTGCGCCGGAGATCCCGCCACCGATCTCGCGGGTGGCCTACTCACGCTGCCCTACGACGCGCTCGAGACGTTCTTCGGCGACTATGGCGTCGACGACGATGCGACGCTCGCTCGCACGATTGGCTGGACGATCGTGTTCGCCACCATGATGATCAGCCTCGGTCGTGAGAGTCATCCGGCCTACATGAGGGTGGGACGACGCGCTCTAGGGAACGCCACTCGCCTTTCGACGTCGCTCTCTAGTTGGTGAAACTCAACGCGTGCAGCCGCCTGCCGAGCGCCGAGGCCTGTGCGTCGCCTGAGATGTCGACTCGTGAGTAGAGCCAGAGAAGCAGGTCGCTGCTCGACGCCTTCAGCGCCGGTATTTCATCCTCGACGCCACGCTCGAAGGCGATGGTTCCCTCGGTGTGGCCGTCGGACCCCGTCCAGCTCTCGTCGAGGTCGGTGCACCACAGTCCGAGACGCCCGTTGAGTGGCGCTCGCGGAGGGTCCGCGGGATCGGACCAGCTGGACACCGACACCGTCAAAAGCTCGGCGATCGCGTCACTGGCGATATCCCCGTCAATCTCGAGCCGGTCGCCCGCGACGTGGGCGACGTCCCAATGATGCATGGCAATCTCTTGCGCTTGGTGTCGCGTGACGAACGCAACATCCTTCTGCAATGGTGCCCACGTCCACACGGGATCGCTCTGCTCCAGCCTCGCAAACTCCTGGTGGGTGCCTCGACGAGTATCTTCTGGTCAAGGGGGATACGTGGCTATGTCACGCGTGTATTTAGAAGAGGGCACCAGAAGCGTGTTTGCCGTCTCTCTCGACTGGCCGGGCTGGTGCCGCCGGGCAAAATCTGCGGATCTCGCGATCGCGGCGCTCGAAGAGTATCGAGATCGCTACGCGAAGATCGTCACTGCTCCGTTTCAGCCGGGCTCGTTCCACATCGTCGGCACTGCGCAAGGCAACGCCATCACCAACTTCGGTGCGCCCGACGTCTGCGGCCCCTGGGATGACCCGACACTGAGTGCCGGCGAGCTCGTTCGACAACTCGACGTGCTCCAAGACTGCTGGAACTACTTCGACACGGTCGTGGAGAATGCTCCCCCCGCGCTGCGACGTGGACCTCGAGGGGGCGGACGTGACCGTGATCGCATCGTCGATCACGTGCGCGAAGCCGAGCGCGCCTACTGCTCACGGATGGGATTTCGCGTCGCGCCGCGCACGCCGTGGGACGAACAGCGCGACGTGGTGCTCACAACATTGCGCACCGCTGGCCCGGACGCAAAGTGGCCCGTCGCCTACGCGATACGTCGCTGCGCGTGGCACATCGTTGATCACGCGTGGGAGATCGAAGACAAGAGCGAGGACTAATGGGACTGGACAGTTTCGCTTCTCGGAGCAAGGCTGTCACCGAGCCGCCGGTGGAAGGGGAAGGACGCGTCGTCGCCAGGAAACCCACGTGGGTCGCACGATGTGCTTCGTACCACGCCCGAAACTGCGGATCGAACGTGCCACTCCCCTCGCCATGCTCTCCGCCTTCCTCGACGCGCCACCGATAGTGCAGCGCGGCGAGCGCCGTGAGGTCGTCATCGCTCGCTCGCACGACGATGACGGGATCGCTCACGTGGTCGCGCTGCGCACCAGTTCGATGTGCGTCGCTCCTTCACCGACCACCTCATCGCGTGCTTCGTAGCCGGTCGGCCAGGTACCGGCCTCGTCGATAAGCCGCTCGCCCGCCCCCAAGCGGTGCGGCACCAGCGCGAGTCGCACCACGTCGAGGATTCGCGCATCGAGAAGCTGGCGAACCGTCGACACGCCGCCGCCGACGTGCACCTCTCGGTCGCCGGCCGCGTCGCGCGCCCGACCGAGCGCCTCGTGCAGCCCGCCCGTCGCGAAGTGAAAGGTCGTGTCGCCCATGACGAGATCCGGCCGTTCATGATGGGTCAGCACGAAGACGGGGCAATGAAACGGCGGGTCTTCGCCCCACCAGCCGCGCCAGTCGCTCGCACCCCACGGCCCACGAACCGGGCCAAACATGTTGCGACCCATAAGGACAGACCCGTGGCCCTCGAGGTTTCGCCGAAAATACGCATCATCGACGCCCTCGCTGCCGCCGGATTCGCCGATCATCGATCTTCCCGTTTTGGTGGCAAAGATCCATTCGTGCAGCGCCCGTCCGCCGACGCCGAGCGGGTCCGCCGCGCTCTGGTCGAGCCCGGCCCCAAAGCCGTCGGCGGATACTGTAAACGAGCCCACGCTGACCTTCGACACGGCGACCTCAACTTTCTCGAAATCTACGATACCCAGCAACGTGCGCCGACCCCCGCGTGAAAGGGACCACGAGGCACAATGTGGCTGTGCACATCCCGTCGGTCTTCGTTGGCGTCACGGTCAGTCAGCTCGCCGCGTCCGAGGAGTGGTACGAGCTGTTCTTCGGACACGCCCCCGACGTACTCGTGAGCGGCGACGAGGTGATGTGGCAGCTCAACGACCAGTCGTGGCTCTTCATCGTCGAGGAGGAATCGGATAGCAGGAGGGCGAACGTGGTGCTCGCCGTCGAGAGTCTCGACGACGCGCTAGAGGCCCTGTCACGCCGAGGAGTCGAATCCCACGAGATCGAGGTCATCGAAGAGGCGGGGCGAAAGGCGTACTTCCGAGATCCCGATGGGAACGAGATCGTCCTCGCCGAGATCTACGCCCTCTGACGCTTGGGTGGGCGAGCGTGAATGAACCGTTCACTTTGAGAATTCGCGCGCCGTTCTCGAGCCTGGTGCGTACACTTCGATCACTATGGAGCTGATCACTACCCCCTTCACGCGCGAGTCGACCGCCGCAGAAGTGCTCGAAGGACTCGAATTGTCCGGCCGCAAGGCGATCGTCACCGGTGGCGCATCGGGCATCGGGCTCGAAACGGCTCGAGCGCTCTCCCACGCGGGTGCGGAGGTCACCATCGCGGTGCGCGACCTTGAGGCGGGAACTCGCGCCGCCCGCGACATCCTGGCGACGACGGGCAACACGGCGATCGCCGTGGCTCCGCTCGACCTCACCGACTTCGCGTCCATCCGAAGCTTTACCAACGCGTGGCTCGGTCCCGTGCACATACTCATCAACAATGCCGGCGTAATGGCCGTGCCCGAGCTGGAGCTCTCCTTTGACGGACACGAGATTCAGTTCGCGACCAACCACCTCGGGCACTTTGCACTGACCGCATGGCTGCACCACTCGCTCGCTGCCGCCGAGGGCGCGCGCATCGTGTCGGTGAGCTCGAACGCGCATCACTTCTCTCCCGTCGTCTTCCACGACATTGACTACGAGCGCCGCGCCTACGACCCGTGGTCGGCGTACGGGCAGTCGAAGACGGCGAACGTGCTGCACGCCGTCGAGATCACCCGACGCTGGATCGACGAAGGGATCGCGGCGAACGCCATGAACCCCGGCGCCATTCCGACGAACCTGCAGCGCCACGTCGGAAGGATGCAGACCCCCGTCGAGCTTCGCAAGACCCCCGAGCAAGGCGCTGCCACCTCGGTGCTCCTCGCGGCGTCGCCGCTGCTCGAGGGTGTTGGTGGTCGCTACTTCGAGGACTGCCACGAGGCTGAGGTCACCGACACTCCCGAGCCCTACGGCGGCGGGGTCAATCCGTGGGCGCTCGATCTCGAGAGCGCGGAGAAGCTCTGGGACCTCTCGCTCGCCATGCTCGACGCGGTGACCCTCTAGATCGAAAGCGCGCGCTCGAGGTCGGCGAGCAGGTCGTCAATGTCTTCGATGCCGACGCTCAGACGGATGAGATCGGCGGGCGGCTCGAGCGTCGAACCCGATGTCGAGAGGTGGGTCATCGCGGACGGCAGCTCGATCAGGCTTTCGACGCCGCCGAGCGACTCCGCCAGTATGAAGACCGACGTCGACTCACAGACCTTTCTCGCGACATCAACTCCGCCGCGAACGGTAAAGCTCACCATGCCCCCGAAGTTGCTCATCTGCGTACGCGCGACGTCGTGGCCGGCGTGGCTGGCGAGACCGGGGTAGTACACGTCGCGTACGGCCGCGTGGTTGACGAGAAATTCGGCGATGGCGCTCGCATTCGCGCAGTGGCGATCCATCCGAATACCCAAGGTCTTCAGGCCGCGCAGCAGCAGATAGCAGTCGAGCGGGCCCGGTACGGCGCCGATCGCGTATTGGTGGAAGCGCACCTGTGCTGCGAGCTCGTCGTTGTTCGTCGCGACGAACCCGCCGATGACGTCGGAGTGGCCGCCGACGTACTTCGTGGTCGAATGAACGACCACATCCGCCCCGAGGGTGAGCGGGCGCTGCAGGTACGGTGTAGCGAACGTGTTGTCGACGACCAGCAGCGCAGAGTGCTCGTGGGCGACCTCCGCGAGCGCGCGAATGGACACGACGTTCAGCATCGGATTGCTGGGCGTCTCGACCCAGAGCATCCTCGTCGACTCCTTGAAGGCTTCGCGGAGCGCCTTGGCGTCGTGGAGATCGACCGACGTGACGCTCACGCCCCAGGCGCCGAAGATCCGCGTCAGCAGTCGGTAGGTGCCGCCGTAAGCGTCGTCGCCCAAGATGACGTGGTCGCCCGGGGCGAGTGTGCGCAACAGAGCGTCTTCGCCGGCGAGCCCCGAGGCGAACGCGATCCCGTGTCGCGCCTCCTCCAGGTTCGCGAGGCACGCTTCGAGGGCCGAGCGGGTGGGGTTGTCGCCGCGCGCGTAGTCGGAGAACCGCACAACCCCGACCGCGTCCTGTTCGTAGGTCGACGTGAGGAAGACCGCCGGATTGACCGCGCCGATCACCGCATCTGGTTCCGAGCCAACGTGCACGGCTCGGGTGTTGAATCCAGTCATCGATCACTCTTTCGTTCAAGGAAGCTGAGCAAGTCACTGCGCGTGAGGACCCCTACCGGATGCCCGCCATCGAGGACGAGGACACCCGCCGTGGTGCTGAGACGTCGAGTCACTTCGCTGACGCTCACGCCAACGCCGACCATCGGCATGGCGGGGTCAGCGATCTCCTTCACCCGAAGATCGAGCACGGAGGGATCACGCGTCGTCGCTTCGAGGACTCCGAGCTCGCTCAAGGAACCGGAGACCTCTTTCGCCGCGAGCGGCAACTCGGCCGTGACCGTGACGAGCAGCTGGGAGACGTCCTTTTCGCGCATGAGCGAGATGGCGTCTCGGACCAAGGCATCTTCGGTGACGAGCACGAGGTCGGCGAGCGTGCTCGCCTGCCGTTCGATCTTCGCTTCCAGCACGTCGCCCACGTCCATCTCGTCGTGGGGACGCAGAAACCCGAAGTCGGTCATCCACTCGTCGTTGAAGATCTTGGAGAGATATCCCCGACCGGAGTCGGGAATCAGCACGACGACCACCGCCTCCTCGGGCAGGTCGCGAGCTACGCGCAGGGCGGCGGCGACGGCCGTACCGCCGGAACCGCCGATGAGGAGTCCCTCGCGCTGGGTCATCTCGCGCGCCATCGCGAAGGCGTCGGCGTCAGAGATCGCCACCACCTCATCCACGAGTGACGGGTCGTAGTTCTCTGGCCAGAAGTCTTCGCCCACCCCCTCGGTGAGGTAGGGCCGGCCGGCCCCGCCCGAGTAGACCGATCCTTGCGGATCGGCCGCAATCACCCGTATGGCGCGGTTCTGCTCCTTCAAATACCGACCGACGCCCGAGATGGTGCCGCCCGTACCCGCGCCCGCGACAAAGTGAGTGACTCGACCTCTGGTCTGCTCCCAGATCTCGGGTCCCGTCGTCTCGTAGTGCGCACGGGGATTGTTGGGATTGGAATACTGGTCGGGTCGAAACGAGTTCGGCGTCTCTTTGGTCAGGCGCTCCGCCGTCGAATAGTACGAGTCAGGGTGCTCGGGCGGGACGGCGGTCGGACACACGACGACCTGTGCCCCGTAGGCGCGCAGCACGTCGATCTTTTCGGGGGCCATCTTGTCGCTCATCACGAAGATGCACTTGTAGCCACGTTGGGCGGCCACGATGGCCAGACCGACTCCGGTGTTGCCACTCGTCGGCTCGATGATGGTTGACCCGGGCTTGAGCAAGCCCTCTTCCTCGGCGGCCAGCACCATCGTGAGCGCTGGCCGGTCCTTGGAGCTGCCGCCGGGATTCGTAGTCTCGAGCTTCGCGAGGAGGTCGCAGCGCAGTCCGCGCCCGATCTGACCGAGGCGCACCATGGGTGTGTGGCCAATCAGCTCCAGCGGACTCGCCGCCACGTCCATGTCTGGGTATCGCATCACACATCGTTTCTAGTCGGTGCACGATGTGACGAATCGACGACACCACGGTATTCGCCAAAATCCCGTACCACGATTGACCGATTCAGGCCGGTCAGGAGCCGTCGCCAAAGAACGTGAACATTGAAACCCCCGCAACGAACGCGTCGGGAGGACGGGCCAGTCGCTGGGTTCCGACGCAGAACACGTGGCCGTCGGGCGACACAAAGTCCACTTCGCGAAAACCGTAGTCACGAAACATCGTTCGAATGGTGGGAGTGAAATCCGGTGGCTGGCGTGGGCGACCGCTACCTCAACGCCGCCGAGCCCCCGTTCACGTGCGAGTGACGCCGCGTCATTGGCGAGTTCCTGGTCGAGCTCGACCAGTCGAGCGACGTCATCGCGACCACGCGGATGATCGTCCAACACGTCGAGCACGTCACGACCACGTCCTGCGCAGAGTGCGATCAAACGGATCGGTCCGCGCGGGGCCGCGCGCTGAGCGATGAAGAGGGATCCTCGCAGCCGTCGTGCCACCGGACCCAGTGCGAACAATTCACGAGTCTACGATGGCACACCATGCGAACCATACCGACCACGACGGCGAGCATCCCCTAGTGCGAGTGCTCTTCTCGTCGACCTCTGGTCAGGGTCACGTCCAACCGTTGCTCGCACTGGCCCGCGCATTCGACCGCCGTGGTGACGATACGTTGATCGTCGTTGCTGAGCACGCGGCGGCACCCCTCGCCGGCGCTGGTTTTAGCGTGCTCGCCGCAGACGAACCGAACGAGGCGGAGGCGGCGCTTCTGTGGTCTCGTTTCGGTGAGCTCCCGCGCGCCGAGGCGTCGCCGCTCGTCGAACGCGACTGGTTCGCGGGCCTCTGTCTCGAGGCCATGCTGCCCACACTCGAGAAGGCTGTTCGCGATTGGCATCCCGGGCTGGTGGTGCGAGAGTCGTGCGAATACGCGGGCGCGGTGGTGGCGGACCGAGCGCGGATTCCCCACGTTCAACACGGCATCTCGACCGCCGCTGCTGAGATGTCGGTGCTGCGCGCGTTCAGTGGCGCCATACTCGATGCGCACTCACCGGGGCTCGCCAAGCGCGTTGCCGCCAGCCCCTACCTGACCAGATTCCCCGCCTCGCTCGACCCGTCGGACTATCCCCGCACGCTTCGCTACCACGATCGCGAGCGCGCAACGCCCTCCCCTCTCGCCGACTGGTGGGGCGGATCGTCCGCTCCGCTCATCTACGTCACGCTCGGGACCGTGGCGACGGGCACGCCCGAAGGGGTCAGCGTGCTTCGAGCGGCACTCGACGCACTCTCACAACTCGATGCGCGCATTCTCGTCGCCACCGGCCCCGGACTCGCGGTCGAAACGCTCAGCGACCTGGGTCCTTCGATTCACCTCGAGCCGTGGGTGAGTCACGTCGATGTCTTTGCCGAAGCCAAGCTCGTCGCGTGCCACGGCGGATCGGGAACAACCTTTGGAGCGCTCGCGGCTGGTGTACCACTCGTGATGCTCCCCATGTTTGCTGACCAGCCCAAGAACTCCCGACTCGTCGAGGAGGCCGGTGCCGGCATCGCGGTCGTCGCGGGCACGGGGTCCTTGGCGAACAACGCGTCTGAACTCGCCCGCCGGGGTGACGCTCTGCGAAACGCTGTTCTACGTGTGCTAGATACACCGAGCTACACGAACGCCGCGCGAGCGCTCGCGTCAGAAATGACGACAACGCCCACCGCTCAACAGGCGTGCGACCTACTCGCTGACGGGCTTTAGCAGACCGGTGTCGCGGACAAGGTGATCGACTGCGCCAGCGTCGTCGCGTAGGACCTCTCGCCCACCTTGTAGGTGACTCGCAGGCCCGTGATCGTCCAGGGCTTCGTATGGTCGCCAATGACGAGCACCTTCGCCACGATGTCGTACGTTCGCCCGCTCGTCGAGACCGGTTCGATGACGCCTCCCACCGCATCGCCCATGTTGACGCCACCGTCGACCCTCGCGATGTGGAACGTCGAACCCAGCTGACCATCGCTCGTGCCACGACGAAGCGAAATGAGCTCAAAGGTTGTCCTTGCTTGGTCGGCGCGCGCACCCTCGCCGTAGAGGACCGTGATCGACGTCACTTGCAGCGGCGTCGACGCAACGTTCTCCACCACGGCGAGTCCGTCGCCCACTTCGCACGTCTTTACGAGCTTGAGCGTGTAGGCATCGCGCGCACTCGCGTCGGCGTAGCGCAACACGGAATCCCCCGCGGCGCCCGCGAGGCTGGTCGGCACCGCGGCGAGGAGGACGAGCACTGTCGCGAGCCAGAACGACCGGCGAACCCGCGCGCAAAGCTTCATCAGGCGTTCGGCACGACGAAGAGCCAGGCAGCGAGACCGATGCCGAGGATCCCCGCGACGATCCGCATCACGTTGCTCGAAACCTTGCGCGCTACCGAAGGCCCGAGGGAGCTTCCGATCAGCAAACCCACGCCCAGGGCGATCGCCGCGGCCAAGTGGACCGGACCGAAGATCAAGAGTGCGACGGCGGCGATCACCGTCGCGACCCCGAGGATCATGTTCTTCAGCGCGTTCGCGCGAGGGAAATCCTCGTCCACCGTGAGCAAGAGGAGCGCGAGCACCATGATGCCCGATCCGGCTCCAAAGTAGCCGCAGTAGAGCGAGACCAGAAAGAGCCCTATCGCGAGCGGCATCTCGCTGTCGTGATGAGCGCGAGCCTCATGCCAACGAGCGATCCTCGGCTGAGCGAGCAACGCCAATGCGGCGGCCAGCAGGAGAAACGGGACGATTCGATTGAAGAGGTCACCCGGCGTGAGGAGCAGCAGCGCGACGCCAAATCCGCCGCCCGCGCCCGCGACCAGGGACCAGTGCCGCAACCACGGGGCCTGGCCTCGCAGCTCAGGCCTCGACCCGAGGGCTGCGCCAGGAAAAGAGCCCATCAGCGCAACGACGTTGGTCACGTTGGCGGGGAGGGGTGCAATGCCCACAGCGAGCAGTGCGGGGTACGAAATCAGCGAGGTGATGCCGCCCGCGGTGCCCATCACGCCTGCGAGAACGCCGGCCAGAACGAGCAGAGATGCGTGCGAAATTGAAATCAACACCTCTAGGTTACCGGATGGTGAACACGATTTTGCTAGACGATCAGCGCCTTTGCCTCGAGACAGGGCGGCGACCCAGTGGCGACACCTGGCTCAGGCAGAATGACACGATGCCCGAGCTCAACGAAAGCGTGACCCTGCGATCGATGACCGCTTCGGAGGCGAGCAATATCACGGCTGGCAATCGTCCCCGAGAAGGGTGGGCGGACGACTTCCCGGGCGAGGGTGACGTCATCGCCGCTCGCTACTTCCGATCTGTTGCAACCGAGGCGGAGCCGTGGCGAGCGTCGTGGCTGATCTTGGTGAACGGAGTGGCGTCGGGCACGGTGGGCTTCAAAAGCGAACCGGTGAAGAGCCAGCTCGAGATTGGCTACGGAGTCGTCCCGTCGAAACGTGGACGCGGGGTCGCCACCACGGCCGTCGCCGCGCTGCTCGCAATGCTTGCCGGGCGCAGCCTCACCGTGAGGGCCGAAACGTTGACCGCCAACACCGCGAGTCAGTCGGTGCTTCGCCGTCTCGCATTTGAAGAGGTTTCACGCCGCGTTGACCCCGGGGAAGTATCCCTCATCGTCTGGGAGCGGCGTGGGGATTCGCACAACTAACGCGTAGCGAGGACCTCGCCGTTGACGGCGAGGAAAACGCCGTCGGGATCCTTGATCCATCGATGAAAGGCGTCAGAGAACTCCACGAGGTCGCGCTCGTTCGCGAGACCGTATTCGAGGCACTGTCGCGCGAACTCGCTCTGGCGGATTCGATCCGCCCAGATCCCGCCCCACCACTCGCGCTCGCTGTCGCTTTGAAACGTCCAGGTGGACGAGGATGCCTTTACGTCGCGAAAGCCCGCGGCGCGAACCCACGCCTTGAGGTTCCGCCCGGCGTCAGCCTGAGCGCCGTTTCGTCTCGTGAGTTGGTGATAGACGTCCATCCAGCGATCGAGGACGGGATCCGCGGGAAACCAGGCGAACGCTCCGAAGTCGGCATCGCGCACGGCCACGAGACCGCCGGGCTTCAGGACACGACGCATCTCTGCGAGCGCGTCGATCGGGCGACCGAGATGCTGGAGAACCTGGTGTGCGTAGACGACGTCGAAGGTTTCGTCGCCAAACTCCAAGTCGTAGACATCGCCCACTCGAAACGAGAGATCGGCTCCGCTCGAGGCGCGGTGCTGCTCGCGCGCGAGTTCGATCACCTCCTCGGCACGATCGATGCCGACGACCGCTCCCCTTTCGAGTCGCCCCGCCAGGTCGGCGGTGATGGTGCCGGGTCCACAGCCCACGTCCAGGAGCGCCATTCCCGGCACGAGGCGTCCGAGCAGGAACGACGCCGAGTTCTCTGCCGTGCGCCAGCGATGGCTGCGCAGCACCGATTCGTGGTGTCCATGTGAATAGCGATCGTTCGTCATCGAACTAGGTTATCGACGCCCACTCCCCGGTCTCGCTGAGTAACACTTCGTACTCAGGAAGCGATCGACCGGTCGACGGCGACGTCGACGTGCCTACGAGCCGGGCACCGAAGTGCTCGTAAAACGGTGCAGCGAAAGGATCGGCCACGATACGCAGCGTCGACGCGCCGTGATCACGCGCCACGTTCATGGCGTGTCGCATGAGCGCGCCGCCAACTCCGTCACCAATGGAACTTGGCTCGACGAAAAGCATGTCGAGCTCCATGCACGAGGTGTCAATGGAAACCAAGGTGTAGAAGCCAAGGATTCGATCGGCGTCGCGCGCGACGTTCACCGGACGATCTTCGATGTGACTCGCCGACACTGTCAGCTCGATCCCGCAGCGCTCCATGAAGGCGTCGTCATAGCCCCAGTAGCGCTTCGACGCGAGTGCGAGCTCGGTGAGGACGTCAGCCTCGTCGACGTTCGCCCCATCGATGATCAACGACGGACCCGCTGGCTCACGCTCTTCATCCTAGAAATTTTACTGAGCACGCCATTTTCGTGGCACGACGCTCAGCACTCCTTTTGCCAGGGGCTCAACGCAAGCATCGCGCGCAACAAGGTGTCTTCATTCTTGTTGGCGGCGAGGCTTTCTGCCGTCGCCGGAGTGCCCGTTGCACTGGGCACGTCAGACGATCGCCCGTCACCGCTGAGATCGTCCTCCAAGGCCTGGGTGTAAGCGGACGAGACGACACCGTGATAGCACCCAATCGACGACCTCGAGCCCTTCACGTTCTCGAGCACGTAGTGATAGATGCCGTGGGGATAGCCCGGCACGGGCGAGAAGATGCCGTTGCACGCGTCCAGTGCCGCCACGGGCACGGTCGCGCCGTTCATGGCCACGTTGTCGTAGATGCCGTACCCGTCGAAGGCGAAACCCAGGATGACCGGCCTCTTCGACGCGGCGTTGTCCTCGTTGACGGCCGCCGTGGTGGCACCACTCGTTGACGTGACGGACGTGACGACCGGACTCGAGCCGGTCGCGTAAGCGACGAGGCACTCGGGCAGCCCGTGATAGTGGTACTGCCCGCCCGGTCCCGGATGTCCATCGCAATCATCGAGAAACGAAGCGGTGAGGCCGTTCTGCGTCGCCACGAAGTTGTCGGCGGTCGCCACGGTTGCGTGGTTCGCCTCGTACGGGTTGTACAACGCCGCCCCGTCCAGCATGATGCCAATGGGTCCCTGGTTGGTTGAAGTCACGCTCTTTGAGTACTTCGGCGTGAGAGGCAGCGTGTAGTCATAATGCTGGTCTTGGAGGATCGAAACCGACGCGTGAACGCTGGCGCCCGTGGCACTCACGTCAAAGGGGTTTGACGGCACCGCGTAGTCTGACGCGACGAAATTCGATTCGGGAATGCCATCTGAGGTGAAGGTCCACGCTCCGTCCGCGTACGACACGTGGACATTCGAGGTCCACCTCGCTCGCTTGAGGGCACCCGATTCACTTTGGGGTGTCACTCGAGAAGCGCTCGACGGCGTCGCGGCACTGGCGGCGGTCATGGGCACCACGACAAGCAGCGTGACCACCCCCCACGCAACAGCAGCACCTCGTCTCGTCATCGGCATCCCGCCCCCCGCTTCTTGGTGCGCCAAGATACTCGTCCGCCCTTACGTCCAGGTGAAGCTCGCGTAAGAATGTCCGGAATTCGGCGCCATGGCAAACTACAAGCATGAACGAAAAACAGTGGTCTGACGTTGATCGGCATCTCGTGTCGCTGCTCGCGCCCTCCGACGAATCGCTCGACAGCGCACTGCGCGACAGCGATGAAGCGGGCCTTCCCCCAATCAACGTCGCCCCGAACCAGGGCAAGCTCCTCATGCTGCTCGCGGGCATCCAGGGAGCTCGTCGCATTCTCGAAATCGGCACGCTCGGCGGCTACAGCACCATCTGGCTCGCACGCTCTCTTCCCGAAGACGGACGGCTGGTCTCCTTGGAGCTCGAGCCGCGTCACGCGGACGTTGCTCGCAAGAATCTCGAGCGGGCGGGTCTAGCGCCACGCGTTGAGATTCTGGTGGGACCGGCACCCGCGTCGATGCGCACGTTGATCGACGAGGGCGTCGAGCCATTTGACTTCATCTTCATCGACGCCGATAAGGAGGGCTACCCCGAGTACCTCGAGCTCTCGCTCGCCCTCTCGCGTCCGGGCACCGTCATCGTCGCCGACAACATCGTACGAATGGGCGAAGTCGCAAATCCTGATACCTCCGATCCCCGTGTCCAGGGCGTGCGGAGATTCCTTGAACGAGCTGCGGTCGAAAGCCGGCTCCAGGGAACGGCGGTGCAGACCGTTGGCAGCAAGGGGTACGACGGGTTCGCCCTGTTCGTCGTAAAGGAGCCGTAGGCGGAACCAGTACATTGTCGCGATGATCGAACTCGTGGAGAAGTCTGAAGCCGACCTCGCGAGTTGGTATTCGACAATCTGGGCCGACTACCACGCCAACCTTCTCGCCGCCGGCATGTCGAATGAAGAGGCTGACGAAAACGTCGAGCGTAATCGAACGCATTTGATGGACGGATTCCGACCCTCATCCGGTCAACATATCCTCGATGTCATCAGTGACTCCGTACCCGTCGGAACGCTATGGCTCGGTCACCAGCCTGGGCAGGGACCAAGCGAGTGGTTCATTTACTACATCGTGATCGACGAGGCGTTCCGCGGGACCGGACTCGGTCGAGCAGCGATGCTCGCGGCCGAAGAATTCGCGAAGTCGAAGTCAGGTACGCGCCTCGCGCTCAACGTCCTTTGGAGAAACACGATTGCTCGTCAACTCTACGAGTCACTCGACTATGAAGCGATGTCCGTCTCAATGTTCAAAGACCTCGCGTAGTAGGTGCCTCAGAGGCTAAAGCCCTAATCGTTTTCGACCGTGTAGTCCCAGTTGGCTACGACGTGCTCGTGGTCGGGAGCCCACTGCATCATCCCCTCTCCCACAAGCTCGTAGGCGCGCACTTGAAAGGTGAGGGTCTGCCCTGGATGGAGCACGCGTGGCGGTGCGTGTTCGCCGGGCACGAGTCCCATCAAGAACACCGAACCCAGGTGGTCGACGGAGTGGAAGTCGGCGATGGAGACGGGCACGTCGGCGCTCGCGTCCTTCATCGTCACGGTCCACGTGCAGGTCGTCGCCGCTGGCTGATTAGGAAGACCTTCACCGGGAACGATGGGGCCACTCACCGTCACGTTCACGTGAAAGGTACCGGTCTCCACCTTGACGGGTAGTCCCTCGATCTGCAGCGCGGGCTTCGACATGGTGCCCACCAGCGCTTCGTCGACTCGGGGATCGAGCGTTTTCTTTGGAAGGAAGGAGGGATAGACAACCGCGCTGCCGCATCCGGCGAGCGCCAGCGCACAGAACAATGACGCGACTATGGCTTTGGGGCCGGGCCCGAAGGCCCGACCCCGTTTGCGAGCTGCAATGCGATGCTTCATTGGTAGAACAACGGCGGGGTCCCTTTAGATGCGCGTGCCGTGATGGCCACGCTTGACGGGGGCGCCGTTTAGTCCGTTCGCTCCATTGGCACCCGGTCTGCCCGGAGTGCCGTCTTGGCCGTTGCCGCCAGCCGTTCCCGGCTTCACACCGACGCCGTTACCGCCGTTGCCGCCGTTGCCGCCGTTGCCGAATTGGCCGTTGCACGGGGGCGTGTTGGCGGGCGTCGTCGGAGAGCCCGTCGCCGTGAGCCAGACCCCGTTACTCCACTCTTCCGGTGGGCAGGCCCCATTGCCGCCGTTGCCACCGTTACCGCCAGATCCCGACCGCGTCGTGCCGCTGCCGCCGGATCCACCGTTGCCACCGTTGGTTCCGCACCCGGGTGCGCCGCCGGTCCCTGCCGTGCCGCCGTAGTCACCTCTGCCGTTCGACCCGTTCGTTCCTGGCCTACCGAGCTTCTGCCCGTCGGGGCAGTAGAGGGTCGAGGAGCCCGATCCGCTGACCGCGTCATAACCAGTCGGCGTGGTCACGGCCGAGTAGGACACTGCGGTGAACACATCGGGTCCGAAGGATGCGAGCCCGGCCTGTGCGGCGTAGCCGATGTGGCCCTGACCGTCGAGGCCGCCACAGACCGTTCCTGCTACGAGCGGGGTGTCCGCATTTGAGGGGTTGGTGCACGTCTGTCCCGTGAGGAGGAGGTCCTCCATGGTGCGCAGCGTGCTGTAGTGGTTGTAGTACGTGCTCGACACGGTCCCGGGCTTGATCAGCGGGCTGATCAGCACGGTGCCGGTGTCACCGCCACCCGGCGTGAAGTCGGTCGGGTCATAGAGCGGGTCATCGGTCACACAACCCGTGGTGGTCGCCGCCTCACTCCCACTCGGACAGGTGGCGGAACCGACGGTCGACGTCGCGCCTTCGGCGCCCAACGTGATCGTGCCGTTAAATCCATCAGCCAAGGTCACCGGCAGCCCCGCGTCGTTCAGGAGCTGGAAGGTCCCGAGCCAGGGCTTCGCGTAGTTGTTGGACGCCGTCGTGACGCTCGCGTTGGACGAGAGCGAGACCGGGCCGGTATCGCTCACCGCTCCGACGAAGGTGTCGTTCGGGATGCCGGTGCCCGAGACCAATCGACCGGTATCGTCCGCGTTGATCTTGGAGTCGATCACCATGCTCGACCCCGGCGCCACGAGGGCTGGCTCGGTCGCCACCCCCGGGGAACCGCTGAGATAGGGACTCTCGCCCGTAAGACCGGTGGGACGATCGATGAAGCCCGACGCGCCGGGGCCGGGCTGGAGCTGCTCGCCGGTGCTCGTGGTGACTTCGGGGTCATTCGGACCCGTCGGCTCGGTCTTCACGTTGACGCCGTCGAGGTTCTCCCCGGCCGCGTCCGCGAGAACGCCGTAGGCGCCGTAGAGCGAGTCGGCACCGGGCGCGGTCGAGCCGGCTGATCCAAAGCTGGGCTGATCCGCGGGCGCCCCAGAGGTGGAGGCGTCGCCCGGCGCGGGGACATTGTTGAAGCTGTTGCCAACCGTGAAGGGAGGGTTGGCCTCATCGAAGGTGATGTCGATGAGACCACCATCGGCGAAGGCCGCCGAGCGTTCGATCAACGGGATGTAGTACCGCAAGAACAGATCCGCCGCGTACAGACCTCCCGTGTAGTTGAGCGGCGCGGTCGCCTCGGGATCGTAGGCCGGCAGGCCCGCGGGGTTGTAGTTGGGCGTGCCATCCGAATTGAACGCCCCCGACAAGTTGTTCCCCATGCACGTGGCGTCGTGGGCGTCGCTGCAGTTGTCCGGGGTGATCCAGTTGAACGCCGGCACCTCATTGGCCGGCAGGCTCAGGTCGTGCTCGAGGCCGTAGGTCGGGTCGTCAAGGTTAGACACGTGGTTGGCGTCGCAGTTGGTGTCGGTCGTGCCCGTCGTCGGAGCGCTCGGACCGTCGTACTCCTGAGTGGTCGGCTCATTGAGCGCGGGCTGGGCGGGGTAGGTCACGCTCGATTGGGTGCCTGCGGACTCTCCCGTCAGCGAGGTGAACCACGGGGTCGGGAAGTGCTTCGCGACGTACTGGTCAGCCGGGTCACCGTTGCCGTTCGCGTTCGCCGGTTGGGCCCCGGTGTAGGCGGTGACGTCACCGGTTGGCGCCACGAGGTTGGTCGGATTGGTGACCGGGTCGGCGGTCGATGAGCCCGGGTACCCGCAGACGCCGTCGTCGCGCCCGGGCACCGTATCGGTGACCCCCGGGGTAGGGCCGGTGACGTAGGACGTCGAGCCAACGGGCTGCGCGCCACCGAGGTCCTGCGCGTAGGCCTTCCAAGCGACGCCCGCCGCGTTCAGCTGATTGAACAGCGTCGGCACGTCCGTCGGATACACGCACCCGTTACTGGCGAGCGCCGCATCGACGCCACCGTGCACCAGCAGCTGGCCGTAGTTGCCGTTGCCCGCGCCCGTAGGATTCGGCGTCGTCGTATTGGTGCCACTGGCGTCGGTCGTCCCGTCGGTGTCCGTCGATGTGCCGACGGTGCCGTTCGTGATGATCCCGCTGTTGTTGTTGGTCATGTTGGCCGTCGTCGAACAGTCGTCTTGCACCCCGTACGAGGGAGCTTGGCCGGATACCAGCGAGATGTAGTTGTCCATACTGAAGTGACCGGTCCCGTAGTAGTTGGTGAGGAGCGCGCCCTGCTCGGGAAGCGTCTGCCACAGGTAGGTGTTCTGGTTGAGTCCCGTGAAGGTCTCGTCGTAGGACTTGTTCTCCAAGATGATCAGCCAGACGTGCTTGATCGCGCCGACGGCGGTCTCGGTCGAGGTGATCACGCACTGCGCGACGCCGGGAGCGGAACCGCCGCTGGCGACCTTCAGGCTGCTGCCAGCGGGACAGGTGGTGGGCGACGCCGATGAGGGCGTTGTCCCTACGAATGCCGTCGAAATACCCACTCCAGAAACTGTGGCCATCAAGACGGCTACTAGTGCTACGACCGCCCGAAGGCGGTACTTCGTTGAGTGTAAGAGTTTCATAAGCGGGACCGTAACGAGGTCGGGTTACGCGAATCCCTCCCACGATCTACGAGAATGCAACTCTTCTGTGATCGCCACTACGCAAGTCACAAGAATGCTTGGACACCTACTTTGCGAGCGACGGCCACTCACTTAGAAGCACCATCTCGATCACGGCGCCGTCGCGGAGAGTGACGCACCGAGAGCTCGAATCTTGGCTAGATCCGTTCGCGGCACTATCTTCTCGAGCGACGGACAGAGCGTCAAGAGCGCGACCGCGTCCACAGCGTTGAACGTGGTGATCGACTCGGGAAGGTGCGTCGTTGATTCGTCTTGCTGGGCTCCCTCGGCGACCGAGACCATCGCTCCGTCGATGTTGCCATCGCGCCGCAGAAAGGCGCAGAATGCGGACCCGTCCGTCAGGAGCGATCGAAGGGCGACGTCACCCTCCTTCTTCTCGTACGTCGCGAGGCTCGGATCGGCTTCGGTCACCTCGGAAAGGAACTGTCCGTCTTGAGCGACCGAATCGCGGGGCACCGACAGCTTGGCGGACGTCGAAGGAGGCGGATTCGACGTCGTCGTCGCCGACGAACCGGCGGCGCCATTGCTCTGACTCCAGGTCCACGCTCCGGTGCCGAGGGCCGCGAGGAGGAGGACAGATATCGAAATCACGACCCCGCGTGTTCGCCAACGTACGATCATGATGGTCGGAATCTAACTCGGGACAAGCCAGGTCCACGAGAAACATTACGAATGTCACGCACCCGTTCCGAATGATTTTCCTTTAGGACACGCGCGCGAAGCACCGTCTAGCGAAGGCGAAGCGCCTGCTCCTCATGATGTTGGACACGATGAGACCTCCTTCGGCAAGGCCCGACTATCCAGGAGTTCCGAAGTAATAGGCGAGAGGCTTTGGTGGATCCGATCCCGATGCTCCGGGCAGGATGGGATGCGCGGCAAAGGCCCCGCACCAGTAGAAGCCGTTGGCGCGAAGAGGGGGTACTGCGATTGCGGTGGATGAACCCGGGAGCCAGACCAACATCTTGTGAGCGTCAATGCAACGACTGGGCGGGCTGTCGTGAGGTTCGTCAGTGCCCGCGAGCCAGAAAGACGCCAATCCACCGTCCGCAGCGAGGGTCACTGAGGGGATCGGCAGCCCCTTCTCGAGGCCTCCAATGTCATTGCCGTCTCGCCCGTAGGAGCGCAGCTCCGGAACGCTCAGTCTGTGGGGATTGCGGTACGGAGTTCCAATTCCGTAGACGCCGATGTATTCAGCTCGAACATATCCGCGCAGCGAGCACGCCTGGGAGCTCACGTTCTTGATCCAGAAGAGATCATTGACGTTCCCCGCACCGACCAGAGTGTTGTAGTCCGTGATTCGCACGTAGCGAGCGGCACACTCGCGAACTGCGGCTGAAGCAACGAGAGAGCCATGAACCGCCGACGAAAAACCCACGCCACAGAAAGCGACGACAATGACGATCGTCGAAGCGCGTCGCATGGTGTCAGTTTGACACTGAATCGACGCGCTACTCGATCAGATACCGATATACATTTGTCTGTCACATTTTGGTAGAAGTGAAATGCCCAGTGGTACACACCGCGAGTTTCGCGCTTGAATCCGCCCCGGATCGCCGAGCACCGTCTGCCAAGTTCCGTAAACCGGCCTTCACCGCGCAGGCAATGCGATCGCTCGAACTCTCGCTTCGCGTCGCGGTCGAGTTGCACAGCCATCACATGGAACCCGGCCATCTCCTTGTGGGTCTATTCCGACTCGACGACGACTTCATCTCGAGCGTCCTTCAACAGTCAGGTTCGACTGTCGATGGACTCTCAGCTTCGGTGCTCGAGCGCGTCGACGCGACTTAGGGCGCTCAGGCCAAGCACCGGACGACCTATGAAGCGACTTGAACCAAAGCCACTTGCGCTTCGGGAGGCGGGACCGGCTCTCCGTGCTCACGCAACGACTCGATGTGCATTTCGATCGCCTCAGCGATGTTGGACTTGACCTCTTCAAGGGTCTGCCCGGTGGAAACGCAGCCGTCGAGGTCGGGAACCCAGGCACCATAGTTGTTCGAGGAGCGTTCAATAACCACTGCGTATTCAATCATCGCTTCCTCCGTTCCAATCCAGCCTGCCTCACAATGCTACCTATCAGCTCGATATGCAGATCCTCGCCCAGCGCGCCGGGGACCGTCACGGTGCCGGGTTTGACTGCGTGGCGAAATTGGCGATGGCTTCCTCGTTGGCGAACTTGGATCCACCCATCAGCATGAAGCTCTCGGATCATCTCACGAACCTTCACAACTCCCAAAGGTCGTGGGGTCGATCAATTTGCAACCAGATAGATCTACTCGTCCGGTTCTTGGCTCTCTAGGGAAAAACGATAGATATTCGTGTCGCGACTCGTAAAGCCGAGCTTTCGATAGAGGGCGTTCGCCGCCTCACGCGTCGGGCGGCTCGTGAGATCGATAGAGCGCGCGCCACGTCGTCGGGCCTCATCCACCGCCTCCATCGTCAGTAGCTCACCCACCCCGAGGCCGCGGGTTGCTTCATCGACCACCACGTCTTCAATCCACGCGCGCTGTCCCGTAGGAATGGCGAAGATCGCCAGCGTCAAGGTGCCCACGATTCGACCGTCGTGACGGGCAACGTAAAGCGTCACCGCGTCGGAGCGGACCATCCACTCAAGGTCGCTCATCGTGAGCGGTGACGCAGTGGTAGAGAGTTGGGGCAAGAGTCGATTGAGACCCTCGAGGAGATCGCTCGATGCCTCCGTCACCGCTTCTATCTTCACGTTCATTCGTCACCTCGCCAGACGGGCCGACGAAGATCGTCGTAGTACACGTCGCGGTGCTCGCCATCGATCGCGGCGAAGACGGGACCAGCCCAACGGTCCGCACCGATCGTCGGACTCGGGAATTCGTCGCGGTAGTACCAGCCGGCGTCGGCGACCTCCAGAGGGTGCAAGGTGAGCGTTCCCCCCACGGCGCGGCAGAAGAAGAGCAGCGAATAGAGGGGGATGCGCGACTCACCGAGGCGCATGCCGTCAAGCACGCCAATGAGTCGTATCGGTTCGACCTCGATGCCCGTCTCCTCGAGGACCTCTTTTACGACCACTTCCGGAGCCGAGTAACCGACGTCGCACCACCCGGTTGGGTAGAGCCACACGCCAGAGTCGGCGCGCTTGATCAAGAGCAGCTGTCCCTCGTCATTCGCCACCGCCGCTCCGACCGCCACCTTCGGCGTCTGATAGCCGGGCACCCCGCGACCCACTTCGTGCATCCACTGGGTGACGTACCCGTCGGCGTCGGCGACGCCCTGGAGGCCCTCGTCGGCTGCCACCTTCATGTCGGCCGCGATCTTCAGCACTTCTTCAAAGCGCTCCCGCTCGTACTGGCTTTCGGTGAAGCCGAGTCCGGTCTTCGCTATTCCCGCGAGCGATTCCGCCCAGCGGCGCAGCGTCTTTTCAGGAATCGACGGCTCCACGACTCGACGCTACAACGGTGCTTACGCGACGGCGGCGTTGAGCACGTCGTCAACGGTGCCCACGAGTCCCGTATAGAAGGGACCGAACTCGGCATAGAGCGCCGAGGCTTCGTCGAACCGCATGGTGTAGACGCAGTCCTTCAGGTCATCGACGTGCACGCCAAAGAGCGTGACGCCCCACTCCCAGTCATCGAGTCCCGAGGATCCGGTGATGAGCTGCAGCACTCGACCCTTGAAGGTGCGCCCGATCGCGCCGTGACCGCGCATCAGATTCTCCCGCACGTCGTAGTCGAGCTGATACCAGTTGTTCACCTCGCCCCGACGCTTGGACATCGGGTAGAAGCAAAAGGCGCTCATGCCCTCGGGCGGCAGAGTGGGATAGAGCCGAGCATTCAGCATCTCATCGGGCATCCCGGCCGCGTACTCGCTCACTTCGGTCACCGACACGTAGCTGTCGGTGACGAAAAAGCCCGCCGCTTGAATCTTTGACTGAAACCGGCGCACGTCCCACAGGTTCTTCCCTAGTGCCATGAAGCACACGTCGGCTTTGGCGCCGAGCATGGCGGCGGTCACGATCTGGAGACCCTGCTGGGTGGCCTCGTCGATCGCCTTACGCACCGCACCCGCGTCGACGTCGACGTTGGGATGGCAAAAGAGGTGCACAACGTTGAGTCCGCGCGAGGGGCCTTGGGGTGAGGGTGTCGCCATGAGCACATGCTACGGGCAAATGTTCGGCGTGGAAATGGCTCAGAACGCACAACACCGCGGGGGCGAGCCCCGCGGTGTTGTGTACGTAGGTGAAGACGGTTTAGTAGTCGTCCATCCCGCCGCCGGGCATCGCGGGCGCCTTCTCTTCGGGCTTATCCACGATGACGCACTCGGTCGTGAGGAAGAGCGCCGCGATCGAGGCGGCGTTCTGCAGCGCCGAGCGCGTGACCTTGGCGGCGTCGATGACACCGGCCACCAGCAGGTCTTCGTACTCGCCGGTGGCGGCGTTCAGGCCCTCGGTCGGCTTCGCCAGGTTGCGGACCTTGTCCACAATGACGCCGCCTTCGAGTCCCGCGTTCACCGCAATCTGGTTGAGCGGTGCTTCGACGGCCTTGGCGACCATGCGCGCACCGGTTGCCTCGTCGCCGCTCAGCTTGTCGGCGGCTTCGAGGATACGGCTCTGGCTGCGCAGCAACGCGACGCCACCGCCGGGCACGACGCCCTCTTCGATGGCAGCCTTCGTCGTCGAGACCGCGTCTTCGATGCGGTGCTTCTTCTCTTTCAGCTCAACCTCAGTTGCGGCGCCCACCTTGATAACGGCAACGCCACCCGAGAGCTTCGCGAGACGCTCTTGGAGCTTTTCACGGTCGTAGTCCGAGTCGGTGTTCTCGATCTCGGCCTTGATCTGGGCGATGCGGCCCTTGATGTCCTCTTCGGTGCCGGCGCCTTCGACGATGGTGGTCTCGTCCTTCGTGACGATGACCTTGTGCGCGGAGCCGAGCAGCTCGAGCGTGGCGTTCTCCAGCTTGAGGCCGATCTCTTCGGAGATGACCGTCGAACCGGTCAAGATCGCGATGTCCTGGAGCATGGCCTTGCGACGCTCACCGAACCCGGGCGCCTTGACGGCGACGGACTTGAACGTGCCGCGGATCTTGTTCACGACCAGCGTCGCGAGGGCCTCGCCCTCGACGTCTTCGGCGACGATGAGCAGCGGGCGACCCGACTGCATGACCTTCTCGAGGACCGGGAGCACGTCACGGACTGAGGAGATCTTGCTCGAGACGAGCAAGACGTAGGCGTCTTCGAGGACAGCCTCTTGACGCTCAAGGTCGGTCGCGAAGTACGGGGCGATGTAGCCCTTGTCAAAGCGCATGCCTTCGACGAGGTCCATGTCCATCCCGAAGGACTGGCTCTCTTCAACGGTGATGACGCCGTCCTTGCCAACCTTGTCGATGGCGTCGGCGATCATCGCGCCGATCTCGTTGTCGGCCGCGGAGATCGAGGCCACCTGGGCGATCTGCTCTTTGGTGTCGGCGGGCTTGGCGAGGTCGCGAATCGAGGCGACGGCCGCTTCGACGGCGTCTTCGATGCCCTTCTTCAGCGACATCGGGTTCGCCCCGGCCGCCACGTTCTTCAGACCCTCACGGACCATGGCCCAAGCGAGGACCGTCGCGGTCGTGGTGCCGTCACCGGCGACGTCGTCGGTCTTCTTCGCTACTTCCTTGACCAGCTCGGCGCCGATCTTCTCGTAGGGGTCTTCGAGGTCGATCTCCTTGGCAATGGAGACGCCATCGTTCGTGATCGTGGGCGCGCCCCACTTCTTGTCCAGCACGACGTTGCGGCCCTTGGGGCCTAACGTGACGCGAACGGCGTCGGCCAGCTTGTTCATACCGCGCTCGAGGGCGCGTCGCGCCTCTTCGTCAAAAGCGATCAGTTTCGCCACGGGGGTTCCTCCTAGTGCGTGTCCACCTTTTGGTGCAACGCAATATTAGCAGTCTCTCACCGAGAGTGCTAACGCGGAAATTAGCCCCCCGCGACGGCGGGCACCAGGGAGACGGTCTGTCCGGGCTCCACTTTGGTGTCGAGACCCTCGAGAAATCGCACGTCCTCGTCCGCGACGAAGATGTTGACGAATCGGCGGAGCCCCCCATTCTCGTCGAGCACTCGAGCCGCGAGCCCTGGATGCTCCTCTTCGACCGCCCAGATGGCCTCTCGCACCGTGGTCGCTTCGACGGGTATCTCACCGACGCCGCCTACGAGCGTGCGCAGCTGGCTCGGGAGGCGGACGACGACGCTCACGACGCCGCCACCAGTTGGTGGAAGCGAATGGCTTCTTCGGCCGCTTCGAGCGACGGGGCGATGGTCGAAGAGACCGTGGCCGTGTCGGCGATGGCGTCGAGCGTCTTCAGTCCGTGACCAGAGATGATGGCGACGATCGACTTATCTCGGTCGATGGAACCGCGTTCGATCAGCTGGCGCAGCGAGGCAACGGTCACTCCCCCGGCCGTCTCGGCGAAGATTCCTTCGGTCTCGGCGAGGAGTCCGATGCATTCCAGCACCTCTTCGTCGAGCACCGAGCCGCAGTCTCCGCCCTTCGAGCGGAGCTCTTCCAGCACGTAGGGCGCGTCGGCGGGATTGCCGATCGCGAGCGAGCGCGCGATGGTGTGCGGGCGCTGCGGGGTGATGAACTCGGCCTTCTCTTCGAAGGCCGTTGCGATCGGCGAGCAGCCCTTTGCCTGAGCGCCAAACAGCACGGGCGCCGCACCATCGACGAGATCGAGCTCGATGAACTGGCGAAAGCCCTTGGCAATCTTCGTGAACTGGCTCCCCGAAGCTAGGGGCACGATGACCTGGTCCGGTGTGCGCCACCCCAGCTGCTCGGCGATCTCGAAGGCGAGCGTCTTGGACCCCTCGGAGTAGTAAGCGCGAAGGTTGATGTTGGCGAACGCCCAGTCGGGGTGCTCTGCGACGAGCTCCACGCAGAGTCGGTTCACGTCGTCGTAGTTGCCCTCGACGCCAAGCACGGTCCCACCAAAGATCGAGGCCATGGCGATCTTTGACTTTTCGAGATCCGCCGGGATGATCGTGACGCTCGGCCAGCCGATCGAGGCCGCGTGGGCGGCCACCGAGGTGGCAAGGTTGCCCGTCGAGGCGCAGGCGGCGGTCGAAAAGCCGAGGCGACGGGCACTCGACAGGGCGACCGAGACGACGCGGTCCTTGAAGGAGCCGGTCGGGTTGCGCGTGTCGTCCTTCAGCCAGAGCTCCCGCACGCCGAGGACCTCGGCGAGACGGTGCGCACGTCGCAGCGGTGTCCACCCCGCTCCGAGGTCGACGGGCGCCTCGCCCGGATCGGGCAGGAGCGCGCCGTATCGCCACATCGACGCGGGACCCGCTTCGATTGACTTTCGCGTGACCGCGCCCCGAGCGGCGGCGAGGTCGTAGTCGACCTCGAGCGGCCCGAAGCAGAAGTCGCAGACGTAGCGGGCTTCTGCGGGGTAGGTGGTACCACACTCTCGACACTTGAGACTGGTTGCGTAACTCATAACTCCCTCTTCATCGGTCGGCCTTTGGCACCTGGTGCGAAGGGAAACTCCCTGGGCTCGCACTGGTTGTCGCGACGTCTGCGGGGCCGTCCCTCAGTCGCTCTGGATGATGGCTCCGATTCTTACGTACCAGATGCCGTGCTGTCAAGTGAGCGCCATAACCTCAACTCCATGGCGAACGTACCCTGGACTCTTTCGAGCGACCATTTCGAGCTCGAGCGCGTTGACCACCTGAAAGGGACCACCGGAGTGGCCGTCATCATTCCCGCCAGGGATGAGGCGACCACCGTCGGTTCGGTGATCGACATGGTCCAAGTTCACGACCACCTGATCGATGAGCTCATCGTCGTGAACGACCATTCGAGTGACGACACGGCAACTGTCGCCGACCACCACGGGGCGCGTGTCGTGCATTGCGAAGGCCCGGGCGGCAAGGGCGCAGCCATGCTCGCCGGCGTCGCGGCGAGCACCTCGGAGATCCTCGTCTTCTTGGACGCCGACGTCCTCAATACAACCGCCGACTACGTCGCCCGACTGATCCAACCCCTGCTCGAGAGGCCGGCAATTGAGCTGGTCAAAGGCTATTACGTGCGCCCGTTGCACAACATGCCCACGGGAGGCGGGCGCGTGAACGAGCTGGCCGCACGACCAATCCTCTCCCTGCTTTACCCGGGACTCGGTGAGATACGTCAGCCTTTGGCGGGCGAGACGGCGGTCCGGCGAAGCGCGCTCGAGGCGATCACGCTCGAACCTGACTATCGCGTCGAGATCGCGCTTCTCATCGACTGCGCGAAACTCTTCGGGGTGCACGCCATCGCCCAAGTCGATCTCGGCATCCGTCGCCACCGCAATCGACCTCTCGAAGAGCTGCGACCAATGGCGGTTGATGTCCTGCGCGCCGCGCTCGAGCGCTACAAGGTCGACATGCCCAACACGTACTGAGCGAACTACGCCGACTGATCCTTTCCGAGGATGACGATGATGTCATCGCTCGACGCGCCGGAGACGGGATCGAGGGAGCCGAGCGGCTGTACTGCTGACTGACTGACGTGGATCGTTGTGGCGACCTCTTGGGCGGCCTTCAGCTGGCCCGACTTGTAATAGATGATGGTCTTCTTTTCGGAAGGTCCGTTGATCGGCGGCAGGGTGTCCCAGTCCTGGGTTTGGAGCTCTTGGGTGTATTTAGCGGCGAGCTGACTCACCGTCGTGCCGTTCGCAACCTGGACGCGCTCGTGAGACTTGATCACCCGAGCGGTCGAGCCGGGAGCCGTTGTCGTAGTTGAGGCCAAGGTCGTGGTGGTCGTGCTGGTCGGAGACGAGGAAAGGTTGGTGACCATGAGGAACGTAGCTCCAACGAAGAGGATCACGATGATGAAGACGACTCCGAGTGACGGCTGGTAGTGAGACCCGGTAGCGTGCGGGTCCCCGTGCGAAGGTGGTGAGTCGCTCATTAACTCCAACTCTATGACGAACGAAGACGAGGTCTAACCTTGGTACTTCCAGCCGGTGTGGCGCAGTCTGGTAGCGCAGGCGATTTGTAATCGTCAGGTCGTGGGTTCGAATCCCTCCACCGGCTCTAGCATCCGCTCTTCGTCGAAATGACCAAAGAACTCCGCTACGAATCATTCGACTCGATGACGGACGCCCCGTCGCGCGATAACGCCTGACTCGTGACACGGTAACGCCAGGAATGTAACACGTCGAACCGCTGAGGGCGGACTTCGCGACCAGCGCGAGCTACGAACGTCAGGGAAGGAAGAATCGTCATGCGGCAGGTCCACTGTGCGGTGACTGCGACATGATCACCGCACAGTGGAATGCTGGCGCACTCACTGAAAAGACAGCGCTAGTCGATGACGATGACGGTGCGGCTAGCCGAAGCCGTCGCACCGTTTCGACGGATTCCCTTGCCGACGACATCAATCGTGGTCGACCGATCGCCGCGGCGTAACAACACTTCGCGCAGATACTTACCGGCAGCTGCAGCACGTTGGGCACTCAGGGCTTCGTTGAAGGCGACCGAGCCAACTGAATCGGTGAAGCCTTCCAAAGTGACCCGACGAATCTTGGATTTGAGGATCTTGGTCGCGACCCGCTCGACCATCCGACGATCTGCGGCATTCAAGGAGCTGGAGTCGAAGGCGAAGCCGATGCTCCCGATGACACCGGTGACCGTCGCCACGTGAACGGTGGCGGACGCTGACTTCGACGATCCTGCCGCGCTCAGCGCCACCACGCCGACGTGATAGCGAACGCTTGACGACAGTCCCGAGACGGTGCAGGACGTGGCCCCCGTCGTCGTACAGGTCTTTCCACCGGGCGAGATCGTCACTCGGTAGCCCGTGATGATCATCGGACCGGGAGTCGTGGGAGTCGTCCAGGACACGGTGAGATCGGACCCGCTCTTTGTCGTCTCAACGTCCTTCGGTGCAGAAGGTGCGCCGGGGCCGCCCGCTCCCGAACCAGAACCAGATCCAGCACCAGCTCCTGACCCCGAGGTGCCGACTGGTGAGCTCGATGCGTTCAGGGTGTAGGAACCAGCGGGCGAGACGCCCGCACTGCTCCTCGCGGTGACAGAAATTGAGTACGACGAGGAACTCGATAGCCCCGCGAGCGTGCAGGACGTGGCCCCAGTGGTGGCGCAGGTGGCGTCGCCCGGACTGGCGGTGACCGTATACCCGTCGATGGCGGCGCTACCCGGACTGAGCGGCGACGACCATGTGACCACGGCGCCCGCCGAGCCATAGGCCGCGCTGACGTCAATCGGAGCAGACGGGGGTCGTGACGCCACCGCGTGGACACTGACGGTCTGTTGTACCTGCGCGGCAGCGGCGTAGTCAACGTTGCCGGGCTGGTTGGCATCGAGCACGCACTCGCCGACCCTAATGAATTTGACCGTTCCCGCGCTGATCGAGCACACCGAGGAGCTCGATGCGTCCACCGTAATGGTCGGCGTCAACCCCGCACTCGAAGACACCTGCGGCGTATACGTTTGGCCCACCGTTGCCGAGGGCCAGCTCGTGGTGAACGTCAGGACGTTCGAGGACGAAGGGCTGACGTCGTAGTCGAGCACTGAACTGGTGGACGTAGCGTCATCGACGTCGCCCGAGTAGATGGCGCTCAACTGATCCGACGCGTTCCCCGGAAGCGCGGTAGTCGAGCACTCCGCCTCACCCGAGGTGACGGTCACTGCACCACACGAGGCGATCGAGACTCCCCCCACTTCAAAATTGACCGTTCCCGTCGCGGCCGGGGTCACCGTTGCCGTCAGGGTCACCGAGGTGCCGTAGTCCGAAGAGGTCGGCGTTGCCCCCAGTGTCGTTGCCGAGGTGATCTGGCGAACGACGAACGAGGTGTCGGCGCTCGAAACGGGGTTGTAGTCGGCGTTGCCGGCCATCGTCGCCGTGATCGAGCACGCCCCCGCAGAGGTGTAGTGCACGATGTCGCCGCTCACCGTGCACCCTGCGGTGTTATCAGTCGAGTCAACTTGATACGTCACGTTGCCGTCGGTAGTGCCACCACTCGTGCTCAACGTCGCAGCATTGGCGGGACTTGGCGCGTACGTCGTCGATGTCGTCGCGAGGGCCAACGCGCTTTGATCTTGCGCGTTGATCTGATACGAGAGCGCCGAACTGGTCGACGACGCGTACGTTGAATTACCCGAGTACGCGGCAACCAGCGAGTCGGCGCCGCCGGGCAGCGCCGTGGTCGAGCACTGGGCCTCGCTGGCCGAGATCACGACCGAACCGCAAGTTGCGATGGACGTGCCCCCCACCTCAAAGTTCACGGTGCCGGTCGCTCCGGCACTCACCGTCGCGGTGAGGGTGACGGTGCTGGCGAAGTTCGCCGACGACGTCGGCGATGCGCTCAACGAGGTGGTGGAGGGTGTTCCCGGGACTACCGGTATCAGCGGAGACGACCGCAGGCTGTATTGCGAATGGACATTGACCGACTGGATCGAGATGTAGTACGTCACGCCGTTGGAGAGACTCCCCAAGGTGCAGCTCAGCGTCGCGGTCGTGCACGAGGAGACCTGCGTTCCGCCGATGAGCGCCGAGAACGCGGTGACGGTGTAGCTCGAGATCGCGGCTCCATTGTCGTTCGGCGCCACCCAAGAAACCGTCACCGTGCCGCTCCCCGCCACGTAGGTAGTCGTCACGTTGCTCGTCGCGTCGGGCGCCGCGTAGGGCGTCGCGCTCTCACTGTTCGAGGCGGCCCCCGGCCCGGCAGCGCTCACCGCTCGCAGCTCCACGGTGTAGTCCGTCCCGTTGGTAAGCCCAGAAATCGTGAGGGGCGAGGTCGATCCGAGAGAGTTCTGCCACGTGGCGCCGCCGTCGACGGAGTACTGGTAGCCGGTGATGGGATTTTGCGTGTCAAACGAGCCCGCGGTGAAAGGCACCGACGCGTACGCGTCGCCCACGGTGACGGTCGAGATTGTCGGTGCTCCAGGGAGGGCAACCGTGTACGCGGTGACTCGCGGACTCGTCAGCGGCCCCGGGCCCACCGCGTTCGTGGCATTCATCGCGACGTAATAAGTCGTGTCCGTCGAGAGCCCCGCGATCGAGCAGCTCAGCGCTGACGTAGTGCACGACGCTATTGGCGCTCCGCCGCTCGCCACGGTGTAGGCGCTCGCCGTGTAGTTCATGATGGCCGAGCCACCATCGCTGAGCGGGGGCTGCCAGGTGAGTGAGACGGAGCCGGGGCCTCCAACGGCGGTCACGTCAAGTGGCAGGCCTGGCGTCGTCGCGGGCGTGGCGGACGATGGAGAAGATGGGTCGCTCGTCCCGACGCCGTTGACGGTCTCGAGCTCCACGGAGTACGTGGTCCCGTTGGTGAGTCCGCTGATGCTAAAGGGGTCCGCCAATGTTCCCGCGCTGGTCCAGGTGGTGCCGCCATCGAGGGAGTAGAGGACGTCAGAGAGAGCCGAACCACCGTCACTCGTGCTGTCATACGGGGCATACATCACCGCAATCGTGGCGTCGCCGGGCGTGAGCGCCGTAATGGCGGGTGCGTCAGGCACGGTCAAGGTCACGCCGACCTGGTACACCGACGCCGGTCCCGCGCCACTGGCGTTCACCGCGCGCAGCTCCACTGAGTACGTCGTCCCGTTGGTCAGGCCGGTGATGGTGATCGGCGAGGTCGTTCCCGTCGCGTCAGCCCACGAACCGAAGTTGGTCGTGCCAGCGCCAACGCTCACCGCGTACTGATAGCCCGTAATCGTCGAGCCGCCGGTGTACCCCGGTACGAACGAGACGCCCAGCGAGGTTCCATCGCCGCCCGGGGAGATGGTAGTGATGGTCGGGGCGCCCGGTAGGGCCGACGGTGTCCCGCTCGCCGGTGCGGATGCAGTACCGTCTCCGACGGAGTTCACCGCTCTGAGCTCCACCGAGTACGTGGTCCCGTTGGTGAGTCCGCTGATGACCGCGGGTGACGTCGTCGTGCCGCTCGAGGTCCAGGTGCTTCCGCCATCCAGCGAATATTCATAGTCAAGGATCGGTTGGGACGAGCTCGCCGGAGTGAACGCGAGCGACAGCGAGCCATCCGAGGGGGTGACGGAGGTGATCACGGGACTGCCCGGAGGGCCTGTAGGCGTCACTACGTCTGACGCCGCCGAGTAAGCGCCCTGACCTTGGTCGTTGACCGCGGCGACCTCGAATTCGTAGCCGGTGCCCTTCGTGAGGCCGGTCACGTCGCACGAGGTCGCGGTGCCCGTGCACTCCGATGCCGTCGTCCACGAGGCGTAGGGGCTCGTGGCGTACTGCACGACGTAGTTGGACACCGCCGTAGACCCCGAGTCAGTGGGTGCCGCCCAATAGAGGGCCACGCTCGAGTCACCTGGCATTCCGTCCACCACGACCGGCGCGCCCGGCGCGCCCGAGGAGTACGAGAGCACGATCGAGCCGTTTTCGTTGTCGTCCGCGTAGTAGCTGTATTGCGTGCTCAGGCCGCTGAGGCCGCCCGTCGAGTTCTCCCCGGGATAGCCGCCGAGGCCGAACCACTCGTCCGACGTTCCGGAGCCGAATTCGACGAAGCCATTGGCTCCGCCTTGCGCCCCGCCACCGCCGCCCGCACCGCCGCCGCCGTCGCACTGCTCGCCGGTAACTTGGTGACACGCCGTGTAGACCGACTCGCCATTTTCGCCCGACGTCGACGTTTCGTCGGCTCGAGCCGTGAATGTGGGCAGCGAGATCTGGCCCAGTGTGGGCGAGAACTGACCGGATCCGCCGGAACCACCTGAGCCTCCCGCCACGATCGTGGCGACGCTCGTCGGGTTATCGGACGTGCCAAGTTCGATTACCGACGCGGCCCCACCGGAACCGCCGTATCCGGAACACCCGGAGGGACCCGGTGCGCCACCGGCGCCACCGGCGTATCCGCCGAGAGGATTTGTGCCGCCGACGGCGTCATTCGGATCGCCGGTCGCTTGGTTAGCACCGGCCGTGCAGACGTTCCAGTCGGGCGAATTGGTTCCGCCCTTGCCAACGCCCACGGTGAGGACCTCGCCAGGGGTGACGCTGATGGTGCCCGTCACGATCCCTCGATACCCTCCGGGCGGCGCGGTGCCAGAGGCGTCGCGTCCTCCTTGGGCGCCCTCGGCCCCTGTGAGGGTGACCGACAACGACGTGACGTTGTCTGGCACGGTAAAGGTCTCGACCGAGCCCGTGTAGCTGTAGGTGTCCGTGACGGTCGTTCCTGACGTCGCCGTCGTCACCGCGCCTGCCCCCTGGGGTAAGACGGAGACAACGAGAATGAGAGGAAGCACTCCGGAAACGAGCAGTAGGGGCAAGGCAGTAGCAACGAGGCGACGTGAGCGCGAAAGGCCAGCAACCATCAAGTGGTGGATCAAAAAACGGCCCTTGCGACACGACGCCCTTAGAAATGAAGAACACTCATTAGGCATCAAAGGACAACTTTAGGCGTGGCAATAGGCAAAATCGGGTATTTCATCCACGCTCACCCTGATGGCAAGCCCACGATCAGCCTGCTCGTGATAGTTCAGCAAACTTTGACGTAGAAGAGAGTCACCCTGTCCCCTGACGGTCTGGGCAGGAATCGGTGCCTACCGTCAAATTCATTTCCTCGGGTCGTCCCGGAAGATGAGCGTTCGCGGGTGAATCATCGTCCTACTTAGATTTCACCCCTCAGCTCACAAATACCTCGACCCGTGAGTAGAGCGGGGACGACTTCCCTGTCAGCGAACCCTCGCCCGCCGCTTTGATCGAAACGCCCGACACTTTCAGCGAACCGAGTGCCACTCGGAGATATCCCGCGACTGTTTGGGCTCGACCGGTGCTCAACGAGTGATCGAGGGAGGCGAGTCCCGTAGCCGCGGTGTAGCCATACAGCTTCACCACGGTGTAGTGCTTAGCCTTCAGGAAAGTCGCGAGATCGCGAACCTGGCGCTCGAGCGACGGGGATAGCGTCGTTGAGTCTTTGGGGAACTCACCAATGGCTCCGTACAGAACGGCTGGCGCCGCGCCCGTCGATGTCCATTGGGCGTAGAGCGTGACCGAAGATGACAGATTGACGCTCGCTCCGGGCTTGTACGACACTCCGTTGCCGTTTGCCTCGGTGTTCCAGGAGGTCAATGTGTATCCCACACGCACGACGCTCGACGGCGATGGGAGGATCAGATTCTCCCCCGAAGTTCCCTCCAGGGTCGCGAGCGAGCCGCTACCGCCGTTGGCGGCGAAGTTGACCGTGACACTGGGAGTAGTGGTCGGCGTCACATCTGACGTCGAACCGGGAGAGGAATTATTCGATCCAGAAACCGCTGCCCATTGTGCGTAGAGCGTTTCGCTCGAACCAACCTGGAACGACTGAGCCGCCGAGTACGGAGTACCGGAGCCGTTCGCAGCTGTATTCCAACCCGAGAATGAGTAGCCACTAAAGGAGAGTCCCGAACCCGACGGAAGCGTGATCGACGCGCCAGAGGGAGCACTGAGCGATGAGACACTGCCGGCACCTCCGTTGTCATTGAACGTGATAGTCGAGGATGGCAGAGGATTCCACTGAGCGTAGAGAACCACACTTCCACTGAACGAGTAAATCGCCCCGTCTGCGTACGATGTTCCAGTTCCGTTGGCTGCGGTATTCCATCCCGCGAAGGTGTAGCCGGGATCAGAAAAAGCCGGGCTTAGATCCGCGAAAGGGGTTAGGTCCTCAGCTGCGGATCCAATTTGGAACGTACTCACCGTATCCAAGCTGCTGTCGTTCTCGAGAAAAGTCACTGTCTTGATGGACGGCACACTGCTCCACTGAGCGTAGAGAACCACACTTCCACTGAACGAGTAAATCGCCCCGTCTGCGTACGATGTTCCAGTTCCGTTGGCTGCGGTATTCCATCCCGCGAAGGTGTAGCCGGGATCAGAAAAAGCCGGGCTTAGATCCGCGAAAGGGGTTAGGTCCTCGGATTGATCAAGCGGGCTGATTTGAAAGGTGCTTACGGTGTCAGACGCGTTGTCGTTCTCAAGAAACGTAACAGTCATATTTGGCTCAACGGCTCCAGAAACGACGGGGAATACGAATGATCCCGCAATCATTACAAGAACCACTAGGGCCGTCGCCCGCTGTTTTGAACGAACTGACGTTCTCCTGGATGCTGGTTTTCTCATCGTGACTCCGCTCCGAAACTTGCGAGAACCTGTGCCTCAGGCACTCGATACAACGACGTCCGCTTCGACATCGCCCTTCAAGGTCGGAGTTGACGACAACAAATCGAGAATTCTCGATTGTGCTTCATCGTTTTTATTATGCGACGTGGGAGATTGATCTATTTTTGTATCCAGGTCGATTAGAAGTTGATCGTCACCGCAGTGACGCTGAAGCTACGAAGCTGAGCGTCGTTGCCGAGCGATTTCGAAAGCTGCGATCGACACGGCGACTCCCGCGTTCAACGAACTGATGCGACCGATCTGCGGTATCGACACAACGGTCGCGCACCTCTTGCGCGTGAGCGAAGAAAGACCTTTCTCTTCGCCACCCACCACGACGGCGACGGGTCCGGATCCGAGATCAAGGTCGTAGAGAGAATCGGTGGACTCCCCCGCGAGGCCCACCGTGAGAACACCCGCTCGGTTGAGCTGGTCGATCGACGCTGGCACGCCGCCCACATCGCAGAAGTTCAAGTACTCGATCGCGCCCGCTGCCGTCTTGGTTACTGAGGGCGAGATACGAGCAGAGCGATGCCGAGGCACGATGACGCCAGTGACCCCTGCACCTTCCGCACTCCGCAGCATCGCTCCAAGATTGCGCGGGTCGGTAACACCATCGCAGACCAGGAGAAATGGCTTTGGCACCCGCAACAGGTCTTCGAGCATCACGGTAGTGAGTGGCTGGGCAAGTGCCATGACGCCCTGGTGCCCTTCGGTCTTCGCCTCACGATCAAGACGGGTCATTGAAATGATGCTGACCGGGATTCTTTGGCGCTGCGCTTCGATCTCAATGGCGTCCAGCACATCAGACGCGTCCTGAGCCTCGGCAATAAAAATCTTCTTCACGTTGCGGCGCTTGGCTCGCAACAGCTCGAGCACCGCGTGACGACCTTCGACTTGGTCGCCGCCGACGCCGTCACGCTCGCGAGATGGTCGCCTCGGCGCGTTCGCCGGCTTGTACGGGGTGTTCGGGCGTGACGACCGTTTCGGGCCGCGTGAAGAAGAGGGACGTGGGCTCACCCGTGCTCCTCGACGAGGACCACGGCGCTCGCCGCCATGCCGTCGCCCTGACCAAGCGCGCCGAGACCTTCGCTCGTGGTGGCCTTCACGGAGATCAGTGCGCCTACGACGCTCGAGAGCTCATGGGACATCGCGGGCATGTACAGGGCCAGCTTTGGTCGCTCCGCGATGATAGTGACATCGCCGGAGACGACGTGGAACCGCTCCGCTTGAATGATCGTCATCGTCGCTTCGAGAAGGCGGCGCGACGATACGTTATGGAAGGCCGGATCGTTGTCGGGAAAGTGGCGTCCAAGATCGCCCTGATTCGCGGCGCCGAGCAGCGCATCGCAGAGCGCGTGGGTGACCACGTCCGCGTCGGAGTGGCCCGCGAGTCCCGGCGCATTGGGCACGTGGACGAGACCGAGCCAGAGCTCTCGACCCGCCTCATCGCTGACCCGGTGAACATCGATTCCCTGGCCGATCCTCATGATTGCCTCGCAAACAGCGCCTCAAGGTCGCCGGGTTGGGTGATTTTCACGTTACCGAGCTCGCCCGGCACGACGACCACGACAGCGCCCATTGCCTCGACGAGGCCAGCGTCATCGGTAGCCTCGTCGCCCGACGCGTGAGCGCGCTCCAAGACGTCGCGTCGAAACGCCTGCGGTGTCTGCACGCCGACGAGCTCTTCTCTCGTGAGCGTCTCGACGACGACGGTAACGTCGCCCTTTTTCGTGACGCGCTTCACGGTATCGGTCAGGACGAGGCCGGGGATGGCGGCGTCCGCGCCGCTTTCAATGGCCGCCACTACGGCGGCGAACAGAGCGGGGCTCGCGGAGGGGCGTGCGGCGTCGTGCACAATGACCACATCGGCGTCCCCACACTCGGCAAGCCCGCATCGCACCGACGCGGCTCTCGAGGATCCGCCAGCGACGAACACGTCGGCTCCCTCGCCCGTGCCGTCGTACCGCTCGGGTACGACGAGGACAACGCGGTCCGCCACGGCGCGACAGGCTCGCACGCTGCGCGCGGCGACGGTCTCGCCGTCAACCAGGGCAAACTGCTTGGCACCGCCGAAACGAGTGCCCCGGCCCGCGGCCACCACCACGGCCGCGACCGACATCCCTACGGCAGGACCGAGGCGAGCTTTTCTTCAGCCGCTTCCGTGTCCACGTTGAGGGCGAAGGTGAGCTCGGAGACGAGGATCTGACGGGCGCGGGTGAGCATACGCTTCTCGCCCGCACTGAGACCCTTGTCCTTGTCGCGAATGGACAGGTTACGAACGACCTCGGCGACCTGGTAGATGTCGCCGGAACGGAGCTTTTCGGAGTGGTTCTTGAAGCGTCGCGACCAGTTGGTCGGCATGCGGGCTTCCTTCTTGCGAAGTACCGCGAAGACCTCTTCGACCTCTTCGTCGTTGATGACGTCACGCAGTCCCACGGACTCGGCGTTGGCGACGGGCACCATGAGCACGAGGTCGGTATAGGCGACCTTCAGCTTCAGGTAGTCCTGCTTGACGTCAAAAGCCGTCATTTTCTCGATTTTTTCCACAGTACAGGCGCCATGGTGGGGGTAGACGAGGCGGTCGCCCTTTTTGTACTTACGCGCAGTCATTACTTCGCTTTCCTCAGAGATTTCGCCCCAAATGAGGGCGATTGGGGGATTAACTATTTTAGCAGGTTTTTGGCTTTCCTGTACGGGTGGATGCCTCGCAACATGGCGCGGGCGACCGTCGCTCAGACGACCGCCCGGCGGCGTTTAGACGCGCGCGGCGCCGAGACGTTGCGCGACGTCCAGTGCTTCTGCCAACGAGGGACAGCGCCGAAGCACAACCCCTTCGACGTCTGTCTCTTCACCCGACGCGGGCAGGATGATCTCACGGGCCCCGAGTCGCTGCGCTTCGAGGATCCGCCGCGACATCCCCGACACCGCTCGAAGTTCCCCGGCGAGTCCGACTTCACCGATCGCGACGACGGTGGGCGGCACCGCAAAGCCCGTGGCGGCCGAGGCGATCGCGAGCGCCAAGGCGACGTCAACGCCCGGTTCGGTGGCTGAAAGGCCCCCCGCCGTCGCCGCAAAGACGTCGAGCGCGCTCGCGTCGACACCGCAGCGCGCCTCCAGCACGGCGAGCAGCAGCGAAAGTCGCTGCGAGGAGACCTGATAGGCGACCCGTCGTGTCGACCCCGCCGCGTGGGCGACGAGCGCCTGGATCTCGACGACGATCGATCGTGATCCGTCGTTGGTGACGGTGAGCACGACCCCGGGCACGTCGAGCTGCGGCCCGCGAAGCGAGACCGAGGCGTCGGCGATCTCGCGCAACCCTTCCCCCACCATCTCGAAGAGCCCCACTTCGCCAGTGGCGCCAAAACGGTGCTTCTGGGCCCGAACGATGCGCAGCGAACCGTGGCGATCGCCTTCGATACGTATGACCGTGTCGACGAGGTGCTCGAGTGCCCGGGGGCCCGCGAGCTCACCGTCTTTGGTGACGTGCCCGATCAGCAGCAGCGCCGTGCCGGTCTCCTTCGCGACCGCGCACAGCCGTTCGGCTGCGGCGCGCACCTGGGGCACCGAACCGACGACGCTCGAGAGCGTCTCGTCGCTCATCGCCGAAATCGAATCAACGACGCACAGTGACCGCGCGCCCGCGGCGATGAGCTCGCGGGCCGCGTCGACGCTCGTCGTGGTCGCCACGTGCAGCCGCTCGGGAATCTCACCGAGCCGCCGGGCGCGCTGTGCCACCTGCGGCGCGGACTCCTCCGCCGCCACGAGCAGGACGTCACGCTCGCGCGCGAGTTCGCGCAGGGTCATCAGGGCGAGGGTCGACTTGCCCACCCCGGGCTCGCCGTAGAGGAGCGTGGTGGAACCGGCGACGAAGCCTCCGCCGAGGACGCGATCAAGCTCGGCCAATCCCGAGGAGAACATCGAGGCGCCCTCACAGGACACGTCGCGAAGCGACCCTGTGGCAACCCGTGCGCCGTCGCGTACGACGGAAGCCGACGCCAGCTCGTCGATCGAGTTCCATTCCCCGCACGAGCCGCAGCGCCCCTGCCATCGAGGCGCGCTTGAACCGCAGAGGCGACAGGCGAAACGAACGCGGGACTTCACCCGTGAGACGCTAGGGAGTCGCTGTGACGTTACGCGTTGGTGGTGTCTTCGAAGTCGACCGAGGGCGGAAGACCCTCGACCCCTTCGAAGGTGAGCGTCGTGCCCTCAGGTCCGTCGATGGCGTCGACCACGATGGTCTGGCCCGCGTGGAACTCCTTGAACAGGATCTTCTCGCTCAAGACGTCCTCGACGTACTGCTGGATGGCCCGGCGCAGCGGTCGAGCACCCAACTCGGGGTCGTAGCCCTTTTCGGCCAGATACTCCTGGGCTTTCGCCGACAGCTCCAAGCCGAGTCCCTGAGTGGCCAGCTGGTCACGCAGACGCGTGATGAACAGATCGGCCACCGCGATGACTTCCTGACGTGTGAGCTCGTGAAACACGATGGTGTCGTCGATGCGGTTCAAGAACTCAGGACGGAAGTGCGCCTTGAGGGCCTGGTTGACCTTTTCCTTCATCCGCTCGTGCGTGATCGAGTCCGATCCCTTGCCAAAGCCGATGGCGGCCTTGCGCAGATCCGAGGTGCCGAGGTTCGAGGTCATGATCAAGATCGTGTTCTTGAAGTCGACCGCGCGGCCCTGGGAGTCAGTCAGTCGGCCGTCTTCAAGGATCTGGAGCAGCGTGTTGAAGACGTCCGGGTGCGCCTTTTCGACCTCATCGAAGAGCACCACCGAGAACGGCTTGCGACGAACGGCTTCGGTCAGCTGTCCGCCCTCGTCGTAGCCCACGTAGCCAGGAGGCGAGCCCACGAGGCGCGACACCGAGTGCTTTTCCATGTACTCGGACATGTCGAGCTGGATGAGCGCGTCGGCGTCGTCGAAGAGGAACTCTGCGAGGGTCTTCGCCAGCTCGGTCTTGCCGACACCGGTCGGGCCGAGGAAGATGAACGAGCCACCGGGGCGCTTCGGGTCTTTCAGACCAGCGCGCGTGCGTCGAATGGCCCGGCTCAGGGACGTCACTGCCTCGTCCTGACCAATGACGCGCTTGTGCAGCTCGTCTTCCATGCGAAGGAGCTTGGTGGTCTCCTCTTCCGTGAGCCGGTAGACGGGAATCCCGGTCCAGACGGCGAGCACTTCCGCAATGGTCTCTTCGTCCACGAGGTCAAAGGCCTCACCGCCGGGGGTGAGCACGCTCGCGTCGATCGCGTCGCGCTTGGCGAGGAGCTCCTGCTCTTGCTGATCGAGGGCCTTGGCCTGGTCGAGCGCACCGGAGTCCATGGCGGACTCCTTGTCGCGGCGCAGGCGCAGGATGTCCTCGTCGATCTTCTTCGCGGCGGGCGGCGTGTCCATGCGACGAATGCGTAAGCGACTGCCCGCCTCGTCAATCAGGTCGATCGCCTTGTCGGGCAAGAAGCGATCCGAGATGTAGCGGTCGGACATGTTGGCGGCCGCGATGAGTGCTTGGTCGGTGATCTTCACCGCGTGGAACTCCTCGTACACCTCGCGCAGGCCCTTTAGGATCTCGATCGTCATCGCCACCGAGGGCTGTTCGACCTTCACGGGCTGGAAGCGACGCTCGAGAGCGGCGTCCTTTTCGATGTGCTTGCGGTACTCGTCGATCGTGGTCGCGCCGACGGTCTGGAGCTCACCGCGGGCCAGCATTGGCTTCAGGATGGATGCGGCGTCGATGGCGCCCTCGGCGGCACCGGCCCCGACGAGCGTGTGGATCTCGTCGATGAACAAGATGATGTCCCCGCGTGTGCGGATCTCCTTCAGCACCTTCTTCAAGCGCTCCTCGAAGTCACCGCGATAGCGAGAGCCGGCCACGAGCGCGCCGAGGTCGAGGGTGTAGAGCTGCTTGTCAGCCAAGGTGACGGGCACCTGATTGGCGACGATGCGCTGGGCCAGACCTTCGACGATGGCCGTCTTGCCGACGCCCGGCTCGCCGATGAGGACGGGATTGTTCTTGGTTCGACGCGAGAGCACCTGCATCACGCGCTCGACTTCCTTTTCACGTCCGACGAGCGGGTCGAGCTTGCCCTCGCGGGCGAACTGCGTGAGGTTGCGACCGAACTGGTCGAGGACGGCCGAGCCGCCCGCGGCCTCGGGGTCGCTCTTGGAGGATCCGGCGCTGCTGGTCGCTCCGGCCTCTTTGCCCGCCTGTCCGGACATCATCTGGATCACCTGGGTGCGCACGCGCGCCATGTCCGCGCCAAGGTCGTTGAGGACCTGGGCGGCGACACCCTCACCCTCACGCACCAGGCCAAGGAGCATGTGCTCGGTTCCGATGTAGGAGTGCCCAAGCTGGAGCGCCTCGCGCAGGGAGAGCTCGAGGACCTTCTTCGCCCGAGGCGTGAAGGGGGGCGAGCCGGGAGAAGGGTTGGTGTTCGCACCAATCGCCTCTTCAACCTTCTCGCGTACGACGTCAAAGGTGACCCCGAGGGCGTCCAGCGCCTTCGCGGCCACGCCCTCGCCCTCGCGGATCAGGCCGAGCAGAATGTGCTCGGTACCAATAAACGCGTGGTTAAGGTCGCGTGCCTCTTCCTGGGCTAGTACGAGGACTCGCCGGGCACGGTCTGTAAAGCGCTCAAACAATGGTCGTCCTTTGTTTCTTTGTTTGCAGTGTACCGGTCATAATGCCGTCGTTGATCGAGCCCCCCGGATCACCGAGAATGGTTATTCTGCGCTCATCTAGTGTGGTGACGTGAATCCCCTCGAACAACTAGGGCTCGCTTCGGTAGAAGAGGACTTGGTTCGACTCGAGGCGCTCCTCGCCGAATCGGTCGTCTACGGCGACGCCTATCTCGACGCGGTCACCACCCACCTTATTGACGCGGGCGGCAAGCGCTTGCGCGCGCTGTTGGCCGTCGCCTCGGCCACCAGCGGCGAGCGCGAAGCGACGGAGAACGATCTCATGGGTGGGGTCTCGCTCGAGCTGATGCACGTCGCCTCCCTCTACCACGACGACGTCATGGACGAGGCGAAGATCCGCCGCAACGTGGAGAGCGTGAACGCCCGCTACGGAAACCTCGTCGCGATCGTCGCCGGGGACTACCTCATGGCCCGCTCAGCCGGCATCGCCGCGGACCTCGGTGCCGAAGCGGCCAGCCTCATGGCCCACACTCTGGCGTGGCTCACCCGGGGCCAGGTCTCTGAAGTTCGCACGTCCTACTCCCTGGAGCGCTCGGAGGCCGACTACTTCGAAGCGATCGAGGGCAAGACGGCGACGCTCATGTCCTCGAGCTGTCGGATGGGCGCGATGACGGCCGGCCTACCTGGCGAAGAGCGCGAAGCGCTCGCGGAGTTCGGACGCTGCTTCGGAATGGTCTTCCAGCTGCGCGATGACATCTTGGACCTCACCGCCACCGACGGCCAGCTGGGTAAGCCCGCAGGCCAGGACCTCGCCGAGGGGATCTACAGCCTGCCGACGCTGTTTGCGATTCGCGACTCACGGGTCGCCGATGAGTTGCGCGCGCTGCTCGGTCGTCCACTCGACGACGACGAGCGCGAACGGGCGCGCAAGCTCGTCGTCGCGACGGACGGCATCGATCGAACGGTGCTCGCGGCCAATCGCTTTCTCGTTGACGCGCACCGAGCGATCGCGGTGCTGCCGAGCGCCAATCTGCGCGTCGGATTCACCTCGCTCATCACCTCACTGCTGGAGGATCTTCCCCGCTACTGATCGCGAAGGGGTTTGAGCGTCGGAAAGGCGATCACCTCTTTGATGTTCTGTTCGTCGGCGATCAGCATGGCCAGCCGGTCCATCCCCACCCCGAGGCCGGCGGTGGGCGGCAAGCCCCACTCGAGCGCCATGATGTAGTCCTCGTCGATGAGCATGGCCTCGTCTTCGCCCGCTGCCGCGAGTCGAGCCTGATCTTCAAAGCGCGCGCGCTGCTCGACGGGATCGTTCAACTCGCTGAATCCGTTGGAGAGCTCGCGACCCGCCGCGTAGGACTCGAAGCGCTCGGTGACCTCGGGATCGCGTCGCGAGCGCCGTGACAGTGGCGAGACCTCCACCGGATGTTCGGTGACGAACGTCGCGTCCCACAGCGACGATTCGGCGAGCGTCTCGAAGAGCTCGGCGAGGCAACGACCCGCGCCCCAGGACGCGTGCACCTCGACGCCGTGCTGACGGAGGTACCCGGCCAGCTCCTCACGCGGAGTGTGCACCGACACCTCGACGCCGAGCGCTTCGCTCGTGAGCTCGGCCATCGTCCGGCGGGGCCAGGGTGTCGTGAACGACAGCGCGCGGCCCTGGTAGTCGATCTCGGTCGTGCCGAGCACGTCCCTCACGACGCCCGAGACGAGCTCTTCGGTGAACGCCATCATGTCCTCGTAGTCCCAGTACGCGGCATAGAGCTCGAGCATCGTGAACTCGGGGTTGTGGCGCGGGCTCACGCCCTCATTGCGAAAGACGCGGCCGAGCTCGAACACGCGTTCGAACCCGCCCACGATGAGTCGCTTCAGCCAGAGCTCGGGAGCGATCCGCAAGTAGAAGTCGCTGTCGAGCGCGTTGTGGCGAGTGACGAAGGGTCTCGCGGAGGCGCCCGTGGGAATCGGATTCAAGATTGGCGTCTCTACCTCCATGAAGCCCGCCGCCCAGCAACGCTCACGTGCGAAGCGCACCATGTCACTGCGACGCTGGAGCGATCGGCGAGACGTCTCGTTGGCCCAGAGGTCCGCTTCGCGGTGCCGGTAGCGCAGGTCGAAATCGGCGATACCCGACCACTTGTCACCGAAGTTGCGCTGAGCCTGGGCCAGACGCTCCCAGCTGGCCACCTTGATGGAGAGCTCGCCGCGCTTGGTTCGCACGACCTCGCCAGTGACCCCCACCCAGTCGCCCAGGTGCAGCTTGGTGAACTCTTCGAAATTGTCCGCCACCGCGTCGAGGGCGAAGAGCTGGATCTCGCCCGTCGAATCTCGCAAGGTGGCAAAGGCCAGCTTGCCCTGACGACGAACCAGCACCAGTCGACCCGCCACGCGCCGGACTTCGCCCGACTCCTCGCCGTCGCTCAAATGGGCAAACGCGATCTGCAGCGGCGCCGCGAAGGCGTCGTGGGCGAACTGATACGGCGTCGTCACTGGCTCTCTTTCGAATGATTCCTTTCATGAACGATACGCAATCCGTGAAGGGTCAACCACGGCTCGATGATCCGCACGTGTCGGGTGTGCGTCGCGATGAGGCTTGCGAGCCCTCCAGTACCGATCACCGTGGCCTCGCCGATCTCGTCGAGGATGCGATCGACGACGCCGTCGACTTGCGCGGCGAACCCGTAGAGCACGCCGCTTTGGATCGATTCGGCGGTCGAACGACCGATCACCGATCGCGGGCGCACGAGCTCGACCGAGCGCAGGGCGGCGGCGTGGGTGTAGAGCGCTTCGAGGGAGATCGCGACGCCCGGAGCGATCGCGCCGCCGAGATACTCGCCGCGTTCGCTGATGACGTCAAAGACGGTGGCCGTACCCATGTCCACCACGATCGAAGGCCCCGGATAGAGGTCGAACGCGCCCACGGCGTCAGCGATGCGATCGGCTCCGACCTCGCGGGGATTCTCGTAGAGGATCGGCATCCCCGACTTCGTCCCCGGCCCGAGCACGGTGATATCGAGGTCGGAGAACCACCGATTCGCCATTCGGCGCAACTGGGTCGTCACCGAGGGCGCCGAGGAGCAGATCGCGATCTCGGTAACTGTATTTTTGAGGTCGAGGCCCTCGAGGTCGAGGAGCTGGGTGAGCATGATGGCGTGCTCGTCGGGCGTGCGCTCGAGCACTGTCGAGGTCCGCCAGTGATACGCGAGACCGTGCTCCCCGCTCGCGCGCGCAAAGCCCATCGCGTCGGGTGCGTCGAGGTCCGCCTCGCCAAAGAGTCCGATCAGTGTTTCCGTGTTGCCAACATCCATCGCCAACAGCACCGCTAACCTCCCACCACGTTCACTGGCCCGTTATCGATCAGCCGAACGCCCTCAACGTATCCCGCGACGAGCGCGCGTCGCTCGCCCGTCTCGTCGTCCCCGCTCGGCGCGAGGGTCAGCCGATCGACCACATCCGCGTAGGCGATGTCGACCCCCGAGTCATCAAGGATCGTTCGCATCGTGGCGCGCAGTGAACTCGCTCGCGCGCTCGTGGTCGCGACGTAGCTGAGCGCTCGGTAGAGCCCGAGCGCGCGGCGGCGACCCTCCGAGCTCAAGCGAACATTGCGGCTCGACTGAGCGAGTCCGTCGGGGTCGCGGACGATTGGACATCCGACGACGTCGACGTCGAAGCCGAGGTCGCGCACCATCTGTCGGATAACGGCGAGCTGCTGGTAATCCTTCTCGCCGAAGAACGCGCGGCAGCGTCCGGTCACGGCGAACAGCTTCGCGACCACACTCGCCACGCCATCAAAGTGCCCGGGGCGATCGGCGCCCTCAAAGACATCACCGAGACCGCGCACCGACACGGTCGTGGGCGTGCAGGCGGGGTAGTCGGGCCACATCTCTTCGAGCGTCGGGATGATCAGGCAGTCGACGCCGCACTCGCGCGCGAGTGCCCGATCAGCCTCGAGCGTGCGCGGATAGTGCTCGAGGTCGTGCGCATCGGCGAACTGACGAGGGTTGACAAAAATCGTCGCGAGCACCACGTCGCTCGCCGCCTTGGCGCTGCGAAAGAGCGAGACGTGCCCGTCGTGCAGGGCGCCCATGGTGGGCACCAGGCCGACGAGTCGTCCAGCCTCACGCTCGGCGTTCGCGTACGCGCGCCACGCGGCAAGATCGGTGAGCTCGAGCACTACGCGTGTGAGGCGAGTCGGCGTTGCTCGGCGAGCTCGAAGGCGGCGTTGGTCATCGCCACGTAGGTCGAACGCTCCGAATCGGGAATCGCCTCGAGGTGCGCGTCAATGGTCGCCATGTCCGCGCGCGACGCCGGACCCGTCAGGGCGCGCGATGCGCCAACCTCGCGCACGTCATGAAGCGCCTGCTCGGCGAGCGGCAGAAAGTCATCCAGCGAGAGACCGGCTGCTTCGGCGAGCACCTCCACATGCCCTAAGAGCGCCACGAGGTGGTTCGCCGCAACCGACGCGGTCGCGTGATAGAGCACGCGCTGCTCGTCGGCCAGGCGCAAGACGGATCCTCCGAGCGAATCAACCAGGTCGACCACCAGCTCGTCGCCTCCGACGCTGAAACGCGCGCCTAGGAGGCGTTCGGCACCGAGTTCGGTGCTGGAGAGCATGACGAGGGGTGGAGAAAACCCCTTCGGTCGTGTTTGGCGAGTTCGCTCAGTCCTCGAGAGCCGGCAACGTGCGCGACCACGTAGGCGCCGCTCGCCAGGTCGTTCGAGACTGACTCGAGGGCGTCATCGGGGACGCAGAGAAGGACGAGATCGACCAAGGACACGTCCTCGAGCTCGTCGTGATGGAAGGTGTGGACCTCGTGGCCGACCCGTCGAAGTGCTTCGGCGAATGAGCTTCCCGCCCGGCCGACGCCCACGATGGCAATCTTCATGATGGCTCCATTCCCGTTCCGGCCCCATCGGGTGCCGTTCGGTTAGTGCAGTGATTGCAGTGTACCCAGATCTCGAACAGCTCCGACGGCACCGTTCAGCTGCTCTTCGCTCACCAGCGCGGGCGCCAGTTCGGCGAGGGGTACCAGGACGAAGGCGCGCTCGTAGAGACGGGGGTGGGGAATCGTCAGCTCCGGATCATCGCTCACCTCGTCGCCCACGAGCAGCACGTCGACGTCAAGCGTGCGGGGTCCCCAGCGAACCTCTCGGGTTCGACCCGCCGCCGCTTCTGCCGCTCGCGCGCGCTCCAGCAGCTCGTTCGCGCTGGCCTCGGTCGTGAGCTCGATAACGAGATTCCAGAAGTCGTCTTGGACGACACCGCCGACCGGCTCGGTCTCGTAGACGCTCGAGAGCCGGTAGTCGTCGGAGGCGACCACGGTGGGAACCGCCGCGCTGAGGTATCCGTAGCGATCGCCCACGTTCGAGCCGAGCGAGAGATACGCGCGGCGCACGGCTAGGGCCGCGAGACCGTGCAGCGCACCCCCACGGTGGCGACGTCTTCGGCCACGGGCGGATGAAGCTTGCGCACCGCAATGGTGACCGAGGTGATCGCGTCATCGTAGGCGAGTATCTCGCGCGCGACCCGATAGGCCAGCGTCTCGAGCAGCAAGAACGCGCCGTCGCGGGCGACCGTCGTCGTGAGCGTCAGCACGCTGGCGTAGTTGGTGGTCTCGGCGAGATCGTCGTTCATCGCCGCCTCTTCCATCGGACGTTCAATGTCGATGTCGAACGCGAGCGGCTGAGGTCGGTCTCGCTCTTCGCTCAAGACCCCCACGACCGCACTCACGCGCAGCTCACGCAGCTCGATGACGTCACTCACGGGCGTTTTCCGGCACGTCAGGCAAGTCGAGCAGCACGGAACGGCCGTCGGGTCCAATCGATCGCTTGAAAAGACGCTCGACGAGTGCGATCGAGGCCGGCACCGTTGCCACCTTCTGGCTCCACACCAGGTAGCCCGCGACCACGCCCAGCAAGCGGTCAGAGACCTCGTCGCTGTGCAAGAGCACCGTCGTGCCGTTGGTCATGCAGTGCGCTACGTCCGCGTAACACGCTTCGAGCACTTCGCGTTGCTGGGGGCCACCGCGAAGTGCGTAGTGGCCCGCCGTGAGACCGTGTTCGAAATACGAGCTCATGTTCTGCATGATGGGCAGGATCGAGATCACTCGCCCAAAACCCTGATGCTTCAGCCAGAGCAACTCTTCGTCCCGACGCACCTGGCGATGCACCGTCGTCGATCCTCCCGGCCGCTCCGAGACGGCGAGGATGTTCTTGTAGACCCAGGTGAATCCGCGCGGTTCGATGCCCGCCGCCCACTTGCCCTTCATGAGGCGACTGCTTCGAGCGGCATCGCCAGCAGGTCCCGCAGCTGCACGGTCTCTCGCACGTCGTGCACGCGCACCATGCTGACGCCTTGGATCATGGCCCACGCTTCTGTCGCCAACGAGGCTTCCAGTCGATCGTCCACGCTGAGACGCTCGTGCCCGAACTGGCCGAGAAAGCTCTTTCGGCTGGTGCCGATGAGCACCCCCGCGTCGATCGTGCGCGCCAGCGCAGCGAAGTGATCGCAGTGGGCGAGCAGGGTGAGGTTGTGCTCCGGCGTCTTGCCGAAACCGATGCCCGGATCGATCCAGAGCTTGGTGACGCCAGCCTGACGAGCACGCTCGCCCACCTCAAGTAGGAACTCGCTGATCTCCCCCACGACGTCACCGTAGGTCGGGTTCGCCTGCATCGTGCGAGCGTCGCCTTGGCGGTGCATGGCTACATATCCCACCTGGAGTTCTCCGGCCACCTCGCCGAGCCTCCCTGAGACGTCGTTCACGATGCTCGCTCCCGCTTCCACCGCGGCGCGAGCGACGATTCGCTTTTGCGTGTCGATCGACACGGGGCCGTACGGAGCGAGCGCTGCGACGACGGGAAGCACGCGGGCGAGCTCTTCGCTCTCCTCGACGGGCTCGGCGCCGGGTCGAGTGGACTCTCCCCCGACGTCGACCACATCGGCCCCCAGCGAGAAGAAGCGTCGCCCGCGCTCAATCGCCTCCTCGAGAGCGAGTGTGCGCGAGGCCGGAAAGAAGGAGTCGGGCGTCACGTTGAGAACGCCCATCACCGCCGGGCTCAGCGCCACGTGGACCTTCGTTGGTGGATGTACTGGAGCGCCTCGGCCCGATAAGCAACGTCATCTCTAAAGACCCCCCGAACGGCCGAAGTCACCGTCGTCATGCCCTCTTTCTTCACGCCGCGCATCGACATGCAGAAATGCTCCGCCTCGAGGACGACGATTGAGCCCCGCGGCGCGAGCTCCTTCTCCATCGCTTCGACAATCTGGGTCGTCATGCGTTCTTGGACTTGGAGGCGCCGTGCGAATCCCTCCACGAGGCGCGCCAGCTTCGACAGTCCGGCAATACGGCCGTCGGTCGCGGGCAGGTACGCCACGTGGGCGAACCCGACGAAGGGCACAAGATGATGCTCGCACAAAGAGGTGAAGGGAATGTCCCGCACCATCACCATCTCGTCGTGTCCAATCTCGAAGGTGACGCGCAGATGCTCACCGGGATCGCTCTCGATCCCCTCGAACAGCTCGACGTACATGTCGGCGACTCGTCGAGGCGTCTCGCGCAGACCTTCGCGGTCCGGGTCCTCGCCAATGGCCTCGAGCAGCTCGCGCACGAGGCGCTGCACTCGAGGTTGATCGACCACCTCTACGCCTCGCCAATGAAGGTGTAGATGCCGTCGAGGTTGCGGTAGCGCTCGTTCACGTCGAGCCCGTAGCCAACAACGAAGTGAGCGGGAATCGTGAAGCCCACGTACTTGAGGGACTGTTCGACCCGTTGCTCGCCCTCTTTCAGCAAGAGCGCGCAGACTTCGAGGCTCGCCGGGCTGCGCGCGCCGAGATACTGACGGAGATAGTTGAGCGTGAGTCCCGAGTCGACGACGTCTTCGACGATGAGCACGTCGCGACCGAGCAGATCAACGTCCAGGTCCTTCACGATCCGCACGACGCCACTCGTTTTGGTGGCGGCACCGTAGGACGACACGGCCATGAAGTCGACCTCGACGGGCAACTCTATGGCGCGCATGAGATCGGCCATGAAGTTGATCGCGCCCTTAAGGACGCAGACCAACAGCGGTGGGTTGGTCGCGTAATCCGCGGTGATCTGGGCACCGAGCTCGGCCACACGGTCGCGGACCTCTTTGGCCGACACGACCACATCGCCGAGAACGCCCGTTGCCCAATTCGCCGTGAAATCGTGGGGCTCGTGTCTATCCATGCTTGGTCAGCGTAGTGGAGACGTCTTCGAGAGCGAGTCGCTGCGCGCGGCGCGAGAGTCGACGTCCTCCTTGTAGTTCGGTCGCGACGGCGTCGCCCGCGATCACCTCGTCCGCCCGATCGAGCTCAGCCGCGCTCGGAGGATGTGCGTCGCCGAACTCATCGATGACGAAAAGTTTGGCGCGCAGCCAACGGCGCCGTCGAGCGGGCGCCCATTCGCGCAGCTCACGACAGTCCATTTCGCTGAGCGCGATCAGCGCGTCTGGACCGGCGACGAGGTCGAGCCAGGCGCGATCCTCATGGACGACAGCGGCCTGGCGAGCGAGCAGCGGCACCACGTCGCGCTGAGCGATGTTGCACATGAGCGGCAGCAGCTGGTGGCGGACCTGATTGCGTCGAAAGGAGAGATCGTCGTTCGACTCGTCGTGTCTCGCGTCGATGCCCGCCTCGGCGACCAGCTCGGCGAGGTCGGCCCGACGAACGTCGATGAGCGGCTTGGTTGGATCACCCACCAAGGGCGACAGGCCGTCGAGGCCGGCCCCGCGCAGAGTATTGAGCAGCACCGTTTCAGCGAGATCGTCCATCGTGTGTCCCGTGAGGGTTCCCGCGGGCAACACGCGACGACGCTCACTTCGAGCACGCGCTTCGAAGTTCGGGCCCGGATCGACCTGCACGTCGTAGACGATGCAGGAAACACCGAGCTCACCGCAGGTCTCACGCACGAAGGACGCGTCCTCTCCGCTGGTTGCCCGCGAGTGATGGTCCACGTGATGCACGGTCACGGCGAGCTCTGCTTCCAGGGCGAGGAGAAGCAGCCCGAGCGAGTCCGGACCGCCCGATACCGCGAGGTCTACCTCACTGCCGGGTGGAGGCAAAGTGCAGGCGAGAAGAAGTCGCGCAGCGTTCACATGCTTAGGTTACGCACCCGTGCGGCGCGGTCCTCGGCTCAGGCGGCGAGCGAGAGCTCGGTCGTTTGACGAACCCGACGCGCGCCGCGCGTTCGCGCCAGCGCCGCGTAGAGCCGGCCAATCGCGTACCACGCAGCGCTGAACGAGCCCACGTAGAAGCCGACGGGCCAATTGGTGGTGAACGAACACGCCAGCGCCGCCCACACGGTGACGAGCGCCATCGCGACGGACAGTGCCATTGCGGGGAGGGCACGGTCGCTGAAGCAGCGCGCCGCAGCGGGCGGACCAATCATCAACGTGAAGATGAGCAGCGCTCCCACGACGGGCACCGTCATCGTGGTCGCACAGGCCAGCACCACGAGAAAGATCATCTCGATGCGCTCGGGCCGAAGCCCCTGGGCAGTCGCGATGTCGGGCGAGATCGCGGTCAAGAGCAGCTGACGATAGAACACCGCGACCGCCAGGATGCAAATGACGCCGAGCACCACGACGGGCCAGATCTGTCCGGTGCTGACGCCCAGGATCTCGCCGAACAGTAGCGAGAATATTTGCGGCTCATACTCCGTGCTCTGGCTGAGGAACGCAGCTCCTAGCGCGAGCATCAGCATGAGCGCGAGCGCCGTGACTGCATCGGCGCGCCCACGGCGCGACAGCTTGGCGATGCCGAGCGCGGCACCGAGCGAGAACACCCCGAGCCCGACGAGCGCATTGATGCCCACGAGATTCGCAGCGGCCGCGCCCGCGAACGCGCCGTTAGGAATCGCGTGGGCGGGAAAGGCGGCACCGCGCATCACCACGAAGAATCCGACGACCCCCGCCACGACCGCGACGACGGAACCGATGATCCACGCGTTTTCCATGAATCCGGAGAACATCAAACAACCTCCGCTCGCGTTACACCGCCCGAGCGCAACGCGGGGTCGCGGCGCTGTGCGAGGCCGTGACGCAGCATCGGCAGCCCCGAGAGAAGATACGCCACGAAGATGAGCGCGACGATGAAGAAACTGACGGGCAGCCCTTGGCTCGAAGGGAACCAGTAGTAGCTGTCGTAGGCGAGCAGTACTCCCAGCCAGGTCATAGTGACGCCCATCACGCTGGACCAGAGGAGAGCACCACGCAAGCTCTTCGTCAGGCGAAGTGACGTTGCCGCAGGGCCAATGAGCAGCGCGGTCGAAAGTATCGAGCCGATCGAGATCGACGACAGCCCGACGGCGATCGCCATGGCCAGCATGAACAAGATTCCCACTCGTCGGGTGCGTATCCCGCGGGCCGCAGCGAGATCGGGGCTCAGGGAGCTCAGCAGCAGCGGACGATAGATGACGAACAAGACGGCGAGGGTGAGCACGCTCATCGACACGACGAGGGGGATGGTCGTCGGGTCCAGGGTGAAGATCGAGCCGAAGAGAATCTGCTGAGAGACACCGGTCGTCGCGCTCTTGGTGGTGTCCAAATACAGGAATAGCGCCGACAGCCCCGTGGCGAATCCGAGCACGATGCCCGTTGCGACGTCTCGACCTCGAAGGCGTTCGACGCCGGCTAGATCCATGGCGCCCGCACCGAGCACCCCCGCACCGAGGAAGCCGACCAGCGGACTGACGTTTACGTAGAACGCCCCCGATCCACCGGTCGTCGCCACGTCGGTGAGCGCGTGTCCCGCAAAGGACTGGCCTCGCACGACGGTAAAGACGCCGACGATGGCGGAGACGACCGCGCTGACACCGCCAATGATGAAGGCGATGTGGACGGGCTCGCTCGAAAAGAACCCGGGTTCGAAGATGAAATGCACGCTTAGCTGACCGTCAAGGTCGAGTGCTCAGGGATCTCCCGGTCCTCCTGGCCGGGTTCAGCCACTACGAGGACCCGACCGTGCAACTTCAAGACGTCGACGTGATGACCGTAAAGAGCGCTCAACACTTCGGACTGCACGACTTCGTCCGTCGTGCCGCTTGCGGCGCGCCCATTGGTCAGGTAGACGATGCGGTCCATTACGGGCAGCAGCGCGTTCATCTCGTGCGCCGAGAGCAGCACCGCCACGTGGTGATCGCTCGCCACGCGGTGCAACAGCGCGACGATCTCCTGAACGCTTCGTGGATCGAGATTGGCGAGGGGCTCGTCGAGCAACAGCAGCGAGGGCTCATTCGCGAGCGCGTGCGCGATGAGTATGCGTTGCTGCTCACCTCCAGAGAGGCTTCCCACTCGGCTGTCGGCGAATCGCTCGGCGTCCACGTCAGCGAGCAGCGCCTCGACGCGATCGCGCTGCTCTTTCGTGCGGCGCGTGAACCCGTAACGCTGAGCGTCGAGACCGAGCGACACGAAATCGCGAGCGCGAATCGGGATGTCCGGGTCGAGCGCCACCTTCTGGGGCACATAGCCGAGCGAGCGGCTCCGGCGCGAGAGCGCAGTCCCGTCCACCCGAACCTCGCCCGCGTCAGGTCGCTGGAGTCCGAGAATGGTTCGAAGCAGCGTGGTTTTGCCAACGCCGTTTGAGCCGATCAGCCCCGTGAACTCGCCCCGGCCAACCTCGAAGCTCACGTCATCCAGGATTTTCCGACCCGAGAACGAGACGCTGACGCGCTCAACCTCGAGGACCGGCGAAGGGCTCACAGCTTCTGCGTGGACTTGTGCGTCGTGACCGCAGCCTGAATGGCGGCGACCTCCGCCTCCATCCATGTCTGGTAGTCGTATCCCGGCGTTGGCATTGTCTCGTACACACCCACGACCGGCACCTTATTATCAATCGCTGTCATGCGGATCGATGTCGTCAGCGCGTCGACGACCTGCTGGTTGTAGCAGAAGATCTTGACCTGGTGCTTCGTGAAGTATCCGTCTTCCAGCGTGATGTCTTCGGGAGCGGGGTCAACGCCGTTCATGATGTCAGCTTGGAAGACGAACGGCGTGAGGATTTTGGCGCCCATAGCCTCGAGCAGGTAGTCGGCGACCGGCTCGGTCACGGCGACGGGTGTACCGGCGTAGTTCTTCTTAAAGGCCGAGATGGCGTTGAACCATGGCTGAAGCGACGCTTGAAACTTCGCGAGGTTGGACTCGAAGTAAGCCTTGTGACTCGGTTCGATCTCAGCCAGATCCTTGGCCATCACCTTTGACACCGCGGGCATGGTCTTCGGGTTGTACCAGAGGTGCGGGTTCTTAGTGTCCGTCGGCAGTCCGAGGACGTTCTGGGCGACAATGACTTTTCGCGAACGGTTTGGCGACGCCGATTCGATGTTGTTCATGAACCCGTCGTAACCAACGCCATTCTGGACGATCAGCTGCGCCTTCGAGACGACCTCGGCAACGCTCGCACTCGCCTCGAAGGTGTGAGGATCGGTGTTGGGATTGTTCAGAATCGAGGAGACCTTCACGTATTTTCCGCCGATCTGGCTCAGCACGTTGGCGTATTCATTTTCGGCACCGACGGCGATGATCACGCCCGATTTGGTGGTGCTCGCTGAGGACGGGCCCGCGGTGAGCCCGACCACGATAAAGGCGGAGGCGGCAACGGCTCCCGAAAGGGCGATCTTCGCGGTCATGCGAGCTCGAAGGTGCAGTATGGAACGGAGGGAAGTTGTCATGACTTCAAGCGTAGACTTAGACTGAGTCTCAATACAACTGAGACGGAGGAGGACCGTGGCGTCAGCGGAAGAGAACAGGGCGACGGCGCTTCGATCGGGGCGCCCTGAACCCGCGCCCTCGACAAGGGAGCTGCACGAACTCGTCGAGATTCACCTACGCCGTATCGACCAGCGCTACACCTCAGGTCGGCAGGCGGTGGTGACGCTGCTCGCCACGTTCGGACGGCCAATGAGCATCTCGGATATCTCCGACGCGCTCCCGGACGTTCCCCGCAGTTCGGCTTACCGCCATCTTTCGGACCTGCAACTCGCCGGGGTCGTCCGGCGCATCGCCGCGAACGACGAGTTCGCCCGATTCGAGCTCGCCGAAGATCTCACGCACCACCACCATCACCTGCTCTGCTCGCTCTGCGGCAGAGTGATTGACGTGACACCAAGCCCCCGCTTCGAGCGCACGGTCGCCGCCATGGTGGCCGACCTCACGTCCGAGCAAGGTTTCCACGTGACCTCGCACGCTCTCGACGTCATCGGACACTGCGCTGCATGCCAGTCGAAGTAACACCCTCTCCTGAAGCGCGAGGAACACTGACGGTCTACCCCGTCAGCTTTGCGCTCGATTTCGGCATTGACGCGTTCGTCACCGACCGCTTCCACGGAGCGAGCGCCGCGCCCTACGAGTCGCTCAACCTGGGTGACCACGTCGGTGACGATCCGCAGCGCGTGCGCGAGAACCGGCGACTCGTGGCAAACGCGGTCGGTGCCGATCGTCTGGTCATCGTCCGTCAAGTTCACGGGGGGCGGGTCATCAATTCGCTGGACGCGACTCCCGAGAGTGAAGCAGACGCGATTCTCAGCGACGGCGATGATCTCGCGTGCGCCATCCTCGTCGCCGACTGCGTGCCGGTCCTGCTGGTCGAATCGAGCACGTCGCGCTTCTGTCTCGTGCACGCGGGGTGGCGTGGACTTCGGACGGGCGTCCTCGCTCGGGCCCTCGAGTACTTCAGCGCTCCCCAAGTGCACGCGTTTCTTGGACCGTCTATCTCCTCGTCGCGTTATCAGGTCGGTCCTGACGTCGCCGTGCACTTCGAGTCGGTACCGGGCGCGCTTGCGCCCGACGGTACTGATCGTTCGCGCCTCGATCTTCGGATGGTGGCGGTCTCTCAGCTCCGAGGCGCGGGCGTGAGCGACGAACGCATCAGGGTGTCTGCGCACGTGACCGACGGTGGCGAGGTCTTCTTTAGCGATCGCGCGCAGCGACCGTGTGGGCGCTTCGGGCTCGTTGCGAAACGGGTCTCCTAGCATGAGTGAGGTCATGAGCGAAGCCCCCACGAAGCAACGTAGCGAGCTGTTTCGCTACGTGGATCTGGAAGTGACGGCAACGACGCTGCGGGGCACTTACGAGTTAGACGGACGCCGGTTTGTTGAATCGGTGGTGTTCGAAGGCGTGGACTCGCTGGACTCTCCACCGATCCGATCTGTCGCCGAGCTGTGGTTCCTGCTCGCGGGGCTCTCGTACTACAAGGCGGGAGCGGCGCGGCGCATCGACGTGGGCAACACGCCGCTCGGTGCGGCGGGTCGCGCGCTCCTTGAAGCCGCCCTCTTGGAAGGTCTCGGCGAATTCGCCTTCCGCAACGAGCTCTTCCTCGACGACGTGGTCGTCGTCGGGGGCCGCGACGTGGTCGCGAGCGTGGTCGCGCTCGACCCGGAGCGCGTGGTCGTCCCCTTTGGTGGCGGCATCGATTCGGTCGTGACAACCTCGCTTCTCGCAGGCCACCTCGATCAATCGCTCTTCATCGTCTCTCCCGAAAGCGGACGCTTTGCGCCGCTCGAGGAGACCGCGCTCGTGACGGGTCTTCCCGTCATTCGAGCCCGCCGTTCACTCGACCCGCAGCTCGTGAGCGGCGATCCGTCCTTCTTCCACGGGCACGTCCCCGTGACGGCCATGGTGACGCTTCTCGCCGCTGTTGCGGCCGTCGCCTCGGGTCGCGGAGGCGTCGTCATGAGCAACGAGCATTCATCGTCGGCTCCCAATCTGCGTCGCGGCACGCTCGACGTCAATCACCAGTGGAGCAAGTCGCTTGAGGCGGAGCGCCTGCTCGCCGAGGCGATCAGCGAACGAGTGGGCGACGACCTCGTGGTCGCGAGCTTCTTGCGCGATCGAAGCGAGATCTGGGTTGCTCAGGCGTTCAGCGAGCTCGAGCGTTATCACCACGTGTTCCGCAGTTGCAATCGCGCGTTTACGCAGGCTCTCGAGCAGCGGCTGGACACGTGGTGCGGCGTGTGCGACAAATGCCTCTTCATCAACCTGATGCTGGCGCCGTTTCTCCCACGAGCAACATTGAGCGAGATCTTCCGCCACGAACCTCTGAGCGACCCCGCCCGCGACGCGCAGCTGCGCATCCTCGTCGGCGTCGGTCTCGATACGAAGCCCTTCGAGTGCGTGGGAGACCCCGACGAGAGCGCGGTCGCGCTCGTGCGCGTGAGTGAGCTCGGCGAATGGCGCGGCGTGGAGCGCCTCGAGACGCTGGCCCGTGAGGCAAGCCCTGATCGAGAATTTGACGAGCTGCTCGAATCCCAAGGACCCAGTCGTGTTCCGGCCCACTGGCTTCGCTGACCTCACCGGACGGCGAGTCGGGATCTTCGGCTTCGGCCTCGAGGGCCGTGCCGCCGCGGCACTCCTGCACGACCGATGCGAATTGGTCATCGTCGACGACGTCGACGGACTCGGCGACGACGTGCTCACCACCGACCGCGGCGGCCTCGACGCGTTGCGCACCTGTGAGGTCGTCTTGAAGAGTCCCGGCATCCCCCGTCGACGCGACGACGTCCTCGACCTCGAGCGGCGCGGCGTCACGGTGACGTCCGCGCTTAACCTCTGGCTCCATGACACCGATCTTGATCGGGTGGTCGCCATCACCGGCACGAAGGGCAAGTCGACCACCACGTCGCTCGTGACGTTCTTTCTCGACTGCGTGAACCAACCTGCCCAGCGCCTCGGCAACATCGGCCAACCTCCCTATGATCCCGCACTCGATACCTCAACTGACTGGCTGGTGCTCGAGGTCTCGAGCTTCCAAGTCGTCGACCTCGATCTCGCACCGAGCGTCGTGGTCGTGACGTCTCTCGGCGAAGACCACATCGACTGGCACGGATCGCTCGAGCAGTACCGCAGCGACAAGCTCGCACTCACGCGAGCACCAGGGGCGCACCGGACGCTGGTCGCCGACACGCTGACGCTGCGCCAGCACGAGCGCGAGATCGGGGGCGAGCTCGAATTCGTCACGAGTGACGAGTCGCATCTCGCGACCGAGCTCGGCCTACTCGGCGAGCACAATGACTCAAATGTCGCGCTGGCCCTCGCGACCGTCAAAGCCTTGACGGGCGTGGACGACCGCGAGCTGCGATCTGCCGTGCGGGCTCGGGCTCATGAGTTTCGACCGCTGGAGGGACGTCTCACGCTGGTGGCGAGCGAGACCACCGAGGGGGCGACCGTGCGCTACGTCGACGACGGCCTGGCGACGGCGGTGCTGCCCACGCTCGCCGCGCTGGAGGTCTTTCGCGACGAGCCGGTCTCGCTCATCGCCGGAGGATTCGACCGCGGCGTCGACTACGAAGAGCTCGCCCTCGCCCTCAGCGCTCGCACTCCGTTCACGTCGCTCGTGACGATCGGCAACGCGGGCCTGCGGATCAGTGCTGCGGTCCATCAACGCAGTCCTCACCTGATCCAGCACGCGGCGGGCACGATGCATGAGGCCGTTGAGCTCGCGCGCTCTTCGCTTCAATTCGGCGGGGTGGTCCTGCTCTCTCCCGGTGCGCCAAGCTTTGATCTCTATCACAACTGGCAAGAGCGTTCGGCGGATTTCACCCGCATCGTGCGCTCGCTCCTCGCCCCTTCGACAACTTCCTAGAAAGTTTCGCGCCGTCGCGACAGAGACGTAGAGAAGATGGATGCGTAAGCAGCACCGGCACTGACAACCACGTCCGTGTCTATGAAGGAGACAGCGTGAGCGATCACCTAGACCAACCAGTAGCAGCTCCCGACCACGATCACCACGGCTCGCCGCAGAGGAAGTCGGCGATACCCGTCGTACGGATGGTGTTCTTGATCGTTCTCGTCATCGTGATCGCCGCCGTCGCCTTCCTGGGCGAGACGCTCGGCCACTCCCGTTCATCCTCGACCGCAACGATCAGCGTGACGGGTTCCGGGACCGTCACGGGAACACCCAACACCATGAGCTTTCAGATGGGTGTCCAGACCATCGCCTCGAGCGCGGCCGCCGCGCTGAGTGAAAACAACGTGAAGACCGCAGCGCTCGAGGCGTCTCTGCTGAAGAACGGCGTCACCAAGAAGAACCTGCAGACGTCGGACCTCAGCATCTACGCCAACACCAATTCGAGCGGCGCCATCACTGGCTTTACGGCGAGCGACGATCTCAACGTCACGACCCATCAGCTGAGCAAGGCCGGCGCCGCCATCGACGCCGCAGCGCACGCGGCGGGCAACGGCGTCCAGCTGAGCGGCGTGACCTTCTCAATCTCGAATCAATCGAAGTACCTCGCGAGGGCCCGCGCACGAGCCATTCAGAACGCCCGCACGGAGGCGAGCCAGATCGCCAAGGGCGGTGGCACGACCCTCGGCTCCATCGTGAAGGTCGTCGACGAGGAGAACACGGGCTCGACCGGCATCGTCTATCCCTTCACCCAGTTCGCGAGCGCGGCGGCAAAGAGCGTTCCCGTACAAGCGGGATCGCAGTCCATCAGCGTGCAAGTGAAGGTCGTGTACTCGCTCGCCAGCTAGGGCGCCGCTCGCCTCCGTTTGGTTGTACGCCGAGCACACGGGCTTCTGGTCCTCGATAGGATTCGTGCAGCGCAAGGGGGAGGTGCAGCGTTGGACCAATCGCGAAGAGCACCCGACATCGGGAACGAGCGGGGCGCAGGAAATGCGGCCGTACGTCTCGTGGGTGTGACCAAGCAGTTCAAGCAGATGGTGGCAGTCGACAACCTGACGCTTGAGTTGGCCCAAGGTGAGTTTTTCGCGCTGCTCGGCCCATCGGGGTGCGGCAAAACCACCACGCTTCGAATGGTCGGCGGATTCGAGCAGCCCTCCAGCGGACAGATTTTCCTCGGCGGCGAAGACATCACGTGGACTCCCCCGTATCGACGTGACGTGAACACCGTGTTCCAGTCCTACGCACTCTTCCCCCACCTCAACGTCTTCGAGAACGTGGCGTTCGGTCTGCGCCGCAAGAACGTCAACAAGCGCGACGTCACCCAGCTGGTCAACGAACACCTGGCACTCGTGGGACTCGAGGAGTTCGGGCCCCGCCCCGCCACGCAGCTGTCCGGGGGTCAGCAACAGCGCGTGGCACTAGCGCGCGCACTCGTCAACCGCCCCCGCGTGCTGCTGCTCGATGAACCAATGGGCGCCCTCGACGCCAAGATTCGCAAGACCATGCAATTGGAGTTGAAGCGAATTCAGCGCGAGGTCGGCATCACCTTCTTATACGTCACCCACGATCAAGACGAGGCCATGGCGCTCGGGGATCGACTCGCCGTCATGCACGGTGGGCGATACGAAGATCTCGGCGAGCCCCAGCGCGTCTACGACCAGCCCGCGACGCAGTTCGTCGCGGAGTTTCTCGGCACCTGCAACCTGCTCCCGGTCACAGCTGATGACGACGTTCTGCGCTTGCCCGACGGCGCCGCCGTCGTGGGCTCTCGCCTCGGCGTGATGGCCTCGACGCCTCGCGCTGTTCGAAAGATTGGCGTGCGACCGGAGAAGCTGCAGCTTCACCGTACGGACGCCCCCGAAACCCACGAGAGTGATGGCAAAAACCGGGTGAGTGCCACCGTGGACTCGGTGGTCTACCTTGGCGCAACCTCCGAGTACGAGCTGACGACGTCGTGGGGAGGGCGCCTTCACGCACTGGCCCAGAACGTAAACAGCGCCGACTTTCACCGACCGGGGGATCGAGTCGTCGCCACGTGGCACGCCGAGCACGGCTTCGCGCTTCCCGACGCCGAAAGGGCACCCCAAGAAGATCTCGTGAGCGAGGCGCTGAGCGACTCTCGTGTCCCCTGATCTGCCCCCCGAGACCGCACCCGACACAACGCTGCCGGGGCTCAACTCCCGCAGGATCCCGCGTCGTGCGGTGCTGCGGGCGGGCGGCGTAGGAGCCGGCCTGGCGGGCCTGTCGGCACTGTTGTCGGCGTGTGGGATTGCGGGCTCCGCCAGTCGAGACCATAACAACGTGGATTGGGCGTCGTACTGGCATGAGCAAAAGAAGACTGGCGTCCTTGATTTCGCCAACTGGCCGCTCTACATCGACTCCGAGCACGGCAAGTCCGAGTCACTCGAGCTCTTCACCAAGGCGACCGGCATCAAGGTCAACTACGAGTCGGTCATTCAGGGCGACGCGCCCTTCTACGCAACGATCGAGCCTCTCCTCGCCGCTCAGGAAGCGACCGGCTACGACATCATCGTGATCACCAGTGGCTGGTACCTCACTCAGCTCATCAACAGCAACTTCTTGGTGGCGTTGGATCACGCCAGGCTCGGGAACTTTGCCAAGTACGCGAGCCCGCTGGTGAAGAACCCCAACTACGACCCCGGCAACCGGTTTTCGGTGACCTGGCAGACGGGATTCACCGGCATCGCCTATAACACCAAGATCATCAAGCGCCCCATCACCAGCTTTGACGACCTCTCCGATCCCGCCTTCAAGGGCCACGTGGGCATGATGAACGACAACACCGAGGTCGGGAGTGCCGCGTTGCTGCACATGGGAGTCCCGCCCGCTAATTCAACGCACAAGCAGTGGCAAGCGTCAACCGAGTGGCTGAAGCGACAGCGCGACCTGGTGCTCGGCTACTACGACCAGAGCTACATCCAGTACCTCGAGAACGAAGACACGTGGATTACCCAGGCCTGGTCGGGCGACGTCTTTCAAGCCAATCTCTCGGGCTATCCGCACCTGAAGTACGTAGTGCCCAAGGAAGGACAGATGGTCTGGCACGACAACATGCTGATTCCCCGACAGGCTCAAGACCCGCTGAGCGCGCTCGACTGGATGAACTTCTACTACACGCCAAAGATCGCCGGCATCGTCGCGGACTGGGTGAACTACGTCTGCCCCGTTCCGCTCGCCAAGCCATACATCGCCAACACGCTGAAGGACGCCACCGTCGCCAACAGTCCTCTTGTCTTTCCCCCACCTTCAATCGTTGGCAAATCACACGACTTCTACGTCTACAAGGACTATGACGATTACGAAACGTGGAACGACACCTACAACCCGATCATCGAATGACCACGCTCGAGACCCGAAGCGCCCCGGGCGCGCGCTACAAGCGCCCCAGCTGGCTGCGCCGACACAGCCCTCCCTACTGGCTCAGCCTGGTAGGCGGTGGCTGGATGCTGGCCTTCTTCCTCATTCCGCTCGTCTCGGGACTCATCGTCTCCCTCGAGACCGGCAACCCGCTGTCCGGCTACACGCTGACGTGGAACTGGAGCATCTACAAGCAACTCTTCGTGCACTCCCAGATTCCGTATTCGACGTTCATGCTTCGCTCGCTCTACTATGGCGCCGCGACCACCGTCTTGTCGATCATCATTTCGTACCCGATGGCGTACTACCTCGCCTTTAAGGTCAAGCAGCGCTGGAAGAGCCCGCTCCTCTTCCTCGTCCTCTTGTCGTTCTTCGTCTCATTCGTCATCCGAACCGACATGTGGTCGTTCATCCTCTCCAACCAGGGAATCGTGATCACCGCACTTCACAAGATGCACCTCGTGTCAAAGAACTTCCATATCTTGGGCACGTCTGACGCGGTCATTGGCGGCGACGTCTACAACAACCTGGCCTTCATGGTGCTGCCGATCTACGTCGCCCTCGAGCGCATAGACGGCCGCATCCTAGAAGCCGCCCGCGACCTCTACTCCAGCGGACGACAGGTGTTCCTGCGGGTCGTCTTGCCGCTGTCGCGCGCGGGGATCTTCGCCGGCGTGCTGCTCGTCTTCATCACCACGGTCGGCGACCCCGTGGTGTCCTCGCTGCTCGGCGGCGTCGGGACGTACACCATTGGCCAGGCGATTCAAGACTCGTACCTCACGAATCAGCAGTTCAACGTTGCGGCCGCACTGTCGACCGCCTTGATGGTCGTCCTCGGCATCATCATGTTCATCTACGCCCGGGTGTTCGGCACCCAAAACATAGAGAACCTGGTCTAGCGTGTCGACCCTCGAGCTCCGCCCCGACCGAAAGCGCCGCAATCCCTGGCTCGCGATCTTCTACTGGCTGGTCATCTTCATCACGTTCGTGCCGATCATCGTCATGATCCTCTACAGCTTCAACAACGCTCCAACGAGCCGCATCACCTTCGCCTGGAACGGCTTCACCTTGTACTGGTACCGAAACCTCACGCAGGTGGACGGGCTCACCCACGCCTTCGTCGTCTCGCTCGAGGTGGCCGTGATCTCTGCGGTCGTGTCCGTCGTCATCGGCACGCCGCTGTCCCTCGCGCTCGGCCGCTATCGGTTCTGGGCCAAGGGAGTCATCAGCTCCATGGTCTTCGCGGATATCGCCGCGCCCGCCGTCGTCGTCGGCGCGGCTTCGCTGTCCTTCTTCCTCTCGATTCGACTCGACACCGGACTGCTCACCATTTTGATCGCCCACATCGCCTTTAACGTCGCCTACGTCGTGGTGGTCGTTCGAGCGCGCCTATCGGGCATGGACTCCTCGATCGAAGACGCGGCGCGCGACCTCGGAGCCAATCCCTTTACGACGTTCACGCGAGTGACGCTGCCGCTGCTGTGGCCCGCGCTTCTCGCGGCGGGCCTCCTCGCTTTTGCCATGTCGATTGACGACTACGTGATCACCAGCTTCGTGGCTGGATCCACCGTCACCTTCCCTCTGTTCGTCTACGGCGCCGCCAAAGTGGGGCTGCCTCCCCAGGTCCTGTGCTTCGGCACCATCATCTTCTTGGTCGGTCTCCTGCTCGCGTTCGCCAATGGCGCGCTCAACCGTCGCCACCTCGCTGCCCGGGCATCGACCGAAGACGCGTTGAGCGGTCTGGTCGTTGACACCAACATCCTTACGCCCGTCGCCGCGGCCGTTGAGACATCGCCGGAGACGACGCCCGCGTAGCGTCGAGCGATCCTCGGCGACTCCGCAACGGCCCGAGGGGATTGGACGCTAAAGGGTAATGGCTCGCCAATGCCGCCCGCCGTCAAAAGTCATGATCATGGAAGTCGTCTGCGCCCCATTTCCCGCGCGAACGAGGCCGATCCCCTCGTTCGAATCAACAAAGTCGAGAGAGCCGACCCACCCGGAATAGACGACCTTCCATTGTGCGCCCTGGTCGTAGGTCGCGACGAGCTGCTCGGAGTTCCCGACGTATCGACTCAGCAAGACCACGCCGGGTCGTGGCGACGCGAGCACGCCCGGGAATTGACCGAAGCTCATGTTCTCCTTGACGGGGCGAATCTCACCACCCGCTTTGAACGACGCGCCACCGTTGGTCGAGAAGTACAGCCAGCTTGATCCGATGGTCGCTCCGTGCGGCGCTGAGGCGGGCATCGGATAGGCGAACCCGCCCATTCCGCACACGGCGACGAGATCGCGCGCGTTCGCGGCAGCGGGTACGGCATAGCCGTGACCGAGCCCAGCGCACGGCGAGCGCCACGCAACCCAGACGCCGCGTTTGGACAGCTGCGCAGTTCCGATCGCGCCGCGGTCGTTGCCGAAGACGAGCCAGCCGGCGTTGCCCGCGAGCACGATCGAGCCGCTCGGCTGCGCGCCTCCCGCCGGTCCATTCAGGGCCACGTGATTGGCCTTTCGCCACTGGTTCTTTCCCACCGGGGAGCTCTCCACTTCCGCGGGACCCTTCCGCGTCGGTGCCAACACGAAGACCGTCGTCTTCGTCGTCTCAACGTCATAGACGGAGCCCTGGGTGTCCATGCCGGGAAGCCGCTGTGCCACCCAGAGCGCTCCTCCGTCGTGCGTCGCCCACAGCACGGGCTTCATGCCCGAATACGACTGATCACCCTGGTGGAACGTGGCTGGCTCCGCGCCGTAAATCCAGCCGTCTTCGGGATTCGCGAAACGCACGTTGATGCCCGAGGTGTCGTTGTCGTAGTACTTGTCGATGACCTTCACGAGTGGGGCGGGGAGCTGCGCCTTGAGCCACGATGTTCCCGCGTTGACGGTCTTCAGCATGGTGAGGCAACGACGCTCATGGACGCAGGCGAGAGTCCCGACCACCCAGCCCTGCTCGGGCGATGAGAAGGACACCGAGATCGGCTCGAACGGAGCAACCTTGGACGTGGCCCCTGACGGGAGCGACCCGGCCGCGGGCAGGACCACCGCGGCGACCAGAACCGCGAGCGATAGGACAGCGCTGCGGGCTCGCATGGGCTCACGATAGACCTCGCCGAACGCGGCCCCCGTTACGAAACGACGACAATTGTGGAGCCTGGGAAGAGATTCGAACTCTTGACCTGCGCATTACGAATGCGCTGTGTACGGTAATTCGCTCGATCTGAGAATTCTGACGAGTCGATTTAGTTCGTCTGCCACTGTGGATTCACTCGTGGATCGACTTTTTACGCACCGTCAGCGCACCTTGAACCTGCTGCCGATTTCCCATGAACATACCCTCAAAGATTTTGTCGAAAGTCAATGATCTCTCGCCCTTGAATGTTGCGATTCACTTGGAAACCGTCTGTCAAAACCCGGTTGAGGTAACGGACAGTCGCGGTCGATCGTGGATGACCCGCTGCATGAACAGAGAGGCAGCGCGATGCCCGTCTTGCTCACGGGTAACTACTCAAGACTGGGCGGCGATTATGCGTTCTGGCGTCTTCAATGCGCCGCCTTCAGCTTCTTCTTCTCGCTGGATGTTTCTCACTCTCACTGCCCCCTCATTTGGACCCGTTCACTACGTTCCCAGAGACCACCAGCGGACCCGTCGTTGCGCATGTGCCGCGACACATAACTCACGACGCGACGATCATTTGCGTGGTAGTGCCGTGCACCCCAACACTTACCGTTACGACGATCAAGTGCGCTGGAATCGTGACAGCGGTCGACTTTTCGACCGTACACGCGCAGCGTTGATGGCACGAATCCCGGATCTTTCTTACGCCGCCGTTAGAGAATGGCAGTCCCGGGGAACGATTCACCTTCACGTGATCTTGCGGATCCCAAACACAATCATTGTTAGCACCGGTGAGGTAATGAACATTTGCCGATTGACCTCGACAGTTTCGCCCATTGACGACAACCATGCTCGTTGGGGCAATCAGATTGACTGTCGCGTTACGGATCCTGGTTCACAGGCTCGGACCATCGGTTATATGGCGAAGACGATCGGCTACTCCATAAAGGATGTCGCGGGCGGCTTGGGCTTGGCGTCAACTGACCACTCGCGAGCTCTCGACTCTGCAGCGAGCCGAATGGATTGCGGGGGCGGTAGCGGATACAAATGCAAATTAAGCGAATGTAAGCATCGTTCTCATCGGCGCTATGGCTCGCGCGGGAAAATCGTTCACGTAGGTAGAAAATGGTCGTACACCGGTCTGACTCGCGCCAAACAGCGCAAGGAAAGAGCGGATTGGGTAGCGGGGCTAACCGCCGCCGAACGAGCCGCATGGAGTGAGAAGTCGACTGAATCCGCACAACTCTCCTTGGCATTGCAGAGGGCGCGCCGCCAAGAATTGAGGGGGCACCGTCGACTCAAACCGAAAGTGAAACTCGCTTTGGGTCATGAGATTGTGTTAGTGGATCCCGCAACCGGGGAGATAGTAGCTGGTCAACGACAATCACGCCGACTCGTCTAGCGTTCTCTTTGGGCGTCTTCGAGATCTGACTTAGGTTCTTGTTGTGACGGACGTTTAGTGCGGCTGGAAAACTCCTCGAACGGTAAGTTCGGAGCTGGCTCAAGTGTCACTTCTATTTCAAGATTCGACGATTGATTCATTGTCATTGTGGTGGAACTCCTGGCGCTTGTGGTGCTGGAAGACCTTCGAATGGAACCGTCTCGGCAACCGAGCCATTTATTTTCAGTTCACAGACGTAGTCGTTAGGTGGAATGATTATCGGCCCGATCCTGAATGCCAGCGTTGCGTCCAAATCAGAACCGGGCTTGATTCCCATCGGACGACCCGTACCGAACTGGCCCTTCACCTGAATAGGCGTCGGTCCCGTCGGCCCTTGAATGAAGACGGTTTTCCCGTCTCCATCGAGAACTGTGAATTCGAGGTCATGCTTCTTATTGGTTTCGTTCCAAGGTATTTTGATGATGATCGCAATCCCTAAGTTGAACGGGACGGCGGTAATCATCCGCGACCAGCCACCGCCCATTATGTACAACTTGCCGTTTATCGCCTCTGCCCAATCGCAGAGAATGACCTGAGTCTTCACGGCAGTCAAACAGGCTCGTGATTCCGTGTAAACGTCGTATCCGTGTTGGTCGGGTCGCCCAGCGGAACAGCAATCAGAGCTCCCTGTGCGGAGGCAAAGGGACCTTGAGCGGACCAGTCCAGTTTGCAAAGAATTGCTTCTTCGCGACGCTCCATCACGATCGCAGCGCAAATGGAGCCTTCGTCGTCATAAAGCACCACCTGGTCCCCTGCAACTACGGGAGGAACGGGTTCATCCTTGACCAGTGCAATCAACTGATTGTCACTGAATACTTCGTTGAAGTCTGCGATAATCCAAGGCAAACTCATAAGCACCATCCTAACGGGGTCGTACTGGATTCTCGGTTGGTTGACTGAACTTCTTAGATAGTTCTTCAAGCTGTTCTAGCGATGGGCGCTCAGTAATTCCAGAAGAAAGAAACACGTCACAGTGACTTGCGTCGTGCCATGAATCCTTTGTGGCCGAGATCTCAAAACCGGCATCCCGAATGTCCTGCACCGTCAACCAGCAGAACTGTGGATTTGGCCGTCTCGCGATTGAAGCAACCCACGTCTGTTTAATGCCCTCGACGCAGTTAAATGACAAACAAAAGCCGTCGGTGCCGGTACCGGGAAAGAGTTCCAATGCACGCACGTGGTCCTCGATTGCCGTGTTGAGTTTTGTTGCGCTCATGTTATTCCCACCTCGGATCGCTCGGGCGTCAGATGGAAAATCATCAGGCACACCCCCCGCGTCCATGAATCCAGAGTTTGACACATTGGCGGACACACGAAAGCATCTTGTAATTACGAAGATGTAATGACGCAAAGTCTTTTTGATCATGGCGGCGCCAAGAATAAACCAAACACTCAGGCAACGAGGTCCGGCGCAGGCGGCGCCCGGAGCATTCCGACGAGGCGTGCCGAAGGCTAAGCGAGGCGGATTGATCCGCCCCATGGGCGCGCCGGGGCCTTGAACCTGTATAGAGAATCTCTGGTGCGGGAGAGCATTGAGGGCTTGACGCGACTACGGGGCGATTTTGGCAAAGGTCATCACGAAATCATTCACGATGGCATTACATAACTTCCCGTATGAACCTGGAAGCACGCACCCGATGCTTCCGTTTGATGCCTCTGTCTCACTCGAATACAGCAACGCGCCAACTGCGGGATAGTCGCCACCGGAAAGAGTCACCGTGCCCGCGCTTCCCGGTGGATCGCTCAAGAGGGCGACACCGTAGTTTGATTCAGCGTTGCCCTCAAGAAAGCGAACGCTCTCTGAGGAAGGGACATACCCAGGACAGTTCTGCCCGTTGTATCCGAGCTGGGTTTCGGCATTAAGGAAGACAGGGCATTCCAGATCGGCGATGCAACCTCGACACGCGGGAATCATCGTTTCCTCGATGCCCATCGTTTGCTCCGTCCCGTTCGCTATACCTTCGGGGTTCCGCACCCCTGGCGGGTAGATCGAGATTTCTGAGCCTCCGTCTGCCCCTTCGGATGCTGAACACTTCCAGCCAGCTGGACCAAGAATAGGCGTCAACAGGTGCTTGGCGTCGGTGTAAAAAGTCAGCTCGTTCGCCTGACTCGTCGCCGGATTTACTCGCAAAGTCTTTGGCTCGTGGCGATTCTTGAAGGACAACCCGTAAGAAGAAACACAAGTTTTTACGGGAACTCCGTTCGACCCCCAACCCCCTTTTACCGGTGCCACGGTCAAGCCCACGCCTTTCGTGACCTTTGAGGTTTTTCCAACTTCGAAAGAGACAACACACGCTACGACGAGGACAACGATCGCGAGCGCTGCAATAGCCAACTTCGTAAGTAGCTTCACTTCTCAGTTCTCCGTGTTGCTAAGCAGGTCGTCTGAATCGTTAGCACCGCGTTCGTCCTGATCGGTTTGTGAAGCGAGAGGAGTCAGACCGGGAAACGCGTTTAGGATCGCGCCAACGTTCGTCACGCCAAGATGCTTGCGCATGACTTGACCAAACTGCGCGCAGACACTTCCAAGATGTTTCACTGCGTCGTTGCGAGCAACGTCACCTTCAGGATCAAGCGGAAAGGATCTGAATTTTCGAGCCTGCCGTCTAATTTTCTCAATGGCGTCGTCGGCCGGGTCATCCCTAATGGACTTTGGAAGCGCAGAGAACTTGCTCATCACATCGGCAACGGCGGTGACTACGTCGCCCGCCCCCCGAATCAAGTCCTCGTCGCCGCTGAGCCAAATAATCGATTGAGCGTCGTATAGGGCGCTCAATTCCGAGTACCAGTAGTCATTGATCTCCAGAACATCAGTGAGTTTTCGGTGATGAAGCACGATGTCCAGGCTCTCGCTAAATCCGAACCTGATGATCATGTTCGCGCGTAGCGCACTTGCGCGATTGGCGAACTTGTGCGCGTTCGCAATGATCTGAATGCAAGCGCCCTTCAATTCGTCCGCTTTGGCGACCGTCGCTCGTCGCGTTGCTCGCGATGCATCCAACCAAAAGGCTCCAAAGGTCGAAAGAAGAGCCGAACCTAACGCCGCTACCACTACAGCCCAAGTGTTACTCACATGAACTTCCGACGCCGCTTAAATACGGCAATGTCATCGGCGGTCAAGTTAAACCACTCGCCGTTCATTCTCTTGTCCGCGAATCGCTGGTGCCAATAGTTCTCAATGCCGACCGGATCATCGGTCTCGATGATGTGCACTGTCGTTGGCGCCTCAGCTAGTTGGATTCGAAGGTCGTACAGGCGGCGTCCAACGTCATTCGATCTGCCGATCTTGTAGTGCTTTCCCGATTTCATCAGATAGACGTAACCAACTACGCCCAGCGACTCCGACTCCTGGTTGGACTTTCCGACACGAGGAGTTGTAGCGACCAGTGGCAGAAGATCGTGGAACGCCTCGTTGCTCGCTGCAAAATCGCGAAGGGCTGTCGTGACCCCGTCGATACCTCCAAAGCGCTTCCGAACTACTGCAATGCCAGGAAAGTCCGCAACTTCGCGACCACGGACATTGAGTTCGGCCATCGTAGGCAGTCGACCGAGCGACAGAGCAAATTCGCCAATCCGCTCTAGTGCTTCGTCGTCCGTGTGCAAGCGTCCTGGCGTCGCGTTGGGCTCAAGCCCCGCTTCGAGCACCGCATCGGTCCATCTGGCCCAATACTTGCCCTTCCAAAGATGATGCGAGAGGCCAGTGAGCCGCGCAAAGCTCGCTTGTCCGGGAGTGACACCTCCCGCAAGGGCCGTTTGCCTGCGTATTTCGTCAAGTACCGCTTCACGGGTCACCATCGGCGGAATCCTAGTGCCGGGCCTATCCCGTGACCTCGCGAAATGTCCGTGCCGTCTATTCGGTCAATATGAAGGAAACGGGCCTTCTCCTCCACTTACCGACCGTGCTATTCGAAATTCCCGCCGCTTGCGCTATCTGAGTATCACTGATTGTGCCGACGACAAATGAAGCATCGGCGGTGACTCGGATTCCATTTGAGGCTATGTCTCTTATTGCTGCCAGTGACTTAAAGGCGCGTTTTGAGTAAGCGTCAGGCTCTATCTCCGCGACGACCTCTATTCGCTCCAACTCTTGCAACTGCTTTTTGATGTTCTCGACAGCGTTTGCAACGATCGCCCCACGAGGGTCGCCTCCCTTGCCATCTGAGAACTCTTTCCACTGAATGATCGGCTGCGACTCGGCCTCATCGGCATCCCATTTGGCTTCATCTGACTCACCCGAGCTGAGTTTGTTCTTCGATCCCGCGGGTCTTGTCATAAAGAGAATCATATACGACTTACCGTGGAATATCTATTCACTAATCCATATCAAATTCCTCTGATCAACCAATTTTTGCTTACTTATCTATTTTCTTGCGATATCATAAATCCAACAGTCAATAACGACTGCGAGTTAGGAGATGCAGATGACAACAGTCAATGAAGCTTCGTATACGGGTTTTCAAATGCACGGAGGTACCTCGTTGCTAGTCGACCGAGTCACTAAACGATGCGTGTACGTAGACGGCAAGAAGCAGGAAGACCGGATCACGGTAGATGGAGCGCCAATCAGTCGAATCTCCGGCTCCGGCGTCATCGGTGGAACTGTCTTGGGGTCGATATCACTCGACACTCCTGATACAAATGTCGCCGCCGTGAAGAACGGAGTCGTGGTAGTTGCAAAGGATTGCGGACCAGTCAACGTCCGTGCTCTTGATGACTTCGGCAAGCAAACCGCCACTACGTATGCGGCGAACATCGAAGTATGCGGAGATGCGCAAGAGATCATCAGCGCTGGCATTGCCGCCATTACCGGTCGCGCCTCCACTGCAACTGCATCATCACGCAAAGAAGTGACCAACAGCTAAGGCCCGCCACGAGGTGAGGGTCTGAATTCGACCTCCGGCCCTCACCCGTGGCCCTCTCACAGAAAGTTAACTCTCTATGACGTACAACAAGTTCGATCCTACAAAGAACGAGACCCTGGTTTTGTGGCTGCTCCGTTTGGCATGGCCCTACATTTGGGGGCCCGTGGCACTGGCGACCGGAATCATTTCGAAGAACGGCTGGGCCATCCTTATCGGTTCGCTCATTTTGGCTGCGTGGGTCTATACGCGGTCTAGGCCGTTGCGTGATTACTGCAATGACAGACAACGGTACGAAGGCAGCGGCGTCGATCTCAAATGGCTTAAGAAAGCTTTAGCGAAAGCGCCCGAATTATTTGAGGCGGCGGGTTTGTCCATTCGCGACTCACGGAATCCTGACGGTCCGCCAATCGTTCCAAAAGTGCTTAGCCACGAACCCTTTTTCGGCAGTAGTTGTTGGAAGGTTTCGCCGGTGAGGGGCGCCCAACACGGCGGTGACTTTCTCGACCGATTGCCCAATCTAGAAACCGCCTTTGGTGCGAAATTAACTGTCTCGTTGAGTGACGACCCTCGCAAGGTCCTACTCATGTGGCGCTTCATTGATCCCTTGACTCAAACTCGTCAACCTGACGACAATCCGTTTGGTCGGTGAACAATGTTGACAAGGATTCACGCCACCGTTGGCCGCGACGAGAACAACTCTGATCTAGTGATCGAGCTTGCCAACGGTGGTGGTCACTTCGCCCTCCAAGGTCAAAGCAGATCCGGCAAGTCCACCTTTGCCTACGGGCTGCTCGGGAGTCTGGCTCACTACCCCGAGATAGCAGTGGCCGGGGTAGACCCGTCGAGTCTTCTCCTGAATCCATTCAACGGTGCTCCTCGCCGTGACTGGCGGCACCTAGGAGCAGTGGACTTCCATGAAGCATCCGAAGTGTTGTACCGCGTGACTACGGAAATGGACAACCGCATCGCAGAACTTTTACTCCATGACCTCGACAAGATTGAGTCATACACAACCGAACGACCTTTGATCCTCGTTGTGATGGAGGAGTACCCAGGGACCCTTGCGGGAGCCAGGAGTGAAGACGAGGTGCTTGCCCGTAAACCTCATGAACGAGTAGCTCCACAGATAGCCCGAAGCGTGAAACGGCTCGTTCAGGAGGGTGCCAAAGTTGGCGTACGAGTCCTTCTGATGGCCCAACGTGCCACTGCGGAAACCCTTGACGGCGATACCAGATCGAACTGCGCAACTCGCATCACGATGCGAGTCGACAATTCCGCCGCCGTGCGTCTACTCCACGAAGACTGCACCGATGAGTTAATCGCTCAATGTCGTCAGTTCGAACCGGGGGTCGGTATCATCGAACGTCCCGGACACGAGATTACGCGGTTCCGCGCCGACCTGGTTGACTACCAGTGGTACTTGAACAAGGTGCGCTCGGTGTACGCGAAGCAGGAATTCGACAGCGGCCTGGCCGAGCTTGATTGGAACAATTTCGGCGATGGCGTCCGCCCATGGCAGCCCGGTGCGCGATGACGTCGCTCGCAGATGTGGAAGTGCTAATTCCTTCTCAGCCGTTCTTCCGCCTGAGCGAAGTTGTTGCGATTCTGGGTGTCAATTATCAGACGGTGTACTCGTGGACGAGAGGCCCTGCACCGATTCTGCCAACGATCCAATTGGGCAAGGTTCATTTGGTGTCTCGCCCCGAGTTGATCCGCGCACTTACGAAAAGCGGAAGGTCGTCATTATGTCAGTGACGAAGCGTATCTATCCATCCGGCAAAGTCGCGTGGCGGGTGCAAGTCTGGCGGGACCAACAGCGAGTGTTCAATGCCACCTTCCCAACTCGCCGAGAGGCCGTCGAGGTCGAACGTGATCAATCGAGCCGTTCACGTCAACCCGGCTATGTCAGTTCAGAATCGGGCAAGGTCTTGCTTTCACTCGTTGCCAGCGAGTGGCTAATAACGAGACGGTCCAAAGCGCCAAGAACCCAAGACTCTGATGAGTCAAGTTATCGACGTTTGGTTGCCCCCACGTTTGGCCAGCAACGACTTTCCAGCATTGATCCAACGATGATTACAAAGTGGCTCGCGACCCTCGCAGAAGGCGGAGTCGCCCCTTCGTCTCGCCGTCGAGCGCTGTGGGTTCTGCGTGCAATTCTTGAACACGGCGTCAATTCCCGCCGCTTGGAGCACAATCCAGCGCTCAAGGTGAGGATCGGACCCGCTGGCCGTCGTCGTGCAGGTCAGTCACTGAACGCTTCAGAACTCGCAGCACTGATCGATGCGCTACCTCCGAACTGCCAACCTCTGGCAACGATGCTCGGACTTGCAGGGCTTCGATTCAGCGAAGCCCTCGCGCTCCTCGTGTCCGACGTGGACGAGACACCGTTCGGCTTAGTCGTAATGGTGACGAAGGCTCGAACGCACCGTGGTCGTGCATACACGGGACCCACGAAATCAACTATGAATCGAGCGGTACCCGTCCCTAGTGAATTAGAAGAGTGGGTCCGGAATCGACGTCGCGAGGGGCGTAAGGATGCGCCGTTGTTTCCTACGGCCATTAATGGAAACACGTACTGGAACCCTTCCAACTGGCGACGGTCCACCTCATGGACGAAGACGGTGGCCGAGCTTGGTCACCCTGGATTTCGCCCTCACGATCTTCGCCACACCGCAGCGACCCTCATGCTGAGCGCAGGAGCGCCCTTAACAGCCGTATCAGCCGTCCTCGGCCACAGTTCGCCCCAAGTCACCGCGGAGATCTATTCGCACGTTCTGGACGGCCAAACGCATCGGGCAGTTGCACTCCTCCCGCACCTTCCACGCACCGCACCCCTTGCTGGAAGAAAGGAGGAGCGCAGCAAAAGGCCAAACTGACTGGAGCCTGGGAAGAGATTCGAACTCTTGACCTGCGCATTACGAATGCGCTGCTCTACCGACTGAGCTACCCAGGCGCAGAGAGCAACTTTATCGCACCCGCGGGGACGCCTTCGCCCCGAGGCTAGAAATCCATCAAGGAAAACATCAGATCGTGGAGCAGCAACGACTCGTCAAGGTTGGTCTCGAGGCGTCGATTGGCCTCCGCGACAGCCTCGATCGCACGCAGTGAGGCGCCCACTCGATACTCGCTGCGCGTGTCGCCCTCCGCCCCCGCTTCGAGATTCTCCATCAGGCGCTCGCGATAGACGTCGGTGAGGGCGCTCAGGCCGAAGCGCAGCTCGTCCAGTCGAAAGCGACGCTGTTCTCTCTTGAACTGCGCCTCCACGTCGCGTCGACTGCCGACGCGCGCTCCGAACTCCCGCGCCTCACTCGTTCGTCGGTCGAGCTCTTCTTGCTGGACCTGCTGCAAGGGAGTGATGGCCTCGTCGAGCGAGGCCACGATCTCCTTGGCGAGGAGCGAAGAATTGGCCGGCGTTCCCGTGAGACGCTCCGGCACGCTGCGCCAGCGCTCCACCCGACTCGCGAGCTCGTGGTCGCGAACGAGCACCCGGGCTCGGCGAAGGTTCCCGTTGGCCGCGGCGGCGGCCGTTGCGGCCGCCTCGAGGCTGGATCCCTCGGACACGAGAACCGCCTCGAGATCGGCCGCGCTCAGCGCGCGGAGTCGCACCTCGACGCAGCGCGAGATGATTGTGTCGAGCGCGGGCGGCACGTCTTCGGCACTCAGGAGAAATATGGTGCGCGACGGCGGCTCTTCCAGAGACTTCAAGAGCGCCGACGCGGTCGGTGAGGCGCCCGTCGTGGTGAGCTCCACATCTTCGATGACGATGATCTGATAGCCCTCGCCGAGCGGACGACGTCGCGAGATGCGCTCTGCCTCGCGGATCTCCTCCATACGCCAGGACACGCCGGAACGCTCGGCAAAATAGACGTCGGCGTCTTGCTCCGAGAGCACCAGGCGGCAGACCTCGCACTCGCCACAGCCGTGGCGGGGACATTGGAGTGCAGCCGCAAAGGCCACGAGCGAATCGCGCACACTCGCCCCCGCGGGCCCAGTGAAGAGGTAGGCGTGCACGGGGTTGCGTGCGAATTGGCGCATCGAGGCCACCGCGCGATCCTGGCCCACGAGGCGGGTGAAGACGTCGGTCATCTCACCAGGGTAGGTGCGCCACTTGCTCGTCGATCTCGCGAGCGACGTCCGCGACCGGCTGTGCCCCGTCTATGACGATCCACCCATGGGCGTCGGCGAGCTCCAGGTAGCCCTCGCGCACTCGCTCGTGGAAAGCGAGGTCCGCCGATTCGAAGCGGTCCTTCTGATCGTGGGCCCGCCGCTCGTTGACGACCTCAAGGGGGATGTCCAGCAGGATCGTGACATCCGCACGACACGTGCCGATCGCGAGCTCGCTCGCCGACTGGAGCAGCGCGAGGTCGACACCGCGTCCGTAGCCCTGGTAGGCGAGCGTCGAAGCGTAGTAGCGGTCACTGACAACCGCTCGACCGCTCGCGAGGGTCGGTTCGATCACGCTGTGCACATGGTGGGCGCGGTCAGCGAGCATGAGTAGCGCTTCGGTCGCCGCATTCATCGGGGTCGCCGCGTCAAGGACCCAATGGCGAAGGTCGACTCCCAGAGGGGTGTCGCCCGGCTCGAAAGTGAAGAGCGCATCGTGCAGCTCCGCGACGCGGCGCGCTTGGGTGCTCTTGCCGCTCACGTCGATACCTTCAAAGACGAGAAAGGCGCCCCGCTCGCTCAAGCGTCGTCCTCTCGGGCGGCCTGACGGAGCAGCGACGCGTTGGCTTCGGCGCCCTGGGCGACCTTGGCCCGCTTTGCCGCCGGGGTCGCCTTGGTCACGGATTTCTTCGTCGACTTGGCTGCCTTCTTCGTGGTCGAGCTGGCCTTCTTCGTCGTCTTGGCGGACTTGGTCGCCTTCGCGGTCTTCGTCGCCTTCTTCGTTGCCTTGCGCACTCGGGTCGATGGTTCTGCGTTGCGGCGTTCTGCGAGGAGCTCGCAGGCTCGATCGAGCGAGATCGACTCGGGGGTATCGCCAATGCGAAGCGTCGCGTTGGTCTCTCCGTCGGTCACGTAGAGGCCGAAGCGACCACTGCGAACGACCACCTGACGCTTTGTGACCGGGTCTTCGCCGAGCTCGGCGAGCGGCCCCGCCGCGGCGCGTCGCCCGCGCTGCTTGGGCTGTGCGAACAGCGCGAGTGCCCGATCGAGATCGACGCTGAAGATCTGATTCTCGTCCTCGAGTGATCGCGTCTCCTTGCCCCACGTCAGATACGGGCCGTAGCGGCCATTTTGCGCGAGGATCTCCCCACCCTCGGGGTGCTCACCGACCTTGCGCGGCAGCGACAGCAGGCGCAGCGCGTCCTCGAGCGTGATGGTCTCGGGCGACATCGTCGTAAACAGCGACGCCGTCTTGGGCTTGTCCTTAGGGTCTGTCATCTCGCCCACCTGGACGTAGGGGCCGTAGCGCCCGGCCTTCAGGAAGATGACGTCGCCGTGCTCATCGACACCGAGCTCACGATCGTTGCTCGGCGCAGACAGCAGCTCGAGGGCGTGTTCGACGGTGAGTGAATCGGGCTCCGTCGCCTCGGGAATGGAGACGCGCTCGTCGCCGTGCACCAGATAGGGACCGTAGCGACCCGAGCGCACCGACACCGGAATCCCGTCAGGCGCCTCGCCAAGGTTGAGTGAGTTGATCGCCGCGAAGTCGAACTCGTGAGGTTCGTGCGTCATGTGCTGGAGACCAAGTCTGGCGAACTCGCTGTCGGCTGACTTGTCGCCGAAGTAGAACTTGCGAAGCCACGGCTCGAGGTCCTGACGTCCCTGGGCGATCTCGTCGAGCTGATCTTCCATGGCGGCCGTGAACTGGTAGTCAACGAGATCGGCAAAGTAGTGCTGCAAGAGGTTCACGACCGCGAAGGCTCGAAAGGTCGGCACCAGCGACTTGCCCTTCTTCCAGACGTACCCGCGCCGATCGATGGTCTTCATCACGGAGGCGTAGGTCGAGGGACGTCCGATGCCGAGGTCCTCGAGCTTCTTGATGAGCGTCGCCTCCGAATAGCGATCGGGCGGCTGGGTGTCGTGCGACTTCGCCTCGGCGCTCGAGACCGGCACCGCTTCACCTTCGCGCAAGGTCGGTAGGAGGCGCTCCTGGTCGGCCAGCTCCGCTTCGGGATCGTCGGTGCCTTCGACGTAGGCACGGCGAAAACCGGCGAACTCGATGCGCAGACCGCTCGCGGCGAGACCCAGCTCGACATCGCCGTCATAGCCGTCGACGTTGGCGAGTGTGCCCGTCAGGCGGACGCGGTTCTGAGTGAGACGCGCGTCGACCATCTGGGAGGCGATCGTTCGCTTCCACACCAAGTCATAGACGGCACGCTCGTCCCCGCCCAGCTGCTGAGCCTCGTCGAGCGTGCGAAACGTCTCGCCCGCGGGGCGGATCGCTTCGTGGGCCTCTTGGGCGTTCTTCACTTTCCGGTCGTAGCGGCGGGGTTGGTCGGCTACGTAATCATCGCCGAACATCGACGCCGCTTGACTGCGCGCCGCCCTGATGGCCTCGTCCGAGAGCGTCGTCGAGTCGGTGCGCATATAGGTGATCCAGCCCTGCTCGTAGAGACGCTGAGCGGCACGCATGGTGCGCTCGGGGTCAAAGCGGAGCTTGCGGCTCGCTTCGATCTGGAGCGACGACGTCATGAACGGGGGCTGGGGTCGTTGCGTGCGAGGTGTCGCGGTGATCGACGCGACGTGGAGCGAGGTGCCCGGAAGTCCTCGGGCGATCGAGCTCGCCGCGCCTTCGCTCAAGAGCTCGAGGGACTTTGCCTCGAGGGTGCCCGAGGCGTCGAAGTTCTTGCCCGTGGCGAGCGGTGCGCCGTTCACCGTCTCCAGCGTGGCGTCAAAGGCGGTCTCGCCCGACGCCAACGTCGCCGTGACGTCAAACCAGGTCGCCGAGCGAAACGCCATGCGCTCGCGTTCGCGCTCGCAGACGAGGCGGATGGCGACGGACTGCACCCGTCCCGCCGAACGGGCCTTGTCAACGGCACGCCACAGCACCGGAGAGACCTCGTAGCCCACCAGTCGGTCGAGGAATCGCCGACCTTCCTGGGCGTCGACCAGGCGAAGGTCGAGGTCGCGGGTCTCGCTGACGGCCTTGTTGATCGCGGCGGGCGTGATCTCGTGAAAGACCATCCGCTTGACCGGGATCTTCGGGTTGAGCACTTCTTGCAGGTGCCAGGCGATCGCTTCGCCCTCGCGGTCTTCGTCGGTCGCGAGGTAGAGCTCGTCGACTTGCTTGAGGGCCGCTTTCAATTCCGACACGATCTTCTTGCGATCGTTGGAGACAACGTAGACCGGCTTGAAGTGATCGTCGACGTTGATACCGAGTCTCGCCCACTTCTCGCTCTTCACCGACGCCGGTATGTCCGCTGCGCTTTGGGGCAGATCGCGGATGTGTCCGATCGATGGCTTGACGATGTAGTCCGGTCCGAGCATGCCCTGGATGCGCGTCGCTTTCGCGACGGACTCAACGATGACGAGTGCTCGGGTCATGCTCACCACCTCTCTGTCGTCTCACGGCGAGACACGTTATCGCTACGGCCGACCGACGAAACAAAGTTAGGCAGGTATTGACCTCTCATCACGACATACCCACAACAATCCAACTGTCGTCAGTTGATGAACTCGCGCTGAGTGCGGCGAAAAATCATTTAGTGATCGCCTTGCGGTGCCGCCACAATCTCGTACTGAGGATTTAAGATTACGGCTTCTCGACGCAGCGACGTGACCGTCCCTTTCACCATGAGTCGCGTGCCGCGTTCGATGCCCGGCACGTTCGTGCGTCCCTGAAAGACGAGCGCGATCGATCCGCTGTTGTCGGTAATGACGCAGCGCAGCTCGTTCACGCCACTCTCGCTGCCGATCGCCATCGAGCGAACGCGCCCCGCAATCTCGACGAACTGGCGCTCGTGCAGCTCGCCGATCGGCAGGGCGCCCACCGAGCGCTCGGCGAGCTTGAGGTCGGCGGCCAGGTGCGACGCTTCGCGCACGCCGCCGCGGGTCACTTCATCGCTGACCGGTTCTTCGGTGAGCTGGCCCTCCGAGATTCGACGCAGCGCTCGGTACGGAATGATTGTCGCGGCGGTGCGAGGGACGTGCATCACGGCACTCGCCATCTCGTCTGCGGTGCGGTCGTGCAGCAAGCGCTGTAGACGCGAGACGAAACCTCGTCTCGGCAGGATCACCATGCAGAACACGTCGGGATCGCGCACGGCGTCGGCGACGAGTTCCAGTGCAGCACGGTCAACGCGCCGGTCCTCGCACTCGACGATCTCGAGGCTGATACTGGCCGATGCGGTGTTCGCTCGACCCCAGCTCTCTTCGAGGCGCTTGGTCACGATCGGGTCGATGTCGAAGTGGACCGCCCGAATGGAATAGGGATTGAGCGAGTTGCAGTAGAGCAGTGCGCGCTCGGTGGGCAAGTCGTAGTTGTCGACAAAGACGATGATCCGGTTCATCCGGATGTGCATGCCGGCCTTCGCGCTGTTCGCTTCGAAGGCGCGCTCCTCACGAACGTACTGGCGGTGAAAGCGCATGAGGCCGTAGTACATGATCGGACCTACCACGACAATGATCCACGCACCTTCTTTGAATTTGGCCACGATGAAGACCAGCACCACGATCGACGTGACGCAGGCCGAAAGCCCGTTGACCAGGACCCCTCGATGCCAGTGGGGGCCCTTTTCTCGAAGGTGGCGTGCGACCATGCCCGCACCGGCCAGTGTGAATCCCGTGAACACGCCGATCGCGTAGAGGGAAATGAGCGCGTTCACCGATGCGTCAAAGGCGATGATCAAGGCGAGCGACACGATGCCAAGCACGATGATGCCATTGGAGAACGCGAGACGGTGACCGCGTTTGGTGAGCTGACGCGGCAGATACTTGTCGTTGGCGACGTAGTTCGCGAGAAACGGGAATCCGTTAAAGGACGTGTTGCCCCCGGTCCAGAGGATCAAGACGGTCGCGATCTGTACGACGAAGAAGATCACGTGACCGATTCCGCGCGCGCCAAAGACGTCAGAGACCTCCTGGCCCACCACGGTCGGCGTCCCTGCCTGGAAGGGCAGCGCGTGGGTCCAGTGCGCGAGGAGCGTCGTGCCAATGAGCAAGAACGCCAGCACCGAGGACATCACGACGAGTGTGCTGCGAGCGTTATGCGATTCCGGACGACGAAAGCTCGCGACGCCGTTTGAGATCGCCTCAAGACCAGTCAGGGAGGAGCCGCCATTGGCGTAGGCGCGCAGCAGGGTCAAGAACGCGAGACCCATCAAGAGCCCGTTGCCCTGGTGTCCCAGCCTTCCATCAACCAGCAATCTCGTCGCGGGCTGAGGAATCATGTGCAGCGTGCCGACGATCTTCTTGTAGTAGCCAATGATGATCGTCGACGAGAGCATCAGAACGTAGAAATACGTCGGAAAGGCGAAGTAGCTCCCCGCTTCGCGCAGTCCCCGCAGGTTGCCAAGGATCAGTACCAAGACGATGATCACGGTGATCAGCAACGTCCCGTTGCCGACGAGCGGAAAGTGCTTCGCGAGCGTCGGAAACGCCGTCGTGAGCGCCGCGGTGCCCGCAGAACACTGCACTGCGACCGTCACCGTATAGTCGATCAGCAGCGCCACAGCGGCGATCTGAGCGATCTTCGGACCGAAGTTGTCTCGGGCGACGACGTAGGATCCGCCTGCGGTCGTGTAGTACTTGATGACATCGAGATAGGACGTCGTCACGAAGAACAGCACCCCGATGATGACGAACATGATCGGTACCACGAGCGCGAACGCGGCGAGCCCGATGTAGGGCGTCATCTGAGTCAAGATCTCTTCGGTACCGTACGCCGAGGACGAGATGCAGTCCGGCGCGAGCACGCCGAGGGCGACCACGCGGTTCAAACGCTCGCCGCTCAGCTGTTCGGAAACGAGCGGCCGGCCCAGCAGAAGGCGTTTGAGTCGATAGTTCCAGGATTCGGGATAGAACTTCGCGAAATTTGCGTGCGAGGTCAATAAGGGCGCGCGCGGTGGCGCTGGCATTTCCTCGTCTGGCACGGTGAGAATACTAAGTCAGGTCCGTTGAGGCATAACTGCTCTTAAACCGGCGATCGTCGCACCCGTGCGCCCATAGTTGCGGCCAAATCCCGCCGTGTGGTCTGATGAGACGGTGCATATCATCGTGGTCGGTTGTGGCCGAGTTGGCTCCGAACTGGCCATGGAGCTCTCCGAGGACGGCCATTCCGTCGTCGTGATCGACAAGAACCGCGACAGTCTTCGTCGCCTGACGCACTTCCACGGAAAGACGATTGTCGGCTCCGGCTTCGATCGCGACGTCCTGTTTCAGGCCGAGGCGACCACGGCCGACGCGCTGGCGGCGGTCACGAGCGGCGACAACAGCAACATCCTTTGCGCGCGGATCGCGCGCGACCATTACAACATCAAGAACGTCGTGGCGCGCATCTACGACCCGGCGCGAGCAGACATTTACATGAAGCTCGGCATTCCCACCGTGGCAACATCATCGTGGACCACCTCGCAGGTCAAGCGCTGGATGTTGCCCTCGGACGATTCGATCGAATGGAGTGACACCGCCAATACGCTCCACCTCGTCGAACGCGTGCTGCCCGACGCCCTCGCGGGCAAGCCCGTGTCGAGCTTTCAACTCGGCGAGAGCGTCCGCCTCGTCGGCATCGTACGGGCTGGCCAGGGGCGCGTCAACGTCGAAGATCTCTTCGCCCAGGAGGATGACATCCTGGAGTTCCTGGTGACCACCGACGGCCTTAGAGCCCTGCATGATCTTCTCGAGGGGACCCGATGAAGGTCGTCATCGCTGGCGGAGGATCGGTCGGCACCTCGATCGCCCTTGACCTGACCGACCGACACCACGTCGTGACGCTCATGGAACAAAACGGCGAGCGCGCCGAGCGGCTGAAGACCATGATGCCCGGCGTCACCGTCTACGCTGCGGACGCGTGCGAGTACACGAGCCTTGCCGCGGCGGACGTGCGAAGCGCCGACGTCATGATTGCCGCGACCGGCGACGACGAAGACAACCTGGTGATCAGCTGGCTCTCCAAGCAGGAGTTCGGCGTACCGCGCGTCATCAGTCGCATCAACAACGCTCGCAACGAGTGGCTGTTCAATGAGAGCTGGGGTGTTGACGTATCGGTGTCGACGCCGGCGCTCATCACCTCGCTCGTTGACGAGGCAGTCGAAGTAGGGGCCATCATTGAACTCATGACGCTCGCCCACGGCAAGATGCGGCTCATCGAGGTCACCCTGGACGCCAACTCGCCCGCCGTCGTCGATCATCTGACGCTTGACGAACTGCGCCTACCTGACTCGTTGCGCGTCGTCGCGGTGGTGCGCAATGAACAGCCGTTGATCCCCTCACCCACCATGCACTTCCTAGAAGAAGATCACGTCGTCCTGATGTCTCGCGTCGATGCGACCCAGGACTGCACTGCCGCCTTCATCGGTTAGCCGGCCGATCGCGCGAGGACTTCGGCCGTAGGCTGATCGCGTGCGCGCGGCCTTTTTTGATCTCGACAAGACGGTCATCGCCAAGTCCTCACTGGTCGCCCTCGGGCCCGAACTCCACGCGCGAGGGCTCCTCCACCGCCGCACGCTCATCCGAGCGGGACTGGCCCAGCTCTGGTTCTTGCGCTTCGGAGCAGACGACAAGCGCCTCGAACGAGTGCGCGCCTCCGTGTTGAAGGTCACCCAGGGATGGGATCGCGACGAAGTTCGCCAACTCGTGAAAGAGACCATCAACGATGCGATCGAACCGCTCATCTACGCAGAAGCCCTGGAGCTGATCGACTATCACCAAGCCCACGGCGAGGAGGTCTACCTCGTTTCGAGCGCGCCGGCGGAGATCGTCGAGCCGTTCGCCGAGCTGCTCGGCATGACGGGTGCGATCGCGTCGAAGTCGACCTTCGACGAACAAGGCAAGTTCACCGGGGAGATGGAGTTCTTCGCCCAAGGCCCTAATAAGGCCGTGGCCGTTCGCGAACTGGCGGCAGAGCGCGGCATCGATCTCGCCGAGTCCTACGCCTACTCCGACTCAGAGACCGACGTCCCCTTGCTCGAGGTTGTGGGACACCCCTACGCCGTGAATCCGGACCGGCAGCTCGCGCGCCTCGCGCACGAGCGCCAGTGGCCGATTCTCACGTTCAGCCACCCCGTAACGGCGCTCTCGCGCTCTCGCTCCCACACGCCATTTCTCGTCAGCGCAATCCTGGTGGGCGCGGCGGCTTTGCTCGGCGGCGCAGGCGCTCGGGGATTGCAGCGACGCTGAAGCGGCGTTCCCCCTGTCCTAGAGGGTCAGCAGGTCTCGCGCGCCGGTGTCCGACGAGGGGTGACGAAGCTTGCTCATGGCGCGCGCTTCGATCTGGCGAATCCGCTCACGAGTGAGATTCATCTCGGCACCCACATCTTCGAGAGTGCGGATCTCTCCCGCGCCGTCGAGGCCGAAACGCATCCGAAGGATCTTCTGCTCGCGCTCGTCCAGAGGCTGGAGCAGCTTCTCGATCGCCGCCGGCATCATCTTCACCGCCGCGACGTCAAAGGGCGACTCGGCCGAGCGGTCCTCGACCACGTCGCCAAGTTCGGCGTCGCCGTCTTCGCGGAGTGGCTCTGAAAGCGATATCGGCTCCGAGCGAAAGCGCAGCGCCTCGATGAGCTTGTCTTCGGGCATCTCGCACTCGTCACAGAGCTCTTTGATCGTCGGCGGTCGGCCGAACTTGAGCTCCAGGCGCGACTGGGCCTTCTGCACTCGAGCGAGGGTGTCGCCCGCGTGCACGGGGAGACGAATGGTGCGCCCGGTGTTGGCGATGCCGCGCGTGATGGCCTGACGAATCCACCACGTGGCATAGGTCGAGAACTTAAAGCCCTTGCGCCAGTCGAACTTCTCGACGGCGTGCATCAGACCGAGATTCCCCTCTTGAATAAGGTCGAGGAGCGGTAGGCCCGAGGCCTGGTACTTCTTCGCAATTGAGACGACAAGACGCAGGTTGGACTGCACGAAGTCACGTTCAGCCTGGTCACCGCGGTGAGCGGCCCGCTTGAGGGCCTGCTTGCGGCTCGGGGTCAGCTTGATCTTCTTGTCGTTCTCCGCGGCCTCGAGCTCGGCCTTCGCTTCGCGACCCTCTTCGATCGTCTGGGCGAGGTGTACTTCGTCGTCCTTCGTCAACAGGGTGTATTGACCAATGTCCGAAAGGTAAAGGCGAACGAGGTCCTCGTCGTCGCGGTCTATACGGTCTTTCGCCATGGGTTCCCCTCTAATCAACGGAGTAGTTCACTCCGCTACTACTAGTTATACGGAGGTACGCAACCTACCGGGAAATCCCGAAACTTTCAGCATTTCCACCCTGCTCCAGCCCATCGGCGAGTTCTCTCGCCCGGCGCTGCCAGTCTTCGTCCTCAATAGGCCCGCGGCGCCCGGCCACCTCACCGACGGCGTGCATCTGGGCGAGGAGTACCTCGGAGGCGAGATTGACGATGGCCAGTTCCTCGCCATCGAGATCGACGTACTGCCTTGCGTCGCGGAGCGACACCAGTACCCGTGGCCCGGCCACCATGGCGAGGCAGTAGAGCGACATCGCCCCGGTTGGATCCGCCTCGGCGGCTTCTAGGAGCACCATGGCCAGCGCGGAGACGGGCTCGGGCTCGACCTCCCCGAGGTGTTCGCGAAACCGCAAGGCCACCTCTCCGAGCGCTCGAGCGGACTCGTAGGTGCGAACGACGTAGGCGTCATCCGTGAAGGCCGGGGCACTCGCGCCGAGCACCCGGTACATCGTGTCAAAGCACGAGAAGAGGTGCTCGAGGGTGGCGCGCGAGCCCATCAGGCTTCGGGACGAAATGCGTTGGTGATCGGCATTCGTCGGTCACGTCCAAAGGCCTTCTTCGAGATGCGCACGCCCGGCGGCGTCTGGCGACGCTTGTATTCGCTGCGATCCACGAGACGGGTAATGCGTGTCACGAGCGCACGGTCGTATCCGAGGGCAATGATCTCCTCGGCCGTCGCGTCGTCTTCGACGTAGAGCTCGAGCAACGGGTCGAGCACTTCATAGGGCGGTAGCGACTGATCGTCACGCTGGTCGGCGCGCAGCTCCGCCGAGGGCGGCTTCTCCAGGACCGACTCGGGGATCGGCTCCGGGTCGCCATCATTGCGCGCCAACTCGTTGCGATACCGACATAGTTCATAGACGAGGGTCTTGGGCACGTCCTTGATCACGGCGAAGCCTCCGGCGGTGTCGCCGTAGAGCGTCGAGTAGCCGACAGCCATCTCCGACTTGTTGCCGGTCGTGAGCACGATGGCGCCGGTCGCATTCGAGACAGCCATCATCAGCACCCCTCGGATGCGTGACTGGAGGTTCTCGTCAGTGAGTCCTTCAGGCTCCTCCCCGAGCACCGTCGCGAGCGATCCCGCAAAGGTCTGGTGCGCTTCTTCGATCGAGATCGTCGAGAGCTCAAAGTCCAAGCGACCACTGAGCTCCTCGGCGTCGGCGCGCGAGCCCTCCGACGAGTAGCGGCTGGGCATGGCGAAGCCCCGCACCGCCCTGGCTCCCACCGCGTCGACGGCGATGGCGGCGACGAGCGAGGAATCGACGCCGCCGGAGAGCGCCACGATCGCCTCTCGAAAGCCGTTCTTTCTCAGATAATCGCGCGTCCCCATGACCAGCGCGTCGTAGATCTCCCTGATCTCGGGCAACGGCTCCTCGACGTGATTGACCGGCGCAGCGCGAACCCGTGACTCGTCGCGCACGTAGCGCGACTCGACCTTGATGCCAACATCGGACTCCGGTGCGTCGAGCTCGCAGAGCAGCAGCTCTTCGCTGAAGGCGCTGGCTCGCGCGACGACCTCACCGTGTCGGTTCACCGCCATGCTCTGTCCGTCGAAGACCAGTTCGTCCTGACCGCCGACCAGATTCACGTACGCGATCGCGCAGTTGGTCTCGAGGGCCCGCTCGCGCAGCATCGCCTCTCGGTCTTCTCGTCGTCCGCGTGCGTAAGGGGAAGCGTTCGCGACGACGAGCAGCGTGGCGCCAGCCTCCGCCAGTTCGAGCGCGGGACCGCCACTCGTCCACATGTCTTCGCAGACGAGAAGTCCGACTGCGACGCCGCGCACGTTCACGATCGTCTGGGGACCGACACCGGGGTGGAAATAGCGCCGCTCGTCAAAGACGTCGTAGTTTGGCAAGAGCCGCTTGGTGGCCGTCGCTACGACGCCCTCGTCGCTGAGGGCCACGAGCACGTTCGCGATGTGTCGATGCATCGCGGCGTCAAGGTCGCGCGCCGTGTCGCGTCCGTCGCTCGCCGGAGCGAGCTGCACCCCGTAGGTACCATCAGGGACCGCCGTCCCGACCAGAATCGGCGGCAAGTTCTCCGATTTCGCGAGATCGAACAGGGCTTGGGCGCTCGCCTCGATAAAGCCCTCTTTCAGCAAGAGGTCCTCAGGCGGGTATCCCATCAAGGAGAGCTCAGGCGTGAGCACGAGGTCGGCGCCCACGAGCGCCGCTTGGGCACGAAATCGCGCCAGGGTCTCGACGTTTTGGGCAAACCCTCCCACCACCGCGTTCATCTGGGCGAGGGCGATTCGCAGCGTGGCCACGCCTGGAGCCTAATGGTCGTTCCTCGTGGCGCCCGAGGGGATCGGCGCGCGCTCCGGGGAAGGTTTCACACGCCATTAACAGAACTGGGGGTACCGGGCTCCCGAGAGCCATCAGACTGGAAGTGGTCGCGTGCACGCGCGATTACTCATCTAAGGAGCATCGTTGTCGTATCAGGCTGAATACATCTGGATTGACGGTACCGAACCCACGCGCAAGTTGCGCAGCAAGACGAAGATCGTCGCCGACGGCAAGAAGCCACCGGTCTGGGGCTTTGACGGATCGAGCACGAACCAGGCGACCGGCGATCATTCGGACTGCGTGCTGGAGCCGGTGTTCTCTTGCCCCAACCCGCTTCGCGGACCCAACGACGTGCTCGTGATGTGCGAAGTGTTGAACCCGGACATGACCCCGCACGTCACGAACACCAGAGCGCGGGCTGTCGAGATGGCGAAGAAGTACGCCGCGTTCGAGCCCATGTTCGGCATCGAGCAGGAGTACACGTTCTTCCAAGACGGTCGCCCCTACGGTTGGCCCGAAGACGGCTACCCGGCGCCTCAAGGCCCGTACTACTGCGGCGTGGGCGGCGCCAAGATGCCCGGTCGCGACATCGTCGAGGCGCACACCCTCGCCTGCATGCGCGCGGGCCTCGGCATCGAGGGAACGAACGCGGAAGTGATGATGGCTCAGTGGGAGTTTCAGGTCGGCGTCCTCAATCCGGTCGCGGTGGGTGACCAGCTGTGGACCGCGCGCTGGTTGCTCGAGCGCATCGCCGAGGAGTTCGGCGTGGACGTGAGCTTCGACGCCAAGCCCATCAAGGGCGACTGGAACGGCGCGGGCGCACACACCAACTTCTCCACCAAGCAGATGCGTGCGCCGGGTGGCCTCGACGCGATCATCGCGGGCGCAGAGGCGCTCGGCACCAAGGTGAAAGAGCACATCGCCGTCTACGGCGTCGGCATCGAGGACCGCCTGACGGGCGCGCACGAGACGGCACCGTACAGCAAGTTCTCCTACGGCGTCTCCAACCGCGGCGCGTCGGTCCGCATTCCTGCGGCCGTCGCCGCGGCGAAGCGCGGGTATCTCGAGGACCGTCGCCCGAACGCCAACGTTGACCCTTACGAGGTCGCCGCCATCATCACCGAGACGATCTGCGGTGCAGCCGCCGAGAAAAAGGCGCCCGTGAAAGCAGCCGCCAAGAAGGTGGCTACGAGAGAGATCTCGAAGAAAACGGTCGCAAAGAAAGCCGCCACGAAGTAATCCCCCCAACCTCGAACCAAAATGACCCGCTGCTGCGGCGGCGGGTCATTTTGGTTCGAAATCGCGATTACTTGGAGAAGGTGCGAGAATGGCGAGCATGCAGAGCCAAGCGCAGTACGTCCTTCGCACGGTCGAAGAGCGCGGCGTGCGCTTTGTCCAGCTCTGGTTCACGGACGTCCTCGGGCGTCACAAGGCGTTCCACGTCACCCCCGCAGAGCTCGAAGACGCCCTCGACCAGGGGATGACGTTCGACGGCAGCGCCATCGACGGGTTCTCGCGCACGACCGAGTCGGACCTGCTCGCGCGCCCCGATCTCACCACCTTTCAACTCCTGCCCTGGTACACCAAGGGTGAGGCGATCGCGCGAGTCTTCTGCGACATCGTCAACATCGACGGGTCGCCCTTTGAAGGATGTCCGCGTCAACAGCTGCGCCGGGTGCTCGATGGCGCCCTGGCGCAGGGCTTCACCTTTTTCGTGGCACCCGAGATCGAGTACTTCTACTTCAATGAGCAGTCCGGCACGACGGCGCCCACGCCGATCGATCGAGGCAGCTACTTCGACCTCACCCCGGACGACACGGCGAGCCAGCTGCGTCGTCGAACGGTGCTCGTCCTCGAAGAGATGGGCATCGGCGTCGAGCACGCCCAGCACGAGGATGCGCCGGGCCAGCACGAGATCGACCTTCGCTACACCGACGCGCTCACGATGGCCGACACCGTCATGTCAGTCCGCCACGTGGTCAAGGAGCTCGCTCGTCAGTCCGGCGTGCTGGCGAGCTTCATGCCCAAGCCTCTCGTCGGCGTGCAGGGTTCTGGCATGCATACGCATCTCTCGCTCTGGCGCGACGAGCACAACGGCTTCATCGGTGAGCACACCTACGGTCTCAGTGATCTCGCCACGAAGTTCATCGCGGGTCTCGTGCGCCACGCGCCCGAGATCACGGCCGTCACCAATCAGTGGGTGAACTCCTACAAGCGGCTCGTACCGGGCGCCGAGGCACCGGTTGGGGCCGAGTGGGCGCGCTTTGACGCAGCAGCCCTGGTGCGCGTCCCCTCCGTCAAGCCCGGTCGCATGGACTCGACCCGCGTCGAGTACCGCTCCCCGGATCCCGCAGCGAACCCGTACCTCGCCTTCGCCGTCATCCTCGCAGCGGGCCTGCGCGGGGTGAATGGCAACTATGAGTTGCCTCCCGAGGGCGTGCACATGGCGGCACTCCCGCAGTCGCTCGCCGAAGCACTCAATCTCATGGAGACGTCCACACTCATGCACGAGACGTTGGGCAGCCACCTTGTTGAGTGGTTCCTGCGCAACAAGCGAGCGGAGTGGGAAGCGTACCGAGGTCAGGTGACGCCCTTCGAGCTCGAAAGGTATCTGCCACTGCTGTGAGCATCGACGTCGTGCTCTGCGTCCCCTCGTGCGAAGGGCCTGTACGCAAAGCCTTCGACGTGACCGGGGTCACACCGGCCGTGGCGGCGTCAGCTCGAATGAACGAGATCGCGGCGATGGAACCGGTCGATGGATTCTCCGGCGCGGTCATCAACGCCGCCGCGCTGCCCTTCTCCGATGCGATGAGCCTCTGTCGCCAGCTGCGCCAGCGCGAACGAGGAGTCGGCCCAATCATCCTCCTGCTCGACCACTATCAACTCGACGACCTCACCTTCCGAGAAGACCTCTTCGACGACTTCGTCGTCGGACCCTATGACGTCAGCGAGCTCGCGACGCGACTGCGACATCGACTCCGCCGTGCCGGCAACGAGAGCGTGGCGCCACGAATCGAGCACGGCGAGCTCTCAATGAACCTGGAGACTTATCAGGCTTCCATCGCCGGACGCGTCATGGATCTGACGTACATGGAATACGAGCTGCTGCGCTTTCTCGCCACGAACCCGAACCGCGTGTTCACGCGCGCGACCCTGCTCAGCCGAGTGTGGGGGTACGAATACTACGGCGGCGCTCGAACGGTCGACGTGCACGTGCGCCGGCTGCGCGCCAAGTTGGGTGAGGAGTACGCGCACTTGATTCAAACCGTACGCTCGGTGGGCTACAAATTCGGCACCTCGAACGAGGGGGAAGACTAGCGCTCGGGCGAGTACGCCCAGAACTCGACTTCCACTTGCGCGTCGTAGGGCAACGCAGCGACCGCGAAGGCGCTCCGCGTCGGCAGTGGATCGCTGAAGGTCTCGAGCCAGACCTGGTTGAGAGAAGCAAACTCTGATAGGTCCGTCACGAAGAGCGTTGCCTTGACGACATCATTCAGCGAAGAGTGGGCCTCCTCGAGGAGCACCTTCCCGTTGGCGAGCGCCTGGCGCAACTGCTCGGCGGCGCCGTTGGCGAAGGTCAGCGTCTCGTGGCCGGGAATGGTGCCGAGCTGACCCGACACGATGACGAAATCGCCCGCGCGGCGCCACGTCGAGTACGGGCGCACGGGATTCACGAGGCTCAGCTAAAGGAGTTTCCGCACCCGCAGGTACGAGTGGCGTTCGGGTTCGTGATGTGAAATCCGGCGCCCTGGAGACCGTCGGAAAAGTCCAGCGTCGCGCCCGTCAGCAACTCTGCGCTCGCCGGGTCAACGACGACCTTCACCTCGCCGAACGCGTTGACGACATCGTCGTCCGCGATCTCAGAGTCGAAGTACATGTCGTAGTTGAACCCGGAGCATCCGCCGGCCTTCACGGCGACACGAAGCGCCAAGGGCTCGTCGGCGCCCGCTGCGGCGATGAGTTCGGCAACCTTCACGACCGCCGCGTCAGTCAGCGCAATCGGCTCGGTCACCTTCTCGGTCAACTTCACGTTGGTAGTGGTCATCTGGACTCAGCTCCTTAAAGATCCTTGCTCCATCGTAGCGAAGGAATCCGAAAAACAACACCCCCTCGCGGACTGTTCTTATCCCTGCGTATCGCCAAATCCCTCGTCACCGGGAAGAAGGATCACCGGGGATCCCTCGTGCTCGACCACCCGCGGATTCACGGTCGTCACCGGACCGAGCGAACGAGCGTGAGCGATCACCTCGTCCGCCGTGTCGAAGCGGGCGATGGCCTCCAAAGTGCGCAGCGTGGGGAACATGATCTCCATATCGCCACGGTCGCTCGCCGCGAGGGCGTCCCTTGGACGGATCCAACGATCGGCGACGGTCTCGCCGGCGTCGTGGGTCGCACGTTGCTTCGACGGGGCGAGCACCACGAAGAATCTCGTGTCGTAACGACGAGGGAGACCCTCCGGGGTGATCCAGTGCGCCAGATACGCAACGCCGCGAAGGTTCAACCGAAGCCCGCGGTCGCGCATCATGTCGACGAATCGGATCTCACCCGCGTTGAGTGCCCGGCGTAGTTCACCGAGCCGTTCGAACTCCACCCGTGCGACGACGGACACTTCGCGCCCGTCGTCGGTGCACGCGACGAGCAGCCCGGCCTCTTCGAACAGCTCGCGAAGCGCCGCCACGTAGTACGCGAGGCCACCGCTCTTGAGGCTGAGTCGCGCTGACGCGACGTCGTCGGTCATGCCAAAGGCGATGTCGGCGGCGTCTTCTGCGTCAACGGCTCCGCCGGGAAAGACGTAGGCGCCCGGCATGAAGGTGCTGCGATCGTTTCGACGCAGCATAAGAATTTCGTAACCATCGTCAGCGTCGCGCAACGTCAAAACCGTGGACGCGGGGCGTGGAATAACGTTTGGCGCCATAGTCGCCAACTTACCGACCCGACCCGCGCCGTGGTTCGATGACCGCACGTCCACTAACGTTTGGGTGGCCTCGATCACTAAGGAGCATTGGTGGCAAAACAAATGGCTACGAAGCAGCGGCCAACGCCGAAGAAGAAGACCCCCACTCGCGGCGGACGCCCGGCCGGGCTGTTCACCTGGATCGCCGTCGGACTGGTCGTCGTCGTCGTCGTCGCACTCGTGATCATCAAAGTCGCGAGCGGTGGGAGCACCCCGTCGGGCAAGTCCACCTTTCAAGCCGCGAGTCCCGCCGTCGTCACCGAGCTGACCACCGTGCCGGCGTCCGTGTTCAATACGGTCGGCGTCACCTCCCCGATCGCCCAAGTCACGCCACCGCAGGCCGTCGCCAAGCTGCCGGCACTCACCGCGACCAACGCCAGTGGCCAGACGGTGCCCGAAGTGCTCTACATGGGCGCCGAGTACTGTCCCTACTGTGCCGCCCAGCGCTGGTCGACGATCATCGCGTTGAGTCGTTTTGGGACCTGGTCGGGGCTCGGGAACATGTCGAGCTACTCAGGCGACGTCTACCCGAATACGCCCACTTTCACCTTCGTAAAGGCCAAGTACACGTCGAAGTATCTGGTCTTTAAGTCCGTCGAAATGTACACGAACTACATCGACTCGAAGACGAGTTATTACGCGAAGCTCCAGTCCCCGAACGCCCAGGAGCAACACGAACTTTCCACGTACGACACGTCCAAGTACATCACGGGCCTTCAGTCCAGCCAGGACGGCTCGATCCCGTTCCTCTCCTTTGCCAACAAGTTCCTGGTCGCGGGAGCCAGCTACAGCCCGACGACACTCGCGAGTACCTCGCGTGATGCGATCGCGAGTGGCCTCGCCAACGCCACGAGTCCGGTGACCCAAGCGATCATCGCCTCTGCGAACTATCAGACGGCTGCGATCTGCACGCTCACGGGCCAGAAGCCCGGCAACGTGTGCTCCAGTTCTGGCGTCATGGCGGCGGCTAAGGCGATGGGAATCAAGTGAGCACAGCGCCACTGACCGTGGCGAGTGAGGACGCTCGGGAGTTCAGCGTCCCGCGATGGGCGGAGTATACGACCTTCGCGCTCAGTCTCATCGGTCTCGCCCTCTCCGTGTACCTCACGATTACGCACTTCCAACCCCAGGCGCTGGTCTGTTCCGGAACTGGCGTCATTGACTGCGCGAAAGTCACCACGTCGGCTCAATCCGTGATTCTGGGGATCCCAGTGGCCATTTTGGGACTGGCCAACTACACGGTGATGGCTGCCCTCAACTCGCCGTGGGCCTGGCACGCGAGGGCTCGATGGATTCACGTCGCGCGATTCATTCTGGCCATCGTGTCGATGTGCTTCGTCTTGTGGCTCATCTTCGCCGAAGTCGAGATCATTGGGGCAATCTGCCTCTACTGCACCGGGGTGCACGTCACTACGTTCGCGCTCCTGATCGTGCTGACGATCGTCAGCCCTGCGCAGCTGGGCTGGAGCCGGTCACGCTCGAGTTAGTGCCCTACGTTCAAATTCGTTGAGGCCACCCCAGATCCCGTACGACTCATGTCGCTCCAACGCCGCGCGCAGGCACTCCTCGCGCACCGCGCATCCCGCACAGATCCTCTTCGCCAACTGCTCACGTTCGAGTCGATCTTCTTTTCGCTCGGCGCTGTCGGCCGAATAAAAGAGCGTTCCTTCACTCCCTCGACACGCTGCGTCCACTGACCATCCCAACGTCGTCGCCGCCATAATCCCCCCTGAATGCCCAGACTCGCAGACTAACCATGGCCCGGTCGTAAATACAAGGGAAGATTTGATTCCGCAGGGCGGTTCCCAATTCTCCATAAAACCGAACTCCGCTACGCTAAAAGCCGTGGCTACCATCCTTCTTGCCAGTGATTTGGCCTCGCTACGCCGTGAACTTGAGACGATGCTCGCGGGTCCCGAGGTGACGATCGAAGAGGCCGCGACCGGCCCCGAGACCATCGCTCGAGTGCAGCGCGGGGGCGTTGACCTCGTGATCGCCGATCTCCAGATCGGTGCCATGGGCGGCATGGCGATCACTATGGAGCTGCGCAACCTGGAGTCCTACGGAGACGCCGAACCGGTGCCCGTTCTCATGTTGCTCGACCGTCGCCCCGACGTCTTCCTCGCACGTCGCGCGGGCGCGGACGGCTTCGTCGTGAAGCCCCTCGACCCGCAGCGGATGCGCCAGGCGGTTCGTGCGCTGCTTCGTGGTGACAGCTACGAAGACGAGTCGCTTCGACCAGCGACCGTCCGCGTCGGCAGCGCCGACGCTTGATGAGCGACTCGAAGCCTCCCCCTACCGGCCTCGCGCGGTTCCGCGCGCGACTGACACGGCACGAACATGAGAGCCCGCCTTCACCCGAAGCGGCGGCCATCCACGCCCGCGTAGACCAGCTGAGCGAGCTTGAACTTCGCGACGTGATGACCCCCCGGGTGGACGTTGCCTATCTGACGTTTCCCGTGACCCCCGAAGCCGTCGCCGAAGCGGTGCGCGACACTGGTCACTCCTGCTTTCCCGTCGTCAGCGACGATCTCGACGACGTGCTCGGCGTCCTCTACGTGAACGATCTCTTTCGCAGTTCAACGCTTAAGCGAGCCATCGGCGTGTCGCTCCCAGGGACCGAAGAGATCACTCGCAAGATTCGCCGCCCGCTCATGCTCCCCGAGACCCTCGATCTCCTCGAAAGCCTGGGCGAGCTGCGCGAGCAACACCGTACATTTGCCCTCGTGCTGGACGAACATGGGGGCGTCGCCGGTGTTGTATCCATCCGCGACATTCTCGAACAGCTCGTCGGGGATCTCGCCGACGAGTTCGACGAGGACGACGAACCGACGATCGTGCGCATTCGCCAGGACCGATGGCTCGTCGACGGCCAGACCCACGTCGATCGGGTCGCAGAGGAGCTCGGCCTCGAGATCCCTGAAGGTGAGTACGTCACGATCGCGGGATTCGTGCTCGATCTCGCAGGAGAGATTCCCGCTGCCGGCACGGTCTATAAATACGGTGATTGGACGTTTCGCGTGCAGTCGGTCGAAAAGCGGCGCATCAGCGAACTGGTCATCGAACACCACCCGCCCACTGAACCGGACATTCCGAGCACTATCTAGCCTTTGGTTGTAGGCACTCGCTCCGAGTAGGATTATCGGGCTGCGGGGCAACTCGCTGCGGGCTGTAGCGCAGCTTGGTAGCGCGCTTCGTTCGGGACGAAGAGGTCCCGGGTTCAAATCCCGGCAGCCCGACCACCAAGCAGTACCGAGGTGAACAGCATCACAGGCCCCCATCGTCTAGCGGCCTAGGACACCACCCTTTCAAGGTGGCGGCACGGGTTCGAATCCCGTTGGGGGTGCGAAGGAAATTTGCCGAAAAGCCAGTAATTCACAGGAGCTTTCGCGTCGCGGAACGTGACCGCGAGTGACCGCCAATTACCTCGATTTACCACTGTTCTATGCCCGCTTTATGCCCGCGGAGCCTGTAATTGTTAAGCCTCGCATCAAAGGAAGGGGGCCATCGCTTTCGGGAAATGTGAATCCTCGCCATGGGGATCCCGAGTCCAACGCCCCATATTGGAACGAGGTTCAGTTTCGCGCGCCGCTACCATGCAAAACATGGCAGTAGGAGACATGAACAAACTTCTCTCTCAGATGCGCAAAGGGTTCATCGACTATTGCGTGCTCGCGCTCCTGGAATCAGGCGATCACTATGGCCTGGAGATCACCAAGGTATTGAGCGAGGCGAATGGTCTCGTCACCAGCGAAGGAACCGTGTACCCGCTCCTGACACGCCTGCGAAACGATGGATTAGTAGAGGCGTACTCCGTGCAGTCGACTGAGGGGCCGCCACGTCGGTACTACCACCTCACGAAGGACGGTCACCGATCACTGGCTCCATTCCGGGAGCAGTGGGTTCGTTTTCGAGACTCGGTGGACGACATTCTCGCAAGGCGGGAACTATGAGCGTGGAGGTGACTCACTCCGACGCAATCGAGCGGTATCTGCAGCGTCTTCGTCGCGCCTTACGGCATGCTCTGCCACAAGACCGTGACGACTACGTCGAGCAGATCAGCGAACACCTCAATGAGACGCGGTTGATCGACGACTCACTCGAAAGTTTGATCGTTCGCGTGGGATCACCGGAGTCTCTGGCTCGAGAGTTCTACGTAGCCGAACGTGCCCAACTCTCTAGGCCAGTACGACTTCGTCGATGGCTCCGGCGCTGGTGGGCAGGCCTGCTCGGACTTGTCGTGATACTCGCTCTTATTCCCGCTGTTTTGTGGGTCAACTCCTTCCAGCCACTCGGCACCCAGTTGGACGGGGAGTACAACGATTCGGTCGTAGCCGTGAGCGGCACACCGCCCAAGGAGCTCATCGGCGGTCTGACGACGCCGATTACCTGGGAACTTACGAGCGGTCGCTACCGAGTGAATGTTCTCTTTGGTGTGACGAACATGAATTCACTCACCGTGAACATTGCTCCTCCCGCAATAACGAATGGCTTTCCCAATCCGGTGAAGTGGTATGTAGAGAACTTCCCACGAATGCGCTTTGTCAACGCACAGCAAATAGAAGGTGGCCAATACGAGGAGATTCTCTTCAGCGAAAGCTATGTCTGCTCTGAGTGGCCCAAGGGAAGTCCAACCCACGGTGCTTCGACAACGTTCATCTCCACGTTACCAATCGTTGAGTCGTTCTTTGGAATCCAACACACGGTGGATCTACCTATTCAGCCCTTCTATCTGCAGTTTGCAGGGAACTGTTTTGGCCCCACGAATTGATTGACAAACGATCGATACCCGACTCGCGTGAGCGCTATCTAAGTGCTTGGATCCATTCCCAATAACTCAACCGCCGGTGCTCGGTAGCAGTCCTGTTGCTTCTGGTCCGCGACAATCTCGATTTGGCCTTTCTCTTATCGATGCTCGTGACGTTCGACGACTCCACCATGTCCTCGAGTGAGTCCGCGATGACGCGATCTCGATCTCGTATTGCGTGCTGATACCTCATCGCCGCTGCCACCGAAGCGTGTCCGGCGCGATGCATAACTTCAACCGTTGTGGCCCCGCTGGCTGCGGCCAGCGTCAATCCTGGGTGTCGAGGATCATGGAAGCGCAAGTCCGGACGGCCGACCTCAGCTCTCGCTCGCCCCCACGAGCCCTGTAGCGCGTCCCGAGTGAGTGTTTTTCCCGAACGGCCTTTGAAGACCAAGGTCGGGCCCTGCCGTTTGCAATGACGGCTTCAGAATGTCGGAGCTCGCGTGTTTCAGCAAGTGGGGCGCCACCATAGTCACGATTTCTCCCCAACACCGAGAGCCACCAATGCACGAAACCCCGCCGTTGCGGGGCTCGTATCATACGCGTTGGTAGATCTGGTTCTTACGGGCTATACGAGGTGCCGAACTCAGCATTGAAGTGCGTCAAGTCCCAACTGTCGTAATCAGCTCCGCCCGACACCCACTGCCACGCCATGGTGTCGTTTGAGCTGGCAGTTTCGCCGCCGAACCATACTGCCCCACCTGCAGGACCGTTTGTAAAGGTTTGGAAGGGAGTAGTGGTAGCAGGGCAATATCCGGAGTCGATTGTCGACTCTGACCAGTGGGGCGTCCACTCGAGCTGTGTGACGGTCATGTTGCCAAAGTACGTGGTCCAATTACTAGGCGAAGAATACACGCCGACGTTAACGACTTGATTCTGCACTTCGTATGAGAATCCCTCCCACACCTCTTCGTTCAGCGCCGCTGTCCCCCAGCCCGACCCTGACTCGACGTCGGCAAAGATCGTATTCAGCGTGTAGTGGTCAACTTCGCCCGTCGTCGCATTGTCCGTGTTGAGATAGCTAACCGCATCACTTCCCTGGTCTTCGCCCCAGGTGTACGCGCCGGCATCAGTCTCTGGAAGCGACGAATCGGCGACTCCACTGATGACGAAGGCGGCTCCGACTCCAATGCCGTGACCGGCTCCAAACTGGTTATAGGCCGAATTGATCTCCGAGGACTCGTTGTATCCATCGGGTGGATTTATAGCATTCCTCGTCGGCGGATTTGAAGTTGCAAAGCCCACTTCGCCGATGTATGCGTCATAGTCGTAGCTGGTGCAAGCGCCTTCGAGAGTTGTTGCATTTGGACCTGAGTTATCTGATCCCTCTATTGATGTGGCACCCCACGCAACGGCGGACGTCGCAATCAGAATGACTCCCGAAAGCACGAGCACCAATGCACCCTTACGCCACCAACATTTTGAATGAGACTTTATCGTCACGATACGTACCTATCTATAGAGTTGCCCTGAATGAAAGGAGATTCGTTAATTGCACCGCATGCGAGTAGCGCTACGCCTTTGAGGTCGACGGTCACCGACAGCGACTGATTGGGTATTTGAATCGTCAACGCAGTCTCTAAGGGGCATGCGGCGGTCGCCCCATCTTCAGTTTGCGCGTACTGGAAGAGAAAGGATCCTGCATCCACCGGACTGATGGTGACGTTTGAGACGTCGAAAGCTTGTCCGATGTAGCCACCATCCGTAACCGTCGTCGCAACCGTCGAACCCGACTGGCTAGCAAAATTGAGCTGCGCGTATCCACTGACATAGCACGGAACTGTCGACGAAAAGCCAATGATCTGCTGGGCTTCTCCCTGCTCGTTGTCGTAAGGACCCTCTCCGTCAAAGGTGGCGCTTACTTCATTTGACGTGCACGCAGCAGTCGCTGTTGTGCTGACCATCGGTGGCCCCTGTGGAGCGAGCGGCTGGCCGAGAGCGACTGGCGGCACGGTCGTTTGCACCCCCGGAGGCGGAGCAACACTCCCACTCGGGTTCGGGATGGTCGTCGGCGGCGGTGCATTTCCCGCGCCACTTGCCAGTCCGTAGCCAACAAGCGACGACACCGCCAGAGCACCCACCACGATAAGAATCAATCTTGGGTGTCGTGTGAATTTTGAGGAGAGCATTGCTCGCCTCCCTTCTTCTATGACACACGCAACATACGCTGCGTGTTTGAGTTTTGATATGGAGCGCGCTTTACCAATTTCGTCGCGCGTTGGTGATGATGGCCGGACCCCGATTCCTAAGCCACTAACTCTGCGAGTCGTTGCTGGTTCCTGAGCTTCCAGGTTTCGGCGAACTTGGCCGGCGTTTGCCGACGAAGTGCGCTGTGGGTTCGTTGGTGATTGTATTCGTGTCGCCAGTCGCTCAAGGAGCACCTTCGCTTCGAAGAGACTGTCGAACTGCTGGCCGTTTAAGAACTCGTCACGAAGACGAGCGTTGAACGATTCGATCCAGCCGTTCTGCCAGGGCGAGCCGGGATCGATGAAGAGCGATCCCGAGCCGTTGAAGCGACACCAGTCGCGCAGTGCGTGCGCCACGAACTCGGGACCGTTGTCCATGCGCAGGTAGACGGGCGCGCCTCGTTCCTTCGCCAGCTGGTCGAGTCGATTGACGACGTCGTCGGCGGTGATCGATCGACTGACGTCGATCGCCAGGCACTCTCTCGTGAACTCGTCGATGATGTTGAGCATCTTGATGGTCTTTAGGTCGCTCGTCTGGTCGAACTGAAAGTCCATCGCCCAGATGACGTTGGGGGCGATCGGACGCATCGCGCCGACCTGGACCCCGATGCCGGTGAGGCGTTTCTTCTTCTTGCGATAGGGGACTTTTAGGCCCTCTTCGCGCCAGAGACGCTGGACTTTCTTGTGGTTGACGCGGTGCCCCTCGTCGCGCAAGGCGTCGTGGGCGCGTCGCCAGCCCCAGCGTGGGTGCTTCGTCGCGAACTCGCGCAGAAACGCGCGCAGCATCTCGTCAAGCTCGTGGACGACCACGGCGAGTCGCTGGGTGGAGCGGCTCTGACCGACGACGGCGCAGGCGCGGCGCTCGGAAACCCCGAACTGTGTCTCAAGCTCAACGACCACTCGACGACGGCGGTTCGGGGTCAGAATTTTCCCGATGCGATGTGCTTCAACATGTCGATGTCGAGCGCCTGATTGGCGACGATGCGCTTCAGTTGACCGTTCTCCTTCTCGAGCTCCTTCAGACGTTTCGCGTCGTTGGCCTTCATCCCGCCGTATTGGTTCCGCCAGCGGTGCCAGGTCGACTCGGTGATCTCGAGCTGACGACAGACCTCGGCGATGTCCTCGCCGCGGTTGAGCAACTTTTCGCCTTCGGCGAGCTTTCGGATCACCTGTTCGGGTGAGTGACGCTTCTGTTTCATGCTGCTGTCCTCCTTGCTCCATTTTGGAGCATCGGGACTCGCACAACTAGTGGCTCAGTTCAGCGGGGTCCGGCCAATGATGCGGTTCACAAGGACTAATGCGACGTGCGCCGCCGATCCAACATTGGAGAAGATTCCGCAGAAGTGCGGTTTCAATGTAACGGTTGGATGGTGGCACCTCGCAATGTCTCATTTAGTACCCGATCGCTCCTTTACGAATCCTCCGGAACGCTGGCGCGAATGCCGCGAGATATTCCCAATTGCCGCGGCATTCGCGCCAGCACTACTACAGTTCTTGCTTAGTAGTAGCTGGTGGTTCCAATAGCCTGGAAGTACGTCCCGCCTCCCGACGGAATGTCATCCACCCCGTAGGCCCTTGTTGTGATACTGGCGTCGGCGTACCAGCCAGTCGAGTCGGTAGTGCCGCTATAGATCGGAGTGCACGTCTCATAAACTCCGGGCGCGTCCGACGAAGTCTGTAGACACACTTCAGCAACCCAGCCAGGAGCAACGCCAGAGTCAAGGGTGATCGTCCCCTCGACCTCCTCATTCGCGGAGTTGTACCAGAGATCGACCTCACCGTATGAGGTGCCGGAGTGCAGCAGCGATGCTCGGTAGACGATGGAGATCGTGTCGGGCGTCGGGTGTAGTACCGACGTCGTCACAGCCGAGCTTGGGCCCGACCCACTGTCAGCAAACGCTGCTGGCGACGCGGCCACAAGCGGCCCGGCTGCGAAGACTGCAATCGCGATACAGCGTAACCATGGCTTCTTCATAGCTTCCTCATTCTTTAAGTGAGGAAGATCAATGCTTCCCCCTCATCCGATGCCCGTTATGTTTCCGAGCCAGAGGAAAACCTTTCGTGTGAATTCACCATTCTTCGGTGGAGATGTATCTAGGAACTCACAAGGAACTGTTTGCTTCGACGAGTGGTGTTGTCGACGACCTGGCTGTGGCCGCTCTGCGCGCGATGAACTTCGCCCCATCATTCAATGCGCGAACGTGCCGAAGGAGTGGTGCGAACGCCGCGACGCAATTCTCACTTTTCGCCCGCGCCACTCACATTTGCACTACCACATCCCTCGCTTAGTAGTAGCCGGTGGTCCCCGTTGCCCGGACGTATCCGGGGACAGTGTCCGCGGGAATTTCAATGTCGTCAAATACCAGCCGGTCACCTGAGAGTCACCGGCGAAGGTTGGCGCGCATGCTTCGTAGGTCGACGCACCTGAGGCCTTTAGGCACACTTCGGCTACAAACTCACAAGCGACGAGAGAGTTGAGAACGATATTCCCACTAAACCTCCCGGTTCGCCGAGTTGTACCAGAGTTCAGGAAGCTTCGAAATCACAGCGTCTCTTTCTCATTCGACACTCGTTTTGTTTCCGAGCCAGAGGAAAGCGCTTCGTACAGATTCACCATTCTCTCGTGGAGACGTGTCTACGAATTTACAAGGGACCGTACGTCGCGAAGAGTAGTGCGATCGACTACACAGCGATCATTGAGTACGCCGACGATGAGCCGTGGACGTGGAGACATGCACGACCGCTGAGCCTCAGCTTGAGCAGGTGGTCGCGGTGCCAGTGACTGGCTTTCCCGCCTGAAGTGCGAGCGCTCCTTCAATCATGCATTTCATGATGGGTCCTGAAATCAGTGCACCGGTCGCGCTGGAGGCCTGGTAGGGCACGCTGACAGCGATAGCAATAGTTGGGTCATTCGCAGGCGCGAAAGCGATCATCCAGTCGTCCGTGTCATTCGAAAGATTATTGCCGACCTGAGCAGTGCCGGTCTTTGCCGCGACCTGGTCTTCAGGAAGAAACCCAACTCCGTACGCAGTTCCTATCGGTTCGTCGACGACTCCACGCATGAGCGGCACGATCTGCGCCGCCTGCGCTGGGGTGAGTGGCGTCTTCCAGGGCGTGTTTTTATAGCGCTGGACCACCGCGCCGTCGGGCCCGGTGATGTAGGACATGAGGTGAGGCGTCATGACGACACCTTTGTTCGCGATACCCGCTGCAACGAGGGCATTTTGGAGGGCCGTGGCACTCACGTCTTCCTGACCGATCGCCGAATAAGCAAGGTACGGAGGGTTCGCCGCGAGGGTGGATTCTTTCGGGAAGAAGGACGCGACGGCACCAGGCAGGTCGATTGGAGGTACCTCGTTGTAACCGAAGGCGTCCGCCTGCGCAGCCAAATCTTGGGCACCGAGGGCGATGCCAAGCAGCGCGTAGCCCGGGTCGCAAGATTCGGGCAGCATCTCCGCGACCGTACCACCGCAGGACTTCTCGCCATCGTTGTAGAGCAACTTGTTCGTGTCAGGCAACTTGGTCGACACCATGAACGGGTAGACCTTGTTCAGGAGTGACGGCTTGTATTTGACAATGCCCGCGGTCGTGATGACCTTGAACGTCGAGCCGGGGAAGATGGTCTGTTGCGTAGCGACAAGCCCGAGAGGCGGGTAGCCATGCGCGTCGTTCTTGTTGTCTTTCTTCCATGCTGCCGTTTCCACGTACTCATCGATGAGGTGAATGGCGTCGGGTTGTAGGTCGGGTTGGAATACAGGGCGAGGATGCTCCCAGTGCTTGGTACGATGACCACGACTGAGCCGTCAGTGCCGCCGAGCTTCACCTGAGCGAGCTTCTGGAGCGCTGGCACGAGCGTAAGGGTGACCGAGTCCTCACCTACCGTAGGAGCGAGCACCTGCTCAAGACTTTGGGCAGGGAGGCTGTGAGCAGAGAGCTCCGTGTTGTACTGGGCTTCGAGGCCCCATTCCCCGTACTTGAGCGACGACCAGCCAATGACGCCGGCGAAGAGCGCGCCCTCTGGGTAGATGCGCCTGTAGGGAAATCGCCCATTGCCCGTCGCTCGAGATTCGGCAAGGACGGTGCCGTTGGCGGCGAGGATTTCGCCGCGAGGGTTCCGCGTCGTTGGCGCTGCTATTGCGAGGGTTCAGCGGCGACGTATTTAGCGCAACTGCGCGGAACCACTGCACCCACAACGATTGGCCTGCAACGACCGCAAAAAGAAATGTAATCACAATCGACATCTGCCATATTCGCCGCGACATCTACGACCTCTCGGGGTTCTGTTGTTGTGGTTGCGTGTCGAGGAGCACATCCCAGGGGAAGATCACGATTCCATTTACGTCGTCCATGGGCGCACTTACTCACTATCTATGTTTCCGAATGTGGAAAAACCTTTCATTTTCGATGAACGCACGGCTATCGTGACGCTCCGAGTGTCCCTAGCTGCAGTCGAAGTCTTGGCGAACCCGAGGGTCGGTCGAGCGGGACTTGACGCCCACGATGTCGATCGTCTTCTCCGCCGCCTTCACCGCCAGGGTGGCGCACGCGCCCGCTGCTCTCGATCCACTCAACCGGATGCGCCATCCGCTGACCTTGTGAAGGGCGAGCAGCCTGGACACTTTGGTGCCAGCCTTCGCCAGCGTGTCACAGTGGTGGGCAGCGAAGTAGTTCGCCGCTGCTTCTTGAACGTGGCGGCGGGCACGTCGAGAACGTGACCGTTATATGGCTCGAGACCGAGCGTCTGGCACTCTCCAGGCTTCCCGGCGGTGGGGAGCTGCCAAGCGAGCCATTGCTGAGTACGCAGAGAGCCCCGCTCTGTCCCCCCTTGACTGGAGGAGCGGGCCAGTGCATCAGTTCGTCACACGCTTGTAGGGGATGATCGCTCAGTGAGACGATCGAGGCATTCGAATGGAGACTTGCCGCCGAGAAGCATGCGAGCTCTACGGTGTTCGTCGCGGGCGCATTGAGAAGAGAAATCGCGGCCGCCGTACCGCTCAACACGATCACCGCCGATGCAGTGACGATTCCTGCGCGCCGCCAGCCGTGAGTGAAATGACGCATCCGGCGTCTCTCTGTCGTTGCGTGTATGCGCTCCAGCAGCCGCTCGGTCGAAAGTAACTCGTCGAGGTCGGCGTCGGTCACCTCACTGGACGGATCGTTCTCCTCGAACATCCTCCGGAGGTCGTCGTCGCTCACGCTCCTACTCCCTCTCCATCGGCCTCAATCGTAGGAGGCGGGCCGAGAGGCGCGTTAAGCAGCGCCCGCAGGACTTTCTTGGCGCGCGTCGCTCGAATGCCGACGGCGTTTTCGCTGATACCTAGTACCACAGCAACATCACGATATTTGAGCTTCTCCCAGTAAACGAGCTGTAGTAGTTCCTGATCAATTTCTGCCAATTTGCGCATCGCCGTGAAGAGTTGCTCAGATTCGGTTTTCGAGAACTCGTCGTCGCCGGGCGTGATTTCACGCTCAAGCGAAAGCCGCCAGTGGAGCCTGTTCTGACGGTCCCTCGCCCGCCGGTGGTTTGAGATCACCCTGAAGGCGATGCTAAAGAGCCACGGCAGTTCGCGGTCGCGTGGCGGAAGTTCACTGCGCTTTCGCCACGCGACGACGAAGGTGTCGATTACCACGTCATCGGAGCCTTCGACGTCGGCAAGGCGGCGCAACACGTAGCGCTGCACCGCTTTGCGGTTGTCGTCAATGAGTCTCGCGAACTCTCGGTCCGCACCATCAGGACTCATAGTGTCAACTTACGCACCGACGTGCCGAAGGATCCCAGGTTTCCTAAAGAATGTAAACCGATTCCAGTGATCCGACCAGCCGCTGACCATGCTGGTCGCACTACTTCCGGCAGTGCTGGGCCCAGGGTAGGTGGTTCCCCCACCATTTGCAGCCGAGTTCATGCTGGTTCCACACGCGCCGACCTTGTACGAGTTCGTCTTGTCGGCGAAACTGTACGTTGAGAGATTGATCCAGACTCCCTCGTCGTACACCGCAAGCTCCGTTCCGGTGTAGCTGGTTCCCGAGAAGAGCTCAAGTGCAGTCGAGCAGTTGACATCAGGCGCCGGACTTACGTTACTGGCGGGATGAGCGGCAACAACCCAGGACTGAAATGCGGACTGCGTCGCAAAGCACTGCGTCCCTCTGGGGGTGACAGCGCACACAGGCGCCGTCCCACCCGTTAGCAAGGTTGATGATCCTACCGTCGAACGACGCGACAGCCCCGCTATTTGGAGAAGCGCCCGCGAACTGGCCCCCTCCCAACATTGCAATCAGTACGACGCCGATCATCGGAGTGATCAGCCTTCTAAACCGTGTGGTGCTCATGGTGTCCTTTCAATGACATAACGCTCCACACAGTTATCTTTCCGTCCTAGAAAAAACCTTTCATGTGGCGACTGAAACGTTTTTCACAGAATGGACACATACTCTCAGGACGAATACACGAGTAGAGGACGCTTGGACGGGAGAAGACGTGATTGCAGGTTCGGAATCTCATGACAGGTTCCAACTGAATTCGTTTGCCAAATTTCAGCGAGCGATGCAGACGGAAACCGATCTCTTGGACCCACAGCTCGCGAAACTGCTCGGGGCCTCCGTGACCTACCGGCCAGGCGACAAAACTCTTTTCCTCGGCCCCACAGTGCCGCTATACGTGCACTGCGAAGCTTTTCGCGTGTGGCGCCGTAGCCCGTAATCTGGTGGACCTTGACCTCGAGTTACGCCGGGCGGCGGCGTACTTAGTCTCGGGAAAACCTCGCCCCTCAGGCGACGGCCCATCTGTCGAAATCTTTTCGGCCGCGCGTTCGACCTCTCTCGACGTGCGTCTGGGTGCGGGGAATGAGATCTATGACCTCCTGACCTCGCGTCCAATTGCGTATCTTCAAACCCTCGACTGGTTTTGGCTCCATCGGCAGACGCGGTTAAGGGTACGCCCCCCGAGCGAAGCGATCGACCCGACGTTCGCGTGGGGCGCAATGATCCGCACTGCTGACGACCTGATACGCCGAAGCCAACCTGTAACCGTCACAATTGGCATCGCCCCCGACGGAACATCCGTATTTGGCCTCGCTCAACGTCCGCTCACGGAAACCGAATAGCGAGCGCCTCTGATCTCGAAGAGCGACGCGATTCGGATCTTCGCACGCGCTGATTACGTTGCGTGCTTTCTTATCGATTGCCCGGACGGAGTCCTCGCTGAAGACACGGCTCGAGCGCCCTCGCCACGTGCGACGTGTCTACGATCCACGGACCGAACTTGCGATTGACGTGAGGCTCGTCAGCCGGTCCTGCGATCATGTTGAATGCCGATGCGAATGAGCATGGCCTCTCGAATCCAACTCCGTAATAGACCGGTGCTCCTTCTCTATGCCCATAGAGTGCCCGAAGATTTGGAGGCCTGAGACTCGTTCCTTCTAACAATGCGCTCATCAGGATGTTCCGCGCGGTCATTCCGTAGTGGCATCCCTCGAATCCCGTTGGGGGTGCAAAGGATTTTCCCGAGAATCCTTATATCCCTTGCCTTTTCGGCTCATCAATGGCGACCGCGGGTGTCCAACGGTAGCCACCATTTACCCCTGTTCTATGCCCGCTTTATGCCCCGCAGTCTGCCCGAGAATCGTTGATCCTGTGATGGCTCGCCGAAGCGAGGCGCGAGAGGTCGATCAATTTGAACCTCAGTCCGGCACTCGACGAACTGGCAAGTTTCCTCCGGAGGCTCCCGGGATCTCCCGAACTCTGATGGAGTTATTGCTGTATTGGTCCCTGACCAATCTGAGAATCACCAGTTTTCAGTGGTTCGGCCTCGACCTGGATTCTGGTACGCGTTCGCGTCTGGTTGGAGATCTAAACCCGCACAATTCAAGATAATCGCCAATGCCGGGTAACAAGTTCGTTGCTTCGGATGCCCGGCCGTGAGGAGTATTTGAGGAGCCTGGCATTATTGGATCTATGTCAGGTAACCCAGACTCGGATATTACGACACGCTTCTTTTAGTACATCGACGGTCTGGGGCAAGAGCTGGGTGAGTCTGCCGCAGTGACGAAGAAGTCACTGACATCTCAAATCGTCGAAATCCCCCTTGAGCCAATACGTGAGTCCGCCTGCCCCGTGTCAATCCTCGAAATGGATGGCAAGGAGTGGATCGTTTCGTTCGCACGTCTCGAGCAGTGGGAGTTGGGGCAAAACCTCGACAACCTAGATCTACTTGAAAGACTTTTGAGTGCCGCAATTGGTGGACATGTCTATGTGACGAGCCACCTCGGATGGACTCGACTCCACGTAGTCACCAGTGATGGAGTGCGCCACAACCGCCTCGTCGGGATACGCCTCCGCGAAATGGGCTGGAGAGTGAGTAAGCGAAAGGAGTTCTCCCCATATCGGTGAGACTTTCCGCAATATTCAGCGTGGAAGTCGCCAGTGCTTGGTGGCAGATCTGTTGCTTCGGGTCTCCGACACCGCAGGTTTGCATTCTTGGGTTAGTCCAAGAGTTCATACGGTCTTGTGCGCGAAAGTTTGGCGAGTCATGCTGAGTACGTGACCAAGGTGGCCAAGCGGCTTTCGGCTTTGCTCGTCGCCGCGGTAGTCGCCACACTGGGACCACTGGGCATGATCGACGGCATTTCCACGAGCGCTGCTAACTCCTCGGTAGGTAGCGTGTGGCCGCTGCTCATTGCACCCGCTCAGCGTGAGGGGCTCTTCTACCTGCTGACGTCAGAGCGGTGCGACGACCAGCGTTGCCTTCACCTCTATCGCACGCGCGATGATGTGAATCGAACGTGGGATGCCCCGTTACGACTCGCTCAAGTCAAAATGCCTCCCTACGAGCGACTTGCACGAACGCCGCAGGGCACGGTGATGGCCATGGTTTTTACGACGCCGAATGTCGGTTACATACTCGAAGGAAACTCCGAGGCACAGGAACTCTATGTGACGACGAACGGCGCTCGCTCGTGGCAACGGTCACCGACTCCCCAAGGCGACACGATATGGGGTCTCACCGCGACGAGCACGCACGTCTACGCGTTGTTCGCGCACAGCTCTTCGACGAAGAACGGAAGTTCCTTCTTGGAGCTGGCGAACGCTCCCTTGCGCGCGACGTACTGGCGAGGAGAGAAGATTCCCTTTGGGCAGTTCGTCGAGCAACCGCTTGGTCAAATGACCGGGTACGGAGAGATGGCGATGTTCGCTGAGACGTCGAGGGAGGGCGAGAGGATCTACGTCTCGCATAACGGCGGCCGGAGTTTCGTTTCGTCAACGCACGCCAATCTGAAGAGTTCGACCGGCTGTACTCTGTCGGCGGAAGACGTTCAGCGGGTATGGGCGGTGTGCACCACTAAGTCACGAGTGACGCTTCATCTCACCGACGACTCAGGTTCATCGTGGAACGTCTTCGTTCGCCAGCCTCACAACATCGAACCAGGAGGCATTGTCGCCTTGACCAACACGCATGATTTTGGCTACGCCTACACGGGCGCCGCTAGGCGAAACATCGTCCGTCTCAATTTTGGGGCCAATCGAGAGCACGTCGTCGGCACGCTCGGATGTCGGAGCGTCGCGAGCATTACTTTCATGGACGTGGACCATGGCTACGCCATATGCAATCTCGCCAACGGCGTAACGGCGTTGGATCGAACGACAAATGGAGGAGAGTCGTGGGGACGAATTGCCATCACGCCGTCTAATCACGAGGGAGTACGCAGCAGTTGAGTTGAAAAAACAACTTAAGAGGATCGGAATGGGCGCAAAATACCTTGCGGGCCAAGCTGGAACACACTCAGGGCGCTCTGGATCCATGCCGTTGCTTTTGGATGCGGACAATTGGCACGAGAAGGAGGGAAGTGGTCATACGGGAACCCTACGCAGCACGAGCCAGCAGGCCTTGCGCTAAACGGACTTCAATGTGCTGGAAACCAGGGTCGACGAAGCCTAAGAACCCAATGCCTCATTCGACAGCAGATCGACCAGCATCGAGATCCGTTGGTCGAGGGACGCCAGCGAGACCACCTCGCCAACAGCGTGGGCGTTCGCACCTCGCGGGCCGAGGCCGTCCAATGTGGCGAGACCGGCGGCACCGGTGAAGTTAGTGTCGCCAGCCCCACCGGCTGGACGCGCGCTGGCGCTCTCACCCCGTGCTCGCGCCGTCGCGAGCACCAATTCGGTCAATGACGAATGTGGATCCTCGGGCCACGCCGGGCGATGAGAAAGCGTCACGATCTCAAGGGTGGCTCCTTCGCGGTGCGCGCGCAATCCGTGAAAGAGATTCATGAGTGCACGTTCGGTGTCCGGCAGGCCAAAACGAAGTCCCACCTCGGCTTCGGCGACACCCGCCACCACGTTGGCCCTCGTGCCCCCGCTGATCCGCCCCACGTTGATGGAGGCGTCCTCGGCGAGGGGTGCTCCTTGACGAACATCGAGAAGGAGGTCGACCAACTCGTCGATGGCCGAAATCCCTTCGCCCGCTGCGAGACCAGAGTGCGACGCACGACCGGTCACTCGCAAGAGCAGACGAGCGACGCCGCGACGCCCGCTCTTGAAGGCTCCATCCGGGTGAGCTGGCTCGAAGCCGAGCACCGCAACCGCGCCCTCGGCAGCGGCCTCGATCACCGGTCGTCCATCGACGCTCGACACTTCTTCGTCGGCGATGCAGACGATGCGCACGGTGCGCGCGGGCGCTCGTCCCAGACGACGTAGCTCTTCGAGCGCAAACTCGATTGCGACGATGCCCGCCTTCATGTCAAACACCCCAGGCCCGAAGACCTTGTCCCCCTCGACTAAGAAGGGTTGTCGTGTGAGTTCGCCTTCGGACCACACCGTGTCGTAGTGGGTCACCAGCAGTACGTGGCCAACGCTGTTGGACACTCGCCACTCGGCCACCAAGTGATCACCGGCGAGACCCGCGGCGATGGTCACGTCGAGCCCCAGCTCTCGCCACCGCGACGCCAGCGCGTCGCGCATCGCATTGAGCAGCTCCACGTGACCGGACGGCGATTCCAGCTCGGTGAGATAGCGGAGTCGGGCCAGCGTGCGCATCGAACGATCGCTCTCGAGATCGCTCATCCGTAGTCTGGCTCACTCGCGGCGCTCGCCACGGCCGAGACGACCTTGAAGCAGCGAATAGCCTCGCGCATGGTGGGCAGCGTGAATCGCACGCTCGTCTCGCTCGACGCCTCGACGCCCGGCACCGCGGTCGCGGCCATCACCGGATTGGTTGCGTCAAAGAACACTTCATAGGTGAAAGGTCCCCGGGTCGGAGCAACCGCGCCCACCTTCGCCAACGCGGCACGCGCGCCGTCGCGGATCATGGACGCCGTGACCGACGGGGCCAGACAACGCGCGGTGTAGCGGTCGATGCAGTCCTTCACCGCGACCCGCTGGCTGGCGGGGGCGTAGGTCAGGGCGTCATCGCACGTGAGGTCGTCGCCGGTCACCAGGACCACCGGCACCTCGAACTCGGAGGCCACCAGCCAGTTCATGCGACCTTCGCTCGCAGAGACGCCGTTCACTTCGACCCGTCGGATCGTTTCGCCGACGTAGGTGTGCGACAGGACGCCTTGATGGCCCGCACCCGTGTGATAGCCGAGGAAGGCAACGACGTCCGTCTCCGCGATGCCCTGGAGCATGCCCCACTGCTTGTGGGTGCCGATGATCGCCGACGCGCGCGGATCGAGATCAGCCAAGATGAGGTTGCGTTTGTTCGAGTGAGCGTCGTTCACGACCACCTCGCTCGCGCCCGCGTCGAAGAAACCACCTATTGCCGCGTTCACGTCGCTCATCATCAGGTGACGCGCGCTCTCCCACCTCGGCGCCCCGTAGTCACAGTCCTCGGGACAGGTCACGCCCGTGATGCCTTCCATGTCGGCCGAGATCAGTACTCGCATCATGCTCTCCTCTATCAGTTTCTAGGGCGTGGCGTGCAGGGTGACGACGTCGAGAGCTTCCGTGCGAATGCGCTCCTCCACGACCTCGAGGCCCAGCCCACTACGTCCTCTCGGCACCTCGACGAGGCCGCCCGTCGCCACGATGGTGGGTTCGACGAGATCGCTCGCGTAGTACTTTGCCGAACCCGAGAGGTCGCTCGGGTAGGTGAAGCCCGGCAGGCTCGCTACCGCAAGATTGGCCGCGCGCCCAATGCCGAACTCGTGCATCCCTCCGCACCACACCGGCACGCCGGCGTCGAAGCAGGCGTCGTGCACTTGACGGGCACCCCCCACGCCACCGAGGCGCGAGAGCTTGATGTTAATGATCCGGCCCGCGTCGAGAAAGAGCGCGCTGCGGAGCGCTCCGATTGACGTAATGCTCTCATCGAGGCACACGGGCGTCGCGAGCCGACGCTGCAGCGCGGCGTGCGTCAGCAGGTCCTCCGCCTCAAAAGGCTGTTCGATCATCAACAGTTCGAGGCTGTCGAGCTGCGCAAAGAGAGGGTCCTCGAGATCACCCGACGCGAAGATCCCGTTGGCGTCCACCTGCACTGCAACGTCGGGGAAGGCCTCGCGCACTGCCTTCGCCGGCTCGTAGGCCCAGGTGGGACTGATCTTCAGCTTGACGCGCTGATACCCGTCGCTCACGTGCTTGGCCACCACCTCGAGGAGGGTGTCGATGCTCGCCTCGATGCCGAGACTGACCCCCGCCCTGACCTCTCGCTGGGTGCCGCCGAGGGCGTCGGCGAGCGCCAGATCCTGGGACTGGCTGAAGAGGTCCCACATGGCGATGTCGCTCGCGGCGTGGGCGAAGGGGTGTCCGGTGACCGGTGAGGCGGCTCGGGCCTCCTCGGGAGTCTCGAAGCGACCCTTGAGCAACGTCGGCGCCAGGTAGTGGCGCAGGATATGCCAGCAGGTCTCGGTGCTCTCGTAACAGTAGAAGGGGTCGGTTGGTGACGCGGCCTCACCCCACCCCACGGCGCCCTCGAGCGTGGTCGCCTTCAACAGCACGTGCTCGATGAAGTTCTTGCGGTGCGAGCTCGTCTCGAACTCGCGCACCAGGTCCTTGCGGACCCGAAACAGCGTCACCTCTCGCACGTCGATCACGAGGAGATCGCCTTTTCGAAGTCGTAGGTCGCTTCGTTGCTCTCCTTCAGCACGCAGCTGACGGCCTCGTATCCGCGCGCGAACAGATCGTCGAAGGCGTCGAGCAGTTCGCCTCGGTGACGTCGCGCTTCGGCGTCGAGCGAACGATTCGACGTGGCCGGCACGTTGAGGGTGGCGCCCGTGGGATCCTTCGTCCGGCCGATCGATTCGGCCAGGTCCCACACCGCAAGGAGACGGTCGGTGGTGTCGGGCACGTCGAGTCCGTGAGCGTAGGTGCCGTAGAGGTTGCGCTCCAGCGCGACCGCTTTCGCGCCGAGCACGTTCAGGTTGAAATGGGCGTTGCGCACGAGAAAGGGATCAAAGGACCAGCGCATCTCCGCGACGCCCATGTCGAGCGAGGCGGCCCGTTGAGCCAGTTTCAGTTGCCGGCCGAGACCCCGACCCTGGGCCTCTTCGGCGACGACCGCCAGCTGGGAGTACTGATAGTGCACGTCCCGATCGCGATCCAACGCCAAGAAGCTCAACGCGAAGCCCATCATGCGATCACCCCAAAAGCCTCCAACGACAATCCCGGAGTTTCGCACGATGCCGACCAAGAGTCGCGTGTTGAGCGAGCCGTCCTTCGGACCGAGATGAAAGACCTCCTCGTAGAGCCGCACGCAGAGGTTCAGCTCGTCGGGTGAGGTGACATTGCGAACGACAAACTCAGCGGACGGCACGGTGACCAACGTACGCCTCTAGCTCATTGGCGTAGTGACACGCCGCCTGGTGCGACACCTCGGGCGTCGACGAGAGAACGGGGAGGAGCTCGGGCTCCTCCTCCGCGCACTTCTCCGTGGCGAAGGGACAGCGGCTGCGAAACCGACAACCTGAGGGAAGTCGCGAGAGGCTCGGCGGCTCACCCTCGGGGGCGCTCACTTGCTCGCCGAGGTCGGGGTGCAGACGCGGGATGGAGTCGAGCAGCGCTCGAGTGTAGGGATGACGGGGATTGCTGAAGAGGTCAGCGGTGGTGCCCTCTTCGACGATTTTTCCCATGTACATCACGGCCACGCGGTCACAGAGGTGACGTACGACGGCGAGATCGTGGGCAATGAAAAAGATCGTCACGCCGAGTCGACTCCGCAGGTCCGCGAACAGCTTGATGATGCCCGCCTGCACCGAGACGTCAAGCGCCGACACCGGCTCGTCAGCCACCAGCAGCTCGGGCGAGAGCAGCAGTGCGCGCGCAATGGCCACGCGCTGGCGCTGGCCTCCGGACATCTGTCGCGGGCGGGCGTCGAGCAGCGACGAGGGAAGCTCCACGCGCTTGAAGATCGTCTCGCACAAAGCGTCGCGCTCATTGGTGGGCACGCTGTCGTGAACCTTCAGGATTTCCATGAGCTGCTGGCGAACCGTCATCCGTGGATCTAGCGACGAGTAGGGGTCCTGAAACACCATCTGGATGCGCTGGCGCATCGAACGCGACCGCTTACGCCCCCCGAGGGGCTCGCCGTCAAAGACCATCGAGCCGCCCGCGGCGCTGTTCAATCCGACCACGAGGCGCGCGAGGGTCGACTTACCCGAGCCCGACTCCCCGACCAGTCCGAAGATCTCGCCTCGGCGCACGAACAGCGTCACGTGGTCGGCCGCCTGAATCGGCGTCTTGGTCTTTCCGCGGCGCGCCATGAAGGACACCGTGACGTCGTTGAGTTCCAAGATGGAGTCGGTCACCGCACGCCCGCGTTCTCGATCGCGCGATGCAGCTCGTCGATGTGGATGCACGCGCTCTTGCGACCGTCTGGAAGCTCGCGCAGCGGAAACTCGCCGGATCGGCACTCGTCGCTCGCGTAGTCACAGCGAGGGTGAAAGGGGCAGCCTTCGGGCCAGTTGCCGAGGGTCGGAGCGTTGCCCCGAATGCCGGCGAGATCGGTGACGACGTCGTCCACGTCGGGGGTAGCGTTGACGAGGCCCTGGGTATAGGGGTGATTGGGCTTGCGAAAGACGTCGGCGACGCTGCCGCTCTCCACGATCGATCCGGCGTACATGACCTCGAGCCGCTGACAGAGTTGCGCGACGACCGCGAGATCGTGAGTGACGTAGAGCATGCTCATGCCGAGCTCGTCTTTCAACTTCGCCAGGAGCTTGATGATCTGAGCCTGGATAGTGACGTCGAGTGCGGTCGTCGGTTCGTCGCAGAGCACTAGCTTCGGCTGGCACGCCAGGGCGGCCGCGATCATGACGCGCTGGCGTAGCCCACCCGAGAGCTCGTGGGGATAGAGCGACAGCGCGTTTTCGGGATCGGGGATGCCCATCTGACGGGCCAGCTGCAGTGCGTGGTCGCGCGCGTCGCTCTTGGACCACTTGTGCTTGGCGCGCGCGGCGTCGACGATCTGCTCGCCCACCTTGGCGACGGGATTGAGCGAGGTCATCGGCTCCTGGAAGATCATGGTGATGCCGGTGCCGCGCAGCGCGTTCAGCGTGCGCTTGGGAGCCTTCAAGAGGTCGACGCCCTCGAAGAGCACTCGTCCGCTCGTGGCCCTCACGCCCGCAGGCAGGATACCGAGCAGCGTGCGCAAGGTGAGGCTCTTGCCGCTCCCCGACTCGCCCACCAGGCCGACCGCTTCGCCCGCCGCCACGTGGAACGAGACGTCGCGAAGCGCCGGCTCGGTCTTCTTGCCCCCAACGATCGTGACTTCGATGCAAAGGTTCTCGACCTCCAAGAGGGGCGCAGTCGGCGGTGTGGTCACGATCAGTTCCTCCCCATCAGCTCGTTGAGACCATCGCCAAAGAGCGACAGACCCAGTCCCGTAATCACCACGGCGATGCCGGGAATCGTGGAGAGCTCCCAGTGGGTGGTCAGGAACTGCTGCCCGCTCGCCATCATCTCACCCCAGTCGGGTGCGGGCGGCGGGATGCCGAGACCGAGGTAGCCAAGGGTCACGATGGCCAAGATGTCGTTCACGATGTCCCCCATGGCGAACACGATCGCCTGGGAGATGACGTTGGGCAGGATGTGGCGCACGATGATGCGCAGGGTGGAGAACCCTTCGAGCTGCGCAGCGAGCACGTACTCCTGATTCTTCGCGACCAGCGTCGAGCCTCGAATGATGCGCGCGTAGGAGATCCAGCTGACGATCGTGATGGCGATATAGATGCTGCTCGTGCCCGGCCCCAGCAGAAAGACCAGCAAGATGACCAGCACGTAGAACGGAAAGGCCACCACCACGTCGGCCAGGCGCATGATGACGTTGTCAAGCCAACCGCCGAGGTAGCCCGCGAAGGCGCCGAGCACGGTGCCGATGGCGAAGGGTGCGAGCACCGCGATGAAGGCAACGCTGAGGTCGGTGCGGGCGCCATAGACGAGACGAGTCCAGATGTCGCGACCCAGCTGATCGGTGCCGAGCCAGTGCGCCGCGCTCGGACCCTGCAGGGTCTGGAGCAGGTTGATCGTCGTCGGGTTGTAGGACGTCACCAACGGTGCGAAGACGGCGAGGAAGATGATCACCCCGATGATCGATGCGCCGACGATGAGCGTCGTGGGCGGACGGCGGAACCGGCGCCGACGCGTGGGGTTCAGCCTCGCCAGATCGAGATCGGTCATCAGAGGCGCACCCTGGGGTCAAGCAACGCGTAGGTCACGTCGGTGGCGAGGTAGGTCAGGATGACGACTACCGAAAAGATGAGAGTGATCCCCTGAACGATCGGGAAATCGCGGTCGAGAATGGACGTGATCATCAACTGGCCGAGTCCCGGCAGGGCAAAGACGTTCTCGATGACCACCGTGCCGCCCACCAAGAAGCCAATGTTGATGCCGAGCACGCTGACCGCCGCAATGGCCGCGTTGCGAAAGCCGTACTTGAGCAAGATGGTGCGCGCGTTCGTCCCCTTCGCGCGGGCGAAGGCGACGTAGTCCGAGCCGAGCACCTCGATGAGGCTGGTACGCAGACTGCGCAACAGTTGCGGGGAGATGGAAATGGCGATCGTGAGGCACGGCAAGAACATCGAATCCACGTGGCCCGCAAAGCCCGAGCCGTACCCGCCGACAGGGAAGAGCGGGAACACCAGTCCCAAGAGGATGATCAGCGTCGTACCGATCCAGAAGCTCGGCATGCCGAGACCGGCGGTGCTCGCAAAGCGGATGATCTGGTCGACCAGCGTGCCCGACTTGACGGCCGATATGGCCGCCAGTGGTACCGCAATGACGACCGACAAGAAGGCGCCACCCACCAGCAGGCTCAAGGTGACGGGTAGTCGCGTCAAGATGAGTTGCGCGACCGACGATTGGTAGAACAGCGACTCACCGAGGTCGCCGTGGAAGAGTCGATCGAGAAAGAGCCAGTACTGGACCGGGACGGGCCTGTTCAGGCCCCACTCCTGGTTGAACGCCGCGACGGCGGTCTTCGTGGCGTGGGGGCCCAGAAAGGTGTAGGCCGGACTGCCGGGAACCATGTGGATCGAGAAGAAGACCAACAAGGTGACCCCGATGGCCACGGGGAAGATCAGCAGCAAACGTCGCCCCACGTAGCGCAACAACATTTACGTTTGGTCCCCTTCTGGTCGAGACGAGAAACTCACGGCCGGGTGAGCGAAACCAGAAGGTGTTCGCTCACCCGGCACATCGAAACTACTTACTGAGCCACACGTTCTCGAAGTGGTAATTGCCTGTCGGATACACATAGAAGTTGTGCACCTTGCTCGAGTACGCGTACGCGAAGGGCTGGTAAAAGAGGTACGCCATCGGCGGGTCCTGCGCCAATATCAGCTGTACCTGGTCATAGAGCTTCTTGCGCTGGGCGATGGGGAAGATGTGCTCAGCTTCGGTGATCAGCTTGTCGACCTCGGTGTTGTTGTAGTTCGTGAACTCGGCGTGCGTGCCCTGGGCGCCGCTGCCGCCTTCCGCGGCGAACGTCATCAACTCATCAGGGTCAATGATGTCCGTCGTGTCATAGAGGAACGACATCTGGAACTGCGAGGCATCCTGCAAGGTTGTCTCTTGAGCGCCATTCACCTCTTGCAGCGTGACCTTGATGCCGAGCGGCGCCAGCTCGGACTGAACGATCTGGCCCATGGTCAGCTCATTCTGATTCCCCGAACCCACGAGAAGTTTGGTAGAGAAGCCCTTCGGATACGCGGACTCAGCCATCTCCTTCTTCGCCTTGGTGAGGTTGTACTGAGCCCCTGGGGTGGACGGGTCATAGTCCCATAGGGCCGGTGTCACCTGTGAGTTGGCGACAGTGCCGTGTCCGTAGAGGACGGCCTTCACGATGGCGGCCCGGTCGATGGCGTCCGAGATTGCCAACCGTACGTGGACGTCCTTGAAGTACTTGATCTGCTCGTTGAAGCCAAGGAACTGAGTCCAGCTCGACGGGAAGAGGCTCATCGTGATGCCCGGCTTGGACGAGAGCTCGCTCACCTGGGACCAGGCGGGGAACTCGTCGATCTGCGCGGAGCCGGACTCAAGCTGCAGGAGGCGAGTGTTGTCATCGGGCACCGAGACAAAGTCCACACCATTCAGGTACGGCTTGCCCGGCTGCCAGTAGTGCGGGTTTTTCACCAGCTCCAACTCGTTGCCCTTCAGCCACGTCTTCACCATGAAGGGGCCAGTGCCGATCGGATGCTGCCAGAAGACCGCTGCCGTCTCTCCCGCGTAGTTGTTGGGAATGACGCCGTTGGCGAAGAGCGCCATGTCCGCCTGAAGCGGTGCCCACGGCGTCTTCGTCGTGATGACCACCTGGAACTTGCTCGGCGTCGTAATGCTCTTGATGTCGGCGTTGATGAACGTCCACGGGTTGCTCGCCTTCGCGCCGACCCGCATCACGGAGAATTTCACGTCGGCCGACGTCATTTCCTGACCGTTGCTGAAGTCGACGCCGTGACGAAGATTAAAGGTCCACGCCAGATGGTTTGAAGAGACCGAGTAGCTGGTGGCCATATCCGGGATGAGTTCTTTGCCGTTCTTCGTCGCCTGGTAGAGCGGCTCGAAGATGCACTCGTCGGCCCAGATGCTCTCGTTGTCCGTGACTTGGGTCGGATCAAGCGAGATGATGTCGGACCCGCGGTCAAAGACCAGCGTGCCACCGCGCTGGATACTCGAGTGTGCCTCGAGCTTTCCCTTCGCTCCTGTCGCGGGACTCCTGCCGACCGCGCCCGCCATTGCTGTGGCGGATAGCGCCAGCACCGCCGCCGAGACCAACGCAACTGTGGATCGATTTACTCTCATCCATCCCCCTTTGGATAGCGCGCCACCGCTGCTTGGCGGTGGCCCGGTAGCACCTTGATATCACAAGCCATCACCGCACTTCATCACACGACGGTTTCGCACGGGTTAATTCACAAACCGAGATGTTCGGGTGGCCCGAACGCACCGTCGCGTGCCTTCGAACTCAACAATTGGTACGTAGTGTTGCTGAACAACGACGCGACGTCCGCGTTGATTGGTTCGAGTGGGGAGAACATGACGCCACGCAACACACCTTTCGAGCGCTGGATCGAAGTGGCCAATGCCGACGCGGCCAAGGGGCGCGCGGAGATGGGGATACCCATGCGCGACGGGATCGAGCTCGCCGCAGATGTCTACCTGCCCTTCGACCATGAAGGCGAGCCCTTGCCTGCAATTGTCGAGGTGACGCCTTACAACAAGGACAGCGCGGTCCTAATGTCGGGCGACGCAACGTTGTACCAAAACAACGGCTACGTCTTCGTCGGTGTCGACTGCCGCGGGCGGGGCAAATCGGAAGGTAAATGGCGTGGTTTCCCCGACGACGTGCCTGACACGCACGACGTCATCGAGTGGGTGGCGCAACAGCCGTGGTGCAACGGCAAGGTCGGAACGACGGGGCTCAGCTACATGGGTTGGGTCCAGTGGGCCGGCGCCTCGGCGCGACCTCCTCACCTCCGCGCAATGGTCTCGACGTCGGCGGCAGGGAGGTGGCAACAAGAGATCCCCTATACCAATGGCGTCTTTCAGCTCTACTTCGCGTGGTGGGCCTTCATGACGCGACGACGCATCGACGAGAGCTTCCTGCTTCGACAGATTGATTGGGACGAAGCGCTTCGCATCCTGCCGTTCAAGGACATTGGCAAAATCATCGACACGCCCACGTCAAACTGGGACAACCTCGCCGACCGCGACACGTTGGACGACTTTTGGAAGGGCCTGCGTTTCGACGATCGCTACGACCAGATCGATGTGCCGTGTCTTCACGTGACGGGGTGGTACGACCAAGAGGACCTGCTCGGAGCCTTTCACCACTACGAGCACATGATGGCGAACTCTCCAGCTCGCGACAATCAGTACCTGATCGTCGGCCCGTGGAGCCACGTGAAATGTCGCAACCCCGACCGGTTCTACGCCGACGTCGACCACGGCCCCGCGGCGGCGCTCGAGATGGACGCCGAACATCTGGCCTTTTTCGACCACTTCCTGAAAGGTGTTGACAATGGGGTTGACCAGGCAGATCGGGTCCGACTTTTCGAGCCGGGCCGCAACGCCTGGCGAGCCCCGAGTCAGATGGCCTACCTCATCGACCACTCGGGAGTTTTTCCTCGGGGACGGAACGCTCGTCGAACACGCGCCCGAGATCTCCGGCAACGTGGCCTACGAGTACAACCCGCTCGATCCCGCACTCACGGGCATCGACGTACGCAAGTACCCGATCGAAGACGTGCCCCTCGATCAAACTGCGAACGAAGCGCGCAGCGACGTGGTGACCTTCACCACCGAGCCCGTGAAGGTAGAGCTGGTCTTGTCTGGCTGGCCCCACTTGCGGCTCTTCGCCTCCTCCGACGCGGACGATACGGACTGGCACGTGAAGATCACCGACGTCGACCCTTCGGGCGTGTCCCGCCGAGTGACGCAGGGCTGTCTGCGGGCGGCGTGCCGGACGTCCTTGGAGTCGCCCTCAGCGATCACGCCGCACGAAGTTCTCGAATACGACATCGAGCTCTGGCCGACGCATCATGTCTTTATGCCCGGACACGCGATGCGCGTCACGATCACCAGCAGTGACTTCCCCTGGTACGCGAGATCGATGAATCAATTCGGTCCGGTCCGTTTCCAGAGCGAGCCCCGAGTCGCGCGCAACACCGTGCACTTCGGAGGCGACTATCCCTCGAGGTGCGTGCTCCCGGTCGAGTAGGTAACTTTTCTTCATGAGCACCCCTCCTTTGGCCTTTCCCGACTTTGTCATTCCCAACAGCGTCGAGACACCGGCCGTCTGCGTTGTCGAGTCGACTATGCAGCAAAACATCGAGTCGATGGTCGAGGCGCTTCGCGAGCGTGGTGTCGACTGTCGCCCCCACACCAAGAGTCACAAGTGCATCGAAATCGCGCGCCGTCAGGTCGCCGCCGGATGCGTGGGTGTCACGACGGCCACCATCGGCGAGGCGGAGATCTTCGTCGATGGCGGCCTCCGCGACGTCTTCATCGCCTACCCCGTCTGGTTCACTTCCGACAAGGCACGGCGGGTCCGACGACTTCTCGACCTCGCTACCATCACGGTCGGTGTGAGCTCCGTGGCAGGCGCGGAGAACATGGTTCGGCACCTCGCACCCAGCACGCTGCGCGTCGCCATTGAGGTTGAGTGCGGGGAGATCCGAACCGGCGTGGCGTCGAGCGACGAGGCCCTGGCCGTCGCGAACACGCTCCGAGAGGGGGGCCTACAGATCGGGGGGCTTTTCGCCCACGGCGGGCAGTCCTACGCGGGAGGCGACGCCATCGAGCGTGCCGCGCACGACGAGGCGAGCGCGCTCATCGAATGCGCCGACGCCCTTCGAGGAGCCGACTTCAACGTCACCGTAACGAGTGCCGGATCGACGCCGACGGCGCTGCTCAGCGCCGTGCACGGCGTTAGCGATGAGCGACCGGGCACTTACGTGTTCGGAGACCGCCAACAGACTGTTCTCGGTGCGCACCGGGCCAAGGATGTCGCACTCTTCGTCGCCGGCACCGTCGTGCAAGTCCGTGACCCCTATTTCGTCTTGGACATCGGCGCGAAGGTGCTCACGAAGGATCTGCCGAAGACGGTCGAGGGCTACGGCGCGTTGCCGGCGTACCCCGACGCGGTCATCGAGCGCCTCTACGATCATCACGGAATGGTCCACGCCCGTGGCGGAGCCCTACCGCGCATCGGCGAGCGCGTGGCCGTCGTTCCGAATCACGTCTGTCCCATCACCAATTTGACTCGCGAACTGGTGATACTGGACGACCATGGCATCGAGACCGCGCGCTGGCCGATCGATGCCGGGCTTCGCAATAGTTGAAACCCGTACTTCAACGAGCAGCGTTCGGGAAGGAAACGCTCCACCGAAGCGCTGCGTGATGCCCGCCGGCCTTGGCTCGCTCTGCGCTGCGACCAGCCCGAACTGATTCGAGAGTGTCGACTACGCGCGAAGCTCCATGAATCTATGAGGGTCCGTCTCTCGAAAGCCAAACCGCTCATAGAGACCGTGCGCGTCCCTCGTGGCGAGCAAACGTATCTTCAATCCGCTTACGACGGGATGCTCCATGGCTGCCCTCACCATGAACTCACCGAGCCCAAGACCTCGGTGAGCGTCAGCGACAAAGACATCGCACAGCCAGGCGAAGGTTGCTTCATCGGTTACCCATCGCGCGAGCCCCACTTGCTCTCCGTCGGCGCCGTAGCACCCGACGACGAGCGAGCGTCGCATCGAACGCTCTACTTGATCAAAACTTCGCCCTAGTGACCAGTAACACTCTTTGCTAAGCCAATGGTGAATTCGCTCGAGGTCGAGGCGTTCTTGATCATCGCTGACGGAGTATCCGTCATCTCGTGTGCGTTCCATGCGAGGTCACCGTAGCGGACCGGTACGCTGTGAAATCCGAGCACGGTGTATGCGGCATTCCTTCGAGAGAAAGAATGTACCGAATAATCGCCGCGGTCCAGGTCGGCGCATGGGGCGTTACTGTGCCGATCAGGACTTTCGATCCGTCCTTCTTTCTCGATACATCGAGGCGGGGCACTAGAGGAACTGAAGCGGAACACTATGTCTGGAAGCCAGCGCACCCGTACCGCGAGAGCTGTCGCGAACGACGCAGCCATCCGGGACGCCGCTATCAACGAGATTCTGCGGGTTGGTGTCGACCGGGTATCACTTCGTGACGTGGGCACGCACGCGGGCCTCACCCACGGCGCCACGTACGCGCGCTACGAGGACGTCAACGAGCTCCTGGTCGATCTCTGGGAATCGAGACTTTGCCGCAATGCCATCGCCATGTTCGAACGATCAGTAGACGCGGTGGAGACGCCCAACGATAAGACCGTCGGTGCACTGTTCGATCTCGTTCGCGCGACGCACCCGGACGATGTTGCGATGGTGCAGGTACTACTCATCTCGCGTCGGATCCCCATCCTCTATGAAGTGGTGGAACCGTTCGTCAGGAACTACCTCGAACCGGACGAAGATCTCACCCTCCACTCGAGCGCCATCTTTACCCGAGCGCTCACTCTCTTTTCGCTCACCATGGTGCACGTCTTTGCCACATCGCAGTTCGGAAGCGACCAGAACTATTACAACGTGCTCGAGGACATACTCATCGCCACCTTGAATGTCGACCCCGCCGAGGTCGCGATCCTCGAGGAATACGACTACGACGATCGTTTCACCGTCCCCGTCGGCGACGACTTTCGAGCGCAGTTGGCATATTCGACCTACGACGCGGTCGGTAAGAGCGGCTATCACGGTGCCACCATCTCGCGCATCGCGCGTCGCGCCGACTGCTCACCCGGGGCGATCTACAAGTCCCACAGCTCGAAGGAAGATCTCGTCGTCTCGGCCTTTCGCGACATCATCGGGTCCCGCTGGCTGAACGCGTCGGATTTCGTCGACATCCTCGAGACCGGCAACCTGTCGACACTGCTCCGCTACGAGGCCAGTGGTCACAATTCGCTCCGACGCAACTTCACACTCGAAACCGTGTTGGCGGCTGCGCATAACGTCAAACTTCGCGACGCCGTCGTCAGTCAGCTGCGTGAGGTCCAGGCGCTCATTCCCGGTCTCGTCATCGTGGACGACGTCGAGAGAGAGTGCCTTCGCCATATGGTGCGATCGATCTCCTCGGTCGCGGTGGGCGTGAGTTGGCTCGCGAGCATTACGAAGACCACGGAGTCGCTCGACTTCAATCAGTTCGCCGAACCATTCCGACTCGCCTTGCTGAGTGACTGTGTCCCAACGTGGCAACAGATCTCTCTGCAGATGCGCGAGCTCATCGACGGGAAACCGGCCTAACGACTCAGAGCAGTCGTGTGGCTCCGTAGGACTTTTCGCCCAGGACGATGCGGCTTTGCACGTCTCTTGTCCCCAGACGCTGCAAGGCGTCGAGCACTGACTGGAGCTCATCGGTGCTTCGACTCACGATGCGCAACTGATAGTCCAACTCCCCCGTCGTATGGACGGCGCTGAGGACTTGAGGTACTCCCTCAAGACTCCGCTCAAATTCGTGGCGTTCCGCGGACTCCTTCAGATTGACGTCGGTGAGCGAGTGAAGCGTGTAACCGAGGCTCGCCAGATCGATGTCGGCCCGAAAGCCGGCGAGCACTCCCGATTGGCGCAATCGCCGAATGCGGTCGGCGGTGCTGTTCGAGCTCAAGTGAACGAGAGAGGCGAGCTGCTGATAACTGAGGCGGGCATCGTCGCTCAAGGCGACGAGGAGCGAGCGATCGATGTCATCCACGATGTCTCCTTTGTACCTAGTTTTTTGAGGCTCAAACGATATTATCCTATATTAACTAGGTGCTTATGACGCTACAGTGGTTTGAATCAGAGTCATTTGAGGCAATATACCCCATAAAATTGTCGTATGTTGTTTTTGCTCCTTCGCATCATCATTGGCCCTCTCGGTGTCCTCGTAGGCACCCTGGCCCAGCGCCGCCTCGGACCCGCAGTCGGCGGCCTCGTCATCGGCCTTCCCCTGACCAGCCTGCCCCTTCTTTGGCTTGTGGCGCTCCAGCGCGGAAGCACCTTCACTGGGTCCATGACGAGCGCCATCCTGATCGGCTCGATTTCTGAAGGATTCGTCTTGTGGGCCTACGCGAAGATGACCGGTCGTTGCACGCCGATCGTCGCCCTCCTCGGTTCGCTCGGCGTCTTCGCCCTGTCCGTCACGACCATCGGCATGTTCCATTTCTCCGCAGTGACCGCTGGATTCTTGACCTCAGCCAGCCTCGCCCTCGCGCTGCGCTGGTGGCCCGAGTCCTCGACCACCGACGCGATGGTCGCGAACGTGCGCTCTCGTCTCGTCGTGCGGGTCATCGCCGCGACCATCTTCACCATCGTCATCGTGACCATGGCCGGAAAGTTTGGCGCGCTCCTCTCTGGTCTCGTCGACGCGCTTCCGATGACGACCATGCTGATGGCGTTCATGACACACCAAGAGCAGGGCCCTGACGCCACGTCCCAGTTCATCCGTGGCGTGCTTCGAGGCTCGTTCTCCTGGGTTATCTCAACCGTGGTCCTTGCGATCGTCCTCTCGACCGGTCACGCGCTGCTCGCTTTCGGTCTCTCACTCCTGACGGCGTTGCTCGTCCAGGCGGGCGTGCAGGCGGCGGACAGCTTCCCAAGCATCAAGCGAGCCTTGAGCTTCTCCTAGCGAGCGACAGCGATCTCGATCGCCATATCGTGTTGACTCATGACCGATCGATTCGTCCGGTGGGTACGCCACCACGACGCGGGATATGTCGCACTGCGTCGGGCGGGACGAGTGGCGATCGTCATGCCGGGAGTATTCGCGATCTCCGTCGAGGTACTGAAGAACGCAACGGTGGCCCTGTTCGCCGCCTTCGGCGCCATTGCGCTCTTGATGCTCGTCGAGTTCGGAGGCAGGATGCGCAGCCGACTCGAAGCGCAGGCCGCGCTCTCACTGGCGGGAGCAGTGCTCATTTGCCTTGGCACCGTGGCCTCGCACGCCGTCTGGACCGCGGTGATCTCGATGCTGATCGTCGGGTTCATCGTGATCTTCCTCGGTGTCGTCAGCTCCGTCTTCGCCATCGCAACGACCGCCCTCCTGCTTGTCTTCATTCTCCCGGTTGCCACCCTTGCTCCCAACTCGGCGATTCCCGACCGATTGGCTGGCTGGGGTCTCGCATCGGGTGCAGCATTTCTCGCCGTGTGGTTGCTATGGCCATCGCCTGTTCGATCGCCGCTGCGCACCAATTGCGTCGCCGCCTGCCGCGCCCTCGCGGCAAGCATTTCGAATGACGTCCGGCGCCTAGAAAACGGTGAGGCCCCGAGTCTCGCGCCATCGGGCGAACCCGACCCGCTCGATCCGGTGAGCACGCTTCAGCGTCAGTTTCTCAGCGCCCCGTGGCGACCTACCGGCCTCAGTGCTTCAGATCGCTCGCTCGTGAGGTTGGTCGACGAGATCGTCTGGATGAACACCATGGTCACCGAGCTCGACCACGACACCCGACCCAGTTCCCTGCGCGGTCTTTCACTCGCGGTTCAACGCGGTTCCGCCGCGGTACTCACGGAAGCGGCGTCCCTTCTCGAGATCCGTGGCTCGTCCCTCGCGCCGCTGGCGACAGCGCGCCGACAGCTCGAGGTCGCTATGGGCGAAATGGAACGTCACCTTGAACATCACCTCTCCATGACCGACCAGGCGCCTAGGCCGTCGGCGCCCGTCACCGACGGAACCCTGGTCGATCGCTTTCTCGCCGCTCTCGAGTTCAGTTTCCGTTCGCGCGAGATTGGCTACGCGACGGAGAGAATCGCAAACGACGTCGAGAACGCCATCGTGGCCGAACGACGCGGATTCTTCGAGCGAGTGCTCGGACACGAACCGGGGGGCACGAACCCCTGGACGAGCGCGAAGGCGAGGATCACCTCGCACCTTCAGCGACACTCGGTGTGGCTCCACAACAGCGTGCGTGGCGCGATCGGGCTCGCCATCGCCGTGCTGGTCGCTGAAGAGATCGCCGTGGAACACTCGTTCTGGGTGATCCTTGGCACGTTGTCCGTGCTGCGCTCAAACGCCCTCAACACCGGACAGAACGCGCTGCGAGCAGTGCTCGGCACGTTGGTGGGGTTCATCCTTGGAGCGATCGTCGTTGAATTGGTCGGCACCAACGTGACGTTGCTCTGGTTTCTCCTGCCGGTCGCGCTTTTCATTGCGGCCTTCATGCCCACCGCCGTTTCCTTTGCCGCCGGCCAGGCGTTCTTCACGCTCACGATCGTGATCCTGTTCAACATCATCGAACCCGCCGGCTGGCGCGTCGGACTCGTGCGCGTCGAAGACGTGGCTATTGGCTGCGCGGTCAGTGCGGGTGTCGCTCTGCTGTTCTGGCCTCGCGGGGCGGCGGCCGAGCTCAGTGCCGCAATGCACGACGCGTACGTGGCGAGCGTCGCCTTCCTCGCGGCGGCGGCAGTCGCGCAACAAGGTACTCCGCATCCTCTGGGGACCCCACGCGAGAGCGAGGCCGACCGCGCGGCCGCAGCTTCACGCCGACTCGACGACGCATTTCGCACGTACGTCGCCGAACGAGGGGCCAAACCAGTCCCGCTCTCGGACGTGGCGACCCTCATCACGGGCGTCGCCATCCTGCGGCTCTCGGCGGACGCCATTGAGGACCTGTGGGATCGCGTGGATACTGACGAGCGGTGGAGGGCGGCACGTCAACGACTCAAAGATACGGCCGAGGCGACCGTGACCTGGTACGACGAATTCGCGGACTCCTTCGAAGGTAGGGCTGGGCGCGGAGTGCTCGACCCTCAGGCCATCGCCTATGAGAGCGTGGTCGGCGCGATTCGCGACCAGCTCGCCCAACCCGATGATCAGAAGCTCGCCGAGGCCGTCAGGATCCTCTGGACGGCGGGCCACCTGGTCGTCGTCCAGCGTCTCGAAACGAGCGTGATCGACGCGTCCCGGGTTGCTAACGCCCTCTGGGGCCCACGCGGCTTAGCGCCGCCGGGAGCACAGCGCCGCTCGCCCCGCGCCGCCGCGCAACTGTAAGACTGTACCCAGGATCATCAGCGAATTACGATTCGTGCTAGCCCCACGACTCTCATCCAAGGAGATGCCCATGGCTCTTCGACGAACGGCGTACCGCTACTACGAACGCCGATTGACGCGCGCACTGCCGCCAGAGAACCTGCCACGTCACGTGGGCGTCATCCTTGACGGGCATCGTCGATTCGCCCTTGAGGCAACTGACGGCGAATATCGCGCCAGCTACGAAGCGGGCATGTCCAAACTCGAAGAGCTCCTCGAGTGGTGCACCGAGCTCAACATCAAGGCGGTCACCGCGTGGGTGCTGTCCACCGAAAACCTGCGTCGACCCACGGCCGAGCTCAATCCCTACTTCGAGGTCCTGACCGAGCTGTTCAACCGGCTCCCGGCACTCGCCCAGCGACTTCACTTCTCACTATCAGTGAGCGGGAGCCTCGACCTTTTGCCCCCGCAGCTGTCGCTCGCCGCGAAGCGAGCCGTTGAACAAGTCGAGCTCGTCAGCGCACCGCGCATGAACGTGAACATCGCGCTGTGCTACGGCGGGCGTCAAGAAGTGATCGACGCCTGTCGTTCGCTCGTGAGCGAGCTCCTGGCGGGCGGCGTTGCACCTGACGATCTGGCCGAATCGATCGACACCGAAGGGCTGGCGCGCAATCTCTACGCAGCCGACCTGCCCGACATCGATCTCGTCATTCGCACCAGCGGCGAGTCGCGGCTCTCAGGATTTCTCCTCTGGCAGTCCGCGTTCGCAGAGTACGCATTCGTCGATCCCTACTGGCCCGCGTTCCGCAAGGTCGACCTACTTCGAGCCCTGCGCGACTTCTCTCGACGAGAGCGCCGCTTCGGCGCCTAACGCGACCGTGCCAGTGCGCCTGCTCGCGCATTCCGGTTCAATACATGCCCTTTCGCTGCTGGGAGGCGATGCCCTCATGAACGTTCGCATTGTGTGATAGCCATTATTGATTATGGCTATGGATAGGGATAAAGTCGCGCGTTCTCCAGAAGATCGCGACGACTCGCCCGTGTCATTCTCGCTCGATGTGCGCTCGGGCGTGCCCACGTATCTACAGATTGTCCAACAAGTGGAAGCTTCACTTCGACTCGGACACCTCCAGTCGGGCGATCGGCTTCCGAAGGTTAAGGACGTCGTCTCTTCCCTCGGCATCAATCCCAACACCGTCCTCAAGGCCTACCGCGAGCTCGAAACTCGTGGCATCACCGTGGGGCGTCCGGGCGTTGGCACCTTCGTGATCGCAGCTCCGCTCGCCGTCAGCACCGAGACGTTCCTCGAGCTTCGATCGCTGCTCCTGGAGGGCTGGCTGCGCACGGCTCGCGAGCGAGGATTGCAGCCTGACGAGATTGCCGCGCTGTTTCACAGTGTCTTGAGCGAGATTGAAGATCCGACGAAGCAGCTTTCCAGCACCGAGCGCGCACGCGCCCGATGATTCGTCTCGATTGATCGACCGCCCTCGAAAGGCGGTGGCGACGTGTGGTGCAAAGCGATGTCGCGCTCGTGCGCACTGGATCCGTTCTTGGCGCTCGTCAGGTGAACTTCACACATCGTTCATCCAACTGTCGTCGTCGCGACACCTCACCCTGTGACGAGGCTCCGTCAGCGTCGTTCATCATTTCGCGTTGGCGAATTGAGCGTTTGGATGGGCCCGCTATACTTAAATGCCCGCATTGTCTCTGCGAAACTACTAACACCAAACATGGCAGAGCACGCCCCGGAAGGAGTCATGGATGGACGCGTTTGAAGAGCTCGAGTCGAATGTTCGTTACTACTGTCGACGTTGGCCTGCCGTGTTTTCCACGGCGCACGGGTCGACGATCACCGATGAGCACGGTGTCTCCTATCTCGACTTCTTTGCTGGCGCTGGCGCCCTTTCCTATGGCCACAACAACCCCCTCTTCGTCGAAGTCGCGATCGAACACTTGCGATCGGGCAAAGTACTCCACAGCCTCGACACGTTCACGGTAGAGAAGCGTCGCTTCCTCGAAGCCCTCCAGCGCCACGTCCTGATCCCACGCCAGCTCGACATGGTCGTCCAAACGGTCGGCCCGACGGGCGCGACGGCGGTCGAGGCCGCGTTGCAGCTGGCCCAGCGCATTACCGGGCACCGCGGCGTCATTGGATTTGCGGGTGGATATCACGGCATGACGTATCGTGCCGCATCGATCTCCGCTTCCCTGGCCGGACGCGAGACGAGCGCTCACCTGAAGGACTTTGTCGCACTGCCGTACGTCGAGCACGTGAGCGACGACGACCTCGAGTTGCTCGAGCGCACCCTTCGCAGTGAGATCGACGGTCAGCGAATTGGCGCAGTGATCATCGAACCGACGCAAGGAGAAGGTGGTGCTCGCCCCTTCGACCCGGCGTACCTTCGCGCGCTTCGTGAGCAGTGCCGCGAGCTCGGCGTGCTCGTCATCGCCGACGAAGTCCAGGCTGGCGTCGGTCGCACCGGTCCGTTCTTCTCCTTTGAGGGGTCTGGACTGGATCCCGACATCGTCTGTCTTTCGAAGTCGATCAGCGGACTCGGTCTGCCAATGGCGCTCAATCTCGTTCGACGCGAGCTCGATGCCTGGACCCCCGGTGAGTTTTCGGGCACCTTTCGAGGCAACAATCTCGCCTTCGCCACGTCCGCCGCGATGCTGGAGACGTATTGGAGCGACTCCAACCTTGAAAAGGGCACCGAGCTGCGCGGCAACCTCATTCACGCCACTCTCGAAGAGCTAGCGCTTCACTACGGCCAAGGGGCCTTCAAGGTTCGCGGCAACGGCCTCTTGCGCGGTCTCGATGTTGGCGACACGGACCTCGCCACCAACATCTCGAAGGCAGCGTTCGAGCGCCACTTGATTGTAGAAACCTGCGGCACGGGCGACACGACGGTGAAGATGCTCCCACCGCTCGTCATCGACGAAGACGAGCTCTCCGTTGGCCTCGCCCGTCTGAGGGACGCCGTCGCGCAGGCCACGTCGCAGCGTTGAGCAACTCCAGCGACTGGCGAGATCTCGTCATCACCTTTGATGAGCGAGGAATAGAACGTCTGGCGAACGCAGCCGTCGAGGCTGCGACGAGCCTGCTCGCGCCATCCAGTCCCCGATCGGCGATATCTCCGGCCCAGCTGCATCAACTCATCGCCGCCATCGAGATCTGTCCGAAAGACGGTGTCGGACTCACCGAAGTACTGGGCGAGCTCGGCGAGAGCCTTTGGTCTCACAGCGTGCAGCCGAGCGATCCCGCAACGGTCGCCCACCTCCACCCGCCCACGCTCCTGCCCGCTGTCGTGACCGAACTTTCGATTGCCGCAAGCAATCAGTCCCTGGACTCCTGGGATCAAGCGCCCGCCGCGACCGAACTCGAGCTTCACCTGATGCGCTGGCTGGCGCAATTGGTAGGACTCCCTGACGCTGGTTCGGGCGTTATGACCTCGGGCGGTACGGCATCCAACATGCTCGCCATGACCCTCGCGCGCTCGCACGCCGCGACGAAAATTGGCGTCGACGTCTTGAAGACCGGCTTGCCGAGTGAGTCGCACCGCTGGCGCATTGTCTGCTCGGATCAGGCGCACTTCTCGGTGCAACGCGCCGCAGCGCAGCTCGGCCTCGGGCGCGACGCAGTCATTGCCGTCGCTTCGACGCGTTCGGGGGCAATGGCGCTCGACGCGCTCGATGCGGCGCTCGCAGGCATCGCCAGTAACGGTCTCGAGGCGTTCGCGCTGGTGGCGACCGCAGGCACGACTGACCTGGGCGCCATCGACCCTCTCGACGAGCTCGCCGAGCGAGCCAAGCGTCATGGCGCGTGGTTCCACGTTGACGCGGCGGTAGGCGGAGCGTTCCTCCTGTCCGACCAGCTTCGACCCCGGCTTCGCGGGCTCGAACTCGCTGATTCGATCACCATTGACTTTCATAAGCTCTGGTGGCAGCCCTTCAACGCGAGTGCACTCATCGTGCGTGACGCCGAATGCTTCGACCTCTTGCGCGTGAAGTCGAACTACCTCGATCGCGGCGATGAGCTCGAGGGAATGGTCAATCTGGTCGGTCGTTCCCTCGACACCTCACGACGATTCGACGCCGCCAAGGTTGTCGCCACATTGCGGGCGGTGGGCTCGGCAAACCTCGCAGCGATGCTGGAGCATCTCGTCGCACTCGCGCAGTACGCGGGTTCGTTGATTGATTCGGAACCAACCCTCGAACTCCTGGCGCCGCCGACCTCGGTGATGTGTGTCTTTCGGGTGAAGGGAGCAGCCGATGACGACCTGCGCCTCATTCAGCAGCGTCTCCTCGAGCGTGGCGAGATGGTGCTCGGCCGCACCAGCATCAAGGGCGGCCCGGCGCTGAAGTTCACCTTCATGAATCCCCTCACGAACCCCGATGACGTGGATCGACTCGTCGATGTCGTCCTCAGTGAATTCTCCGATCTACGACGGTCGCGGGGTGAGGGTCATGTCGGAGGCCGCTCGCAAAGTGACGCGACGCTCGATACTCAGGTCGCCTGATTCGCCGCCGACCGCAGAACGGCTAGATCAAGTTTGCGCATCTGGAGCATGGCCGTCATAGCCCGTTGCGCTCGCGCTGGATCCGGATCGCTGAGGAATCGAATCATCTCGGTGGGAACGATCTGCCAGCGAACACCGAAGCGGTCGCTCAACCAGCCGCACTGGCTCTCTTCGCCACCCTCACCCAATCGCTGCCAGTAGTAATCGACGTCGTCTTGACTCTCGCAGTCGATGCGAAACGAGATGGACTCGTTGAATTCGAAGGCTGCTCCAGAGTTGACGGCGGTGTAGTCCTGCCCGTCAAGGTTGAACTCCACCGCGAGCACCGTTCCCACCGGCATAGGGCCAGCCTCGTGGTAGTAGCTCACGCGCTCGATCTTCGAATTCGGAAAGATGGACACGTAGAACTCTGCGGCCTCAAGACTTTCGGTCGCAAAGAGGAAGCTCGGGGTTATCTTGGGCACGGCGTCTCCTTGACGAACTCGGCCTGATTGTAGGCCTGCCGTGCGTCCTCAACCAGGGGGTACCGCCAGCCGCTCTCTCGCGTGCGGATTTACGCGCGGATGTTCGCGAGCGCGAGCGCAACCTCGGTCTTGAACGCTCGCTCGCTGATCGAGCCCATGGTGAGCTCACCGATCTCGAGCACCACCGACCCCTTGCGCGCGTAGGCGACGCATCCGGTCAACACGGCGCCGCCCACCACGGCATACAGGGAGAACGCACGCACGGCCACGCTGAAGCTGCCGAGGTCGAGGGGTCTGATCCGCTGAAAGGTTGCGTTCCCGTTGATCTCCGTCGCCGCCGGACACTTCGCCGTTTTCGCCAGGGCGGTCGCGTAGGTCTTTGCCGGATCCGAGGAGCTGATCAGCTTCTCCGCGAAGAGGGTCTCCGACTTCTCCTGCACCAGGAACACTCGCGCCTCGGCACCCGATGCGCCCACCCGAAAGCTCGACTCCGGACACCGCGCGAGTCTCGTCCCCGACACGGCGTACGTGGACCACGAAGGAAGTTGCTTCTGGCTCAAGAGCTGTCTCGAGAGAGTGGTTGCGCCCGCGCTCATCGTGCCCGAAAGCAGAAGAGCGATGGCCAGCGGCGCAGTCAGAAATAGTCGCCTCATGGCCCAAAACGCTATCGACAAATTGTCGATGTCCACAAGGAGAAGTGCGCGTGAACTGGGCGTATCACCGCCCCCAAAGAAGAGGCTGCGACTAGCGATTGCATTTGAGTGTCAGTGTTGTGCGCGATATGTGGCGCCCGAATCTCCTCGCGGTGTCGCCACGCCCCTCAAGGGGCGACGAGGGCATCGGTCAGCGCGTCGATACCCGCGAGAAGTGAAGCCAGGTCTGCAGGCAAGCCGTAGCGTCGCGCGAGAGCAGCGGGGGCCAGGTAGCTGACGTTCGTCTCGTCGCCCTCAGCCCATACCAATACCTTCAGTGGCAGATCGAGCGCGGAAAGAGGTGCCGACTCCATGACTGGCGTTCCCGCGGTCGGGTTGCCGAAGAGCACGAGCGTGGTTGGCCGCAGGTCGAGCCCCACGTGACGCGCCTCCTCGCGTTGGTCGATCACCGCAAAGACCTTCATGCTCTTCGATTCCAGGAGTGCCATCAACCGCTCCAGCGTCTCTTCGAACGATCGAGGGCTGCGCTTCGTTACTACCTCGGGGTTAGTGCCGCCAGGATCGGTCACGTGATTCCGCCCCGCGCACTCATCGTTGCAGCGCCCATCACTCCAGCCACGTTCGACCAAAGGTCATCCGGCGACGGCGTGCAGAGCTCAAACGCGACTGCGCTCGCTCGAAGGACTCGCCCAACCATCCTCGGACCATACACCGACGCCTCGAATGCGTGCAGCCCAAGGCTTCCAGCGGGGGCCACCGAACGGGTCGCTACTTTCTCTCTTCGTGAACCAACGTCCGTGACCCACTCGAGTCGACCACCTCGCGGTTCATCGTCTGAGACGGCATCGACGGTGAGCGTCGCGACACGGCGAATATCAACGCGGAGATGACGAAGCCCGCCGCGCCGGCACTCATCAAAATGACTCCCAACGTTGAAAGGCTAAATCCGTGGTTTTGCACGACTGCCTTGCTCTGCGCCGTCACCGCGAAGTACATGATGGCTCCGGTGACGGCTGAGATAGCACTGAGTGCCATTCCCGCCAAACCCATAATCATTCCTCTTTTCGCTTGAAGAAAATCAGAACGACGACTCGGTTGTTGCAGTGTCGTCACCTAAATTTTAAAACTCGCGAGGCGCGGAACAAAATGAAATGAACGGCACTCGCGATCAGAACATCACGAGCATTCAACATGCGGGTGCTCCCTGGTTCCCTTCATTCGCAATGCTTCTTCGCTCATCGTGCTGCGTTGCGCGTCGGTGCGTGCGAAGAGCGCACGTAACTCTGCGGCGCTTCTAAGAGTCGCGAATCCATAAAGAAGAGCGCGTGAGTGGTCCCGCGCCGTCGGCACGCACGCTTCGAAGTGCCCGGTCCTCAGTCAGGTATCTGCGTGGTGAGGCAAAACGGGTGTCCGGCGGGATCCAGGAACACGAGGTACGCGTCCGGATTCGGTTGCGTTTCGCAACGCGTGGCCCCGAGGTCAACCGCTTCCTTCGCAGCCGCGTGAAGGTCTTTCACCGCGAGATCGAGGTGGATCTGCTTTGGTGATTCATCATCGGGCCAGGTCGGGGGCACGTAGTCCTCAACCGCAACCGTGGTGAGCCATACCGGGCCGAGCTGCACGGCGACGAAGGCGTCACTTTGAAAGGCGATCTCCCCTCCGAGCAGCGTCGACCAGAAAGTGGCAAGAGACTGAGGGTCCGCGCAATCGAGCGAGACCGAGCCGAGCCTAATGTTGTCGTTCATGCGCCGAAGTGTAGTGAAGGGCTGCTACGTCGACTCACTCGCGGATATCGAGTCCGAGGTCGAGTGCCTTCACCGAATGCGTGAGCGCACCCACCGCGACATAATTGACGCCCGTTTCCGCAATCGCCCGAACATTATCGAGGGTGATGCCACCGCTCGCTTCGAGCAGCGCATCCGTCGACGATGCCAGCTCGACCGCCTTTTCGATCTCGCTCACGTCCATGTTGTCAAGCAAGATGAGCGTGCAGCCCGCGTCCAGCGCTTCTCGCACCTGATCGATCCGGTCGCACTCCGCTTCAAGTGCGATGTCCGGCCGGGCGCGCCGCACAGACTCGATGGCCCGGGCGATGCTGCCCGCCGCCGCCACGTGGTTGTCCTTGATGAGCGCGGCGTCGCCAAGGCCCATCCGGTGATTGACGCCGCCGCCACAGCGCACCGCGTACTTCTCCAGTTGACGAAGGCCCGGCAATGTCTTCCTCGTGTCGCGTACGCGACAGCCCGTTCCTGCCAACGCACGGACCCAGGTGTTCGTCGCCGTTGCGACACCCGAAAGGTGCGTCAGGAAATTGAGCAGCGTTCGTTCGGCGACGAGCAAGGGACGCAGCGCACCAGACGCGGTGAGCAGCGCGGCGCCCGGAGCGACCACGTCTCCATCATGAAGGTGCACCGTAACCCCATCGAGCGCGAAGCCCACCTTGTCAAGGACGACCAGGGCGACATCAATACCGCTTACGACGCCCGAGTCGCGCGAGACGACGGCAGCCTCCGCCACCTGGTCTGCTCCAATCGTCGCCTGGGTCGTTACGTCCGGACCGAAGCGAAGGTCTTCGTCGAGCGCGAGATCAACCAGCCGTGCGACCTCGTCGGCGTCGAGACCCGCAGCGCCAAGTGATCGCTCAAGCTCTCGGTTCACACGTCCGCCATCGCACCAGTGCGTGTCACGATCCGTCCCTCGACGACACGCAACACCAAGGGTTGAGCGAGCGAAGGATCCCGTTCAGGGAAGTCGCTTCGCCGATGACACCCACGGCTCTCTTCGCGCAGCAACGCAGCGGACGCCAGCAAGAGCGACGCGGTGTGCAGATTCGTCGCCTCAAGGCTTGCCAGATCCAACGGCGCATCGTCGCCCGAAGCCGTCTCGTCCAGCGCCGAGAGGACGTGCTCCAGGCCCTCTCGATCTCGCACCACACTGGCGTACCGCGACATCTCCGAGGCGAGCGGCGTACGCGACGATCCTCGCACTCCCGCGCCGCGTGGGGCGACGAGAGCTGGAGCCGAGTTCCCTTCATTGGGCAAGGACCGAGAGAGGATGGCTCCCACGCGACGGCCGCTCACGACTGCTTCGGTGAGCGAGTTCGAGGCCAGTCGGTTGGCGCCGTGCACGCCGGTCGCCGCGGCCTCACCCACGGCGAAGAGCCCCTCGATCGACGTTCGACCGTCGAGATCGGCTCGCACGCCCCCGCAGGCGTAGTGCGCCCCGGGGGCAATCGGGATCAGTTCCGTCGATGGTTCGATGCCGAGCGACCGGCAGATCGACACGGTCGTCGGGAACTGAGTGTGCAGGTGACTGGCCCCGACGCCACGGGCGTCCAGCCAGAGGTGCGTCGCACCGGTTTGGTTCATGTGCTGGACCATCGAGTAGGCCACGACGTCACGCGGCGCGAGATCGGCGAGCGGGTGCTGGCCGCGCATGATCGAACAACCGTCGTCATCCACGATGACACCACCCGCGCCCCGCAGCGCTTCGGTGATGAGCGGTGACTGGCCGCGCGTGCCGGCGACGAAGAGCACCGTGGGGTGGAACTGCACGAACTCCACGTTCGCGAGCTCGGCACCGGCGCGCGCCGCGAGCGCGAGTCCGTCACCCGTGACGTCAGCGGGGTTCGTTGACGACGCGAACGCCTGGCCGTAGCCGCCCGTCGCGAGCACCACGGCACGAGTATCAATGACGCCGACGTTAAGTGCGCCCGCCGGGCCGACACGTCCGACCGTGAGTCCGGCGACTCGTCCCTCACCGTCGAGCACGAGATCAATCGCCGCCGAGTATTCCGCAATCTCCACACCCGACCGTCGAGCGGCAGCGCGGAGCACGCGGTGCAGCTCGGCCCCAATCGCGTCGCCCCCCGCGTGCACGATGCGTCGATGGGAATGGCCGCCTTCGAGTCCGAGTGACCCGACATCGAAGCGCGCACCAAGCTGGTTCAGCGTGGCGACCACGCTCGGGGCCGAGCGCACCAGCTCGTTCACGGCGGCCTCGTCGGCGAGGCCCGCCGCGGCAACCATCGTGTCCGTGGCGTGCTCGGCGAACGAGTCTGCTGGATCGGTGACGACGGCGAGGCCGCCTTGGGCGAGCGGCGTCGAACCGCTGATCAGTTCGCTCTTCGCGAGCACCATCACGCGTCGGCCGCTCGCGGCGAGCGATACCGCAGCGCTGAGGCCCGCCGCGCCGGTGCCGACCACGACGACGTCGGCCTCAGCGCGCCACGTCGGGTGGGATGCGGGGAGATAGCGAAGCGGGGGAATCACTCGCCCGCCATCGACGGCGTGCCGACAGCAATCATCGCCTCCACCGCTCGGCGTGCCCGATCCGCAACCTCGGGCTCGACGACGACTTCAGTCGTTCCCTCCCTCAGGCAGTTGAGCAGCACGTCACGCGTCGTCATCTTCATATAGACGCATTCCGCCTTCTCGTTGACCGGCTCCCAGCGCACCGCCGGATTCGCTCGACGCAGCTGGTGCAGCATGCCCGTCTCGGTAGCGACGAGCACCGACGTCGCTTTAGTGTCGCGCGCGCGATCGAGCATGCCCCCGGTCGAGAGCACGTGGGTTCGCTGCGCCGGGAGGTCGCCCGTGCCACTCAACCAGAGCGCCGGTGTCGCACATCCGCACTCGGGATGGATGAACAGATCAGATTCGGGCGAGGCCAATGCCTTCGCGCGCAGCTCCACCGGGCTGATGCCGGCGTGTACGTGGCACTCGCCCATCCAGATGTGCATATTGGTGCGCTTCGTCGCTCGCTGGACGTGTGCGCCGAGGAACTGGTCGGGAAGGAACAGCACTTCGCGATCTAAGGGAATGCCCTCGACGATCTCGACGGCGTTGGCCGAGGTGCAGCAGAGGTCTGACTCGGCCTTCACCTCGGCGCTCGTGTTCACGTACGCCACCACGACGGCACCGGGATGCTCCGCCTTCCATTCGCGCAGCTGAGCCGCGTCAATGCTGTCCGCGAGCGAGCAGCCCGCCCGAGGCTCAGGGATCAGGACCGTTCGTTCGGGCGCAAGGATCTTCGCGGTCTCGGCCATGAAGAAGACACCGGCGAACACGATGGTCGACGCGTCGCTCGCGGCGGCGATGCGCGAGAGCGCGAGCGAGTCGCCCACGTGGTCCGCCACGTCCTGGATATCGGGGAGCTGGTAGTTATGGGCGAGGATGATGGCGTCTCGCTCGCTCGCGAGACGACGCACTTCGCGCGACCAGTCATCGGCGACGAGAGGATTCGGGGCAATCTCTGTGGTACTCAACGTTCGACCTCACTGACTGTGGGTAGTTCACGTGACCGCCACGCTGCTCCACCGGATGTTCACCCGTCCCAGAGGTTTTCGCCTAGTAGGCGAAAACCTCTGGATTAAGTTACCATGCAGAGTGAGCGAGCGTCAATATCATGACCAGATGCCCGGCGAACACGCGGGTCGCTTCCGCCACGAGGTTCTCGCGGCGGTCTTCCAGGTGCGCGACGGGCACCTCCACTCCCTGCTCTGGCGTCGCGGGCGCGAGCCCTTCGAGGGCGTCTGGGCTCTCCCCGGAGGACCCTTGAGCGATGTGGAGCGGCTGGGCTCCTCCCTCGGGCGCCACCTCGCCACCAAGGTCGATCTCACCGATATCGCCTACCTCGAACAGCTCGAGACGCGAAGCGACGTCGACCGCGACCCGCGTGAGCGAACGATCGCGACCGCGTACTTGGCCCTGGTCTCTTCGGAGCACAATCCCTCACTCCCAGATGACACCGAGTGGTTCCCCGTCGACCAGCTCCCTCCCACCGCCTTCGATCATGCGTCGATCGTCCATTCGGGTAGAGAGCGCCTGCGCGCCAAGCTCACCTACACGAACGTCGGTTACGCGCTCGCCCCGGTCGTCTTTAGCATCACCGAGCTGCGCACGATCTACGCGGCCTGCCTCGGGCATGCCGTGTCGGCCACCAATCTTCAACGAGTGCTCTCGAGGCGCCACCTCATCGAGCCGACCAACTCGGTCACGTCCCCCTCCGCGTCGGGCGGCCGACCGGCAGCTCTCTATCGCTTCACCGAGCGCACGCTGCTCGTCACCGACCCGTTCGCCGTCTTTCGCCCGCCCACCGGTGCGCGGGCCTAGGTTACTCGTGTGAGAGAGCCAGGTCCGCTCCTCGCCTCGGGGCGGGACTCGGACATTTTTGAGTACGGAAACGGACTCGTGCTTCGACGCTCGAGGAACGGACGCTCGTTGTCAGTCGAAGCACGGGTCATGGAGTACGCGCGCGAGCACGGGTTTCCCGCGCCTAAGGTCCACGAGCTGAGCGACGACGAGACGGAACTCGTGATGCAGCGGGTAGACGGCCCGTCGATGCTCGACGTGTTGAGCGCGCGACCATGGAGCATCCGCCGCATGGCCTACGTGCTCGGAACGCTCCACAACTCCCTGCACGACATCGCCGGGCCCGAATGGGTTCGCCCCTCCCCGCTGGGGGAAGGCGCCCAGCTCGTGCACCTCGATCTGCATCCTGGCAACGTGCTCATCAGCGCCGTCGGGCCCGTCGTCATCGATTGGGCCAACGTCGCGCGTGGTGACGGCAATGACGACGCTGCGCTCACGTGGCTCCTGATGTCGGCGGGCACGGTCGAAGCGAGCTCGGCCAAGTCGGCGCTGCTCGAGCTTGGCCGCTCCAGGATGATCAAGGCGTTTCTCAAGCGCTTTGATCGCACCCAGGTGGCGAAACGACTGCCTTCGGTGGTGGCGTGGAAGCTCACCGATCCACACATGAACGACGCGGAGCAGCAAGCCATGAGGTCGTTGCTCGCCAGAGAGCTCTTCTCAAGGAACTAGCCCCGAGAAGGCGCCGCCCACTGCGGCTCTGGGAGCGGAGACTCCGCGTGAATGATCTTCTCGAGGTGCGTTGCCGCGTCCAGCATCATCCATTCGCTGCCCGGCCGTCCGACGATGGCGAGCCCGACCGGGAGCTGATCGACGAGACCCATAGGCAGTGAAAGTATCGGCCAACCGGCGATCGCCGCCGGCGTCGTCACGGGACTGGCCGGTCCGGGGTGCCCGCCTACGGGAAGGTCACTCTTCCACGTGGGCCCGTACGCCGGGGCGATGATCACGTCAGCCCCCTCGATGCCGGGTGTGAGGCACGTCTCGACCGCCCACGCGAGGTTTCGCCGTCGTGCCTCGGCGTACTGAGGACCGCTCCTTCCACCCGTCTCCATCGCTTCGAGAAAGTGCTCGTGCCCGAACCAGACCTGTTCGACGTCACGGTGCTCATCTTCAAAGGCAATCACGTCGGCGAGTGAGCGCACGCCTTCACCCGGCCGACCTGCCAGATACGCGCCGAGGTCGTCCACGAGCTCGCTCAAGAGCACCGCGAGCTCGTCGCGACCTTCCGTCTCACCCGGTTCGGCCACGTCGTGCACGCTCACGGAGAGGTGCGCTGCCTTGAAGGCCTGGACCAGTTCATCGAACAGCGCATCCGTTTTGGGATTGCCCGTGCGCCAGTTCCCCGCGACCACGAATGAGGGTGGAGCAGAGAATGTTGGAGCCGTCGACCGGGCGAGCACCCCGTACATCAAGGCCACGTCAGCGACGCTTCGGCCCATCGGTCCGGGGCTGTCCTGGCTCGCACTGATGGGGACCACGTGGGTCGTCGGCACGGTGCCGACGGTGGGCTTCAGTCCGGTCACCCCGTTCACGGACGCGGGCGACACGATGGAACCGTCCGTCTCCGTGCCGACCGCGAGCGGTGCGAGGCCTCCAGCGATCGCCGCACCCGAACCCGACGATGACCCTCCGGCCGAGCGGTCGAGCGCCCAGGGATTAGCGACGAGGCCCCCGGTCGCGGAATATCCGCTAGTCGAGCGAGGTGATCGAATGTTGGCCCACTGGCTCAAATTGGTGCTGGCGAGCACGATGGCGCCCGCGTCACGAAGACGTGCCACGAGAGGCGCCTCGCGGCTAGGACGACCGATCAAGGCCGTCGATCCGGCGTGGCCCGGAAGGCCCAGCGCTTCGATGTTGTCCTTGATGAGCACGGGCACGCCGTGCAGTGGACCTCGCACTCGACCGGCGGCTCGTTCGTCATCGCGTTCACGAGCGACGGCGCGTGCGTCGGCGCTGAGTGCGGCGATGGCGTTGAGTGCGACAAGGCTTTCCGGTCCGTCGATCTGGCTTATCCGCTCGAGCAAGGTGTCAACGAGGTCGAGCGAGGTGAGCCCTCCGGCGTCCAACCGCTGCAGGATCTCGTGCGCGGAGAGGTGAGCGAGGTGGGTACTCGGCTGATGAGGATCGTGCACAGCCCAACATTACGAGAACAGTGACGCGTGACAGGATGGCCCTCGATGGAGAAACCGTCCCGTGTCCCACTCGACTCCAAGCTCGGGATCACCGAGGGAATCTCGATGGCGCTCCTCCATGCGCCGAGTGATTTTGAGTGGTCGCCGCCACCGGGCGTGCGTCTCGCGCGCACCGCTCGCGGCCGCGCTGACCTCGTGCTGGCGTTCTTCGTGAGGCGGTCGCTGCTCGAGCGCCAGATCGACTCGCTCGCCCACCTCATCGCTCCCGCCGGCTCACTCTGGCTCGCCTGGCCCAAACGCACCTCGGGAATCGTGACCGACCTGACGGATCACGCCATGCGCGACGCGGCCCTCCCGCTCGGTCTCATCGACAACAAGGTCTGCGCCATCGATCTCACGTGGACGGCCCTTCGATTCGTGCGGCGGCGTCCGCGCCGCTGACGTCACTCAGTCTCGGCTGGCGAGCGTAGGGAGACCCTCGCCGGAGAGGTCTCGATGGGCGTCCTTGCGCCCAGTCATGGCGAGCAGAATGGCGATCATCGGACCGCTCACTTCGGGGCCGTCACCATTCGTCCATTCGACGTCGTTGGCCCTCAGCCGTACGCCGGCGATCCGGCGCTTCGCGCCAATGATGATGTTGGAGTTCTTCCAGGCGTTCGCCACTTCGACGAGCGCTGCTGGCGGATAGTCGTAATCGAGGCGCAAGGGTCTACGGATGTCCGATCCGTGCACCACTATCTCGCCCAGCATCGCCGAAGACGGGCCGGGCGGATGGTTTGTGGTGGTGGTACGCGCCTGCATTCGACGCACGAGGTCGGTAGACCCCGCGGCGGCATTCCTCTTGGCGCCACGATCCGCAAAGGTGTTGAAATGAAAGCCGGCTTGCGCGAGCTCCACAAAGAAGTTGAGAGGCGTCTGTTCCGCGCCGGCGACCAGGTGACCCGCGACGTCTTGAACGGTCCAACCTTCGCACAGTGACGGCGCAGCCCACTGCTCGGTCGTGAAGCCGATCCACGTGTCGATCAGATTGGCCCGTTCGGTGTGGATGTTGCGCCAGAGTTCTTGGGACTTCACGACTGCCCCCCCCTTAGTCGAGCGTGCCCCGCGTCGCTCGTTCAATGGGACTTTAACTCCGGCTGACCAAGCGCGCTCAGTAAGGGGCGAGCGCTTCGCGTCGAGCTACGTGTCTTCGCGGAACCGTCGAAAGAGATCAGTGAGCGTCTCAAGCACCTCGGACGGGAGGTCCTCGGGCGCGACGACACCACTCGCCGCGATCGTCACGCGCATCTGTTCGAGATAGGCCGTGCAGGCGTCGCACGCCGCGAGGTGCCTTTCGAGGCGGCGGCGATTGCGCCGAGAAAGCGATCCGTCGATGTAGTCGCTCATGAGCTCGACGGCTTGCTGGCATACGAGCTGGCTTGGCATCAATTTCATGATTCACCCTCTCGCATTGCAGCTTCGACCTCGGAACGTACTTTGGCGCGGGATCGATGCAAAATGACCCGGATATTGGCTTCGGACAACTCCAGCAGCTCTGCGACTTCCGCAGTGGATAGTCCTTCGACATCGCGAAGCGTTACAACGGCACGCGGTGTCGCGGGCAGTCGTGCGATCGACGCGTGCACCAGATGCACCAGGGGCCCATTCACGAGGGCGTCGTCGATGGCGTCCGTAAAGGGCACGGGCGGATCGATCCACATTCCGCCCGAATTAAACCTGCTGGGTGACACGGACGCCTCGGCCGCCATGACGTCGACGGGAATGGTGCGATGTTCCTTCGTCCCCGTCGTACGAGCTCGATTGACGCAGATGCGAAAGAGCCACGTCTTCAAGGTCGAGCGACCTTCGAAGCGCTCGAGTCCGCGAAGCACCGCAATCCACGTGTCTTGAACGACGTCTTCCGCGCTCGCATCATTGGATACGTAGTAGCGCGCGACGCGCACCAACGGCTCGTGGTAGCGAGTGACCAATTCGACAAACGCGTGCTCGTCGCCTTTGAGCAACTGCTCGAGCAGCATCGTGTCGTCCACCTCGACACCATATCGAGGAAGGTTGCTCAACCTCCAATCGAAAAATGTGTAACGCGTGCTCTCGCGAAGAGACTGCAGTTAAGCAACGATGCCAGATTCAGGAGAAACTTATGAAACTACGTACATCACTTCGCGCCGCGAGTGCCAGCGCGCTCGCACTCGGACTTGTCCTTGCCGTCGCGGGGAGCGCGGGGGCCTCGACGCACCGATCGCTTCACGATTCGAGCCCCGGCAACGCCCTCTTCGTCGAGACTGACGCGAGCTCGGGCAACAGCGTCCTTAGCTACTCTCAGTCGAGTGACGGCACCATTTCTTTCGCGGGCAGCTACCTCACTGGTGGCGATGGCGCGACCGCCGCGAACGCGACCGCGGACCCCCTGGCCAGTCAAGGCGGCCTCGTGCTGGCGAACAACGGTGCGAACCTCATCGCAACGAACCCCAAGAGCGACACCGTGACCGTCTTTGCGGTCGACGGCACTCACCTCGTTGCTGAACAGCAGGTACCCAGCGGCGGGCTCTTTCCTGACTCCATCGCGACGAGCGGTCGCTTCGTAGCGGTCCTCAACGCGGGCGGCGCCGGATCCGTCGCAGAGTTTCAGTGGCGCGGCGATCAACTCGTCGCCATTCCCGGGCAAGTCCGATCGCTCGGCCTCTCGAACACAACACCTCCCGACTTTCATCACGGAGCAGGTCAAGTGGGCTACACGCCGAACGGTCAGCACTTGATCGTGACGACGAAGTTGTCGACCAACTCCTACGACGTGTTCGCGGTCGACAACACTGGCGCACTCAGCGCGACGCCAACGGTGACGCCGGCGGTCAACGCGCTGCCGTTCTCCTTCACCTTTGACTCGGCCGGCAACGTCGTCGCCACCGAAGCGTCGAACAGCTCGGTTACGACCTACCGGGTGAACACGAACGGGACGCTGACCACGCTCGGCACCGTCAGCGACGGCGCGGCGGCACTCTGCTGGATCTCGGGAGCGAACGGCTACTTCTTCGGATCGAACGCCGGTAGCGCCACCGTGAGCTCCTTTACAGAGGGCGCAAACGGAGCGCCCGTGCTCGTCAACGCCACGGCCGCGTCAACCCACAGCGGCACGACCGACTCAGTGGTCTCTCCCGATGGTCACTTTCTCTACGTTGAGAGCGGCGGTGCGGGCACGATCGACGCGTTCGGAATCGCAAGCAACGGATCGTTGACCCCGATCGAGACGATCTTCAACATTCCGGTTGCGTCTGAGGGGCTGGCCATCAGCTGAATCGAGTGATGGAATGCCCGTCGCACCGAGAGTGCGACGGGCATTCCATCTTGTTCGCCATTCGCTGACTGACCAGCACGACGCCCCGTCGGCGGCGTTTTTTCCGGTGGTAGCGTCACCAAAGAAGCCCGCGCCGAATCGTGGGCGCGGGGAGGAGGTCCTCGTGAAGACGTCGTGGATTGCCGGATTCGTCGTGGCGTCGCTCGGACTGTCCGCCTGTGGGGCAACGGCGACCATTCACTCTGCCGTCTCTTCGCTTGGTTCATCGCCCGACGTGCAGATCCACCTCACCGGCACCGTGTCGGGCCCCGGCACTGCGCAAGCCCAGCAGGTGCTGAGCGCGATGTCGATCGACATGGAGTACTCGAATCCGACTGGTGGTGCGCTCTCGCAGGCGGGTGTGACGGCCAACTCCGAGATCACGGTCAACGTCGGCACGCAGTCCCTTGGCGACATACGCGAAGTCGACGGCAACGTCTACGTCTTCATCAATGTCGGTGCGCTGTCGAGCATCCCCACGTTGACGTTGCCGAGCTCCGAGGTGAGCGCCTTGCAGCTCGTCCTGGGCGGTCGCTGGTTCGAACTGCCAAAGAGCTTCATCGATTCGGAGATTCCCGCCACGAGCGCTTCCCCGGCCGAGAGCGCGCAGGACCAGGCCGCCGCCAAGAAGATCATCGACGCGATCTCGAAGCTCATCAACACAACGCCGTACACCACACTGCCAGATGGCGGATTCTCTCAGACGGGCTCGCTCGCGAACGTCGTGACCTCCGTGCTGCCGACCATCGAAAGCGTGGCGGGAACGACCCTGCACCCGGGCGCCGTCAAGGGCAACTACACCATCACCCTCACGATGTCGGGGGCGACAGCAACCGGCGGCTCCATCACCATCACGGCGCCCAACGGCAACCAAGGCAACGCCAGCGTCGGGCTGCAGGCGACCGTCACCCACAACAGCGACAGCATCGTGGCACCCACCGGCGCGACGATCATCACCAAGTCGTTGCTGAAGGGACTCCTCTCGCAGGCGTCGTAGTCACCAGAACCCGATGACGAGCTCGATCCGTCGCCGTGTCGGCGCCGCGCTGACGGTACTCGCGGCACTCGCGTACGCCTGGTTCGCCACGGGTGTGCGCTCCTTCAGCGTCCCCGCGTACGTGTTGCTCACCGTCCCGTCGCTCCTCGCGTTGTTCCTCTACGCACGCCTCGGCGGTTTTTCCCTCTCGCGCATCGACGTCACGAACTACTACCGCGGCCGCTGCTCGTTGGCGACGAGACGTCGATCGGCCCCCTGGATCGCCATCGCGATCTCGGCGCTCGCCCTCGAATCGATTGGGCTGGGACTGGGCGGTCGATCCAAGGTCGTGCCCACGCTCAGCACCACCGTGGACCACTTGCTCGTTCCGCACTGGGGACGCTTCGTGCTGTTCGTGGTGTGGCTCGCCGTCGGTGCGCGTCCGCTCCATCGGCTCTTCCACTTTCGTCACCGAGGGCTCGAGTGACCGGGACCATCGCCTGGATCGCTCTCCTCGTCGCTGCTCTCGTCGCGGAGCTACTCTCGCGACGTGAATCCCACCGCGTCTCCTCTCTCTGCGAGATCGGTGCCCGGATCGCCACGCACGTCCTCGGGCGGGCGCTCCTCTGGCTGATGTGGATATTCATTGGAGTGCACCTCTTTGCCCGCTACGGCGTGCATCGATAGCCAATCTCTCGTGTCGTGTGCGAGACTCTCGCCATGGGTGCATCCGGCGACAAACCACGCAAACCACGGCGCAGACTGGGCAAAGTACCTCGAGGTCTCGAGCCGGACAACCTGCCGCTCGCGGGACTCTCTGAGTCGAGCGGTGGTCTGTACGGATCACGCGTCGATCACGACGAAGCGCGACATCGCAGCAGCGACCTCGGCCGAGTCGGACGAGCGTTCTTGTGGCTGCTCGGCCGACGCCGCCGTGACGTCGAATCATCCGACGAGCAGTAGGCGCGTGCCCCTCACCCCAGACGCGAAGGACTGGACCTGGGTGCTCGAGCGCCCGTGTCCGGAGTGCGGCTTCGACCCCGCCAACTTTCCCCGAGACGGGTTCGCCCAGGTGCTGCTCGACTGCGCGAGTGCGTGGGCGACGGTCTTGGCGCGTGAGGACGTTGAGATCCGTACCGATGAAGAGCGCTGGTCCGACCTCGAATACGGATGCCACGTGCGCGACGTCTATCACGTCATGGACGGGCGTCTCGCGTCAATGCTGAGCGATGATGATCCTCTGTTTCAGAACTGGGACCAAGACGAGACCGCCGTCGACGAGCGTTATGGGGAGCAGGACCCTGCCATCGTTGGCGCCGAGTTGGTCATCGCGGCGGACCAGTTCGCCCAGCGCGTCAGCGCGATCACTCCCGACGAGTGGTCACGCCCCGGCACCCGCTCGAACGGCAGCCACTTCACCGTTGAGACACTGGTGCGCTACGCCATCCACGATCTCTTACACCACCAGTGGGACGTCTCGCGCGACTGACTCGTCAGTCGCCGTCCCACCGACGAAGCTCGTCTTCGAGCGCGTCGAGTCCGAGCGGTCCGAGCGCCAGTGCGTACGCGTGAAATCGCTTGAGGGAGAACGCGCCGCCCAGACGTTCGCGTGCGTCCTCTCGGGCACGTAACCAGGCGCGCTCGCCCACCTTGTACGAGATGGCTTGGGCGGGCATACCGAGATAGCGCTCCACTTCGGAGACCGACATCTCGTGGGGCTGCAGGGCGCGTTGATCGAGCACCGCGACGGCCATCTCGGGAGTCCACACCGCGCCCGCGCAATCACCGAGACCGGCGAGCTCGCCGAGGTCACCGGGCGCTGGCAGCTGCAGGTGCAGGCCGATGTCAACCATGACGCGCGCCGCGCGCAGGGCTTGGCTCGAGAGAAAGCCCATCTCTTCGCCAGGGTCCTCGAAGTACCCGAGCTCGTCCATGAGGCGTTCGGCGTAGAGTGCCCAGCCCTCGCCGTATCCGCTCGTCCACGCTTCAAGCCGGTGAAAGCGGCTCTGGCGATCGGCCTTGAGCATCGAGGTGGCGCCTTGGAGGTGGTGGCCCGGGACGCCTTCGTGGTACCAGGTCGAGGGAATGCTCCACCACGAAAACGTGGTGGCGCCGAGCGTAGGGAACCACGTCGTGCCGGGCCGCGAGAGGTCCTCGCTCGGTGAAATGTAATACGGCGCGGCGGCCGATCCTTCGGGAGCCAGTCGTGCGTCGCAAAACCGGATGCGCGGATCGATGTCGAAGTGAACGCCGTCCAGCTCTTCGACACTGCGCGCGGTGAAGGCGATCAACCTCGCCAACAGCTCCTCGGTGCCGTGCACGAGGCGCGACGGGTCGTGCTCGAGGAAGTCCGAGACCTCGACCAGGCTCGACGCGTGAGGTAGCAGCTCGCCAGCGATCTCCCACATCCGCTCGTTGATGCGGCGAAGATCTTCCCATCCCCAGGCGTAGAGCTCCTCAAAATCCAGCACCGCGCCGTTGTAGTTCTTCGACCAGACGCCGTAACGCTCGGCGCCGCACGCATCGACCTCGCCCGCGCGCGGCGCGACGACGTCGCTCAGCCACCGTGAGAGCTCGCCACACGCTCCGTCGGCCCGTCGCGCCGCGCGAGCCAGCTCGCTGTCCTCAGCCGCTCCGGGTGCCACGCGCTCGGCAAAACGAGCGAAGCTCCCCGTCGCGTAGATGGCGGCTTGCTCCGCCACGCCGAGAACGTGTCGACGAGCGGGAAGCTCGTGGCGCTCCGCGAGCGCCTCGATGGTGCGTCGCCAGCTCGCAATCGCGACGGGTATTTGATCGAGGCGTCGTGCGATCGCGCGGCGCTCGTCCTCGCTGTCGCTGCCCATCAGCTCAAAGACTTGACGGATATCCGAGAGCGGTGACCAGATGACGGAGAACACGCGCTCCGATTCGCCGGATTCGAGGAGCGTGAGGCGGGTCGCTAGCCGCTCCTCCATGACCGACACCGCGAGGCGATCAATATCGTCGTTCGCCGACAGTGACGAGAGCTCCCTCAGTGCGGTTCGCGTCGCTTCCACGTGACGACGGGTTCCCTCGGGAGAGAAGTCGGGCAGCTGGTCGTCGTAGGCGGTAATGCCGGCACCGGTCGCGAAGATGGGATCGCGTGCGGCGTCCCCTTCGACGACGTCATGGGCGAACGAAAAGACCTCGGAGCGATGGGGAGTGGTCACGGCAACCTCCGTTGGGGCTGATCGACCACGCTACTCACTGGTCCGTCCCACGACCATCGAGGCATGTCGAGTGTGGGCGGCACCGTAGAACCCTGTGGCGAGTACTGGTGAACCTCACGGGTCGCCCAGGTCATGTAGTCGTGGAGGACTCGACGCAGCGCCGGATCTTGGGGGAACTTCGCGTCCTCAACGGCTCGATCGAAGCAGACGACGAAGCGCGCTCCCAGGTCTTCGTCGGCGCCCGTGCTCGAGTGAATCGAAAGCATCGCGGAGTGTCCTCCAAGATCGGAGTACGTCGCCGGTCCTCCAAACACTTCTCCGAGGTATCCAGCCAGTCGCGCCAGGTGCTCAGGATGACCTTCGTGGGAGAACGGATGATTGAGCACGGGGTCGGCGAGGCAGCGCTCGTTGAGGGCCGACGCCAATGCGAAGAACGCGGGTGCCCCGCCGACGAATTCGTAAATTGATGGTCGATCCGACATGACGCTCCGTTCTTCGACTGTCTCCTCATTATCTCCTCTCCGGCGTCACGGGCGGGCGGCACGGTGAGTGGTCGCTGCCGACACAACGTTCAGTCTTTGATCAAGACCGACGGCGAACAACTCGATCAGTAATGTCGTAGCAAGCGAACGAAGGAAGCGCCGTGGTCCCGTCGTCGTACGTGGAGTTCATGATCACCTCCGCCGGGGCGGCCGGGGCCATGATCGGCCTCTTGTTCGTCGCAATTTCCCTGCGGACCGACCTGGTCTTTGGCGCCAGGTCCTCCGCCAAGGTGAAGACGCTCGCGGGCAGCAGCTTCACCGGGCTGGTGAATGCCTTCTCGCTCTCGCTACTCGCCATCGTTCCGTCTACCAACATCGGCGTCGGCATGGTGGCCCTCGCGCTGGCCTGCCTCTTCACCACGTGGAAGCTGCACTCGCGCGCGCTCGGCCCGACGCAGTATCGGGTGCTCGTGCTGAGCACCCTCAACTATCTGGCGCAGTTCGCCGGAGGAGTGGCACTCATCGCGCGACCACACACTTCATGGATCGTGAACGGACTCTGCTACATCATCTTCGCGTCGTTCCTGATTGCGCTCACCCGCGCGTGGGCCCTCATTCAGGCGGAGACGCCCGGGGCGTCGAGCGAATCGAGCTAGCCACTCTCTCGCACGATCGAGAGCGCCGCGCGACCGACGCCAATGCTGATCACCGGATCCGCGGAGGGGTTCAGCCAACGCATCACGCGGTTGAGGTCCCCGAGCGGAATCGCGACACAGCCTTCGGTCGGCGCACCGAAGCTCACGTGAAGGAAGAATCCGCTACCCGCGCCCTTTATGACCGGGTTCACGTTGTAGTTGATCACGACCGCGTGGGCGTACGCCTCACCCGCGTCGTAGAGGTTCTCCGAATTGCCGCCGGGCGACACCGTGCTCACCACGAGCTGGTTGTAGTGAGGAGAAGCCGGATTCTCGTCCCACCAGTCGCGCGGACCGACGTGGATGTAGGGCAGTCGCGTTCCGTTGTCGGGCTGATTGCCGAACGCTTGGGTGAGCGTAAAGACGCCGACCGGAGTTCGTCCGAGGCCTTCTCTCGTCGCTCGAACGCCGTTCACGCCGACGTAGGCAACGTCGGCCGGAAAGACCTGCACGTAGCGCCCACCTGCGGTCCGTGTCCAGGTGCGAACCACGGCGGTCTGGGAGAGCGCCGTCGTGGCCTCCACGGTGATCACCTGCCCATGAGGCGAGTCAGCACGCGCATCGATCGCTGGGCTCAGCGCCGCAACGAGCGCCGCCAGCGGTGCGAGGCCGATCGCCAAACGAAGGGTTTTGCGGTACCGCACGCCCCATGCTCGCACAGCTCCTCTGCCGAGGAGCCTCACTGGTACGAAGCGCCTGGACCGAAGCTCGTGAGCACGGTGTAGCCCTGCGCATTCACCACACGAAGCCCGGTGATGTGCTGAAACGACACGGCGCACGACATCGTCGCGCTCACCGTGGTTCCCGAGACTGATCGATAGGTGCCCGCCGTCCACCATGCACCCTTCGCGGTCTTCATCGACACGGTGTACACCTCGCCACCGGGCAGGCCCTTCTCGCTCAGCGTCAGCGAGGTGCCCCAGGGCTCGTCGACCAGGAGCGCCTTCGCGGTCACGGAGGAGGACCCCTTGAGCGCCACCGTGCGCGAGGTCACCGCCGGACCTCCATTCGACAGGACGAGGACGAGCACCAGCGCTGCCGCCGCAGCACCCGCAAGGCAGAGCGAGACGACCCCCGTGCGACGGCGGCGTCGCTCGCGCTCGCCCGCTCGGCGAAGATCACCCAGCACTCGCTCGCTCAGCTCGGGCGACACGCGAGCGGTGGGCTCGACCGCCGCGGGATCAACGAACTGAAGCAGGGCGGCGGTCTCGGCGAGTTCACGAGCGACGTCCTGGCAGGCGAGGCAGCCTTCTAGATGCGCGTTGAGGCCGGTCAGCTCTTCGGGCGTGAGGTCGTCGAACAGTCCCATCGCGATCAGTTCGCGCCAGGCTTCGCACGATTCTCTGTTCACTGGTTCCATCCCTCCTCCTCCAGCAAGAGCCGAAGCATCTTCAGCGCGTAGAACGCCCGACTGCGCACCGTGCCCTCGGGGAGGCCGTACAGCTCTGCCACTTCGCGACCGCTGCGGCCATTGAAGTACAGCTCCGTAACGATCATGCGATGGTCGGGGTCGAGTCGTTGGAGCGCCGATTCAATCTGCCAGCCGAGCATCGCGCGTTCGATGGTGTCCTCACCGGCGCGTTCGCCGACCCGGTCGATCGAGGTGACGGCGTTCTTCGTGACCTGTGCGCTCACGTCGTAGATGACCCTGCGCTCAATGGCGAAGAGCCACGTGCGCAGCGATCCGAGTGTCGGATCAAATCGAGCGCGCGAGCGCCAGGCCCGCGAAAAGGTCTCTTGCACCACGTCTTCCGCGTTTTGGGTCGAGTTCAGCGATCGACGAGCGAAGCCGAACATCTCGCCCCCGTGTGCCAGGAACGCCTCGCGCAGTCCCGCTTCGTCGGCTGCTTCGAGCGCACCGTCTCGGGACGTCTTCACGAGGTCCATTCGATCACCCGGTGATGGTCCAGCACCAACGAACGTGCGCTCATCGCTCACGCCGGCTTCGGACACCTGATCGGACGCGAGATGACGAGATCTCACGGTCCCTCACACGCCCCAGCCGACGAAAGCCTCATGCCGAATCTCCTCCACTGCACCCTTGCCGTAGACGAATACCGGGCGGGGGTGGAAAATGTTCAGTCCGCCCTAGCGGGGTTATGCGGACTCGCCCTCAGGGCCGCCCGCGAGCTCGACCACCACATCCAAATGTCCCGCGTGACGCGCGTATTCCTGGAGCAGATGGAACAAGATGCGCTCCAGCGTGGCGGGATCACCGCCGTCCCAGCGAGGACCGGGTTTCCCGACCGTACCGAGCTCGTTCGCTCGAATGATCTGGCGAGTTCGAACCCCTTGCGCCCGCAGGGCCTCGACCAGGTCCTCACGCGACTCACGGTCGCCGACGAACCATCGACCATCTCGGTTGTCGCCCCACGGATCCTCGACCTGGCGACCCTCGAAGCCCCACTCGAGCCACCTCATCTCCACGAACGTGAGATGCCGAACGAGCTCCAGGGGCGTCCAGCCGCTCGGCAAGCGGCTCGAGCGAAGGTCGCGATCGCTCAACCGCTCGACCTTCCCCATCACGACGGAGCGATAGAAGTCGAGATAGCGCACGAACACCTCGGCCCGTGACGCTATCGGCATCATCGGGCTTGGGAACTCCTCCACGTCAGTCAGTATGGCCTAGCGCGTCGCGCTGGACCGAGTCAGCTCCGCGCTTCGACCCAGATGAGTCGCGCCGCTTCAAGCGAGAGCGAGAACGGCTCGCCACCGACGCTCAGAGCGACCTCGTCGGGGGCAACCTCGGAGGGGGTGACGCGCACTTCGCTGCCCTCGTGAATCAAGTGCTCGGCGAGCATGGAAAGCAGTGCGGGCGCATCGTGTTCTGCCACTTCGGAGATTCGCCGCACGATCGCCGGGGTACCGGGTTCGAGATCGGCCAGCGCGACGAGCACGCCATAAGGAGCTTCCCGTCCGGGAATCGCGTTGCCGTGTGGGCACGTGCGAGGCGAGCCCATCGTCGCGTCGATCTGATCGACCACCGCGTCCGAGATGGCAGAGGAGATTCGATCGGCTTCGACGTCAGCCGTCGCCCAGTCGAAGCCGAGCACATCCGTGAGCCAGCGCTCGAGGATGCGATGGCGTCGCACGAGACTCGTGGCGGTCGCTCGGCCGTTTTCCGTCAGCGTCACGCTTCGGTCCGAGCCGATCTCGATCCACCCGTCGCGCCTCATGCGCGCCAGCGCGTCACTGACGGTAGGAGCGCTCACCGAGAGCCAGTACGCGAGCCGACTCGGGCGCACGACCTCGCCTTCTGCCGCGATGTAGTAGATCGCTTCGAGATACTTGTCGACGGTCGCGGTATGGCTCGACATCAACGACCGTCGGCTTCACGCAGCACAATGCCGTTGCCGTCAGGATCGTCAAACTCGACGTACTTCCCCCACGATGCTTCTTCCACCTCGCCGACCTCGAGCCCCTTGGCGCGCAGGGCTGCGACGTCATCGTTCAGCTGGTCGGTCTCGAGCACCAGGCCCTTCAGCGCCCCCGGCGCCATGGTCGGGAACCAGGTCACGAGCGTCAGTGACGTCTGCGCACCGCGAGGCGCCACCCGCACCCAGCGAACTGGCCCCATCGGCACGTCATCGATGAGCGCGAAGCCGAGAACATCCACGTAGAACGAGAGCGAGCGATCCTGATCGGAGACGGGTACCGACACGACGGGAATTCGAGTGATTGTCACGCCCATCGTTCTAGCGCACCCTCGACGAGCGCCTGCCTTGGAGGCCATACTGGGCGGGTGGAGCAGCGGGTGTCGTTGGTGACGTTGGGTGTTGCGGACGTGTCGCGTGCTCGTGCCTTTTACGAAGCACTCGGATGGACCGGGGAGTCCGAGGGGGACGACGTCGTCTTCTTTCAAGCCGGCGGCATGATTGTCGCGCTGTGGGATCGCGCGTCGCTCGCGGCCGACTCCGGTGTGAGCGACGACGGCGTCTCGAGCAGTGTCACGCTCGCCCACAACGTCGCCTCTCCGCAAGACGTTGACCGGGTCTTGGAAGAGGCGGCGTGCGCGGGGGCGATGATCGTGCGTTCGGGGGCACCGACCTTCTGGGGCGGATACTCCGGCGTCTTTCGAGACGTCGACGGTCATCCGTGGGAAGTGGCCCACAATCCGGGCTTTCCTCTCGCCGCCGACGGATCGATCTCGCTCCACTGAAACGCGGGGACTCGTCACGGTCCCCAACGCCACCCCATATACTTGCTTGATAATAAGCAACTAACTCCCCCCAAGCCGAACGGTCTCGCCTATGAACGCACTGAAGGAAGCACACCACGATCGCTACAAGTGGATCGCCCTCACGAACACCACTCTCGGCATGTTCATGGCGACCATCAACTCGTCGATCATCTTGATCTCGCTGCCGGCGATCTTTCGCGGCATCCACATCAATCCCCTGGCGTCGGGCAACGTGGGCTACCTGCTCTGGGTGCTCATGGGCTACCTGCTCGTCACCGCAGTGCTCGTCATCAGCCTCGGGCGACTCGGGGACATCGTCGGGCGCGTTCGCATCTTCAACCTCGGTTTCGCCGTGTTCTCGTTTGCGTCGGTGCTGCTCGCCCTCGATCCCTTCAATGGCAGTTCGGGTGCTCTCTGGCTGGTGATCTGGCGCTTGGTCCAAGGCGTCGGGGGCGCCATGCTCTTCGCGAACGCCGCCGCGATTCTCGTCGACGCGTTCCCGGTCAATCAGCGCGGACTCGCTATGGGGGTCAACCAGATCGCGGCGATTGGCGGATCGTTCATCGGCCTCATCGCCGGTGGCCTTCTTTCGATCGTCGACTGGCGCCTCGTCTTTTGGGTCTCGGTGCCCTTTGGCATCATCGGCACGGTCTGGAGCTACCTCAGCCTGCGCGACAACGGGATTCGCTCTGCCGCGAAGATCGACTGGTGGGGAAACCTCACCTTCGCGGTCGGGCTCACCTCGCTGCTCGTCGCCATCGTCTACGGCATCGAGCCCTACGGGAACAGCGGCATGGGCTGGGCTTCGCCGCTCGTGCTGAGCGCCTTTGCCATCGCCGTCGTCTTCCTCGCCGCCTTCCTCGTCATCGAGTCCAAGGTCGAAGCACCGATGTTCAACCTTCGCCTCTTTAGAATCCGCGCATTCTTCATGGGCAGCGCCGCGGGTCTCTTGACTGCCATCGCTCGAGGCGGGCTGCAGTTCATGCTCATCATCTGGCTCCAGGGCATCTGGTTGCCGCTGCACGGCTACAACTACTCCGATACTCCGCTCTGGGCCGGCATCGCCCTGTTGCCGCTCACGGTGGGCTTCCTCCTCGCCGGGCCCATCTCGGGTTACTTCTCCGACCGCCACGGCGCGCGCGTGCTCTCCACTACGGGGCTCGTCATCTTCGCCGCGAGCTTCCTTGGGCTCTTGCTGTTGCCCACGAACTTCCCCTACTGGATCTTCGCCGTGCTGATCGGTGCGAACGGGGTGGGCGGAGGCATGTTCTCCGCGCCGAACTCCGCTGCGGTGATGAACTCGGTGCCCGCCGAACAGCGTGGTGGTGCGGCGGGCATCCAAGCGGCCTTCATGAACACCGGTATGGTGCTTTCGATCGGCGTCTTCTTCTCGCTGATGATCGTGGGACTCACGCGCACCTTACCCAAGTCGATGTTCCATGGCCTGACCTCCCACGGCGTGGCCGCGGCCCAAGCCCACAGCGTCTCGAGCCTGCCCGCGGTCGGAACGCTGTTCTCGTCCTTCCTTGGCTTCAATCCGCTGAAGAGCCTCCTGGTCTCCCAGAGCTCGACCCACGTGACCCTCGCCCAGTGGACGACGCTCACCGGCAAGAAGTTCTTCCCTAACCTCCTCGAGAGTCCGTTCCACCATGGCCTCGAGATTGTCTTTAGCGTGGCGATCGCCATGTCGCTCCTGGGCGCACTCGCCTCCGCCTTCCGCGGGAAGCGCTTCGTCGCCCAGCAACCCTCGATCATGCGGCACGAGGAAGATCTCGCCACCAGCTCGGGCGCGGTGCCCGGCGAGGTGGCGATCGAGGGAGAGGTGGTCCGTTGAGTTCCGTCATGCTGTCACCAGACGTCGCCAGTGCCGACCGGCTGCGCCTTACCCTCACACGACTGATACGCACGCTCCGCCGTCGCGGCCGCTCCCGGCTCACCCCTTCACAAGTCTCCGCGCTGTCGACGATCGAGGAGTACGGTCCGATGCGCATCAGCGTCCTCGCCACCTACGAATCTCTGGGCGCGTCGGCGGCGACCAGGGTGGTCGCCAGCCTCGAGGAGCTCGAGCTCCTCGAACGCTCTGTCGATCCGAACGACAAGCGAGCGTCGCTCGTGAACTTGAGTGAATCCGGGCGTGCGGAGCTGACCGAGCTGAAGCGTGAGCGCACGCTCGACATTTCGAGCATGCTCACGCGTCTCAGTGCCAAGGAACGTCAGACCATCGAAGCAGCGCTTCCCGCGCTCGAGAAGATCGCCCGCGATAACTGATCGGGCGTCTGGCGAACTGCTCGCTTAGGCGAGCGCTGCGTCGAGATTGATGGTCGTTCCGGTCAGCGCCTTGCTGACGGGGCATCCCGCCTTCGCTTCCTCAGCCGCCTTGACGAAGGCCGCTTCGTCGAGTCCCTGCACCTTGCCACGCACGTGGATCATGATGTCGGGGATTCGAAAGCCGCCAGCGGGATCCGGACCCAGTCGCACCTCGACATCCACCACGAGCGACTCGGGAGTTCCTCCCGCCGTCGCGAGAGCGTTCGACAGGGCCATCGAGTAGCACGCGCTGTGCGCCGCCGCGATCAGCTCTTCGGGACTCGTCGTGCCATCAGCGTCTTCGGCGGCGCGCTTCGGAAAGGAGACATCAAACGTGCCTACTCCACTGCTCACCAGCTCTACTCGACCGGACCCGTCTTGAAGACCGCCGGTCCACGTGGTACGTGCCTTACGTGTTGGCATTTCACTCCCTTTGCATTGAGGACTTCCTGGCATCATAAACACCTCCGCGCCTCAGCGAGCGAGGAGCGACGATGGACGTCGCGAAAAATTCGCTGGCCAGCAGATGGCCGACCTGACATGATGTCGCCATGACGAAATTCTCACGCTTCGATGACGCCATGCCGTGTTGGGTGGACAAGATGGTTGGGACCGAGGAAGAGCACGACGCAACGCGCGCGTTCCTCAGTGCGCTGTTTGATTGGACCTGGCAGCTGGGCGGCCCCGAGATGGGCCACTACGCCCTCGCGATGTCCCAAGACCTGCCGGTCTTCGGGCTGGGGATCATGGAGGGTGGTCGCGGCACGATGACGTCGTACTTCTCGACGTCGAACATCGACGAAGCCATTGCTCGCGCCACCGACGACGGCGCGACCGTCGTGGTGCCGAGCATGAGCGTGATGGACCTCGGTTCGATGGCGGTCCTGATCGATCCGGTCGGGGCCACCTTCGGACTCTGGCAACCCGGAACCTTTCACGGATTCGGCGTGATGCACGAGGTCAACGCCGCCGGCTGGTTCGACCAGACGTCCTCCGATCCTTCGCGCGCCACCGCGTTCTACCTGAAGTGGAGTGGGCACCAGCTGGCTCCGGTCGACGAGGGCATGAGCGTGCTCACGAACGGCGAAAACTGGTACGCGAGTCTGTCGAACGCCAACGGACAGCCCGCTCAGTGGATGCCCATCTACGTCGTTGACTCACTGGAGCGTGCCCGCGAGGTCGTCACTCGACACGGGGGCGCCATTCTCGTAGAAGAGATGCCGGTGCCGGGGAGCGCCATCAGCATCTTCACCGAGCCGGTGAACGGCACCACGATGACCGTCATGCGCGGTGGCGAGCTCCCCGAAGCGTGAGGTCATGACGAACGTACCCGCAAATCTCGAGCTCGGCGTGGTCGCCCTCGACTGCCCCGACCCGATTGCCCTGGCCGACTTCTACGCTGCTCTCACCGGCCTCGAGGTGGAACCCCTCGGCGACTTCAAACCAGAAGACGTCGAGTGGATCGAGCTGGTGGAAGACGGTCGCAGCGTGCTGGGCTTTCAGAAGGTTGAGTCCTACCTCGCTCCCACCTGGCCCGAAGGGCCGGTCCCCCAGCAGCTGCACCTCGATTTTTGCGTCAACGACCTCGACGAGGGTGAAGCGCACGCCATGCGCGTGGGCGCGGCGAAGGCGGCTCATCAACCGGGCGACACCTTTCGAGTCTTCCTCGACCCCGTCGGGCACCCGTTCTGCTTGGTCTTGAAATCGGAGAAGCTCGACGACGAGGAGTAGCGACCCCTCGAGAGGGGCCTCTCTCCAACGGATAGGATGGTACTTCGCGTCTCGGGGTTCGCCTCGGGAACACCGAGGACCTGTGGTGCAGCTCGGAGTGCACGCCGCCCTGTCAAGGCGGAGGTCGCGGGTTCAAATCCCGTCAGGTCCGCTCGACACCCCCGTGGGGTGACGAGGAGGTCGAGTAGCTCAGTTGGTAGAGCGCGCGCCTGAAAAGCGTGAGGTCACCGGATCGACGCCGGTCTCGACCACTCCGTGGCGCCCGCCACTTTCGCTACGAGCGGTGTAGGGCGACGCGAGCCTTCGCGTAGCGTCGGCTGGATGTCGTGGTCCAGGGGCCCAGCACGTCGAGTCCGCGACTCTCTCCCGCCGGTCGCTCCTTCGCACCCCGTCCCAGAGGATTCACGCGGGCGACGACGTTGGACCCGTGCAAGCGCGCCACCAGCATGATGCTCACGCCATGGCTCCTCGGAGACGGTATTGAGCGATACACGAAATGGGCAATCACACGGTCGGGCTGATCCATGAGGAAAAACTAGAAAGTGATTGTGACGTCGCGGCCTGGATACATCGTGTATCAATGGGGTTGACCATGACCGACACCACGTTGCCGCTGATCACGCCGTCGTTCGTCAACGCTTCGGCGGGTGTCGACTGGCCTACCGCTGAGTGGCCGCGAGCGAGGCACCCTCGCCACGACCAGCTCGACGCCGTCGTTGATGAGATGTTCACCGAGGAGAGCCTCGCCATCACCAACGCCGTGGTCGTCGTGCAAGGCGGGTCCGTCGTCGCCGAGCGATACGGCGGCGTGCGCGAATATTTCGATCGACCGGCCGAGCCCATCACCAACGAGAGCCCGCTGATCTCGTGGTCCATGGCGAAGTCGATGCTGCACTGCATTGTCGGCACCCTCGTCGACGCGGGTGAATTGGACCCCGACGACGTGGCGCCGGTTCCGGAGTGGAGCGACGAACGCGACCCTCGTCACCAGATTCGCCTGCGCGATCTCTTGGCGATGCGCGACGGCCTCGCGTTCAACGAGGCGTACGTGCTGGGTGAGCCGAGCCACGTCATCGAGATGCTCTTTGGTGACGGTCAGCGCGACATGGCGGGGTTCGCCGCGAGTCTGCCACTCGCCCACGAACCGGGGACGGTGTTCAACTACTCGTCCGGTACGACCAACATTTTGAGCCGCGTCGTGGCCGACATCGTCGGCTACGCAGACGCCTACCGCACCTACCTCGATCAGCGACTCTTCGGACCGCTCGGCATGACGAGCGCCGAGCCCACCTTCGACGAGCACGGGGTCTTCGTCGCCTCCAGCTACGTGCACGCGACGGCACTCGACTTCGCGAAGTTCGGCCTGCTCTACTTACGCGGTGGGGAGTGGGACGGCTGTCGAATCATCTCGCGCAAGTGGGCGGAGACGGCGCAGATTCCCTTGAGCGTTGACCAGGAGACCGGCGCCTACTACTCGTGGCAGTGGTGGGTCACCGGTGATGAGTACGGCACCTACTGGGCGAGCGGCTATGAGGGTCAGCAGATCAGCGTGGTGCCGGCGCTCGACGCGGTGATCTTGCGATTCGGCCACACGCCCGAAGAGCGTGCGCCGCTCCTCTACGAGTGGCGCCGTCGGGTGCTGAGCGTGCTCGCGGGCGACTATGCGCCTTCGTAGTCGAAGCCGAGATCAGGGGCGCTGAAGAGCGCCCTGAACTCCAGCCCTTCTTTGGCGGTCATCGCGCGCGCCGTGCCGCCACGATCGACGATCGCCAGGATCATGACAACCTCGGCCCCCGCAGCCTGGGCGACGTGCACCGCTTCGAGAAGGCTGGTGCCGCGAGTGACCGTGTCTTCGGTGATGACCACCCGGTCGCCGGGAAGGAGCACGCCCGCGATGCGTCCGCCTCCTCCGTGATCCTTCACCTCTTTACGCACGCTGAATGCCCGCAGCGCACGACCCCGGGTCGCGGCCACCCCGGCGGTGATGAAGCTGACCCCGTCGGCGCCCATGGTGAGCCCGCCGATCGCCGTCGCGCTGGCGGGGACGGCGTCGAGCACCAGCGTGGCGAGATCGACCATCGCCTCGGGGGCGCAGATGGTCTGCTTCGAATCGATGAACCACGTTGAGCGGCGCCCCGACTTCAGCACGAACTCACCGCGCTTGACCGAGTGCTCCAGCAGGTGCTCACGAATCCGTTCACGAGCCTCGCTCACGTGAGCACCACCTCTCCGGCGCCGGGACGCAGCACCCCGACGAGGGAGGCGCTGACGCCACTGGCGCGCGCGAGCGTGAGGGCCGCCTCGGCGGCGCTCGGATCGAGGGCGACGACCATGCCGAGTCCGCAGTTGAAGACGCGCACCATCTCCTCGGCGCACACCGGGCCGCGACGCTGGATCTCGAAGAAGATCTCTGGGGTGGAGAACGCTTCCATGTCGATCACGGCGTCAAGGTCCGGGGGCAGGAGCCTCGCGACGTTGCCGACGATGCCACCGCCCGTGATGTGAGCGGCGGCGTGCACGCCCGCTCCGAACTCATCGCGCAACGCCACCACGAACGGCGCGTAGATCACCGAGGGCACGAGCAGCTCGTCGCCGAGCGTGCGCGAGGCACCCGGGTAGGCGGGTTGCGCGAGCGAGGAGGCGTCGCTCACCAGTACCTCACGGGCGAGCGTGTAGCCGTTCGATCGAAGTCCGGGCGAGTGCAGACCGAGCAGCACGTCGCCGTCGCGCGTGCGCTCCGAGGAGAGAACTTCGCGGCGTTCGACGACCCCGAGCGCGAAGCCGGCGACATCGAGATCGTCCGGTTTCATGACCCCGCCGTGCTCGGCCGTCTCACCCCCGAGCAGCGCCGCGTGCGCCTGACGGCATCCTTCGGCGATTCCCGCGACCAGCACTTCGACGACCTGGGGATTGAGGGACCCGACGGCCAGATAGTCCAAGACGAAGAGCGGCTCCGCGCCGACACAGACGAGGTCATCGACCAGCATGGCAACGAGGTCGATGCCGACGGTGTCGTATCGACCGAGCAGGCGGGCCACCTCGAGCTTCGTGCCGACGCCATCGGCGGACGCCACCAGCACGGGCTCTTGGTACTTCTCTCCCAGAGCGAAGAGTCCGCCAAATCCACCGATCCCCCCGAGCACGCCCTCGCGAAACGTCGAATCGACGCTCTTTTTGATCCGCTCGACGGCCTCGTCGCCCGCTTCAATGGAGACTCCCGCGCCGGCGTAGGTTCGCGCGCCGGCGATATCGAGCAGTCGACTCACCAGCGGCTACCCACCGCGCCGATCGCCACCGGGATCGGCGCCGGGTACGAACCCGTGAGGCACGCGTCGCAGCATTCACCATTGAGCTGAATCGCCGCGCGCAGGTTGGCGAGCGTGATGTACTCAAGCGAGTCCGAGCCGATGAAGTCATTCATCTCCTCGATCGTGTGGTTCGCCGCGAGCAGCTCATCGCGAGTAGGCGTGTCGATGCCGTAGAAGCACGGCGACACGAAGGGCGGTGAGGAGATCCGAAGGTGCACCTCGGCCGCCCCCGCGTCGCGCAGCATGGTCACGAGCGCCTTCGTGGTCGTGCCGCGCACGATGGAGTCATCGACCACGACGAGCCGCTGTCCTTCGATGTTCTCGCGCAACGGATTGAACTTGCGCCGCACGGTGGCCGAGCGCGCTTTCTGGTCGGGCGCGATGAAGGTGCGCCCGATGTAACGGTTCTTCACGAGTCCGTAGCCGAAGGGAATGCCCGAGGCCTTGGCGTACCCCTCGGCGGCCGGTACGCCCGAGTCGGGCACGCCCATCACGAGGTCGGCCTCAACGCTCGATTGGGACGCGAGCAGCTCACCCATGCGCCGGCGCGTGGTGTGCACCTGGTGGCCCATGAGATAGGCGTCGGGACGGGCGAAGTAGACGAACTCGAAGATGCAGAGCTTCTGGGTGCCGGCAGCCGGCTCCAGCAGCTGGGTTGACGTCACGCCATCTTTGGTGATGGTGACGAGCTCACCTGGAGCGATCTCGCGCACGAATCGCGCGCCCACCACATCGAGCGCGGGCGACTCGGATGCGACAATCCATCCCTCGGGGGCGTCGTCGGTGCCGAACTGGCCGAGACAGAGTGGACGAAAGCCGTACGGGTCGCGAACGGCGTGCACCTTGTGCGCTTCGAGGATGACCATCGAAAAGGCGCCTTCGGCCTGTCCCAGCACCGTCTTCAGCGCCGCATCGAACGACGAGCCGGCGTTGACTTCGAGGGCGAGCATCTCCGCCACGAGGTCCGAGTCCGACAGCAGCGAGGTGAACTCCATGCCGATTGATTCGGCGAGCTCATTGGTGTTCGTCAGATTTCCGTTGTGGGCCAGAGCAAAGCCCGACGCGCCGGCCGAGCGAAAGACGGGCTGTGCCGCAGTCCAGTTCGCTGAACCCGACGTTGAGTAGCGCGTGTGGCCGATGCCGAGCGATCCGCCGAGCGCCCGCAGCGTCGAGTCGGCAAAGACGTGGCTCACGAGCCCGTTGTCTTTGACCACCGTGATCTGCTCGTTCTGGAAGGTGGCCATGCCGGCCGACTCTTGGCCCCGGTGCTGGAGCGCGTAGAGCGCGTCGTAACAGTACGCAGCTATCTGGCGGCCCGGCGCCACAATGCCGACCACGCCGCACGCTTCTTTCATGACGAGTGCAGGTTAACGGTCAGAAAGCTGCTGCGCACCGGGCCAGTATCGCACAGTACCCCGTCCGGCCTGATCACGTTTACTACGCTACAGCGATGATTGATCTCCACCTTCACTCGACGTTCTCCGACGGTTCGGATTCGCCGAGCGAGCTGGCAGCCAAAGCGGCGAAGGTTGGACTTCGCGCCGTCTCGCTGACCGATCACGACACGACCTCCAGCTACGAGGAGATGGAGGCGGCGACCAGGCAGCACGGCATCGAACTGGTGCCCGGCGTCGAGGTTTCCCTGCGAGATAACGAATTTCCCATGACCCGCAATGGGCGAATCGTCCCCCGCAACGTCCACGTGCTCGCGTACTTCTTGCCGATGGACCCAGCGCACCCCCTTCAACGCCAGCTGGCGAGCCTCCGCCATGACCGGGACGTGAGAAACCTTGAACTCGTCGAAGCCCTCCGGCGCCAAGGCTTCGAGAAGCTCACCCTCGACTATCTCGCCGAGATGTCGGGCAACGTGCACTCGATCGGCCGCCCGCACTTTGCCAGAGCGATGTTCGAGCTGCATCCCGAGATCGTCGGCGAGCGCACCGACGAGCGATGGAACGCCATCTTCGTCGACTGGCTCGGCAGCTCGGGCCTCGCGTACATTCCCAAGACCAGCATGCCGATCGAGCAGTTTGTCGCCGCGGCGAAGGGATCGTCGACCGTCTTTTCCATCGCTCATCCGCTGGTCAACTATGTCGGCGAGGGCTCCAGTGCGGCCATCCACTCGACGATGCCCAAGATCCTCGCCTCGTTGCGCGAGCGGGGGTTCAAGGGTGTCGAGGCCTACTACGGCGGCACGAACGAACAGACCCGCGCACTCATGGTGAAGCTCACGCGCGACGCGGGCATGATCCCAACGGGCGGCTCGGACTACCACGGTCACTACAAAGAAGACGTCGCGCTCGCGTTTGGGCGATCGGGGAACCTCAGGGTTCCCGATGAGATCCTCGACGAGCTGAAAGCCGCTCGCTAGCTGACTTCGAGCGCGTCGGCAAGAGCGCCCTCGCGACGAGCGATGATCTCTTCAACCGAGAGGTTGATCATCGAACCGATCACGAGCGCGCCACCACCGCACGTGCCGAGTCGGGCGACCGGGACGCCCGCGGCCTCGGCACGCTGCGTGAACGCCTCAACGTTGCGGGTGGCGACGACGAATCGTCCGGGAAACTCGCTGAACAGCTCGCCGTGCGCTTCGAGCTCGTCGAGCGTCGCGCCGACCTTGGTGACCGCAACCATCTCGGCGATCGTCGTTGCGAGTCCGCCGCCGAGCACGTCGTGCACCGCGGTGAGGTCGCTCGCTCCCCCGGCGCAGACCGCCGCGACTTCACGCGTGACGAACTTGAGCGTCGCAGGAAGCGCCGACGGTTCGTTCCCGCCGAGCACGCCCCCGCGGCGACCGCGACGCGTCGCCCAGCGCGAGCCAGCCAGGGGAAACGCCGAGTCGCCCGACGCGTGTCGCGCGCCGACCAGCATGATCGTGTCCCCACTGCTCCAATTCCAGCCCGGAGGTGCCGCGACCAGGTGGTCGACGACGCCGAGCAGCCCGATGACCGGAGTCGGATCGATGTCCGCTCCACCGCTCTCGTTGTAGAGCGAGACGTTGCCGCCTATGACGGGAAGCTCGAGAGCGTTGCACGCCTCCGCCATACCGTCGATTGACTCGCTCAGCTGCCACATCACTTCGGGGTGCTCGGGGTTGCCGAAGTTGAGGCAGTTCACGACCGCTTTCGCACTCGCGCCCACGCAGGCAAGGTTCATCACCCCTTCAACGACCGTGAGCGCGGTACCCAGCTTTGGATCGAGCGCGCACCAGCGCGGGTTGGAGTCCGTCGAAAGGGCGATGCCTCGCTCGGAAGCCGGCAGTCCCGGTCCGGCGAGACGAAGCAACGCGGCGTCGCGCCCCGGACCGACGACGGTGTTGAGGAACAGCTGCGAGTCGTACTGGCGATAGACCCACGCGGGGTCTATCAGCAGATCCAAGAGGTCGTCGTTCGGCGAGCCAACTGGCTCATCGAACGTGGGATCATCAGCGTGTTGCGCATCAAGGTTGGCCGGTCGCTCGCGGGCTCGGTCGTACAAGGGTGCCTCATCGGCGAGAGCGGAGGCGGGAACGTCAGCGAGGATCTCCCCGTCAAAGCCGTTCCGGATGCGCAGCATCGCTCGCGCCACCCCGTCAGCACCGACCACCGGCTCGACGATGCGACCGACCACGCTCGCGCGCACTTCCCATTTCTCACAGAGCGCCTGGACCGCTTCTAGGTTCTCGGGCGTGATGATCGCGAGCATGCGCTCCTGGGACTCGGAGGTCATGATCTCGTAGGGGGCCATGCCGCGTTCGCGTAGCGGCACCGCCGTCACGTCGACGTCCATGCCCACGCCACCTCGCGCTGCGGTCTCGCTCGTGGCACAGACCAGCCCGGCGCCACCAAGATCCTGGATGCCGACGACGTAACCGCAGTCGAGCAGTTCGAGGCAGGCCTCGATAAGGCGCTTCTCCTCATAGGGGTCGCCCACCTGCACGCTCGGACGCTTCGCGTCATCGCTCGCTGCGGCCTCGCCCGAGAACCCAGCCGAGGCCAACACCGACACGCCCCCGATGCCGTCGCGCCCGGTGCGCGAGCCGAGCAGGACGGCGAGATTGCCCACCCCGGAGGCGACGCCCAGCACGAGTCGCTGCTTGGGCAGGGCCCCGACGCAGAGCACGTTGACGAGCGGATTCCCGCGATAGCAGTCGTCGAAGGTGAGCTCTCCTCCGATCGTCGGCACGCCTACCGAGTTCCCGTATCCCGAGATGCCGGAAACCACCCCTTCGACCAGCCAGCGCTGTCGCGCGTCGGTGAGCTCACCGAAGAAGAGCGGGTCCATGACGGCGAGTGGACGAGCGCCCATGGTGAAGACGTCGCGCAAGATGCCCCCGACGCCGGTCGCCGCCCCCTGATAGGGCTCGATCGCGGACGGGTGGTTGTGGCTCTCGATGCGGATGGCAACCGCAATGCCGTCGCCCGCGTCGATCACGCCCGCGTTCTCGCCCGGTCCGACCAGCACGTGGGGTCCCGTCGTCGGCAATCGCCGTAGGTGGAGCCGGGAGGATTTATACGAGCAGTGCTCGGACCACATCACGCCGAAGAGGGCGAGCTCCAAATGATTGGGTTCCCGACCGAGCACTTCCTTGATGTCTTCGAACTCGTCATCGCTCAACCCGAGGGCTCCGTGGAGACTCGCGGGGGGATTCACGCACACCAAACTACTGGGCGAGCGCGACCCCTCCAGCGCTTAGAGCACCGCGACGGGCACCGAGGCCGCGACGAAACTCTCCATGAGCACGCGCCCATCCGCGCTGCCGAGCAGGAGCGACATGGCTCGCTCGGGGTGGGGCATCAGGCCCACCACGTTTCCAGACTCGTTGGCGATTCCGGCAATATCGGCACGAGAGCCGTTCGGATTGTCCCGATAGGTGAGCACGATCCGGCTCTCTTCGCGCAGCTCGCGCAGCGTGTCGTCATCGCACGTGTAGGAACCGGAGAAGTGGTTGATCGGCACGACCAGCTCCTGGCCGACCGTCGCCTTCGCCGTGAGCACCGACGCGGTCGAGGCGACCACCAGGGTGGTCGGCTGACAGAGAAAGGTCAGCCCGCGATTCTTCTGCAGCGCTCCGGGCAAGAGACCAGCCTCGGTGAGAACCTGAAAGCCGTTGCAGATCCCGAGCACCGGCCCGCCGTCTCGAGCGAATCGAGCGACGGCTTCCATCACCGGCGAGAAGCGAGCGAGCGCGCCAGGGCGAAGATAGTCGCCGTGTGCGAATCCGCCGGGCAGGATGATGGCGTCGTAGCTGGACACGTCGGTGGAGGAGTGCCACACGAACTCGGCGCTGCCGCCGAGGGCGTCCACGGCCGAGGCGGCGTCGTACTCGCAGTTCGATCCGGGAAAGACAACGACACCGACGCGCGTCACGAAGCGTGCACCCCCGAAAGACGCGCGGCGGCGTCTTCGATGACCGGGTTCGAGAGCAAGCGCTCCGCGAGGGCCGTCGCCCGCTCCAGCGCGTCAGTTTCGCTGTCGGCGTCAATGGTCATCCGGAACGATTTGCCGGCTTTCACCTCGGAAACCCCCTTGAACCCGAGCGCGGGGAGAGCCCGTTCGATGGTGGCGCCCTCTGGATCAGCGATCCCCTCACGAAGAGTGACGTCCACGATCACTGAGTAGTTCACTGAGAAAAACCGTACCATTCTCGAAGCGAGTGTCCGGTCACGCGCTCGTAGGCAGCGACGTAGCGCGCCGAAGTTTCACGAACTATCTCCTGGGGCACCGGTGGCGGTGGCGGGGTTTTGTCCCACTTCATCTCGGTCAACCAGTCGCGAAACGGCTGCTTGTCGAACGCCGGGGGCACCTCGCCTGGGCGTATCTCATCGGCGGGCCAGATGCGCGAGGAGTCAGGGGTCAGCACTTCGTCGCACACTACGAGCTCGCCGTCGACGACGCCGAGCTCGAACTTGGTGTCCGCGAGTACGAGGCCCACCGCTTCGAGCTTCTGCGCCGCTCGGGCGAAGAGATCCAAGCAGAGCGTTTGCGCCGCTTCCAGGTGCTCCGCGCCCACCAGTTTCTCCGCGTCGGCGAGATCGATGTTGAGGTCATGTCCCGACTCGGCTTTGGTCGAGGGCGTGAAGATCGGTGCGGGAAAAGGGTCGGTGAGTCGCAGTCCAGCGGGGGCGGGCATGTGGTGGACCGTTCCTTCGCGCACGTACTCGTCGTAGGCCTGACCCGCGAGACGACCGCGCACGATGCATTCGAGCGGCAGCATGTCGGCCTTGCGCACCAGCATCGTGCGACCGTGGAGCTCCGGGCGATCGAAGAACCCCAGCACGGCGCGATCGATCTCGCGGGGATCACAGCTGACGAGCGCGCTCGGGACGTCGCCCGCGAATTCGTGGAGCCAGTAATCGGTGAGGCCGGTCAGCACCCGACCCTTCTCGGGAATCGGCTCGCTCATGACCACGTCGAACGCGGAGAGCCGGTCCGAAGCCACCATCAGCATCAGGTTTTCGTCAACGTCGTAGAGATCGCGGACCTTGCCCGAATAGAGGTGCGTCAGTGACAAGTCGCTCACGCCTGCCACGTCAGGGCCCCCAACACGCGGCGTCGATGCGCCAGCAGTCGGTCAAGATCGAAGGCCCGAGCGATGGCGTCCTCACTCAAGCTGACCTCGTCATCACTTTCGATGACGTCACGGAAATTGCGCCGTTCTTCGATCGCGCGACGCGACGCGCGCTGGACAATCCGGTACGCCTCATCGCGGCCCATTCCCGATTCAATCAGCGCGAGCAGCACCGATTGGGAGAAGACCAGTCCGAGAGAGCCCTCGGTGAGATTGTTGAGCGCGCGCTCCGCGTGGATGACCGCCCCATCGGCGAGCCAGGTCGCCTTTCGCAGCATGTAGACCGTCAGCTGCAGCGCGTCGGGAAGGACCACGCGCTCGACGCTCGAGTGCGAGATGTCCCGCTCGTGCCACAGGGCGACGTCCTCGAGCCCCGCTACGAGATACCCGCGCAGCACGCGCGAGAGTCCCACGAGTCGTTCGGCGATGACGGGGTTTCGCTTGTGGGGCATCGCGGAAGAGCCCTTTTGACCAGGTGTGAACGGCTCTTCGATCTCGCCCACTTCGCTGCGCGCCAAGTGCCGCACCTCGAGGGCGAACTGCTCGATGGAGGTGCCGATCGCCGCGCACGCGTAGAGCACCTCGGCGTGACGGTCGCGAGCGATGACCTGGGTTGCGGGTACCGCCTCGAGGCCGAGGTGGCGACAGACGTACTCCTCAACGGCGGGATCGATGTTGGAGAAGGTCCCCACTGCGCCGCTCAGCTTGCCCACGGCAATGCCGCGGCGCGCTTTCACGGCCCGCTCGATATCGCGGTTGACCTGGAGGGCGAAGAGCGCGAACTTCGCCCCGTAGGTGGTGGGCTCCGCGTGCATGCCGTGCGTGCGTCCGACGATGGGCGTGTCGACCGTTTCGAGCGCGCGCTTGGTGAGAGCGTCGCGCAGCTTGGTCGTGTCGTCAATGACGATGTCCAGAGCGAGCGCCAGTGAGTAGCACAGCGCCGTGTCCACCACGTCCGAGGAGGTGAGCCCGTAGTGGACCCAGGCGCCTTCGGGCATGCCGATGCGCTCTTGCACCACGTCGACGAAGGCCGCCGTGTCGTGATTGGTGACTTCCTCACGCTGGTTCACCGCGTCGACGAACGCCGCGTCGACGACCGGTCGACGTTCGCGCAGCACCTTCGCTTCGGCCAGAGGGATGATCTCGAGCTCCGCGAGCGCTTCGGCGGCCAGGAGCTCGACCTCCAGCATGGTGTCGAAGCGGTGCTCGTCACTGAAGAGGGCCGCGACGTCCTTCGGGGCGTATCTCGGGATCATTGGACTCCTTCGCTGGCGGCGAGCGCAATGTCACTTCGACGCACGCTCCCCCTAAAGGTTATGAGTGCCGAACCCTCATACGCGCGACGACGGGCCTCGGCGACGGTCTGTCCGAGGCCGGTCACGGCCAGCACCCGACCGCCGTGGGTGACGAAGTTTCCGTCCGCGTCGCGCGCCGTGCCGGCGTGAAAGACGACCACGTTGGCGTCCGCGTGTTCGAGCTGACCGTCAGGGCCGAGACCCGCGATGACGTCGCCGGTCCGCGGGCTCTGCGGGTATCCCTCGCTGGCGATCACCACGGTGACGGCGGCACCTGCGAGGGACCAGGGCACCAACTCCTCCCCGAGGCGCCCCGCGCCGACGCTCCACAAGAGGTCGAACAGACGCTCTCCCATGAGCGGCACCAGCACTTCGGTTTCGGGGTCGCCGAAGCGCACGTTGTATTCGAGCAGCTTGGGGCCCGCCGCGGTGAGCATGACGCCGGCGTACAGCACGCCGCGAAAGTCGATACCCCGACGCGCGAGCTCGTGCGTTGTCGGTTCGATGATCTCGCGCATTATCTCGGAGATGTCGTTCTCGGTCATCTTGGCCATCGGTGCGTAGGCGCCCATGCCGCCGGTGTTGGCTCCTTGGTCGTGGTCGCCCACGCGCTTGAAGTCTTGGGAGGGGGCGAGCCCGATCGCCTTCGACCCATCGCACAACACGTGGAACGAGCACTCCTCGCCGATCAGTCCCTCTTCGATGACCACGGTGGTGCCGGCCTCGCCGAAGGCGGTTCCGCTCAGCTTCGCCGCGACGTCGCGGCGCGCCTCTTCGAGATCGTGGGTCACGAGGACGCCTTTGCCGGCGGCCAGGCCGTCGGTCTTGATGACGTAGGGCGGCGTCATGGTCGCGAGGTAGCCGAAGGCCGACGCTTCGTCGCGAAAGGCGCCGTAGGCCGCGGTGGGTATGCCCGCAGCGGTGAAGAACTCCTTCATGAAGGCCTTTGAGCCCTCGAGTCGAGCGCCGTCCGCGCCGGGGCCCAGCACCACCTTGCCCTGCGCACGAAGCTCGTCGGCGAGGCCCGCGACGAGCGGCGCCTCCGGTCCAACGACGAAAAGGTCGGCGTCGAGCTTTGTGGCGGGGGTGTCCACGCAGGTAATGCCGTGAGCAGCGATGCCCGCATTGCCGGGCGTCACGACCACCTCGGCGCCTTTGGAGAGCGCCCACGCGAGGGCGTGCTCGCGTGCGCCCGACCCGACGACGACGCAGCGGCTCACGCCGTGCGCACGAACTGCTCGCGCTCGGGGCCAACGCCCACGACCGCGATAGGCACGCCAATGCGCTGTTCGAGAAAGCGCACGTAGTCGAGTGCCGCGGGCGGCATCTCGTTGACGTGACTCACCGACGTGAGATCAGTGTGCCAGCCCGGGACGGTCTCGTAGACGGGGGTCACCTCGTGCAACACCGACTGGTGGAAGGGCATGTGCTCATAGCGCACGCCCTCGTGCTCATAGGCGACGCAGACCTTGATCTCGTCGAACTCGTCGAGCACGTCGAGCTTGGTGAGCGCGATCTCGCTCAGGGAATTGAGCCGCACCGCCTGGCGAGCCATGACGACGTCGAACCAGCCAACGCGTCGACGGCGACCGGTGTTGGTGCCGAACTCGTGTCCCCGGGTCACCAGGTACTCCGCGAGGTCGCCGTCGAGCTCGGTCGGAAAGGGCCCCGCGCCGACGCGAGTGATGTAGGCCTTCGCGATGCCCACGATGGTCGTGATGTCGCGGGGCCCGAGCCCGGAGCCGACACACGCGCCGCCGGCAACGGGGTTGGAGGAGGTGACGAAGGGATAGGTCCCGTGATCGAGGTCGAGAAAGGTGGCTTGAGCCCCTTCGAGCAAGACGCGCTTGCCCTGGGCGAGTCCGTCGTGGACCAGGTTGACCGTGTCGGCGATCATCGGCGCGAGCCTCGGGGCGAGCTCGTCCAAGTAGCGCGCGGCGATATCGTTCGCGCTGATGGCAGGCCGGTTATAGATCTTGGTGAGGATGAGATTCTTCTCGTGCAGGACGACGTCCAGCTTCTCGCGGAAGATCTTCGGATCGAGAAGATCCTGCACTCGAAGCCCCACCCGCGCGGACTTGTCGGAGTACGCCGGTCCGATGCCTCGCTTGGTCGTTCCGAGCGCGTTTCGTCCGAGAAAGCGCTCCGTGAGTCGGTCGAGCTCTTGGTGGTAAGGCATGATGAGGTGCGCGTTGCCGGAGACGACGAGTCTCGAGACGTCGACTCCTCGGTCAATGAGGGTATCGAGCTCGGCCAGGAGCACCGCCGGGTCGACGACCACACCGTTGCCAATGACCGGCGTCACGCCGGGATAGAGAATGCCCGAAGGGACGAGTTGGAGGGCGAAGACTTGATCGTCGACGACGATGCGATGCCCCGCGTTGTGACCTCCCTGATAGCGCACGACGAGATCCATGTCACGCGCCAGCAGGTCGGTTAGTTTTCCTTTGCCTTCGTCACCCCATTGGGTGCCGACTACGACGGTTGCGGGCACTGGACTCCCTCGAGACGGCCTCGTTGCACGAAAAGCCTACCGTAGGAAAATCAGCGCTCTGTCGAGCGCATCGTTAACGGAAGGTGATGGCGCCGTCAACGGCATCGACCGTGATGGTGTCGCCCTCTTTGTAGTCGCCCTGGAGCACGGCGAGGGCCAACGGGTCCTCGAGTCGGCGCTGGATGACGCGCTTCAAGGGACGAGCGCCGAAGGCCGGGTCGTAGCCCTCGACCGCGAGAGCGTGGGCCGCCTCGGGCGTCACGTCAAGGACCAGTCGGCGTTCCGCCAGCCGCTGGCGCAGCCGGCGCAGCTGGATGCCGACGATGATTTCGAGGTCGTCCTCGTTGAGCGGACGAAATCGAATGATGTCATCGACACGGTTGATGAACTCGGGCCGGAAGAACTCGAGCGGATCGCCGGGCAGGTTGCTCGTCATGATGAACACGACGTTGTTGAAGTCGACGGTGCGGCCTTGGCCGTCGGTGAGACGGCCATCGTCGAGCACCTGGAGCAGCAAGTTGTAGACGTCCGGGTGGGCCTTTTCGATCTCGTCGAGGAGCACCACCGCGTAGGGACGTCGGCGAATGGCCTCGGTGAGCTGACCGCCCTCTTCGTAGCCGACGTATCCAGGCGGCGCGCCAATGAGACGAGAGACCGCGAACTTCTCCATGTACTCGCTCATGTCGAGGCGCACCATGGCGTGCTCGTCGTCGAAGAGGAACTCGGCGAGCGCTCTCGCAAGTTCGGTCTTGCCCACGCCGGTAGGGCCGAGGAAGAGGAAGGAGCCGATCGGACGGTTGGGATCAGAGAGCCCCGAACGCGAGCGGCGAATGGCGTTCGCGACCGCGGTCACGGCTTCGTCTTGCCCCACCACTCGGCTGTGGAGCAGGTCCTCCATGCGTATCAACTTGTCGACCTCGCCCTCCATGAGCTTGGAGACCGGGATGCCCGTCCAGCGACTGACGACGTCGGCGATATCTTCGGCGTCGACCTCTTCTTTCAAGAACGCGCCGTTCTTCTGCAGCTCGTCGAGCTCGTTCGTCGCGCGCTCAATGGTGCGCTCGAGCTCGGGCAGCGTCCCGTAGCGAAGGGCCGCCGCACCGGCGAGGTCGCCAGCGCGCTCCAGCCGCTCGGCTTCGGCCCGACGGTCCTCGAACTCTTGCTTGGCCACCTGGATCTTCGTGATGGCCTGCTTCTCTGCTTGCCAGCGCGCCGCCAGCTCGTCGGACTCCTCCTTGAGCGCCGCGTATTCGAGCTCGAGCGACGCGAGCCGCTCCCTGGAGGGAGCGTCGGTCTCGCTCTCGAGCGCCATCCGCTCGATGTCGAGCTGTCGCAGTCGCCGGATGACCACGTCGAGCTCGGTCGGCATCGAGTCGATCTCGATGCGCAGACGAGAGGCGGCCTCATCCATCAAGTCGATGGCCTTGTCGGGAAGAAATCGATTGGGCACGTAGCGCTGAGAGAGCGTTGCCGCGGCGACCAGCGCGGCGTCTTGGATGCGCACCCCGTGGTGGACCTCGTAGCGCTCCTTCAAGCCCCGAAGGATGGCAATTGTGTCGGGCACTGACGGCTCACCAACGAAGACCTGTTGGAAGCGCCGTTCGAGCGCGGCGTCCTTCTCGATGTACTTGCGGTATTCGTCGAGCGTCGTCGCGCCGATCAGTCGAAGCTCTCCGCGAGCGAGGAGGGGCTTGATCATGTTGCTCGCGTCCATGGCGCCTTCGCTCGCGCCTGCGCCCACGATGGTGTGCAGCTCGTCGATGAAGGTGATGACTTCGCCTTCGGCGTCTTCGATCTCCTTCAGCACCGCCTTCAGGCGTTCTTCGAACTCACCGCGGTACTTAGCACCGGCGACCATCGATCCGAGGTCGAGCGCGATGAGACGGCGATCGCGCAGGGACTCGGGCACGTCGCCTTCGACGATGCGCAGGGCCAGGCCCTCGACGATGGCGGTCTTTCCCACTCCGGGCTCACCGATGAGGACCGGGTTGTTCTTGGTGCGCCGAGAAAGCACCTGGATGACGCGACGGATCTCATCGTCGCGTCCAATGACCGGATCGAGCTTGCCCGCGCGCGCCAAGGCGGTGAGGTCACGTCCGTACTTGTCGAGCGACTGGAACATCTCTTCGGGATTCTCCGAGGTGATGCGCGCCGAACCTCGAATGTCGCGCAGCGCGGAGAGCAGCGCCTCTTTGGTCGTGCCGAGCTCGCTCGCAAAGGCGACCAGCACGTGATCGACCGAGAGGTACTCATCGCCCATGTCTTGGCGCAGCTCGTCCGCATCCTCTAAGCCCTTGCGCGTTTCGCCAGAAAGACCGGGCTGGGTCCCTCCGACGGTGCGAGGCTCGTGCGCGACCTTTTCGTTGAGCGCGGCGCTGAGGGCGATCGGATCGAGCCCGGCCGCCACCACGAGCGGCCGGGCGATGCCATCCGCCTGGTTGAGCAGCGCCAAGAGAAGATGCGCTGGCGTGACGTACGGGTTGCCCGCGGCGGCGGCTTGAGTCGTCGCCGCCTGAAAGGCTTCACGCGTCTTTACGGTCCAGCGTTGTGGGTCAAGGGGCATTAGCGATTCCTCCGTTTCGCGTCGAGCACGAGGGCGAGCGAGTTCGACACCGGCACCAGATCGCGCCGGTACTGGCGATGGGTGCGTTCCAGGGTGGCTCTCGCCTCGTCAGAGAGCAAGCTGATCTCGTCGCGCAAGGCTTGCAGTTCCGCCTCGAGCGCCATGATTCGCTTCACGCCTTCGAGGTTGACGCCTTCGTTGGTCAGGTCCTGAATCCTGCGCAGCGCCACCAGGTCTTCGTCGGAGAACCGCCGCGAGCCGCCACTGGTGCGCATCGGACGGAGCAGTCCGTTGCGCTCGTAATTGCGCAGCGTCTGGGGGTGCACGCCGGCGAGCTCCGCGAAGACCGAGATCACGTAGACGGCGTGAAGGGGGGCTCGCTCAGTCACTGACGCTCTCCACTTCGCTCTCGTTCAACGCATGGGCCAGCTGTTCGACGATCGTTCTTTGTTGCCTGTTGAGCCTCTTCGGCACCGTGACGTTGACGGTCACCAGCAGATCGCCCGCGGCGTTCTTCCCGCTCGCCGGCACCCCTCGACCTTTCACGCGCATCGTCGTGCCGGGCTGGGTACCTGCAGGGACCTTCAGCGTCACCGGTTCGTCGAGCGTCGGGACCTCGACCGTGGTGCCGAGCATTGCCTGGGTCAGCGGGACGCGAACGGTCGTGGTGATGTTGCGACCCCGTCGATCGAAATGGGCGTCGGGCTCGACGTGCACGTCAACGAAGAGGTCGCCGGGCGCGCCGCCATTGACACCCGCGCTCCCCTTCCCCTTCAGGCGGATGCGCTGCCCGTCGATGACCCCGGGCGGGATGCGGACGTTCACGCGTCGAGCCGAAGGCTCGCGGCCGGTCCCGTGACAGGTGGGGCACGGCGTCGCGAAGTGGCCGCCACGCCCTTGGCAGACCGGACAGACGCTCGACATGGCAAAAGGTCCTTGGTCGTCGTTGATGACCCCTCGGCCCTTGCATCGCTCGCAGGTGAGGAACCGACTGCCGGGCGCGCCACCCGTCCCTTTGCAGGTGTGGCAGGCCTCGTTGGTCGGCAAGCTCACGGTGGTCGTGACGCCCTTCACGGCGTCGCGGAATCCTAAGTGCAATGCCGTCTCGAGATCGGCCCCGCGCTGGGCGCGTTGGCGACGCGAGCCGCCACCAAAGAGACCGCCGAAGAGGTCTCCGAGGTCGCTGAAGTCGCCCGTTTGGAAGTTGAAGCCGCCCGCTCCTCCGAGCCCGCTCGCGGCGGGTCCCAGTCGGCGCACCTCGTCGTACTCCTTGCGCTTGCTCTCGTCGCCGAGCACGTCGTAGGCGCCCGAGATCTCTTTGAACTTCTCTTCGGACCCGGGGTGCGTGTCAGGGTGATACTGCTTCGCGAGCTTTCGGTAGGCGCGCGTGATCTCCTTATCGGTCGCACTCGAGGTGAGGCCGAGGACCTGGTAGTAGTCCTTTTCGAACCACTCTCGCTCGGCCATCTAGCCCCTGACTTTCACCATGGCCGGACGAAGAATCACGCCTTTCCAGCGGTACCCGGCGCGCAACACCTCGACGACGACCTGGCCTTCTTCGCCCTCTTCGTTCGGCGCGTGCGCGACCGCGTCGTGCACCTGGGGGTCGAAGTCGACACCCACCTCATCGATGCGCTCGAGACCCTCCTTTTGCAGGGTGGTCAGCATCAGGGCGCGCGACTGGGTAAGCGCGGTCCCTTCATCGCCGGAGCCTTCGAAGTGCGCCTGCGCGTAGTCGAACGCGTCGATCACGGGCAAGAGCTTTGACACGATGTCGCCACTCGCCCGCGTCGCCGCGTCTTCTGCGGTGCGCTGCACGCGTTTGCGATAGTTCTCGAACTCCGCTTGGAGACGCTGCAGCGCGTCTACATATTCGTCACGCTGACGCTCGGCTTCGGACCGCGCGTCAAACGCTTCGGTGGCGTCGTTCTCCGACGCCACCGATTCGTTGTCTACCACGTCGTCGCTCACGCTTCGTCCACGATCTCCGCATCGACGATGTCGTCATCGTCGCCGGCTGGGGCCGCGGGCTCATTGATATTGGACTGCGCGGCCTGCTCGTAGAGACGCTGGCTGAAGCTCTGGCTCGTCGAGAGAAGCTTGTCGGTACTCGCCTTGATCGCCTCAAGGTCCGTGCCGTTCAGCGCCTCCTTCAAGCTCGAGAGCGCCGATTCGACGTCCTCGCGCTCGCTGCCCTGGAACGACTCAGCCTGATCCTTCAGCAGCTTCTCGGTCGAGTACACCAGGCCGTCCGCGTTGTTGCGAACTTCTGCCTCGTCGCGACGACGGCGGTCCTCTTCGGCGTGGGCTTCTGCGTCACGGACCATGCGGTCGATCTCGTCCTTCGAGAGTGACGTGCCGCCGGTGATGGTCATCGACTGGGTCGCACCCGTCGCCTGGTCCTTCGCCGAGACGTGCACGATGCCGTTCGCGTCGATGTCGAAGGTGACCTCGATCTGAGGTACGCCACGCGGCGCGGGCGGAATGCCGACGAGCTGGAACTTGCCAAGCGTCTGGTTGTAGGACGCCATCTCGCGCTCGCCCTGAAGGACGTGGACCTCGACCGAGGGCTGGTTGTCGTCAGCCGTGGTGAACGTCTGGGACTTCTTCGTCGGGATCGTGGTGTTGCGCTCGATGATCTTGGTCATCACGCCGCCCTTGGTCTCGATGCCGAGGGACAGCGGCGTCACGTCGAGGAGCAAGATGTCCTTCACGTCACCCTTCAAGACGCCCGCCTGGATTGCGGCGCCGACGGCCACCACCTCGTCCGGGTTCACGCTCTTGTTCGGCTCCTTGCCGGTGACCTTGATCACCAGGTCCTGGACCGCGGGGATACGCGTCGAGCCACCGACCATGATGACGTGATCGATCTTGTCGAGGGTGAGACCCGCGTCCTTGATCGCCTGGTCGAACGGTCCACGAAGGCGGTCGACGAGCTCGGCCGTGAGCTCGTTGAACTTGGCACGGGTGATCTTGATGTCGAGGTGCTTTGGGCCATCGGCGGTCGCCGTGATGAACGGCAGGTTGACGGTCGTCTCTTGGACGGCCGAGAGCTCGATCTTCGCCTTCTCCGCCGCTTCCTTCAGGCGCTGGACCGCCATCTTGTCATTCGCGAGATCCACCCCTTCGGTGTCCTTGAACGTCTTGATCAGCCAGTTCATGACCGCGTCGTCCCAGTCGTCGCCACCCAGGTGGGTGTCGCCGTGGGTCGACTTCACCTCGAAGACGCCCTCGGCGATCTCGAGCACCGACACGTCAAACGTGCCACCACCGAGGTCGAAGACGAGGACCGTCTGCTCGGCCGGACCCTTGTCGAGTCCGTAGGCGAGTGCGGCCGCGGTCGGCTCGTTGACGATGCGCAGGACCTCGAGCCCGGCGATCTGGCCGGCCTCTTTGGTGGCGGTGCGCTGGGCGTCGTTGAAGTAGGCCGGCACGGTGATCACGGCTTCGGTCACGGAGTCACCCAGATAGGCCTCCGCGTCGCGCTTTAGCTTTTGGAGGATGCGTGCCGAGATCTCTTGGGCCGTGTACTTCGTGCCATCGATGTCGATGCTCCAGTTCTCGCCCATGTGGCGCTTCACGGAGCGCACGGTGCGGTCAGGGTTGGTGATTGCCTGGCGCTTGGCGACTTCGCCCACGAGCACCTCGCCCGTCTTAGAAAAGCCCACCACCGACGGGGTGGTGCGGCTGCCTTCGGCGTTGGGGATGACGACGGGCTCTCCCGCCTCCAGCACGCTCACCACCGAGTTCGTCGTACCGAGGTCGATACCGACTGCTTTTGCCATGAAAAACTCCTTAGTTCAGCCTCTGGAGCCGGTCCGTCCGGGCTGCCAAAGTTTCGATAGTCTCATGATACAGAGTTGAGCCTCCTCTTGTCAAGAAAAGTTATATTATGACTAATAAGTAAGAATGAATGTGTATTTTTATGGCCTTTAACCCTGCTCTAGGCCTCTTTTCACGCCAGGACTACGCTTGCAATCGTGCCCGACCTCATACTTCTGCGCCACGGACGATCCGAGTGGAACGACCTCAACCTCTTTACCGGATGGCAGGACGTCGACCTCTCCCCTGACGGGGAGATCGAAGCCCGCGTGGCCGGTCAGCTGCTGAAGGACGCGACCGGTCTCGATCTGCGCGTGCTCCACACCTCGGTACTCCGGAGAGCTATCCGTACTGCCAACATTGCACTCGACGAGGCTGAACGATCCTGGCTCAAGGTGCGACGGAGCTGGCGGCTCAACGAGCGGCACTACGGGGACTTGACCGGCAAGGACAAAAAGCAGACCGCCGACGAGTTCGGTTTGGAACAAGTGCGACTATGGCGCCGTTCGTTCGACGTGGCACCGCCGGTGATGCCGCTCGATGATCCTCGAGACGTCCGACACGATCCGCGTTATCGCGACGTGCCTAACGATCTCATACCGCGCAGCGAGTGCCTAAAGGACGTCGTCACTCGAGCAACGCCGTACCTGCGCGACGTCTTGAGCGAGGACCTGCGCAGCGAAGGCGTACGCGGCGGCGCCGTGCTCGTCGTTGCTCACGGCAACTCCATCCGGGCACTGCGCATGGTCCTTCAGAACATCGGCGAAGAAGCGATCACCGAACTGGAGATCCCGACCGGCATCCCCTACCGCCTGACGCTCGACGACGAGCTCAACGTGCTCGCGGCTGACTACCTCGGCGATCCTGAGGCGGCGGCGCGTGCCGCAGAGGCCGTCGCTCGACAGGCTGGCTAGACCTAACCCGCTCACCGCGTTCGGCGTGCAAGCACCGCTCGCGATGTTCGCTCGAACGAGCGTTCTGTGTCAGTCTTCACGACATGCCCGTGGTCGTCAGCGCGCCGTACTCAACAGAGCCAGATGAACGAGCGTCGCTCCGTGGATGACGACCCACCTCCTCACGTCACCCTTCCCACCATTGCGCGAGAGTGGACTCGACTCGGCTGCATTGGATTCGGAGGACCACCCACGCACATCACGCTGTTGCGAACGCTCTGCGTCGACGATCGACGGTGGATGAGCGCGCGGGAGTTCGAAGAGGCCGTTGCCGCCACCAATCTCCTGCCGGGTCCAGCGTCGACCCAGCTGGCGATCTATTGCGCCTGGCGACTTCGCGGCGCCAAAGGCGCGCTGCTCGGGGGGCTGTGTTTCATCCTCCCCGGACTCGCGCTGATCCTCGCGCTCTCGGCAGCCGTCCTCGCTCACCACCCCGAGCGCTGGATCCTCGGCGCAGCGCGTGGTTCCGGTGCCGCCGTGCCGGCGGTGGCGCTGATGGCGGCGTGGCGCCTCGTACCGCCGAGTCGAGCGCGGCTCGAGTCCGAGCGCGACGCCAGTGTGCGCTGGTTCGCCTACGTGGCCGTTGGCGTGGCGACGGCGGCGCTCGCGGGAGAGTTCCTCGTCTTCGCGCTCCTCGGATGTGGGGTTCTCGAGTGGTCCATTCGCCGCCCGGGCCGCACAGCGTCGCACGGTCTGCTCGTCGCGACCTCGACAAGGGCACTCGGCGTTGCGGGTGCCGGCGCTGTGGGCGGATTCGCCGGACTCGCCTGGGTCGCTATCAAAGTGGGAGCCCTCAGCTACGGCGGAGGATTCGTGATCATCCCGCTCATGCAGCACGACGTCGTCACGACCTACCACTGGATGAGCGCGGCGCAGTTTCTGAGCGCCGTCGCCCTCGGGCAGGTAACGCCGGGGCCAGTAGTCCAGACCGTGGCGGTGGTCGGGTACGCGGCCGCGGGAGTCGGGGGTGGTCTGTTCGCGGCCGCCATCGCCTTCGCGCCCTCGTTCCTCTTCGTGCTCGGGGGCGGTCGCTACTTTGGCCCTCTGCGAGCCAATCTCGCGGTCCAGTCATTCTTCACGGGAGCGGGCGCGGCCGTCATCGGTGGCATCGCAGGTTCGGCGATCACCCTCGGGCTCTCGCTGCAGTTCTACTGGCAGGAGGCAATCCTGGCGGGCGCGCTCGCGTGGCTCTTCGTCGCGCGTAGAGGTGTCGTGAGTGCCCTCCTCATCGCGGGGTTCGTTGGAATGCTCCTCGCGCTCTGCGGAGTCAAGGTGTAGCCGGACTGATCAACCGACTCAACGTTCCTCGCACGAATCGATAACGGCCCGGCTGGAACCACCCCGTCGCTCGGCCCGCCAACCGAGCTCGAGGTGGTTCCCCGGGCCGCCCCCCTTAGAGGGCCTGTGGCCCTCGTTCGTTGGTGCGGATCCGCACCACGTGTTCAATGTCGGTGACCCAGGCCATCCCGTCACCGACGGTGTCGGTGCGCGCCGCCGCGACGATCGCCTCCAAGAGGTCCTCGACGATCTCATCGGTGCAGACGATCTCTATCTGGAGCTTGTCCACGAAGTCGAACGTGTACTCCTTGCCTCGAAAGACCTCGATGTGGCCGCCCGTGTGGCCGAAGCCCCGCACCTGGCTCACCGTGAGCCCGGTGACGCCCACTTCCTTCACGGCTTCTTTGACCTCGTCGAGCTTGAAGGGCTTGACGACCGCAGTGACTAGTTTCATGGCTCTCCTTAGACGTTGTCGGTGTGGGTGTGGCTCGGCGTCAAGACCGGCTCGCCGAAGGTCGGCTCGGGGAAGGCCTCTTCCTCGTGTATGGCGATGTCGCCTTCGCGCAGCGTGTCTTCGTCTTCTCGCAAGCCCCCGACTAGGAACTTAACCACGGTGAAGACCACGAACGTGCCAAAGGCCGTCCAGCAGATGATCCATACCGCCGCCAGGAACTGCTCCCAGAGCTGATGGAACGAATGACCGTAGAACCAACCGGCCACGTGGAAGTTGCCCGCACCCTTGTAGGGACCTTTGACGCCGTATTCGACCATGCTCGGGTCGGCGAGGATGCCGACCAGGAGACCGCCGGTGAGTCCCGCGAACCCGTGGGTGTAGACCACGCCAAGGGCGTCATCGACCTTGGAGAAGGGGCGGAGCTTCGAGATAAACGTCCAGGCGACCCACACGATGGACGACGCGATCACGCCGACACAGATCGCTCCCACGCCGTTCACCCATCCCGCACTCGGGGTGATCGCGACCAGACCGCAGATCATGCCGTTGATGGCACCGAGGAAGGTGGGCTTCTTCTGCTTCGAGGCGAACATGTCCCAGAACAACCAGGTGAGAAGCCCGGCCGCCGTTGCCACGTTGGTGTTGAGCACGGCAGCCGCCGCGTCCGCCCCCGCGTAGAAGGGGTCGCCGCCGTTGAACCCGTTCCAGCCCAGCCAGAGGATGCCCGCCCCCACGGCGACCATCATCAGATTGCTCGGAAAGGCGTTCTCTCGGTCCTGCCAGCGTCGCGGCCCGACCATCCACGCGCCGACGAACGCCGCGACGCCCGCCGAGAGGTGAATGACGTAACCGCCGGAGTAGTCGACCGCACCCTTTTGCGCGAAGAACCCGCCGCCCCAGAGAAGCGCTGCGTTGACGCAGTAGACCATGGTGATCCAGAGCGGCACGATGAGCAGCCAGGCCTTGAACTTGAGACGTCCGACCAGCGCGCCGAGGAAGAGGATCGGCGTGATCGCGGCGAAGACGAACTGGAAGTACGCGAGGGTCGCCGTCGGGAAGTGGAAAGGTATGAGGGTATTAGCGCCCGAGACCGCTTGGCCTTGCTCCGAGCTCGCCGTGGCGAGAGGTTCGAAGTGACCGATGAAGCCGCTCCAGAACGATCCGGTCGAACCGAAGTGTGCCAGCGGACCGAAGGCCATGTTGTAGCCCCAGAGCATCCACACGATCAACGTGAGCGAGAACGCGGAGAACGTCATCAACATGGTGTTGACGATCCATTTCTTGCGCACGAGCCCGCCGTAGAGGACGGCGAGTCCCGGCAGGCTCATGAGTCCGACGAGCGTCGCCGCCACGAGCTGCCACGTATTATCCCCCGGGTTCAACCAACTGGGATAGGGAATGTTGGTCACGGCCTCGAGCACGTCCACTCCTCCTGATAGAAGAGGGCGACGCTGACCTCAAGTAGTTGGATTCAGTGTTCCAACCGAGGATTTCGAAACGGCTAACAATGTGTTTCGGGGAGATGAACTACGACTTCGATGAGGAATCCCTCAGTTAGAGCGATTTCTCCATGACTTGCGAGATATCCATGACCGAAACGTCATCTCCACGGCCGTTGGCCTTGACGGCGTCGTCGAGCATGATCATGCAGAATGGGCAGGCGGTGGAGATGATGTCCGCGCCCGTCGCGAGTGCTTCTTCGGTGCGTTCCATGTTGACCCGCTTGCCAATGGTCTCTTCCATCCACATGCGGGCCCCACCCGCGCCGCAGCAGAAGCCCCGTTCGCGGTGACGGGCCATCTCAACCTTCTTCACGCCAGGAATGGCGTCGAGCACGTCGCGCGGCTGATCGAAGACGCGATTGTGGCGACCGAGATAGCAGGGGTCGTGGTAAGTGACGGTCCCGGTGTAGTTGACGCCGGGAGTCAATCGACCGGCCGCCACCAGGTGACTCAAGAGCTCCGCGTGATGGATCACCTCGTAGTTGCCACCGAGCGCCGGGTACTCGTTCTTCATCGTGTTGAAGCAGTGCGGGCAGCTGGCCACGATCTTCTTTGCGCCCACCTCGTCGAGGGTGACGATGTTGGCCTTGGCCATCTCCTGGAAGAGGTACTCGTTGCCCATCCGCCTCGCCGGATCGCCGGTGCACGATTCGCGCGGACCGAGTATCGCGAAGTTCACGCCCGCGCGATGCAGCATGCGCGCCGTCGAGACGATCTGCTTGCGACCGCGCTCGTCGAGCGCACCCGCGCACCCCACCCAGTACAGGTATTCGACGTCATCAGGAATGACGTCCTCGACAACCGGCACGTCGAAGTCAAGTGCGGCCAGCCACTCAGTGCGTTTCGAAGCTCCGAGTCCCCACGGGTCGCCTTGGTTCTCCATGTTGCGAAGAAGCAGTCCCGCTTCACTCGGAAAGCGTGACTCCATCAACACCTCGTAGCGCCGCATGTCGATGATGGCGTCGATGTGCTCGATGTCGACCGGGCACTGCTCGACGCAGGCGCCACACGTGGTGCATGACCAGAGCACGTCGGGGTCGATGGTGGTTGGCACGAGCGTCGCTACGTCCCCGCCGCTCTCTCCCGAGAGCAACCGGTCCGCGGAAGCGAACATGTTGTCGCGCAGCCCCATGATCACGAGCTTTGGGCTGAGCGGCTTGCCCGTCGTCCACGCAGGACAGACGCTCTGACAGCGACCGCACTCCGTGCAGGTCGCCATGTCGAGCATCTGCTTCCAGGTGAAGTCCTCGATCTTGCCCGCGCCAAAGACGGTGTCTTCGCTGACCTGCTCCATGTCCATGTTGGGCGTCTTGTCGAGCCCACCGAGGGCTCGGGGCCGACGAGAGGTGCCCACGTTGATGGGCGCGAGGAAGATGTGCAAGTGCTTCGAGTAGGAGACGAAGACGAGGAAGCCCGCGATCACCGCGACGTTCAAGATCAGGAACGTCGCCTCAAAGACGCTGTTGACGCCGTAGCCCAACGGAGCGAGCCAACTCGCCACGATCTTCGAGGCGAATGCCCACGATGAGGCCAGGTGGGCGTTGAACGATACCGATGGACCAAAGACCTGCGCGCCGTCGATGCTGCGACGATCAAAGGGGAAATGCCCCGTGTTGATCTGGGCCCCGCGATAGAGCAGCAGCGTGACGATGACCGCAGCGATCATTGCCAGCACCGCCCAGGCCGCGCCGGTGTGGCTCCCGTAGAAACGACTCTCACGCTCCTTCTTCGACGGTGCGTTCCTTATGCGGATGATGGTGAAGACGCACAGCGAGACGAGCACGGCCGTGGCGAAGAAGTCCTCGACGAAAGCCAGCCAGTTGCTCTGTCCGATCCAGGGAATATGGAAGTTTCGATCAAAGAGCGAACCGTAGGCCTCGATGATCGTCGTCAGAAGCACGGTAAAGCCCCACATCGTAAAGAAGTGCGCGAGACCAGGCACCGTCCACTTGAGGAGCTTGCGCTGCCCCGCTACTTCGACCACCTCGGCGTCGGAGACCTTGCGAAATCCGTTCCATCGCCGCGGCGCGGGCTGACCGGAGCGGATCAGACGAGAAACCCAGTAAAAGCGTCGACCGGCAATCGAGAACAAGATGACCGTGAGACCGAGGCCGATGATGATGCGTGCGAGCATGTCTTCCTCCGACCTAGGCGCTCGGAGGGGTGGGCTTGAAGTTCTCCGAATAGCGGCTGGGGGTCGGACCGCGCTGGCCGCGATACTTCGAACCCAAGCCCGACGATCCATAGGGGCGGTCCGCAGGCGTGGTCATCTGGAAAAAGCTGATCTGGCCGATCTTCATGCCCGGGTAGAGCGTGATCGGCAGATTCGCCACGTTGGAGAGCTCCAGGGTGATGTGACCGTCCCAGCCCGCGTCGATGAAGCCCGCCGTCGAGTGGATCACCAGCCCGAGTCGCCCCAGCGAGCTCTTCCCGTCAAGACGACCCACTAGGTCATCGGGCAGCGCGACGCGCTCCGTGGTCGATCCGAGCATGAACTCGCCGGGATGCAAGATCATCGGTGCCTTCTCGCCCACGTCGATGAGTTCGGTCAGATCCTCTTGAGCCTCGCGCACGTCGATGATGCGTTGGGAGTAGTTGCGGAACACGCGGAAGTATCTATCGACGTGCACGTCGACCGAGGACGGCTGTACGCAGTCTTCGCCGAGCGGCTCGATAATCAGTCGACCCTCCGCGAGCGCCTCGTTGATGGACCGATCTGAGAGCACCATTAGCAGGTCAGGATACTCGTTTGTACGCCCCTCAACGGGCGAATCGCACGCACAATCGAATGATGATTAAGAAAGTACCCGCCTGCGGAAGTTCCGCAACCCGAGCCACAAGAACGTGATGCAGAAACCGAGCATGACGGGATAGATCACGTACAAGTGCATGTGGGGGGCGTTCGTGAACGCGGCGCGCATTCCTTCATTCACATACACGAGTGGATTGATCAGCACGAGCGTCTGCAGCCAATGGAAGCCGCCGATCTTGACGGGAGCCAAGTGCGTCCACGGATAGTACGTGCCACCGAGGAACGTGATCGGCAGGATGATGAAGCCGAACATCAGACCGATGTTGCGCGGTTCAAACGACGTACCAAGAATGAGGCCGAGCCCCGCCATGGTGACGCATGCGAGCGGCACCAGCGTTAAGACGATGAGCCAGTGCAGCGAGACATCGGCTGTCACGCCGGCCGCGTGCACGACCGAGGCGATGGGAAAGACGATGGCGGCGGCGATAAGACCCTGGACCGCTCCCGAGAGCACCTTGGAGATGGCGACGAGCCATATGGGACACGGCGCTTGTACCCGATCTTCGATTTCGCGAGTGAAACCGAACTCCTGGGCCATCGTCAGGGCAATCGACTGCACCCCCTGGAACATGATCGAGATCCCCACGACGCCCGGCACGAGCACCGTGGCGAAAGAGGACGCGCCGTGGCTCCCGCTTCCCCCCACCGCTTGACCGATCTTCGGAAAGACGAAGAGGAATACGAAGCAGAGCAAAAAAGGCTGAATCAGCGTTCGCAGGACGAACTCTCGAAACGTCTTTCTCAAAACGACGAGATCTCGCAGCATGAGCGCTCCGAGTGCCGTGCGGCTCGCGTCCAGCACCGAGCGCGTTGGCGACGTATTGATGGAGACAGTGGTGGTCATACCTCGCGCAGCTCCTTACCCGTCAGGTTGATGAACACCGTCTCGAGCGAAGGCTCCGCGACAGCGAGGTCGACAACCTCTACCTGTGTGATTTCGGCAATATCGACAACGCGAGGCACCAATCGATCGGCGCCCTCGACTTGGACCGTCACGACATTCTCCACGACGCGCGTGCTGACGACGCCCGGCAGCTCATTCTTCAAGGCTTCGGCGAGCTTGTCACCATTGCTCGCGACCTTGATGGTCACGATCGTGTCGGCGCCCACGCTGCTCTTGAGATTGGTCGGCGTGTCGAGGGCGAGAATCCTTCCGTGATCCATGATCGCCACGCGCGCGCACAGCTGATCAGCCTCTTCCATGTAGTGGGTGGTGAGCACCACGGTCTGGCCCGTGGCGTTGAGCTCTTGGAGCATGTCCCACAGTGCGAGACGACTTTGAGGGTCAAGTCCCGCCGTCGGTTCATCCAAGAACAGCACGGCCGGCGAATGGAAGATCGCGCGCGCCACCATCAGACGCTGAGCCATTCCGCCCGAGAGGGCGTAGACCGACGCCTTCGCCCATTTCGACAGGGTGAAGCGCTCGAGAAGCTCGTCGGCGCGCCGACGAGACTCTTTGGCGTTGATGCCAAAGAGGCGACCGTGGAAGTAAAGGTTCTCCCATACGGTCAGCTGACGATCGAGGGTGTTCTGCTGGGAGACGATTCCTGAGACCTGCTTCACCAGCGCCGGGTGCTTGCGCACGTCGATACCGGCAACGTATGCGGTACCGGAGGTGGGGACGACGCGAGTTGTGAGGATCCCCGCCGTCGTGGTCTTGCCAGCGCCGTTCGGTCCGAGCAGACCAAAGATCTCACCTTGGTGAACCTTCAAATTCAGTCTGTCGACGGCGGGAACGTCCATGCCTGAGTAATGCTTGGTCAAATCCTCGGTGCGAATGACTTCGTTGTCGTCTGTGGCCATAGATCTTTTCCGTGTCGGTCGCCTTCGACAACCTTAGAACGAAGAGGTCGCCTTCACGATTGGGTCGACTGAGGACCGTGCTCGCTTAGAACGTCAAATTGCGGCAATTCGCTCCCCGTGGAGAGGTCAGACCGCCTTCTATACAGTGTTGGTCTATGACCAAGGGCAACCCCTTTGAAGTGAAACACACGCTGAAGACCGAGTGGATTCTCGGCATCGTCGGCGGCATCATCACCTTCGCCGCTCTCGGTCTCGGTCGCGCCTTTGGCAAGATCTCCCACTCCTCTTTCAATGAGAAGCTGATCGTTTGGGCTGCCGCGTTGGTGCTCGTCATTGCCGGAGCCTTTGCCATCGTCCACCTTTCGCGAGCAGTGGGACGCACGGTCGCTCGGCGAACCTCGATCGGCACCGGCGCGAGCGTTCGCCTCATCACGAACGGCGTGGGCTATCTGATCTTGATCTTTGCCCTGCTCACCGTCCTTGGAGTCTCGCTCGATCACCTATTAATAGGCGCAGGCGTGGCTGGCATCATCCTGGGCGTCGCCGCGCAGCAAAGCCTGGGCAACGTGTTCGCAGCAATTGTCATGCTCGTCGCTCGCCCCTTCGTCGTGGGCGACATGATTCGCATACGCTCGGGCGTGACCGGAGTACTCGACGTACGAGTACTCGGCATCGGGCTTACCTATGTCACGGTCGAGACCGACGATGGGCTGCTTCGCGTGCCGAACTCCCTTCTTCTGGCTGCAGGTATTGGGCAGCTTCGCCCGGGCGCCATCCCAATTCCTTCGCAGAAACCAACTCCTCCACCGAGCGCGGCACCATCGGCACCTCCGCGGGGCGCGTCGCCCGCAAGCACTCCGAGCACTTCAACACCAGCTCCGGCGGAGCCCCCAAGCCCCACTCAAGACTCAGAACCCGGCCCGGGGTCTGAGTGATCGCGTACTGCGAACTGCTCCAAAATCATTCTTGAAGTCGCGACTCGAGCCTCCTGCGACCTGGCTCAGCATCTCGGGCAACAGAAGAAGGTCGACGTGTCAGATTTCACCAATTCGAAAGTCGAAGTACGATGGTGCGCACGCGGGCGTAGTTCAGCGGCAGAACATCAGCTTCCCAAGCTGAGAACGCGAGTTCGATTCTCGTCGCCCGCTCCAATGCAGATCGAAAAGCTCCTTGCCAGAGTCAGTATTCGAGGTAACCGAGAGATCACTCCTTAGTGCATTGGGGTCAAGGCGTTCCCCCTTTTTCGGTCGCTGTTGCCGAACGAATGCCCATGAACGATGCGCTCATGATCTATTTGCCGTGGCATTGACTCACCCGCCACTGATCTCTTCACCGATGGGGGCTTCCGTCAAGGCTGGACATTCCACCTTCTTCTTGCCAGCGAGCTTTCATTGTTGCTTGCTTTTCTCTTGCAACCCGGTACACTGGATTGATGCCCAAGTACTCAACCACGGTCTTTGCGGCTCGCGACGTTCTCGCTGGTGCTCTTCAGGCCGACACTGCCGACGAATGCGCCAAGCTCCTGTTAAACATCCCCGACCAGTTCGACGTGTTCCGGGAATCCATGCCAAACGCTCTCCGAGGCGAATGGCCCGCGGTCAAAGTCCTTGTTACTCACTGGCATTCTCTGGTTGGTGACATTGCGATGTCGGCTGCCGGCAAACTTCCTCAGCTCGTGAAGCGCATTGACGGCGGGTTTGGCATCGTCACCGCGTCGCATCAGTATCGTCGAGAACCGATCCAGTACCTCGATCATCTCATCGGTGAAGTACCGTTTTCCCCGCTCATCACTCGATTCGGACAAGACGTCGGCGTTGGCGTGATTGCCATCGACGCTTTCCGGATGCTCTTGCCTGGATACGAACAGCTCAATGTTGGAACCTCTCCCGGGTGGCCCGATCTTCCAGTGGACATCGACACAGGCCGCTTCCGCCGACTGGTTGATCTTGCAATTCGGTCGATGCAGCCACCACTCTTCCGAGTGAAGGAGCTCTTCGGACTAACGAATGGCGAACTCGCAGATCTCTTTGGCGTCTCCCGACAGGCTGTGGATCAATGGGAGCAAAGCGGCGAAGTACCCGCAGCTCGCCGGGAGAAACTCGCCAACTTGTTGTCCGTCGGCGAACTTCTGGACCGCAAGCTCGCACCGGGGCGACTGCCACTGGTTGCTCGCAGGAGCGCTGACGTTTACAACGGTCTCACCATGCTCGACATGGTTGCTGCAGACCGCGATGCAAAACTTTGGGAGTTGACCGAACGCGCGTTTGACTGGTCTGGTACTGCCTGATGGACGCAGTCAAACGACAAGGCGAGTACTACCGGGTTTCCGAGCCCTCTTGGACTGATCCTTTCAACGGCGGGTATTCAATGCGCGCCGGTGCACGGTGGAATGCCCAAGGCAGTTTCCCTGTCACGTATTTAAACGCTGACATTGGCACCGCGCGGGCGAACGCCCGATTCATGCTGACCGAGAAATTTCGCGGCCAGCCTTTCCGGGCCGAAGACGTCGACCCGTCCGAGCGCCCAATGTTGGTCTCGACTGAAGTCCCACCCGATACCTACCTCGACATCGTCTCCCCGATCGGATGCCTCGACAACGGACTCCCCGCCTCGTACCCACTCGACGACGCGGGTATAACCGTGTCCTGGCCAATTTGCCAGCCAGTCGGTCAGCGGGCCTGGGACGCGGGCTTGCCAGGTATTGCCTGCCGTTCGGCAGCGCCCACCGCTCCCGCTGATGGCGAAGAGTTGGCCTGGTTCGATCGCCACGTTGTCAGCCTCGAACCGAAGGAGATACGGGCTTTCGAGGACTGGTACGGCCCAATTGACTGGTAGTGGTACGCCACAGTCCAGACAGTGCACCTCGTAATTTCAAGAAGGATTTACTGCCAATAGATTGCCCGCACCCAACCTCTCCCTGAAAATGGCACTTAGAAACACCTATTGATGAGGTCTTACGCTCGTGCAACCAGTATGCGTCGCTTAGCTTCCCAAGCTGAGAACGCGAGTCCGAATCTCGTCGCCCGCTCCAACTGGGGTAGAGAGGCAGCACGTGGCTCGTTTGGCAAGCCCAAACTAACTATGCTGTCGCGAACGAAGTGCCGAAGAGGTCCTACGGAACGGAGTGGTGGTCCCTCGGGGCCAGTTATGTTGCGAAGTGGACGAAGGCAGGTAATGAAAAGCAGAGGCGTCGTTCGGTCTGCCCTTGCCATCCTCACGATGTCAGTGACGACCCTGACGCTCCTGGCGTTGCCCGCCGAGGCCGCGGGCGTCGCCAGTCAGCTCGTCGTTACGACTCAGCCGAGCACCGCCGCCACCAGCGGGCAACCTCTCACCACCCAACCGGTCATCACCGTTGAGGACACTTTGGGCAACGTCGTCTCCACGGCCACTGGCACAGTAACCGCCAGCATCGCTTCGGGATCGGGAACGATCAGCGCGGGCGAGACGGCCTCAATCACAGACGGCGTCGCCACCTTCAGCGGTCTCACTATCACGGGCGCCACTGGCACCGATACCTTGAATTTCGTTGACGGCCCCCTCGCGAGCGCGACTTCCTGGACCGGAACCACTATGTCGACGAGTGACGACTGGTACTCGGTTGCCTACGGCAATGGCGTGTTCGTCGCGGTCGCCTGGAGTTCAGGCGTCACATACTCGACCGACGGATCAACCTGGACGAGCGCCAACCTGCCGAACAGCGCCCGCTGGTACTCAGTCACCTACGGCAATGGCATGTTCGTCGCGGTCGCCAATAGCTCCTCTGAGGCCGCCTACTCGACCAACGGTTCGACTTGGACGGTGGCGTCTCTGCCGGGTAGCGCCGCCCTGTGGAACTCGGTCACCTACGGCAATGGCGTGTTCGTCGCGGTCGCGTATGGCACGTCCGCCGCCGCCTATTCATCGGACGGATCGACCTGGACCGGCACTACCCTGCCGAGCAGCTCCAACTGGAGATCGGTCACCTACGGTGACGGCCGCTTCGTCGCCGTCCCGTATGGCACGTCCGCCGCCGCCTATTCATCGGATGGATCGACCTGGACCGGCACTACTCTGCCGAGCAGTGTTGACTGGCAGTCGGTCACCTACGGCAACGGCTTGTTCGTCGCGGTCGCGTACAATTCCGCGGCTGCGGCCTATTCATCAGATGGAACGAGTTGGACCGGCGCCACCCTGCCGAGCAGTTCCGACTGGTATTCGATCGCCTACGGCAACGGTGCCTTCGTCGCGATCTCCGACAACTCCATTTCCGCCTACTCGACCGACGGATCGACCTGGGCTAGCGCCGCGCTACCAAGCACTGCCGACTGGAGCTCAGTTGCGTACGGCAATGGCGTCTTCGTCGCCGTTGCATTCAATTCCGCCACCGCCGCGGTGGCGACGTCGATCGCCGCTGCGCCCGCAGCCGCGATCGCCCTCACCCCACCCCTTCCGCCGCCTCCCTCTTCGGGTCCCTCGTCGAGCCCATCGACGCCAACCCTCAGCCGGATCCAGGTCACTGCAGCTAGCCTTGCCGAGAATTACGGCGCCGCGTGGTCGCCATCGGTGACGGTGAGCGGCCTCCAGAACGGCGACAGCGCCGCGGTGATCGGCACCGTTTTCACGTACGCGGGCACGAACTCAACTGCCTACGCAACCTCGACAAAAGCGCCCACTATGCCCGGCACCTATAGCGTGACGCCGTCTCTCTCGACGGTAACGATCAGCCCAACCGCCGATGCCGCCGACTATGACACCACGATTGAATTTGTGTCAGGCACGCTCGACATCACTGCGGCACCCCCGACGATTACGTCGACTTCAACGATCGCTCACCGACTCGTCTTCAACGCGGTCTTGCACGGTCAGACGCTGCAGGGGGCCACGTCGGTGACAATCAACGGCGGCACGGCGCGCATCATCTCGCACGGCGAATTCCGCCTCGTGGTACGAATCGCGCTGGCTAAGCAATCACGCGAGGGCGATCGACTCGCGGTCGTGCACTTCGCCCAGGGATTGACAGCCCGGTTCCACGTAAGCGTCGTCCGCCACGGATCTGCAATCGTGGTCAGGACGTCCACTCAGCCCTAACGTCGGAGTCCGTTCCCAACACTTCCACTAGCAGGCTGAAATCGCAAGCCCGATTCCCGTCACCCGTCCCACCAGTTTTCTAGCAATCCCCGTAGCCCTACCGACCGGAATCTCTCACCGGCGTCGGTCTTCTGCTGTTTCACCAGTGCGACAGACGGACGCTGAAGGTATTCTGGACAGCGATGATCGCCCTACCCGACATCGTGGTGAGCGAATCATTCGTGCCGGAGCACGTTCACGAGCTGGTGCTGTGCGACGTGCGGTGGTATCTCGACGGCCTCAATGCGCTTGACGCATACAAGGCTTCGCATCTCCCCGGCGCCGTGTTCATCGACCTCGACAGCGATCTTTCCGATCAGCCCGGTGGCGGCGCGGGTCGTCATCCCTTTCCCAGTCCTGAAACCTTCGCCGAACGACTGGGGGCACTCGGCATCGGCGATGACTCGGTCGTTGTTGCGTATGACGACAGCGGAGGCGGAACTGCAGGGCGGATGGTATGGATGCTGCGAGCGATCGGTCAGCAGGCTGGTCTCCTGGATGGCGGCATCGGGGGATGGGGGGAATCATTCGAGTCGGGTCCGCCAGCGCCGCGGCCAACGATTTCGCGGACTCCCGTTCCGTGGCCCGCTTCCGTTGCAATCACTGCAGACGAGATGCTCCAACGCCAGTCAACATCGGTCTTGCTCGATGCGCGTTCCGGACCGAGGTTTCGCGGCGAAGTCGAGCCGACCCCTGCGCCGCCAGGTCACATCCCAGGAGCACGAAGCCTTCCTTGGACCAACCTTATTGATCCCGTCACCAAACACTTTCTTCCGCGAGACCAGATCCGTCAACAGTTCGCGACCGCGGGCGTTTACACGAGCGATCGGTTCATCGCTTCGTGCGGATCGGGAGTGAGCGCGTGCGCGCTCCTCGTCGCAGGTGTTCACGCGGGGCTTATTCCCGGAGAGCTTTTCGTCCCATCGACGTCGGGTTGGACGGCTGAAGGGCGTGCGGTCGTCTCCGAGTAACTGCCTTTCGGATCGAACATCCGCTGACGACGAGCTGCCCGAGACGCACGTTCGCAGCGCCCTTGCCGATCATTGCACTTCGGCGTCGTACATTCGACCACCGACGCGACGTGTTTAGTCGGGGCACGTTTCCAATTCGCGATCGAGTCCGAGTTCGCCGGCTACGTTCGAGTTGGCTCTCGGCCTCAAACACGGTAGGGTCTGATGTCTTCGAAGAGTGGCGTTGACCTCAACCGCTTTGCGCTGCAGTCCGTTACGTGAACTAAGAAGTGTGAGTTTCCTAAGGGGGTGGCAATGAGCGATGCGTCGGTCCTTAGGTATGAGGTCGACCATGAAGGCGACATCAGTCGGCTCGTGTACACCTTTGGCGGTGCCGAAGCTCGCGCCTCGATAACTCCGGGCTCAGTCCTCGACACCAGCAGCTTGGACTGCTTCGCGGGCCGAGTGCACTCAGTGGACGACCACGTCAGTCAAGTCTGTGATCCGCGATTCTTGAATCCGCAAACCGGTCCGTTCTACGTGGAAGGCGCGACGCCCGGCGACGTGTTGGCGATTCACTTCGCGCGCATTGAGCCACGACCCGCGGTCGGGTTCTCCACGACCGTGCCGCTCTTCGGCGCGCTCACCGCCAACGGTTTCACCCAGATGCTCCATCAGCCGTTGCCCGAGATGACCTGGGCGTACACCATTGACAAAGAGCGTCGGACGGTCCGCTACGAGGCTCGCGAGTCTCGTGCGACCTACACCTTGCCGCTCGATCCGATGCACGGCACCGTCGGGGTGGCGCCAGCGCTCAACGAGGCTCGCTCGGCTCTCACGCCCGGCGACTGGGGCGGCAACATGGACACGCCCGAGATGCGATCCGGGGTGACGTGCTATCTCGGCGTCAACGTTGAAGGCGCGCTGTTCAGCTTTGGCGACGGGCACGCCCGTCAAGGAGAGGGCGAAACGTGCGGCGTGGCAGTGGAGGTCGCGATGGATACCGTCATGGTGGTCGATCTGATCAAGGGAACGACGCCAGTCTTGTGGCCCCGCCTAGAGAGCGATAACGAAATCATCACGACTGGCTCTACGAAGCCTCTGGAAGATGCGTTTCGAATCAGCCAAGTTCAAATGGTGAAGTGGGTCGCCGAACTCACCGGCTTGTCAATGATGGACTCGTATCAGTTCGTCTCGCAGACCTCCCTCGCCCCGATAGCCAATGTCGTCGATACCAACTACACGGTGGTGGCAAAGATCCGCAAGGATCAGTTGCCGGGGGCGAACCCCATGAACGGTATGCACGCACGATTGAAGGAGATCGGTCAGGCCTACCTGGCGACTCGTTAGCTCAGCTGGTTGCCGCTTTGATTGGCACAGCTCTTGTCACGTTGAAAGTTTGGATCAACGAGGGCGTCTTCGGACTCAGCCTGATTTCGCACAACAGCGCACCTCGCTGTGCGGGAACCGTCCAGATCAGATGGAGTGGCGAATCGGAACGGTCAGCGTGAACCTGCATGACGTGCGGATCAACGAGTCCGCCGAGGTCATTGACGAGCGCGTCGATACGTTGCACCCGCTCCGCGAAAGGAATGTCGAGGGCGACGTTCTCTTCGAAGATCTGGGACGCGACCTCATCGTCCCATCTTTGAATCAAGGAGTTGGCCCGCTGAGCTATCTCCTCCGTTGTCGTCCATACCTCGACGCCGGAAACGTGATAGTCCGCGCTCTCGAGAACCTGCTCCATGAGACGAGTGGCCGTTTGACTAGCACCCGAATAGGTTGCGTTCTCAAGCACGACCACACCGAGGCCGGTGGGCACGTGCCAACGCATGTGTGAGCTGAAACCCGGGTAACCCCCCGAGTGCGAAACGAACTGACCATAACGCCGGTCGTATTCAGAGACGAGTCCGAAGCCGTACCCGTAGTAGCGCTCAGCGGTTCGCGCAGCCGCCGCGAGACCGCCGGGTTCGGGAATCGCCGTCACGATCTGCTGCATCTCACGTCGCGAGGAAACGCAAAGAGGCCCCGCCTCGCTTGGCCGATCGTCCAGTGCAGAAGCGAGCCACCGTACCCAGCGAGCAAGATCACGACCACTACTGAACAGGCCGCCAATACATGAGAACGCTCCCGGCCCCGAATACTCGAGCTCGACCCAGCCGTCGATACCCTTTCGATACCCTCGGGCGAGCCGTTCGTCATTGACGACGCCCTCCTCATAGTCCGTATCGTGAAGTTCCATGGGCAGCAGAATCTCCTCTTTCACGAACTCACGAAATGCTCTCCCCGTCGCGACTTCGACGACCTGACCAAGCAGGGCGTAACCCAAATTGGAGTATTGGAATTTTGCGCCGGGCGCGGTCGTGAGATGAACACCGGCTGAAACGATGCTTCTGAGAGCCTCGCTCGAAATCGACTCCTGTCGATCGGCCCACGGGTCGTCCGTGGGCAGACCACCCGACATCGACATCAACATTCGAATCGTGGGCGGGTCGTAGGCGATCTCGCTGGCGGCTTGGGTGAACTCGGGCACGAAATTGGTGATTGGCGCATCGAGTTCGAGCAATCCGCGATCGCGCAGGATCATGAGCGCGGACGCGGTGAAGCTCTTGCTGCACGACGCAATTCGATAGACGGTCGTGCTTTCTGGCGCGCCAGCGCCCAGTCTCGTCTCCCCGAGTCCTACCCGCAGCAGTTCATCTCGACTCTGAAACAGCGTGGCGAAGACTGAGGGGCAGAATGCGCCATCGACGCGGTCCCGCAGCATCTGGTGGAGCTGCGTTTGCAGTGTTGAATCCAGTTCGATGACTTGATGCTCGTGCAACTTCTCCCCAACCTCGATCGCGGACTCCGAGAGCGACCTGCCTCGTCCGTCCTCGAAACTACTCCGGCGTTCGCGGGCGCCTGATGAGGCGCGAGACGCTCCGCTCCCCGCGCATCTGGTGCTTATGCTCGTGAAGGTGAGCTTCAACTTTCGAAATGACCAAGCAGTCACCAGGGAAGCCACCGCCGATGAAATGACGTCGATTCTGCGGCCGGGCAACATCGTCTTCAACACCACAGACCCCGAACGTCTCCGAGAGTTTTGGTCCGCTCTTACTGGATACGAGCCACGGCCTCTGTTCGATCCGTATCTGGGGCTACGCGACCCCTCGGGTCGAGGTCCGAACTTGACATTCCAACCCTGCGACGTCGATGCTCTGGCGCCAAGTCGATGCCACGTCGACTTCTACGCGGACGATCCAGACGACGTCGCCGAGCGGGCACTTCAACTCGGAGGCGACTTCGTTCGTCGTGTCAGCGAGGGCGATACCCGCTGGGTGGTGCTGACCGATCCGGACGGGAATGAGTTTTGCGTGGTGTTATCTGGCGGTCCCGATCGGATTCCATAATCCGATTCCGGCGACCCCAGGACGCCGTAGGTACAAGACAGCCGGCCGCTCAATGAACGGCCGGCTGTCTCTTCACGAGGACGAAGAAGTCGCGCCGGGTGGGGTGGGCACCTTCGCCCGTGATCTTTTCAGCTGCTGCCTTCGGACGTTGCGTACACGACGGAATTCGTCTGGATGGTGTCGCGGTACCAGTTGAAGCTCTCCTTTCGCAGACGCGCACCGGTGGGAAAGTCCACCCAGACGATGCCGAACCGTCGCGAGTAGCCGTACGCCCATTCGAAGTTGTCGAGAAGACTCCAGACGAAGTAGCCCTGAACGTTGACACCGGCGTCAATGGCGTCGTGCACCGCCGAGATGTGCTCTTGGAGGTACGCCACGCGATTGTGATCGAGCACGTGACCGTTGGGGTCAACGTAGTCGTCAAACGCGGCGCCATTTTCCGTGATGTAGATCGGCAGCCCCGTGTAGTCGTCGCGCACCCGCATCAACAGCGACGTCAGGCCCGACGCTTGAATCTCCCAATCCATCGCGGTCTTGTCCCGGCCCGGCGTCTCGACGGATCGAATGCCGAGGTCGGGAAACTGCTCGCTCGAGGCCACGAAGTAGCCCGCCACGCGGGCTTCGACCGCTCGCGTCGCGTCCACCACCGTGGAGGGGAAGTAGTAGTTCACGCCGAGAAAGTCGAGGGGCTGAGCGATGACGTCGAGATCGCCGTCGCGAACCACCGAAAAACCGGGTTCGACGTGGCGGTAGTGCTCGAGCATGTCGTCGGGATAGCGACCATGAAAGATCGGCTCCAGGAACAGTCGATTGAGGTTCCCGTCTGCCCGTCGGGCGGCCGCGACGTCGAGCTCGTGCTCGGAGCCGGGTTGGAAGTCGCCGAGATTCAACGTGATGCCGACTTTCACGTCCGGGACTGCCGCGCGAAGAATCGGCACCGCGAGACCGTGGGCGAGCAGCAGATGATGATTGGCCGCCGCCGCCATGCCAATGTCCCTGCGGCCTGGAGCGTGGCGGCCCGCGCCGTAGCCGAGCCATGAAGAGCACCACGGCTCATTGAGCGTGATCCATCGCTCGACGTCATTGCCGAGCGCGCGCGCGACGAGGTCGACGTACTCGGCGTACCGATCGGCCGTGTCGCGCACGCACCATCCGCCGTCATCTTCGAGCGTCTGGGGAAGATCCCAGTGATAGAGCGTCAAGGTTGGTTCGATGTTGCGCTCGCGAAGGCCGTCGACGAGTCGACGGTAGAAGTCGAGGCCAGCTTGATTGGCGGGACCCCTCCCCGTCGGCTGGATGCGGGGCCAGGCGACGGAAAAACGGTACGCGCCGACACCGAGCTCTTGCAAGAGATCGAGGTCTTCGTTCATGCGGTGGTAGTGATCGCAGGCTATGTCGCCGGTGTCACCGTTCCATACCGCACCTGGCGTGCGACAAAAGGTGTCCCAGATGGATGGAAGACGCCCGTCGACCGCGGCGGCACCTTCAATCTGGTACGAGGCTGTAGCCGTGCCCCAGAGGAAGCCGGGTGGAAAATCACGCGAGGGACCATCCTCGTGCGCGCTGTGGATGCTCATGTAAAAACTCCTAATCGAAGGTGCGAAGTGCGAGGTTCAACGACTCGCGATCCGCCGCCCGCCGGACGGCGGATCGCATAGTCTGGGTACCCTCCGCACGCGGCTCCGAGGGTTGGAGTGACGGAGCCGCGTGCGGAGGTGACTTTCTAGCTCGCCGTGATGTGGGTCAAGATGTACGGCAGCTCCGGGTCACCGGGTGCCGGATCCATGTACGGATTGGCTGGCGTCGGAAAGCCCGTGTAGGTGGCCGTTGAATACTCGCACCACGTCGCGCCGTAGAGCAACGGGATGACCGGCAGCTGGGTGGCGATGACCTTCTCGAGCGGCAACGACGCCGCCGCTACGGCCGCCGTGTCGCTCGGGTCGGTCCCTGCCAGCTTGGCCAGGTCCGCCTGGACCGCCGCGTTGTGGTAACGACCGTAGTCAGCGGGCGCCGACTTGCCGATTGGCGCCGAGGTCGTGTAGTCCAGCCAGTTGTCGTACTGCGTGTACGGGTTGGTGCCGCCGTTGCCCCAGTGTTCGATGGATGTGAAGTCACCGTCAGCCGAGTCCGTGTACCACTGCGACGCCTGCACGCCGTAGACGGTGGCGTCAATACCCTCCGACTTCAGCTCGGAGGACATCAGCTGCGCGTCGGCGTAGTAGTCCGAGTACGCGATCGGATCTTCGATCGAGAACTTGATCTCCTTGCCGTGCTTCGCGTAGAAGCCCTGACGGTTCTTCTTGTAGCCGTCCGCCGTCAGGATCTTCTTCACCTCGGTTGGGCTGTTGGTGGGCTTGATGTCGTTCTTGAACTGCGAGCTCAGATACGCCGCCTGGTTGGGCAGGATCAATCCACTAAGCGACGTCGCTGGCGCCTCGTAGCCGCTTTCACCCTTGATGCCGAGCTCCTTGCGGTTGATGCCTACGCTGATCGCCTCGCGAACCGCGGGGTCGTTGAGCGGAGCCTTCGTCACGTTGAACTGCAGCGTCACGGTGTTGCCCGGCGCGAAGAACGTGTGGTTGGTCGCCTGGTCCTTGTCCACGAAGATGCTGTTCACGTTGGCGATGTCGTTGCCCGCCCAGGTCAACGTCCCGTCAGCCAGGTCGGTCGCCGCGTCGGCGTTGGTGTCCACGCTGAGCACCTGGACCTCGCTCGCCGCCGGCGCCTTGCCCCAGTAGCTGGCGTTCGCGGTGTAGTCGACGACGGACGAGGAGTAGCTCGTCGGGACGTACGGACCAGTACCGATGGCCTGAGTGTTCGACACCGTTGCCGTGGCCGCCGGCGAGTTCGTCGTCCAGAAGCTCGCGGGCACCATCAGCTCGTTGCCGGCGATCGCCACGATGTTGGCGTACTCCGGCGTCGCGAAGTTCAGCACCACGGTGTTGCCACTGACCGTCGCCGGGCTCGAGAGCGGGGGAATCCCGTACACGTTGGCGGCGGCATTGTCATTGGTGCCGTTGAACGTCGCGGCGACGTCGGCTGGCGTGAAGGCCGAGCCGTCGCTCCACTTGACACCCGTTCGGATGGTGAAGGTGAGCGTCTTGCCACCGTTGGACCAGGCGTACGAGGAAGCGAGCCACGGATACGACGTCCCCGCCTTGATCGTGTCAAATTCGACGAGCGGTTCATACACCAGCGAGCAGACGCTCATTTCCTTACAGAACGAGTTGGAGTCGTAGGGGTTGAAGTTGTTGGTGAACGTGACGCCCGTGTTGCCCTCCAGCACCAAAGGCGGGCTGGCGGCGGTCGCGGCACTGAGGCCCACGCTCGTCACGATGCCCAAGGTCACGCAGGCCATGGCAACCAAGAGAATTCCTGCTTTTCTAAACATAGTTTTCCTTTATATTTATTGTGTCCAGCCGGCCTTCGCCGACGTTTCTTTTTGAACCGTGAGGGTCCTTATTGAACTACGCGAGGCCGGTTGGGCCTTCGCACTGTGGTCGCCGCGACCACGGGGAACGGGCGCAGCGGCGGCTTAGCTGGTGCTTGTCGTCGTGACCCCCTCTCCTCGGCGTGTGGGTATCGCGAGCACGCTAGAGACCTCCGGTAGGTCCCGGTACAGCCAGCACTTGGACGTATGAGACTCGCCGACGAGGAACGATGGCGGCTCCTGGGTCCGACAGATGTCCATGACGTGAGGGCAGCGCGGGCTGAATCGACAGCCGTGCTGGGCGATCGTCGACGCGTTCTGCTCTCCCACGTTCGGCGCTACGGACAGCGGGTTAGACGGATCCGGCACCGAGGCGATGAGCAGCTGGGTATAGGGATGAGTGGGGGCGTCAACCAGCGTCGTACCGCGTGAGTGCTCAACCACCTGACCTGCGTACATCACGATGATCTCCTCAGCGAGATAGCGCGCCGAGGCGATGTCGTGAGTGATGTAGAGGATCGCCAAGCGCTCGTCGTCGCACAGTCCGCGCAGCAGGTTGAGCACCCCCAGGCGCACCGAGACGTCAAGCATGGAGATCGGCTCATCGGCGAGCAGGACCTTCGGGTGCACGCACAGTGCGCGAGCGATCGACACGCGCTGGAGCTGGCCGCCCGAGAGCTCGTGAGGAAATCGATCGAGGAATCGCTCCGGCGGCTCCAGGGAAACTCGGCGAAGCGCCGCCTCCGCGAGTCCGCGCGATTCGTCCTTCGTGGCACCGTGAATCCTCAGAGGTCGAATCAGGTTGTGGTGGATCTGGTGAACGGGATTCATCGAGCCAAAGGGGTCTTGGAGCACGAGCTGAACGTCCGAGGTGTACGCCAAAGTCCTTCGGGCCTTCGCCTCGACGGGCGTTCCCCGTAGGAGGAGCTCACCCGCGGTGGGGGCGAGAATTCGCGCCAGCACGCGGGCGAGCACCGACTTGCCCGAGCCACTTTCGCCGACGACGGCCGTCACCTCGCCCGCGCGCAGATCGAGGCTGACGTCGTCCACCGCCCGCACGATTCTCTTTGCGCCGAAGGGATGACCGGGCACTCGCACCTTGAAGTGGCGCGACAAGCTCCGCGCTTCGAGCTGGCTCGGGTTCACGTCCGTGCCGCTCACCTCGCCCCGCTTTCGTGTGACGAAGTCCTCGACGCCGAACGACGCAGCTCGATCGGCACGCTCACCGACGGGTCGCCCGCGTGCAGCCAGCACGCCACGGACCGGTCGTCCTCGCCCGTCATCTCGAGAGGCGGGGACTCCGTGACGCAGCGCTCCATGGCGTAGGGGCAACGGGGATGGAAGGCGCAACCGCTCGGCAGGTCCGAGAGATCGGGTGGAGAACCCGCAATGCCGGTGAGCTCTTGGCGCTCACCGTGCATTGGCGGGAAGGAGTTGAGCAGGCCCAGCGTGTAAGGGTGGCGCGGTGCGTCGTAGAGTGCGCGGGCACCGGCCCGCTCGACCAGACGGCCCGCGTACATCACGACGATCTCGTCAGCCAGTTCCACCAGCAACGAGAGGTCGTGGGTGATGAAGATCATGGCGAAGCCGAAGCGGGCGCGCAGCTCAGCGAGCTCTCCCAGGATCTCACGCTGAGTGACGACATCGAGCGCCGTGGTGGGCTCGTCCATGATCACGAGCTGAGGATCGAGGGCCAAGGCCAGGGCGATCATGATGCGTTGGCGCTGTCCGCCCGATAGCTCGTGGGGGAAGCGCTGGAGACGGTCCGGGTCGAGCCCGACCAGTTCCAGCAGCTCGACGGCTCGCGCCCGCCGATCGGCCTTGGACATCTCGCGGCGATGGGCCTTGAACACCTGGTCGAAGAGCGTGCCCACGCGCACCACCGGGTTAAGGGCGTTGAGCGCGCTCTGGATCACGACGGAGATCCGAGTCCAGCGCAGGCTGCGCAGCGCGGACTCGCTGGCGTCCACGAGGTCGACAAACTCGTCTGGGCCGCCCTCGCTGGAAGGACCAACGTTGAAGAGCGCCGTGCCGCCGGTGATCACACCGGGCGCGCGCAGCAGCCTCGTAAACCCGTAGACCAGCGTTGACTTTCCCGAACCGCTTTCCCCCGCGACCCCGAGCACCTTCGAACGGTCGAGATGGAGGCTCACGGCGTCGACCGCGCGAACTGAGCCCCCGTCCACGCCGTAGTCAACGCTGAAGTCGTTGATCTCGAGGATGCGCTGGTTGATTGGGGTTGCTGCGTTCGACCCCACCGTCCCCGCAACCGAGTTTGATGCGGCGCGGCGCTCGAGTGCGCCGGTGCTCACGACGCCACCTTCGAGGCCGGGGCCGCGCGGCGGGGGGCCTTCGCCAGTTGCGGGCGAAGGACCGGCGTGAAACCAAGGCGCACGCGGCGAGGTAGCCCCCGGCGGCGTCGCTGGCGAGCGGTGAGTCCAGACTCACGCAAACGGGGGTTGATGAACTCGTCGATGCCGAAGTTGAGCAGCGCCAACCCGGTGCCCACCAGGGCGATGCACACGCCCGGCGGGACGAACCAGTACCACTCTCCAGAAAGCGGAGCATTGTTGGCCTGCGCCCAGAACAGCATGGTGCCCCAGTTCCATACCGACGTGCTGGTCAAGCCGATGTAGGCGAGCGTCACGTACGCCCCGATGGAGTAGAGCACGGTGAACAGCAGCGACGAGGCCAAGATCGGCAGCAAGTTCGGCGCCACCTCGGTCAGCATGATGCGCCATCGGCTCTCTCCGATGATCCTCGACGCCTCGACGAAGTCACGATTGCGAAGCGACATCGTCTGAGCCCGAAGCACGCGCGCGCCCCACGCCCAACCGGTCAAGGAGATCACGAGACCGATCACGAACGCGTTCGACCGACTGCCCGCGGGAAGATAGCTGTCGATCACGATCAGCAGCGGCAGACCGGGGATCGCGAGAAAGACGTTTGACAGCAGCGACAGTCCGTCGTCGGTGACGCCGCCGAGGTACCCGGCGGCGACGCCGATGAGAGTCGCGAGCGTGGTCGCCACCAGCCCCGCCACCAGCGCCACCACGACCGTGGCCCGAGCACCGACCAACGTCTGGGAGAAGATGTCCTGTCCCAGGCTGGTCGTGCCGAACCAGTGGTGCGCGGACGGCGTCAGATTCGGCGCGAACGAGGTGTTGTTGGGATCGTCGGGCGCAAGATACGGCCCGATGATCGTCAGTAGGAGAAAGAAGCCGGTGATGCCGAGCCCCAGCACGACCTTGGGCGAGTGCGGTATGCGTAGGGCTCTCACGTGATGGCCCTCGTCCTGGTGCGCGGGTCGAGGGCGAAGTACACCAGGTCCGCGATGAGGTTGGCTCCAAGGACCGCCAGCGTGATGATGAGGAAGATGCCCTGGATCAATGGGTAGTCCTCATTTTGAACCGCGTTCAGAAGAAGGTCGCCCACGCCCGGGTAGTTGAAGACCAGTTCCACGAGCAGTGCGCCCGAGACGACGAGGCCGATGGCGAGCGAGAGATTGGCAATGCTCGGCAAGACCGCGCTGCGGGCCGCGGTCATGATCACCTTGCGTCGAGGCAGGCCCATCGCGACGCTCATGAGCACGAAGTCCTCACCGACCATGGTGATCATCATGTTGCGCATGCCGAGCATCCATCCGGCGACTGAGCTCAGCACGATGGAGATCAGCGGCAGCTCTCCGTAGCGAATAACACTCGAGATGAACGCCCACGTCCATGAAGGCGTCACGTTGAGGCTGTACGCGCCGAGCTCGGGGAACCAGTGAAGGTCGCTGCCGAAGGCCAACAGCATGACAGTGCCGAGGAAGAAGTAGGGCACGGCCTGGAAGAAGGTGGCGGTTGGAATGAGCGAATCCAGCCGCGATCCGCGGGTCCAGCCCAGCAGCGCTCCCGAGAAGGTGCCGATCAAGAAGCTCAACAGGGTGGCGATGCCGATCAGCCCGACGGTCCAGGGCACGGCACTTCGCAAGATGGTGCTCACCGGTGACGACAACGTGATCGAGACGCCGAGATTCCCGTGGAACATCTGGTCCAAGTAGGTGAAGTACTGGTGCACGAGGCTGGTGTGCAGGCTTCCGCCGAAAGAGAGTCGGATGGATCTGATCTCGGCCGGGGTGACGTTGGACTGGATCTTGCCGATCAACGTTTGAATGGGGTTGCCCGGCATCAAACGAGGCAAGAGGAAATTGACCGTGACCGCCACCCACGCCGTCACGACGTAGACGCCCAAACGTCGCAGGATCATCTGCATGAGCTAGCCGGCCTCCTGGCCATTGGCGCGCACGCCGACCGGCACCATCCGCGATTCAGGGTCTTCGAGGCAGCCGCAGCTTTCTCGCACGATCAGCTCAGTCGGCAGCACGATGGTTCGTGGAACGTCCTTGGGATCGTTGAGCATCGAGAGGAGCGCGTCGACCGCCACCTCACCGAGAATGCTCCCCGACTGGCGGATCGTGGTGAGGGGCGGATTGAAGTAACGGGTGAGCGAGATGTCGTCGAAGCCGGTGACCGCAATGTCCTCGGGGACGCGCAGCCCCGCCGCCTTCAACGCGAAGATCACACCCACCGCAGTTTGGTCGTTGGCGCACACGAACGCTCCCGGCAGGGGCGTTGGATCCTTCAATCGGGCCTCCATGGCGAATTCGCCGCCCGAGGATGTCCAGTCCGCTTGGAGAAAGTCCCGACCGTCGAACGATCCGCCAAGCTCACTCACGAATTCGCGAAAGGCTTCGGCCCGCGCCACGCTGTCGGGGCTTTCGTTGGCGCCCGTCACGAATCCGAACTTGCGCACGCCATGGACGTGGTAGAGATGCTCGGCGAGACTGCGCATCGCCTGCTCGTTGTCGACGCGTACGGTCACGACGCCGTCGACGTCGCCGCGCCCCGCGAGCAGAACCACCGGGATGCGACGAGCGAGGTACGCAACGTCTTCGTCCTTCAGCACGCGATCGAGAAGAATCAGCCCGTCGACGGTGCCCGTCAGGTTGAGCAGCGACGTCATGCCGGACGGATGTCTTTCATCAGCACTGCTCAAGAGCAGGGAGTAACCGTGCATCGCCGCGCGAATCTCCGCGCCGCGAATCACGATGTCGGTATAGAGAAGGCTCGCCTCTTCCACGACGAGAACGGAATCGTCGGCCAGGTGGTTGTCGTTGTCGACGACGGCGCGCGTGAAGACGAGACCGAGAATCCAGTGCTTGCCGCTCGAGAGACCTCGGGCAACGACGTTCGGAACGAACTCCAGCTCCTCCATCGCCGCCAACACCTTCTCACGCGTCTCTGGGCGAACCGAGGAGAGGGAGTTGAGAGCGCGACTGACGGTTGCGGTCGAGACGCCCGCTCGCGCGGCCACGTCGTAAATAGTCGGTGGTGAATCGACCACCAGCCCCCCTTGATCTTCCCCCGCAGGCCGTAAATGTAACCGCTTACAGTTCTGCAACCGCTTACAATAATGACACCGGATCGCGATGTCAAGTCGCCCACCGTGTGAATTTTGGGAATCGTCCGCTGTCGGTGGTCGGAACATCCACTAACAAATCAAAGGATGGAAGCACGTTTTGGTCCACGGGTGACGAAACACGAGCGCTTGTGATTTTCCGATCTTGCGCCAATTTACGCAGTCCGTCAAATTCTTCGTGATTTTTTCGCTCCTCTCGAGCGAACCCTCGGCGCGCCGCGAGGTTCGCCACCCGATCAATCACGTCAGCGGTCCCAGGGAGTTGGCATGCCAAACTGTGGGGACGATCCGTTGCAATCTGGGATTCGCATGAGAATTCAATTCAGATCCCGTTCAGCGTTCGGGCACGCAGAACATAGCTCTCACGACGACTTAAAGTTGATGCGCGTCGCGTTGCTAGTTCGCGTCACCGATTGCCGTTGCGCGGTTCGCCAGAGGCAGAGTTAAAAGGCAGGTACGTCCAGTGCGGCGACTCAAGATTCCCCTCATCATCGTGGTATCGCTCGTGATCATCGCGGGCACCTACGCGCTCGGGCGGGCGAGCGGATCCAGTCCCGCCGGCGCGGCTTCGTCGATCAGCACTCCGCCCATAAAAGTAAGCGGCTACTACCTGGACGTGGGCGCGTCGGAGTCACTCGGCTTCCAGCCGACCGGCGTGCCGGGTCACAATGGGGCGCGCACCGACGTCGGCTACGCGAATGATCTCCTTCGACGAGAAGCCTTGAACGGGATCTCGCTGTCGCTCGAGCAGGTGGGCTGTCCCGGCGACACCGTCCAAACGCTCCTCAACACCAAGGCGTCAGACGCCTGCTATCAGCCGCCGAACACCCAGCTCACCAAGGCCGACGCCTACCTTCAGGCGCACCAGTCCGACCCCGTCCTCGTGACGATCGACCTCGGCTTTAACAACGTGCGACCTTGTTTGGAAGCCAATCCCGCCAATCAAACCTGCCTCAGCGCGGGTATCGCCGCGGTGCAGGTGGACCTCCCCAAGATCATCAAGGATCTCCAAGCGGCAGCCGGGCCCAACACCCATTTCGTCGGCCTCGAGTACACCGACCCCTACCTCGGCTACTACATGAACGGTGCCGGCGGCCCCGCGCAAGCTACGACGACGCTCGTCGGCATCGACCAACTCGACTCCGTGCTCGGCCAGGTGTACTCAAGCGCGGGCGTCCCGATCGCCAACGTGCCGTCGCTCTTTGAGACGAACGATAGCGACGCCGCTACCCTCCCCAACGTCGGAACCGTGCCCACCAACGTGAAGGAAGCCTGCGAGCTCACCTGGTTCTGCTACGGAGCACCGTTCGGACCCGACGACCATCCGAACAACGCGGGCTACTCGCTCATCGCCCAAGCAATCGAGTTGGCGCTCCCGCGATCCTGGCAGTAGGGGCGAAAGATCTCGCCCGCATTGGTTGAACGTGTTGTCACGGTCCGGCATCGTCGGACCAGTAACACCGTTACTCGACGGAGTCCTTAGCCAGGAAGCGATTCAGCGCATCGAGCGTGGCCATCGCGGCTGACGTCACGTCGTTGTCCGACTGCGCGATCCCGAACATGTCGGCCCCGTCGGAGAAGGGGCGCAGCGTCACGATGACCGGCCAACCACGGACGGTGGCGACACTGATGACGGTCAGCAGGTAGAAGGGCAGGTTGTAGCCAAGGTCGCGCAGAGCGGCCAGCGTTGCTTCGGCGCCACCGAACAGCTGTCCGCTGCCGGCGCGTCCGAGGCCTATACGTCCCGCGAACGAAAGCTCGACGTCGCAGTTTCCCGTCGTGGCGTTGAACTCGGCGCGCACCAGGGCGACGCGCACCGCTTGCACCTCGCGCGGGGTCAGCGCCTTGGTGGCGTCTTCGACGATCACCGAGGCCTCGGCGTAGTAGAGGTTGACGATCTGAGTCGCCATCACGCGAATGGCCGAGGGATCTTGACCAAGGGTGACGAGGGTGACCGAATCCACGTCACCGTTCTCGCGATGGCGAATCTCCACGTTCAAGACGCCCGAAAGCGAGCGAAGTTCGAGTTCGAAATCTTCTTCGGTGGGCGACATCATCGGTGGCTAGCACCTTTCCTCTCGTACAGTCTGGCATCGGCGATGCGAAACAACTCTGCGGGATCGGTCGAGTCGCGCGGTGACGAAGCCGTACCGATGGTGAATCCTACAAGTTCCCGCGCCGAGCCCAGGTGACTGCGCAAACGATCGGTGAAGCCCGAGGAGTCGTGCCCGTCGGCGTTGGAGAGGATGACGGCGAACTCGTCGCCGCCGATCCTGGCCGCGACGTCCCCGCTTCGCACCGAGCGGCGCATCGCGAGTCCGAACTGACGCAGCAGGTCGTCACCGATCGCGTGGCCGAGCGAGTCGTTGATGGCCTTGAAGCCATTGAGGTCCGCCAGCACGAGCGTGAAGGCCCAGCCGTAGCGGGAGCTTCGCACGCAGGCCGCTTGCAGGGCGCTGTCGAAGGTGCGCCGGTTGGCGATGTTGGTCAGCGGATCGTGCGCCGCGCTGAAGCGTGCGAGGTGCAGCGAGATCGCGAGCTGGCACGCGGTGCGCACCGCGTCGCGCTCGACGTTCGGCACGACGTCGGGGTCGCAGTAGACGCCCGGCGCGGTGCCGATGCTCGCCGCGAACTCTGCGCTGATCGCTTGACCACCCGCGCGAAACATCTGAGGTCCAAACGACTCGTGACTGAGGATGACGACCGCGTCGCTCAACGCGTAGCGCTTCACCAGCAGCTCGAGCACGGAGTAGATGAAGCCGATGCCGAGCTCGCTGACCGACAGCTCGTCCAGCATCGTTTGAAACAGCCACGGCTCGTACTGCTGTTGGTCGGGGCCGAATGCGCCTTCGGACGCTCCATCAACGGTGGGGTTCAAGATGTGGTGCTCGCTAGTCCTAGGGTGAGTTCAGAGGGACGCAGCAGTGACTGGGGTACGCTCCCTGCCTCGAGCATAGGCTTCAGGTCCTCTGGAGCAACAGGCCTCGAGATCAAATATCCCTGGCCCCGGTGGCAGCCGAGCCTGAGCAGCTCCTCGATGATGTCGACGCGCTCGATTCCCTCGGCGGTCACGCCGAGATTGAGCACCTGACCGAGGCGAATGATCGATTCGACGATCGCCCGGTCGTAGGCGTCGGTGGTGATGCCTTCGACGAAGCTCATGTCCAATTTCAACAGGTCGACGGGCAAGTGCTTCAGCTCGGTCATCGAGGCAAAGCCGGTGCCGAAGTCGTCAATGGCGACCTCAACGCCGATCTCCCGGAACCCGCGCAGAATGCTCGCGGTCTTTTCGGGCTCGTCGACCACGGCATATTCGGTGATCTCGATACAGAGGCGCTCGCCAATGACGCCATTGCCCTTCAGACAATTTTCTACGAATTCCACGAGGTCGGTGGCGGCGAATTCTGCGGGCGACATGTTCACCCTGACGATGAGCGGCAAATCGGGATAGTCGCGCTGCCACTCGGCCAGCTGGCGACAGGCTTCGGCGAAGACCCAGCGGCCAATGGTGAGTACGAGCCCGGTTTCTTCGGCAATGGTGATGAACTCAGCGGCGTTCATCAGGCCCTTCGTCGGGTGCTGCCAGCGCACCAGCGCTTCGACCGAGAGCAGCCGACCGCTACGCAGGTCGACTTCGGGCTGGTAGTGGAGGCGAAGCTCACCCTGTTCGAGCGCGTCGCGGAGCATCAGCTCCATGCGCGAACGCTCGTCGAGGTCTTCGCGCATCTTCGCGTCGAGCAGGACGGCCTTGTTGCGACCGCCGGCCTTTGCCACGTACATGGCGCCGTCGGCTGCAGCCAGCACGTCCGAGTCAGATTCGTCCGTCTTAGCGCTGGCGATAGCGATGCCGATGCTCGCGGTGTGGCTTACCAGCTGCCCCCCGAGGTCAACCGGGGCTGCCACCAGCTCGAGCAAACGATAGGCGCTCGCCAGGACTTCCATCTCGCTCGAGGCCTCATCGAGCAGGACCACGAACTCGTCGCCGCCGAGGCGCGCGCAGTAGTCGTTCACCCGGATGCTGGTGCGAATGCGATCGGCGATGGTCACGAGGAGTCGGTCGCCGTTCGCGTGTCCGAGGAAGTCGTTCATCACCTTGAAACGGTCGAGGTCGATGATGAGCACGGCCGTCTCACGCTCGGCCGCGCGCCGAAGCTTCAGCTCACGAAGCAGGGCCCGTCTATTGGGCAGGTCCGTCAGGTCATCGTGCAGCGCGATGTAGGCGGTGCGCTCTTCGGCGTCGATGCGACCCTGCAGGTGCACGAGCAGCGAGGCGATGGCCTGGAGCGCGTTGATCTCCGCGGGCTTCCAGGCGCGCAACTCGAAGTGGATGAAACCGAGCACGCCCCACGTCATGTCGCCGAGCAGGAGCGGGACCGCCGCACCCATGACCAGGGTCTCACCGGATCCCTTTTCGACTCGATCCCAATAGTCCTCGCCGGCGTCTTCGAGACCGGGGAGGTACGGTTCGCGCAGATCCTTCGTCGCCATGAAGACGGGGTCGGAGTCGAAGCGCACCTCACCGAGCGGGTCGGGTCCAGTGAAGTCGTCACGAATCGGCCACTCCGCTTCCAGAATGCTGAGACCCCGCACGTGATCGTTGCGCCGGAGGAACGCTGCGTCAGAGTCGAGAAACTCACCGAGCATCCGTATCGTCCAGCTCAGCACCTCTTGGCGGGTGGCCGAGGTGGCGGACATCAGCTTCTCCGCCACTTGGCTCACGAGCTCGTCGAGACGCCGCTGGTGGAGCAGCGCGCCCTCGCGCGTCGTCTGGGAGGCCACCTTGCCAAAGAGGCTTCCGAAGGCTTTCACGATGGAGAACTCTCGCTGAGACCAGACGCGTCCATGGCGGGCAACGATCAACGCTCCCACGATCTGGCCGCTGACGAGCTCGATGGGCTCGACGAGCGTGCCCCACTCGATGTCGTCGAGCGTCCAGGTGAACGACCCGAGAGGCTCCTTGCCGGTCAGTTGCAGGCGTACACGCTCTTTGATCTGTTCAAAGGCGTGATGCGAAGAGGAACCGACAATAGGTTCAGTATTGAAACCCGGGATGGGGCGATCGGATGTCGTGATAACGGCGACAATTTCGGCCCTCGGAGTCACGTGGTGGAGAGTCTCAACCACGAGTCGCGCTTCGTCGCCTACTTTCAAAGGATCTGAGTGCGTGAGATCTCCCACGAGCAAACCGCCTTCACCGTCAAATAGGCCTGGAATACGAGATTAGCAGCACCCCCCCCGGTGCTGAAAAGTCAATTTTACAACCGAAACCAGGACTTTTGGGGTAGAAAATGTGAACTTTTGTCACATTTTGTATGCATTTACCCTTGCGTTTGACGGGGTGGGATCAGGGATTCGATTGAGCACGTGGTTCAAAGGACGACGGATGCTATGCACGGTGGGCGGAGCCGCGTGAAAGACCCGCATCACCATGGCCATGGTCTCGCCGTCTTCGAGGTCCCAGGCCTCACTGAAGCGCCGTGAAAGCCGGTACATCTCGTCGAGATGACGTTCACCGCCGAGGCTGATCAGATCCTCTTCGTTGGTCGCGTAGAGGAACAGAGGGGACACGGGCTGGACCGCGAGTCCCTGGAGCTCAGCGCTCAACCAGAATCGCTCGATGGCGGCTCCTCCGCGCACGTACCAGGTCGGGTCGGATTTGGGCACCGTGATGACGGCCAGCCCCGAACTGGAGCTGATCATGATCTGGGTGCGCAGACCGAGGTTCTGGCCCGCCCGCCACTCGCTCAAGTGCTCCATGACGTCGGGTCGACCGAGCAGCTCGAGGGCGCCCAGGCTCCCCGGATCCATCTCCAGCGTGCGCACGTCCATGCCCTCTTCCAGGGAATCCCGTCCGGGCCAGCGCAGTTCGGCGAGCATCTGCTCGTGCACCTCGGGAATCAAGAACCGCAGCCGGTCGGACTCGGCGAGAATCTTGGCGCTCTCGTCGATTCGGTTTCTATCGGTGACGAGGCGGAGGCGGGCGCCCTCGCGTTCCACGCCACGAGCGAACATGTTGATGGTCGAGGCGTCAATGGGCGTAGGACGACCCATGCGGCGATTTGCGGCCCTGGTCGGGACCGATGGATGAAGCTGGGCGAGGCTGGCGTCGAGTCCGTTGCCGAGCTGCAGCGTGGCCACGTGATCGGACTTGAGGCCGTTCGGGAAGAGATCTACCTGCCCGAGCTTCTTGATGGAGGCGGCAGCCACACGAGCATTGAAGACGGCAGCGCCCACACCCACATAGCTGCCTCGCAAACGAACGTCCATTGCGGAGGCGCTCCGCTCGGGCACCACGTAGAAGCGGATCTCGTTGGCGTCGGCTTCAAAGCGCCACGGCTGAACGTTCCCTCCGGACGGGGCGCGCCGGGCCGCGTCAACAATGAACTCGATGGGATCAGCGCTGGTGGGGACCGGATCGACGGGCGGCGGCTCGCGCAGCTGGTCTTCGGCCTCGGTCGACGTGTCGACCGGCGCCAGTCCCTCAAGAATCTTTTCAACGTCGAAGCGCACGCGACCCGAGGGCAGATCTCCCGACAGCCCGAGACGCCGTACGGCGGCGGCCGTCGTCACGGCACCAAGGGTGACCTCGCTCGCAAGCTGCGGCCACCCCGTGACGGTCTGGCCAAGCTCGAACATCGACGCGGCGCCGCGTGCCGACACCTCGCTCGCCCCGAGGAGCCGAAGCACAAAGGGGCTCTTCTCGGCGGTCGTGAGACCAGCCAGCTTCTCGGAATCCATATCCCCGAGTAGACCGTGAAATATCGGAAGGTCGGGATCGACGTCAAATCGCTCGACGTCAAGGACACCTCGGTCACTCGTCTCCATGATCACCGGTATGCCGCGCGCCTTGGCCGCCTCGCGCACCAGGAACTTGATGTCGAGCGAGTCGCACTCTTCGATGACCAGATCGAGTCCGTCGAGGAAACGTCCAACGTTCTCGTGGGTGATGCCGGCCGGTTCCACGATGACGCGAAGATAGGGGTCGATCTCGGCGATCCGACGGGCTGCGACCACCGCCTTGTTGACGCCGAGGTCGAGGACGCTGCCGGGAATGCGATTGAGGTTCGTCAACTCGACCGAGTCGAAGTCGGCGAGCCGAAGCTCGCCCGCGAGTCCCTCCATCGCGAGCATGTGGGCGATGGAGTGACCAGCGCTGACGCCAACAATCCCGATGCTCAGCGTTCGCAGGCGTGCCTGCTCATCGCGGGTCAGCTTGTTGTGGTTTCGATCAAGCCGCAGCGTCGAAAACGCTCGTGGTCCGAGGAGCCGTACGACCGCTCGACGCCAGGGGTAGTAGACCCATCGCTGTCCTTCATCAAAAAGGGCCCGTGGCGCAGCGGGCTTGATCTCGGAGAGTTGATCGCGCTGCTCCTGGAATCGATCGATGACTTGGAGCGCGGGATCCTCGCGCAGCACGCGCAGCACCTCGCGCTGGCTGCGCTCGCTCACGTCGAGGACCAGCGCCTTGCGCGATCGCATCGCGGTCGAGTCATCCTCGACGACACCGGCGCCGCTCGACACCGGTCCGCGACTCAGCTGCTCCGCCTCTTGTCGCAACGCCTGCTGGTTGGCGGGCGTGCTCAACTCGTAGCTGAGCGTCCGCCGGAAGCTCACCGCCACGGTGCGATAGCGCTCGTCGGGAAAAGGAACCGCCGTCTCCCCCACTCGAATAGCGCCGGTCAACTCTCCAACCGGCAGGAGTCGGTCAGACACGGCCGCGATCGAGAACTCCGCGCCCAGCCAAGTCATGGCGTGGATGAAGCACCGCGACATGGCAACGGCCAAGCGCTGTCCGACGACCGCTTCGCCTTTCGACCACGCGCCCTTGCTCTCCAGGGCGCCGGTTCGAACCTCTCGGTCGATGGTGGCAGCGATCTCGTCGATTTCGGGGGACGCGGCCATCTCCTCAATCAGCGCTGCTTGGTGGCTGCTTTCAAGGGGGCCGTGGAACCGAACGCCCGCAACTACCTCCCCATCAGGGGAATAACCCAGAAAAAAGAGAGACACTCCGGTGCCGTCTTCAAAATCGCGACGGCGAAGCGTTTCTTCAAAGCCGTAGCTGCGGTAGATCCCTTCGGCACCATCCAGGTAGACCTTCCAGAGGTCGGGCCGCTCCAGCGGATGATGACCCTCGAATCGAACGCCGGACGCCGCGTCCACGAAACTCGCTCCGTAACGATACCTACGACCAACTACGTTTCCCACTGGAGGCCCTCTCAACGCGACGAAGTTGAAGTGATAACCGAAACACACCCATTCGATTCTCCTCAAACTATAATTTGCCGACTCGCAATTTTGGGGGAGGCTCGCGCCCATACTCGGGCTTAGACGCGTCGCACGCCGAAGCGTTCCTTTCGTCGCGGAGACCACCAGAGCGATCAGTGCTTCAACAGGCTTCACGTGAACAAAAACTCGTTTGCTCTGGTAGTCACGCAATCGTCAATCGGCGGTTTAGGTTGTGATGACGGATCTGTGATGCCCATCCAAAGGAGAGTTGGCGAGTGCTCGGTGTCCTAATCGGCGGTTGCGCTCTCCTGGGCCTGGCCGTCGGTTCATTCTTGAACGTCGTTATCTATCGGGTGCCGCGGCACGAGTCGATAGTGAGGCCCCGTTCAAAGTGCCCCACGTGTGGCGTCGCGATCAAGGAGCGAGACAACATTCCGGTCCTCTCATGGCTGATCCTGCACGGAAGATGTCGCGCGTGCCACGCACCCATATCGCCCCGGTACCTCTTGGTTGAACTCGCGGGGTGCGCGCTTTTTGCGGGAGCTGCGGCCCGGCTTGGCTACAACTGGGATCTCCCGGCGGTGCTCGTCCTCTTTGCAAGCCTTCTTGCACTTTCATTCATTGACATCGAGCACCTGGTGCTCCCAAAGGTCATCGTGTACCCGACCATCATCGTCGTGATTGGGCTTCTTGCCATCGCGGCCGGCGAAACGGATCGCTGGCACACATTCCTCAGTGCTGCCATCTGTGCGGCCGTCTGGTTCGCGGCGTTCTTCGTTCTAAATCTTGCAAGCCCTCGACTCCTCGGATTTGGTGACGTCCGGTTGTCGTTGGTCCTCGGCTTCAGTCTGGGGTGGTTCGGGTGGCGGTATGCCGTGCTTGGCTTTTTCGTCGCCAACGTGATTGGTGCAATCATCGGACTGGCCCTGATTGCACTGAAGAAGATCACTCGAGACCATCCGATCCCTTACGGCGTGTTTCTCGCATTGGGAACCGCCTTCGCCATCTTCGTTGGCCCCGAGATCGTGCCCCTCGCTAAGGGAATTCATTGACCTCTGCCCCGGGAGCGTTAGGCCGCTGATGGCGTTCACGATTGAAGATGCCAGCCAGGAACTGTGGAGCTCCTGATTCCAAATCGGGGAAGACTTAATCCCCCAAGTCCCGTTGATAGTCTCGAGTAACAGCGCAGTACGTCCAGTGAAAAATTCAGTGGGCGCCCTAAAAGGGGCGAGCTAAATCGGCCGAGTATGACCCCGAATGATTCGATCTCTACCGAGTCGCCGAGTCGTTGGTTGGATCGACCAATCAGCAATCTTGAGTGCGTACTGAGTTGGTTGATTTCCACCGTCGTCTGGTTCGTTCTCGTGGGGCTTCTCGGAGGCCCCACGGAAGGAGACGCCGCTGAATCTGTGTATTCCACGTGGTCAATCGCTCACGGAAGCCTCGCGTGCGCGTACCCACCTGGAAGGTGGAACCCCAATGAGATCGCCGCTCCTTTCGCGCTCTTAGCCCCTCTCTACCCACTCTTTAGTGGCGCGCTCGCAGCGATCCTCAGAATTGGACATGCATTCGCGTTCCCAACCGCCGCGCAACTCGGTCCTCACTGTTCGAAGGCCTTGAAGTCGATCTATGGCTGGTCACTTCGGTCTGGTGCGATTCTTCCGACTATAAGGCTCAGCTACTTCGTCTGGCCAGTACTACTCGTTGGAGCAGTATCGCTAGTGCGAGCATCCGGTCGGGGTCGTACAAGATGGGAATCGCTGTCGTGTCTCTTGCTCTCAATTGCGGCTCCCGTATTTGCGTGCTTCGTCATCTATTTTCACCCGCAGGATGTGTTGGCGATGGGTCTACTCTTGATCGCGGTCGCGCTTTCCCTAAGAAATCGATGGCTCTGGGCGGGCGCCTTCATTGGCATCGCCTTTTCCGCTCAACAATTTGCGCTTCTGGCCGCAGCGGCACTTTTCTTCGCCGCGCCTGCTCGCAATCGAGTCCGCTATCTGTTGGCCGCAGCACTCGCAGCGCTCGTCATCGACCTCCCGGTGGTTCTCGCAACTTCGGGGAGGGCACTCAAGGTCGTGCTCACGGGGTCGAGCAGAGCCGGATCCAACATTCGTTCTAGCGGCGGAAGCGTTCTTTGGGAATTCGATTTACACGGGCCAACCTTGTTCATCCTCTCGAGGGTGCTGCCGATACTCGCCACTCTGGTCTTGGCTTGGTGGTGTCGGCGACGACTAGGCGATCGCGTGCTCGTGCCTGCGACCCTCATCGCTTTAGTTGGTGTGTCGATGATCCTTCGTTTGATCTTCGAGGTAAATCTGTTCGGGTACTACTTCATGGCAACCTCTGTGCTCCTGATACTCGTGGATGTAGCAAAGGGTCGTATTCGGGGCGAGACGATGGCGTGGTTGGGCTTGGTGACTCTGGCTTATAGTCCTGTCCACTGGGGTTTCTACTCCAATGTCACCTCACACAGTGAATATCTCTACTACGCGCTCGAGATCGTTATCCTCGCGTGCGGAGTGTCATCAATGGCTTATGACGCGTCGAAACACCGTGTTCGTGTCTACAAAGTGGCTTGGCTCATCATCGTGCTCATTAGCTCCGAGTCCAAGATTTTCGGCCGCACGATACCTCTCATCTACTTTCCAGACTGGGTTTGGCAGGTGCTGCTCGTCCCTTCAGCTCTGGCGCTATTTGCTTTTGTCCTACTTGAGGATGCCAGCATCTTAAGAGATACATTGACGCGTCTGCTTGGGTTTCGCTCCGTGACCAAAGCGCATCCGGCAAGCCAACAAGCGAGGTTTGGACGCACTAGCAATGAGGTACCGCGTCTGATACCAGCACGTCATCATTGATTTAGCGCTGGCAGCGCCTCAGACTCAATCCATCAATTGGACGTTGGATCTCGATGTGCGTAGACGAAGACGCCATGAGAATCAGAAATCGACCGATAATGAATTTTGAACCACGCACTCAAGTTCTTGTCCCAGGGAACCATCACCGTGCCGGGCGAACTTAGCACCACGAAATCCGCACGCTCAAAATACGACTTCCACTGCGCCGCGAACGCGACCGGAGGATCGGAGTAGTCGTTGTTCCACGTCTGCCATATTCCGTACGGATCAACTACGTCGGGGCATCGCGCGCCGTTGCCCTCAAAGCGGTTCGTCTGAAGTTGAAAGACAACGAAATCTGAAACCACACACGAGCCGGGCGGCACCTTGGTGACGATCGCTGAAAGCCATGGGAAGTACATGCCGTAACCCCAAGCGAAGTTAGTGAAGAACGTAGTCGAATAGAGAGTCAACGCAAACACCAGTACCAGTGACGCAAGCCCTGAGAGCCATCTCAATGCAACGCGAACCTCTTGGGACGGCTGAACGCCCCGGGTAAGTGCGCGCCCTTGATGGCCCAGACGCGCCGCGACAACGGCAATAAGCCCAACAAGGAACGGCGCGGAGAAGTAGTAGTAGTAGCCACTGGAAGCAGGTGCGACCAAGAGCGCGCATCCAGTAATCAAGAACGATGCAAGCAGGAATCGATCGACCATTTCGTACTCGAATCGCTTCCAATACGCGGCAACGACGAGAACGCTGAACACCGCCCAGATGAGGATGGTTTCACGTTGGTTGGGCGCCAAAGAGGAGCTCTGAAAGCCCGTCAAATCGCTTAGGCGCCAGATCGTCTTCGTGTCTTGGGCCAGATTCGGACGCGCAAAAAACTGCGCTCCGAAGACTTGAGACAGAAAGTTCCGAGGGGCCAATAGAAAGAAGGGGAGGACGGGAACAATGAACCCGGCGGCGGTACCGGCGAGGAACGGGAGAATCTGTCTTCTGTACTTCGGTGTAAGACAGATGAGTGCGGCGACGAAAGGAAAGAAAGCCCATAGTTTGATGCTTGCGGCGAGGCCAAAGAGCAATCCCGCCACGCCTAGCCAACGTTTGGAGACACTGGGTCGCCCAAAATCGCCCGAGCAGATTGCCGATGCGCCAAGGAGAACGAGGAGGAGACAGTAGGGCTCAAGTCTGACCCCCGAACTGACGATGAAGGCGACAGGGAGCAAAGCGAGACCGACCCCTGAGATGATCATCGCTACTCGTCCGCGATTGCGAAGAAGCCATGACAATAGGCTTACGTCTGCAGCGGTAGCAATCGAATTCGCGATCCGAGCAATGATGAGCCCGTCGTGGCTTCCGAACATCCGACTAAGTACGCCAATCGGACTTAGGAGAATCAGTATTCCTGGGGGATTTACAAAGACGAAGTCTTTGTAGGGCAGTGCCCCGGATACGAGATGTATGGTCGCAGCCAAATAGACGCCCGAGTCATAGAAGCCGACGAACTCCGGAACGGAGAGCTGCCACAAGTAAACGCCGAGGGCCAGGAGGCCGACCGACAGAGCAATGAAGACTTCTTGAGTTGAACGCTTCAATATCAAACTCGTCCCTACATGCCGCTTGTCCGCATGACTCAAATGTGCCCCCGCCCAGCATTCAACCGAGTGAGTCTCCCATGAGGGATCGTCCCCTGCCAAGACATTAGATATTCAAGCTGACGAGCGTAAGGTGACGCGGCGCACGAACAGAGTGGGGGCCATACCGGTCTCGGCTAGTTCATACTCGCTAAGTTTGCAGTCGCACTGCCACTTCTCCCAATGACATCGACCCCATTCCCCTTCTGAGGTTCGGGTCAGTACACGATCTCCATTCTCAGACCTTCACTGTCCCACTCGCCCTCAACCGGGATCCGGCGAGCCGCATGTCCAAACACGCGACGTGCTGTCCAAAGTAGGGCCGATGCGTCGAAGACGTGCTTCACGGGTACGCCATCTGGCGGTGCATCGAGGATGCGCTCGATGCCAGGTATTTTTTCTTCGAGCACGTCTCGACGTTCGTCGCGTCCCGCCTCGATACGCTTGGATCTGCTCAACGGAGTGTCCTTTCTCAGTTGATAGAAGCTCAGCTCCGGATGTCCTTCAAAAATCACGCGTTGACGAAATGGTGACATCTCGGCTGCAACTTCTCGATACTGCGTCAAGAAGGTCGCGCTCACAGCGTCGAGACCGACGTCATTCCAGGCGGCCTCGCCGAAAAGGATGGCCCGATTGGGAGCGTTGTGCACCGTCGAACCGCGGCGCCCAACGAGCTGGCGCGCTTCTCTATCGCATGTTCTCGCAACGACGGTTTCGGTGTCCAGATAGCCGATTGGAGCGTTGACGACGATCACCGAGTACGCAGGCCTCTCGTTCACGATCTCAAGAAATGTGCCATAGGCACGTGGCGTTTCCGGTGCAAAAGTCGAGCCCGCCATCTTCGCGCTGACCGCAATCCAGCCACCGCTCCAAGGAGTGGCCCCGACCACAACCGAATATGGAAGCGTTGGACCACGGTTTGGACTCACAGTCCTTTATACCTTAATAAACGACCGATCCAACTGTTCGAGTGTCCGCACAAGTTCCTTTGGATGAATCGTCACGGTCATCGCTTCGTCATAAGTAATCGTGCCGTCGACGATCAAGCGCGCCAGACTGGTCTCCAACGTGTTCATTCCTTCCTTGGCGTTGGTAAACATGATGTTTTGCAGTTGATTCGAGCGACCTTCACGAATCAGATTTCGGACGGAGTTTGTCGCGATGAGTACTTCGAAAGCGGCGACCATTCCGCCGTCGACTCGCCTCATGAGTCGCTGGGCGATCACCGCGGTCAGCGATGCCGCCAGTTGAACTCTGGTCTGCTCTTGGCGCCACGCCGGAAAGACATCGATGATGCGGTCAATCGCTTGGGGAGCATCGTTGGTGTGCAGCGTGCCGAAGACAAGGTGTCCCGTTTCGGCCATCGTTAGCGCTAACTGGATTGAGTCAATGTCGCGCATCTCGCCGATAAGCATGACGTCCGGGTCCTCGCGGAGCGCAGATCGTAGCGCGCGATCGAAGGAAGGGCTATCGAGACCGACCTCGCGCTGACTCACGGCTGACTTCTTATGAAAGTGCTGATACTCAACAGGATCTTCAATGGTGAGAATGTGGCAGGCACGATTTTCGTTGATTTTGTCAATAATGGAAGCGAGGGTCGTCGATTTCCCCGAGCCCGTTGGGCCCGTCACGAGCACAAAACCTCGTGACTGTTCTGTGACCCAGTTCGCAGCGTAGGGAAGGCCTAACTGTTCGAACGTGGGAATACGAGTAGGAATGACTCGAAGGGCCAGTGCTGTCTGACCTCGCTGCGTGAACGCGCTGCCGCGCACGCGAGCCTTATCTCCCCAGGAGAACGCGAAGTCGACGTCCATCATCTCCATGAAGATCTCCTGCTGACCCTGGGTGAGCAAGGAAAAAACAATTTCGCGAATCTGTGCACCGTCAAGTTCCGCCACGCCTTCGAGAGGAACGAGCTGTCCGTCAACACGAACTCGAGGCGCTGAGTTGGCTGAAAGCAGTAGGTCGCTGCCTCCGCGCTCCCATAGCCGGGCGAGCCAGGCATCTAGCGATGGGACGATCTCAGGACTCACGATTCTCCTCTGCCGAAACTGCTAAGGGCACCGCGCCCGAACGTTGTGTCGAACGCGGTGCCCTTACCGTGCTGCTACTACTTTTGGATACTAAGCCCCGTCACAGTTCGCAGGGCCTTTGTAGGCACCGGTGTAGGCAGGGTTGGCCGTGCCGTTCCCCTTAGTCGCTACCTGCAAGACACCGCCCGACATGGAGAAGGCGTAGCCAGTCCCGGCTACCGTCGACGATGGCCATGATTGTACGTAGGGTCCACCGGTCACGCCATGCCCAGCCGCCGCCGCAACTAGGTCACCCGAGGTTACATTCGCCGACGTAATCGATGGATTCTCCGCGTGAAGTGCAGACAAGGCAGTCGCCACGGTCGCACCATCAGCCTGGCAGGCAGCAACAGCACTCTTGCCAGTAATTCCGCCCAAGGCGAAGATTACGACAGCCGCCAAAATACCGAGCACAACGATAACGATGAGAAGTTCGATCAAGGTGAAACCGTCGATCTCCCCCGCATCCCTCCGGCGCTTAAGCCTTTGGTAGGTCGAAATCATACTTACTCCCTTTTTTCTTACGGGTGCACCGACAGTCGGAAAACCCTAACAATTGTCGCTCTTTTCGTAAAGAACGGCACCGCAGAATCCTACACGAAGTCAAGGAAAATGAAAAGGATTTTCTAAGACTTGTTGAAGGTTTTATCTAGGCTTCGATGAGGGATTTTATAATGACATTCCAATTTAACATACAAATAATTCTGAAAACTGTATTCCCTGGTAAACAGCATTTTCGAGAAAAGAGTGAGGTACACTCACCTACTCGGATTTCATGGTCCTAGGGCTGAGTGTATGTTACCGACCAACTGCCTGTAATTCCCGTGTGGTTTCCCGTGGAATACAGGTTGATGGAGTAGCCCGTGGAAATCGACTGCGAGAGCGTTATCGAACAAGAGCTCTTGCCCGAACCGCCCGTAATCGTGCACGTCAGGCCGGTCGCTGTCCAGGTAGTGCCAGTGTATTCCCCGACAGTGCCGGTAAACGTCGTAGAACTCGCCGCCGAGATCGTGTACGTCAATTTGGTCAGCGTGGTCCCCGTAGTGATCGGGAGTCCGTTCGCCGTGTGAGTGCCTGAGTTTGCAACAGAATTCATCGTATTGATGCCGTAAACAGCGCTGTTGACCAGCGTCGTTGAGCTAGAGCCGCTGTACGTACCGTTCACCTGGACAATGACACTGATCGACGCCTGATTCGTAGCCGAGGCATACAGCGTGTTCCCTGGATCGGTGTAGTCGATCGTGCAGGTCCCGGCACTCGGTCCAAAAGAAAGTTTCCCTCCGCTCAAACTGCATATCCCCGAGGAAGAGGGATCGACGGCAACTGCAACCGTATCTCCGGAGAGCGCGGTGGCGGTGGGCGCTGAAATTGGCGCACTAATGGTCAGCTCCTGGGCAGGCAGCGACGCTGGCGTGATGACGTTCGTCAGTTTTGATACGACGAAATTTGAGGAGATCGCGCGAGCAGCTCCGTCGCTGGCCGAGAGAGTGTAGTTACCGCCTGCTTGTGGAACAAGGCTCGTAAAGGACGCGATCCCGCTCGTATTGGTCACTGCGGTCAAGACCGTGCCGCCAACCCCGCTAACTAACCCCGACGCAGGACCACTGTTCTCCGACAAATACACCGTGTCGCCCGCCACCGGGTTGTGGTTCGCATCAAGGACGGTGACGGCGGCACTGGTCGTAGTCTGCACAACTGTGTCGGATGGCTCGGTGGTGAAGGACATCAGCGCAGCAATGCCCGACACCGATCCAGCGCTCGCATTCCCCCACGTCCAACTCGTGATCGACATGCTTTGACCGCAAAGAACCGTACACAGCGTCTGGATGGGGGCGCTCTGAGGCGAGGACGGATAGTCGTCGAAGGTCACCTGAGATTCGAGCAACGTGCTGTTCTCGCATTGAGCGGCGGACAGACTGCTCGGACACGCATAGAACGTGACTGCTCGCGTCGCTGCTAACAGCGGGTTCCAGACCGTGCTGCACCACACCGCGATCTGATATTTGCCGCTGAAGACTGGAAGTTGCGCGATTGAGTCACCCCCCCAGCAGGCAACGAGCGGGCTCGCCACGCCTGGCGTCTGCGAGGTGGAAATGACTGGGTTGTAGCGGACGAACTGGATGGCCACCTGGGTCATATTGCTCGCTGCGGAGTCCAGCTCAACGGTTGACGAGAACTTCGGCGAGTTGTTCAAGTTGTTCATCGCCAAACTCGACAGAGCGGCAACGACGAGGCTTACGGCGATAATGTAAACCAGCGCCAAAATGAGCACCGCGCCGCGTTCGTTGTTCGAATCGGATCGCGATTTAAGGATCCGTGCAATCAGCCGATGGACCGAATCTCGCCTCTTCTTGGCGCGGAGATTCCGGTGCATTGAACGGATCATGATTGCGTGCGCGCACTAATCGAAGACGTTGCCGGCAGGTATCCAGATGATGGGTTTGCAGTTACCGTGACGTAGTAGTAAGTCCGATATGCGAGACCCGTGATCTGGCTACCCGAGGTAATGGCCGCATTGGTAAAGCAAGTCCCCGTCATGTTGCTAACAGTGCAGGCCTCAGCTGAGTAGGACTGAGTACCCGGCCCGTTGGTGGACCCCGTGAAGTTCACCGTCAAAGCATTGGTCCCGTATCCCGCCACGCCAGAGATCGTGGGCGTCGTCAGCTGAACCGTGGCAAGCACAGCAGTGCCCGTCGTCGCGGACTGCGCCGAGACGAGATACCCGGTCGACGCCGACGCCACCACGTACACGTAGTACTTGGTGCCTTGCACCAGGGTCGTGATCTGCCCGCCGGTCGAGATCCCAGACTGCGTCACGCAGCCGGACGTCATGCCTGGATTGCTACAAGCGGTCACGGCGAAGGTCTGTCCAGCAGGAGCGTTCGTCGGTCCGGTGATGTTCACGACGAGAGCGCCAGCTGTCGTCGTGGAGGGAATAACGGAACTCACCGACGGTGTGGTGAGCTGCACGGTTGCGACCGTCGGACCTGACGCCGACGAAAGCACAGCGAGGTAGCCGGCTGATGCAGGAGCGGTGATTTGGATGTAGTACTGAGTCCCCGGAATCAAGCTCGAGATGTTTCCGCCGCCTGCAGCGATTGCCGTGGGTCCAACGCAGCCGGTCGACATGCCCATGTTGGTGCACGCCGTCTCGGTGTACGTCTGGCCACCAGGGGCGTTCGACGGACCCGAGAAGACGACGGCGATAACACCAGCTGTCGTCGTGGAGGGAGTGATCGACGTAAACGTGATGGCGTTCAACTGGGAGGTGGCTAGGTACGAGCTTCCCGAGGTCGCCGAGGCGTTTGACGATACGAACGCCGCGTTGGTCGAGGTCGCGCTCACCGAAAGGTAGTAGCTGCTCCCTCCAACGAGGCCAGTCAGCTGACCACCGCCCGAAGCGATCGTTGTCGGCCCAACGCAGCCGGTCGACATGCCCATGTTGGTGCAAGCCGTCACGGTATAGCTGTTCGGGACCTGACCGGTCGAGGCGGCAAAGGTGACGTTGAGGGCGCCTGCGGTCGTCGTCGAGGACGTTGCGCTCGGCGTGCCCGGGGCGGCCAGCTGGCTGGTGTCAGCGTGGGAGGCCTGTGCAGAAAGGCCCGAAGCGAGGTAGCCGGTCGATGCGTTCGCCGACACCTCCACGTAGTAGGTCCCCCCCGCAATGCCCGGGGTATCGGCCAGACCAGTCAAGTTAGAACCGGAGGTGAAGCTCGCGTTCGTCACACAACCCGACGACATGCCGACATTTGTGCAGGCCTCGACCGTGTATGTCTGGCCGGAAGGAGCGTTCGAAGACGTTGACGTCACGGTGAGCGATCCAGCCGCGGTGCCGTAGCCAAGGGTGGGCGTGCTTGGTACGGCCAACTGGACGGTCGCGACGGTCGCTGCCGAAACCGTTGAAATGCTCGCAAGGTAGCCCGTCGAGGCGGGTGCTGCCACCGTGACGTAATAACTCTGGCCCGGGGTCAGCGTGGTGATCGAGCCACCTGAGGTGAAGTTGGTGACAGCCATACAACCGGTCGTCATCGTCGAGTTAGTGCAGGCCGTCGCTGTGTAGGTTTGACCGCCCCCCGCGTTGGTAGGAGCCGTGAAGCTCACCTTCAGCGCACCGGCTGTCCCCGTCGAAGGCGTTACCGTGACATTTGTCGGCGGCGTCAATTGGACCGTAGCCAGGGTCGGTCCAACCACTGGCGTCGAGGCGGCAGAAGCCAGATAACCAGTCGAAGCCGAGGCGACAACCGTGACGTAGTAGTTCGTCCCTGCGGTGAGAGTCGTGACGGCTCCGCCGCCAACAGCAACACCAGTCTTTGTGGCACATCCGGTCGACATCCCCGGGTTGGTGCAGGTCGTGATGGCATACGTTTGACCCGGCGCGGCGTTCGAGGAGCCCGCGAATGTGACATTCACCGCTCCCGCTGTCGTCGTCGATGACGTAACGGCGACGCTGGTCGGTGCGGCCAGCTGAATGGTGGCGACACCTGTGGACACGGCAGATGTACTCGCAAGGTAGCCGGTCGACGCGGTCGCCGTGATCGTTGCGTAGTAGTTCGAGCCGCCCGTAAATCCGGTGATTTGAGCACCCGAGGTGTAGGCAGACTGGGTGACGCAGTTGGCTGTCATCGCCAAGTTCGAACAGACCATCGCCGAATAGATCTGACCGGACGGCCCATTCGACGGCGCAGTGAAGGTGACTCCCAGCGCGCCTGCCGTCGTGGTCGAGGGCACCACCGTCACATTCGTCGCGACGGCCAGCTGCACCGTTGCCATCACGGACGTGCTCGACGTCGATGAGGCATTCGAAGACGCAAACGCGGCATTGGTCGAGATCGCTGTGACGTTCTCGTAATACGCCGTGCCTGCCACCAGGCCCACAATCGGGCCGCCCGACGTTACGTTGCTATTCGTTACGCAACCAGTCGACATGCCCGTGTTGGTACAGGCCGTCACGGTGTAGCTGTTCGGCGCCTGACCGGTCGGCGCGGCGAAGGTGACGTTCAGCGCCCCAGCCGTCGTCGTGGAGGGGGTCGCTGTGGGTGCGCCCGGGGCGGCGAGCTGGCTGGTATCGGCGTGCGAGGCTTGCGCCGAGACAGCAGACGCCAAGTAACCGGTCGAGGCGTTCGCCGAAACTTGCACGTAGTACGTCCCGCCAGCGGTGCCGGGGGTGTACGCGAGACCAGTGAGGTTAGAGCCCGAGGTGAAGCTCGCATTTGTGACGCACCCCGTCGACATCCCCGTATTGGTACAGGCCTTCACGTTGTAGGTCTGGCCCGAGGGAGCATTCGAGGACGCCGCCGTCACGCTGAGAGATCCGGCCACGGTGCCGTAGCCAAGAGTCACGCTCGGGGCCGCCAGCTGGACCGTGGCGAGGACCCCGTTTGAGGGTGCTGACGTATTGGAGACGTACGCCACGCTTGGTGGCGTGGCTGTCACGACGACGTAGTACGTGACCCCCGACATAAGGCCGGTGAACTGGGTTCCTGCGGGCAGAGCCGTAATCGCATTGGTGCACCCCGAGAGCGGGCTAGTACTGGTGCAGGCCTGCGCCGTATATCCTGCCGGAGCGACGCCGGTCGATGCGGTGAACGTCGCATTGATGACACCCGCCGTCGATGCTGACGAGGTCACCGTGGGCTTTCCGGGGGCAGCGACTTGACTGGTCTCGATCTGGGAGGCCTGCGTTGATGGGGTGGACGCCAGATATCCCGTCGACAGGTTCGCCACGATCTCGACGTAGTACGTCTGACCAGCGCTGCCCACCGAATACGTCAGACCGGTCAGGTCGGTGCCACTCGTGAAGTTGGTGTTCGTCACACAACCGGTCAGCATGTTGCTGCTCGTACAGGCATCGACGGTGTAGGTCTGACCCGGTGCAGCGTTCGAGGACGGGGCAAAGGTGACGTTGATAGACCCGGCGGACGCACCATACGTCAGCGTCGGCGTCCCCGGAGGCAACAGCTGGATTGTCGCGCCAACTGGTCCGGTCGGTGGAGACGTCGCGGGGAGGTAGTCCGTCGAAGCGACCGCCGTCACCTGAACGTAGTACTGCGTTCCCGGATAGAGATTGTCGACCTCGTCACTGCCTGGCGACAACCCGGTCTGTTCGACGCAGCCGAGGCTCATGCCCGAGTCCGTGCAAGCCTTCACGGTGTAGGTTTGGCCGCTGGGAGCATTGCTCGAACCCGTGAAGGTCACGTTGAGGGCGCCGGCAGTGATGGTAGAAGGCACGACCGAAGAGATCGCGGGGGTGTAAAGCTGGGTGGCCGAGACGGCGAATGCAGCACTGTAACCAAAGATGTCATTCGCCGGATTGGAGGCATTGAGGGTTGCTTCCAGTTGATAGGTCCCGGTTTCATTGAGCGAGCACCCAGTGAAGTACACGTAGCCAGACGACTCGGTGCCGTTGCACGAGGAAAGGACGGCACCGCTCGGCCCCGACTGGATCGACATGGTTATGTACGAGAGGTTCGAATTGACCAGCTGTCCCGTCGAACTCTCCACCTCCACGACGGGTTGTGTCGTGAACGCGGAGTTGTATGTCGCACCGGCCGGCTGAGTCACGAATACGAGCTGTGCCGCAACCGAAGAAGTGCCTTGCGCCGATGCGACGGTGATTGGATCGCTGATCACGATTTGAATATCTTGTGGCGGTTGCTTCGAAGAACGATCAGCTATTTGAATTGTGATCAACTCGGTGGGGTCGGTGAGCCCGCTGCACGAAGTTGACCAGGTCGCTCCGTTCCAATACTGGACGGAAATGATCGACGCGGTATCGCTCGAGGGCAGATTCGAGCTCAGTTGCGCAGATGTCGGATATGCAGTGTTCTGGCTCCAGATGGTAGGGCAGCTACCAAATATCGCAGACGGATTGAGATCAACCTGCGATCGCATGTCAGCCTCCGCGCTTGCGAGCACGGTGTTGTAGTTCGCCAGATCCCGATGATCCGCGGACGCTGAAATAGACGTCCCAAACGCAATGATCAGTGCGACCGACGCCAGCGACAGCACGACGAGCGCGAGGAGCACCTCAATCAACGTGTCTCCCGCGTCGCCCCTCTTTTCGCGACCGCGCCGAGTCTTCAACTCTGACGTGACCCGCCCTTCATGCACGACGCGCTTCGTCATCGGAACCGTCTCAACACGAGAGCACGGTGTGCCCATTCGATCATCATGGCAGTAGCAGCCCAAAGGCGACGGCGTTGTAGCCTTCGCCAATAATCTTCGCGCTGATGGTCACGTACGCGGTCGTGCCGCTGGTCGTAGCGGGTGTTACACCGAGCATCGCTGTACCGGTCCGGTCCCAGTAGGTGTAGGGGTGCGTCCCGGTGTTAACCTCCGTCTGCCAGTTGGACGAGCACGTCACCGAGTCGGTACCGATACCCCCGACCAAAGAACCCGAGTACTGTTGCCCGCCAATGGTCACCGTTGAATCACCGTTGTCAATGTCCTGGACTGCGGTGGTGTAGGTGTTTTCATCGCTTGTTGGCACCGTGTTGCACGCATTCCCAAGGTCCGAGGTCGAACTGTTTGGAAGGAGCCCGAAGTCGTTCGGTGACCCGGTGTAGGGCGTGGACGTCCAGGTGATCGAACCGCCGGGGTCCGTCGTTTCGGCGTCGGCTGTGACGACCTCGTAGCCAGAAGCGTCCGCGCCTTCTGGGTCCGTGACGACAATGTCCGTCAATTTGACCGTGTCGGTGGCGTGATTCGTTTCTTGGAAGATGGCCGGCCTGATGCAGGAAAGCGTTCCGAGCATGACGGATCCACCTGACTGGTCCGTCCAGAAGTGCGAGGTCGAGGTGTTGTCGGCGCATCCAATGCCCGAGTAGAACGGTGCGATCACGCCCGACGGATTCGCCTGGGCATTGCCCAGGAACCCACGACCGTTGCTGACGCTGCCGCCGTCGGCGGCGGCGCCGCCGTTGTCCGGCTCGCTGATCGGGACCTCGACGGCGTCAATGATGTCGCTGCTGACGCCGGGCGTGATCGAAAGGCAGAACGTCATCGTGTAGCCGCCTGGTACCGCGACGGACATCTCGTATCCGGGGATGACGGGGGTCGTGCAGTTCGTGCGACCTTCCGCATCGCTCAGCACCGTGTGACCAGTTGCGTCGTTCCCGTCGAGGACCGTGAAATCAATGAAGCACAGCGTGGTTGCGTAATACCCCGTACCGGGCAGGGCGAATCCGCACGATGGCCCGCTCGTGGGACCAGAAAGGTTGCTCGCGAGCGTTGAGGTCCCTGCCGCCGGCTGGGCCTGCAGCGCGTAGGAGTATTTGCTTTGCGGCTCATAGATCGGAAACTTGACACTTGTGACGCCCTCGACCACGATCCAGCTCGTTGTCGGCGCCGTCTCTAACGTCATGACCCCGTTAACAGTCTGATATACCGACGGCGGAACCTGGCACGTCGGCGGGCTCGTCACGGCGCAGGCCGCGCCAGCGAGACCCGGGGCTAGCACGTCATAGGAGATCGTTGTCGACGAAGCGGGGCTCGAGAGGGTCGAGGCCGACGTGCACGTGTTGCGTATCAACGAATAGATGGAGCCGCTCTGCACCTGCTCCACATAGGAGATGTACGAGATGACACCGGAGGTATTGGTGACCTGAAGGCCCATTAGCTGGGTGCCGCTTCCACAGACGTTCAGCGTCGGATCGGTCGTGATCGATGAAGCAGTCTCGACGTCCTTAGTGAAACTCGTCGAGACCACTTGGGCGTCTGCCGAGTCGGACAGTCGATTGGACACGCCAGACTGCAGCGAGAACATCGCGATGAGCCCGGCGGCGAGCGCTCCGACAATGAGCGGGGTGATGGTGACCACGATGACCAATTCGATCAAGGTAAAACCCTGGTCGTCCTGAGCGCGCGAACCGGAAGTTCTCCCGCGCGAAGAGGAGGCCTTCGGCCGCCAGGCGCGGATGGTTCGCGGCCAGGATCTCACGACTACTGGACTTTCACCTGATTGTAAATGCCGTACATGGCCGAGATGAGAGCAACCGCCACAAAGCCAACGACCACGCCCATGAAGATGATGATGGCGGGCTCAAAAAGTGCGGTGGCGCGCTCGAGCTTCGTCTCAAGCTCGCGGTTGTAGTAGGCGGAGGCGACTTCCAGTTGCTGGTCAAGCGTGCCCGTCTCTTCTCCAACTCTAAACATCTGGCGGGCTGCAGCAGGAAAGAGGCCGGTTGCTGCAATTGGCCCGGCGAGTCCTTCGCCTTGCATCATCAGTTCTCGGACGCCCTCGAGAGCCCGGCGGTAGACCGAATTATTCGCCGATTCCGCAGTCACCGCCATCGAACGCGGCAGGTCGACACCGGCCCGAAGCATTGAGGCCAGCACACGACAGGTTCGCTCAATGATCGCGGTTTCGGTGAGATCACCGATGACCGGGATCTTCAGCATCATCCTGTCAAGTAGATTTTGACCTTTTTGCGTGCGCCGCATGGTAATGAACCCGCCGACGACGATAATGATCAAGGCCAATTCGAAGTACCACTCGTGACCGATGAATGAGGTCGAATTCAGCAGCATGCGAGTCACGAGTGGCAGTTTGGCGTTGAGGCTCTTAAAGAACACCTCGAAGCGAGGCATAACGAAAACGGCGAGCACCAATACCGTGACCACCGACATGCATGCGACGACCGCGGGGTAAATCAACGCGGCCGTCACTTTGCTTCGGGCCTTTTGATCCCGCTCAATGTAATCAGCCAGCTGATTGAGCACCGAGTCGAGATTTCCGGTCAACTCCGCCGATTGGAGGATTCCCACGTAGAAGTTAGGAAACGCGTCTGGGTGAGCTGCGGCAGCGGCAGCAAACGTGTCTCCGGCACGAAGACTTTCGCACATGTCAAGCAGAACGGCCTTGAGCATCTTGTTTTGCGTCTCTTCAGTGATGACTTCTAGCGCCTCCATGATGGGCACGCCTGCTCGCATGAAGACTGCGAGCTGCCTTGTGAAGTTCATAATGTCCTGGCGCGGGACTCGCTTCTTCGTGATCTCGAGGCTCAAAAGACTCGTCTTCGCGCCGACCTCGAGAGGCTGGTAGCCCCTCTCCAAGAGCGCCACGTGGGCTGCGCCCGAAGAGGTGGCCAGCTCGACACCCGAGATCTGGCGCCCGTCGGCATCCAAGGCCTTGTATTGGAACTTGGTGACGGCGTGCTCTGACTTTCTGAAGAGGTTCATAGCGTGTACACACTCCTAATGACTTCGGCGATGGAGGTAACGTCCTGAGCGACGAGGTTGATGGCCTCTTGGCGCAACGTGCGCATTCCTTGTTTGACCGCCATGTTCCTCAACTCTTCCTGGGTCGCCCACCCAACCACCAAACGGCGAATCTCTGGCGTCATAACCAAGAGCTCGTAGATGCCGATACGGTCCTTGTAGCCCGTGTTGGTGCAGTAGTTGCATCCCGTTCCCTGAAAGAAACTGGTCTTTGGAGGACCACCGGCCTCCTCGTAGAAGATCATTTCCTCGTCGGTCGGAATGTAGGTGGTGCGACACGACGGGCAGATCCGGCGAAGAAGGCGCTGGCCAACGACCGCAAGAACTGACGAAGCGATCAAGAACGACTCGATGCCCATGTCGAGGAATCGGTGGAGCGCGGACACCGAGTCCGTCGCGTGGAGTGATGAAACGACGAAGTGACCCGTCAGCGCAGACTGCACGGCCACGCGGGTGGTCTCGACGTCTCTGATCTCGCCCACCAGAATCACGTCAGGGTCCTGACGAAGGATCGAGCGCAGTCCCGTCGCGAAGGTCAGGCCTGCCTGTTCGTTGGTCTGAATTTGATTGATGTTGGGAAAGACGTACTCGACCGGGTCTTCGATCGTCATGACGTTGATGGTGGGGTTGGCCACCTCGCTCAACGTCGCATACAGGGTCGTCGTCTTGCCGCTACCGGTCGGCCCGGCACAGAGCACCATGCCGAAGGGGGCGCGGACGATCTTGGAGTAGGCCTCGTGGGTGTCGACGGGCATGCCGAGATCGTTGAGACGAAGGACCGACCGCGTCTTGTCGAGGAGTCGCATCACGCAGCTCTCGCCCATGATGGTCGCGGTGGTCGCAACGCGGACGTCAACTTCTTTGCCGTCGATCATGATCGTGAGCTGTCCGTCTTGAGGGCGGCGGCGCTCAACGATGTTCATGTTGGCCATGACCTTGATGCGGCTGACGAGTCCCGGACCGATCGTCGCGGGTAACGTCAGCACCTCTTTCAACGCACCGTCAATACGAAAACGAACTCGAACGATGTCGTCAGACGGCTCGATGTGCACGTCGGAAGCGCGATCGCGCATCGCTTGGGTAAGGATACGGTCGACGACCTGTACGACCGGTGCGTCGTCGGCGACGATTTCGGGTTCCGCCGAATCGACCGTCTTCCTCCTCGAACCTTCGACGGACTCGAAAGCTTTGATCAATTTGTCGACGCTGCCGAGCGCGTGATAGTTCGAGTCGATCGCCCACCGAATGTCTCCGAGCGGTGCGATAACGAGCTGCACAGATTTGCCGGACGCTTTCGCAAGCGCGTCGCGAAGCTCATCGCTCGGCTCCGCCACGGCGACGGAGAGCACGCCGTCGTCCGAAAGGCGAACGGGAAATGCCAAGTTCTCGCGAACGACATCTTCGGGGATCAGTGTGACGATGTTGGGATCGATGACGTCACGCCGTAGGTTGGCAACTTCATATCCGAAAAACGCGGCAAGAGCATGGGCAAGCGACTGCTCAGTGAGTGCGCCAAGGCTGACGAGAACCTCGCCGAGACGGCCTCCGGCGTCGCGCTGCATCGCGAGCGCCTGCTCGAGTTGCGCTTCGGTGATTAGATGCGAACCGATGAGCTGCTCGCCGAGACGGATCTGTCGACCTTCAGCAGCCGGCGTGTCAGGTGCACCTGGACGAACACCATTGCCGTTCTTGTCTCCACCGGCGCCCGACGAGTGCGGGGGCTGAGTGTATTTCGAGGCGGTCCTCGCCGTCCGTTCGTTTCCGACCGTCGCTACGCTCACCGAACCTTCGGCGCTCGAGTCATCCTCGTTGCGGTTTTTCTTCTTAAAGGCCACAACCACCCTGCCTTAAATTAAGGAACATGAACGTGCTGCACAATCTATCTCTAATGTCGAGAAATTTCCGAGTTAGCTAATGAGAAAAAAACTACGGTGACGGTCAATTAGTCCGGGGAAAACCTGTATTTCCCGTCATCACCGAACCGACACTCGATCCCGTCATCCTACTTCTACGGCCCTCCAAAACGGTAAATACTGGCAATTCTTCTCTTCACTGTCACAGAGTGCCCAGAATCGCGACCTTTTAGCCATTATCGAATCAGGGGTCGTGGTCGACCAAAGAGAAATCCCTGGCCAAGCATGCCGCTCTCGCCCAAGGGCACACCAAGCTCGCGAAGCATCTTGGCTTCGGATTCGGTCTCGATGCCCTCAGCAATGAGCGTCGTCCCGCTTTGGGAGGCGAAGTGGCACATACCGGCGATCATCGCCTGACGGGCCGGGTTGGAATCGATGTCGCGCACCAGCGAGATGTCGAGTTTCACGAAGTCGGGGTGGAGTTCGAGAATGTGGCTCAAGCTGGTGTACCCGGCTCCAGCGTCATCGACCGCGAGACGGCAGTTCCCTATCTCTGCCAGCGCGCTCCGGATCGCCACGTAGTTCTTGATCTGGGCGTGTTCGGTGACCTCGATGACGAGCGGACGGTCCACGCCTTCGACGACTTTGGCGGCGTGCCCGTCGAGGAGCGCGGCGGGAGAGAAGTTGAGGCTGAGCCAAATGCCCGGCTCGAGGTCGACCGACGCCTCAAGAGCCGACTCTGCACAGAGCGCTTCGAGCTCGCTTCCGAGGCCGACAGAGTGCGCTTGCATGAAGTGCTGGTCAGGAGGCTCACCGTCGTCGAAGCGGGTGAGCGCCTCGTAGCCAACGACCTTCCCGGACCCCAACTCGACGAACTGCTGGAAGACCGGCGAGAACCGTCGCTCCTTCATGATGGTCTGCACCGCCGTGCGCAGGGATTCGCGCCTGGAGTACACGTCGGCTTCTGCTCCGAGGAGCGCCCCCGCGTAGGAGCCGAGCTCCTCGAACACTGGGAGGCGGGTGTTCATCCACTCGGGGCCATCCTCGTCTTTGGTGGCGAGCGACAAGATGCCCACGAGCTGGCCCTCCCAACGAATCGGTACGTTCCCGATGGCGGTAAAGCCTTCTTTGATCATGCGGCCGGTGACGCTGTTCTCGCTCACCGTGACGGTGCTCGCGAACTCGGCGAAGTCAAGCCACCATGCTCCAGCGTCGGTGCGCTCGACGATGGATTCGGGATTGGCGAACTGCAAGACGGCCCCGCTCGTCGCGCCGCCGAGCTCCGCCCCGCCGGTGCCGATCGTGAGCAGCGTCCCGTCCCCCTGGACGAGAACCGTGAGTGCCGCGTCGATCGAGGCGAGGGCTGTCGCCGCCTTGCAGAACCGTTCGGCCGTCGCGTGCAGGGAGTCGCCCCGGCGGACCTCTTGCATGATGTCGAGGATCGCGAGGCGGTCGCGCTGCTCGCGGGAGCGATTGGTCTCCAAGCGACGCTCGATGGTGAGGTCACGCTTGACCGCCACGTAGGCAATGAGACGGCCCTCGCCGTCATGGATGGGCGAGATCGTCGTGTCCTCCTCGTAGAACTCGCCGCTCTTTCGCCGGTTGATCATGGTGCCGTGCCAGGGCAGCCCCGTGAGCAGGTGGCTCCACATCGCGTGGTAGAAGGTGGAGTCGTGCAGCTCACTCTGGAACATGCGGGGGTTGTGGCCGAGAATCTCCTCTAGTGAGTAGCCGCTCGTGCGCACCGCCGACGGGTTGGCGTAGAGGATGGTCGACTCGGGGTCGGTCACGACGATCGACTCGCTCGCCTGGTCGATCGCCTTGGACAGAAGCGTCTGGTCCTTCAGGGATTTGAGGAGGAGCTCATGGTCACGCAGTCGCTTGAGGCCGAAGCCGAGCTCACTGGCGAGATCCTTCATCAGCTTGGCAACATCACCCGCAAAGGCGTGAGGATCGCTGGCATAGACCTGAAGGCTCCCGTCGACCACCCCGTCCACGATGACTGGAAGCGACATGCACGACCGAAATCCGTGCACGGCGGCTTCTCCCACCCAGGGCCGGAAGGTCTCGTCGAATGCCATGTCGTCGAGGATGACCGGTTCGCCCGTGCGGATCGCCGCCCCCGTCGGTCCCAGTCCAAAGGGCCCGGAACTCCAGTCGACGTTGATCGCCTCGACGTAGTCGGCGTGCTTGCGGCTCGTCGCGAGCTTCTCGACCCGGCACTCTGGGCCGTCGATCCGGCGCGCGTACCAGGCGAGCTCGTATCCCCCCTCGTCGACGGCCGCTTGGCACATCTGGACAAAGAGGTCCGCTTCGTTCTCGGACCGAACGAGCACTTGACTTCCGGCCGAGAGCGTGTTGGCCGCTCGTTGGGCGGCGATCTCATTCTGACAGTCGCGCAGTGCCACGACGCTGCCAATGACGTGACCGGACACGTCCCGAGCGGGTTGGGCGCGCACCGCCATCCAGCGAAGCTCCCCGCTCGCCGTGCGCAGACGCATCTGCACACGCCCCACCGTCTTTCCCGAAAGCACCATCTGATGGCGCTCGACGACATTGACGAAGTCATCTTTGGAGGCGAGGTCCGCCGACCGGGTACCTTCGAGCTCGCTCGGCAGGTAGCCGAGCACCTGGTGCACCGACGGAGAGATCCACGCAATGACGCCGTCGACATCGGTCTCGTAGAGAACGTCGGAGGAGTTCTCCGCGACCAGGCGAAAGTGCTCCTCAGATTTGGCGAGCGACTGGCGCGTCGCCACCTCGGCGTCGATGAAGCGCAACCCGATGACGTAGGCGGCGGCTAGGCCGCTTCGAGCGCGCAACGGCTTCACTGATATCGATACCCAGTGCAGATCACCGTTCTGCGCGAGCAGGCGTGCTTCGTACTGTTCGCTCGCAGCGCCCTTTTGCACTCGCTCCCTCGCCGAGCGAGCTCTTTTCTGGTCAGGCTCGAAGATGAGGTCGATCGAGCGCGTGTCGAGAAGCTTCTGCGAATCCCATCCAAGCGCCCGCGAGGAGCGCGACATCCACTTGATCACGTCGTTCGGGTCCGTCTCAAAGACGATGTCCGAGGCATTCTCCGCGAGCAGGCGAAACTTCTCGATGAGCTGGACACGATCGGTCACGTCGCGCCAGGTGTAACTGAGGCCGTCGCCCACCTTGAGCGCTCGAACGTCGCAGTGCCGTTCCGAACCGTGGATCTCGTTGAAGTACACCGAGTCGTCGACGACCAACGGCTCACCGGTCTCGAGGGCCCGCACGTACTGTTCAAAAACGCCCGAGCTCCGATGACCGGGAAGAATGTCGAGCAAGCGTGCGCCGATCATCTTTTCTCGGGTGGAGTGGTTGTAGGCGATCGCCGCATCGTTGGCGTCGGTGAAGATGAAATCGACGACCTCGCCATGATCGTCGCGCACGGCCTCGAAGATGACGTGGGGATCCATGAGCGAGTCGAGCGTCGCCGAAAGGCGGGCTCGTTCCTTCAAAAGTTGATTGAGTAATTCGTCACTCGAGGAGAACGGTTGCCGTTGCGGGTCCGTGACCGGCTCCGCTGGGGCAGAAACTTTGAGTGATCGGTGCTTCAGCGCCATTACGGCCCCACTTCAAAGAACATGCCCCTGCGATACTGCGATGCCGAAATCTTACGCAGCGTGGAGTAAAGAGCACAAGAGATCTTTGTCCCAGGCACCGACGTTGACGGCGAAAAACGACACGGTGACGGTGTAGGGCGTCGTAATCACTACGTCAGCACACGCGCGACGCTACGACCCATCGACCTTCGCAGTGACGCGGGCATCGCGCCCTACGATCCCGGCGGGCTAATCGAGGCGGCGTTGGGAACGACCGGTTCCAATTGACCCGCGGGGCCTTGGCCGAAGATGCGCAAGATGTTGTTGGTGATCTTCGTCATGGTCGGTGCGGGACATGCGCCGTCGGTTCCGCAGGGGCGTAGGTCGCCAATCCACACGTTGTTGCCCGTGTCGATGACGCCTGCGCCGCTATTCGGGTTCGTGAAGTAGACCATGTCCGAGAAGCTGTCGCCACTCCAGGTTGATCCGCTGACCGTCGCCTCCCCCGTCGAAATAGGAGAGTGAGCGAGGAATTCAATGTTCGAAGGCGACCCGCTGATGACGTGATCGAAATCCGAAGCGATGACGCCACCAAGAGATGAGCCATCTTGAAGACCCGTATTGGCGAAGACCCAAGACGACGCGTCGGTGATCACCATTGGTGCGTAGATGCCCGGCGAGAGATATCCGCTGTACTCTTCGCCGATCTGTCCAATGGGCGACCAGCTGGCCGGCCCGGTCTCCCAGGTGTTGCCCGTCACCTGCATCGGACTACCCACTCCGTTGAGCGGATCCTCCTGCGCATCTCGATAGTCGACCTCTTCACGGTTCGCCCCGAGCGGTGAGGGCTGGAGGCGCGCGTGACGAACTATCGCGGCGGCGGCGAAGTAGACGACGTTCACGCCGCGGTTCATGGCGTCCTGCACGGCGACCCGCTCGGAGTAGGTCCAGGTCTCGTCGTGGTCCAGCGTGAGCAGCACCTTGTGGTGGATCAGCAGCGAGGGGTACTGGCTCAACGTCACGTCCGAGATGTAGGTGACGTCAAGACCCTCTTTCTCCATGAGGCGGACCAAGGGATACTCGTTGGTGAGAAAGTCCGACGAACCATCCCCCGTCGAGTACGGACGATCGAAGGACACGACGCGCGCACGATTGCACGGCGGATACGAGGCGGTATCGAGAATGCACGGGCCCTGACCGGCGTAGTACGAAAAGCCGCCGTACGCGTTCCAACCTTGCTCGACCAGCGAACGGTTCATCACCACGTACGCCGCGGTGCTCGACGGATCCCACACGGTGAGCAGCACGTAACTGGCGGCCCTCGGCCCCGCGATGAGCTTGATGAGATAGTCGCCAGGGAAGAATGCCGACGTGATGGGCATCACGAGCGATTCGCGCCAATTGGCGCAGCTCACCATGTTGGTCGTGGGCGTGACGGTGCACGGTGGCTGCGCGACGCCAGGCTCGACGCCAGAAGCCCACACCTCGTGCGCCCCGAGGCCTTGGTAGTAGCCCATTCGATAGGCGATCGCTCGATAGGACCTCGCGTCGGAATCGACGAACAGCTCGACGTCCTGACCTTGGCGCGCGTAGGTGAGGTTGGCGAAGCCTTGCACGACGGTCGGGGAGTTCCCCGCTACCATCTTCCAGCTGCTGGTGCCCGCCAAGCGATTCTGGTCAATGACGGCCGACGAGGTCACGCCGTTTGGTCCGAGCGACGTCGTCGGTGCCGTCGTCGTCGTCACCTGACCGGTCGGGTCCGTCGACGCAGTGGCTGCGGCGCCCCTTAGGAGGGAGGCTGGCAGCGCGCAGAGCACCAGCGCGACGGCGGTGCACGAGAGGAACGTGCGACCGCGACGAGAACGCAGCACTCCTTTGATCGCGTTCACGTTGCCCTCACGTTCGTGCGCCTGTGCGCGAGTGTAGCGAAGCGTCCCGATCGAGGGGGTCTCGCCCACAGCAGCCGTGCGACGAGCGAATGCTCCGCATCTCACGAGATGAAATCGCTCGTGAGAAATCGCTGTATTTCTGCTGAGACCGCACTGAACTCGATTTTCCGTCGCGGCGCTGCATCTTGGCGGCAGCGGGTCTTCGCAACCTCGTTTCGCTCAGGTGAGGCGAAGAAGGGCCCCTATTACGCTTGAAAGCGAATCGCCCATGACTCTGATCGCTGAAACTCTCGGTGGACACTACCGTCTCGTTCGCTTGATCGGTCGAGGCGGGATGTCCGATGTCTACGAAGCCCTGGACGTCCGCACGGGGGTCTCGGTCGCCATCAAAGTGGTGCGGAGTGGCGATCCCGAGTTCGTCCGCCGTCTGTCCCATGAAGCACAGGCGCTCGAGAGCTTCTCGCACCCGGGACTGGTGCGACTCTTCGACACCGGACTGACGGGAGATCAGGCCTACCTCGTCATGGAGTACGTCGACGGCGTCACGCTCGCCGAGCTGCTGCGCCAGGGTCCGTTGAGCGCCGCGCAGACCGCCGACCTCGGGGTCACGCTCGCCGACGCCCTCGCCTACGTGCACGAACGCGGCATCGTGCACCGCGACGTGAAGCCCTCGAACATCCTACGAACGACGAGTGGCGCAACCATGCTCGGGGACTTTGGGATCGCCCAACTACGAGACGCCGCAACGCTCACCATCACGGGCACGATGCTCGGCACGGTGTCCTATATGGCGCCCGAGCAGCTGGAGGACAATCAGGTCGGACCGAGCGCCGACCTCTGGTCGCTCGGCATCGTGCTCCTCGAATGCCTGACCGGTCGCCGGGCCTACGAGGGATCTCCGAGCGAGATTGTGGCGCGGCGTTTGATGGCTCCAGTGCCGATACCCCTTGATCTGCCGGTGCCGTGGAAGCTCGTGCTGACGGGCATGCTCGATCACCGACCCGATCAGCGCTTGACCGGTCGCCAGGTGGCGGCGATGCTCGCGACGTCCGCCTTCCAAACGCCCTGGCTCCCCTCGAATGACGACACCGTGGTGAGCCGTCAGCGCCCGGCGCCCTACGACCTCACGGCGCTCGCCCCTACGAGCGGTGGGGGTGCGCGTCTCCACGACGACACGTTGATTGCCGGCGCCGACAGCACACGAGTCTCGCGACCAGCGCTCCAAGCACGTCCTCGCGCTCGCGCGTCTCGTAGAGGTCCCCGACGCGCCAGGCTCCTGTCCTCTGGCCTCGTCGTCGTGGCGCTCCTCGGAATCGGGCTTGGTCTCTGGCTGACCTCCGGCGGAGGCCACGATCCGAGGAAGCCGCCGACCGTGACCACGACGACCTTGCCGAGCGTCTCCACCGCACTCTCCTCGCTCGTGAGCGACATGGCTCGCGCTCAGTCCGCGGGCCGCATGAATACCTCCTCTGAACAGTCGATCGCCACCAACGCCGAGCAAGCGGCCGCGAATCAATCTGCTGGCAACTTGACCCAAGCCGGCATCGATCTGGCGAAGGCGGAGTCCACCATTGTCAACGGCCTCCAGTCGGCCACGATCACCCAGGCAGAAAGCGCCCAGCTCATGCACGATCTATCCGTGCTGTCGACCGCGCTCGAGGTGACCATTCCGCCTACGACGACGACCACCACCACGACGAGTACGACGCACCACCACGACGACCACCACGACCATCCCGGTCCCCGGCAACGGACCGGGCAACGGGTTTGGGAACGGCAACGGCTTCTAGATTCTTCCTCGTAGCCAGTACGAAATGCCGCGCTCGAACGGACGAACGGACGAACGGACGAACGGACGATAGTCCAGCCAACTACCACGCCTCGGTCAGGGCAACCTGACCGAGGCGTGTCTCGCTGGTGAACTCTGCAGCGAAATGACTCTTACTGCGGCGGGCCGGTCGTCAGATCGAACGTGACCGTTGACTGCGTGCCGCTCGAGTCGACGTAGCCGACCGTGGCGCTTTGCCCGGGCTTCAACGTGTACTCAAGCGCGCTTAGCTGGGCGGTCGTCGAGACGGCGTGGCCGTCGAAGGACGTGATCACGTCCCCCGCCACCAGGCCTGAGCTTGCGGCAGGAGTGTTGGCCATGACCGAGCCGACGGTAACGCCGGTCGTGGCCGGGGTTCCGGAGAATGAGCCACCTTCGGTGGTGGGCTGGACTTCGATGCCGAGGATCGCCGTCGCCCCGATGTGGACGGTCGCGGAGGCGTCCCCGTGCTCGATCTCCTTGGCGATGTAGAGCGCCGTATTAATAGGTATCGCGTAGGCCTGGGTGGCGCTGGTGTTTTGGCTGGTGAAGCCGAAACCGCCGGAACTGTCTGACGCGGCCGTATCCATCCCCACGACCTTTCCATTCGTCGTGACCAATGGACCGCCGGAGTCGCCCGGCTGGATGGGAGCGTTGGTTTCGATCAAGCCGCTCAGGCTTTCGGAGCCGTCAGGGTTCTCGTCACTGTTGGCCGTGATCGACTGATCCGTCGCGACGATCGTGCCCGCGGCGTAGCTCGGCGTTCCCCCGACCCCACCGGCGTTGCCGATGCCCACGATCTTCTCGTCGGCCTTGAGGCCGCTCGAACTGCCGAGCGACACCGTCGTGAGTCCCGAAGCGTTCTCCAGCTTCAAGACCGCGACGTCCTTGGCCAGGTTGTAGCCGACGACTTTCGCGGTATAGGTCTTGCCGGTGGCGATATCGCGCGCCGTGATGGACGTGGAACCCTCGATCACGTGGTTGTTGGTCAAGATCAGGCCGTTCGACGTGAGGATCATGCCGGTCCCCGCCGCGCTCGCGTCCTGGTACGAGATGTTCGTGTTGATGTCGACGAGTCCGGGGTCGACGGTTTTGGCGATCTTCGCCGCGGCCGGGTCGTTGGTGGTGCTGCTCGGTGGAACCGGCGATCCGAACGATGGCGTAGCGCCCCCGCTGGATCCACCTCCAAAGTTGGGAATCTCAAACCCACCCGAGCCGCTCCCCGGCAGGTTCGTCTTGGCGTACGAGGGGCTCTGCACCAAGGGCGTGGAGGGCTTCACCACGTAGTGACCAAACACGAATCCGACGCCGGCGATGGCGACGACCAGAAGCACGCCGGCGAGTGCCGACACATAGGTCAGGTAAAACCCTCGCCGGTCGATCACAATCTTGCGCGCGGCGGGTGGGGTCGAGGAGGAACCGTTCTCGCGCTCTTCTGTCGCGACGGCGCGCTGTTCTGTCGGGACGGACTCGGTCTCGCGCTGCTCTGGCGCGGCGGCCGTGTGCTCTGTCGGCTCGGACGACGCCGATGTCTCGTCGGGCTCGTCGTTCCAATCGATGTCCATGGAAACTCCTTTTACAACGTGGGGGCAGTACTGCGATTACTCGGTGCAACCATCCTGGGGTGAGATCCTCAATGCCTCGTGGGCAGGGCCTAAGAACGAAATAAAATTCGCACGGTGCCCGTCTCGAGCGCCGAATCCGACGCGCTAAATGGCGCTGGCGCAGCCTTCGCGCCTATTTCGCACTCACATTGTGACCGGCCGTGCTCGCCCCGAGGCCCCACGCCTCCGCCACGAGCGCGTAGGAGCGTTCCCTCGCGACGTAGTCGTGAACCCTCGTTGACAGCATGAGTTCGTTGGCTCCCGTGCGCGCGGCGAGAGCCTCGAGCCCGGCGCGCACCGTAGCGGGGTCGCCGATGATGTGCGAAGCGAGGGCCTCGTCGACGACGACGCGATCCGACGCGGTGAACTCATAGCGAGCGGCTTCTTCTGGAGTAGGCAAGGGTCCCATGCGACCGGTGCTGCGCTGAAGGATGTTGAGCGCGCTCGAGCCGGCGAGCCAGCGCGCTTCCTCGTCGGTGCCCGCGCAGAGCACCGACGCCGCGATCATCAGCTGGGGCTCGCTGAACAGGATGGACGGTTTGAAGTTGATTCGATAGCTCTCAACCGCCTGATCCAGGAGCGCCGGGGCGAAGTGGTAGGCGAAAGAGAACGGCAGGCCGAGCATCCCCGCCAGTTGGGCGCTGAAGGTCGACGAGCCGAGGAGCCATATCTCAGGGAGGTATCCGCTGCCCGGAACGGGCGCCGGGTGCGAGGGGCTCTCGCTCGGCAGCAAGTAGCGAATGAGCTCAACGACGTCATCGGGAAAGTGGGTCGCGTTGAGGTCGGCGCTACGGCGAAGTGCGCGCGCCGTGACGTGGTCCGTGCCGGGCGCGCGACCCAATCCGAGATCGATGCGGCCCGGATGCAGCGCCTCGAGGGTGGCGAACTGCTCAGCGACCACGAGCGGCGCGTGATTGGGAAGCATGACGCCTCCGGATCCGACGCGCATCGTCGACGTGGCGTCAGCGAGATGGGCAATGAGCACGGCGGGCGCCGAGCTTGCTACGGCGGCGATGGCGTGGTGCTCGGCCACCCAAAAGCGTCGGTAACCGAGTCGTTCGGCAGCGACGGCGAGCTCGGTGGTCTCGCGGAGGGCTTGGGCGGGCGACGAGCCGGTGGCGACCGTCGCCAGGTCGAGAATGGACAGGGGGATCATGACTGGTTTCACCTTAAAGGCGACGCTGCGGTGAGCGGCAACTGGTCGATTCCGGCGCGTTGATCCCTGCGTAGTCTTTTCTCAATGTCCGCCACTCGAGACGAGTCGTCCGCGCGTGCGCGTGCGACCCCGAGCGAGCTCTGGACCGCGGCGGCGATCTTCGCCGCGCTCTGCGTCATCGTGCTCGTGCGCGCTCCACAGCTGCTCGAACCCGACGACTACGCCTACCGTGCGTCGATCATCGCCCTCAGCGAAGGGCACATACTGCTCACCAACGCGCAGGCGCGCGCGCTGCAGCTGCAGTTGACCCGCCACGGCGGCTTGGGCCTTATCCAGTGGGTACACCTCAGCAATGGCCTGTGGATCAGCCAAAAGAACCCCGGATACCCATTCTTCGCGGTCATCTTCCAATGGCTCCACGCCCTTCGACTCACCCCGCTGTTCTACGGCGCGTGCGCGTGCGGCGGGCTCTTCTGCGGTGCACGGCGCTGGCTCGGACCCTGGGGCGGGACGCTCGCCGTCGCCCTCTACTGCTCTTCCGGCGCGGCATTGATCTTCGCGTGGCGCGCGACGATGCCGACCTTCAGCGACGCGTCGCTGATCGCAGCGGCGGCAGGTCTCTTGCTCGGGGTGCTCCTCTCGAAGGGCGAAGATCCCCGTCGCCGCTTCATCTTGGGGACCCTCGCGTTCCTCGCCCTGGACGGCGCCGTATTCATTCGCTACACCGACGTCGTCGAGCTGCTCGTCGCGCTCTTCGCCGTGTTTGCATTCGCTCGTCGGTGCGCCCTCACGAGAACCATGATCACGACGTGGGTAGCGCTGGTGGTCGCCTTCGGTGGGTTCGATCTCTGGATCAATGACCTCCTCTATGGAAACCCCCTGAAGACCGGGTATGCGTCAGGGTTGGTGACGTTCGCGACCAGCGCGATCATTCCCAATCTGGAGCGGATGCCCTCGCGACTGATCGCCAGCATGCCGTTGAGCGTCCTTTCACTCGCGGCGCTCATCTGGATCGCGGTTCGGGTCACGACAGGCCCGACACTCGAAAAGGCGAGGGCGCGTGAAGACGGCGCCGTTGCCGCGGCGCTCGCGCTCGGATGGCTCGCCATGTGGGGGCTGTATCTGGCCTATACCTGGACGGTCGCGGCGACGCTCGGACCGGGCAACCCCGTGCACGTGATTCGCTTCTACCTGCCAGCGCTCGGGCCCATCGCGCTGCTCTCGGCCTGGTTCGTCATGCGGCTGCCACGGCGGGCGGTGCCCGTGCTGCTGGTCGTCATCTTCGGATGCGGACTCTGGTATTACGTCGCTCCTTCGACCGACACCACGGTCCGCCCACCTCAAGCGCATCACGGACAGCCCACGTCGCGTCCGGCGCCCCCGTCACTCGCGCCGAGCTCGGGTTAGAGCGCGTCGTCGTCGCTACGAGCGGCTGTTCGACGACGCTCGATGCTCAGTGGTCGGCGGCGCGTGAGGCGCTCGTCGTGCGGCGAGGCGTCGAAGCAGCTCGTCCAGTGAGAATCGGCCCGTGCCGAGAAGCGCGATGACCAACGAGGGAATGATGAGCGCCACGTTCAGCTGATAGCCCAGTCCGTTCGGACCCACCAGGCCCTGTGCGAACGTGACGGTCACGATGGCCCCCACCATGTCGCCGACGAGCGCGAGCCCGGCCAATCGTCCAAGGACCCCGACCGCGATGAGCACGCCGCCGACGAACTGCGTCGTGCCGTCAACGACCGCAAAGAATCTCGCGGGTTCGAGGTGTTCGGTCTGAAAGTACACCGTCTCACCGTGCAGACCACTCTGGTGGAACGCCCCAAAGAGCGTGCCCGCGCCGTGGTAAATGAACAGCCAAGCAAGGAGTCCGCGCACCAACAGCAGCGCGACGTCCCGGGTGAGCGGCGCGTCTCGGGTGTCGCGCAGCCACGCCGTCGCCTTTCGAAGCTGCTCGACTGCGTTCATTACTGGCCGTCCGTCGCGGCGCGGACCTTGAAGGGCTGGGCCAACTGGGCGGCCACTGTGCGAGGCGTCGATCGCCCAGAGCCGAGCTGCTCGATCGGCACCGGGCGACCAGCGATACCCGTCGCAATCGGCGTGGCGTGCTTGACGGGGAAGGCAGCGCGACGAATCATCTGGTCCCAGCAGACCAACACGAAGCCGTAGTTAAGCGTTCCTCGATCATCGAGGAAGTCGGCAGCGTGGTGGAGCCGGTGATAAGCGGGGCTCACGAACACTCGACCGAGCGGCCCGAAGGTCCAGCGCAGATTCGCGTGCGGCAGGGTGATGAGGCAGCCATAGATGATGATCGCGAGCCCCGGTACCGTGCCGCTCGCCCCGAGCACCAGCGCAGGAAAGAGCGACGGCAGGTAGGAGGCGTGGATCAGCGGATGGGTCCGAAACGTGGTGAGCACGCTCATGTCCTCTTGGGAGTGGTGCAACGCGTGCAAGCGCCAGAGCATCAACGAGCGGTGGTTGGCCACGTGCGCCGCCCAATTCATGGCGTCGATCCCCACCAAGATCAGTCCCGCCACGACCACTTGGGAGCCGAGCGGCAGACGGCCGAGCTCTAAGAAGTGCGCGTGTTGGCTGACTTCGGTCGAAAAGCCCGACTCGACCAGCGTGAGCAGCGGCAAGACCACGACCGCAAAGAGCACCAGGTAGCTCAAGTCCACCAGGTGGGCCCGCGACAGCATCGGTCGGGGCACGGCCGGCCAGAGCTGTTCGGCGAGCAGGATCACCGCGATGAAGATAATGAGCACCGGACCCACGGTGTTCCCTCGGGCGCTCGAGATGGCGGCAGCGAGGTCGCCCGTGCCGAGCAGCGAGCGCACCCCGACGTAACCGAGCCACGCGCACATCGCAGCGAGGGCCAGCACGCCGTACCACGCCTTCGTGGCCCCGGCCTCTTTGAAGAGCACGGCGTCAACGACTCGTCGGCGTCGAGGGAACGCAGTCGACTGGCTGGCGGGCGCCCGGAATCCAGCGACGAAGCCTCGAGTCCCTCTCGTGTTCGCGTTCAAAGTGCTCATGACCTAGTACGCGATTCCCCCGCCGGGCGTCGTGGTCGTCGTCGAGGTCGACCCCTTCTTCTTCGGCGGTGTCTGCGGGCTGCTCGGATTGACCGACCACCACTGACCCCAGGTGTCCTTGACGTTCCCCGTCACCTGGCCGGGCTTCTTGTCTCCGACATAGGTGTAGAGGGGTATCCCTTCGTACGTGACCTGGCGCACCCCGGGCGAGCGGGTGAAGGAGCCGAGGTGACTCACTCCTATTCCGGTCGGCGTCTTTTGGCCAGCCGGCAAGAGGACTGGCACCCATATGGTCGCGCACTTGCCGGTGCACACGCTCTTGTTGGTGGAGTCCTTGGTCAATCTGTACAACGTGTCGCCGTTCTTCAGCGTGAGCGTGGGACCCCAGGTCTTGTTTTGGGTGACGGTGATCGTGGCAGAGGCCGACGCGGCGCCAGCGCCGCTCGTGAGCACGGCGGTTGCCATCAAGGCGAGGCCGGTCGCGGCGGTGACGGCACCGATACCTCGCTCGCGACCTCCTCGGGTGGACTGCGTGCGTGCTCTTGACATCGTGATCTCCTCGTGGTGTATCCGCCTCGTCGACGGCTTGGTCATGTACGAGTGGATACCGAAGCCGCCCTCGAATTGTTCACGGGTCTCTCCACCCGGCACGAGGAGCTCTGCGCCGACCTCTCAGAATTCCTCGCTCAAGACGTCCGCTTGTTGCGAGCGGACTTCGTAGAATGGTGCGCATGCGGACCTTTCCTTGCCGTGCAAGGGCTACCGTCGTGCTTTCGAGCAAGGCCTGTCGATGACCCGGATCCTCGTCGTCGATGACGACCAGGAAATCACCAAGCTTTTGGAGAAATTCCTCTCCAACGAGGGATATCAGGTAGCGGTCGCGTCCAATGGCGCGGGCGCGCTGGCTGCGGCCTCCGCCAATGAACCTGAGCTGGTCCTGCTCGATATCGTCCTCGGGAGCGAGGACGGCCGCGAGGTGTTGCGCGAGTTGCGACTCATCAGCGACGTGCCGGTCATTTTCCTGACCGGACGAGGCCTCGAGACCGAGCGCATCGCGGGGTTGAAACTTGGGGCCGACGACTACATCGTGAAGCCCTTCTCGCTCGGCGAGGTGTCCGCGCGGATCGAGACCGTCCTTCGCCGCTCCGGGGTCAACACCCGCCAGCACCAGATCGAAGCGCCCGACATCAGCTACGGCGACCTGCAGATCAACGAGAACACCCACGAGGTGCGCCTGGCGGGAGAGCTGCTCGACCTCACCTCGAAGGAGTTCTCTCTCCTTTCCTTCCTCGCGGCAACGCCTCGCCAGGTGTACACGCGCGCCCAGCTGCTGGAGCACGTCTGGGCCTCTTCCAGCGAGTGGCAGAACGAGGCGACGGTCACCGAGCACATTCGACGCCTGCGCGCGAAGATTGAAGCCGACGCGGACCACCCGAAATGGATCAAAACCGTTCGGGGCGTCGGCTACCGCTTCGAACCCCAAGTCAACTAGGCCTAGCGCCGCGAGAGCAGGTCGTGGACCTTGTCGATCAGCGCGCTCGGTCGAAAGGGCTTGGCGAGAAACGCCGCCGTGCCCGGCTGGAGTCCGCTGATGATCGATGCGTCCGCGGTGCCTGACGTGAGGAGCACTCGCAACGCCGGGGTTGACGCTTGCAAGGACTTCGCCAGTTCGGGTCCCGACAGGCGATCCATCACCACGTCGCTCAGCAGAAGATCGATGTCCCCTTGCATCTCTTCGATTCGCTGCAGCGCCGCTTCTCCGGACTCGGCGGCGACCACGTTGTAGCCGTTGCGACTGAGCACTTGCACCATCATGCGACGAAGGTCGTCGTCGTCATCCACCACCAGCACACTGGCCGTGCCCCGGGGCCGCTCGTTGACGACGACGGGAGGACCTTCAGCGAGCACCACGTGCGAGGCGGGAAACAGAATTCGAAACGTCGTGCCGACGCCAACCTCACTGCTGCAGCTGATCAGTCCATTGCTCCCCTCGACTAGGCGACGAGCGGCGGCGAGACCGAGCCCGGTTCCCTTGAACGGTCCCTTGGTCGTAAAGAAGGTGTCGAAGCAGTGGGCCAGGGTCTCCGCGCTCATACCGATCCCGTTGTCGCGCACGGTGATCTCGACGAACTCGCCCGACTCCAGACTTTGGGCTCGCGCGTGGGCTTCGTCGACCATGACGACGTCCACGCTGACCCACAGTTCGCCACCCTCTGGCATGGCGTCGCGGGCATTGATGGCGAGATTGAGCATCATCTGCTCGAACTGACCCGCGTCGACCCGGATGGTGCCGGAGTCCGGATTGAGCGACCAGTTCGTTTCGATCTCCGGGCCCACGATCCGCTCGATGACCTCGGCGTTCATTTGCAAGACGACGACGGGATCAAGCACCACCGGCTCAAGCGACGCCGCGCGTCCGATCGATTGCAGCTGCGTCGTCAACATCGCGGCCCGCGAGGCGGTCACCTGGATGTCCTTGACCATCTCGTGCGACGGATCCGTGGGGTCCAGCTGCTGCAGCAGTATCTCCGAGTAGCCCGAAATGAGCGTCAGGAGATTGTTGAAGTCATGCGCCACGCTGCTCGCGACACGTCCTCGAATCTCCATCTGCTGGGCGTGATGAACTTCGGCCTTCAGCGCTCGCTGATCGGTGATGTCGTCGACGAGCATCAAGATGCTCCCGGCGTCCGTTGAGGGCAACTTCACGGCCGAGATCGTCAGATCGCGGCGGCGCCCTCGAATCTCCAGCTCTACGAGATCGCGCACGCTGGTGGCGCCCTCCATCACTTCAGTCCAGAGCGAAGCGAGCTCCACCTTCGCGGCATCGCTCAGCAGCGCACCGTCGACGCGCTCATCCTCGCCGCCCTGCCAGGCGAAGATCTTGCTCGCGGCTTTATTCCACCAGCGGGCTCGCCCGTCGGAGCCAACTTCGACGATGCCAATGGGTGCGGCATCTACGAGGAGGCGCAACCTCGTCTCACTGTTCTCGATGTCGCGACTGAGTTCGGTTGCGCTGAGTGCCGTCGCCGCCATTTGGGCGAGCAGCGTGAGGACTTCTCGATCTTCCGTTTGGTAGAGCCCATCAGATCGCTTGACGGCAAGTACTCCTCTCGCCGCATTGCCGCCCTCGAGCACGGGTGCCACGAGCCATTCGCCGTCGTTCCACGGAGCACTCGTGCCCGCGCGAAGAAGAGGTATCACCACGTCTGCCTCATCGTGCTCGAAGACGCGCACCATCTTTCCGCGCCCAGCGAATCCCCGCAGGGGCGCCGCGGGACCGGCCTCGAGCGACAGCACGGCGCTGTCAGCGTCAAAGACCCGTCGAGCACTCGCGGTCAAGCTCTCGACGATGTCACGCTCGCGGCGAAGCCCGCCGACGGTGAGGGAGGCGGCGATCAATTGGTGGAGCTGACTCGCGATGCGTTGGGAGCGGCGAATGGCCTCGCGGGCCGCCGATTCGTCGCGCCCCGCTCCGGTGGCCTCGCGGGCTGACACCGTCGCTTCCGGGATCACGTCGCCCATGTCGGCCTCGCCATCACGCGGCTTCAGAGGGGCTTTCCAGAGAAGATGGCAAAGTCCTCCAGGTAACGGTCGATGTCGGCGGCTTCGTGAGGCTTCGAAAAGAGGTACCCCTGGCCGACCTGAACCCGTTCGCTCTGGAGTCGAGTGCGCTGCTCGGGCTCTTCAATGCCCGACGCGATGACTTGGACGTGATGGCTTTCGCTCGCCTGTATCAGTCGGTGCACGAGGGCCGACGACTCGCTCGAATCCGTGACCCCGGCGATAAATCGCCGGTCGAGCTTCACAATGTCAATGGTGAAGGCCTCCAGCTCCTCGAGCGCCGAGGCGCCGGGCTCGAAGTCGTCGACGGCGAATCGAACGCCGAGTTCGCGCAGCGCGGCCAGCCGAGCAATTGAGCGATCCCGATCGGCGGTCAAGGTGCGCTGTGCGAATTCGAGCACCAGGTGGGACGAATCGAAGCGGCTCTGGCGCAGGGCGCCCGACACGTCGTCGACAAACCCATCGAACTCCAGCTGCTTCGGCGAAACGTTCACCGAGACGTCGAAGCGATACCCCTTGTCGTGCCAGCTCGCTCCGTCCTCACAGGCTTGGATCAGGGCCCATCGACCGACGCGGACGATGTCGCCAGATTCTTCGAGCTCAGCGATGAATGCGTCGGGCCCGAGGACCCCACGGGTCGGGTGACGCCAGCGAATGAGAGCTTCCACACCGGCGAAGGCGTTCGTCTCTAGGTCGATGTTCGGCTGATAGACGAGGAAGAACTGTCCATCACCGAGCGCTCGCTCGAGATCTGGCACGCCAGCTCCCGTACCGTCGCTGGCCGAATCATTCGTCTCGCTCGCCATGGCCTGTCACTTCCCCGGTTTCGGCGTTCAGCCGACTTCCAGCGCTGATGGGTTCCTCCCGACGATGACGCTACCAGTCACCGGAAAAAAATTGGGTGTCGCGGAGAACAGACGAGGGTGGAGCGTGCGCCGCAAGCCCGTTTCTGACGGGTGTTTCGACATCCGAAGCTCTCGTCGTTTCGCAGCGAGAGATTGAGCGAGCCTGACTCGGCTGCACAGCCCGCCTCGTCCGCTTGCGACAAGGGGATCGCGAGAGAAAACGGAATGCTACATTCCACCCGTGGCCCCAATGTCCCACGATTAGTGCGCGATGACTCTCGTGCATCGGTCCCTCCCACACGTAGAGACGACGACGTAACGTGAGGATTCTCGTCACCGGTGTCGCTGGCTTCATAGGCGCGATAACGGCCGAGCGCCTCGTGGCGGAAGGGCACCAGGTGGTTGGGATCGATACCCTCTGTTCGGGAACGCTCGAGAACGTTCCCAACGGAGTCCACTTCGTCAAGGGTGACTGCGGCGATGACGACACCATTCGCTCCCTCGGTGACTTCGACGCGTGCATTCACTTGGCCGCTCGAATCGAACCGGGGAACTCGATGCTTACCCCGGAAGACTTCTTCGCCAACAATGTCGGAGCGACGTTCCGATTGCTCAAGGCGTTGGTCGAGACCGGGACACACCGATTCGTCTTCTCGTCCTCGGGCGCCGTCTACGGCGATCCCGTCGAGACACCGATCGACGAAGGCCATCCACTCGCCCCGCGGAGTCCGTATGCACAGTCGAAGCTCATGGTCGAGCAAGCTCTTCACTGGCTCGTCAGCCAAGGGCGCCTTCGAGCAGCGAGCCTTCGCTACTTCAATGCTGCGGGCGGGACTCCGAAGCACCCCGAACGTCATCAACCAGAGATCCACCTGATCCCCATTGCTCTCGACGTTGCACTCGGGCGTAGGCCTTACATGGAGATCTACGGGGACGACTATCCGACGCCTGACGGTACCTGCATTCGTGACTACATCCACGTTTGCGACCTCGCCGACGCTCACGCACTGGCTATCGACGCACTCAACCATCACGATGAACTCACCGTGAACCTCGGCTCTGGGGTCGGCTACTCAACGCGTGAGATCGTTGGTGCTGTCGAGCGGGCCACCGGAAAGGAACTGGACATCCGCTATGTGGCCCGCCGCCCGGGCGACCCCGCGGTGGCGGTGGCGAGCAACCATCTGGCACAAAGCACCCTCCGTTGGGTACCCCGGCATTCGACTCCCGAAGAGATCATCAGCGACGCCTGGGCGTCGCACCAATCGATTTAGCTCTCGATTCACAGCACCACGACGCTATCGGTGCTGGGACCACGTCCGTCGATTCGCAATAAGGAGCAGTTCGCCCGAGCGCCCGCAGCAAGCCGCGAACGCTCGGGTGTCGCTCTGCTACGAGTTTCCGAACACCTTTGCGTACGCTGCCGCAGACAGAGGGGTCGAACCAGAGTCAATGGGCTCGCTGGCGCCAGAGCCAGTGTCGAAGTACTCCTGGAAGGCGAAGTTCCCATTGTTCACGGTAGATCCGATCCCATCGATGTATGCCGGGTCGTCGCCTGCGGGAGACGTGGCGAGGCCCCACTCCGGGAAGCTCATCGGCTTGCCCTGTGCGGCGGCAAAAGCCTCGAAGGTCGACAATCCAGCTACCTCGCTCGAGAGCTGAGCGAAGGAAACGGCCGTGCTCGGGCTGTCACAATCCACGTCATAGAGGTCGAGCCCCATGATGTCGACGTAGCTGTTGCCCGGGTAGTAGTTGCTGTAGGGGATGTTCTCCGTGCACGCGTTGGGGTTCCAGTCGATGAGGAAGTGCTCGCCCGTCGCCTGTCGAAGACCGGTGACTTCGTTATCGAAGCACGACGCCCACAGATTCTGCTCCTGAGTCGTGGTGCCGACGAAGTCGCCTTCCCACGTCCCGTTCGCCTCTGAACCCAAACGGATTACCGAGTTCTCCAAGCCGGCCTTGACGAGGTTCGTCCCCAGTTCGGCGGCATATGTGTTGTAGTCACCCGCTGCGCACGACGTTTCCCAGCTCAACGGGTTATTGACGTCCTGAAGGCTGATCGGAACCAAATCGACCTCCACGACCAGTTGACGGCTTTGCGGCGCTTGGTTGACCCATGACTGGTAGGCCGCTCCAGAACCACCGGCGATCCACGGGTCGGACCAGTCAGTCCATGCCTGGGATCCGTCGGTGTAGACACCGAGGCAGCTGACGGTGCTCTTCGTCGCATTCTGGAAGGTATTGATCGACGCCTGAAGATCCGCCAGCGTGTTGTTCGGGTTGGACGCTACGAGACATTCACTCCGTGATGCGCCAGCCGTGATCAATCCGCCCGATGACGACAGGGTCGACGGAGGGGCCGTTGTCGTGGTGGTGGGGGGAGCGGTGGTGGTGGTCGTGGGAGGTGCGGTCGTGGTGGTGGTCGGGTCCGAAGGCGCGGTGCCGCCCCCGCCCCCGCCGCCCCCGCCGCTGCCGCCAGTTCCGCCCGACGCGCCGGTCGCCGTCGTGCTCGATGGCGTCGTCGTCGTGGTGGTGGGGGGAGCGACCGGACGTCCGTACTTGCGCCCGAGCTCGATCTCGACGACCTGGCTCATCACGGACTGCCAGTCCGACAGCGGTGCGTGCGCCGCCGATTTGGCGTGCGCGTGCGAGTGGTGGTGCGCGTCAGCCTTCGGGGACGCCGAAGCGTCGATGGTGACCATAGCCACGAGCACGCAGCAAGAAACTGCGAGCGTGGCCAACTTTGGAACACGGTGCAATGTCTGCCCGTGGAGTAATTGAGTGAGTGAGCCCTTGTTCATGCATAAAAGATCGCAGTCTCACATCACTCCCTCGCCTACGACGACACAACAGTCGCGCAAATTTTTTTATTTCCTTGAAAAGCCAGCATTAGCCGTGCGTGGGGCCCGCCAAAGTGACATTTGTCCCTAGTTTCCTGGAGAATAATTCATCAACTCGCTTCTGAAAGCGCCAATCCTCAGGAATATTTACGACGTTATGGTGAGCCCGGAGCTCGACCACCCCACGCCCACCCTCGAAGCAGCCCCTGAGCGTCAGCGGGCGTCGGCTCCCGGACGTCGCGCAGAGCGAAATACCTTGCGGATTGCTTCCTCATCCATTGACTCGAAGCTTTTGGTCGAATGGATCACCGACTTGCCACGATCCATCAATTCCTGCGGGGAGGCGGGCAAGCCCCTCCAATGAACGCCCATCGGCAAATCGTCGTACCGATCACCGAATTCACCGAGCTCGTACCCAAGATAAAGGAGGCAGAGGCCGAATATATGGTCTTCCTGCAACCGGGTCGCCGCCAGTTCCGTTCGACCCAGGAGCCCGGCGTCCTTCATCGCAACGATTGCCTCATATCGGTAGATGGCAGCGCCCCCCATGATCGATTCCCCAAATCTGTAGCCGTTCTTTCTGGCGCGGGCGAGAAGTCTTACCACCATGACTGCCGCCCGCGGCCTGCCCCATGAGCGAAGCGTCAAAAAGACAAGGATCCGCTGCTTGGCCCAGGTTCTATCTCGAACGCCTATCCGGTCATACCCGATCCGGAATGATCCGAGAGAGCCGAGATGCTGATCGGCTTGAAAGGAGTCAATCGCCTTCTGCTCGAAATCGTCGCCCGCGATCAGTGCATCGGTATCCAGACGGACGAGGATCTTGAAGGGCTGGTCGAGCGCTTCGATGAATCCAGCCGAAAGGTTCAAATACAGACTTCCGAAAAGACCATGTGCCGGTGCTGTCACTACGGTGACCTGGAAACGCCGCTCGAGCTCGGCGCCTCGCCCACTTCCGGTGTCGTCAACGACGACGATTCGCGCCTTCGGCGCAAAGAACCGGACGCTTTCAATTGTGTCGGCGACGAAGTCGAGTCGGCATTTTGGCCCAACGGGAATGACGAACACCGTCTCTGCTCCTACGGCTGACTGGCTCTGTTCATTCATGCGCGTCGGTGCCTCTATGTAGCGGGGGGTTCCACAGTTCTTGCGATGCTAACGCCGACTCGACGGCATCGGCTGGAGTGTTTCGTCGCCGCCGTATCCCCGCAGCTCGCCACAAGAGTGCATCGACCCCGAAGGTGATGCGCGCACGTTTGAAGCAGCATGACGAGCTCCGATCAATTCGCCTAACAGGTGCCGTACATTCCGGGGGGGCTTATCAAGGATGCACTTTCGGTTTGACCAGTGGAGTCTGGTCGGTTGTAGAACCAGATGCACCAGTGTCGTCCAATCCCCGAAGCGTACAAAAGACGAAACGTCGACGCGGGCGTGATGCCACTGATGAATACCGCACCGTTACCTCCCGACACCGTAGGTTTGCCGCGAGCGGTGGCCGCCGCACTTTGCATTTGGGCCAGGGTCGGGAGTGGCGCACTGGTGCTGGGTGGAAACGATGAGGCGATCGCAAAGGCAGACGGGTAGTTGGTCTTGGCGTATTCCTTGGGGATTATCCAAAGGGGGCAGTCTTGGGTGACGTTGAGGGGTTTCGCGCCAACCTCGTCGGGGTAGGCATAGCACGTGTACTGATTCGTGAGACTGTCAAAGAGGAAGCCAATGGAGCTGTACGCCGGAAACTCTGTCGGACCACCTACGACGCCGGTCTTCACGGAGATGTTGGTCGAATGAGCGGCGGCGCACCGAATGTCGAAGTAGGTCGTGACCTTGGCACCCGCGTTCTTGCTCGCACATACCAAAGCAAAATCGGCAACTTGCAGGGGCGACATGCGCCGAGGAGCGGCTGCCGACACTGAGACTGACGAGGCAACGAGCGCAAGCGTGATGAATGACGTCAGCGCCGCCCACACGGAGACCTTGGGGATACTCACGACCTTGCCATCTCGGGGAACCGGGATGAGACAGCCACCTTCTTCTCCGATTCCCTGACGTCTGGGACTAACTGCCTAGTTCCAATGCCCAATCGCATTCGTTCTCTACCAGCATGAGCCGAATCGGCGACAACGCAACCACTTTGCTCAAGCGCACGAATCGTCGGGCACGCGCTTCCCACATTTCGCACCACACATTGTATTGCGAGGTCGGTTGATGGAACACGTCATCCAGCGATGCGGTCTCTCCGTTCATCACCTTCTTCGCCCGCGAAGAGCGTGATCGATCAGTCCGAGCCCGTTTCAGTGATAGACGCGGGTGGCGCCGGTCGAATAGACGACGGTGAAGTGTTGATTAAAGAATCCAATGGTGGAGCGGTACATCGTCTCGTACGCTTGGTTGTCCGCACTCGCTTGCGTAATCTTGCCCGCCAGATTGACTTGTGAGAGATAAATGTAAGCGCCCTTATCTACTTCGGGCGGCATGATCTCGTTGATCAGGTCGTAGCTTCCTGGTTCAGACAGCAAGACGAGCTGACCATGGAGATCGGCCTGAACGATGTAGGGGGACTTGACATGGTTGCGCAGCCACACCGCGGTCGCCAGCTCGGGGGTTGACACCGTAAAGTCGTCGACGTTGACGTCGTTCGCCGAAAGAGATCCCGGCGCTTGCCCTCCCGCCACGAGCACACCTAATCCGGTGGCCCCCACAGCGAGTATCGCGACGTAGACGAAGATGGCGCGAAAGGAGAACCGGGCGAACCGTCCCTGTCGTGACCTCTTCCCGGTGTTGCGCCACGACACGAGATCATCGAGAAACATGGTTGCCGGCGCCGCCAAGAGCATCGCGGTGATGATCGCCGCCCGTTCGGGGTTGTAGAAGGAAGCAAGGGTTCCAGAGGATCGGAGCAGCCCACCGAAGAGCAGACCGGTCACACCGAGTCCTACGAGGTCGGAGCTGTACGCATACGATCGACGCCGCCCGAGACGGACGATCCCGTAGAGGAGCGCGAGCCCGAGGATGAGCCACAGGCCTTCGGTGGCAAGGAAGTCGAGCTCATTCCAGAGCCCCGCGAGGAACGGGGCGATGCCTTTCGTGGACGGGGCGGTGGCGGCAGCGAGGTGCACCAGGCGGGATCCTGGCACCGGCACGATGTAGCTCGCCGTCTTATGAAATTCGCCTATCAGCACCTGTTCGAGTTGATGGGGCGCTAGCTCCGCAGAGAGCGTCGTCGATCCGATTCCCACGCCCTTCGCAGCGACTGCTCCCGAGGGAGCGGAGAGGGCGTAGTTGCGGGTGATGACCAGATTCCATCCGAATGCAGCGACGACCGACAAGATGACCAGCGTTCCGTTGAGGATTCTTCGTGAATAGACGGCCTTGCGGTGCTGTTCAACATCCGCTTTGGGAACGACCAGCCATCCTCGTTCCCAGAGCAACGTGACTGCCCACGCGCATACGAACACCGCGGCCAGCAGATACGAGGTGGTGTAGTGGGTAAACGATATGGCGATGACGAGCAAAGCAACGACGATCTGAGACGAACGCTTCGGAACGGAGCGATCAAGCATCACCATCACGAGGACGGCCAGCATCGTTGTCGCCATCGCCTGACGGGTGATGCTCACCAGGTCCGAGGAGAACGCCACGCTCGACACGATGATGCCGGTCACCACCGCCAGCGCCAAGCCAGGTCGAGGTACCGCGCGGCCGCTGGTCACCCAGCGAGGCACCGACCGCACGGAGTTGAATATGGCGACTGGTAGCAGGGCAAGAATTGCGGGGACCACCAACTCAAAGAAGGCCAGCAGACGCAGCTTTGTGACCGAATGGAGAATCGCAGGAAGCACCGTAAGTGAGAGCATGGAGGCGTACGGGTCATGGTTGGCAGGTATGCGCCATACCCCTGCACGGACAGTGTTCCAGGCAACGCCATATTCCTGCTGGATGTCCCAGCCAAAAAGGTGACCGCCCCGCAGACTGGTCGACAGCAGAAGGGCTAACGATGCTCCATAGAGAAGCATGCTCAAGGGCCATCGACTGTCGCGACTCCATCCAGCAGCTATCCCTGCCAGCAAAACCCCGACATCGACAATGGTGCCGAAGACGGCGAGGTGAGTGTCACCAGTGTGATTGAGTCGTGCCACACCAAGAATGGACACCAGCACCAAAACGCCGCTGGTCACCATTCCGGCGACGCTCGGTGCGCCGGCGCCGTTGAAAATCCAGGTGACCGGATCGCGGAACGTCACAGAGCCCATTGCGAGCACGCCCAGCGAGAGCAGCACCCAGAGGAAGCTTTCGGTCACCGTGTCGAGCGGTTGCGCGATGCCGAAGTGGGGAAGGATGACGCTCGCGGCACCACCAACCACCATGATCACGAGCATGCTGAGACACACCGCCAGCACCGCGCGTCCTTCCACTGTTGCCGGACGAATACGCAGGATCGACATCACTGCCGCTCCGGGAATGAGCAAAATAGTTAGCACGCCCGGCAAGGGCGTAAGTGGCGAATGGAGCAAGCCAAGCACCACCGACACGACCAGTGCCGCTCCCAACCAGAGCACGGTCGGTAGAACACGCGACGCACGCTCTTTGGCCACTGGTGAGTAGTGCGCGAGCAGTTCACCCGACGCCCGCTGTATCTCGGGAAGCTTGGTCCTGAGATTGATCCGGGTCACGACTTCAAAATCGGGACGGAGACGAAAATATCGGTACCAACAATGCCCACGCGCAACCTACCGCTCGTCGCGTACTTCGTTGGAACCTTTATCGTGTCGGCCTGTCCGTTTGCCAGCTTCTCCAAGCCGGTGCCGATCAGGGCGCCAGACTGCGTGGCTTGCCAGCGGTAACTTCTGACGCCTCCCGAACGGTTGGTCAATTCGACTTGTACGGCCACACCGGGCTTGATCCCGGTTGTTGCCTCGGAGGGGGTTCGCAACGCCAGTGACGTGTAGGACGTGGGGGCGAAACTGCCATTCACCAACCCAAGGAGCACGTGCGAAATCGGGGTGAATCCAAGGAGAACGATCGCGGTAGCGAGTGCTAGATACAGCCTTTTTCCTAGTCTGTATTCTACCCTAGGCACTTTCTCAGCCTAGTTCTCTGGTCTTGGAGATTTGGTCTGGGCGTGCTGGAGACGCCATTGAGCGCCCGCGTTCGAAGTCACCTTCGGCCTCGCAAACCAGACCCGCGCGGTCCCGCGACGACGGCTCGATCGTGGTTGCGTCATCCCCTCACAGCGTCAGGGCAGCATCTGCGCTTTCAACCAGCACGATTTCATTTCGACGCGACGCGGGCGATCATCACCGAACTCCCGTGATGGAAGAGCAGCGCACATGTCTGGTCCATCTAGATCAAGGTCGACGCGTGCGACGGAAGAGAGAAGCGCTGGAAGTCACTCGTTGCCCGAGAAAGGCACCGAGTATTCTTTGCCAATGCTTCGAGTGAGTTTTCATGTCGTCAGTTTCTCGTAGGTCGCATACAACTCGCCAACGTCGAAACACGCCTCACCTGAGTGATTCATGGTGAGTTCAGACCCGTCACTCAGCGTGGTTGTCTGCTGCTACAACGGTGCGGAGAAACTACAGACGTGCCTGGAGGCACTTACTCGCCAGCGTCAGAAGGTTGACATTCTGATAGTTGACGATGGATCAACGGACGACACGGCTCGCGTTGCACGGAGTTTCGGTTGCTCGGTCATCCGACACGAATACAACAGAGGAGTTTCTGCAGCTCGAAACACAGGACTCAACCAGGCGAACTCTGACGTCGTGGCGTACTGTGACGATGACTGCGTTGCGCCCATTGACTGGACCGAGCGGCTGCTCGCCGCATGGCGCGCTAACCCGGACGTCACCGTTATGGGAGGAATGGTGGAGGTCGACCGCCCCACGACGTTCACCCAGGGATATCTCACGTATCGCAATCCGCTCGTGCTCACCGAAATTGCGATCGCGCACCAACCGAGCGTGTGGTATCGGATTGCTCGACAGTTTCGGCCACCGTCCTTGCCTACCGACGGGGTGTTCCCGGTATTCGCTGTCGTCGGCGCCAACATGTCCATGCACCGTGATCGAGCTCTCGAAGCGGGCGGGTTCGACGAGAGCCTCAAGTTTGGCGAGGGCGAGGAGGAGTCTCTCTGCGCCGCCGTGCGGGCCCGCTTCGGGGAAGGGTCGGTAGTAGTCGCCCCCCAGGTCACGCTCTCTCATCACTTTGAACCATCGATGCGCGGAGTCTGGCGACGAAGCTTCGCTTACGGGGAAGGCGCGGCAGAGCGGTGGAAGAAACAGTCGGGTTGGCCATCGCTGCCCATCGTGGGACCATCTGCCATCGGCGTGACTGCGGTGATCGCCATTCTCTCGTGGCCCATCGGACTGCTCGCCGGCCTCGGCACGCTTTTCACTCCTTGGGCCGTGTGGTCATCACGCGAAAAGGTTCCTCGTCGGGGGGCCGCGTTGGCCTACCCGTTCGCATCTCTCGTGGATGATCTGGCAAAGATCCTTGGTTTCGTGCGGGGCGCGCGCAAAAAGAGCGACTGAGCATTTGCGCATCGCCGCCTGGCGACGATGTCGGCATCACCCGGTCAGGGCGGTGACGTGCTCACGCCATCGCACGGGTGCGGACGACTGGTCGTCGCTCAGCGAAACGTCAAAGATACGTGATCGTCGGACCAGGCGGCGTTCGTCGGCGAGTGTCGAACACGAGCGGCGCGAGACTGGCGACCCGGTTGTAATCAACGTCATCGTGATCAGTCAAGATGACAACCAAGTCGGCGCTGCGGATTTCTTCATCAGTGAGTTCAACTCGATTCCACGGGACATCTTGGTAGGAAGGGATCCACGTGTCGACAATTCGCACGTCTGCCCCGAGGCGCTCAAGCGAGGAGCAGACCGTGGTTGAGGGTGACTCCCTCATGTCGCCGGTGTTCTTCTTGTAGGCAAGACCCAACACGAGGATTCTCGATCCGCTGACCGCCCTCTGCTTCTCATTGAGAATGCCCGTAATCCGGTTCACCACGTGCGCAGGCATGTGCTCGTTCACATCGTTGGCTAAATCGATGAACCTGAACTGATCCCCCAGCGTCTGCTTGACCTTCCAGGAGAGATAGGAGGGGTCAACCGGGAGGCAGTGCCCGCCCACGCCCGGTCCCGGAGTGAATCTCATGTAGCCGAAGGGCTTGGACGACGCGGCATCGATGGCTTCCCACACGCTCACGTTCAATTGATTAGCGAACATCGCAAGTTCGTTGATGAGAGCAATGTTGACGTGGCGAAACGTATTTTCGAGGAGCTTCGTCAGTTCCGCCACGCCCGTCGAGGAGACCGGAATCGTGCGCTCGACCAGCATCGAATAGAAATCGTCAACGTGCCGGCACGAGTCGGGATCGATCCCCGACACCACTTTGGGCGTGTTGTGAAAGTTCCACGTCGCGTTCCCGGGGTCGATTCGCTCCGGGCTGTAACCGACGAAGAACTCTCGGCCCGCCTCAAGCCCCGAACCTTGTTCGAGGATTGGCACCAGCAGCTCCTCGGTGGTTCCCGGATACGTCGTGGATTCGAGGATCACGGTCGCGCCAGCCTTGAGGTGCTTCGAGAGTCCACGCGCCGCATCTTCGATGTAGCTCAAGTCCGGCGCGCCCTCGCTCAAGGGGGTGGGGACGGTGATCACCGCGATATCAAAATCGGCACAGTCCTCGAGCGCCGTCGTCGCGAGGTACCGAGCGGAGTCCAGAGCACTGGCGATCTCTTCGTGAGGAACGTCCTCGACGAAGCTCTCACCCCGCGAGAGACGCATCACGCGATCCTCGCTGATGTCGTAGCCGACGACGTTCAATCCGACCGCGACTGCGCGCATGGCCAATGGCAGGCCGACGTAGCCCTGCCCTACCACGACAAGCTTCTTTGCTTTGGAGTGACTCATCCGACCTTCCTAGGTTGAACTCTCATATTGCTGCGCAGTTTCCTTCGAAACCTACCATCAGCGACTTTCGTTCCCTATCGCGAGGATTCGCGCTGACCTCGGCACGCACTGGTGTTCTCGCACGACGGGAGTTTTCGCCGGTCCGCATCGTGACGCCTTACCGGTCCACGCTACGAAGACGGCTGAACGCGCCAGTACTTCTCCGGATCAGTGAAGACGCGAGAGAAATATCTCCCGAATCCTTGTTGGAGCTCTCTGACTTGTGAGGAGTACGCCTTCACCGCATCGGCTTTGATCGCGAGATCGCCCTTGAACGGCGCGAGGCGTTCAAGGGCGACCATTCGTCCGATCTGACGAACGCGCCGCCTCACGTGACCGGGGCGCGCCTGCCCGTAGGGCATGTCCATATAGACGTACGCCTCTAGATCTGCGTCGCGTACCGCGAGCAGCGCGGCATCGCTCACGGCTATGTGGTCAGGGTGAGTGACGCCGAGAGGAAGGAACACGGGGCGTCCTTCTGAAGCGGCGACTGCTGTCGCCACGGCCTGCTGGATTCCCCGCAGTCGTTCGGTTGGAGATTCGGCGGCACCGTACTCTTGGGCGTAAAGATCCATCCACAGTGTGTGGGCCCCGAGTGCGCGCGCTGCACTGAGGTCTTCCTTGCGCCGCTGAAGGTTGGCGTCTTTGGCCACCGGCAGTCCCGTCGTGCGAGCACTCCAACCGGCGTGCGTGCCAGGTGGGAAACCCGCAAGGATCGTCGTGATCGTCGTGCCAAGGCGAGACTTGATCAGCTGCCCGCACGACAGCACCGCGTCATCCAGATGAGGAGAGATCACCAGAGCGGGCCCGGTCTGGATGAGTTCATTCATAACGAATCACTCACTTTCCTGTCACGCTTCGATGGGTCGAATCACTGTGTTGTGATTGAGGATCGAATTCGATGGACGACCATTCGCCTGCCGACACCAACACGCCAAGTTAGCGTCTAACATTTTTGTATCCCATTCGTCCACAGAAATTTTAGCGTCGTGTACTCGACTGGAGTAATACGTGTCCGTCACTGAACCGCAGAGCCCCGAGGACCCGAGCGCAGCGACGGATCTACGGTTTTCTGACGCGGTGCGCGGACGCTCATCAGAGCCTCGCCACCAGATCTCCGTGGTCGTCCTTTCGAAAGACGAACTGGATCTGGAGTACACCCTCGAGCTGCTCCGGCCCCAATGCGAGTCGCTCAACGCAGAATGCATCGTCGTGGACGCCTCCGAGCATCGCCTCGAGTCAATTCATCAGGCGCATCCCTGGGTCAGATGGATCGATTACACCGGCCCGTTCTGGCGTTCTTCCACGATTCCCCACCAGCGCAACGTCGGGTGTCGGGCTGCGAGCGGCGACATCATTGCTTTCTGCGATGCCGGTGGCGAACCCGACACCGACTGGCTGCGCACCATTACCGCGCCCCTGCTCGATGGCACGCACACGCTGGTGTGCGGTCCGGTCTACTCGAAGAGGGTGGGGGTGTACTCGGTCATCAACGACATCCCCGACGGCGAGCTCGTCGAGTCGGCCCCCTCGGGTAACTTGGCTTTTCTAAAGACCGTCTTCGATCAAGTCAACGGCTTCGACGAACGCCTTTTTTACGGCAGCGACGTGGAATTCTCCTGGCGATGCGCCAACTCAGGTAATTCCTGCTACCAAGTTCGCGGCGCTCGAATGAACATGGACTTCGGGAACTCTTCGTTGTCCCTGCGCCGCTCCTGGCGTTACGGACGCGCCTTTATCCGAACCTGGGAGCTCCATCCAGAACGCCGCCTCTGGATCATGAAGAATTCACCTGAGCGAGTGATCTACCCCGTGTGGATCTTGCTTGGCCCGCTTTCTTTCCTCGCTGCCACGTACCGCAAACTGCGCTGGGCGCCCTTCGCGTGGTTGGGGATTCTCGGGCTGCTCCTGGTGCGCAACCGCAAGGCTCCGGGCACCCTCAAAATCGTGGGCGACCATGTCGTCGGCGGCGTCAGCACACTCAATGAGGCGGCCCGTCGCATTTCGGGTGATGTGGCCCCGGTCATGTTCTTTCCGGACGACGAAACGCCCTACCTCCACCGCCTTTCAGAAACGCTGACGTCGAGAGGTACGACCGTCTCAACCTGGAAGGCGCCATCGCCGTCGGCAACGATCAACGTCCTTCTCGGACCACTGTGGATAGCGGTTCTCGCCTGGCGTGGCCTCAAGATTCTCCACATCCACTGGACCTACAAGTTCTCCGTATCCTCCGATCCTCTGTTTGGTCGACTGGCCAGATGGTGGTTCGGGGTCTTTCTCGCGTCGGCGCATGCGGTAGGCGTCAAGATCGTGTGGACCGCTCATAACCTCCTGCCTCACGAGGCGGTGTTCGATGACGACATGGCCGCGAGGAGAGTTCTCGCGAACGAAGCAGACGCAATCATTGCCTTGTCAGTTCATGGCGCACAAGAGATCACCGATCTCTTCGGCGTGACGGACGTCACGGTGATCCCCCTCGGCCCCCTCGAGCTGCCCGCGAGCCTCGCGGGCCGCGACCACGCTCGCCAGACGCTTGGCGTTGAAGGACGCACCTGTTTTCTCTTCTTCGGGTATCTGCGCCCTTACAAGGGACTCGAGGATCTCATCGTCGCGGCCGAACGACTGGGTTCCGACGTTGCGGTGATCATCGTTGGTCAAGGTGACGCCGATTACGTGGCGAAGCTGGCCAAAATGGTGAGCGCGGCGAACGCTGCCGGTGCCGACGTCCATTTCGACCCGCGCTTTCAGAGCGAGGCCGAGTTGGCCGATCTTCTCGCCGCCAGCGATGTTTGCGTCTTCCCCTTCGTTCGGATTGACAATTCGGGATCAGCCCTACTGGCCCAGGCCTCGGGCGTACCGATCATCATCCCGGATTTAGTGTCCCTGAGTCACATCGACAACCCGGGAGTCCTGCGATTCGACCACACCGATCCCCTCGGCGCGCTCTTGGATGCCATGGGGGATGCCGCGAAACGGGACCACGAGGAGCTGGCTGCGCTCGGTCACGCCGCGCGCGAGTGGACATTCGAGTTCAACTGGTCTGAGATTGCCGACGCTACCACTGAGGTCTACGCCAAGGCCTTTCGCAAGAAGTAGGCGCGTGAAGGGTGCGCTCACTCGTTGCAGCGCACCTCTCGCAGTCGCCTCGAGATGTTGAGGTTCTCGAGAGGGAGCGGGTCAAAAGAGGCCGCTATCGTGGACCAACCACGATGCGCGTCGGTGCCCCTCCACCGAGGGAGAAGGTTCTACGCTGATGGCCACGGTGAACGGGAAGCGATGCGACGCTCGGAGGTCTTCTCGAATGGGTCAGCCTCTGTGACGTGGTCGAGACGAACACATCCACGTACGGTGTCCCACGGTGATTTCGAGAAGGCATTCGAGAAGGACCCGCATACCCTCGTCGTAGCTGTCCACAGAAGCCCGGGTGAGAACTCGTGACCGACGATGAGGATCCGCCCGGGCGCGCGTCGAAATCACCAAATCTCAGATTCGTGGGCGACCTGCTACATCCGCTTCGTCAACTGAGAGGGGCCCATGCTCACGTGCGACCGTTCCTCAGTGCTCTTCGCAAGGATCGGCTGTATCGAACCTCCGTGCTCCTCGTTGCGGACAATCTCCTGCTCGGCGCGCTCGGCGGACTGTTCGTACTGATCGCCACGCACATCTGGGAACCTCGATCGATCGGCATCGTGTCGGCGGTCAGCGGAGGGACCGGATTGATCGTGATAGCGGCGGCCCTCGGCTTGCCCGACACCATCGTCGCGTTTCTCGCCGGCGAGCCTGATCAGGCCCTCATGGTGCGAGGGGCGCTCTTCATCTCGGTCCCGGTCGGGATCGTCCTGCTCGCCGCAGCGTGGCTGCTGCCGGGCCACGCCGGCGTGCCGCTCACGGAGCTCGGCATCAGCGTGCCGTGGGCCGTGACCTTAACCATGGTCTATGTCACCGCCAGTCTCGTCGTGTTGATCGTCGACCCCGCCTTCCTCGCCCGCCAGGAAGTGTCGTGGACCGTTGGTAAAGACCTCACCTCGATGTTGGTTCGCTTCCTCGCACTCGTTCTCCTCGCTGGCACCGGAACCGCTGGATATTTCGAGGTAGGCCTTATCTACATCATCTTCGCCGCGGTGGTCGACCTCGTACTGCTCCGGCTGCGGGTCCGGCGCGCGCCACGCCCGCAGGCCTCTCTCGGTCTTGGGCTCGTGCGAGCCCATGCGCGTTTTGCTGCCGGCAATCAAATCGCCGTGCTGGTCGCCATGCTCCCCACCTCGCTGTTGCCGGTGATCGTTCTCGCACGACTCGGCGCGGCGTCAGCTGCGTACGTCGCCATTCCCATGGCGGTGCTCGGGGTCCTGACGGTGGTGCCATCGATGACCGCACAGTCCCTGTTCGCGGAAATGTCGGCCCACCCCGAAGAGGTGGTGGAGCCGGTGCGCAAGGCGCTACGGGGCGCGTACATGGCCACGCTGCCCCTCGCTCTCTTCACCATTGTGTTCGCGCCTCTGCTGCTCAGCCTGTTCGGTCACGGGTATTCGATTGAGGGTCGGGACCTCCTGAGGTGGGGCGCCGCCTCGAGCGTCTTCTTCTGCTTCAACTACGTCAGCGACATCATCTTGCTGGCGCGCAAAAAGGTGCCGGCCTACGTCGTCGCCAACGTCGTTGGCACCTGCTTCGTCCTGCTGAGTCTCTTCCTGGCCGTGAGCCATGGTCTCGCCGCCCTCGGGCTTGGCTGGTTTGTCGGACAGGCGTGCTACTGCACCGTGTCGTGCATCGTGCTCTCGCGGTATATCGATCGGCGCGCGCTCGCCTCGGTCATTCGCCAGGTGTTGCGGTGAACGACGACGCTTAGTTCGTCGGGGCTCCGTGGGCCAATCCAACGGACAAGATCTCCTCTGCAACGTTGGCGAAGGTCCCCTCGAGCGCACGTCGTCCAGAACGCTCACGCATGCGTTGTCGGTCGGCGGTCTTCTCGGCGCCGAGCAGGCTCGTGATCCCCTTGGCGACGGCCTTTGCGTTCCCGACTTCGACGTACGCCGCCGCATCGCCGAGGTCGTTGCGCAATCCCGGAAGGTCGGAACACACGACAACAGCTCGGTTCGAGAGTGCGAGATTCGCAATTCCGCTCTGCGTTATCTTCCGATAGGGCAACGCGACGACCTCGGCAAGGTAGAGCAGGGCGCCTACGTCAGAGTCGGGGACGAAACCCGTGAACGCGATATTCGTACCGACGACCCTTTCCGCTTGGCGTTCCAATCTCCGCTGAAAGGCGATTTCGCGATACTCCCTCAATCGAAATAGGCCTCGACGCCGTCGAGGCGCGCCGGCAATGAGGAACTGCACGTCGTTGCGTCGCTCCTCCGCGATCTCGCCCGCAGCTTCGAGAAGGACATCGGTACCTTTGTCAAAGCCCGTAAAACCGAGTGTGAGCACGAGGGGCTTTTCGATGTCGTAGCGCTCGCGCACTCGTTCGAGGTCTGCGTCGGAGATCGTCGCAAGGCCCGACGTGCCGTGGGGCAGTTCAACCACCTCGTCAAAGAGGCCGTGCTTGATCAGTGCCTCGCGGCCCGAGGGAGAAAAGACTACGGCCACGTCCGTCACGCGAGCCATCGCTCGGTAGAAGTAGGCCGTCGCCGATCTGAAGAGCTCGTACTCGCGAGCCGGTTCGTGATACGTCACGACGACCGGAATACGCGCCTTGCGGCTGCGCCCACACAGACTCGCCACCGACCAGAAACTCGTGCTCACCGCGGCGACGGCAAATTGCACGACAACTACGTCTGGCTGAAACTCAACGACCTCATTCCAGGTACGACGACGTGGGCGCCACTGCAGGACCCGAGCGACTCGAGAGCGCACGCCGATTCGGCTCGCCCCCTCGATACTCGATTGCCTTCCGGGAGACAGCACCAGCACGCTGTGGCCGGCCGCGTCCCACGCGTCGACCAAATGCGCCGTATGCCGTCCAATTCCGTCCGGCGGAGGTTCGAACGGCGACAAGACCAATATTCGAGCCACTCGTTCTAGCCTCCGGTGCGACGAATGCGTGCGTAGCCGAGAGGCCCTTGGAATACTTCCATCTTTGCGATCACTGAGTCATGCGGTCCGGCACGTCGGTCGATTCGATCGAGTGACTCGCCCGCTGTTTCGATTCAGGACGGATTCCGGGCGAACCGCATCGACGTCGGCCCCCCTCGAGTTCATATGGTCTCAGAGTAATGTGCGACGAGTCCTTGACCATATTTTTCGGCTCTGAACGCCTCATGGCGGACACCTCCCCACGACCGCCTGAGCAGACGAGGGCCCTCGAATGCCCTATTTCCAGACCCTCCGACGCGTTCCGCCGGGATTGAGTATTTCCTTGGAATATCTACATTTTAGGATGAATTGTCCAATCAGATGTAGACTCGCATTCTGGCAACGGGCGTTCTGGACAGGGTAAAGATCACCGAAACCAGATGCCGAGGGTAAGCCCCACAGGGACCGGTCATAAGAAAAACGTTCGAGTTGAGGCACCGTCAATGAAGAAAATTCCAAATTCGCTCAAACGAGCAGCGCTGCCGGTCCTTGTCTCCGTTCTGGCGGTTGTGGTCGCGGTCGAGGTAGTTCCGTCTTCCGGTGTCGGCGCTGTCGCCTCACCTGGCTCATCGACGTCGGCCACGGCCGGCCCCCTAGACACCACCACGACGACGACCAGCACGACGACCAGCACGACCACCACCACTGTGGCTGGCGGCACCACCACCACATCTACGACGGACCCCGTCCAAACCCCGTCCATAACGGATGGACCATCGCGAGGCGAATGCCTGACGCCCAATATTGCCCAGGGCGAATCAGGTCTCGCCAACCTCCAATCGCTGTTGACGAAGTTCGACGACTTGACGGGGACTACCGTGAACTGCCTCTCTGGGTATTTGGACACGGCGCAAACGTGGTCGCAGTGGGAGCACCCCTGGGTGACGAGTTCGGTGGTTGGGTTTTCATCGTGGGTCGCGCAAGAGCCGCAAGTGCGCCAACTCGTGCTCGCCGTGAACCTGATTCCCCTTGGCCTTCAAAATGTTCAGAACCCAACGAGTTGGGAGCGGGCGTGCGCGGCGGGCAAGTACGACGGTTATGCCACCGTGCTCGGGAGGAACCTCGTCGCGGCTGGCCTTCAAGACTCGGTCATTCGCCTCGGTGACGAAATGAACGGCGACTGGGAGCCTGACTTCATTGGAACAACGGTGGTCGAGCAAAGGCTCTGGGCAAAGTGCTTCGACAACGAAGTGACGGGCTTTCGTCGAGCAAAGGGCGAGGCGTTCATTATCGACTGGAATCCCAACGCGTGCTGGGCGCCCTATTCGTATGCCAACTACTACCCAGGGAATGCGTACGTCGACATCATGGGCCTCGACTTGTATGACATCGGATGCATGACCCCGTACAAGCGCCTCAGCTTTACCCAGCTCGCCAACGAGCCATTTGGCCTCACGCGTTTCGAAGCGTTCGCGAAGTCCAAGGGGAAAGCGATGAGCTTCCCCGAGTGGGGCCTGGTCAACGTCCCCTCCGGTGATGACCCCGGCTACATCAGCGGGATGGGCAACGCGTTCGAGACCGGAGATTTTGCCTTCGAAGCCTATTTCGATTCCAGTGGTCCAGATACCAACTCCATACCCCTCGGAACCACGACGCCGCTGTCGGTAGCAGCATTCCACAAGGCATTCGGCTCTTCCTGACGGCGTGCGAGGAGCGCTCTAACGGAAACTCAAGACGACGCCCGGGTGACCTACCAGGGCTTCGGTCCGGGCTACTTGGTTGACGTGAGCTCGCCCAGAATGTCCGCGTACGCCGACGACATCGCATTGGCGGTCAGCTCTCCGTGTTCCGCGAGGAACTCCGCCGAGCGCTGGTCGCGAGACGAGTCGTCGTCCAGCCAGCGCTCAGCCCCGTCCGCCAAGGCCTCTGCATTCAATGCTTCGACCAACGAACCGGTGGTGGGGCCCACGAGCTTCGACGACTCGTTCTCATCGTGGAGCGCACAGACGACCGGCGTGCCCAATGCCAGAGACTCGGCAACCACCAATCCAAAGCCCTCACGAACGGACGGGGCGAGGAGCACGCGACTCCCCCTCACCAGGGACCACAGATCCGTTTGGGAACTAATCGACCCGTAGAAAGTGACTCGTCGATCGAGGCCCAATGCGGTCACGAGTTGGCGCAATCGGTCCTCTTCGGGCCCGACGCCGACGATCCCCAGGCGAACGTCGTAGCCGCGATCGACGAGAATCCGCGTCGCCCCGACCGCGAGATCCGCGTGCTTGTGGTCAAGAAGACGACCGACGAACAGGAGCTCGGGGGCGGAGGACTGCGCGGGGGTCGCGAGCAGGCTCTTCGTGTCCAGCGGATTGGGGACTACGCGAATCCGGTCGCGATGTGCGCCCATTCCCACCAATTTGTCCCGGGTGCCCGCTGAGACCGCAACGATTCGATCAGGCAGCCGGACGCACACTCGTTCCAATATGGCCGCCGCACGACCCATTCGGCCGATATACGAGCTCCATCCGTCTTCGCCCCAGACCTCGTGCCAGGTGACCACGAGCGGCACGCGCCGAATCGAGGCCACCAGGCGCAATGGAATCAGTTGCAGGTACGGCATGTGGTCGGCTTCGATGACGTCAAACCTGCGCGTGAGCAATCGCAGGGTCGAGAAGGCAAACAGCACGGCCTGCGTGACCGAACGCCGGGCGCCCCGGTACATCGGCACCTCGCGGCAGAGCGCGAAGTAGGTCAAGGACCCGAACTCGGAGGTCACCACAGGAGGGGTTTCGTCCCACCATTTCATGGAATAGACCGTGACGTCCATTTCGTGCTCAGGGAGTCCTTCGAGGAGATGCAGATATCGGACCTCCTTGCCACCCTTGTGCCAGGGATAGAGGGCGTCGCTCACCACGGCGACCCTGAGGCGATTCATTGACTCACGTTACCGGAACCGATGAATTGAGCCGTGTGTCGGGTTCAGTGGTCACGCTCAGCGAGCGGAACCTCGGCCTCACCAACGAGGCGCCGCTGGCAACGGCTGAGTCAGCTCGCGCCGCACCCACGAATCATCTTCGGGGTATTGATCTCAACCAGGTGTGATCTGGACCCTGGGTGTCAGGCTGCGGTCTCGCTTTCCGTACGGCGTCACCGGACGTGCCCGGACCTTGAGCAGGACGTAGACACATCGCAGCGCGTCGCTCAGTTGAATCTTCTTGCCTTCGTCCTTGCTTCGACCGACGTAGCTGATCGGAACCTCGAAGGGCCGAAAACCGGCGCGAAGCACCTCAGCGCTGATTTCGGTATCGAGACCGAAACCGCCTTCGTCGAGGCTAAAACTATTGAGCAGCGGCATCGGTACGAGCTTCAGACACGTGTGAAGATCCGAGATCGCCGAACTGAACAAAATGTTCGCGAGCATGGTCATCGCCTTGTTGCCAACCGCGTGCCAGAGGGAAGGGTGAACCGTTCCGAAACCCGACATCCGGTTGCCGTAGACCACTTCGGCCCTGCCCGTCAGGATCGGCGTGACCAGGCGGGGAATGTCATGGACGTCGTACTCATGGTCCGCGTCGAAGATGAGAACGTGCGAGCCCTTGGCGGCGGCGATGCCGGATCGAACGGCCGCGCCCTTGCCACGATTGCGTTCGTGGTGAATCTGAACGAGCCGCGTGTCGTCGAACTTCTCCAGCAGTTCATGGGTGCCGTCGGTCGACCCATCGTTCACGACGATGATTTCGAGCTCTTTACCTGGGATGTCGAGGGAGAGCAGCGCGTCAAGCACATGGAGGATCGTCGCGCGCTCATTGTAGGAAGGAACAATGATGGAGAGCCGAAATGGAGTCGACTCGCTCGAAGAGTCGTTAAACATGCCATTTCTCATTGTGAGACCACAAGGGAAGTTTTCAAAGCCCTGTCCTTTGAACTAGCCCTTGCGAGGAAAACTATGGCAGAATTCGGGCCCGTTGTCAAGTCTGTGTGATTCAGTAGAGCCTCCATTGGGGTGTATTCGGGAGATTTGCACGCTTTAATTGGGAAACATTTGTGATTAGGCGAGTCCGGAAACAGCCGTTCCGGACTCGGATTCGAGAGATTGCAATCCCCTGGCGAGGAGATCCGCAGGGCGCACCTTGGCGAGACCTGGCAACGGCGAGGACAGAATCCGGCTCGGACAGTCGCGCGCGACGGCGTTCCCCGTTACTGGGAACCCAGCCCGGGCACGGGGCCCAAGGTCGGCACTCGGAGGGCCTGAGACCTACTTTGGCAAATGTGCGAGTCCCTGGACGACCAGCTGGCCGATGTCGGATGGCCAGTCATGTTGCCCGCCGATGATCGTTCGGAGGGTAACGGAGACCCCGTCCTTGCACTTCGAGTACGACGAGAGAGTGATGGTCGAATTCGGCGTCGAGGTAGCGGGCCCGGCGGAACAGTCATCGAGGTGTGCCCATCGGGCTACCGAGTCAGGAGCGCTCAAGACCGTGTCATAACCGATGGAGCTTTGGAAGTATCCGCCGTCGTACGGGATTGACGGGTCAGTAGTGCCATGAATTTCGTACACGGATTCGGGCCGAGCGGGCGAGCAAGAGGCGCTCTGCACCGTCGACATCTGTCCCTCGACGGGAATGATCAACGAGATGAGCGATGCCAGATGGCAGCCAAGGTCTTCAACCATGATCGCACCATTGGAAAATCCGACTGCCGCCACGCGCGAGGAGTCGAAGGACATCAGCTTGCGCAGGCGCGCTATCACGTCAGCGGTGAAGGCAACGTCATTCACGTGCGCGAGAGACGCCGGCGTGGATCCCGAACCTTCGTTCCAGGTGTCGTCGTAACCCTGCAAAAACGCTACGAGGTCACCGCGTACGGTCGCTTCTTGAAGAATGTTTGTCTCTTGAACGGTGTTGGCCGCCGTGTCGGTGGCGCCGTGATACACGAGTACCAGTGCGCGAGTGGCGACTGGCTTGTCGGGCGGCACCTCAATGATGAATGTTCGCTGCAAGCTCCCGACCATCAAGGTGAGCGTGTGACTGCCTGGGGAGAGGCGATTGAAGGTCCGCGCTGGCGCTCGCGGGGCGACAGAACGGTCTTGACCCGTTCCTTTCGGGGCGGTCGCCGCCCCCGTCGAAAGACATAGGCCAATGGGCCCCGCGACCATCGCAAGTATCGCGGTCACGGTCATGAGGCGTCTTCGCACTCGACTCTCCTTCAATGCCAGCCAAACCTGTCACCAGGCGCTCGACGGACTAGACGGACCTGTGCGGTAAGCGATCTGAACTCATTACGAACTACCGATGCATTCACGGTAGTTCAGCCCTCGTTCGTGGAGTACCGCAGGCGCTGCGCCTCTCACGAGCTCGGGTGCCAGAGACGACCGGCGCCGAAACTGGCCGGAGCCGACTTCGCCGTCGATGCTGACGAATCGCTACGTCACCGATCCGATGCGGTGCCCAGGAGCGTCACGACTCGGAGGTGCTCTCCGGAGCGACGCTCACGCTCAGATCGTGGACAAACCGGTCGATCGACGCGGCCGCCAGAGCCCGACCCTTCGCGGCATGCATGCTGTGGTCTAGACCCGGAACAAACTCGACCTGGTAGTTCCTCGGGGCTTCTACGCGACGTCGGTCGATCGACCGCACTATCGGTATTCGCGGAAATGGCGACAGCTCATCGGTACTGGAAATCACCAACAGCGTCGTGTTCTTCTTGGCCGCTGTGGCGATGAGATCCTCGGAATAACGACGAGGGAAGAGCATGCGAACAACCTGCCACGATCCGGTGGCGGCCCACGGATGCCGGAGATGAAGCCCCCGCAACAACTTGGCCATGGACCTCATCCACCGGAAGCGCGACCTTCGAAACGTCGCCGCCGCGTGCAGCAGGTCGTTGCCCACGGGTGGGTTGATGAGACATGCTCCGCGTGCACCGAACGCGAGAACCGCTTCGACCGAGAGATACGCGCCTGAACACAACCCAACGAGCACCACGTTCGTCGGGTCCTGAGGCTGCATCTCGAACAACACGTCCTCGATGTCCTCCAACCACTCCTCTTCGTACCACGGACGAACTAGCTGCCGGGGAAGGTCGGGGCTGTCGCCAACGCCGGTCAAATCGAATCGCAGGCAGCGCAGGCCAGTACTCGACCAGGCTCGAGACAACTCCACCCACAACCGTGAGGTGCCAACGTGCTCCTCGTTGGCCGTATTCAAAAAGACGACGAGGGGGCCGTGGGAATCGCCCACGGGTTCACTCACGATTCCAAAGAGGCGATGTCGGCCCAGGCGCACGAAGGTCTCTTGGACCACGGAATCGTCGCGTCGACCGCACACGATGGAGGTGTCATCCGCCGTGGGCACCACGAACGGCGCGGCTGAGGTACTGCCCTCGTCGAGCCAGGTCGCGATGCGGCCGATGGCGGATTGCGCCAAGACAGCTTTGAGAGGCTCAACGTCCAGCATCGCACCCTGCTCAGAGGTCACCTCCCATTCGACCGGTCGACCGTCGAGTGCCCGACGAAGCCGTTCTGGGAAGGCCCGATCTTCACGGGTGATCGCGAGAACCCGGCCGGCCTGAAGGCCCGAGGCGGCATGGAGAAGATCGAAACCGCGTATCTGCTCGACAGAGGTCGGCCCGAAGGTCCATTCGGACGTCACCACGGATCCATCACTTGGCGCCTCGAAGTCCACTCGACGGAGCGATTCGAGAGCGCCGACCTCTCGGAGGAAACTCCGTCCTGACTCGCACGGATCCCAGAGAACAAGGGACGACAGCGCGAGACCTTTGGCGTTCGCCGAGGCCAGAACTGTTGCGCCGAGTCGCATACCCACCGCGGACACCTCGATCGATCCGAAGGAGTGGAGAAACTCGGCAGCCTCGCCAATAGCGTCCACCCAGGCGCGTTGGACGTCGGTCTCGTCCAGTGACCCGCTCGAGTCGCCCGTTCCCGGATAGTCCACTCGAACCGCTACGAAACCCTTCTTCGCCAGCTCAACTCCGAGGCAACGCATGGCACGCCGCGCCGCGCGAGCTTCTCGCCCGAGCGGTTGAGCCAAGATCACGCCTCCTCGAGCGATCTCGGCATCGGGCCGCATCAGCCAGCCATACAGTCGACCCTCGGGTGGTCCGAACCACCGAGCCTCCTCCAGAACCTCCGGCGTCTCCCCCTCGTTCGTCACACAAGAAACCTACGACACTGGGCTATCGAGTGCGAGATTGGATCGCACCGGTGGGGGCCACGCCGCAATATCCACTCCGTGACGGTGCAGAAGAGCGAGCGCGATTCTCTCGAGGCCGAAGCCGATGCAGGACGTGTGTGCGCCAGCTCCCCCGGGGAGCGAGATGCCGAACGCGTGGCCGAAGTGGTCCCCGTGACAGTTCCCGGAACTAATCGCTCCGGGACTCGAGGACGTAATCTCGGCAACCAGCTCGAATTTGGCGGCTTTCTCCCGCTGAGAAGAACCCATCAATCTCCCGGCCCGACCAAAGAAGGGATCGTTGGCTGGCACGCGCTCGACAGAAAGTCCCAACATCGCGAACAGTTCAGCACCTCGCTGGAGCCAAAGTTCTCGGTGCGCAATCGCACCGTCTTCGCTCCCCACATAGACAAATTCGTGCTGTCGGAACGACTGCATGCGTGCTGGATCGTCACTCGGTTCGTGGCGAAAGCACGTTGCTTGAATCTCGAAGAGCAGGCCGTCGGCGGACACCTGCGTGTCAGCCAGCATGGGATAGAGGGGCTGGCAGGCTGCTCCGCATAGCGCGAGGCCGTTCGGCGACAACCACTCGGGCCAGTCACCCCCGGTCTCGATCTGTTCAAGCAGCTCGGGCAGCTCCGCTTCCGAGCGCGTGAAGCTCGTAAGCACTCCCACCAAATTGGGAAAGGAGGAAACGAAGCCGCTCTTCGCCAGCACCGATTGATCCAGGAGCGAAGAGAAGAGAAGCTGGCGACGCTCGGCGTCTCGACCGGCGCCCGAGACGAAGCCCTCGATCCCGCGAACGACGCGCTCAAATGCAAAGGCGCGATGGTAGACGCCCGGGGCACCGCCGGGTGCGAGCAGGCCCGCGTCAATCAACGCGCGCCGAAACTCCTCGGTGCCTGCCTCCATCCTTCTCCTCCCAGAGCCGTGTTGGTCAGCTCGACTTCGCGTCGATTCCGAGAGATGCTAGAGCCTCTCGGATCGCCGCCATCGACCTGAAGGTGTCGCGCCGTAACAGCACGTCGGGAAACTCCACGTCGAAGGCGTTCTCCAGAGCGAGCATGACATTGACCGTGGCGTGGGACGTGAGGCCGTGCTGATACAGATCGTCCTCGTCGCGCAAACTCATGGCCGACACCGGCAACCGACCGTTCGACTCAAGAATTTCACGAATCGTGGTTTCGGCGCCACTCATCGATCAATGCTACCTGTCGTGGTTTCGGCGACGATGACCGCCGTCGCCATCCCGCCACTCTGACTCAGGCTTAGGGATATGGTTGCGATTCCCTGTCGCGCTGCTTGCTCGGCCGCGGCGCCCCGCAGCGCGATCGTCGGATGCCCGGACTCGAGACGTCGCACCTCAACTTCTCTCCACGACGTCCACGGGTTCCCGGTTGTCAAGATCTTGAACATCGCCTCTTTTGCCGCGAATCGACTCGCGAGCGCTCCCGCCGCTCCGGTTGAGCGTCCGCAGCACTCGTCTATCTCATAGTCGGTGTAAATGCGACGAACGTAGCGGTCACCGAAGGTCTCCATCGACTCACGAACCTCGTCGATCTTCTGAATGTCCCCACCAACCAGAATTGTCACGAGCAGTAAATTAGCCTTTCTTACTCACGCCAAGCCGGTAACGCGTGTGCCTGCATCGGATGCGCCAGAACGAGCGCAGCCCCAGCGCCGCAACGTTGTCGTAGAGATCGAGCACGCGAACAGCGGCAGTCGTTCGCGGAACAAAGATAGCCGATCCCTCGCTCACGCCCGTGATTATCTCCTTCAGCATGGTCGAAGTGGCCCACGAGCATGCGACTGATCGATGTCACGCATCACCACTCGCCCACGCGAACTCTTTCAGAACACGCCGCCTGGGCGTCAGCGCCGGACCGAAGTCGGACGCGGCACCCTCCGAATAGTCAGGCCTACGACTAGTGTCACCCCCGTAGGAAATATTGCGAGATAGGTGCGCCATGAGCCTTGACGTCTTCAATGAATGGGAATCAGAGGTACGAAGCTACATCCGCTCTTTTCCTGCCGTGTTCGACACCGCTCGCGGCTCACTCTTGATCGGCGAAGATGGTGGTGAGTACATCGATTTCTTTGCCGGTGCGGGAACGGTCAACTACGGGCACAACAACCCGCTGCTCAAGCAGGCGCTCCTTGATTACATCGAACGAGACGGCATCGTGCACGCGCTCGACATGGCCACCCAGGCAAAGCGTGAATTCATCGAGACGTTCGTCAACCTCATTCTGATCCCTCGCGGACTCCGCTACAAGCTCCACTTCACTGGTCCCACTGGAGCGAACGCCACCGAGGCCGCGATCAAGCTCGCCCGGCTCGCAACCGGTCGCACGAACGTGATTGCCTTCTCGCACGGCTATCACGGGTTGAGCCTCGGCGCCCTCGCCACGACGGCAGCGCGAAAGTTCCGATTGGCCGCCACGGTCCCCTTGGGCGGGGCGACGTTCGTGCCCTTCGAGGGATACTTCGGGCCTGACGTCGACACCATCTCCATGCTGACGAAGATGCTCGACGACCCCTCGAGCGGGGTCGACGAGCCAGCGGCCATCATCGTCGAAACCATTCAAGGCGAGGGCGGCGTCAACGCCGCCAGCGCGGAGTGGTTGCGCCGCCTCGCCAGTCTGGCCGCCGAGCGCACCATTCCTCTCATCGTCGACGACATTCAAGCAGGCTGCGGCCGCACGGGTGAGTTCTTCAGTTTTGAAGAGTCCGGAATCGTGCCCGACGTGGTGGTGCTTTCCAAGTCGCTCTCGGGCTACGGGCTGCCGATGTCGCTCGTCCTCATCAGACCCGAACTTGACGTGTGGGAACCCGGAGGACACACCGGCACATTCCGGGGCAACAACCTCGCCTTCGTGGGGGCCACCGCGGCTTTGCGCACCTACTGGGCTGACGAGACGTTCGGGCGCGAAGTCAAGCGCAAAGGCGAACTGCTGCAACAACGCCTCGCGGCGATCGTGGCACGTCATCCGGGCGAACTCGAATCGCGCGGGCGCGGTCTGATACAAGGCGTCGCGTCGCTCAGCGATCCCGATTTTGCCTCGCGCGTGTCGCGAGAGGCGTTCGAGCACGGCGTGGTAATCGAGACGGCGGGTGCCTACTCCGAGGTCGTAAAGTTTCTGCCACCCCTCACGACAGACGACGACACGTTGCTCGCGGGTGTCGACGTCGTCGAAGCTGCCATCGAGGCTCAGTTCGCCACCGTCACGTAGACATAACGATCGCGCGTTCGGAGATTTGATGACGCGCTTAGCGCGGGTCGTCGTGCCCTTCGATTCGCACGAGCCGCACCGTCGCGTCGATAAGCCGACGAAGTTCGTCGTGATCTCTGGTGGTGCCGGTCAGGTGGAAGACATGGGCCTCGGAACCCTCTCGCCAGTCGATCCGTTGCCCGGGGCCTCTTACGAGAACGATCTCGTCCACTCCGTCGACCTCAGCGAGCGTCGAGAGGCCGTCAACGGCGTCGATCCACTCAACGTCGGTCTCGGGAAAGACGTAGAGGAGATAGCCGACCCGCGAGCAGGCGACCGGACCGCGAAGTTGAACCGGATCCCCGACGGCAAGTCGAAGCGCGGCGCGCAAGATGCTGAAGCCAGACGCGCGCTCAAGCATCTCGGACATGCCGCCGCCCGGGCGACCATTGACTTCGATGACGACGGGCCCGTCGTCGGTCAGTTTGATCTCCGTGTGCAAGCAGCCGATCTCAACGCCGAGGGCTCGCGCGGCGGTCGTCGCGACTCGCAGCAGGTCGGCCTCGAGCTCGGGGGAGAGCGCACTCGGCGTGAAGTATCCAGTCTCGCGAAACGGCCAGCGAAACGGCGTTCTGGCGCTGATGGCGGCGTGTTCGACGCGACCACCCTCCACCACACTCTCCACCGAGACGAAGTTGGCGAAACCGCGTCCTCCGAGCTCGGTGCTGGCGTCGGGCACGAATCCCTCGAGCACGTAATCTTCGTTTTCCAGGCCGTGGAACCCCTCAAGGGTCGCCACCAACTGCGCGAATGACGAAATTGGAAGTGTGTCCCGGCTGGCCTGACCCCAGCGCGGCTTCAGCACGGCGGGGTAAACGAAGGTACCGCCGATTTCCGCGATGTCGGCGACCGACGCACCCCGGGGAAGGATTCGAAACATCGGAACGGCAAGTCCGGCGGCGGCGAGGGCCTCGCGCTGAGCGTGCTTGTCGGTCAGCTTCTGCGCGGTGTCGACACTGTGAAACGGCAACCGCAGTTCTTCCGCGAGCCGGGCAGTCCAGACGAGGTCCGCGTCGTGCATCGACAAGATGCCGCCTGGCTCGAGGGCTCGGACCGCAGCAGCAACTTCCTCTACCTCGAGTGCCGACGAGTCGATCACGGGTCCGAACTTGCGCAGGAGTCGGGCCGTGAGCGCCGCATCGACCTTCGAGCTGTCCACGATCCACAGGAGGCGACAGACTCCTTCGGCCGCCTCGACAATCGACAGCGGGGAGAAGGAAAGCGGATCGTAGACGTAGGCGAGCGTGGGCAGCGATGACTCCACGGAGGCTAGAGCGACTTGCGAACGGGGATCATCTGCGCGTTCTCCTGCAGATAGCGATCGTTGCTCACCATGATCAACGCCCCACAGGCATCGCGAACAACACGCTCCAACCGGTGACCCTCGCCTCGGCGAAAGCCGTTGATCCCACAGATCTGCAGTGCCGCAATCGCGGCATTGATGGCGGCCGAAGAAGTGACGACCTTCACGTTGCGCAGACTCATGACCAGGCCAATGTCATCGATGGTGTCAGCTTCAAAGGCGGCCTCGATCTGTCGGAGCGCCACGGCCAGCATGCTGCGCGCTACCTGGACCTCAGTCATGATCTCTGCCAACCGCACCGCCGACTGAGGCACCGTGCCGATGCTGCGTCGGGCGGTCGCGCGAACGGTCTCGTGAGCTTCGTCCATCGCTGCTTCAGCCAAGCCCGTCCACACCGACGTCATGAGCACGTGGCGCAGCTGACCACCGCCACCGTTGGCAACTTCGGCGAAGGGTACGGGAAAGAGATCGTCCGAAGTCACACGACCGGTGATGTGCATCCCCGAGCTACAGGTGCCGCGCAAACCGAGCGTGTCCCAACCCGAGGTCAGCTCGAGAGTCATGTCATTCGCGCGAAGCACCGCGTAGACCTGATCGGTCTCCGCCGCATCTGGTGCGCGCCGCGCCGTGGAGAGAATGAGATCAGCGTTGCACGCGTAGGACGCGGCGAGCGCCTGCTTGTCAAAGCGCCAGCCGTCGCCGTCGGGCTCTAGGGCCGTGATGCTCCGCATCACGTCACCGCCAATCCCCACTTCGCTGTTGGCGTTGGCGATCACCAGTTGGCGATCCACAACCTCTTGCAGGGTGCGGCGCAGCGGCTCGGTCGTGCCGTACTTCATCAGCACGAACAGCTGCTCCATGTGCATCCCCAACACCGATCCCGTTGCCGCGCACGACTGGCTGAGCACGCGAATCACGTTGCTGATGTCCGTGAGCGTGGCCCCCATGCCGCCTTGCTCAATCGGAACGATCGCCGTGAGCACTCGATGCTCTTTGAGGGCGGTGATCGACTCGATCGGAAATCGTGCCTGGAGGTCGACATCGTAGGCCGCCGGTCCAGTAACCGTCTCGGCAATGTGCTGGGCGATCTCGGCGAGATGCTCGCTCACCTTCTCGGCCGAAGCGCTTCGAGACTTGGGCATAGAGCTCCCTTATTTGAAGTGACGTGCACTGGCGAAGGACGGCCGTGACATTTCGAGGAGTCTACGACATGACGTGGCGGTGGGTTCCGTGATGGTGACGTCGCCACCCCTATTTCTGGTCACGCCTCCAATCCTCCGATTCGGCCACGGCGCGAGCTGCCCTTGCTCCCTTGGCCCCCGCAACGACGCGGCGGGGGCCAAGGGTCCTCGATAGCACTTCGGTAGTAGGTTTCGCTGAGACATGGGAGGGCAATGTCGAAAGTCGCCACGAAACTCGTCGCGCTGGCAGTGGCGACCGTCGCGGTCATCGCCGCGACGCCCCTGGCATCTGGAGCATCCACGATCGAGCAGGGACCTCCGACGTCCAACAGCGTCGACGTCGCGGGAAGCTCGAGCTTCACGGATTTCTTGACGGCGACATCAGGCTTTACCGGGACCGTCACGTTCACGACGGCGACGCCCGACTTCACGATCGTCGGCGACAACGAGTTGGAGACGACGAGCAACTTGAGCGTCGGCGGATCGCCCTACACCGTCACCGGAACCGACACCGACGGAACCGACACCGGCACCTGGAACTACGTGCTCACGGTCACACCGGACACCATCCTCCAGAGCGCTCCCACTGCGGGCTCGGTGGACACGGCCGGAAGCGCTGCCTTTGCCGACACGCTCACGGCGAGTTCCGGATTCATCGGTCCGGTCACGTTCACGACGTCGACATCCGGCTTCACGATCGCGGGCGGGAACCAGTTGGAAACGACCAGCGCCTTAAGCGCCAGCGGATCGCCGTATACCGTCACCGGGAGCGACTCCGACGCCTATGGCGACACCGGGACGTGGTCCTACACGCTCACGGTGACACCGGACACCATCCTCCAGAGCGCTCCCACCACGGGCTCGGTGGACACGGCCGACAGCGCCGCCTTCACCGAGACGCTCACGGCGAGTTCGGGATTCATGGGTCCGGTCACGTTCACGACCTCGACGTCCGGCTTCACGATCGCCGGCGGAGACGAGTTGCAGACGACGAGCGCCTTAAGCGCGAGCGCATCGCCGTACACCGTCACCGGTAACGATGCTGACGCGTATGGCGACACCGGGACGTGGAGCTACACGCTCACGGTGACACCGGAGATCGTCCTCCAGGGTGCCCCCACCGCAGATTCGGTAAACGCGGCGGGCAGCGCCGCGTTCACTGACACACTCACTGCGAGTGCGGGATCCATCGGCCCGGTCACTTTCACGACCTCGACGCCTGGCTTCACGATCGCGGGCGGGGACAAGTTGCAGACGACGAGCGCCTTAAGCGTTAGCGGATCGCCGTATACCATCACCGGCAACGATGCCGACGCCTATGGCGATACCGGCACGTGGTCCTACGTGCTCACGGTGACACCTGCGGGGACGTCCGGCTCTTCCCCTCCTGCTCCATCAATCCTCACCCAGACGTCGTCAAAGACGGGCACCACGTCCACTGCTTCGTCCTCCACCTTCACCTCCGGGCCAATCAGCGTTAATGGGGGCACCGGCACCATCACGTTCGCCACCACCAACTCGAGTCCCGCCCTGATCGTGACCCCCTCGGGATCGATCTCAACCACCGGATCACTGAAAGTGGGGACGTACACCACATCAGGAACTGATGCCGACACGCACGGCGACACCGGGACGTGGTCCTACACCTTGACCGTGACCGCGGTCGCAACGTCGGTCACCGTGACGTTCTACGCCAACGGAGGTCGGGGCACGATGACGCCCGAGCAGGCAAGCGTCCCCACTGCACTGACATTGAATGCCTTCGTGCGAAAGGGCTTCGCCTTCGTCGACTGGAACACGTCAGCCACCGGGTCGGGGGTGAGTTACGCCAACGGCAGTCTCTATCCCTTTGGCACGTCAGCGAGTCTCTTCGCGCAGTGGAAGAAAGGAAAGGTGCCTGACAAAACGCTGACCTTTCGTGCCAACGGCGGCAAGGGTGCCATGCGCTCCGAGATCGAAAATGCGCCCACGATCATCAGTGCGGATCTCTTCACCCGAGCTGGCTATAAATTTGTCGATTGGAACACCAAACCGAACGGATCGGGCCAGCGCCTTTCATCAGGTACTTCATACCCCTTTAGGAAGTCCCTCGTCCTCTACGCCCAGTGGAAGAAGAGCACCAAGGCCCCGACGAAAGCACCCACCAAAGCCCCGAAGAAGCCGTCATACGAGGTGGTCTTCGAGGCCAACGGGGGTAGCGGCTCGATGACCGCCGAGCGCCACAACGGACCTGCGACACTCACTCCCAATGAATTCAAGCGAAGTGGCTACACCTTCGTCGAATGGAACACCCGACCAGACGGCTCCGGTACCTCTTACGCGAATGGGGCTCAGTACTCATTTAGCGCATCGGTCACGCTCTACGCCGAGTGGAAGACGGTGACGCCCACCACGCCTCCCTTCACCGTTCCGGGGGGAGTGACGATCGGTGAATTTGCTCGTGGGTCGTCGTCACTCTCATCGGGTCTCGAGAGTCAGATACAGATTCTCGCCCACCAGATAAAGACGGCGTCAGACACGCAGGTCACCTTGTACGGGTTCGGCGACGTGGCGGACTCTGCGAACGCGGCCGATCTCGCCCTCGGTCGTCAACGCTCCGAGGCGGTCGCCACGTACCTCGAAGCGCGCCTCGCAGCGATCGGTCTTCAGGGATTCACCATCTCCATCGCGGCTGAGAGTCCGAGCACCAACGAAGTCGGTACGGTGGTCGCTGCGCTGTCGTAGGCGAGATGTGACTCAGATCAGGGCGTGATCGTGACGTGAAAGATCGGCGAGGTGTAGGACCTGCCGTACCCGGTGTACGTCGCGTAGATCGAGGTCGCACCAAGAGGCGGATTGTGGATCGTGATCAGGCATTCTCCGAAGGGGTTGGGGTGACAGATCGAGGTGCTCGACCCAAAATGTACCGTGATCACGCTGGTCGGATAGATGCCCTGGCTGTTGGCGACGACTCCCGTCACCTGCACGACGACCGGTCCGGACCGTGAGATCACGTGCTGCGTCGTCTCGGCGATGAAGCCCGAGGACGCGACTGGTATCACGAACTCTGGATCGGTGGTGACCGAATCGCCGAAGCGATTCTGCGCCGAGGTGGTGACCCAGTACACCTCACGATTGGCCAGGCCCCGAATGATGCAGTTCGGCTGGAAGGATACCGGTGCGACGCACGTCTTCGTGAACGAACCGCTGCTGATAGTGACGCCGTAACTGCTCACGCGCGCTCCACCCGGCACCAACGAAGGGTGCATGTAGGTCCAGACCTCTCCGCTGTGCACGTTGCCCGACACCTGGCGCGGCGCCGAGGGGATGGCCGCGGCGCAGTCGGCGGGATAGCTCGACCAAGCGATGTTTCCCACAGTGTCAACCGCCACGAAGCGGTGCGCGCCGTAGGCGACCCCGCTCCAGTCCAACGTCGCGTCAATCGGGACGGGGGCCGTTGACCACGACGCCTCGGTGGAGGACGAAAAAAAATCGTTCGTCGACCCGGTCGGCTGGCCAGCCGCGACGAACTCGCCACACCCAAAGGTCGCGTCGGTGAAATCTTGGGCTGGCGAGTAGGAGCGCAACGTCCACACGTATCCGTACACCGACGTTGCTATATAGCCTGATCCCGATGCATCAAATTGCACGAAGTTGCCATTGCCGTAAGCGACGGCTCCCCACGTCACGCCGGCCTTCAGCGGCAAGATTCGACTCCAGTCGACTCCGTTGCTCGAGATAATCGTCGCCCCCATGGCGACATCGGTGGCGACGAAGTGACCGGCGCCATACGCCACCGACGTGAGGTCGTAGTTTTTGTGATGCCAGGCCTCGCTCCACTGCACTCCGTCCGTTGAGGTCACGATCTGTCCGTTGGAACTCACCGCAACGAAGCGTCCAGCGCCATAGGTCACACTCGTCCACGGACCCACCGGCCCTGGTTTCGTCGTCCAGTTCACCCCGTTGGTCGACACCATCTCTTCGGCTGCGGCACTCGCTGAGGACAACGCGAGGAACTCACCGTCGCCGTAGGTGACGGTCCGCCACGAACCGGCTGGTGCGGATTGCTCAACCCACGTCGCCCCGTCGCTCGAGACGGCGACATCTGCCCCGTGACCCACGGCGACGAAGCGACCATCGCCGAAGTCAACGGCGTACCAGCTCCCGGTGGGCGACGGAGCCGTCGCCACGTTCCATGGCCCCGGCGTTGGCGCCGCATCCGCGCTAAGAACCGGCAACCCCGCGAAGCAAGACGACGCGATCAGTGACGTGATCGCGAGCACCAGACCCGTAGGACTGCGCCAGGCCCTGCGCCCGGGGAGGCCTTCACCCTTGACGCCCGTCCTCGAGCTCTCCAGCGTGCGCATCTCGACATTCTCTCAAAACACGTCCTCGGCCCAAAATCCCTCGCGCGGCGTGTCGCCGCATTCGCTTCGCCATAAATATTGTCAACGTGGCCAAAGTTCAGACCTCTTGGTTGGTCGGGCCTCTTTCAGTCGCACTTCTTCGCCGGTACTCTACATTCCCTGATAAGCGAGCTTCTTCCACGAAGCGGTGCGCAGTGCAAGTACCAGAAACCTCCTGCTCGCATCGAGGATTCCCCGACTGTCGGAAAGGCTGACTTGGGTGTTCAGCGCAGCAACGACGGCAGCGGCTGAGGGGAAGTCCTCACCACTACAGCAGATCCGTGGCGGGTCACCGTGACGTAGAAGTGGGCAAACAAACCTCGGGCGAAATGCACGACCGCGAGATGCATCCCCGCGCGCGTCCGCGGAGCCAGGGCGATTCGCACCACCAGGCGAAGCTGGCCGCGCGAGATGATGCGCGCCGTGGCACCAGAGATGGTCACCGACGTGGCACCTTGGAGTGATTGACCGTGCACCACCGCGCTGAAGACGAGCCGGTGCGCAATCGTCGAAGTCGCGGTGATCGCCGGAGACGGAGTCACCGTCGGTGGCACCGGGGTGATGACGAGCGTGCCGGGCACGAAGTCGATCGTGGTGTCGTAGTTGGTGACGTCGCTCGTTGGGGTGATCGTTACCGTCGAGAGCGACGGCGTGATGCTGTAAGTGCCCGGTGCCGTCGGCGCCGTAGTTGAGGCCGCGTAGACCGTGGACCCCATGCCTGCGTAAGTGTAAATCGTTCCCGTGACGGCGGCGCTATCGCCACTCTGGACGCCGGACACCGTCACCGACGGCGACCACGCGGCGCCGACACTCTCGGTGAGGCTCGCGGCAGTGACCTCAAGCTGAGCGAGGGCTGGCGCCGCAGCACCCGACCCCGATGAAGGGGGTGGCGACGAGGGCGGCGTGAGAGCGATCGCGGCCGCGGGCGCGGCGACGAGCGACGTCGCTACGGCAGCCGTGGCGGAGTTGAACGCGACCGCGACGAAACGCCCGTTGCCGTAGGTGATCGTGCTCCAGTCGTCGACGCTCGGCAGCGTGGCGCCCGTCCAGGTCGATCCGTCGGTCGAGGAGGCGACACTCGAGTTGTCGGAGATCGCCACGAAGGCGCCATTACCGTAGGCGATCGAGTACCAGTTCGTGCTACTCGGCATGGTGGCGGCTGTCCAGATCGATCCGTCGGGCGAGTACGCGGCGGCGCTCGAGTTGTACGCAACGGCAACGAACAGGCCGTTGCCGTAGGTGATCGCGAACCAGTTGTCAATGCTCGGCATGGTGGCCGCGGTCCAGCTCGACCCGTCGCTCGAGTAGGCTGCGGCATTAGAGCCCTTTGCTACCGCGACGAACCGCCCGTCGCCGTACGTGACTGCGTTCCAGTTGTCACTGCTCGGCAGCGTGGCGCTCATCCACGTCGATCCGTCGCTCGAATAGGCAGCCTCGGAGGTGTTGAACGCAACCGCGACGAAGACGCCGTTGCCGTAGGTGACCGATAACCACGGGGCCACTTCCGGAAGGGTGGCGACTGTCCAGGTCGACCCGTTAGTCGAGTACGCGGCCTCGTCAGTATTCTCGGCGACCGCGACGAAGACGCCGTTGCCGTAGGTGACGGAGTTCCAGGTGTTGTTGTCGGGCAGCGTGGCGCTCATCCACGTCGACCCGTCGCTCGAGTACGTGACGCCCGACGCGAGGCCGGGGTCGACACTGGAACCGTGGGCGACCGCAACGTAGATGCCGTTGCCGTAGGTGACCGAGTACCAGTAGTCGGTGGTCGACATCGTGGTCCCGGTCCAGGCGATGGCGGTCGCGAGGGATCCGTCAACGAAGGCCAACGTATCGGTGCCGGTCGCGCCGGTGATGGTGAGACCGCTAAAGGTGGCAACGCCATTGGTGATCGACGCGGTTGCACCCGCGCTGATGGTCCCTGCGCCGGACGCGACACTGGCGGTCACCGTGCCCGTGGCGGTGGTGACGACGTTGCCCGAGCTGTCTTCCACCGTCACCACCGGCTGGGTGGTCAGAGCCTGGCCGCTCGTGGCGCTGGTGGCCGGCTGGGTTGTCACGACGAGCTGGCTGGCGACGCTCGTGGCCCCCGCGGGCGCCGCGCCGGTCATCAGGCCAGCAAGCGGCATCGCTAGGAGAGCCAGGACCACCGTAGGCAAAGCGCTCTTGATTCTCATGACCCGTCCTCGTGTACGTCGCGCTACTACCGGTCCCAAGAGACCGACACAACACTTCCGGCCCTGATGAGCCCGTCGTTCCGGCAAAGCATAGTTAAGATCGGAAAACTCCGCACCCGGTCGGCACGAGTCACGTCGCCATACGAACACTGGTTATTTTGTCACCTTGCCAAACCATTTCTGGAACGCCGCCAACGAGTGGGGTGTCGAGGGTCCCAGCTGCAGCGTCCCGCTGTCACCGGCGTCAAAATACGATTCGAAGGCGAAATCGCCCTTCGTGAACGTTGATCCAATACCGTCGACATAGGCCGGATCGTCCCCGTTCGTCGCTTGAACCAAGCCCCATTCGGGAAAACTCATTGGTTTGTGATGTGCGCGTGCAAACGCTTCAAAGCTGGCCAGACCCGCCGGTTCGTGGACCAGCTGATCCCACGTAATGGACGCGGAACTCGGTGCCGTGCATATTTGGTTGTAGAGGTCAAGACCCACGATGTCGACGTAGGCATTGCCCGGGTAGAAGTTCGAATACGGTATGTTCTCGGTACAGGCGTTGGGGTTCCACACGAAGAGAAAGTGCCCTCCCGGTGCCTGACGCATAGCGGTCACCTCCGCGGCAAAGCACTTAGCCCACTGGTTCTGTTCGACGCTCGTCGTTCCCACGAAGTCGGTTTCCCACGGACCGTTCATTTCTGCGCCCAGCCGGATGACTGAGTGCCCTAAACCGGCGGCCACTAGGTTCTTTCCAAGCTGCCTGGCGTGAGTGTCAAACTGCCCATCCGCGCACAACTGCTCCCAACCCAACGGGTCGCTCGGATCTTCGAGGCTCTGGGGTATCAAGTCCACCTGCAGAACGAGTTGGCGAACCTTCGGATCTTCTGCGACCCACGCCGTGTATCCCTTCTGAGGCTCTGAGACCCACGGGTTCTCCCACTGGAACCACGAGACCGCGCCGTTTACGTACGCTGACACGCACGAGACGGGCACTCCTACCGCCGCCTCCGCGTTGGAAAGCCCCGGTTGGAGATCTCCATCGGTGGAGAGGGGGTAGATGCACAAGTTTCGAGACGGACCGGCCGATATCAGCGCTGCTGAGGAAAAGGTCCCAAGTATTGCCACGATCCCCGTGGCGAGGCCCAGGCATATGGCGGCAGCGCCGCCGATGCGGGCCAATTTCTTCATATCTCAAGGTACCGGTTAGCCGGTCCGGCTTCACCGGCGACCCGGTTGTTTTGAGGGTTTTCACCGAAATGCTCCTACCGGAAAGCCCCATCTTCGTCCTGCAGGTTTGAGATCCCAAAGAGTGGGGGTTCCTCTCTCCGCTCCACTCGGAGTGGCGTTCGCCCCGCGCCGGCTTCAAGGCCACACGGGGTGCGCACGAAGCCGCTTTGACCTGGGAACACGCTCGCGGATCGTCCACAAAAGCCGCTGTTCGTCATGGCCGTACTGGTCACGGGCGGCACAATAGCCTCACAACGTAAAGAGCAGACTGCGAATAACATCCACACAATGGGAAAAAACGTCGATGAGTGACGAAACGATTGGAAAGGCCTTGCGAACGCGCCGCGCGCAGCTCGGATTCGACCAGCGAGAAGCGGCCACCAGAATCGGTATGAGCCGCACGACGTTCAGCTCATACGAGCGAGACACCCAGCGTCCTTCGGTTGACGTATTGCCCGCCATCGCAGAGTTTCTAGGGATCTCGATAGACGACATGCTCATCTTGTTTGGGGCCAGCGCCATCGCCGCAGCGCGCACCGCGCTCGAGCGCTTGGGCACGAACGCATCCGGCGCTCTTCCTCATGTTGACACCGACATTCATACATCAGATGTCCAGCAGCGTGTCGACCAAGCGACTACGCCCGACGATTTCGTCGAAGGCTACGCCAGCAACAACAACGGAGGCCACCGCGACGAAGATGCCGACATGCCACCTTCTCGCCCCGTGGTGTCGATTGACCTGCCGCCCCCGTCGCGCGCGAAGGCCCACGACGACCGGGATAAGGGAAAGAAGAAAAAGAAGAAGAAGGCCAAGCGGGAAAAGCTCGTGAATCCCGCGTTCGCGACGCACGTCTGAGGTGACTGGGTGCCGCCCTTGGCGCCTCACGTTACGACGAGAGAAGCAGCGCGACACGCAGCCGTCACCGGCCGCTCACGAAGCGCAGCGCTGCTGGAAGTTCGAAGCGACTTAGGTGGCCACACTCAACTTCAGCGTCTGGGACGTCGAGCCCAAGGAGTTCGTCGCCGTCACGGTGATGGAGTAGTTGCCTTGCGTGCCGTGGGACGGCGTGCCGGACAACACGCCTGTCGACGTGTTGAAGGTGACGCCGTATGGCAAGTTCCCGGTATAGGAGAACGTCGGCGTCGGAGAGCCGGTCGCCACCACTTGGAAGGTGAAAGAGTGGCCGACCGTGGCACTGGTCGAGCTCGCACTGGTGATCGCCGGCTTCGTACCGACGACTTGGGAGATCGACGCGTTGCTACCCGTGAAGTTCGGGTCGTTCGCGTAGGAGGCAGCGATCGTGTAGGTCCCCGTCGAGGTGAAGTGGACCGTACACGACGCTTTGCCTGCAACGAGCGCCAGGTTCTGGCATCCACCGATGGCTGCACCGTTTTGGGTGAAGCTCACCGACCCTGTGAGGGAACCAGAACCTGACGTCTCGACCACGGAGGCGCTGTACATGACGCTGGTGCCCGATAGCACCGGCGTCGATGGCGACAGCGTCAGAGATGTCGTGCCCTTGCTCACACTTTGCGAAACCGAATTGGACGAGCCGTTGAAGTTCGAACTTCCCGAATACGTTGCCGCGATCGTGAAGCTGCCCTGGTTCGCGAAGGTCACCGTGCACGTGACGGATCCGCTGCTCGCCGACTCACCGATGCAGCCAGAGATGTTCACCCCGTTGTCGGTGAACGTGACCGTTCCGCTCAAGGGACCTGATCCGTACGTCTCGTTCACGTTCGCCGTGTACGTCACGCTCCCACCGACCGTGATCGATGACGAGTGCGAAAGGCTGAGCGACGTGTTGCCCTTGTTGACGACTTGCGTGCTCGAGTCGCTCGACGTCAAGTACTTCGGGTCGTTCGCGTACGTCGCCGTGACGACCGGCGAGCCCGCGTTCAGGAAGTTGATCACGCAGAGGGCGTACGAACCAGCGATCAGGTGCTCGTTCGTACATCCCGTTACTGCCACCCCGTTCACGTAGAAGGTGACCGTCCCCGACAGTGGCGACGTTCCCGAACTGGAGTGGACGTACGCCACGTACGGAGTGCTCGAGCCGACAGCTATGGGAAAAGGGTTCTCGGGCAGGAGCTCAAGACTCGATGTGCCGAGGTTGGCGGTCCACTGTGCGTAGAGCGTCACCGACGCGGTTGGCGTGTACAACGCACCACCAGCGCCGACCAGCGTGCCGCCGGTTGAGTTGGTGAACCAGCCCGCGAAGGTATAGCCGTTGCGCGCGGGCGTGGGCAACGTCAGCGGGCTTCCGCCGACCGTGTAGATGGCCGAAGGTGGCGTCCCAGTGCCGGACTCGTAGTTGTACGTAACCGTGTAGGTGACTGTTGTCTGCGCCCACTCGGCGTAGAGGCTGGTGTTGCCCGTCGGGGTGTAGACGCACCGGCCCCGCCGACGAGGGTGCCACCGGTTTGAGCTGAGTACCAGCCAAGGAACGTGTAGCCCGTGTAGGTCGGCGTCGGCAGGGTGAGCGCCGGACCACCGACCGTGTAGGTCGCCGATCCCGGGGTGCCCGCGCCACCGTCGTAGTAGTAAGTCACGTTGTAGCTGTCAGGTGC